>NZ_CP101139.1:4800000-7267506 GCF_059132455.1 Mycolicibacterium sp. SMGY-1XX
GAACGGCACCATCACCACCATGCCGGCAGGACCGGTGTGCCGGGAAGGTGAGCCGGCACAGTCCTTTTACGTGTTGCTCGACGGTGGCGATGTGGTGATGACCAAGCGCTCCGGGGACCACGACGTGGAACTGCACCGAACATCGGAACGAGGTTTCTACTTCGGCGCGATCTCGGGCTGGGGCTCCGTCTACGACGTCACGGTGCGGGTGACGCGCCCATCGCGGTTGTTCGTAGTGGAAGCCGACTTCTTCACGCGGTTCATGCAGACGGTGTGGCCCGTCGCAGTGCATCTGCTCGAAAGCACCGCGATCGGCGGGCTGCGCCAGCGTCAGCTCCTGGGCCTACAGGAGAAGCAGCACGCGCTGGCCACCATCACCGCCGGGCTCACCCATCAGCTCAACAACCCTGCCGCGGCCACCGTGCGCGCGGTCGCCGACCTCCGCGACAGTTTGGCCGAGTCGCATCGCGATCTCGGTGTGCTCGCCACTGCCACTCCGGACGCCCTGCCGACCTTGCTGGGCCTTCAGGCCGAGATTGCCGTAGCCATGCCGGCATCAGCACTGTCGCCGCTGGAGGCCGCAGATCGCGAGGACGCGATCGAGCAGTGGTTCACCGAACACGGCATCAACGACAGTTGGCGCTACGCCTCGACATTGGTGGAGGCGGGTCTGGATATCGGCTGGCTGAACTGCGTCGCGGCGGCCGTCGGACGGGCGTCGCTGGAGTGTGCCGTGAACTGGCTCAAACAGCTCATCGACATCGACCTGCGGATCCGGGAGATCGCCGAGGCCGGCAACCGCATCGCGGCACTGGTCAACGGCGCCAAGCCCTACTCCCAGATGGACCGCGGACCCTACCAGTGCATCGACATCCACGAGATGCTGCGCAGCACCGTGCTGATGTTCGGTGACAGGGTCGCCATGGTCGGCAAACCCGTCACACTGGTCAAGGACCTCGACCAGTCGCTGCCCGAACTACATTGCTACCCGGCCGATCTCAACCAGGTGTGGACCAACTTGATCGACAACGCTCTCTACGCGATGAACGGTCACGGCACACTGACGGTGCGCACCAGACGTGAAGGCGACTCGATGATCCGGGTGGAAATCTGCGACGACGGACCCGGCATTCCCGACGACCTCATCGGTCGCATCTTCAACCCGTTCTTTACCACGAAGCCGGTGGGTGAGGGCCCCGGGCTGGGTCTGGACCTGGCGTGGCGCATCGTCGTCGACCGGCACCGCGGCCACATCTCGGTGCAGTCCACACCGGGCGACACCCGGTTCATCGTGTGCCTGCCGCTCGAAGCGCCTGCCCCGGGCAGTTAGGGGAACTTCTGCCGCAGCTGCCGCCGCGACCGAATCCCCAACTTCGTGAACACCTTCCGCAGATGCCACTCCACGGTGTGCGCACTGATGAACAGCTGGCCGCCGATCTCCTGGTTGGTCAGACCCTGGCCCGCCAGTTCGGCGATCTGACGTTCCTGCGGGCTCAGCTGGTCACCGGCTCTGGTCGGCTGCTTACGGGTCTTCTGGCCGGCGGCCTGCAGTTCGCGGCGCGCCCGTTCGGCGAACGCCACCGAACCCATTTGGACGAACTCGTGGTGGGCTATCCGCAACGGCTCACGTGCGACGGTGGCAGGACCGTTGCGGCGCAACCATTCCCCGTAGAGCAGGTGGCTGCGAGCGACCTGGATCCGCAGCCCGGTTCGGTCGAAGTGCCCGATCGCCTCCCGGTACCGGGCTTCAGCTTCGTCACCGCTGCTGAGCAGCGCCTGTGACCGGGCCAACGAGCCGAGCGCACGTGGTGTGCCGGACGCCAGCGTACGGTCCCGCAGCCGGTCGAAGGCCTGCGCGGCAAGGGCGGTGTGCTCGCCGCGCACGCCCGCCTCCACCATCTCGGACAACACCTCCGGGTAGAACCCGAGATCGTCGTACTCGGCGGCGCTGCGCGCGGCCGCCAGCGCGTCGCCGTAGCGGCCCAACCCGACGTTGAGCACCGCGGTGGCGTAATGCGCCAGCCCGATCACCCGCCCCTCACCACGGGCCCGGCCGGAGGCCAGGGCAGCCGTCGCCAATCGGGTGACCTCGGGTTCGTCGCCGCGCCAGGCCGCCACGACGATGCGGTGGTACTTCAACGGCGCGTAGTCGATGGCGATCGACAGATCGTTGGCTTCGGCGACAAGGGCACTCGCCGTTGCCAGTTCACCGCGCTCGACGGAGGCGCCGGCCCGCGACAACAGCGCCGACGGCAGCAGCGCCAGGGCGCCGCTGTCGGTGGCCAGCCGCACCGCATGCGCCGCGATGTCATGCCAGCCGTCATCCCATGTCTCGTGGATCAAGCAGTCGTGGACCAGGGGGAACGCCCGCCAGAACCACCCCGACCCGTCGACCGTGGCTTCCTTGAGTGCGTCCAGGGCGCGGCGCATGGCGGGCATCGCCTCCACAGCACCCACCGCCAACCGCGCGGCCAGCGCATGGGTCACCAGGTCCAGCGGGGTCTTCGGCTGCATCGTCGCCAGCGCGGACCGAGCGGTCACGGCAACATCGGTGGCCAGGCGCTCGCCGATGCGCCCGACGTACATCGCCGCGCTCAGCGCCTCCAGGTAGGCCTCGGTGGCCAGCGTGCTGTCGAGGGCCTCCAGTTGCTTTGCCACCGCGGTGAACTCGGAGACGGCGACGACGAGCGCGTCGGCATCACCGCCGGCGCGCGCTGAGGCGAACGCCAGCCGAGTCCGCAGCTGCGCGGAGCGGGCCCGTTGCAGATCGGTCAGCGGCCCCAGGTCCGCGGTGGCCAGAAGGCGACGGGCGCTGTCGAAGGACGCGATCTCGCGGTGCGCCTCGGCAGCGGCCAGTGCGCGGCCGGTACGGATCGACGGGTCGGGAGTCAACTCCACCGCACGTGTCAGAAATGCTGCGGCCGAGGCGGTTCCGCCCCGCTGCAGCGCCCGCCCGGCGGAGTTTTCCAGGTCTCCTGCCACCTGCTCGTCGAGGGAATCCGCGGCCAGGGCGCGATGCCAGGCCCGCCGGTCCGGGTCGACAGCGGGGTCGGTCACCGCCGCCAGCGCGGCGTGCGCAAGCCGCCGCTGCTCGGCGGTGGCCGAGCGGTAGGCCACCGAACGCGCCACCGGGTGATGGAACTGCACGCGGGTGTCGACGGCGATCAAACCGAGGTCATGCGCGGGCGTCATCGCCGCGGGTTTGAGATCCAGATGCGCCAACGCACGCGACAGCAGGGCGGGGTCCCCGACGGGCTCGGCCGCAGCGACGAGCAGGAGCATCCGGGTGTCGTCGGGCAGGTCGGCGATCAGGGCGCGGTAATGCTCCTCGATGCCGGCGCTGACGGTCTCGGTGTGGATGGACGTGCTGTCCTTCGGAGTCTCCAACAGCGCCAACGGGTTTCCCCGTGCTTCGGCCACGATCCGGTCGAGTACCGCCGCGTCCAACAACCCCGGGAACGCTGATTCCAACAACTTGCGCGCGTAACCGTCGTCGAGGCCACCCACAGCCAGGGTCGGCAAGCCCGCGGTGCCCTCGATCGGTGTGCGCAACGCGAACGCCAACCCGACCGACTCGGCCTGCAGACGGCGCGCCACGAAGAACAGCGTCTGCGCCGACACCTGATCCAGCCACTGCACATCGTCCACCACGCACAGCACCGGCCGTTCGGCAGCGGCAGCGGCGAGCAGTCCGAGCACCGCCAACCCCACCAGGAACCGGTTCGGCGCGGTTCCGGTATCGCGGAGCCCGAAGGCCCGCTCCAACGCCTCGCGCTGCGGTTGCGGTAGGCCCGATCGGAGATCCATCACCGGCGCGCACAGCTGCTGCAACCCGGCGAACGCCAACTCCATGTCGGATTCCACGCCGACCGCGCTCAGCACAGCGCAGTCCCCCGCAAATTCCCGCAGATATGTCAGCAGCGCCGTCTTGCCGATGCCGGCCTCCCCGAGCAGCACCAGCACCTCGCTCCGGCCGGATCGGAGAGCGTCCACCATCTCCCGAAGCGTCTGGCATTCGACGCCGCGGCCGGGCAACACCGCGTTGCTTCGGTCGTGGATCGCCGTCACGATCGAGCTGCCCACCTGTCTGGAACGCCGGATGCGGCCATCGTCCCTGGCCGCGGTACCGGCAAATCCTGTCACGTCGGCCCGGCGGATGCAGGGCTACCCGGGGACTACGGGTTTTCCGTGGTCCCTGCCGCCTGGCGCGACTGCCAGTGTGGTCGCAGTGCAGCGGAGGGAGGGCCGGTGATGAGCGCTCCGGAACTGTCGGGGAGCACGGCCCTGGTCACCGAGGGCACCTCCGAACCGGGGGTTTCCATCGCACGGTTACTGCGGCGCGCCGGTGCCCACGTCATCGTCAGCGGCCGGGACGCTGACGCCGGACGGGTGGCCGTCAACGCGCTCGGTCCCGGCGCCAGCTTCATCACCGCAAACCTGGCCGACCTGGAATCCGTCGACCACCTCGCCAGACAGATGCCCGTCGACATCTTGGTCAACAACGCCGCCCTGGCGGACCTCGATACGTTGGCCGGTCTGTACTTCCTGGTGGCCGCCGTCGCGCCGTGCATGATCCGCCACAGTGGGGGGTCGATCGTCCACGTCTCGTCGGGGGAGACCGATGCCGGCGCCGCGCTGACCCGCACCTGGGCCGCGGAATTCGGTTCCTACGGCATCAGGGTCAACAGGGTCGTGAGCGGGCCCGCCGACACGTCCGTTCCGCTGGGACGCGCCGCCGAACCCGCCGAAATCGCCGAGGCCGTCCTGTTTCTCGCATCACCGCGGGCGAGCTTCATCACCGGCGCCACCCTGCACGTCGACGGCGGGGCAAGCATCGTGTGACGGCCTGCACGGCTCACGGCTTGACGACGTAGTGGCTGCTGATCGCCACCCGGTTGAACGCGTTGATGACGACGGCGGCCCACCGCAGCGCCGCGGCCTGCTCGGAGGTCACCGCGTCGGTGTCCACGGCGGTGCGGTCGGCGATCAGGGTGACCTCCTCGGCGATCGCCAGCGCCGCCCGCTCGGCATCCGAGAAGTACTGCGTCTCCCGCCACGCCGACAGCACCGCCAGCCGATCCGCGGTCTCCCCGCCGGCCAGGGCGTCGCGGGTGTGCATCCGTAAACAGAACGCGCAACCGTTGATCTGCGAGGCCCGGATCCTCAGCAAGTCCAGCGTGAGTTTGGGGATTCCCACGGCCTCGGCTGCCTGCGTCACCTGCTCGTCGAGGGCCAACATCGTCTTGTACGCCTCGGGGATCGCGGTGCTCAGCAACGTGCGGGTGGCCATGGTGTTCTCCAATCAGTCAGCCGGGCCGCGGCGGCCCACACCCGTATTGACGAGACAGCGCACCACTATGTGACCCGCCCCGGGTCACCCGACCAGTAATTGGTATTCCTGCTCCCAGACCGCGTACCGCCGTCGGTCCAGCCACACACGCAACACCCCGAGCAGGGTCGCGGCCACCGCCGCCGCGCCCACCCAGACCGACATCGCCGCGGTCACCGCGGCGGGAACCGCAGACTCAGGTGGCGGCGGTGTCCGCTCGCCGCGCTGATCCACCCAGATGCCCAGCGCGTCACCGACTTCGTGCCACTCCCGCGAGAACATGGCATCGGTGCGGATACGCCCTCCGTCGGTCCACTGCACCCGGGTGACCGCGCCCGGTGTGTAGAGATCCGCCGGCCCCACACTCTCGGCGATCACCTGGGCGCTGACCTGACGGTGGGTCGCCATGTACTCGGTGAGGGCGCGGGCCTTGGTCTCGTGCACCTCGGTGCCCACCGCGCACGCCACCGGGATCAAGAACAGCAGCACGGCAGCCACTACGGCGGCCAGGGCTGCTTCCACTCGATCGCTGCAACGCACCAGTGGGTTGTGTCCCAAGGCCCGCGACAACCACACGTTCCTGACGTTGTGGTCGACGGCGTCCATGGCAGCCTCCGAAGTGACCGCGGTCGTGCACCTTCAGCCTGCCAGCACTTGCCGGATTGCAACAGAGGCCGAGCTCATCTCTTCGGCATGTATGCAAAAAGCGCCAACTCATCCGGGCGAATGATGTTGACGCGGCTGCCCTTCGAGCCCCGGTACCCTCCGGTGCTGCGGTCATCGCGCCGGCGCGCTCACCCCGCGCTGAGGTCGGAAGTCTCCGAGAGCTCGCTGACTCGAACGACAGTGACGTCCGCCTTCTCGAAGGCCTTGATCTGCTCGTCGGTGGCCGCGCTGTCGGTGACCAGCGTGGTGCCGGCCGGAATGGGCGCCCAGGCGTGAAACGGCCTGCGGCCCAGTTTGTCTGCGTGCGCCAGTATGTAGAGCTCCGACGCCCGTTGCATCATCAGTTCTTTGAGCCGCGTCTGCTCCAGTTCTGCCTCGCAGATCCCGAACTCGGCGGTGACGGCATCGGCCCCCAGGAACGCGCGGTCGAACGTCAGCCGCTCGAGTGTGGCCTCGGCCAGTGGCCCCACGAACCCCTGACTGAGATGCCGCAGTGTGCCGCCGATGCACTCCACCCGGACGGCGTTGGCGTCGGCCAGCGCTTCCAGCGCGGTCAGTCCCGCGGTGAACACCGTCAGGTCACGAACCCGACCGAGGTACTCCCCCATGGCTCCGACGGTGGTTCCGGCATCCAGCAGGATGGTCTCTCCCGGCTGCACCTGCCGGGCGGCCCACCGCGCAATCGCGTGCTTGGCGTCGAAGCCCTGCTGCGCGCGTTGGCGCAACGATGATTCCGGGTGACGCTTCAAGGCGATGGCGCCGCCGTAAGTGCGCGCGATCAGTCCCTGATCGGTGAGCAGACTCAGATCCCGCCGAATGGTGGATGCCGTGACCCCGAACTGAGTGGAGAGTTCCTCGACGCTGGCCAGTCCGGTGGAACGCGCCAGTCTGACGATCTCGGCGCGCCGCGCTTTGGAACCCCGTGGGGGCATCAACCTCTCCTATTTGAGAACAGTTGTGCTGGTTGCCAGTTCGGTCGCCTGACGAAGCGCCTCGATCATGCTACCTGCTTCGGCTATCCCTTTACCGGCGATATCGAAGGCTGTGCCGTGATCCACCGAGGTGCGGATCACCGGAAGTCCGACGGTGATGTTGACGCCGGCTTCGATCCCGAGCACCTTGACCGGACCGTGTCCCTGATCGTGGTACATCGCCACGATCAGGTCGTAGTCGCCCCGGCCCGCCAGGAAGAAGGCCGTGTCGGCGGGCAACGGGCCGTGCGCGTCGATGCCGTCGGCCACCAACGCCTGTACCGCGGGAACGATCTTGGCGTCCTCTTCTCCGTAGCCGAACAATCCGCCCTCGCCGGCATGCGGGTTGATGCCGCACAAGCCGATCTTGGGATGGGGGTTACCCGCTCGCACCAGGGCCTCGTGACCGCGGCGCACGGTGCGTTCCACCAGCCCCGGCTCGATCTTGGCCACCGCGTCGATCAAACCGATGTGTGTGGTCACGTGGATGACCTTGAGTTTAGGCGTCGACAGCATCATCGATACCTCTTCGGTGCCGGTCAGGTCGGCGAGCAGTTCGGTGTGGCCGGGATAGATGTGGCCCGCGGCGTGCAGCGCTTCCTTGTTCAGGGGTGCGGTGCAGATCGCCTGGACCTCACCGCGGACGGCGAGTTCGGCGGCGACGCGGATGTACTCGTAGGCGGCATGCCCGGCGACCGCGGACAGCTCGCCCCACGGCAGATCCGCGGGCAGCAGGTCGAGATCGATGACGTTGATCCGGCCGGGTGCGGGATGCGCGTCGGCGACGGAGTCGACGGTCACGATGTCGCAGCGGATGCCCAGGATCTCGGCGGCCTGCGCCAGCCGCTTGGCATCGCCGATGACGACGGGGATGCACCGGTTCAGAGTGGCGTCGTCGAGCAGTGCGGGGACGATGACTTCGGGGCCGATTCCGGCGCCGTCACCCATGGTGATGGCGACGATGGGCCGCGCTTCGGGGCCGGGTTGGGGTGTCATGGCGGAACTCTCCTGAGGTGTGGTGTCTGATTCGGGCCCTGGCGTCGGTGCCAGGTGTGCGGTGATCTCGGCGAGGCTGGCGCGGTCACCGAAGCTGCCCGGACGGGTGACGATGCGCCGTCCATCCGGGGCGATACTGACGACGGCGCCGTGGTGGACGACGCCGGCGAGGCGCAAGGCGCTGACGGCCAGGGCGTCGATGACGGCCCGAGCGGTTTCCCCACCGGTGAGCACCAGATCAGGCCGTTGCCTCGAGTGGCGGTCCACCTCGGCGATGAAGCCGCCCATCGCCGTGGACAGCGCGCGCTGATGCAGCGCCGTAACTGACCCGCTGATCGTCAGGACGACATTGCGATGTGCCCTCAACGCGTTTGTCACAGCGGTGATGTCCGCCGTGCCGGCCAGCAGCCGGTCGGCATCGACAGCGACGTGGGCGGCGCCGCCGGCGATGAGTGCCTCGACTTGCGAAGGCGCATTCGGTGCGGCGGTACCCACCACGGTCAACACCGTGGCAGAGCCCGCGGGGGCGCTGCGCGCCGCGGCGACCACCGGTTGCGTGCGGGCAAGCGCAGCGGCCAAGGCCGAGGCACCGACCAGCTGAACCCCCGGGATGGATTGTGCGACAGCCACCACGAGGTCCAGATCGGAATCGTCGGCGATATCGCAGATCGCCACCTCGCCCGCCGCCACAGCGGTTGCCGCGTCACGCGGCGAGGCGCACACCGCAGCCGGATGGCTGATGAGGTCGGCCACGGTGGGTGGGGCTGGTTGCGGTTCCAGGTGCCAGAGGTCGGTGTGGTGCAGCGCAACGTCACCGACGTACAGCACACCGCCGCGGATCTGCCGTCCCAGGGCGGGCAGGCCGGCGGCCACGATCACCGGACCTCGTTCGGCGAGGGTGTCGACGGCGGCGCCGACGTGGCCGCGCAGCAGCGAATCGATCTTGTGCATCACCATCCGCCCGGGGCTGACGGCACTCAATGCGGTGCGCAGCACACCATCGGCGTCCGCCACCGGCATGGTCCGGCTGTTGAGGTCGGTCACGGTGACACCGCGCCGAAGCGATTGTCCGGCATCGAGTTCCAGTACCAGGTCGACATCCCGGTCCAGGAACGCCGCCGCCGTCTCGGCGGCACCGGAGAGGTCGTCGGCGAAGATGGAGAGGTCGAGGCTCACAGTACCGTCCTCACAGTGCCGTCCTCACAGCGACATCCCCGCGCACTGGGTGATGACCTGGCCGGTGATGCTGCGGGCGTCGGGGCTCATCAGAAACCCCACGAGTCCGGCCACTTCATCGGCGTCGATCAGACGGCCCATCGGCGGTGTCTTGGGTGGGGTGTGAGTCCGGTTGGGATCCATCAGCATCGGGGTGTCCGTAGGTCCGGGAGCCACCACGTTGACCGTCACCCCACGCTGAACCAGTTCGGCAGCCCAGGACCGGGCCATCCCGGCCAGGGCGGATTTGGTGGCGGCGTACTGACTCTTGCCTGCGCTGCCGGTCATGGTTCGGCTGCCGAGCAGAATGATGCGCCCGCCATCGCGGATCTTCGGCGCCAGCGTGTTGGCCAGCACCTCAGCGGCTCCCACGTGCACCCGCCACATCTGGGCGCTGTGTGCGGTGTCGAGGTGGCCCAGCGGTGCGCTGAATTGCAGACCGGCCGCATGAACCAGTGCATCCACCGAGTCCAGCTGGCGCAGTTCGGTTTCCAGTGCCTCGAAATCCGTCATGTCGGCGCGCAGCCAGGTGAATCGGGTGTCCTCGATGTCCGGCCGGCGTCGACTCAGGCCGGTGACCTCCCAGCCACCGGCGAGCAGCCGCGTCACGATCGCCGCCCCGATTCCGGAGCTGGCGCCGGTGACGATCGCGCGCTGGGCCGTCATGTGGCTGCACTCACCCAGTCACTCTCGAGAGCAACGTGTTCGATGGCCTGGCGGTACCGGGTGAACGCGACGTGCAGGGTGCCGCCGTCGGTGCAGATGGAGGGGTAGGACAACTCCCGGTTCAGGGCGTCGCGGGAGTTGTTGGACAGGCAGTACCCGTCACCTTCTTCGATGTTTCGTCGCACCGGCCAGGTCAGGCCGCCGTCAGCGGAGACCGCCAGTGTCATCGGCGCCCGTGGCGCTCCCCAGAATGCGGTGCGTTCGGCGGTGCTGGTCGCCACCGGGGCGGGGGCCGGCGCGGGGTTGTCGGCGATCCCGTCGTCGTCGATCTCGTCGTAGAGCGATACCCGCCGCGCGGTGGCGTCGGCGGCACTGGATTCGTTGAACACCAGGGCCAGTCGATCATCCGGGAGCACCACGAACTGGATGGAGGAGTTGTTGTTGGGCAGCTCGGTGGGCTGCGGCACCGACCAGCTCTGCCCGTCATCGGTGGAGACGCTGCGGTAGATCGAGTCGGCCCAGCGGCTGCGGAACAACGCGACCAGGGTGCCGTCGGAGAGCCGCCCGATGTTCATGTGCACGCAGCCGATGCTGTCGGGCACCTCGACTTCACTCCACGTGTGGCCACCGTCATCGGAGATCATCACCGCGCTGTAATCACGGTTGCCTGCCCACTTCTCGCCAGGAATTCGGACGCAGTAGAAGATCGGCAGCAGCAGACGGCCACCGGGCAGTGCGACCGGTGGCTGACGGATGAACACCCCGGCGGCGTCGGTGGCGGGAATCAGCGTGTGCACGTCGCCCCACGTGCGCCCGCCGTCAGAGGAGATACGCCGCTGTACCCGTGCGGTGTCCTGATTGCCGGCGTGCTGCGAGGTCCACAACAACCACACCTCGTTGTCACCATGGACGTACAACACGGGGTTCTGTTCGGAGCGGGTGTCGTCGTGGGACAGCTGCACGGGTGCGGTCCAGGTGTCCGCTCCTGCGTCCAGCCGGGAGAACCACACGCTGATGTCGGCGACACCCTCCTGGGTGCCGGAGAACCACACACAGGCCAGGGCGCCGTCGGGAAGCACTGTGAGGTTGGCGGCGTGGTTCTGGATGTGCGGCGGCGGTAGCAACGTCTCCCGGCGGCCGTGCTGATGGTGGGGCCGCAGCACGCCGTCGGCGTGGAGGGTGGCGGTATCGGCGGTGGTGGTCATGAGTTTCCGTTCAGGGTCACTGCGGCCAGATCGTAGGAGTTGTTGGGCCGCAGGTTGATTCCGTCGATACGGGTGCGCCGTCCGAGCACCGCCTTGGGGACGAAGGACCACAGCATGGGGCAGGTGTCCCAGATGCGGCGCTGGGCATCGGCCAGCAGTGCATCACGGCGGGCGGGCTCCACCTCTTCCGAGGCCTGGGTGATGATGGCGGTGATCTCGGGGAATTGGTACCCGTGATAGGTGTCGCGGGTTTCTTCTTTCTCAGGTGTTCCGGCGTACATGCCCTGCATGATGGTCAGAGCCAGACCGGTGGGGCTCGGATATCCGTTGCCCAGGATGTCCCAGTCGCCGGCTTTGCCCTGACGCCACTGCGCGATGTCGCCGCCGGGCTCGAACTGCTGCAGCGTGGCGCCGACACCGGCGGCCGAGAGCATCTGCAGCACCGACTCCATGATGTCGGTGTCCGCGGCGAATTCGCCGCTCTCCCAGATGATCTTGACGCGCAGATCGTTGATGCCCAGGGACCTCAGCTCGGCCTTGGTGCGGTCGGGATCGTAGGTGTAGGTGCCGGTTTCGATGGCGCCGGCCAGACTCAGCGGGATGACGCCACGCGACGCGGTGGCCGAGCCCTGCATCACGTTGTCGACCAGGGACTGCCCGTCGATGGCGTACGTCAGGGCGCGGCGCACCCGGGCGTCGGCCAGCGGATGGCCCGGAGGCTTGCGGAAGTTGTAGAACAGCTGGTTGAGACGCACCCCGTCGGCGTGCTGGACGGCCACCCCGGCCAGGCCCTCGATCTGATCGGTGGAATCCGGGGTGATCGAATCGATGACATCGAGTTCACCGCTGCGCAGGGCCACCACCCGGCTGGACTCGTCGGGCATGAACCGTACCTGCACCGACTCCACGTGCGGGGCTGCGCTCCAATAGTTTTCGTTGCGCGCCAACGAATATGTGCCCGACCCGCGGTCGGATGCGGTGACGATGTAGGGGCCCGTACCCACTCCGTCGGAGAGGTCTTCGGGTTTGTTGGCCGCCGCGGGGGTGATGAGGATGTTCGACATCAGGTAGTCGAGTACCGGCACCGGTCGAATGGTGTTGAGGAAGAAGCTGGTCTGGTCGATCGGTTCGACGGTGGGCCACTCGGGGAAAAACCCCCCGACAAAGGACCCGTCGACCTGGGAGTACATCGACAACGCCGTCGCCACATCCTGCACCTGCACGGCACTGCCGTCGGAGTACCGGATGCCGGGCCGCAGGTGTACAAACCAGCGCGTCGGCTCCACCAGGCGGAACTGGTCGGCGAGCACCAGTTGAGGTTTGAGGTTCGAATCGATCTCGGTGAGCGCCTGCCGCACTGCGCGCTGAACCGTGAGCGCCGCGTCGTACTGCAACAGCTTGTTGTCCAACGTGTTCAGCGCCCGGTTCAGACCCAGGCTTACCGCATCGGGTCCCGGTCGGCCGGTCGGTGTCGCACACGACGCAATGGCCGGGGCCAGCGCCAGTCCGGCGCCGAACAGCATGCTGGAACGCAGCATCGACCTGCGGGAAAAGCGTCGATCGAGTAGCGACTCGGTCATCGTCGACCTCCGAGTTTGAGGGGTGCCGCAGTCGGGGATGCGCCGCGCTCGGCGGTCCCGCGCTTGTGACTGGTGCCACACCGAACCCTAGCCCTTCTGCGCACAACACGCAATATGCGTGCCACACCTTGCGTATTACGCGCATTGGTGTCATTGTGATTTAGACGACAGCCCCGTCGCTTTCTGGCTCCGACCACAGGTCGCCGCCGCAGATCAGAAGGGTCGACGATGACCGCACAGGTATTCCTCGAGGTCGGTGACTGACGTGGCCGACCAGCTTCTTGCACCCATGCCGGCGTCGACGGCCGGCACCGCACCACGAGGTGCACTCAGCCGACTGCTGGGGCCGATGCCGCGTTACATCCTGCGTCGGCTCGGCCAGAGCCTGCTGACGGTTTTCCTGACACTGACCACCGTCTTCGTGCTGATCCGCATGGCCCCCGGCGACCCGGCCTACTCGCTGGCCGGGCCGCTGGCCAGCTCGGAGGATCTGGCCCGGATTCGCACCGACATGGGCTTGGACGAATCCGTGTTCGTCCAGTACCTCAAGTACCTGCAGGGTCTTCTGCACCTGGATCTGGGCACGTCGTATTCGTTCCAGGCCCCGGCTTTCGACGTGGTGCTGTCCCGGCTGCCCTACACGATCACCTTGGCGGTCTCGGCGATCCTGCTGACCACCCTGGTGGCCATTCCGCTCGGGGTGTGGATGGCCCGGCGCGCCGACAGCCGTCGTGAACTGGCCGCCAACGCCGTCACCATCGCCGGGCAGTCCATGCCGGACTTCTGGACCGGCCTCATGCTCATCACGGTGTTCGCCGTGCTGTTCCCGGTGCTCCCGCCGGCCGGATTCACCACCTGGTCCAGCCTGATCCTGCCGACCGTGACCATCGCCGTCCTGCAAGTCGCGCTCATCTCCCGAATGGTGCGACGCGAGATGGTCGGCGCGTTCTTGTCTCCCTACATCACCGTCGGCCGCTCGCGCGGTGTGTCCGAAACCGAGCTGATCTGGCGATACTCGTTGCGCAACTCCGCCATCCCCGTGCTCACCGCGTTGGGAACCCGCTTCGCCTCGATGCTCAACGGTGTCGTGGTCGTCGAGGTGGTGTTCGCGTGGCCCGGCGTCGGCTCGCTGGTGGTCCGCGCACTGGAGACCCGCGACTACCCCCTCATCCAGGCCACCGTCCTGGTGACGGCGGTGCTGGCCATCCTGGTCCAGCTGCTGGTCGACCTCTGTTACCCACTGCTGGACCCGCGCGTCCGGCTCGGAAAGGCACGCGGCAAATGACTACTCCCGCAACCACTGTCATCGACCCGCCGGCACAGCCCCGCCCCTCGGCGGTCACCGCCCGTGACATCGCCCGCGCCGGCGCCACCCGCCGTCAGCGCGACAGCCGGGTCAAGATCTGGGTGGGCACCATCGCCGTCCTGCTCGTCGTCGCGCCGGTGGCCTTGGCGCGGGTTCTCCCGCTACCCTCCCCCGATGCCACCAACCTCGCCGCGCGACGGCTTCCCCCGCTGACCGACGGCCACCTGTTCGGCACCGATCAACTGGGCCGCGACCTGCTGGCCCGCGTCCTCTACGGCGGTCAGGTGTCGCTGACGATCGGCATACTGGCCGTGCTGGTGTCCGGGCTTATCGGCCTGACCCTGGGCGCCGTGGCCGGCTACCGCGGCGGCTGGATCGACACGGTCGTCAGCCGCCTGCTCGAAGCACAGCTCTCCTTGCCGCTGCTGATGATGCTGCTGCTGGTGGTCGCGCTGTTCGGTCCGTCGATCCCCGTCATCACCTTCGTCATCGCCATCGCCCAGTGGCCCGAGATCGCCCGGCTCACAAGATCTTTGACACTGGTGGAACGGGAGAAACCGTATATCGCGGCGGCGCACGTACTGGGCCTGGGACATACCGCCATCCTGACCCGCCACATCGTGCCCAACATCGTCAAGCAGGTCTCGCTGGTGGTGTTGCTGCTGTTGGCGCAGGCCGTGCTGCTGGAAAGCGCCCTGAGCTACCTGGGTGCCGGCCCGCAGCGCCCGTTCGCCACGTGGGGCCGCATCATCTCCGACGGCCAGGACTACGTCACCACCTCCTGGTGGCTGGTCACGCTGCCGGGCCTGGTGATCGCCCTACTGGTGGTCGGTGTCAATCTGCTCGGCGACGGACTCCGCGACCGCGCCGGAGGCCCCAGGATCGGCCTGCTGAAGTTGTTCACGTTGCGCCGGAAGGACAAATGAGATGGGTAATCTGCTGCGCATTGACGAGTTGCAGATCGAACTGATCACCGCGGCCGGTGTCATCCGCGCCGTCGACGGGGTGACGTTCTGCATCGGCTCCGGTGAGACCGTGACGATCATCGGTGAATCCGGCTCGGGCAAATCGACCACCGCCATGGGCGTGCTGGGGCTGCTCCCCCCGGATCTCGCCGTGATGTCAGGCCGCGCCCAGTTCAAGGACATCGACATCCTGGGCAAGGACGCGGCGCTGAAAAAGGTCCGCGGCCGGCACATCGCCCTGATCCCCCAGGACCCCATGACGGCGTTGAGCCCCGTGCACACCATCGGTTCCCAGCTGCGCGACGCGATCCGCCACAGCGGCGTCACCGGCCGCGCGGCGCAGCGCACCCGCGCGGTGGAACTGCTTGACCAGGTACACATTCCGCGCCCCGCCGAACAGCTCTCGAAGTACCCGCACCAACTGTCCGGTGGCATGCTGCAACGTGTCCTGATCGCCGCCGCGCTGGCAGCCGGACCCGAGCTGATCGTGGCCGACGAACCCACCAGTGCACTGGATGTCACCGTGCAGGCCAGCATCCTGGACTTGCTGCTCGAACTCCAGGAACGCACCGGTGTGGCCATGCTGCTGATCACCCACGACCTCGGAGTGGCGCGTTTGATGTCCGATCAGATCTACGTCATGAAAGACGGCCGCTTCGTCGAAGGCGGCAACGCTGAGGCACTGCTGGGCAACCCGCAGACCGCTTACTCGAAACGACTCCTCGACGCAGTTCCCCGGCTGGACGCCCGGCCCGGCATGGAGGTACCGGCATGACCGAACCCTTGTTGAGTATCGAAGACCTGGTGGTCGAATACCCCGTTCCCGGCGGGGTGTTCCGGGCACTCGACACGGTGAGCCTGAGCGTCGAGCAAGGCTCATGCCTGGCCGTCGTCGGCGAATCCGGTTGCGGGAAGTCCACACTGGCCAAAGCGATCGTGCGGCTGGTGCGGCCCTCGTCGGGCCGGATCTGCTTTGACGGCGTGGACATCGCCGGGCTCTCGGAACGAAAGCTGCGGCCTTTCCGCTCGCGCATCCAGATGGTGTTCCAAGACCCGTACGGATCGTTGGACCCGCACCTGAACGCGGTGGACATCGTCGGCGAACCGCTTCGCCTGCGCGGTGTCCGGAGCCGGCGTGACCGCGAGGCCCGCGCCGCCCAACTCATCGATCAGGTGGGGCTGCCCACCAGCGCACTGCGGCGTAAGCCGGCCGAGTTCTCCGGTGGCCAGCGCCAACGGATCGGGATCGCGCGTGCACTGGCCAGCGAACCCGACCTGCTGGTGTGCGACGAAGCCACCAGCGCGCTCGATGTGTCCGTGCAGGCGCAGGTGCTCGACCTGCTGCGCGACATCAAACGCGAGACCGGGCTGACCTATGTGTTCATCTCCCACAACCTCGGGGTGGTACGCGAGATCAGCGACACCATCGTCGTCATGCGATCGGGCGGTATCGTCGAATCCGGCTCCACCGCAGAGGTTCTCGCCCACCCCCGCGAGCCCTACACCATCGCGCTGCGAGCAGCGGCGCTGGATCCCACGACCATGGTCGGAATCAAACCCCGCAACGTCGTCGCACGCATGACCACCACCCACACCGCCGTGCAAGGAGCAGCCTGATGCCCGATCTCGACTTCACCCGCCCCGCGCTGGGCACCATGACGTTTGGTGACACCGTGGCGGCCGCCGATGCCGGGAAGATGGTCGATGCCGCGTTGGCCGCCGGCATCACCCATATCGACACCGCCAACGGCTACGCCGGGGGTGAATCAGAGAAGATCCTCGCTCAGGTGCTGCGTGGTCGCCGCGACGATGTCACCATCGCCACCAAAGCCGGGATTCCGCATCCCGATGCCGACGGCAATGCACCACTGTCGCCTTTCGGCCTGCGTGCCAGCGTGGAAGGCAGCCTGCGCCGCCTCGGTATCGAGCGCGTCGACCTGTTCTATCTGCACCAGCCTGACCGCGCCACACCCTTGCGCGACACGTTGAGCACCGTGGCCCAGTTGGTGGAGGAAGGCAAGATCGGTGCCCTCGGAGTGTCCAACTACGCGGCCTGGCAGATCGCCGAGATCAACCACCTTGCTGACGAAGTCGGGGCGCCCCGGCCTCTGGTGGCCCAGCAGGTCTACAACCTCCTGGCCCGCCGCATCGAAGACGAATACGCCGAGTTCGCCGCCGTCACCGGCCTGATCACCATGGTGTACAACCCGCTGGGAGGCGGACTGCTCACCGGCAGGCACTCTCTTGACGCCGACCCCGCCGAAGGTCGGTTCGGCGACTCCCGGCTGGCGTCGATGTACAAGCAGAGGTACTGGAACGCAGCGGTGTTCGACGCGATCGCGCAGCTGAGCACCCTGGCCGACAAGGCCGGCCTCCCGATGACCGAGTTGGCACTGCGGTGGCTGGTCAGCAAGCCGGTCGCCGGACCGATTCTGCTCGGCGGCTCCAAGGTCAGCCACCTGGAGAACAACATCGCCGCCATCAACGCCGGACCACTCGACGACGAACTCGTTGCCCAGTGTGACGACATCGGCGTCGGCCTGCGCGGCGCCATGCCCAACTACAACCGCTAGGAAGCCCATGACTGCAAGCGGATTCGCCGAACGGCTGCGTCGCCGCGAACGCCTGATCGGTTACTGGTCGGTGCTCGACTCCCCCGTCTCGACCGAGTGGCTGGCCCACGTCGGATATGACTACATCGCCCTCGACATGCAGCACGGCCTCATCGGCTACTCGGGCATGATCGCGGGTCTGACGGCTATCGACGCCGCCCACGGCCCTGTGGGCCTGATCCGTATCGAGGCCAACCACCCCACCCCCATTGGGCGTGCGCTCGACGCCGGTGCGGCCGGTGTCATCGTGCCCTTGGTCAACACTGCCGCCGAAGCTGCCGCGGCAGTCAATGCAGCGACCTACCCGCCCAACGGGATTCGTTCCTACGGGCCGATGCGCTCGCAGTTGCGCATCGGCCCCACGCCCGCTGTCGCCGACGCCGACACCGTGGTGTTGGCCATGATCGAAACTCCCCAGGGTCTGGAGAACGTCGAGAGCATCTGTCAGACAACGGGTCTGGCTGGCGTGTATGTCGGCCCGTCAGATCTGCGCCTCGCTGTCGGCGGGACACATCCGCAGGATCCCGCTGTCGATGACGAGTTCGAATCCGCACTGCGGCGCGTCAGCGAGGCGGCGGCAGCGGCAGGGATCGCGGCCGGTATCCACACCCCTGACGGTGCGACGGCCGCTCGCCGACTGGCCGACGGTTTCACGTTCGCGTCGGTGGCCTCAGACCTCACCCATCTGAAACTCGCGGCCGCCGCGCACCTCAAAGCAGCGACGGGGGGTTGAGCCCACCCGGTGTCGAACGTGTGTTCTAATGGCTGTCGTCCGCCGGTCCCGCTCATCGCGGGCCATCTTCGACGAGAGGTACGCCGTGACGATCACTGTAGACACCCCGGCAGCAGAGGCAGCGCCCACCGCACCAGTCGCTGAGGAGACTCCGACGAAGACCCCTGCCAAACGGGGCGCCGGCAGGAAAGCCAAGACCATCGAGCTGACCCTGACCGTCACCGGCTCCGCCGACGGTGAATGGCATGCCGAACTGAAGCAGGGTTCCACCTACCTGGCCCGCAACGTCGCCGTCGCTGCGTCCGCCGTGTCCCGCGCGGCCAGGGAACTGCACGAAGACCTCTCCACCCCGATCGATGCCGTGATCGAAGAGGCACGCTCGCAACAGGCCGCGAAGGTCGCGGCATTGGAGGCCGAGCTCGAAGCGGCGCGCAGGGTACTGGCGGATTTGGACTGAGGCTTGTGGAAACTGCACGCCCGTCGGCGTCGAGCATGACTCGGACCTCGCGCCACCAGGTTGTAGGGCGGGCGGGGCTCGAACCCGCTGCCTGGCCACGCTCAGCTCCCTCATCAAGGGAGTGTCAAGGATCAACCGACACAACTGTCAGGCATCACCCGAAACAGAAACGACCAGCATCAACCGAAGCAATACACGGCCTTTGTAGGGCGGGCGGGGCTCGAACCCGCGACCAAGGGATTATGAGTCCCCGGCTCTAACCAACTGAGCTACCGCCCCGTGGCGCGTCTGCGCGGCCGCTATCTTCGCACGCGGCCACGCAGCCCTGCCAAACGGATCCGCGAGGCGCGCCGCCGTTGACCTCGATGCGTCTGATTGATACTGCGGCCACGTCCGGAAATCCCGCCAAACACCGGCGTCACCGGTGTCTCAAACCAGAGTCAGTTCACGCGGGTAGATATCGACGTCGAAGGCTTCCACGCCAGCGCACCGACCACCAGCCCGACGAACGGAATGGCCGCCAGGATGGTGCTCAGAGTGACGCTGCCACCGGTGACGAGCGTGAAGTTCGACAGCACCAGCCACAGGCTGCCCAGCAAGCCGAGCACGGCCACGGCGGGCGCGATGCGCGTCTGGAACACGCCGGACACCCGGTCCCGGTTACGCAGGAAGAACGCCAGCACCGCGATCGAGGTGGTGAGCATCAGGATCACCATGCCGACGGTGGCCACGCCGGCCATCGAGCCGAATACGCCGACCAGCGGGTCGATACCCAGCACCGCGAGGATCCCGACGATGATGGCCGCCGTCACGGTCTGCACCAGCGACGAGAACGCCGGCGAGTCATGTGACTCGTGCACCGCGGCCAGCCGCTGCGGGAACAGGCCCTTGCGCGCCAGCACGAACTGATACCGCGCGATCACGTTGTGGAACGACAGCACGCAGGCGAACAGGCTGGTCAGCAGCAGCACGTTCACGATGTCGCGGCCGATGGTCCCCAGCATCGAGGCAGTGGTGTCCAGCAGCATGTTGCCCTCGCCGTCGAGGGTCTGATTCGCCACTGCCGTCACGTTGTCGGGCCCGATCGCGACCACGAACGCCCACACGGTGACGGCGTAGAACAGGCCGATGATGATGACGGCGGCGTAGGTGGCAATCGGGATGGTGCGCTCGGGGTCACGCGCCTCGTCTCGGAACACCGCGGTGGCTTCGAAGCCGATGAACCCGGTGAGGGCGAACAGGATGGCGATGCCGATGGTGCCCTGGGTGAACACGGCCGGATCGAAGGAGGCGAAGGTGATGCCGGACGGGCCCGGGTTGGCCACCATCACCAGGTCGAGCACCACGACGATGCCGATCTCGAGCGCCAGTGCCACGCCGAGCACCTTGGCGCTCAGTTCGATGTGCCGGTAACCGAGTACGGCGACGATCGCGAGGATCACGAAAGAGTAGACCGGCCAAGGGATTACGGGTCCGTTGTAGAAGGCGACCGTATCGCTGATGGCCCAGCCGATGTAGCCGTAGATGCCGATCTGGATGGCGGTGTACGCGATCAGCGCCACCACCGCGACGCCCTTACCCATCCGTTCGCCGAGCCCGACGGTGACGTAGGAGAAGAAGGCCCCGGCTTCGGGCACGTAGGGCGTCATCGTCACGAACCCGACGGAGAACACCAGCAGCACCAGCGCGGCGATGGCGAAGCCGACGGGGGCGCCGGCGCCATTGCCCAGCCCCATGGCCAGCGGCATGTTGCCGCCGATCACCGTCAGCGGGGCGGCCGCGGCCACGACCATGAAGACGATGCCGATGGGGCCGAGATGCCCGGTGAGGCGCCGCCCTTCGGTCTGGGTAGGTGCGTTCATCAGTTCTCCTGAAATAGTGCGGTGAGCAGGGTGTGGTCGATGGCGTGCGCGGTGTATCCGCGGTGGCCGGTCAGGGTTTCAGCAGCGACGAGGGTGTTGACGATCGCTTCTTCGGTGGCCTCGATGGTCAGGTCGAACAGTCGGGTCATCAACTGCGGAACCACCATTCGCACGGGGACCTCGCGCTGGGCGACCGCGACGTCTTCGTCCCAGGCGTAGGGCGGGATGCCGCGGTTACCGGTGGAGAACGCCAGCATCAGATCGCCGCTGTACTGCTCGCCTGTGCCGCCGACGCGACCGACGGCCAGCGATGCGCGCTGCGCCAGCCGCTGGCACTGATGGGGCAACAGCGGGGCGTCGGTGGCGACGATGACGATGATCGACCCCGATCCCGGCTCGAACCGGGCCGGGTAATCGGGCAGCGGCACCTGTTCGGCGCCGATCCGGGCGCCGACGGGTACACCGTTGATCTGCAGGCGTTCGCGCCGGCCGTGGTTGGCCTGCACGAGGACGCCCACGGTGTAGTCGCCGAAGGTGCGCGAGGCGGTGCCGATGCCACCTTTGAAGCCGTGGCAGATCATGCCGGTGCCGCCGCCGACATTGCCTTCGGCCACCGCGCCGCCCGATGCCGACGCCAGCGCGGCGCGCACATGCTCCGGCCGGACATGGAAGCCGTTGATGTCGTTGAGGAGTCCGTCGTAGGTCTCCCCCACCACCGGCAGCGACCAGTACACGCCGTCACCGCGCACCCGCACCTGCTCGGCCACCAACTCGTCGCGCACCACGCCGACGCTATGGGTGTTGGTCAGGCCGATGGCGGTGGTGAGCTCGCCGGACTCCCGGATCCACTCCAGGCCGGTCAGCTCGCCGCTGCCGTTGAGACGGTGCGAACCGGCAAATACCGGTTCGGTCCAGATGTCGTCATGGGGGATGACGACGGTGACGCCGGTGTTGATTCCGTCGCCCTGCACGGTGGTGTGTCCGACCCGGACACCCCCCACGTCGGTGATGGCGTTGTACGGTCCGGTTGGATGTTCACCGATGACCACGCCGAGATCTCTGGCACGCATGGTTTTCTCTTCGTTCAAGAGTTATTTTCCTAATTGGAAAAGAACTATGCGCCCGGGTGAGCAGTCACGCAACAGGAACGGCAAAATTGGTCCGAATCCGCGAGAGGAGCCCAGCAGTGGCGAGGCCGAACCGGCAGGTAGAGCGACGTGCCGAAATCATGGACGCAGCGATCGCCCTGATCGAGCGCTACGACCTGGCCACGCTCAAGCTCGCCGACGTCGCCGCCGAACTGGGGCTGACCACCAACGCGGTGCGCTACTACTTCAAGGACATGCCCCAGCTGCTCAGTGAGCTGGCGCTGCGCTCCGACGTCCGGTTCTTCGACGAGCGGCTCGAACTCGGTCGCCGCGCCCGCGACATCCACCACCAACTGGCGCTGACCATCGCCGCGGGCCTGCCGAGCGGACCCGAGGACGCCGAGTGGCGAGCGATCTGGCGCGCCGTGCTGGCGGCCGGGTTCGAACTCGACCAGCGCCGGGACGTCCAGGGCATCTACCACCGGCAGGTGGACCTCTACACCGACCTCCTCAACGACGGCGCCGAGGCCGGGGCGTTCACGCTCCGCTCCCCTGCCCGCGACATCGGGATGACGCTGATGTCGATGGAGGACTACTTCGGCTACCGCATCGTGGCGCGCGACCCCGAGATCAGCCGCAGCACCGCCCTGCGGCTGATGCGCCAGTACGCGGAGTTGGCGACCGGGACCAAGCTGCCCGACACGGTGTGAGGCCGGCGTCGCCCCGCCACGCCCAGTAGCGCCCCGCTGAGCACCGACTGCTCTACCGGGGTTCCGCAGTCATGAGTGCCTATCGTTTGGCGGGATCGCGCCCGGGTACCCGCGCGCCATGCTGAGAAACGCTGTGGGGGAAGGCCTCGTCGCCGGTGCGGCCGGGGTGGCGGTGATGACGGTCGGGGAAAAGCTCGAGCAGCGGATCACGGGCCGGCCGGACTCGCATGTGCCTGCCCGCACGCTCGAGCGCCTCACCGGGATGTCCGAACAACCCGGGCAGCAGCCGCTGGTGCGGAACTGGGCCATGCATTACGGGCAGGGCATCCTGCTCGGGGTGCTGCGGGCGGTCATGTCGGAGGTCGGGTTACGCGGCCCACTGGCGTCGGCGAAATTCGCCGTGGTGCGGCTTACCAATGACCAAATCCTGGAGAACGCCACAGGTGTCGGCGCGCCACCACAGACCTGGCCGCGCAAAGAACTTCTCATCGATGTGTTGCACAAGGCGGTCTATGCGTTCGCCACCGGCGCCGTCACCGACATGCTCGCCGCCCGCCGCGGCGCTGGCCCGGGGCAGCGACACGCGGCCCGCCTACCGGGTCGCCACTCGGATGTGGGTCCCGTCCCGTGACAAAGCCGGCGCAGCCCGGTACGTTACCCCCGTCACAATTGAAAAGCCGTTGACGCGTGGCGGGAGAACCTCGAACACCGAGGCGCCGAAGGAGCAACATCCTCCCCGGGAATCTCTCAGGCCCCAGTACCGTTGCGCGAAGGCAACTCTGGAGACAGGCAATCCGAATTGCCTGACCGAAGGTGTACGGCGCTGAGTGCGCCAGATCTCTCAGGTATCAGGACAGAGCGGGGAGTTCCACATCGCCACGGCACCTGCCGAGGCGACCGAACCGGGGGCCGCCTTGTCGACACCGACCTTGTCCACACCCAGATGCACGTCGCTGGACAGCTATGACCGTCAACTGCTGGAGTTCGCAGTGGCGTGGACGCCGTACGGAGGTCCTCCCGACGACGTCACCTTCCTCGAATTCGGCACGACGCCGGCCGGCGTCGACGCGCAGTTCTGCGCCCTCGTCGCTGCCCACGGCGACCGGATCACGCAGCTGACCCGGGCTGACCGTGCGCTCGTCGTCTCGGCCGTCGCCGCGCTCGCGCGGAAGCAGTGACCTTGACCATCACGCCCAGCTGGCCTACCGTGGACTCAGCATTGATATATCAACTGTCGATCAACAAGCCGAGGACGGTGACCGCATGACGATCAGTGTGTTCGAGCTGTTCTCGATTGGCATCGGCCCATCGAGTTCGCACACCGTGGGACCCATGCGCGCCGCCGCGCGGTTCCTCTCCGATCTGCACACCCTCGGCGCCTTCGACGACGTCCGGGACATCCGTGTCGACCTGTACGGCTCGCTGGCCGCCACCGGAGCGGGTCACGGCACCATGACCGCTGTCCTGCTGGGGCTGGAAGGACTTCTGCCGGAAGAGATCAGTACCGAGCAGATGGAGCGTCGGGTCGACGCCATGCGCGCCACCGGCCGGATCAACTTCGGTGGGGCCCGCGAAATCGCGCTCACCGAGGGTGATTTCATTCTCCGGCCGCTGACCATGTTGCCGTTCCACCCCAACGGGATGACCATCACCGCGCTGGGGCCCGGTGGCACCGAACTGCACCGGGAGACGTACTTCTCGGTGGGCGGCGGGTTCGTCGTCACCGAGGCCGAGAGCCGCGAACCCGCCACCGTCGCAGCCACGTCGGCACACGGTTTCGGCTCGGCCAAGGAGCTGCTGGAACTGTGCCACCAAAAGCGTTGCAGCGTCAGCGAGCTGATGCTCGAGATCGAGACTGCCAGCAGAAGTGAGGCCGAGATCCGCCGGCGGCTGCTGCACATCCGCGACGTGATGGTGGAATGCGAACAACGCGGTATCGCCCGCGACGGCTTGCTGCCGGGCGCACTGCGGGTCCGCCGCCGCGCCAAGGACTGGTATGAACGCCTCAGCGAGGAAGACCCGCAACGGCTTCCGGAGTTCGCCGAGGACTGGGTGAACCTGGTGGCGCTGGCCGTCAACGAGGAGAACGCCTCCGGCGGGCGCATCGTCACCGCGCCCACCAACGGCGCGGCCGGTATCGTCCCGGCGGTGCTGCACTACGCCATGCACTACACCCCCGCGGGCAGGAAGGACAGCGACGAGACCACGGTGCGCTTCCTGCTCGCCGCCGGCGCCATCGGCTCGCTCTACAAGGAACGTGCGTCCATCTCCGGGGCCGAGGTCGGCTGCCAGGGCGAGGTGGGCTCGGCGGCATCGATGGCGGCGGCGGGCCTGGCCGAAATCTTGGGCGGCACAACCGAACAGGTGGAGAACGCCGCGGAAATCGCCATGGAGCACAGCCTCGGCCTGACCTGCGATCCGATCGAGGGCCTGGTCCAGATTCCCTGCATCGAGCGCAACGCCATCTCAGCGGGTAAAGCCATCAACGCCGCACGCATGGCGCTGCGCGGCGACGGCACCCACCGGGTGAGCCTCGACCAGGTGATCGAGACCATGCGCACCACCGGCGCGGACATGAGCTCCAAGTACAAGGAGACCAGCACCGGCGGCCTGGCCGTCAATGTGCCGGTGAACTTCATCGAGTGCTGACGCGCCGCCAATTCTGAACCCCACAACCCAAAAGCAACCGCGCTTCGGTAAGAGGGCATTGGCCTCGTACCAAGCACCAGCGTGCCGAACGAGGACCAGAATTGACACCCTGGCGACCGCCGGTCAGGGCGTAAACTCAACACCACCAGGAAAGGCGACGAGATCCACTTCGTCCATCCCAACGGTGAATGAGTCCGTCGAACCTATACACCAGCAACGAGCAAACGCACGCTGGACAACCTGCGCTGGGAAATTCCCGTCCCATTTGGTTCCTGAACCGTCTTGGGCGAAGTAGTAGTACCAACGGGTGCCCGTAGGGTTGGCGCGGTCTGCACTTTGCCCGCTCGCAAGATTGATCCAACCCAGAACTTCCCACGGATCACCACACTCTGCCTGGCATTCGTGTCGAGCGCGGCCGTAGGCAACAGAGATAGACCTGCCGGTCGAGTTCGTGAATCGAACTGCGGTGACGGCGCGGGGCGTCGCCACGGCGGCTCCCGGGGTGAGTTCACGCGGACTACCCAGGGCATCACCATGAGTGGTTTCGTACTCTTCGACCGCCGATGTTCGGAGTCGCAACGGGACATTGGTGCCGGGCCCCACCCGTAGCCGCGGTCCCACCGCAAGCGCTGATGCAGCCTCATCGCCGATCTCGAGCTTTTCGTCGGCCATTGCTTCCTCCTAAGGTTTGCGTGCTGCTGTGACTGACAACTCGACACTGCTCTGCGTGTCGGCCGATCTCATGGGTAGGGCACTACCTCCTTTCCACCGCCTCCTATGCGGACGTGGGCTCGTCGGGGAATTCGAAGCTGGGATAGTCCGCTTCTCGCGACCTCCGGCTCGGCTGTTCGTAGCGCTGTGGGGGTCCGTCCACGAGAGAACGGGTTACAAATGATTGACAAGCCAACGATTCGTGCAGGATCCAGACGCAGATCGAGAAGAGATCCGTAGAGCGACGGAGAACACGAACATCTGGTCCGAACCCAATGCCGCGCCGGCAGAAATCGAGAACGCCCGTCGGTTGAACGCACGAGTCCTCCGGTCGAGGTGGAGTTCAAGTCAGAGCCCGCCGGTTCTGAACTGACACAACCCAAAAGCAACGGCTCCGGTTTTCAACCGGAGCCGTTGCCGTGTCAGGTGACTCAGTGGGCGATCTTGGCCTTCAGCCAGTCGTGGAAGGCGCCGATGTGGTGCTCGCTGGGCACCAGCACACCGCCATTACGGTAGGTGCGCGAATCCATCGCCGGCTGGCAACGCTCGCAGGCGTCGAAGTCCTGCTGGTTGACCCGGTGGAACAGTTCCACCGACCGGCTCACGTCGCGGCCCTGTTCGACCACATGCGGCAGGTACAGCCAGTCGCACTCGACGACAGTGTGGTCAGCGGCCAGTGGGAACATCCGGTGCACGATCACATGGTCGGGTACCAGGTTGACGAACACCTGCGGACGCACGGTGATGGCGTAGTAGCGACGATCCTGATCTTCGGTGACGCCGGGGATCGGGTCCAGTCCTTCGGACCCGTCGACGGTGAATCCCTTGACGTCCTCGCCGAATTCAGCGCCGTGACCAACGTAGTACTGCGCGGCGTAGCCGTCGGCGAACTCCGGCAACACCTCGGTGAGCTCGGGGTGGATGGTGGCGCAGTGGTAGCACTCCATGAAGTTCTCGATGATGAGCTTCCAGTTGGCCTTCACGTCGTAGACGATGCGCCGACCCAGGCTCAAATCCGCGATGTTGTAGTGGTCGATGGATTCCACATCGCCGAGCCGTTCGACGATCTCCTGCATCACGGTGTCCTCGAACGACGGCGGTTCGTCGGCCAGGCACACCCACACATAGCCCAGCCACTCGCGCACCTGGATCTTGGCCAGGCCGAAATCGGTGCGGTCGATATCGGGCATCTTGGTCAGGTTCGGCGCCGCGATCAGCTTGCCGTCCAGATCGTAAGTCCAAGCATGGTAGGGACATTGGAACGCGCGCTTGACCTCACCGGATTCTTCGGTGCACAATCGGGCACCGCGGTGGCGGCACACGTTGTAGAAGGCGCGGATGTCCCCCTTGCGTGACCGGGTCACCAGTACGCTCTCGCGACCCACCTGCACGGTCTTGAACGCGCCGGGCTTGTCGAGGTCCGCCGACCGGACCACGCAGAACCACATCGCCTCGAAGATCTTCTCCTGCTCCAGGGAGAAGACTCCCGCATCGGTGTAGTAGTGCCCGGGCAGGGTGGAGATGAGGCTCTCCGGCAGGCTCGGGGCTGCAGCGGTGGTCATTTGCGTATGGCTCCTAGGGGTTTGCTGGTGGGGGGCTGATGCAATAGGTCAGACGGGTGCCGGTGTGGCCGCGATCTGGCGACGCAACCGGTTGAACAGGCGAGGCTGATCCACCGCGAGAACGGCGACCAGCCGGCCGTCGCGGCGGTAAGTGGCGACAAAGCAACGTGTTTCGCAGTCGCCTTCTTCGATGGTGACGACATCACCAGGCCGGGCGATACCGGCGAACTGGATGCGGGCGCCGTACTGGTCGGACCAGAAGTACGGGGCCTTGGCCGCCGCCCCCTGGTGCGCTCCCCCGGCGAGCAACGCGGACACCGCGATCGCGGGCCGCTCGAGCGCACCGGTCCAGTGTTCGACACGGTGCACGGCACCGACCGACGGGTCATACCACGCGGCGCAGTCGCCGACGGCCACCACGTTGGGGATGGCGGTCTCGCCGCCGGCGCCGCAGACGACACCGTTGCCGAGCTCCAGTCCACTACCTTGCAGCCACTCGATGTTGGGGATACCACCGATGCCCACCACCACCACGTCGGCCGGCAGGGTGCGTCCGTCGGCGAGTTCGACACCGGTCACCCGGTCGACGCCGACGAGGCGGGACACCCCGACACCGCACACCAGTGTGGTGCCGTGATGTGCGTGGGCGCCGGCGATCACACCGCCCAGTTGCTCGCCGAGCTGCACCGCCAACGGAGCCGGCGCGGCCTCGACGACGGTGACCTCCATACCGAGCTTGCGGGCGGTCGAGGCGACTTCGGCGCCGATGAAACCGGCACCGATGACCACCAGGCGCGCGCCGGCCTGGAGATCGGCGCGCAGGGCGATGGCGTCGTCGATGGTGCGCACCACGTGCACACCGGCGAGCGCCTCGGTACCCGGCCAGCGCCGCGCGCGGGACCCGGTCGCCAGCACCACGCCGTCGGCGGTGATGCGCGAACCATCAGCCAGTTCGATTGCCCCGGAACGGCAGTCGAGTCCGACGGCGGCGGAACCGAGTATCCAGTCGGCCTGCAGATCGTCGTCGTCGGCCTCCAGCGCGAGGTCGGCCTCGCTCAGGGACCCAGCCAGGAACTCCTTGGACAGCGGCGGCCGGTCGTACGGGCGGCGCGCCTCCTCACCGATCACCGAGAGGCGACCTTCGAAACCTTGCGTCCGCAAAGCGCGCGCAGCCGACAGACCGGCAAGTGAGGCACCGACGATGGCGACGTGCTTCATCACTTGACTCCCTCACCGAGCCGGGCGCGGATATCCGGCGGCAGGTTCGGCTTGTCGGTGCTGAGTTCGACATGGATGACGCCGTCCTGGATCTCGACAGTGTGGGTGCGCACGGGCAGCTTGGCCGGCGGCGCATCCACGGCACCGGTACGGAGGTCAAAACGCGAGGCGTGCAAGGGGCATTCGACCTCGCACCCCTCCACCCAGCCGTCGGCCAGCGACGCGTCCTGGTGCGAGCAGGTGTCGTCGATGGCGAACACCTCGCCGTCCTCGGTGTGGAACACGGCAATCGGCGGCTCGGTGGGCACGCGACGGGCTTCTCCGGGCGGCAGGTCGGCCAGAGGACAGATCTCGAGCATCTGCGGACCTTTCAATTGAAGGTTGTGGTGCGTGCTGCGCAACAGACTCGTATTACGCAACAGTGTGGTGGCAGTCATAAACTCTGTCAAGTGGTGAAAAAGGTCACTTTGCCGGGGGAAATCAATTTGCGTAACGATGTCGTTGAATGCAATTTTCACGCTTCGTGGGGCAAACGATCACCTGGGATTGAACGCGATAAATGGGCAGTCAGCAACTCGGAAATCGCGCCGTAACAGTCGAGCTATTGACATGTGTTGACTTTGCCGGAAAACGCGGCGAAAGGGGCGGCCCGGGCTGGCGCCGCCCCTTTCGAATCACTACTGCTTCTTGATCAAGTGCTTGCGCGGCAGGTCGGTGACAAGCGGGTCGCGTTTGATGTCGAGATAAAACGACACACACATCCCGATCATCACCACCACGAACGGTGCGGCCACGATGATCGTCATGGTCTGCAGACCGTTGAGGGCGTCATTCCCGCCGGCCCACAGCATCAGCACGGCCACCGCGCCGGTGCTCAAGCCCCAGAACGCCACGGCCCACCGGGTGGGATGCAGACAGCCCCGTTGTGACAGCGTTCCCATGACCATCGACGCCGCGTCGGCGCCCGACACGAAGAAGATGGCCACCAGCGCCATCACCAGCAGCGACGACAGGGCTGCCAGAGGCAGGTTGCCGAGCATGCCGAACAGTGTCGACTCCGGCTCACCGGTGCCGTAGAGATCGATGCCGTCACGCTGCTGGCCGATCCCCGAGCCGCCGAACACCACGAACCACAGCAGGCTCACCGTGGTGGGGATGAGGATGACACCGATGACGAACTGCCGGATGGTGCGCCCCCGGCTGATCCGGGCCAGGAACATCCCTACGAAGGGGGTCCAGGAGATCCACCACGCCCAGTAGAAGATGGTCCACGACGACAGCCAGGTCTTGGTTTCGGCGCCGGCAGCCGCGGACCGTGCCGACATCGACGCCAGGTTGGCGGCGTAGTCACCGAGTGCGGTCGGCAGCAGATCGAGGATCAACACCGTCGGGCCGGCAACGAACACGAACACGGCCAGCGTCAGCGCCAACACCATGTTGATGTTGGACAGCCACTGGATTCCGCGGGAGATGCCGGACACCGCGGAGGCCACGAATGCCAGCGTCAGCAGAGCGACGACCCCGACGAGCAGCAGCGTGCCCGCGTGACCGACCCAGCCCAGAACCTCGATGCCGGAACCGATCTGCAATGCGCCCAGACCGAGCGAGGCGGCAGTACCGAACATGGTGGCGAAGATCGCGAGAATGTCGATGACCTTGCCTATCGGACCCTCGACGCGCTTACGCCCGAACAGCGGGGTGAATGCCGAGCTGATGAGCTGGCGCCGCCCCATCCGGTACGTGCCGTAGGCGATGGACAGACCGACCACGGCGTACATCGACCAGGGGTGGAAACCCCAGTGGAACAGCGCGGTGGCCAGCGCCGTCCCGGCTGCCGAATCAGCAAGTCCCGGTGGTGGATTGACGAAATGGGTCAGGGGCTCGGTGACGCCCCAGAAGATGAGGCCGATCCCCATACCGGCGCTGAACATCATCGCGATCCAGCTGACGGTGTGGAACTCCGGTTTCTCGCCGTCCTTGCCCAAAGGGATCCGGCCGTATCGGCTCACCGCCAGCCATACTGCGAACAGGACGAAGCCGGTGGCCGACAGGATGAAGAGCCAACCGAGGTTGCCCACCACCCAGTTCAGGATCGAGGACATGGTGGCGTTGAAACCGTCGGAGGCGATCAGACCCCAGGCCAGGATGGCGATGACGATCGCGGCGGTGACACCGAAGACCAGCCAGTCGGTCCTCGGGCGTTGTGAGTGAAGGGGAACGTCCGCCGACTCCGGTTCCACGCTGCAACTGGCATTGGGCGTGGCTTCGAAGGGCGTGAGGACGTCGGTTTTTGTTGTCTTCTCGTGTTGTGCTGTCACTTCAGACTCCTGAGGCGTGAACGCCTGCGTTGAATCGGGTGGACCGGTGGTCCGACTACGGGCTGAGTGGAGGCCGGCGCGGGCACGGTGTGAGGGGTTCGTGTCCGGATCGGCGGTGGCGGGGTGCGACGCGGGCAGTACTTCCTCTCGCCGGCCTGCGCGACACCTGGATTGCGGGTGCGCCACGAGACGCAGATCACAATCTCGCTGATATATTAGACCGCGTCAATCTGATACGCGACTGCTAGACAGAACTTTCACAGGAACGAAATCCTGGCGTAACGCCATAACGGCGGCGTTTTTGTCTCACATAGCGCATCAGTTGCACAAAGAGAACCAAAGGGTTGACCGCACCACCGTCCGCATCGTAGTTTTGATATATCAGCTGTCGATCAATATCCGAATCATGGAGTTCCACTCTCGGCCGCCCGGCCCCCAGGCTCTACGAGTCGCTCGACCACCCCAGCTAGGAGAACCAAGGCATGGCATCACCGCGTGTAGTGATCATCGGTGCCGGCATCGTCGGCACCAACCTGGCCGACGAGCTCACCGCCCGTGGATGGGACGACGTCACCGTCGTTGATCAAGGGCCGCTGCCCCTGACCGGCGGTTCGACCTCGCACGCTCCCGGACTGGTGTTCCAGACCACCCCCTCGAAGACGATGACCGCGTTCGCCAGCTACACCGTCGAGAAGTTCCTGTCGCTGGACGTCGACGGCCAGTGGTGTTTCAACCAGGTCGGCGGCCTGGAGGTCGCGACCACCGAAGCCCGGTTGGCCGAGCTGCACCGCCGGCAGGGCTGGGCCACCTCATGGGGCGTCGAGGCTCGGGTGATCGATCCGGAAGAGTGCGCCAAGGTGCATCAGCTCCTTGACCCCAAGCGCATCCTGGGCGGCTTGTATGTCGAGACAGACGGATTGGCGAAAGCGTCGCGTGCTGTCGTCGCGCTGGCCCGCCGCGCGCAGAGCCGTGGCGCGGTGTTCCAAGGCTCGACAACGGTCCTGGGCATCGAGCACAGCGGCGGCAGGGTCACCGGGGTGGCCACCTCGGGTGGGGTGATCCCCGCCGACTACGTGATCTCCTGCGGCGGCTTCTGGGGTGCCGCCCTCGGCGAGCTGATCGGCATGGACGTGCCCCTGCTGCCGTTGGCACATCAGTACGCCAAGACCAACCTGATCCCCGAACTCGCCGGCCGCAACAGCGAGTCGACCGAGGCCGGCTTCCCGATCCTGCGCCATCAGGATCAGGATCTGTACTTCCGTGAGCATGTCGACCGCCTCGGCATCGGCTCCTACGCCCACCGGCCCATGCCCGTCGATGTCCGTGAGTTACCCGCCGGCAAGATCACCGCTGACAACATGCCCTCGATGCTGGCGTTCACCGAAGAGGACTTCGCCCCGGCGTGGGAGCAGTGCAAGAAGCTGCTGCCCTGCCTGGAAACCGCCACTGTCGCTGAGGGTTTCAACGGCATCTTCTCCTTCACTCCCGACGGTGGACCGCTGATCGGCGAGTCCCCCGACGTGGCGAACTTCTGGATCGCCGAAGCGGTGTGGGTGACCCACTCCGCCGGCGTGGCCCGTGCCGTCGCTCAGCTGCTGACCGACGGCCGCTCCGAGATCGAGCTGCACGGCTGCGACGTCCACCGCTTCGAGGAGGTGGAGCTGGATCCCGATTTTGTCAGCACCACCTCCCAGCAGAACTTCGTCGAGATCTACGACATCCTGCATCCGCTGCAGCCGCGCGAGACACCGCGGGATCTGCGGGTCAGCCCGTTCCACACCAGGCAGAAGGAACTCGGGGCGATGTTCCTGGAGAGCCACGGCTGGGAGCGGCCGCACTGGTTCGAGGCCAACGCCGCACTGCTGGAACAACTTCCAGAAGAGTGGCAGCCCCCTGCCCGCGACGACTGGGCGGCCAAGTTCCACTCCCCCATCGCCGCCGCCGAGGCCTGGAAGACCCGCACCGCGGTCGCGATGTACGACATGACCCCGCTCAAGCGGCTCGAAATCTCCGGGCCCGGCGCGCTGGCGCTGCTGGAACGCCTCACCACCGGCAAGATGGACAAGTCCGTCGGCTCGGTGACCTACACTCTGGCACTTGACGGAACCGGCGGCGTCCGAAGCGATCTCACCGTCGCCCGGCTGGCCGACGACCTCTTCCAGGTGGGCGCCAACGGCAACCTCGATCTGGACTACTTCCGCCGGAAGGCGCCCGCCGACGGCAGCGTCACCATCCGCGACATCACCGGCGGCACCTGCTGCATCGGGCTGTGGGGTCCGCGAGCACGCGATCTGGTCACGGCGCTGAGCCGCGACGACTTCAGCAATGAGTCCTTCAAGTACTTCCGGTCCAAGCAGGTCCGCATCGCCGGCGTCCCCGTCACCGCCATGCGGCTGTCCTACGTCGGCGAGCTCGGCTGGGAGCTCTACACCACCGCCGAACACGGCCTGCGCCTGTGGGATGCACTGTGGGCCGAAGGACAGCGCCACGGTGTCATCGCCGCCGGCCGCGCCGCGTTCAACAGCCTGCGCCTGGAGAAGGGCTACCGCGCGTGGGGCACCGACATGACGACCGAGCACAACCCCTATGAAGCGGGTCTCGGCTTCGCGGTGCGGTTGCAGAAGGACGGCTTCATCGGACGCGACGCGCTGGACGGCATCTCCGCTGAGACGGTCAGCAAGAAGCTGGCCTGCCTCACCATCGACGACGGACGGACCGTGGTCCAGGGCTCCGAGCCGGTGTTCCTCGACGGCGAACCGGTCGGCTACGTCACCAGCGCGGCTTTCGGGCACACCGTGGGCACTCCGATCGCCTACGCCTGGCTGCCCGCGGGCGCCGGCGTGGGTGCACAAGTGGAGATCCAGTACTTCGACCGCCGCGTCACCGCGACCGTGGCCGCAGAACCATTGGTGGATCCCGAGATGAAGAAGATCCGGTCATGACCGACACCGTTGTCGACTATCTCGAGTCCCTGGCCGCCAAGGTGCCCGCCCCCGGCGGCGGCGCGGCGGCGGCACTGCACCTCGCGCAGGCAGCGGCGCTGGTGAGCATGGTGGCCAGGTACACCAGCGGACTCAAGTACGCCGAGCACCAGGAGCTGGTGACCACGATCTGCGCGAACGCCGATGCCGTACGCGCGCAGGCACTTCGGTTGATGGACGACGACATGACGGCATTCAACGGCGTCATCGCGTCCTACAAGCTGCCCAAATCCACGGCAGAGGAAGCCGAGGCCAGGGCGGCGGCCATCAGCTCGGCAGCGACCTACGCCGCGGCCGTGCCGGTCGAGGTCGCCGAGGCAGCCGCCGCCGTGCTCAGCCAGGCCGAGGAACTGCTTCCCGTGGCCAACCGCAATGTGATCAGCGATGTCGCCGCGGCCGCCGATGCCGCCCGCGCCGCCGCGACCACCGCCCGGGTCAACGTCGAGATCAACCTGCCCAGCATCGCCGAGCCCGGCACTCGCGAGTCACTGCTGGACCGGATCTCCGTGGTCGACAGTCTGACCTCACGCGCCGACGACATCACCGCCCGCGTCCGAAAGGCCCTCACCGCATGACCAGAGTTCTCGACGGCAAACAGCTCTCGGCGAGTATCCGCGCGGAGGTCAGCGACCGCGCCGCCGACCTGGCCCGTCTCGGCATCCAGCCCAAGCTCGCCGTCGTCATGGCCACCGGCGACGAATCGACCGCGTGGTACGTGCGGTCCATCGCGGGGGCCGCCAAGAAGGCCGGAATCGCCTGCGAGATCGTGGATCTGGGCCCGGCCGCCACCGATGCCGATCTCTTCGCCTCGCTGACCGCACTGAGCCACGACCCCGACGTCCACGGCATCATCCTGCAGACGCCGTTGCCCGTCGGCACCCACCTGGCGGCCCTACGTGACGCCATCGCACCGGAGAAGGACATCGACGGCGCCAACCCGGTCAGCCTCGGCCGCCTGCTGGCACAGCAACCGTGCTTCGCGCCGGCCACCGCGCAGGCAGTGATGACACTGCTCGATCATCACGGCATCGAACTGCGCGCTCGCAACGTCACCGTGGTGGGCCGCTCCATTGTGGTCGGTACCCCCGTGGCCAACATGCTGGTGCAACGCGACGCCACCGTCACACTGTGCCACCGGCACACCGCGGACCTGGCCGTCAGCACCCGGGCCGCCGACATCGTGGTGGTCGCCGTCGGGATCCCAGGGCTGGTCACCGATCACCACATCGCCGAGGGCGCCATGGTGATCGACGTCGGAACCACCGCCACCGACGACGGCCGACTGCTCGGTGACGTCGACGCCGATTCCGTCGACGGACGTGCCGGCGGGTTGACGCCGGTCCCGGGCGGCGTGGGGCCGGTGACCACCGCCTTGCTGCTCGCCAACACCGTCACGGCCGCAACCACTCTCACCACTCGCTTGTCAGTACTCCAGGAGACCTCATGACCCAGCACTTCACCCTGACCCTGAGCTGCCCGCAGCGGCCCGGCATCGTCCACGCCGTGAGCTCCTTCCTGTTCTCCCGGCGCTGCGACATCGCCGAACACCAGCAATTCGACGACACCGGCAGCAAGGCCTTTTTCCTGCGCACCCGCTTCCTCTGCGCCGACGACACCGACGCGGCCCAGTTGACCGAGCAATTCCACACCGTCGCATCAGGATTCGACATGTCGTTCCGCATCGACGATGACAGCCTGCCCCGGGTGGTGGTGATGGTCTCGAAGATGGGTCACTGCCTCAACCACCTCATCTTCCGTTGGCGCGCAGGCACACTGGGTGGGGACCTGGTGGCCGTGGTGTCCAACCACGAGGTGCTTCGGCCGATGGCCGAGGCGGCGGGCCTGCCCTTCGTACACATTCCGGTGACGCCGGCCACCAAGCCCGAGGCCGAAGCCGAACTGCTGGCCCTCGTCGATGAATACCGGGCCGACCTGGTGGTGCTGGCGCGCTACATGCAGGTGCTGTCCGACGACGCCTGCCAGGCACTCAAGGGCCGTGCCATCAACATCCATCACTCATTCCTGCCCGGCTTCAAGGGCGCCAAGCCGTATCACCAGGCCTACGATCGCGGCGTCAAGCAGGTGGGTGCCACCGCCCATTACGTGACACCCGATCTGGATGAAGGTCCGATCATCGAGCAGGAAGTCATCCGCATCGACCACTCCTACGACCCGCACCGGCTGGCCACCGTGGGGCAGGACGCCGAAGCGCTGGCACTGTCGCGGGCGGTGCGCTGGCACTGTGAGAACCGCGTGCTGTTGCACGGGCACCGCACTGTCGTCTTCAGCTAGGACATCACCCCCGCGCGACCTTCCCCCGCACACGGATGCACCGCCGAGGGAGAGCGGCGACAGCTCAGGAGCAGCCCTGGCTGAGCGGCAGCCGTGGGAAGGTCCGAATCGGGCGGCCCTCACTCCATGAGGGCCGCCCGGTTTCGGGTGTGCGGCTGAACCCCCTCAGCGATCGAGTGTCACTGTATGGCGGGAAATCGCGTCAAAACCCGCCACACAGTGACACTCGATCACGTCAGACAACCGCGCGCACCGACTCCTCGAAGCCGATGACGTGATCGCGGGCGATGTCGGCCGCGGCGTCCCCGTCACCACTGGCGATGGTCCGCAAGAGATTGGTGTGCTCACCCACGTGGCTGGCCACGGTGGGCAGGCGATCCAGGAACAGGCAGAAGATCCGGGTGGCCAGGTTGTCGTAGCGCACCAGGACGTCCTCGAGATGCGGATTGCCGGCGGCCCGGTAAATGGCGCGGTGCACGCTGAGGTCCCACCGCATCAGTTCGTGACGGTCGATGTGGGCGACATCGAGCGCACCGGTCTGATCAGCCAGCTCCAGCAGGTGCTTGCGGATCTCCGGGGACGCGGATTCGGCGGCGGTACGGGCGGCGACGGGCTCGAGGTTCACCCGGATCTGCGAAATATGGCGCAGGTCAGCAACATCCACGCCGGTGGCAAAGGTGCCGCGGCGGGGGTAGGAGACAACCAGGCGATCGGCTTCGAGCCGCTTGAGGGCTTCGCGCACCGGAGTGCGTCCGAATTGCAGTTGGGTGGCCAACTCGCTTTCGACGATCGCCTCATTGGGCCGGATGTCGAGCATGATGAGCTTGTCTCGGATCGCGATGTAGGCGCGATCGGCGAAGGACATACCGTCGGAATCGGTGTCGAAGATCTCTATGCCCGGAACGCTCACGACCCAGATTCCTTCCACCGCAGACACGTGTCACGACGATGATATATCAGTATGCGCCCCGGAGTGCACAACACCTCGCAGGTTTGCCGACGAAGCGCTCAGAGCAAGGCCCGGATGGCCCTCTCGAATCCGGTCACGTGGCGCAGCGTCAACTCCGCGGCACGCTCGGCGTCACCGGCGATGATGGCCTCCAGCAGCGCGGTGTGCTCCCGGACGTGGCCGGCCACATCAGGCAACCGGTCCAGGAACAGACACCAGATGCGGGTGGCGTGGCCGTCGAGACTGATCAGGATCTGCTCCAGATGCGGGTTCCCCGAGGCCTCGTAGATCGCGCGGTGCACATGCACGTCGCGCCGCAGGACGTCGCGCGGGCTGTCGGCGTCGTCGATCGCGGCGATGATGTCGATGAGGTGCGCCAGCCGCGCCCGCGCGGCGGGGGTCGCCGACCGGGCGGCGCGCGCCGCGGCGGTGGGTTCGAGTTGTTTGCGGATTTCGGAGATGTCCGCCAGATCGGTGATGTCGACGGCCGCGGCGAACGTGCCGCGGCGCGGATAGGCGATGACCAGGCGTTCCCGCTCGAGCCGTTTGAGCGCCTCGCGCACCGGCGTCCGGCCCAGACCGAGTTCGTCGGCGATCTGCTCGTCGTTGATGGGTTCACCCGGGCGAATGTCGAGCAGCACCAAGCGTTCTCGGGTGACCTCGTACGCCCGGTCGGCGTTGCTCTCCGCGCCGGCCTCGGCACCGTTGATCAGATCCGTCACGGTCATCGTCGCCTGCCCCTTTCCGAACCACCCATTGACGTGGTCGCCGTGTGATCTTATCCTAATCGCACATTGATATATTAGTTCCGTTGATCTGGAATGTCAGGAAGGCATACATGACCCTCCACACCGCCGCTCTCGACCGCGGGGCCAACCCGATACTCGGGGAGTCACTGGCCGACCTCGATCCCGCGGTGCACAGTGCCATCGCCGCCGAACTGGCCCGCCAGGAGAACACGCTGGAGATGATCGCCAGTGAGAATTTCGCCCCGCTGGCGGTGATGCAGGCCCAGGGATCGGTCCTGACCAACAAGTACGCCGAGGGCTACCCGGGACGCCGCTACTACGGCGGCTGCGAGCACGTCGACGTCATCGAGCAACTCGCCATCGATCGGCTCACCAGCCTTTTCGGCGCCAAATATGCGAATGTGCAACCACATTCGGGGGCTCAAGCCAATGCGTCGGCGATGGCTGCGCTGTTGTCACCCGGCGACACCATCCTGGGCCTGGCGTTGCCGCACGGCGGACACCTGACCCACGGGATGAAACTCAACTTCTCCGGCAAGCTCTACGACGTCGCCGCCTACCACGTCACCGAGGACACCCACCTGGTCGACATGGCCGAGGTCGAACGCCTGGCCCACGAACGCAAGCCCAAACTGATCATGGCCGGCTGGTCGGCCTACCCGCGCCAGCTCGACTTCGCCGAATTCCGCCGCATCGCCGACGAGGTGGGCGCCTACCTGATGGTGGACATGGCCCACTTCGCCGGCCTGGTGGCCGCAGGGCTGCACCCGTCACCGGTCCCCCACGCTCACGTCGTCACCTCGACCACCCACAAGACCCTCGGCGGCCCGCGCGGCGGCATCATCTTGACCAACGACGAAGCCCTGGCCAAGAAGTTCAACTCCTCGGTGTTCCCCGGCCAGCAGGGCGGCCCGCTGGAGCACGTCATCGCCGCCAAGGCGGTGTCGTTCAAACTCGCCGCCGAGCCCGCCTTCAAAGAACGCCAGCAGCGCACCCTCGACGGCGCCCGGATCCTGGCCGAGCGGCTGCTGCAGGCCGACTCTCGCGCCGCCGGCATCAGCGTGGTCTCCGGGGGCACCGACGTGCACCTGGTCCTGGTTGATCTGCGCAACTCCGAACTCGACGGCAAACAGGCCGAGGACCGGCTGCACCAGGTGGGAATCACGGTCAACCGCAACGCCGTTCCGTTCGATCCACGCCCGCCGATGATCAGCTCCGGTGTGCGGATCGGCACCGCGGCGCTGGCCACCCGCGGCCTGGACCTCGAGGCGTTCGGTGAAGTGGCCGACGTCATCAGCCATGCGCTGCGACCCGAGGCCGACGACGTCGCGCTGAGCGCACTGCGCGACCGGGTGACCGAGCTGGCCCGCCGCTTCCCGCTGTACCCGAGCCTGAAGTCGGCCTCTTCGAAGGAGATGGCACTGTGAAGACACCACCCGGAGCACACCTTCCCGACCACCCCGACTTCTTGTGGCGCACCCCCGAGCCGAAGAAGTCCTATGACGTGGTGATCGTCGGCGGCGGCGGGCACGGCCTGGCCACGGCCCACTACCTGGCCAAGAACCACGGGATCACCAATGTCGCTGTACTGGAACGTGGTTGGCTGGCCGGCGGCAACATGGCGCGCAACACCACCTTGATCCGCTCGAACTACCTGTGGGACGAGAGCGCCCTGATCTACGAGCATGCCCTGAAATTGTGGGAAGGCCTCGAAGAGGACCTCGAGTATCCGATCCTCTTCAGCCAGCGCGGTGTGTTGAACCTCGCCCACAGCCTGCAGGACGTCCGCGACAGCGTGCGGCGGGTCGAGGCCAACAAGCTCAACGGTATCGACGCGCGGTGGGTGGACCCCGACGAGGTCAAGAAGCTGTGCCCGATCGTCAACGTCTCCAGCGACATTCGTTACCCGGTGCTGGGTGCGACGTATCAGCCGCGGGCCGGTATCGCCAAACACGACTACGTGGCGTGGGGTTTCGCCCGGCGCGCCGACGAAGCGGGTATCGACATCATCCAGAACTGCGAAGTCACCGGCTTCACCACCGACGGTGACCGGGTGACCGGTGTGCGCACCACCCGCGGCGACATCGCCGCCGGGCAGGTCGCCCTCTGCGCGGCCGGGCACACCTCCACCCTCACCGACATGCTGGGTATTCGCACACCCCTGCAGAGCCACCCGCTGCAAGCACTGGTCTCCGAACTGCTCGAGCCGGTGCACCCGACGGTCGTGATGTCGAATGCCGTGCACGTCTACGTCTCTCAGGCCCACAAGGGCGAGCTGGTGATGGGCGCCGGCGTCGACTCCTACAACGGGTACGGCCAGCGCGGGGCGTTCCACATCATCGAACGCCAGATGGCCGCGGCGGTGGAGCTGTTCCCGATCTTCGCCCGCGCGCACCTGCTGCGCACCTGGGCCGGGATCGTCGACGTCTGCCCCGACGCCTCACCGATCGTCGGGCGCACCCCGTACGAGAACCTGTACCTCAATGCGGGTTGGGGCACCGGCGGTTTCAAGGCCACCCCCGGGATCGGCTGGTGTCTGGCCGACACCATCGCCCACGACCGGCCACACGAGTTCATCGCCCCATTCAGCCTCGACCGCTTTGTCACCGGCGCGCTGGTCGACGAACACGGTGCCGCCGGCGTCGCACACTAGGAGAATCAGATGCAACTCATCGAATGCCCGTGGTGCGGGCCGCGCGAGGAAACCGAATTCCATTATGGCGGCGAGGCACACGTCGCTTACCCCGAGGACCCGTATGCGCTGAACGACGAGGAATGGGCGCACTACGTGTTCTTCCGCAAGAACCCCAAGGGGCGCTTTGCCGAGCGGTGGAGTCACAGCGCAGGTTGCCGCCGCTGGTTCAACGCCGTCCGTGACACCGCCACCTACCGATTCGAGCGCGTCTACCGCCTCGACGAGCAGAAGCCGACGATCTGATGAACTTCCGCACCGCTGAGGGTGGCCGCATCGACCGCGACACCACCTACACCTTCACCTTCAACGACCGCGAACTGACCGGCCACGCCGGGGACACGCTGGCATCGGCGTTGTTGGCCAACGGAATCCACCAGGTCACCACGAGCATCAAGCTGGGACGGCCCCGCGGTTTCACCGCTGCCTGGGCCGAGGACACCGGCGGCCTGGTCCAGATGGAGCACCCGTTCCCGGAGCCGATGCTGCTCGCCACCACCGTCGAGCTGTTCGACGGGCTGGCCGCGCGGGGCATTCCGGGGCAGGGCCGCCTGGCCGCCATCGCCGACACCGCCCGCTACGACGCCACCCACGTGCACACCGACGTCCTGGTGGTGGGGTCGGGGCCGGCCGGACTCGCGGCGGCGCTGACCGCCGCCCGCTCCGGGGCCCGGGTGGTGCTGATCGACGAGCAGAGTGAACCGGGCGGTTCCCTGCTCGGTAGCACCGACACCATCGGCGGCCGGCCCGCGCTCGACTGGGTAGCCGACGTGGTGGCCGAATTGCAGGGCCACCGTGATGTGCTGCACCTGCAGCGCACCACCGCGTTCGGACATTACGACGACGGCTTCGTGCTGGCTTTGGAGCGCCGCACCGACCATCTGGGCGTCGACGCACCCGCCGCGGTCAGCAGGCAGCGGGTCTGGCGGATCCGCGCCGGACACGTCGTGGTCGCCACCGGCGCCCACGAACGGCCGGTGGTGTTCACCGACAACGACCGGCCCGGCATCATGCTCGCGGGCGCTGCCCGCACCTTCCTGCACCGCTACGGCGTCAAGGTCGGCGAGCAGGCCGTGGTGTTCACCACCAACGACTCGGCGTACACAGCAGCGTTCGAGCTGCACGACGCCGGCATCACGGTCAACGCGATTGTCGATGCCCGAGAACAGGTTTCGACGGACCTGCTGGCCGATGCGGCGATCCGCGACATCGCCATCTACGCCGGCGCCACCGTCAGCGGCACGCTCGGCGAGCACCGCATCACCCATGCCGTGGTTGCAGGCAAGAGCGTGGCCTGCGATGTGCTGCTGGTCAGCGGCGGCTGGAATCCCGCGGTTCACCTGTTCAGCCAGGCCCGCGGAAAGCTGCGCTACGACGACGCGCTGGGTGCGTTCGTGCCCGGCGAACCGCTCCAGGGTGTGAGCGTGGCCGGGTCCGCGGCCGGGGTGTTCGACCTTCCGGGATGTGTGCGCAACGGACGGGAGGCCGTCGCGGCCGTGCTCGGTATCGTTCCCAATCAGCTTGTCGCGGAATCCGATCCGGTGCGTATCCCGGCGCCGGGCGTCGTGCTGTGGCAGGTGCCCGATGCGGGCGGCACCGAACGCCAGTTCGTCGACCTGCAGCGCGACGCCACCGTGGCCGACCTGGCGCGTGCAGTGGGCGCGGGGATGCGTTCGATGGAGCACATCAAGCGCTACACCACCATCGGCACCGCACACGACCAGGGCAAGACCTCGGGCGTGGTGGCTTCGGGTATCACGTCCGAGTTGCTCGGTGTGCCGATGGACAGCCTCGGCGTGACCACCTTCCGACCGCCCTACACGCCGGTGGCGTTCGCCGCGCTGGCAGGCCGCGATCGCGGCCGGATGTTCGACCCCGAGCGGGTGACCGCCGTGCATGACTGGCACGTAACCCGCGGCGCGGTGTTCGAGGACGTGGGCCAGTGGAAGCGGCCCCGTTACTATCCGCTGCCCGGCGAGAGCATGGATGACGCGGTACTGCGCGAATGTGCCGCAGTACGAACCGGTGTCGGCATTCTCGACGGCTCGACCCTGGGCAAGATCGACGTGCAGGGTCCCGACGCCGGGACCTTCCTGGATCTGCTCTACACGAACATGATGAGCACCCTGAAGGTCGGCATGGTGCGCTACGGCGTCATGTGCGGAGTGGACGGCATGGTGATCGACGACGGCACGGTGATGCGCCTGGCCGACAACCGCTACCAGGTCTTCACCACCACCGGTGGCGCCGCCCACATCCTGGACTGGATGGAGGAATGGCTGCAGACCGAGTGGCCCCATCTGCGGGTGAGGTTGACCTCGATGACCGAACAGTGGCACACCTTCCCGGTGGTGGGCCCCAAGTCCCGTGACGTGATCGGAGCGGTGTTCGGTGATCTCGATGTCAGCAATGACGCGTTCCCGTTCATGGCCTGGCGGGACACCGCACTGGACGGGGTGCACGTGCGCATCGGCCGGGTCAGCTTCTCCGGCGAGCTGGCGTACGAAGTCAACGTCATGGGGTGGTACGCCACCGCGGTGTGGGAACGGCTCATCGAGGCCGGCCAGCGGCACGGCATCACCCCGTACGGCACCGAGACCATGCACGTGTTGCGCGCCGAGAAGGGCTATCCGATCATCGGGCAGGACACCGACGGCACCGTCACACCCCAGGACCTGGGCATGAGCTGGGCGGTGTCGAAGAAGAAACCCGACTTCGTGGGCAAGCGCTCGTTCACCCGCAGCGAGAACCTGAATCCGCTGCGCAAGCAGTTCGTCGGACTTCTGCCCACCGACGCCGACACCGTGCTGCCCGAGGGCGCGCAGATCGTGGAGTTCGTCGCCGACGGTGTGCTCCCCCCGCCACCGGTGCCGATGCTGGGGCACGTGACGTCGAGCTACCGCAGTGCCGAATTGGGCCGACCGTTCGCGTTGGCACTGGTCAAGGGGGGTCACGCCCGTATCGGTGACACCCTGCACGTCCCCGTGGACGGCACCTTGGTGCCGGTGGAAGTCACCGGCACCGTCCTCGTCGATCCCGAAGGAGCACGCCGAGATGGCTGAAACCCTGAACCCGCCCCGTCCGTTGGTACGCCGAAGCCCGTTGCAGGGCTACGAATCCCGATTCGCGACGCTGCCGGCCTCGGCGCGCGTCACCGAGGAACCCTACGTGGCCATGGTCGATCTGTGGCTCGACCCGGCCGGCGACGCCGCCACGGCGGCGGCCGACGTCCTCGGGTTGCCCGCCCTGCCACAGGCGCCGTCCACGGTGACGACCGCAGGTGACACCAGCGCCATCTGGTTCGGGCCCGAGGAATGGCTGGTGTGCTCCACCGAGTGTTCCGGCGAGGTGCTCGAAGCCGCACTGCAGCAGTCGATTTCCGAGCACGGCGGCGCCGCGGTGGATGTCTCCGCCCAACGCACCACCCTGCGACTGCAGGGCGCCGATGCCCGCAACGTCCTCGCCAAGGGGTGCTCACTGGACTTGCATTCCTCGGCGTTCCGGACCGGTATGGCCGCGCAGACGATGCTCGGACTGGCCGCGGTGGTCTTGATCCCGTTGAACGACAACGGGACCGACTACCAGATCCTCGCCAGATCGTCGTTCGCCCGGTACGTCGCCGAATGGCTGACCGACGCGGCTGAAGAGTTCGGCGTGTCCTGGCCCGGATGACGGCGCTCGCCTACTCCCCCGGTGTCCGCGACCGGCTGGTCGCCCGACTGGCCGACCGCGCACCGCTGGTGTGCGGCATCGTCAACGTGACACCGGATTCGTTCTCCGACGGCGGCCGCGACGCGGTGGCCGCTGTCGCGCACGGTATGCAGCTCGTCGCCGAGGGCGCCGATCTGCTGGATGTGGGCGGGGAGTCCACCCGGCCCGGCGCGTCGCCGCCATCGGTGGCCGAGGAGCTGCGGCGGGTGATCCCGGTGGTGGCGGCCCTGGCACGGGTGGCTTCGGTACCCGTCTCGGTGGACACCTCGCGGCCCGAGGTGATGCGTGCGGCCGTCGCCGCCGGTGCGGTGATGATCAACGACGTTCGGGCATTACAGATCCCCGGTGCGCTGGAAACCGCGGCAGCGCTGCAGGTTCCGGTGTGCCTGATGCACATGCAGGGTGAGCCGGCCACCATGCAGGACGCACCGGCCTACGGCGATGTGGTGGCCGAGGTACGCGGATTCCTGCTCGACCGCGTCGCGGCCTGTTGCGTGGCCGGCATCCCCCGGGATCACCTGGTGGTCGATCCCGGCTTCGGTTTCGGCAAGACGTTGAAGCACAACCTGGCGCTGCTGGATGGCCTGGCCGACACGGCACCCATGGGATTGCCGATCATGGCGGGGCTGTCCCGCAAAGGCATGTTGGGTGCCCTCACCGGCCGTGGCGTGGCCGACCGGTGTGCGGCCTCGGTGGCGGCGGCACTGCTGGCCGCCCAGCGCGGCGCGACGATCCTGCGGGTGCACGATGTGGCGGCCACCGTGGATGCGGTGGCGGTACTCCGGGCGGTCAGCCCAGCCCGGTGATCCGGTCCGGCCTGCTGTAGACGTTCATGCTGGCGCCCCGGAGAAAGCCGACGAGCGTCAGACCACTGTCCTGGGCGAGGTCGACGGCCAGCGAGGACGGCGCCGACACGGCCGCCAGCACCGGGACGCCCGCCATCACGGCCTTCTGCACCAGCTCGAACGAGGCGCGCCCGCTGACCATCAGGACCGTGCCGGACAACGGGATTCGCTGCTGTTCGACAGCCCAGCCGACCACCTTGTCCACCGCGTTGTGCCGGCCGACGTCCTCACGCACGGTCAGCAGTGCACCGTCCGCGGTGAACAACCCGGCGGCGTGCAGGCCTCCGGTGCTGTCGAAGACTTTCTGCGCCGCGCGCAAGGTGTCGGGCAAACTCGTCAGCACCTGCGTGCGGACGCCGACGGTGTCGTCGGCGGGGCTGTGCCGCGTGCGCTGAGCAATGGCATCGAGTGAGGCCTTGCCGCACACGCCGCACGAGGAAGTGGTGTAGAAGTTGCGTTCGACACCGGTCTCGGGCAGTGCCACCCCTGCGGCGAGATCGATGTCGAGGACGTTGTAGGTGTTGGCGCCGTCCGCGCCGCGGCTGTTGCAGTAACGCACGGCGGCGATGTCCGAACGGTCGGCGATGAACCCCTCGGTGAGCAGAAACCCCTGTGCCAGTTCGATATCCGATCCTGGCGTGCGCATGGTCACCGCCAGGGGCCGGCCGGCCACCCTGATCTCCAGCGGTTCCTCGACGGCCAGCGTGTCGGGGCGATGGACGCTGCGCTCGGCGGTGATCCGGGTGACGCGGGTGCGGGCGGTGACCCGTCCCATCAGCGCCCTCGCTTCATCGGCGGCGCTCGAGACGGATCGTGATGGCTTTGGACACCGGCGTGTTCGACCTGCGCGCGGTATGGTCCAGGGGAATCAGCGGATTGGTTTCCGGGTAGTAGGCTGCGGCGTTGCCACGCGGGGTCGGGTAGGCCACCAGCCGGAAGTCCTCGGCGCGCCGCTCCTCGACGGCGCCACCGTCGAGCGGCCATTCCGACACCAGGTCCACCCGCTCGCCGTCGACGAAGCCACCGGCGGCGATGTCGTCGGGATGGCACAACACCACTCGGCGCGCGCCGTTGACCCCGCGGTAGCGGTCGTCGAGCCCATAGATGGTGGTGTTGTACTGATCGTGGCTGCGCATGGTCTGCAGGATCAGTCTGCCTTCGGGTATCGGCAACCAGTGCAGTTGGTTGACCACAAAATTCGCCCTACCCGTCGACGTCGTGAACGCCCGCTCATCGCGCGGTGGGTGCGGCAGCACAAAGCCGTCGGGTTCGCGCACGCGCCGATTGAAGTCGGTGAATCCCGGCACCACCCGTGCGATGGAGTCCCTGATCCGGTCGTAATCGGATGCGAACTCCGACCACGGCACCGAATGAGCCACACCGAACAACTTCCCGGCGAGCCCGCACACGATGGCGACCTCACTGCGCACCTGCGGACTCGGCGGCATGAGCCCACCGCGGGACAGGTGCACCACCGACATCGAATCCTCGACGGTGACAACCTGTTTGCGGCCGTCGATCACGTCTTTGTCGGTGCGGCCCAGGGACGGCAGGATCAGCGCGGTGCGCCCGGTCACCAGATGCGAGCGGTTCAGCTTCGTCGACACCTGCACGGTCAAGGAGCAGTTGCGCAGCGCGGCCTCGGTGACCTCCGTGTCAGGGGTGGCCGAGACGAAGTTGCCGCCCATCGCCATGAACACCGAGACCCGCCCGTCACGCATGGCCCGGATGGCGTCAACGGCGTCATAGCCGTGCCGGCGCGGGCTGGTGATGCCGAACTCGGTGTCCAGAGCCGCCAGGAACGGCTCCGGCATCTTCTCCCAGATACCCATCGTCCGGTCACCCTGGACGTTGGAGTGCCCACGCACCGGGCACACCCCCGCGCCGGGCTTGCCGATCATGCCCTGCAGCAGAAGAAGATTCGTGGCGTCCTGAATGGTCGCCACCCCATGGGTCTGCTGGGTCAGACCCATGGCCCAGCAGATGATGGTCTTCTTCGAGTCCACCAGCGCCTGGGCGGTGGTGTCGAGTTCGGCTCGGGTCAGGCCGGTGGCCGCCAGCACGGTGTCCAGATCGACGGCACGGATGTGCGCGGCGTAAGCGTCGAATCCCGCGCAGTGCCGGTCGATGAAGTCGTGGTCGAGCACACTGCCCGGGCGGCGGTCCTCGGCGTCGAACAGCAGTTTCGCCAGACCCTGGAACAACGCCTGATCGCCGCCGGAACGGATCTGCAGGAAGTCGTCGGCGATGCCCACCCCGTCGCCGATCACGCCGTGGACCTTCTGCGGGTCCTTGAATCGCAGCAGGCCCGCCTCCGGCAGCGGGTTGATGGCGATCACCCTGGCCCCGTTGGCTTTCGCCTTCTCCAGAACCGACAGCATCCGCGGATGATTGGTGCCCGGGTTCTGCCCGGCGATGAGGATCAGGTCGGCGTCCTCGAGATCGGTCACCGACACCGAGCCCTTGCCGATGCCGATGCTCTCCACCAGCGCGGTGCCGGAGGACTCGTGGCACATGTTCGAGCAATCCGGCATGTTGTTGGTGCCGAAGCTCCGAATCAGCAGCTGGTAGAGGAATGCGGCTTCGTTGGAGGTGCGCCCCGATGTGTAGAAGGCCGCGGCATCCGGGGTGCCGAGTGCGCGCAACTCCTCGGCGATCAGCGCGAAGGCCTGATCCCACTCGATGGGTTGATAGTGGGTGGCACCCGGGCGCAGCACCATGGGATGGGTGAGCCTGCCCTGTTGGCCCAGCCAATACTCGGTGTGTTCCAGCAGGTCGGCCACCGAGTGACGTGCGAAGAACTCCGGTGTCACGCGCCGGGTGGTGGCTTCCTCGGCCACCGCCTTGGCGCCGTTCTCGCAGAACTCGGCGTGCTTGCGGTGGCCCGGTGTCTCCGGCCAGGCACATCCCGGGCAGTCGAAGCCGTTCCGCTGGTTGAGTTTGGCCAAGGTGCGGGCGGTGCGCACCACTCCCATCTGCTCGACACCGCGCCGCAGCGACACCATGACGGCGGGAACGCCTGCGGCGTAACTCTTCTCATGGGTGATCTGGGCGTCACCTTCGTCGAAGAGGTACCTGCTGTCATTGTCGATGCTGGGCACGCGTGCATCCTCTGCAGATCGATCGGAAACCCTGACCGTACGGGCCCGCCGAGTAGCCGGCAACGGTTTGGTCATGACGTTTCCAGATGCTTCGATAGTTGATATCTATCAAGGAGCGACGCCATGGCCGCCGACGTTCAGATCGCGCAGTTGGAGTACCTCGTGGCGCTGGCCCGCGAACGGCACTTCGGCCGCGCCGCTGCCGCCTGCCACATCAGCCAGCCCACCCTGTCGGTGGCCATCCGTCGTCTCGAACGTGAGCTCGGTGTTCCGATTGTGCTGCGCGGACACCGGTTCGAGGGTTTCACCGCCGAAGGTGCCCGGGTTCTCACCTGGGCTCATCGGATCATCGCCGAGCGAGACGAACTGTTGGCCGATGTCGAACGCATGCGCGGACGGCTGACCATGACAGCGCGGATCGCCGCGATTCCGACCTCGGTTCCCGCGATTCCGCTGCTGTCCACGCGTCTGCTGCAGGTGCACCCGACGGCGACGGTGCGCGTGGAGGCGTTGTCCTCGCGGGAGATCGCGCGGCGGCTGGCGGACTTCGAGATCGATGCCGGGCTGACCTACCTCGACACCGAGACACCACCGGGCTGCCGGCAGACCGTGCTGTATCAGGAGAGCTACGTCGTCCTGGCCCCCGAGGACAACCCCGTCATGGCGCAGCCGAGCCTCACCTGGGCGCAGGCGGCCACGCTACCGCTGTGTGCGCTGACCTCCGAGATGCGTAACCGCAGGATCATCGACGCACACATGGCCGCTGCGGCGGTGCGGTTCACCCCGGTGGTGGAAGCCGACACAGTGGGCGCCATCTACGCACACCTGAGCAGCGCGCAGCTGGCGACCATCGCATCGCACGCGTGGCTCTACGCCTTCGGTGTGCCGGCGGGCATGGCGGTGCGCCCCATCAGCGAGCACCGCACCGGGCCCACCGTCGGGGTCATCACGCTGGCGCGAGAACCCGAGTCGCCAGTGGCGGACGCGGTGCACGCCGCGGCCGCAGACTCCGGTATGTCGGCGGCCCTCGATGCGGTGCTGCACCGCCTGTTGGGAACCGGCTAGTGGGTTGTGCTCGCAGCGCCTCGTCAGTGGCTTCCACTTCTGGGCCCCTTCCTCAGCGCTGCTCGTTCCTCGCAGCGCCTCGTCAGTGACTTCCACTTCTGGGCCCCTTCCTCAGCGCTGCTCGTTCCTCGCAGCGCCTCGTCAGTGGCTTCTGCCTCTGGGCCCCTTCCTCAGCGCTGCTCGTTCCTCGCAGCGCCTCGTCAGTGGCCGCGGGCGACCCAGTCGTCGTAATTCACGATCTCGTCCCCGATCGTGGTGGAGTCACCGTGGCCGGTGTACACCACCGTATCGGCCGGCAAGGTGCCCAGCCGGTTCTTGATGGACTCCAGGATGGTGGGGAAATCGGAGAACGATCGCCCGGTGGCCCCCGGACCACCCTGGAACAGGGTGTCCCCGGAGAACACCGCTTTCAGCTCGGGAGCGAACCAGCACACCGAGCCCGGTGAATGTCCCGGGGTGTGCAGACCAACCAGCTCCAGGTTGCCCGCCTTCAGCGAGGCACCGTCTTCGATGGCACGAAAATCGTTGCCGGCGTGTGTCATCTGCCACAACACCGCGTCGGCCGGGTGCAGGAGCACCGGGGCGTCGAGCGCGGCACCGAGTTCCGGCGCGACGGTGATGTGGTCGTTGTGGCCGTGGGTGCACACCACCGCGACCACATTGCGACCACCCACGGCGTCGATGATCGGTTGCGCGGTGTGGGCGGCATCGAAGACCACGACATCGGAATCGTCGCCGACGATCCAGATGTTGTTGTCGACGTCCCAGGAGCCGCCGTCGAGTTCGAACGTCCCGGAGGTCACCACGCGCTGGATCTGTGATGTCACAGGACGACCACCGAGCGCAACACCTTGCCCTCGTGCATGGTGTGGAAGGCGTCTTCGATCTCGTCGAGTTTGATCCGCTCCGACACGAACCGCTCGAGCGGCAACCGCCCCTGCCGGTACAGGTCCACCAGCGTCGGGAAGTCGCGTTCGGGCAGGCAATCCCCGTACCACGACGACTTCAACGACCCGCCGCGGGCGAAGAAGTCGACCAGCGGCATCTCGAGTTTCATATCGGGGGTCGGCACGCCCACCAGCACCACGGTGCCGGCCAGATCACGCGCATAAAAAGCCTGACGCCAGGTTTCCGGCCGGCCCACCGCGTCGATCACGACGTCGGCGCCGAACCCGCCGGTGAGTTCCTGGACGGCGGCCACCGTGTCGGCTTCGGCCGCGTTCACGGTGTGGGTGGCACCGAGTTCGGTGGCCCACTGCAACTTTCGCGGGTCACGGTCGATCGCGATGATGGTGCCCGCCCCCGCCAGCCGCGCTCCCATGATGGCCGCGTCACCCACACCACCGCAGCCGATCACCGCCACCGAGTCTCCGCGCGACACGTTGCCGGTGTTGACGGCGGCACCGAGACCGGCCATCACACCACACCCGAGCAGCCCGACCACGGCCGGATCGGCGTCTGGGTCGACCTTGGTGCACTGCCCCTCGTGGACAAGGGTTTTCTCGGCGAACGCGCCGATACCCAGCGCCGGGGTCAGCTCGGTGCCGTCCTCCAGCGTCATCTTCCGCCCGGCATTGTGGGTGTCGAAGCAGTATTGCGGACGTCCGCGTTTGCATGCCCGGCACCGCCCGCACACCGCCCGCCAGTTGAGGATCACGAAATCGCCCACGGCGACCGAGCCGACGCCGGCGCCGACTTCCTCGACGATGCCCGCGGCCTCGTGTCCAAGCAGGAAGGGGTACTCGTCGTTGATGCCGCCGTCCCGGTAGGTCAGGTCGGTGTGGCACACCCCGCAAGCCTGGATGCGCACCACCACGTCACCCGGCCCGGGATCTGGAATCGTGATCGTCGTGACCTCGACGGGGGCACCCTTCGAGCGGGCGATGACACCGCGAACCTGTTGTGGCATGGAAATCTCCTTGGCTTGTGGACGATTCAGCGTGCGGTCGGCAACAGGACACAATTGTGCTATATCAGTTTGAGCGTGTCTAGTATATCAATTGTCGACTGAAACCCCGGCTCGCACACCCACCGGCGCAGGCGCGGCGAGCGTGTTTCGCCAGGACGCGGCCTTGAGCAGGATCTCCGCATACTCCTCAGCCGGGTCCGACAACGCGGTGATGGCGCCTCCGATGCCGATCTCGATGCTGCCGCCTGCGGCGACGACCGTGCGGATCACCACGGATAGATCGATGGCGCCCGAGAGCGAAAGATAGCCCAGCGCACCGGAATACACTCCGCGGGCCCGGCCTTCCAGGCGATCCAGGATGTCCATGGTGCGGACCTTGGGTGCACCCGTCATCGACCCGGCGGGAAACAGCGCCCGGACGGCGTCCACCGGATGGACATCCTCGCGCAGCGTGCCACGCACGGTGGAGACCAGCTGATGAACGAACGGGTAGGACTCCACACCGAAAAGCGAGGGCACGTGTACCGACTCCGGCACACACACCCGAGTCAGGTCATTGCGCACCAGGTCCACGATCATCAGGTTCTCCGCACGGTCTTTCTCGCTGCCGTGCAATGTGTTCCGCAACAACAAGTCGGCCTCCGGCGTTGACCCTCGGGGCCTGGTGCCCTTGATCGGCTTGGACTCCGCCACCCGGTTGTCCCCTACCCGCAGGAACCGCTCCGGAGAGGCGCTGACCACCGACAGTCCCGCGAACTGCAACAGCGCGGCGTACGGCGCCGGATTGGTCACGCACGCTCGCTCGAACGTCGCGACGGCGTCGATGTCACGGTCGATCCGCGCTGTGGTGGTCAGACACACCTCGTAGGTCTGCCCCTGCCCGATGAGGTCGAGGCACTCTTCGGCCCGGGCCCGATGCACGCCGGCGTCGACCGAGATGTCCAGCGGTGCGCTGCTGACAGCCGGAGCGGCGGTGGACACGTCGTCGGCGGCGACGGAACGCAGGACCGCGGCCGTCTGGTCCAGCCACCAGTGAGGTGGCGTGTCGCCGGCGAGGCGCAACGCGAGGAGATAACTGCAGCCTCGGTCGTGATCGATCACCACAGCCCGGTCGGCGAAAACAAGCGCACCGTCGGGATGCGGCGAGCGGTGCCTGCGGCCACCGCCCGACTCCGCTTTGAGTTCGTAGCCCAGGTAACCGACGTAACCGAGCCGGAAGGGGCACGGCAGCGCCGCATCCGGCGGTATCGCCCGACTCGTCAGCTGCACTTCGAGATAGTCGAAAAGCGATGTGACGGACTGTGTTTGGTGTCCACGCGCCGAGTCGACGTGCACCTGCCGCGCGTCGACGTCATAGGTCAGGTATTCCGCCAGGGGTCCCGTCGCGTCTCCCATGATGGTGAACCGCTCGCCCGGCTCGGCCGCACGGCCGTCGAGCCAGAACGCGCCGGGACGCCCGGCGAACAGGCGCCGGTAGAGCGAGGGCGCATCAGGAAGGTGCGGTATGCGGCGATGATCCACGGCGTAGCCGGCCTGCCGTCGGCCCGACACAGGATTGGTCTGCCTCGGTACGGCAACACCTTTGGGCCGACGGACAAGGTTACCGAGAGCACGGAAGTTGCGCATGATCGCGGCGCCGTGGTCGGAGGCTATCGATTCGGGGTGGAACTGCACTCCCCACAGCGGGCGGCGCCGATGGCGCACCGCCATCACCAGCCCCTCGTCGGTGCGCGCCAGGACCTCCAGTTCCTCCGGCAGATCGACGGCGATCAGTGAGTGGTAGCGCACCACCGACATCGGCGACGGTAGCCCTTCGAACAGATCGCGGCCGGTGTGCCGAATACGCGACACCCGCCCGTGCACCGGTTGCGGGGCGCGCACCACCCGCGCCCCGAACTCCGCACACAGACCCTGATGCCCGAGGCAGACACCGAGAACCGGCAGACCGGAGTCGGCGATCGCCCGCGCGGAGATACCGAAATCGGCGGGCACGTTGGGGTCGCCGGGCCCCGGTGAGATGACGATGTTGTCGACGGCGCCGAGGTCCAGGCTGCCCCAAGCCGCGTCGTTGGTCACCACGACCGGCGGCCTGCCGTTCACCTCGGTCAGCAGCGCGGCCAGGTTGTAGGTGAAGGAGTCGTAATTGTCGATCAGCAGCGTCTGCACCATGTCGACGACCGCCCTCTCACTCGGATCGGGCTTAATATACCAATCTTTTGTTGACTGATATATTACGATGGCTTCATGACTGCAGTTCTCGCGGGCATCTCCCCGGCCACGGTCGACCTCGATGCCGCGACGCACTATCTCTACGGCCTGCCCCGCGGTTCCAAGCAGGTGGGCCTCGCGCGCGCCGTCGAACTGTTCGGCCTCCTCGGGTCGCCGCAGAATGCCGTCCGCACCGTTCACATCGCGGGTACCGCGGGAAAGGGATCGGTCAGCGCATTCGTCGCCGCGATCCTCGATGCTCACGGTTTCCGGGTGGGCACCCATCTCTCCCCGCACGTGCGATCGATCCTCGAACGGGTCCAGATCGGTGGGCGACCGGTTCCGGTGGAGTTCTTCGTCGATGCCGTCAACAGATTGCGCCCCGTTGTCGAGCGGCTGCAGGCAAGTCCGCTCGGCACACCGACCTTCTTCGAAGCGCTCAATGCGGTGGCCTTCACGACGTTCGCCACGAGTGGGCTGGACTACGCCGTGATCGAGACCGGAATCGGAGGCCGGCTGGACTCCACGAACGCCATCACCAGGCCGGACAAGGTGGCTGTGATAGGCCGGATCGGCCTGGACCACACGCACCTGCTGGGAGAAACCGTCGCCGAAATCGCCGGCCACAAGGCAAGAATTCTGACCACGGACGGGCACGGCATCGTGTTGCGTCACCACCAGGCCAGCGTCCGGAACACCATGTCCGCGACGGCACGGACCCGTCGGTGCACCGTACACACCGTCGACCCGCGCGAAATCTGTTGCACAGCGGACCTTTCCGGCACGGTGCTGCACACCGGCGATCAGGATTTCCGGCTCGGGCTGCAGGGCCGCCATCAAGGAGTCAACGCCGTCCTGGCCATCCGGGCGGCACGGCACCTCGCGCTACGCGATGGATGGGCCCTCGACGGCGCAGCGGTGCGGACCGGTCTGGCGTACGCGCGGCTGCCCGGCAGATTCGAGCGTCACCGCGTTGCTGGACGCGACGTGATACTCGACGGGGCACACAACAATGTCAAACTCGTCGCGCTCACCGACACGGTCCGCGCCATGTACCCCCGCGCCCGCGCCACCTGGGTGCTCGCCGCCCGAGCCGACAAAGACCTGCAGTCCATGCTGGCCACCATCGCCCCGCTCGCGGGCCGGGTGATCGCCACCCGGCTTCCCGATGACGGCGCCGGGCCGGCGGCGCCGTCCGTGCCGGCCCAACACGTCGTCGAAGCTGCCCGCGCCCGCGGCATCTCTGCGGTGGCCCTCGACGACCCCGCGGCGGCCGTGCAGTATGCGCTGACCACCGCAGACTCCGGACCGATCGTGGTCACGGGGTCGTTTCTCCACCTTGCCGCGGCCGACGCGGCGCTGCGGGATGCGCGGACCCCGTGCCCGTGACCGTCGGCGTCGGGCGGCTCGGCTGCCTGCTGCCGGTGGCCGTCGACGGGTGCGCCGGAATCAGAGCACACCACAAGCTGCGCGACGCGCCGTCGATCCGCCCTCCTGACACCCCAACGTCACCGCCTTCGGGCTGCGAGCCGCGTCCCTTCCTGGGCGCTGATCCTGTTGTTCTCGGCAAAGATGCATGCAATCCGTCAGGTTTTCCTGCGATCGGCTAGCATTCGGTAACTGCCTCGGCAGCCGCTGTCATGTGATGTGGTGTTGCACGGAGGTATGGGACATTGACCGCCGAGAGCTTGCCGGTTGATCCGTGGTCAGAACCGTTCCGCGATATCGACTACATCCGCGGTATGGAGCGCCTGCTGCGGGCGGTCCAGGAACTCTCGATGGCCCGCAACCTCGACACCGTTCAGCGCATCGTCCGCACCGCCGCCCGTGAACTCACCGGTTGCGACGGCGCCACCTTCGTCCTGCGCGACAACGGCAAGTGCTATTACGCCGACGAGGACGCGATCGCCCCGCTGTGGAAGGGCAACCGCTTCCCCATGGAGGTCTGCATCAGCGGATGGGCCATGCTCAACCGGGAAGCCGCCGTCATTCCGGACATCTATCTGGACAACCGGATTCCGCACGCCGCGTACCGTCCCACCTTCGTCAAGAGCCTGGTGATGGTCCCGATTCGCAAACTCGACCCCGTGGGCGCGATCGGCAACTACTGGGCCCACGAACATCAGCCGTCGGAGCAGGAGGTCACCCTGCTGCAGGCGCTGGCAGATGCGACGTCCATCGCCATGGAGAACGTGCAGGTCTATGCCGAGCTGGAACAGCGGGTCCGTGATCGCACCGCCGAATTGGAACGCGCCAACGAGGAGATCCGCCAGGTCTCGGTCACCGATGTCCTCACCGGCATCAACAACCGCCGCGGCTTCTACCATCTGGCCGAGCCGGGCCTGGCCGCAGCGCGTCGCGACGGCCGCAACTGCATCCTGGCCTTCATCGACGTCGACGGCCTCAAACTCGTCAACGACGGCAAAGGTCACATGGTCGGTGACGCACTGATCGGCGACGTCGCGCGGGTGCTGGCCAGCACGCTCGGCCGGTCAGATGTGCTGGCCCGGATGGGTGGCGACGAGTTCTGTGTACTGGTCACCGACCCCACGGCCACCCCGGCATCACTCAAGGAGCAGTTGGTCGACGCAATCCGGCTGTTCAACGAGGCCGAGGTACGCCCCTACCGTCTGTCGGCCAGCATCGGGGTGATGCTGGTGACGCCGGCGGACGCCAGCACCGTGGACGAATTGTTGACGCGCGCAGACGAATTGATGTACGAGGAGAAGAAGGCCCGCATCATCTCGTGAGCCGCACCTCTGTACTGCCGTCTGCCCCCTGAACTCGTCGAAGGCCGATTGCCCCGTCACAGGCCATAGATCCTCAACCGAGGACCTATGGCACTGTCATCCACCCCCGTGCACGTTCGAGAATGAAGCACGGAGACGAATTGGGGTGGTGATGATGACGGCACCCGTTGTGGTCGGAATCGATGGATCTCGTGCGGCATTGAGCGCAGCGCTATGGGCCGCCGACGAAGCGGCCGAGCTTCACGTTCCACTGCACCTGATCTACGCCCTGCCGCGGGACGACGAGGATGCCGGTCGGCGCTCGATTGCCGAAACAGCTCTGCGCCACGCGCGCAGCGTGGTGCAGGCCACCCATGATCCACCGCCCGAAGTCCAGGCGCACGTCGTACCACAGACCCCGGTCGCTGCGCTGGTCAAGGCGTCGCACTGGGCGCGGATGATCTGCGTCGGCGCCGTCGGACTGCATCACTTCGACGACGGGCACGTGGGCTCCACTGCCGCGTCCGTGGCAGCGCAGGCGCTGTGCCCGGTGACCGTGGTGCGCAAGACCTCCGACACCGGGTGTGTTGTCGTCGCGATGGACGAGTCAGCCGAAAGCGTCGACGCACTGCGACTCGGAGTCGAGGAGGCGGTTCTGCGGCAGGTCCCGCTACGCGTGCTGTCGGCGTGGCACCCCGGCGACCACACCGCGGCCGAGGGCAACCGGTGGGCAAACGCCACTTTGGAGCGCCTGGTGGCGCGGTGGCGTTGGCAGCATCCCGGCCTCGATGTCAGTACGGTGACCGTGCGGGGGAACCCGATCGACTACCTCGCCGGAAATGTTGCGCAGATACAGCTCATGGTGATCGGTGGTCACAACCGCGCCGGTGTCGGCCAGCTGCTGGGCCCGAAAGGATGTGCCGCGCTGAACAACAGCGATTGCTCGGTGTTGATCGCCGACAGCCGCCGGCGGTTGTGATCCGCCGGCGTCGTCGCCAACTCAGCGCCAGAGGTTGGGCACCTTGTTCCACTGCCCCGGCGGTACCCCCACGATCTGGCCGAGGTGGCCGGGTGGGATGTGCACGATCTGCCCGATATGGCCCGGCGGCGGCACGGGAACCCAGTACCCGTCTTTGTCGGCAGCGGCCTGCCCCGCCCCGAGCACCGCGGAAGCGGCGCCCAGCCCGACAGCAACCGCTGCTGCGGCGGCAATTTTCCTGACGAACACTCTCCGACTCCTCTTCTTTCGCACCCCGCGATTGTTGATCGGTCACCGACATTGTCGCGTCCGGTTCCCACGGCGTTACCAGCGGGTGGCTAGTCGAGCTTCGTTTAGCCGGCCCGGATCCTGGTTATCAACTCGGCGTGTACGGCCATGACCTGCTCGCCGACCGCTATGAACTGCACGACCTACTGGGCTGCGGGGGCATGGCGGAAGTCTTCGACGGCTGGGACGCCCGGCTCGGTCGCCCGGTGGCGGTCAAAGTCCTGCACACCTCGCTGCAATCCCAGGAGTCGGTGCGGCGCCGTTTCGAAGACGAGGCGCGGGCCGCGGCCGCGCTGTGCCATCCGAACATCGTGGCGGTGTACGACTACGGCGAACACCGCGGCACCCCGTTCATCGTGATGGAGCGCCTCCCCGGCACGACGCTGGCGGAGGTGTTCGACCAGGGCCCGATGCGGCCCGAGGCAGTCAGGTCGATGCTCGACGACGTGCTGTCGGCCCTGGAAGCCGCGCACGGGGCGGGAATCCTGCACCGCGACATCAAACCCGGCAACCTGCTGATCTCCTCCTCCGGCGACAGGGTGCAGGTGGCCGATTTCGGTATCGCCAAGACGGGCGGGGCCGCGCATACCCGCACCGGGCAGATCATCGGGACCATGGCCTACATGAGTCCCGAACGGGTCTCTGGCGCACCGGCTTCGGTGGCCGACGATCTGTACGCGGTGGGTCTGGTGGGCTACGAGGCGCTCGCGGGCCGGCACGCCTACCCCGAGGAGAACCCGCTGGCACTGGCCCGGGCCATCCTGGACGCGCCGCCCCCACCGATCGCCTCGTTGCGACCCGACATCGATTCGCACCTGGCCGCCACCATCGACGGCGCGCTGGCACGCGCGCCCGGAAACCGTTTCACGAGCGCCACCCAGATGCGGGCCGCGTTGGCCGGTGACGGGCGGGCCCTGCAGGCGGTGGCCCTTCCCCGTCGCCCCGCGACTCAGATGCTCGAGCACCCCACGGCGGTCCCCGCGCGCCGCAGCGTCACCAGGAACGCGCGGCGGGGGTTGGCCGCCGCCGGGATCCTGGCCGCGTTCGTCGTGGCATCCCTGGCGTACGCCACCGAGCCGCTGCCCGCGGCGCCGGCCTCAGAAACGGCCGGCCTGAGCACCCCGGTGGCGCCTGCCCCCGCACCCGTGGCCACGGTGCCGCCCGCGCCCGTCACCGCCGAGACCCTTATCCCTGAAGCCGTACCGGTAGCGGTGCAACCGCAGGTCGACCCCGGCAACGGCAAGAGCGACCAGAAGAAGAACCCGGGCAACGGCAAGGGCGAGAAGAAGAGCAACGGCCGCGGCAACGGCAACAACTGACCATCGAGGGTCACCGTGCGGCGTGACATCATGGCGACAGTGACCGTCTCCACCGCTTTCGCCTCGGACAACGCCGCACCGGCGCACCCCACCGTCCTCGATGCCGTCGTCGCCGCCAACCACGGCAGCGCCATGTCCTACGGCGACGACGCGCTGACCCAGCAGGCCACCGACCTGATCAAGGACGCGTTCGACTCCCCCGACGCCGAGGTCGTGTTCGCGCTCACCGGAACCGGCGCCAACGTCATCGCGCTGGCTGCCGCGACACGGCCGTGGCACAGCATCCTGTGCAGCGATATCGCGCATTCGCTGGTGGACGAGGCGGGCGGGCCGGTACGGCTGTCCGGCGCCATGCTGACGGTGCTGCCCAGCGCGGACGGCCTCATCGATCCGTCAGAGCTGGGCAGGGCCGCCGTGCGCCGCGGGCCGGTGCATCATTCGCAGCCCGCGGTGGTGACCATCACGCAGTCCACCGAGAACGGTCGCCTGTGGACCGCGGCGGCCATCAAGGAATTCGTCGACGAAGCCCACACGCAGGGTCTGCTGGTGCACGTCGACGGCGCACGGATCGCCAATGCTGTTGCCGCACTGGGAGTCTCACCGCTGGACGCCATCGGCGACGCCGACATCGTGACTGTCGGCGGCACCAAGAACGGCCTGCTGTTCGGTGATGCCATCCTGGTGCGCCGGCCGGAGCTGTTCGACGGAATCCACTTCGTGCAGAAGCAGATCGGTCACCTGCCCAGCAAGCACCGCTTCGTCTCCGCGCAGTTCACGGCGCTGTTCACCGACAACCTGTGGCTCGACCTCGCCGCCCACGCCAACACCATGGCCGCCCGCCTGAGCACCGGCTTCACCCAGCGTGGCCGGCAACTCGGCGCGCCCGTCGAGGCCAATGAAGTGTTCGTCGTCCTCGACGCCGACACCCATGCCCGGGTCGCGGCGCGGTATGCCATCCACGCCCCCGACGTCCTGCGCCCGGTCTATCGTTTTGTGTGCTCCTGGGCCACCACCGAGGCCGACGTGGACGCCGTACTGCGGCTGATCGACGAGGCGTAACACCGGGCGGTGTTCCGCCGAAACTCCACGGGACGCCGGTCACGGACGTTAGCGTCTCACCACGCACGGCAACCACAGCGGGGGAATGCTTTGGAACACATCTCGGTCGCCGGCAGTGCGCGAGCACTGGCGGCCATGCTCGGTATTGTCGCGGCTCTGACCACGGTGTCACCCGCCCACGCGGAGCCGGTCTTCGGCTCAGTGCCCACGGCGCACTTCGACTTCGGCGGGATTCCCCGCACCTACACCCTGCATGTACCGCCGGGCCCGGCCAACGGCCTGGTGATCAACCTGCATTCCGCGGGTAACACCGGAGCGTCGCACCAGGCGCTGACGCATTACGACGCGATCGCCGACGCGCACGGATTCGTGGTGGCCTACCCCGACGGGATCGACTTCAGCTGGGCCGACGGGCGCGGCGCCTCGGTGCCTGACCGGCAGCGCGTCGACGACGTGGGCTTCATCTCCGCCCTGGTGACCAAGCTGGTGGCTGAGTTCGGCATCGACCCCAACCGGGTGTACGCCACAGGCTTGTCGGCCGGTGCGTTCATGGCCAACCGGCTGGCCTGCGAGCGGGCCGACCTGTTCGCCGCCGTGGCGCCGGTCGACGGCACTCTGGGCACCAACATGGCGTGCGCGCCGTCGGAACCCGTCGCCGTCATGGCCACCCACGGCACCGCCGACCCGATCGTGCCGTTCAACGGCGGGCCCATGCTGGGCCGCGGCGGCGGCAGCACCGTGGTGCCCGCGCAGGCGATGACGGATCTGTGGCGCAGCCTCAACGGGTGCGGCGCCCCCACCGAGGTGCCGCTACCCGACGCCGGCGACGGCATGCGCGCGTTCCGCTCGAGTTCGGGCTGCGCCGACGGCACCGAGGTCGTGTTCACCCGCGTCGACGGTGGCGGCCACACCTGGCCCGGTGCGCCGACCGTGCTCTCGGTGCAGCAGGTCGGGCCCACCACCCGGGCATTCGACGCGTCGGTGGACTCGGGGAACTTCTTCGCCTCCCACTGGCGCTGAGTCAGCCCCGCCCCAGCAGCGGCATCTCCGTCGCCATGATGGTCAGGAACGGCACACTGACATCCAGCGGTAGGCCCGCGATGTGCGCGATGGTCGAACCGACGTGGCGCACATCGAATTTCGGCTCCGGCCTCCGGGATCCGTCGGGTTGCAACGCCCCGTCGAAACCGGTTGTCATGGCCGTCGCGGCGTTGCCGATGTCGATCTGACCGACGGCGGTGCCGGTGCTGCGGCCCTCCAGCGCCAGCGCACGGGTCAGGCCGTTGATGGCGAACTTGCTGGCGGTATAGGGCGTGGCCTCCGGTCGCGGTACCTGACCCGACACCGAACCGATGTTGATGATCCGGCCCCCACGCGGATCCTGGTTCTGCATGACCCGCATCGCCGCCCTGGCGCAGAGAAACGATCCGGTGACGTTCACCGTCATGACCTCCGACCAGGCCTGCAGCGAGGTCTGCGTGATCTGTTGCTGTGACCCGAACACCCCGGCGGAGTTCACCAGCACATCGATACGCTCCAACCTTCCCAGAGCCGTCTCGACGGCACCCTCGTCGGTGACGTCGAGCACCAGCGCTTCACCGCAGCCCGCGAGTTGCACACTGCCCTGCAGACTTTCGAGGGTGCGACCGCAGAACACCACGTGATGGCCGGCGGCGGCCAGGGCCAGACCGGCGGCACGGCCGATACCGCTACCGCCGCCGGTGATCACCGATATCTGCTGTGCCACCGGTTCACGGTACCGTCTTGCGATTTCGGCGCGCTGGTAACCGCTGAGCGGTTACCAGCGCGCCGAAATCCCCAGAGGTCAGGAGGCGGCGGCCATGGTGAGCGCCACGTCGACGATCATGTCCTCCTGGCCGCCGATCAGGCCGCGCTTGCCCACCTCGACCAGCAGATCGCGCATGTCGACGTTGTAGTCTTTCGAGGCCTTCTCGGCGTGGCGCAGGAAGCTGGAGTACACCCCGGCGTACCCGAGGGTCAAGGTGTCGCGATCGACCCGGATGGGCCGGTCCTGGAGGGGCCGCACCAAGTCGTCGGCCGCGTCCTCCAACGCGAACAGATCGCAGTTGTGCTCCCAGCCAAGCAGATTGGCCACCGCGATGAACGGTTCGATGGGACAGTTCCCCGCCCCGGCACCGTGCCCGGCCAGGGACGCGTCCACACGGTAGACGCCCTCCTCGACGGCGACCACCGAGTTCGCCACCGACAGCGACAGGTTCTCGTGGGCGTGGATACCGATCTCGGTCTCCGGTTTGAGCACCTTGCGGTAGGCGCGCACCCGCGCGCGCACGCCGTCCATCGTCAGCCGGCCTGCCGAGTCGGTGACGTAGACGCAGTGCGCGCCGGCGTCTTCCATGATCTTGGCCTGGGTGGCCAGCTGATCGGGCTCCAGGTAGTGCGACATCATCAGGAAGCCGGAGACGTCCATGCCCAGCTCGCGGGCGCGGGCGATGTGCTGCGGTGCCACGTCGGCTTCGGTGCAGTGGGTGGCCACCCGCACCGACCGGGCGCCGAGATCGTAGGCCCGCTCCAGGTCGCCGATGGTGCCGATACCGGGTAGCAGCAGTGTCGTCAGCCGGGCGTTCTTGACCACGGCGGCCACTTCGGCGATCCACTCGTCGTCGGTGTGGCTGGCCGGCCCGTAGGTCAGGGTGGACGCCGCGAGCCCGTCCCCGTGGGCGATCTCGATACCGTCGACCCCGGCGGCATCAAGCGCGGCAGCGATTTTCACCAGCGGGTCGATGCCGATGCGGTGCCGGATGGCGTGCATGCCGTCGCGCAGCGTCACATCTTGGACAAAAATCTTGGTTGCCATCACGCGACTCCGCTCAGCTTGTCCTGCGAGATCCGGCTGGCCACTTCCAAGGCTGCCGAGGTCATGATGTCGAGGTTGCCGGCGTAGGCGGGCAGATAGTGCGCGGCGCCCTCGACTTCCAGGAACACCGACACCTTCCACCGGTCGCGCGGTTGCGCTTCGAACAGTGTGCGCAGTGGTTCATCCGCCGGCACCGGGGTGATCAGCACGTCCTGCTTGAGCCGGTAACCCGGCACATATTTGGCCACCTGCTCCACCATCTCGATCACCGAGGCGGTGATCAGATCGAATTTCGGCTCTTCGACGATGGCCATCACGGTGTCGCGCATCAGCATCGGCGGTTCGGCGGGGTTGAGGATGATGACCGCCTTGCCGCGACGGGCACCACCCACCTCTTCGATGGCCTTCGACGTGGTCTCGGTGAACTCGTCGACGTTGGCCCGGGTACCGGGCCCCGCCGAACGAGACGCGATGGACGCCACGATCTCGGCGTACGGGACGGGGGTGATGCGCGAGATGGCATGCACGATGGGGATGGTGGCCTGTCCCCCGCAGGTCACCATATTGAGGTTCTTCTCCCCCAGGTGCGCTTCGAGATTCACCACGGGCACCACATACGGGCCGATCGCGGCCGGTGTCAGGTCCAGCAGCTGCTTACCGTAGGGGGCCAGCGCTTCGGCGTTGGCGATGTGCGCCCGGGCCGACGTGGCGTCCAGAACGATGTCGACGCTGTCGAACTCGGGCATGGCGATCAGCCCGGCCACCCCTTTGTCGGTGGTGGGCACACCCAGCCGGCGCGCCCGGGCCAGGCCGTCGGAGTCCGGGTCGATGCCCACCATCGCCACCGGTTTGAGCCGCGAATATCCGCGCAGGCACTTGATCAGCAGGTCCGTGCCGATGTTGCCGGAACCGATGATCGCGATTTTTGTTGTCATAGAACGCAACTCCTAATGGTTGTCTCAGCCACGCCCGAGGAAGGGCATGCCGGTGGCCATGATGGTGAGGAACGGAACGCTGACATCAGTTGGCAGCGAGGCGATATGGGCGATGGTGGAACCGACGTGGCGCACATCGATCTTCGGTTCGCGCTTACGCGAGCCGTCCGGCTGCAAGGCCTCATCGAAACCGGAGATCATGTCGGTGGCGGCGTTGCCGATGTCGATCTGACCCACCGCGATGTTCCGGGAGCGGCCTTCCAGTGCCAGCGCCCGGGTGAGGCCGGTGATGGCGAACTTGCTGGCGGTATAGGGCGTGGCTCCCGGGCGGGGCACCTGCGCCGACAACGACCCGATGTTGATGATCCGCCCGCCACCGTGTGTTTCCATCCAGTTCATCGCCGCTCTGGCGCACAGGAACGAGCCGGTGACGTTGACGGTCATGGTCTGCGACCAGTCGGCCAGGGTGGTGTCCGCGATGGGCTTCTGCGCTCCGAACACCCCGGCGGAGTTCACCAGCACGTCGATGCGGTCCAGCCGGGTGAACGCCGCGTTCACCGAGTCCTCGTCGGTGACGTCGAGTTCGAGCACCTCTCCGGATCCGGCGAGATCCGCACTCTCCTTGAGCCTTTCGACGGTGCGGCCGCAGAACACCACCCAGTGTCCGCTGCCCGCCAGCGCCAGGCCGGCGGCGCGGCCGATACCGCTGCCGCCGCCGGTGACCACCGCGACCCGGTCAATGGCTGGCACGCGGCACCCCCGCCCCGCGCTTGCCGCGCAGGAAGTCGAAGTCGGCGCCGGTGTCGGCCTGGGTGACGTGCTGCAGATACATCTGCAGGTAGCCACCTTCGACCTGTTTGGTGCCACCGGCCAGTTGCGCGATCTCGCGACGGCGGGCCAGTTCCTCGTCGGTCACGGCGAGATGCAGCCGTCGCGACGGGACGTCCAACTCGATGACGTCTCCGTCTTGGACGTAGGCCAACGGTCCACCGGCCGCCGCTTCGGGAGCCACGTGCAAGACGACGGCGCCGAAGGCGGTGCCGCTCATCCGGGCATCGGAGATGCGCACCATGTCGGTGACGCCCTCGCGCAACAGTTTCGCCGGGATGGGCAGGTTCCCCATCTCGGGCATCCCCGGATAACCCTTCGGCCCAGCGCCTTTGAGTACCAGCACCGAGTCCTTGTCGACCGCCAGGTCGGGATGGTCGATGCGGGCCTTCAAGTCGTCGATGTCCTCGAACACCACGGCGGTGCCGCGGTGGGTCAGCAGCTCGGCGGTGGCCGCAGACGGTTTGATGATGGCGCCGCTGGGTGCGAGATTGCCGTGCAGCACCGCGATGCCGGCATCATGCTGCAGCGGATCGTCCACCGTGCGGATGGCGGGCGATCCCCACGCCGTCCGGTTCTCGACGTTGGCGCCCAACGTCTTTCCGGTGACGGTCAGTGCGTCGCGGTGCAGCAGGTCACCGAGTTCGTTGATCACGATGGGCAGGCCGCCGGCGTCGAAGAACTCGTCCATCAGGTACTTACCCGACGGCACCAGGTCCACGATCAACGGGGTGCCTGCGGCCACGGTGTCGAAATCGTCCAGACTCAAGGGGACTTCGATGCGCCCGGCCAACGCCAGCAGGTGCACCACGGCATTGGTGGAACCGCCGATGGCGGCGTTGACACGAATGGCGTTCTCGAACGCCTCACGGGTGAGGATCTGCGACATGGCGACGTTCTCGCGGACCAGTTCGACCGCGCGCACGCCGGTGTCTTGGGCCAGCACCTTGCGGCGGGCGTCGACCGCGGGGATGGCGGCGTTGTCGGGCAGCGCCAATCCCATCGCTTCGACCAGCGAGGCCATGGTGGAGGCGGTACCCATGGTGTTGCAGTGTCCATTGGAGCGCCACATGCAGGCTTCGGCCTCGACGAACTCGTCGGTGCTCATGGTCCCGGCGCGCACCTGGTCGTACATGGCGTAGGTGCCGGTGCCCGAGGGCAGCGGCACGCCGCGGCGCCGGCCGGGCAGGGTGGGCCCGCCGGAGAGCACGATGGTCGGCAGGTCGACGCTGGCCGCGCCCATCAGCAGCGCCGGAGTGGTCTTGTCGCAGCCGCAGAGCAGCACCACCCCGTCAAGTGGGTTGGCGCGCAACGTTTCTTCGACATCCATGCTGACGAGGTTGCGGTACAGCATGGTCGACGGCCGCATCAGCGTCTCGCCCATGGAGGTCACCGGGAACTCCAGCGGGAAGCCACCCGCCTCGTACACCCCGCGGGCCACGTGTTCGGCCAGTTCCCGGAAATGCGCGTTGCACGGCGTCAGCTGTGACCAGGTGTTGCAGATGCCGATGACGGGCCTGCCGTCGAACATCCGGTTCGGCACACCCATGGCCTTGATGCCGGAGCGATGGAAGAACCCGGTCTTGTCGAGACCGCCGAACCAGCTCTGGGAGCGGCTCACCGGGAATCCGCCAGGGCGAGCGCTTCGCTGACCTGCCGTGCGGCTTCCACCACGGCCTTGGCCATCTGGTCACCGGAGCGGGCGAAAGTGCTGCGGATGGTGGTGATCGAGATGGCAGCGACCGCCTGGCCCCGCGGGTCCAGCACCGGCGCGGCGACACAGCACACCTCTTCGACGAGTTCGCCGTCATCAACCGCGAATCCGTCGACGCGCGCCTTCTCGATACGTTCGCGCAGCTCGCCCGCCGTGGTCGCGGTGAACCGGGTGTAAGGCACCGGCCGGTAGTCCCGCAGATACTGCTCGAGTTCGTCGGCCGGCGAGTTGGCCAGCACCACCTTGCCCATCGCGGTGCAGTAGGCGGGAATCTCCGAACCCGGCATGGGCTCGATCCGGAACATCTGCCGCGAAGCGATGCTGTCGGCATAGACGATCGATCCGCGATGCAGCGTGCCGAGGTTGACCGTCTCATGGAACATGTCGGCCAGTTCGAGCAGCTTGGGCCGGGCCAGATCGAGCAGACCGGTGCGGTCCTTGATCGAATTGGCCACGGCGACAAGCTTCATGGTGAGCCGGTACTTGCGACCTTCGGCGACGTGCTCGACATAGCCGCCGCTCATCAGGGTGCTCAGCAGCCGGTCGACCGCAGGTTTGGACAACTCCAGTTCGCGGGCGAGTTCGGTGATCCCGGAGGCGTCCACCCGCCCGAGCGCCTCGATCAGGCGCATCGCGTTGGACACCGAAGCCACCTCACGGTCGCGCCGTGCGGATTGGGCTCCGTCGGCCGCATCAAGATCCGTCATCGTTCTCCTAGATTCGGATTGCGAATCATTGCTTCGCATTTTCAAGCTAAACCACGCGATCAAACACTGTCAATGCTCAAGAACTCGGCGGTGAGCCCCGTTTACCGAGACGCTTGACGTTGAGATGCGGATCACTTTATCGTATGCCGAGTCGGATCAAAGGTTCGGCATGCGACATATGACGTTGGTATGCGAAACAGGCATCTGTGCCAGGTTTCGCGCAATGAACCCCGACCCATCACCAAGCGGGCACTTGCGCCCAGAACGGGAAACATCGGTGACCTACAACATTGCAGTTCTTCGCGGCGACGGCATCGGGCCCGAGATCGTCGATCAGGCAATCAAAGTCCTCGACGCGGTGTCCGGCGCCGTGCCCGGCGTCGATTTCAGTCTCGACTACCTCGACGGCGGCGCCGACTACTACGCACGCACTCTCGAGGTGGCCCCGGCCAGCACCTGGGACGCGATGCGCCGGGCCGACGCGATCCTGATGGGATCGATGGGGCACCCGGATATCCGGATGCCCGACGGTACCGAGGTACAAGGCCACTTCATCGTCAACGCGCGCAAGACATTTGACCTGTACGCCGGGGTCCGCCCCATCAAGACCTATCCCGGTTCGCGCGGCCTGCACGACGGTCTGCACGTCGATGTCGTCACTGTCCGCGAGAGCACCGAAGGGCTGTTCGCCTCGTTCGGCGGCGGCGCCCAGGTGGGCGACGACGTCTATGCCGACACCATGGTGGTCACCCGCAAGGGCACCGAGCGGATCAGCCGTTACGCCCTGAGCCTGGCGCGCAGTCGGGGTGGCAGACAACTGGTGACGTGCGTGGACAAGGCGAACATCTTTCGCTCGCTGGAGTTCTTCCGCCGTGTCTTCGACGGTGTGGCCGCGGACTACCCGGACGTGAAAACCAATCACGCACTGGTGGATTCGTTCACCATGAACCTGGTGCTGCGCCCGCAAGACTACGACGTGCTGGTCACCGAGAACATGTTCGGTGACATCATCTCCGATTTGGCCGCTGCCCTGGTGGGCGGGCTGGGGCTGGCCCCGTCGGGCGACATCGGTGACGACCACGCCATGTTCCAGCCTGCGCACGGCTCGGCCCCCGACATCGCCGGCCAGGACAAGGCCAACCCGGTGGCCACCATCGTCTCGGCCCGGATGATGCTCGACTGGCTGGCCGAACGCCACGACGACGATGCACTCCGCACCGCCGCCGGGGTCATCGAGAACGCCGTCGTGTCCGCCATGTCCGCAGGCAAGCTGACCACCGATCTCGGTGGCACGCTGAGTTGTTCGGCCTTCGGTGACGCCGTCGCCGCAGAGATCGCCCAGGTAGTGCCCGCATGAACCTGATGCTGCTGGCGGCCGAGGAGGATCCCACCGCAACCGTCGGTGACGACCTGCTGCTGGGCCTGACCATCGGCAGCGTCGTCCTGATCATCGTGCTGATCGCCTGGGCGAAGCTGCACCCGCTGATCGCGCTGATCGTCGGCGCCGCGTTCCTGGGCATCACCTCCGGACTCGGCGCCGGCACCACGATCGAGGCCTTCGCCGACGGCCTCGGGGGCACCATCAGCGACGCCGGGCTGTTGATCGCGTTGGGCGCGATGCTCGGACAGCTCCTCAACGTCTCGGGTGCGGCGACGGCACTGGTGGATCGTTTCGTCCACGCGGTCCCACCGCGGTGGATCCCCTGGGCGATGGCCGGGATCGCGTTTCTGATCGGGCTGCCGCTGTTCTTCGAAGTGGCTCTGGTGCTGCTGTTCCCGATCATCGTGCTGGTGGTGCGGCGCACCGGTCTGCCGCTGCTGAAGGTGGCGATGCCCGCCCTGGCCTCTCTGTCACTGCTCAACGGCTTCCTGCCACCACACCCCGGGCCGCTGCTGGCGGTCTCGGCGTTCGACGCCGACCTGGGCAAGACGCTGCTGTTCGGGATCATCGTCGCCATCCCGACCGTGATTCTCGGCGGCCCGCTGCTGGGTAACCTCCTGAGCAAGTGGGTGACCTCCCCCGACGTCAAAACCCTGATGTTCGGCACCGACACGCCTCCCGCGAAGAACGACCCCGAGCCGTCGGGGGGCGGTGGCACGTCGACCCTCGCACCGCCCAAACCCACACTCAAGACTCCCGGCACCACTGCCACGCTAGTCACGATGCTGCTTCCGGTGTTCCTCATGCTGGTACGCGCCATTGCGGAAATGGTTCTGCCGGAGGGCGATTCGTTACGGCATGCGGCCGAGCTGATCGGAGAGCCCACGGTGGCGCTGTTCGCCGGCTGTGTCCTGGCGATGTCCACCTTCGGGCTGGCCACCGGCATGGGCAAGAACAAGGTCGGCAGCGTGATGGGTTCCGGGCTGCCGCTGGTGGCCGGCATCATCCTGATCGTCGGCGCCGGTGGCGGTTTCAAGCAGACCCTGGTGAGCACCGGCGTCGGCGATGTGATCGCCGACCTGGCCCACGGGCTCGGGCTGCCGATGCTGGTGCTGGGCTGGCTGCTGGCCGCGATGATCCGCATCGCCGTCGGTTCCGGCACCGTCGCGATCGTCACCACCGCGGGCCTGCTGGCGCCGCTGGCCGCGGGGATGTCCCCCAATCAGGCCGCGCTGATGGCACTGGCCATCGGTGCCGGGTCCCGGTTCATGTCGCACGTCAACGACGCCGGATTCTGGATGGTCAAGGAGTTCCTCAACCTCAGCGTCAAGGACACCTTCCGGACCTGGACCGTCATGGACTGTGTGGTGTCGGTGGTGGCCGGGATCGGCGTGTTCATCCTCGGCGCGATCGTCTGACGCGCAACACCTTTCAAGAAACGGAGACGCTTGTGGTAGCGGTACGGAAAGGATGCCTGGTCCTGTCGGGACTGGCAGTCGTGGTGTTAATCGTCGGCCTCGCGGTCGGCACGGCGGGTATCTGGCAGCCCGCCGTGCTGGTTGCCGTGTTCGGCGCAGCCATCGGCATCGGCGCGGTCAACGCGCTGAAGAGCTACCAGTACACCGGGTGGATCATCGCCTGCGTGGTGGCCGCGCTGGTGTTCCCGCAGGCCTTCCGCAGTTGGGGCGGGGTGAATCTCAGCGGCAAGTTCCTGATGACCACCGTCATCCAGCTGGTGATGTTCGGGATGGCCACTCAAATGCGGCTGTCGGACTTCCGCGGGGTGGCCCGTCATCCTCGCGGTGTCCTGGTCGGGTTGATCGGCCACTACACGGTGATGCCGATCGCCGCGGTGGTGCTGGTGATGTTCGCGAACCTGCCCCCGGAGATCGGCCTGGGCGTGATCCTCTACGGCTGCGTGTCCTCGGGGCTGGCCTCCAACGTGATGAGCCTGCTGGCCAAGGCGAACATCGCTCTTGCCGTGACCATCACGGCCATGTCGACCATCCTGTCGCCGCTGATGACCCCGTTCCTGATGAAGGTGTTCGGCGGCCGCATCGTCGACGTCAGCTTCATCGCCATGATGTTCGACGTCATCCGCATCACGCTGGTGCCGGTGGCCGCCGCCCTGCTGGTGGACTATCTGCGCACCGCCACACCCGCCGCCATCCGCAAGGTCGACGTCGCCGCCGCCCTGTCCGGGATGTGGCTGGTCGCCCTGCTGCTGGGGGTGTGGAATCTGGCTGCCACCCATCTGTCTCCGACGTGGCTGGGGGTGTTCCAGTCGCTGTGCTACGTCGCCGCGGCCATCGCCCTGGCTCGCCTCTACCATCTGGCGGTCACCGGGCCGCTGCCGGTGATCGAGACCTGGATGCCGTACGCGTCGATGTTCGGGATCATGTACTACAACACCATCACCACCGCGGCGGGCCGCGACGCGTTGCTCGACGTCGGCCTGGTGCTGCTGGTGGTCGGCATCATCCACAACGTCACCGGCTACGTGTTCGGCTACTGGGGCAGCCGGCTGTCCGGTCTCAACCAGCGCGACTCCCGGTCGGTCACCTTCGAGGTCGGGATGCAGAACGGCGGTATGGCAACAGGTTTGGCCGCCGGAATGGGCATGGTGGGCACCGCCGGCCTGGCCGCCGCGGTGTTCAGCCCGCTGGGCAACATCACCGGCTCGCTGCTGGCCAACTACTGGTCCCGGCGCCCACCGGCCGGTTCGGAGAACGACGTCGAGGAAACCGCCGTGGAGACGGAGAAGACAGTTTGAGTGACTACGAAGTGCTGGCCGTCCGTTACGGCGTGTGGCACACCAGCAAGCACAAGATCTACCACTCGTTCGACGTCTACCACGAAGACGACGAACCGGTGCAGATCGACTACTTCTTCTGGGTGGTGCGCAACGCTGCGCGAACCATCGTGGTGGACACCGGTTTCCGGCCCGAGGTTGCGCAGCGGCGCCGCCGCGAGCTGGTGACCCCGGTGCCCGAGGCGCTGCGCCACGCCGGCGTCGACCCCGCAGACGTCTCGCATGTGGTCCTGACGCACTTCCATTACGACCACATCGGCAACCTGGACCTGTTCCCGCAGAGCCAGATCATCACCGGTGGACTGGAGTTCGATTTCTGGACCGGCGAGATCGCCGAACAGCCGATCTTCTGCACCGCGGTGGAGGCCGACGAGGTGGACCTGGTGCGCAAGGCGCAGGCCGACCAACGGCTGACCCTGGTGCCCGAGGAGGATCCGGCGCTTCCCGGCATCTCGTTCCGTGAGGTCACCGGGCACACCCCGGGCCAGATCGTGGTGGAGGTGCACAACTCCGGGCGTCCGGTGCTGCTGGCCTCGGATGCGTCGCACATGTACGAGGAGTTCGAGAAGGAACGCCCCTTCCACATCGCCTCCAGCCTGCCCGACATGTACACCGGGCTGAAGTGGCTGCGTCAGCGCAGCGCCGGCGCCGAGGTGATTCCCGGCCATGACCCCGAGGTGATGCGCCGCTTCCCCGTCGAGGATGGGATCATCGCCCGGATAGCATGAGCGATTTCGGCGCGCTGGTAACCGCTGAGCGGTTACCAGCGCGCCGAAATCGCAGGAAGGACGGATGTGTTCGTTGCCAACGTCACCATGCTGTACGGCGACCGCCCGGTGCTGGACCGGCCCGCGGCGGCCGTCGCCGACGGCTTCCAGCGGATCGAATCCTGGTGGCCCTTCGACTCTTCGGTGCCCTCGGACACCGAGGTACGACGATTCGTCGACTCCGTGCGCGACTGTGGTGCGCAGTTGGTCGCGATGAACTTCACCCTGGGCGACGCGGGTGCCGGCGAGCGCGGCATCCTGTCGCATCCACACCGCGCCGCGGAGTTCCGCGATCACTGCGACGTGGTGGCCGGCATCGTCGACCAGCTGGGGATCCGGCTCTGCAATGCGCCGTACGGGTTACCTGACGGCAGCGATACGGACCTGGCGCTGGAGAACCTGGCACTGGCCTGCGCCCGGCTGCGGCCGGCGGGCGCCCTGCCGATGCTGGAGCCGATGAGCGGAATCGCCGGCTACCCGGTCACCACGGCGGCTCAGGCCGTCGCCATCATCGAAAAGGTGGACGGCAGGGTCGGGCTGCTCGCCGACCTGTACCACTTCGCCGCCAACGGCGAGGACATCAACGCGGTGTTGCGCACACACGCCGACCGCATCGTCCACGTCCAGGTCGCCGACTTCCCCGGCCGGCACGAGCCGGGCACCGGCACGCTGGACATCGACCGGCACCTGACGCTGCTGCGGGAGTTGGGATATGGCGGCGAGGTGGCGCTGGAGTACATTCCGAGCCGCTAGCTCACACGCAGATGGGCGCGGGCCGCCAGCTCGTCGTTCTCGACGAGCACCAGCATGGGTTGCCCCGGTACGCAGAACATCGTCACCGCGAACCGGGTGCGGATGTCGTCGCGGTTGTTGCCGTCCTGGTAGTGGATGACATCACCCCCGGGTTCCCAGAACGCTTCGCCCGCACGGACGACGCGGGGTGGTTGTCCTTCCAGCTCGAAGAGCATCTCGCCTTCCAGCACGATGCCGAACGCGGGGCCGCTGGGGTGCCGGTGCGCCGGCGTACCGCGGCTGCCCGGCGGATACTCGATCACCACGGTCATCGCTTCGGCATCCGCAGCGATGGCGGGCGGATGCGCCTGCTGCACGACGGTCACCGCCGCCTTCCAGTCGTCGCCGTAGTCGCTGTTCATTGGGGTCTCCTCTCTCAGGCCGCGAGATCGGCCATGGTGCGGTCGTACTGAGCCAGGAGCCGGCGCAGTTGAATTCTGGCGCGCGAGACCCGCGACATCACGGTGCCGATCGGGATGCTCATCAGCGCGGCGGTTTCGGCATAGGTGTATCCCTCGATGTCGGCGTAGTAGATGACCATCCGGAAACCCTCGGACAGCGCCTCCATGGCCGCCCGAATTTCGTTGTCCGGTAAGGCACCGAGAACCTCGGCCTCCGCCGACAGCAGACCGGCGCAGGCGTGCGACCCGGACTCGGCGATGGCCTGGTCGGTGATCTCGCCCGACAGCAGTTCCGCGGGGCGGCGTTCCCTCCAGCGGTAGGCGTTGACCCACTGGTTGTGCATGATCCGGTACAGCCAGGCCTTCAGATTGGTGCCGTCGGTGAAAGTGTGGAAGCCGGTGTAGGCGTGCAGCATCGTCTCCTGCAGCAGATCCTCGGCGTCGGCGTCGTTGCGGGTCAGCGCCCGTGCCTTTCGGGACAGCTGGTCAACGTGCTGCCACATATCGGCGACGAAGCGCGCCTTGGCTTCGCTGTCGTGTTCGATGTCGCCGGGGACAGCGGCGATGGTCATGATCAGTCCTCCCAGGTGATGTTTCAGGGAGCCCGTCGTGGGCTGCTGACATCAGACTGGTCGGAGAGACCGGTGAGGGGACCCTTGCCCGTACGTGGTCACGAGTCCGTAGTGCGTAGTCCGCGGGCGGGCCCCGTAGTCAGCCCTGGATCAGCCGGACCACGTGGCAGTGCGGAGCTGACGGCGCGAGGTGATGCCGAGCTTGACGAAGACCTTCCGCAGATGCCACTCGACAGTGTGCGTGCTGATGAACAGCTGCGCGCCGATCTCCTGATTGGTCAGCCCGTCTGCGGCCAGCCGGGCGATCTGTGACTCCTGCGCCGTCAGCTGATTCCCGGAGCTCACGGTCTTCTTCCGCACCTTTTCACCCGTGGCGATCAGCTCGCGGCGCGCCCGGTCGGCGAACGCCTGCGCGCCCATGGTGCTCCACATCTCGTGCGCCTCGCTCAGATGCGTGCGGGCGTCGTTGCGGCGGTTGACCCGGCGTAACCACTCGCCGTAGGTCAGGTGGGTGCGCGCGATCTGCGGCGGGATGTCGGCGCGCTGGAGACGCTCGAGGGCTTCGACGAACAAGGCGTCGGCGTCCTCATTGGACGCCAGCAATGCCTGCGCACTCGCCACGGCACCCAGCCCCCAGTCGGTACCGCTGGCGCCGGCGCGCTGCTGAAGATGCTGCAGGGCCGGCCCGGCCGCATCGAGGTCACCGAGGTGGGCCGCCGCCTCGATGAGTTCGTAGAGGCACCAGCTGAAGAAACCGAGATCCTCGTATTCGCAGCACTCGCGCGCTGCGGCCAGGGCCTCGTCATAACGACCCAGACCGTTGAACAACACCGCCGCGGTGTAGCGGGTGAGGCCGAACAACCGGCCCTCCCCTCGGGCCTTGGCGTCCGCTGCCGCCGCCTCGATGACCGCGGCCGCGTCGACGGGGTCTCCACGCCAGGCCGCCAACGTCAACGAGTGATACTTCACCGGACTGTTGCCCGTCGACGCGGTGATGGTGTTGGCCTCGTCGATCAGCGTTGCGGCCGTGGCCAATTCACCGGTGTAGACGTGCACCCCCGCGCGGTACGCCAGCGCCGGCGGAAGGACCGCCAGCGCCCCGGTGTCACGCGCCCGGCGCACCATCTCGGTAGCGATCTGCTGAAGGACCGCGTCGTCCCACATCTCGTGCGCGGCAGACTCCTGCGCAATAGGAAACGGCCAGTGCACCACCGGACCATCGCTGTGCACCTGGGTGTTCCACAGTTCCAACGCCATCCGTAGATGTTCCGAGCCGGCATTGGGTCCGTCGAGGAGGCGGCTCGTCAGGCCGCTCAACAGGAAATCGATGGGGCGCCGCAGCTCGGCCACGCCGGAGACGGCGGCGCGACCGGCCTCGGCGATCTCACGCAGCCGGGACGGCTCTCCCAGGCGGCCGGCGTACATGGCAGCGGTCAGCGCTTCGACGTAGGTGTCGCGGGCCAGCTCGTCGTCGAGTGTCTCCAGACCCTGCGCGGCCCGAAACAGTTGCGCAGCAGCATCAGTGGTGCGAGGCGCACCCGAGACACCGCTGCGGCTGCTGACGAATTCCATTTGCGCGCGCATCCGGAAGACCTGCGCCTGCTGCACCTTCGACAGAGGCGCCAGGTCGGCGATCGCGAGCAATTCGTACGCGGCTTCCGGTAACGCCGCCTCGCGTTTGGCGTGGGCCGCGGCGATGGCGCGGGATCCGCGCAGCCCCGGATCAGCGGTCAGCACGGTGGCGCGCTCCAGGAAGGCAGCCGCGGCGGCCACCCCACCTCGGCGGAACGCCCGCGCGGCGGAGTCCTCCAGCTCGGCGGCCACCGCATCATCCGGGCCGGCCGCGGCACTGGCGGCGTGCCAGGCGCGCCGGTCCGGGTCGGTCTCCCGGTCGGTGACGTCGGCGAGAACCCGGTGGATCTCCCGGCGTTCGGTGAGGTCGGCGGCGCGGTAGGCCGCCGAACGCATGAGGGGGTGCCGGAACCGCACCCGGGTACCGAACTCGAGGAGGCCGTCCTGCTCCGCGGGGGCCAGAGCGCCGGCCGGAATGCCCAGCCTGGCTGCTGCACGCAGGAACAGTGCCCCGTCGCCGAGCGGCTCGGCCGCCGCGGCCAGCAGTAATGTGCGGGTGGCCCGCGGCATCGCCTCGATACGCCGCACGAAGCTCTCCCCGACCTGCCCCGTCGCCGGGCGTGCTCCGGCAGGCCAGAAGCCGCCGGCCAGTTCGGCGGCCGAGACATTGCGAGGTACCTCGAGCAGCGCCAGCGGATTGCCCCGGGTCTCGGCGATGATGCGGTCACGCACGCCCGCATCGATAGCGCCCACGACCAGAGAGTCCAGCAAGTCGCGGGCGTCAGCGTCGGACAGACCGCCGACGGTGATCTCCGGCAGGCCCGACAGCACTTCGGCACCGTGATCACGGGCGGCGAACAGCAGCGCGATGGGCTCGGCCAGCAGACGTCGTGCGACGAACCCCAGGGTCTGCAGCGACACCTGGTCGAGCCACTGCGCATCGTCGACCACGCACAGCAGGGGGCGTTCGTCGGCGCCGGCGGCCAGCAGACTGAGCACTGCCAGACCGACCAGGAAGCGGTCGGGGGTGGGCCCGACGTCGAGCCCGAACGCCACATCGAGGGCCTGTCGCTGCGGAGTCGGCAATGCGTCAAGGTGTTTCATCAGCGGTGAGCACAACTGCTGCAGTCCGGCGAACGCCAGCTCCATATCGGATTCCACGCCGGCCACCTGCAGGCAGCGCAACCCGGTCGCCTGCTCGGTCGCGTAGTCCAGAAGGGCGGTCTTGCCGGCGCCGGCCTCACCCCGCAACACCAGCACAGCCGAGGTGCCCGACCGGGTGGTCGAGATCAGATCACGCAGTGTCTGGCACTCAGCGTCGCGGCCACGCAACGGTTGCGGTCGGTCCGCGCTCGCCATGGCTCAGGATAGTAACCTCAGCTGGCCCAGGACACCGTGCGCAGTTGCCGGCGCGAGCTGATACCGAGTTTGACGAAGACTTTGCGCAGGTGCCAGTCCACGGTGTGCGCGCTGATGAACAGCTGCGCCCCGATCTCCGGATTGGTCAGGCCGTCGGCGGCCAGCCGGGCGATCTGCGCCTCCTGGGTGGTCAATTCGTCGCCGGTACCGATCGGCTGCTTGCGGACCTTCTCTCCCACAGCCAGCAGGCCACGACGCGCGCGGTCGGCGAAGGCCTGCGCCCCCATCCGGCTGAACGCGTCGTGGGCTTGGGTCAACTCTCGTCGGGCGTCACCGCGCCGGCCCACTCCGAGCAGCCACTCGCCGTAACTGAGCCGGGCCCGCTCGAGATGGACGACGACGCGGGTGCGCGCCAGCCGCTCGAGAGACTCCCGGTACTGTTCCTCGGCGCGGTCGGGTTCCCCCAGCAGTGCGGCCAGCTGTGCCTTCGCACCGGCCAGGGCGCCCAGGCCCCAGTCGGTGGCGCTGGCACCGGCGCGCTCTTCCAGTCGTCGCACCGCGTCGGTGGCCGTCACCTTGTCGTCGACCTGCGCGGCCGCCTCGACCAGTTCCAGCAGACCCCACCCATGAAACCCCAGTTCCTCATGCCGGCAGGCGTCGCGCGCACAGGCCGCGGCCTCCTCGAAGCGGCCGAGCCCGTTGTACAGGACGGCGCCGGCGTATCCGGTGAAGCTCAGCAGGCGTCCCTCCCCGCGGGCCGCACCGTCGGCGGCGGCCGCCTCGATGGTGATGGTGGCCCCCGTCGGATCCCCGCGCCAGGCGGCCAGCTGCACCGCGTGGTACCGCACCGGGCCGTGGCTGCCGGTGGCCTCGGTCAGCGACGCCGCCTCCTCCAGAAGTGTTGCTGCTGTGGCAAATTCGCCGCCGAGAAGGTGATCACCGGCGCGGTACACCAATGCCTGCGGCAGACCGGCGAGTACTCCGGCGCTGCGGGCCTGGCGCACCACGGCGGCAGACAGGTGGCCCACGACCATGTCATCCCACAACTCGTAAGCCGCGGATTCCTGCAGAACGGGGAACGCCGGGACCATCCAGCGCCGCACCTGAGTCTCGTCGGCTCGCGCCAACTCCAGCATGGCGGCCAGCGCGAGGCGCAGCGGCCCCGAGCCGGCGCGCACACCGCCGGTGATCCGTTCGACCATCCCCTCGAGCAGCAGGTCCACCGAACGTGGCCGCTCCGGTGTGCGCTGCACCGCGTCCCGCGCCGCCGCCGCGGCCTTACCCAGTGCACCCGGCGCGCCGAGCCGACCGGCGTACAGCAGAGCCGCGAAAGCCTCCATGTAGGTTTCGCGGGCGGCGAAGTCGTCCAGGTGCTCGAGATGACCGGCCGCAGCCAGGAGCGCCGGCGCCGTGTCGCCGACGGGCCGGGCCCCGGCGTCACCGGCCCGGCTGCGGACGAACTCCATCTGTGCGCGCAGTCGGGCGGCCCGGGCACGGTCGAGGTCGGACAGCGCTGAATGGTCGGCGACGCCGAGAAGCTCGTAGGCAGCGTCCGGCGCTGCGGCGTCGCGTTTGGCCAGTGCTGCGGCCAGCGCCCGCCTGCCTCGTAGCGCGGGATCGGCGGTAAGCACCGTGGCGCGCTCCAAAAACGCTGCCGCAGCGGCTGTTCCACCCCGGCTCTGCGCCCGCCCGGCGGAGGCCTCGAGTTCCTCGGCCACCGATTCGTCGGCACCGGCCACCGCGTTGGCGGCATGCCAGGCTCGACGGTCGGGGTCCGCCTCGGCGTCGGTGGCCTCGGCGAGCGCGCGGTGGACGGTGCGCCGGTCGGTGAGGTCAGCGGCCCGGTACGCGGCCGAGCGCATCACCGGGTGGTAGAAGCGCATGCGGGTGCCGAACTCGATGACGCCGGCGGCCTCCGCCGGCGCCAAGGCGTCGACCGCGATTCCGAGCCGCGCCGCCGCACGCAAAAACAGCGCCGCGTCGCCGACGGGTTCGGCCGCCGCGACGAGCAGCAGCATCCTTGTGGCGTCCGGCAAGGCCTGGATCCGACGCACGAACCTCTCTCCGAGGCGCCCCGGCGAGTTCTGCGCGCCCATGTTCCAGAAGCCGCCCGCCAGTTCCGGCGCCGACACCGTGCGCGGTATCTCCAGCAGGGCCAACGGGTTGCCGCGGGTCTCGGCGACCAGACGGTCGCGCACACCCGGGTCGATCCCGCCCACCATGACCGTTTCCAACAGCTCACGGGCCTCGGCGTCGGGTAGGCCCGCGACCCGCAGTTCCGGGAGACCGGCGAGCACCTCGGTGCCGGTGTCGCGCACACCGAACACCAGCGCCACCGGCTCCGCCATCAGTCGGCGGGCCACGAACCCCAGCGTCTGAACCGACACCTGATCCAGCCACTGCGCGTCGTCGATCACGCACAGCAGCGGCTGCTCGTCTGCGGCGGCGGCCAGCAGGCTCAAGACCGCCAGGCCCACCAGGAACCGGTCGGGAGTGGGCCCGACGCCCTGGCCGAAGGCCACCAGAAGGGCGTCGCGCTGCGGTGGTGGCAGGTCGTCCAAATGCCCCATCAGCGGTGCGCACAGCTGCTGCAGACCGGCGTAGGCGAGTTCCATGTCGGATTCCACCCCCGACACGGCGATGACCCGGAATGCCGAGGCCGCCTCGGTGACATAGCCGAGCAACGCGGACTTGCCGACACCAGCTTCACCACGCAGCACCAGCACTTGACACCGACCGCCGCGCACGGTGGAGATCACTCCTCGTAGAACCTCGGTTTCGGTGGCGCGCCCCAGCAGAGACCGTTTCCGTCCCTCGCTCGACATCACCGCTCCACCGTGTCCGATCGTCTCCGGGTGGCCGGCCCGGCCCGCATGGATGGTAGCGCGGAATCAGTCCGATACGAAGGTGACCGTCTCCCCCAGCGGTGCCCGCCCGGTGCGCGGATGCTGGACGTCGGGATCCTCGTAGCCAATCGACATGCCGCAGAACAGGATCAACCCCTCATCCGGTTTCACGATCTCCGCGACGGTGGTCCGGGTGGTGGACCAGGCCATCTGCGGGCAGCTGTGTAACCCCTCGGCGCGCAGCAACAGCATGACCGTCTGCAGGTACATGCCGACGTCGGCCCATTGCGGCAGCCCGAGATCGCGGTCGACGTAACAGAACAGCGCTGCCGGCGCACCGAAGCAGTCCCAGTTACCGATCGCTGCGCGCTGCCGCGCCTCGATATCCTGTCTGTCGATACCGAGCGCGCCGTAGCGCTGTTCGGCGAAGTCATGACGCCGCTGCCGGTACGGCGATTTCAGTGCGGCCGGGTACATCTCGAATTCGCGAGCATCCCAGGGGTCACCCGCCGAAACCCGCTCGACAGCACGTTTCTTCAGGAGTGCCAACGGTTCGCCGGTCACGACGTAGGTGCGCCACGGCTGGAGATTGGACCCCGACGGCGCCCATCGGGCGGCGGTGAGGACCCGCTCGAGGACCTCGACCGGAACGGGTTGGTCGGTGAACCCGCGCACCGCATGCCGGCTGGTGACAGCGTCAAAGACATCCATGGTTGTTCGTTCTCCTCGGGTGCGGGTCCGGCCGGGTCCAGTGCCGCGGCCGGACCGTTCACCATTCCTCTAGCTTCTGGCCGCTGCCTCGAGGATCCAGTCCTCGAACCGGATGTCGAACAGCGTCGCCCCGTCACCGGGCACCAGGGTGCCCTCGTCGATGGCCACCCCCCAGTAGCGCGCCTGCGGATCGGCGACGACCTCGCGACCGTCTCCGCGCGCGGTCAGCGCCGTGCGGATCAGGTCCGGGAGCCGGAACCGTTCCGGCCCACCGACTTCGCTGATGCCCTGCACCGGAGCGTTGACCGCGGCGATGGCGACGGCCTCGGCGACATCGGTGGTGGCCATCGGCTGGATGAACGCGGCGGGCAGCCGCACAGTGCCGTCGACAGTGGCGGAATCAGCGATGACGCCGAGGAATTCGAAGAACTGGGTGGCCCGCACGATCGAATACGGAACCGGTCCGTGGGCGATCAGCTCCTCCTGCGCCAGTTTCGCCCGGAAATAGCCGCTTTCGCGGGCCAGCAGCTCTGTCCCGACCACCGACAGCGCGACGTGATGTCCAACGCCGGCGGTGACTTCCGCGGCCAGCAGGTTGGTGGTGGATGTGTGGAAGAAGTGCTGGGCGTCGGCTTCCTCGAAGGACGGCGAGTTGGTGACGTCGACCACCACCTCGGCGCCGGCCAGCACATCGGCCAGCCCCTCGCCGGTGAGGACGTTGACGCCGGTCGACGGCGCCGCGGCCACGGCGTCGTGGCCATGTTCGGTCAGGCCCTGCACCACCTTTGATCCGATCCGGCCGGTTCCGCCGATGACGACGATTCTCATGTTGGCCTCTCCTGTTCGCGTAACCGAGGCCGTGTCGTCACTGCCTCTGACCGCCGAAACGGATGCGGGGGCGCCGATTCATCCACGTGATCTGAATCGCATCTGGATGACCGCCGCGCCGACCGGGAGTTCCGGCACGTGGAGACGAAAGGACACACAGATGGAACTGCAGGGTCACACAGCGCTGGTCACCGGCGGCACCGCCGGAATAGGCCTGGCATGCGCCCGGCTGCTCGCCGACGCGGGTGCCGAGGTGATCATCACCGGCCGGGATCCGCGCAGGGGTGAGGCCGCCGCCGCTCACCAACGGACCCGGTTCATCCCGGCCGACATGTCCGACCCGGCGTCGGTGGACGCGCTGGTGATGCAGGCCGGCCAGGTGGACATTCTGATCAACAATGCCGCGAGCTTCCCCGGAGCGTTGACACTCGATCAGGACGCCGCGACGTTCGAGCGCACCTTCGACACCAACGTCCGCGGCACTTATTTCCTCTCGGCAGCCCTGGCGGCGGGAATGGTGGAGCGCAGCCGCGGCAGCATCGTGAACATCACGTCGATGGTGGCGTCAAAGGGGGTCCCGGCCGCCTCGGTGTACAGCGCATCGAAAGCGGCGGTCGAATCCCTGACCCGGACATGGGCCGCGGAGTTCGGCGCGGCCGGCGTGCGGGTCAACGCCGTCGCCCCCGGGCCCACCCGAACCGACGGCGTGCTCGCCGAATGGGGCGACACCAACGAGGAACTCGGCCGCGCCCTGCCGCTGGGACGCACCGCCGAACCCGAGGAGATCGCGCAGGCGGTGCTCTTCCTGGCTTCGCCGCGATCCAGTTTCATCACCGGCGCCATCCTGCACGTCGACGGCGGGGGCACCGCGATGTGACCGGTGCATCGGCAGGTACGGTGACGCCAATGACGGACTTCGACAGCAGCGCGGGAACTTTGAAGGTGCTCACCGGCGTCGACGGTGTGGCCGCCCGCATGGGCCACCGGCTGACCATCGCGGTCGAATCCTGGCGCGCCTGCCTGGACTGGGCGGGCGACCAGCCGTCGGCACTGACCCTGACCGCGGACGTCGACTCGTTCTCGGTGGAGAGCGGCGAAGGTGGAGTGACACCACTGACTCCACCGGAGCGCGCGGTCGCACGCTCCAACGCACTGAAAACGATGTCGGCGAAGCGCTTTCCGATTGTCCGCTTCACCTCAACGACGATCGAGGCGACAGCAGCCGGATACCGGATCACTGGCGAACTGGACATCCGTGGCCGGCGCCGCGAGCACGTCGTCGACGTCGAGGTGGACGGACGCGAGGTGTCGGGCCGCTCGCAGGTGCGCCAGTCCGATTTCGGCGTCAAACCGTATTCGATGATGATGGGTTCACTGCGCGTCGCCGACACCGTCACCGTGGTGTTGGCGGCAACGCTTCCCTGATCAGATCTCCCGGTCCGGCCACTCTCGCACCGGAAAGTCGCTGGTGCCCACCGACTTGTTCGGACTGGGCTCGTTGGTGGACTCGGACATGGCGTGCCGGCCGGCGGGACTGGCATCGTCGTCGATGGTGTTGTCGAGTTCGTCGACCGGGATCTGGCTGGCCTCCCGGCCGGCCAGCTCCTCTACGCCTTGTTGCTGCTGGTCTTTCTCGTTGTCGGCCATGACGACCGACTACCCGATGCAGGCTGTTTCACGCCTTCTTCTGCCACAGACAATCCCCACTGAGGGTGATGTTGAAAACCACTGGCAGCACCTCGAAGTCGAGTCTCTGCCCGGGCTCGCCCGTGGTGATCTGCTCGGGGCCGACCTCGCCGGCGGCCACCACCGAAGCCTGGCGCACGCCGCACGCCGCGGCGGCATCCAGCGGCGTCGCGGTCCATGCGCCGGACATGATCTCGGGATTGCGCAGCCCCTGGCCGTGCAGGGTGATACCGGCCTGGTCGCTGACCCAGGTGCCGCTGTTCGGATAGGGCCCGGGATACGGCGTCCAGGTACCACCGGAACAGGTCAGCACCGTCCGATCGGGCAGCTTGGTCAACGCCTCCGGGGCCGGGCACGCGCTGCCGGGCTGCGGCGCCGCCGAGGCCACCGGCGCCACCGTCAACGCCGCCACCGTGACTGCCACTGCTGCCACACGCTTCATGTCGTTCCTATCGTCGCGTCGCGGCGCGGCGCTACACGCGGCTCAGGTCGGTCCGCATCAACGCCACGTTGTACTCGTTCCACTGCGACAGATTCCAGTACAGCATCTGCGGATCCTCGGCCGTGCCGTCCTCTTTCTTGAGCAACGTCGAACCCGACCACGGGTGGATCATCGGCGCGTAGAGCCCCGGGTATTGCGACGACGTGACCAGCGTCTTCGGCGTCGACCAGCTGCCTTGCGGTGTCGACGAGGTGCGCATCACCACGTTGTCACCGCTGTCGGTGTAGAGCATCACGTACTTCTTCAGGTAGGGGTTGTATTGCACCGACATCTCCCCGGCCGTCGGGTACGTCGTGTTCTTGATCAGGCCGAAGAAGCTGGTGGTCGTGGTGCCGGGCAGGATGGGCTTGGCCGCCGCCGGGTTGTTCTTCACCCAGCTGGTGCCGTTCCAGTACTCGTACTTGGTCTGATCCAGGATCTGCTTGTCGTTGACCCGCGACACGTAGATCGTGCCGCCACGGCCGGCGGGCGTGCCGTACGAGTACACCCAACCCGCCGCGGCATCGGCCGAGCCGGCGGGAGGTTTGACGTAGGCGCCCTGCTGAAAGTTCTGGTTGCCGTTGATGAAGGGCCGCGTTGAACGCCCACTTGCTGCGGGCCTGATGCTCGAGGCCGGCACCACGGTCCAGTTCTGGCCGTTGTCGTCGGACCAGATGATGCCCGAGTAGTTGGTGGTCCAGCGGCCCGGCGTATCCCACGACCGCACCGACATGAAGTTGACGTACTGCCGCGTCGCCCCGTTGGCGCCGGCGCCGGGCACCGCGATGGCAGCGGTCGGAATGATCGTCACCTCCGAACCGACGGCATAGCCGTACTTGCCGATGATCTCCCTCGAGAAGTTCGGGTTGGTCATCGGCGAGCCGCTGTAGGCGCCCGGATCGTGGATGATCCCATTGGGCACGTACAGGCCGTTGGACAGCACGTTGTCGGCGCTGCGCAGCAGGACATTGTTGCGCCACACGCCGGACATCCCGGCCCCGCTGAACGTGTCGCCGAAGGCGATGAGAACCTGGCGCTGCTCGACGATGGTGGTGGCCGGATTGTCCTTGGTGATGCCGTTGTCCCACATGACGCCGACGTCGGTGCCGGCGATGCCGAACCGCCTCACGGTGTCGTTGATGCTGCCCGCGCCGGTGAGCCAGCCGACCCGGGTGGTGACCGGGACTGTGACGGCTGCCGCGGCAACAGGGGTGGCGGTGGCCAACGTGCGCGCTTGGGTTTCCCGGCGGGCACCGAGGGTGAGCAACGTCAACAGCAGCGACGACTGCTGCGGAGCCGGCGTCCGCACCGGGGTGTCGAGGGCCACACCGGTGAGCACCTGGGGCTCGGAAAGTGTTGGTGCAGCGACTGTTTGAAGGGTGGCGGTGCGCACCTGCCCGAGCAATGGTGTGAGGACCTTGGTGTAGGTGGCCTCGATGGGCGGCGCGATCACCGGGGCGAGCTCTGGTGTGAGCCCGCGAACCGGCTCGTCCTGTTGGACAACTGTTTCCGGCTCGGGAGCGGGCGTCGTCGTTGTGACCGCCGGACGCGACCTGGTGTCAGAGGAGTAGCGCGTCGCCCCGCTTGCCGCGCCGGCTTCGTCCGCGGGGGCGTCGTCCCCGGGGGCCACGTCGTCAGGGGCCTCGTTCTCAGGGGCCTCGTTCTCAGGGGCCTCGTTCTCAGGGGCCTCGTTCTCAGGGGCGTCGTCCTCGGGCGCCTCGTCCTCGGGGGGCTCGTCGTCGGTGGTCTTGTCGTCGTCACTCGGGGTCGGCTTCGCCGTGGATTCCGAGGACCCTCGCGCCTCCGCGCGTTTGTTCTTCGTCGAGTAATCCGACGTTCGTGTGGTGGTGTCCGAATCGGTGTCCGTGGTGTCGGCGGCTGCTACCCCCGCGCCCGTGACCACCGCCAGCCCGACTCCCAGTGCGACGGCCAGCCCGCCCACCCGACCGATGTGTACCGCTGCGCGCATTACTCCCCCTCGAAGGAACGCCCCGTCAGTGACCAATGACTCTCGGATCGAACACCCCGGGCTTACGAAGAGAGCGGCATCAGGATGACACCAAGGACAAGATCGTGCTGGCGTTTCAGCCAACTATCGCGTCTGCGCCAATCGGCGTTACCGCACGCAGCCCGGCGATACACTTCGGCCCACAGCTCGACTCCGGGAGGCGACGCTGATGACGTGGACGCGGTTGCGCGTACGGATGCTGACCACCGCAGCGTGTGCGGCGGTGCTGGTGGCCAACCCGACCGCTGCCGCGGAGCCGTCATCGGCACTGCAGCCCATCGACCCCGCGCGTCTGCAGGCTGTCGTCGAGACCGCCGCCCGCGAGATGCTGATTCCGGGAGCACTGGTGTTGGTGCAGACACCGCGGGGCTCCTACACCGCGGCCGCGGGCACCACCGAATTGGGCGTCGCGGCGCCACCGCAGACCACCACACACTTCCGGATCGCCTCGAACACCAAGACCATGACGGCGGCCGTGATCCTGTTGCTGGCCCAGGACGGCAAGCTGGCCCTCGGCGACCCGGTCTCGGCGTATGTGCCGGGGGTTCCCAACGGTGAGAACATCACGTTGCAGCAGCTGCTGACCATGCGCAGCGGTCTGTACGGCTACACCAACGCCCCTGACCTGGCGGCAGCGCTCGATGCCGACCCGGCGAAAGTGTGGACCCCGCAGGAGATTTTGGCTCTCGGCTACGCCCACCCACCGTTGTTCCCCCCGGGGGCGCGGTACGACTACAGCAACACCAACTACGCGTTGCTGGGGCTGGTGGCCGAAAAGGCCGGCGGGCAGCCCCTGTCGGCGCAGTTCCAGCAGCGACTGTTCGGCCCGCTCGGTCTTCGGCAGACACTGCTGCCGGCCCCCACCGACACCGGAATGCCGGCGCCCTACTCGCACGGCTATATGTACGGCGGTTCCTCCTATGCGTTGGTGGACGCCGACTATCCCGCTGATGTGCAGGCTGCCGCGCACGCCGGGACGCTGCGACCGGTCGACTACACCCACCAGAACCCGTCGTATGCCACCGCCGCGGGTGGGGCCATCGCGACCGCGGAGGATCTGGCTGTGTGGATCCGGGAGCTGGTGTCCGGCGGGGTGTTCGGACCGCAGTCACAACAGCAGTGGCTCGACAGCCTGCTACCCGAGGACCCTGACGCCATGGGCGGGCAACAGTACGGGTACGGCATCACCTACCAGCAGTTCGGGCCGCAGGCGGGAATGTACTACCACGGCGGCGAGCTACCCGGCTTCAACTCGTTCATGGGCCACGACCCGAACAACGATGTGACGCTGGTGATCTGGACCAACCTGACCCTGTCCCCCGACGGCCGGACCACCGCCAACGCGTTGCTGCCCGAGGTCTTGCGGCAGATCTACACCGAACTGGATTTCTGACCGTAGACGGGATGGCCGTCCGCGCCGATGGTGTAGCGCTCGGTTCCCTGTTGTACGCGAGGCGCGTCGGCGCCGAACGCCACCGCAATCTCGTTGCACGCATTGCGCATCACGTCGAGGGTCAATTCGTCGGCTTCGTCGTCGCGGAAATGAGCGCGCACTGCGTCGGCCGTCTGCTCGAGAATGTGTGCCGGCGTCCAGATCAGGGCATCGACGTAACGAAGGGCTGCTTTGTGCCTGCCGGTCAACAGGTTCGACGTTTCGTAGTGCGCGATGTCGTCGTACAGGGGTTCGGATCCGCCGCCCTCGAGTGCGTCGCCGTCGCGCAGGGACCGGCACAGCCGGCAATTGTGTTGGGCAGCGCCACGCAACCGCACGATCTCCGTCGTCACGGGATCAAGCGCGCGCATCCGCGCCACCGTCGGCGCGAAGTGGTTCAGCAGCAGGTCACCGGGATCGGTATCGCGATCCCATTCCGTGCTGTCCACGGTGGAGTCCAGCCTCAGCGCCGCTCTGGCGCGGAGCACCCGGGGCACATAGTCGGCGATGAAGATCAGCGCCACCACGGCGAATGCCGCGTCACCGGTGGCCGCCAGGAACGCAGATCGCTTTTCGGGGGTGAGCGCGGCGACGTCGGTACTGAACTGCTCGGCGAATGCCAGCACATCGGGATGCGCTTCCGGCTCGGCATCCGCGGGTAGCGGCGTCAGGCCCAGCGTGGACGCGCAGGTCTGGCGCACCGCGGCGTTGACATGAGCAAGCCCGGCCGGCGACAGCGCCGTGAGACGAGTGAGCACGCCTCACACACTGCCTCCGACCGGGCTGCTGTGTCAGTGTTTTGGGTCGGGTTACGGGGCCGGGACGGTCACACAGACGTCGCCGACGCAGCCGCCGCCGCCTTCGGGACCGCCGCTGCCGCCGCCGACACCGGGAATGGTGCCGCCGCCGCCCTCAGGACCACCGCCGCCCGTGGGGCCACCGGGGATGCTGCCGCCGCCGCCCTCAGGACCACCGCCGCCGGTCGGGCCACCCGGCACGCTGCCGCCGCCGCCCTCAGGACCGCCGCCGCCGGTCGGGCCGCCCGGGACGCTGCCGGCGCCGCCGGTGGGTTCGCCGGTGCCCGCGGGTGCCTCGGTGCCTGTGGTGGCGGGTGCAGTCGTGGTGGGCGTCGTGGTGGTGGTGGTGGTTTCGCTGGTGGTCTCGGTGGTTTCGCTGGTGGTGGTCTCCTCGCCGGAGTCGCTGCCTCCGCAGCCGACCAGCAGCGTCATGGCCGCTGCGCCGGTGAACAGGGCAAAGCCCGTCCTCACACGTGTATTCATCGGTCCCTCCCTGGACTCTGGTGAAGTCGGGGATACCCGATGCGCCAGGCAGGAAACGCGCCGAGCGCTCGCCTTTGTACAGATTCTGCGGCGTGTTGGCGTACAGACACGCGCGCTCGGCGTTACTGGGCTTGGCTGACCGAGGACATGTGGAAATCGGGGATGCGCAGGCTCGGCATGGTGGCGCGGGTGGCCCAATCGCCCCATTCACGCGGCAGCGTCGGCTCGGCCACCCCGGCCTCGGTGGCACGGCGCAGCAGATCAAGCGGACTCTCGTTGAAGCGGAAGTTGTTCACCGCGGCCGTGATCTCGCCGTCCTCGACCAGATACACACCGTCACGGGTGAGTCCGGTCAGCAACAGGGTGGTGGGGTCGACCTCGCGCATGTACCAGAAGGTGGTCAGGAGCAACCCGCGTTCGGTGGAGGCCACCAGGTCGGCCAGCTCGGCCGTCCCGCCGGTCATCAGCATGTTCGTCGCGGGAACGGCCACCGGGGCGTCGAATTCGGCGGCAGCGGCCCGTGGATAAGCCAGTGCGTTGACCACACCGTCCCGGATCCAGTCCACCCGCGGGATCACCAGACCGTTGTCGAACACCGACATCCGTTCCGACGAGCTGCCGGTGTGCACGAACGGCGCGCATTCCTGGCCCGGCTCGACGGGATCGGAGTACAGCGTCAACGGCAGGTCGGTGAGCCGCTCCCCCACCCGGGTGCCACCGCCGGGCGCCGACAGCGCGGTGCGGCCCTCCTGGGCGCCGCGGCCATCCATCGACCAGCCCAGGTAGATCATCATGTCGGCCACCGTCGACGGCGGCATGATGGTCTCGTACCGCCCGGCGGGCAGTTCGACTGTGCGGGAAGCCCATCCGAGCCGCATCGACAGGTCTTCGAGTAGCTGATCAGTGGGCACGTCGACGAACCATGGCGTGCTGACTCCCGCCCAGGCGCTGGCGCCGCCTCGTTTGGCGTTGATCTCGACCGTGCCGGTGGGCTGGGTGAAGCGGCGCCGCACACCGGTGGAGGTGGCCAGCCACGTCGTCGACACGATGTGATGGGCGAACCCGTAGAGCTGATCAGCACCGGCAAACCCGGCCGCCAACGAGCGGGCCACCGAACCGAACACCTCGGCACCGGTTCCCGGCGACGGGTGGTCCCAGTCCTCGGGCGTCGATGTGTCGGTCAGCAGCGGGAAGCCGTCGCGCGCCTCGGGGGCCGAGCGCGCCGCCAGCTGCGCCGCGGTGACCAGCACCGGAATGGTCTCGGGGTCCACATCGCTGGACTGCACCGAACCGACGTGTGCGGTATCGCCTTGGCGGACAATGGAAATGACGGTGGTATCGCGACTGATGGACACACCGTTGGTGGTCATCGAGTTGCCGGCCCAGCGCAGTGAGGCATCGGTGGTGTCGGTGACGAGCACGATCGTCTCGTCGGAGCCGCTGCCCTGGCTGGCGGCGGCCAGGGCGATCTCGACCACCATGGGTGCGGGAATCATCAGCGCCCTCCCTCTACTCGGGTGTTGAGCACGTTCACGCCACGGAACAATGCCGACGGGCAACCGTGGCTGACGGCGGCGACCTGACCGGGCTGCGCCTTGCCGCAGTTGAACGCACCGCCGAGCACCCAGGTCGAGGGACCGCCCACGGCTTCCATCGAGTTCCAGAAATCGGTGGTGGTGGCCTGGTAGGCGACATCGCGCAGTTGACCATCGAGTCTGCCGTCGCGGATCCGGTAGAAGCGCTGGCCGGTGAACTGGAAGTTGTAGCGCTGCATGTCGATTGACCAGGACTTGTCCCCGACGATGTAGATGCCGTCGGACACCCGGGCGATCAGGTCGGCCGTCGAGATGTCGTCGGCGGCCGGCTGCAGCGACACGTTGGCCATCCGCTGGATCGGCACGTGGTGCGGGGAATCGGCATACGAGCAGCCGTTGGAACGCAACTGCCCGAGCCGCGGCGCGAACACCCGGTCCAGCTGGTAGCCCACGAAGATGCCGTCGCGCACCAGGTCCCAGCTCTGCGCCTGCACCCCCTCGTCGTCATAGCCGATGCTGGCCAGGCCGTGCTCGACGGTGCGGTCGGCCGTCACGTTCATCACCGGCGAGCCGTACCGCATGGTTCCGAGCTTGTCCGGAGTGGCGAACGAGGTACCGGCGTAGGCGGCCTCGTAGCCGATGGCCCGGTCGTATTCGGTTGCGTGGCCGATGGATTCGTGAATCGTCAGCCACAGGTTCGACGGGTCGATCACCAGGTCGGTCGGGCCGGGCGTCACCGACGGCGCCTTGACCTTCTCGGCCAGCAGCGTCGGCAGCTGCGCGAGTTCGTCGGTCCAGTTCCACACGTCGTCGCCGGAGAGCACCTCCCAGCCGCGCCCGTACGGCGGAGCCAGGGTGCCCATCGACTCGAACGAGCCCACCGATGCGTCCACCGCGGTGGCCTCGAACATCGGCATCACCCGCACCCGCTGCTGGGTGATCGACGAGCCGAACGTGTCGGCGTAGAAGGTCTGCTCCTTGGCCGCACTGACCCCGGCCGACACGTGATCCACTCCATCGGCGGCGAACAGCCGGCCCGAATAGTCGCTCAGAAGCGCGATCTTGTCCGGGGTGGGCACGTCGAACGGATCCACGCGATAGCTCGACACCCAGGTGGCGTCGACGTAGACGGGTTCGGCCGCCAATTCGATGCGCTCGGCGTTCAACGGTTCCAGCGCGGTGGCCACCGACACGGCCCGGCGGGCGGTGTCGGCGGCGACGTCGGTGGACAGTTCGGCGTGGGAGGCGAAACCCCAGGTGCCGTTGACGATCACCCGGACCGCCAGACCGATCTCCCGGGTCTCCACCGAGCTTTCCAGCTCACCGTCGCGCAGTTGGATGTGTTCGTTGGTGATGCGGTGAATCCGCAGGTCAGCGTAGCTGGCACCGGCTTCGACGGCCGCACTGAGGGCGGCGTCGGCAAGCGCCTGGCGGGGCAGGGCCAGGAAATCGGGGTCTACGGAGCGAGCACTCACGGGTTCCCACGGTAGCGGCCCGGGTTTCTCCGACACCCCCACGGGCGCGGATACTGGACATCGATGGAAAAGGAACGGGCACCCGTCATGAGCGCGCTGACCCCCGGGCTGCGCGACGAGATCGAACGACTACTGCACGCCAGCGATCCCAGCTTCAACCACGGCGAGGTGCTGCGCAGCATCGAGCAGGGTTCGACGTTGGAGCAGATCGCGGCGAAGCATCGCAAGAACGCCGCCGACGTCGAGGCGTACATGAAGAGCCTGCAGCACCTGCTGGTCGGCACCATCCCGGCCAGCCGCGCCGCGGCCGCCACCAACGCCGCGGCCTACCGGGAGCTGCTGAGCCGGGAGGTGTCGCCGGCGCTGCGTAGCTACGCAGAGGAGCGCCTGCAGCGGCTCCTGGCGATCAACCCCGACGCCACCCGAGCGGCGCCGGCGCCCAGCCGGCCGCGGGCCGCCAAGCCGAAACAGTCCACCAAACCGACGCGCACCCCGGTCCCCGAGCCGACCCGGGACAAGATGTGCCCAGAGTGCTTCCAGGTGCACGCCGGGGAGTGTTACTAGGCTGCGGTTTCCGGCGTGAGCTGACGGGCACGTAAGTCCGGCCGGTGGAGTGGGTATGTGGATCCCATGACGGTCATCGGATTCCACTGCTCGCACGAGCAGATCGCCCCCGCGCAGCTGCTTCGCGACGTCCAGCACGCCGAGCAGGCCGGCTTCACCGCGGGCATGTCGAGCGATCACTTCAGTCCGTGGAGCGAACGGCAGAACGAGTCGGGGTTCGCGTGGTCGTTCCTGGGCGCTGCGCTGGCGACGACGAACCTGCCCTTCGGCGTGGTCAACGCGCCGGGCCAGCGCTACCACCCCGCGATCATCGCGCAGGCGATCGCGACGCTGGCACAGATGTTCCCGGGCCGGTTCTGGGCGGCGCTGGGATCAGGCGAAGCGTCCAACGAGCGGATCAACGGCGAAGTGTGGCCCCGTAAGGAGGTTCGCGATCAGCGCCTGATCGAGTGCGTCGACGTCATCCGCCGGCTCCTCAAAGGTGAGGAAGTCAGCCATGACGGCCTGATCCACGTCAACCGGGCCAAGCTGTGGACACTGCCCGACACCGTGCCCGACCTGGTGGGTCCGGCCGTATCGCCGGCCACGGCGGCCCGGCATGCGGCCTGGGCGGACGCGCTGATCACCGTGAACCAGCCCGCCGAGAACCTGCAGAAGGTGCTCGACGCCTACCGCGGGGCCGGCGGCCGCGGACCCGCGCGGCTGCAGATCCACCTGAGCTGGGCGCCCACCGACGACGAGGCGCTGGCGATCGCCCACGATCAGTGGCGCAACAACGTCGTCGGCCCGCCGGTGTCCTGGGACATCGAGACCGTCGAGGCATTCGACGTCATCGGCGAGACCGTCACGCCCGAACACATGCACAAGTCGGTGCGGGTCTCCAGCGACCTCGGTCAGCACGCGGCCTGGCTGCACGAATACCTCGAACAGGGTTGGGACGAACTGTATTTGCACTTCGTCGGCCAACAGCAGGCCGCCTACATCGACGCCTTCGGTGCACACGTGCTGCCGCAGCTGTCGCCGACCGCGCCGGCGGTGCCCGCATGAGGAAAATCGACACCGGTGACCTGCGGTGGAAGAACGCGGTGCTGTACTGCGCCGACATCGAAACGTTCTACGACTGGGACGGCGACGGCTGCGGCGATATCCGCGGAATGACCGAACGTATCGAATACCTGGCCGATCTGGGCATCACCTGTCTGTGGCTGATGCCGTTTTATCCGACCGCCCGCAAGGACGACGGCTACGACATCACCGACTTCTTCGGCGTCGACCCGAAAATGGGCAACCTCGGCGATTTCGTCGAACTGGTGCGCACCGCCCGCGCCAACGGTATCCGGGTGATCGTCGACTTCGTGATGAACCACACCTCCGATGCCCATCCCTGGTTCAAATCGGCCCGCCGCAGCAAGGACGACCCGTATCGCGACTACTACGTGTGGACCGACACCGAACCGCCCGACACGTCCAAGGACGTCGTCTTCCCCGATCAGGAGAACAGCCTCTGGGAACTCGACCCCAAGACCAACGAGTACTACCTGCACCACTTCTACAAACACCAGCCCGACCTGAACATCGCCAATCCCCGCGTGCAGGAGGAGATTTCGCGGACCCTCGGATTCTGGCTGCAACTCGGAGTATCCGGGTTCCGGGTGGACGCCGTGCCGTTCCTGTTCGCCCGCGACGGCGCGCCCGGCGACCCGGGTGCGTTCGACCCCTTCGAATACCTGGGCGACGTCCGCAATTTCGTGACCCGGCGCATCGGGGATGCTGTCCTGCTCGGTGAAGTCAACGTGCCCTACAAGGACCAGAAGGCCTTCTTCGGCGGGCCGGACGGGGATGGCCTGAACATGCAGTTCGACTTCATCGGGATGCAGCACATCTATCTCTCACTGGCCCGGGGCGATGCCCGGCCGCTGGCCAAGGCGTTGCGGCAGCGGCCCGCACTCGACATCACCAGCCAGTGGGCCAACTTCGTGCGCAACCACGACGAGCTGACGTTGGACAAGCTCAGCGATTCCGAGCGCCAGGAGGTGTTCGACGCGTTCGGTCCCGAGCCGGACATGCAACTCTACAATCGGGGTCTGCGCCGCCGGCTGCCGTCCATGCTCGGCGGTGACGAGCGCCGCATGCGGATGGTGTACTCGCTGGCCTTCTCGTTACCGGGCACCCCGGTGCTGTTCTACGGCGAGGAGATCGGCATGGCCGAAAACCTGGATGTGGAAGGACGTTTCGCGGTCCGCACCCCGATGCAGTGGACCGGTGACACCAACGGCGGCTTCTCCACCGCCGCCAAGCGCCGGCTGCCGCGCCCGTTGCCCGACGGTCTGTACGGCCCCGACCGGGTGAATGCCGCCGCACAGCGCCACGACCACAGCTCGTTCTGGTGGTTCATCCGCGATCTGATCTACACCTACCGCCAACAACCCGAGATCGGCTGGTCGGTCGTCGAGGTGCTCAAGCAACCCAACCGCGCGGTGCTGGCCCATGTGTGCCGTGAGCCGTCGGGGTGGGCCATGGTCGGGCTGCACAACTTCGGCGCCGAGGGCTCCCTGGTGCCGTTGCAGCTCGACGACGCCCCGTCGGGCTCCAAACTCGTCGACCTGCTCGACGGCCGCACCGAATACGAACTCGACGCGCAGGGCCGCGCCGAGATGCAACTGGACCCCTACGGTTACCGGTGGCTGCGGCTGCTGCGCCCGGGTGAACCGCCCATCATCTGATCTCCAGCGCGCGCAGTGCCAGCCATGCGGCCGCGCGGTCATCGGGGTTCGACATGGACAGGTCGGTGAGCTCCTCGATGCGGCGGATGCGATTGGTCAACGTCTGGCGATGCACACCCAGCTTCTGGGCGGTGATCCCCCAGACGCCGTGCTCGGAGAGATAGGTCTTCAACGTGCGGGCCAGCTCACCGTGCGCGCCGTCGTCGTCCCGCAGCGGATCGAGCACGCCCGCAAGCCGATTGCCGTCCACCCCATCGAGTCGGTCGAGGACGTAGGCGACCGTGGGCATGGCCCGGTAGAACACGGCGGTGCGGGCGTCGGCGACGGCGACCTCATGTGCCTGCCGGGCCTCGGCGGCACTGCGGGCCAGAGCATCAGTGGGCGCCGGTGATCCCAGCCCCAGGCGCAGTGCCATCCGCGCCTCATCGGTGAAACTGTCTGCGCGGAACACCAAGTCGTCCACGCTGTCGTTGCGGACGAAGCCGATGATCCGGCCGTGGTCTTCGGTCATCACGTGGACGGCCCCCAGTTCATCGAACCACCGCACCACGAGTCGTTCCAGGTCAACCGATTTCGAGCGCGCGGTCAGCACGAACGCCGTCAGCGACGACTCGTGCACACCCCACCGGCGCAGCAGTGCCGACGCCGACGGCCCACCGGCGAGCAGCGTGTTCACCATGACCTCCCGCCCCAACCGTTCGGTGACCGAGTGATCGTGGCTGCGCAGTTTGAGGTCCAGCAGCGCGGCGGCCTGGGACGCCAGATCACGGCTGTAGCTGGTGGAGTGGTCACGCGACGAGACGACCAGGTACGCACTGAGGTCTTCCCCTGAGCCGACGGGGTGTACCTGCAGCCCGGGATGACGCACCCGGACCGGACGGTTGAATGCCACTGCCACAGCGTCTTTCACATGCAGACCACCCGCCGCCGCGGTGGTGATCACCTGGCCGTGCGCGTCGAGCAGCACCGCCCACCCGTCGATTCGGTGCGCCAGTTCGGCGACCACCGCTTCCGCACCCCCGCGGCGGGCAACCTGGGTGAGCACCTTGGTGCCGGTGGTGACCAGGCGGTCCTCGGCGGCCTGGTCGGAGGCCAGCAGCGCCACCAGTCGGGCGTGGAGCAGTAGGTGGCTGGACTCCGTGGTGAGGATGGCGCAGAGATCACGGGTGGCCAGGCCCTCGTGACCCGCGCCGGTAACCAGTACCGCAGCGCCCAACGCCACCGACCGCTGATCGCCGGCGTCCAGTGCCGCCTCGAGCTCGTCGGGCGGACCGACCACCAACGTGGCGTATGACCGGTGCCCGACGACCGCGAAATCGGCGAGCCGCACCACCGCATCCACCGGTGTGGAGACGGTGAAACTGTCGCTCAGCTGGAGGTCTCCGCCGAGAACCTGAGCAATCGAACCGAGATCCCGCGCCACCGCACGAGTGTACGAGATGTCGAAAAACACCTGCCCGATCCACACATTTTCACAGTGACGTGGCCGCCCTCACGGACCTACGATCAGCCAGCCCCAGACGTCAGACCAGAGGAGCCCCATGAAAGGCGTCGTCTACCGCGATCCGGAGACGCCCATCGAGATCGCCGACATCCAGCTCGCCCCGCCGAAGGCCGGGGAAGTGCGGGTCAAGATCGCCGCCGCTGGTGTCTGCCACTCCGATCTGCACGTCAAGCGCGGTGAATGGGATGCCCCGGCACCGCTGATCATGGGCCACGAAGGCAGCGGTGTCGTGGTCGAACTCGGCGAGGGCGTCACCTCGCTGGCGGTCGGCGATCACGTGGTGCTGAGCTGGGTGCCGCCGTGCGGCGAATGCCGCTACTGCCGGTCGGGTCACGAGGCCCGCTGCCAGAAGGTTGCCACGCTGGTCGCCCCGAAAGGCGTGTTGTTCGACGGCACGTCCCGGCTGTCCAAAGACGGTGAGCCACTGCACCACTACCTCGGTGTCTCGTCGTTCGCCGAGGAAGTGGTGGTGCCCGCCTCCGGCGCGGTGAAGGTTCGCGACGACGCGCCACTGGACATCGTCGCCGTCGTCGGGTGCGCGGTGGCCACCGGCGTAGGGGCCGTCACCAACACAGCAGCCGTCGTGCCGGGTTCCACCGTCGCCGTGATCGGTTGCGGCGGTGTGGGACTCAACGTCATCCAGGGCGCCAAGCTGGCCGGCGCCGAACGCATCGTCGCCATCGACGTGCTGCCCGACAAGACGCAACTGGCGCTGCAGTTCGGTGCCACCGACCGCATCGACGCGCCCAAGGGCGACGTCGTGGATCAGCTGTTCGAGCTGATCCCGGACGGCGTCGATTACGCCTTCGACGCCATCGGCCGCACCTCCACCACCGAACAGGCCATCCGCATGCTCGGACTCGGCGGTGCCGCAGTGATCGTGGGCCTGCCCCCCACCGGCGCGAAAGCCTCTTTCGAACCGCTGGTGCTGGCCGAGGCCGACCAACGCATTCTCGGCTCCAACTACGGTTCCGTGCGACCGTCGATCGACATCCCCGCCCTGGTGGACCGTTACATGGACGGCCAACTCAAGCTCGACCCGCTGATCTCGGCGCGGCGCCCGCTCGCCGAAGCCGCCGAAGCATTCGCAGATCTCGAGTCCGGCGAAGCGCTGCGCACCCTGCTCATCCCCTGAACCACCCTCTCACCGACGAAAGACCGAGCATGTCCTCCCCCAGCACCGACACCGGCGTCGCCGTAGACGCGGGCCTGCGCCGCGGCGTCATGAGCGGCCCCGAACTGGCCGCCCAGGCAATCGCCAACATCGCCCCGAGCGCGGTCATCGCCTTCACCGCCGCCGCGATCTATCTCGGCGCCGGTAACGGCACCGTGTACTCCTTCATTCTCGCCACGCTGGTGATCCTGTCGGTGGGGTACTGCGTGACGGTGTTCGCCCGCCGGCACGCCTCGGCCGGGTCGCTCTACACCTACGTCGCCAAAGGCCTGGGGCCACTGGGGGCCTACCTGGCCGGTATCGCGCTGCTGGTGGGCTGCTGGGGTATCGCCGCCGGTTCGCTGGGCGGCGCCGTCGCCTACGTCAACCAGTTCCTGATCCTGCTGGGCGTGCCGGCCGACGGCGTGGGCTGGCGCATCCTGCTGGCCATCGTATTGGGCGGGCTGGCAACACTTTTCACCATCCGCGGGATCCGGCTCTCGGCGCGGGTGTCGCTGGTGCTCGAGCTCGTCTCGGTGACGATCATCATCATCCTGCTGGTGCTCGCGCTGGTGTGGGCCGGCCCGGCCGCCTGGGATCCCGCTCAGTTCAGCTTCGACGGTCTGCCGCTGCAAGGTGTCGCGGCCGGAATGGTGCTGGGCATCCTGGGATTCGTCGGCTTCTCCTCGGCGGATGCGCTGGGCCGCGAGGCCAAGAATCCGTACACCGCGATCCCCCGCGCCATCATGTGGAGCGCGGTCACGGTGGGCGTGCTGTACGTGTTCGCGGCCTACACCCAGATCGCCGTCCTCGGTGAAGGTCTGGCCGACAGCGCCAGCCCGCTGGAGGACATCGCCACCCAGATCGGCATGCCCACCTGGTTCGCACCCATCCTCACCTTCGGTGTGGGCGCATCGTTCTTCGCCGTCGTCGTCGCGCCACTGAACGTGGTGGGCCGGATCGTCTACGTGATGGGCAAGGAAGGCATGGTCGCCGAGCGCTTCGGCCGCACCCACGACACGCACCTGACCCCGCACCGCGTCCTGCTCATCGCCGGCCCGGCCGCGATCGTGCTCGACATCATCCTGCTGCTGCTCGGGGTCGACCCGATGAACATCGTGGTGTGGGTGGACACCTACGGGACCTACGGCTACATGGTGGCGTATGCGTTGGTCGCGATCGCCTGCGTCGTCTACACCCGGCGCGAGAAGATGCCCAACACCCTCGTGTGGGTGTGCGCGGTGGTCGCCGTCGTGGCAATGGCCTACGTGTTCTTCGCCAATGTGTGGCCGGTGCCCGCGTTCCCGCTCAACGTCATCCCGTACCTGTTCCTGATCACGATGATCGCCGCACTCGCCTGGTTTTCCTACCAGGCGAGAACCCGCCCAGAGGTCATCGCGCGAATCGGTAGCACCGAGACCGACGCGATGGAAGGGGTCGGCTGAGCCCTGTTCCGGGCACCTAAGCTGGTCGCCGTGAACGTTCAGATGATCGCCTGCGCTGCTGTCGCCGTGGTCGCGGTGGGGCTCGCCGGGTGCAGCTCCGATGGCTCCGCTGACGAATCGGCCGCGAGCACCTCGTCCGCCGCCCCGGCCAGCACCTCATCGGTCCCGCCGCTGACCACCGCGCCCCCCACCCCGGCACCGTCGCTGACGCTCACCGACTACCTTGCGTCCATCGGCGTCACCGAGACACCGGCGCGACCGGCCGAGGGAGGCGCACCGACGATCGAGCTGCCCACCCCGGCCGGCTGGGAGACCGCCATCGACGTTCCCGGCGATTCCTTCTGGGCCGTGATGCTCACCCAGGCCGCCGACCCCGCCAACCCGCCGATCATCCAGGCCGCGCTGGTCAAGCTCAGCAAAGAGGTGCCGATCCAGGACATCTTCGACCACGCCGACGGCGAACTGCGCAACCTGCCGGGCTATCAGCCGCTGGGCGACGGTGGACGGGGCGCCCTGGGCGGCCTGGAGGCCCACCAGGTCGGCGGGATGTATGTGAAGAACGGCGTCCAGACCCTCATCGCACAGAAGACGTCGCTCATCACCTCGCCCGCCGGGTCCTACGTGCTCCAGGTCCGTGCGGAGGGACCGCAGGACGATGCACAGGCGTTGGTGTCGGCGACCGCGGAACTCGACAACAACACCGTGATCAGGCCTTAGAGGGTCAGTGCACGCCCTCCATGTGGCGGCTGATCCAGGGCGCGATCGCAAACACCACGATGCCCACCGCGACGGCGACGAGTCCGAGGATCCCGAAGTAGGCGAATTCGTTGGTCGGGTCGTAGTACCCCGCCAGCACACCGGACATCGACGTGCCGATGCCGACGGAGAAGAAGTACAGCGCCATCATCTGCGCGCGGAAGGCTTCCGGAGCCAGCTTGGTGGTGACCGACAACCCGATGGGTGAGAGCAGCAGTTCGGAGACCGCGAACACGCCCAGGATGACGAAGACGACCAGCGCGGGCACCGAACGTCCCTCGCTTCCGGCGAGCGGCACGAAACACAGGAAAGCCAAGCCCATTCCGATGACGCCGTAGGCGAACTTGCGCGGCGTGGTGGGAGCCCGGTTGCCGAGCTTGGTCCACATGACCGCGAACAGCGGTGAGAGCGCGATGATCCAGATGGGCTCGATGGAGCCGATCCAGTTCGACGGCGCCGTCCATCCGAAGATCGACCAGTTCATCCGCTCGTCGGAGTACACCGCCAGCACGGTGAAGATCTGCTGGAACAGTGACCAGAAGACGGCGTTGGCGATGAACAACGGGATGAATGCCCGCACCCGCACCCGCTCCTCCGTGGTGACGCGCGAATTCGTCAGCAGGATGGCGAAATACGCGATGGAGGCGACGATGATGACGCCGGTGGTCACCTGGGACAGGTTGGCCAGCGTGACCCAGCCCAGCGCGATGACGACGCCGATGACCACCAGACCGGCGACCATCACACCCGCGGTCTTGCCGATAGCGTTGCGCGGCAATGGATTCGGCACGTGGCGGCCGTGCTCGCCGAGGTTGCGCCGGAACGCCACGTACTGGGCCAAGCCCAGGGCCATGCCGACCGCGGCCGCGCCGAAGCCCCAGTGGAAACCGACCCGGGTCTGCAGCAGCCCGGTGATGAGCGGGCCGACGAAGGCACCCAGGTTGATACCGAGGTAGAACAGGGTGAAACCACCGTCGGCGCGGGGGTCGCGTTTGGCGTACAGGGTGCCCAGCAAGGAGGAGGCGTTGGCCTTGAGCGCGCCGGAGCCCAGTGCCACGAGCACCAATCCGACGCCGACGCCGGTCAGGCCGGGGATCAGTGCCAGCGCGATGTGGCCGGCCATGACCACCACACCCCCGTAGAACACCGTGCGTTCCATGCCGAGCACCCGGTCGGCGATCCAGCCGCCCAGCACCGTCGACAGGTACACCAGGCCGCCGTAGGCGCCGACGATCCCCGTGGCGGTGCTCTGCTCGAGCCCGAGGCCACCGTCGGTGACCGAGTAGTAGAGGTAGTAGCCGAGGATGGTCAGCATCCCGTAGAACGAGAAGCGCTCCCAGAGCTCGACGCCGAACAGGTTGGTCAATCCGATCGGATGGCCGAACAGTGTGCGCTGGGTGTCTTGTTCGTGGACTGCCATTGGTCCACATTCCCACCATCGGGGGCGTTCGGCCAACAGTGGGTCGCCCCGGGATGCCGTCCCGGGGCGACCGAGGCTGATCAGTCGTCCCAGTAGGTCTCGGTCCAGTCGTCGGCCCAGCGGTGGCCGGCGTTCCAGTCCTCGTCCCAGTAGGTCTCGGTCCAGTCATCGCCGAGGGCGGCAACGTTGCCGAGTTCGGGTGCCCAGTTCAGCGACGCTTCGATGCTCGCGGGTACCGGGGCCGGCGCGGTGGCCGCGCCGGCGGCACCGGCGCCGACGATGCCCAGGCCGGTCAGGGCGGCGCCGACGGTGACGACCTTCCAGGTGGCGGGGCGATTCATGTGTCTCTCCTTGTGCGGTAGGGGTTTTGGCTTCGTACACATCAAGAATCGCCGGTGCAGATGAGTCTGGCGGGAGGCGACGATGAGTGATCTCTCATGCGGCTGATCCACTGCTGGGCGAGCTCGATGCGCGCCGCAGTGCGTTCCCGCCAGCTCGGCCGCTGGGCGCGAAACGGCCCGGTGGCCAGGCCCAGGACCACTGCGGCCGTACGAAGGTGCAGGTCAGCGGGATCCGTCTGACGTTCCGCGTGGGCCAGCACCGCGGTGCCGTAGTAGCGCGCGCGGGGGTTCTGCAGACCCGACACCGACAGGTGGCCGAGCAGTGTGGCCCACTCATCGGCGCGTTCACCGGGTCCGGCGGTGTCGACGTCGATCAGCGCGCTGAGCCCGCCGTCGGCGACGAGGAGTTGACCGTCGTGGAAATCCCCGTGCACCGGTTGGGTGGCTGATGCAGTTGCGGCCGAAAGCATTTCGTCCACCATCTCGCGGACGTCGACATCGGCGGTGAGCTTCAGGACACGCGCCGAGTGGGTGACGCGGTGCAGGTGGGTCGGTCGCGGCGGCAGCTTCAGCAATGCGGTGGGCAAGGTGTCGAGGGCGTGTTGCAACGTCGACGGCGCGGGCAATCTGGTGCCGTCGAGGCCGTCGCGGGTCAGTAGGGCGCGCAGCAGCGTGCCGGGTGCTTCAGGCAGGACGATCAGGCCGTCGCAGTGGGAGGCCACGATCGGCGGCACCGGCAGCACCGCGCCGAGGACGGTGTGCCGGTGGTGCAGGTCGGCGACGGCCGACGGCGCGACGACCTTGACGAACCAGCGCGAGCTGCCGTCGGTGGCTTCGAGGACGGCGCGTTGGCCCGGGCGGTAGCCGCGGACGGTGATACCCACGGGGCCTTGGACCCCGAGCAGTTCGGCCAGTCGCGCAGGGTCGCCGGCCATGGCGAGCCCGGGCAGGGCGGGGTCCTGCGGCCAGCGCCAGACCCCGACTTCGACGGGGGTGCCGTCGACGTCGCCGGCCAGGACGGCCGCCCCGGGTGGGATGCGGTCACCGGCGGCGGCGACCAGGGTCTCCCGGCGCATGCTGCCGTCGGCGCGGCGGACGTCGCCGACGTAGCGCACCCGCACACCACCACTGGGCGCGACGTGAGCGTCGGCGATCCGCAGGGCGGTCAGGCCGGCGTCGTATTCACCGACGGCGGCCTCGAGGATGGCGGCGGCCTGAGCTCCGAGCAGCAGGTCGAGCGCGGGCACTGGCATGCCGACGAGCGTGGCGACGCTGCGGGTGGTGGCAATGAGATGTGGATGAGAGCACTCTCATGCCGGGCATTTCACGAGTGTGGAGTTGATCCACGTTCGGCGAGCTTGCGCGTGCCACAAGTCCACACTGGGCGAGGCTGTCGGCTTTTCAGCGCGCGGAGCTGGTGCCCAGGACGGTGAGTTCGGCGACCAGGGCCAGGGCACACACCACGGCGACGAGGGCCATGGCGATCCAGTCCCGTTTGGCGGGTTTGGATTCGGCGGCCGAGATCTGCCCGGTGCCACCACGGGCGGCGATGGCATCACCCATCTCGTCGCCGCGACGCAATGTCACGGTGATGGCCGCGGCCAGCAGATCGATCAGCTCGATCGCCCAGCGGCGACGCCGCTCCTTGCGGGTCTTCAGCAGCGGCCGGGGCCGCAACTTGCGCGCCGCGAACAGCACCCGGAACTCGTCGATCAGCATCGGGAAGGACCGCAGCGCCAGCGCCAGCGTCACCGCCCATTCGTCGACCGGGATCCGCAGCTTGCGCAACGGCTTTCCCAACGTGGCCACCGCGGGCGCAATATCGGAGACGTTCGTCGTCCACGACACCATGGCGCCGAGACCGAGCAACACGATCGACAGTGCGGTGATGCGCAGGAAGTTCAGCAACCCGCCCAGGCCGATGGTCACCGACCCGACGACGAATTCGGGCGCCCCACCGGCAAAGGATGCGGTGAGCGCACCGAAGAACAGGAAAATCCACAGCCACACCGGGATCGACGGCAGCACGCCGCGCGGGATGTGCGCCAGCCGGGCGGCCACCCACACCAGTACAGCCACCAGCGCGATGGGCACCCAGCCCGGATAGAACGTCATCAGCACGCCGAACACGAACACCACGAGCAGCTTGGTGCCGGCCCACAGCCGGTGTATCACGGAGTCGCCGGGAACCGGTCGCAGCAGCACGACCGGCCGTGGAGTCTGGTTACGCGGTGGTGCCGTCACGTCATCCCCCCGGCCGTCGTCGCCGCCGGCTCCATCACGCCGTCGCGCAGATGCAGGATCCGCGGGCACAGCTCTTCCAGACCCACGAAGTCGTGCGAGATCACCATCACCGTCAGCCCAGAATTCCGTCGCAGATCGGTCAGCAGACGCAGCAGCCCGGCCTGGCTCTCGGCATCCAGACCGGCCAGCGGCTCGTCGAGGATCAACGCCTTGGGCTTGCGGGCCAGCAGACCGGCGAGCACCACTCGCCGCATCTGACCACCGGAGAGCTGGTCGGTGCGCCGCCGCGCCAGAGACGCGTCCAGGCCGACAGCCTTGAGCGCTTGATGCACCCGGCGTTGATCGGTGTGCTCGAAGCCGGCGGCCGAAGCCACCTCGAGGTCCACGCGGGCGCGCATGAGCTGCAGCCGCGCCGCCTGGAAGGCCAGGGCCACCGCGCCCACCTGTTCGTGGGCGGGTTTGCCGCCGACCAGTGCGGTGCCCACGGTGGGGACGGCCAGCCCGGCCATGATCCAGGCCAGCGTCGACTTACCGGAGCCGTTGCCGCCGTGGATCAGCACCCCGTCACCCTCGTGGACGGCGAAGCTGATGTCCTGCAGTGCGGGTTTGGCCCAGGGGGTGCCGGTGCCGTATTCGTGGCTCACCCGGTCGAGTTCGAGCACCGGGGTGCCGGAGGGCTGATGCCCGTTCTCGACGGTCGCGGCCGGCGCGGCGGCGGTCTCGACCATCGCGGTGTTGTCCAGCGAGGCGCTGAGGTTGACGGCGCGGTCGGCGCTGTCGGCCTCGTTGTTGTAATGCGTGATGTGCACCAGCGACATCTCGTGGCGTTCGGTCAGTCCGGACAGCACATCCAGCAGCGCCTCACGGCCGGCCTGGTCCACCATGCTGGTGACCTCGTCGGCGATCAACAGCGACGGCCGACGCGCCAGCGCCCCCGCGACGGCCAGGCGTTGCAGCTCGCCGCCGGACAGTCCGCCGGTGTCGCGCTCGTTGAATCCGGCCAGGCCCACCTCGTCGAGCAGGCCGTCGACGTCGGTCTTGGTGCCAGGCGGCAGCCCCCACACCACGTCGTCGGCGACGCGGGTGCCGAGTACCTGGCTCTCTGGGTGCTGCATGATCACCGCGGTGCCGCCGAGCCTGCCCAGTCCGACTCCGCCGGCCCGGTCGACGGTTCCCGAGGTGGGTTCGCGACCGGCGAGCAGCAGCATCAACGTGGTTTTCCCGGAGCCGTTGGCGCCGGTGATGGCGACGTGCTCGCCAACGGCGATGTCCAACGACACCGGCGACAGCGCGTCATGTGCGGCGTTCGGGTAGCGAAAAGAGACGTCTCGCAGCTGCACCGGGACCGGCCCGGCCGGTTCGGTCTCCTCGGCGAGATCCAGCTTGTGGACATCAGGAATTCCGCGCAGCCGGTGCAACACCTTCGACACCGCCCACCAGCCGAGCAGCGAGACGCTCATGATCGCGAAGACCGCGTAGCCGATCATCAGGAACGGCCAGTAACTCAGCGCCAGCTGGAAGAAGTCCTTGAGGTCCTGCGCGGTCTGTTCCAGTGCGGGGATGCGGGCCAGGATCGCGGCGGTGCCGTCCACGTTGGCGGTCATGGACGCGAAGATGAGGTGCCGCAGGCGAGACAAGACCAGCAGCGCGCCGACGATGACGAAGCCGAACACCAGGCCGGCCAGGAACGAGGTGAACACCACCGTGGGTGTCCCCCGGCCGCGACGCCGGACGATGCCGGTGAGCCCGCCGATGTAGGCGCAGTTGGCGACGGTCATGAAGCCACCGAGGCCGGCGATCAGGAACGCGATCAGGCCGGCGGCGACGGTGGCCGCGATCAGGACTCGGATGCGGTAGCGGTAGGCCAACAGGGCCATGGGCACGGTCCCCAGCAGCGAGAGCGCGGCGGCGAACGGGACGACGACGGCGATGATCGCCGTGGCGGCGCACAGCGCGGCCATGACAGCGGCTTGAGCGGTTTCCGCGGGGCGCAATGACCGGGCCGTTTTCGGCACAGTGGCCGCTGGGCTCGAGGTCATTCTTCGATTCTGCCAGTCAGTCCACAGATTGAAATACATAGCATTCCTATGTAACCTGTGTTTTATGACGTCTGCCAGCGCCGCTTCCGACACTACCGGCCTGGGCGCCGACTTACTCAGTGTTGTCGCGCGGCTCAATCGGCTGGCGACCCAGCGCACCCAACTCCCCCTGCCCTGGGCGCAGGCGCGCCTGCTGTCGACCATCGAGGATCGCGGCGAGGCCCGCATCTCCGATCTCGCCGAGCTCGACCACTGCTCACAGCCGACGATGACCACCCAGGTCCGCCGCCTCGAAGATGCCGGACTGGTGACACGCACCGCCGATCCCGGTGACGCGCGCGCGGTGCTGATCCGCATCACCGACAAGGGCGTCGACGTACTGGCGCAGGCCCGCATCGACCGCGCGGCCGTCATCGATCCCCTACTGGGACAGCTGACCCCCGAGGAGCGAAGCGCGCTCGGGACCGCCGTCGGCGTCATGCGGCGGATGTTGCAGAACGCACAGAACAGTTAGTCAGTAAGCCGGCGCACGGAGCTCGGGTACCTTCGTGCGCCCTAATAGATAGGAAATCTATATGTGGCGTCAGCCCAAAGCGGTTTGGGCCGTGGCATTCGCGTCCGTTGTGGCCTTCATGGGGATCGGCCTCGTCGACCCCATCCTCAAACCGATCGCCGACAATCTGGATGCCACGCCGTCACAGGTATCGCTGCTGTTCACCAGCTACATGGCGGTGATGGGTGTCGCGATGCTCATCACCGGGGTGGTCTCCTCGCGGATCGGACCCAAACGCACCCTGCTGCTCGGCTTGGTGATCATCATCGCCGGTGCCGGGCTGGCGGGGATGTCCGAGACCGTCACGGAGATCGTCGGCTGGCGCGCACTGTGGGGACTGGGCAACGCGTTGTTCGTCGCGACCGCGCTCGCCACCATCGTCAGTTCGGCACGCGGGTCGGTGGCGCAGGCCATCATCCTCTATGAGGCGGCGCTCGGTCTGGGCATCGCGATCGGGCCCCTGGTCGGCGGTGTGCTCGGTTCCCTCTCCTGGCGCGGGCCGTTCTTCGGCGTCTCGGCGCTGATGGCGGTCGCGGTGCTGGTGACCGCCTTCCTGTTGCCCGCCACCCCGCGGGCGGCGCGCGCGACGTCACTGCTGGACCCGTTCCGCGCACTGCGCCATCGCGGTCTGCTCGGTGTCGCGATCACCGCGCTGCTGTACAACTTCGGCTTTTTCACACTGCTGGCCTTCACACCGTTTCAGCTCGACATGGACGCGCACGGCATCGGGCTGATCTTCTTCGGCTGGGGCCTGGCGCTGGCCTTCACCTCGGTGGTGGCCGCGCCGCGGCTGCAACACCGCTTCGGCACCGTGCCGGTGTTGATCGTCAACCTGCTGCTGATGACGGCGACGCTGGCGGTCATGGCGGTGTTCACCTCCGACAAGGTGGTGCTGGCGGTCTGCGTCATCGTCGCCGGTCTGTGGATCGGTGTGAACAACACCCTGATCACCGAGACCGTGATGAAGGCCGCGCCCGTCGAACGCGGAGTTGCTTCGGCCGCTTACAGTTTCGTGCGGTTCGCCGGCGCCGCCCTGGCCCCGTGGCTGGCCGGCGTGCTGGGCGAACAGGTCAGCGTCCACCTGCCGTACTGGGTGGGTGCAGGTGCGGTACTGCTGGGCGCGGTGGTGTTGTTCGTGGCCAGGCGGTGGTTGCCGGGGATCGACGAGCCGGAGACCACTGAGGAGCTGGCTCAGGACGAGGCGCTGGCCGACGCAAGCTGAGTCCTGCACTTCGGCTATCTCGGATGATCGATTCCACCCAGAGTCCGGTCAACGGTTCTGCGGGTATCGGCCAATCTGAGTTCAGCCTCGAATGCCGAGAGCCGCACCCGAACGGGGTGCGGCTCTTGGCATTGGACCTAGCGCACGGTGACGTACACCGACTGCACCTTCTCCGACCCGAAGTTGTGGTCGTGGTCGGTGTAGTTGTCACGCAGCCGCAGGCCCGATGTCGGGTGGACGAAGCTGGGCCCCTCACCGACGGAGACGACGTTGGCCTCGTTGAGCGGGGCGTTGCCCAAGCGGTTGACGATCACCTTGTACCCCTGCGCCTCCAGCGAGGAGATGGTGTCTTGGGCATTGCCCGCACCGGTGGGGGCGGCGACCGCGGGAGCGGCCAGGCCCAGGAACCCGGCGGTCAGAGCGGTGGCGGCGATGGTCGCGAATCCGAACTTCTTCATGGTCTTCTCTCTCTGTGAAAGATGTGCGAATCGTGGCTCGCAGAGAGGTCTGTGGGTCGCGGTTCGTGGTGCTCTGACAGGTAGAACCCGCAGCTCAGCGCTTTGATTTCCGTTGGCAGCAATTGTGCGGCCGGTGGCAGCAACTACCCGCCGGCCCCGCCTTGCGGCGACACATCGAGAAGACAGATCAGAGCGCGAACAACAGGAACTGCGTCACCTGGGTGTCGCTGAAGTTGTCATCGCTGACCAACACCAGCGACCGGCGCCCGCTCGGAAGTAGCGGCCCGAGCGTGAGTCCCTCCACGTTGTCGGGATCGAGGCCGTCGATGGTGGCCAGGTCCGCCAGCAACGTCTTGGTCATGGGCCGCACCGGCGCACCCAGCAGGCTGGGCCGATGCAGTACATCCTCGGCCTCACCGATGGCCGCGTGATAAATCCGCACCTCACTGTGGGTACCGAAGCCCCGTTCGAGCACCAGGAAGGTGCCGTCGTCGAGCGCCAGCAGATCCGACAGTCCGTTGTCGCCACCCGGGCCCGCACTCACCGCGTCGAGCGGGTACGCGAATTGCCCTGTTGCCGCGCCTGTTTGAGCGTCGAAGCGGGTGACCCGGGTCAACGCGCCTGCGCTCTCGTCAGGCAGGGCGCCGTCGGCGAAGACGGGACCCTCCATCGCCGCGAAGACCGAGCCCCCGTCCGGTGTCAGCGTCAGCCCTTCGAGGGCGCGGTTCTCGCGGGGCCCCTGTTCATCAGGTGACACCCGCATCCCCGGCAGCAGCTCGAACTCGCCCAGCGGGTTGCCGCCGAACCCCGAGATCCGCACTCGCGGACTCAGCAGCAGCCCACCATCGACATCGCGGGCCCCCTCACTCGACCAATACAGCCGGTGGCGGGCCGGGTCCACGGCGATGCCCTCCGGGTCCGGGGGCGCGTCAGCAGCCAGCCCCTGAAAGGGCGTGGTCCCCACGATCTGCGGGTGGGCGATACCACTGTCGGACAGGGCAATTCGCGCGGTGTAGAACCGGGCCGGATTGTGCTCGGACTTGTCGTCGCTGACGATGTAGTACAGCTGATCGTCGGGGTTGTAGCTGATTCCGGACAACCCGCCCACCAGTGTGCCGTCGTACACGGTCGCTGCCGGCAGCTCCACCTTGCCCAGATAGGTCAGCGCCGGACCTTCGGCACGAGCGACGGCTATGGGTGACGCGACCAGTAGGGCGGCAGCGGCGAGCGGCAGGATTCGGTTGTGCACTCCGGTGAAGCTAGGCCAGCCCGGTGAACATCAGGCAACAGCGACGCCAATGAGGTGCCCGACCACATAGGTGGCCGCGATGGCAAGGCCGCCGAAGCACAACTGCCGCAGGCTCGACCAGTACCACGGCCGGCGCGTGAACCGGGCTGCCAGCCCGCCGACCACCAACAGGCCGACGCCGCCACACGCCAATCCCCACCACAGCGACTGGAAGCCGAGCAGAAACGGGATGAGCGGGATGAGCGCGCCGAGGGCGAACATGACGAACGACGAGCCGGCCGCCACCCAGGGCGACGGCTTCTCGGACGGATCGACACCGAGTTCTTGCACCAGGTGGAAGTTCACCGCCCGCGTCTCGTCGCGGTGCAGTTCCTCGGTGGCCTGCGTGGCGGTGGGTTCGGTCATGCCCATCTGCATCAGCATGTGCACCAGTTCGGCTTTCTCGCCGCGCGGGTTGGCCCGGAACGCACGCTTTTCGACCTTGACCTCGGAATCGATCTGCTCGTTGGCCGTCGTCACCGAGGTGTACTCCCCCAGCGCCATCGAGAAGGATCCCGCCAACAACCCCGCCACACCCGACAACACCACCGCGTCGGCGCTGGCGCCGGCAGCCACCCCGGCGATCAGCGCTGTGTTGGACACCAGGCCGTCCATCGCCCCGAAGGTGGCGGCCCGCAACCAGCCGCCGCTGACATCGGAATGCCGGTGGTCGTACTCGTGAGGCAGGCGGATCCGTTCGGACATGCCGTCATCTAACGCCATCTGCTCGTGGCTGGATCCATTCAGGCTGCCCTGGGTTTACCACATCACAGTTTGCGCAGGCCGACGGCGGGTTACCGTTCAGTAATGACGACGATTGCCGAGCATCTCCGGAACGCCCTCGACGGCCGCTGGCGCGACGTGAAGAACGACATGCGCACCGAACTGTCGGGTGAAGTCTTCAAACCGCACTACACCCCGAACACGGTGATCGCGCGGACCAAGGTGGCCGAGCAGATGCGGATCATGGCGGCCCACGGCGCAGCCGAGGACGGCTTCAAGAAGGAGCACGGCGGCAACGGTGACGTCGGCGCCGCCGTCACCCGCATCGAGATGCTCGCGATGAGTGACTTGTCGCTGATGGTCAAAGCCGGGGTGCAGTGGGGACTGTTCGGCGGGGCCATCGAGAATCTGGGCACCGAACGCCACCACGAGGCGTATGTCAAGAAGCTCATCGATCTCGAGTTGCTCGGGTGCTTCGCCATGACCGAGACCGGCCACGGCAGCGACGTGCAGTCCATCGAGACCACTGCCAGCTACGACCCGGGGACCGAGGAGTTCATCATCAACTCCCCCACCCCGTCTTCGCGCAAGGACTACATCGGCGGCGCCGCCGAGACCGCGCGGGTGGCAGCCGTTTTCGCACAGCTGATCACCGGCGGCACCAACCATGGCGTGCACTGTTTCGTGGTGCCGCTGCGCGACGACGACGGCAACGACCTGCCGGGCATCACCACCTCGGACTGCCACTACAAGGGCGGGCTGCCCGGCGTCGACAACGGCCGCATCATGTTCGACCATGTGCGGATTCCCCGGGAGAACCTGCTGAACAAGTACGCCGACGTCGCCGCGGACGGCACGTACACGTCCTCGATCAAGAACCCGAACCGACGGTTCTTCACGATGCTGGGCACGTTGATCCGTGGCCGGGTGACAGTGGGCGGCAGTGCCGGCGCCGCCGCCCGCGTGGCTCTGGACATCGCTACCCGATATGCCCTGCAGCGCAAGCAATTCCAGGCACCCGACGGAGACGAAGTGCTGATCATGGACTACCTGGTGCACCAGCGCCGGTTGTTCCCGTTGATCGCGAAGTCCTACGCGCTGCAATTCGCCCAGAACGAGCTCGTGGCCAAGTGCCACGAACTGCAGACCGCCGACAATCCCGACGCCGAGGAACAGCGCGAACTGGAGTCGCGCGCGGCCGGTCTCAAAGCCGCCAACACCTGGCACGCCACCAAGGCGATCCAAGAAGCCCGCGAAGCCTGCGGCGGCGCAGGGTATCTCGCCGACAACCGCCTGATCGCACTCAAAGCCGACACCGACGTGTTCACCACATTCGAGGGTGACAACCACGTGCTGACCCAGCTGGTGGCCAAGGAGCTGCTGACCGCCTACGCCGACGACATCAAGGGCATGAGCCCGGTGGAATGGGTGCGCTTTGCGGCCAACTTCGCCGGTGAGCGGGTCCTCAAACGCACCGCCGCCGAGACGATCATGCAGACCATCCTCGATACCCGGCAGGACAACGAGGAAGAAGGCAGCCTCTTCAACCGCGGTACCCAGGTCAAGATGTTCGAGGACCGCGAGGAGTACATGATCGCTTCGGTGGCGCGCCGGCTGCAGGGCAAGTCCAAGGAGATGTCGGCTTTCGATGCGTTCAACTCGGTGCAGGACCATGTGCTGCATGCCGCCACCGCTCACATCGACCGGATCATCCTGGAGGCCTTCGTCGCCGGTATCGAGGCGTGCGAGGACGAAAAGGCCCGCGAGGTCCTCGGCCTGGTGTGTGATCTGTACGCCCTGAGCGTCATCGAAGACGACAAGGCGTGGTTCGTCGAGCACCGCTTCCTGTCCATCGAGCGCGCCAAAGCCGTCACCCGCGGCATCAACGACCGCTGCCGCAAGCTGCGTCCGTTTGCCGAGCTGCTGGTGGACGGTTTCGGCATCCCCGCACAGTTGCGCTACGCCGAGATGTTGGGCTCTGACGTGCACCCGTCGGAACCCGGTGTCATCCCCGGCCTGAGTTTTGACAAAATTGCCATAAGCCACGACCCGGCGCAGTAGCGTCGGCGCCGTGGAGCTGAGGTTGCAGCGCGTCGGCGCGTGGTGCGGGACCGTCATGCTGGTGCTCTACGGAACCTGTTTCTCCGGGCTGGCCGGGATGTTCCCACCGCTGTCGCCCACCGCCTCGGCCGACGAGATCGCCGGCTTCTACGTCGACAACAAGATCCTGGTGCGGCTCGGGGTCGCCGGCTGCATTCTGACCGCGGTGATCGCGCTGCCCTTCCTCGCGACGATCGTGCTGCGCATCCGCCGCGCCGAAGGCCAGTGGGGCATGCTGTCTCTGACCCAGTTGTTCGCGGCCACCATTTTCGTTCCGGCGCTGCTGTTTCCGTTCCTCATCATGGCCGCCGCCGCGTTCCGGCCCGAGACCCGCCCCGCCGAGATCACCCTCGCGCTCAACGACGTGTTCTGGTTGATGTTCATCGGCATCGTCGGCACCATCGTGGTGCAGAACCTCACGTTGGCCGCGGCCTCGTTCTGCGACACCGGGGACCCACCGACGTTCCCGCGCTGGTACGGCTACTTCAATCTGTGGGTGGCGATGCTGTCACTTCCCGGGTGCGTGGTGGTGGTGTTCAACGACGGACCCCTGGCCTGGCACGGCGTATTCGCCTTCTACCTCCCCGGTCTGGCGTTGACGCTGTGGATGTTCACCACCACTTATGTGCTGCTACACGGAATCACCGCCCAGCAGCGCTCCGAACAGGAATCGGCACTGGCCGCCGTCTCGTGACCGTCGCTGCGCCGCGCCGCATACCGGGCGAGCAGGGCACGTGGGTCTTCCTGTTCGGGGACATGCTGGTGTTCGCGGTGTTCTTCGGCACCTTTCTGGTCGAAAGAGCCTCGGCCCCTGAACTTTTCGACCAAGGGCGGCGGACCCTGCAGCTGGGCGTGGGGCTGATCAACACGTTGGTGCTGCTGACCAGTTCGCTGTGCGTGGTGGTGTACCTCGGCGCATTACGGTCCGGCTCAGGCGGTCTTGCGACCCGAGCGGTGAGCGCCGCGATCGGTTCCGGTGTGCTGTTCGTGGCGCTGAAGGTGTACGAATACGTGTCGCTGGGCGCGGCGGGCCACGGCCCGGGTGCCAGCGATTTCTACCTGTACTACTTCATCTTGACCGGGCTGCACCTGTTGCACGTCTGCGTCGGCATCGGGGTCTTGGTGGCGCTGTTGGGCCAGGCGCGCGTGTCGGAGGTGAGCAGCACCCGGATGGCGCTGATCGAAGGCGGGGCCTGCTTCTGGCATCTGGTGGACCTCTTGTGGATCGTGCTGTTCCCGCTGCTGTACCTGGTGAGCTGATGAAGGTCCTCGGATTGGTGGCCAACCGCGCGGGGCTGAGCTGGCTGCTGCTGATCGCAGCGACGCTGGCGTCCTGGCTGGTGGGCGCCGACCACGGCACCGGGTCGAGGATCGCGGTGGTGGTACTGGCCATCGCGGCCGCAAAGATCCGGCTGGTGGGCCTGGACTTCATGGAACTGCGCCGTGCACCAGTGCCCCTGCGCATGGCGTTCGAGCTGTACTGCGTGGCGCTGTGGGCCGTGCTGTCGGGACTGTATCTGTGGACCTAGGCGGGTTAGGTCCCGGACCAAGCGGGGTATCTCGTGTGCATGACAACTCCAGACGAAAATGTAACGGCTGACGAAAAGGATGAAATCGTGTCCGCCCCCGCCACCCCCGGCGCCGACGGACTGCCGCTACCCGACGACGCAACGCCGGATCCCACCGACGATTAGGGGTTCGGGCTCGGGTCCGCTGCCGGCCAGCCACTGGTATTGCACCGTCACGGTGTGCGATCCCGACGGCACGGCGGTGACATAGGGCTTGGGGTCCGGCGTCGGCGTGCCCAGCGGCGTGTTGTGGTCGAGGAACAACACCTTCCCGGGCGTCGCCGCGGTGGCGCCCTTCTGGGCCACCTGAACACTGCAGACGACAGTCAGCGGCGTGACCGCGGCCCGATTCCACCCACTGCGCCGCCGGTAGGCCGGCGACCGCTCGCTGGACCGCCTCCGGGCCGGGGCCGGCGGCGGCGCCGCATGCTGCCGCTGTGGCGGCACGTGGCGCCTCGGGCGGACTGAACCCGCACCCCGCCAGAGGCCACGGATCGCCGATGGCTGCGAGCCTGTGCAGCCGCGTCGCACCGGCGTGAACCGCGCGAACGTCCAGGGGAAAACCACCGCGACCTGGCGATTATCGGTCGACAGGCTTCGTACGCTAGAGTCTGTCTTCGCCAATCCCCTGTAGCTCAATTGGCAGAGCTCCCGACTGTTAATCGGGCGGTTGATGGTTCGAGTCCATCCGGGGGAGCTTTTCTTGCCTAGCCGAACAAGCCCCCGCACCCTCCGGGCGACGCCAGCGGCGGCGTCATCGACCCGTTCGGAACGATGCAGCGCATCGGCTGCCAGAACATGCCGATGGCGTACGCGTTGAGGCGGGTGCCGTCCGGGAAACTCTTACCTTCGCAGTAGCCGCCATACCCCGACGCCGAGATGGCCCCCGGCGGATTGCCCGGGCACCACAGCGGCGGCTGCGGCACCAGCGGGTCCGGTTCGGCTGCCGCCGGCGCTCCCGACAGCCCCCACAGCATCACCGCCGCCACAGCGGCGCCACCGAACTTGGCGCTCTGAACGATGTTCCCCACATGCGCCCGAGCATAGGGCGCGGTGCCACCGCCCGGTGGCAGAACCAGCAAATTCTCCTACGTCTCGCTCACCGACGTGAAGTGCGGCCATCGAGCAATGCGTCAGATGAGCAACCAGTGACGGATGCGACCGGCAGTCCCGGCCTACCGCTGCCGGATGCCCCGCCCGCCGATGAGGCAGGATGGTCAACAACATTCGAGAACTCGGGAGGCAGCGCAGTGATCCGCATGATCGCCGTACTGGGAGTCGGCTATGTGCTGGGCGCCAAGGCCGGCCGTCGCCGCTACGAACAGATCGCCGGAACCTACCGGGCGGTGACCGGGCACCCAGCGGCCAAGGCGGCATTGGACGCCGGACGGCGCAAGATCGCCGAGCAGGTCTCCCCTGACCCGGCGTTGGTGAAACTCACCGAGATCGATGACAAGACCTCGGTGATCGAACCCGAACGGAAGCTCTGATCAGCCCAGCGGGATGTTGACCGAGGTGCCCGGCAACAGCGGCGAGGTGTAGAAGCCACCGTTACCGATGCCGACACCCGGGGTTCCCACACCGATACCGCCCATGGCCGGTCCGGGGCTGGTGGGGCTCAAGCCTGCGCCGTTGAGGGTGGGCGACTGGCTGCCGAGCGAATTGCCGATGCACTGGCCGTCACCCTTGGAGCCGAGCCACGCCAGGCATTTGGCCTCGGTGCTCGTGGGCTCCGGGGTGCTCAACGCCGCGTAGAGGGGTGCTGCGACCGCGGCCGCAGCAAATGCGCCGACAACCACCATGCGTCGCGTGGATCCCATCAATGTGCCTTTCGCTCGACGATCAGCTTCCCCGGCCTCCTGCGAAGCCTAACCCGAGAAGACCACTCACGCAGTCAGGTCTTCCCCACTTGCCTGCTGCAAGAGGCTGCGCCGGTAGGCCTCCATGGCCACCAAGTCGCCGAACAGGGCGTGGTATTCATCGCCCTGGTCCACCGGCGACATGCGTTGCAGTTTGGACTTCACCTCGGCGATCTGCCTGCCGATCCACACTTCCTGCAGGCGGGCGAGAACACTGGAGATGTAGCGCGGCAGTTTCTCCTCGTCGGTGACCTGCACCGCTTCCACACTCAGCTCGTTGATCAACGCGGCGACCGCCGGCGAGGCGGACTGCTGGCGCACCTGGTCGATCCACTGCGCGCCACCGGCACTGGTCGCGGTCCCGCCCGCAGCCTCGATGGAGGTGCGCACCGCCGCGTAGCCGGGATGGGTGAAGCTCTCGACAGTCAGCGAGTCGAACACCGGCCCGGCCAGCGCCGGATACTGCAACGCCGATTTGAGGGCTTCGCGCTGCGGCCACAACGTCGGGTCGCGAGGGTCCGGCCGGCTGGCCACCGGAGCTTTGCGCACCGGCGCGGCCCGCCTGGTATCGGCCCGGGCCCGCGGATCCTTTGCCTGCTCGCGCACCCGCCGGATCACCTGGGGCACGTCGTCCCAGCCCACCCAGCCGGCCAGCTGCCTGGCGTACTCGTCGCGCAACGTCGGGTCCTTGATCTTGGCCACCATCGGAACACAACGGCGCAACGCCGCCACCCGGCCCTCGGCGGTGTCGAGATCGGATTCGGCCAGCGCGGTGCGAATGGCGAACTCGAACAACGGAGTTCGTCGCGCCACCAGGTCCCGCAACGCGGTGTCGCCCTGCTTGAGCCGCAGATCGCACGGATCCATCCCGTCGGCGGCGACAGCCACGAAGGACTGCCCGGCCAGATTCTGCTCGCCCTCAAAGGCTTTCAGCGCCGCGGCCCGACCCGCGGCATCGCCGTCGAAAACGTAGATGAGTTCGCCGCGAAAGAACTTGTCGTCCATCATGAGTCGACGCAGCATGGAAAGGTGCTCGTCGCCGAACGCGGTGCCGCACGAAGCCACCGCAGTCGTCACGCCGGCCAGGTGCATGGCCATGACATCGGTGTAACCCTCCACCACGACGGCCTGATGGCCACGGGCGATATCGCGTTTGGCCTGGTCGATGCCGAACAGCACGTTCGACTTCTTGTACAGGGTGGTCTCGGGGGTGTTGACGTACTTGGCCTGGTTCTGGTCGTCGTCGAACAACCGGCGCGCACCGAAGCCGATGACCTCGCCTGAGGAGCCGCGGATCGGCCACAACAGCCGGCGGTGGAACCGGTCCATGGGGCCGCGCTTTCCCTCGCGCGACAAGCCCGCGGCCTCGAGCTCCTTGTACTCGAACCCTTTGCGCAACAGGTGCTTTGTCAGGGTGTCCCAGCCGGACGGCGCGTACCCGCAGCCGAAGAGCCGCGCGGCGGCGGCATCAAAATTGCGTTCGGTCAGATACTGCCGGGCCGTCGCGGCCTCGGGGGTCTCCAACTGCTCGGCGTAGAACTCGGCGGCCGCGGCGTTGGCGGCGATCAACCGGCTGCGGCTGCCCCTGTCGCGCTGGACGTTGGTGGTCGAGGCCCCGGTGTAGGTGACGGTGTAGTTGATGCGGTCGGCCAGCAGCTCGACGGCCTCGACGAAGCTGATGTGCTCGATCTTCTGCAGGAAGGCGTAGACGTCGCCGCCCTCGCCACAGCCGAAGCAGTGAAAATGGCCGTGGTTGGGGCGCACGTGGAACGACGGCGATTTCTCGTCGTGGAACGGGCACAGCCCTTTCAGCGAGTCCGCTCCGGCGCGGCGCAGCTGCACGTAATCACCGACGAGGTCCTCGATGCGGGTTTGTTCACGAATGGCCGCGATATCGCGATCAGAAATCCGCCCGGCCATCGGTTCAGTCTAGAGGTCGAGGCGAACGCGCTTCATGCACGCGTTCCAGCCGGGACTCGGTATAGGAGGCGATCTGGTCGATCACCACCCGCAGCCGGGCTCCGTCGTCCTCGGCGGCAACGAACTCGGGAGCGAACTGGGGGTCCAGGCTGCCCGGCGCCTGCGCCCACAGCAGCAGCGCCACCTCGTGAATCCGGGTGCGCTGGTCGGCCTGGATGCCCAGGTGCACGTGGTCGGACATGATGAACTGCAGCGCGAGGATCTTCAGCACCGCCACTTCGGCCCGCACCGGGGCCGGCACCGCCAGGTCGGCGTTGAAACGGAGCACCGGGCCCCCACCGGCAACAGCGCGGGTCTCGGTGATCGCCGCGTTGGCGAACCGGCCGACGAGTTCGCTGGTCAGGCGTTTGAGCGCCACCGACGCCGCCAGGGTGCCGTCGTACTTTCCGACCGCGGCCACCACCGGGAGTTGGGACAGGCGCTGCGCGGCCTCAAACAGATCGTCGTGCACGACTCCTGGAAACGCCTGCGCACCGAGGCGGGCCAGGGAGGCGGCGGCATCGGGGTCGGCGAGCACCCGCAGATCGATGCGTCCGGAGATCACACCGTCTTCGACATCGTGCACGGAATAGGCGACGTCATCGGCCCAGTCCATCACCTGGGCTTCCAGGCACGGACGGTCCACCGGCGCTCCGGTGCGGACCCAATCGGCGCCGGCGCCGTCGTCGTCATAGAAACCGAACTTCTTGCGCTCGGCCGAGCGCCGCCACGGGTACTTGGTCACCGCGTCCAGCGCCGCCCTGGTCAGATTCAATCCAGCCGAACGACCCTGGCCGTCAAGGACTTTGGGTTCCAGACGGGTCAAGATCCGGAAGTTCTGCGCGTTGCCCTCGAAACCCCCGAAGATCTTGGCGATGTCGTCGAGGGCCCGCTCACCGTTGTGCCCGTACGGCGGATGGCCGATGTCGTGCGCCAAGCCGGCGAGGTCCACCAGGTCCGGATCGCAGCCCAGCCCGATCGCCATACCGCGGCCGATCTGGGCGACCTCCAGCGAGTGCGTCAGCCGGGTACGCGGGGTTTCACTCTCCCGCGGACCCACCACCTGGGTCTTGTCGGCGAGCCGACGGAACGCGACACAGTGCAGCACCCGGGCGCGGTCGCGCGCGAAGTCACTGCGGTGCTCGGTGTTGGTTCCCGGCACCGCTGCGCTCTTCGGTGCTTCTGGCACCTGACGTTCACGGTCGAACGCGCTGTAATGGTCTTTCACTGTCGTACTCACCGGGGCACAGTCTGCCAGGAGGGCGCCGAGGCCACGGACAGCCACTCACAGCGGCACTAGATTGACGGGCATGCGCATCCCCCGCCTGCTCAGCCTGCTCCTGGTGGCCTTGACCGCCGGACTGCTCGCCGCCCCCGTGGTTGCCGCCGAACCGCCGTTCCGGCTGCCCACCCAGGTGACCGACAACGCCGGGGCGCTGTCGGGTTCGGACCGCGATGAGGTGCAGTCGGCACTCGACCGGCTCTACGACGAGAAAAGAGTGCAGCTGTTCGTCGTGTTCGTCGAGTCGTTCGACGGTCAGAACGGCGTCGACTGGGCACAGAACACCATGCGGCTCAGCGGCTTCGGTGACGACGACGCACTGCTGGCGGTGGCGATCGAAGACCGGGAATTCGCGTTCCAGGTGCCGTCGACCGCGCCGGCCGGCGTGGCCGGGCGCTCCGACGACGTGCGCCGCAACGTCATCGAACCCGCGCTGCGTGACGACGACTGGGCGCAAGCCGCGATCGGCGCGGCCGACGGGCTCAACGCCGACCCGCCCGCGTCGAACTCCGGGGTGTCCTGGGTGGGTTTCGTGACGGTGTTCGGTGTGATCGTGCTGCTGGCGCTGGCCCTCTGGGTGTGGGGACGACGCCGCAGGTCCAAGCGCCGAGCGGCCGAGTTCGAGGCGGCCCAGCGGGTGGATGCCACCGACCCCAACGCCCTGGCGTCGGTGCCCATCGAAGCGCTCGACGAGCTGTCCAAGGCGATCGTGGTCGACGTGGACAACGCCGTGCGGACCAGCGAAGGCGAGCTTGCCTTGGCCGTCGAGGAATTCGGCACGGCTGAGACCGAACCGTTCCGCAAAGCCCTCGAGAACGCGAAAACCACCTTGGCGCAGGCCTTCAACGTCCGCCAGACCCTCGATGACGCGATCCCCGAATCACCACTGCAGCGCCGCGATCTGCTGACCCGGGTGGTGGTGGCCGCGGCCCGGGCCGACCGTCAGCTGGAGACCCAGAGCGACGCCTTCGAACAACTGCGCAACCTCCTGATCAACGCACCGTCGCGCCTCGACGCCCTGACTCAGCAGATGGTGGCGCTGACCGCGCGGCTGGAACCGGCAAGCGTGACGCTGACGCGGTTGAACGGGCAGTTTTCGACGACGGCGTTGGCCGCGGTGGCGGGCAACATCGAGGGAGCCCGGCAGCGGTTGGGCTTCGCCGATCAGCACATCACCAGCGCTCGCGCCTTGGTCGCGCGACCGGCGGGCGATCAGATCGGGTTGATCGACGACATCCATGCCGCCGAGTCGGCACTCGGGCAGGCGCAAACGCTGCTCGATGCCATCGACAGTGCGGGCACCGACATCAATCGGGCGATCAACGGATTGCCCGCCGCGATCGCCGACATCCAGTCGGGTATCGACCAGGCCGCGGCGCAATTGCGCCAGGACGGCACGCCGCGCGCCGACGAGTTGGCCGCGGCGCGCGACGCCGCCGTCGCCGCGGTGGCCGAGGCCAACACCTCGGGCTCGAGCGATCCGTTGGGCACTTTCACCGCCTTGACCAAGGCAGATGCCGACCTCGATGCTCTGCTGGCCGCCGTGGCCGAACAGCGTCAGGAAGCCGAGAAGCAGGCCCGGATCCTGGAGCAGTCGCTGTTCACCGCGCGGTCGCGGGTCAAAGCGGTCTCGGATTTCATCGACACCCGCCGTGGCAGCATCGGCCCGGAGGCCCGCACCCGGCTCTCGGAAGCCAGTCGACAACTCGAGGCCGCCGAGGCCAAGCAGAAGAACGCGCCCGCGGAGGCCATCGCACACGCCAACGGCGCGGCAGCCCTTGCCGCACAAGCGCAATCGCTGGCCAACAACGACGTGCAGAGCGCCCAGGTGCACTACAGCGGTCAGTACGGCAACAACAGCGGCGATCTGGGTGCGGTGATCGGCGGAATCCTCATCGGCAGCGTGCTCAACGGCGGGTTCTCCGGCGGTTCCCGACGCGGGGGCAGCTGGGGTGGCGGGTTCAGCGGCGGCCGCAGCATCGGCCGGCCGTCGTCGTTCGGCGGCTCGTCACGATCGTCGAGTCGCAGCTACTCCGGTGGCGGCGGGCGGTTCTGATTTCTTAGCCGAGCGGGTGACTGGGCAGAAGGTCAGCAGCCTTTGAGTCGCACCGCCAGGTAGTCGCTCACCTTGTCGATCGCCACCCGCTCCTGGGTCATGGCATCACGTTCCCGGATGGTGACGGCCTGGTCCTCGAGCGAATCGAAGTCCAGCGTCACGCAGAACGGGGTGCCGATCTCGTCCTGGCGGCGGTAGCGGCGACCGATCGCCCCGGCGTCGTCGAACTCGATGTTCCAGGACTTGCGCAGCTCGGCCGCCAGATCGCGGGCCTTGGGTGACAGGTCGGCATGCCGCGACAGTGGCAGCACCGCGGCCTTGACCGGAGCCAGCCGCGGGTCGAGCTTCAGCACGGTGCGTTTGTCGACGCCGCCCTTGGCATTGGGCGCCTCGTCCTCGTGGTAGGAGTCCACCAGGAACGCCATCAGCGACCGGGTGAGACCTGCCGCGGGTTCGATGACATAGGGCACGTAGCGGGTGTCGTTGGCCTGGTCGTAGAACGACAGGTCGACGCCGGAATGCTTTGAGTGCGTGGACAAGTCGAAGTTGGTGCGGTTGGCGATGCCTTCGAGTTCACCCCACGGGTTGCCGGCGAAACCGAACTTGTATTCGATGTCGACGGTGCCGTCGGAGTAGTGCGAGAGCTTTTCCTTGGGATGGTCGTACAGGCGCAGATTGTCGCGGTTGATGCCCAGGTCGACGTACCACTGCAGGCGGGTGTCGATCCAGTACTTGTGCCATTCGGCCGCGGTGGACGGCTCGACGAAGAACTCCATCTCCATCTGCTCGAACTCGCGGGTGCGGAAGATGAAGTTGCCCGGGGTGATCTCGTTGCGGAAGCTCTTGCCGATCTGGCCGATACCGAACGGCGGCTTCTTGCGCGACGTGGTGACCACGTTGGCGAAGTTGACGAAGATGCCCTGGGCGGTCTCCGGGCGCAGATAGTGCAGGCCTTCCTCGGACTCGATGGGCCCGAGGTAGGTCTTGAGCATCATGTTGAAATCGCGCGGCTCGGTCCACCGGCCCTTGGTGCCGCAGTCGGGGCAGACGATCTCGCTCATGGGGACGTCGTCGGGCTCCCCACCCTTTTTGAGGGCGTAGGCCTCCTGAAGGTGGTCCTGCCGGTGCCGCTTGTGGCAATTCTGGCACTCCACCAGCGGATCGTTGAAGACGTCGACGTGACCGGAGGCCACCCAGACCTGGCGCGGCAGGATGATCGCGCTGTCCAGGCCCACGACGTCGTCGCGGCTGGTGACCACGGAGCGCCACCACTGCTTCTTGATGTTCTCCTTGAGCTCGACGCCCAGCGGACCGTAATCCCAGGCCGACTTCGTGCCGCCGTAGATCTCGCCGGACTGGTAGACCAGACCGCGACGCTTGGCCAGGTTGGCGATGGTGTCGATGACGGACGCCACGATGCTCGAGTACTCCTGTGTTGGTGGGACGCAACCCGACCAGAGTAGTTCAGGCGCTCACCGTGTCTGCGACCCGCTGAACACGGCCAACCTTTGACATGCACGATCACGCATGTAAGAGTGGTAGTGGAAACGATTTCCATTATGGGAGGTGCCGCGGAAGTGTCCACCGGGATGTACGACCAAACCCTTGGCGAGTTCGAACACCAACACGGCACCGCCACTCATCCGACCTTGCCGCCGCGCGAGATCCTCGACGGCGCCGGCGAGATTCTGAGGGCCCTGGCCGCGCCGGTCCGGATCGCAATCGTGTTGCAGCTCAATGAGTCCGCGCGTTGCGTGCACGAACTCGTCGACGCCCTCGGCGTGCCCCAACCTCTGGTCAGCCAGCACCTGCGGATCCTGAAGGCCGCCGGCGTCGTCGCCGGAGAACGCGCCGGCCGTGAGGTGATGTACCGCCTCGTCGACCACCACCTCGCCCATATCGTGCTGGACGCGGTGGCCCACGCCGGAGAGGCTCACCAATGACCAACACCGAAGTCCGCACCCGGGCCACCAAACAACGCGCGGCCATCACCGAACTGCTGGACAGCCTCGAGGAGTTCAAATCCGCGCAGGAACTCCACGACGAACTGCGCCGCCGCGGCGAGAACATCGGGTTGACCACGGTGTATCGCACGCTGCAAGCCATGTCGACGGCCAATCAGGTGGACACGCTGCGCACCGACAACGGCGAGGCCGTGTACCGCCGCTGCTCGACCCACCACCATCACCACCTGGTGTGCCGCGACTGCGGGGCCACCGTCGAGGTCGAGGGACCCGAGGTCGAATCGTGGGCCGCGGCGGTGGCCGCCGACCACGGCTTCACCGACGTCAGCCACACCGTCGAGATCTTCGGCACCTGCACCGCATGCGGGTCTAGCTGAGCGCCTCACGCACGTCGGCCCCGGCGGCCAGCACCATCAGGATCAAGGTCCGCAACGCCTCATCGGACAGACCGGCACCCGGAAAGTTGTAGCGCAGCAACACATCTGCGGATTTTTTGGCCGTCGACCTCCGGGTCGACGACTTCGCCGTCGAACCATTGGCCGCGACGTCCGGCCCTTGTTCAACCTTTTCGACCAGCGCCACCGTGCCCAACAGCGTCTTGCTGGCCTGCTGGGCCACCTTCTCGCGAACCTTGGCGTTCAGCGGCAGATCCCAGGCCAGCGGTTGTGTCAGCGACACCATCTCCAGGCCTTCGGCGATCGTCACCACCCGCAGCGAGGCCACCAGCCCCGGTTGGCTGACGGTCAATGCGCCGTCGGATTCCTCGACGACGGTCAGCACCTCGGCCAGGGCGCTCGACAAACGCTGCACGAGGTCGGGCATCAGGCCCTGCCGAAGCGCCGGTTGCGCGACACGAACTCCTCGCAGGCCGCCCACAGATCGCGACGGTCGTAATCCGGCCACAACTTGTCCTGGAACACGAACTCGGCGTACGCGGCCTGCCAGAGCAGGAAGTTCGACGCGCGCTGCTCCCCCGACGTCCGGATGAACAGGTCGACATCGGGGATGTCGGCGCGGTGCAGGTGCTTGGCGAACGCCGCCTCGCTGATGCGTGACGGGTTGATCCGGCCGTCAACGGCCTCCTGCGCGAGCTGGCGGGTGGCTTCCACGATCTCGGTGCGACCGCCGTAGTTCACGCAGTAGTTCACGGTGATGACGTCGTTGCCGACCGTCATCTGCTCGGCGATGTCGAACTCCTTGATGACGCTGCTCCACATCCGCGGCCGCGAGCCGACCCAGCGCATGTTCACCCCCATGGCGTCGAGGTTCTCCCGGCGACGGCGCACCACCTCGCGGTTGAACCCCATCAGGAAGCGCACCTCCTCGGTGCTGCGCTTCCAGTTCTCGGTGGAAAACGCATACACCGTCAGGTGTTTGATCCCGATCTCGATGGCCCCGCAGGTGATGTCGATCAGCACCGCCTCGCCCATCTTGTGCCCCTCGGTGCGGCCCAGCCCGCGCTGGGTGGCCCAACGCCCGTTGCCGTCCATCACGACGGCGACGTGGTTGGGCACCTGGCCCGCGGGGATCTGGGGAGCCGAGGCTTTCGAGGTGTGCTGAGGCGGCCGGGAGAACCGGCCGTTGGTCTTGGGCGGCAGTTGCGGGAAGACGACCGGCCACGTCGAAGTGTCCGGGAACACCGGATAGTCGTCAGGCGCTGGAGGCAGCTGGGGGTAGCTGATCTTCCCTTCCCGTTTCAAAGCCATGAGGGATATCCTGCCCGACCAGCATGACCCGGCTATCAGCGACTGTGCGATCAGGCCGGTAGGCCCGCTCCACCAGGGGCAGAGTCCGTAGCTGACGCTCCAGGTGCCACTGCAGATGCGCAGCCACCAAGCCGCTGGCCTGACTGCGGTACGACGACGGTGACGCTTCGGCGTGTTCCCAATCGCCGTCGTGCAGCGCCGACATCAGATCGATGACACCCTGCGGCGGTGTGCTGGCCCCGGCCGGGCGGCAGTGCAGACACACACTTCCCCCGGCGGCCACATGGAACGCCCGGTGCGGCCCGGGTGTGGCGCAGCGGGCGCATTCGGTGAGCGCGGGTGCCCACCCGGCAATGCCCATGGCCCTCAGCAGATAGGCGTCGAGCACCAGCTCCCGCGACCGGGTGCCGTCGGCCAGCGCCCGCAGCGCACCGACGGTCAGCTTCTGCAGCGGAGGCATCGGGGCGCGCTCTTCACCGGCGAGGCGTTCGGCGGTCTCGAGGATGGCGCAAGCGGTGGTGTAGCGGCCGTAGTCGCCCACGATGTCGGAGGCGAACGCATCCAGGGCCACCACCTGGGTGACGATGTCGAGGTTGCGGCCCGGGTGCAACTGCACGTCGACGTGGGTGAACGGTTCCAGCCGGGCACCGAACTTGCTGCGGGTGCGACGCACCCCCTTGGCGACGGCACGGATCAGCCCGTGATCGCGGGTCAGCAAGGTGACGATGCGGTCGGCTTCGCCGAGCTTGTGCTGGCGCAGCACCACCGCTCGATCCCGATACAACCGCATCGAATCAGTTTCTCATTGCCATGAGACATCAAAGGGGACGCGCGCCGATAGTCTCCTCGTGATGCGTTCGTCGGACCGATTCCCCACCGTCGGTGACCAGCTGTACCAGCTGGCCAGCGGCTCGGTGAACGCTGATGACCTGGTGCGGCGTTCGCTGCACGCGATCACCGCCAGCCAGTCGACCCTCAACGCGTTCCGGACGGTATTGACCACTTCGGCGCTCGCCGAGGCCGCCGCCGCCGACGAACGGCGCCGCGCCGGTGACACCGCACCCCTGCTGGGCATCCCGATCGCCGTCAAGGACGACGTCGACGTCGCCGGGGTACCGACCTTCTTCGGCACCTCCGGGCGGGTGCTGCCGGCCACCGCCGACGCGGAAGTGGTGCGACGGCTGCGCGCAGCCGGTGCGGTGATCGTGGGCAAGACCAACACCTGCGAGTTCGGCCAGTGGCCGTTCACCAGCGGACCCGGGTTCGGGCACACCCGCAACCCGTGGGACCGCAAGCACACCCCCGGCGGCTCCTCGGGGGGCAGCGCCGCGGCGGTGGCGGCCGGTCTGGTGGCAGCGGCCATCGGCTCCGACGGCGCGGGCAGCGTCCGCATCCCGGCGGCCTGGACCAACCTCGTCGGCATCAAACCGCAGCGCGGCCGCATCTCCACCTGGCCGCTGGCCGAAGCCTTCAACGGGATCACCGTCAACGGCGTGCTGGCCCACACCATCGCCGACGCCGCGCTGGTGCTGGACGCGGTGTCGGGCAATGTGCCCGGCGATCTGCACAAACCCGCGCCGGTCTCGTTGTCCGAGGCGGTTGCCCGCGGCCCGGGCCAACTGCGCATCGCGATCTCGACGCGGTTTCCGTTCACCGGCTTCCGCGCCCGTCTGCATCCGGAGATCCACCGCGCCCTGCGGTCCGTCGCCGACCACATGACCGATCTCGGCCACACCGTGCTGGACGGCAGCCCGGACTACGGGTTGCGGCTGTCGTGGAACTTCCTGGCGCGATCCACCTCAGGCCTGCTGGACTGGGCCGACCGGATGGGCGACGGCGTGGAACTCGACCGGCGCACCTCGGCGAACCTGCGGATGGGACGGCTGCTGTCGGAACAGGTGCTGCGCAAGGCGCGCGCCAACGAGACCCGCACGCAGCAACGGGTGGGTGCGATCTTCGAGACCGTCGACGTGGTGGTGGCGCCCACCACCGCGCTGCCGCCGCTGCCGGTGCACCTGTTCGACAAGTTGTCGGGGCTGGCCACCGACAAGGCCATGATCGCCGCCTGCCCGGGATGCTGGCCGTGGAATGTCCTGGGCTGGCCCGCAATCAGCGTTCCCGCGGGGTTCACCTCGACCGGCTTGCCGATCGGCGTACAACTGATGGGCCCCGCCGACAGTGAGCCGTTGCTGGTGTCCCTGGCAGCTCAGCTCGAAGCGGTGACCGGCTGGTCGACACACCACCCGGAGGTGTGGTGGAACACCCCGCACACCAGGGACGCCGGGTATTCCCCTGCCGATGCCGGCTGAGACCCCGTAAGGTCACCTGCCATGACTGCGATGCGTGCTGCCGTCGTCCTGCCTGTCCTCGCGGTTGCCGGCGCCTCGCTGATCAGCTCACCCGCCGCCCAGGCCGACAATCGGCGCCTCAACGACAGCGTGGTGGCCAACGTCTACACCGCCCAGCACCAGGCCGGCTGCAGCACCAACATCAAGATCAACCCCAAGCTGCGCCTGGCTGCCCAATGGCACACCAATGACGTCCTGCACAACCGGGCCCTCAACGGAGACATCGGCTCCGACGGCACCACGGTGGCCGATCGCGCCCGCAACGCCGGCTACAACGGCGAGGTGGCCGAAACAGTGGCGATCAACCCCGCACTGGCGATCAGCGGGGTCGAGATCCTCAACCAGTGGTGGTACCGCCCCGACTACCACGCGATCATGCACGACTGCGCCAACGTGGACATCGGCGTCTGGTCGGAGAACCTGATCGACCGCACGGTTGTGGTCGCCGTCTACGGCAAGGGTGACGGCGGAGCGCCGGTACCGGCCCCCGGCCGCGAGTTCGGCAATGTGCCGGGCTGGACTCCGTAGCCAGGTCACACTCAACGGCGAATCGCGGAAACGGTAGGGAAACACCCGATTCCTCCTCCCCCGCAGGGTCATTAGCGTCCTGCTCACAGTGCGCCGACTCGACGCGCGCGTTCCGGGGAGGCCCCATGACCATCAAGTACGCCGCGCCTGTGTTGACCTTGGCCGCGCTCATCGTCGGATCGAGCGTGACGCCGGCAGCGGCCGAACCGCTGCCGTACGGCCCGGACACCTGCATCCAGGGACTCGTGTGGCGCGAGGCGCGCCCCGGTGACACCGTGTGCGTGACACCCGCCGTGCGCGATCAGGTGGCCACGCAGAACGCCAACCCGGGATCCAACAAGGATCCGCTGGCCGGGTCGGGGCCGCTGTCCTGCTCACAGGGGTTCGTCTGGCGCGAGGCCTTCGACGGCGACGCCATCTGTGTGCCAACGGCTTTCCGCCAGCAGATGTGGGACGCCAACGCCGCGGCGCAGTCGAACTTCCAGCGCAATGTACCTGCCGCGCCGCAGGGCAGCACCGTGACATTCCTGGTCACCGGCAGCGGGAAGGCGATGACCGTGGACATCGACCCGTCGCCGGATCGGTTCTACGACGTGCAGTTGCCGTTCTCCCGAACCCAGCCTCTCGACCCGGGTGAGGACATGCTTCAGGTGGTGGCCGTCGGCAACGGCACGGCCGGGTGTGAAATCCGGATCGACGATGTGGTGGTGGCGTCACAACCGCCGGGCGGCAGTGCGCACTGCATCTGGACGCGTTAGAAGCCCAGTCTGCCAAGCTGTTTCGGGTCGCGTTGCCAGTTCTTGGCGACTTTGACCCGCAGGTCGAGGAAGACCTTGGTGCCCAAGAGCTTTTCGATCTGAGTGCGGGCGGCCGTGCCGACTTCCCGGAGCCGGGCACCGCCCTTGCCGATGACGATGCCCTTCTGGCTGTCGCGTTCGACGTAGAGGATGGCATGCACGTCGATCAGGTCGTCGCGGCCTTCCCGCTGTTCGACCTCATCGATGACGACGGCCAGTGAGTGCGGCAGCTCGTCGCGCACGCCTTCCAGGGCGGCTTCGCGGATGAGCTCGGCCATCAGCACTTCCTCGGGCTCGTCGGTGAGTTCGCCGTCGGGGTAGAACGCCGGCCCCGGCTCGAGATGCGAGACGAGTACGTCGGTGAGGACGTCCACCTGGTCACCCTTGGTGGCCGACACGGGCACGATCTCGGCGGCCTTGTCGCCGAACGCTTCCTGCACGGCCAGGAGCTGAGCGGCGACCTTCTCCTTGGGTACCTTGTCGATCTTGGTGACGACGACGATGAGTGTGGTCTTGGGTGCGACAGCGCAGATCTGGTCGAAGATCCAGCGGTCGCCCGGGCCGATGCCTTCGTCGGCCGGGATGCAGAAGCCGATGACGTCGACCTCGGAGTAGGTGTCCTTCACCAGGTCGTTGAGCCGCTGTCCCAGCAGCGTGCGCGGCCGGTGCAACCCAGGAGTGTCGACGAGCACGATCTGGAAGTTCTCCCGGTGCACGATGCCGCGGATGGTGTGCCGGGTGGTCTGAGGCCGGTTGGAGGTGATGGCCACCTTGGCGCCGACGAGCGCATTCGTCAGCGTCGACTTGCCGGTGTTGGGCCGGCCGACGAAACAGACGAAGCCGGAACGGAACTCACTCATCAGGTCCAACCCTTTCGCGGTTCATTGGGGTGTTCCCGCGCGGTCGGTCACGATGATCGAAGCGTCGCCCGACAACTCCCGGACCGCCGCCACTCCTGGGTCCTGCGTGTCGCCGGCCACCAGCACGGCGGCCTCCAAACCCGTGGCACCGCTGGACACCGCCGCGGCCACCGCCGCCTGCAGCGCGCTCAACTCCAGAGCCGCCAGCCGTACCGGGGCCCCGGCATAGGTGCGCCCGTCGAGGTCACGCACCGCCGCCCCAGAACCGGCCTCGGCCCGGCCCATGGCGCCGCGCGCCAGCGTCACCAGTTTGGCGTCCTCGGGGTCCAGCTCAGTCATCGTGGTGCGACTCTTCCTCTTCGGGGTCGGGCTCGGTGGGGCTGACGAGCACCGTACCGACCCGGACCCGGCCGCGATGGTCATGGCCGCCTTCGGCGCGAAGCCGCAGGCCGTGCGACACCACCTCGGCACCCGGCAGCGGCACCCGGCCCAGCTCCAGCGCCAGCAACCCGCCCACGGTGTCGACATCGAGGTCGTCGTCGAACTCGACATCGTAGAGCTCACCGAGATCCTCGATGGGCAGCCGCGAGGACAGCCGGAAATTCTTCTCGCCGAGGTCCTCGATGGGCGCGACTTCGTCGGTGTCGTACTCGTCGGCGATCTCACCGACGATCTCCTCGAGCACGTCCTCGATGGTGACCAGACCGGCGATCGCGCCGTACTCGTCGACCAGCAGGGCCATGTGTTTGCGGTCGCGCTGCATCTCCCGCAACAGGGCGTCCAGTGGTTTGGAGTCCGGCACGAACACCGGCGCGCGCATCACGTCGGACACCTTGGTGTCGCGGCCGCCGTTGCTCGAATAGTAGGTGCGCTCGATCAGATCCTTGAGGTAGACGACACCCACCACGTCATCGACGTTCTCGCCGATCACCGGGATGCGGGAATGCCCGCTGCGCACCGCCAACGAGGTCGCTTGGCCGGCGGTCTTGTCCGATTCGATCCAGACCATCTCGGTGCGCGGCACCATGACTTCGCGGGCCGGGGTGTCGCCGAGTTCGAACACCGACTGGATCATCCGCCGCTCGTCGTCGGCCACCACGCCGCTCTGCTGCGCCAGGTCGACGACCTCGCGCAACTCTATTTCCGACGCGAAAGGTCCATTTCGGAAACCGCGTCCCGGTGTCAGCGCATTACCGAGCAGGATCAGCAGCCGGCTGATGGGTGCCAGCAGAATCGAAATCGCTTGCAGCGGAACGGCAGCACCCAAGGCGATCGAGTAGGCGTTCTGCCTGCCCAAGGTGCGGGGACCGACGCCGATCGCGACGAAGCTGACCACCACCATGATGGCGGCCGCAGCGAGCAGACCCCAGTTCAGTCCCCAGAAGTCCTCCAGGAAGGCGACCAGCAGTGCGGTGGCGGTGACTTCGCAGGCGATCCGGAGCAACACCACCAGGTTGATGTACTTGGGGCGTTCGGCGATGACCTTGTTCAGCCGGACCGCGCCGGGACGTTCGTCGCGAACCAGCTCCTCGACCCGGGCCAGGGAGACGGTGCTGATGGCCGCATCGATCGCCGCGAGTAGACCACCGAGCAGGATGAGGGCAATAGCCAGGAGCAGCGGTGCTATACCTGTCACGATTCGTCGTAAGCCCTCGACTTGTCGAGCAGTCTGCGGTCTCTCTCCGCCTGGACGCTGCGCCGGTAGAGCTGCTCCTGATCGGCATACCAATCATCGAGCAGCTGACGCTGCAAGGCGAACATCTCTTTCTCCTCGTCGGGCTCCGCATGGTCGTATCCGAGCAGATGCAACACACCGTGAACGGTGAGCAGCGCCAGTTCGTGTTCGAGCGGATGCCCGGCAGCCTTGGCCTGATCGGCGGCGAACTGCGGGCACAGCACGATGTCGCCGAGCATCGACGGGCCCGGCTCGGCGGCGTCGGGGCGGCCACCGGGTTCGAGCTCATCCATGGGGAAGCTCATGACGTCGGTGGGGCCGGGCAGGTCCATCCACCGCATGTGCAGGTCGGCCATGGCGGCGGTGTCGAGCAGCACCATCGACAGTTCCGCACCCGGACTGACGTTCATCTTGCCGATCGCGAACCGCGCGACGCTGATCAACTCTTCTTCGGAGACGTCCATCCCCGATTCGTTGGAAACCTCGATACTCATGCGCAATCCGCTCCCGCGCTCGTCCCCGGCGCACTCGCTACCTGCTGCTGGAGACTCATCGCGTCACCGTCGCCCCGACCGGCGCTGCGCCCGGTTCATACTGCTCGGCTCCTCGGAGCGGGCGTAGGCGTCGACGATCTCGGACACCAGCCGGTGCCGTACCACGTCGGCGCTGGTGAGCTCGGAAACGTTGATGTCATCGATGCCGTCGAGGATGTCCACCGCGGCGCGCAGACCGGAGCGTGCTCCACCGGGCAGATCGATCTGTGAGGTGTCGCCGGTGACAACCATCTTCGACCCGAAACCGAGCCGGGTCAGGAACATCTTCATCTGTTCGGCGGTGGTGTTCTGCGCCTCGTCCAGGATGATGAATGCATCATTGAGCGAGCGGCCACGCATGTATGCCAGCGGCGCCACCTCGATGACCCCGGCGGCCATCAGCTTCGGAATGGCCTCCGGATCCATCATGTCGTGCAGCGCGTCGTACAGCGGACGCAGATACGGGTCGATCTTCTCGCTGAGCGTGCCGGGTAGAAAGCCAAGGCGTTCACCGGCTTCCACCGCGGGCCGGGTCAAGATGATCCGGTTGACCTGCTTGGTCTTGAGCGCGTTGACGGCCTTGGCCATCGCGAGGTAGGTCTTGCCGGTGCCGGCGGGCCCGATGCCGAAGACGATGGTGTGGTTGTCGATGGCGTCGACGTAACGCTTCTGGTTGAGCGTCTTGGGCCGGATGGTCTTGCCGCGCCGCGACAGGATGTCCAGCGTCAGCACCTCAGCCGGTGACGCGTCGTCAGACCCGGTCACCATGGAGATGCTGTGACGGATCGAGTCCTGCGTCAGCGGCTGGCCGCTGGCCACCACCGCCAGCAACTCGGTGACGACGCGTTCAGCCAGGGCGACGTCAGCCGGATCACCGGACAGGGTGATGGCGTTGCCGCGGACATGGAGGTCGGCGGCCAGAGAGCGTTCGAGTGCGCGCAGATTCTCGTCAGCGGAGCCGAGCAGGCCCACCACGAGGTCAGGCGGAACATTGATGCTGCTTCTCACGGTGTCATCCGTGGTGCCAGCGTTCGTCTCGCGGGGCGTCACGTGGAGTTTCGAGCCTGCTTTCTACACACGTACTGCTGTCGGTTCGGACACTTCAGTCTACCTTTGTCAACTGTTACGGCCCAATGGATAACTCAGGCCCACCGCGGGGTGAGTACCCCCAGCGCGCCCAGCGCAACGGCGGCCGCAGTCGAGGTCCGGAGCACTGTCGGGCCCAGCCGCACCGCGTGCGCGCCGGCACCGATCAGCGCGGCCACCTCGTCGTCGGCGATACCGCCCTCCGGACCCACCACGAGGGTGATCGACTCTGCCTGTCCCACACCGACGTCCGTCAACGCAACGGTGGCGGATTCATGCAGAACGAGGGTCAACCCGGTGGAAACACAGGCCAGCACGTCGGCGGTCGAGGCCACCCCTGACACGTCGGGGATGAACGCCCGCCGGGACTGCCGGGCCGCCGACCGCGCCACCGCGCGCCAGCGCCGCAAACCCTTGTCAGCTTTCGGGCCGTCCCAGCGGGCGACGCAGCGCGACGCCTGCCAGGCCAGGAAGCGGTCGGCGCCGGCCTCGGTGGCCAATTCGACGGCCAGTTCGGAACGTTCGGCCTTGGGGATGGCTTGCACGACGGTGACGGGAGGGACGGGCGCCACCACGTCACGCCGATCGATCACGCGGGCCTGCAGGCCCCGCTTCTCCACGTGGTCGACGACGCAGTCGGCCACCGTGCCGGCCCCGTCGCCCAGGACAACACGTTCTCCGACCCGGAGCCGGCGCACGCTGGCGGCATGAAAGCCTTCGTCGCCGTCGACGGTGGCCAGCTGCCCGACCTCGGGAACGCGGTCGATGAAGAACAGCGGGTCAGACAACAGTCAGCGACTTGCTCAACGACCCGAGAACGTCTCACGCAGCCGGCTGAAGATGCCGCCGTTGTGCGCCGCGGAGGCATGGGTGGACTTGACCTCGGCCACGTCGCGGGAGCGGTTCTTCTTCAGGTCGCGCAGTAGCTCGGCGTCACGGTGATCCAGCTTGGCCGGCACCACGACGTTGATGTGACCGTGCAGGTCGCCGCGCACGCCCGAGCGCAGGTGCGGCATGCCGTGCCCGCGCAGGGTGGTGATCGAACCGGGTTGGGTGCCCGGAGGGATGGTGATCTCGGTGAGGCCGTCGAGGATGGCGTCGACGGTCACGGTGGTGCCCAACGCGGCGTCGACCATCGGCACGTCGATGGTGAAGTGCAGGTCATCACCGTCCCGGACGAAGATGTCGTGCTGCTCCTCGTGAACCTCCACGTACAGATCACCGGCGGGTCCGCCACCCGGGCCCACCTCGCCTTGCGCGGCCAGCCGCACCCGCATGCCGTCACCGACACCGGCGGGGATCTTGACGCTGATCTCGCGGCGGGCGCGCACCCGGCCGTCACCACCGCAGCGATGGCACGGATCGGGGATGACCTCCCCGACCCCGCGGCAGGTGGGACACGGCCGTGAGGTCATGACCTGGCCGAGAAGCGAGCGCTGCACACTCTGCACTTCGCCGCGGCCACCGCAGGTATCGCAGGACACCGGGGTGGAGTCGCCGTTGGTGCCCTTGCCCTTGCACAGGTCGCACAACACGGCGGTGTCGACGGTGACCTGTTTGGTCACGCCGGTGGCGCACTCGGTGAGATCGAGTCGCATCCGCAGCAGCGAATCCGAGCCCGGCCGCACCCGGCCCACCGGGCCGCGCGAGGTGGTGCCGGCCCCGAAGAACGCCTCGAAGACGTCGCCCAGCCCGCCGAAACCGCCGAAACCGTTCCCGGCACCGGCCGCGGCGTTCTCCATCGGATCACCGCCGAGATCGACGATGCGGCGCTTTTCCGGATCGGACAGCACCTCGTAGGCGACGGAGATCTCCTGGAACCGGACTTGAGCGGCTTCATCAGGATTGACGTCCGGATGCAGCTCACGGGCGAGCTTGCGGTACGCACGCTTGATCTCCGAATCGCTCGCGCCTTTGCTCACGCCGAGCAGACCGTAGTAATCACGTGCCACGCTGTTCACACTTCCTTGTCGAAAATCCAGCCTTGTCGAGAATCCAGCCTTGCGGTCGGGCGCGTCGAGCCCCCACTAGCGGGCGCCCAAGACCTCACCGATGTACAAGGCGACCGCCGCAACACTGGAGATGGTGCCCGGATAGTCCATCCGGGTGGGCCCGAGGACGCCCATACCGCCATAGACCTTGTCCATTGTGCCGTATGTCGTGGACACCACCGACGTGCCCGCCATCTGCTCGGCTCCCGAAGCGACCTGGGCCTCGTGACCGATGCGGACCGTCACCTTGCCGGCCTGCTGTTGGGCGGCGAGCAGCTTGAGTACCACCACCTGCTCCTCGAGCGCCTCGAGCACCGATCGCAGCGAGCCACCGAAATCCGCGGTGTTACGGGTCAGGTTGGCGGTGCCACCCATCAGCAGCCGCTCCTCGGTGTGCTCGACGAGCGTTTCGAGCAGCACCGTGGCCGACCGGCCGACGGCGTCCCCGAGGCCTCCCGAGCCGTCGAGCTGGCTGGCCAGGTCGGCGACCGCCACCGAGGCGGCGGCCAGCTTCTTGCCGTCGAGCGCTCCGCCGAGCATCTCACGCAGCTGGGACAGCTGGTGGTCGTCGATGGCGTTGCCCAGCTCGACGATGCGCTGGTCCACGCGGCCCGAATCGGTGATGACCACCAGCAGAAGCCGCGCCGGGGACAGCGCCACCACTTCGAGATGGCGCACCGTCGACGTGGACAACGTGGGGTACTGCACGACGGCGACCTGACGGGTGAGCTGCGCCAACAACCGCACCGCGCGGCGCAGCACGTCGTCGAGGTCAACTCCTGATTCCAGGAACGTCAGGATGGCCCGACGTTCGGACGCCGACATGGGCTTGACGTTGTCGATGCGGTCGACGAATTCGCGGTAGCCCTTCTCGGTGGGCACCCGGCCGGAGCTGGTGTGCGGCTGCGTGATGTATCCCTCAGCCTCGAGCACCGCCATGTCATTGCGCACAGTGGCGCTGGATACGCCGAGATTGTGGCGTTCTACCAGGGTCTTGGAACCGATCGGCTCCTTGGTGGACACGAAGTCGGCGACGATGGCCTGCAACACCGCAAAGCGGCGGTCATCGGCACTGCTCATACTGTTGCACCTCCTGGATCGTCCGAGCCAGCCCATTTTACGGCGTTATACAGCACTGATGCTGCCGTGGCGGTGTTGTGGCGGCACAAGTCGACGTATCGGTGGCATTCCGCGCTGTAACGACTAGCCTTTTCCAATGGCCGAAATGATCGGGGGGTCACGTCGGGGGGCCGACACGCTAGGAATGTTCCGCCGATGATCTTCAAGGGCGTCCGGGAGGGCAAGCCGTATCCCGAGCATGGGTTGTCCTATCGCGACTGGTCGCAGATCCCGCCGCGCCAGATCCGCCTCGACGAGTTGGTCACCACCACCACCGTGCTCGCTCTCGATCGGCTGCTGTCGGAAGATTCGACCTTCTACGGCGACCTGTTCCCCCACGCGGTCAAGTGGAAGGGCATCGTCTACCTCGAAGACGGCCTGCATCGCGCGGTGCGCGCCGCATTGCGAAACCGCACGGTGCTGCACGCGCGGGTGTTCGACATGGACCTGCTGGCGCCGTCCACCGCCTGACCCCCTTCCCTTTCCGGCGAGCGCGCGTGTCTGTACACCAACACGCGGGCGTGGCCGTACAAACGCGTGCGCTCACGCACCTCGACACGTGGTGGCGCCGGCCCTGGACCGTGCCGCCAGCGCACGCTTTTGTACGCGACACGCCGAGCGAGGCCGCACAGACACGCTCGCTCGCGGGTTGGGGGGTCAGCGGGTACGGGTGCGGGTACGGGCGTTGGCCGGGTCGTAGAGCGGCTTGAGTGACACCGAGACCGGGTAGAGCGTGCCGCCGACGTTGACGTGGTAGCTGCCCGAGTTCACCCAGGCCGCGTCGATCACCGCACCGCCGTTGCGGACATACGCCAGGCCGACACTGCCGCCGACGGTCTCCCCCCACGCCGCCGACGTCACCTGGCCGGCCGCGGCACCGTCGCGCAGGATCAGCTCACCACCCCACAACATCGCCGCCGGTTCGTCGACCGCGAAGCTCACCAGTTTCTTGCGAGGCCCCTCGGTTTTGGCTTTCTCCAGCGCCGCGCGGCCCAGGAAGTCGATGTCGGTCTCAAGCTTGCAGGCGAACAGCAGGCCGGCCTCGACGGGATTCTCACTGGGAGTCAGCTCCCGGCCGAAGGCCCGGTAACCCTTCTCCAGGCGCAGGGAGTCGATGGCGTAGTAGCCCCCGCGACCGACGCCGAACTGCGCACCGGCGGCCAGCAGATCCTCGTACACACCGACGGCGAACTCGGCGGGAATGTAGAGCTCCCAACCCAATTCGCCGACGTAGGTGATGCGGGTGGCCCGCACCGTGGCATATCCGAGTGCGATCAGTCGACTTGCCCCGAACGGGAACGCCGCATCGGAGAGATCGGCGTCGGTCAACACCGACAGCAGATCGCGTGAGCGGGGGCCCATCACCCCGAACACCGCGTACGCGGAGGTGACGTCGACGAGCGTGGCGTTCGACCCTGCGGGCAGGTTCTTCCGTATGTGGTCCTTGTCGCGCTCGGTGGTGGCCGCGCTGGAGACGATCAGGAATTCCTGTGTGCCGGTGCGGGTCACGGTCACATCGGATTCGTAGGTGCCGCCTGCGTTGAGCATGCCCGTGTACACGGCGCGCCCGATCTCGCCGCCGATGTCGGCGGTGCACAGCCACTGCAGCGCCGCCTCGGCGTCCGGGCCGACCATCAGGTACTTCGAGAACGACGTCTGATCGAACACCGTGACGGCTTCCCGGGTGGCGGTCTGTTCGGCGGCCGACCACGGCAACCAGTTGGGTTTGCCCCAGGTGTAGTCGATGATCGGCTGCTCGCCGGCGGGGGCGAAGAAGTTGGCGCGCTCCCAGCCCATCTTGCTGCCGAAGTTGGCGCCGGCGTCCTGCAGCAGATGATGCACCGGTGAACGACGGAAAGGTCGCGCGGTGGTCATTTCCCGGTTGGGCCAGGGCACTTCGTAGTGCAGGCCGAGAATCTCGGCCACTCTGTCGTGCAGCCACCGGTTGTTGCCATTGAACGGGGCGAAGCGCCGGATGTCCACACCCGTCATATCGCCGCTGGGGGCGCCGTCCGCGATCCACTCCGCCAGGGCGCGCCCGGCACCGCCCGAGGTGGCGATGCCCACGGAGTTGAATCCGGCGCCGACGAAGAAGTTGGCACACTCGGGCGCCTCACCGAGGATGAACTGGTTGTCCGGGGTGAAGCTCTCGGGTCCGTTGTAGAACTTCTTGATACCGGTCTGTTCCAGCGCCGGGATGCGCAGCAGCGCGTTGTTCATCAGGATCTCGAAGTGTTCCCAGTCCTCTTCCAGCAGTTGGAATTCGAACGGGTACGGGATCTTGTCGGGCGACACCCAGGGTTTGGCCTCGGGTTCGAACCCGCCGATGACCAATCCGCCCACCTCTTCTTTGAAGTAGGTGTAGCCGTCGGGGTCGCGCAGGATCGGCAGGTCGGGGTGCACCCCGTCGATCTGCTCGCTGACGACGTAGAAGTGCTCGGCTGAATGCAGCGGCACGTTGACCCCGGCCATCGCGCCCACCTGTTTGGCCCACTGCCCGGCGCAGTTGACGACGATCTCGGCCTCGATATCGCCGGCGTCGGTGCACACCCCGGTGACGCGCCCCGATTCGGTGAGTACGGCTGTGACACGGGTCTTTTCGAATACCCGTGTACCGCGGTTACGCGCCCCCTTGGCCAGCGCCATCGTCAGATCGGTGGGGTTGGCTTTGCCGTCGCCGGGCAGCCAGATGGCGCCCACCAGGTCGTCGATCCGGATCACCGGGTAGTGCTCCAGCGCCTGCTCCGGGGTGAGCAGTTCACATTCCATGCCGTAGGCAGCGGCGTTGGCGACGGTGCGGCGCAACTGGATCATCCGGTCTTCGGTGCGTGCGACCGTGACACCCCCGCACTGCTTGTAGCCCGCCGACAGCCCGGTTTCGGCCTCCAGTTCCGCGTACAGCTGCGTGGAGTACTGCACGATGCGCGTCGCGCTTTCGGAGGCGCGCAACTGACCGACCAGGCCGGCGGCGTGCCAGGTGGTGCCCGACGACAGCTGCCCCTGTTCGAGCAGCACCACGTCGGTGTAGCCGAGTTTGGTGAGGTGGTAGGCCACGCTGGTGCCGATCACACCGCCGCCGATGATGACGACGTGGGCACGGTCGGGCAGGGTGTTGCGGGCCATGGCAACCTTTCAGTCGGATTCGGTGACGTCGCTGAGCAAGCGGGTGAAATCGGGCCCGTTGAACTCCTCGACGGCGGGTTCGTAGCGTTCCATCGCCCAGCCCCAGAAGTCGTAATCGATGGGGCACGAAGCATTCTGGATGCAACCCCACAGTGTCCAGCCGTATTTGGCGACGATCCCCTGCAGCCGGGCCCTGGCGATCTTGTGCCGCAGCCGGCGACCGTAATAGACGGTGACGAGTTCATCGAGCTGATCCAGCGTCAGCGCGCATTCGCTCCAGATGTTGCCGAGCTCGAAGCAGGGGTCATTGTTGCCGGAGTACTCGTAGTCGATCAACCACACGGTGTCGCCGTCCTCGATGAAGTTGGCGGCCAACAGGTCGTTGTTACAGGGGACCGTGGTCTGATCCGTGGCCCGCAGAGCGGCGCCGATGTCGGCGAACTTGTCGGCGTAGCGCAGGTAGTCGGCCGGTAACTTGAAGCCGTTCTCCTGCACCGTTTTCAGGTAGGCGGGCTGCCGCTCGAACATGTCGAAGTCGCCCTTGAAACGGGGGCCGGCATGCAGGGCGCGACAGCTGCGCGCGGCCTTGGCCACCACACCCGGCCGCTGGAAGTCGTCATTGGTCAGCGTCGTGCCGTCGACGAAGCCGAGCAACAACACGCCGAGTTCGGGCAGGTAGTCGATGACCGGTGCCCCCACCCCGGCCTTTTCGGCGGCGCAGGTGTTGAAGTACTCGGCGTCGCGGTCGATCTCGAGCAGGTTGCGCTCGGTGTCGGCGCAACGTGCCACGAAGCGGCCGTTGGCGGTGGTGACCTTGAAGTTCAGATTGGTAAGACCCCCGGAGAGTTCTTCGATCTGGCGTGGACCGGTCAACGCGGGAATCTGGTCGAACAGGGCGTTTATCTCACCCTCGGTGGACAGGAACGACATGCGGACTTCCTCGCAGCCGGCGAATGGTCCACCTCAGAGTAGACCCGCTGCGCGCCAAAGGTCTAGACATTCATGTAACCACTGCGTCACGTCCGGACACGCTCCCCCGCCGGGTCGTACAGGGGCGCCGACAGCCTGGCCGCGGGGTGGCGCACATTCATGATTTCCACCTCGAACTCCGTACCGGTGACACCGGCAGGCAGATAGGCCGAAAACACCGTGGCATCAACGGTGTGGCCATATCCGGCGCTGCGCACGGTCACCCGGGTGTCGGTCTGCGGGTGCACCAGCATCTCGCCGCCGTGCATCGTCACGTCGGCCCCGGTGCGGAACCAGTGCAGCCGTCGGGCCGGGCCGCAATCGGCGATCACCCGCAACGCCGGGCCGGCCAGCAACTCGGGCTTGTCGAGGTGCACCCGTGCGCCGAGCCCCACCTCGAACGGATTGTTGTCCGACCGCATGTCGGTGGCCCACGCCAGATACTGCTTCTCCAGCCGCAGGGTCTCCACCGCACGGTAGCCGACATCGCGAATACCCAGGGCCGCACCGGCTTCCAGAATCTTGTCGTAGAGGTCGGGCACGTACTCGGCCGGGATGTGGAACTCCCAGCCGAGCTCGCCGACATAGGTGGTACGCAGGGCCAGCACCGGAGCCCAGCCGAGATCGGTCTGCCGGGCCGTCATGTAGCCGAAGCCGGCGGCGGAGAAATCGTCAGCGCTCAGGGCCGACACCACCTCGCGGGACAGAGGCCCGCAGACGTTGAGCACCCCCAAGGCGGAGGTGACATCGGCGATCACCACCGAGCCGTCCGTGGGGGCGTGCTGCAGCAGGAACGTGACGTCGTGGCGCCCGAAACCGCTACCGGTGACCAGGTAGAACCGTTCGGGAGCCAGCCGGGTGATCGTCACGTCGGCCTCGATACCGCCGCGCACGTTGAGCAACTGGGTGTAGGTGACTTTGCCGACGGCGGTGTCCATGTCCGCGCCGGCGACTCGTTGAAGCAACGCCAGCGCACCCGCTCCGCTGATGTCGAACTTGGAGAACGAACTCTGGTCGACGATGCCGACCGCGGTGCGCACTGCGTGGTGTTCGGCGGCCACGAAGCCCCAGGCGTTGCTCCGCCCGAACGTCGGAATCTCCTCCGCGTCAACGGTTCCCGGCGCAAACCACAGGGCGCGCTCGAAACCGAACTTGGCGCCGAACACGGCCCCGCGATCGCGCAGACGGTCATGAACCGCGCTGCGGCGTTGCCCGCGCGGCGGGTGGCCGGCACGATTGGGGAAGGCGATCTCGTAGTAGTGCCCGTACGCCTGCACGGAGGCCAGGTCGAGCACGGCCGGCACGTTGTGCGGCACGCCGAAGCGGCGCACGTCGAAGGGCCACAGATCCAGGCCCGGATCACCGTCGACGATCCAGTTCGCCATGGCGTCGCCGGCACCGCCGGCCGCGGCGATACCGGCGGAGAAGCCGCAGCAGTGAAAGAGGTTGTCGATGTCCTCGGTGAGGCCCATGAGCGGCTCGGCGTCCGGCGAGAACGGGATGGGTCCGTTGACCCAGGTGTGGATGCCCATATCGGCGAAAGCGGGCAGCCGGTTGGCCGCACCTTCGGCGATGCCCTCGAAGCGATCGAGATTCGGCGGGAACAACTCGGGGCCTAGGTCACGTGGGATCGTGCGCCAGCATGCCCTGGTGCCTTGTTCCCAGCCGCCGATCACCAGTGCGCCCGCTTCGGGCTTGAGGTAGAAGCGGGCGTCGGGATCGCGGAACGTCGGCAGATCGGCGGGCAGGCCGGCAGCCTTCTCGGTGACGACGTACTGGTGCTCCACGGCGTTGACCGCGACGTTCACGCCGGCGAGCTTCGCGGTTTCGGCGCCCCACATGCCGGTGGCGTTGACCATCACGTCGCATTCGATGCGCCCCTGATCGGTCAGCAGCGCGGTGACCCTGCGCCCGTGTCGTTCCACCCCGTCGACTCGGCACTGCTGGACAATCCGTACCCCCGCCGCCCGCGCACCGGCGGCGAACGAGTGGGTCAGCTGACTGGGGTCGACGTAGCCGTCGGTGGGTGTCCAGGTGGCGCCGTAGACGCCGGCGGTGTTGAGCAGCGGGAAAATTCGCTTGGCTTCGGCGGCGTCGACGAGGTGGATGTCGAAGCCGTAGCTCTTGCCCTGGGTGTAGACCCGCTGGAGCTCCTCCCAGCGCTGGGGGCTGGACGCCACCCGCAGCCCGCCGACACCGTGCCAACCGGTGGGGTATCCGGTGACGGCCTCCAACCCCTGGTAGGTCTGCACGCTCTTCTGCATCAGCTGGGTGAGGCTGGAGCTGCTCCGAAGCTGACCGACGAGACCCGCGGCGTGCCAGGTGCTTCCCTCGGTCAGGGCGCGGCGTTCCAGGACGGTGACATCGGTCTTGCCGCGCCGGGCCAGGTGGTAGGCGACGCTGACGCCGACGACTCCGCCACCGACGACGACGATTTCACTGCGCCCGGGAAGGGCCATGGTGGTCAACTTTCGCCGAGAACAACCCGTGACCTGATGTTAAAAGACTAGACCATTGACCGCAGCTCGGGCGGATGGTTGGCTCGGTCGCGTGGATGTCATCCAACAGTGGGCTCGCGCCGCCTCACCGGCAGTGATCTTCGACTTCAACGGCACCCTGTCCGATGACGAGCCGATCCTGTTCGACATCTTCGGCGAGCTGTTCCGTACCCATCTCGGGTGGGCGATGACAACCGACGACTATCGCAGCGAGCTGCTGGGCAAGTCCGACCGCGAGATCATCGAGTTCGCGGTGCGCAGGCACGGCGGCTCGGCCGCACCGGACGTCGATGATCTCCTGCGACTGCGACACGACCGCTACAAGCAGCGGGTTGCCGGGAACAACCCCATCACCGGTGCCGCCGTGGCACTGGTGGAACTCCTTGACGCACAAGGCATTCCGGTCGCCATCGTGACGGGTGCGCAGCGTGACGACGTGCTGGCGGTGCTGGCGCACAGCCCGGCCGGGGCGCTGATCCCGGTCCTGATCGCCGAGGAAGACGTCGAGAACGGCAAGCCACACCCCGAGGGCTACCTGACGGCGGCGGGGCTGTTGCAGCGCGACCCCGGCGACATCCTGGTGTTCGAGGACTCTGTCCCCGGGGTGCAGGCAGCGCTGGCCGCCGGAATGCACTGTGTCGCAGTCAGCGCCGATCCCACCCCGGCGCTGCACGATGTCGCCCCGGTGATCGTGGAACGACTGTCCCCCGACCTGGTCGCCGGCGCCTTGTCGGGTCGTGCATCGGCCTAGAAAACGCGCGGGCCGGCCTGCATGCTGGAGGCATGGACCGCCTCCGGATCATCGACACCGAGTCCGCCCGCTTCGCCGAGGCTCTCGCAGCGGCCGACCCGGCCCGACCGTGCCCCACCTGTCCGGACTGGTCAGCCCTTGATCTGTTGTGGCATCTGACCGAGGTGCACTTCTTCTGGTCGCAGATCCTGTCCCGCCGAGTGCTGTCCACGGACGGCGTGGCCGACGTCGAGGCGGCCAAACCGGCACGCCCGGAAACCGTCCCCGACATCCTCGCCCTCCGCGAACAGGCCACCTCGGCACTGCTGGCCCAACTCGCGTCGCGCGAGGACGCCGAAGCGTGCTGGTCGTGGTGGCCGCCCGATCAGAGCGTGGGGTTCACCCGACGCATGCAGACCTATGAGGCGACCATGCACCGCATCGACGCCGAACTGACGGCGGCCCTACCCGTCACGCCGGTGGACGCCGACGTCGCCGCCGGTGCGGTGGACCACGCGGTGGACGTCATGTGGGGATGGCTGCCCGACGGTGCGAGCTACCGGCCGGATGAGGTGGTCGAATTCGTCGCCTCCGACACCGGCCGGCACTGGCTCGTCGAGGTGGGCTCGTGGCGAGCCCGGGACGGCTCGGAGGTGCCGCGCGCGGTTCGCGCCCAGTCGGGCGAGCCCGCCGTTTCCGTCAGCGCGCCCGCGGCGGACCTGGCGTTGTGGGCGTGGCGGCGCGGCGGGTCGGTGACCGTGTCAGGTGAATCGGTGACGCTGGACGCGCTGCTGACCGAGGGTATGCAGTAGCCGGGTCACGATGACGCCGGGAAGGTGTCGACCCGGCTTTCGGTGTCACTGTCGACCCGCGACTTGATCCGGATCCGGCTCCGGTCGGACCGGTGGTAGTCGCGCGAGAACTCGACGGGCACACCACTTTCCGTGTAGGAGGTGCGGGTGATCAGCAACAGCGGGAAGCCGGGATCCACATGCAGGATCTCCGCGTGCTGTTCCCCGGCCGGAGTGGCCTCGATGTGCTCGTCGGCGGTGCACGGCGCCGCGCCATACTCGCGCATCACCGCATACAGGGAGCCGGTGAGTGTCGCAGACAGCAGGCCGGGAAACACCGTCGCCGGAAAGTAGGTTTCCTCCAGCACAATTGGCTCGCCGTTGGCCGAGCGGGCGCGGAGCACCTCGTGCACCTGGTCGCCACGCTTGAGGCCCAGCTGCCGGCGCACGTCGGCGGCCGCGCGCCGGGTGGTGGCGCGCAGCACGTGCGCACCCGCTTCCACCTGGATCCGGCGCATCTGTTCGGTGAAGCCGGGCAGTCCGGCATGGTCGAACTCGAACCGCGGCGCCGCGACGAAGTTTCCACCGAATCGCCCGCGCCGGCGATCGATGAGCCCCTTGGCCTCGATCGAGCTGAGCGCCTGGCGCAGCGTCATACGGCTGACACCGAGCGCGTGGGCGATCTCGATCTCGGAGGGCAGCTTGTCGCCCGGCGCCAGCGCGCGGGAGACGATCAACCGCTCCAGCCAGTACCCGATGCGCATGTGCGCGGGCAGGTCACCGGCGCCGGCCAGGTCCGGGCGGTCCGCCAGCACCGGGTCCTCCATGGTCAGCGCGCGCACAGCGTCGATGCTACGGCCCGGCACCGCAGTCACTGGGTTTCTGCTCGGCTCAACCGGGCAAGTGCACGAAGAAAAACCCGGCGTTCCTCGGCGGTCAACGCCGCGAGCCGTTCCTCTTCGGCGCGCTGGATGTCGGACTGCACCGCATCTTTGGCGGCGCGACCGGCCGGCGTGATCTCGAGCAGGCGGACCCGCCGGTCGTCGGGGTCGGGACGTCGTTCGATATGACCTCGCCGTTGCAGCTCGTCGAGCGTGGCGATGATCCTCGTCTTGTCGGCGCCGATGGCGTCGGCCAAAGCGGCCTGGGTGCGTACCGGCGACCTGTCCAGTGCGCTGAGCACCGCGTACCCCCACATGCTCAGGTCGTGGGCGGCGAGGATCGGGAGCTCGGCCGCCACGAGATCTCTGAGCAACGGATGCAGCATCGCGGCGAGGTCGTCGCGCCGGGGCTTCGATGGCATCGGCACATGTTAAGCGTTGCCAGATAATACGCAGACGCATACGATATGCATATGCATACCGATATTCGAGCCCTTCATCACCGTGCGGTGTCCAACACCGTCACCCTCGTCAACTCCGTTTCGGTCGCCGATCTCGGCGCTGCGACGCCGTGCGCCCATTGGACTCTGGCCGACCTGCTCACCCACATGACCGCCCAGCACCGCGGATTCGCGGCGGCCGCACGGGGATTGGGGGACGACCCCGCAGTATGGCGCGCCGAAGCCGTCAGGGATGCGATTGCCACCAACCCCGGCACCACCTATGCCGACGCGGCGCGTGACGTACTGACCGCATTCGCCGACAACGCGGTGCTGGACGCGCCGTTCGCCCTCGCCGAGTTCGGACCGCACGCCGTCTTCCCCGGCGCCGTCGCCATCGGTTTCCACTTCGTCGACTACGTGGTCCACGGATGGGACGTCGCGCAGTCGCTCGGCGTGGCCTACGCCCTTCCCGACGAGGTCATCGACGCCGTGGAACCCCTTGCCCTGGCCGTCCCGGACGGCGACGGCCGCGACGGTGAGGAGTCGCCCTTCGCACGCGCCGTCACCGGAGCCAGTGCAACCAAACTCGACCGGGTGCTGCGCCACCTGGGCCGCAACCCCGAGTGGGCTCAGCAGCGGTGCGCTTCGGCGCCGTGACGGCAGGACGAGGCGTGCGGCGCACCGTACGCGCGCGGCCAGGAACTGAAAACGATTGGACAACACGGTTTTCCGCCGATCGGCGTCTACACCCGCGTCAATACGCGCCGCCACTGTGCTGACGTGCCGACACTTCGGTTGCGCCGCAGGTGTGAGCACAGGCGACGGCGATGCCTCCCTTTGCTGTCGATGTCTCCAGCGAAAGCCACCGGGACACCGCGGCGGACGACGAACTCCACAGCGACCGCCAGCTAGGGCAGTCGATATCATCCGTCGTTGCTTGGAAATACAGAGTAATCAGTTGACAAACCCGCATCTGACAACTGATACCGGCGGTCATCAGCCCCGCGATGGGATGAAATCCACAGTTCACATGCGGTTTATGAGGGTTTCTTGAAGTCGTTGTACCCAGTACGGATTCCGCAGTAGCCTTGTCCGCAGGTTGAGGTCACAGCCGCTGACTGAATGAATTCCCGGGGCGACGAAAGTTGTCGCCGATCCAGCGAATCGAACGCACGCGTCCGATTCGATACAGGCACCAATACAGGCAGGGGGCGTCATGCCCGGTTCCGGCACCACTCGGCTGTACCGACCGGATCCAACATCAGCCGAACAAACCACCCAGTGCGGAGGAGCGACCTTCGCGGTTCACCGGCGCAGTCCGGTCCGCTCGGAAATCACGGTCACGGGGGAAGTCGACGCCTTCAACGGGCGCTCACTGGGCAGCTACGTCGAGCGCCACACCGCCACCTCCAGCCAGATGCTTCTCGACCTGCGCGCTGTCGACTTCTTCGGCAGCCAGGGTTTCACCGCGCTGTTCTACATCAGCGTGCACTGCACCCGCAGCGACGTGGACTGGATGCTGCTGGGCAGTCCGCCGGTGCGCCGCCTCCTGTCGATCTGCGATCCGGCCGGCGAACTGCCGCTGGCCGTCGACTACGAGGCAGCGATCGCACGACTCAATCAGTTGGCACGCCGCCGCATGCGCACCGTCTCGGTCGGCTAGCGGCTACGTCAGGAATCGCTGCGTGTAGCGGGCGAAGCGTCGACGCAGCTGCCCTTCGTCGAGACCCAACTTCTCGCATGAGGTGTGCACGCGCCCCAACCGCCCCCGCTGATGCGTCTGTAGATAATCGCTGAGGGCGGCGCGGCCGTCGTCGCCGAGACTCTCCCCCGTCAACGCGAAAACGCGGTGAGCCACCGCCATTTCGTCGCTCATGAATTCGTCGAAGCGGATGTCGATCGACTGATCGGCTGCGATGACGTCGCGGTCGCGCACCAACGTGTCGAGCATCAACTCAAGTCGGTCCACCCACGATGCGGCGATGTCGGCGACGGGCACCGGCGCGCGGTGCATGCGCGCGGAGTACGTCAGCATGGTGATCATCGACAATGCCACCGGCACGGGATCCCGATGGGTGCAGACCACGACCACGCCGGGGAACACCCGCTCCAGAGTGGGCAGCTGCTCGAGGTGTTGCGGCGATTTGAGCAGCCACCGACGCCCACCGCGCAGGAACTGCAACACCTTGAGCTGCGTCGCGAGGAACCCGTACGACGATGTCTGATCGTGGGCCAGATAGTGGTCACGCCAACGCGGTACGTCGCCGAGCGTCTCGAAGAGCATGGTGGAGAAGTCGTTTGCCAGCAGCTGGATCTCCTCGTGCACATGATCGAAGGTCATCTCGTGCATGAGCGCGAAGTGCGGCATCATCAGGTCCACCACCGCGGTGGCGCTGTGCATTCGGGCCAGCCGCGGGTCCGGTTCCACACCCACTTCGCACGGCAACGGCACCGGTTCACAACTCTCCCAGTACGGCAGGGTCCGAAAGGTTCCGCTGGCGGCCAGCAGGTTGTGCAGGTGGGTGGTGCCGGATCGCGGGAGCCCGGCGATCACGACGGGCGGTAGCAGTTCGATGTCGTGGATCTCGGGGTGCCGGGTCAACAGGTCGGTCAGCAGCAGCCGGTTCTTCAGCATCTGCAGCAGTTGGGCGTGGAAGTTCACGATGCCCGCGTCGTCGAGTCCGGCGATCTCCCGGATCGCGGCCAGAAGCACCTCGAGGCGCTCGCGATAGTCACCGGCGCCGAAGTCGGCCAGACCGGTTTCGGCAATGGCTCTGGCGTGCAGCGCTTCTGAGTCCAGTGGGCAGTCCGGCGCCATGGCCGCCATCACCGCGCGCAGTGCCTGCGCCTCAGCCCCGAAGCGTGGCCAGGACAGGTCATCGAGCTCGACAACGGCCGGTGTGACGTCGGTCATACTCCGATACGTTACAGTGTGACACGTAATGGCCGGGCAGAATCGGTGAGAGGAAGCGGGCATGACAACCGAGCACCAGTCCACCGCGGCGTGGCGGGACCTCCTGAGCACACTGGGTGAGCTGGACCGCGCGTTCATCGCGGGTGACCGAGCAGTCACCGACGATCGGCACATCGCCGACGGATACCGCATGCTGGCCACCACGTTGGGCGTGGCCTTCGACACCTACCTGTTCGCCGAACCCAGCAGACCGACGTTCGTCGAGGTCAACACACCGTACCGACGCGACCGCCGCTGGGGCGGCGACAACACCGACGCCTATTACCTGCTGTGCCCCATCGACGAGAAACGGCGTTACCGGATCAGCGGCAATTCCGGTGACAGCGTGTACTTCTCGCTGACCGCCTACAACGAGCCCACCCCCGGCGCCTGGTCGGACCGGGTGGTGGGCCTGTGGCGCGACAGCGAGCTCGACCTGCGCGCCGACGGCGACTTCTCCTTCGACATCGGGCCCCTGCCGGATGCCGCGGTGTTGATGACTCGCGACTACCAGGCTGACCCGCGGACGGGACGCCCGGTGAGCTGGCGCATCGACGCCCTCGACGAACCCGACCCGATCCGCCACGGCGACGCCGAGACCGCCGCCAAGCTGCGCGCGACGGCGGCCTGGATGCGGACCATGTTCGCGATACTGCCGTTGACCGTCGGAGCCCGGGTGGACGACGAGCACCGCCTGGGACACCAGATCAACAACGCCGCCAACGAATTCGCGGCGCCCTACCAGGTACTCGACGCGAACTTCGGCTGGTCGGCACGAGACGCCTGCTACTCCTACGGCAGTTTTGTGCTCGACGACGCCGAGGCTCTGGTGATCACCCACCGCCCGCCGCAGTGCCGGTTCTGGAACCTGGTGGTGTGGAACCAGTTCATGGCCGCGCACAGCGCCGACGACGCCCGCAGCTCGGTGAACAATCACAGCGCAGTGCCGAACTCAGACGGGACCGTGACCATCGTCGTCTCCCGTGGGCTGACCGCACACCCGAATTCGGTGACCACCCTGGATTATCCGCGAGGCAATCTGGCCTTCCGGTGGTTCCTCGTCGACGCGCTGCCCGACCGCCCGCAGGTGCAGTTGGTGGCTGTCGAGGACGCGCCGACCAGGGTGACCTGAGCGACGCGAGGGGGCCTATGAGCTCAGCGAGTCGCGCAGGCTCTTGGGACGCATGTCGGTCCAGTTCTGCTCGACGTAGGCCAGGCATTCGGCCCGGCCTGCCTCGCCGAACACGATCTTCCAGCCCGCCGGCACATCGGCGAACGTCGGCCAGAGGCTGTGCTGCTCTTCGTCGTTGATCAGGACGTAGAAGGTGCCGAACTCGTCATCGAACGGATTGCTGCTCATTGATGCTCCTCGGGGTGTGGTGGGGCTCGACGCCGAGATCGGCACCGAGCACTCGGTCGGACAGCAGACCCAGGCAGCTGAGGTTGGGGAACCCGGGGCCCTGGTTCAGCCCGGACAGATTGGGCAGGAAGAGTTTCGGTGTCACCTCGGCGACGGCCAGGTCATAGCCGATGGACTCCTGCAGGCGTTCACCGGTCAGCGGCCCCCCCAGACCGAGCTCCAGCAGGTCCAGGGTGTCCTGGCTGAACAACTGGGTGAACCACAGCGCGTCGGCACCGGACCCGTCGATCACGAGATCGAATCCGTGCACGGTCTCGACGTGCTCACCGCCGCGGTTGGTGGACAGTGTGAGCCGGATCTGGTTGTCGCGGCCCACCGCGTGTGCGACGCGGCCACGCAGGTGCCGGATCCGGTCGTCGGCGAGCAGCGCGTCCTGCACCCGGGAGGAGAACACGCCGCGGTCGGTGCGCGCCATCGCGTCACGGCGCTCGGCCGCCGTCAGCTGGGTCCAGCCGGTGGGGTTGGAGAACAGCGCGTTCTCGAAGTAACTCTCCCCGCGGGTGAACAAGGTGACCTGCGGTGAGATGACGGTGACCGACGAAACCCGGTGCCGGAAAAGCTCGTTCAGCATCGACGCGGCGGTCTCGCCGCCCCCGATCACGGCCACCCGCTCGGCGGTGATCCGGTCGTGTTCGGAGGCGCGATGCCAGAACTGCGCAATGGACAGCACCCGGGGATTGCCCGGCAGGATGGAACGTTCGGCCTGCCCGGGACCGGTGACCATCACAGCGTCCGCGTGCACCGTCGTCTCGCGCGTGTGCAGCGCCCACCGCCGGCCGGCCGGACCCTCGCGCACCGCAAGGCTTTCCACCTCACCGCGTACCACCGCCATGCCCACCGCGTCGGCCACCCAGCGCAGGTACTGGCTCCAGCGCCGGTGGGTGGGTGCGGGCCGGCCGCGGTCGATCCATTCGGCGAACTGTCCGGTGCCGATCAGATAGGACTGCCAGCTGTGCCGGGTCATCCGCTCGTCGAGTTCGGCATTGCGTCGCGGCACCACCGCTGACCGGTACGGGAAGCCGACGTCCTTCTCCGGGCTGGTCCCCAGGCGGTGCTCGCCGTCGGTCCACCCTCCGCTGGCCTGCCAGTTGGCCGCCACCGCTGTCCGCTCGACGGCCACCACATCGGGCGCATCGACGCCCATGGCCCGCATCTCCGCCGCCTTGGCCGCTACCGCCACTGCTTTCGCACCGGCGCCGATGATGGCAAGTGTGCCGGTCACAGCGCTTCTCCGAGAACGGTGATGGCCGTATGCCACAGGGTGGACAACTGATCGATCTCCTCTGCGGTGGACAGCCGATCACTCCAGCGCCAGCTGGTCAGCAGGTGTGGCCCCGACGCGGTCGGCGTCACGACCGCGATGACGTCGAAGGTGTAGCGCAGGGGCAGATCCGGCTCCGACGATGTGGGGAGCTGTTGATTGAGTTCTGGATCGGTGACCAGGGACCAGGGCGTGCCCTGCTCTCCCGCCCCGTCGGAGCTCAGGTCGAACCGGCCCATGTAGTTGAACTCCACCTGCGGCTGCGGAGCGGCCAGCAGGTCGGGATCGCGGCGGTGATACCGCAGCACACCGTAGTCGAGACCACGATTGGGCACGGCGGCAACGCTTTCGGCCACCGATCGGATCAGGGCGCGGGCCCGCGGCGGGTCCCGGCGTGCGAGCTCGGTGTCGACGGGCCGTTCGTCGGCGCCCAGCCGTACGGGGAACACCGAGGTGAACCAGCCGACCGTCGCCGAGGTGTCCACCGCCTCGCCCAGCAATGTGTCTTCGCGGCCGTGGCCTTCCAGCGCGACCAGCGCACCCGCGCAAGCCGGCTCACCCCGGGCCACCCGCCACGAGGTGATCGTGACAGTGAGGGCGGAGAGCAGGAAGTCACGCAGCTCCACTCCTGCGGCATCGAGTTTGCCCAGGAGCGCGCGGGTTTCCTCGACACCGGTGATGAGGTTGTGCTGGCGAAGCGACGCCCAGGTGTCGACGGCCGGGTCCGGCGCCCTGCTGCCCAGCAGCGGGTCCGGACCGGCCAGCACATCGAGCCAGTACCGGCGCTGACCGGTGACCTCGTCGGAGTCGCTGCGTTGCTGCAGGATCCGGCCGTATTCGCGATAGGTGGTGTACTCGGCCTCCAGCGCAGGCACCGTCCCGGCGTCCAGCTCGGCGGCGATCTGCGCCAGGTCAGCCAGGATCACGTACCACGACACCACATCGGTGGCCAGATGATGCACACACATCAGCAGCGTCGGCGCTGAACCGCCGAACCGTACCGCCTGCACCATGGTGCCCGCGGCCGGGTCGATGCGCTCGAGCGCCTCCACGGTTTCGGCGGTCAGCTGCGTTGCGGCCGGGCCTTCGGCCGCGGACAGGATGTCGCGGGCCCGGACGGCTCCGGGAGCGCGGGTCAGCAGGTGGTGCCCGTCGTCGTCGGTGACCAGCACGGACCGCAGCATGTCGTGGCGGTCGAGCAGGGCCTGCAGCACTTCCTCGAGACGCTGCGCACTCATGGTCGGCGGCAGCGCGATCAGCAGGTTCTGGGTGAACCGCCGGAACCCACCCGCCTCGTACATCCACGCCACGATGGGTGCCGGGTGCACCTCACCGAACCGCTCCGCCTCGACCGCCGCCGGCGGCGCGCTGCCGGCACCGCTGTCGATCGCGGCGGCGAGCTCGCGAATGGTGCTGCACTCCAGCATCAGCCGGGCGCGCAGCTCGATTCCGCGTTTGCGCGCGGCCTGCACCAGCGACAGTGCGGCGATGCTGTCCAGACCCATCTCCAGGAACTCGGAGGTGACGTCCACGTGCGCGGACTCCAGCACCTCGCACAGCAGCTCCGCCAACACCGACTCGGTCGGGGTCTGCGGCGCACTGAACGCCTGGTCGTCGAGACCGGCTGCGGGCAGGGCGGCTTCGTCGACCTTGCCGTTGCCCGTCAGCGGTAGTTCGTCGATGAGCACGATGTGGTGGGGAACCATGTACCGCGGTAGCCGGGCCAGCAGCCGGGCCCGCAGGTCGGAGGCGGGGATGTCGTCGGCGGCGACGTACGCCGTCAACCGGTGTCCGCCGCCGTGCCGGCGGACCGCGACGTGGGCGCTGTGCACCCCGGGATGCTGCAACAGCACCGCGGCGATCTCACCGGGCTCGACGCGGAATCCGCGGATCTTGACCTGATCGTCGGAACGGCCGAGGAATTGCAGCCCGCCGTCCGGCCCCCGGCGCACCACATCCCCGGTGCGGTACATGCGTCCCCCCGGGCGGGAAGGGTCAGCGACGAAACGCGCCGCGGTGTCGCCGGGGCGGTTGAGGTAACCCCGCGTCAGCTGAGCCCCGGAGAGATACAGTTCGCCGGCCACGCCGTCGGGCACCGGCCGCAGCCAGGAGTCCAGGATGTGCGCCGAGGTGGGAGCGGTGGGATAGCCGATCGATGGTGAGCCGTGGTGATCGATCGCGGCGACCACCGCCTCCACCGTGGTCTCGGTGGGGCCGTAGCAGTTGAACGCGGCCATCCCGGTGCGGGCACATTCGGCGGTGATCTGCCGCCACGCCGGGATGCCGACGGCCTCGCCGCCCAGAGCCAGCACCGCCAGCCGAACATCGGTGAGCAACCCGAAACTCTTCAGCTGCGCGAACATCGACGGAGTGGTGTCGATCATGTCGAGTCCGAAGCGGTCGATGATCGCCACCAGCGCCTCGGCGTCGCGTTGGGCGTCGTCGCCGACGATGTGCACGGCGTGCCCGTCGAGGAGTGCGGCCAACGGCTGCCAGGCCGCGTCGAACGTGAACGACCACGCGTGCGCGATCCGCAGGGCCCGGCCCAATTTTGCTGCCGCCGGCCGTAACACGTGGTCGGCATGGTCGGCCGCATAGGCCAGCACGGCCCGGTGAGTGCCGATGACACCTTTGGGCCGGCCGGTGGTCCCCGAGGTGAAGACCACGTAGGCCGCTTGATCGGGGTGGACCGCCGGGACGGGGTGAGGCGGTGCTGTCGACGAGATCAGCTCGCGGTAGACGTTCGGGTCCACCAGTACCACTGGGCCGGTCTGGTCCAGGATGTCGGCGATACGCTCGCCCGGCATGCCGGGTTCGAGCGGCACCACCACCCCGCCGGCCTTGAGTACACCGAACATCGTGACCACGTATTCCGGGCCGCGGGGCAGGTTGACGGCCACCGGTGTCTCGGCCCCCACACCACGTGCGGCGAGCCCCGCCGCCACCCGGTCGGCGGCCTCGTCGAGCTCGCGGTAGGTCATGGCACCGTCGCACCACGTCATGGCGGTCGAATCCGGTTGCGCCAGCGCGATTTCGGTGAAACTCCGCGGTATGCCGGCCGGCTGGTGGGTGACGGGTCGGCCGCGGGTGGCGCGGGCAGCCTCATCCGGCAGCAGGATGCTGACCTCGCGCAGCGGGCGCTCCCACCCGTCGATCAGGTTCTGCACCGTCGCGAGCAGGCGCCTGCCCATGTCATGGGCCGGCATCGGACCCAGGGCGCCGTCGAGAATTTCGACGAACACCGTCAGCTCCCCGTCGGTGAGGTGTGCGGCGATGGTGACCGGGAAATGCGAGAGGCTCTCCAACGCAGCCGGCCGGAAAGTGGCTGCGCCCGCGGTGAACTCGGCGGTCCCGACGATCCCTCCGGGCGGGAAGTTCTCGTAGACGAGCAGGGTGTCGAACAGCTCCCCCACCCCGGCCAGCGCACGCAGCTCCGAGTGCCCGAGGTAGCTGTGGTCACGCAGCGCCGCCGCGTCCCGCTGTAACGCCAGGGCCTGCCGGCCGGCGGGTGCGCGCGGGTCCAGCCGCACCCGCAGCGGGACGGTGTTGATGAACAACCCGACCATGGCCTCCACGCCGGTGAGCTCGCCCGGCCGCCCCGAGACCGTCACACCGAAGATGACGTCATCGCGGTCGGTCATCCCGGAAAGAATTGTCGCCCAGGCCATCTGGACCACGGTGTTGACGGTGACGCCGAACCCGCGGGCCGCCGCGGCCAGGACGGTGGTGGCGTCGCGGTCCAACCGTACCTCGGTGCGCGCGGGCCGCCCGGCGGGAGGCTGCGTGGCGGTCAGAGCCGGTGTCAGCAAGGTGGGACCGTCCACACCTTTGAGGTGTTCACGCCACAGCGCCCTGCTGGCCTCCGGGTCACGGCCGGCCAGCCAGCCGATGTAGTCACGGTAGGGCCGCGGCGAGGGCGGCAACGCGGTGACGTCGCCGCCGGAGCGGTACAGCGTGATCAACTCGCCGACGAACAGCGGCAGCGACCAGCCGTCGATGACGATGTGGTGCGCGGTGACCACCATCCGCCATTGCGAGCCGGGCACCTCGATGAGAAGGAACCGGATCAGCGGGCCGTTCTCGAGGGCGAATGGCCGCCGACGCTCTTCGGCTTCCAGCGCCGCCACCTCGTCCGCATCGGCGGTCAGGTGTCGCCACGGCACGTCGACCCGCGTCGGCACCACCTGGACGGGCCGGCTCAGGTTCCCGCGGAAGAAGCTCGCCCGCAGATTGGGGTGCCGCGCCAGCATGGCGGCGGTGCAGTCGCGCAACAACACCACATCCAGTGCCCCGGTGACATCAGCCGCCATCGCGATGATGTACGGGTCCTCCTGCGACTCATCGGCAGTCAGCGCCGCCAGCGAGTAGAGCCCCTGTTGCAGCGGGCTCAACGCCATCACATCTTCAATGGCCGGTTCGGCCGCGCTCACGTGCCCGAATCCGTGTTCGACAACGGCGCGGTCGACCAGGACGCCGCCAATTCGGCGAGTTCGTCGGCGGACAGACCGGATGCGCTCATCGGCGCATGGTGCACATCGTCGGGTTCGGCGGTGTCGTGGGCTTCGGCGGCTCTGGCATCCACCGCGGCGGCCAGATCCGCCAGCACCGGGTGTTCGAACACCATGCGCGCGGTCAGCGGCAGCCCGGTTTCCTTGGCGCGCGAAGCGATCTGCACCGCGAGGATGCTGTCGCCGCCGAGTGTGAAGAAGTCGTCGTGACGGCTGATGTCGCCGCTGACTGCCAGCGCTTCGGTCAGCAGCCCGGCCAGCGCCCGTTCGGTGTCGGTGCCGGGTGGTTCGGCCGGCACGGCAACAGGTGCCGAGGTGGGTGGGTCGGCCCGGTGCCCGATGTGGTCGACGAACTCCAGCCGGCCGTCCGCCGTCCACCGGGCCCGGTCACCGCTGCGGTGGACCCGCGAGCCGGGTTGCCCGCCAACCGCATTGGGAACCAGACGTGTTGCCGTCCGGGCCGGCGAGGTCCACTGGGCATCGGCCAGTGGACCACCCCCGACATAGACGTCACCGACGACGCCGATCGGCGCGAGGTTCAGATCGTCGTCCAGGACGAGCACCAGACCTTCACCGAAATCCGCGATGCGCCGCTTCTCGTCGGCGTCGGTGAGCTCGATCTGGGCCAGCGTGCGGTCGGGATGGTCACCGAACGCCGTCAGCACCCGGCCGAGCCATTCCGAGAGCCGCTGCACGGTGTCGCGGCGGTACAACTCGGGACGGTAGATGATGTGACCGCGGTAGCCGTCCTCGCTTGCCCCGGGGGTGGCGTAGAAGTTCAGCGACAGATCGGCCTGCGCCAGGTCGAACGGCGGCTCCAGCGCGGTGAAGGTGGTCTCGCCCTCCGGCGAGGTGTCCACCACCCGTCCGGCCGGCAACTGCTCACGGACGTGCACCACCACCTGGAACACCGGGTTACGCGACAGCGACCGCGACGGGCTCACCGCGTCCACCACCTGATCGAACGGCAGGTCCTGGTTGGCGTAGGCCGCCAGAGCCATCTCGCGGGCCCGGGTGAGAACCTCACGCACCGTGGGGTTTCCACTCAGATCATTGCGCAGCACGACGAAGTTGACGAAGAACCCGATCAGCTGGTCCAGTTCGGCCTCGCTGCGGCCGGCCACCGGGGTACCGATCGCCACGTCCGGGCCGCCACCGGCTTTGTGCAACACCACCGCCACCGCAGCTTGCAGCACCATGAACTCGGTGACGCCTAGTTCACGGCCGATCGCGGCCAGCTTGTCGCGGGTGGCCGCGTCGATGTTGATCTCGACGGAATCACCGGCGCCGCTGGGCACCGGCGGACGCGGGAAGTCGTGGCGCAGCCCGGTCTCCTCGGGAAGACCGGCCAGGGTCTGCTTCCAGTACTCGCGCTGCGGGCCCATCACGCCGGCGTCGTCGGTGAACAACTCGGCCTGCCAGGCGCCGTAATCGGCGTACTGCACCGGCAGCGGCGCCCAGGAGGGGTGCTCCCCGGTCCGCCGTGCGCGGTAGGCGGTCAGCAGGTCGGTGAACAGGACGGTCGCCGACCAGTGATCACCGGCGATGTGGTGCAGCACCAGCGAGAGCACATGCTTGTCCGGGGTGGCCAGTACCGCCGCCCGGATGGGTAACCCGTGCTCGAGATCGAAGATCTGCTTGCGTTCACGGTCCAATTCGGCGCGCAGCCAGTCGTCGCCGTCCCCCTGCAGTCGACGCACCTCGACATCGGCGTGTGGGGCGATGATCTGGTATGGGACACCGCCGATTTCGCGGTAGCTGGTGCGCAGGATCTCGTGGCGGTCGACCACGTCGCCGACGGCCGCGGCCAGCGCTTCGGTGTCGACGGGCCCGTGCAGCTCCGCGGCGAACGGGATGTTGTTCACCGGGCTGGGGCCGTCGATCTGGTAGGCGAACCAGCTCCGCAGCTGCGACGCCGACAGCGGGGCGGGGCCGTCATGAGGGGTGGAAACGAGCCTGGGCCTGGCGGGGGCAGATTCGCCGGCGGCGGCAGCGTCGATGTGCTCCGCCAAAGCGGACACCGTGGCGAGCTCGAAGATCTCGCGGACCCCGACCTCCACGCCGAACTGTGCGCGCACGGCGGCGACGAGCTTGGTGGCCAACAGTGAATGCCCGCCCAGGTCGAAGAACGAGTCGTCGGCACCTACCCGGTCGCGGCCGAGGAGTTCGGAGAACAGTTGCGCGAGGCCACGTTCGGTATCGGTGCCGGGCTCGCGGAACTCGGTGGCCGCGATGATCTCGGGCTCGGGCAGCGCCTTGCGGTCGATCTTGCCGTGCGCGGTGATCGGGATCTCGTCGAGCACCACGTAGCCGGCGGGCACCATGTACTCCGGCAACGCCGCGGCGACCCGGGCCCGGATGCGGTCGACGTCCACCGAACCCGGCCCCTCGCCGCTGACCGGCGTCAGATATCCGACCAGACTCTTGCCCAGCTGCGGCAGATCACTGACCACGACGACGGCCTGTCCGACGGTGGGTTCGACGGAGATGGCGGCCGCGACGTCCCCCAACTCGATGCGGAAGCCCCGGATCTTGACCTGTTCGTCGGCGCGGCCGACGAACTCGATGTCGCCGTCGGCGTTGCGCCGCGCCAGGTCACCCGACCGGTACATCCGCGCCCCCGGCGTGAAGGGGTCGGCGATGAAGCGTTCGGCGGTGAGCCCCGGCCGCCGGTGATAACCGTGGGCGACATGGGTTCCGCCGATGTAGATCTCGCCGATCACGCCGACGGGAACCGGCTGCAGCGCATCGTCGAGGATGTGCAACTGGGTGTTGATCTTGGGGGTGCCGATGGGCACGATGCGGGTGCCCTGCTTGCCTTCGACCTTGAAACGGCTTGCGTTGACCACGGTTTCGGTGGGCCCGTAGAAGTTGTGCAACAGGGCGTCGAATGTGGCGTGGAACTTGTCGGCCACCTCGCCGGGCAGGGGTTCGCCACCGATGGGCACCCGCTGCAGGGTGCGCCATTCGTTCACCCCTGGCAGCGACAGGAACAGTCCCAGCAGTGACGGCACGAAGTGCATGGCGGTGATGCCCTCGTTACGCAGCAGATCGGTCAGATACCCGATATCGCGCAGACCGTCCGGTTTGTGGATGACCAACCGCGAACCCATCGCCAGGGTGCCGAACACCTCGGCGATCGACACGTCGAAGCTCGGTGAGGCCACCTGGAGCAGGCGGTCGTTCTCGCCGGCGTGGTACTCGCCCTTGAACCACACGAAGTACTCGGCGATGGGGCGGTGCGGCACCGGAACACCCTTGGGCAGACCGGTGGAGCCGGAGGTGTAGATGAGGTACGCGGTGTTCTCCGGTGTCACCGGCCGCACCCGGTCGGCGTCGGTCGGGTTGGTGCCCGGGTAAGAGGCTGCCTCGCGAACCGCTTCCCGCAGTACCAGTTTGGCGTCACAGTCGCCGAGGATGAATGTCAGCCGATCCTCGGGGTAGGTGGGGTCGACGGGCAGGTACACCGCACCCGCCTTGGCCACCCCCAGCGCGGTGATGACGAGCTCGGGTGATTTGTCCAGCAGCACCGCCACCCTGTCCTCGGCGCCGATGCCCTGGGCGATCAGCCAGTGCGCCACCTTGTTGGCGGCCTCGTTGACCTCGCGGTAGGTGTGGTAGCGGCCCTCGTAGGCCATCGCCACCGCTTCCGGCGTGCGCGCCACCTGCTCCTCCACCAGTTCGGCGAGCGTCTTGGCCGGCGTTTCGAACACCTCGCCGTAGGACACCGTGCGCAGCCAGTCGGCCTCCGCCGGTGTCATGTACTGCAGCCGCGACAAGGCGGTGTCCGGCTCCGCCAGCACCGCCTCCAGCAGCACAGCGAAGTGGTCGAGCATCTGTGCCGCCAGACCGGAATCGATGATCTCGACCAGGTGCTCGACCTCGATCATGATCGCGCTGTCATCGAATTCGACCATGAAGCCCAGCGGCAGTTGAGTGAGATGTGCTCGCAGCTCGGCACGTTCACAGTGCACGCCGGGTGGGGTGAAGCCGAACCGGTCAGGACCGCGGAAACCGAAACTCACGCGCGTCATCCGCTCAGCCCCGTGGCGTCGGTCGGGATTGAGTTCGCGCACCATCCGGTCCAGGCCCACCCGCTGGTGCGCGAACGCCCCGAGCGCGGTCTCGCTGGTCTGCGTCAGCAGATCCCGGAACGTCATGGTGGCCCGGGGGCGCAGCCGCATCGCGACGGTGTTGCCGTGGTAGCCGATGACATGTTCGGTGGTGGCGTCGCGGTTGAGCACCGGGGTGACCACCAGGAAGTCGTCGGCGTGGGTGTAGCGGTGCACCAGGGCGCCGAACACCGCCAGCAGCACCGCATAGGGTGTGGTGTCGTTTGTGCGGGCGAGTTCGGCGACCCGCGCAGCGGTGTCCCCGGTGAGTCGTACGGTACTGCGCGCCGACCGCCAGCTACTCGGTACCGCGGACCCCGACGGGCCCGGAAGCTCCAGCGGCTCGGGCATGTTCACCATCACCCGCCGCCAGTACTCGGCGTCCGCTTCCGCGGCGGCGCTGTCGTCACGCACGACGTGCGGCGGCTCCACGCCGAGATCTGAGCCGGTGTAGGCAGCGGTGAGGTCGGCGAAGAACACCTCCCAGGAACCGTCATCCCAGGCGATGTGATGTGCCACCAGCAGCATCACCAGTTCGTCGTCGCTGACGCGGGCCACCGTGATGCGCAGCGGCGAGTCGGCGGTCAGATCGAACGGCGCGGCGAACTCCCGCTGCGCCAGTACCTCCAGTCGCAGTTTGCGGGCATGTTCGGCCAGATCCGAGAGATCGTGTTCGGCCCACCCCGGCCGCAGGCCGGCATGCACCCGGGCGTGCGGTTCGCCGTTCTCATCCGGGGTGTAGGTGGTGCGTAACACGCTGTGGCGGCGTGCCACCGCGTCGACTGCCTGGTGCAGCCGGGACACGTCGACATCGCCGGTGATCCGGTACGACAGGCACACGTTGAGCAGCGCGCCGCTGGGGTCGGCGGCGTGGGTGAACCACATCCGCAGCTGGCCCTCCGACAGCGTGCCGGCAGGTGGTGCCGCGGCCGGCGCCCCCGGCTCGGCCCGCAGCCCGCGCTCGGCGAGCTTGCGCCGCAGCAGTTCCAGCCGCTGTTCATCGATCCGGCCTGCGGTGTGGGTGTCAGTCACGTATCCACCTTCTGTGCGCTTTCTGGGTCTGCGGGCGGTGCGGCCGCGGCAAGCGTGGTGATCAGCTCGCTGCCGGTGACACCGCCCAGCAGGATGGCCAGTGAAACCGTCTGGCCGGTACGTCGTTTCATGCGTTTGCGCAGATCGAGGGCGAGCAGCGAGTCCACGCCCAGATCGAACAGCGAGGCGTCCAGGTCGAGCGTCGCCGGGTCGGCGACGTCGAGAACGGCCGCGAGTTCGGCCCGCACCACGTCGCCGGGATCGGTAGCGGTGGTCGCGCGACGCTGCGACGCAGCGACAACCGGTTCCGCGGCGTCCGGGGTACCGAGGAACCGTGACAACCGGTCCGGATCGGCGTCGAAGATCAGCGGATCGACCGGGTGATCGTAAAGGCTGGCTTCGATGGCCAGCTCCGGTGCCATGGCAAGCAGTCCGGCGCGCTGCACGCGAACCGTCTCGGCCGCGTCGACGATGCCGCTGTGCTGCCACAGCCCCCACCGGACGGCGACGCAGCGTCGGCCCTGTCCGCGCAGCTGGGCCGCTTGCACGTCGAGCATCCGGTTCGCGGCCGCGTACGCGGCGGTGCCTTTGCCGCCCCAGGCGCCGATCACCGAGGAACACAACACGATTCGGGCATCGTCGCGTAGCGGCCACACATCGGTGACGGTGGCCAGCCCGGTGACCTTGGCGGACAGCGTGTCCCCGACCGCGGCCGCGGTGAACTGATCGCGGGTGTCCCAGCCGGCCGTGCCCGCGGCGTGGATGAGCAGCGAGGCGCCGTCTCCGGCGAAGTCGGCGGCGACGGCGGCCAGCCGGTCACGGTCGGTGATGTCGCAACGCGGTGAGACGATGTCGACGCCGTGCCGGTGCGCCAACTCGGCCAGCGTGGCCGGATCGGCGTTGCGCCGGCTCAGCAGCACGATCCGCTTCGCGCCGTGCGCGGCCAGGTATCGCGCGTAGTGCATCCCGATGGCGCCGGCACCTCCGGTGATCACCACATTCTCCAGCACCGAGGGCAGCGTCCATGCGGGCGGCGTGTACGCCTGCGAATCGGCGGCGTCGTGGAGCTCCCGCCGGTACAGCACGGTGCCGGTCTCGCAGGCGCGCACCGCCAGGTCGCCACCACCGGCGAGCAGCGCGTCGACGGCCACCAGCCAGCCGTCGAAATCGCCTGCCGGCAGGTCCAAGTGGTGGAAGTTCTGGTCGGGATGTTCGAAGGCCAGGCTGCGGTGCATGGCGGCCAGCGCGGCCTGCGCCGGCAACGGCAGCGGGTCACCCGGGGCGCACTGTTCACCGCCCGCGCTCAGCAACCAGACATCGCGGCATTCGGCTCCGAGGTCGGCGAGGTAATCGAACAGCCCGGTGCCGACGGCCGCCGCCAGCCCGGCGGCCGACGGCACCGCGTCCGGGTCGTCCAGCAGCGGGGCGACGGCGATCACCAGATCGGCCTCGGCGAGGGGCACTGTGACCGCGAGCCCGTGGGTGCCGACCGCGGCGACGACACGCTCACCGAGCCGGCCCGTCTCACCGAGCTGGACCACCGCGACCCTGCGCACCGCCTTCGGTGTGAAGACTCGTGTGGCGAGCCACTTCTCGGCGGCGATGGTGACCCGGGGCCGCGCGGGCAGCGGGTCCGGCTGCGCCCACATGGGCGTCGGGCGCATCGGTGCGTTCGGGAAGTTCCGCAGTACGGGTAGTCCGGGTTCTGCGTGCCGGTCCCGCCAGCGGTAGCCGGGATCGGAGACCGCCACGGTGGCGATGTTCTCGGCGAGCCGCCCGGCCAGTGCCGATGTGCGCTCCCCCGTCCCGACCAGCAGCGCCGAACCCGGCGCCAGTCCGGCGTGTTCGATCCGGTCCTCGATGGCGTGCAGTAGCGCAGGGTGGTTCGAAATCTCGACGAACTGTGTTGCCCCACAACGGATCGCCGTGTCGACAGCAAGGTCGAAGCGGACGGTGTTGCGCAGGTTCCGGTACCAGTATTCGCTGAATTCGGTGCCCCCGGCCACCACGTCGCCTGTCACCGATCCGACGAACTGCACGGCGCTGTCGGCGAAGCTCCCGTCGGGCAACGCCTGCTGCACTCCTGCCCGCAACGGTTCCAGCACGCTGGTGTGCACCGGGAAGTTCACGGTGATCTCGCGCGCCCGCTGGCCCCGCGCGTGAACGGTGTCGACGGCAGCCGTGACAGCGGCGCGGTCACCCGACACGGCCACCGACGCCGAGGCGTTGATCACCGAGAGTTCCAGCCAGCCAGGGGTCTCGGCGATCAGGTCATGCGCGGCGGCTTCGGGCAGCCCCAGTGCGGCGACCGCGTAGTCGCCGGGCAGCAGCTCGACCACGCCGGCGCGGGCGCCGAGAACCGCGACGGCGTCTTCGAGGGTCATCGTCTCGGCCAGGTAGGCCGCGGCCACCTCGCCGAGGCTGTGCCCGACGGTGAGATCCGGTACCACACCGCAGGATCGCCACACCGCCGCCAGAGCGACGGCGTGCAGGAACTGAGCGCCCTGGACTTCGATCTCGGAGAACACGTCCGGGTCGGCGCTCGTGAGGAGGTAGGGCACCGGGGAGGCGAAGCCGGCGGAGAGGAACGCCGCCGCGCAGGCGTCGACCTCCGCCCGGTAGACCGGCAGCTCCCGGTAGGCGTCGGCGCCCATCCCCGGGTACTGGCCGCCCTGTCCGGGGAACACGAACGCGGTGCGGGTGGCCGCACCCCGAGCCGACGTGGCGGCCAGAAGGTGGTGGTGTCCCTGGGCCACGGCGTGCAACCCCAGCGCCAGCTCGTCGATATCCGCAGCACGAATCACCGTGCGGTACCGGCGAATCCGGCGGGTGCGCGCCAGATGCGCCGCCACGGCGGCCACCGAGGCCACCGCGGGTGTCTGGTCCAGGTACCGCGCGATGGCCCGCGCGTCGTCCCGCAGGAGGTCCTCGGCATGCGCGCTGAGCAGCACGGGTACGCGCCCGTCCGGCCACTGGTCGTACGTCATCAGACCGCTTCCGGCATCGATACGATCACGTGGGTGTTGGTACCGCTCATCCCAAAGGCGGACACCGCCGCGGTGCGGCGGCCGTCGATCGCCGGCCACGGCGTCAACTTCTCCGCCAGCCGCAAACCCTGCGCTTCCCAGTCGATCTCACGGCTCGGCTCGTCGGCGTGCAACGTGGGTGGCACCGTGGCGTGCTCGGCGGCCACCAGTACTTTGGCCAGCCCCAGCGCCCCGGCAGCGGCCTGGGCGTGCCCGAGGTTGGATTTCACCGATCCGAGCAGTGCACCGCGGCCCGGCGCGGTGGCCCCGTAGGTCTGGACCAGCGAATGCAGCTCGGTTCGATCACCGAGCCGGGTGCCGGTGCCGTGTCCTTCCAGCATGCCGACGTCCTCGGGCTGCAGGCCCGTGCGTTGCAGAGTGCGGCGGAACAATCTGGCTTGCGCCGACTCACTCGGTGCGGTCAGCCCCGTCGTGCGGCCGTCCTGGTTGACGCCGCTGGCGCGGACTTCGGCCAGCACCACCCGGCCGTCGGCGAGCGCGCGGGACCTGCGCTGCACAACGAACATCCCGGCTCCTTCGGCCCACACCGTGCCACTGGCGTGTGCGCTGTAGGGCCGGCAGTGGCCGTCATCGGACAGCGCGTGCTGCTTCGAGAATTCGACGAAGTAGCCGGGGCTGCCCATCACCGCGACGCCACCGGTGATCGCGAGATCGCAGTCCCCGCTTCGTACCGCCTGCACCGCGGTGTGAAACGCGGCCAGCGCCGACGAGCACGAGGTGTCGACGGTCATCGCGGGGCCGGCCAGATCCAGGGTGTAGGCGATGCGGCCCGAGATGACACCGAGAGAGGTTCCGGTGATCAGGTGTCCGCTGTGATGGGAGAACTCCGACAGTGGCGGGCCGTATTCCAGCGCCGAGGCGCCCACAAAACAACCGACGTCATGGCCGGCGAGGTCGTCGGGGTTGATGCCACTGTTCTCCAGCGCTCGCCAGGCCAGTCGCAACGCCACCCGTTGCTGCGGGTCCATGGCAATCGCTTCGCGCGGTGAGATGCCGAAGAACTCGGGATCGAATACCGCGGCGTCGCAGAGGAATCCGCCCATGTCATGGATACGTTTGAAGCCGTCGCGCCGGGAGCCGTCGAACAGGTCACGCAGTGACCAGCCGCGGTCGGTGGGAAACGGGCCCAGCGCCTCGCGTTGATCGGACAGCAGTTCCCAGTAGGTGTCGGCGGAGTCCACGCCACCGGGAGCTTCCAGCGCCATGCCCACGATCACGATGGGGTCCTCATCGGACCCCGGAACGCGGGCATCGTGGGCGGCGCCGGCCGGCATCAGGCATTCACCTGCCGAACCAGGGTGTCGCTGTGGTCGTTGAGGTAGAAATGGCCCCCGTCGAACAGTTCGAAGCTGAAGGCGCCGGTGGTGTGGATTTCCCACTGCCGCAAGGAGTCCGCGTCGACGCGGCGGTCGGCGGCGCCGCCCAGCGCGTGGATGTCGGCGCTGACGGTCACCGTGGTGTCGCGGGTGTAGCGATTCCACGCCGCGTAGTCGGCGCGCACCGACGGCAGCAACAGGTCGATGAAATCCTCGTCGGCCAACAGCCGGGGGTCGGTGCCGCCGAGAGCCACCATGTCGGCCAGCAGCTCGCGATCGGTGGTGGGAACGCGCGCCGAAGCGGCGACCGCGGACGGTGCCTGGCTTGCCGACGCCCACAGGTGGGTCACGGGGATCCCCCGTTCCCCGGCGATGCGGGCGAATTCGAAGGCCACCAGCGCACCCATACAGTGACCGAACAACCGGAGCTCACCGACGGTGGACCAGTCACCGGCGTCGACCAACTCGGCGGCCAGTTCCTCGATGGTGTCCGGCGCGGGGTGGGCCAGCCGGTCGGCGCGCTGCGGGTACTGCACGATGTAGGTGTCCGCGCCGCCGGCGGCCACCGCCGACGCGAACGTCCGGTAGGCCGCGGCCGCGCCACCGGCGTGCGGGAAGACGATCACCGAACGGTCCGCGCTTCCCGGGAAACGCTTGATCCACGGTGTGAACCCGAGCTGATTCGTCATGACGCCGGCGTGGAGTCGAGTGCCGTCAAGACCTCCGCGCTGTCCATCTGGGTGACTTCGAGGTAGAGCTCGGCCACGCCCTCCAGGCGGGTGCTGTCCTTCTCGTGGTCGATCAGGAGCCGCGCCAGAGCGGCGACGGTGCGGGCGGCGAAGATGTCCGACACCGCCACGTGCGGCGCGTCGAGCCACTCCCGCACGCGTGCCACGGTCTGTGTTGCCAGCACCGAATCCCCACCGCGGCCGAAGAAGTCGTCGTCGACGCCGATGCCGTCTGCGCCGAGAACCTCGGACACGATACGAGCCAGCGCGCGTTCCAGCGTCGTCGACGGAGCGGTGAACGCGGCCGCGTCGGCGGAGCCCAGTTCAGCCGAGCTCCGCTCGAGAATCGCAGCGACCGCGGTGCGGTCGATCTTGCCGCCCGCGGTGAAGGGGATGGCCTCCACCAGTGATATGTGGGTCGGAACCATATGCGGGGGAACGAATCCCGCCACTTCGGCGCGGAGCCGTTCGACGGTGAGCGCGGTATCGGTGACGCGCACGATGGCGGCGAGTTGCTGTTGACCGTCGCGGTCACCCGGGACGGGCAGCACAGCGGCCACGGCGCCGTCGACACCATCGATGCGGTTGAACGCGCCCTCGACCTCACCGAGTTCGACCCGGTAACCGCTGACCTTGACCCGGTGGTCCGCGCGGCCGACGAATTCCAGTGCGCCGTCGGGCCGATACCGCACCAGGTCGCCGGTGCGGTACCAGATGCGGCCGCGGTGTTCGACAAAACGTTCCGCGGTCAGGTCCGGGCGCCCGCGGTAGCCGAGCGCGATGCCGCGTCCCGACACCCAGAACTCACCGGGAACCCAATCGGGGCAGTCTGTTCCGTCCGCGGCCACCACGCGGCAGGCATTGTTCGGCAACGGCACGCCCAGCGGGATCGACGACCAGTCCGCCGGCAGCTCGGCGGGTTCGCAGATGGTGTTGTGCGTCGCGGTCTCGGTGGCACCGCCCAGGCCGGCGGCACGCACACCGGGTGCCTCGGCGCGCAACACCCGGATCAGCTCGGGGCGCACCCAGTCACCGCCGGTGGGTACCACACGAACCGAACCCAGCTTGCCGTGGCCGACCTTGGTCAGCATCTCCAGCCACCCCGGCATGAAATGCAGGACGGTCACCCGGTGTTCGGCGATCAACTGCGCCCAGGCGTCGGGATTGCGGCGGTCGTCCTCGTCCACCACCACGATCGAGGCGCCCGCGCGAAGCATCCCGAAGATGTCGAGCACCGACAGGTCGCCTTCGAGCGTGGACAACGCCAGATTGCGGTCCCCGGGCCCGATGCCGAAGTGGCGGTTGATGAACTCGACGGTGTTCATCGCCGCGTCGTGAGTGACCTCGACGCCCTTGGGTTCTCCGGTGGAGCCGGAGGTGAAGAGTATGTAGGCCAGTGTCTTCGGGTCGACGCGAGGCGCCTCGGTTCCGGCGGCCGTCGCCAGGCCCTCCTGGATGGCGTCGGCCACCGTCAGCGCGGGAACCGGAAGGGGGTCAACCCGATTGCCGCACACCAGGACCGAGTGCACACCGGCGGTCTGCAGGATCCGGTGGGCGCGGTCGGCGGGCTGGTCCACCCCGATCGGCAGGTACGCCGCGCCGGCGGCGGTGATGCCCAGCAACGCCGGAATCTGCTCGGCGTTCTTGGGTCCCATCACGGCCACCACGTCACCGGCCCCCACACCGCGCGCTCGCAGCGTGGCCGTCACCGCCAGCGCCTGCTCACGCAGCTGCGCGTAGGTGAAGTCACCGAGGCTGCTGAAGACCGCGGGCGCGTCGGGATGGGTGGCCGCGCAGCGGAAGAAACCGTCGGGCAACGCATCTCCGCTCGGGGCGGTGGTGACACCGTTGAGCTGGTCGCGGATCTGCTGCTGGCCGGCGGGTACCGAGGGCGGGTCGGGAAGGTCCCAGGCGGCGTCGTCGGCGGCGAGACGGTTGATCTCGGCCAGGTGGTAGGCGAACATCGCGTCGATGACGCCGGGCCGGAAGGCTTCCTCGCGCACGTCCCAGTTGAGCAGCAGACCACCGTCGAACGGCGTGATCTGCGCGTCGAGCAGCACCTGCGGACCCTGCGAGATGTGCCACACCGGGGTGCCGAACTGTTCGGTGACGTCCCCGGCGAACAGGTCGCCGAGGCCGAGCGCGCTGGTGAACACGAACGGCGCCAACACCTGGGTACCGCGGTGTCGGGTGAGGTCACGCAGCACCGACAAACCGGAATAGCTGGAGTGCCGGGCGGTGGTGTGCAGGCTGTCCTGGACCACCTGTGCGCGTTCGGCCGCGGTGCTGGTGCCGGTCAGGTCGATGTCGAGCATCAGCGACGAGGTGAAGTCACCGACCAGCTTGTCGACGTCCGGGTGGTACGGCTCGCGCCCGAACATCGGCAGGTTCAGCATGAAGTGGGAGTTGGTGGACCAGCGCCGCAGGACACCGGCATAGGACGCGGCCACCGCCATGGCCGGGGTGATGCCGCGGCGCTGCGCGGCGGCGAACAGCGCCGCCTTGGCCGCGGCGTCGAAGAAGTGGTGACGCCGGGTGTTGCGGCGCGGATTGACCTGCTCCGACGGCGGCACCAGCGGCGGGGCGGGCGGCTCGGGCAACTCCGGGATGCGCTCGGCCCACCACCGCTTGTCTTCTTCGGTGGGCGCCGGGTGTTGGGCGGTGAACGCCGACCGATACTGGCGGTAGGTGTACCCCAGCGCCGGCAGCTCGTCACCCTTGTAGAGCACTGCGAGGTCGGCCATGAAATTGCGGTAGCTCACCGCATCGGCGGCTTGCATGTCCAGGTCGACGTGCACGCGGGTGCGGCCGCCGGGCAGCAGGGTGAGCGCGAGTTCGAGGACCTCGCCGTCGAGGATCTGGTGACTCTTCTGATCGCGGATGAGCTCGAGTTGGTCGTCGGCCGCCGCGGCGTCCAGGTGGCGCAGGTCGGTGATCTTCGGCACCAGGGTGCGGTCGGTGATGCGCTGGGTGCCGTCGGGCAGGATCTGCACCCGCAGCATCGGGTGCCGATCGGACAGCGCCTTGGCGGCGACGCGCAGCCGGTCGGGATCGACACCGGCGCCGTCGAATTCGACGTACAGGTGGGCGGCCACCCCACCGAGTTCCTGATCGGTGTTGCGGCCCACCCACAGCGCGTGCTGGATCGGGGCGAGCGGGAACGGCTCGGCGGGGTCGTCCGGTTCCCGCCCGACGTCGCCCGCAACCACCTTCGACGTTGCCGGCGCGGTGCGTTCGGTGACCAGATCGATCCATGCCGCAACAGTGGGATTCTCGGCGAGCGCCGCGAATCCGACGTCGATTCCCTGCTTACGCCAGCGCCCGGACAGCGCCATCATGCGGATGGAATCCAGGCCGGAGGCGATCAGGTCAGCGTGCGGGTCGAGGGCGTCGGAGCTGATGCCGAGGAGTTCTGCCACCTCGTCACGAACGGTGTCTGCACCCGTCGCAGCAACACCCACTTCACTACCTCCGACAATTAGTACAGGCTGCCCTAACTTCGAAGACGCTACCTTATATTCGGGTGACCGAACACTCCTACCCAGAGGGGCCAAACCGAGCGATGAGCACGGCATTCGAGCGTCAGCAGACCGGAGAGCCGGACCACTACGCGGACCTGATCCGCGGGTTTGTGCCGTTCCCCGCCGACCGGGCCGAGCAGTACCGGCAGGCGGGTTTGTGGACCGGCGAACCGCTGGACTCGATCCTGCGCGACGGGGCCGCCAGGTGGCCCCAGCGAACTGCGATCGTCGACGTCGACAGCAGCTACACATTCGCTGAGTTGGATGCCGTGGCCGACAGGATCGCCGCCGGTATCGCCGCGCTGGGCGTCGTCCCCGGCGACCGGATGCTGCTGCAGCTGCCCAATACCTGCCAGTTCGCGGTGGCGCTGTTCGGCTTGCTGCGGGCCGGCGTGGTGCCGGTGATGTGCCTGCCCGGGCATCGCCTCGCCGAGATGGGACATTTCGCCGAACTCAGCGGCGCAGTCGGCGTGGTGATCGCCGACAGTACGAAGGCATTCGACTACCGCGGGATGGCCGCCCAGCTGGTTGCCGACCACGCCGGCCTGCGGCACGTCATCATCGACTCCGGGGTGACGAAACGCCCGAGGAACCAGGGGGCTGAGAGCAACCCGCAATCGGGGCAAGGGGCGGGCGGGTTCATCTCGTGGTCGTCACTGACCGAGTTCAGCGGGCCGCCGGCCCCGCCGCGTGCACCCGTCGACCCGTCACTGCCCGCGCTGTTGCTGGTTTCCGGGGGGACCACCGGCCTGCCGAAGCTGATCGCGCGCACCCATGACGACTACCTCTACAACACGCGCGCCTGCGCACGGGCCTGCGAGATGACGGAGGCGGACACCTACCTGGTGGTGCTGCCGGCCGGGCACAATTTCCCTTTGGCCTGCCCGGGCCTGCTCGGCTCCATGTCCGTCGGCGCCAAGACGGTGTTCACCGCCGACCCCAGCCCGGAGGCCGCGTTCGCCCTGATCGACGAACACCAGGTGACCGTGACCGGGCTGGTGAACGCGCTGGCCAAGGTGTGGACGCAGGCCTGCGAGTGGGAACCGGTGCTGCCGACCTCGCTGCGGTGGGTGCAGGTGGGTGGCTCCCGGATGTCGCCGCAGGAGGCCGAGTACATCCTCGACGGGCTGACCCCCGGCTTGTCGCAGATCTTCGGAATGGCCGAGGGCATGCTGAACTTCACCTACGTGGGCGACCCGCGTGAGGTGGTGCTGCACACCCAGGGCCGGCCCATGAGCCCGATGGACGAGATGCGGGTGGTCGACGAGACCGGTGCCCCGGTGCCTGCCGGACAGGACGGCGAGTTGCTGGTGCGCGGGCCGTACACCATCAATGGCTACTACCGGGCCGACGATGCCAACGCCCGGTCGTTCACCCCGGACGGCTTCTACCGATCCGGTGACCGGGTGCGCGTCTTCGCCGACGGACCAAAGGCGGGTTACGTCGAAGTCGTGGGGCGCCTCAAGGACGTCATCCACCGAGGCGGCGAGACGGTCTCGGCGACCGACCTCGAAGACCATCTGCACACCCACCCGAAGATCGTATTTGCCGCCGCCGTACCGCTACCGGATGAGTACTTGAGCGAGAAGATCTGCGCGGCAGTGGTTTTCAGTGGAGCGCCGATCACACTGGCCGAGCTGAACGCCTACCTGGACGAGCGGGGGGTGTCGGCACACGCGCGGCCGGATGTGCTGGTGCCGCTGCCGTCGCTGCCCAAGACCGCCGTGGGCAAGGTGGACAAACCGAGGCTGATCACGCAGCTGCTGGGCTGAGCGGCGGCCCTCCCAACCCATGGGACTCGTGGTTTCAGGAAACGGCCGCAGGCTGGTCGGCCCCGTCCAACAGCTCGACGATACGTGCGGTGACGGCCGCCGCGGTCGGGTGCTCCCACAGCAGGGTGGGCGGCAGCGCGAGGCCGGTCTGCTTCTCCAGCTGACGCCGGACCGCCACGGTCATGATCGAGTCCACCCCGATCTCCACCAGCGGCATCCTCGGGTCGACGCCGTCCTCGGGCAGGCCGAGCTCGCCGGCCACCGCCGCCAGCACCTGCTGGGCCGCCCACACCGCGGTGTCGACCTCACCGGGGCCCACCGCGCCGGCGGGCGCCGCGGTGTCGGGTTCGGCGGTTGGGGCGACAGCGGCGAGCATCGGCACCGACGCCGCTGCGGGCAACACCGGTAACACCACCAGATGCGCGCGGTCGGCCCGGATCGCGGCATCCAGCGCCCGCAGAGCGTCGTCGGCTCCGACGGTGTCCATACCGAACGCCTCGAGCTGGGCGGCGATGAAGCCGGAGGTCGAGCCCATGCCCAGTCCGCGCCACGCCGTCCACGCGACGCTGGTGGTGCGGTCCCCGAGGTTGCGGCGGTGCTGGGCGAAGGTGTCCAGGAACGCGTTGGCGCTGGCGTAGGCGCCCTGACCGGGGAAGCCGGGCAGGTAGCCGCACGAGGAGAACAGCACCATCCAGTCCAACTGTCCGGGGGCGAACACCTGGTGCAGGGCCAGCGCGCCGTCGACCTTGGGGCGCATGGTCGCGGCGAAATCACCTGCGGTGGTGTCGACCAGCAGCGCGCCGGCCTCGACGCCTGCGGCGTGGACGACACCGCGCACCGGGGGCAGATCACGCAGTGCTGCCCGCACCGCGTCGGCGGCCCCGGGTGCGCCGATGTCGACGGCGGCGACGTGCACCGACACCCCGCGGTCTTCGAGGGCCGTCACCGTCCGGACTGCGTCGTTGTCGGCAAGGTCGGGCCAGGCGCCGCGCTCGGGTATGCCCGACCGCGACAGCAGCAGCAGCCGCCGCGCGCCGAGGTCGGCAAGTCGCTGCGCCAACCGCAGGCCCAGTGCCCCGGTGCCGCCGGTGATCACATAGGTGCCGCCCGGTGAGCAGCTCAGCGGCGCCCCGTCGCCGGGGGTCGCGAACTCCAGTCGCGCTGCCCGGGCAACCCCGTCGCGCATCACCACCACGCCGTTACCCGACAGTGACGCCAAGGCGCTGAACGGGATTCGGGCATCCGCCAGATCCAGCACGCCACCGAACAGCCGAGGATGTTCGGCGGCGGCCACCCGCGCCAGCCCGAACAGCGGGGCATGGGTCACGTTGTGGCCTTCGTGCACCCGCTGGGTCAACACCCACAACCGCGCCTGGCTGCCGGCCACATGCAGACCCGTCAAGGTCCGGCGCACCAACTCCACCGAGGCCTCGGGGGTGTCATCGGCCCGCGGTAGCACCAGCACCACTGCACCACGGGCGAGGCCGGTGGGCACCTGCTCCGGTTCGGTCACCACCCGGTACGGCACGGCATCCGCTGCCAGGTCGGGTACCACCACTGCCAGCGTGCCGGCGTCGCCGCCGACCAGGACCACTTCGTCGGGCCGGCGCTCATCGTCGAAATCGACTGCGTTCCACACCAACTCATGCAGAAGACGGCCGGTATCGGTACCGGCCGGATTCTCCAGTTCCTCGAACGTCATGCCGTCCAGCCACACCAGCACCGCACCCGTTGCATCACTGATCGTGACATCGGTGGTGGTGGTGCCGGGGCGGCGCCGCACGTGGATCATCGCGACCGATGGCGCATTCCCCCGCACGTGCACGCGGTCGATGCGCGCGGGCATCCGCAGCCGGGGAAGGCCCTCGGACGGACCGGAGAACACCGTCGACGCCGCCGATGTCGCGGCATCGAGCAGACCCGCCCAACTGGACGGCACCGAGCCGTCGTCCTCGGCGGACACCCGGGCCAACAGTTCACCGTCACCGCGGCGCAGATCCAGTATCTCCCAACCGAATCCCATGGCCGCGACGCCCAGCCCGGCCAGGGTGTACACCACATGGTTGGGCGGCAACGACTCCGGGCACCGGGGTGCCACGCCGGGTATCGCCGCAAGGTCGGGGGCCGCGGTGGCCGCGGTGCAATGCGTCAGCCAACCCCCGTCGTCGTCGAGGAGTCGGGTCGACAGGCTCAACGCCCGGTCCTGCAGCACCACCTGGACGTCGCGGGCGCGACCCGGGGCCACCGGGGTGCGCAGCCGTACGTCCACCAGATCGGTACCGGCGGCAGCCAGAAAGGTGTTCAGAAGCACTGCGGCAGGAACGATCTCGGTGCCCTGCACGGGGTGATCACCCGGATACGGCCGGGTGTCCATGTCCACCCGTGTCTGCCAGACCCGGGCCGGGACGGCGCCCGTCACGTCCAGCGGGCCGCCGAGCAGCGTGTGGCTGCCGATGTCGTGGACGCCGCGGCCACCGGGCGGTGGTGTCGGGGTGCGCCAGAAGTTCCGGTGCTGCCACTGGGTGCCCGGGAGGTCGGGTGCCCAGGCGTGCCCGGGGGCGTTCACCGGGGCGCCGTGGCAGTACAGCGCCGCCACCGCGGCCGACAGCGCCCGTGTCTGCGGCTGGTCGCGGCGGAGCACCGGAATGACGGCCGGTTCGGCGATACCCAGCTGGGTCAGCGTTTCGACCACGGAGTGTGACACCACAGGGTGGGCGGACACCTCGAGGAACAGGCGGTGCCCGTCGTCGGCCGCCGCGGTGACGGCTTCGGCGAACCGGACCCGGCCCCGCAGATTCACCACCCAGTAGTCGGGGTCGCGCGGGGCCGTCGACCGCGGATCGGACAAAGCCGTGGTGTAGAGCGGGACCACCGCGTCCCGCGATCGCGGCAATGACGCTGTGAGACGGGCCAATTCGCCGGTCAGCGCATCCATTGCCGGGCTGTGGAACGCCACATCGGTGGCCACCCGGCGCACCATGATCCCCTGATCGGTCAGCTGCGTGGACACCTGGTCGACGGCGGCGGCGGCACCGGAGATCACCGTGGACTCCGGGGAGGAGCTGATGGCGGCCACCACGTCGGGGTGGGCAGCCAGCCGCTGCTCGGCCTCGGCGAACGGCAGCCGCACCAGCGCCATGGCGCCCTGGCCCATCACGGCACGGAATCCGCGGGCCCGGTAGCAGGCCACGTGGGCGCCTTCCTCGAGGCTCAGCACGCCGGACACCACGCAGGCGGCGACCTCGCCGACCGAATGCCCGATCACGGCGGCCGGCCGCGCGCCCCGCTCACGCAGTACCGCGGCGAGCCCGACCTGCATGGCGAAGGTGAGGGCCTGCACCCGGTCGGTGCCGCCGAGGTCACCGGTGCGCAGCGCCTCGCGCGGCGAGAAGCCCAGTTCGGCACGGAACACCGGGGCGACGGCATCAATGACCTCGGCGAAGCGGGGCTCGGTGTCCAGGAGCTCGGAACCCATTCCCGCCCAATGCGATCCGTGCCCGGAGAACACCCACACCGCACCGTTCTCGGCGTTGTCGACCACCGTCCCGGTCAGCACGCGGGGGTCACGGTCGCCGGCGGCCAGCGCGCTGAGCCCGGCTACCAGATCGGCGGTGTCGTCGGCGACGACCGCGGCCCGGACCGGCTCGTGGGAGCGCCGGTTCCACAGCGTGGTGGCGATCTGCGCGACCGGCTGATCCGTCAGGTGCGACGCCAGCACCTCGGCTTGCCGCACCAGCCGGCTCTGCGACCGGGCGGACAGCGGAACCACCGCAGGTGCAAGGGCTTTGACGGTTTCCAGGGGCGCCGACGGCGGCGCCTCTTCCAGCAGTACATGGGCGATGGTGCCGCCGTAGCCGTAGCTGCACACCGCCGCCCGCCGCGGTGCGCCGGCGCGGCGGGCCCAGGGCTGCGCCGTGGTGGGCACCCGCAGCCCGCTGGAGGCCCAGTCGACGGCCGGGGTGAGCGTGCGAATCCCCGCCGTGGGCGGGACGGCTTCGTGGTGCAGGGCCAATGCGGCCTTGATCAGGCCGACGACACCCGCACCACCTTCGAGGTGACCGGTGTTCGGTTTGACCGAACCGACCGCGCACGGGTCTTCCGGCGGGCGGGCAGCCCCGTAGACCGCGGCGAGCGCGTTGAGTTCCACCGGGTCGCCGGTGGGAGTGCCGGTGCCGTGCGCCTCGATGAAATCGACACTGCCCGGCGGTACGTGCGCCACCTCGCAGGCGCGGCGGAACAGATCGGCTTGGGCGTCGCCGTTGGGGGACATGATGCCGACGGTGCGCCCGTCCTGGGCCACCGCTCCCCCGCGGACCACTGCCAGCACCCGGTCGCCGTCGCGCTGGGCGTCGGCCAGGCGTTTGAGCACCACCACGGCGGCGCCCTCGCCACGGCCGTAGCCGTCGGCCGAGGCGTCGAAGGTCTTGCAACGGCCGTCGGGGGCGGTGGCCCCGGCCACGTCGAGCACCCGGGTGAGGCCGGGCCCGATCAGCGCGCTGACACCCCCGGCCAGCGCCAGCGAGGTCTCGCCGTCGCGCAGCAACTGGCAGGCCTGGTGCACCGCGACCAGGGAGGCCGCGCACGCCGCGTCGAGAGCCACGCTGGGTCCGCGCAGGTCGAGGAGATGGGACACCCGGTTGGCGACCCCGCACAGTGACGTCCCGATACCGCTCCAGGCCTCGATCCCCGGCAGGTCTTCCATGATGAGCTTGCCGTAGTCGTCAGAGTTGACGCCCATCAGCACGGCGGTGTCGCTGCCCGCGACCGAGCGTGGCGGCACGCCGGCGTGTTCGAGCGCTTCCCAGCAAACTTCGACGGCGAGGCGCTGTTGGGGATCCATCAGCTCGGCTTCCCTCGGTGACACCCCGAAGAACTCGGCGTCGAAGGCGGGCAGATCGTCGAGGAAGGTTCCCCAGGGCGTGGTCTCCTTGAGCACCGCGGCGTTGCGTGGGTCCCGGCGCAGATAGGGCGCCCAGCGCTCGGCGGGGATCTCCCGGACCGCGCTTCCGCCGGCCAGGAGAAACGACCAGAACTCGGCAGGGGTGGTGACGTCGCCCGCCAGCCTGCAGCCGATGCCGACAATGGCGATCGGTTCGGGGGCGTCGCCCGGGGTGCGGTGTGGTGTCACGTCAGGCGGTCCCGTGGCCTCTCACGGGAGTCTGGGTAGGCTTGCCTAAGTACACGTGCATGCGGGTAATCGTGACATACACAGCCGGTTCACAGGCCGGCTACCCGACTGTGATCCGCGTCAGCCGCTCAGCTGGACACGTCGGCGGCCAGCGCGCCCAGCAACGTCAACGCATCGCTGCTGGGCGATCCGGGTTCGGCGTGATAGACCACCAGTTCCTGGCCCGGACTCGACCGCACATCGAAGGTCTGCATGGTCAACGTCATCTCCCCTACCTCGGGGTGACGAAAACGCTTGGCCTGTGCCGTTTTTCCCCGCGCGTCGTGGCGCGTCCAGATCTCGGCGAAGTCGGGACTGGCCTCCAGCAGCTCGGTGAGCACCGCGCGGATCCGCGGGTCGCCCGGCGCCTGGCCGTAACCGTGCCGGAACCCGGCGACCGCATCCTGGGCCACCGTCTGCCATTCGGCGTAGAAGCTGCGCGCAGTCGGTTCGGTGAACACCACGTGCATCAGGTTCTTCGAGTGCGCCCACTGCCCGAACATCGCGTCGGCGATCGCGTTGGCGGCCAGCACGTCGTAGGCGCGGCTGTACACCAGCGCCGGGTTGTGCGGCCACATGCTCATCAGCTGCAGCAGCGCCGGGTCGACGCGGGTGGTGGACCCGCTGAGCTGCCGCGGGCTCAGCCCGGCGAGGCGGAACAGGTGCTGGCGGCCGTCTTCGGGCAGGCGCAGCGCCCCGGCCAGGGCGTCCACCACCGCCGGTGACGGGCGCCGTTCCCGGCCCTGTTCGAGGCGGGTGTAGTAGTCGACGCTCAACCCGGCCAGCAGCGCCACCTCTTCGCGGCGCAGGCCGGCGACACGCCGCTGCCCGTAGCTGGGCAGCTCGACGTCCTGGGGCGTCACCTGCGCACGGCGGGCCCGCAGGTAATCGCCGAGTTCTCCTGTTGCCACATTCGCGATGGTAGTGAGCGGTGTGGCCGCGAACCTGGGTCTGGCGCACCCAGGAACACTGCGTCCTCGTGCCGCACCGGTCCGGGCCCGACAGTGGAGGACGACACACCTGGAGAGGAGAACGACATGGAGAACTCAGTGGTCCTGGTGACCGGGGCCAGCAGCGGCATCGGCCGGGCCATCGCGGGCAGGATGGCCGCCGAGGGCGCCACGGTGATCGCGGCGGCCCGCAGGATCGACCGGCTGCGTGACCTGGCCGCCGAGCAGTCCGGCACCATCGAGCCCTACGAGCTGGACGTCACCGACCGTGGCGCCGTGCAGCGCGCGGTCGACGAGATCGTGTCCCGGCACGGCCGTCTCGATGTGCTGGTGGCCAACGCCGGGGTGATGCCGCTGTCGCGGCTGGATGCGGGTCTGGTCGACGAGTGGGACCAGATGATCGACGTGAACATCCGCGGGTTGCTGCACGGTATCGCGGCGGCCTTGCCGCAGTTCACCCGCCAGGAGCGCGGCCATGTGGTGACCATCGCCTCGGTGGGCGCCCACGAGGTGGGCCCGACGTACGCCGTCTACAGCGGCACCAAGTTCGCGGCGTGGGCGATCACCGAAGGTCTGCGGCTGGAGTCCCCGCCGTGGCTGCGGGTGACCACCGTGTCACCCGGCGTGGTGACCAGTGAGCTGGCCGACACCATCAGCGATCCGGTGGCCCAGGCGGCCATGGCGGAGTACCGCCGCAACGCCATCGCACCCGAGGCCATTGCCGATGCCGTGGCCTACGCCGTCGGCACGCCCGCGGACGTCGACGTCAACGAGATCATCATCCGGCCGGCCGCCCAACGGTGAGGGTGATTTGGGCGCGCTCGTAACCGCTCAGCGGTTACGAGCGCGCCCAAATCACTCGAGAAGCGAGCGCACCACGCCGTCGGCGAGCAGACGGCCGCGGTCGGTGAGCACCAGCCGGCCGGCAACCACGGTCACCAGACCTTGGGCCTGCACCGCGTCCACCCGCTCGCGCTCGGCAGGCCGCAGCTGATCGAGGGCCAGCCCGTCGCGCAGCCGGATGCCCAGCAGCACGTCCTCGACATGCCGGTCCTCGGCGGCCAGCACTTCGAAGCCGGCGATGGGCAGCTGACCCTGCTCGAGCTCGGCGGCATAAGTGTTGGGGTGCTTGGCATTCCAGAACCGGGTGGCGCCGATGAAGCCGTGCGCACCCGGGCCGGCGCCCCACCACTGGCCGCCGCCCCAGTAGCCCAGATTGTGCCGGCACTCGCCTCCGGGGCGGCTCCAATTGGACACCTCGTACCAGTCGAAGCCGGCGTCGCGGACCATGCCGTCGAGCAGTTCGTAGCGGGCGGCCAGCACATCGTCGTCGACGCCCGCCATCTCGCCGCGGCGCACCCGTCGCGCCAGCGCGGTGCCGTCCTCGACCACCAAGGCGTAGGCCGATATGTGGTCGACGCCGGCACCGAGCACCGCTTCGACGGAACGCCTCAGGTCGTCGTCGGACTCCCCCGGCGTGCCGTAGATGAGGTCGAGGTTGACATGCTCGAAACCCGCGGCCAACGCCTCGGACGCCGCGGCCACCGCCCGGCCCGGGGAATGTGTGCGGTCCAGGAACCGCAGGACGTGCGCCACGGCGGACTGCATGCCCAGCGACACCCGGGTGTAGCCGGCGGCCCGGATGGCGGCGAAGAAGTCCGGCGAGGTGGACTCCGGGTTGGCTTCGGTGGTGACCTCGGCGTCGGGAGCCAGGACGAACGACTCGCGGACCGCGTCGAGCACCGCGGAAAGCCCGGACCCTCCGAGCAGCGACGGGGTGCCGCCGCCGACGAAGACGGTGTCGACCGCGGGCCCCGGGAGCCGTTCGGCGGCCAGCCGCAGCTCCCGCCGCACCGCGGCCAACCAGCCGTCGGGATTGGCTCCCCCCAGTTCACCTGGGGTGTAGGTGTTGAAATCGCAGTATCCGCAGCGGGTGGCGCAGAACGGCACATGAATGTAGATGCCGAACGCCCCGCCCTGCGTCATGGCGAGATCGGGGATCTCGCGCGAAGCGATGCCGGCTGTCATGGCGTCCAGTCTCCCAGAGTCCGCGCGACACCGATTTCACTCAGGGTGAGCCGAAATCTGGCCTGATTGGGACCTGCAGGAACGGCGTGGCAGAATGGCCCGGTGATCGCCGCACGCCTGCCCCAGCTTCGAGTCGCCCTCGTCGCTCGGCGGCATGTCGATTTCAAGCGTGTGTGTAGCTGTTGCTGTCTGCCTTGACGGCCTGATCTGCCCCAGCCTGCCCCCGAGACAAAACAGCTGGCCGCCGGATCTGCGCCGCCGGTTCAGCCCACCGGTGGTATCTGCAGCGGTCGCCGGCTCCCCGACAAGGAGCACACAATGACAGAAACACCCACGAAGCGCCCGGCGAAGGCCAAGCGCCCCCGCGGCGAGGGGCAGTGGGCCCTCGGGTACCGCGAGCCGCTCAATCCCAACGAGCAGTCCAAGAAGGACGACAATCCGCTCAACGTCCGCGCCCGGATCGAGAACATCTACGCCAAGGGCGGCTTCCACAGCATCGACAAGGGCGACCTGCGCGGCCGGTTCCGCTGGTGGGGGCTCTACACCCAGCGCAAGCCCGGGTACGACGGCACCTGGACCGGTGACGACAACACCGACATGCTCGAAGACGAGTACTTCATGCTGCGGGTGCGTTCCGATGGCGGCGCCCTGACGACGGCCGCGTTGCGCACCCTCGGCGGCATCTCCACCGAGTTCGCCCGCGACACCGCCGATCTGTCGGACCGCGAGAACGTGCAGTACCACTGGATCCAGGTCGAGAACATGCCGGAGATCTGGCGCCGGCTCGACGAAGTGGGGTTGCAGACCACCGAGGCGTGCGGCGACTGCCCCCGCGTCGTGCTGGGCTCGCCCCTGGCCGGTGAGTCGCTCGACGAGATCATCGACGGCACCCCCGCGGTGCACGAGATCGTCAAGCGCTACATCGGCAAGAAGGAGTACTCCAACCTGCCGCGCAAGTTCAAGACCGCGATCTCGGGTCTGCAGGACGTGGTGCACGAGGTCAATGACGTCGCGTTCATCGGCGTCAACCACCCCGAGCACGGCCCCGGCTTCGACCTCTGGGTCGGCGGCGGCCTGTCCACCAACCCGATGCTGGGCCAGCGCGTCGGCGCGTGGGTGCCCCTGGACGAGGTGCCCGATGTGTGGGAGGGCGTGGTCAGCGTCTTCCGTGACTACGGCTACCGGCGGCTGCGGGCCAAGGCGCGGCTGAAGTTCCTCATCAAGGACTGGGGTATCGAGAAGTTCCGTGAGGTTCTCGAGACGGAGTACCTCAAGCGCCCGCTGATCGACGGCCCGGCACCCGAACCGGTGCTGCGCCCGATCGACCACGTGGGTGTGCAGAAACTCAAGAACGGCCTCAACGCCGTCGGCGTCGCGCCGATCGCCGGCCGGGTGTCCGGCACGATCCTGACCAAGGTCGCCGACCTGGCCGAGGCGGCCGGCTCCAACCGGGTCCGGTTCACCCCCTACCAGAAGCTCATCGTGCTGGATGTGCCCGATGACAAGCTCGCTGAGCTGCGGGCCGGCCTCGACGAGCTGGGCCTGCCGTCGGATCCGTCGAACTGGCGGCGCAACCTGATGGCCTGCACCGGCATCGAGTTCTGCAAGCTCAGCTTCGCCGAGACCCGGAAGCGGTCCCAGAGCCTGGTGCCCGAGCTGGAGAAGCGGCTCGAGGACATCAACGCGCAGCTCGACGTGCCGGTGACGGTCAACATCAACGGCTGCCCCAACTCGTGCGCACGCATCCAGATCGCCGATATCGGCTTCAAGGGCCAGATGGTCGACGACGGCAACGGTGGCCAGGTCGAGGGTTTCCAGGTGCATCTGGGTGGCAGCCTGGGCCTGGACAGCGGATTCGGTCGCAAATTGCGCCAGCACAAGGTCACCAGTGACGAACTCGGTGACTACATCGACCGGGTTGTGCGCAATTTCGTGAAACAACGCGAGACCGGAGAGCGTTTCGCGAAGTGGGCTCTGCGAGCCGACGAAGCTGATCTGCGCTGATGCGTGTTGGGACGAAGGTGATGAACGATGACTGTTGAGGTGAGTCGTTTGACGGAGACGGACCTGCGGGAGCTGGCCGCCCGTGGCGCTGCCGAACTGGACGGCGCCAGTGCCGAGGAGTTGCTCCGCTGGACCGACGAGCACTTCGGCGGCAACTACGTCGTCGCCTCCAACATGCAGGACGCCGTGCTGGTCGAGATGGCCGCCAAGGTGCGCCCGGGGGTGGACATCCTGTTCCTGGACACCGGCTACCACTTCGCCGAGACGATCGGCACCCGCGACGCGGTCGAATCGGTGTATGACGTGCACGTCGTCAACGTCGCGCCGGAGAACACCGTCGCGCAACAGGATGCGCTGCTGGGCAAGGACCTGTTCGCCCGCGACCCCGGCGCGTGCTGCCGGATGCGCAAGGTCGAGCCGCTGTCGAAAGCGCTGCGCGGCTACACGGCCTGGGTGACCGGTATCCGCCGGGTCGAGGCCCCCACCCGGGCGAACGCGCCGCTGATCAGCTTCGATGAAGCGTTCAAGCTGGTGAAGATCAACCCGATTGCGGCGTGGTCGGACGATGACATGCAGGACTACATCACCACCAACGGCGTGCTGGTCAACCCCCTCGTCGACGAGGGTTACCCGTCGATTGGTTGCTTCCCGTGCACGGCCAAGCCCGAGCCCGGCGCCGACCCGCGCAGCGGGCGCTGGCAGGGGCTGGCCAAGACGGAGTGCGGACTGCACGCTTCGTGACGGCGTATTTTCCCACCACCCCGCCCGGGCCCTCTCCCGCCACCCCGCCCGGCCTCATCCTGACCGCGCACGGCAGCGTCGACCCGCGGTCGGCGGCGGTGACGTATGCCGTGGCGGGCCGGATCCGGCGGCTGCGCCCGTGGCTCGATGTGCGCGCGGCATTCCTGGAACGGACCGCACCGAGCTTGGGTGAGGTGTTGGCCGAGACCGGCGATGCGGTGGTGACACCGTTTCTGTTGGCGTCGGCCTATCACGCGCGTGTCGACATCCCGGCGGTGGTCGCCGAGTCGGGCCGCTACGTCCAGCAGGCCGACACGCTGGGCGAAGACCCCGCGCTGTTGACGGTGCTGCGGCACCGGCTGGCCGAGTCCGGGGTGTCGGCCGACGACGAGGGCCTCGGTGTGGTGCTGGTGGCGGTCGGTTCCTCGAAGCCGGCCGCCAACGCCCGCACCGCGACGGTGGCTGCGGCGCTGGCTCGCGGAACCCGTTGGGCCGGAACACAAACCGCCTTCGCCACCGGGCCCTATGCGAACCTCCCGGACTCCGTCGCCGAGCTGCGCGAGCGTGGCGCCTCCCGCGTCGTCATCGCACCGTGGTTCCTGGCGCACGGCAAGATCACCGATCGGGTGGCGGCTTTCGCTGCCCGGCAACAGATTTCGATGTGCGAGCCGCTGGGCTCGCACAATCTGGTGGCGGCCACCGTACTGGATCGCTACGACGACGCCGTGGCCGCGAAGCTCGTCGCCGCCTGAGGCGAGCTAGGGCCGCACCTCGAACACGATGTTGAACGGGGTCCGGGCCGCCTCCCGGAACCGGGTGAAGCCGGCACTGGTCACGACGTCACGAATGCGGGACGGACCGGCCTGCGTGCCGAGCGCCAACCCGACCGGCTGAGCCAGGGACGACGGTGTGCACAACAACGTCGAGAATCCGTAGTAGGCGCGTCCAACCGGGGTGAAGTTGTCCTCGACCCGGTCGCCGGCGGCCGGTTCGACGATCATCCAGGTGCCGTCGTCGTCGATGACCGAACGCACGTGCCGGGCGACTCCCACCGGATCCCCCATGTCGTGCAGGCAGTCGAACATCGTGACCAGATCGAAGGGGCCGCCGGAAAACGCGTCCGCCGGCGCGCATTCGAAGTGCATGCGCGCCCCGGCGTTCGCCTGCCGGGCACGTTCCCTGGCGGTGACGATCGAGCCCTCGTGAACGTCGGTACCGGTGAACTCCGAGCGCGGGAATGACTGCGCCATCAGGATGGTGGACGCGCCGTGCCCACAGCCGACGTCCGCCACCCGGGCACCGCGGTCGAGCTTGGCCGTCACACCCTCGAGCGCCGGGAGCCAGTCGGCGACCAGGTGTGCGGCGTAGGTGGGCCGGAAGAAGCGCTCACACCCCACGTGGACGTCGGAGTTGTGATCACCCCAGTGCACGCCACCTCCGGTTGCGGCGGCGTCGAAGACCTTGGTGGCGTCGCGGGCGGTTCCGTGCGCGGTCTGGAACAGTCCCACCACGAATGCCGGGCTGCTCTCATCGGCCAGCGCCACTGCCTGCTCCGGCCGCAGGAAATAGCGTTCCGACGCCGGGTCGTATTCGACGAAACCACCTGCCGCCTGTGCGTTGAGCCACTCCCGGGTGTAGTGCTCGTCGGTGGCCGTGCGTTCGGCCAGTTCCGACGGTGTGCTGGGACCATGGCCGGCCAGCGAGGTGTAGTAGCCGAGCCGGTCCCCCATCACGACCAACGCGCAGTTCAGGGCAGCGCCGGCTTCTTCCACGGCGCGCATGACAAACGCCATCAGCTGATCCTCGTTGACGGCGGCGGTGCTTGTGGTGTCCATCTCGAGTGTCCTTTCCCAGTCGCGACCGGGGCCGGTCGGTCACAGGACGGAACCGTCGCCGGCCGCACCGATCGACTCGAAGTTACGCCGCTGGAGCGGGTCGCGAGTTCGACTTCGCAGTTCCCGAAAAAGTCTGTGCGCCTTGGATACAACCTCGCGATCACCACTCGTGACACCCCTTTCGTGAACCGATAGTGCCACGAATTCAAATAACAGCTACTATCTGAATATGGATCGCAATCAGAAGCCGCGTCGCCTGACCCGCGCGGAGAGCAAGGAACTGACGCGACGCAGGCTGTTGGACGCCGCCGCGTCGGTGTTCGCCCGCAAGGGCTACGCCGCCGCGTCGGTGGACGAGGTCGCCGAGGCAGCCGGGTTCTCCGTCGGCGCGGTGTACTCGAACTTCGCCAACAAGGAGGAGTTGTTCTCGGCGTTGATGACCGACCGTGCCGTCAACCAGATGGGCGAAGTCGCGCACATCATCGAGTCGTCACGCGCCCAGTCCGCCGATCCGTTACAGGCGCTGGGCGAGATGCTGATCGCCATCGCCGACAAGGACATCGACGTCGCCGTCCTGCGCACGGAGTTCTGGCTGCACGCGGTGCGCAACCCCGAACTCATGCAGATCGAGGCCAACTCGACGGCCACCACACTGGCGGCGATCCGCGGCATCCTGGCAGACATGCTGGCGCGCAACGACGTTGACGACAGCGTCGACGTCGACGAATTCGCCACCACCACGCTGGCGATGTTCAGCGGTCTGATTCGGCAACGGCGTATCGACCCCGAGCGCGTCAATCAGGAGATGTTCGGCCGCGCGCTGCGCCGCCAGATCGCCGGGATGCCGAAGAAAGGGAACAACTGACCGTGGAGGCCAACACCGCTTGGATCGGGAACATCGGGCTGTACGCGATCCCCGCGTTTCTCCTGCTGCTGGGCATCGAATTGCTGGGCGATCGCCTGGAACGGCGCCGGGACCGTCGCGAGGGCCGAGATGCCCAGCCGCGGAACAAGGTCGGCTTCTCCACCCGTGACACCTTCGCCAGCTTGTCGGTCTACGGGCTGGGCCGGGTGGCGAATCTGGTGGAGGACTTCATCGAGCTGCCCATCGTGTTGCTGGCGGCCGCCTTCGCGCCGTGGGCGTTGTCCGCGTCGGACTGGTGGGTGTGGGTGCTCGCGATCGTGGGGGCCGATCTGGCGTACTACGCCGAACACCGGATGCAGCATCGGGTCCGGCTGTTCTGGGCGGCGCACAGCGTGCATCACTCGAGCCGGCACTTCAACATGTCGACCGCGGTGCGGCTGCCGTGGCTGATTCCCGGGCGGTTCCTCACCTCGGTGGTCTACATCCCGATGGCATTGGCCGGTATCCCGGTGTGGATGATCTTCCTGTGCCAGGCCGTCGTGCTGCTGTACCAGTTCCCGCTGCACACCGAACGCATCGGAACACTGCCGCGCGCAATCGAGTACATCTTCAACACGCCGTCACATCACCGCGTGCACCACGGCGCCAACAATCCCTACCTGGACAAGAACTACGGCGGCATCCTCATCCTGTGGGATCGGATCTTCCGCAGCTACGCCGACGAGGTGGAGACCATCCGTTACGGATTGACGCACAACATCGACACCTACAATCCGGTCAAGATCAACTTCGCGGAATTCGTCGCCATGGTGCGCGACGTCGGACGCGCCAAGACGTGGCGGGGCCGGATCGGCTACCTGCTGCAACCGCCCGGCTGGGCGGAGACAGCACCACACGCCGAACCGGCACCCACCCTGGTGGGCAACGAAAGTCGCTGAGCCGTCAGGCGTTGCTGAGTTCCTCGTCGGCCTTGTCGGCCTTCGGCACCTGAAGGCTGCCCGCGATGGGGGGCACCCGGGTGGCCCGCACGTAGACGGTGTCACTCTCGCGCAGACCGAGCGCCTCGGCGTCACCGCGGGTGATCTGTGCGGTGAACGGGGTCCCCGTGGTGGCGCTGGTGAGCTCCACCCGGACCTCGAAGCCCAGCACGACCACCCGGTTGATGGTGGCTTTCGTGACACCCGTGGACTCCGCGGTGCCGTCACCGGCCGCGATCGACATCTCGGGATTGCGCCCCACCCGGATGTCGTGCGGGCGCACCAGGATTCCGTTGAGCGAGGACACCGTGCCCAGGAAGGACATGACGAAAGCGTTGGCCGGCTGGTCGTAGACCTCGGTGGGTGAACCGACCTGCTCGATGCGCCCTTTGTTGAGCACCGCGATGCGGTCGGCCACATCGAGCGCCTCGGCCTGGTCGTGGGTCACCAGCACCGTCGTCACGTGCACCTCGTCGTGCAACCGGCGCAGCCAGGTGCGCAGATCCTCGCGCACCTTGGCGTCCAACGCGCCGAAGGGTTCGTCGAGAAGCAGTACTTCGGGGTCGACGGCGAGTGCGCGAGCCAGGGCCATGCGCTGGCGCTGGCCGCCGGAAAGCTGGTTGGGGTAACGGTTCTGGAAGCCGGCGAGTCCCACCACCTCGAGCAGGTTGTCGACCTTGTCCTTGATCTCGGCCTTGGGCCGCTTGCGGATCTTCAACCCGAACGCCACGTTGTCGCGGACACTCAGATGCTTGAACGCGGCATAGTGCTGGAACACGAATCCGATGCCGCGTCTCTGCGGTGGCACGCGGGTCACATCACGGCCGTTGATCGTGATGGATCCGGTATCGGGTTCGTCCAGCCCCGCGATGGCGCGCAACAGGGTGGACTTACCGGAACCGCTGGGACCCAGCAAGGCGGTCAGTGAGCCGGCCGGCACCACGAAGTCCACGTTGTCCAGGGCCGCAAATTCGCCGTAATGCTTGTTGGCACCGGCGACGGTGATCGCGTTCGTCATGAGATCTCCTACTTCTCGATCTTGGCGCGGCGGGCGTCGAGGACGACCTGCACCACCAACACCAGCACCGCAACAGCCATCAGCAGGGTCGAAATGGCATAGGCGCCGTACTCGTTGGCGCGGTTGTAACGGTCGGCCACCAGCAGGGTCATCGTCTGCGACTGCCCCGGCAGGTTGGACGACACCATGATCACGGCACCGAACTCGCCGAGGGTGCGGGCGATGGTCAAGACGATGCCGTAGGTGAGACCCCACCGGATCGACGGCAGCGTGATCCGCCAGAAGGTCTGCCACCACTGCGCGCCGAGCGTGGCCGAGGCTTCTTCCTGATCGGTGCCCAGTTCGTGCAGCACCGGTTCGACTTCGCGGATCACGAACGGCACGGTGACGAAGATGCTGGCCAGCACGATGCCGGGGAAGCTGAAGATGATCTTCCACCCGAAGTCGTTCTCGACGAACCCGAACAACCCGGCCGATCCCCACAACAGGATCAACGCGACACCGACCACCACGGGAGACACCGCGAACGGCAGGTCGATGACCGCCTGCAGCGCGCTCTTGCCACGAAACTTGTTGCGCGCCAGCACCAGCGCCGTGGGTACGCCGAACAGCACGTTCAGCGGCACCACGATGGCCACGACCAGCAGCGACAGCTGCAGCGCAGAGATGGCCGCCGGTGTGCTGATGGACGCGACGAATTCGCCGACACCCGGGGCCAGCGTGCGCCACAGGATCAACCCCACCGGGATGATCACCAGGATGCCGATGTAGGCCAGCGCGATGAAGCGCAGCAGATAACGAATTCTGGGCGAGAGCGTCATCGCGCCTGCTCCTCGCGCCGGGCCGCGCGCGAGCCGAGGGCCCGCAGGATGAACAGCACGATGAACGAGATCGCCAGCAGCACGATCGAGATGGCCGCGGCGCCGGTGCGGTCGTCGTTCTCGATCAGGGTGCGGATCCACTGCGACGACACCTCGGTCTCGCCCGGCACCGCGCCGCCGATGAGCACGACGGAACCGAACTCCCCGATAGCGCGGGAGAACGCCAGTCCGGCGCCCGAGAGCAGCGACGGCAGCAGCGCGGGCAGGATCACCCTGGTCAAGATGGTCAGGTTGTTGGCACCCAACGACGCCGCCGCCTCTTCGACCTCCCGGTCGAGTTCGAGCAGCACCGGCTGCACCGACCGCACCACAAACGGCAGCGTCACGAACAGCAGCGCCACCCCGATACCCCACTTGGTGTGTTGCAGATGCAGCCCCACGGGGCTGGCCGGGCCGTACAACGCCAGCATCACCAGACTGGCGACGATCGTCGGCAGCGCGAACGGCAGGTCGATCACGGCATCGACCAGGCGCTTGCCGGGGAAGTCGTCGCGGGTCAGCACCCACGCGACCAAGAGCCCGAACACGCCGTTGATGACGGTGACGCCGATCGACACCGTCAGGGTGACCTCGAACGACCGCAGCGCCGCGGGCGAGGTGACCGCCTCCCAGAACGCCGTCCACCCACCTTTGGCGGACTGCCACAGGATCGCGGCCAGCGGCAGCAGCACGATCACCGACAGCCACAGCGTCGCCGCCCCGACCCGCAGCGACGTACTGCCGTGCCGGCGCCCCAGCCGGGCGGCGGCCCGGCCCGGGCCGGCGTCACCGCCTGGCTCGGGCCGCACCGCCGCCGAGACGCTCTGCGTCATCCAGTGGCCTGCTTGTAGATCTTGGTGATGGTGCCGTTGTCCTTGTCGAACAGCGCCGGGTCGACTTCACCCCAGCCACCCAGGTCGGCGATGGTCCACAGCTTCTCCGGGGTCGGGAAGTCGGCGGCGAACTCCTCGGCCACCGCGGGATCGACCGGACGGAAACCGGCCTCGGCCCAGATCTTCTGCCCCTCGGGGGTGTACAGGAAGTTCTTCAGCGCGTTGGCCTGCTCCAGGTGGGCGCTGGTGGACACCACGGCCACCGGATTCTCGATCTTGAACGTCTGCGGCGGGTTGACGTGTTCGACGGGCTTGCCCTGCCGCTCCACGTAGATGGCCTCGTTCTCGTAGCTGAGCAGCACGTCGCCGGTGCCCTGCAGGAAGACGTCGGTGGCCTCACGACCGGAGCCGGGGCGCGTCTTCACGTGCTCGGACACCAGCTTGTTCACGAAGTCGATTCCGGCCTGCGGGTCCTGGCCGCCGTTGCTCTTGGCGGCATACGGCGCCAGCAGATTCCACTTCGCGGAGCCAGAACTGAGCGGGCTCGGGGTCACCACCTCGACGCCAGGCTGCAGCAGATCGTCCCAGTCGCGGATGTTCTTCGGGTTGCCCTCACGGACCACGAGCGAAACCACCGAGCCGAACGGGAGTCCCTTGGTGGCGTCGGCATTCCAGTCCGCGGCCACCTTGTCGGCCTTCACCAGGCGGGTGACGTCGGGTTCGACGGAGAAGTTGACGATATCGGCGGGCTTGCCGTCGACCACAGCGCGGGACTGATCACCGGAGGCGCCGTAGGAGGTGGTGACGGCGATGCCCTTGCCTTCTTCGGTGGCGGCGAACGCCGGGATGATCTTGCTCCAGCCCGGCTCCGGCACCGCGTAGGCCACCAGGGTGAGGGTGGTCTCGGCGTCGGTGGCGCCGCCCTCTTCACCCGCGACGTCACTGGATCCGCCGCCACCGCAGGCAGCGAGCATCGATGCGGTCACAGCGAGCGCAGCGGCCGCCCGCCAGCGCTTCGGGGACGTCAGAATGTTCGGCATGGAGGACCTTTCCAGGGCGGAGTACGGGATCGGTACCCGCCACGGCGGAAAGGATGAGGGCTCAGATGATGGCGCTATGCGCAGTCCGTCACCGACTCCAAACCGCAGGCGGGCAAGGGTCAGCGACAACAACAAACATCAACAACGGCGCAGTGTCCCTGGACGGAGGAAGCCAGCATCTGGCCACCTCTGTTGCCCCCGGACGCCGCGCGCATGGCCGGAAGAGTAGCAGAGTTTCCGCCGACCACCACCGTCGGCAACGTGCTGGTTACCGGGTGACGAACCACATGACGACAACAAGCACCACGAGAATGACCAGGATCAATGTCACGCGCGAGCGAGGCATGCCGTTCACCGCTGTCCGTCCTCTCCCCCGCGCAGCCGATGCAGCAATCGAACCCCGTTGCCCAGCAGGGCGTCCAGCAACACCGCGATGGCGTAGGCGAGCAACAGCACCACCGGCATCACCACGACCGTCTGCAGAACGAAGTCGAGGCCGGAGAGCCACAGCTCGACGCCGTCCCACCAACTGAGTAACCCATCCATCAAAGACACCGTCCCTGCATCGCATCCCACCCTACGATCAACGCGTGGGAACGGCCGAAACCGGTGACGAATCCACCACCTGTCTGGTCGCCGGCGGCGGCCCGGCCGGAGTGATGCTCGGTCTGCTGCTGGCCCGGGCCGGGGTCGACGTCACCGTCATGGAGAAGCACCCCGACTTCCTGCGCGACTTCCGCGGGGACACGGTGCATGCCAGCACGCTGCGCCTGCTCGACGAACTCGGCTTGGCGTCGGCGTTCACGGCGGTGCCGCACCGGCTGATCTCCGGGGTGAACCTGGCGGTGCAGGGCACCACGCTGTCCCTGAGCCTTGCGCACCTGCCCGGTCCGCACCAGCACATCGCCCTGGTGCCGCAGTGGGATTTCCTGGAGATGCTTGCCACGGCGGCCGCCCGGGAACCGTCGTTCCGGCTTCTTCGCAACACCGAAGTGCTCGGACCCCGGTACGAGGGCGCCAGGGTCACCGGGGTGCGCTACCGCGACGCCGACGGCCACGAGCGCCAGATGCGGGCCGCGCTGACGGTCGGGTGCGACGGGCGCGCCTCCACCCTGAGGGCCGCCACCGGTTTCACCCCGCGCAGTTTCGGCGCACCCATGGACGTGTGGTGGTTCCGGTTACCGCGCCACCACGATGATCCCAGCGGGCTCAACGGCAGGTTCGAGAGCGGCCAGGCCGTCGCGCTGATCGACCGGGGCGACTACTTCCAGATCGCCTACCTGATCAAGAAGGGTTCCGATGCCGCGATGCGGGCCGAGGGCATCGATTCGCTTCGCCGGCGCGTCGCGGCCCTGGTGCCCTGGCTGGCCGACCGGGTGGATCAGCTCCAGTCGTTCGACGACGTGAAACTGCTTGACGTGCAATTGAATCGGCTACGCAAGTGGTACGGCGACGGGATCCTGTTCCTCGGCGACGCCGCCCACGCCATGTCGCCGGTCGGTGGCGTCGGCATCAACCTGGCCGTCGCCGACGCGGTGGCCGCCGCCCGGCTGCTGGCGGTGCCGCTGCGCACCGGCGCGGTGTCCACCCGTCACCTGGCCGCGGTGCAGGCGCGCCGCTGGCTGCCTGCGGCGGTGATCCAGCGCGTGCAGCGGTTCGTGCACGACAACGTGATCGCGCGGGCCTTCACCGGACCTGTCACCGGCGCGCCTGCCGCAGGTGAGGCGCCGCGAGCCCTCCGCCTGGCGAACCGGTTCCCGGTCCTGACCCGCGTCGCCGCCTACGGGGTGGCCATCGGTCCGCTCCCGGAGCACGCACCGGACTTCGCGAGGCGCTGATCACGGGGCGATGACCTCGCTGATGAAGGTCTTGCAGGTCTGCCGCATCGCCTCCAGCGACATGTTCGGTGAGCCCAGCACCACCTGGACGGCCAGCCCGTCGAGCATCCCGATCAGCATGTTGGCCTGTAGCCCGGGGTCGCCGGCCCGGGCCAGGCCGGCGGCCTGAGCGTCGCGGATCACCCCGGCGACGACATCACGCCACTGACCGTAGAGCCGGTCGTTGATCTCCTGCAGCACCGGATCGCGGCTGCCTTCGGCCCACAGCGCCAGCCACACCTTCCACGCCCGTACCGAGAGTTCGTCGTTGGGTAGGTACGACTCCACCAGGTCGTGCAGGATCGCCAGGCTGTCCTTGCCCGAGGTGAGCAGTTCCTGACGGCGCGCCAACGAGTCGGTCAGGTTGAACTCGAACGCCGCGGTGATGACTTCTTTTTTGGTCTCGAAGTAGTAGTGCACCGTGCCCGAACTGACCCCGGCCTCGCGCGCGACGTCGGCGAGGCGCAAGGCGGGGATCCCCGCCGTGGCGATGACTTCGCATGCCGCGGCGAGGATCTGCGGCCGACGCTCGGCTTCCACACTGGGGCGCGGCATCGGTTCCTCCGAGTAGTCCGGACAGCTCAGACCTCCCGATCGTACAAGTCAGATAACTGGCGGCCCGATCAGATGTCAGCCCAGATTGCGCGAGATCACCAACCGCATGATGTCCGAGGTGCCTTCCTCGATCTCCTCGAGTTTGGCGTCGCGCATCCACTGCTCGACCGGGTACTCGCGGGAGTACCCCCACCCGCCGAGGGTCTGGACCGCGCCGTGCGTGACGAACATGGCCGTCTCGGAGGCGGTCAGCTTCGCCATCGCGGCGATTCCGCGCGCCGGCACCCCGCTGTCGATGAGGCGCGCGGCGTGCAGCACCAACAGGCGCGCCGCCTCGATCCGGGTGGCCATGTCGGCCAGCCGGAACGCGACCGCCTGGTGGTCGATGATCGGCACGCCGAACTGCTTGCGGGTCTTGGCGTAGTCGAGTGCGTACTCATACGCCGCGCGGGCCGCGCCCACCGCCGCCGCACCGAGCACCACCCGCGAGATGTCGAAGGTTCCCATCAGTCCGTAGAAGCCCCGTCCCTCGTCGCCGAGGCGGTCTTCTTCGGGGACGAACACCCCGTCGAGGAAGATCTCGCGACACACGATGGCCCGCTGCCCCATCTTCTTCATCGGTTCGCCGAAGCTCAGCCCTTCGGTGTCCTTGGCCACCAGGAACGCCGAGATACCACCCGAGCGTTTGGTGGTGTCGGTCTTGGCGAAGATCACGTAGGAGTCGGCGGCCCCGGCATTGGAGATCCAGGCCTTCTGTCCGGTGATGCGGTAGCCGCCGTCGACGCGGGTGGCCGTGGTGGAGATCGACGCGGCATCCGAACCCGATTCCGGTTCGGTGGTGGCCAGCGCGGTCATCGTCGCGTGGGGCCCGGTCAGCGGTGTCAGCCAGCGCTTCTTCTGCTCCTCGGTACCCAGCACCAAAATCGGGTCGGCGAAGAAGCCGTTGGAGCACACCAGGTTTCCGATACCCGGGTCACCCCAGCACAGTTCTTCCTGGACCAGGCACTGGGTGAAGACATCGGTGAAACCGCCACCGCCGTATTCCTCGGGAATCATGAAGTCGGTGATACCGACGGCCGCGGCCTTGGCGAAGATGTCCACCGGGGTCACCGTGTCGGCCTCGTCCACTTCACGCCCGCGGGGGCGGATCTCCTTGGCGGCGAATTCGCGGCACAGTTCGATGATCTGCTTCTGCTCATCGGACAGCGGCCAGGCCGCGAAGTTGGTGGTGACGGTCATGGGGTTCTCCTTCGAATGAGGTTGGAAGACTGGGTTTTCAGCGGCGCGAGTCGGTGTAGACGGACTTGCCCAGCCATTGGCCGCCGTCGGCGACCAGCACTTCGCCGGTGACGTAGCCGGCACGATCGCTGAGCAGGTAGGCCGCGGATTCGGCGATCTCGGCCGGCGCGGCGAACCGGTGGGCCGGGACGCTGGCGAGCACGTCGCGACGAGCATCGGCACTGCCCCACAGCGCCGCGCCGGCACCGGCGGTCTCGGTCGGTCCGGGTGCCAGGCAGTTCACCCGCACCCCACGGCCGCCCCACTCCACGGCCAGGGTGCGCGTCATCGCGACCACACCGCCCTTGGCCGCGGCGCTGTGCACCGTGCCGGGATGCCCGTGCCAGGCATAGCTGGCGATGATGTTGAGGATGGAACCGCTGCCGCGGGCCAGCATGTGCTGCGCCGCGGCATGGGTGCAGTAATACGAACCGTTGAGCACGATGTCGGTCACCGCTTTCCAGCCGCCCGGCGACAGCTGCTCCGACGGCACCACGAAGTTGCCTGCGGCGTTGTTGACCAGTGCGTCCAGCCGCCCATGCCGGTCGACCAGCCCGTCCACGGCGGCGGCCACCCCCTCGTGATCGCGCACATCGCAGACCAGCGTCTCGGCGTGCCCACCGGCGCTGTCGATCAGGGCGGCGGTCTTCTCGAGAGCGTCCTTGCGTCTGCCGAGCACGGCGACCAGACCGCCGGCCAGCGCCCAGCGTTGCGCGATGGCACGGCCGATGCCGGAACCGCCGCCGGTGACCAGCGCGACGCGGCCGGAGAACTCGGTCGAGAGGTCGGGAAGGGTGGGGGTTGTCATCGTTTCGCCTCTTCGGTTGTGGTGCAACGGGTCAGGATCAGCGCGTCGACGGCCAGCGCGCCGGTGGCGGTGGCGCGGACGGGGTTGAGTTCGATCTCGGCGATGTCGGGATTCGCCGCGATAAGGCGTGACACCGTGACGATCACCTCGGCGAGCGCGGGTATGTCCACCGGCGCACGGCCCCGCCAGCCGTGCAGCAGCGGCGCGATACGCAACGCTTCGAGCATGGCGGTGGCGGTGTCGCGGGACACCGGTGCGCACTCCATCCTGATGTCGCGGTGCACCTCGGTTTCGGTGCCACCGGCGCCGACCACCACCACCGCGCCCAGGTCGGGATCGCGGCGGGCGGCCACCAGCACTTCGACGGCGTCCGGCCGCCGGTCCTGTTCCTCGAGGACGTACTCGCCGTCGCCGAGGCGGGCGTGCATGGCATCGAAGGCCGCCGAGATCTGCGTCCAGTCCGCCAGGTGGGTGCGCACCCCGCCGGCCTCGCTCTTGTGTTCCAGCCAGCCGGCCTTGAGCACCAGCGGCCCCCGCAGCGCCGCGGCTGCGGCGGCCAACTCGGCCGCGTCGCGCACTGCGGCTCCCCTCGGGAAACCGATCCCGGCGGCGCCGAGCCAGGCGCGGGCGGACCAGTATCCGGGCTGGGGCGCGGTGGTTGCAGCGCCGGGTTCGATTGCGGCCCTGGGGGTCGGCACGGCGGCAGCCAGTGCCGAGAGCACCTTCATGACCGCTTCTATGCTGCCGTAGGCCGGCACACTGCTGCGCCAGAGTGCCTGTGCGGCAGCCGAATCCGGGGCCATGGTGTGGACGACGACGGGCACGCCTGCCGCGCCCAGGCTCTCGGCCACGGCCACCTCGGCCTCGGCCAGGGCGGGGGTGTCCTGCCCGTAGCAGCCGAAGTACCCCGTCAACACCACTGCATCCACCTCGCCTGCGCCTCCGACCTGCTCGACGACACGGGCATAGTTGCGCAGGTCCTGTTCCCCGGCTCCGGCGAGGTCCACCGGGTTGGTGCACGCGGCTCCTGAGGGCAGTTGCGCGGCAAGCCGTTCGGACAGCGCGTTCGAGAATCGCGGCACCGTGAGTCCGGCGGCCGCCGCCACATCGGCCGCGATCCCGCTCTGTCCGCCGCTGTCCCCCACGATGGCGATCCGCCGACCGCGAGACGGTGCCACGGCGAGGAAGCCGCGTGCCACGTCGACGAGTTCGGTGGGGGTGGCGACCCGCACGACACCGGCGGCGCGGCAGGCGGCGTCGACGACATCGAGTGGCGCGGTGAGTGATCCGGTGTGGGTCTGGGCCAGCCGCGCGCTGGCGCTGCTGGCGCCCACCGTCAGCAGCACGGTGGGTTTACCCGATGCACGCAACTGGGCCAGCGTGTCGAACAGCGCCACCCCACCGGCGAAACTCTCCAGATACAGGGCGATCACCTCGGTGCCGTCGTGGGCGGCGAGGTCCGCGAGCACTTCGGTTGCGGTGACGTCGGATTGATTACCGATGGAGACGAAGCGCGACACCCCGAGGCCGTGCCTGCGGCCGATCGCCACCAGCTCCGAACCCAGCTGTCCGCTCTGCGAGACGACCGCCAGCGGCCCGGGCGTCGGCGCGCCCCACATCAACCTGAGTTCATTGGTGGCGTCGTAGATGCCGAGGCTGTTGGTACCGATCAAGCGTGCACCGGCGGCGGTGATGCGGGCGGCCAGCGCGGCGTCGTCGGCGATGCCGGAGGTGATGCCGAGGAAGCCGCGGGTGCCGCGTTCGAGAGCGGCGTCCACCGCGTCGTCGACATGGCCTGCGGGCACACACAGCGCCACCAGCTCGGGAGCGTCCGGGAGCTCGGAAATGCTGGCCGCACAGGGTTGGCCGAGGACCGAGGTCGCGCGGCGGTTGACCAGGTGGACGGTGCGGCGGTGGGCCCCGGCGAGCGCGCCGGAGGCCAGCCAGTAACCCCACTTGGCGGGGTCTTCGGAGGCCCCCACGACGGCGACCGACGACGGGTCACTGAACACACGCAGGTCCTGCCGTGCCGTCGGCGAACTCACGACGGCGGTCACTGCAGGGCCGCCGCGATCTCGGCGGCGGCGCGGTGTCCGGAGGCGATGGCACCGTCGATGTAGCCGTTCCACACCGCTGAGGTCTCGGTGCCGGCCCAGTGAATGGGTCCGCAGGCCGTTCGCCAGCCAGTTGTACTGTGCTCCAACCACAGTCCGGGCGCGGGGTTGGCGGCGTATCCGCCGTGCGCCCACGGATCCTCGGGCCAGTTCTTCTCGGTGTAGTACCGCGGTGTGGTCGCCTGCTCGCCGAACAGGGCGCCCAGTGTTGCCAGGACGTCGGCCCGGCGCTGCTCCTGCGAGAGTCGGGACCAGCGTTGTTGGCGGTCGGCGTAGATGAAGGACACCAGCACCCCGAGGCGGCCGTCTTCGGGAGAGTTGTCGAACACCACGCCCACCGAGTGCTCTCCGTACACGGTCGCCTCGCCGGAGAAGCCGGATGCGCGCCAGAACGGGGTGTCGTAGACGGTGTGGACCTTGGCGACGTCGCCCATCGGGCTGCGTTCCATCCAGCGGTTGCGGGCCTGCGGCAGCTGCGGACTGAACTGGATCCGCACCGCCGCTCCCGGTGATGCGGCCACGACGACGCGTTGCGCCCGCACCTGTCCTCGCGCGGTGTCGACGAGTACGCCCCCGTCGTCGAGGACGCTGATGTGGCGCACCGGCGCGCAGGTGTGAACCCGGTCGCCGAGGTGGGCGGCGATGGCCAGCGGTACCGCTTGTGCGCCGGCGGTGAACCGCCGCTCCTGCGCGCAGCCCTCGGTCTCCATCAATTGGTCGAACCCGCCGGCGGAGGCCACGTAGAACAGGAAGTGGAACAGCGAGATGTCGCGCGGTTCGACAGTCCACACGCCCTGGACGGCCAGCGCCAAACGTGTCCGGGCGTGGCCGTTGGGCACGGCGGCGTCCAGGTAGGACTGCACCGTCTGGCCGTCCCAGGCGGCGATCGCCGCAGTGGCGATCGGATTCTCCGGGTCGATCGTCGCCGCCATCGCATCGATGTCTGCGGTCGCGGCCTCGTATTCGGCGACACCGTGACCGTCCACGGGGCCGGCGCCGCGGAAGGGCCGGCACACCCCGTCGGTCCACAGCTCGAGGTGGTCGCCGGTGTTGTGGGTCGGAAAGGTGGTGCACCCGAACCGCTGTGCGGCGGCGAGCAGGCGGGTCTGTGTGGGTCCGACCCACTGGCCGCCGTGGTCGATGACGATTCCCGACATCTGGTCGAGGCGCTCGGAGAGGACCCGGCCACCCACCCGGTCGGAACCTTCCAACACCATCACGTCAATACCGTTGTCGTGCAAGGCAAGCGCCGCGGACAGACCGGCGTAACCGGCGCCGACCACCACTGTTGCCGCCGCCTCGGGCAACGGCCGCCGCCCGGAATCGTCGATGCTCATGGGCTCAGTCTGTAGTTAATTGGCCCGCCAGTCAAGAATGAATTGTGAACTCGAGTCGGGGCTTGACAGGCTGTGGCGCCAGACACACACTTTCTAAACTGGCCCGCCAATCAGAAATGAGGCGACGTGGAAAACCCTTCATTCGAGCAGCAGCTCGAGGACCGGCTGACTCTGATGGAGAGCGGCAGCGCAGGCGCCGTCACCGTCCCCGACCTGCCCCTTCGGGATCTCGTCCTCACGGTGAGCGTGCTGGCTGTCACGATCGCCGCACTGCTGTGGTGGGCGTACTGATGACCGACACCACACAGACCACCGCCCGGGACGGCAGCCCCGACGCGACCCTCACCGATCTGCCGCTTCTCCCCCACGAACGCATCTGGGGTTTCTGGCAGCACTCGTCGGTGAACGTCGGCCTCGCAATCGCCACCTGGGCGTTCCTGCAGGGCGCGGCCGTCGCGTACTACGTCGGCATCGTGGCGGCCATCGCCACCATCACCATCGGGTACGGCCTCAGCGTGCTGGCGGTGGCGCTGGCGCCGTGCATGCCGTCGGTCAAGTACGGCATCGAACAGTTCGTCGGCCTGCGGTGCACCTTCGGGGAGACGGGCGCGCGGGTGGTGATGATCGCCGTGTCGACGGTGCTCGCGGCGGCGTGGTCCGCGGTGCTGGCGATCATGTTCGGCCACGGCCTCGTGGTGGTGGCCAACCAGGTCTTCGGTATCGAGCTGTCGCAGACCGGCGCCGCGGCGAGCCTGCTCGCGCTGACCGCCATCACGGTGTCGGCGTTGATCCTGGCCCGTGGACCGGTGTCGGTGGAAGCGGTCTGCCGGGTGCTGGCACCGATGCTTCTGGTGATTCTCGTCGGCATAATCGTGGTCGTCTTCACCCATCACACCTGGTCGGAGCTCGCGTCGCTGGCACCCTTGGGCGGCGTCAGCGACGACCCGCACCTGAGCTTCGTCCTGGCGGTGGAGCTGAGCATCGCCGGGGGCTTCGCGTGGTGGCCCAACCTCGGGAACCTGGCCCGCCTGACCAGGAGTTCGCGCGCCGCCTTCTGGCCGAACTGGGTCGGCGTGTTCGGTGCGTCCGTGGTGGCGGCCGCGGTCGGCGCCGTCGCCGCACTGTCGCTCCAGGTCGAGGAACCGACGGAGTGGTTCATCCCGCTGGCCGGCGTCGGTCTCGGCGTCGTGGCCCTGGTCATCGTCTGCCTGGCCAACATCACCGCCATCCTGTCGCAGGGCTACGCGTCGATGGTCGCCCTCAAAGGTGGCGGCGGCCGGCTGTTCCGGCTGGCTGCCTGGCCGTGGCTCATCGCCGCCATCCTGGTCCCCGCGGCGATCCTGGTGTTCTTCCCTGCCGCCGTCTACGACAACTACGGTCGCTTCCTGTCCTGGGGAGCCATTGTGCTGGCCCCGCTCTGCGCGGTACAGATCGTCGACTACTTCATCCTGCGTCGCCGGCAACTCAGCGTCCGCGACCTGTTCCTTGCCCCGAACCAATCGGCCTACGGCTATTGGAAGGGAGTGAACCTGGTCGCCTTCGCAGCGGTGGCGGCGGGTGCGGTCACGTATTCGCTTCTGCTGGACCCGGTTTCGTACGAACCGTCCGAACTCTTCCGGTACACCACGGCGTCGCTACCGGCCTTCCTGGTAGCGGGGGTCACGCACTATGTCCTGACCAAGGTGGTGGTGCAGAGGCTCGGGCTGGGCGGCTACCCGAATGTGACGCACCTGCGGCACAAGTAGACGCCGACCGCGTCTGCAAACGATGATGGGCGGCATGACCCTCGACATCGAGACCGGAGACAACGCAGCGGACGGCGTGCGCCCACACGCCGACCCCGCCCCGTTCACCGTCACCGCCCCGGTGCCCTATGCACCGGTCGGGGCGCTGCGCAATCCGTTCCCTCCGATCGCCGACTACGGGTTCTTGTCCGACTGCGAAACCACCTGCCTGGTCTCCTCTGCCGGATCTATCGAGTGGCTGTGCGTGCCGCGGCCCGACTCACCCAGCGTGTTCGGCGCGATCCTGGACCGCGGCGCCGGGCACTTTCGGCTCGCGCCCTACGGGGTCTCGGTGCCGTCGGCCCGGCGGTACCTGCCCGGCAGCCTCATCCTGGAGACCACCTGGCAGACGCACACCGGCTGGGTGATCGTGCGCGAAGCGCTGGTCCAGGGGCCCTGGCATGACCTCGAGCGGCGCTCGCGCACCCACCGCCGCACGCCGATGGACTGGGACGCCGAGCACATCCTGCTGCGCACCGTCCGCTGCGTCAGCGGCACCGTCGAGCTGGTGATGAGCTGCGAGCCGTCCTTCGACTATCACCGCATTCCCGCCAAGTGGGAGTACTCCGGCCCGGCCTACGGCGAGGCGATCGCCCGGGCCAGCCGCGATCCCGACGCGCACCCGACGCTGCGGCTGACCACCAACCTGCGCCTGGGCCTGGAAGGCCACGAAGCCCGCGCGCGGACCCGGCTGACCGAAGGGGACAACGTCTTCGTCGCGCTGTCCTGGTCGGGACATCCCGCGCCGCAGACATACGAGGAAGCCGCCAACAAGATGTGGCAGACCAGCGAGATGTGGCGGCAGTGGATCAACATCGGCGATTTCCCCGACCACCCGTGGCGGTCCTACCTGCAGCGCAGCGCCCTGACCCTGAAGGGGCTGACGTACTCACCGACGGGTGCGCTGCTGGCGGCCAGCACCACGTCGCTGCCGGAGACTCCGCAGGGTGAGCGCAACTGGGACTACCGCTACGCCTGGGTGCGCGACTCGACATTCGCGCTGTGGGGCCTCTACACCCTGGGGCTGGACCGCGAGGCCGATGACTTCTTCGCCTTCATCGCCGACGTGTCGGGCGCCAACAACGGCGAACGCCACCCGCTGCAGGTGATGTACGGCGTCGGCGGGGAACGCAGTCTCGAAGAAGACGAGCTGCTGCACCTGTCCGGCTACGACAACGCGCGGCCGGTGCGCATCGGCAACGGCGCCTACAGCCAAATGCAGCACGACATCTGGGGCACCATGCTGGACTCGGTGTATCTGCACACCAAATCGCGAGAGCAGATCCCCGAAACCCTGTGGCCGGTGCTCAAGGAGCAGGTCGAAGAGGCCATCAAGCACTGGAAGGAACCCGACCGCGGCATCTGGGAGGTGCGCGGCGAGCCGCAGCACTTCACCTCCAGCAAGATCATGTGCTGGGTGGCCCTGGATCGCGGCTCCAAGCTGGCCGACCTCGAAGGCGAGAAGAGTTACGCCCAGCAGTGGCGCGCCATCGCCGAGGAGATCAAGGCCGACATCCTCGAGAAGGGGGTGGACGAGCGCGGGGTGCTGACCCAGCGCTACGGCGACCCCGCCCTCGATGCGTCCCTGCTGCTGGCGGTGCTGACCCGGTTCCTGCCGTCCGACGATCCGCGGATCCGGGCGACGGTGATGGCGATCGCCGACGAGCTCACCGAGGACGGCCTGGTGTTGCGGTACCGCGTCGAAGAGACCGACGACGGGTTGACCGGCGAAGAGGGCGCCTTCACCATCTGCTCGTTCTGGCTGGTGTCGGCGTTGGTGGAGATCGGCGAGATCCACCGTGCCAGGCATCTGTGTGAGCGGCTGCTGGGGTTCGCCAGTCCGCTGCATCTGTACGCCGAGGAGATCGAGCCGCGTACCGGCAGGCATCTGGGCAACTTCCCGCAGGCGTTCACCCATCTGGCGTTGATCAACGCCGTCGTGCACGTCATCCGCGCCGAAGAGGAGGCCGACGCCTCCGGCGCCTTCCAGCCGGCCAACGCCCCCATGTGATCCCCGCCGAGCGCGCGTGTCTGTACGCGGCACGCCGAGGCGTGGCGTACAGACACGCGCGCTCGCGCCGCGGGGGTGCTGCGCGGGTGTTCAGCTCGCTGACAGCCGCGCACGTCTCCTAGCCGTCGATCCGGTAAGCCGAATCATGTTCGACGGCAACGTAGCCCAGGCGTGCATAAAGCTCGTGCGCCTTACTGCTGTTGTTGATGTCGGTGCCCAGCGAGGCGACCGTCAGCCCACGGCGTAGCGCCGCCAGCCAGATCTTGCGCAGCAACAACTCCGCGATACCGCGGCGCCGGTGGTCACGGCGCACGCCGATGTAATCGGTGTGGGCGCTCCGCTCCTCCCCCGGTGCGGCGCCGGCGGTGTACACCGACCCCAGCACGTAACCCACCACCTCACCCGACTGGTCAACCGTCGCGACACTGAAATCGGGTGCGAACGACCTGCTGTGCAGGTGGTGCTGCCACGCTTCCGGAGTCTTGGACATGTTGCCGAAATGCTCTGCGAACGTGTCGAACTGCAGGCGCCGCACCTGTTCGGACAGGCCGCGTTCGATGACCTCCGGCCACCCCAGCACCTCGAGCCCTTCGATGGCGGCCGCCTCGAGTAACGCCGGGCTCTCCTCGTCGAGCGGTTTGCGGGTGCGGATGAACTGCGCCTCCCGGTAGGCACCCTGCCGCAGCAGCGCGTCGATGGCCTGGCGCTGGGTGTCACCGATGAACACCCGCAGGAACGTTCCCGCTGCGGGCGCGGCCTCTCGGCGGAAGCGGTGCACAGCCGCATGCACCACCTCGTCGACCAGCCTGGGCGGGGTGGCCGGATCGAACACGAAGTCTGCGATGACCTCCGCCCCGTGCGGCCGGTGTACCGCCGCATAACCCCGGACCCGGTCGGAGTCGTCGCGCACAACGGTCACCGCACCGGGAAGCGCCGACTCGAATTGTTCGGCGATGTCCCGGGAATCGGCGCTGAACTTCCGTCCGCCCAGTCCGTTCGTGGTGGCCAGGAAGTCGGCGACCGCCGGGTGATCGCGAGGTGTGCCCACGTCGTGCGTCCACGCCAGGTCTTTTCGCTGGGCGAGCGTCATGCGACGGGCTCCTTGTCGCGCCGGGTCTCCGGATCGTCGTCGCCCTCTGCGGCTGCGGCCTGCTGTTCGAGGACCTCCACGATGCCCTCGTCGGCCAGACGCTGCTGCTCAGCGTCGGAGAGGGTCTGGATGGTGCCGACCCGCGCGGCCACGTCCGGTCGCGCCGCCTTGAGGTACCAGTACCAGGCGAGCCCGGCCACCAGCAGCCCGGCGTAGATGAAGGGCAGGATGTTGAAGGGGAAGTCAGGGACCGGATAGACGTTGCTGACGATCACGTAGCCCAGCGCCAGAGCGGCGGCCACCGACACCGCCAGGCGAACCGGGTTGAGCGCGTTGATCTTACGGAGCCAGATCGGGGTGGCGATCACCACCAGGAAGTATGCGATCAGGAAGCCCCATGTCGCGACGTAGCCGCCGTAGACGTCGAAGACCAGGCGGCCGGCCGAACTGAAGGTCGCGACCACCGAGAACACCAACGCCAGCGCGCCGACGAACACGATCCCCACCCACGGAGTGCGGTGCCGGGCATGAACTTTCGTGAACACCGCGGGTAGCGCTCCCTCGTGGGCGAAGGTGAACAACGACCGCGCGGCGGCGGTGGTGACGGCGGTGACGAAGACGATGAAAGCGATGGCGACGGCTCCGCTGACCACTTGATTGACCCAGGAGACTCCCACGGTGTCGGCGAGTTGCGGCAGTACTGCCTTATCGCCGTCGATCTCTCCGAAGTGCAGGATCTGCGGATAGGTGGCGAAGACGTAGAGCACACCCAGGAGCAGAACCACCCGGATCAGTGAACGAGAGATACTGCGGTGCGCGTCTTTTGCTTCGGCACCCAGTGAGGCCACGCTTTCGAACCCGGCGTAGGAGCCGACGGCCGACACCGCCGCGATGAAGGTGGCGCTGGTGCCGAGGTGTGCCGGATTCCATTGTTCCCAGTCGATTCGGAACCCGTAGCTGACGTAGGAGCCGACGATGATCACCAGGATCGAACCGATGGCCACCAACTCGAACGCCAACTCGTACTTGGCGGCCAGTGCCACTCCCCGGTAGGGCAGGTAGATCGCCAACGCGACAACGACGAGGACCAGCAGCAGGCGGTACCAGACCGCGTGTGATCCCAGTCCGATCGACGAGAGGAACGAGTCCAGGTAGAGCACGCCGCCCAGCGTGCCGGTGGTGGCGAAGCCGATATAGCCCAGCAGCAGGCTGAAGCCGGCCGCGTAAGCGAACCCCGGCCCGAGTCCGTTACCGGTGTAGGTGCCCAGCGAGCCAGGCGAAACCGTGCGTTTGGCCTGGAAGCTGATGGTGACGGCGATCAGTACGGCGATCGCCAGACCCACCAGCACCGCCCATGCGGCGCCTTTGCCCGCCGCGACGAACAGTGAGAACGGCACCACGGCCACGGCGACGCTGGGGGCTGCCGCAGCCAATCCCTGGGCGAACACACCCCAGTGCCCCAGCGCTTCACGCTGCAACCCGATCGTGTCGGCGGAGGTGAGTGTCCGCCCGGACAATGACAGTGGCGATGCGCCGGTGGTGTTGGTGGATTCGGGCATGGGATGCGCCTCTCGGGCCGTGCGAAACCGCGCTGTGTGCCCGAACAGGTTGAGCCACAGACGATTAACGCGGTGTTGATCTCGCGATAACAGTGCCGCAGAAATTGACACCGGCGCGAGCGATCAAATCGACAAGATTCTTTTCCGGAACCCGGAACCGGGATGGTCCGCCGGCAACACCGCGCCGCCGCCGGGGAACAGGTGCTCGCGCAGGGTGGTCCGCCCGTGGCGGGGCAGCACCCTGCCCCGCCGGCGCAACTCGGGGATCAGGTGCTCGGCGATGTCGGCGAAACTTCCCGGGGTCACGTGATAGGTGAAGTTGAATCCGTCCACCCCGGTGCGCTCGGCGTAGCGTTCCAGCTCGTCGGCCACCGTCCGCGCACTGCCCACGAACAGGCCGCCCCCGAATCCGCCCAGTCCCCCGACATAGTCGCGCAGGGTGATCCGTTTTCGTGCGGTGGGGTCGGTTACCGCGGCCAGAATCGACCGGCTGGCGTCGGTGTCGAACTCGTCGATGGGCTGGTCCACCCCGTGACCGGACCAGTCGACTCCACTGAGCGCCGACAACAAGACCAGCCCCGCTTCGAGATCGTGGTGCGCCGCGAGTTCGGCGGCCTTGGCGTGTGCAGCCGCATCGGTCTCGTCCACCACCACCTCGACCGACGTGAGGAACTTGATGGACCCGGGATCGCGGCCGTGACCGACGGCTTGGCGGCGAATGTCGATGATGTTGTCACGCAGTACATCCGGGCGGTGATCGCTGGCGAAGACGAGTTCGGCGTTACGCGCGGCGAAGGCGCGCCCCGCGGGGGACGTCCCGGCCTGGAACAGCACGGGTGTGCGTTGGGGTGACGGTTCCACCAGATGGGCGCCGGGCACGCTGAAATAGCGCCCCTCGTGACCGATCGGATGAACCTTGTCGGCGTGGGTGTACACCCCGGTGCGCCGGTCCCTGACCACGGCGTCCGCCTCCCAGGAACCCTCCCACAGTTTGTAGGTGACCTCCAGGAACTCCTGTGCCATCGCATACCGCTCGTCATGCGGGATCTGGCGTTCACGGCCCAGGATGTTGCGGGCCGCGCTGTCCAGGAGGGAGGTCACGATGTTCCAGCCGATCCGGCCGTCCGTCAGGTGGTCCAGGGTGCTGAACTTCCGGGCCAGCAGATACGGCGCTTCATAGGTCGTCGAGACGGTGATCCCGAAGCCCAGCCGCTGGGTGGCCGCGGCCATGGCCGACACCGCCAGCAGCGGATCGGTGACGGGTGTCTGCACCGCGCGGGTCAGCGCGGCATTCGCATCCCCGCCGAAGACGTCGAGCTGCCCCACGGCATCGGCGATGAACAGCAGGTCGAACCCGCCGGCCTCGAGCAGCTGCGCCAGCTCCACCCAGTAGCGCACGTCGGTGTAGCGATGCGTCTGGTCCTGCGGATGCCGCCACAGGCCGTAGTTGCCGTGCGAGACGGTCGACATCGTGAACGCCGCGAGTACCAGCGGCTTCTCGGCTGCGGTGGTCACGAGTAGAAGCCGGGGGCCGGTTCGGTGCCGTTGAGCAGGTAGGCCCCGATCTGCACCTGCTTGTGGGGCAAGGGGTCGTGAAGGCTCAGGGTTCTGGCATTGCGCCAGAACCGGTCCAGACCCACCGCCGTCGCGGAGGACCTGGCGCCGGTGACCTCGAACAGCCGACTCGATACGGTCAAGGCGACCTCGCTGGCATGCACCCGGGCCGCATTGATCAGCGTGACGGCCTCGGCCCGTTGCGACCACGACAGCTGGCCGCCTTGGTCACGCACGGCATCGACGGCGGCATTCGCCCGAGACGTGAGTGCATCGGCAGACTGCACCTGCGTCCAGAAGTGGCCGTACCTCTCCTGGGTCAACGGGTCCTCGGTGGCACTTCGGTACCCGGATTCCACCCACGGTCGCGAGCGCTCCCGCGTGTACTCGGCGGCTTCGGTCAGGGCGCCGACCGCCAGACCGGTGAAGATGTTGGCGAATCCGGCGTACATCAGCAGTACGTCGAGGTGATCCGAGGCGGTGGTCTCGACCGCTCCGTAGCCGTATCCGATCAGGTCGTCGGCTGCCACTGCGACGTCGGTCAACGTGGCGGTTCCACTCACGGTCAGTCGTTGACCGAGGTTGTCCCAGTCGCCGCCGAAAGACAGTCCGGCCGCGGTTCCCTCGACATGGAATGTCGCGAGCTGCCCCGAGACGTCCTGACCGTCCAGCGTGGTGCCGGTGTCGAAGACCGACCACACCACGAGGACATCACCGAGGCCCGCACCGCTGGTGAACGGTTTGGAGCCGTTGAGGCGGAAACCATCTGATGTCTGGGTGGCCAGGATCAACGGCGGATAGGCAGCCTGAGCGATGGTGCCGTGGAACAGATTGCCGGCGGCGATGCGCCGCGCTCGGCCCGCTCCGAGGGAACCGTTTTCACCCCGGGTGCCGGCGAGGCTGCCGAAGTAGTGGTAGAGCAGCACGTGCGCTATCGACGAGTCGGCTTCGGCGATGGTGCGGACCACCTCGGCGACCTGGGTCCAGGATGCTCCGCCGCCCCCGTGCTCGACGGGGATGAAGATGCCGAGCAGACCCGCGTCCCGCAGCCAGCCGATCTCCTCGACGGGATCCTTGCGCGACCTGTCCCGCTGCGCGGCGGACACTCTCAGCTTGTCCCGCACCAGGCGGGCGTCATGCGCCCAAGCGGCGTCTGCGCCGGCGTACACCGCCGCGGCTGTGGCGTTCATGGATTGGCCTCTCGAACCGGTCTTCTCGCCGAATGTGGCGCGATGCAAAGGGGATTCGGGCACTCACCGGGTCGGCGGTTGGCCGCCCGGTGCGGGCGCACACACCGTCTGCGCACACGGCGCCCGGTCCACACCCTCGTCACTGTGGGGGCTGAACGCCACCGCTCCCAGCGCCACCAGCGCGGCACCCAGGATCGCGAGAACCCACGGCCAGCGCCCGTCGGTGCCGAGGTCACTGTCGACGGTCATCGCGCCGCCGAAGTCGTCGGCGAACGTGACCTGCCCCAGGGAATGCACGTCGATCAACGGGGACATCGGCACCACCTCCGCTCACTGACCGGCTGTCTGGAACGAAGGCTAAGCCGGGCACGGCGGCACCAACTCCGCCGAACTGCCCAAGGAGTCCCGCCGGGAACCACCGCGCAGGCGATCGCGCTGTTCAGCGGCGTGGCCCGCAAGCCTCAGGGAGCCGGGTGAGTAAGAATCACGCTGGGCACAATGACGGTCGCCGGAACACGGACGTCGCACACACCGGTTGTGCCTGTTGTGATCATCAACGTGTTGAAGCTGACGCTCATCGACGGACTCACCGCCGGACAACGCGAACAGACCCTGGCCGCCCTTCGCCGTACCGCTGCTTTGCCGTGGGCGGCGTTCTCGAGTGTCGGACCCGACTTCACCGACCCCACCGGCCGCACCATCGGCTACGTGGTCGCGATTCCGGACCTGGAGTCGTTGGAGAGATACATGCATGACCCCGTGCACATTTCGGGTGACGACGTGATCCTGCCGAACGTGGCGTCACTGTCGGCGGTCAGGTTCTCCGACGACGGTGATCCCGAGACCGGTGCCCGGGTCTTCGCCCTTCATCAGGCGAAGCTGGCCAAGTACCCGGACTGGGCGCGTCAGCTGGATGCCATCGTGGTGCAGTAGCGCCGGGCTATCGAGTGGCGGTCGGAGCGCCGTCCGCCAGATCGGCCGCCACCGCGGTGGGCGGGTCACGCCAGATCCACGGCTGCTTGTCCTGCACCATCCGCCGGTAGGCGTACAGCACCACCGACAGCGAGAGCACCACGATCCCGATCACCAGCTCCCGGATACTCCCGTACCCGGTGATCGAGGCGCTCAGCGCACCCACCACCAGCAACACGGTGTCGAACAGCGCCAGGAAACCCGCGATGTACAGCCACTGCCGGCCCAGCTTGATGGGGCGGGGTGCATCCGGCTCGTCGCGACGCAGGTTCAGGAAGCCGGTCAGCGAAAGCACATGGCACACCAGGTAACCGAGGATGCCCGCCACGATCACCGCCAGGGCTTCGCCGACGAACAGGATGAGGATGACGTTGACCACCAGATCCAGCGACATCGCGCGGCCCGGCACCTTGAACCGGTTCAGTTCGCCGAGTTGGCGGATGGTCAGCCCGGCGCGGGAGCTGCCGTGCAGCACGCGGCCGCCGTCGGCGGTGGTCATCACCATGAGCAGCATCAGACCCGCGATCAGGCAGATGGTCATCACCACGTCACCGCCGGGAAAGAGCCGGCTGAACACGTCGAGGTAGAAGGTGACCGGATTCTCGGCCACGTCGGCCTGATCGACCATGCCCCCCACCCCGAAGGGCACCAGGATGTACACGGCGATCACGAAGACACCGGCCAACCTCAGCGCAATCCGGCTGTCGCGCACGGTGTCACGGAACTCAGGGACAAACGATGCCACTGCTTCGATGCCGTACACCGACCAGGCGAGGACGAACATCCAGGCAATGGCGGTGCGCCAGCCCGCTTCTCCGCTGGCACCCAGATCCCAGTGCATGTTGCTCATCGACCAGTCGCTGGAGAACAGCGGGGCGGCGGCGAACACCACGATGGGAACCAGCACCAGCACGCCGGTGGCGTACATGATCCACATGGCCGGGCGCATCCCGAGAACGTTGAGGGCCCAACCCAACACCAGGACGCCCAGGGCGATCACGTGGGGCAGACCGATGGTCGCCAGACCGGTGGAGAAGGTCCACGTCTGGTCGGGGAACCATTCGGTCTGGACCAGCTTGCCGATCTGCAGGCCGTATATCGCCAGGGAACTCGACCAGGCGAACCAGTAACCGTAGGTCGCCACCGGGCCCACCAGCGTCGAATGCCTGCGCCAGCCCTCGTGGGCGTACATGGAGATGCCGCCCACCTTGTCGACGAACATGCTGGCCATCTCGGAGTAGACGAAGTTCTGCAGACACGCCATCACCGCCACCACGCCGAGCAGCAGCAGCGCCGTCCAGGCGCCGATGAAACCGATGGCGTAGCCCATGCCCACGAAGAGGGCGGCCGGGATGGAGAGGCTGATGGTGAAGCCGTCCCACCACCGCAGAGTCTTCTCGTAGGTGTGGTCGTCGGCGAACGAATCATGTGCGGTCATCAAAGGTCTCCGGTAGAGGGCTGAGAGTAGAGCCGTCAGGCGATCGGGGCAGCCGATCGGCAGAAGTAGACCGCTACGGCAGCGGGGTGGACAGAACCTAACACTGCGCAATGCGCGGCGCAATGCCAATCCTGGCTACGCGAAACGCAGAATTTACCCGGGGCGCGTATCGACGTGTCACGCCCCGGCACGACGGTGCCTTCTCGCTGCCGCCTCGCTACAGTCATGACCATGGCCCAGGACAGTCTCGACGAACTCGATCGCGCGATCCTGCGCCAACTCGAGGACGACGGACGCCGCGCCTTTCGTGAAATAGCGCGCAACCTGGGCACATCGGAAGCCACCGTGCGCGCCCGAGTGAAGCGGATGCAGGATCTGGAGATCCTGCGGATCGTCGCCTTCGCCGATCCCGAGCGTCTGGGGAACCAGCAGCTGGCCCTGGCGATGATCACGGTCGATCCGGCCCGACATGCCGATGTCGTCGCCGCGCTGACCACGCTGCCGGAGATCTCCTACGTGTCCACGCTGCTGGGCCGCGCCGACATCTGCGCCGAGATCGCCAGCGCCAACAACGTCGAACTGTGGGAATTCCTGAAGACCCAGGTCAACACCCTCGACGGCGTGCGATCCGTGGAAACGATGTCCGTGGTGCACGTGCACAAGCTGCGATACGGATCCGCCCCCACCGACTGAGCTCCGCGCGTTGCGTCGTCAACGCGGGCCGAGAACACGCGATGCGTAGGTCTCACCTTGCATCGGTCCGGACCGACTGCTACCGTGCCAACTGCCACGCATTGCGTGGATTCAGCCAAATTTATTCGCGCATTGCGCAGTCACAGGAGGCTCAGTGCCCACCCAGTCGACCTTTCCTGACGGGAAGAACACCGCCGTCTCCCTGACCTTCGATGTCGATGCCGAAGCCGGCTGGCTCGGCGAGGGCGAGGAGTACGCCCGCCGCCTCACGATCCTCTCCGAGGGTCGCTACGGGGTGGTCCGGGGTGTGCCACGGATACTGAATCTGCTTGCCCGCCACAGTATTCCAGCAACCTTCTTCGTCCCCGGCCACACCGCCGAACACCATCCCGGCCTGGTCGACCGGCTGCTGGAGGCCGGCCACGAGGTCGCCCACCACGGCTACCTGCACCTGCGCAGCGACAAGGTGAGCCCCGCGTCGCAGACCGAGGAGATCGAACGCGGGCTCGAGGTCTTCCAGCGCCTCGGCGTGCCGACGCCGCGCGGCTACCGGTCCACCTCATGGGAACTGACGCCGGAAACCCTGGAACTGCTGGTCCAGTACGGCTTCGCCTACGACTCCAGTTGTATGGGGGACGATCGCCCCTACATCGAACGCTGGGAGCACCTGGAAATCCTGGAGATCCCCGTGCATTGGTCCCTGGACGACTGGCCCCGATTCGGCTGGAACATCGACGGTGGCGGCAACGTCTGCGATCCCGAGGAGTTGCGCCGGACCTGGATCGCCGAATTCGCCTCCGCCCGTGCCGAACAACGTCACACCAGCTTCACGATGCACCCGGAAGTGATCGGCCGCCCGTACCGCCTCGCCCAGTTCGAGCAGGTTCTCGAGCACATGGTGGCCACCTCCGATGTGTGGTTCGCACGGATGGACCAAGTGGCCCACCACTGCGCTCCCCTGCTGACACCGACGGCGACACCGTGACGGTCAGCTTCCGCTCGACCGTGGCCGCCCCGTACGAGCGGGGTGTCGAGTTCGGCGCTGCGCACCGCCGCCAGGTTGCGGCCACGGTGGCCGCCTATCAGCGGCTGTTCGACAGAGCCGCCGGCGAGGCGGTGGACCTCACCCACTTGGGGACACTGGCGCTGGACAGCATCACCGGCTTCTCACCCGCGCTGGCCGAGGAGATCGCCGGAATCGCCCACGGGGCAGAGCTTCCCGCCACCTCGGTAGCGGCCATCAATGCCCGCACGGAGATCCTGGCGGCGGTCACCAGGACCGGCACGGCCCCGCACGAGTGCTCGACGGTGGTGCGGGTACGCCCCGGCGAGCCGCCGCTGGCGGTGCAAGCCTGGGACTGGTACGCCGAGCTGAGCGATCTGTGGCTGGTGTGGGAGATCCCGCACCCCGACGGCAGGTTGACCACCACCGTCACCGAGTACGGCATCGTCGGCAAGATCGGCGTGAACACCCACGGCCTGGGCATCCACTTCAACATCCTGCACCACCGCGACGACGGCGCGGGAATCGGTGTGCCGGTGCATGTTCTGTCACGGTCCATCCTCGACGAGGCCCGCGATCTGAATCAGGCGCTGGTCCGGGCCGCGCAGGCGCCGGTGTCGGCATCGACCTCCCTGACCCTGGTCTCGGCGGCCGGCGTCGAATCCACCGCGGTGAGCGTGGAACTGCACCCCGGCGGCGTGGGTTACGCCCTGCCCGATGCCGGCGGACTCCTGGTACACACCAACCACTTTCTGAGCTCTCCCGCACACCTGGGTGACACCGAGTTGCGCAACGGCCCCGACACCGTGGTGCGCTACGACATGCTGCGCCGTGCGCTGGCGGGTCGCGCCGACATCAACATGGCCGACGTCCTGGCCGCGATGTCCTCACATCTGCTCGGCGGCGGAGCGACCTGCTGTCACACCGACCCCTCGCTGCCCTCGGCAGCGCAGTTCCAGACGTTGGCCACCGTCGCCCTCGACGTCGTCGCCGGCACCCTGGCCGTCCACCCCGGCGGCGCCTGCACTGCCCAGGCCGCGTTCGCGGCACCCTCACCCAAGGAGAAGACAATGCCCACCCTCAAGCGCATCGACAACATGGACATTCTCACCCGAGACGTGGACACGCTGGTGCAGTTCTACCACGGTGTGCTCGGCCTGCCCTTTCACCTGCCGTACGAGAAGGACGAGGAGTGGGCCGCCATCGACCTGGGCAATGTCACGCTCTATCTCTTCAAATCCGAAGTGGGAGAACACGCTCCGCGGCGCACCGCCGTCAACCCGGACAACGCGCCCGGTTACGACTCCATCGCCTTCGAAGTCGACGATCTCGATGCGGCCGAGGCCGAACTGGACGGTCAGGTGGAATGGGTCGACGAGCGCATCGAGTGGAAGCATCCCAGCGGAACCTGGTACCGCTATCGGCCATTCTTCGATCCGGACGGCAACATGCTCTACATCACCGAGCCGCACATCGCCGAAACCGTGTCGTGAACGCACTGCCTGACACCGCCCTGGGCGGCCGGGTCGCCTTCATCACCGGTGCGGCCCGCGGGATGGGGGCCACTCACGCCGCCACCCTGGCCGACCGTGGCGCCGACCTGCTGCTGGCCGATCTCGATACCGATGAACTGGAACTGGTCGCCACACAGATCCGGTCCGACACCGGCCGGCGGGTGGAGGTCCTGCAACTCGACGTCACCGCACCCGATGCCGCTGCCCGCGTTCGTGATACCGCCGAGAACGTGTTCGGCGGACTCGACATCGTGGTCCACAACGCCGGCATCATGCACAACTGGAAGACCCTGGTCGACACCCGGGCGGCAGACCTGCAGCCCTATCTGGACGTCAACGTCCTGGGCCCCTACGAAATCACCCGGGCGGTCTTCCCCCTGCTGCAACGCAGTCCGGCCGGCCGGGTCATCTTCATCTCCTCGCAGTGGGGCCAGGTGCCCGACGGGCATTCCTACGGGTACATGATCGCCAAGGCCGCACAACTGGGGTTGATGAAAACCCTTGCCGTCGAACTGCTTCCGCACCGCATCCTGGTGAACGCCATCGCGCCCGGAGCGGTACTGACCCGCATGGTCCCCGCCGAGGCCTACGACGCCGAGCTGGCCGCCGTCCCGCTGGGGCGCCTCGCCGACCCCGCGGAGATCTCCGCCGCCGTCGCCTTCCTGGCCGGCGCCGGCGCCGGATTCATCACCGGCCAGACGCTGGCCGTCAACGGTGGCGCGCTGATCCCCGCCGCCTGACCCTCACCCACCCGAAAAGGACAGCCCCGATGACACTGACCGCCGCTCCCCCGACCGTCACCAAACGTGAACTGGCCGAGGCCGCCATGCGCCGCTCCTGGTTCCCCGTCGCCCGCCTCAGCGATCTCGACACCCCCCAGCGCGCAACGCTGCTCGGAGTCAAGCTGGTGGTCTACCGCGACGGGCAGGGTCGTGTGACGGTGCAGTCGCGCCGCTGCCCGCACCGTGGTGGCGACCTGTCCCGCGGCGAGGTGCACGCCGCGTCGATCGGCTGCCCGTACCACGGATGGGAATTCGCCAGCGACGGCGGCGCATGCAGCCGCATACCCTCGCTACCCGACCAGTCGAAGATCCCGCCGCGCGCCGCGATCGCCAGTTACCCGGCGGTCGAACGGTTCGGCCACGTCTGGACGGTGCTCGACGCGCCGATTCGCGACATGTACGAAGTCGAGGAATGGCAGGACGTCGATCTGGAGTGGCTGGCCGCCGACCCGATCGATTCCGCTGTCGGCGTGGGGATCTCAGTGGAGAACTTCCGCGATGTCGCGCACTTCCCGTTTGTGCACAAGGTCTCGATGGGCCCTACCCCGGAAGTGGTGGAGCCGCTGACGGTCTCGCGCGACGGCCTCGACGTGTGGATGGACCGGCCGCTCAACGCGGGCACCGGCGAATGGGCCGAGGACGGTAACTGCATGATGCGCTACCGCTGCTCGGCACCGGGATTCGCCTCCATCACCTACCACTACGAGCGCCTCGGCAAGCGCGTCGTCGCCGGCTTCCCGTCGCCGGTCTCCTACGAGCAGGTCAAGATCTTCTGGGGTGTCGCCAACGAAGTCGGGTTCAAGGGATCCGATCTGCAGGAATGCCTGCGCATCGAGGAGATGGTCTACCTCGAGGACATCCCGATCGTCGAGCACGTCGAGCCTCGCGAGATCCCCTGGGACGCCGAATACCAGGAGTTCTCGGTGCCGGCCGACATGTTCACCCTCAACTACCGGCGCTCGTTCAACGAGTTGATGAACCGCGTGAGAGACCTCGGCGATGCCGGCTCCTGAACCGCTCACGGTCCGCGTCGCGGCCACCCGGCTGGAAGCCCGGGCCGTCACGTCCTTCGAACTGGTGTCCCCCGACGGGTCGGATCTTCCGGCGTGGGAGCCCGGCGCGCACATCGACGTGTACCTGCCCTCGGGTGCGGTGCGGCAGTACTCCCTGTGCGGGGACCCCGCTGATCGGCGGCGCTACCGCATCGCGGTGCTGGCGCTGCCCGACGGCCGCGGCGGATCGGTTGAGGCGCACCGCGAACTGCGCGCCGGTCAGCTCGTCGACATCAGCGGACCGCGTTCGAACTTCACCCTGATCGACGCCGACCGCTACGTGTTCGTCGCCGGCGGCATCGGCATCACCCCGTTACTGCCGATGATCCGGCAGGTGGCTGCGCGCGGTATCAAGTGGGAGTTGGTGTACGGCGCCAGGTCCGAAGCCCACCTGGCCTTCACCGACGAGCTGGGCGAGGATACCGTTCGCCTGGTGCCGGAGGATCGCGACGGGCGGATCGACCTCGACCGCCTCGTCACCGACTCCGCCGGTGCTGTCGTTTATTGTTGTGGCCCGGCACCGTTGATGGATGCGCTGGCCGCCCGGATGGACAGGGCCGGCCGCGGCACCGACCTCCATCTCGAACGGTTCAGTGCCGCAACGCCTCCGGTCAACCCCGACTCGGACGGAACGTTCGAGCTCGAGCTGGCGCGCAGCGGGCTCGTGCTGTCGGTGCCACCGGAACAGTCGGTGCTCGAAGCGGTGCGCGCCGCAGGTGTGGACCACCCGTCGTCCTGCGAGATGGGGATTTGCGGAACGTGCGAAACCGCAGTGCTCGCAGGCGAAATCGATCACCGCGACGACCTCTACACCGATGAGGAGCGGGCCGCCGGTACCAACATGCTGATCTGTGTGTCCCGAGCCAAGGGCTGCAGCCGGCTGGTGGTCGACCTGTAAAGCCGGCCTCAGCCGGTGTTCTTGACCAGCGCCTCGACGATGGTGACAGCCTCGTCGTTGGGGGTCATGGTGCACGCGGAGGCTTCCACCACGACATCCGAGACCGCCGACATGGCGTGCTGACAGGTCCATCCGCCGCTGTCGAGCTGTCGTGCCGATTGGCTGATCATGGTGTCGGACACGGTCATCGCCTCGAAGGCCCAGGTGACGACGTACTCGCCGTCGAACACCGAGACTTCCCGGTCGACGCACTCCTGCCACTGGCTCTTCGACGTCTCGTAGAACGACGAGGCCTGCTCGCCGCCGGGAAACCGAACCGCGGTCTGCTCCACCCACTGATCGGCGTTGTCCTGGCGCTGCGTGAGCACCTCATCGACGACGTCGGTCCACCCGCTGTCCTCGTAGACCAGCTCTTCGGCGTTGTACAACGCGCCCAGACAGGCGGGGTCGGACACCTCGGCACTGTGGTCGAGCATGGTCTCGCCCGACTCCACCACCTCCATGTCCTCTGCGCCCATGATCGAGTTGACCTCTTCGGCACTGAGCAACGTCGATGCCAAGTCTCCCGAACGGGGCCCGTCCGGACCCGCAGCGTCGGCTGGCTGCGGTTGCCCTGCAACGACATTGGTGCAACCGGAGGCCGTGACGGCGGCCGCGATCAGTGACAGCAACAGCCGTGAACGGCGCATCGCTACTTCTTGCCCTTGTCGGCAGAGGAGTCGGTGGACAACGCGGCGACGAAGGCCTCTTGCGGCACGTCGACCCTGCCGATGGTCTTCATGCGCTTCTTGCCTTCCTTCTGCTTCTCCAGCAGCTTGCGCTTACGGGTGATGTCACCGCCGTAGCACTTGGACAGCACGTCCTTGCGGATGGCGCGAATGTTCTCACGGGCAATGATCTTCGACCCGATGGCCGCCTGCACCGGCACCTCGAACTGCTGCCGCGGGATCAGCTCTTTGAGCTTGGTGGTCATCTTGTTGCCGTACTCGGACGCACCGTCCTTGTGCACGATGGCACTGAACGCGTCGACGGCTTCACCCTGCAACAGGATGTCGACCTTGACCAGCTCGGCTTCCTGCTCGCCGGCCTCCTCGTAGTCCAGGCTGGCGTAGCCGCGGGTGCGCGACTTCAGTGAGTCGAAGAAGTCGAAGATGATCTCGCCCAGCGGCATGGTGTAGCGCAGCTCCACCCGCTCCGGAGACAGGTAGTCCATACCGCCGAGCTCACCGCGGCGCGACTGGCACAGCTCCATGATGGTGCCGATGAACTCGCTGGGCGCGATGATCGTCGTCTTGACCACCGGCTCGTGCACCTCGCGGATCTTGCCTTCCGGCCAGTCCGACGGGTTGGTGACGATGCGCTCGGTGTTGTCTTCGGCGACGACCCGGTAGACGACGTTGGGTGAGGTGGAGATCAGGTCCAGGTCGAACTCCCGCTCGAGGCGCTCGCGGGTGATCTCCATGTGCAGCAGACCCAGGAAGCCGCAGCGGAACCCGAACCCGAGCGCGACGGAGGTCTCCGGCTCATAGGTCAGGGCCGCGTCGTTGAGCTGCAGCTTGTCCAGCGCCTCACGCAGGTTCGGGTAGTCGGAGCCGTCGACGGGATACAGACCCGAGTAGACCATCGGCTTCGGCTCGCGGTAACCCGTGAGCGCTTCGGTGGCGCCGTGGCGGGCCGTGGTCACGGTGTCGCCGACCTTCGACTGCCGGACGTCCTTCACACCGGTGATGAGGTAACCCACCTCGCCGACGCCGAGCCCCGCGGTGGCTTTGGGTTCGGGTGAGACGATGCCGACCTCGAGCAGCTCGTGGTGAGCGCCGGTGGACATCATCTTGATGCGCTCGCGCGGGACGATCTTGCCGTCGACCACACGCACGTAGGTGACCACGCCGCGGTAGATGTCGTACACGGAGTCGAAGATCATGGCCCGCGCCGGGGCGTCGGGATCACCCTGCGGGGCGGGCACCTGCCGCACCACCGCGTCGAGCAACTCGGCGACACCTTCGCCGGTCTTGCCGGACACCCGCAGGACGTCGCTGGGTTCGCAGCCGATGATGTGCGCGATCTCCCCGGCGTAGCGGTCCGGGTCAGCGGCCGGCAGGTCGATCTTGTTGAGCACCGGGATGATCGTGAGGTCACGATCCAGGGCCAGGTACAGGTTGGCCAGGGTCTGCGCCTCGATCCCCTGGGCGGCGTCGACCAGCAGCACCGCGCCCTCGCAGGCTTCCAGTGCGCGCGACACCTCATAGGTGAAGTCGACGTGGCCGGGGGTGTCGATCAGGTGCAGGACGTAGGGCGTCGCCCCCTCGTCGTCTGAGACCGTCCACGGCAGCCGCACGTTCTGCGCCTTGATGGTGATACCGCGCTCACGCTCGATGTCCATCCGGTCCAGGTACTGGGCACGCATCGAGCGCTCGTCGACGACACCCGTGAGCTGCAGCATCCGGTCCGCCAGCGTCGATTTCCCGTGGTCGATGTGGGCGATGATGCTGAAGTTGCGGATCTGCGCCGGGGCGGTGAAGGTCTTGTCGGCGAAACTGCTGATGGGAATCTCCTACATACTGGGTCGTGCTTGCCCTCAAAACGCCCGGTTAGGCGTGTCCAGAGTATCGAGAGGCGGCCGTCACGACCCAATCGTGGCAAGGAACCTCACCTATGCTGCTTGTCATGGCGACACAGTGGAGGTCGTTCCAGCAGGTTCTCAGAGCCGCCGAGAATGTGGTGTTCAACGAGGCACCGAAAATCATCAAGCAGCTGCAGAACCCGCAGTCGGTTCAACGCAACATCCAGCAGGGGCTGCAGCGGGGCCTGGCGCACGGCCTCAAGGTCGGCATCGAGGTGCTCGCAGCCAACGCCGCAGAACAGCGGGCCGCGGAGAAGCGGGCAGCCATCCCCGCCGGCCGCCCCGTCACCAACAACGTGGTGCCCACCGCTGCCCGGGCCCGCAAGATCGTCTACTCCCCGGATCTCGACGGTCGCGCCGACCCGGGCGAGATCGTGTGGACCTGGGTGGTGTTCGAGGACGACCCGTCCCGCGGCAAAGACCGGCCGGTGCTCGTGGTCGGACGGGACCGGCAGACCCTGCTCGGCCTGATGCTGTCCAGCCAGCACTACCACTCCGACGATCCGGACTGGATCGGTATCGGCACCGGGCCGTGGGATCACGAGGGCCGGCCCAGCTGGGTGCGCCTCGACCGGGTGCTCGACGTGCCCGAGGAGGGCATCCGGCGCGAAGGCGCCATCGTCGAACGCGCCACCTTCGACCTGGTGGCCGCGCGGCTGCGCGCCGAGTACTCCTGGTCTTGAGCGATTTGGGCGCGCTGGTAACCGCTCAGCGGTTACCAGCGCGCCGAAATCCCGACGGGTTTCAGCCCTGGGTGATGTAGGCCTGCAGTTGCTCCTGCTCGGCTTCCAGTTCTTCCATCCTGGTTTTCACCACATCCCCGATGCTGACGATGCCGGCCAGCCGGCCGCCGTCCATGACCGGAACGTGACGAACCCGGTTGCGGGTCATCAACGCGCTCAGGCTGTCGACGGAATCACCCGGCGCGCAGGTGGCCACCGTGGTGGTCATGATGTCCGAGACCGGGCGCCGGAGCAGGTCGGCACCCACTTCGTGCAACTTGCGCACGATGTCGCGCTCGGAAACGATTCCGAGGACGCCCTCCGGTGAGACCACCACCATGGCCCCGATGTTGTGCAGCGCGAGCTCGTTCAGCAATCCCCCCACCGAGGTTTGTGGGGTGATGGTGGCCACCGTGTCCCCTTTGGCCCGCAGCACGTCGGCAATGCGCATGGACACCTCCCCGTCGGTGATATACGTCACACCAGGCTAAGCCTCCGACGTGCGACTGTGAAGACGCTGTACGCCGGAATAGTTGACGGCAGCACGAACTTGCGCCTTGTGTACCTCTGCCGCCGATACGAAGGGATCTCACCCATGACGATCGACACCGTGACGCTCGGTGACCAGCTGACCGTGAGTGCGCTGGGCTTCGGCGCGATGGCGCTGACACCGGTGTACGGACAGGTCGACGACGCCGACTCGCTGGCGACCTTGAATCACTGCCTCGACATCGGCGTCACGTTCATCGACACCGCAAATGTCTACGGCGGCGGCGACAACGAAAGGCTCATCGCGACGCTGCTCGCGACACGCCGCGACGAGGTGGTGCTGGCCACCAAGTTCGGCATCACCGGGAACCCGGCCACCGGCGATCGCGGTTCCCGCGGCGACGCCGCCTACGTCCGGCAGGCCATCGACGAGAGCCTCAGCCGGCTGGGCACCGATGTCGTGGATCTCTACTACATGCATCGGCGGGACCTTTCAGTGCCCATCGAGGAAACCGTCGGCGCGATGGGCGAATTGGTGACCGCAGGCAAAGTTCGCCACCTCGGCCTTTCGGAGGTGACCGCCGATGAGTTGCGCGCCGCCGTGGCCGTGCATCCGATCGCCGCGGTGCAGAGCGAGTGGTCACTGTGGAGCCGCGACGTCGAGGCCAACGTGGTGCCGGCGGCGGTCGAACTCGGCGTCGGGTTCGTTCCGTACTCCCCTCTGGGCCGCGGTTTCCTCACCGGAACCGTGCGCTCTGCAAGCGATTTGGGCGCCTTCCGGGGCGCACTGCCCCGGTTCTCCGGTGACGCGCTCGAAGCCAACCTCAGTGTCGTCGACGCGATATCGGCGGTGGCACAGGAGGTCGGCGCCACCGCCGCCCAGGTGGCGCTGGCGTGGTTGCGCTACCGAGCCGACGCCCTCGGAATCGCGTCGGTGCCGATTCCCGGTACCCGCCGGGCGGCCCGCGTCGACGAGAACGCCGCGTCCCTGTCGGTGCAGCTTTCCCCCGGGCAGCTCCGCGCACTCGACGCCGCAGGGCAACACGTCGCGGGCGAGCGCTTCGGGGATCTGTCCTGGATCTCGGCGGGACGCGAGTAGCGAATCCGGCGGCACCGACCCGCCCCGTGCGGTTAGGTATGGGCCATGATCGAGGTGACGCTGCTGGGGACGGGTTCGCCCATTCCGGACGCCCACCGGGCCGGGCCGTCGACGCTGGTCCGCACCGGCGGGCAGGCCTTCCTGGTGGACTGCGGCCGCGGCGTCCTGCAGCGGCTCACCGCAGCGGGCCTGGGCGCCAATACGATCACCGCCCTGCTGCTGACTCACCTGCACTCCGATCACATCGCGGAGTTGGGCGACGTCATCATCACGCGGTGGGTCACCACATTCACACCGGATCCCGCGCCGCTGCCGATCATCGGACCCCCCGGCACCGCCGAGGTGGTCGAGGCCATGCTCAAGGCGTTCGGTTTCGACATCGGCTACCGCATCGCCCACCACGCCGACCTGACCGCGCCGCCACCACTGAAGGTCCAGGAGTACACCGGCGGCGTGGTGTGGGACGCCGATGGTGTGCGCATCACCGCAGGTCCCACCGATCACCGTCCGGTCGAGCCGACCATCGGATTCCGGGTGGACGCCGCCGGCGCCGCGGTGGTGCTGGCCGGGGACACCGTGCCCTGCCCGGGACTCGATGAACTGACTGCCGGCGCGGATGCGCTGGTACACACGGTGATTCGCCGAGACCTGGTGGCCCGGGTGCCACTGCAGCGGATCAGGGACATCGTGGACTACCACTCATCGGTGGAGCAGGCCGCCGCCACGGCGGCGCGCGCCGGGGTGGGCACCTTGATTCTGACCCACTACGTGCCCGCCCTGGTTCCCGGGCAGGAGCAGCAGTGGCGGGACCTGGCGGCGACGGAGTTCGACGGGCGGATCGAGCTGGGTGATGATCTACACACCGTGCAGATCGAAGGACACACCCGCGGGTGACCGCCGGGGCGCCGAGGCGACGGCGTACGCTGGGATCAGGCGGTGGCACTGTGTAGACGCGGCGTATCGAGTCCGCGCGCTCGCCGGTTCCGGATCGGCCACAGTCACTTCCCCAACGCTTCGAAGGACACATTCCATGGATTCATCTGACCTGTTCTCGCACCCCGAGCAGGCCGAGACGCAGCACAGCCCCACTTCGCAAGAACGAGTGCAGGCGCCCGTCTTCTCGGATCACACTCGGCACGACGCATCGTCCGATACGCGGGCACCCTGACTGGATTGACCGGCTCCCGTCGCTTGGCGAGGCCGGTCAGACTCTCTCTCGCGGGTCGCCCGGGCAATGGCATCGACGGCGCGTGGTGGCCTCATACCGCGTCGGTGGCCACGGAGCTGCCGCAGCTCATCGAGAAGCTGCAGCACTTGATCGGCGAGATCGTCGAAATCGAGATCAACTGGTCGGTCACCGAAGGCCCGCGCGATTTCGAAACTCTCGTCAGACCCACGCCGGCGACGGCGGACAAGGTAGCCCGGCCCCCGCGCGTGATGCTGATAGCAGGACGCACCGCCTGTGTGAGACTGCTTGTCGTTCCGCACATGACGTCTCCGCCGCTCGGGCTGCTGGTGCTGCGCCGGGCCGCCGAGAAACCGGTCAGCGTCGTTCCAGCCGACACCAAGCTGCTCGAGATCGCGAACCACGTGCTCGAACACGCGCGGATCGAAGGCGCGAAATACTCCTGGAGTCCCCCCGCACAGAGCGCGGATATCGTTGTGCCTCAGGGCAATCAGACACCCTGACCGTGGGCACCAAACACAAAAGGCTGGTGCGGCAGTGCCGCACCAGCCTCCTGAATGTCCGGTCGATCAGACTGCGGTGACTCCCACTGCCTGAGGACCCTTGGCTCCCTGCTCGACCTCGAATTCGACGCGCGCATTCTCCTCCAGCGTCCGGAACCCATTACCGCGGATCTCGGAGTAGTGGACGAAGACGTCAGGCGCGCCGCCGTCGGGAGCGATGAAGCCGAAGCCCTTTTCGCCGTTGAACCATTTCACAGTTCCCTGTGCCATTTACTTACTTCTCTCATCAAAGTCGCTGCACCAATCACAGCGGCCCCCAACGGTAACACTGTTGAGGCGCCGACGCGAAATCTTCTAGTTTATTTCAAAATTCGGCGCCCGGGCAATGAGGGTGCAGTAAGGCTACGCGAGCCGGGTGATTTCCACGATGACATCGAGATCGGTGGACCCTTCGCCGGAGTAGATGCCCTTCAATGGCGTCACGTCGGCATAGTCGCGGCCGACACCGACACTGATGTACTGCTCATTGATGTGGGCATCGTTGGTGGGGTCGTAGTTCCACCAGCCGCCGGTCCAGGCCTGCAGCCACGCGTGGCTCTGGCCGTCGATGGTGTCACCCACCTTGGCCTTCGGTTTGGGGTGCAGATACCCGGATACGTATCGGGCCGGAATTCCCATGCCACGCAACAGAATCAGAGTCAGGTGGGCAAAGTCCTGGCACACCCCCTTGCCCTCACGCAGCGCATCGAGCCCCGATGAATGCACGCCGGTGGTTCCCGGTACATACTTCAGCTCCCCCTGCACCCACCGCGCGGCCTCGATGACCGCTTCGGTGGGCTCGTGGTACTTCGCGATCCGCCTGCCGACACGCTCGATACGCTTGCTCGCCGGGGTGTAGTGCGTGGGAGTCAGGTATTCGTCGAACCGGTCGATGACGGCTTCGGAGGCCAGGTCGTCCCAACTCACCTCGGTTTCGGGCGGTTCGGACTTGTCGGTCTCGACCACCGACGATGCGGTGACCTCCAACTCGGTGTGCGGCGCATGCAGATCGAACGCCGTCACAGCGGTGCCGAAGTAGTCGACATACCGGTAGGACCTGGTGGCCGGAACCGTCTCCACCCGGTTGAGGATGACGTTCTGTCGCGAATCCGATCGCGGAGTCAGCCGGGCCTCATTGAACGACGCGGTGACCGGCGACTTGTAGGCGTACCCCGTCGCGTGCACCACCCGCATCCGCCACATTTAAACTCCCCTCTTCGACCAGGCGCTCATCAGTCGATCTCGCCTACCTCTATTGCCAACGAACCGTTGCGTCCCGCGTCGGTCCATGCGACCCACGGCGCGGAATGGAAGTACTGCAGCGCCAACGCTTCTCCGACGTCGAAGCAGGTCTTCTGCAGATTGGCCAACCGCTGCTCCAAGGATTCCAGCAGCAGGCCCGGCCGCAGGAACTCCAACTCGCTGCGCGCCCGGCCGAGCAGCCGCTGGGCCTCGGCGGTGGCTCCCAGCCGGTTGTGCGGGCGGTTGAGCAACTCGTCGAGGCTGTGCTCGGCCACCCGCAGCGAGTAGAACACCGAGCGCGGGAAAAGCCGGTCCAGAAGCATGAATTCGACGACGCGTCCCGCGTCGAGCACCCCTCGGTAGGTACGCAGGTAGGTGTCGTGCGCGCCGGCCGAGCGCAGCACCGTCACCCACGCCGGCGAGGACGCACTGTCACCGACCCGGGCCAGCAGCATACGCACGGTCATGTCGACCCGCTCGATCGCGCGGCCCAGCACCATGAACCGGTAGCCGTCGTCACGCGACAGGGTCGAGTCGGCCAGCCCGGCGAACATCGCGGCGCGGTTCTCGACATAACCGAGGAATTCATGCGGGCCGAGTCTCTTGGCGGCACGTTCGCGCTCCCCGAGCGCGTTGTAGGTGGTGTTGAGGCACTCCCACATCTCCGTGGAGGTGACTTCCCGCGCGCCACGGGCGTTTTCGCGCGCCGCCGAGATCGATTCGACAATGGAGCAGCCGCCGTCGGTGTCCCGGCTGAACGCCACCAGGTCGGTCAGCGACCAGACGTCGAGTGCTTCCTCCGGAGGTTTCATGCCCAGCACCCGCAGCAACACCCGCGAGGCGTGGTCAGGGTCGACACTGGAATCTTCGAGCAACTGGTGCACCGTGACGTCGAGGATCCGGGCGGTGTCATCGGCCCGCTCGACGTAACGGCCGATCCAGTACAGCGATTCGGCGTTGCGTGCCAACATCAGTACATCACCGCCTGCTGCTGCTGTTGTTGTTGCTGTTGCTGCCCCTGCTGGCCTGGGGACTGGCGGGTCACCCCGGCCTGCTGCTGTTGCTGCTGCTGGGTGGAACTGCTGCTGTCACCGTTGCGCTCGGGAGCAGATTTCGGCGCCTTGGGCAGCGCGCGCACCACCTCGGCGGCGCCGAGTTCCCGGTCGGCCACCGAGGTCCGCGACGCCAGCACCCAGGTGTCCTTCGAGCCGCCGCCCTGACTGGAGTTCACCACCAGTGAGCCGTCGGGCAGCGCGACCCTGGTCAGTCCCCCGGGCAGCACCCAGACGTTGTTTCCGTCGTTGACGGCGAACGGACGAAGGTCGACATGCCGGGGTGCCAGCTTGTCGTCGATCTGCGTCGGCACCGTCGAGAGCTGGACCACCGGCTGGGCGATCCAGCCGCGCGGGTCGGCGCGAACCTTCTTCGAGATCGCCGCCAACTCCTTCTCGGAGGCGTCCGGACCGAAGACGATGCCGTAGCCGCCGGAGCCCTCCACCGGCTTGATGACCAGCTCGTCGATCCGGTCGAGGACCTCTTCACGTTCGTCGTCGAGCCAGCAGCGGAACGTGTCGACGTTGGCCAGGAGCGGCTTCTCACCCAGGTAGTACTCCACGATGGTCGGCACGTAGGTGTACACCAGCTTGTCGTCACCGACCCCGTTGCCGACGGCGCTGGAGATCACGACGTTGCCGGCGCGGGCGGCGTTGAGCACGCCGGCGACACCCAGCACCGAGTCGGGCCGGAAGTGCATCGGGTCCAGGAAATCGTCGTCGATACGCCGGTAGATGACGTCGACCTGGCGCTCGCCCTCGGTGGTGCGCATGTAGACGGTGTTGTCGCGGCAGAACAGGTCGCGGCCCTCGACGAGTTCGACGCCCATCTGCCGCGCCAGCAGCGAATGCTCGAAGTACGCCGAGTTGTAGACCCCCGGGGTCAGCACCACCACGGTCGGGTCGGCCTCGTTGGTGGCCGCGGCATTGCGCAGCGCGCGCAGCAGATGCGAGGAGTAGTCACCCACCGCCCGCACCCGGTGGCTGGCGAACAGGTTGGGGAACACCCGCGCCATGGTGCGGCGGTTCTCCATCACGTAGGAGACACCCGACGGTGAGCGCAGGTTGTCCTCCAGCACCCGGAAGGTGCCCTGGGCGTCGCGCACCAGGTCGATACCGGCGACGTGGATGCGCACCCCGTTGGGCGGGACGATGCCCGCCGCTTCCCGGTGGAAGTGCTCACACGAGGTGATGAGCCGACGCGGGATCACCCCGTCACGCAAGATCTCCTGGTCGCCGTAGATGTCGTCGAGGTACATCTCCAGCGCCTTGACCCGCTGGGTGATCCCCTTCTCCAGCCGCGACCACTCGGCGGCGGAGATCACTCTCGGCACCAGGTCCAGAGGGAAGGGCCGCTCCTGCCCGGACAGCGAGAAGGTGATGCCCTGGTCGATGAAGGCACGGCCGAGGGCCTCGGAGCGGGCGGCGAGCTCGGAGGCGTCGGAGGGCGCCAGCTCGGCGTAGATGCCTTTGTACGGTCCGCGAACGTTGCCCTGCGCGTCGAACATCTCGTCGAAGGCCTGGTCGTAGGACCCGCGTTTGTTGTAGCCATCGAAGATCTGCTGGTGCTTTTTCGCCGCCTGCGCGCTCGCGCGCGACTGGCGACCGGTCTCGCTGGGCAAGGTTCGAAGACTCACCTGTCACATGCTGCACCAGGATCGGCGTTTCGGCAGGTTAGTACACTCGACTTTGGGAGATCGGCTGCCCGCTGGTAGCCTGAACAGTCGCTGCCCGCCGCCGGGCGCGCTGGCGCCCGTACCGGGTAGCCAGAACCATCAGCTCAGAAAGTACGAAGGAACTCACGCGTGGCCAACATCAAGTCGCAGGAAAAGCGCATCCGTACCAACGAGCGCGCCCGACTGCGCAACCAGTCGGTGAAGTCCTCGCTTCGCACGGCTGTCCGCGGGTTCCGGGAAGCCGTCGACGCAGGCGACAAGGAAAAGGCCGGCGAACTGCTGGTCAAGACCAGCCGTCAGCTCGACAAGGCTGCCAGCAAGGGCGTCATCCACAAGAACCAGGCCGCCAACAAGAAGTCGGCTCTGGCGCTCGCGCTCAACAAGCTCTGAGCCCGCGGGCCTCAGCCCGGGTAGCCGGCCGCGGCCAGTTTCGCCTCAGCGATCCTGATCAGCGCCGGCAGCGATTCTTGTTCGACGCCCACACACTCGGCGATCAACTCCGGATCGATTCCGGCGTCGCGTAACCGCAGCGCCGTCGAATACGGCAACGGAAGCCGATCCAGTGCGTCGTCTCGGCGTCGACGATCGTCAGTCACTCTTTCACGATGCGCGTCCACGCATCGAGCGCCAGGGGTAGCCCACTACCCCACTACCCATACCTACGACGGTCGCGTCACCCCGTCGCGCGCTGCGCTGCCGGCCTGGGGTCCAGTCGCCCTTCCAACAGCGCGATCAGTTCGTCGCGGGTACTCACGCCGGCGCGTTGCGACGCCCGGAACAGATGCCCCTCGACCGTGCGAACCGACATCACCAACCGGGCGGCGATCTGCCGGTTGGTCAGGCCGGCGGCCGCCAAGGCGATGATTTCCCGCTGTCGCTGGGTGAACGGGTTCGGCATCGCGGCCGCCCGCACGGCCGGCGTCACCGAACCACACGCGTCGGCGAGACGCCGCGCCACCGCGGCCGCCGTCATCGCAGATCCCGCCAGTCCCTTTTCCCGCAGCGCCACCGCGGCTTGTGCGGCCGCGTCGGCGGCGGCGACCCGATCCCCGAATTCTTCGTAACGGCGCGCCGCCTCCAGCAGGGCGTCGGCGTCGCGGTCGCGCAGACCGCGGGCATGCAATGCGGCAGTGATCACCCGGGGACCCTGAACCAGTCTGGTCAATTCGGCCAGACGCGCGGCGGCGGTCCTGTCGCCGAACTGGGTCGCGTACTGCAGGGCCAGCACCTCCGCGCCGTACCGGCCTTGACCGGACAGTCCACGCGCCGACTCCCGTGCCACCGCTGCGGCCTTGCTCACCACACCGCTGACCGCGTGCACCCACGCGGCGGTCAGCAGGCGTTCCGCCTCCCACAACGCAAAGTCCTGGAAGGCAGGCACTTTCGCCAGCGCAGCCTGCGCGTCGTCGCGGGCGCCGGTCATCGCCAGCGCGCGGGCCAGGCACACCCCCAGCAATGCGCCCAGGCCGCCACCCGCGTCGACTCCCGACGACGCGGCCTCCCGCAGATACCGCTGCGCTTGTCCGAGCTCCCCGGCGTGCAGTGCCGCCTGCCCCATCACCGTCGCCGTCATGGGCCGAACCGAATCGGCGTCATGCGACTCCCGCCGCAGACCTTCGGCGATCTCCATGGCCTCGGGGATGCAGCCCGCCAGATTGAGGCTATGGACGTGCAGGATGCCCAAACCGAACCGCAGATGTGACGCTTCGGCTGCGGTGCGGGCCACGGCGTATCCGTCGGCAGCCGCCGAAGCCAGCCGGTCCAGCCGGCCGGCCTCGCCCAGGGCAGCCGACAATCCCCAGGCCAACAGCATCCGGCCCGCCGCGTCGAGTGCATCGAGGTTCAGCCGATCGGCCACCGCGACGGCCCGGTGCGGCTGACCGCTACCTGCGTGCACCGAAACCCGCAGAGCCAGAATTGAATCCATCAAGCCGGCGTCGGTGGCGTGAGTTTCGGCGTCGGCGAGCACCCGGGCCGCAGCGCCGGCTTGACCGGCACTCCAGGCCAGTCCTGCGGCCCGCACCACCGCCACCCGGGTCAGTTCTTCGGCGTCGGTCGAGGTGTCTGCAAGGTGGCGTAACACCTGCTCAGCACTGTCGATTCTCAGCAGCGACGCCAACGCCGTCCCGTAGGCCAGCTGCGCCGCCCGGCCACCGCCGTGACGGACCGCGCTTTCGGTGAGACTCACTGCCAGAACAGGATTCAGCAGCGACATCGCCGCCTGGGCGGCCTCGACCAACACCGCGGGATCGGGCGCCTGATCCGACCCCAGCATCAGCACAGCGCGCCGAACGCTGTGCTGCGGTGAGGCTTCGCCGCGCTCACCGAGCGCCACCGCCACCCGGCCTCGCAGCGACCGCAACCTGACGGTGCCGAGCCGGGACCGACGGGCCTCACCGAAAATCGGGTGCGACGGCCGGACCGTCGCCGAGCCGCCGCCGGTGTCCACGCAGATCACTCCCCTGGCTTCGGCGGCTTCGATTACCCCGGTGGGCACCAACCGCTCCAGGACGCCGAGCTCCAGCGACTCGGCGACCGCCAGCAGATCGAGCACGTCGACGACCGCCTGCTCCTGCCTGCCGATATTGGCTTCGATGAGTTCCAGCAGTGACGGCGAGAAACTGGGATGCCCGTCCCACACCCACAAACCTGACCGCTGCGTGACACGGCCCGAGGCGAACTCATCGGCGATGAGCTGCCGCAGGTAGAGGACGTTGCCGCGGGTGTAGCGCCAAAACCGTTGTGCGCTTGCCGGTTCGACGTCACCGCCGAGGGCGGCGGCCACCAGCACCGCGGTCTCGTCTGCCGACAACGGCTGCAGGTCGATACGGACGAGCGATTCGTCTTTCCACAGCGACGTGATGGCTTCGGCGGTGGTGGCGCCGAGCCCGGTGCGCACCGTGAGCACCACGGCGGCCAGTCGGCGCCGCACCAATTGGTAGACCACCAGCGCGGACAGATCGTCGAGCAGATGCGCATCGTCCACGCCGACCACGGTGGCCATCGGGGCGGATCCCGCGGTCAAGGCATCGATCACGTCCTGGACCCACCGCACCGGGTCCCGACCGAAGCTACTGGCGAATTCGGCAAAAGCCCCCAGCGGCACGGTGTTCGACGAGCCGGTGGCCACTGCCCATCGGGTGGGTCGTCCGCTTCGGCGGGCGACCGCCAGCGCCTCGCGGGCCAACCGGGTCTTACCCACGCCCGCCGCGCCGGCCAGCACGAGTCCACCCGATCCGGCTATCGCCCTCGAGATCTCGGCAATTTCTTCAGTTCGCCCGACCAGCGGCGAGCCGCTCCCCACTCAGCGGAGTTTATTCGCTCAAACGAGCAACTGGAACTGTTAGACCACCAAATACTTGCTGGCAGTATGACTTCAAGCCGTTGCGCGGTTAGCGGGTCACGACATCAATGGCGCCCGGCCGCCGCGATCTCGGCGACCTGCCGCACCGCTGTCTCCAGCGCATAATCGGCGTCGGCCGCCGCGCCCTTGACATCAGCGTTGAGCGCGGCGACCACCCGGATAGCTGTCGCGACACCGTCGCGGGACCACCGGCGGGACTGCTTCTGCGCCTTCTGCACCCGCCACGGGGGCAATCCCACCTCCGACGCAAGGCGGTACGGGTCGCCCGACAGCGGCGCGATCCTGGCGATGGTGTGCACCGCTTCGGCCAGGGCATCGGCCAGCACCACCCGCGGTTCGCCGCTCATCATCGCCCACCGCAACGCTTCGGCCGCGCCCTCCACGTCGCCGACCACCGCCTTGTCGGCGATGTCAAAGCCTTTCACCTCGGCTTTGCCACTGTGGTACCGCCGTACGGCAGCAGCGTCGACACGCCCGTCGGTGTCTGCGACCAGTTGTGAACAGGCAGATGCCAGTTCCCGCACATCGAATCCGACGGCATCGATGAGAGCGGTGACCGTGTCGTCGTTGACCTTGATCCGCAGCGAACGGAACTCGGCGCGGACGAAATCGGCGCGCTCACTGGCCTTGGTGATCTTCGGGCAGGGGTGCACCTGTGCCCCGAGGTCCTTCAGCTGGCCCGCCAGCGCCTTGGCCCGCCCACCGCCGGTGTGCACCACCACCAGCATGGTGCCCTCGGGCAGCTCGGCCGCCGCGTCGGCGATCATGGCCGCGGCATCTTTGCCGGCTTCGGCCGCCGACTCCAGGACTACTACTCGCTCTTCGGCGAACAGCGACGGACTGAGCAACTCGGCGAGCTCACTGGTGCTCACCTCACCGGCGCGCAACCGGTCCACCGGTACGTCGCGGGTGCCGGCGAGGTCACGTGCCTGGCTGAGGACCGACATGACAGCACGCTCGACGAGCAGCTCTTCCTCGCCCAGGATCAGATGCAGTCCTTGGACCTGTTGGCTCACCCGATGATGGTGTCACGACCTGCCGACACCACGGCAACGTGGCCGGTGAGGCAGCCCGACGCCATCCATGCGAGCAGGCACACCAGCGCCCCGGCCGCCACGAGCCGGAACACCCGCCGGCGCCACAGCAGCGCTGCCGCGAGGGAGGCCGCCGCCAAACCCACGGCCCCACCGACCCCGGAGGGCACCGGAACCGCCGCGTTCGGCACGTCGGCCGCCGTCTGCGCCACCAGCAGCAACCACCACAACTCCGGCCCGGTGAACCGGATCAGCAGTGCCGCACCGGCAGGTAGCACCGCACACATGGCCGCGGCGGCGGTACCCAGAACGGTGATCGGCGCGATCACGGGAGCCACGAGCACGTTGGCCACGACACCGATCACGCTGAGATTGCCGGACACCCCGGCGATCAGCGGCGCGGTGACCAGGTGCGCCGCCAGCGCCACACACACCGCGTCGGCCAGGGGTTTCGGCCAGCCGCGGGCCACCAGGCGGCGCGACCAGGCCGGCGCCAGGACCACCAGAGCCGCCGTCGCCGCCACCGACAGCGCGAAGCCGACGTCGACGGCCAGGTGCGGAGCCACCGCGAGCAAGCCGATGACGGTGGCCGACAACGCCGGGATGGCTTGCCTGCGCCGCGCCGACACGATGGCCAGCAGCGTGATGGCGCCCATCACGGCGGCCCGCAGCACGCTGGGCGTCGGCTGCACCACCACCACGAAGGCGACCAACACCACCGCCGCCAGTGCCACCGCGATGCGTGGGCCCACGATCGCCGCACACAGCAGGACCGCGCCGCAGACGATGGTGACGTTGGCGCCCGACACCGCCGTCAGGTGTGTCAGGCCGGCGGCCCGGAAGTCACTGACGGTCGACGGCGGCAACGTGGAGGTGTCGCCGAGCACCAGCGCCGGCAGCAAAGCCGCCTGATCTGCGGGTAGGACGGTGCGGGCCAGCTCGGCGAGGCGGGTCCGCAGGTACTGGGCGCCACGCTGCACCGCGGTGGCCTCACCGATGGTAGGGCGACCCGAGGCGGTCAGGACCGCAACGGTCAGGTCGCGTCGGGTCGGCGGTCCGATGTGTGTCCGGAACCGGATCGACTGCCCGGCGGTGACCGCGCCGAATCGGTGCGCCGAGGCGAAAACGAGCACCCTGCCCCGTGTTTCGCGGTCCGCGAGCAACCGCAGGTCGGCCCGGATCAGCAGCCGCCCGCTGCCGAGCGACCGCGGACTCTCGGTGACCAGCACCGTGACGTCGGCCTCGCGGCCGATACTCTGCACCACGGGACTGTCGCGGATCGCGTTGTCGCGCAACGTGACAGCAGTACCGAATCCGATGCCCACCGCGGCGGCAGCCAGCACCACCGTTGTCACGGCGCGCAACCCGGTGCGCCGGCGCGTGAGCATGCACCCTGCGGCCACCGCCGCGCAGCCCACGGTGAGCAGCACACCGGCCTGCCAGAGGATGGCTGCCGCGGTGACGGCCCAGGCGGTCACCGCGGCGGGCACCAACCGCAGGTCGTAGCGGGCCGGTTCCGCGGCGCTCACACCTGCACGAGGTCTCGCAGCTTGTCCAGCCGGGCCGGCCCGATACCGTCGACTTCGCTGAGTTGCTCGACGCTGCCGAAGGATCCGTGCTCGTCGCGCCAGGCGACGATGGCCGCGGCGGTGACCGGTCCGATGCCGGGCAGCGTGTCCAACTGCTCGGCGGTGGCCGTGTTGAGGTCGACCGGTGCCGTCGCCGCCGTCGCAGCCTCCGCGGCCGCCGGTGTCTCGCCCGGCGCGGCGGCCCCAGCCGCACCGGGGGCCACCGAACTGGCCAGCGCGGCACGCTGCCCGGGCACCGGTGCGATGCCGACGATCACCTGTTCACCGTCGGCGACACGCCTGGCCATGTTGAGACCGATGGTGTCGGCCCCGTCGGTGACACCTCCGGCAGCGTCGAGCGCATCGGCGACGCGCGCGCCCGCCGCCAGGGTGACCAGACCGGGTTTGTGCACCAGACCCACCACACTGACCACCACCGGTTGCTCCGACTGCGGCGCCTGCTCCGGCCGCGGACTGGCCGACGACACCATCTCCACCGCAGGCAGATTCGCCGACGACACCGGTGCCGGCTCGTCGCGGATGAGCGTGAACACGGTGATCAGCACCGCCACCGCGGCCACCGCACCGAGCGCGAGCGCGCCGGCGCGACCGGGGTCCGCGCGCACCGTTTCCCACCACCCTGGGCGGTTGCCGTTGGCGTCGGGCAGCCAGCGCGGCACCAGGTCATGGGGGTCGTCGGCGGCAGGGGCCTCCGCACCGGGTGCGTCGGGGCCCTCACCGAGGCGGCGGTGCAGTCTGTCGGTGGCGAGTTCAGTCGGCATGTGCCCGACGCTAGGACCGGTGGCGGACCGATCGGCGTGGTCGCGGCGGTGCACCCGGGCCTCCTGTGGATGGGCGGCGGACTGTGGATGAGTCTCGTCCGCGGTTACGGCCCGGCCCGGTGGCAGGTGAGTACATACTCTCAGAACTGTCTACTACCGGGAGTGCCGATGAACGCCACGCCAAGCCGACGCCCGCTGCGAGTGATCCAGTGGACCACCGGGAACATCGGCCGACGGTCGCTGCATGCGATCATCGGCCGCCCCGACATGGAGTTGGCCGGCGTGTACGCCCATGGCGAGGAGAAAGTGGGCCGCGACGCCGCCGACCTGGCCGGCTGGCCCGAGCCCACGGGTGTGCTGGCCACCAACGACATCGACGCGCTGCTGGCTCTGGGCGCCGACGCGTGCTGCTACAACCCGCTGTGGCCCAGCATCGACGAGTTGGTGGCCCTGCTGGAGAACGGGGTCAACGTGTGCACCAGCGCGGCGTGGATCACCGGCGGAAAACAGACGCCCGCCGACCTCGACCGCATTCTGACTGCGTGCGAGACAGGCAAATCGACCATTTTCGGTAACGGCGCCCACCCGGGTATGACGAACATGGTGGGGATGGTGCTGTCGGGTTCCTGCGAGCGCGTCGACGAGATCCGCATCACGGAATCGGTGGACTGCTCCACCTACGAGTCGGCGGGCACCCAGTCGGCCATGGGTTTCGGCCAGGACCCCGACACCCCGGACCTGGCCGAGAGTGTGCGCCGGGAAAGTGAGGTGTTCGCCGAGTCGGCAGCCATGATGGCCGACGCGATCGGAGCCGAGCTGGACCGGATGACCTTCGACGTGCAGTTCACCGCCGCCACCGGTGATACGGATCTGGGGTTCATGAAGATCCCGGCCGGCACGGTCGGGTCGGTGTACGGCTATCACCGTGGGTGGGTCGGCGAGCGCAATGTGGTCAGCGTCGGGTTCAACTGGACCATGGGCGAGCACGTCACCCCGCCCAAACCGCTGGAGCACGGTCACGTCATCCAGGTCTTCGGGGTGCCGAACATGCGTACGGTCCTGCACTGCCTGCCACCTAAGGGCTGGAGCGAACCAGGTTTCATGGGCCTGGGGATGATCTACACCGCGATGCCGGTGACCAACGCGGTGCCCGCCGTCGTCGCCGCCAAGCCGGGCATCGTCACGCTCAAGGACCTACCCCCGGTCACAGGCCGCTTCTTTTCGTGATTCGGGGAGTTCAGCGGCTTCCGAACTCCGCAATTCACAAAGACACGACGACGGCCAGCGCGCCTGCGCCGACATGCAATGCCAGCACCGGGCCGAGGTCGGTGACGATCGGCGCCTCGCAGGCCGGCAGCCGCGACTGCAGGGCGGCGGCCAGCTCGTCGGCGGCCGCGGGGTCGGCCACGTGATGGACGGCGATCGAGGCCGTGTGCTCGCCCACCAGCTCGCACACCCGGTCCTGCATCGCCATCACGGCCTTGGACGCAGTGCGGACCCGTTGCGCCAGAACGAGTTTACCGTCGTCGATGCGCAGCAGCGGTTTGAGCGACAACGCGGTGCCCAGCCACGCCGCGGCACCACCGATACGTCCGCTGCGGCGCAGATTGTCCAGCCGGTGCACCACGATGAACCCGTGGCTCTGGCGTACCGCCGACTCGGCGGCCACCCCCACCGCATCGAGGTCTGCACCGGTGGCCGCGGTGCGCGCCGCCGCCAGCGCGACAAAGCCGATACCCATTGCCGCAGAACGTGAATCGATCACCCGAACGCGTCCGCCGAACTCCGCGGCAGCCTGCGCAGCGGCGGTGACGGTGCTCGACAATGCTGCCGAGATGTGCACCGCCAGCACCCCGTCCCCGCCGCTGTCCTCCCACGCGCGCGAGTAGGCGGCACGCAGCTCGGCCGGCGTCGCCCCCGCCGTGGAAGCCGCGTGGTCGTGGACGTCGTCCGGTACCTCGTCCACCCCGTCGCGCAGGTCCTGTTCGTCGACCAGGATGTGCAGGGGCACCACTCGAATGTCGTTGGCTTCGACCAGCTCCCGGGGAATCCGCGCCGAGGAGTCGGTGACGATGATGACGGTCATCTCACCTGCCGGACTGCGGGGCGGCGACACCTGCCGCGGCCAGCGCCTCGAGCATCAGGTCGGCGACGGCACGGTGCCCTTCGAAGTTCCAGTGGATCCCGTCCGGGTTGCCTCGTCCCGCGAAGATGTGCTCGGCCACAGCGTCTTTGAGATCGACCAGCGGAATGTCGTGCTCGCCGGCCCATGCGGTGAGCGCGGCGACGGTGCCGGAACGGCCGTGATGGGCCCTACCGTAGGTCTCGGCGATGTGCACACTCGGCAACGAGGCCACCATCGGTATACCGGGCCGATTGAAATCGATGGCGCCGCGGGTCATCTCGAGATACTCGACCGACAGCGCGGGCGGCAGCGCGGCCCGCGCGTACGGCGACAGTCGGGGCTGCACCCAGCCGTAGCCGTCGCGCACCCAGCGCCGCAACCACGGCGGGCGCACGTAGCGGATCAGTTCCCGCAACGCGGTCGGCAACGGTGAGGGCAGCGAATCCATGCCGCCGGTGGCGAAGATCACCGCACCCGCCTGCGGCAGCGCCGCCCAGGAGCGCGGGTCCTGGGTGGCCGCCCACCAGACATCGCGGCACGTCCAGCCGATCCGGCCGATCAGCTCCAGCCGCCAACCCAGGGCATCGGCAACAAGATTGGGCCAGATCCTGGGATCATCGGAGGGCAGACCGCCGGTCGGGCCGTAATAGGCCAGCGAGTCGGCGAAGACCAGCAGCGTGGGCTGCCGGTCAGAGGACATCATTGGCGACCTGCGCCGAGGCGTTCCACACGTCGAGTCGCCACTTGACGTCCTCGGGTGCCGCCTCGAAGGCCGAATGCCCGGACAGCTGAACCCAACTCGCGTTGCCCATGCCACCGAGGATCGGCCAGTTGTCCACCGGGATGTCGAGCACCGCGGCCGTCAACGCGGCGATCAGACCACCGTGGGCCACCAGCACCACCGGCCGGTCGGCATCGGTACCGTCGGCTTCGGAGCCCCAGTCCGGCTGACTGGCAACGAGTTCGGTGACCACCGGCAGGCTGCGGGCGGCGACGTCGACCCGGCTTTCCCCGCCGTGGGGAGCCCAGCGCGCGTCATCGCGCCACGCCAGCCGGGCACCCGGCGCCATGGCGTCCACTTCGAGGTGGTTGAGCCCTTGCCAGTCACCGAGATGAGTCTCCCGCAGCCTGGTGTCCACACCGACGGCCAGTCCGGTGCGCTCCCCCAGTGCCGCGGCGGTGTCGAAGGCGCGACGCAGATCCGACGACACGATCAGCAGCGGCTGCCGTTTGGCCAGCACCTCCGCCGCGGCTACCGCCTGTGTGCGACCCAGGTCGGTCAGATCGGTGTCGATCTGGCCTTGCATGCGGCTGCCTGCGTTCCATTCGGTCTGACCGTGGCGCAGCATCACCAGCCGGCGGATGCGCCGTGCGGGGGTGCTCATTGGCCGCCCTCGGCATCGACGGCCACGTCGTCGAGGTTCACCGGGATCACCGGGCAGTCCTTCCAGAGCCGGTCCAGGGCGTAGAAGTCCCGCTCGTCGCGGTGCTGCACGTGCACCACGATGTCGACGTAGTCCAGCAGCACCCAGCGTCCTTCCCGGGTGCCCTCGCGACGGGCAGGCTTGTACCCGGCCAGGCGCATCTTTTCTTCCACCTCGTCGACGATGGCGTTGACCTGACGGTCGTTGGAGCCGGAGGCGATGACAAAGCAGTCGGTGATCACCAGCTGCCCGGACACGTCGATCACGATGACGTCTTCGGCGATCTTGGCCGCCGCGGCTCGGGCGGCGACCTCTGCCATCGCGAGGGCTTCGTCGGAGGCGGTCACGAAATCTCCTGATTCGTCGTCTTGGCCAGGCTGCGGCCGTGTGCGGTGGGCTGTTGCGTGGGGTCCCGGTACAGGTCGCGCTTGGACACGTACTGCACCACCCCGTCGGGCACCAGGTACCAGATCGGGCGGGACCGCTCGGCGCGGTCCCGGCAGTCGGTCGACGAGATCGCCAGCGCGGGAATCTCGACCAGTGAGAGGGCATCGGAGGGCAGCTCCGAACGGGCCGCCTCGATGTGTTTGCCGTCCAGTTCGAAACCGGGGCGGCTCACTCCGACGAAGCGGGCCATCGAGAACAGATCTTCCCAGTTCTGCCAGGACAGGATCGATGCCAGCGCATCGGCGCCGGTGATGAAGTACAGGTCGGTGTCGGGGTTGAGGGCCTGGAGGTCACGCAGGGTGTCCTTGGTATAGGTCTTGCCGCCGCGGTCGATGTCGACGCGGCTGACCGAGAACCGGGGGTTGGACGCCGTCGCGATCACGGTCATCAGGTAGCGGTCCTCAGCGGGGGTGACGTGGCGGCCGGCCTTCTGCCAGGGCTGACCGGTGGGGACGAACACCACCTCGTCGAGGCCGAACAGGTCGGCCACCTCGCTGGCGGCCACCAGGTGACCGTTGTGGATGGGATCGAACGTCCCACCCATCACACCCAGCCTGCGTCGAGTCACGAATAGGCAGCTTACGGCAGCGTCGACGGTGCCGAGACCGACGTTTTGCCGGCGGCTACTCGGACAAAAGGGCCCAGACGTGAGTTTCGGCGCAAGGTCACACCGGCAGGAGCTGGTCGATCACCGAGGCGAGCTGTTTGGCCGAGCGGCACTCGTGCATGGTGATGACCTCTTCGTAGCGCGGGACCGCCGAGTCGCCACTGCCCCACAGGTGCCTGGGCTCGGGATTGAGCCAGTGCGCGTGCCGCGACGCCGACACCATGTGCGCCAGGATGTCGGTGGCCGGATTGCGGTAGTTGGTGCGGCCGTCGCCCAGGACGAGCAGCGAGCTGCGCGGGGAGAGCACATTCGGGAACTGCTCGGTGAACGAGCTGAAGGCGTGCCCGTAGTCGCTGTGTCCGTCCCGGGTGTACACCCCCGCTTCGCGGGTGATGCGCTGCACGGCGATGGCCAGGTCGGCTTCGGGACCGAACATGTGGGTCACTTCGTCGGTGGTGTCGATGAAGGCGAAGACGCGCACGCGGGAGAACTGCTGACGAAGAGCATGCACCAGCAGCAGGGTGAAGTGGCTGAACCCGGCCACCGACCCGGACACGTCGCACAACACCACCAGTTCCGGGCGGGCGGGGCGGGGCTTGCGCAACACCACATCGATGGGCACGCCGCCGGTGGACATCGACTTGCGCAGCGTCTTGCGCAGATCGATCTGTCCGGCGCGGTGACGGCGACGCTTGGCGGCCAGCCGGGTGGCCAGGGTGCGGGCCAGGGGTGCCACGACCCGGCGCATCGAGCGCAACTGGTCGCCCGAGGCGCGCAGGAACTCGACGTTCTCGCTGAGCTGCGGGATACCGTACATCTGCACGTGGTCACGACCGAGCTGCTCGGCCGTACGCCGTTTGGTCTCGGACTCCACCATCTTGCGGATCTGGTTGATGCGCTGTGCAGCAAGAGATTTGGCGATCTCCTCCTGCGACGGCGTGGGCTGTTCGCCGTAGCCGGCCAGCAGACCGGCCAGCAGCTTGCCCTCCAGCTCGTCCAGGGCCATCGCCCGCAGGGTCTGATACGACGAGTACGACGGTCCGCGGCTGGAGTTGTACTTGCCGTAGGCCTCGACGATCTGGGCGATCATCGCCGCCAGTCGTTGATCCAGGTTGGCCAGGTCCTCGTTGTTGTTGAGTAGCTCCAGCAGCATGCCGCGCATGGCCTCGACGTCCTCGGGCGGCAGTTGCGGAGGGGTGTCCGCTGGCCCGTCCTCGGGCTCCACCACCGTCCGGTCCCCCAGCGCCGCCGGCCACCACAGGTCGAACATGGCGTCATAGGTCTCGCGGTGATCCGCCCGCCGCAGCACCGCGCACGCCAGACCTTCGCGCAGCACCTCCCGGTCGCCCAGGCCGAGGGTGGCCAGCACCTGGCCGGCGTCAACGGTCTCCGACGGCCCGACGGCGATACCCGATCTGCGCAGCGCCTCGACGAAATCGACGAGGTGGCCCGGCAGCCCGTGGGGCGCCAGGGGCTGTGGTGGGCTGATTCGTCGGGCGGCCATCAGTTCAGTCTCAGTTCCCCGGAGGCCTTCTGCTGATCGGACTGGTGTTTCAGGACCACACCGAGGGTGGCGGCAATGGTGGCGTCGTCGATGGTGTCCATGCCCAGCGCCAGCACCGTGCGGCCCCAGTCGATGGTCTCGGCGACCGAGGGCACCTTTTTGAGCTGCATCCCGCGCAGCACCCCGATGATGCGCACCAGTTCCTCGGCCATCTTCTCGGGCAGTTCGGGCACCCGGGACAGCAGGATGCGCCGTTCCAGGTCGGGGTCGGGGAAATCGATGTGCAGGAACAGGCAGCGACGCTTGAGCGCTTCGGACAGTTCGCGGGTGGCGTTCGAGGTCAGCACGACGAAGGGTTTGCGCTCGGCCGTGATGGTGCCCAGTTCGGGGACGGTGACGGCGAAGTCGGAGAGCACCTCGAGCAGCAGGCCTTCGATCTCGATGTCGGCCTTGTCGGTTTCGTCGATCAGCAGCACCGTCGGGTCGGTGCGCCGGATGGCCGTCAGCAGCGGCCGCGACAGCAGGAACTCCTCGCTGAACACGTCGTCACGAGTCTGATCCCAGTCGCCCGATCCGGATTGGATGCGCAGGATCTGCTTGGCGTGGTTCCACTCGTAGAGCGCCCGGGCCTCGTCGACCCCCTCGTAACATTGCAACCGCACCAGCTCCGCGCCCGTGGATTGTGCTACCGCGCGGGCCAATTCGGTCTTGCCGACACCCGCGGGCCCCTCCACCAGCAGCGGCTTGCCCAGCCGGTCGGCGAGGAACACCGCCGTGGCGGTGGCGGTGTCGGGCAGGTAGCCGGTTTCGGCCAGCTTCCGGGCCACGTCGTCGATATCGGCGAACAGCGGGACGGAACGAGCGGGTGTACTCAATGAGGCTCCTAGGCGGGTCGGATCTGTCCGTCTCCCCAGACGATCCACTTGGTCGAGGTCAGTTCGGGCAGGCCCATCGGGCCACGGGCGTGCAACTTCTGGGTGGAGATACCGATCTCGGCGCCGAACCCGAACTGCTCACCGTCGGTGAACGACGTCGACGCGTTGACCATCACCGCGGCGGCGTCCACCTGATCGGTGAACCGTTGCGCCGCAGCAAGATCAGTGGTGACGATGGCTTCGGTGTGCCCGGTGCCGTATTCATTGATGTGCGCGATCGCCCCGTCCACCCCGTCGACGACGGCGACGGCGATGTCCATCGACAGGAACTCCGCGCGCAGCTCTTCCTCGGAGGGGTCGGCGTGGATGGTCACACCAGCGTTCTGCAACGCACTCACCAGCCGGGGCAGGGCGTGTCCGGCGACCGCGGAGTCCACCAACAGGGTTTCGGCGGCATTGCACACACTCGGCCGGCGGGTCTTGGCGTTGAGCAGAATGCGTTCTGCCACATCGAGATCCGCTGCCCCGTGCACGAAGACGTGGCAGTTGCCGACCCCGGTTTCGATGGTGGGTACCAGCGCGTCGCGCACCACGGCGTTGATCAGGCCCGCCCCGCCGCGCGGGATCACCACGTCGACCAGGCCCCTGGCCTGGATCAGATGGGTGACCGAGGCGCGGTCCTCGCTGGGCAGCAGCTGCACCGCATCGGCGGGTAACCCTTCTCCGACCAGCGCCTCCCGTAGCACCGACACCAGCGCGGCGTTGGAGTGCGCTGCCGACGAACTACCGCGCAGCAGAACAGCATTGCCGCTCTTGAGGGTCAGGCCGAAGGCGTCGACGGTGACATTCGGGCGGCCTTCGTAGACGATGCCCACCACACCGAGCGGCACCCGCTGCTGGCGTAACCGCAGCCCGTTGGGCAGGGTACGTCCGCGCAGCACCTCACCGACCGGATCGGGTAGCCCCGCCACCTGGCGCAGACCCGCGGCGATACCGTCGATGCGCTGCGGGTTGAGGGCCAGCCGGTCCAGCATCGCGGCGGCGGTTCCGGCAGCTCGGGCGGCGTCGAGATCCTGGGCGTTGGCGGCGATGATCGCCGCGCTGTTGGCCAGCACCGCATCGGCGGCGGCGTGCAGTGCCCGATCCTTGGCCACGGTGGACAGCGTGCCCAGCACGCGGGCCGCTACGCGGGCGTGTTTGGCGGCGTCGTGCACGGTGTCGCGCAGTCCTGTGAGCGTCGGTGCCTCCAGACTCATTAGCCCAGCTTATCGGGCCGGACACGGATTGGCCGACCGCACCCCGGCAGGGGGCGATGCGGCGGTAGATTCTGTCGGCATGAACCAAGAGGATGTGGTTGCCGCCTACGCTTCCGCAGCCCGGAGCTTCGCCGATCAGGTGCGCCGGATTCCTGTCGACCGGTTCGACGGCCCGGGGTTGGGCGAATGGGATCTGCGCGCCCTGGTCGGCCACACCTCGCGGTCACTGGCCACCGTCATCACCTACCTCGATTCACCCGCTGAGCAGGTCGACATCGATGGGCCCGAGGAGTACTACCGGATGGCGGCCGACGTCGCGGCGACCGAGGGGGCGGCGGTCCTGGAGCGGGGTCGCCAGGCCGGCGCCGGCCTGGGACAGCAGCCGGCCGACGCGGTCGACGCGATGGTGGCCGAGGCTCTGCGAAAACTCGACGGACGTGGGGACGAGCTCATCGCGGTCCTGGGGGGCGCGGGTATGCGGTTGTTCGCCTACCTACCGACGCGCATCTTCGAGCTGACCGTGCATGGTTTCGACATCGCTGATGCCACCGGGCTGGACTTCGCCCCACCGGGTGAGGCCTTGCGGGTTTCCGCGTCGCTGGGCGCGCGGATCGCGGTGGCGATGGGTCACGGGGAGGTCGTGTTGCGCGCGCTGACCGGCCGGGCCCCGTTGCCGCAACCCTTCTCGGTGACGGCATGAGCCGCTTGACCGTGGTCGGCAGCGTCAACATGGACGTGGTGTTCGACGTGGCCGCCTTGCCCCGGCCCGGGGAGACGGTGTTGGGGTCGGGGGTGCGGTTGGTGCCCGGCGGCAAGGGCGGTAACCAGGCCATCGCAGCGTCGCGCGCCGGGGCCGAGGTGCAGTTGATCGCCGCGATCGGCCCGGACGCCAACGGCGAGCACCTACGAGAGCACCTGGCCGCCAACGACGTTGGGCTCGAGGGTGTGGTCACATTGCCGGGCCCCAGCGGAACGGCCGCCATCGTCGTCGACGCCGACGGCGAGAACATGATCGTCGTGGCCCCGGGTACCAACGGTCATCTGACACTGGACTCGCCCCACCTGCGCGACCTGGTCGCCGACGCCGATATCGTGCTGCTGCAGCTCGAGATCCCGTTGCCCACGGCGCTGGTGGCGGCGCGGGTGGCCAAGGCCGCGGGCGCAACGGTGGTCGTCAATGCCTCACCTGCCGGAGCCGACCCGCATGGACTGGCCGAACTGGCCGCGGCCACCGATGTGGTGATCGTCAACGAATCCGAGTACCAGCACTGGCAGTGGCCCGTTGCCCATCTGGTGATCACCCGTGGCGGGCGTGGTGCCACCTACATCGGCGAGGACCAGGAGTTCGAAGTGCCGGCGCCGGCGGTCGAAGCGGTCGACACCACCGGCGCGGGTGATGTATTCGCCGGGGTGCTGGCGGCGGGCTGGCTGGCGGACCGCTATCACGCTCTGCGGCGGGCCTGCGCGGCGGGCGCGTTGGCGACGTTGGTACCCGGCGCCGGTGATTGCGCGCCGAATGACGAGACCATCGAGGATGCGCTGGCGCGCGACTGAAACCCATACCGTTGTGGTTATAGTCAGCACTCATGAGCACCCCGCGACCTCCTGAAGGCGATTGGCTGGGCACCGAATACCTGCGCTTCGAACGCGAGGGACCGTTCGCCGTCGTCACCCTCGACCGGCCGCAGGCCCGCAACGCGATGACCCCGGCGATGTACTTCGGGATCCGTTACGCCGTGGGGCTGGTGGAAGCCGACGACAGCCTGGCGGGGCTGCTGATCACCGGCACCGGCGACGTGTTCGCCCCCGGCGGCGACCTCGGCGGCGGAGACGGCTCGGACAACTGGCTGACTTTCGGTTCGGCGTTGTCCATGGACGTCACTCCGTTCGAAACGCTGCGGCAGTCGGTGAAACCGGTGGTGTCGGCGGTCAACGGGCTGTGTCAGGGCGGCGGTCTGCAGATCGCGATGTGCAGCGATATGGCGGTGGTCAGCGACCGCGCCACGTTCCGGGTGCCGGAGCTGTACCGAGGAATCGCCGATACCTACTACAGCCAGATGCTGGCGCGGATGATCGGGCCCGTGCGCACCCGCGACCTGATGTTCACCGGCCGCACCCTCGACGCGCACGAAGCCGTCGACTGGGGCATGGTGGCGCGCGTGGTGGCGCACGACGACCTGCCGTCCGCCGCCCGCGAAGTCCTGGCGCAGTGCTGTCGCACCGCCCCGAAGGCCCGGTCGGTGGTGAAGTCGAGCCTGGACAACTACATGGGCCTGTTCGACCGCATCGGGATGAAGGCCAGCTACAGCGGCGACGAAGCCGTCGAGGGATTCCGGGCGTTCAAGGCCCGGCGTTCCCCGGAGTGGGTGCATCCGCAGCTGCGGGTGGACGGCCGGCTCTAAATGAGTTCTCGAGATTGCACTGCGGGCTGCTGAACGCGCGCCGCAACAGCCCCGGGCGCAAGCTCGGCGTTCTCACCCATCACAGCTGCACAACGCCGGCCAGCGCCGTCTGCAGCGCATCCTCGGACAGCGGATCATCGGAGAGCCCACCGGAGAGGTAGGCGTCGTAGGCGCCGAGTTCCAGCAGGCCGTGCCCGGACAGGCCTATCACGATCACCTGCTCGCCGCCCTCTGCGGCCGCCCGCCGCGCCTGCGCCAGCGCGTGCGCCGACTCCGGAGCCGGCACGATGCCCTCGGTCCGGGCGAATTGCATTGCCGTGTCGAAGCATTCACTCTGCGGCAACGCGACGGCCTCGAGCAGGCCCTCGGCCACCACATGCGACACCAGCGGCGCCATCGCGTGATAGCGCAGCCCGCCGGCATGAATCGGCGAGGGCACGAAGTCGTGGCCCAGGGTGTACATCTTCATCAGCGGGGTCATGCCGCCGGTGTCGCCGAAGTCGTAACGGTATTCACCGCGCGTCAACGACGGGCACGACGCGGGCTCGACCGCCAGCAGCCGGGGCGACTGCGTGCCTGCCAGCTTCTCGCGCAGGAACGGGAACGTCAGCCCGGCCAGGTTGGAACCGCCCCCGGCGCAGCCGATCACCAGATCGGCGCCGGACTCGCCGGCCAGGGCCAGCTGCTTGAGGGCCTCCTCGCCGATGACGGTCTGGTGCAGCAGGACATGGTTGAGCACCGACCCCAGCGCGTACTTGGTGGCCTCATCCTGGGCGGCGACCTCGACGGCCTCGGAGATGGCGATGCCGAGCGAGCCGGGATGGTCCTGGGCCAGGGTGCGGCCGAACTCGGTGAGCCGGCTCGGTGACCGGTGCACCGTGCCGCCGAACACCTCGATCAGGGTGCGCCGCTGCGGCTTGCCGTCGAAGGACGCACCGACCTGCCACACCTCACACTCGAGCCCGAACAGCGCGCAGGCATACGCCAGTGCGGTGCCCCACTGCCCGGCCCCGGTTTCGGTGGTGAGCCGGGTGGTGCCGTGCAGGGCGTTGTAATACACCTGCGGCACAGAGGTATTGGTCTTGTGCGAGCCGGCCGGCGAGACACCCTCGTACTTGTAGTAGATGCGGGCCTGGGTGCCCAGCGCCTTCTCCCACTGGCGGGCGCGCACCAGCGGGGACGGCCGGTACTGCCGGTAGACCTGGCGCACCGGTTCCGGGATCTCGATGTAGCGCTCGGCGCTGACCTCCTGGGCGATCAGCTCCGGCGGGAACAGCGCCGCGAGATCATCGGGTCCGACCGGTTCGTGGGTGCCGGGGTGCAGAGGCGGAGGCGGCGGCGTGGGGAGGTCGGCGACGATGTTGTACCAATGGGTCGGCAGTTCCGACTCATCCAACACATAGCGGACCTGCTCACTCATACCGAATGACCTTTCGTTCCCGGGGACCGCGCCAGCCTAGCGGGTCCCGAACACGGGGCCGGCCCTCTCTCCCCCTCGTCCCTCGGGCTCGTCGACCGGCCCGAAACATGGGGCCGGCCCTCTCTCCCCCTCGTCCCTCGGGCTCGTCGACCGGCCCAAAACACGGGGCCGGCCCGCTTACTCGGCGGGTACCTCGCGTTCGATCTCGTCGAGCCAGATGCGGGCCGACATGTCCGACGGGGCCCGCCAGTCGCCGCGCGGTGAGAGCGCGCCCCCGGCAGAGACTTTCGGCCCGTTGGGCAGCGCCGACCGCTTGAACTGGCTGAAGGAATAGAACCGCTGCACGAACACCTGCATCCAGTGCCGGATCTCGGACAGCGAGAATTGCGGCCGCTTGTCCAGCGGATACCCCAGCGGCCAGTGGCCGAGTTCGGCGTCATGCCAGGCATGCCAGGCCAGGAACGCCACCTTCGACGGCCGGAACCCGTACCGCAGCACCTGGAACAGCGAAAAGTCCTGCAGCACATACGGTCCGACTTTGCTTTCGCTGCTCTGGATCTCCTCGTCCTCGCCGACGGGCACCAGCTCGGGGCTGATCTCGGTGTCGAGCACCGACTGCAGGACCCGGTCGACGTCGTCGTCGAACTGACCCGAGGAGATGACCCAGCGAATGAGATGCTGGATCAACGTCTTCGGGACGCCGCCGTTGACGTTGTAATGCGACATCTGATCGCCCACCCCGTAGGTGGACCAGCCCAGCGCCAGCTCGGACAGATCACCGGTGCCCAGCACGATGCCGCCACGCTGGTTGGCCATCCGGAACAGGTAGTCGGTGCGCAACCCGGCCTGCACGTTCTCGAAGGTGACGTCGTAGACCTTCTCACCGCGGCCGAACGGATGCCCCATCTCGGTGAGCATCAGCTTGGCGGTGTCGCGGATGTCGATCTCCTCGAACGTCACCCCCAGCGCGTTGCTCAACGCGATCGCGTTGCCTTTGGTGCGGTCGCCAGTGGCGAATCCGGGCAGGGTGAAGGCCAGGATGTCGCTGCGTGGCCGCCCCTCGCGGTCCATCGCCCTGGCGGCGACGATCAACGCGTGGGTGGAGTCCAGCCCGCCGGAGACGCCGATGACCACCTTCGGGTAGTTCAGCGCCCGCAGTCGCTGTTCCAGTCCGGACACCTGGATGTTGTAGGCCTCGTAGCAATCCTGTTGCAGGCGTGCGGCATCCGACGGTACGAACGGGAAACGCTCGATACTGCGTTTGAGGCCGATGTCGCCGGCCGGCGGGTCGAGGGTGAACTCGATGCGCCGGAACCCGTCCACCGACGCCGCATGGTGGCGCCGGTTGTCGTCGAAGGTGCCCATCCGCAACCGCTCCGCGACCAGCAGATCGACGTCGACGTCGGCGACGCTGCGCTGCGCCCCTTTCGGGAAACGCTCCGATTCCGCGAGCAGCACCCCGTTCTCGTAGATCATGGTCTGGCCGTCCCACGCCAGGTCGGTGGTGGACTCGCCCTCACCGGCCGCGGCGTAGACGTAGGCGGACAGACAGCGTGAGGATGCCGAGCGGGCCAGCAGCTTGCGGTCATCGGCGCGGCCGATGGTGATCGGGCTACCGGACAGGTTGGCCAGCACGGTGGCGCCCGCCAACGCTGCCTGCGCGCTGGGCGGAACCGGGACCCACATGTCCTCACACACTTCGACGTGCAGAACGAAGCCGGGCACATCGGAGGCGTCGAACAGCAGGTCCGGACCGAACGGCGCCGTCACTCCGCTGAAGGTGATCTCGCCGCGGATGTCGTCGCCCGGGGCGATCTGTCGTCGTTCGTAGAACTCGCGGTAGGTCGGCAGATAGGACTTCGGCGCCACACCGAGCACGGCGCCACGGTGAATCACCACCGCGCAGTTGTAGATCCGGTGTCGGTAGCGCAGGGGTGCACCCACCACCAGTACCGGCAGCAGGTCGGCGGACGCGGCGATGACGTCGCGCAGCGCGTCTTCCACCACGTCGAGCAGCGTGTCCTGCAAGAGGATGTCCTCGATGGAGTATCCCGTCAGGGTGAGTTCGGGGAACACGGCGAGCCCGACGCCGTCGTCGTGGCATTCGCGTGCGGTCTGCAGCACCGCCTCGGCGTTGGTGCCTGGGTCGGCGATCGTGGTGTGCAGGGTGCAGGCGGCGACCCGAACGAATCCGTGGTGGTAGGCGCTGTAGAAGTCCATCACCGTGTCATTGTTCCCCGCCGTGCCCCGAAGTATGGCCACCGATCCGGCGATTCCGGCGATCTCGCGCCCACGCAGCGATGAAATCCACGCCCGGTTCGCTCATCGGCCGCGGCCACACGGCACAATCAGGGGGCACAGCGGCGGCGACGGCAAAGGACACGGACACGCGTGATGACGGGCAGATCTGCGCAGTTCGGTGTGCTCGGCCCGCTGCAGATCACCCTCGACGGCACCCCGGTCGCGCTGGGCACCCCCAAGCAGCGAGCGGTGCTCGCGATGTTGCTGATGAACCGCAATCGGCCCGTGGCGGTCGAGTCGCTGCTGGCCGCGGCCTGGCCGGATGACCCCCCGTCCGGTGCGCGGGCGAGCCTGCACTCCTATGTGTCCAATCTGCGCAAGCTGCTGCCGACCGAGGACGCCGCGCTGGCCAGCGCGCCGCCCGGCTACCGGCTCACCATCGCCGAGACCGCACTCGACCTGGGCAGATTCGCCGCTGAGAAAGCCGCCGGCGTACGCGCGGCGGCGGCCGGGGAGTTCAGCCTGGCCAGCCGGCACCTGGCCGCGGCGCTGGCTGAGTGGCGTGGGCCCGTGCTCGAAGACCTGCAGGATTTTGGCTTCGTCGACGGGCTGGCCACCGCACTGACCGAGGACCGCCTGATGGCCGCCACCGCTTTCGCCGAGGCCGAGATCGTGTGCGGGCGGGCCCGCGACGTGATCGCCGACCTGGAGACCCTGACCGCCGAGCATCCGTACCGGGAACCGCTGTGGGCCCAGCTGATCAGCGCCTACTACCTCACCGAGCGGCAAAGCGACGCGCTCGAGACCTACGGGCGGCTCAAGAGCGCCCTGGCCGATGAGCTGGGCATCGATCCCGGCCCGTCCCTGCGGGCGCTGCACCAGAAGATCCTGCGTCAGGAACCCCTGGACGCCAAGGGCGCGGCCACGACCGCCGCAGTGGGTAGCGTGACCCAACTCGAGCAGCGCACTGCCGTGTCGGCGGAATCCGTGGCGGCGTATCTGGAGGACCCGTCGGGACGGCAGTACCCGTTGCGCGCCGTCGCGACCCGGATCGGCCGGCTCGACGACAACGACATCGTGTTGTCCAGCGCTCTGGTGAGCCGCCACCACGCCGCGGTGATCGACACCGGGACCAGTTATGTGCTCAGTGATCTGCGCTCGGCCAACGGGATCGAGGTCCAGCACACACGGGTGCGCGGCAGTGCCACCCTGGCCGACGGTGACCTGATCCGGATCTGCGACTACACGTTCACCTTCCGCCTGGGCGTCGGCCATGAGTGACGCGACGCGGGTGGGCTCGCGGGTGGGTCCCTATCAGCTGACCCGCCTGATCGGTCGTGGCGGAATGGGTGAGGTTTACCAGGCTCATGACACCGTGAAGGACCGCACGGTGGCCTTGAAGCTGCTGCCCGCCGAACTCTCGCACAACGACACGTTCCGCAAGCGACTCGAGCGGGAGGCGCGTTCTGCGGGCAAACTCCAAGAGCCGCATGTGGTTCCGATACACGACTTCGGTGAAGTCGACGGCCAGTTGTACGTCGACATGCGCCTCATCGACGGCGTCGACCTGCGTTCGGTGCTGAACCGGGACGGGCCGATGCCACCGGCGCGTGCGGTGGCGATCGTGCGGCAGATCGCCTCGGCCCTGGACGCCGCGCATGCCGCAGGCGTGACCCACCGCGACGTGAAACCCGAGAACATCCTCGTCACCGCCGATGATTTCGCCTATCTGGTGGATTTCGGCATCGCTCACGGGGCCACCGATGACACGCTCACCGAACAGGGCACGGCCATCGGCACATTCGCCTACATGGCACCGGAACGCTTCACCAGCGCGGAGGTGACCTACCAGGCCGACGTCTATGCGCTGGCCTGCGTGCTGTTCGAATGTCTGACCGGCACCAAGCCGTTCCGCGCCGACAGCGTGAGCGTGCTCATCACCTCCCATCTGATGGAACCCCCACCGCGGCCCAGCGCACTGCTGCCCGGCCTGCCGCCGGCACTCGATGCGGTGGTGGCGCGCGGCATGGCCAAACAACCCGGTGACCGGTTCGCCACCGCGGGCGAGTTGGCGCGCGCGGCGGCACACGCGGCCGGGGTCACCGACGGGATGTTCACGGTGACCGCGCCCCAGCAGCCCGTGGTGCGCCCCAAGAGGCGCGGCTGGGTGGTGGCCGGCGCCCTGGCCGGGGTCGCGGTGCTGGTGGCCGCGGTGGTGACCACCTGGACCTTGCGGGAGCCCGCGAGCGCGATGATGGCCACCCAGACGATCACCCGGACGGTCACCTCGGTCCCCAGGACCGAAGTGCGCGTGCCACCCCACGCGACGGTCTCCCCCGCCCTGCGCCGTCTGCTGGGGGTGGTGCCGTCCGGGTACGCATCCTGCGAACCCCTGCGACCGCCGGTCTCCGGTGCGCTGGCGACCGTCGAGTGCGGGCAGAACACCAACCCGGGTGGGCCCGCCACCGCGACCTACTCACTGTTTCCCACGGTGGAGGCGCTCGACGAGGCGTTCCGGCAGAGCAATGACGAGGACACCCTGCAGCAGTGCCCCGGCGGCGCCGACTCCCCGGGCACCTGGGATTACGACTCCACCCCCGATCAGGTGGAGGGCTGGGTGGCCTGCGGAACCTACGAGGGCACGCCCGACATCATGTGGACCAAGAGCTCCGACCTGATGCTGGGCATCGCCCAAGGCAGTGATCTCGCCGAGTTGCATCAGTGGTGGGTGGACTACGTATAACCGGGTAAAGACCCGGCATGGCCGAAACTGCTGTCCTCGTCATCGACATGCTCAACGCCTATGAGCACCCCGACGCCGAGAAGCTGATCCCGAACGTCGAACCCATCGTCGACCCGATCGCCGCGCTGATCGCCGAGACCCGGCGCAGTGACGACGCCGATCTGATCTACGTCAACGACAACTACGGCGACTTCACCGCGGATCACGCCGGCCTCGTGTCTGCAGCACTCGAAGGCGCCCGTCCCGACCTGGTGCGGCCCATCGTCCCCAGCGATGACTGCCGCTTCCTGATGAAGGTGCGCCACAGCGCGTTCTACGCCACCTCGCTGGGGTACCTGCTGACCCAGCTGGGCGTCCACCGGGTGATCCTCACTGGTCAGGTCACCGAGCAGTGCATCCTCTACAGCGCCCTGGACGCGTATGTCCGGCACTTCGAGTTGGTGGTGGCACAGGATTGTGTCGCGCACATCGACGCCGAGCTGGGGCGGGCCGCGCTGAAGATGATGGAGAGCAATATGCGCGCAGAGTTGGTCGATGCGGCGCACTGCCTGAAGTGACGCTTATTCTCGATGGAGTGGAAGCACCTGAGCTCGTCGCCCTGCTGACCCGCCGGCGGGTGGCCGTGCTCACCGGCGCCGGTATGTCCACCGATTCGGGCATCCCGGACTACCGCGGGCCGGACTCCCCGCCGAGCAATCCGATGACCATCCGCCAGTTCACCTCCGATCCGGCGTTTCGGCAACGGTATTGGGCCCGCAATCACGTGGGCTGGCGCCACATGGACGACACCATGCCCAATGCGGGTCACCGGGCGCTGGCCGCACTGGAACGCGCCGGGGTGGTCACCGGCCTGATCACCCAGAACGTCGACCTGCTGCACACCAAGGCCGGCAGCCGCACTGTGGTGAATCTGCACGGCACCTACGCCCAGGTGGTGTGCCTGGCCTGCGGCTACACCATGACGCGCGCCGAGCTGGCCGATGAGCTGGAAGCACTCAACCCCGGATTCGTCGAGCGTGCGGAGCGGCTCGGTGGCATCGCGGTGGCCCCGGACGCCGACGCGACGGTGACCGACACCGACGAATTCCGGTACCTGGACTGTCCGCGGTGTTCGGGGATGCTCAAACCCGACATCGTCTACTTCGGCGAGAGTGTGCCCAAGGACCGTGTGGCGCAGGCGTATTCGTTGGTCGACGACGCCGACGTGCTACTGGTCGCGGGGTCGTCGCTGACCGTCTTTTCCGGGTACCGATTCGTCCGGCACGCCGCTGCTCACGGCATGCCGGTGGCCGTCATCAATCGCGGGCCCACCCGCGGCGACGACCTGGCCGACGTCAAGGTCGACAACGGCTGCTCGGAGATGTTGGTGCTGCTGCTCGACGAGCTGTCCCCGGCCGTCTCCGTGTGATTTGGGCGCGCGCGTAACCGCTGAGCGGTTACGCGCGCGCCCAAATCGCCGGCATCGTGCGGATGGCGTGGACGAAGTTGCCGGGCACAAATGCGGGTTCACCGGCGGTGATGGTGGGCAGCGTGCCCAGCAGTTCGGTGAACAAGGCCCGCAGCTGCGCCCGGGCGACGTGTGCGCCGAGGCAGAAGTGCCTGCCGCCTCCGCCGAAACCCAGATGCGGGTTCGGGTGGCGGCCGAGCTGCAGCCGGCCCGGATCGTCGAACACCTCGGTGTCCCAGTTTCCCGACGGATAGAACATCACCACCTTCTCCCCCGCCCGCACCGTCTGACCGCCGAGCTCGAAATCCGTTGCAGCCGTGCGGCGGAACGTCATAACCGGGCTGGCCCAGCGGATGAACTCCTCGACGGCACCGCCGATGCGGGCGTCGAGATCCTCCAACAGCCAGGCCCGCTGATCCTCGAAGTCAGTGAGTGCTTTGAGCGCGTGGCTGGTGGTCTGGCGGGTGGTGTCGTTGCCGGCAACGGCCAGTAGCACGAAGAACGCCGACACCTCGGCATCGGTGAGGGAATCGCCGTCCACCTCGGCGTGCACCAGGCTGCTGATCAGGTCATCGCCGGGGTCGGCGCGCCGCTGCGCCGCCAGTTCTCCGGCCACCTGATGCAGGTACATCTGGTTCTCCAGCAGTACCTCCAGCGGGTTGCGGCCGGCCAGGTACACCGGGTCGGCCCACGACACCAGTGCGTCGGCGGCCCGGGCGACGCGCTGACGTTCGGATTCGGGGATGCCCACCATGTCGGACAGGGTGCGTATCGGCAGTTCTTTGGCGCAGTGTTCTACGAAGTCGACACCGCTTCCGGCACTGGCGAGTTCGCCGACGATCGCCGCCGCGTTGGCCTTGATCGAGTCCTCGATGCGGCGCACCTGCCGCGGTGTGAACGCCGCGTGCACCACCTTGCGGATCATGGTGTGGCGCGGTGCATCCATCGCCAGAAAGGACTGCGACGCCTCCAGCAGTTCTTCCGGGATGTTCTCGAACAGCACGCCTTTGCCGGACAGGAACACCTCACTGTTGCGGCTGACGGCCACGATGTCGGCATGCCTGGTCACCGCCCAGTAGCCGCGGTCGGACGGGTCGTGCATGAGCGCGTCCTGCACCGGCGGATGCCAGCTCACGGGCCGCTGCGCCCGCAGCTCGGCGAAGGAGAGCTCCCGGTCGGCGGCGGTGGTGGACCAGAACGTACGGGAAGACAGATCGATCGGGTCGTAGGAGCGAACCGACTCGGGTGTGATCGAGGGCACAGTCATGCCGTGACGATAGGTCTAGACAGTGTGCCTAGTCAATACGTGCGCGGCTTGGGTACGCTTCCGGGCATGCCGTCGGTGACCCGTAAGCCGCAGGCCAAGCGGCAGGAGCGGCGCGAGCAGATCGAACGCGACCTGCTGGCGGCCACGGACCGCCTGATGAACGAAGGCGCCAGCTTCACCGAGCTCAGCGTCGACCGGCTGGCCACCGAGGCCGGCATCTCCCGGGCCAGCTTCTACATCTACTTCGAGGACAAGGGCCACCTGCTGCGCCGGCTGGCCGGCCAGGTGTTGGGCGAGCTCGCCGACAGCGCCCAACGATGGTGGAGTGTGGCCGCGCGGCGCGACCCGGCCGACGTCCGTGCCGCCATCACCGGGATCGTCGCCGGTTACCGTCGCCACCAGCCGTTGTTGGTCGCGCTCAGCGAGATGGCCGGCTACGACGCGCAGGTGTCGAATACCTATCGAGAGCTGCTCACCGCGATCGCCGGGCAGGTGACCCAGGTGATCGAGGACGGCCAAACCGCCGGGACCATCCGGCAGGACCTGCCGGCGGAGGCGACGGCGAGCTCACTGACCTGGATGGTCGAGCGCACCTGTCAGCAGAACCTGCCCGGTCGGTCCGAGGACTACGACGGCCGGCTCGTCGAGGCCATCACCCAGATCATCTGGGCCTCGCTGTATCTCACCTCGGCGTGAGCGCGCGTCTTTGTACGCAGCGGCTCGGAGTGTCGCGTACAGACACGCGCGCTCGCGCCCAGGAGCAGAGCAGAGCAGGGCAGATCAGACGGCCACTAGGTCGTCGGCGTGGACTGCGGGGCGGCGCATCTCGACGGGCAACTCCGAGGTGGAGCGACCCATCATCGTCGACAACTCCGTGGCGTCGTAGGCGACCACACCACGCGCCACCACTTCACCGCCGGGGCCTTTCAATTCCACCACGTCGCCGCCGAAGAAGCGGCCCGACAACGCGGTGATCCCGGCGGGCAGCAGGGAGCGGCGATGCTGCAGCACAGCCCGCACCGCGCCGGCATCCAGCGAGAGACTGCCCGCAGCCTCGGCGGCATAACGCACCCAGAACCGGCGCGCCGACATCCGGGTGGGCCGCGGCGCGAACACCGTCCCCACCGACGCATCCGACAGGGCCTCCGCGGCGTTGGCGGCCGCGGCCAACAACACCGGCACCCCGGCGTCGGCCGCCAGCAGAGCCGACGACAGTTTCGAGGCCATTCCCCCGGTGCCCAGATGGCTGCCGCGCCCGGCGGTCACACCGTCCAGATCATCGGGACCCGACACCTCGGGGATGAACCGCGCATCGGATTTGCGGGGGTCGGAATCGTAGAGACCGTCGATATCGGACAGCAGCACCAGCGCGTCGGCGCCCACCAGGTGCGCCACCAGGGCCGAGAGCCTGTCGTTGTCACCGAACCGGATTTCGTTGGTGGCCACGGTGTCGTTCTCGTTGACGATCGCCACGGCGTGCAGCGAGCGCAGTCGATCCAGCGTCCGCTGGGCGTTGGTGTGCTGCACCCGCATCGAGATGTCGTGCGCGGTGAGCAGGACCTGCCCGACGGTGCGGTCATAGCGGTGAAACGCCGCACTCCACGAATTGACCAGGGCCACCTGACCGACGCTGGCGGCGGCCTGCTTGGTGGCCAGATCCGTTGGCCTGCGCGGCAATCCGAGTGGTTCGATGCCGGCCGCGATGGCGCCCGAGGACACGATCACCACATCTGACCCGGCCTTCATCCGCCGCTCGATGGCGTCGACCAGGTACTGCAGCCGGCTCGCGTCGAAAACCCCGGTGGGGGTGGTCAGAGCGGTGGTGCCGATCTTGACGACGATGCTGCGTGCGGTCCGGACGGCGTCGCGGTGCACACTCACTGGTCGTCGCCGGGGTCGCTGTGTTCCCTGCGCGCCTTCCGTGCCGCCTTGCGCTCGTCGGCCCCCACGCGGTCACTGCGCTCGAGACGAATGTCGGTGCCGCGGCCGGTGGGCACCACGTCCACACCCGCCGGTGTTTGCGGTTCCCAATCGAAGGTCATGTCGCCGATGGTCACCGCGCAGCCGGCGCGAGCGCCGAGCTTGAGCAACTCGTCTTCGACACCGAGGCGCGCCAGCCGGTCGCCCAGATAGCCGACGGCTTCGTCGTTGTCGAAGTTGGTCTGCGAGATCCACCGCTCGGGACGCACACCGCGTACGACGAATCCCCCCTGGCCGTCCGGCTGCACCGAGAACGATTTCTCGTCCACCGGGATCGGCCGGATGACCGGCCGTCGAGGGGCCAGCACCGGTTGCGCAGCCCGATAGGCCGCCACCATGTCCCACAGCGCAAAGGTCAACTGGCGCAAGCCGATCCGCGCCACCGTCGACACTTCGAACACCGGCCAGCCGCGTTCGGCGATCTCGTCGCGAACGAAGTCGGCGAGCTCTTTGGCTTCTGGTACATCGATCTTGTTGAGCACCACGGCGCGGGGCCGTTCGGCGAGGTCGCCGAGGGTCGAATCACCCTGCAGCGTCGGCTGATACGCCGCAAGCTCGGCCTCGAGTGCGTCGATATCGGAGATCGGGTCGCGCCCGGGTTCCAGCGTGGCGCAGTCGACCACGTGCACCAGCACCGCGCAGCGCTCGATGTGCCGCAGGAAGTCCAGGCCGAGACCACGGCCTTCGGAGGCGCCGGGGATCAGACCGGGGACATCGGCGACGGTGAAGGTGTGCTCACCCGCGGAGACCACGCCGAGGTTCGGCGCCAGCGTGGTGAACGGGTAGTCGGCGATCTTCGGCTTGGCCGCCGAGATGGCCGACACCAGCGACGATTTACCCGCCGACGGGAAACCGACCAGCCCGACGTCGGCGACGGTCTTGAGCTCGAGCGTCAGATCACGCTCTTCGCCTTTCTCACCGAGGAGGGCGAAGCCAGGTGCCTTGCGTGCGCGAGAAGCCAAGGCCGCGTTACCGAGACCGCCGCGTCCGCCGGCGGCGGCTTCGAAGCGGGTGCCGGGGCCGACGAGATCGGCCAGCAACCGGCCTTGCTCGTCGAGGACGACCGTGCCATCGGGCACTTTGACTTCCAGGTCGTTGCCCGCGGCGCCGTCACGATTGCTGCCCGCACCCTGCTTTCCGGAGGGTGCGACAACGTGAGGATGAAAGTGGAAGTCCAGCAGTGTGTGGACCTGAGGATCGACGACCAGCACGATGCTGCCGCCGCGTCCGCCGTTGCCGCCGTCGGGTCCACCGAGAGGCTTGAACTTCTCCCGGTGCACCGAAGCGCAACCGTTACCGCCGGATCCCGCGCGGGTGTGAATGACAACGCGGTCGACGAACCGGGGCATCGGACGACCTTCCTGTGAAGTGTGAAGCTGGTGCGAGTGTTCAATCCCTACCGAGAACTCGCAGCAGCTTCACTATCGCAGGCGTGGTCCTCGGAAAATCAGGCGTCAGCCGGAACGATGTTGACGGTCTTGCGACCGCGCTTCACGCCGAACTGGACGGCGCCGGCCGCCAGCGCGAACAGCGTGTCATCGCCACCACGGCCGACGTTAGTGCCGGGATGGAAGTGGGTGCCGCGCTGACGGACGATGATTTCGCCCGCGTTGACGACCTGACCACCGAAACGCTTGACGCCAAGCCGCTGTGCGGCTGAGTCACGACCGTTGCGTGAGCTGGAAGCGCCCTTCTTGTGTGCCATGTGCTGCTCCCGTCTTACTTGATGCCGGTGACCTTGAGGACCGTCAGCTGCTGACGGTGCCCCTGCCGCTTGTGGTAGCCGGTCTTGTTCTTGAACTTATGAATGCGGATCTTGGGGCCCTTGGTGTGCTCGAGCACCTCACCGGTGACGGCGACCTTCTCCAGCGCCTTGGCGTCGGTGGTGACATTGGCTCCGTCGACGACGAGCGCCACGGGCAGCGTGACGGAACCGCCGGCCTCGATCTCCAACTTCTCGACCTTGACTATGTCACCGACGGCGACCTTGTACTGCTTGCCGCCGGTCTTGACGATTGCGTACGTCGCCATCGTGGTCCTAACTCATCGCTTACGGGCGCGCACTACCCGAAGGTGCGTGCGCAGGTCTTGGGTTCGTGAGCCGAGTCAGCTCTCGCGACTCACTCACAATCACGGACGTCAGTCTCGTGACAACTGCTCAAGGTTACGTGAGCAGCGCGTTACGGGTCAAACCGCCTGCGCCGCTCCCGCAAACCTCAGGCGGTCGGGGGCCCGGCCGGACGTGCCGCAGCGCGGCGACGACGCGGCCTGGTGGGCTCGATCACCTCGACAACGGGTTCGGGTTCGTCCTCCTCCGAGTCATCCTCGTCGGACTCGTCCTCGTCGTCGTCATCCGAGTCTTCGTCGTCATCGGAGTCTTCGTCCGAGTCGTCGTCATCCGAGTCTTCGTCGTCATCCGAGTCGTCCTCGTCCGAGTCTTCCTCGTCCGAGTCTTCGTCTTCCTCGTCGTCCTCGAGATCGATGTCCTCGTCGTCGACATCCGCCTCGTCGTCCTCGTCGAGCTCGATGTCCTCGTCGTCAGAGTCCTCGTCGTCAGAGTCCTCGTCGTCGGAGTCCTCGGAATCGGATTCGTCGAAGTCGTCGTCGAGGTCATCCTCGGACACCCGCTCCTCGGTCTGCTCCTCGCCGACCGCGTCGTGCACCTTCTCCTCGTCGAAGGTGTCCTCGCTCGACTCGGTGTCGTCGGCGTCATCGTCTTCGTGCTTGCCGTTGGCGGCAGCCATCGCCTTGAACATCGGATGATCGCCGTGAGCGTGCGCGGGAACCCGCGCCACCGGCGCCTCGACGATCGGCTCGTCCGCTTTGCCCTTCTTGCCGGAACGCTTGCTGCGCCTGTTCCCGCCACCGGCCTCGGCCTTGCGGGCGGGCGCAGGCGCTGCCGAGTCGACCGGGTCGGCGTGCAGCACGATGCCCCGGCCCCCGCAATGCGGGCAGGAGGTGGAGAACGCTTCGATCAGGCCGGTACCGAGCTTCTTCCGGGTCAATTGCACCAGACCCAGCGAGGTGACCTCGGAAACCTGGTGCCGGGTACGGTCACGGGCCAGGGCTTCGGTGAGGCGGCGCAACACCAGATCACGGTTGGACTCGAGCACCATGTCGATGAAGTCGATCACCACGATGCCGCCGATATCGCGCAACCGCAGCTGCCGCACGATCTCCTCGGCGGCCTCGAGGTTGTTCTTCGTGACGGTCTGCTCGAGGTTGCCCCCGGCGCCGGTGAACTTGCCGGTGTTGACGTCGACGACGGTCATGGCCTCGGTGCGGTCGATCACCAGGGTTCCGCCCGACGGCAGCCATACCTTGCGGTCCATCGCCTTGGTGAGCTGCTCGTCGATGCGGTGCACGGCGAAGACATCGGGGCCGCCATTGTCGGCCGCGTCGTATTTGGTCAGCTTGGCGACGAGTTCAGGGGCCACCGATTCGACGTAGTCGTTGATGGTCTTCCACGCGTTGTCACCGGAGACGATCAGCCCGGAGAAGTCCTCGTTGAACAGGTCGCGGATCACCTTGACCAGGACGTCGGGTTCCTCGTAGAGCGCCACCGCGGCACCGGCGGCCTTCTTCTTGGTCTCGGCGGCCTTGGCGTCGATCTGGTTCCAGCGTTCCTGCAGGCGGGTGACGTCGCCGCGGATGTCCTCTTCTTTGACGCCCTCGGAGGCGGTCCGGATGATGACGCCGGCGTCGGCGGGCACCACCTCGCGCAGGATCTCCTTGAGCCGCTGGCGTTCGGTGTCGGGCAGCTTGCGGCTGATCCCGGTCGACGACGCCCCGGGCACGTAGACCAGATAGCGGCCGGCCAGCGAGACCTGCGTGGTCAGCCGGGCACCTTTGTGTCCCACGGGGTCCTTGCTGACCTGGACCACCACGTAGTCACCCGGTTTGAGGGCCTGCTCGATCTTGCGTTGGGCACCGCCGAGTCCGGCGGCCTCCCAGTTGACTTCACCGGCGTACAGCACCCCGTTGCGGCCGCGGCCGATGTCGACGAACGCGGCTTCCATCGAGGGCAGCACGTTCTGCACGATGCCGAGGTAGATGTTGCCGACCAGGGAGGCAGATGCCGCCGAAGTGACGAAGTGCTCGACGACCACTCCGTCTTCGAGAACCGCGATCTGGGTGTAGCGGGCTCCGGCGTGCGGCGGTTCGACACGCACTTTGTCGCGAACCACCATGACGCGCTCGACGGCTTCGCGCCGCGCGAGGAACTCGGCTTCGGAAAGGATCGGGGGCCGGCGACGGCCGGCGTCACGCCCGTCGCGGCGGCGCTGCCGTTTGGCCTCGAGCCGGGTGGACCCGCTGATGCCCTGGATCTCGTTGGACTTGTCAGCCTTCTCGGCCTTGCTGCGCGGGGCGCGCTCGTGGACGACGGTGTTCGGGGGGTCATCGGGTGAGACGGGCTCGCCGTCGTCGCCGGTGCCCGACTTGCGCCTGCGCCGCCTGCGCCGCCGGCGGCTGGACGCCTCGCCGGCGCCGCCTTCGTCGTCGTCGCCTTCGTCCTCGGAGGACTCGTCCTCGTCGGAGGGCTCGGCCTTGTCTTTGTCGGTCTTGTCGTCGGTGACGGTGTCGTCGGGGCCGTCGTCCTCGCCGTCGGCGCCGGATTCGCCGCCCCGGCCGCGGCCACGGCCGCGCCGTCCTCGCCGGCGCCGGCGGTTGGCCGGTTTCTCGGCCTGCTCGTCGTCGGTGTCGTCGCCGTCGTCACTGTCCTCGACGTCGTCGATGTCGTCGGAAGTGTCGCGCTCCTCGCGCCGGCCGGCGGGGCGTTCCTGCACCGGCTGGGGGGCGACGAACAGAGGCAGATAGTCCGCCACCGGGGTGTCATCGCTGGGCTCCGGCGCCGGGGGCGGCAACTCGATGAGCAGTCGCGACTCGGGTTCTCCGTCAGGTGCGGCTGCGGGATCGATGCCGGGGTCGTCGGCTTCGGCCACGTGGACCTCGGCCTCTGCGACCTGGACCTCGACCACCGGGACGTCAGCGGGCTCTTCGGCGACCGGCGCCTCTTCGGGTTCGGCGGCCACCGGCTCAGCTGTCTCGGGTTCGGCGACCACCGGTGCCGGCGGCGCGGCAACCGGCTCTGGCGCGGGTGCGCTCTCTGCAGCCGCCGCAGCCAGCACATCGCGCACCTTCACCGCGTCGGTGCGGTCGACGCTCGAGTGCGCGCTGCGGGAGCGCCCGTCGAGGTCGGCCAGCGCCTCCAGAACGCGCCTGCTGGTGGTGCCGAGAACTCGGGCCAGCGAGTGGACTCTCAGGCGTTCGGGGAGATCCGGCGGTGCCGCCGGCGTGCTGTTCCCGCCGTCGCTGTTGGCAGCGGTGCTGCTGTCAGTGTGGTCTTGGATTTTGGCATCGTCGTCCACGTACTCTCCTTCAAGCCCCCGGGCGCGTCGATGCGACGCGGCCGCGCGAGGACTTCGGCTATGGGCTCGGCTGGCTTCACCGAACTTGTTGTGGTCTCGCCCCGGGCGGCTCGTTGTGTACAAGCTCAGCGAACCCACCCGGTGCCTGGGTTGAATGATGGCTGGGACGGTCGGCGCCGCATCGCGGATAGCGGTGGTCGCGCACGTCTAAGTCTTCATCCGGGTGATTGCCGCCGGTCTGACGACGCACACCCGCACCCAGTATCCCATACCCGAGTAGTGGATCCGACCAGACTGGGGTCGGTCGGCCTTCGACCCGGGTCAGTTCGAGGGGAACCAGAGCGCGATCTCGCGCTCCGCGGACTCCGGGGAATCCGACCCGTGCACCAGGTTGAACTGGGTTTCCAGACCCAGGTCACCGCGGATGGTGCCCGGGGTGGCCTTCTCCACCGGATCGGTGCCACCGGCCAGCTGACGGAACGCAGCAATGGCCCGCGGGCCTTCGAGAACCGCGGCGACCACAGGTCCGGAGGTGATGAATTCCAGCAGCGAGCCGAAGAACGGCTTGTCTTCGTGCTCGGCGTAGTGAGCGCGGGCCAGCTCGTCGCTGACGTTCTTCAACTCCAACGCTGCGATCGACAGGCCCTTCCGCTCGATCCGGCTGATGATCTCTCCGATCAGTTGCCGCTCGACGCCATCGGGCTTGATCAGGGCCAAAGTCCGCTCAGTCACGGCGCACAGCGTACCGAACGGAAGCCAAATCACAGTATCGCCTGGTCAGAGGCCAGTTTCAGTCCGATGTGCGCTGCTGGCCGGGTAGCAGTCCGCGGCGCTGACGGCGCAGCACCTCGGCCCGCAGATAGACGATCAGGCCCCACACGATCGCGAAGACCAGGCCGACGAATCCCACGCCGGGATAGACCACCCAACCGGCGATCAGCAGCAGTTGCACACCCGTGTTCACCCAGATGGCCCAGGGCCTGCCCTGCATACCCGACAACAGCACCAGGAACAGCGCGAAGCCCACCAGATAGGTCATCGAGAACGCGTTGAGTCCACCGCCCACAGCGCTCACCACCGGCAAAGCCAACAGCACCACGATGGCTTCCAGGATCAGCGTGCCCGCCATCACGCCGCGGAAGCTCTTCCAGGGATCCGGCGGCGTCGGCTGGGGTTTGTCGGTCACTGCGGGTCCTTACCGAACAGCGTGCGCGCCGCGCCCGCGGTGACCACCGAGCCGGTGATGACGATTCCATTACCGGACACCCCGCCCTCCTCGCCGGCTTCCTCGACCAGGGCGGTGGCCGTCTCCACGGCATCGACGAGCGTGGCCGCGGTGATCACCCGGTCGGCACCGAAACGTTCCTCGGCCAGCAGGGCCAACGCGTCGATCTCCAGTGCCCGCGAAGACCCGTTGTGGGTGACCACCAGCTGATCGAACACCGGCTCGAGCGCTTCCAGGATCCCGGGCACGTCCTTGTCGGCCATCACCGAGATGACACCGACAAGGAAGCGGAAGTCGAACTCCTCGGCCAGGGTGCGGGCCAGCGCCGCCGCGCCGGCCGGGTTGTGCGCGGCGTCGATGAACACGGTCGGCGCATTGCGCAACCGCTCGAGCCGGCCCGGGCTCGAGACGGCCGCAAAACCGGCTCGCACCGCGTCGATGTCGAGCTGGCGCGATGCCCCCGCACCGAAGAACGCCTCGACCGCGGCCAGTGCGACGACGGCGTTGTGGGCCTGGTGTTCACCGTGAAGCGGCAGGAACACCTCGGGGTAGACACCGCCGAGACCCTGCAGTTCCAGCAGTTGTCCCCCGATGGCCACCTGACGGGACAGCAGCGCGAACTCCGAACCCTCGCGCGCCACCGCAGCATCGGCTTGAACTGCTTGCGCCAGAATCACCTCCATGGCTTCGGGTACCTGCTGGGCGACGATGGCCACCATGCTCGGGTCCACGCCCTCGGGCAGTACCTCGTCGGCCTCGACCTTGCGGATGATGCCGGCCTTCTCCCCCGCGATGGTGGCGATGTCGTTGCCGAGATAGTCCATGTGGTCCATCCCGATGGGGGTGATCACCGCGACGGGTGCATCGACGATGTTGGTGGCGTCCCACCGGCCGCCGAGCCCGACCTCGATGATCGCCACGTCCACCGGCGCGTCGGCGAACGCCGCGAACGCCATGGCGGTGACGACCTCGAACTTGCTCATCGACGGCCCACCCGCCGCATGCGACTGCTGGTCGACGAGTTCGACGAAAGGCTCGATCTCCCGGTAGGTCTCGACATACTTGGCCGGGCTGATCGGCTTGCCGTCGAGGGAGATCCGTTCGACGGCCGACTGCAGGTGCGGGCTGGTGGTGCGGCCGGTGCGTTGATGCAGGGCGGTGATGAGCGCGTCGATCATCCGCGCCACCGACGTCTTGCCGTTGGTGCCGGCGATGTGGATGCTCGGGTAGTTCCGCTGCGGCGAGCCGAGCAGTTCCATCAGCGCCGCGATGCGCGCCGTGCTGGGCTCGATCTTGGTCTCCGGCCACCGCTGGTCGAGCAGATGCTCGACCTGCAGCAGCGCGGCCACCTCATCGGGGCTCGGCTCGATGATGGCCTCCGGGGTGATGGCGTCCACATCATCCGGGAAACCAGGGTCCTCAGTGGGAAAGTCGTTCTCGCTCATACCAATCCGGCCAGGCGTGCGGTGATCCGGTCCACCTCTTCGCCCGCGAGTTGCTGCCGGTCCCGGATCTTGGCGACGACGGCTTCGGGCGCTTTGGCCAGGAACGCCTCGTTGCCCAGTTTTGCGGTGGTGCCCGCCAGTTCCTTCTGCGCGGCGGCCAGATCCTTCTCCAGACGCCGGCGCTCGGCCGCGACGTCCACGGTGCCGGACGTGTCGAGCTCGACCTGGACGGTGCCCCCGGCGAGGCGAACCTCGATCGAGGCCGACGGGGTGAAGCCCTCGGCCGGCTCGGTCAGCCAGGCCAGCGACGTGGTGGCACCGATGTGCTCACCGAGGCCGGCCCCGTCGATTCCGGACAGCCGCGCGGGCACCCGCTGCCGGTCCGCCAGACCCTGGTCGCTGCGGAACCGGCGCACCTCGGTGACCAGTTTCTGCAGGTCGGCAACCCTCCCGGCGGCAGCCTGATCCAGCACCACGCCCGACGGCTGCGGCCACTCGGCGATCACCAGCGACTCACCTCCGGTGAGCGCCTTCCACAGCGTCTCGGTGACGAACGGCATCACCGGGTGCAGCAACTTGAGCAGGGTGTCGAGCACCGCGGCCAGCACGGCCGTCGTGTGGGAAAGTCCCTGCCCCAGTTGCACTTTGGCCAGCTCGACATACCAGTCACAGAATTCGTCCCAGGCGAAGTGGTACAGCGCTTCACACGCCCGGCTGAACTCGTAGCTCTCGAAGGCCGAATCCGCTTCGGCACGAACCTCTTCGAGGCGTCCCAGGATCCACTTGTCGGCGTCGGTGAGTGCCGAGGCGTCCGGCAGGGGTGCCGGTTCGGCACCGTTCATCAAGGCGAAGCGGGTCGCGTTGAACACCTTGGTGGCGAAGTTGCGCGACGCGCGCGCGTGGTCCTCACCGATGGACAGGTCGCCACCGGGGCTGGCGCCGCGGGCCAGCGTGAAGCGCAGCGCGTCCGCGCCGAACATCTGCACCCAGTCCAGCGGGTCGATGCCGTTGCCCTTGGACTTGCTCATCTTGCGGCCGAACTCGTCGCGGATCAGGCCGTGCAAGAAGACATTCTCGAACGGCACCGAGTTCGCGGGGATGGCCTCATCGCCGGCGACGAACGTGCCGAACATCATCATGCGCGCCACCCAGAAGAACAGGATGTCGTAGCCGGTGACCAAAACCGAGGTGGGGTAGAACTTCTCGAGCTCCGGGGTGCGGTCCGGCCAGCCCATGGTGGAGAACGGCCACAACGCCGAGGAGAACCAGGTGTCCAGCACGTCGGGGTCCTGCTCCCAGCCCTCGGGCGGGGTCTCGTCGGGACCGAGGCACACCTTCTGGCCGTCGGGTCCGTGCCAGATCGGGATGCGGTGCCCCCACCACAGCTGCCGCGAGATGCACCAGTCGTGCATGTTGTCCACCCAGGCGAACCATCGCGGTTCCAAGCTGGCCGGGTGAATCACGGTGTCGCCGTTGCGGACCGCATCACCGGAGGCTTTGGCCAGCGACTCGACCTTGACCCACCACTGCAGGCTCAGCCGCGGTTCGATGGGCTCGCCGCTGCGCTCGGAATGCCCGACGCTGTGTTGGTAGGGGCGCTTCTCGGCGACGATGCGACCCTGCTCGGCCAGCGCCTCGCGCACGGCCACCCGCGCTTCGAAGCGGTCCATTCCGTCGAACTGCGTGCCGGTGTCGGCGATGCGGCCGGTCTTGTCCATCATCGTCGGCATCGGCAGGCTGTGGCGCATACCGATCTCGAAGTCGTTCGGATCGTGGGCAGGAGTGACTTTGACTGCGCCGGTACCGAATTCGGGGTCCACATGCGCGTCGGCGACAATCAGGATCTGCCGGTCCAGGAACGGGTGCGGCAGGGTCTGGCCCACCAGCGCGCGGTAGCGGTCGTCGTCGGGGTGCACCGCTACCGCGGTGTCACCGAGCATGGTCTCCATCCGGGTGGTGGCCACCACGATGTGCGGTTCGTCGTCGTTCATGGAGCCGTAGCGGAACGACACCAGTTCACCGTCGACGTCTTCGTATTTGACCTCGAGATCGCTGATGGCGGTCTGCAGCACCGGCGACCAGTTCACCAGCCGCTCGGCCTGGTAGATCAGGCCGGCGTCGTAGAGCCGTTTGAAGATGGTGCGCACGGCGCGGGACAGGCCCTCGTCCATGGTGAACCGGTCGCGGCTCCAGTCCACCCCGTCGCCGAGGCTGCGCATCTGGCCGCCGATGGTGCCGCCGGAGTCGTGCTTCCAGTCCCACACCTTGTCGATGAACAGTTCGCGACCGAAGTCCTCTTTGGTCTTGCCGTCGACGGCGAGCTGCTTTTCCACCACGCTCTGGGTGGCGATACCCGCGTGGTCCATGCCGGGCAGCCACAGCACCTCATAGCCCTGCATCCGGCGACGGCGGGTCAGCGCGTCCATGATGGTGTGGTCCAGGGCATGGCCCATGTGCAGGCTGCCGGTGACGTTGGGCGGTGGCAGCACGATGGAGTAGGGCGGCTTGTCGCTGGACGGGTCGGCGGTGAAGTAACCGGCCTTGACCCAGCCCTCGTACAACTCGCTTTCCACCGCTGAGGGATCCCAGGACTTGGGTAGGTCTTGGGCCCGGGAGGCAGCGGCATCGGCATGGGAGCTGGCAGTCACCGGTCAATTCTAGGGAGCCGGGCATGCCTGCAGCGCCGCGGGTGCAGAGCGTGGTGCGTCGGGCCGGACAACGGGCGGACCCCCCGCTCACAGTGGCCGGTCCTGTCTCTATCTACCTCTTCCCACCCAGGAGCCCGCCCAGAAGATCGCCGAGTCCGCCGCCGCCCTTGCCGCCGCCGAGCACCTCGCCGAGAATCCCGCCCAGCGGGTTGTCGGCCTGACCACCGGGAGCACGACCGCCGCCCAGGACGCTGCCCAGGATGTCGCCGATGCCACCGGAGGAACCGCCGCCGGAGAATTGTTTGCCGATATAGGCCAGCACGATGGGCGCCAGGATGGGCAGCAGTCTCTGGATCAGATCGCTGCTGCCCGCCCCGGCGGGCGCCAACGCAGAGGCCAGCTGCCCGCTGACGTTCGAGCTGTTGTTGCCGCCGAAGATCTTCGCGACGATCTTGTCGCCGTCGGCCTGGTCGACGTCGTCGACACGCACGCCGCCGTCGAGCAGCCCTGCCGCGGCGTGCTGTTGCGCCGCGGACTGGATCTGGCTGGCGGTGGCGTCGTCGTTGGCGTTGTGTTGCAGACTGCCCACGAGCGTCGGAACCAGCGCTCTGACCGCCGTGGTGACCTCCCCCTGGTCGGCGCCGAGCCTGTCGGCGATCTCGGCGACGGGGATCTGGTTGTAGAGATCATCGAGTCCGGCCATGACGTTCCGCCTTCTGCGCTGGGGGGTGGGCCACTGGTGCGGACGTTAGTCGGCGCGCGCGGTCATCGGACCGGTTCGGCAGAGCTGCTCTCAGTTCAGCCGGGTCGTCTCCAGCGTCACGCCCTCGGCGGCGGGCAACAGGTCCAGCAACGCGTCGCCCATGGCGGCGGCCGGGGTCAGCACGCCACGCAGATCCGACAAGGTGTCGCGATGCAGTGCCAACGCAAGCCCGCACTCCCCGAGCAGCACGGCGGTGGCTTTGTACCCGGGGTCGCCGAGCTGGGACATGGTGGTGCGGTAGCGCGCCCCCGCCGTGGTGGTGGTGTAGGTCTCGACGGTGTAGTGCCCGCGTTCGCGGGTGCTCTCGCTGGGACCGGTGCCCGGCGCCGGGACAATGCGTTCGATCAGCCGGCCGGGCAGTTTGTCGAAGTAGCGGCTGCCCAGGGCCAGCACTGCCGCATTGGTGGCCGTACCGACGGCGGCGGCGACGGGCGCCAGCGGCGAGGACCCCATGCTCATGCTCTCGCTGTACTGGAATCTCTTGCCGTACGCCCATTCCAGCAGGGCATTACTGCGTCGCACGATCCGGGCGTTGGGCGGACCCATCACGAAGGCGCCGGTCCAGATGGCGGACAGCTCCGGAGCGATCTGCGCCCCTTTGCGCCACCCGATGTCGGCTTGGGGACCGAGCTCGGGTTCGGCGGCACGGTCGGTGGTCAGTGTGTACGGGTCGGCCATCGCCGTGCGCTTGGCCGGGTCGGCGCTGGAGGTGCGCATCACCTCGAGCATGGAGGCGATGGTGCCACCGGACAGTCCGCCGGCGAAGCGCCGCACCACCAAGGTGGTGTCGAGCAGCTCCCCGGCGCCGTCGGCCTGCGCCTGCTTGTACAGCGCGTAGACGTTGAGATCCGAGGGGACAGAATCGAATCCGCAGGAGTGCACGATCCGGGCACCGGTGTCGGCGGCTTCCTTGTGATAGTGGTCGATGCTGTCGCGGATGAACATCGTCTCGCCGGTCAGGTCGGCGTAGTCGGTACCGGCCGCCGCGCAGGCCGCGACGAGCGGGAGCCCGTACTTGGTGTAGGGCCCCACCGTGGTGATGACCACCCGGGTGCGGGCGGCCATCGCGTTGAGGGTCGACGGCTGTGACGCATCGGCGGTGATCAGTGGCCAGGTCTGCGCATCGGGACCCAGCGATTCGCGCACTGCCAGGAGTTTGTCCGGGGAGCGCCCGGCGAGCGCGATCCGCGCGTCGCCGCCCGCCTTGGCCAGGTAGAGAGCGGTGAGTTTTCCGACGAACCCGGTCGCCCCGTACACCACGATGTCGAATTCGCGCTCCGCTGCGGTCATGATCCCAACCTACCGGTCGGTTGCTTACCTCGGCGAGCGCGCGTGTCCGTACAAAAATCTGCGGCGTGTCGCGTACAACGGCGTGCGCTCGCCGGGGTTGTCAACCCAATGTGTCCGGCAACTCCACCGGCTCCCCCAGTACGTGTTCGGCCAGGAACGCGATCACCACCTGGTACCAGAGCTTGGCGTGCTGCGGCGAGAGCACCCAGTGGTTCTCCGACGGGAAGTACAGGAACCGGTGCGGCGATTGGCCGTGCTCATCGGCGGGCAGGCCGGAAGCGGTGAGCAGTTCGAACCACAGCCGCAGCGCCTCCCCGATCGGCACGCGGTAGTCCTTGTCGCCGTGGATCACCAACATCGGGGTGGTGATCCGGTCGACGAATCGGTGCGGGGAGTTCGCGGCGGCCATCGCCGGCGTCATCTCCCGCAGCCAGTAGTACGACGAGTCGGTGGTGGCGCCGAACTGATCCAGGGCCCACAGGCTGGCGTGCGTGACGATCGCGGCGAACCGGTCGGTGTGGCCGGCCGCCCAGTTGGCCATGTAACCCCCGAACGAGCCACCCATGGCCGCGGTCCGCGAGGCATCGATCCGGGGGTCTGCGCAGGCCGCATCGGTGGCGGCCATCAGATCCGTGAACGGCGGGCCGCCCCAGGCACCCCATCCCCGTTGGATGAAGTCCTGGCCGTAGCCGGTGGACAGCGCCGGGTCCGGGAGCAACACCGCGTATCCCCGGGCCGCGAGCAGCCACGGGTTCCACCGCCACGACCACGCGTTCCAACTGCCCAGCGGACCACCGTGAATCCACAGCAGCAGCGGGGCCGGGCCCGACGAGTCCGGGAGCACCAGCCAGGAGCGCACGGTGCGGCCGTCCTCGGTGGTGGCGTCGATCTCGGTCAGCTCGCCCGGTAGGGCAGGCAGGTCCACGCCGGCAAGCACGGTGACGGTGCCGTCGCCGTCGATGCGGACCGGGTGGGGCGGGGCGGCGTACCCACTGCGCAGCGCGAAGACACCGGCCGCGGTGGCCACCACATTGGTGTAGGCGAAGTCGTCGGAGGTCAGCCGGTGCACGTGGCCGTCGAGGCCTACCCGGAAGACGGGACTGCGGCCGTGGTCGTCGGCGACCACGATGAGCGCCGAACTGTCCGCCGCCCAGGCGACCGTGACGGGCCAGCGATCCCAGTCCGGCGCGACGGCCTCGATGTCGCCGTCGAAAAGCATGCGGCACAGCGTGATTCGGGGAGCCTCGTGGGGCGTGGAGACGGTCTCCCTGGTGAAGGCCACCTGCGTGCCGTCCGGTGAGATGACCGGCGACTCGAGGTCGGCTCCGGCGTCGTCGGCGATGATGCTGCGGTCACCGGTGGCAACGTCGATGCGCACCAGGACACTGCGCAGCGAAGCGCCCGGGCCGGGCACCCGCCACGTCGCCACGATGAAGGTGCCGTCGGGACTGATGTCGAAGCTGCTGTCCCGCAGGGCATTTCCCGGCAGCGGTGTGAGGTCGCGGGAGTCGTCGGCATCGAGAAGATGGGGTTCCTGCGGCCCGAGGTCGGCGTCCCAGTGCCGGACGGGGTAGCCGGTGTGCAGGATCGCACTCACCTTCGAATCCTTGCGCAGTGCACGCAGACGTCGTTCGTCGTCCAGGTCGGCGGCCGACGGTAACAACGCCGCCGTGACGACGGTGCGGTGCGCCGCGCGGGCCGTGCGCACCGCATCGACGCCGCCGGGCAGCTGCAGCAGTCGGTCGGCCTCACCGCCGCCGACGGGGAGTCGCCACAGCGCGGCCGGCGGCGTGTCGTCGTCTTCCTCGGCCCGCACCGCGACGAACAGCAGGTCGTTGTCACAGGTGAAGGCCGGCGCCGATTCACCTTTGACCCCGCGGGTCAGCCGCCGCGCCGGCGCCGTGCCGGCGGGGTCCAGTTCCCACAGCGCCGTACGGAATTCCGTCTTCTTGGGGTTGAGCTCTGCCACGGTGATCGCCACCCGGGTGCCGTCGGCACTGGCCGCCAGGCCCGTCACGCGCGGCAGGGCGAGGTAGTCATCGAGGTTGTCGAACGGGGTCACTCCCATGGACAACCAGTAACACAACCCGGCGGTCTCAGCGCAGTTCGGCCACCTGCTGGGCCGCGGTCAGCACGTCTTCGGAGGTGTCTTTGAGATCCACCCCGGAGCGGCCCAACGCCTTCGCACCCCCCAGCAGCGCGACGATGATCTCCGCCGCCCGGCGGTAGCCCAGTCCGTGTGAATGGATGTTGGACACGCAGTTGCGGTCGGAGTCGGCCATCCCGGGGCGCGGGCGGTAGGTCAGGTACGCGCCCAGGCTGTCGGCCACCGAGAGCCCGGGCCGCTCCCCGATGAGCACCACCACCGCGTCGGCACCCAGCGCCGAAGCCACGTGGTCGCCGAGCGCCACCCGCGCTTGTGTCGCCACGACGGCAGCCACCGTGGCCGCCGGCAGCGCCGCCACCAGGGCGGCCACCATGGGCACGGCGTGGTCGGTGACGGCGCGTGCGGACAGCCCGTCGCACACCACGATCGCCACATCGGGGCCGGAGCGGCTCAACCCGGTCAGGTCTTCGGGCCGGCGGCCCAGGTCGGGACGGCGCAGATAGGTCGACCGGTCCGGGGCCAGGCTGCGCACCACCGGAACCTCGTCCACGCCGAGTCCGGCGAGCTCGCCGGCCAAAGCCTCGGCGTCGATGGCCGAGTGCACGGCGTCGCGCGCCGCGGCGTGTGCGGCGGTCAGGTCGAGGACGGCGGTGGTGTCCAGCGCGTCACCGGCGCGTCCCAGCCCGATCCGGGAGCGGGTGTGCGCCCGCAGCCGATCCCACAGGGCACGTTCCGTGCTGGATACGCGATCCGCTCCGCCGCTCGTCCCTCGCGCCCTCGCTCCTCGCTCGGCGGTGCTGCTCATGCGCTGGCCGCCAATGCCCGCAGCGACGACGCGCTGGCCTCCAGCGGCCGGATCAGCCCGTCGGCGCCGATCATGTCCTGTGCGGCAAGCCATTCCTCGAACTCCGGCGCCGGACGCAGCCCGAGGGTTCGCCGTGCGTACAGCACGTCGTGGAACGACAGACTCTGGTAACCGAGCATGATGTCGTCGGCCCCGGGCACGGCGATGACGAAAGCGGTACCCGCCGCCGCCAACGAGGTCAGCAGGATGTCCATATCGTCGCCGTCGGCTTCGGCGTGGTTGGTGTAGCAGACGTCGACGCCCATCGGCAGCCCGAGCAGCCGGCCGCAGAAGTTGTCCTCCAGCCCGGCGCGGATGATCTGCTTTCCGTCGTAGAGGTATTCGGGCCCGATGAAGCCCACCACGGTGTTCACCAGCAGGGGCTCGACGGCCCGGGCCACGGCGTAGGCGCGGGCTTCGAGGGTCTGCTGGTCCACCGCAGCGCCCTCGACACCGAGATGCCCGCCGGCGGACAGTGCCGAGCCCTGACCGGTTTCGAGGTACATCACGTTGTCGCCCACGGACCCGCGTTGCAGCGAGCGCCCGGCTTCCATGCCTTCGCGCAGAAGGTCGATGGTGATACCGAACCCCTTGTTGGTGGCTTCGGTTCCGGCGACGGACTGGAACACCAGGTCCACCGGTGCGCCGCGCTCGATGAGCTCGATGGTGGTGGTGACGTGGGTGAGCACACACGACTGGGTGGGTATGTCGTAACGCGATCTGATGTCATCGAGCAGACGCAGCAGCTCGGAGACCGCCCGCGGGGAATCGGTGGCCGGATTGATCCCGATCACGGCATCACCGCTGCCCATCAGCAGCCCGTCGAGCGTCGCGGCGGCCACACCCTGCGGATTGTCGGTGGGATGGTTGGGTTGCAGCCGGCTCGCGAGGCGGCCCGGCAGCCCGATGGTGGACCGAAAAGCCGCTGTCACCAACGGCAACCGAGCCACCGCGATCAGGTCCTGGTTGCGCATCAGCTTGCTGACCGCAGCCACCATCTCCGGCGTCAGCCCCGGTGCCAGCGCGGTGACCGTCGCAGGCCCGTCAGGGTCGATCACCATGCGCAGCAACCAGTCTCGGAGCTCTCCGACGGTCAGCGACGCCACCGGCGCGAACGCCTCGCGGTCGTGGGTGTCGATGATCAGCCGGGTCACCTCGTCGGTCTCATACGGCACCACGACCTCGGTGAGGAAGTCGGTGAGCGGGATGTCGGCCAGGACGTAGCGGGCAGCGGCGCGTTCGGCGTCGGTGGCGGCCGCGCAACCGGCCAGCTGATCCCCGGACCGCGGCGGCGAGGCTTTGGCCATCACCTCCACCAGGTTGTCGAAGGTGTAGGTATGGCCGGCGAGCGTGTGGCGGCGGATGGTCACCGCCCCAGCCTGCCCGGCGTCGTCGCTCGCCCGGTTACTCCACCGTTTCGCGGGCGTTTCAACCCCCTGACCCCTTTGTGGATCTCGGCGGCGCGCTGGGACGTACAGCGCCGGCGGGTCAGGGGGTGGTGTCCGGGAAGGCGATGACGGACAGGAAGCGGATCGGCAGGGTGATCAGGGCGGTGGGGCCGTGCGCGCCCTCGCCGTCGAACTGCAGCGAATCGCCGGGCTCGAGCCGGTACACCGAGGCCCCGTGGCCGTACTCCATCACCCCTTCGAGTTGGTAGATGAACTCGGTCCCGGGATGCTGGAACAGCGGATAGGTCTCGCTTTCGGTGGTCAGCGTCACCAGCAGCGACTCCAGCCGCTTGTGCTGGCCGCGCAACGCGCCGAGCAGCTCGTAGTGATGGCCCACCTGCGTGCCGTTGCGGGCGATCTGCGGTCCGGTGCCGGCCGCGGTGAACACCGCCGCGCGCTCGGCGTCCACCCCACGGAACAACGACGTGACCGGAACGTCCAGACCCGCCGCCAGCCGCGCCAAAGTGGCCAGGCTGCAGGAGGTCTGGGCGTTCTCGATCTTCGACATCATGGCCTTGGAGATGCCCACGCGGTCGGCCATCTCCGACACCGACAGACCACTCTGGGTTCGCAGCGCCCGGACGTTGCGGGCGATCGCGCCTTCGAGCCCGGCGCCCAGGAGCGGCTCCGACGGGACGCGCTCCCCCGCGCTACCCGCCCGGTTTCGCAGCAGTGGATCATCGGTCATGTCAGGAGACGCTACCGTGCGCAGCGCTACCACCCTTGTTCGGCGGCCTCGAGTTCCCTGTTTGCGATCGCGGTGCGCAGATCGGCGTGATCAGCGCGCGTCTGCTCGGCGTAGGCGCGGGCATACCGGCGGATACCGTCGGCGAACGCCTCCCCCTTGCCGATGTACCCGGCAATCGCATCGGGGTGCCCGCTGCGGGCGTGCGACTTCGCCAGGGCGTGCCCGCACGCGGCGGCGAACTGGGGCAGATAGCCGGAGATCTGCTTCCCATCGGGGATGACCTTCATGTCCCGGAACTGGCGCACGTAGTAGTCGTTCCCGTCGACGCGCATATGGCCGAGGAAGATGTCGCTGGCCGTCTGCATGAGGCGTTGCCCGACGACCACCCTTTCACCGTGATTCTCGAATTCACTGGGCCCGAGGAACTCTTCGTAGACCGATGCGGTGGCCTGCTTCGCTTGTGAGAACACCGGTTGCCTGCCGCTGTCGCCTTCCAGCAGGTGCAGCCAGACCCGCATCCCGACGCTGCCCACGCCCACGATCTGCCGCACGGAATCGACACGTCGGAACCGCTCGACGAGTCGACGCAAGTGCGCTGGGATCGAGGCGAGGTAGGTGTCGTAGACCTGCTCGTAGGCACGCACCCGCTCCTCGTGGCTCATCCCCTCGTCGATACGCTTCATCGGATCCAGACTGATGCGGCGTTGACCGTTCTCCTCGGAGACGAGCTGCCGAGCCACCCCATGGTGGGTGCGCTTGCGTGACTGCTTTTCGATGTCTCGGCACGCAGCTGCGGCGAACTCCGAGGCCAGACCCTTCAGCGGTACGTCGGCAGTGATCCGGTCGTACCAGATGTCCAGCTCTCCCATCTGGGCGTAGCGACGCATCGAGGTGCAGTAACCCTCGATCGCCGAGGACGCGGAATCCTCGCCGCATCCGGCCGGCAGCCGTTCGGCGTCCGCCAGCACGTAGATGCTGGTGACGAGCCGCTTCAGATCCCACTCGAAAGGCCCGGGAAGGGTCTCGTCGAAATCACGGGCGTCAAAGAGGAGTTGGCGCTCCGGAGAGGCCCAGAGCCCGAAATTCAGAATGTGCGCGTCACCGCACATCTGCACCGTCAACCCCGAGTGCGGCGCCGCAGCAAGATCGGCCGCCATCACCGCGGCGGCGCCGCGCAGGTAGGTCCATGGTGAGGACGCCATCCGTGCGTACCGCAACGGCAGGAGCGCGGGGTCGCGCACGGCCTCTTGGGCGCGCAGCCGGTCGAGGGCACTCATCTGACGGGCGCCCGCATCCCAGAGCGCCGCGGCCCGGCGCGGTGCCTGCTTGCGCGCACGACGACCGTCGCGGGCGTCAGCGGCGGCGACAGCGGAGGCGCGCACACGTGGGGTCGGGTGGTGGCTCATGCGCTTCGCCCCTCTCGGAGCCGCTCGGACTGCTCGGCCAGGAGCTCGCGGACCCGGGGAATGACCTGGCTGCCGTAGAGCTCGACCGAACGCAGCCGCGCACTGGCCGAGACGGTCCCCGCGGACGAATAGATCATGTCGAACCGGCCCACATCCAGCACCCGGATGGCGCGGGCGATCTTGGTGGCGACCGTCTCGACCGAACCGACGTACAGCGAGCCGTGTTTCACCTCGGAGTCGAACTCCTGCCGGGTGATCGGCGGCCAGCCGCGCAGCGCGCCGATCCGGTCGCGGATCTCCCGGTACCCGGGGTAGAACAGCTCCTCGGCTTCGTCGTCCGTGGCGGCCACGAAGCCGGGCGAGTGCATCCCCACCGGGTATGCGGTGGTGCCGAGTTCCTGACACGCCCGCCGGTACAGGTCGATGTAGGGGACGAAGCGATCAGGCGCACCGCCGATGATGGCGAGCATGAGCCGGAACCCGTACTGGGCGGTGCGAACCACCGACTGCGGTGAACCACCAACTCCCACATAGGTTTTGAGACGCCCGGATTCTGTCTTCGGGTACACGTCCGCGTCGCGCAGCGCGGCCCGGGTGGTGCCCTCCCACGTCACCGGTTTCTCGTCCAGGAGGCGGTGGAACAGGTCGATCTTCTCCTCGAAGAGCACGTCGTAGTCGGCGAGGTCGTACCCGAACAGTGGGAACGACTCGGTGAAGGAGCCTCGCCCGAGGATCACGTCGGCCCGGCCGTTGGACAACGCATCGACGGTGGCGAAACGTTGGAACACGCGCACCGGGTCGTCGGAGGACAGTACCGTCACCCCCGAGGCGAGCCGAATGCGCTTTGTGGCGGTGGCGATTCCCGCCAACACCGTTTCCGGGCTCGAGATCGCGTATTCCGGCCGGTGGTGCTCGCCCAGCGCCACCACATCGATGCCGATCTGGTCGGCCAGGATCGCCTCGCTGACCGCCGCGCGGATCGCCTGCGCCTGCGACATGACCTGCCCCGTGTCGTCGCGGGGCCGGTCGCCGAAGCTGTCGATACCGAACTCGATCTGCGAAACGTCCATCTCGTGCCGTCCTCCGCCACATGTAGTTGACGTGTAAATAGTTGACATATGAATCATGCCCGGCATGATTCATATGTCAACTACTCGGGAGGCCTGATGGACGCTGCGACGGGTCGACGACTGCCCACGAAGGAAGAACTCGCCGTCTGGCGGGCACACATCGAGACTTTCGAGATCGTCCGCGCGCGCATCGAGGCCCGGCTGCACCAGGACTCCCACCTGTCGAGCGGGGATTACCGGGTACTTCTCGCGCTCACCGAGGCGACCGGGCAGACATTGCGGTCATCGGAACTCGCCGCACACATCGAGTGGGAACGTAGCCGCCTGTCCGGCCAACTCGGCCGCATGGAAAAGCGAGGCCTGGTACGCCGCGAACCCTGTGCGGAGGACGCCCGCGGCGCACGCGTCGTCCTCACCGACGAGGGCGCGCGCGCATTCCGCGCCAGCACCGTGCCCCACCTCAAGGCGATCAAAGAAGTGTTCGTCGATGCCTTCACACCCGAGCAACTCGCCCAGGTCGGCGAGGCCGCGACGGCCATGCGCCACCACCTGGGCCTCCACCCGTGACCCCGACTAGCGCAGCTGTCCGGCTCCCGAATACGGGTGCGGGCTGGTCAGCTTCTGCCCCTCGGCGAACCGCGACAGGCGGAAATCCGATTCCGGGATCCGCGGGTCGCTGCTCACTCCGTCGACCACCAGGTCGGCCACCAGACGCCCCACCGCGGGTGCGATCTTGAACCCGTGGCCGCTGAAACCGACGGCCAGCACCAGCCCGTCGATCGGAGTACGAGACATCACCGGGTTGAAGTCCGGTGTGACGTCGTAGCATCCGGCGTAGGTCGACGCGACGGCGCCGTCGGCCAGGCCCGGAAACCGGTGCGACAGCTTCTCGACGATGCTCTCCAGGAAGTCACTGTCGGCCCGGTTGCTGTAGGCATCGGGGTCAGCGGTTTCGACGGTCGCCAGATCGCTGTTGCCGAACAGGATCTCACCGCCCACATCGGGGCGGACGTACTGCAGCGACACCAGATCCGAGAACACCGGCAGCGTGGTGACATCACCCGCATCGGCCGGCGGCTTGAGCATCACGATCTGCTCACGCACCACCGTGATCGGCAGGTCGATGTCCAGTGCGGCCAGAAACGACGACGACCACGCACCGGTGGCCAGCACCATGGTGCCGCAGGCGATGAACTCGCCGTCGCGCAACCGGACGCCGCGCACGCGGTCGCCGTCGACCACCACCTCGGCGACGGGCGCGCTCTGGCGGATCTTGACCCCCGCCGCGCGGGCGGTGACGGCGAACGCCTGCGCGGTCATATAGGCGTCGCCGTAGCCGCCACGCGGTTCATAGGCGAAGCCGGCGAAGTCATCGAGATACGCCGTGGGCCACAGTTCGGCGACCTGCGCATGATCGATCCGCTCGGTCTGCACTCCGACCGCACGCTGCGCGGCCAGGTTGGCGTCGAGGGCGTCGACGTCACCCTCGCCCACGCCCACGACGTAGCCCGTGCTGTGGAATCCGATGGGCTGGCCGAAATATTCGTCGGCGGCCTCGAAGACCTCCAGCCCGTACTGGCTCATCGCAGCCAGCGAGCTGACGCCGTAGTGGCAGCGCACGATGCCGCTGGACTTACCCGTCATACCGGAACCGACGGTCGAGCGCTCCAGAACCAGGACGTCGGTGACCCCGCGGCGCGCCAGCGCCCACGCGGTGGCGGCGCCTTCGAGCCCACCGCCGATGATGATGACCTCAGGCATGACCGGGAATCCAGTTCGTGCCGGCCAGCGGGATACGCGCCATGGCGGCGGCTTCGATGGTCAGCGCCACCAGATCCTCCGGTTCGAGATGTTGCACATGCGATTTCCCGCAGGCGCGGGCGATGGTCTGCGCCTCCATGGTGATCACCCGCAGGTAGTTGGCCAACCGGCGGCCGGCCTCGACGGGATCGAGCCGTGCGGACAGTTCCGGGTCCTGGGTGGTGATGCCCGCGGGGTCCCGGCCGTCCTGGAAGTCGTCGTAGTAGCCGGCCGCACTTCCCAGCGCCTCGTACTCGTCGTTGTAGCGGGGGTCGTTGTCGCCCAACGCGATCAGTGCTGCGGTGCCGATGGCCACCGCGTCGGCACCCAGCGCCAGCGCCTTGGCCACGTCGGCGCCGCTGCGGATGCCACCGGAGACGATCAACTGCACCTCACGGTGGACGCCCAGTTCCTGCAGAGCTTGTACGGCCTGCGGAATGGCCGCCAGTGTCGGGATGCCGACGTGCTCGATGAACACGTCCTGCGTGGCGGCGGTACCGCCCTGCATCCCGTCGACGACGACGACATCGGCGCCGGCGTGTACGGCCAGCTTGACGTCGTAGTACGTCCGGGAGGCGCCCATCTTGACGTAGATGGGCTTCTCCCAGTCGGTGAGCTCCCGGAGTTCGGCGATCTTGATGGTCAGGTCATCGGGTCCGGTCCAGTCGGGATGCCGGCAGGCGCTGCGCTGATCGATGCCTTCCGGCAGATCGCGCATCTTCGCCACGCGCTCGGTGATCTTCTGCCCCAACAGCATTCCGCCGCCACCGGGCTTGGCGCCCTGTCCGAGCACGATCTCGATGGCGTCGGCCTTGCGCAGGTCGTCCGGGTTCATCCCGTACCGGCTGGGCAGGTACTGGTACACCAGGTTCTTGCTCTGCCCGCGCTCTTCCGGCGTCATGCCGCCGTCACCGGTGGTGGTGGAGGTGCCCGCCTCGCTGGCGCCACGGCCCAGGGCCTCCTTGGCGTTCGCGGACAACGAGCCGAAGCTCATTCCCGCGATGGTGACCGGAATGCTCAGGTGCAGAGGGTGTTTGGCATGCCGGCTGCCGAGCACCACATCGGTGTCGCAGCGTTCCCGGTACCCTTCCAGCGGGTAGCGGGACATGCTGGCGCCCAGGAAGGCCAGGTCGTCGAGATGCGGCAACCGCCGCTTGGCGCCCCACCCACGGATGTCGTAGACACCGGTGGCGGCGGCCCGCTGGATGTCGGCGATGGTGGCGCGATCGAACGTGGCGGATTCGCGCAGACCGCGTTGCACGCGGGCGTCATGACTCATGCCGGTGGTTCTCCTCGAGAGGTCGGTACGGGTTATCAGTACGTGTTGTCGGAGTGGAAGTGATACAGCGAACGGGCCGACCCGTACCGGGTGTACGTGCTGGTGTCGTCGTCGAACCCGGCTTCTTTCAGCAGGGCGGCCAACTCGGCGTGATGGTCCTCGTTCATGGTCTTGGCCACGCAGTCCGCGCCCAGCGAGGCGACGTCGCCGCGGACGTAGATGCGCGCCTCGTAGAGCGAATCACCCAGCGCGTCACCGACATCGCCGCGGATCACCAGGGTGCCGCTCTGGGCCATGAAGGCGCTCATGTGCCCGGCGTTGCCACCGACGACGATGTTGACGCCCTTCATCGAGATACCGCAGCGAGCCGCGGCGTCACCCTCGATGACCAGCAGGCCACCGTGGGCCGTGGCGCCCGCCGACTGTGAGGCGTTGCCTCTGACGACGACGGTGCCGCTCATCATGTTCTCGGCGACGCCCACTCCGGCATTGCCCTCGATGGTGACGTCGGCATGTTTGTTCATGCCCGCCGCGTAGTAGCCGACGTGGCCGGCCACCCGTACCTGGATGGGAGCGTCGATTCCCACGGCCAGGTTGTGCGCGCCGGCGGGGTTCAGTATCGCGAACGAGCCCTCCACACCGTCGTCGTGCAAGGCGGCGTTGACATCTCGCACGCTGGTCTGCGCGATGTCGAAGATCGTTTCGGAAGTCAGCGACTCCATGCGTACACCACCTCGGGTTCGGGTTCGAACAGATGCGCCTGATCGATGCCGGGTAACCCGACCAGGGCGCGGTACTCCGACGCCATGGCCACCCAGTCGTCGGTTTCGGCGACGACGGCGGGCTTGCAGGCGATCGCGTCGCGCACCACCGCAAAGGAATCGGAATTGGACACCAGAAGTGTGTAGAAGCCGTCGAACTCAGCGCACAACTTCTTCAGCGCCAATTCGACGTCGGCGCCGGAGGCCAGCTGGTGTGCGACGTAGCGGGCACCCACCTCGGTGTCGTTCTCGCTGTCGAACTGCACACCGTCGGCGCGCAGTTCGCGCCGGATGGTGGCGTGGTTGGCGAAGGAACCGTTGTGCACCAGGCATTGATCCGGGCCCACGGCGTACGGATGACATCCCGCGGCGTTGACGGCCGACTCGGTGGCCATCCGGGTGTGCCCGACGCCCTGCCAGCCCTGTGCCTGCGCCAGGCCGTAGCGCTGTGCGAGTTCGCGCGGATGCCCGACGCCCTTGAGCACGGCGACATCCTGGCCGAAGCCGGCGACCAGCGCGGTCGGGACAGCGGCCTTGCACGCCGCGAGCAGCGCGTCGGTGCTCACCGACGCGTGCACCACCAGGGTGTCCGCCAGCGGCAGCACCGTCACCGGGACCGCCAATGCGTGGGTGAGTGTCTCGGCCAGCGAATCCGCCTCGGCCGCATCGACTTCGAGCAGCGACACCGTACTGTGTCCGGCCGGCGACCACGTGGGGTCGCCGTAGACCGCCACCCCGGCTGAGTCCGAGCCGCGCTCCCCCATCTCACACAGCATCCCGGTGAGCAGCTCACCGAGCCGGGGGTAGAGCTCGGGGTTGCGCAGATGCAACCCCACGATTCCGCACATCAGATTTTCTCCTTCGGGAACAGACTGTTCAGAACGCTTGCAGGTACCGCTCGATCTCCCATGGGGTCACTTCGCGGTGCCAGGTGAAGAACTCGTCTCGTTTGAGGTTCGCGAAGTACGCGCCGACACCCTCACCGGCCCCGTCGAGCGCACTCATCACCACATCGTCGGCCTCCAGCGCTTCGACCGCGTGCAGCAGGGTCAACGGAAGTGGTTGCAGCCGTTCGGTGGTCGAGGCACCCGGCTCACCCGGATCCAGGTTGCGCTTGATGCCGTCCAGACCGGCACCCAGGGCAGCAGCGATGGCCAGGTACGGGTTGGCCGAGCCGTCCGGGCCGCGCAGTTCGATGCGCTGATCGTCGGGCACGCGGACATAGTGGGTGCGGTCGTTACCGCCGTAGGTCGGCGTGCGCGGCGCCCAACTGGCTCCGGAGGTGGTCGAGATCGCGCCGGTGCGTTTGTAGGCGTTCACGGTGGGTGCGACGACCGCCTGCAGCGCGCAGGCATGTTCGAGGATGCCGCCCAGGAAGTTGTAGGCCACCGGTGAAAGGCCCAGCCCCCGGGTGTCTGGCGCGTCAGCGGACGCGGGAAAGACCGCTTCGCCCTTGCTGCGCAACGACAGGTGCATGTGCATCCCGCTGCCGGTGCGGTCACTGAACGGCTTGCCCATGAAGGTGGCGATCATGCCGCGCTGCTCGGCGAGCATGGTCAGCAGATAACGCAGGGTGATCACGCGGTCTGCGGTGGTCAGGGCGTCGGAGTAGGTGAAGTTCTGCTCGAACTGCCCGTTGCCGTCCTCGTGGTCGTTGGCGTAGTTGCCCCAGCCCAACGAGTTCATCGCCGAGGAGATGCCGGCAAGGTGGTCGAACATCCGGGTGACGCCGCGAGCGTCGTAACACGGTTGATCCGCGTTGTCCCCGGGGTCGGCGGTCTTCAGTGTTCCGTCGGCGTCGCGGCGGAGAAGGAAGTACTCCACCTCGGCGCCCACGAAGGCCTCGAGATCGCTGTCGCCGGCGCGCTGCAGCATCGACTTCAAGATGACGCGCGGCGCGAACGGCCACGGCTTGCCTTCGACGTGCGGATCGCAGTGCACGATCGCCAGACCCTCTTTGATGAACGGGATCGGGGTGAACGAGGCGGGGTCCGGAATGGCCATCAGGTCAGGGTCTTTGGGTTCCTGCCCCATGGCGCCCACGGCGTAGCCGGCGAACCCGACGCCCTCGTTGACCAGTTGATCGACGGCCTCGACCGGTACGAGCTTGGCGCAGGGCTTGCCGCGCAGATCGACGAACAGCGCGAGGAGAAAACGGGTGTTGCTGTCTTTCGCTGCCTGCGCCAGGTCCGTGGGAGCTGCCATCTCGCACGCCTCTTCTCTGATGTCTAGGGGAGTTTCTTCACAGTGGATAATGTACACCAAAGGTAAACACGGGTTTGTTGCAGGCACGTGTCGTCCCCGTGAGCATTCGGTCTCGCGGCACAGGTCGGAGGTCATGGCCACGGCGGTCTCGGCTCGACTGGAACGCCCGCGGCGCGAAGTCGTTCGGGCCGAACATGATCCGAGAGCAGCGGGGCCGGACTCAACGCCGACCGAGGACTTCACCGCAAATTAACGCGCAGTGACCGCCGGGACACACACCCACAGCTAGCGTCAAGCCTCGTAAACCCGCAGTACCCCCCGAACACTGTGGAGAAACCACAGCCGTTCGCCTAGACGTGGAGGTTTCCCTTGACACCAGAAGTCGAGGACGCATTGACGACCATGGCTGCGGTCAACAATGAGTTCTTTTACTGGATGTCCATCGCGGTCATGATGCTCATCCACGCCGGCTTCCTCGCTTACGAGGTCGGTGCGTCGCGCTCCAAGAACGTGCTCGCGACGGCCATGAAGAACCTGTTGGCATTGGCGACCATCATCGCTTCCTTCTTTTTTGTCGGCTGGTTCCTCTACAACGCCATGCCGAGCGGCTTCATCGAGATGACCGATGCCGCCAAGGCAGCGCTGCCGTGGAGCGACAACATGGGCCCGAATACGGCCGACTCCGCCAGCGGTATCTTCTGGGGTGCCTTTGCCCTGTTCGCCGCGACCACCGGATCGATCATGTCCGGCGCCGTCCTGGAACGTATCCGCACCAGCGCCTTCCTGATCCTGACCGTCCTCGTCGGGTCGGTTGTCTGGATCATCGGCGCGGCCTGGGGCTGGCACGGCGCAGGCTGGATGCTCACCCAGCTCGGCTTCCACGACGTCGGCGCCGCCGGCTGCGTCCACATGATCGCGGGCTTCGCCACCCTGGGCATCCTGATCAACCTCGGCCCGCGCATCGGCCGGTTCGCGCCCGACGGCACCGCTGTCACCATCCGCCCGCACAACCTGCCGCTCACCATGCTCGGCCTGATGCTGATCTTCGCCGGCTTCTTCGGTTTCCTGATGGGCTGCGTGATCTACAGCGGTACGGGCTACGCCACCATCTACGGCAGCCCGACCACGTTGTCCGCCTTCGCCTTCAACGCCCTGATGGGCCTTGCCGGCGGCATCATCGGCACGTACATCACCTCCCGCGGTGAGCCGTTCTGGACCATCTCCGGCGGCCTCGCCGGAATCATCGGTATCGCCTCCGGCATGGACCTCTACCACCCCGCCCTGGCGTTCGTCATCGCCCTGGTGGCAGGCGCGCTGATCCCGTTCATCGGCAAGTTGATCGAGCGCTTCAAGATCGACGATGTGGTGGGTGCGGTGACCGTGCACGGCGGTATCGGCCTGTACTCGGTGTTGATGGCAGGCGTCTTCTTGGCCGGCTACCCCAACACCGACGGAAATCCGTCGATCTCGTTCTGGGGCCAGGCCGTCGGCGCAGCGGTGTTCGCGATACTGGGCTTCCTTCCGACGTATCTCGTCTCACTGGTGCTGAAAAAGGCGGGCCTGCTACGCATCCCACCGGAGGTCGAACTGCAGGGTCTGGACCTCACCGAGGTTCCGGCCACCCCGTACCCCGAGGGCATCCCCGTCACCACCATGAAGCCCAGCAGTGGCACCGCGGTGCTCGGAGCCGGCGAGGGGGTGAAATAAATGTTCAGTCCCATCGACAGCTACGACGAACTCGGCCCGGTCTTCACGTTCGGCGGTAACTCTCTCGGTGTGTGGATCTTCTTCATCCTCGCCGTTGTGCTCTTCATCGGGTTCTTCGTCCGCATGATCCAGCACGAGAACCACGCCTACAAAGCGATCATCGAGCACAAGCCGATCGAGGCGGGTCCCGCCGCCGAAGGCGAACCGCCCGTCTACTGATTCTGCTGCCGCTCAACAGGAAAGGGCCGGTCACCGCAAGGTGACCGGCCCTTCTCACTGGCCCACAGAATCTAGCTGGGCCCGCGGGAGCGCAGCCACTGCACCGCACGATCGCGGTAGGAGATGATCCCCTTGTAGTCGGCCATGTCGTCCGGCAGCTCGGCCAGCACCATCGCGGCGCGCTCGCGCCAGGGCTCGACCGTCGCCAGATCCGCCAACGGCAGCATGTACGTGCGGATCAGGAAACAGATGGCTCCCGACTCCGGCAGCCGAATGAGGTGCTGCACTTCGACCCGCAGATGCACCAGCCGCCCGAAGGTCTCGTCGTCGACGGTGCCCACCATCGGACGATCCGGGCCCCATTCGTGATACAGCTCGGTCGAGACGTCGAGCCGTCGCCCGATCGTCATCGACCAATTGGTGCGACGGTAGGTCTCGTTGGGTTGCAAGCGCATCAGGAACTCCCGCGCCCGGGTGATCACACCGGTTTCGCGCAACCGCGGTACCGGGCCGTGAATCTCCAGGAACGTCATCCCCACGTCGAACCCGAATGACCAGTCCGCGGCGAAGGTCACCACGCCGGCGTCGCCGAACAGGTCACCGTCACGCTGATCGAGCAGCACGATGTCCTCTTGAACCTGAGAAGCGATGTACGCCAACGGTTCAGCGGGCAATGTCGACTCATCACCCACCACGAACCGGACGTCGATGCCCAGCCTGCGGTTCTGCCAGTGCCAGGTGGTGCCGTCGTGTGTCAGCGACATCGACTCCGGATACGCCGTGGCCATCTCCGTCATCATGGCCAGCATGACGTCCCAGCACGCGGTCCGCATGTGTGGCAGCACCGCGTAGCGACTGGGGTCGCTCGCGAGAATGCGCGACCGTTCGGCGAGCTCGTGTTCGTATTCGCTGTCGATGTCGATCACCCGCGCGCCCCACTGACCGGCTGGGGTTACGACGGCACTACCTGCGGGCTCGACGTTGGTGCTGTACCGGTAGGTTTCGGCAGGGAACGGAAAAGGGAAGGTGCGCACCAGATCCGGCGCGGAGATCAGCTCGGGCAGGACGGTCACGTGCAGGTTCCTCCGATCACAGGGACAGTTCTATGCGGCCACCGGCGGCTCGCGACACACAACTCATCATCGAGTCGCAGGCCGCTTTGTCAGCGTCGCTGAGATACAGGTCGCGATGCAGGATCTCGCCGCTGGACACGGGCACGCGGCACTCACCGCACACTCCCTGCCGGCACAGGTTGGGGATGTCATGGCCGCGCGCTTCGAGCGCTTCCAGCAGTGAAACACCCGAGTCGACGACAAACGCCTCGCCGGTACCGGAGACCACCACTTCGAACGGTTCTCCGGGGTCAAGAGCGTCGATGCCGAAGCGTTCCAGGTGAATCCGGCTGGGCGGCCACCCCAGCGCCGCCGCCGTGGACACCACATCGTCCATGAACGACGCCGGGCCGCACACGTACAGATGTGCACCGAACGGCTGCGAGGCGAGCGCCGGCCTCAGATCGGTCAGGAACGAGGCGCGCTCGGTGTACATCTGCGCGTCGTCGGTCAAGGATTTCACCTCCTCGACGTAGGCGCCCCGGCCCTCGCGGTGCAGGTACAGCACCTGCACCTCCCGGCCCCACCGTTGAGCACTGCGCAGGTGCGAGATCATCGGCGTGATCCCGATGCCGGCGGCGATCAGCAGATGCCGGCGTGCGCGCAGCACCGGCGCAAAGGCACTACGGGGCGGGCGGGTGACGACGCTGTCCCCGACCGCCAGTTCGTGGTGGATCCAGCGGGAACCGCCTGCACCGGTGGGACATTCCAAGACAGACACGACATACTCACGCGGCGCCACGCTGTCCGAGGTGAGGGAGTATGCGTTGGCGGTGTCCCCGCATTCGATGACAATGTGGCTACCCGGGGTGAACGACGGCAGCACCGCGCCGTCGGGACGCGCCAGGGTCACGGTGCGGACCCCGGGAACACCATCGTCGATGGCGCGGACCACGAGTTCGAGGGTGCTCATGAGGCCACCGATTCGGCGTCCACCATGAAACCCAGGTGAGCGCCCTTCAAGCGTGAAACATGGTAGTAAACAAGCAGATTACGTCCGCAGCCGACGCACGGCACAACCCCTTCCATGGCCACATCGGTCCGGGTGCGCGTGCTGCAGTGCACACAGATCACGTCGCGGGCCTGCACCGTGGTGCTGGCCACCACCATCTCGTCATCGGCGACGCCGCACCTCAAGGCATGCGCGCGTAGTCGCAGGAGGACATCGGCGGGGCCGGCCACCATCAGCCGCCACCCGACCAACGCCTCGGCGAGGTCCGCGGAGACCGCCTCCGCGGCGGCGGCGTCGGCGTCGACCGCCAAGGTGTGCACGGTGAGGCCGGCGTCGGGACGGTGTGCGGTGATCTGCGTGGTCCAGTCGGCCACCACCGCTTCGGCGTCGGGACCGAAGCTGACCAGCGACCAGTATCGTCCGGTCAGGTCGGCTTCGGGTTTTTGAACGGTGGCGGCCCAGGCCGGCACGCTGGTCAGTTCCAGATCGGGTTTCATCGGCCCTTCCGTCACGGATACGGGGTGGATATAACAGCGGTAGACCTTGTTCCCTGTCAGGAAATCATCGCTGCGTTTCGTCGGTGTGAATCCGACGTCTCCACCGCTTGACGAATTGCGGCGTCGGTACGTTCTACCCGTGAGCGAACAGTTCGTCGTCGTGGGTGCGGGGATCGCCGGATTGGCCACCGCAGCAGCACTTCAGCGCCGCGGATACCGCGTGACGGTGATCGAAGAACGACAGGACACCTCGCTCGGGGCGGGCATCAGCATCTGGCCCAACGCGTTGGCGGCACTCGACGAGATCGGGCTCGGCGACGCCGTGCGAGCGGCAGGGGGCCGGATCACCGCCGGAGCGATGAGGTGGCACGACGGCTCGTGGTTACGCCGCCCGTCGCCCGAGCGCCTGGTGAAGGCGCTGGGCGAGCCGCTCGTCGTGGTGCAACGAGCAGCGTTGCGCGACATTCTCGCCGGAGCACTGACAGCGGGCACCGTTCGTTACGGCATGGCCGTCACCGGCGTGCTCGCCACCGCCGACGGAGTGCGGCTGACGCTGGCGGACAACACCGACGTCCACGCCGAGGCGGTGATCGGCGCCGATGGCACCCATTCGGTGGTGGCGCGGCACCTCAACGGCGGCCTGGCGAATCGTTACGCCGGTTACACCGCGTGGCGCGGTATCGCCACCTACTCTCTGGACCCCGCCCTGGCAGGCGAGACGTTGGCGCCGGGTGCGGAGGTGGGACATGTGCCGCTGGGAGACGAGCTGACGTATTGGTTCGCCACGGAACGCACTCCGGAGGGACAGCGCTCCCCCGGCGGCGAGCTGGCCTATCTGCGGGAGAAATTCCGCGGGTGGGCGGATCCGGTTCCCTCGATCCTCGCTGCCACCGAGGCCGGCGCTGTGTTGCGCAACGACCTGTATGACCGCGCACCGGCACGGCAATGGGCGCGCGGGCCGATCGTGATCGTGGGTGACGCGGCCCACCCTATGCGCCCGCATCTGGGCCAGGGTGGCTGCCAGGCGCTCGAAGACGCTGCCGTCCTGGCGCACCTGGTGAGCGGGTCAGCTGATGTCCCGACGGCCTTCGCGGCCTTCGCCGCAGTGCGCAAGCGTCGCACCGCGCCGCTGGTGCGGGAATCCGCCACCATCGGCAGGATCGTCAACCTGCGACCGGCGGTCTTGAGTGCGCTGGCCAGCCGGGCCTCGGCACTGGTGCCCGAACCGGTCCTGACCCGGCATCTGAGCGCCGTCGCCGCACGGTCGGCGTTTCGGCTGCCTCATTGAACTCACACCGTGAAAAAAAGACGCCGACGGTGCCGGGCAGAACGCCCGGCACCGTCGACTCGTCAGGTTGTTCCGATCGCGTACTAGCCGCGGCCGCCGCACACCGGCCATGCGCCGATGCCCTGGCTCTGCAGCACGTTCTCCGCGACGCGGATCTGCTCCTCGCGGGTGGCAGTGTGCGGCGAGCCGTTGCCGCCGTTGGACTGCCAGGTACCCATGGTGAACTGCAGGCCACCGTAGTAGCCGTTTCCGGTGTTGATCGACCAGTTACCGCCAGACTCGCAGGCTGCCACGGCATCCCAGTTCACGCTGTCCGCGTTGGCGGTGCCCGCGCTGAGTGCCATCGGGGCCGCAACCAGCGCCCCACCGATCACAGCCATGGTGAGCTTCTTGCGGAGGTTGTACAACATCGTTCCTTTCGCCACGCGCGCGCCATTGCCACACCCACCATCAGGTGGGTGTGCTGGTCTCGTGAGGACCGCGGCTCATCGGGTCATGCCGTCTCGGTCAGACATGACAGGGGAGGCATCATCGGCCCGCCGGCTTCTGCTCGACGGAGGCTGGGCCTGGTTTCGACCCCGCCACTCCCACTCACACGCAGGTTTCGTGGTTATGTGAAATTGTCAGCTCCCTTTCGGGACAAAATGGACCGTACGGGGAGATCGACCGGTAGTCACATCGCCGACGCGCTTATCTCAGTTTGATAACGGACAGATCACGGCAAAACCTTAGAAGAGTCTGTGCAGGTCATCGCAGCAATTGCCCGCTGTACCCGATCGGAATGGATTCATTTCGAAAGTGACCTATCTCACGTCCTTTTTGTGAACCACGCCACAGATTGTGCCTGGTTTCAAAGCTCTTGCGCCAGCGACAAATTGGTTGTTGTTACCGCTGTGACGCAAGTGGACGTTGGGTCCCTCCCAACCGGAAAGCCATCGCGAGCAACGGTTTTGCTAGGACAGTCACCTCGCCGCTGTTCGGATAGTGACGCCGATTTACCCGAAAGACACTGCTGTACAGGACTTTACGTATATCACTGACGGTTAGCGAGACTCACCCTGGACTCCCGGATGGGTCTGCACCGATGAAGCGGCTTTGAACCGTGCCGATGCGTACCGAGGTCTGAAACTGCTGTGACAGAACATTATTGATGTGATGCCCAGCCTCGACGCAGACGGCAACGACAGGCTTGCGCCGATACGGTTGAACGCGCACCGGAAATCATGGAGATGCCATTTTCGAAGCCAGAAACTCCGCGATTCCAGCTAACTTTGCCGGAACGCGGGTGAATGAACCACAGATAGGGTCCGATTCGGCCAAATCGGTTGCTGCACATGCTTTCTCACGCGACCGGCGCCGCGACACCCCAGGCCCCCGTTGTTACGGGGCGAAACATGATCAGGGGGTTTAACTAAATTGTGCCGACAGGTGAGGATTTGCTGTGCACATTCAGTGCAGGTCAGCCGCGGTATTGATATTTGCGAGTGCCGGCTGTTCCGGCAGCACGATGCGCTGGGTGTTCACAGTGTCGACCAGCGCGCGCATGCTGCGCTCCCCCGCGGCGATCAACCCTTCGATGCGGTCAGACAAGCCGGTCTGGTAGATACCGGCCAGGTAGTGGTCCCGCCCGTCCCAGGGCAGGATCACGTCGGCACCGGTGTGGCTTGCCAGCTCGTCGATCAACTCGACGGTCATCAGCGGCATGTCCACCGCACACACAAAAGCCCGCTCGGCACCTGCATCCGCGGCCGCGCGCAGACCGCGACCCGTGGCCAGCAGCGGACCGACACCGCGCACCTCGTCTCGCAACACCGTCGCAGGCAGCTCCGGCAGCGCCTGACCGGGCGCGGCGATGACGAACACCGGGTCGCAGCGCGCGGACAGCGTCGCCACCACGTATTCGACCATCGGCTTCGGTCCGCCGGGTCCGTCGAAGATGACGGTGGCCTTGTCGCGCCCCATCCGCCGCGACGCCCCACCCGCCAGCACGACACCGGCCAGCGGAGGGGACATGCGCCTCAGATTAGTCGACGGTCCAGGTGTCGCGGCCCCGAAGCAGCGACTGAAGTGCGGCGGTGTCGTGCGGGATGGTCTCCCGTGCGGTGGCCACCTGGTGACGCGCGGCGTCGTTGTACGTCGGCCGCTGTACCTGACGGAAAATCCCCATCACGGTGTGCTCGAGGTTCTGATCGCTCAGGCGTGACAACGCAAAGGAGTACGACGGGTCGTTGAGCGACGGGTCGTGGACCACGATCTCCTCGCCCGCGACGTCTGCGGTCTTGGCCACTTCGAGCCCGAACCCGCTGCGCACCACGCAGTATTCGTCGTTGGCACCGAAGGTCACCGGTTCACCCGGCTTCACGCGGATGACGCGCTCCTCGGCGCCTTCCTTGCGCAGCAGGTCGAAGGAACCGTCGTTGAAGATCGGGCAGTCCTGCAGGATCTCCACCAGGGCGGCGCCACGGTGTTCGGCGGCTGCCCGCAACACCTCGGTGAGCCCGGCGCGGTCGGAGTCCAAGGCGCGTCCGACGAAGGTGGCCTCGGCACCCAGGGCCAGCGACACCGGGTTGAACGGGTGGTCCAGCGAGCCCATGGGCGTCGACTTGGTGACCTTGCCGACCTCCGACGTCGGCGAGTACTGCCCCTTAGTCAGGCCGTAGATCCGGTTGTTGAACAGCAGGATCGTGATGTTCATGTTGCGGCGCAGCGCGTGGATCAGGTGGTTACCACCGATGGACAGCGCGTCACCGTCACCGGTGACCACCCAGACCGACAGATCGTCGCGGGCCAGCGACAGACCGGTCGCGATCGACGGCGCACGGCCGTGGATGGAGTGCAGACCGTAGGTCTCCAAGTAGTACGGGAACCGGCTGGAGCAGCCGATGCCACTGACGAACACCATGTTCTCGCGCCGCAGCCCGAGCTCCGGCAGGAAGTTGCGAATGGTGTTGAGGATGACGTAGTCACCGCACCCGGGGCACCAGCGCACCTCCTGGTCGCTGGTGAAGTCCTTGCCCTTCATCGGCGTGTCGGTGGTGGGGACGCCGCTGGTCTTGGACAGCCCGGGCGTCAGGCCCAGATCGAGGCCGTTGAGGCTTCCCATCAGGTCAGTCATGAGTCTGCTCCTACACCAGTCGCGGCCGGCTCTTGGATGACAGCGGCCAGTCGAGCGAGTTTGGCCTTGTCACTTTCCTTCTCGGCCAGCGTTCCGTCGAGTGCGGAATCGATGACCCCTTCGAGTTCGTCGGCCAGGAACGCCATGCCCTGCACCTTCGTCACCGACTGCACGTCGACCAGGAATCGGCCGCGCAGCAGCAACGCCAGCTGACCGAGGTTCATCTCGGGCGCCACGACCTTGGGGTACCGCCGCAGCACCTCTTCGAGGTTGGCCGGGAACGGGTTGAGGTACTGCAGGTGAGCGTGCGCCACCTTGATGCCCTTGCGCCGGGCGCGACGGCACGCCTCGCCGATGGGACCGTAGGAGCTGCCCCAGCCCAGCAGCAGCAGTTCGGCGTCGCCGGTGGGGTCGTCGACCTGCAGATCGGGTACCTCGATGCCGGCGATCTTCTCCTGCCGCAGGCGCACCATCAGATCGTGGTTGGCGGGGTCGTAGGAGATGTTGCCCGAACCGTTGGCCGACTCCAGACCACCGATACGGTGCTCCAGACCCGGGGTGCCCGGGATGGCGAACTGGCGGGCCAGCGTCTGCGGATCACGGGCGTACGGCTGGAACGGCTCACCCTCGGCGACGAAAGCGTGCGCGATCTTCGGGTAGCTCGCGATGTCGGGGATGCGCCACGGCTCACTGCCGTTGGCGATGGCGCCGTCGGACAGCACGATCACCGGAGTGTGGTACTTGATGGCGATCCGCACCGCTTCCACGGCGATGTCGAAGCAGTCCGACGGGGAGCGCGGCGCCAAGACCGCGACCGGCGATTCGCCGTTACGGCCGAACATGGCCTGCAGCAGGTCGGCCTGTTCGGTCTTGGTGGGCAGACCGGTGGACGGGCCGCCGCGCTGGACGTCGATGATCACCAGCGGCAGCTCGGTCATCACCGCCAGGCCGATGGCCTCGGACTTCAGCGAGATGCCGGGGCCGGAGGTGGTGGTGACACCCAGTGCGCCGCCGTAGGACGCGCCGATGGCCGATCCGATGCCGGCGATCTCGTCCTCGGCCTGGAAGGTCAGGACGTTGAAGTTCTTGTGCTTGGACAGCTCGTGCAGGATGTCCGACGCCGGGGTGATCGGATAGCTGCCCAGCATCACCTGCAGGTCGGCCAGGTGCCCGGCGGCCACCAGACCGTAGGCCAGCGCGGTGTTGCCGGAGATCTGGCGGTACTCACCCGACTTGAGCTTGGCCGGGGACACCTCATAGGTGGTGGCGAAGGCCTCGGTGGTCTCGCCGTAGTTCCAGCCGGCCTTGAGCGCCAGCACGTTGGCTTCGGCGACATCGGGCTTGCGGGCGAACTTCTCCCGGATGAAGGTCTCGCTGGTCTCGATGGGCCTGCCGTACATCCAGGACAGCAACCCGAGCGCGAACATGTTCTTGGCGCGCTGGCCGTCCTTCTTGGAGGCGCCGATGGCCTCGACAGCGCCCAAGGTCAACGACGTCATCGCGACGGCCTGGACGTTGTAGTCGGAGAGTTCGTCGTTCTCCAGCGGGTTGGCGTCGTAGCCGACCTTGGCGAGGTTGCGCTTGGTGAACTCGTCGGAGTTGGCGATCACCAGGCCGCCGCGCGGCAGGTCGCCGATGTTGGCCTTCAGCGCCGCCGGGTTCATGGCGACAAGAACATCGGGCCGATCGCCGGCGGTCAGGATGTCGTAATCGGCGATCTGGATCTGGAACGACGAGACACCGGGCAGCGTGCCCTGTGGCGCCCGGATCTCAGCCGGATAGTTGGGCTGAGTAGCCAGGTCGTTGCCGAAGAGCGCGGCCTCGGAAGTGAAACGGTCGCCCGTGAGCTGCATACCGTCGCCGGAGTCACCCGCGAAGCGGATGACCACCTTCTCCAGTTTTTCCCGAGGGTGCGACTTGGTTCCGTTGTCGGTCGGACCCACGTCTTTCGCCTTTCGCCGGTGAACAAAATGTGAGTACTGCTGCGACTCTTGATAGGGCGTACCCCGGCGCTGTCCGAAGGAACGCACCGTCGGGTTTTCACCCATCAGAGTTTGATGTCACTCGTAGTACCGATTATTGCACTTTCCTTAGGCAACGCTTCACGGCGGGGCCACTCGACACGCCGCTGCAGCGCCACCGTCTGCCCAGTTCACGACACTGTGGCCGAACGAACTGAGACAAAATTGTGGTTTTCGTCACTGTTGCTGGCGCCGAAAATCTAAGAACCGCAGCGTACGCGTCAGTAACTTGTTCCAATTCGATGCTGAGCGACTGCTCAGCGTTACAGTATCAGCCCGGAACGTTATAGGGAGTCACGATTTGAACCGGTACCGCCCGCACCGGTTCGGTGGGCAGCGCGCCCCGCTCCGAGAGGATGGCCCGTAACGCCAAGCGCGCGTCGGCGCGCAGGTCGTTGTGCAGGACCACCGAAATGCGCCCTTCCCGCAACAAGCGTCGGTTGTCGGCGTCCAGATCGTGGGCCACGAACACCTTGCAGGCGCGGCCCATCTTCTCGAACGCCGCGACGGTCGCGGTGTTGCCGCCGCCCACCGAGTACACCGCCTCGATACCCGGATGCCGGTGCAGCGCCTCGAGCACCAATCGTTCGTTGGTGGCGTCGATACCGTCGCTGTCGGTGACGTCCACGACTTCCAGGCCGGCACCCCGCAGGCCGGAACGGAACCCGACCTCGCGCTCCCCTTCCCCGCGGAAGACGTTCCGGGACAGGGTGATGAGGACCGAGCCACCCGCGGTACCCAACCACTGCCTGACCAGGTACGCCGCCGTGACGCCCGCGGCGTGGTTGTCGATACCGACGTAACCGCATCGCGAGCTGCCCGGCACATCGGTTGTATAGGTCACCACCGGGGTGCCGGCGGCGACCAGTTGATCGACCGCCTCGGCGACCTCCGGTTCGTCGGGCGCCTTGAGGATGACGCCATGGCTGCCCCGGAGCCGGGCCAGCTGATCCACGGTGGCTGCCGTCGCGCCGCTCTCCCACAGATGGAAGCGGGCCCGCAGCATCGCCGGCGCGAAAGACGGCAGTTCGGCCTCCACCGCGGCGCGGAACGCATCGGAGAACCGGGTGGGCGTCTGCATCACCACGTCGATCAGGAAGCGCCGGCCGTTCAGCCGCAGCTGTGCCCGCTGTTTGTCCAGATCGGCGATCGCCTGCTGCACCTCGGCGCGGGTGTTCTCCCGGACCCCGGGCCGGTCGTTGAGCACCCGGTCGACGGTGGCCTCGCTGAGCCCGCACTGCTGGGCGATCTCGCGAACCTTGTACCGGTGCGCCATCACCTGCTCCTCTGTGGGATTTGGGCGCGCTGGTAACCGCTCAGCGGTTACCAGCGCGCCGAAATCACTCTAAGCGCTGAGGGTTTTTTGATGGGTTCTTGGTGTTGATTGTGTCCCATCGCACAGCAAGACTTCTCGTCATGCACACCCCCGTCCGCACCGGTGCGTGGATCGAGGACGCCGACTGCAGCCTCGACGACTTCCGTGCCCAAGTGCTTCGCACCACCGATCTCGGCGACTACCCGCACGCGTACGACGTCCGCGGCAACGCGCTCGTCTACCGCGCCGGGTCGTTCGCCGACGCCGATCGTCGGGCACTGCAGTCCGAGCTGGTCCGCGCGCTCACCGACGGGCCCGGCGTGGTGATCTTCGAGAACGCCTTCGACACCGGCGTCATCGACCGCGCCAGCGCCGCCTTCGAGCAGTTGATCGCCCGCCAGCGCGCCGAGGGGACCGCCGCCGGTGACCACTTCGGCAAGCCCGGCGCCAACGATCGGGTGTGGAATGCCGCGCAGAAGCTGGCGCTGCAATCGCCGGAGGTGTTCGCCGACTACTACGCCAACGACGCGCTCGCCCTGATCTGCCAGGCCTGGCTGGGGCCGCGCTACCAGGTGACCTCGCAGGTGAATGTCGTCAATCCCGGTGGCGCTGCGCAGGTTCCGCACCGCGACTACCACCTCGGCTTCGTCAACGCCGACCAGCTCGCGGCCTATCCCGCTCACCTGCACCGGTTGTCACCGGCGCTGACGCTGCAGGGCGCGGTGGCGCACAACGATATGCCGGTGGAGAGCGGACCCACCATGATGCTTCCGTACTCTCACCAGTTCGCGGCCGGGTACATCGCGTTCTACCGCCCGGAATTCATCGACTTCTTCGCGGCGCACCACGTGCAGACGCCGCTGTCCAAGGGCGACGCGGTGTTCTTCAACCCCGCGCTGTACCACGGTGCGGGACAGAACAAGTCGAGTGACATCAAGCGGATGGCGAATCTGCTGCAGGTGTCCTCGCCATTCGGCCGCGCCATGGAATCGCTGGACCGCACCGCCATGGTGCGAGCGGTGTATCCCGCGCTGCTGACCATGCACGCCGCGGGCCGCGATGTCCTCAACACCGTGGTCGCCACCGCCGAGGGCTACGCCTTCCCCACCAACCTCGACCGCGACCAACCCCTCGGCAGCCTTGCCCCGCCCAGCCAAGTCGACGTCGTACTCGACGCGCTGGCACACCAATCCACCCTCGACCAACTCGACGCCGCCCTGCGTGCGCACAATGAACGGAGAATCCCATGACCACCCTCGGACTCATCGGCCTCGGCCGCATCGGGGCCTTCCACACCGAGACCCTGACCGGACTGCCTGAGGTAGACGAGCTCGTCATCACCGACGAGCGCACCGAGATCGTCAAGCAGGTGGCCGACAAGTACGGCGCCCGGCCGGTGGAGTCGGTGGAGGCGCTGTTGTCCTCGGGCATCGACGGCGTGGTGGTGGCCGCGGCCACCCCCGCGCACGCCGAGTTGACGCTGGCCGCCGTGGAACGCGGCCTGCCGACGTTCTGCGAGAAGCCGGTCGCCTCCACCGCCGCCGACAGCGCCCGCGTGGCGGAGGTGATCGCCCGCTCCGGCGTACCGGTGCAGATCGGCTACCAGCGTCGCTTCGATGCCGCGTTCGCCGCGGCCAAGGTCAAGGTGGACAGCGGCGCACTCGGCACACTGCACACCGTCCGCAGCACCACCATGGATCCCGCTCCCCCGGCGATGGACTACATCAAGGGATCCGGTGGCATCTTCCGGGACTGTGCGGTGCACGATTTCGACGTGCTGCGCTGGATCACCGGTCAGGAGGCCGTCGAGGTGTACGCCACCGGAAGCGTCCAGGGCGACCCTCTGTTCACCGAATACGGCGACGTCGACACCGCCGCGATCGTCGTCCGCTTCGATGGGGGTGCGCTCGGGGTGGTGTCGGCCGCCCGGTACAACGGCCGTGGGTATGACTGCCGCCTCGAGGTACACGGGTTCGACGACACCGTGGTCGCCGGCTGGGATCAGGGTGTGCCCGTTCAGAACACCGACCCGGCAATCGATTTCCCCACCGGCCAGCCACACCACTTCTTCATGGACCGCTTCACCGAGGCATTCCGCACCGAGCTGAGCGGGTTCGTCCAGGTGGTCAACGGCGGCCCGATCCGGGGTGCGACGGTTGCTGATGCCGTCGAGGTGGCGTGGATCGCCGAAGCCGCCACCGAGTCGCTGCGCCGGGGTGCGCCGGTGCGTATCGAGGAGGTTCGCAAGTGAAGATCGCAGGTGCGCCGATCTCCTGGGGCGTGTGCGAAGTTCCCGGCTGGGGGTACCAGCTGGACCGTGACCGGGTGATGACGGAGATGCGCCAGGCCGGGCTGACCGCCACGGAACTGGGGCCAGACGGGTTCCTGCCGTCGGACACCGCTGAACTGACGGCGTTCCTCGACGGCTTCGGCCTGTCCTGCGTGGGTGGGTTCGTCCCGGTGCTGCTGCACGACGCCGGCCACGACCCGGCCGGCGATCTGGCCGGGCCGCTGGAGTCGCTGGTGGCCGCGCACGCCGATGTGGTGGTGCTGGCCGCCTCGACGGGGGCCGACGGTTACGACGACCGTCCGGTTCTGGACGACTCGCAATGGGCCACGTTGTTGGCCAACCTCGACCGGCTGGCCGGGCTCGCCGCCGCCCGCGGCGTGAAGGCGGTGCTGCACCCCCATGTCGGGACCATGGTGGAAACCCGCGCTGACGTCGACCGGGTGCTGGCCGGGTCGTCGATCCCGCTGTGTCTGGACACCGGGCATCTTCTGATCGGCGGCACCGATCCGCTGGCGCTGACGCAGCAGGTGCCCGACCGCATCGAACATGCTCACCTCAAAGACGTCGACGCCGCACTGGCCCGCAAGGTGCAACAAGGTGAGCTCACCTACACCCAGGCCGTCGCCGCCGGCATGTACGTTCCCCTGGGCGCTGGTGACGTCGACATCGCCGGCATCGTCAAGACGCTCGAAGACGGCGGTTACACCGGCTGGTATGTCATGGAACAGGACAACATCCTGCGGGAAGCGTCTGACGGTGCCGGCGCACTGGCCGACGTCGTGACGAGTGTGCGTTTCCTGCAGGGCATCTCGGGATGACCTTGCGGATCGGAGTCCTCGGTGCATCCCGCATCGCCGAGAACGCCATCGTCGGCCCCGCTGCTGATCTCGGGCACCGGCTCGTCGCGGTGGCGGCGCGCGACCGCGACCGCGCGGAGGTCTTCGCCGACAAGTACGGCGTCGAGCGGGTGCTCGGCTCCTACGCCGAGGTGATCTCCGACCCTGAAGTCGACGTGATCTACAACCCGCTGGCCAACGCGCTGCACGCGCCGTGGAACCTCGCGGCCGTCACCGCGGGGAAGCCGGTGCTCACAGAAAAGCCCTACGCGCGCAACAGGATCGAAGCGGCCGAGGTGGCTGCCGCCGCCGATGCGGCCGGCGTGACGGTGATGGAGGGTTTCCACTACCTGTTCCATCCCGTGGTGCGGCGGGCCTTCGAGTTGGCCGGTGACGGCACGCTGGGACAGCTGCGCCATGTCGAGGTGCTGATGACCATGCCAGAACCGTCGGCGGGTGATCCGCGGTGGTCGCTGGAACTGGCCGGTGGTGCGCTGATGGACCTGGGCTGCTACGGCCTGCACATCATGCGCCGGGTCGGCGCGCTGGCCGGTGGCGCTCCGGAGGTGACGCGCGCATCCGCGGTGCAGCGCACCCCGGGCGTGGACGCCAGCTGCGATGTCGAGCTGCGATTCCCGGACGGGGTGACCGGCAGCGCCAGCCACACGATGGTGTCGGATGCCTACCGCTTCACGCTGCGGATCGACGGCACTGCGGGAAGTGCGTTGGTGCACAACTTCATCCAGTCCTACAGCGATGACCGGTTGACGCTGACCACCTCTGAGGGCATGCGCGTCGAACGGCTGGGCACTCGCCCGTCGTACACCTATCAGCTGGAGGCGTTCGCCGCACACGTGCAGCAGGGTGCCGAGCTGCCGATCGATTCGGCCGATGCCGTGGCCAACATGGCGCTGATCGACGACGCGTACCGGGCCGCCGGCCTGGAGCCGCGCTGAGTTTTGACCTGCGGAGTTTCACCGTCGTGGTGCGGCCGTGGATCCCCTGACCACCAGCCGCGGCTGGCACACCGTATCGGCGACGGCAGTCTCCGGTGCATCGATGCGCGCGACGGCCCTCGACACCGCCTGTGCGGCCAGACCGGCCGCGTCCTGACCGACGGTGGTCAGGTCGACATGCGCCAAGCCGGCCAGCGGACTGTCGTCGAACCCCACGACGGACACCTCCTCCGGTACCCGCACGCCGGCCCGGATCAACACGTCGACGGCACCGAGGGCACAGCGGTCGTTGAAGGCGAACAGCGCGGTGGGAAGCGCCGACTTCAACAACTCGACCGCGGCCGCGGCACCGTCTCGTTCGGTGAGCCCGCCCTCGACGATGCTGGTGTGCACCTGCGCGGCGGCACCGGTCTTGCGGAACCCGTTGCGGCGTTCGGCGGCGCCGGGCGCCCGCCCGCCACTGAGATGTGTGATCGCGCGATGCCCGAGCTCTCGGAGATGGGTGACGGCCAGCGCCGCTCCGTAGGCGTCGTCGCTGCGGACCGCATCGACGCCTCGGAGCTTGCGCGCGATCACCACTACGGGTAGGCCCGTATCGAGTTGCCCGAGTTCACGTACCGGCAGCGCACTACCGATCAGGATCAGCGCCTCGCAGCGGTAGTCCAACAGGGTGTGGACCGCCTGTCGTTCACTGTGATGCGGTGTCACACAGCTCAGTACGACGTCATAGCCGTGCTGTTCGGCGGCCCGGTACACCCCGTCGACCAGGCCCGCGTGAAACTCCTGGCCGGCGGTGAACACCACGCCGAGCAGTCGGGTGCGCTGGGCGCGCAGCAACCGGGCCCGCGGATCCGGCCGGTAACCGATCTCCTCGGCAGCCTGCCTCACCCGGGCGCGGGTGGCGTCACTGGCCCCAGGGGCATCACGCATGACGATCGAGACCAGGGCACGCGAAACCCCGGCGCGTTCGGCCACGTCGGCCAGGGTGGGGCGGGCTTGCATACCGGCATTCTAGAACGTTCTAGCTCACTTCTTGACGAACCCCTGCGCCGCGGCTTTACTTACTATGCCCTAGAACGTTCTAGTACTCGGAGAGAACATGTCCCTTCGTTTCGGCCTCATCGGCACCGGCTGGATCGGCCGCTTCCACGCCGAATCACTGGCCCACCGGGTTCCCGAGGCCACTCTGGTGGCGGTCGCCGACCCGAATCTCGAAGCAGCGCAAGCGATCGGCGCCCCACGCGCCTACGCCGACCCGCTTGAGCTGATCGACGACGCGGACGTCGAGGTGGTGGCCATCAGCTCCCCCGCGACCACCCACACCGATCTCGTGGTGGCGGCCGCACAGGCCGGCAAGCATGTGTTCTGCGAGAAACCGATGGCGCTGACCCTCGACGATGCCGACCGCGCCATCGCGGCGGCCGAGGCCGCCGGAGTGATTCTGCAGGTCGGTTTCAACCGCCGCTTCGCCGCCGACTTCGCGGCCGCACACCAGGCCGTCGTCACCGGATCGATCGGCACCCCGCAGCTGCTGCGGTCACTGACCCGCGACCCGGGCATCTCCGCGGAGGTGGCCGCGCGCGTCAAACCGTGGACCATCTTCAACGAAACCCTGATCCACGATTTCGACACGTTGTGCTGGCTCAATCCCGGGGCCCGCGTCACCGAGGTCTACGCCCAGGCAGCCGCGCTGATCCACCCGCAGTTCGCCGAGGCCGGGTTCCTGGATACCTCGGTGGTCCAATTGCGCTTCGACAACGGGGCTTTCGGTGTCGCCGAGGCCAGCTTCCAGGCTGTCTACGGCTACGACGTGCGCGGCGAGGTGTTCGGCTCCGGTGGCGTGGTGCTGGCCGGCCGGGCTCCCGAGCAGGCCGGCAGGCAGAACACCGAGTTGTTCGCCGACGCCTACGTCGCCCAGTTCGCACACCTGGTGCAGAGCATCCGCACCGGCGCGGCCGCCTCGGTTACCGGACACGATGCCCGTGTGGCGCTGGAAATCGCTTTGGCCGCAGCGGAATCCGTGCGCACCGGCGCCCCCGTCACTCTGGCCGCGGCGGTGCAGGCATGAGCCCGTTCGAATTGGCCGTCTGCGCCGAGATGGTCTTCACCGACCTGCCCCTTCTCGAGCGGGTGCGTCGCATCCATGATCTGGGTTTCAGCGTCGAACTCTGGAGCTTCCACGACAAGGACCTCGACGCGTTGGCCGCGACAGGGGCCCGGTTTTCCTCGATGACGGGCTACCTTCACGGCGACCTCCACGATCCAGACGGCGCCGACGAGGTGGTGCGCACCGCGCAGGAGGCCGTCAAAGCGGCTGCGGTCCTTGGCGTTCCACGATTGGTGGTTCATCCCGGCGAGCTGGTCGACGGGCAGGCCGCCCGGCCGAAGTACCGCGCCGACGGGCAGATGTGGTTCTCGGCGCAGCGCGGTCTGGCCGAGCTGGGCGAGTTGGGCGCCGACGCCGGTGTCACCTTCTGCATCGAGAACCTGAACACCATCGTCGATCATCCCGGCGTGCCCCTGGCCCGAGCCAAGGACACCCTCGCCCTGGTGGAGTCCGTCGGGCACCCGAACGTCAAGATGATGCTGGACCTGTACCACGCTCAGATCGGCGAGGGGAATCTGATCGAGCTCGTGCGCCGTGCGGGTGCGGCGATCGGCGAGATCCAGGTGGCGGACGTGCCCGGGCGGTGCGAACCGGGCACCGGCGAGATCAACTACCGTGCGGTGGCACAGGCACTCGACAGCAGCGGATATCGCGGACCGGTAGGCCTGGAGGCGTTCGCCGCCGGCGACAGCGTCGTCGCCCTGGAGGCATTCCGGGCGGCCTTCACGCTGTAACGCCAACACTGAAAAAACCGAGAAGCGGGCGCCGCAGCGCCCGCTTCTCTGGTGTGTTGGCTAACTTGCCGCCTTCAGGTTGGGGCTACTCCAGCGCGCGTAGCAGACCTCGGGGCGGGTGGCATTCGGCCCGCGATGATGCGCGAACCGCGACGCGAGTTGGTGCAAGCTCTGGGTGATGGCCGTGGCGTGGTTGTCGTTGTCGCCGGTCATCTGATCGAACAAAGGGGTGACGGCCGCACCGAAATCCATGGACTCGGTGACCTCGGTGGTACCTGCCGACGTCTCCGCGAGTTCCCACCGCCACTTGCGGCCGTAGGCATCTTCCCACTCGATGAACCTGTCATCTTCCAGGGACGTGACGGTGGACGTCGCCTGATACGGGATACCCGCCTTCTGCACGCCGACGGTGAAACTGTCGCCCACCGAGAGCCGATCCGGCCCGAGCACGGGAACTTCGCGCATCGTTCCGCTGACATCCAACTTGTGCAGTTGGCGCGGATTCGCGATGAACGCGAAGATCTCGGCTGCGGAAGCGGCGACCTCTACTCGCCTGGCGACGGTGGTCGGCCCCGCGTCCACATTGACGACTGTGACCATGCATCGGAGATTACCCGCAAACGGGGCAAACAAACCGTGCGGAATAGGCCAGCTAGGACATGAATTTCCTGAGAAAAGAGCAAGCACTTCCCAAGAGTGGGACACATGCGGCGGCGCCGGGAGTGCTGGCCCGCAATCCGTATGAGCCGAACGCACTTCCGGCGCCGCCGTGAAAGTGACCTGACCGACCGCGCGTCAGCGGCGGCCGAGTTCGTGTGTCAGGGCCTCCAATTCGTTGCCACCAGCCATCTCCTGGGTGAGGTGTTCGAGCGTGATCTCGTCATAGGTGCAATCAAGCTTTTGCCGGCCGCGGTTGAGGAGCACAAAATGATCACCGACCATGTGCGCGTGATGCGGGTTGTGGGTGATGAAGATCACGCCGAAACCCTGCTCCTTGGCTGCGGTGATGTAGCGCAGCACCATCCCGGACTGCTTGACCCCCAGCGCAGCGGTGGGCTCGTCGAGGATCAGCACCCGCGCACCGAAGAAGATTGCCCGGGCGATCGCCACACACTGACGTTGACCACCTGACAGCGAACCGATCGGAGCATCGACGTCGGGCAGGTCGATACCCATCTTCTGCAATTCGGAGATCGTGGTGGCCCGCATTCCGTTGGTGTCGAGCGACCGCGGGAACCCCTTCTTCCGCAACTCCTGTCCGAGGAAGAAATTCCGCCACACCGGCATCAGGGACACCACCGCGAGATCCTGGTACACCGTGGCAATGCCCTTGTTGAGCGCGTCCTTGGGCGAGTCGAATGTGGTGGGCTCCCCGTCGACCAGCAGCTCGCCCTCGGTCGGCTTGTGCAATCCGGCGATGATCTTGATCAGCGTGGACTTGCCGGCGCCGTTGTCCCCCAGCACGCCGGTCACCTGTCCGGCACCCACCCGCAGGTTGATGTCCTTGAGGGCGATGATGTTGCCGTAGCTCTTGCCGACGTTCCTCAACTCGACCAGCGGGGTGAACCCGTCCGACGGCGACGAGTCGATCGGAGCTTCTGCAGCAGTACTCATGGTCGATCCCCTATCGCTTCGCCGCGTAGTTGCGGAAGGCATTGTTGGCGATCACCGCAAACAGCAGCATGCCGCCGAGGAAGAACTTGAACCAGTCCGGGTTCCAGCCCGCGTAGACGATGCCCTGGTTGGTCATGCCGAAGATGAACGCGCCGATCAGAGTTCCGATCGCCGTGCCGTAGCCACCGGTCAAGAGGCAGCCACCGATCACCGCGGCGATGATGTAGAGGAACTCGTTGCCGATGCCCTGGCCCGACTGGATCGTGTTGAACGCGAACAGCAGATGCATGCCGACGAACCACGCGCAGAACCCGACGAGCATGAACAGGCCGATCTTGACCTTGTTCACCGGCACACCGACGGCGCGCGCACTGTCCTGGTTGCCACCGACGGCGAAGATCCAGTTACCGACGCGGGTCTTGAACAGTACATAGGTGGCGATGACGGCGAACAGGATCCACCACAGCACCGTGACCCGGATCGACACACTGCCGATGGTGATCGAGGACGCGAACACCGTTCGCCCGGATTCGAAACCGGCCATGTCGGACACACTGGGGGTGGCGACCTGTCCGGCGATCAGTTTGGTGACGGCCAGATTGATACCGGTGAGCATCAGGAACGAGCTCAGGGTGATCAGGAACGACGGGATCTTGGTCTTCATCACCATGTAGCCGTTGAAGAAACCGATTGCCAGCGACACCACCAGGGCCAGCAGTGCACCCACCCACAGGTTGAGGTGCAGGTTGAACGCAAGCATCGATGCCGCAAGGGAACTCGTGGTCACCGCGACGCCGGCGGACAGGTCGAATTCCCCGCCGATCATCAGTAGGCCGACACCCACCGCCATGATGCCGATGGTGGAGCTGGCGTACAGGACGGTGGCCAGCGCCTCCGGCGTCCGGAACGGCGCCGCGACGATCGCGAAGAAGATGAAGATGCCCACCGCGCCGACGAGGGCACCCATTTCCGGACGAATCAGCAACCGCTGCAACCGGTTCTGTTCTTTGACGCGTTCGTCGTGGACGACCTTGTGGGAGCCGAGGTCGAGGTCAGCCTGGGTGGTCATTATCGGGTTCCGTTCTTTGCATACTCGGCGACGGCTTCGATGTTCGACTTGTCGATGAACGACGGGCCGGTCAGCGTCGCCTGGTTTCCACCGATCACGTTGCCGTTGTTGAGGTAGAGCCACAGCGAGTCGACGGCCAGGTAGCCCTGCAGGTACGGCTGCTGGTCCACGGCCCACTGGACGTCACCGGCGTTGATCGCGTCGACCAGGGCCGAGTTGGTGTCGAACGTGGAGACCTTGGCCGAGCTACCGGCGTTCTTCACCGACTGCACGGCGGTCAGCGCGAAGGGAGCGCCGAGGGTCAACACCGCGTTGATGGCCGGATCCTGTTGCAGCTTGGCGGTGATGGTCGATTCCACCGACGGCATGTCCTTGCCGTTGACGTTGAGGACCTCGGTGGCCGGGAAGGTGTTCTTCACACCGGCGCAACGGCCCTCGAGGCCGACGTGGCCCTGTTCCTGGATGACGCAGATGGCCTTGGTGGCGCCTTCGGAGGCCAGTCGTTTGCCCGCTTCCTGACCGGCGATGAACTCATCCTGACCGAAGTACTCCTTGACGCCCATCGCCGACCACGAGTCCAGGCCGGAATTGAAGGCCACCACCGGGATGTTCTTCGCCACCGCGGCCTTGATGGCGGGCTGCATGGCCTCCGGCTTGGCCAAGGTGACGGCGATACCGGCGACACCGCTGTCGATCGCCGTCTGCACCAGGTTCGCCTGGTTGGGTGCCTCGGGATCGTTGGAGTAGCGCAGTTCGACGTTGTCCTTCTGGGCAGCCGTCTCGGCGCCCTTGCGCACCAGGTCCCAGAACGAGTCGCCGGGAACCTCGTGCGTGATCATCGCGATGGTGACGCGCGGGGTGTCCACCGAGCCGCCACCGGCACCGTCGCCGCCGGCCTCCTCCGGCTTGCCGCCGGTGCTCGAGCAAGCGGCCAACAGGGTCACAGCGGCCGCGACACCTGCGAACTTGACCCAGCGGCGCTGCGGGCCTTCCTGCAACTTCATGGATTCTCCTCGTTGATGACGCTCGACGCGGCCGGGCCGGCCGGTCGTAGATCACGCACTAACTGAAGATGTAATACGCATCACAAGCAGAAGTCAAGACTTTGTTCTGACATTAGGACTGCAAGTCAAATACCGGGGCCTCAGGACCTGGCAAACCACCCCGGGTGGGCAAAGGGGGCGCCGCGTGCCCACTCCTCACTTCGATTGCTACACAGGCGAACCCAACACCACTGCGTCCATAAGCAAAGGTTCTCACGCACCCCGACAGGCGCCTGATCACCACGGCGCCCAGCGCGGCGTATCGGCAATCGAGTCTGCGCCCACGGCCGATTTCCGGGCCGGATCCGGACGTCAGCGCAGCCTCGAACACTCGGCGGGCAGGCGATATCCCGTTCGCGGAAATGTGAGATCTCGGTGGATCTAACGCGCGTTAGGTCTACGATGAGTGCAGCAATGTGGTGTCAACCGTCAGGGAAGGGGCGCAGTGGCCCAGGCAGCCGCCAACCGGCGTACCGGGCGACCTCCGACCATGGCGGATGTCGCCGCGCGGGCCGGAGTGTCCAGGACATTGGTGTCGTTTGTGCTCGACGGTAAGCCCGGCGCCAGTGACGACACCCGGCTGAGGGTGCTGGCCGCCGCCGAAGAGCTTGGCTACCGGCCGGATTCGGCCGCCCGGCTCCTGGCCAGAGGCCGCAGCCGCACCCTCGGTGTGCTGGTCGACGTCCGGCAACTGTTCGAAGCCGAACTGGTCACCGGCATCTACCCGGCCGCCGAAGCCCTCGGTTACGAGGTGCTGCTGTCGGCCAACCTCGCCGACCGCGAGGAATCGGTCCCGATCAACGCGCTGATCAGCCACCGTTGCGGTGCACTGATCCTGCTCGGCCCGAACTCCGGTGTCGACTACCTGCGGACGTTGTCACAGCGGGTACCGGTGGTGGTGGTCGGCCGGCGCCTCCCCCACGACGGCGGGCACCCCGGTTTGGCCACTGTGCGTACCGACGACGCCACCGGAATCCGGCAGGCGGTCGACTACCTGGTCGAACTCGGCCACCGGGCCATCTGTCATGTCGACGGCGGTACCGACCCGGGCTCGGCGGACCGGCGCCGCGCCTACCGGGCGGCGATGCGCGCTCACGGATTGGCCGACCACGCCCGCGTCATCCCCGGCGCCCACAACGAGGAGGCCGGTGCCGCCGCAGCACGGAAGTTGCTGGCCGCCGGCGAGCTGCCCACCGCGGTGCTCGCCGGCAACGACCGGTGCGCACTCGGCCTGCTCGACGTCTTCACCCGCTCGGGAGTGGCCGTCCCCGAACAGCTCTCGCTCATCGGCTTCGATGACTCGCGGCTGTCGGACAATCCCCGTATCGACTTGACCACGGTGCACCAGGACGCCCCGACCCTGGCCCGGCATGCGGTGCGCTCAGCGGTCGCGATGCTGGAACAGACCGCCACCACGAGCACCGACGACGTGTCAGAGCCCACCCTGGTGGTGCGCGGTACCACCGGGGCACCACGGACCACGAGACCCCGGGCTCAGCGGTCGACGAGGGTGGTGTCGAAGTAGTAACGCGACGCCCGGTACACGTGGCTGCCGTACTCGACGATCCGACCGGAGTCGTCGAACGCCGTACGGGTCATCACCAGCAGCGGCGCCTTGGGCTTCTCGTCGAGCAGCCTCGCCTCGTCACGATCGGCGGCCTTGGCCCCGATCCGCTGGCGGGCCAGCCGGATGTGCACGCCCCGCGAACGAAGGGCCTGGTACAGGCCCGCCTTTTCGAGTTCGTCCTGATCCGGAGCCAACGCCGCGGGCAGGTGATTGGTCATCAGGGCCAGCGGTTGTCCACCCGAGCTTCGCAGTCGGCGCATCGTCACGACCTCGGCGTCGGGCGCCAGGTTCAGGTGTGCGGCAATCTCTTCCGACACCGGGCCCACCCGGTACTCGAGCACCCGCGTGGCGGGCTCCTGGCCCGCCCTGGCCAGGTCGTCGAACAAGCTCGTCAGCTCCACCGGCCGGTGCACCGGAGTCTGGACCACCTGGGTACCGACACCTCGTTTGCGCACCAGCAGACCTTTGTCCACGAGCTCCTGAATTGCCCGCCGCGTCGTGGGGCGAGAAAGATTGAGACGCGAGGCCAGCGCCAGCTCGTTCTCGAACCGGTCCCCGGGTTTGAGTTGTCCATCCAGGATGGCCTTCTCGAATACCTGAGCTACCTGGAAGTACAGCGGCACAGGGCTCGAACGGTCGAGTTCGACGGACAACGTCGTGGTCACCCTTGCTCCGATCCTTGGTCGCCGGCATCAGCAGTTCGCTGGCAGTGTGAGACAGACTACCGCGATATGACCGAAAGTAAGAATGTCCGAACAAAGTCTTGACACAGCCGGGTGATCGGGAGCACAGTCGACATCAACACCGGGCTGGCTGCTCTCCTCGACTCGACCGAGGAGATGCTCGGCCCGGGCCGGGCCCTGAGTGGCCCCCGCTTCACCCCGCACATGTGAACAAACAACACGCACTACCGATTCGGAGTCGATTGTGAGCCTTGCCGAACCCTTTGATGTCCTTGCCATCGGGCGCAGCGGCGTCGACGTGTACCCCCTGCAGATCGGCGTCGGCCTCGAAGACGTGGAATCCTTCGGCAAGTTCCTTGGTGGCAGCGCAGCGAACGTCGCCGTGGCGGCGGCTCGCCTGGGCAACCGCGCTGCCCTGATCTCGGGCGCCGGCGATGACCCCTTCGGCCGCTTCGTCCGCGCCGAGCTGGCCCGCCTCGGAGTGGACAACCGCTTCGTCACCACCCATGGCGAGTACCCGACGCCGGTGACGTTCTGTGAGATCTTCCCCCCGGACCATTTTCCGCTGTACTTCTACCGCAAGCCGTCGGCACCGGATCTGCAGATCACCGCCGACGAACTCGATCTGGACGCCATCCGCAACGCCCGGCTGTACTGGTCGACCGTCACCGGGTTGTCCGAAGAGCCCAGTCGCGCCGCGCATTTCGCAGCATGGTCGGCGAGGGAGCGGGCTCCCCTGACCGTGCTGGACCTCGACTACCGGCCCATGTTCTGGGACTCGCCGGCCGCCGCCACCGAGCAGGTGCAGCGTGCACTGACCCAGGTCACCGTCGCCGTCGGCAACCGGGAAGAATGCGAGATCGCCGTGGGCGAATCCAACCCGCACAAGGCCGCCGAGGCGCTGCTGGACCTCGGGGTGGAACTGGCCATCGTCAAGCAGGGACCGCGCGGCGTGCTGGGCAAGACCCGGCACAGCTCGGTCACCGTCGCACCCAACGAGGTCGACGTGGTGAACGGGCTGGGCGCCGGAGACGCCTTCGGCGGCAGCCTCGTTCACGGCCTGTTGAACAACTGGTCGTTGGAGAAGACCCTTCGGTACGCCAACGCCGCCGGCGCCATTGTCGCCTCGCGGCTCGAATGCTCGACCGCTATGCCCACAGCCGCCGAGGTGGCGGCCCTCGCCGAACAGACCGCAGTGGAGGCCGTCAATGTCTAGCCAAGCCCTATGTCGTGACTACGCGCAGATCACCGATCTGCGCGCCTCCGACCCGGGCGCCGTCGCCCGCGCCTGGGACAACCGCACCACCCGCCCGGCCACCCGGGGCAACGGCCGGCTGATGATCGTGGCCGCCGATCACCCCGCCCGCGGCGCGCTGGCCGTCGGCTCGCGGCCCACCGCGATGAACAGCCGCACCGATCTGCTGGACCGGCTGCGCGCGGCGCTGGCCGATCCCGGTGTCGACGGCGTGCTGGCCACCTCCGACATCCTCGACGACCTGGTGCTGCTCGGGGCGCTCGACGACAAGGTGGTGTTCTCGTCCTTCAACCGCGGCGGGCTGGCCGGCTCGTCCTTCGAGCTCGACGACCGGATGACCGGCGCCACCGCCGCCTCCACGGCCGCCGCCCACATGAACGGCGGAAAGATGCTGTGCCGCATCGATCTCGACGACCCTGGCACGGTGGCCACCATGGCGGGCTGCGCCCAGGCGATCGACGAACTCGCCGCACACGGACTCATCGCCATGGTCGAGCCGTTCATGTCCAGCCGCATCGAGGGCAAGGTCCGCAACGACCTGTCCCCCGATGCCGTCATCAAGTCCATCCACATCGGCCAGGGCCTCGGGTCGTCCTCGGCGTACACCTGGATGAAGCTGCCCGTGGTCGACGAGATGGACCGGGTGATGGAGGCCACGACGCTGCCGACCCTGCTGCTCGGCGGCGACCCGACCGACCCCGACGAAGCGTTCGCCAGCTGGGAGAAGGCCTTGGCGCTGCCGTCGGTGCGCGGGCTGATCGTCGGCCGGACGCTGCTGTATCCCCCCGACGACGATGTCAGCTCCGCGGTGGCGACCGCCGTTGCGATGGTGCGGTGACCCGATGCACAGCAAGCTCTACATCCCTTCCGGTAGTGCCCAGTCGCCGTACACCGTCGACGTCACGCCGGAATCGGCCGGCTGGACCGAATCCTCGCTACAGGTTGTCGAACTCGGCGCGGACCTGCAGTTGCGCACCGGTGACACCGAGGTGATGATCCTGCCGCTGGCCGGCGGCGGTTCGGTCACCTGCGACGGGACGACCTTCGAATTGTCACCGCGCGCATCGGTGTTCGACGGCCCGTCCGACATGGTGTACCTGGGTATCGAGCAGGAGTACACGCTCTCCGGTGACGGCCGGTTCGCCATCTGCGGGGCCCGGGCCAAACGCTCGTTCCCGAACCGCCGGGTGGCGGCCGCCGACGTGTCCCTGGAACTGCGCGGCGCGGGCAACTGCAGCCGGCAGGTGCACAACTTCGGCACCGCGGACACCTTCGAAGCCGACTCGTTGATCGCGTGCGAGGTGATCACCCCGGGTGGCAACTGGTCCAGTTACCCCGCCCACAAGCACGACGAGAACACCCCGACCCAAACGGCTCTGGAAGAGATCTACTACTTCGAAATCGCTGCGGGACCGGACAATTCACGCGGGTTCGGCTATCACCGGGTGTACGGCACCCCCGACCGCCCCATCGAGGTGCTCGAAGAGGTGCGTACCGGCGACGTCGTCCTGGTGCCGCACGGGTACCACGGCCCGTCGGTGGCCGCCCCGGGGTACCACATGTACTACCTCAACGTCATGGCCGGACCGGGCGACGAGCGCGCCTGGAAGATCGTCGACGACCCCGAGCACACCTGGCTGCGCGGCACCTGGGACGGCCAGGACATCGACCCGCGGCTGCCCCTTCACAACCCCCGAGGAGCCTGACACATGGTTTCCACCGCACCCAAGTCGATCGACAAGCTCGTCGACGACGAAGAGACGGTCCGCCTGACCGTCGCGCAGGCGACGGTCAGGTTCCTGGCCAACCAGTACGTCGAACGCGACGGGCAGCGCAGCAAGTTCTTCGCCGGCTGCTTCGGCATCTTCGGCCACGGCAATGTCGCGGGGTTGGGTCAGGCGCTGCTGCAGGACGAAGTCGAAGCCGTGAATGCCGGGCGCGAGCCCGGCCTGAAGTACGTGCTGGGCCGCAACGAGCAGGCCATGGTCCACACCGCGGTGGCCTACGCCCGGCAGAAGGACCGGCTGCAGGCCTGGGCGGTCACCGCCAGCGTCGGCCCGGGCTCCACCAACATGCTCACCGGCGCCGCACTGGCCACCATCAACCGGTTGCCCGTATTGCTCCTGCCGGCAGACACTTTCGCCACCCGGGTCAGCGCTCCGGTGCTGCAGGAGCTGGAGCTGCCGTCGTCGGGTGATGTGACGGTCAACGATGCGTTCAAGCCGTTGTCACGCTATTTCGACCGGGTGTGGCGGCCCGAACAGTTGCCCGCCGCGCTGCTGGGCGCCATGCGGGTGCTCACCGATCCCGTAGAGACCGGTACCGCCACGGTCGCGATCCCGCAGGACGTGCAGGCCGAGGCCCACGACTGGCCCGTGTCGCTGTTCGCCGAGCGCACCTGGCATGTCGCGCGCCCGCTCCCGGAGCGGTCGGTGATCGCCCGCGCCGCGGAGATCATCCGCACTGCCGCCAAGCCGCTGATCGTCGCCGGAGGCGGCGTCATCTACTCCGACGCCACCGACGCCCTGGCGGCGTTCTGCGAGCAGACCGGCATCCCGGTCGGTGAGAGCCAGGCCGGCAAGGGTTCGCTGCGCTACGACCATCCGCAGTCGGTGGGTGCCATCGGTTCCACCGGCACCACCGCCGCCAACGCACTGGCCTCGGACGCCGACGTGGTGATCGGGATCGGCACCCGCTACAGCGATTTCACCTCCGCGTCGCGCACCGCCTTCAACAACCCGGATGTCCGCTTCGTCAACATCAACGTGGCATCGCTGGATTCGGTGAAACAGGGCGGTCTCAGCGTCGTCTCTGATGCCCGTGAGGCGCTGGAAGCCCTCGGTACTGCGTTGGGTGACTACGCGGTGCCGGCTGACTACCGTTCGCGGGTCGCAGAACTGGCCGCGGAATGGGAGGACACCGTTTCCAGTGTGTATGCCACCACCGACGGGGTGCAGCTGAACCAGAACCAGGTCATCGGTCTGGTGAACACGCTGTCCGATCCTCGTGACGTCGTGGTGTGCGCGGCCGGGTCGATGCCCGGTGACCTGCACAAGTTGTGGCGCACCCGCGACCGCAAGGGCTACCACGTCGAATACGGCTTCTCCTGCATGGGTTACGAGATCGCCGGCGGCATCGGTGTGCGGATGGGCGCCCCCGACCGCGACGTGTTCATCATGGTCGGCGACGGGTCGTACCTGATGATGGCCACCGAGATCGTCACCGCCGTACAAGAGGGCGTCAAGGTGATCCCGGTGCTGGTGCAGAACCATGGATTCGCCTCCATCGGTGGGCTTTCCGAGTCCGTCGGCTCGCAGCGTTTCGGTACGTCCTACCAGTACCGCGGTGAAGGCGGCCGGCTCGACGGCGGGCACCTTCCCGTGGACCTGGCCGCCAACGCCGCCAGCTTGGGCGCCGATGTCATCAAGGTCGCCACCGCCGCGGAGTTCGCCGACGCGATGAAAGTCGCCAAAGCCGCCGACACGGTCACTGTGATCTATGTGGAAACCGATCCGATGATCTTCGCCCCGGACAGCCACTCGTGGTGGGACGTGCCGGTCAGCGAGGTGTCCTCGCTGGAGTCCACCCAGTCCGCCTACCAGCGGTACGCGGACTGGAAGAAAGTACAGCGTCCCCTGATCAACCCGTCCGACCGCTAACTAGGGAAACAAAGTGAGCACAATTCTCGTAGGGTCCGCGCCCGACTCCTGGGGCGTCTGGTTCCCCGATGACCCGCAGCAGACCCCCTACACCCGCTTCCTGGACGAGGTGGCGGCCTCCGGATACCAGTGGATCGAACTCGGCCCGTACGGCTACCTGCCCACCGACCCCCAGCAGTTGCTCGACGAGCTGGGCGCGCGCAACCTGAAGCTCTCGGCCGGAACGGTTTTCGAGCACCTACACCAGAATGATTCCTGGTCGGCGGTGTGGAAGCAGATCGAGGATGTCGCGAAGCTGACCGCGGCCGTCGGCGGCAAGCATGTTGTCGTCATCCCCGAGATGTGGCGGGATCCGTCCACCGGTGCGGTGCTCGAAGACCGCAACCTGACGCCCGAGCAGTGGCGCAAGAAGACCCAGGGGATGAACGACCTGGGCAAGGCGATGTTCGAACAGTACGGTGTGCGTGCGCAATACCACCCGCACGCCGACAGCCACGTCGACACCGAGGAGAACGTCTACCGCTTCCTCGACGGGACCGACGGCGAGTTCGTCAACCTGTGCCTGGACACCGGTCACATCTCCTACTGCGGCGGCGACAACATCGCGATCATCCGCCGGGCCCCGGAGCGCATCGGCTACCTGCACCTCAAGCAGGTCGACCCCGAGGTGCGCGCCAAGGTCGAAGCCGAGGACCTACCGTTCGGTGAGGCCGTCAAGCTGGGCGCCATGACCGAGCCGCCGCGCGGTATCCCCGAGATGCCGCCGTTGCTCGCCGAGATCGAGAAGCTCGGCATCGATGTGTTCGCCATCGTCGAGCAGGACATGTATCCCTGCGACGTCGACGCTCCCCTGCCCATCGCCCAGCGCACCCAGAAGTACCTGGGTTCCTGCGGCATCCCGTCGGTCACGTTCTAGGAAGAGAAAAGCCATGTCTGACTTGCGAATCGCCGTTCTGGGCGTCGGCATGATGGGTGCCGACCACGTGGCCCGGATCACCTCGAAGATCAGCGGCGCCCGGGTCGCGGTCGTCAACGACTACTTCACCGAGAAGGCCGAGCAGATCGCCGCCGAGATCCCCGGCTGCCGCGCCGTGGCCGACCCCTTGGACGCCATCGCCGACCCGGACGTCGACGCCGTGCTGCTGGCCACACCGGGCCCCACGCACGAGAAACAACTGCTGGCCTGCCTGGAGCACCGCAAGCCGGTGCTGTGCGAGAAGCCGCTGACCACCGACGTCGCCAGCTCCCTCGAGATCGTCCGCCGGGAGGCCGAACTGGGGGTGCAGTTGATCCAGGTCGGATTCATGCGCCGGTTCGATCACGAGTACGCGCAACTCAAGACGCTCATCGAGGGTGGCGAACTCGGTACACCGCTGGTGATGCACTGCGTGCACCGCAACCCGGCCGTGCCGCCGAACTTCGACAGCTCGATGATCGTGCGGGACTCGCTGGTGCACGAGGTCGACGTCACCCGCTTCCTGTTGGGTGAGGAGATCACGTCGGTCCAGATCATCAAGCCGTCCGCGAATTCGAAAGCCCCGCAGGGCCTGCAGGACCCGCAGATCGCCGTGTTCACCACCGAGAGTGGCAAGCACGTCGATGTCGAGGTGTTCGTCACCACCGGTGTCGCCTACGAGGTGCGCACCGAGGTGGTGGGCGAGCAGGGCAGCGCGATGATCGGCCTGGATGTCGGCCTGGTGCGCAAGAGCGCTCCGGGGCACTGGGGTGGCACCATCACCCCCGGCTTCCGGGAACGTTTCGGTCAGGCCTACGACACCGAAGTTCAGCGGTGGGTGGACGCCGTGCGCAGCGGAGTGAACGTCGACGGACCTTCGGCGTGGGACGGTTACGCCTCCACCGCCGTCTGTGAGGCCGGCGTGAAATCGCTGCAGTCCGGCAAGGCAGAGCAGGTCGAGCTGGCCGAGCGGGTGGGACCATGAAGATCGCCCTGGACCCCACCCCGTTCCACCATGACCATGATCTGCTCGAATTCCCGCGGCTGGTGGCCGAATTGGGCTACGAGTACCTGCAGCTGACACCGCACCGGGATTTCATCCCGTTCTTCAACCACCCGCGTGCCGATGACGAACTGGTGGCCAAGTTCCGCAAGGCGTGTGACGACGCCGGAGTCGGTATCGCCTCGGTACTGCCGGTGCTGCGGTGGTCCGGCCCGGATGAGGACGCCCGGGAAGCGGCGGTGCGCAACTGGAAACGCGTCATCCAGATCACCGTCGACCTCGGCGTCAACGTCATCAACACCGAGTTCTCCGGCCGCCCCGAGCGGGCCGAGGAATCCGAACGCGCGTTCTTCCGGTCCATGGAGGAACTGGTGCCGATCTTCGAGCGGGAAGGCATCGACGTTCGGATCGACCCGCACCCCGACGATTTCGTCGAGGACGGACTCGAAGCGCTGCGCATCATCCGCGGGGTCAATTCCCCCAACATCGGCATGGTGTACGTGGCGTGCCACAGCTTCCACATGGGTGGGAACATGGCAGAGATCATCCGCAAGGCGGGCAACAAGTTGCGGTTGGTGCACGTCGCCGACACCATGGACCACCACCGCTCCCACGGCCTGCGGTACATCACCAACCCGCCGGGCAATCCCGTTCGGGTGCACCAGCACCTCAAGATAGGTGACGGTGACGTCGACTGGGACGAGTTCTTCAGCGCCCTGGCCGAAATCGATTTCTACAACCGCCCCGACACCGTGATGGTCTCGTCGGTCTTTGCCGAAGACGAGAACGCCCAGGAGGTCTCGCGCTATCAACTGGCGACGATGACCGATTACGTGAACAAGCACACGAAGTGAGAACTGCTATGCCTACCACCATCTCCCACTGGTCCGACAACAAGATCTTCACCGGGTCCTCCGGTGCCACCGCGCCGGTGACCAACCCCGCCACCGGTGCCGTCACCGGGGAGGTTGCGCTGGCCTCGGTCGACGATGCCCGCGCGGTCATCGACGCCGCCGCTGCGGCCTTCCCCGCTTGGCGGGACACCTCGCTGGCCAAACGCACCCAGGTGCTGTTCCGTTTCCGGGAACTGCTCAACGAACGCAAGGACGAACTGGCAGCCATCATCACCAGCGAGCACGGCAAAGTGCTCTCCGACGCCCTCGGCGAAGTGTCGCGTGGCCAGGAAGTCGTCGAATTCGCCTGCGGGATACCGCATCTGCTCAAGGGTGGGTTCACCGAGAACGCCTCCACCAAGGTCGACGTCTACTCGGTGCGCCAGCCCCTGGGCGTCGTCGGCATCATCTCGCCCTTCAACTTCCCGGCCATGGTGCCCATGTGGTTCTTCCCCATCGCCATCGCGACAGGTAACACCGTCGTGCTCAAGCCGTCGGAGAAGGATCCGTCGGCGTCCCTGTGGGTGGCCGAACTGTGGAAGGAAGCCGGCCTGCCCGCCGGGGTGTTCAACGTCCTGCAGGGCGACAAGACTGCCGTCGACGAACTGCTGACCAACCCCACGGTGAAGTCGGTGTCGTTTGTCGGGTCCACCCCCATCGCCAAGTACGTCTACGCCACCGGCACCGCCCACGACAAGCGGGTCCAGGCGCTGGGCGGGGCGAAGAACCACGCCATCATCCTGCCGGATGCCGACCTGGACCTGGCGGCCGACGCCATGGTCAACGCCGGCTTCGGCTCCGCAGGTGAGCGCTGCATGGCCATCTCCGCGGCCGTGGCCGTCGGGCCCATCGCCGATGACCTGGTGGCCAAGATCGCCGAGCGCACCACACCGCTGAAAATCGGTGATGGCACCAAGAACTCGGACATGGGTCCGCTGGTCACCAAGGCCCACCGCGACAAGGTGGCCTCCTACATCGACGCCGGTGAAGCCGACGGCGCCAAGGTGGTCGTCGACGGACGCAACGTCGAGATCGACGGCGGCGGCTCCGGTCTCTCGGATGGCTTCTGGCTCGGCCCCACCCTGCTGGACAACGTGACCCCGCAGATGAGTGTCTACACCGACGAGATCTTCGGGCCCGTCCTGTCGGTGGTGCGCGTCGAAACCTATGACGAGGCGCTGGAGTTGGTGAATTCCAACCCCTACGGCAACGGCACCGCCATCTTCACCAACGACGGCGGCGCGGCCCGGCGCTTCCAGAACGAGGTGCAGGTGGGCATGGTCGGCATCAACGTCCCGATCCCGGTGCCGATGGCCTACTACAGCTTCGGCGGCTGGAAGGCCTCGCTGTTCGGCGACAGCCACGCCCACGGTATGGACGGCGTGCACTTCTTCACCCGCCAGAAGGCCATCACCCAGCGCTGGCTCGACCCGTCACACGGCGGCATCAACCTGGGCTTCCCCACCAACTGACGCACCACCCACGCTTTCTAGGCCGAGCGAGCGTGTTTGTACACAAAACGCCGAGCGTTTTTGTACAAACCCGCTCGCTCGCTTTCGGGAAGGGCCCATGACTGAGCTGATCGCCACCGCGTGGACCAGCGCCGGTAACACCTCGCCGCTGCACCCCCTGCCGGTCAGCCCGGTGCCGATCGCCGAACGTGTAGCAGCGGTGGCCGAGGCCGGTTACAGCGGTATGGGGTTGATCGCCGAGGATCTTCGGGTCATCCGGGACTCTCTGGGGTTCAACGGTTTACGAGATCTGATCACTGAGGCCGGGCTCCGCCACATCGAGATCGAACTGCTCGAGCGGTGGTGGCTGCCCGGCGACACCGACGATATCCGCGCACTGCTGTTCGAGGCTGCCGACGTCCTGCAGCCGGCGTTCATCAAGATCGGCTCCGAACTGGGCCCGCGTATCGAGAACCCCGAGTCGCTGGTCACACCGCTGCGGGAGCTGGCGCAGCAGGCCGCCGCGCACGGCACCCGGGTGGCGGTCGAAACCATGCCGTTCTCGATCATCTCGACGGTGCCGCTGGGTGCGGAGTTGGTGACCGCTGCCGACCATCCGGCGGTCGGGCTCCTGGTGGACGCCTGGCATGTGTTCCGGGCCGGCACCTCGCTGACTGAGCTCCGCGAGGCGTTGACACCGGCGATGATCTTCGGCGTCGAACTCGACGACGCCTCCGCCGAGGTCGAGGGCTCACTGTTCGAAGACACCGTCGAGAACCGATTGCTCTGCGGGGAAGGATCTTTTGATCTCGCCGGGTTGGTCGAGGTACTGCGTGAGCTCGGGTTCACCGGGCCGTGGGGTGTGGAGATCCTGTCGAGGGAGTTCCGTGCATCGCCGGTGCGCGAGGCGTTACAGCGGGCCGCCGATTCCGCCCTGAAAGTGCTGTAACCCCACGGGCGAGCGCACGAGTTTGTACAAGAGAACCGGCGTGTTGCCGTACAGACACGCGCGCTCGGCCGGATCAGACGGTGACCCAGGCGCCGTTGGACTTCATCGACTCCACCAGCGCGTCGGCCACTACCGATGCCCGCAGACCGTCCTCCGCGGCGGCCAGCGTCGACGTCCTGTTCTCCCGGATCGAGTCGATCCACTCCTGCAGTTCGATCCGGTAGGCATCGCTGTAGCGCGGAATCCAGTCAGCCGGGTACGCCACGCCTCGCTGACGTTCGGAATCGGTGACGATGTGGGTGGGCAAAGTCAGTGCTGCCGTGCCCTTTTCGCCGACGACTTCGCAGCGGGTGTCGTAGCCGTACCGGGCGTTGAGGAACAACTCGACGGTCACCAGGACATCGGAAGCGGTGCGCAGCAGGTAGAACTGCGGGTCCTGGCGCCCCGCCGAATTCACCGAACTGCGGCCGTGCTGCCAGCTGACCGCCGAGATCGGCGAGTCCAGCAGCCACGGCACGATGTCCAGCTCGTGGATGGCCGACTGCGTGATCGACGACGCCGAATCCCCGCCCGGGTAGGTGTGCACGGTGCGGCTGATGCAATGCGCGATCAACGGGGCACCCAGGTCACCGCTTTGCACCCGCTCCCGCAGGGCGACGTAGGACGGATCGAAGCGGCGCATGAATCCGACCGTCACGGGTTCCACCTCGGCACCGAGTCGGGCTTGGGCATCCAGTACCGTCTGGCACTCGGCCGCCGTTGGCGCCAACGGCTTTTCGCACATGACGGGTTTACCTGCGCCCAGCGCTGCCAGTACCAGATCGGCGTGGGTGTCATCACGCGTCGCGATCACCACGGCGTCCACGTTCGCATCGCCGATCAGCGCGAACCCGTCGCCGTGCACACCGGCGCCGAGTTCGTCGGCCACCTGTCGGGCCACCTCGGCATTGAAATCGGTCACCGCCACCACGTCGGAGCCGGACACCACCTTGGCCAGCTTGCGAGCATGGTCGGCACCCATGACGCCGACTCCGACAACCCCTACGCGCACAGTCATAGCGTGAGTATTACATGCTGATGTCTTAACAAATAGAGCATTGGCGGATTACGCTGATGCCATGAACCTCACCACGCTGCCGACGCCCCGGACACGCGACCCGCGGGAGGCGCCGTCGTTGCGCTGGGGTATTGCCGGCCCGGGGTGGATCGCGCATCGTTTTGTGGAGTCATTGCAGGCCAACACAACTCAACGGGTGGCCGCCGTCGCTTCCCGCGATGCCGGTCGCGCGCAGGCCTTCGCCGCGCAGTGGTCGCTGCCCGCCGCCCACGGCAGCTACGAAGCGCTGTTCGACGACCCGGACGTCGATATCGTCTACATCGCAACCCCGCATCCCAGTCATCGCGACAACACGATCGCCGCGCTTGCGGCGGGCAAGCATGTGCTGGTGGAAAAGCCGCTCGCGGTGGACGCGGCAGGCGCACGCGAGATCATCGCGGCGGCAGCCGGCGCCAACCGGTTCGTCGGCGAGGCGATGTGGACCAAGTTCCTGCCGAAGTTCGATGTCATCCGCCAACTGCTCGACGACGGCGCGCTCGGTGAGGTGCGCACGGTGATCGCCGACCACGGCGAGTTCTTCACTCCCGATCACCGCATCTACAACGCCGATCTCGCGGGCGGTCCGCTTCTGGACCTGGGCACCTATCCGATCGCCTTGGCGCACCTGGTGTTCGGATCATTCACCAGGGTGGTGGCGCAGAGCCAGGACGCGGTCCCGGGTCTCCCCGGGCAGATCTCGGCGATGCTGTCCGACGCGGCCGGCAATCAGGCGGTCCTGCACACCACGATCTTGTCCGATACCCCCACCTCGGCGGTGATCAGCGGCCGCGACTCGACACTGCACATCGACGGCCCGTTCTTCATGCCCGGACCGTTCACGCTGACCCGGCACAAAGGGCATCCGTCCGATCCGGGGCTGGTGCTGCGCTACGACGAGAAGCCCGGAACGCAGGCCGACGGGCTGCACTACGCGGCGGTGGAGGCGGCGAGACTGATCACCGACGGGCGCACCGAATCCGAGATCCATCCGTTGCGCACTGCCGTGTCAACGCTCGACATCGCCGACGAGATCCGGAGGCAGATTCTCCCGCGTGATGATCTGAATCGCTGACGGCTGCGCGGGCAACCGGCCCGGCAAAGCCCCGTGGTGGGTCATCACCAGCCGGGCCACCCGGCGCATGTCGGCCCCCAGATCGTGATGTAGCACCGCGCTGAGCCGGCCGGCCAACAACAGCTCGCGGTTGGCCTTGGCCAGGTCGTGACCGATGAACACTTCACAGTGCCGGCCCGCCGCGTCGAAAGCGTCTGCGATACCGGTGTTCCCGCCGCCGATCGAGTAGACCGCGACGATGTCGGGATGCGCTGTGAGCGCGGTACCGACCAGTTCCCGGCAGGTGGCGTCGAGCCCGTCGGAATTGGTGACGTCGACGATCGCGCGGTCAGGGTCGTAGTCACGCAGACCGGACCGGAATCCCGTCTCCCGGTCTTCCTCCCCCCGGAACAGGGCGCTGCTGGTCACCACCAGTACCCGGCCCGGCAGCCGACGCAGCCACTGATGCATCAAGTATGCCGCCGTCGCACCCGCTGCCCGGTCATCCATTCCCACGTGCGCGATGCGCGTACTGGCAGGCACATCCGTGACCAGCGTGATCACCGGGATCTTGGCCGCGGTCAACCGGCCGATGGCCGCAGCGACCTCCGGGATGTCCGGAGCCTTGAGCACCACCCCGTGGCTGCCCTGGCGTGCGATCCTGTCGAGTTGACCGATCAGTTCCTCGAGCGGCCAGTGTTCGCGGAGATGGAACCGGCTGCGCAGCACTGCCGGGCCCAGACCGGGCAACTCTCGTTCCAGGGCGCGACGGACCAACGCCGAGAACCGTTTCGGGGTGTCCATCACCACATCGATCATGAACGTCCGGCCGGACAATCGTATCTGGGTGGACTGGCGCTCGAGGTCGGCGATCGCCTGCTCGACCTGGAGCACCGTGCCGGTCCGCACGCCCGGCCGGCGGTGTAACACGCGGTCGACGGTCGCCTCGCTCACGCCGGCCTGGCGGGCGATTTCACGAATCGGGTAGGGACGTCGCACCGGCTGGTTCCTGAGGTCGTTTTGAGGGGTTTGTGTGGTTGTTCCGACTTTCCCATCTTGTCATCCTGATTCTGCCGGCATCACAGATCGACATCATCTGACGAGGAGACCAACATGACCCGCAGTGTGACAGGTGCCGTCGGTGCCGGCCGTATCTCGGAATCCGACTGCGATATCCAGGATTTCGACCGTGTGCTGTCCCAGGAGACGGCGCTGGCCGATTACCCGTACGCCTCCGACACCACCCGCGGCGTGCTGTTCTACAACGCCGAGGTGATCACCGCCCAGGCCACGGATCCGCAGCGCCGCGAGGAGATCGCCGATGAACTGGCGCGGGCCCTGCTGACCGGGCCCGGTATCGTCGTCTTCACGGGGGCCTTCACCGAGCAGCACGCACTGGCCGAGACCACCGCCCGGTTCAGCGGCATCATCGCCGAGCAACGTGCGTCGGGTGTGGTCAACGGCGACCATTTCGCCAAGCCCGGCGCCAACGATCGCATCTGGAATGCGTTGCAGAAACTTGCGCTCACCGATCCCGAGCTGTTCGTGCGCTATTACTCCAACGACGTACTGGCATTGGTGTCGTGCGCCTGGTTGGGACCGATGTATCAGGTGACCTCGTCGGTCAATGTGGTCAATCCTGGTGGCGGTGCGCAGAATCCGCATCGCGACTACCACCTGGGTTTCATGTCCACCGACACCGCGGCGCGTTTCCGCGCGCACGTACACCGCCTGTCCCCCGCACTCACCCTGCAGGGTGCGGTGGCTCACGTCGACATGCCGGTGGAGTCGGGACCGACGATGTACCTGCCCTACTCGCACCAGTACGAACCGGGTTATCTCGCATTCAACCTGCCGCAGTTCCGGGAGTACTTCCACGCCAATTACGTTCAGTTGCCGCTGAAAGCCGGTGACGCCGTGTTCTTCAACCCCGCGCTGTTCCACGCCGCGGGCACCAACAGCTCGTCGGACATCAAGCGGATGGCCAATCTGTTGCAGGTCAGCTCGCCGTTCGGTCGAGCCATCGACGCGGTGGACCGGGAAGCGATCGTCAACGCCATCTACCCTTTCCTGCACCAGGCGGCCGGTGCCGACAACGTGATCGCCGCTGCCGCTGAGGGTTACGCGTTCCCGAGTAATCTCGACCTCGATCAACCCTTTTCGGGCCTGCACGGAGAAACGCAGGCCGAGTTGCTGTCACGGGCGCTGACAACCGGGATGGACGCCGAAACGCTGGCCGGTGAACTGGCCGCGCTGGGCCGACGGCACACCCCCTGACCCGGGGATGTGTGGGAGATCAACGCGCGGGCTCAGTCCAGGTGCCGGTGCGCACGGACTCGGTGATCGCCTCGATCACCTGGGCCGTGCGCACCGCATCCCAGATGGTGGCGCCGCGCGGGTGCCCTGTGGCGATGGAGCGCAGGAATCGTTGTGCCTCAATGACCTTGAGATCGTCATAGCCCAGTGCGATGGCGGAGCCGGGCTGGAAGGCGGCATACTCACCGTCCCCGGGACCGACATAGCGGGTGGTGACGGGCTGGTCCTGAAACACCGACCCGGTGCCGACCCGCAGTTCGCCGATGCGCCGGAAGTCCCAACCCACCATGCCCTTGGTGCCGTGGATCTCGAAACCGTAGGCATTCTGCTCGCCCACCGACACCCTGCTGGCCTCCACCGTGCAGCGCGCGCCGGAGGTCAGCCGCAGCTGTGCGAATACGTAGTCCTCGTTCTCCACCGCGTCGCGCCGGCCGCCCGCGGCGAGCTGGTGCCCACTGGTGGCACCCGTGGGCACCGGCCGCTGCGGGACAAAGATGGCGGTGTCGGCGATCACCGAGTCGATGTCGCCGAGCAGATGCCGCACGAGATCCACACCGTGCGAGGCGAGATCACCGAGCACACCGTTGCCGCCGCGGTTGCGCTGGAAGCGCCAGCTCAGTGCGCCGTCGGGGTGGGCGGCGTAATCGCTGAGGAAATAGCAACGGGCGTGGGTGATCTCACCGAGTTCGCCGGCGGCGATCAGTTCGCGGGCGGCCGCGACCGCGGGCGCGTTGCGGTAGTTGAATCCGACGGCCGTTTGCACCCCGGCGGTCTCGGCGGCACGCGCCACCGCCAGCGCATCAGAAGCGCTGAGGCCCACCGGCTTCTCGATCCACAGGTGCTTGCCCGCCTCCACCACGGCAGTGCCGATTTCGCGGTGCAGGAAGTTGGGTGCGGTGACGCTGACGGCGCTCACCGACTGATCGTCGAGCAACACACGCCAGTCCGTCACCGCGGTGGACGCACCGAACTGCCGGGCAGCCTCCTCGGCGCGGCCGGGAACGTCATCGGCGATCGCCACCAGGCGGGCATGCTGCGGGTAGTGATGGCGGACGCGGGCGTAGGCCTGCGCGTGCACCCGACCCATCCAGCCGAAACCGATGATGCCGACGGGTGTTTGAGCGGCTGAAGGGATTTGAGTGGTCACGGGGCCAGCCTCTCGCTCGGCGGTTCCGACGAGAGGTGAGTGTAGCCACCGCCACACCCCGGTGTCTACATTTGTCCGAACATAAGGACAAACACTAGGTCCGTGGGTCGGCTGGATGCCGATACGCCTCGATGGTGTCGAGGTCGTCGAGCAACTCTTCGCGGCTGGAGTATTCGGCGTGTTCGTCCCGCATCAGCGACTGGAAGTCGGCGAACTGCACCAGGTAGCCGTCCTCGAGAACGGTCACCGCGGTGGGCACCCAGGAGTCCCCTTCGGGCGCCGACGACGGCCATGACCACATGTCCGAGCTGTCTTCGAGATGGACGTGCAGCGGCTCCCACCCGCGCCGGACGAGCACCCGGCCCAAGTGGTCATCGCCGTAGGCCGGGTCCGCGTCCTCCGCCAATGCGTTCGACAGGACCTCGACCAGAGCCTCCGGCATCGTCGCGAGGTCCAGGCCGGCCGACGGCTCGGCAACGTTTTCCTCGTATTCCGACCCCGCCCGGCCGGTCCGCCACGCCTTGCCCTTGGACTTCTTGGTCCGGCCTTTGCTCCTCGGCATAGCCGCGAGGCTAGTCGGGCGGAGCGAGCGCGCGCGTCTGTACAAAAAGTGCGGCGTGTCGCCGTACAGACGCGCGCGCTCGCGGGGAATGATCAGGTCAACTCAGAGGATGTAGAGCATCTCCTGGTAGGTGGGCAGCGGCCACAGGTCGTCGGCCACAACACTTTCCAACGAGTCAGCCGCGGTCCGCACCGCAGCCATCGCCGGCAGCAGCACGTCGCGGGCGTGCGTCGCCTCCGCCAGCGAGCCCTCGGCATGCTCGGCCAGCGCCGCCTTCAGCGCCGACAACGCCGAGGTGAGCTCGGAGATCGGGGCCGAAACCTGCTCCAGCAGAACCAAGCTCGGCTCGACGCCGGCCGCCTTCAAGGTGGCGACATTCTGCGCCAGCTCGGTCTGATACCGCAGCGCTGCGGGCAGGATCACCGTCGAGCCCAGCTCCAGGGCGAGCTTGGCCTCCACGGCGATGGTCAGCGCGTACTGCTCGAGACGCACCTCGTAACGGCTGTGCAACTCGCGCTCGTTGAACACGCCGTACTTCTCGAACAACTCGACGGCCTCGGGTTTGATCAGCTCGGGAATCGCATCGAGGGTGGTCTTGAGATTGGGCAGGCCTCGTTCGGCCGCCTCGATCTGCCAGTTGTCGGAGTAGCCGTCACCGTTGAACACCACCGCGCCGTGCTCGGTGATGACCTCGGTGAGCAACTGCTGCACCGCGGTATCGAAGTCCACTCCGTCAGCCAGCGATTTCTCCAGCACCGTGGCCATGTGATCGAACGAGTCGGCCATGATCGTGTTCAGGATGATCATCGGCACGGCGACGGTCTGACCCGAACCGGGCGCGCGGAACTCGAACCGGTTACCGGTGAACGCGAACGGGCTGGTGCGGTTGCGGTCGCCCGGATCGGTGGGCAGATGCGGCAAGGTGTCGACACCGATCATCATGGTGCCCTTGCCTTTTGACGAGGTGGCCGCACCCTTGGCGATCTGCTCGAACACATCGGCGAGCTGCTCGCCGAGGAAGATCGAGATGATGGCAGGCGGCGCCTCGTTGGCGCCGAGGCGGTGATCGTTGGTGGCCGAGGCCACCGACACCCGCAACAGGCCACCGAACTTGTGCACGGCGCGGATCACGGCCGCGCAGAACACCAGGAACTGGGCGTTCTCATGCGGGGTGTCACCCGGGACCAGCAACGAACCCAACTCGGCGTTGCCCACCGAGAAGTTCACGTGCTTACCGGAGCCGTTGACCCCGGCGAACGGCTTCTCGTGGAACAGGCACTCCATGCCGTGTTTCTTGGCGATCGTCTTGAACACCGTCATCAGCAGCTGCTGGTGGTCGGAGGCGATATTGGCGCGCTCGAACATCGGCGCCACCTCGAACTGCGCCGGGGCGACCTCGTTGTGCCTGGTCTTGGCGGGGATGCCGAGCTTGAACAGCTCACGCTCGGTGTCCATCATGAAGCCCAGGACCCGCTCGGGCACCGCGCCGAAGTAGTGGTCATCGAATTCCTGCCCCTTCGGCGGCTTGGCGCCGAAAAGGGTACGGCCGGCGTTGATCAGGTCCGGGCGGGCCAGGAAGAAGTGCCGGTCCACCAGGAAGTACTCCTGTTCGGGCCCGCAGAACGAGACCACCTTCTCCAGATTCTTGTGGCCGAACAGCGTGAGGATGCGCTCGGCGTGCGCGCCCATGGCCTGCTGGCTGCGCAGCAGCGGGGTCTTGTAGTCCAGCGCCTCGCCGGTCATGGACACGAACACCGTCGGGATGCAGAGCGTGTTGCCGTTCGGGTTCTCCAGGATGTAGGCCGGGCTGGTGACATCCCAGCCGGTGTAACCGCGCGCTTCGAAGGTGCTGCGCAGGCCACCCGACGGGAAGCTGGAGGCGTCCGGTTCGCCCTGGATGAGTGTCTTGCCGGCGAACTCGGCCAACGTCTGCCCGTCGGAGACGGGTTCGAGGAAGCTGTCGTGCTTCTCGGCGGTCAACCCGGTCATCGGGTAGAAGACGTGGGCGTAGTGCGTGGCACCCTTCGACAGCGCCCAGTCCTTCATCGCCGACGCCACCGAGTCGGCGACGGCGGGATCGAGCGTGGCGCCCTTCTCGATGGTCGCGACGACGGACTTGAACACCGATTTCGGCAGACGCAGCTGCATCTCGGCCTTGGTGAACACGTTGGCGCCGAAGATCGCGCCGGGCTCCTCGGTCGGGTCGAAGCTGATCGCCGGAGGGACGTAGGCCTCCACGTTGTTGATCGCCTGCAGACGGACGGCATTTCCGCTCATGGGACTTCCTCACTGCGATGCGTCCGAACCGGGATGACGGACGTGTGACCGCACCAAACTAGGGACGTTCGATGGCAAATTTGTTACACCGACGTCAACGTCAGAATGCGCGGACGCTGGCCCGAAGCGCCAGCAACGGCAAAGGGCCGCACCCGCCAAGGATCCTTTGAGGATTCGTGGAGACCGGCCGCCGATCCTGTGTTCACCGGCGCAACCAGCGCCCCAACCAGGAGGACACCATGTCGAAGCTCACCGCCGCCGCCCGCACCGCGATCACCGCCATCATGATCGGTGCCGCCTCGATCGGCCTGGCCGGCGCCGCCGCAGCCGCCCCGGCCATGCCGTCGGTCGTCAGTGCCGGGGTGTGGAGCGCCGACCCGGCCACCGACCACCAGGACTGCGCGACGGCCACCCACACCGAGGACGCGTCCGCGCCCTGCGCTCCGCAGTCGCCGCACCGGCATCAGCTGGACGGCAAGGGCCGCTGAGCTGAGCCCGAGAGGCTGACATCGGGCGACCAGAGACCCCGCACCCGGCGGCGGCGGCACACTGCCGCCGGGTGCGGCCGCGCCGGTCACACCCTCGTCATACCCGTCAGTGCGTCGCCGCGCAGGCGGCCGGGTACCGCCTCACCATGCGCGCGCTCACTCTCGCCGCGATCGCCTGCGTTCTGCTGACGGCAGGCTGCGGCGCCGCACCGTCACCTCCGATGCCTGCGCCCGTGACCGAGGGCACCCGGCCTGACCCACAGACATTGCCGCCGCCGGCCGAACCTCAGCAGGCCCCGCCGCCTGTGCAACCACCGCCCGGCCGTCAGATCCCCGTCGGCGCGGCACCCGAGGGCGTCGTCGTCGATCCCGTCAGCCGCCGCGTAGCCGTCACCACCCGCGATCCCAACGAGCTGGTCCTGCTGGACGCCGACACCGGAGCCGTCACCGCGCGTACGCCACTGCCGGGGTTCGCGCGGCACCTGCAGTTGGCGGCGCCGGGCGGTCCGGTGCTGGTCCCGGTCGAAAGCGCCGACGCCCTGGTGCGCGTCGACCTGCCCGACGGGCAGGCTCGACAGCGGGTGCTGACCGGCACCTTCCCCCACGACGCCGCCCAGGCGGCCAACGGCACGGTCTTCGTCGCCAACGAACACGGCGGCACCGTCGCGGCGCTCCGCGGCGACGAAGTGGTGAAGGTGTTCACCGACAGCGTGCAGCCCGCCGGCCTGGCGCCGACCGGAACCGTGATGGGCCTGCTCGACGTCCGCAAGAACGACCTGACCGTCTACGACACCGAAACCCTGACCATCGTCGGCTCGGTACCCGCCGGCGACGGCCCCACCCACCTGGTGGCCGACAAACACGGCCGCCTGATCGCCGCCGACACCCGTGGCGACGCGGTGCGGGTATTCGAACCGGAACCCCGACCCCGCGAGGTGGCGCGGGTGGCGCAACCCGGCGGCCCGTACGGCATCACCTACGACGCCCGCCGAGATCGGCTGTGGGTCGCGTCGTCGGGCACCAACGAAGTGGTGGGCTACGACATGGCGCAACCGACTCCCGGGGAAATCGCCCGGATCCCCACGGTGCAGAACCCCTACACCCTCGGGGTCGATCCGGCCACCGGCCGGCTGTTCGTGGCAGGCAACACCGCGGGCGTCCTGCAGATCATCGACCCGCAGTAGATTGGTGTGGTGGAAAGCAGCGCATGGGTAGGGTGACGGCACGCCGGCGGGCCAGCCACGTGTCGGCCGACCACACCACCGAACGTCCCGAGACGCTGGTGGTGGAGGAGCCGCTGGAGATCCGCCTCAACGGCAACCCGCTGACCGTCACGATGCGCACTCCAGGCTCGGATTTCGAGCTGGCGCAAGGTTTTCTGCTGACCGAGGGCGTGATCGGCGGTCGCGACGACATTCGCGACGTGCGGTACTGCCGGGGCGCTGACGAAAACGGAATGAACACCTACAACGTTCTCGACGTCACCCTGGCACCTGGTGTCCCACTGCCGGATGTCGATGTACGGCGCAACTTCTACACCACCTCGTCGTGCGGTATCTGCGGCAAAGCGTCGCTGGACGCCGTGGCCACCATCAGCCGCCACGCCCCCGGCGACGACCCGACGACGGTCCTGGCCGAGACCCTCACCACGATGCCGCAACAACTTCGGTCCGGGCAGAAGGTGTTCGCCAGTACCGGCGGACTGCACGGGGCGGCCCTGTTCACTGCCGACGGAACCATGCTGGCGTTGCGCGAGGACATCGGCAGGCACAACGCCGTCGACAAGGTCATCGGCTGGGCGCTCGAACAACACCGCATCCCGCTGACCGGCACCGTGCTACTGGTCAGTGGCCGCGCGTCGTTCGAACTGACCCAAAAGGCAGTCATGGCAGGCATTTCCGTGATGGCGGCGGTGTCGGCCCCCTCCTCTCTGGCCGTCGATCTGGCCACGCAGTCCGGGCTCACACTGGTGGCATTCTTACGCGGCGACTCGATGAACATCTACAGCAGACCCGACCGGATCATCCACTCGGCGAGCTGAAACCTATCCGAGCCGAAGCCTCGAATCGGCCGATCACATCCAGGGTCAAGCAACTCCACAGCTCATTGGCAGAGGGCCTCATCGCCGCAGCTGAGCGGCGCGACGACACCTCCAGAATGCCGAAAAGCGGCCCGCTGAACGCGATTTCGTCACCCACGCACCCTCACTTCGCTATAGGTTCTGCGGGTCCGCATCGTCATCGGTCGGGCGGAGCACCGCGAAACAGTGAGGGGCAACATGAAGACAATCGGCCGGGTGTTGGTGGCGTTGATCGCCGCCGTCGCCGCACTGTTCGTGGGCACGGGCACCTCGCATGCCGGCTTGGACAATGAGCTCAGCCTCGTCGACGGTCAGGGCCGCACCCTCACCATCCAGCAGTGGGACACGTTCCTCAACGGTGTCTTCCCCTTGGACCGCAACCGTCTCACCCGGGAGTGGTTCCACTCCGGCAAGGCCGTCTACAGCGTGACCGGTGACGGCGCCAAGGATTTCAAGGGCGTGCTCGAATTGGGCTACCAGGTGGGCTTTCCCTGGTCGCTGGGTGTGGGCATCAACTTCAGCTACACCACCCCGAACGTCGCGTTCGACAGCCAGGACTACGGCACGTTCAACCCGATCACCGGCGGCCTGGACCTGGACCTGATCCCCGCCGTCGTCACCCCGCCGCTGTTCCCCGGCGCGTCGATCACCGCCGACCTGGGCAACGGTCCCGGCATCCAGGAAGTGGCCACCTTCTCCGTGGACGTCAAGGGAGCCAACGGCGCGGTGGCGGTGTCCAACGCCCACGGCACCGTGACCGGTGCGGCCGGTGGCGTGCTGCTGCGCCCCTATGCCCGGCTGATCTCCGCAGCCGGTGACAGTGTGACCACCTACGGCGCGCCCTGGAACATGAACTGAACTTCCCCACCACGCGGCGGCCCCGGAGTCCTCCGGGGCCGCCGCTTTGTGCGGTCTACCTGCAATCTCCACCCGATCTCCACACAACCTCCAAGTTCGCGACCATGCCCTCGACAAGCATCGGTTCCCAGGCAACTCGCTACACGAACCACACGGAGGACCTCACGATGCCGGAGATACTGATCGCATCCATGCAGCCCGTCGGCCACATCGGCCCGCTGCTCAACGTGGCCGAAGGGCTGGTGGCGCGCGGCGACCGCGTCACTGTGCTGACGGCGGCCCAGCACGCCGACCGGATCCGGGCCGTCGGCGCCACACCCGCCGCGCTGCCGGCCGCCGCCGAATTCGACGAGGCGAACCTGAACCGGGACTTTCCCGGCCGCGCGGAGACGTCCGGCATCAAACGGGTGAACTTCGACATCACCCGGCTGTTCTTGGCGCCGATGCCCCACCAGACGGCGGCCCTCGCCGAACTGATGAAGACCACCCGGTACGACGCGATCATCGCCGACGCCGGCTTCTTCGGCATCGTGCCGTTCCTGCTCGGTGATCCGGCCGCCCGGCCGCCGGTGTTGAGCTACTCGACCACGCCGCTGATGATGAGCAGTCGCGACCACGCACCGATGGGGCTGGGCATGATGCCGTCGGCGACTCCGCTCGGCCGGCTACGGAACCGGACGCTGAACCTGCTGTCGCAGAAGGTGTTGCTGCGGCAGTCGCACCGTGTGGCCAACGACCTGTTGAATCGGATGAACTGCCCGCAGTTGCCGGTGTTCGTGATGGATTGCGGCGTGCTGGCCGACCGCTACATCGCGCCCACGGTGCCGAAATTCGACTATCCGCGCAGTGACCTGCCCGCCAACGTGCGGTACGTCGGCGCCGTCCACCCCCGGCCGACCGAGGGCTTCCGGCCGCCGGCGTGGTGGTCGCAGCTGCGCGGCGACAAGCCGGTGGTGCACGTCACCCAGGGAACGATCGACAACGCCGACCTCGGGCGGTTGCTCGAACCGACCATCGAGGCGCTCGGCGGTGAGGACGTCACCGTCGTCGCCACCACCGGCGGGCGGCCCCTGAACCAGATCACGATCTCGCTGCCACCCAATACTCATGTGGCTGAATACATTCCACACGACCAGTTGCTTCCCCACGTCGACGTGATGGTCACCAACGGTGGGTACGGCGCCGTCCAGCGCGCACTGTCGGCGGGCGTGCCCCTCGTGGTGGCCGGTGACACCGAGGACAAACCCGAGGTGGCAACGAGGGTGCAGTGGTCCGGCGCGGGGGTCAACCTGCGCACCGGAACCCCGTCGGTCGGCCAGCTCCGCCGGGCGGTGCGTGACGTGCTGGACAACAAGAGTTATCTGCGCAACGCCCGCGCCCTGGAGGCCGCGTATGCCAGGCGCGACGGCGTGGCCGAGATCGCCGCCCTGGTGGACGAAGTCATCGCCGAGCGCGCCTCGTTGACTCGGCTGGTCCGCTAGCACTGCCGAGAATGCACTGAGGGTCGTGATCCGCGATGGATCACGACCCTCAATGCAATGTCGAAGCGTCAGGCGCTGTCCGGTTAGCCCGACTCCTCACCGCGGATCGGTCGTCAGGCGCTCTTGTCCCGGCGTTCGGTCCGCGACGGCTTGCGCGGCACGATGGTCGGCAGCACGTTGTCGTCCACGGTCTCCTTGGTCACGACCACCTTGGCGACGTCATCGCGGCTGGGGATGTCGTACATCACCGGCAGCAGGACTTCTTCCATGATGGCGCGCAGGCCGCGGGCACCGGTGCCGCGATGGATGGCCTGGTCGGCAATCGCCTCGAGCGCGTCGGCGGTGAACTCCAGCTCCACGCCGTCCATGTCGAACAGCCGGGTGTACTGCTTCACCAGCGCGTTCTTGGGCTGCGACAGGATCTGCACCAGCGAGTCCTTGTCCAGATTGGTCACCGACGCCACCACGGGCAGGCGGCCGATGAACTCGGGGATCAGACCGAACTTGATCAGATCCTCCGGCATCACCTCCGCGAAGTGATCCTGGGTGTCGATCTCGGCCTTGCTGCGCACCTCGGCACCAAACCCGATGCCGCGCTTGCCAACTCGGTCAGAAACGATCTTCTCCAGGCCGGCGAACGCACCCGCGACGATGAACAGCACGTTGGTGGTGTCGATCTGGATGAATTCCTGATGCGGATGCTTGCGTCCACCCTGCGGGGGCACCGAGGCCTGCGTGCCCTCGAGGATCTTCAGCAGCGCCTGCTGCACGCCCTCGCCGGAGACGTCGCGGGTGATCGACGGGTTCTCGCTCTTGCGGGCGATCTTGTCGACCTCATCGATGTAGATGATGCCGGTCTCGGCGCGCTTGACGTCGTAGTCGGCCGCCTGGATCAGCTTGAGCAGAATGTTCTCGACGTCTTCACCGACGTAGCCGGCCTCGGTCAGCGCCGTCGCATCGGCAATGGCGAACGGAACGTTGAGCATCTTGGCCAGGGTCTGCGCCAGGTAGGTCTTACCGCAGCCGGTGGGGCCGAGCATCAGGATGTTCGACTTGGCCAGTTCCACGGACTCACCCGAACGCGAATCCCGGCCGCTCTTCTCGCCCGCCTGGATGCGCTTGTAGTGGTTGTAGACCGCGACCGCCAGCGTGCGCTTGGCGGTGTCCTGGCCGATCACATAGCCCTCGAGGAACTCCCGGATCTCCGCGGGTTTGGGCAGCTCGTCGAGTTTGACGTCGTCAGCGTCGGCGAGTTCCTCTTCGATGATCTCGTTGCAGAGGTCGATGCACTCGTCGCAGATGTAAACGCCGGGCCCCGCGATGAGCTTCTTGACCTGCTTTTGGCTCTTCCCGCAGAACGAGCACTTCAGCAGGTCACCGCCGTCTCCGATGCGCGCCATGGTGCAGGGGTCCCACTTCCTGTCTGCCGGTGGAGTTCACCGGAATGTCGGGTGCTATTTGTGCTGTTCCCGACGCTACCCGCTTATCCGGGTACTGGGCGACTGATAAAGCGAATAGCGTCGGTGGTATTCGCTTGTCGCAAGAACATAGCGCCTCGGCCTGCTTACCGGGGGCGCAACGCGCGGCCGTGTCGCCGTCGTGATTCGGCCGCGACCGTGCGTCGCGCTGCGCCCCGGTACGGCGGCTATGCAGACTGCGCCGAGAGCTTCCGGTAGTCCAGCACCGTGTCGATGATCCCGTAGTCCTTGGCCTCGGCCGCGGTGAGGATCTTGTCGCGGTCGGTGTCCTTGCGCACCTGCTCGGGCGTACGCCCGGTGTGGCGTGCCAGCGTGGTGTCCATCAGGGTGCGCATGCGCTCGATCTCGGCGGCCTGGATCTCCAGATCCGACACCTGGCCCTGGATGGCGCCACCCACCGCGGGCTGATGGATCAGCACGCGGGCATTCGGCAGAGCCAGCCGCTTGCCGGGGGTTCCGGCGGCCAGCAGCACCGCGGCCGCCGAGGCAGCCTGGCCCAGGCACACCGTCTGGATGTCGGCGCGCACGTACTGCATGGTGTCGTAGATCGCCATCAGCGAGGTGAAGGAACCACCGGGTGAGTTGATGTACATCGTGATGTCACGGTCGGGATCCAGCGACTCCAGCACCAGCAGCTGGGCCATGATGTCGTTGGCCGACGCGTCGTCCACCTGCACGCCGAGGAAGATGATGCGTTCCTCGAACAGCTTGTTGTACGGGTTGGATTCCTTGACGCCGAAGCTCGAGTGCTCGATGAACGACGGCAGGATGTAGCGAGCACTGGGTGAGGTCATGAGGCACTCCCGTTGAGGTGGGCGCGGGTGATGATGTGGTCGACGAAGCCGTATTCGAGGGCTTCCGGGGCGGTGAACCACCGGTCGCGGTCGGCGTCGGCTTCGATGCGCTCCAAGGACTGACCGGTGAACTCGGCGTTGAGCCGGTTCATCTCCTTCTTGGTGAGCGCATACTGCTCGGCCTGGATGGCGATATCAGCCGCGCTACCGCCGATACCGGCAGACGGCTGGTGCATCATGATCCGCGCGTGCGGCAGCGCGAAGCGCTTGCCCTTGGTGCCCGCGGCCAGGAGGAACTCACCCATCGACGCGGCCATACCCATGGCGTAGGTGGCGACGTCGCACGGCGCCAGCACCATCGTGTCGTAGATGGCCATGCCGGCGCTGACGGAGCCGCCGGGAGAGTTGATGTAGAGGTTGATGTCCTTGGTGGGGTCCTCAGCGGCCAGCAGCAGAATCTGCGCGCACAGCCGGTTGGCGATGTCGTCGTCGACCTGGGTGCCCAGGAAGATGATCCGCTCGGCCAGCAACCGCTCGTAGACCGAGTCGGTGAGGTTCAGGCCCATTGACCCGGAACGCATGTCAGTCACGACGGGATACCTGCTTTCTCGTGTTCATACTCAAACGACCCTAACGAACTGGCGCGCACCTGCACTCCCTGAGGCGCGTGCTTTCGCTGTGAGCGTCACGCGCCGAGGGCGGGCCCTCCGCCCAGAACTACTTCGTGTCGCCGTCCGGCTCCACCGACACCGACGCCTGCTCGTCGGCATCCTCAGCTGCGTCCTCGTCGCCGGCGTCGGCCTCATCGGAGCCGGATCCGAAGAACTCCGCGGTGTCGATGACGTTGCCGTCGGTGTCCTTGACCGTGGCGGCCTCGACGACGGCAGCGACGGTCAGGCCCCGACGGACATCGGCGAACATCGCCGGCAGCTGGTTGTTCTGCTGCAGCACCTGGAGCAGCTGCTGGGGCTCGATGCCGTACTGGCGCGACATGAGCACCAGCCGTTCGGTGAGGTCGTTCTGGCCGACCTGCACGTCGAGATCGTCGGCGATGGCATCCATCAGCAGCTGGGTCTTGACGGCCTTCTCGGCGTTGGTGCGCGCGTCGGCATCGAATTCCTCGCGCGAGCTGCCCTGCTCGGCGAGCGCCTCGGCGAACTTCTCCTCGTCGTGGTCCAGCCCGTGGATGGCCTGGTGCACGGTCTCGTCGACCTGCGCCTGCACGATCTTCTCCGGCAGCGCGATGTCGACCTGCTCGAGCAGGGTCTCCAGCGTCTTGTCCCGGATGGTCTCGGCCTGCTGGATGCGCTTGAAGCGCTCCACCTGCTCGGACAGGTTCGCCTTGAGTTCGTCGATGGTGTCGAATTCGCTGGCCAGCTGGGCGAACTCATCATCGGGCTCGGGCAGCTCGCGCTCCTTCACCGAACCGACCGTGACGGTGACCTCGGCCTCCTTGCCGGCGTGCTCACCGGCGGCCAGCGTGGTGGTGAAGACCTTGGTCTCCCCCGACTTCAGGCCGATGATCGCCTCGTCCAGGCCCTCGATGAGCTGGCCGGAGCCGATCTCGTGGGACAGGCCCTCGGTCTTGGCGTCGGGCACGTCCTCGCCGTCGACGGTGGCCGACAGGTCGATGGAGACGAAATCGCCTTCCTGAGCCGGACGGTCCACCCCGGTCAGGGTGCCGAACCGGGCGCGCAGCGTCTGCAGTTCCTTGTCGATGTCCTCGTCGGTGACCTCGATCGGATCGACGGTGATGGTCAGCGCGCTCAGATCGGGCAGGGTGATCTCGGGACGGACGTCGACCTCGGCGGTGAACACCAGTTCCTGGCCGTCCTCGATCTTGGTGATCTCGATCTCGGGCTGCCCCAGGGGCTTGACGTCGGTGGTGCTGACGGCCTGGCTGTAGCGCGCCGGCAGCGCCTCGTTGACCACCTGCTCGAGCACCGCGCCGCGGCCGATGCGGGCCTCGAGCAGCTTGCGCGGCGCCTTACCCGGGCGGAAGCCGGGCAGCCGGACCTGCTTGGCCAGCTGCTTGAACGCCTTGTCGAAGTCGGGCTCGAGTTCTTCGAAGGGCACCTCCGTGGTGATCCGCACCCGGGTGGGGCTCAACTGCTCGACGGTGCTCTTCACAGGTACTCCTCGAATTACTTTCGCTGGTGATGTCGGTCTCGATGGTCGTGCTGGTCGGGGTGACAGGATTTGAACCTGCGGCCTTCCGCTCCCAAAGCGGATGCGCTACCAAGCTGCGCTACACCCCGGCACCTGCTCCTGACGTCCGCGCATTCGCACGCGGACGCTGTCGAACAAGCCCACGGCATCCTACGGCTTGCGCGGGCATGACCGAACACAGGCCGTATCGGCTGCGGGGCGTCAATTGGCTTTGAGCTCCACCGGGCCGGTACAGTCTGGCTCGAGCAATACACGCGGGCGTAGCTCAATGGTAGAGCCCTAGTCTTCCAAACTAGCTACGCGGGTTCGATTCCCGTCGCCCGCTCTCCTGAGGTGGTGCCGAAGTCAGCTTCGGCGCCACCTCACATCTTTTTCCGGGTTCTTGTCGACGCAGCCCGCCACTGTTGCGGCACGGGGGCGAGAACCGTTCGCGGACAACATGATTCAGAGATCGGGCCACGTGCGCCCGTCGCCGGGCCACCCGAACACCCCCTCGGGGGGCTCCGCTTCCAGCAACATCGATAGGCCCACCTGTCATGTTTGCCACCCGGCGTTGCTCAGCTTGTGCGTCAATTTCTCTTCCGTTCACTGCGGCATGTCTTGATCAGCGCAGGAGCTACGCATAGATTCATCTGGCGCTACAGCCCCATTGCGCAACGATGGTCCCTACAGTCAGGAGTCAACACGTCATGGCAAAAACCGCCGCCGGTCGATCACCCCGAAAGTCCGCACTGTCTGCCGGCATCGCCGGCGCCGCGCTGGCAGGTATGGGCGCCTGGGCCGTCGCCGCGTCGGTCGACCTGCCGACCGGCGGCACCGACATCCGGTTGACCACGACGGAATCGACACTGAACTACCTGCTCGACGGCAATGCTCCGGTGCTCGGGACCGCCGCCGTGGCACTGCCACCTGCCATCGGCGACGGCGGCTGGTTGATCGGCAACGGTCTGGACGCGCCCGTCGACTGCACCGGTGCGGCCTGCAACGGCGGCAACGGCGGTCTGTTGTGGGGTAACGGCGGAAACGGCGCCAACGGCGGTCGCGGCGGTGACGCCGGCTTCCTGTTCGGCAACGGAGGCGACGGCGGCAACGGCGTCGCCGCGGTCATCGACGAGGATGGCACCGTGGTGTCCGGCGCCACCGCAGGTGGCCGAGGCGGTAACGGCGGCTGGTTGATCGGCAACGGCGGCGACGGCGGCGCGGGCGCGGCCTCCTGGTACGACGTCACCAATGAGGCCCGTCAGTCGAAGGCGACCGCTGGCGGTGACGGTGGCCGCGGCGGGCTGTTGTCCGGCGATGGCGGCGACGGTGGAGAAGGTGGCCTCGACGAGAACGCGCCCACCGACGCCCGCGGCGGTGCCGGCGGTAACGGCGGCCGCGGCGGGTGGGTGTTCGGCGACGGCGGCTGGGGCGGCGACGGCGGCCGGGCCGTGTCGACAGACGACGGCGACGCGACCGGTGGTGCCGGCGGCGCGGGTGGGGACGCCACCTTCGGCCAGGCCGGTAACGGCGGCAACGGCGGTTTCGGGGCGGCCAACGAAGCCGGTGAGATCGCCACCGGAGGCGCCGGTGGCGAGGGCGGGTACGCGGTCGTCGGCGATGGCGGCAGAGGTGGCAACGGCGGCAACGCCAACAACTGGGACGACCACCTGGACAACGGCGCCGGCTCGGAGGGCGGCGCAGGCGGCAGGGGCGGGAACTCGGCGGTCGGCGGGACGGGCGGCGCCGGCGGAAGCGGCGGCAACTCGGATACCAACTACGCCTACAGTTCCGGCGGCCGCGGTGGTGACGGCGGCCGCGGCGGCGCCGTCGCAGGTATCGGCGGGCGCGGCGGCAACGGGGGCAACGCGACGGCCGACCCCGGTGCGGACGCCCAGGCGGGCAAGGGCGGCGTCGGCGGCAGCGGCGGCCTCGGCGGTAGCACGGGAAGCAACGGCACGGACGGCACCACCAACGGCGGTGCCGGCTAGGAACCGGACCGCAACCCCCGATCTTGCTGCCACACCGGGCTTTTCGTGCGGCAGCACGCACATCGGCGCATCACAGGGGCATGTGAGCTCGATCCGCGACAACGCTTCGGCACCGCCATCCAGCAACTCCGGCGCGGAGCGCGGGATCGTTTGCCGGGCACCTCGCACAAACATGTGCGTCAATTTCGCCCATGTTTACCGCAATGACGCTTGACCTGCGGTAAAGCTACCCATAAATTCAATCCGCGCCACCAGCCCGTAGCGCCTCGTCATTCCCACATCGTCTCTACAGTCAGGGGTCAGTTCCGCATGGCAAAACACGGCTCTACTCGGTCACTTCGAAAGTCCGCGGTCTCCACCGGCATCGCGGGCGCCGCGCTGGCAGGCATGGGCGCCTGGGCCGTCGCCGCGTCGGTCGAGGTGCCTCAGAGCGCCGAAATCAGGCTGACCACGACCGAATCGACCCTGAACTACCTCCTGGACGGAAACGGCGGGGCCGTTCCGTCCCTCGGTACCGCCGCAGTGGCGCTACCACCGGTCATCGGCTACGGCGGATGGCTGATCGGCAACGGTCTGGACGCACCCGCCGACTGCACCGGTGCGGCCTGCAACGGCGGCAACGGCGGTCTGCTGTGGGGTAACGGCGGTAACGGTGCCAACGGCGGCAACGGCGGTGACGCCGGCTTCCTGTTCGGTAACGGCGGCAACGGAAGTCAGGGCGTCGGCGTGGCCGGCGGCCGGGGCGGTGACGGCGCGTGGCTGATCGGCAACGGCGGCGACGGCGGCGCAGGGGCCGACGCCCGTTACGACGAGGACGGCCAGCTCTCGGCGGCCACCCGCGGCGGCGACGGCGGCCGCGGCGGGTTGCTCGCCGGCAACGGCGGTGCCGGCGGCAACGGTGGCGGGGACCAGAACACGCTTGCCACGGACGAGGACAAGGCCGGCACCAATAGCCAAGGCGGCGCAGGTGGTAACGGCGGCCGCGGTGGATGGGTGTCCGGGGATGGTGGCCGCGGCGGGAACGGCGGCGAGGGCACCTCGCAGCACGGCAGCGCCGCGGGCGGTGCCGGTGGCGAGGGGGGCGATGCGACCGTCGGTAAAGCCGGCGCCGGCGGCACCGGCGGCCACGGCGTCGCCACCGACTTCGAAACCACCACCACCGGCGGTGCCGGCGGCGCGGGCGGATACTCGGTCGTCGGCGATGGCGGACGTGGCGGCGACGGTGGCAACGCAAACGGTATTTTCACCCACGCCGTGGGAGGTAACGGCGGTACGGGCGGAAACTCCACCGTCAGCGGAGCGGGCGGTGCGGCCGGCAACGGAGGCTCGGCGGTCGCCACGGGCGGCAACTCTGACGGCGGCAAGGGCGGAAATGGCGGGCGCGGCGGCGCACTTGCGGGCCCGGGTGGCGCCGGAGGCGACGGCGGTGACACCTTCGGCGAAGGGGATGCCGCCGGTGGTGACGGCGGTAGCGGCGGGACCGGCGGAGCCCTCGCAGGCAACGGTGGTCGCGGCGGCAACGGCGGCGACGCCCGAGCCACCATCGAACCCCAGGGCGGCTCAGGCGGAGCGGGCGGAGCCGGCGGCACCGGGGGCACGGCGGGACCGCGCGGTTCCGACGGTGCCAGCAACTACGACGACTGATCGGGCAGCCGCACGCGGGTTGCCCTGTCTGTGCAGGTCAACCCGTGTGCTGCGGCCCAGATCGCGGACTGATGGCGCGTCAATCTCGATCGCGTAACGAAATGTGCCGAAGGAGCATTTTCAACTTTTGTTGCGGTAATCTCCGGCACTTCCCGTAGGATCCTGTCCGTGGGACGGCATTCTCAGCCCAGGAAGCGGCGTAATCCGTCGATTGCCCTGGCCTCGGTTGCCGTTCCCGCTGCCGTTCTCTTCGCCGTCAAAGGCGATGTCGGTCAAGTCCCGGTGGAGACCCAGGCCGCGCCTGTTGTCGATCAGCTCGCCCTTCCCGCCGAGAACGAACCAGCCGCCCTCTGCTGTACCGAACTGGTGGCAGTGGCACCGATGGGCGGGGTGCAGAACGGTATGAAGTTCTCCGCCGATTCGTACGCCTCGGCGTCCCGCGGTCTGCGGACCGTCCAGCCCACGCTGCCCGCTGGAAAGGCGCCCGAGCGCGGCCTGCAAGTCAGAACCATCCTGACCGCCCGCAGCATCAGCGCCGTGTTCCCGGAGATCCAGGAGATCGGCGGCGTGCGCGCCGACGCGTTGCGCTGGCATCCCGACGGTCTGGCCCTGGACGTGATGATCCAGAACCCCGGCTCGGCCGAAGGCATCGCGCTCGGCAACGAGATCGTGGCCTACGTCCTCAAGCATGCGGACCGGTTCGGTATCCAGGACGCCATCTGGCGCGGTGTGTACTACACGCCCTCGGGCGCACACGGCTCCGGATACGGCCACTACGACCACGTTCACATCACCACCACGGGTGGCGGCTACCCGGACGGCGACGAGATCTACTACCGCTGAGCACACCAACGCCGCAGTCGCACAAGACAACTGCGGTCGTTGCTGGTGTAGGGCAAGCACCTGCGTTGACGCGCCCGATCCCGATTTACGAATGACGTCAATAAATCGATCCGGGGCGGTACTGTCGGCCACATCTTGTGAGCAACCCGGCCGGCAAAGAGGACAACATGGGTGCAGCGACATACGTGGGTCGGGTGGGCGGTCTCGCCGTAGCGCTGGGAGTGGGGGTAGCGATCCTTGCCGGCGGCGGTACCGCCTCAGCGGACACCGAGACCACCTCCAGTAACTCGAGATCCCAGAGCTCGGAATCGGATTCGGGCGGCTCGGCAGATATCAAGTCGCGCAACAGCATCAAGGTCAGAATCACCGAACGCGACGACACCGGCGACACCGACGACGCCGATTCCCCCGCCGGTTCCACCGCCAGGCCGGCCTACGCCAGCAGTCGCCGTGACCGCTCATCGGACGACACCGCAACAGACGACACCGCAACAGACGACACCACAACGGACGCCACCGCCGAGACCGGGGACCGTCCGGAAAAACGGGACGACGAGCCCGCGGCGTCTGTCGCTGCCGCAACGCCGATGCGGCACAGCCTCACCCAGATCCGCACGCCCGCTGCCTCCGATACGCCCGCACCTGGGGACCGCAACCGGACCACGGACTCCCCCGCCGAGTGGGTCCTGGCGGCCGCCGCGCGGCGCGAACTCGCGGCCGACACGTTCACCTACAACCCCGGCATCGCCCTCGACGACGGCGTGATCACCGGTACCAACACCACAGCGCCTGCCACGGGTTTCACCTACACCGTGGTGGACGGTCCGACCGGCGGCGGCAAGGTCAGCCTCGACTCCGCCAACGGCAACTTCACCTTCCTGCCGTATCTCTCCCCCACCACACCCGTTGGCGCCGAACGGTTCTCCGTACTGGTGGCCCAGCAGACGGGCTTCACCCAGGCCCTGCAGAACATCCCGATCGTCAACATGATCGCCCCCAGGATCCTGGTGGTCCTGCAGCAGGTGCCCATCCTCAAAGACCTGCTGTCCCCACTGATCGGCCGAGCCGAGCGCTTCGGCGTCGAGGTGGATGTCGACGAGTACGTGGGCGAAGATCAGCCACCGATCGCGTTCACCACCAAGCTCGCGTCCTTCGACGGCACTTTGATCAGCGTCAACTTCTTCCCCGCCTCCGGCTTGGATGTGGCTGCCGGGGCGCCAACGGTTTTGAACGGCCCCAGCCTTGCCACCGCGGGCTACATCAATCTGTCCCAACTCAACACGGTGTCCGGTCTGGTGCCGGGTATCTCCCAGATCCGCGAAGCCGGATACAACGTGATCACCTGGGACCCGCGTGGTGAGTTCGCCTCGGGTGGTCAGATGCACTTGGACTCCGAGCTTTTCGAGGCGCGCGACGTCTCCGCCATCATCGACTGGGCGGCCCTGCAACCCGGCGTCAAGCTCGAGAGCGTGGGCGACCCGCTGGTGGGCATGGTCGGCGGGTCCTATGGCGGTGGCATCCAACTGACCTCGGCCGGCACCGACGGCCGGATCGACGCTATCGCCCCGGGCATCGCGTGGAATTCCCTGGAAACCGCGCTCTACCCGAACCAGACCTTCAAGACATCGTGGGCGTCACTGCTGGCGCTGTCGCTGGCCATCACCGGCGCCAGGCCGGACCCGACCATCTACGCCGGCATTCTCACCGGGCTCCTCACGGGGTTCCTCACCCCGTTCCAGCAGAGGTTCCTCTCGGAGAACAGCCCTGACACCGTCGTCGGCAACATCACCGCGCCGACGTTGTTCCTGCAAGGCACGGTGGACGGTCTTTTTGTGCTCGAGCAGGCCCTGGCCAACGCCGAACAACTCGACCCCACGGTGCCCGTGCGGATGATCTGGTACTGCGGTGGCCACGGGTATTGCCTGGACCTGTCCCCACAACAGGCCGCCGACCAATACGGCTACCTCAACGCACAGACGCTGGCCTGGATGGACACCTACGTCAAGTACAAGGGTCAGCCCTCCCCCGTCGCGCCCGGGCCCACCTTCATGTGGGTGGACCAGCGCGGCAACTGGTTCGCCACCGACACCCTGCCCACCGAGGGATCGGACTTCTTCGGCGACGAGGTGATCGAGCTGTCCGGCGCCGGCGGGCTGTTACCCCTCATCCCGATTCTCGGCGGCTCGGGTCCGCAGACTCAGGCCCCGTTCCCGTTGTCGCTGCCGGCGGCCGCCGAATCCCGGTACGCGCTGGAGCTGGAGATCCCGAACCAGGGCACCACTGTGAACACCCCGATCCACGTGGTCGGGGCACCCACCCTGACGCTGACCTACCAGGGTCTGGGCACCAGCCGCCACCTCTACGCTCAGCTCGTCGACAACTCCACCGGACGGGTGCTCGGCAATCTGGTGACGCCGATACCGGTGACGCTCGACGGTCGCGAACACACGGTGGTATTCGACATGGAGAACATCGCGTACACGATGGCCCTGCCCACCGACTCGCTGACCCTGCAGATCGTGGACTCGGCGACGGCATACGAGGACTTCACGTCCTTCGGCGTCGTGAACGTCTCGGAGGTGAGCATCGTATTGCCCACGGCGGCCCAGGCGGTGGCGACGACGCTGCCGTACGTGCCGATTCCGCCGAGCAGCGGCGCCGTGGCGGCCGGTGTGGAGGCCACCCTGACGGGCGCGTCGAGCCGCTGATTCCACACCTACTACTCGAACCTGCTTGCACGCCATGACCGCTCGTATCCCACCGCAGTGACCCCGCTGCTGGGCAACGTGATGGCGATCGGCGGCACTGTCTCGGTGTTCTTCGAACTGACCACCAGTGCGCGCGGGGTGTGGGCACGGCCAGCCGGCCGGGACATCAGCGCCGGCAGGCCGCCGCAGGGCATCGACTCCTGCGACGAGACCCTGGCCGGAGACGTGACGTCGCGGTTCGTTCCGGTCGACCTCGGTTTCTAGCCTGTCCGCTGTCCCGGGAGGTACTCGTTTTCTGTGAGTACCCTGGACGCCATGGACGGCTTCCTGCTGCTACTGATCATCGTTGTTGTCGCGGCCATCGGTCTGGCCGTCTGGAGTTCCTCGCGCAACGCGGGCCGTCGCAACGAGGCGTCGTTGGCGGACGCCAAAGCCGACGCGCGCCGGATCATCGAACGGCTGGGCGGGCAGGTGATCAACCTCAGCGGCACCGATGATGCGTCCAAGCAGGCACTGGCCGACGCGTCGGAGCGCTACACCGCGGCCGGCTCCCAGATCGAGCAGGCCACCACCGCCAAACAGGCGCTGCTGGCCAAGGAAAGCGCCTTGGAGGGGCTGTATTACGTGCGCGCGGCGCGCGTCGCGATGGGCATGGACCCGGGCCCGGAACTCGAATCGCTGCACGGCCAGCGCACCGCCGGGCAGGTCACCGAGGACCGCAGTGTGCAGTTCGAGGGACGCGAGATCGAGGCCTCGCCCGCACCGTCGCAACGCACCCCCAATTACTACCCGGGCGGCACGGTCGCCGGCCGGCCGGTCCCCGCCGGCTGGTACTCCGAGCCGTGGTGGAAGCCGGCCCTGGTGGCGGGCGCCTGGGGCGTCGGCTCCATGCTGCTGTTCAGCACGCTGTTCTCCGGGATGGCAGGCACCGGTTACGAAGAAGGCTTCGCGCAGGGTTATGACCAGGGCTTCGGTGACGGCGGCGACGGCGGCGGCGGGGATTGGGGCGGCGATTCCGGCGGCGGGGATTGGGGCGGCGGCGACTGGGGTGGCGGCGATTTCGGCGGCGGGGACTTCGGCGGCTTCTAGAAGCGGCTTTCCAGCCGGGCGGTGACGCCCGCTTCCTGCAGGTCCAGGCGTTCCAGCATGGCCCGTACCGCCTCGTCGTCGATACGGCCCTGATCCCGCTCGCCGATCAGAGCGGCCCGCTGCGCGGTCAGCACATCCCGGTAGAGCGCTGCGAATGTTTCCGCACGCAGGGTGTGCGCCTCCGGGTCCGGCATCTCGTCGGCGTCCTGCGACTGACGGGCGATCGTGGTGCGGATCTCGGCCAGCACCCGCGGGTCGAGCCCGTCCGGCGGATTGGCCTGGAACTCGGCCAGCACCTCGTTGGCCGCCTGGTGCACGATGTCTTCGGCTTTCGCCGTCTCCGCGAATGCGTACAGGTGCTCCTCATCAGAGGACAGGTCGACTCGGCGGATCAACAGCGGCAGGGTCCACCCTTGCAGCAGCAGCGTTCCGACACTGACCACAAACGCGATCGCCTGAATGGTGGCGCGTTCCGGGAACGGCTCCCCCGCCGCCGTCGTCGCCGGAATGGCCGCTGCCGCAGCGAGAGTCACCACGCCACGCATACCGGTCCAGGAGACCACGAGGTTCTCTTGCCAGGTCAGGGAGCGTTTGTCGATCCGGGAACGCCACTTGCCGGGTGCCTTGGCCCGCCTGCGGGTGCCCAGCGCGCCGCGGCCGCCCCCGTCGGGGATCGGCACGCTGAGCCGCTTCTCGACCTGCCGGGACAACACTCCCCGGCTGAACATGGCGAAGACCGACACCGGGCGGATCACCAACACCACCAACAGCACGATCCCGGACGCGATCGCCACCTCGGCCAGCGACTCGTGCGCCTCGCGCAGGTCTTCGAGCACGAACCGCAGGTGCAGCCCGATGTAGGCGAAGACAAAGGCCTCCAGCAGGACGTCGACGGAGTTCCAGACGTAGCGCTCCTGTAGTCGGGTCTGATAGCCGGCATCGAGTGTGCCGGTGCCGACGACGAATCCGGCGACGACGACGGCCAACACCCCGGAGGCGTGAAAGTGCTCGGCGGCGATGAAGGCGGCGAACGGCACCACCAGACCCTGTACCGTCTCCAGGCCGGGATTGGCCAGCCGGCGCCGGATCCACAAGGTCACGAAACCCAGCGCGGCGCCCACGAGGGGGCCGACGATGGCGCTGTAGCCGAACAACAGCAGCGGATTCTCGATGAAGGTGTGAGTGCCGGCCACCTGGGCCACCGCGATGGAGAACAAGGCCAGGGCGGCCGCATCGTTGATCAGGCTCTCGCCGGTCAGGATCGCCATGACCCGCTTGGGTAAGCCCAGCTTGCGGCCCACGGCCACAGCGGTCACCGCGTCCGGAGGCGCGACGATCGCCCCGAGGATCAACGCCGTGGCGAACGTCAGCGGCACCACCACCAACCACGACGACACCGCGGCCACCGTGAAGGCGGTCACCACCACCAACCCGACACCGAGACCCAGGATCGGCTTGATGTTGCGCAGGAACGTCGGGAACGAGAAGTCGAGTGCGGCCGAATACAGCAGCGGTGGCAGCACAACGGTCAGCAGGATGTGCGAATCGAGTTCGGGCGCTTCGAATCCCGGCAGGAACGACACCGCACCGCCGATGACGACGATGATGAGCGCGGGCTCGAGGCCGCGCCGATGGGCCATGGCAGTGACTACGATCGCACCGACGACAACCAGGATCAGTTCCACTCGCAGATTGTCCCGTCAAACCTGTGAGCTCGCTGGTTACCCGCTCGTCAGGTCTGGCAGGTGGGGCACCAGAAGACATTGCGCCCCTCGAGTTCCACGGTCTTGATCGACGTCCCGCAGATCCGGCACGGTTCCAGCGCCCGGCGGTAGACGTATGTGCGTGGTCGGCCCGTGCGGTAGGAGGGCGCGCCGTGGTCGTCTTCGGGCCGCATGACGACGATCTTGCCGCGCCGCAGGCCCACCTTCATGAGCTCCACCAGGTCGGTCCACATCGCGTCGAACTCGCCTGCAGTGATGTCGACGCCCGGCCGGAAAGGGTCGATGCGATGCCGGTAGAGCAACTCGTTGCGGTAGACGTTACCGACGCCGGCCAGCACCGTCTGGTCCATCAGCAGGGCGCCAATAGGTCTGCGCGACTTGCTGATTCGAGCCCACGCCGGCGACGGATCGGCATCCTTGCGCAGCGGATCGGGCCCCAGTTTCGCCACCACACCGGTCACCTCGGCCTCGTCGATCACCTCGCAGACCGTCGGGCCGCGCAGGTCGGTGCCGTACTCACTGCCGATCATCCGCATCCGGACCTGCCCGACGGGATCCGGGATCTCGTCGACGTCCGCGGCGGGGAATTCGGTGAACGTGCCGTACAGCCCGAGGTGAACGTGCACCACCCGGCCGCCGTCGTAGTGGTGGAACAGGTGCTTGCCCCAGGCGTCAGCCTTGCGCAGAATCCGGCCGTCGACCACCGCGGCCCCGTCGCTGAACCTGCCCTGCGGGCTGCCGACGCGCACGGGAGCGCGGCCGAAGCGGCGTTGATGCAAGCGGGCCAGCCGGTGCAGGGTGTGACCCTCAGGCACCGCTTACTCCGGGGCTCCGGGAACAGGGGGTGCGTTGTGGGTCAGTTCGTACTCGGCCAGGATGTCGATTCGGCGTTGATGCCGTTCGGCTTCCGACCACGGCGTGGTCAGGAACGCGTCGACGATGGCGAGCGCCTCCTCTGTGGTGTGCATGCGTCCGCCGATACCGATCAACTGTGCGTTGTTGTGCTGACGGGCCAGGGACGCGGTTTCGGTACTCCACGCCAGCGCGCAGCGGGCGCCCGGCACCTTGTTGGCGGCGATCTGCTCGCCATTGCCCGAACCGCCGAGCACGATGCCGAGGCTGCCGGGGTCGGCGACGGTTCTCTGCGCCGCGGCGATACAGAACGCCGGGTAATCGTCCTCGGCGTCATAGGTGTAGGCGCCGCAGTCGACGGGCTCGTGGCCGCTGGCCGTCAAGTGCTCGATGATGGCCTGTTTGAGTTCGTATCCGGCGTGGTCGGCGCCGAGGTAGACACGCATGCGCGTAACCCTACTTTCCGCGGTGATCGAGCCGGCGCAGCCGGGCTGTCCGCCGCCCGACCGCGTACGCCGGAGGGGGCGGACTAGATCGAAATATCCAGCGGCCAGCAAAACGGTCCTGCATCGAGGGATCCAGGCCCGGCGATCCCCGCAATGGATTGCTTGAAACTTCAACTTAACAATTCTCAGGACCGCTCAGCGGGCGGTTTTGAGCTCTTGCGGGGCATGAAGTGCCGAAACATCACCGTTGCTGAAGCTGGGATAAGTCGACATATTTTCGTTCGTAAATAACTCATTCAGCCGGTTCTCAGAGTTGCTTGACGCGCAGATCCGCAAACTCCAACAATCAGGACGGTTCCCAAGGTCTACTAGGAGCTACCGGCCCAACGGGCGGGCCGGAACCAACACCAGGGGGTTACTCATGTACGTCAAGTCCGGGCGCCGTCGCACAGCACCGATGTCCGCTCAGCAATACATCACCACCGGGCTCGCGGGAGCAGCGATGGTGGGGCTCGGAGCACTCGTGCTCGCCACACCCGAGGCACCGGCCACGTCGGGCGCCGAGATCAAATTGGTCAACAGTGAATGCAGCACCGCGCTGGATCCCAACTGCGATGGAGCCGGCCTGATCGGCGGTGCGGCCACGTCGGCCGCACTGGTGACGCCGCTGGCCGCTCTCCCCCCGATGATCGGCGACGGTGGTTGGCTGATCGGCAACGGACTCGACGCTGCCGCGGACTGCACCGGCGCGGCCTGCAACGGCGGCAACGGCGGCATCCTCTGGGGCAACGGCGGTAACGGCGCCAACGGCGGTAGCGGCGGCAACGCGGGGTTCCTGTTCGGCAACGGCGGCAACGGCGGTGACGGCAACCTCTACGACGAGAACGGCGACTATGTCGAGTCCCTCGGAGTAGCGGGCGGTGACGGCGGTAGGGGCGGCCTGTTCTTCGGCAACGGAGGCCTCGGCGGCGAGGGCGGCGACGCCATCTACGACGACGAGGGACAGGTGTCGCCCGCATTCGCCGGAGGCAACGGCGGGGTGGCCGGCCTCATCTCCGGCAACGGCGGCGCCGGTGGCGCCGGCGGTTACGACTACAACGGTCTCGAAGACGATCCGGAGACCGAGGATGTCAACGAGGCGGATGCCGTTGCGGCCGACGGCGGCTCGGGCGGGCGCGGCGGCCTGCTCAGCGGCTCCGGCGGCGAAGGCGGCGACGGCGGCTGGGCCGGCTCCTTGTACGGCAACGCCACCGGCGGCGCGGGCGGTACGGGCGGCAACGCCTCGTCCGGGCAGGCCGGCGCCGGCGGCCAAGGCGGAACCGCCGAAGTGGGTGACGACGAAACAGACGCCACAGAAGATCAAGAGGCCCAAGGCGGCGACGGCGGCGACGGCGGCCACGGAAGCGTCTGGGGCGGCACGGCCGGTAATGGCGGCCGCGGCGGCGACGGTTGGGCCTGGGGTGACGGCAACGGCACCGGCGGCACCGGCGGCACCGGCGGTAACGGCGGCGGCGTGTTCGGCAAGGGCGGCACCGGCGGTGACGGTGGCGACGCCGACGCAGACGCCGGTGAGGCCACCGGCGGTGACGGCGGCACGGGCGGCCGCGGAAGCGTCGTGATCGGCCGGGGCGGTGACGGCGGCAACGGCGGCAACGCGTGGGCCGACGATGACGAGAACGCCACCGGCGGCACCGGCGGCGCGGGCGGCCAGGGCCTCGGCGGTGGCAGCGGCTCACCCGGCGCCGATGGCGAAGCCAATCCCGCCATCTGAGTCTCGGAGCACCTGACAACACCAGTACGGGCGTCGGCCGCATTGCGGTCGGCGCCCGTATTCGTTTTTCCACGCAACGGCGTTGACGCCGTTGGCCTTCCAATCGCACTCCGGACCCGCGGCATGTGCCCGAGGCCTCGATGTGCAAGGCCTGCAATTGAATTCGGCCATGGCGTCGGGGCCGACCAAGGGCGGAACCACAAGCCAGGTCCTGCGTCCCCGAGCTAGTGCCGTCGGCCCAGCTCCGATGATCTACCCCGCAGCAAACTTATGGGCCCTTCGAACCACACCCGCGGATCCGCCCGCTCCCGCACCGCCGCCGCACGATTCAGCATTCTTTCAGGCGAGTTCAGGAAACACCAAAGTGCATGTCACAGCGTTGAAGTGGAGAAACAGGGGCGGATTCAACCATTGCCCGAACGGCAATGCTTGCGTACAGAAACAACCCTCTGAGTAACATCCGAATTTCGCTTGACGGGCGTTCTCGCAAACTTAACAATCATGTCGGCTTTCTCAAGAAAAACTCAGGGAGCCACCAGCCCGAGGTCAGGCGGGCACAGAACCAAGGGGGTTCCATGTACGTCAAGTCCGGACGCCGCAAGGCGTCGTCGCGTTCAGTTCCGAAGTACTTCTCCACCGGCCTGGCCGGCGCCGCGATGGTTGGGATCGGGGCCCTGATCCTCGCGACTCCGGACGCACCGGCGACGTACTCCGCGCAGATCGCGCTCGTCAACGACGAGGCCGACTGCGACGCACTCGATCCCGGCTGCGAGGTCGCCGACGGGGTCGCTGCCAGTGCCGTACTCGACGAAGACGGGCTCACCCCGATGTGGGGTGACGGCGGTTTCCTGATCGGCAACGGCCTCGACGCCCCCGCCAACTGCACCGGCGCCGCCTGCAACGGCGGCAACGGCGGTCTGCTCTGGGGCAACGGCGGTAATGGTGCCAACGGCGGCGCCGGCGGCAAGGCCTTCCTGTTCGGCAACGGCGGCAACGGTGGAGCCGGCGCCGACGCCGTTTACGAGGACGGCGAACTGGTATCGGCCGCCGTCGCGGGTGGGGCCGGCGGCAACGGTGGGCTGTTCTTCGGCAGCGGCGGTCTCGGCGGCGAGGGTGGCGCGGACTGGAATGACCTGTGCGACGACCCGGAGACCGAGGCCAACGAGGCCGACGCAGTGGGCGCCGCGGGCGGAGCCGGCGGCGCGGGGGGCCTGATCGGCAACGGCGGCGACGGCGGCGACGGCGGGGTGGCGTGGTCGTTGAACGGCAATGCCACCGGGGGTGCCGGCGGAGCCGGTGGAGGCGTGACACACGGAACCGCAGGCGTCGGCGGCGCCGGCGGCTTCGGCGGGGTGGGCTCCGACGAGGACTACGCATCCTCAGATCAGCTCGGCCAGGGCGGCGCAGGCGGCACCGGCGGCGGGAGTGGAACGGGCACCGGGGGCGCGGGCGGCGCAGGGGGCGACGGCTGGGCCTGGGGCGACGGTAACGGCACCGGCGGCACCGGCGGAACCGGAGGCGGCGGTGGTGCCCTGATGGGCTCCGGCGGCGAGGGCGGCGCGGGCGGCGTCGGCGACGTCGACGACGGTGACGCCACAGGTGGTGACGGCGGCACAGGCGGTGCCGGCGGGTTGATCGGTGGCACCGGCGGTGACGGCGGCGACGGGGGCAACGCCTTCAGTACCGACGACGGGACCGCGACCGGTGGAGAAGGCGGCGAGGGGGGTTCCGGTGGCCTCGGCGGCGATGACGGAGCTGCGGGCGACCCGGGACAGAGCAACCCTGACGACTGATCGCCATTGCGAGGGGCGGGCGTCGGCTGCACGAGTGCAGCCGGCGCCCGTTTTCTGTGTCGGGGCCTGACCGCTCTCAGGCGGGGCGCCTGGAACGCGTTCTAGCAAAGCGCGAACAGTTGCCGGAGGCGGCAGACGCGCGGAGCACACCGGACCGCACACCGGCTTGGGTTTTCGAATTCAAGACCTCTCGGCAACGTGGATGTGACCTGGAACAATTTACGGGTGCGTTGACCTGCAGGAAATCGGCCATACAGGCGTTCGGCGGGCGCGGAGATAGTTGCAAAGGCAACGATAGGTTAGCCTTGCCTGCACGTAGGTCTTGACGCGTGCCTCCGCAAACCTAAGAATCAGGGCGGCTTTTCACAGGAAACGCTAAGAAACCTCGCCTGCCGAAGCCCGTCAGGCCTAGTTCCCCAAGGGGGTTGTATGTACGTGAAGTCCGGTCGCCACAGGGTGGCCTCGTGGTCCGTGCACAAGCACGTGACCACGGGCGTCGCCGGCGCGGCAATGGTCGGGCTCGGCGCCTTGGTGGCCGCTGCGGCCGCTTCCGACGAGCCGACGGCCGCCTCGGCCTACACCGCCGAGGTCAAGCTGGTCAACACCGAATCCCAGCTGAACTACCTTTTCGGTGATTCCACGGGTGCCGGTGCATCGGCGTCCGCCGCGGCGATCGATGCGTCGGTGTTCCTGCGTCCAGCCGTCGGTGACGGTGGCTGGTTGATCGGCAACGGCCTGGATGCCGACGCCGCGACCTGTGGCACCAACTGCGCCGGCGGCAACGGCGGCATCCTCTGGGGCAACGGCGGAGCCGGCGCCAACGGTGGCGCCGGCGGCAACGCGGGCCTCTTCGGCAACGGCGGCAGCGGCGGCGCCGGCGTCGCGGCTGTCTACAACGCGGACGGCACTCTGGCGTCGGCGGCAACCGCCGGCGGCAACGGCGGTAACGGCGGCTTCTTCTCCGGTAACGGCGGCGACGGCGGCGTGGGCGGATCCGACACCAACGTCAACGCAACCGGTGCCACCAACGCGGCGGGCGGCAAGGGCGGCAGCGGCGGCAAGGGCGCAACCCTGTCCCCGAGCAACGGCGGTAAGGGCGGCGCCGGCGGCGCTGCATCATCGCTGTTCGGCAACGCCGCAGGCGGCACCGGCGGCGACGGCGGTGGCACGGTGATCGGCATTCCGTTCTCCCAGGACGACACCACCGTCTACGGCGCGGGCGCCGGCGGCGCCGGCGGCGCGGCAACTGTCGGCAGCGCTGCCGGCGGCGGCTCCAGCACGCAGACCGCCACCGGCGGTAACGGCGGATACGCCGGGCACGGCACCATCAGCGGCGGCTCCACCCCCGAGATCCAGGGTCGCTCCGGCGGCAGCGGCGGCGCGGCCACGGCATACGGCAGCGCGAACGCAGTCGGCGGAAACGGCGGAAACGGCGGCGACCGCCTGGTCGGTCGCGGCACCAACGCCGGTAACGGCGGTGCGGCCAATTCGGAGGCCGGCAGCGCCACCGGCGGCAACGCCGGAACCGGCGGCAACGCCGTCGCATCCGGCCTCGGCGGCCGTGGCGGCGTCGGCGGTAACGCAACCTCCACCGGTGGCAACACCACCGGCGGCCGCGGCGGTAACGGCGGCGACGGCGGTCTCATCGGCGGCTCCGGCGGCGTGGGTCGCAACGGTGGCAGCGCCACCGGTGGAGCTGCGCGCGGCGGCAACGGCGGCACCGGCGGCGACGGCGGTATCTCGGTCGGCGAGGGCACCGGCAACGGTGGCCAGGGCGGCAACGGCGGCAGCGCCACTCCGGGTGGCCTGAACTCCTCCGGCCAGCCCAACCGCGGTACCGGTGGCAACGGCGGCACCGGCGGCCAGGGCGGCCTCGGCGGCGACAACGGCAACCAGGGCAACGACGGCAACGACGGCCCGCCGAGCAGCAGCTCGACCGACAGCTAGAGTTCCACGGATCGTCGCGAAAAAGCGGGTGCGGGTCCCGGCTCACCAGCCGGGGTCCGCACCCGCTTCACGTATGTCGGGTCTCTCCGACGATCCACCGGAGTCAGGGACCGACGCCGATGTCCTCGTTCCACAGCGCGGGCTCCGCGGCGATGAACTCCGTCATCATGGCGACGCAGCGTTCGTCGTCGAGCACGGTGACGCTCACTCCGTGCTCGGCCAGCCAATCGTGCCCACCGGTGAACGTGCGGCTCTCCCCGATCACCACCGCGCCGATGTTGAACTGACGCACCAGACCGCTGCAGTACCAGCAGGGCGACAGCGTGGTGACCATGACGGTGGAGCGGTAGTCCCGCTGCCGCCCGGCGGCCCGGAACGCGTCCGTCTCGGCATGCACAGAGGGGTCGTCCTGCTGTACGCGCCGGTTGTGGCCGCTACCCAGAAGCACGCCGTCGGCGCTGAACAACGCGGCACCGATCGGTATCCCGCCCTCGTCCAGACCTTTTTGTGCTTCTGCATACGCCACATCGAGCATCTCCGCGGGTGTCATGGGATACACCGTGGCCTTCGATCCGCTGGGGTGCAACAGCAGAGACGAAATGACCTGCGGGTCAATCGAACCGGCGCCCCGGCTCCGGAGGAGTCGCCGGCTCCGCACCGGCAACTCCCTTGTCGGCTCAGTCGAACTCGGGACGCTCGGTACGGCTGCGCTTGAGCTCCCAGAAGTGCGGGTACGCCGCGAACGTCACCGAGGCATCCCACAGCTTGCCGGCTTCCTCGCCGCGCGGGATACGTGAGAGCACCGGGCCGAAGAAGGCGACACCGTTGACGTGGATGGTGGGGGTGCCGACGTCCTCGCCGACGGCGTCCATGCCGGCGTGGTGGCTCTTGCGCAGCGCGTCGTCGTATTTGTCGGTCTTGGCCGCCTCGGCCAATTCGGCGGGCAACCCGGCCTGCGCCAGGGCTTTGGGGATCACGTCGTCAAAGTCTTTGTTGTCCTCGTTGTGGATCAGCGTGCCCATCGCGGTGTAGAGCGGTGACAGCACCTCGGAGCCGTGCGCCTGTTCGGCGGCGATGGCCACCCGCACCGGGCCCCAGGCCTTCTTCATCATCTCCTGGTACTCCTCGGGAAGGTCACGCCCCTCGTTGAGCACCGCCAGGCTCATCACGTGGAACTCCACGTTGATGTCGCGGACCTTCTCGACTTCGAGGATCCAACGCGAGGTGATCCAGCACCACGGGCACAACGGATCGAACCAGAACCCGGCGGTGTCTTTTCCGGCGCTGCTGCCGGCAGATGCGTCTGCCATTAGGACTTCCTCTCGATGGTCAGATTTTCGTTCAGCACAACCTGTCGGTCCGGCGTTGTGTTCCCGGCCGCGGCCCGACACAAGCCAGTAGACCAAGATTCTCCGTCAGTAGCGCGCACCTGGTGTCACGGCCATTAGTGTTGGCGGGCGTGGCACTTCCCAATCTGACTCAGGATCAGGCGGCCGAGCGCGCGGCGCTGGTGACCGTCGACAGCTACCGCATCTCGTTGGACCTCACCGACGGCAGCGGCGCACCGGGGGAACGCACGTTCCGATCGGTGACGACCATCGAATTCGACGCGCTCGCCGGCGCGGACACTTACCTCGACATCGCAGCCGATACCGTGCGAAGCGCCACCCTCAACGGCCACGAACTGGACGTCTCCGGCTATGACGAGTCCACCGGCATCGCCTTGTCCGGCCTGGCCGAGCACAACGTCGTCGTCGTCGACGCCGACTGCCTCTACTCCAACACCGGGGAGGGGCTGCATCGCTTCGTCGACCCGGTGGACGGCGAGGTGTACCTGTACTCGCAGTTCGAGACCGCCGACGCCAAGCGGATGTTCGCCTGCTTCGACCAGCCCGACCTCAAGGCCGCCTTCGACGTCACGGTCACCGCGCCCGCACATTGGCAGGTGATCTCCAACGGCGCCACCACCCTGGTCGAGGACGCCGACGGCGCGAAGATCCACACCTTCGCCACCACGCCGCGGATGAGCACCTACCTGGCCGCGTTGATCGCCGGTCCGTACGCCCGCTGGGACGACACCTACAGCGACGAGCACGGCGAGATCCCGCTGGGTATCTTCTGCCGCGCCTCGCTGGCCGAGTTCATGGACGAAGAACGCCTGTTCACCGAAACCAAGCAGGGTTTCGCGTTCTACCACAACAACTTCGGGACGCCGTACGCGTTCGGCAAGTACGACCAGCTGTTCGTGCCGGAATTCAACGCCGGCGCCATGGAGAATGCCGGCGCGGTGACACTCCTCGAGGACTACGTGTTCCGCAGCAAGGTCACCCGGGCGTCCTACGAGCGCCGTGCCGAGACTGTCCTGCACGAGATGGCGCACATGTGGTTCGGCGATCTGGTCACCATGCAGTGGTGGGACGACCTGTGGCTCAACGAGTCCTTCGCGACCTTCGCCTCGGTGCTGTGCCAGGCCGAGGCCACCGAGTACACCGAGGCCTGGACCACCTTCGCCAATGTCGAGAAGTCCTGGGCCTACCGGCAGGACCAGCTGCCCTCCACTCACCCGGTGGCCGCCGAGATCCCCGACCTGCACGCCGTCGAGGTGAACTTCGACGGCATCACCTACGCCAAGGGCGCCAGCGTGCTCAAGCAGCTGGTGGCCTACGTCGGGTTGGAGTCCTTCCTCGCGGGGCTGCGGGACTACTTCCGTGACCACGCGTTCGCCAACGCCACGTTCGGCGATCTGCTCGGGGCGTTGGAGAAGTCCTCCGGCCGGGATCTGTCCGGCTGGGGCCGGCAGTGGCTGAAGACCACTGGCCTCAACACGCTGCGCGCCGACTTCGACGTCGACGATGACGGCACGTTCACCCGGTTCGCCATCACGCAGAGCGGGGCTGCGCCGGGCGCCGGCGAAACCCGGGTGCACCGGCTGGCAGTGGGCATCTATGACGACGACGGCTCCGGCAAGTTGGTACGGGTGCACCGCGAGGAACTCGACATCGAGGGCGAGTCCACCGAAGTTGCTGCCTTGCAGGGTGTTTCGCGGGGCAAGCTGATCCTGGTCAACGATGACGACCTGACGTACTGCGCCTCGCGACTCGATGCCGAGTCGCTGAAGACGGCGCTGAGCCGGATCGCCGACATCAGCGAGCCGTTGCCCCGCACCCTGGTGTGGTCGGCCGCCTGGGAGATGACCCGCGAAGCCGAGCTGAAGGCGCGTGACTTCGTGGCGTTGGTGATGAGCGGGCTGCACGCCGAGACCGAGGTCGGTGTCGCGCAACGGCTGGTCCTGCAGGCGCAGACCGCGCTGGGCTCCTACGCCGACCCGGGCTGGGCCACCACCACCGGCTGGCCGGCGTTCGCCGACAAGCTGCTGGACCTGGCCCGCGAATCGCAGCCGGGCTCGGACCACCAGCTGGCATTCGTCAACGCGCTGTGCACGTCGGTGCTGTCGCGCAACCACGTCGCGGTGCTGGCCACCTTGCTGGACAACGAGCCCGCCGCGGTGAATCTGTCCGGCCTGGTGATCGACACCGATCTGCGCTGGCGGATCGTGACCGCCCTGGCCGCCAGCGGCGATATCGACGCCGACGGTACGGAGACGCCGTTCATCGACAGGGAGGCGGCCACCGACCCCACCGCGGCAGGACGGCGCAATGCCGCCGCGGCCGCCGCCGCGCGCCCCCAGGCCGAGGTCAAGAACGCCGCCTGGACGCAGGTCATCGAGGACGACACGCTGGCCAACATCACCGGCCGCGCCATCATCGGCGGCATCGTCCGACCCGGTCAGAGCGAGCTGCTGCTGCCGTTCACCGAGCGCTATTTCGAGACCATCAGCTCGGTGTGGGAGCGGCGGTCCAGCGAGGTGGCCCAGACGGTGGTCGTCGGGCTCTACCCGTCGTGGGACATCAGCCAGGCCGCACTCGACGCCGCCGACCGGTTCCTGGCCGACCCGGAGGTCCCGCCGGCACTGCGCCGGCTGGTGCTCGAAGGCCGTGCGGGAGTGGAGCGTTCGCTGCGCGCCCGCACCTTCGACGTCAGCTGACCACCTCACCGCGAGCGCGCGTGTTTGTACACCGACACTCCGTGTGAGGCGTACAAACACGCGCCCTCGCGGGGCTCAGCTCGCCGTCGCGAACTGCACACCGACCAGCGCTTCGGACCTCTCCCACAAGCGGACGGCGTCGGCGGCGTCCCGGGCAGGCCGGTACACCTGCTGCTCGGCCGGCGGTCCCGCCAGATTCCTGAACCCGCTGGGACCGTAGAACTTCCCCCCGTCGGCGGACGGGTTGGTAGCGGCGTACAACGCGGTCGACAAACCCTGCTCGACGGTCTGCAACACTCCCAGCCGGGCCAGCAACCGGATGATCCGGACGCTCATCGTGTCGCTGGTGCGGCCCAGATGGGGCTGGGCGGCAAGCAGATTGGTGGCGGTCACCCCGGGATGTGAGGCATTGCTGGTGATCCCCCACCTGGCCCGCTGACTGCGGCGGTGGAGTTCGAGGGCGAACATCAGATTGGCGATCTTCGACTGGCTGTACGCCCGGCCCGCAGAGTAGGACTGCTCGAAGTTGAGGTCGGCCCAATTGATCTCGTTGCCGGCAGCCGAGATACTCGACTGCGTGGTGACTCGCGCCCGGCCGGCCCGCAGCAGAGGCAGCAGTCGCGCGGTGAGCGCAAAATGGCCGAGATGGTTGGTGCCCCACTGCAATTCGAAGCCATCGGCCGTGGTCTGGCGGCTCGGCGGGTTCATCACTCCGGCGTTGTTGATCAGGATGTGGACCGGCCTGCCCTCGCCGACCAGCTCACCGGCGAAGTCGGCGACCGACTGCAGTGACGACAGGTCGAGACGACGGACGTCGACGACGGCCTCCCGCGCGGCGGACCGAATACGGTCTGCCGCCGCTTTGCCCTTGTCGGCGTTGCGCACCGGCAGGATCACCTCTGCCCCCGCCGCGGCGAGCCGGCCTGCCAAGCCGAAGCCGATACCGTCGCTGCCGCCGGTGATCACCGCCAACCTGCCGCTCAGGTCCGGAACGTCCACCGTGAATCTGCCTGACATGTGAAACTCCTCGAATACTCGTCGCTGTGCTGGCAGTACCGAGATTTCCGGAGCGCGTCGATCACATTCAGAGTGGAGTCATCCACCGACCGGCAGTCCCTGGCTTACCCGGTTGTCGCGCTGATGGGACTCGGGATCGGCTCCCAAGGCGGCGAGCTTGGCGTAGCTCGGCGTTCCCGGGTCGGCGGTGAACACCAGCAAGGTGTGCAGTTGCACGGCGTCGTAGAGGATCTGGCAATGCACGTCGAGCACCCCGAGCTTCGGGTGCACCAGCCGCTTGGTGCGCGCGGTGTTGCCCGAGACATCGTGCCGTTTCCACAGATCGGCGAACTCGGCGCTGCGCTCCAGGAGATCCTCGACGATCTGCGCTGCCCTCGAACCGGCACCGTCGCGGGTATAGGCCACCCGGGCACCGGCGGTGAAGTCCCGCCCGATCGTGGGGTGATCCTCGGCCGGGTACAGCCCACGGGCGTCGTCATCGGTGAACCAGCGATACACCACGCTTCGTGCGAAACCTCGGTAGACCGTCTCGTCACCCATCAGTGCGCGCGCAGCCGGCGTCTGGACCAGCGTCTCCCCCAGCGCCGACATCACCTGGGCCGGGGTGTCGTGCAGGCGGTCGAGGATCCGCAGCGTAGCCGGGCTGACATGCTCGCCGCCGAGAGTGCGTGCCGGCGCATTGTGCCCGGCCAACCGGAAGAGGTGATCGCGTTCGTCGATCGTCAGGCGCAGCGCCCTGGCCAGGGATGCCAGCACCTCCACCGACGGTTGCGGCGCACGTTGCTGTTCCATCCTGGTGTAGTAGTCGGTCGAGATCACCGCCAAGGCGGCGACCTCCTCGCGGCGTAGACCCGCGGTGCGCCGGCGCGGACCGACGGGCAGCCCGACGTCGCCGGGTGTCAACGTCTCGCGGCGGGTGCGCAGGAAGTCGGCGAGCTGTCCTTGGTCCATCCCCTCAGTGTCGCGATGGACGCAGCGACGTGCCAGGGATCGCCAGACCCCCGTTGGGGCCCCGGGCTAAGGGCGGGAGATCCCTGCCGACAGGACGCGAATGGCGCTGACGAGACCGTCGATGAGATTGCCCTCGCGGAACGCCGACGTCGCGGCGGCCACTCCGAGGGGCGCGGCGGACTCGGCACCACGGCCCTGCAGTCCGGCGCCGTAGACCACCTCGATGACCTTCTGATTTGGTGACACGGCGATCAGGACGGCCTCGTTGGGGGTGGGCACCTTGGCCAGGATGGCCCGCGCCGCGGCGGCGGTGGGTGCACCCAGCTCACCGATGTAGACGGCGAACCGGGCCTTGGAGGCCCGGGAACCGAACTTCAGCGCCTCGTCGAGCTCCACCCGCTCCTGAATGGAGAACGGATAGGTCTCCGACAGGTGGCCCGGCTCGGTGACGCCAGACAGCCGGCCGCTGTAGGTGACTGCCCACCCGTAGGGCAGGTTCTCGGACTCGCGCTTCAGCACCTCGGTGTCGTGGTGTTCACCACTTGCCACTTGCGCCACCTCCAACCGTGAATTCGTGCGAACCATGTCCATGCGCGTCGCCGATGACCTCACCGGTGGCCGCCCACAGGATGGGCTCGTGGGTCCACTGCTCAGAGAGCTTGTAGGACTTCGGGTGCGGGCCGGGCTTGCGCCAGATCAGCAGAGCGAGCACCGCAGCCAGCAGCAGCGGCACCCCTCCCATCACGGAGTGGGCGATAGCGGTTTCGGTCACGACGCAAATTTATCCCACCCACTACACGCTGTCGGAGTGAGCCACGGATTTCAGGCCGCGCCCTCGCCCAGATAGCGCACCCACGCGGGGTCGAGCTCCTTGACCGTCGACAGCAGCCGCCAGTGCTGACCCTTGGGCGGGGTGGGGGTCACCCGCAGTGTCCAGCCCAGTTCCGAGAGCAGTTTGTCGGCCTTGCGGTGGTTACAGGTGGAGCAGCAGGCCACGCAGTTCTCCCAGGTGTGCTCGCCGCCGAGGCTGCGTGGGACCACGTGATCCACAGTGTCGGCCTTCGCCCCGCAGTACGCGCAGCGGAACCGGTCGCGGTGCATCAGCGCGGCACGGGTCATCGGGATCCGGGCGCGGTACGGCACCCGGACGAAGGTGCGCAGCCGGATCACCGAGGGAACCACGATGGTGCGCGACGCCGAGTGGATCACCGGTCCAGACGGGTCGTCGTGTACGACGTCGGCCTTGCCGCACAGCAGCATCACGATGGCCCGCCGCATGGGCAGTGCGGTCAACGGCTCGTAGGTGGAGTTCAACAGCAGCACCCGACGCCGGCCCCATACCGAATTGCCATCGGTCGGCGGTACGACGGTCTCGACACTGTGCAGAGACGCTCCGACAGTGGACCCGGAACGGCCCACCGCGACGCGGTGTCCAACCCTATTCAGTTGGTTTCGCTTGCGCTGGGCCATTGGTCCCTCCGCGGACAGTCCACCATGGATCCGCGGCCGCCGCACGACAATTTCGGCCGTGTTCGCAGGTCAATCCGGTGAACATCGCGTGACGTGTCGAAATGCCCCCGGGCCGGGACGGGCACCGGGGCCGGAAAGTGAACAATGGGGGTGTGCCCGAGGACCCCCAGACCTTCTACGACGCCGTCGGCGGTGCCGCCACCTTCCACAAAATCGTGTCGCGGTTCTACGAGCAGGTCGCCGAGGACGAGATCCTGCGGCCCCTCTACCCCGACGACGACCTGCCCGGCGCCGAGGTCCGCCTGCGGATGTTCCTCGAGCAGTATTGGGGCGGGCCGCGCACCTACTCCGAGCAGCGGGGACATCCGAGGCTGCGGATGCGTCATCACCCGTTTCGGATCGGCCCGCTGGAGCGTGACGCGTGGCTGCGGTGTATGCACACCGCTGTCGCCGAGATCGACGGCGACACCCTCGACGACGAGCACCGCAAGGCGCTGCTGGACTACCTGGAGATGGCGGCCCACTCGATGATGAACTCGCCCTTCTGAGTGATTTGGGCGCGTTCATAACCGCTCAGCGGTTATGAACGCGCCCAAATCACCGAAGAACGAGGGCCGGGTCGCCGCGGCGGCGGTACACCGACCCGAACCGGGCATCGATCCGCAGCCACGCCGGCAGCACCCGCACCCGCACGATCTCGTCGGCCGCCACCGACTCCGGCGCGAACTCGTCGTCACCTTTGCCCGACTGCGGCAGGAAACGCATGGCGGTCAGCGCGAACACACACCGCATCGGGATTCCGACGGTCACCCCGTCGGCGCTGACGCTGATCACTTCCTGATCCAGCAGCGACACCGGCGGGCCCTGACTGCTGCCGTGCTCGCGGGCCAACGCCACGCCGCGCTGGGCGAGGTCGAGCATCACCCTGGCCGGGACGTCATCGAGGTGCGCGAACCCCTGTTCCGGCGGCAGAGCCCCACGCCAGGCCGAATCCATCGACCAGCCCGGGTCCACGAAGCCGGCACGGTCGACGGCTCGCAGCCCCTGCAGCAGCGCATCGGCCCCGGCGGACAGGTCGTCGGGCCGCACAGTCCCGGCGAGCGCCCGGCCCGCCAGGACATCGAAGTTGGTCGCCACCCACGCCCCCAGCAGTCCGTTGGCGCGGGCCCTGATCCGGATCACGGCCGCGTCGTCCAGGCGGTGCGCCCGCTCGGCGAACATCGTCAGGTCGGCGCGGTGGGCGGGGTCGGGCAGCCACAGCCCCCGCTCGCCTACCGGACCCATTTCTCCAGGTATTCACGATGCGCCGGCGACAACCGGACCAGCTTCTGCTCGTCGATGTCGAAGGCCGCCAGCTGGCTCTCGGCGATCACGGCGGGCTTGGAGTCGGGCTCGGCGTTGACCGAGCGCACCTCATAGCCGAGCGTGAAATCGACTGCCCGCAAACGGTTCACCCAGATGCTGACCTGCAGGGGTGAGTCGATCAGCCGCAGCTGACCCTTGTAGGACACCTTGACCTCGGCGATCAGCAGACCGACTTCTGCGATGGTGGGCCCGAACGCCGGCGACAGGAAGGGGACGCGGGCCTCCTCCAGGATCGTCACCATGGTGGCGTGGTTGACGTGCTGGTACATGTCGATGTCCGACCAGCGCACGCCGACGGGAGTCACATACGGCTGGCTCACGTGGAGGACCCCGCCCCCTGCGAGCGGGTCATGTTACGGATCTGCCGGGCCGCCACCGACAGCGTGGCGAGGTCGCGCTCGTCATCGGCATAGATCTCGTCGAGAGTGCCCTGCGCGCGTTCCAGCCGGGAACCGTTGGTGTGATGCCACTCGGCGATCTTCTCCTCACCGCTTTCATCCGGTTCACCGACGGCCAGCACATCGAAGGTGAGCGAACGGATGGAACTGTAGATGTCGTCCCGAATCGCCAAGCGGGCCAGGGAATGCCAACGGTCATCCCTTGGCAGCCCGGACACCGCGGTCAGCAGTCCGTCGGTACCGAGATGGTCCATCAGCGCGAAGTAGGTGTCGGCGACCTCCACCTCGTCGCGGTCCACGATGTCGGCGACGTCGATGATGTCGAGCAGGCTGTACTGGTACAGACCGCTGGAGACCATGTAGGCCAAGTCCTCGGGCACCCCGTGCGAGGCGAACTCCGCGGCCTCCTTGGCCACGATCGCCTTGTCGTCACCGCGCAACCACTCCCCCATCCGCGGGGTGAGCGCGGCGACCTTGGCGGCGAACCGGTTGATCTCCGCGCCGACAGCCAGCGGCTGCGGCCGGTTGTTCAGCAGCCACCGGCCGGCGCGATCGATGAGACGGCGCAGGTCGAGCGTCATGCGGTCCGAGACATGAACGGGCACATGGTTTTCCAGGCTTACGGCGCGCAGACGCCGCCACACCTCGCCGACACCGAAGATCGCATCGGTGGCCACGTAGGTGCGCACGGCATCCACCGGCCCGACACCCACGTCCTCGGTGATCCGGTAGGCGAAGCTGATACCCGCAGTGTCGACGAGGTCGTTGACCAGCATGGTGGTCACGATCTCGCGCCTGAGCTGGTGACTGCGGATCTCGGTGGCGAACCGATCACGCAGCGGCGCAGGGAAATACGAGGGCAGCCGGGCGGCGAAGACGTCCTGATCGGGCAGCTCGCTGGCCAGCACCTCGTCTTTGAGCGCCAGCTTCACATGCGCCATCAGCGTGGCGAGCTCTGGTGAGGTCAGCCCCAGGCCCGCGTCGGTGCGCCGGCGGATCTCCTTGTCCGACGGCAGCGCTTCCAGTTCCCGGTTGAGCCCACGGCGGGCCTCCAGCTCTTTGATCTGGCGCGCATGCACATTGAGCAGACTGGCCGCATTGGCACGGCTGGTGCCCATCAGGTCGTTCTGTTCGATGTTGTCGGCCAGCACCAGCTCGCCCACCTCATCGGTCATCGATTCCAGCAGGGCGGTGCGCTCGCCGGCCTCGACCTTGCCCTGTGTGACCAGCGAATCGACCAGGATCTTGATGTTCACTTCGTGGTCGGAGCAGTCGACTCCTGCGGAGTTGTCCAGGGCGTCGGTGTTGATCCGGCCACCGGCCAGGTCGAACTCGATCCGGCCCAGTGAGGTGACGCCCAGGTTGCCGCCTTCGCCGATCACCTTGGCGCGCACCTGGTTTCCGTTGACGCGCACCGGGTCGTTGGCCCGGTCGCCGACGTCGGCGTCGGACTGGCTCTCGGCCTTGATGTAGGTCCCGATGCCGCCGTTCCACAGCAGGTCGACGGGGGCCTGCAGGATCGCCTTCACCAGCGCGGGTGGGGTCAGTTCGGCGACCTCGCCCAGTCCGAGCGCGGCACGCACCTCGGGGCTGATCGGGATCGATTTCTGCTCGCGGCTGTAGATGCCGCCGCCGGCGGAGATCAGGGACTTGTCGTAGTCCTCCCAGCTGGACCGGGGCAGGTCGAACAGTCGCCGGCGCTCGGCGAAACTGCGCGCGGCATCCGGTGTGGGATCCAGGAAGATGTGCAGGTGGTTGAAGGCCGCCACCAGCTGGATGTGCTCCGAGAGCAGCATGCCGTTGCCGAACACGTCACCGCTCATGTCGCCGATCCCGACGACGGTGAAATCTTGCGCCTGGGTGTCCACCCCCATCTCGCGGAAGTGGCGTTTGACGCTTTCCCACGCGCCTTTGGCGGTGATGCCCATCGCCTTGTGGTCGTAGCCCACCGATCCGCCCGACGCGAACGCGTCACCCAACCAGAACCCGTAGGACTTGGCGACGTCGTTGGCGATATCGCTGAACGTCGCGGTGCCCTTGTCGGCGGCCACCACCAGATAGGCGTCGTCGCCGTCACGGCGCACCACCCGGTCGGGGGCCGTCACCGCACCTGGGCCGCGGTCCCCGCCCGCGGTTCGATCGATGTTGTCGGTGACGTCGAGCAACCCGGAGATGAACAACCGGTAGCACGCGACGCCTTCGGCCCTGGTTGCGTCGCGGTCGACGGCGGCGTCACCGGTGGGCAACGGCGGATTCTTCACGACGAAACCGCCTTTGGCGCCCACCGGCACGATGACGGCGTTCTTCACCGCCTGGGCTTTGACAAGCCCGAGGACTTCGGTGCGGAAGTCCTCCCGGCGGTCCGACCACCGCAGGCCACCGCGGGCCACCGACCCGAACCGCAGGTGCACCCCCTCGACGCGCGGCGAGTACACGAAGATCTCGAATTTCGGCCGGGGCAGCGGCAACTCGTCGATCAGCCCAGGGTTGAGTTTGAAGGCCAGCACACCGCTGCGGCGGGCCGAGTTCTCCCGCGTGACGAAGTAATTGGTGCGCAGGGTGGCCTGGATCAACGATGCGAAGGCACGCAGCACCCGGTCGGTGTCCAGGCTCACCAGCGCGTCGATGTCGGCGGCGACGCTGGCCGCCGCCAGCTGTGCACGCTGCGACCGGTCCGCCTCGGGCAGATCGGGATCGAAGATGGCCTCGAACAGCTCCACCATGGAGCGGGCCGTGTGCGCGTTGCTGTTGACCACGCTTTCGATGTGCGACTGGCTGTACGGAAACCCGGCCTGCCGCAGGTATTTCGCGTACGACCGGACGATCGCCACCTGCTGGTAGGTCAGGCCCGCCCGCAGCACCAGCTCGTTGAACCGGTCGATCTCCACTCGTCCCTGCCAGATGGCCGTGACGGTGTCGGCGAACCGGGCGGCGACGTCGGCGACCTCTTCGGGGGCAGCCGGCGCGATGGTCGGATGCGGCGAGATGCGGAACTGGTAGAGCCACACCGGGAGACCGTCGGGCCTGGTGACGCTGAACGGCCGTTCATCGAGGACGATCACGCCCATGCTCTGCAGCATCGGCAGCAGCTCACTCAGCGACGCCGAGCGCCCGCCCAGATACCACTTCAGCTGCGCGTTGCCGCCGTCGCCTGCGCCCTCGAAGACCAGCCTGACCGAATTGTCCTGCAGCTCTTCGATGATGCTGATGTCGGCGATCGCATCCCGCGGCTCGACGGCCTGCTTGTAGACCTCGGAGAACGCGTTGGTGTAGTAGTCGGCGCGCCGCTGGTCGATGGACCCGGTGGCCACCGAAGCCTGCAACCGGTCACCCCAGGTGCGGGTGGCCTCGGTCAGCAGATTCTGGATCCGGGTTTCGTTGGCCTCGGAGACGTCGATGCTCTGCCCGTCGGTGCCGGTCGGCATCTTGACGGTGAAATGAACCAGCGCCCAGGGGGATTCACTGACACGGGCGGCGTAGTCGATACTGTTGCCGCCGAACTCGCGGACCAGGATGTCCTGCATCTCGAGCCGCACGGCCGTGGTGTAGCGGTCGCGAGGCAGATACACCAGGCAGGACACGAAGTGACCCAACTGATCGCCGCGCAGGAACAGCAACGCCCGCCGCCGCGATCCGAGGTCGATCACGGCCATCGCCATATCGCGCAGTTCCTCGGCTGTCAGTGCGAACAGCTCCGAACGCGGCACCGTCTGGATGACGTCGAGCAGCAGTTGGCCGGGGTGACTCGGGTCGTCGGCGGCCAGCGCGAGTGCCGCCCGCACCCGCTTGGCCACCAGGGGGATGTCCAGCACGTTGGCGCTCATCGCGGCCACGGTGAACAGCCCGACGAATCGATGTTCGACGGTCTGGTCGGCGCAGTGTTCGCGAACGACGACGATATACGGGTACGCGCCGTAGCGCAGGAAGCTCGGCATGGTCGCCTGCGCGAGCACCAACAGGTCCTCGGTTCTGGTGAGCTGAGGCAGCACGTCCTCGCGCAACCTGAGCACACCCAGCCGGCTCGCGGCGTCCACCGTCGCGTGGCCGTTCTCGACGGGGCAGCGCTGGTAGCCCAGCAGCACGAAATGCCCGTCGGCGAGCCAGCGCAACAGGTCCGCGACATCGTGGGAGTCCGGCCCGGGGAACCGGCCGGCATCGTCGGCGTCGACCGAGGCAGCCAGACTCAGCAGCGCCGACGCCAAGGGCACCTCGTCGAGGGCCACCTGCCGGGCGTCCGCGAGCACCCTGGGCAACGAGCGGGCGGCCTCGGCGACGGCGTCCTGATTCGCCGACTGCGCCAACTGGATGTGGATCCAGGCCTCGGTGGGCGGGGCGTCGCCGTCCGAGCGCGGCGCGATGTCCACCAGCTCACCCGAGCCGTTCCGCTGGACCCGCAGCGAGGGGTTCATGATCGCCGTATAGGCAACGCCGAGACGATGCAGCAGGACCGTCACCGAGTCCATCAACATGCCGGCCTGATCGGTGACCACCTGCAACGCCGGTCCGCGGTCCCCCGGTTGCACGGCGACGGCCACCTCGCCCGCAGCGCGTGTGCGCCCGAGCGCAAGGTGTGCGGCCAGCAGATCGGCGGACAGCCGGTCCTCGGTGCCCAGGCGGCTCAGCGCGCCGGTGTCCGCGGAGTCGACGCCGGTGCCCGGTGCGTCACCGTGCGGGCCGCGGTACGTGACGAGATAGGCCTGTCGCAGCGCCTCGGCCCGATCCGGAGAGAGCTCGGCCCACTGGAGCGGAGTTCCGGACCCCCGCTCGACACCTGTGGCACCCGGATTCACCGTCATGCGGGATCACTCCTGACTTCACTGCGTGGCCCCGTTGGCACGCAGCGGCCACATTAGTCGCGCGTGAGCCGTCGGTGTGTAACCCGGTGGGGACGAGCGGCTTCGGCACCGAGTCTTTCGATCTTGTTCTCCTCGTAGCCGCCGAAGTTGCCCTCGAACCAGAACCACTTGGCCTCGTTGTCGTCGTCGCCTTCCCACGCCAGGATGTGCGTGCAGGTGCGATCGAGGAACCAGCGATCGTGGGAGATCACCACCGCGCAGCCGGGGAAGTTCTCCAGTGCGTTCTCCAGCGAGCTCAGCGTCTCGACGTCGAGGTCGTTGGTGGGCTCGTCGAGCAGGATCAGGTTGCCGCCCTCTTTGAGGGTGAGCGCGAGGTTGAGGCGGTTGCGCTCACCACCGGAGAGCACCCCGGCCGGCTTCTGCTGATCGGGTCCTTTGAAGCCGAACGCGGAGACGTAGGCGCGGGACGGCACCTCGTTCTGACCGACCTCGATGTAGTCCAGGCCGTCGGAGACGACCTCCCAGACGTTCTTCTTCGGGTCGATGCGCGAGCGGGTCTGGTCGACGTAGGACAGCTTGACCGTCTCGCCGACCTTGACGGTGCCGCTGTCGGGCTCTTCGAGGCCCACGATGGTCTTGAAGAGGGTGGTCTTGCCGACACCGTTGGGGCCGATCACGCCGACGATGCCGTTGCGTGGCAGCGTGAAGGACAGGTCCTTGATCAGGATGCGGCCGTCGAAGCCCTTGTCCAGGTGCTCGACCTCGACGACGGTGTTGCCCAGCCGGGGACCGGTGGGGATCTGGATCTCTTCGAAGTCGAGCTTCCTCGTCTTCTCGGCCTCGGTGACCATTTCCTCATACCGCTGCAGGCGGGCCTTGTTCTTGGCCTGCCGGGCCTTTGCGCCGGAACGCACCCAGGCCAGTTCGTCCTTGAGCCGCTTCTGCAGCTTCTGGTCCTTCTTGCCCTGCACCGACAGGCGTTCGGCCTTCTTCTCCAGGTAGGTCGAGTAGTTGCCCTCGTAGGGGTAGGCGCGGCCGCGGTCGAGTTCGAGGATCCATTCGGCCACGTTGTCCAGGAAGTACCGGTCGTGGGTGACGGCCAGGATGGCGCCCGGGTACGACGCGAGGTGCTGCTCGAGCCACAGCACGCTCTCGGCGTCCAGGTGGTTGGTGGGCTCGTCGAGCAGCAGCAGGTCCGGCTTGGACAGCAGCAGTTTGCACAGCGCCACCCGGCGCTTCTCACCACCGGACAGGTGGGTCACCGGCTCATCGGGCGGCGGGCACCGCAGTGCGTCCATCGCCTGTTCCAGCTGCGAGTCGATGTCCCAGGCGTCGGCGGCGTCGAGCTCCTCCTGGAGCCGGCCCATCTCCTCCATCAGCTCGTCGGTGTAGTCGGTGGCCATCAGCTCGGCCACTTCGTTGAACCGGTTCAGCTTGGCTTTGATGGGCACGCCTTCTTCGACGTTCTCCCGCACCGTCTTGGTCTCGTCGAGTTGCGGTTCCTGCATCAGGATGCCGACGCTGGCGCCGGTGGCCAGGAACGCGTCGCCGTTGTTGGGCTTGTCGAGGCCGGCCATGATCTTCAGGACGCTGGACTTACCGGCGCCGTTGGGACCGACGACGCCGATCTTGGCGCCGGGGAGGAAGTTGAGGGTGACGTCATCGAGGATGACCTTGTCACCGTGGGCCTTGCGGACCTTTTTCATCGTGTAGATGAACTCAGCCATGCGGCAGTGCTGCCTTTCTGGTCTGCGGCGTTGATGCTCGCGCATCATCCTAAGGCGCGGGCCGGCCACAGATACGCGCCGCTGGCGCCGTTGCTCCTCAGGAGGACATCGAGATCACCGCGCGGCCCTGGATCTCACCCCGTTCCAGCGCCTCGAAGGCTTCGCCGGCACGCTCGAGTGAGTAGGTACGTGTCACGGTGTCCTGGACCGAGAATACGCCGGTGGCGGCGAGGTCGATCACGGCAGGCAGATCCTGGCGGGTCCGCCCGCCGAAGGACCCCATGATGCGGTACCCACGCCGCACCAGCGGAGTGATCTCCACGTTGGCTGTCGCTTGTCCTGCCGCGATGCCGACGGCCACCATCCGGCCACCGTCGATCAGCATCTTCACGGCCTGCTCGAAGGTCTGCTGGCGACCCAGCACCTCGAACGCGACGTCCACGCCGGCGCCGCCGGTGAGTTCGCGAACCGCGGCCACGGCATCGGTGGTCGACGAGTTCACCACATGGTGGGCGCCCAATTCCTTTGCCGCAGCCAACTTCTCGTCGCTGATGTCGACGGCGATGATGGTCTGGGCGCCGGCGGCACGGGCCAGCTGCACGATGCTGGACCCCACTCCCCCGGTGGCGACCACAGCCACGGTCTCGCCGGCCTGCAGCGCCGCGGTCTGGTGCACGGCACCGTAGGCGGTGAAGAACGCACATCCGAGAACCGCGCCGGCGACCTCGGGAACATCCGGGTGCAGCGGGGCCAGCGCGTTGATGGGAACCACCGAGTAGTCGGCCAGGCCCGCCATCGAATACATCGCCAGCGGTGTGCCGTCGGTGCGATGCAACCGGGTGGTGCCGTCGTAGAGGGTGCCCTTGAGGCGGTTCATCGCGAAGAACGGCAGGCACATGTCGTCGCGCCCGCGTTGGCACTGCCTGCATTCACCGCACGGCATGATGAACGCGCCGACCACCTTGGCCCCGACCTCGACACCGCGGACCGGCTCGGTGTCGGGTCCCAGTGCGACGACGGTGCCGGAGATCTCGTGTCCGAGCACGGCCGGCGACGGGAAGGCGACTTCGCTTTTCATGACGTGCAGGTCGGTGTGGCACACCCCGCACGCGGTGACCTTGACCAGAGCCTCCCCGTGTTTGGGCTGCGGCACCGGGATCTGCTCGATCTGCAAGGTCGCACCGTCTCCGGTCCAAACGGCGGCGCGCATGGTCTCGACAGCTGCGGCAGTCATCTCAGCAATCCTCTCGGTAGGTCGGGTCATTCCGCGGTGATGGTGCGTCCCGCGGTGTCCGGCACGAACAGACATCCAATCAGTCCCAGCGCGGCGCCGATCCCGCCGAGGGCGAGCGCGAGCCGCAGATCGCCACCGGCGAGGGTCAGCGCGAACAGCGGGTAGAGACCCGAACCCAGGCCGCGTGCGACGTAGTAGGTGGCGTTCGAGCCGAGCGCGCGGAACCGGGTCGGGTAGAACTCCGAGATCCACGTGCCCAGCACCCCGAACCCGGCGTACCCGATGGCGGTACCCATCAGCGCGACGATACCCACCGCCACCGACCCGCTGCTCCAGAATGCGAAGGCGCCGAAGCCGGCGACGCCGACCAGGCACGCGTACACCGTGGACCTGCGTCGTCCCACCCGATCCGACAGCGCGCCGAAGACGATGTAACTTCCGATGCCCAGCAATGTGCCGACGGTGAGTACCAGCGTCGAGACGCCCAGCGACACCCCGAGCGCTTCGCGCAGATAGGTGGGCGCGAACGTGATGTAGGAATAGCTGGCGGCGAAGACGCCCGTGGTGCAGATGGTGAGAAACACTGCGCCCCAGGCCAATCGCTTCCCACGGAGATCGTCGCCGGTGTCCGCGACGGGCGGGGCCCCGGTGGTGTCCTGGCGGGCGGCGCGACTGGCCTCCCACAGCTTGGACTCCGGCAGCCAGAAGTAGGCGGCCACGGCGATACCCAGACACCCGACCCCGATCGCGGCGAACCCGACCCGCCAGCCGGTGTCGGAGCCCAGCGTGGACAAGGTGGTGAACAGGATGAGCTGAGTGAGCAGCTGACCGGCGATGAACATGGCCTGCAGTACCGAGCCCATGAAACCGCGTTTGCGGGATTTCCAGCTCTCGGCGAACATCGCGAACAGCACGCCGAATGCGCCACCCATCGCCACACCGGCGATCACCCGGGTGATCACGAAGGCGTCGAAGTCGGTCAGGGTGCTGCCCACGATCGCCGCGATGGAGTAGGTGGCGGTGAACAGGATGTAGGAGGGTTTGCGACCGTACCGGTCGGCGATCCAGCCGAACAGGAAGCCGCCGACGATGGACGCCAGGCTCTGGGCGGTGATCGCCGCGACCACCTGTTGGTTGGTGACCCCGAACGATCCGGCGAGGTCGCGCATCGGGAAGCTCAGCAGGTTGAGCTCCATACTCTCGATCAGTGCGCCCACCACCGCGAAGATCAGCACGAACCGGCGTTCCCTGGGGGTGTACGCGGTGGCGGCGGTGAGGCTGGCGGGATCACGCGAGGTGTCCGCGGCAGCAACAGGTTTGGTCATGAGACACCGTTCCGGGACAGGGAGGCAGACAACGACGGCATCGTTGCCGGCGCGATCATCTGGTGGCGCATCGATCCGATCCCTTCGATGGTGGTGACGATGGTGTCGCCGTCGTGGAGGTAGCTCGGTGGGGTGCGACCGAGGCCGACCCCTTCGGGGGTGCCGGTGAAGATCAGGTCACCGGGTAGCAGCGTGACGATGCCGGACAGGTAGGCCACCAGTTCGGGCACGCTGAACACCAGATCGGAGGTCCGGGAGTCCTGCACGGTGACGCCGTTGAGTTCGGTACTGACGCGCAGATCGTCGGGGTTGTCGAATTCGTCGAGTGTCACCAGCGCGGGTCCGATGGGCGCGAAGCCGGGGAACGACTTGCCCATGCTGAACTGGGCCGGGCTGCCCGCCTGCTGCACCGCCCGGTCCGAAAGGTCCTGTCCCACCGTGAGACCGGCGATATGGCTCCAGGCGTCGGTTTCCTCGACCCGGTAGGCCGGGCGCCCGACGACGGCCACCAGCTCCACCTCCCAGTCCACGGTGTCGCCGGTGAGCACGATCTGGCCCGTCGGCCCGGTGAGCGCGCTGGGGAACTTGGTGAACACCATGGGTTGCTCGGGTAACGGCAGTCCCGACTCCTTGGCGTGCCTGACGTAGTTGAGCCCGATGGCGAAGACCTGACGCGGACGGGGCACCGGCGCCTTGAGCTCGGCGTCGGAGAAGGACCTCACCTCACCCGAAGCCGACTGCGCCCAGCACAGGAAAGCCGGCCAGTCATCGAACACCGTCTGCGGATCCGGGCCGAATCGACCGTCGCTGGCGGTGTGGACATCGACTGCTCCGCCGTCGCGCAGCAGCACCAGTCGATCATCGAGGTTGGCTATCCGCATGACGACTCCTGATCGGTTCGGGCCGAGCCGTGAACACTGAGGGACCTGGCGGCCGACCGCAATTCGTACACCAGCTCGAAGGTGTGGGCCGGCGCCGGCCGGGTGAAGCGGATACCGGCGCCGGTGGCGCGAGCGGTGAGGTCGGCCACCAGCCGGTCTGGGTCCACCCCGCTGTGCAACTCGGCCACCACCACCGACGACGAGGCCTGCTGCTGAGCTGAGGAGCGCCCTTCGGCGGTCGCGTTCTTGGCATCGCTGACGGCGATGTCCGGTTCGTACAGCGACGCGGCCACCAGTTGGTGTTCCCTGATCAGCTCCGGAAACACCGTGTCGGCCAGTGCGTTGCGCAGTGACGCCGGGTCGGATTCGACCTCGACCACCACGACGCGTCCCGACGATCCGTCTCCCCGGACGACGGTGACTCGGCACGCCGCCCGGCGGAACTCCGCGAACAACGGCACCACTTCCAGTGTCAGGTCGGTGGGGTTGTCCAGCCGGCGCAGGTACTCCGGCGATGCCAGCACGGCAACGTCCGCCGTCTCGTAGAGGGTGAGGAAGTCGACCCGGTCGGCGTCGCGCTGATCGGTGGCGATGAATCGGCGAGCGCGCAGGAACCCGGGCGTGGAGACCCGTTCCGGCAGGTGCTCGAAGTTGTACCAGTCCTCGTAGATCGGCAGATGTTCGCGCGCCACCGTGATCCAGTTGAGCATGGCACCGGCGCCGACCACCGACTCGAATGCGGGTCGCATCAGCGTCATCAGAAGGCACCGTTGCGTTGCTGGAACTTCGTCGGCTTGCCGATCAGGGGTTTGGCTGATTCCACCCACTCGGCCACCGTGTCCATCATCTCGGGCACCGTGGTGCGCGGGTAGCCGAATTCGGCCTGCAGCTGCGAGCCGTCCATGACGTACGCGGTTCCGGTCTCCTCGCCGTCGAAAATCGGTGCCCGCCCGAAGCGTTCGCCGAATCGTTCGGCCAGCCAGCGGATGGACACGATCTCCGGACCGGTGATGTTCAGCGCGCGAGGCGGGCTGGTGGCCAACCGCAGGGAGCGGATCGCGTACTCGGCCACGTCACGTTGCCAGATGACGCTCGCGTGCCCCATCGCCAGCGGAATCGGTGTGCCGTCGTGCACCGCCTGGGCGATCTCCTGCAGGACGCCGTACCGCGTCTCGATGGAGTAGCCGAGCCGGAACAGCAGCACCGGGGTGCCGTGCTTGCGGGAGAAGTGCTCGAACATCCGCTCACGCCCGACACAGGACGCCGAGTACTCGCCGATCGGGCCCGGCGGATCGGATTCCCGCGAGCCGCCGGTGCTGACATCGGCCAGCGGGTAGGTGACAAGGGTGGAGAACACCACGATGCGGGAGCCGCGGAAGCGCTGTGCGACGCGCCCGGGCAGATAGGAGTTCATCATCCAGGTGAAGTGCTCGTTGCCCACGGTGCCGAACTTGTTGCCGGCCATGTAGATGACGTTCGCCGCGTCAGGGATCGCATCGAGTTCGAGGTCGTCGGTGAGGTCGGCGGGCACCGCGGTGACCCCGGCACGTTCCAGGGAGGCGCGCGCCGCCGGGTCGGAGAACCGCGCCACCCCGAAGACCTTCTTGTCGACGCCGGCCTGCTCGATGGCCCGCTGGGCCATGATGGCCACACTGGGCCCGACCTTGCCGCCAACACCGAGCACCGCGATGTCTCCGTCGAGGCCCGCGATCTCCTCCACCAGTTCCGGGGTGGGGGTGGTGAGATCCCGTTCGATCTCGTCGATCACCGTCATGGTCACGTCGCCTCCTGCTGGTCGCTCTGTCGTGGCGGTAATCACACTGCTCTGTGCAATCCTCTAAGTCGACCCTGGTTTTCCCAACGTTCGCAGTACGGTGTTGTGATGGTTTCACAACCACCCGACGGCTCGCTCCCTGTTTACGCGCCTGACCTGGACGCCCTCACCGAGCGGGCCGCGGAGCTGATGTGGAACGTCTACCCCGGGTATTCCGAGGACCGGTTCGGCCACGATGAGCTGATGCCCTCGGTGCGGGCCAACCTGGACCTGGCCGTGGAAGTGCTGCGCCGCGACCGTGGCCCGAATGCCACCGAGATGGCATCGGCGCGCACGCTCGGGTCTCGGCGCGCCAGCCAGTCGGTGCCACTGGAGTCGGTGATCCAGGCGTACCGCTCCACCGAGCGGGTGCTGCTGCTGGATCTGCTGGCGCATTCGCGCACCTGGCCGGAGCAGCAGGCCAACCGGCGTGCCGATCTGGCCATCACCACCTTCGACTTGCTGACCGACGAGATGATCAATGCCTACCGCGACACCTCCTCGGCCATCGAAGCCTCGCGTCGGCGCACCGAGAACGAGTTGGTGAACGCGCTGACCAGTGGTCACCCGGTGACCTCGGCACAGCTGCAGGACTGGGTCCAGGTGCTGCAGGTCGACCCCGACGCGCGGTGGTTCGCCTTCGCCCTGCTGGGCGACAGCCACGCCGATCCGCTGGATCTGCTGCGGTCACGCCGCCGGCTGGCGGCACAACTGCAGCCGCATACCAGCCAGGTGCTCTTCGGCGACGTCGGGCAGGCCACCGTGGCCATCGCCACCCTGCGCTCGGCTTCCGCCGAACCACGTCGCATCCTCGAGCAGGCGCTACCGGTACTCGACGGGCATGTCGGAATCTACTGCGGCATCGGACAATTCAGCGCAGGTCTGACCACTGCCGGCGAATCGTGCCGCCAGGCGATGGAGGCCGCCAGAGCGGCCGCGGCGGGCACCACCGGCAGCGGGGCGGCGATACTCGACTATCACGAGGCGTTGATCGAGATCCTGTTGAGCAGCCGCCCCGCTGTCGCCGACACCCTGGTGGCCACCCGGATCCGCCCGCTGGCCGGATACCCGCACCTGCTGGAGACGGCGGAAGCGCTGCTGGCCAATGATCTTTCCCAGTCCCGCGTCGCACGCCAACTGTTCGTCCACGTCAACACCGTGAACCACCGTGTGAAGCGGATCCGCGAGATCACCGGAATTGACCTGACCCGGTTCGCGGATGCGGTGGAACTGGCTCTGGCGTTGCGGTGGCAGAAGTTGACCGGGTAGTGCCGGTCAGCCGGCACTACCCGGGTGAGAGGTCCGCGGCCGGCATGGTTGTCGCGAGCCACTGCTCGCTGTCAGGCCGTCAGCGACAACTCCTCCGGCTCGTCGACGGCCCCGTCATCGGATTCGCCGCTGGACTCCGCCGATTCCTCCCCGGCAGCCGCCGGTGCCGCGACCGGGTTGATCTTCTTGACCTCGACCAGGTAACGCGACAGGTCCGGGCCCACTGCGGTGGCCCGCAGTTCGGCCGAGGACCGTTTGATCCCTTCGCGGTCCTCGTATTCGCTGGTGTAGACGTGCCCGACGACGATCACGGCGTCGCCTTTGGTCAGGCTGCCGCTGACGCCGGCGGCCAGCTTCCCCCAGCAGTTGACGGTGAGATAGAGCGAGTTTCCCGGCTCCCAGGTGCCTTCCGCAGTCTTGCGGCGCGCGTTGCTCGCCAGGCGGAATTTGACCAACTCCTGGTCGGCAACCCGCCGGCGGATGGGATCGGTGACGATCCGCCCGGTGACGGTCAACGGTGTCTCGAACATCGCAGTGGTCCCTTCGGTTGTTGTCGTGACCGCGCCGTGGTGGCGCGCTGGAGCCATTGACCGCTGCCCGACCGACAACGCGGCGGCCACCGCGCCCTCCCCGAGGTCGGCCTGTGGATGAAGTCACGTCTGTGGAGTCGCACAAATACCTGTCGGCCGCTAGGTTTGTCCGCATGCCCGTCTGGATCCACCGCCGCTCGCAGGCCGATGTCGAATCGGAGCTGGCTGCCAGCCGCGCCGGCGCCGGAGCGCTGGCCGGTCTACGGCTCGCGGTCAAGGACAACGTCGACGTCGCGGGGCTGCCCACCACTGCGGGTTGCCCCGAATTCGCTTACGTCCCAACCACTGACGCTTCGGTGGTAGCCGGGCTGCGAGCTGCCGGCGCGGTGGTGGTGGGCAAGACCAATCTGGACCAGTTCGCCACCGGCCTGGTGGGCACCCGCTCCCCGTACGGCGCGGTTCCGGACAGCCGCCGCCCGGACTACGTGAGCGGCGGCTCGAGCTCAGGGTCGGCGGTCGCGGTGGCGCTCGGTGACGCCGATATCGCCATCGGCACCGACACCGCGGGGTCAGGACGTATCCCCGCCGCATTCCAGGGCATCATCGGCATCAAACCCACCTACGGTGTGCTCAGCCCGGACGGCGTGGTCCCGGCGTGCGAATCCTACGACTGCCCCACCATTTTCGCCCGCGACCTCGATACCGCCAACCGCGCCATGGCCGCCATGGCCGCAGGCGCCCGTCACCGCCGGTGGCCGGCGGACGTGCGACTGGCCGCCCCGGAGCACCCGGTGGTGGCCGTGCCGAGCGAACTCCCCGAACTGGACGCCACCTGGCGCGCCGCATTCGCCGCCGCCGTGGCGCACCTGGAGTCAGCGGGTGTGCGGATCGTCACCGTGGACATCGCTCCGTTCCTGGCCGCCGCAAAACTGCTCTACGACGGAGCACTGGTCAGCGAAAGATATGCCGCGGTAGGGGAATTCATCGATGCCAACCCGGACGCCACCGTGGATCCCACGGTCGGCCGCATCGTCGTCGGTGCCCGCGACATCCCCGCGCACCGGCTGATCCGCGACCGCGGAGAGGTCGAGCGGCTGCGCGCCGTCGCGATGGCCGAACTGGCCGGCGCCGACGCGCTGCTGGTCCCCACCGCACCGACGCATCCCCGTATCGATGAGGTGGCCGCCGACCCGCTCGGGGTGAATTCCCGCCTGGGCACCTACACCAACTTCTGCAACCTCTTCGACATGTGCGGGGTGGCAGTGCCGTTCGGCACCGCAGGGGAAGCGCAGTTCGGCGTCACCGTGCTGGGCCGGGCGTTCGAGGATGCGGTGGCCTTCGACATTGCGGCGGCGCTCACCGAAGACCAGGCGCCACAGGATATCTGGCCCAGCCAGGTGGCCGAATCCCTCGAGCTGGTCGTGTTCGGTGCACACCTGCGCGGGGGTGTCCTGGTGCATCAGTTGACCGACCTCGGTGCCCGCTGGGCCGGCGAGCTGACGACGGCTCCCAAGTACCGGATGACTGCCATGGACACCGTTCCACCGAAGCCCGCGATCGTGCGGGTACCCGACGACGAGGATGGCGCTTCTCTGCTCGGGCACCGGTGGCTGCTCTCCCCCGCCGCGCTCGGCACGTTCCTGGCCGCCCTCCCGGCGCCGATGCAGTTGGGCAAGGTGGAGTTCGCCGACGGCAGTTGGCGCACGGCATTCGGCTGCGACGGCGTGGCCGCAGCAGCGGGCAAAGACATCAGTTCCTACGGGAGTTGGCCCGCCGCAATCCAGGCCGGCGCGGTCGGTTAGAGCTTGAACCGGCCGGCGAAGCCACGTAGCGGCAGGTCGGCGCTGGTGATGAGACCCGGGCGCGCAGCCACCACGGACTTGATCGAGTGCAGCGCCGGCATGCCGGTGACGGTCATGCCGATCGAGGCGAAGCTGGTGGGGTCCGACAGGTCCACTCCGGGCTTCGGAAAGATCATGTGCTTGTTGTAGATGCACGGATCGCCCTTGATCTGGGTGATGTAGCAGCCCTTGATATCCCAGCTCGGATCGGTGTGTGGGGTCATCTGCCACTCGAGGTGGGTTTCCACGCGCGGCACGCCGTCGACGATGCCCTGGTATTTGATGTAGTTGCCGCCCAGTGAGCCCTTGGGCAGGGTGTACCAGCCGAGATCGACGTCTTTGGTGCACGCCCCGAGTTCGTAGCTGAACTTCACCTCGTCCAGGTCGAGACCGAAACAGTCGGCCATCATCAGCACGCTGTCGGCGAATACCCGGGTGTACTTCTCCAGTTTCGACGGGATCGACGGATCATCAACGGGCAGACCGTAACCGACCTCGATCCAGGTTTCCTTGGAGTGATGGCATGACACGTCGACGGATTCGATGGTGGTGACGTTCTCGATCTCGGCCACATCAGCCGAGCACACCACGCCCAGGATCTGATTCAGGCCGGGATTCATTCCCGTGCCGTAGAACGTCGCGCCACCTTTCTCGGCAGCCTCCTGCAGCAGTTGCGAGACCGGTTTGCCCGACGGATGCGGATGGTTGTGGTCACGGTGCCAGCCGGTGATCCAGTCCGCGGTGGTGACGATGTTGATCCCCGCTTCGAGGATCTGGACGTAGAGGTCCTCGTCCGGGAAGACGCCGTGGAAGGTCAACACATCGGGCGCGGCGGCGATGATCTCCTCGACCGTCCCGGTGGCGATCACGCCGTTGGCCTGCAGGCCGACGAGTTCGCCCACGTCCTTGCCGATCTTCTCCGGTGAGTAGCAGTGCACACCCACCAGCTCCAGATCTGGTTCGGCGGCAATGCGTTTGATCATCTCGGACCCGACGTTGCCGGTCGCGACTTGAAAGACTCGTATGGTCATCGAATTGCCTCTCTGGCTGACTTGGCGCGTAACTCGGCGGCGCTGCCACCCAGTCCGTCGGGGTAGAACTGCATGGCCCAGGCGCGGATGGCGGTGAACCCCTGCAGCTCCGAACTGGACAGGGCCGGCGGGTCGGAATACCGCTGATGCGACCAGATGTGCACATCCTGGGCGAACTGCCGGATCACCTCGTTGCCGAAATCCTGGGCCTTCTGTGCGTGCCGCGGCTCGTCCTTGCCGGGAGTGCGGCCGATGTACACCGTGAACCGGACGTCGGAGGTCGACTCGTCGACGGGAGTGACCGCCGAGATGGTGCGGTTGTCCACCATCCCCCAGCTCTTGGTGACGGCGATCCCGAGGCCGCCGTTGATGGCTTCGACACCGCTTTTCACGTCGTCGATCGACTGGAACTCGTCACCTTCGAAGGTGATGGTGAAGTCGACATAGGACACCGGTTCGGCGAAGTCGTGGCGGGTGAACACCGGCACGATGGGGGTCTGGTGTACGTATTTGAAGTGGGCGAAGTCCACCCCGTTTTCCAGCACATACTGCGGATGTAGTTGCAGGCCTTCACGAAACAGGCGCTGCTGCGGGTAGTAGTCGGCATTGCCGCTGCCGTCGCCGAAATCGGCGAAGATGTCCGGGGCCTCGAAGAAGGGGGCCCGGCCTTCGACGTCGTGCCAGATGTAGATGGACTCGTTGCGCTCGACCACCGGGTAGGTGCGCATCCGCCTGCCACGGTTGGGGCGGTCCTCATAGGGGATGCACACGTTGCGCCCGTCGGCATTCCACTGCCACCCGTGGAAGGGGCATTGGATGACCTCGCCTTCGACGTGTCCGCCGAATCCCAGGTGCGCGCCCAGGTGTTCGCAGTAGGCGCCCATCACGGTGACGCGACCGGATTCCGCGCGCCAGGCGATGAGGTCTTCACCGAAGTACTTCATGGTGCGGACATCGCCCACGGCGAGTTCGTCCGACCACGCCACCTGGAACCACCCGGTGGGCTTCATCGACAGCGGCGGTTTCGCCATGCCACGGAATGGTAGTGCCCTCTACGAAAGATTGATAGGGGGCACTGTGAAATTCCGGGGCTCCACTACCCTTGGGCGTATGACCACAGCCGGCACGCAGGGCAGACGCAGTAACCGGCGTGGCTTGGCGACCCGAGAGAACATGCTGGAGGCGGCAATTCGGTCACTGGCCTCCGGTGACCCGGGTTCGGTGTCGGCCGCCCGGATCGCCAAGGACATCGGCGCCACCTGGGGTGCGGTGAAATACCAGTTCGGCGACGTCGACGGGTTCTGGGCGGCGGTGCTGCACCACACCGCAGAGCTCCGTGGTGAACTGCCGGCCCCGTCGGACGCCGACGCTCCCCTGCAACAACGGGTCGCGGCGATCATCGACCTGCTCTACGACGGTCTGACGTCGACGCATTCCCGGGCCATCGAGAACCTGCGCGTCGCACTACCGAGCGACCCGGACGAGCTGGCCCGGCTGTACCCACAGACGGCCGCCGAATTCGTGTCCTGGGGGCACGCCTGGAACGCCTCCTGCCAGAAGGCTTTTGCCGACCTCGGCGTCGAACCCGACCGCATCCGCGAGGTCGCCGCCTTCATCCCCGGCGCCATGCGCGGCCTGGCCTCGGAACGTCAGCTGGGGTCGTTCAACGACCACGACCTGGCCCGGCGGGGTCTGACCAACGCGATCGTCAGCTACCTGGAACCGCCGCCGCCCTCTGCTAGGCCAGGGTCATAGCTTTCGCCCGCCTCGGCAGTCACCTCGACCCGTCCTGACGGTTGGCTTCCTGCCGGGCCAGCACCGCCAGCATGTTGTTGTAAGCCGCCAGTTCGGCGTCCTCGTCGCGGTCGGCGGCGCGGTCCAGCCGTTTGGCGGTGCGGCGGTCACTGCGGGTCCACTGGATGAGCAGCGCGAGCATCACCACCACCAGCGGCACCTCACCCGCCGACCACGCGATGCCGCCGCCCAGCTTCTGATCGGCCAGCAGATCGGTCTGCCACGGCAGCTGCAGGGAACGGTAGAAGCCCTCCGCGATCACCGAGTTCATGCCCATCAGCACCACGCCGAAGAACGCGTGCAGCGGCAGCGAGGCGAACACCATGGCCACCTTGCCCAGCGGCGGCAGCGGCCGCGGAGTGGGGTCGATCCCGATGACCACCCAGTAGAAGACATACCCGGACAGCAGGAAGTGGATGTTCATCGCGACGTGCCCGGCGTGGCTGCCGGCGGCGGCGTCGAAGATGCCTCCGAAGTACAGACCGTAGAACCCGACCACGAACAGCGCGGTGGCGACGAACGGGTTGGTGATCAGCTGGGAGAACTTGCTGTGCAGCGCGGCCAGCAACCATTCCCGCGGACCCGGCGGGTCGGCTTTGCCCGCGGCAGGCAGGGCCCGCAGCGCCAACGTCACCGGCGCCCCGAGCACCAACAGGATCGGCACCAGCATCGACAGCAGCATGTGGGCGCCCATGTGCACGCTGAACACCGCAGGCATGTACCGGCCGATACCCGACGACGTGGTCAGCAGCAGCACCAGGCAGCCCAGCAGGAAGCCGATGGTCCGTCCCACCGGCCAGGCGTCCCCGCGGCGGCGCAGGCGTCGCACCCCTGCCAGGTACACCAGGGCCAGCACCACCGCAGCGGTGCCGAGCAGCAGGTCGAAACGCCAGTCGAAGAGCAGTCGCGCCACGGTCGGCGGTCCGTCGAGGTTGTAACCCAGCTCGACCTCGGTCGTCGACGGGTTGAGCACCCGTGGCGGGGGCGGCGGAGTGCGTCCCAGCGCGACGGCGACCCCGAACGTGACCCCGAAGATCGCCGCTTCGGTGAGCGCCAGTCTGATCAGCGCACCGCGTGCCTGCGGGTCGGCCTGCAGCGCGGCGACCCCCGAGCGGCGCTGCCGCCAGCCCAGAACCCCGAGCGCCAGCAGCGCCGCGATCTTGGCCAGGATCAGCAACCCGTACCGGGTGTCGAACAGGTCACCGGGGTACATCCGCACCAGCGCGTTGACCACACCGGAGATGGCCATCGCGACGAAGCACCACAGCGCCACCGCGGAGAACCTGCGCGCGGCCACGTCGGCGTGGGCACCGCGGCGCAGGGCGTGCGCCAACAGCGCCAGCAGGCCACCGGCCCACAGCGACGCGCCGGCGAGGTGGATGAGCAGGCTGTTGGTGGCCAGGTCATGGGAGCCACCGGATGACGAGTGGCCCGTCAAACCCAGCGGGATCAGGGTGCTCAGCGCCGCGGCGCACAGCACCGGCGTCCACGCCCAGCGCAGTACCGGAATGCTGGCCAGCGTCACCGCCGCCGCCAGGATGGCCGTCCACCGCCACGCACCCGCGGTCTCGACCAGGCCGGCCAGCGACCACATGGTCAGCGGGTTGAGGTGGTCGCGCAACGGCTGGCCGGAGACATCCGAGATGGTCAGGGGCACCAACAGCGCCGCACTCACCGCCCAGACACCTGAGGCGACGCTGCCGGTGCGCAACGCCCGGTAGCCGGACGCGTCCAGCACACCGGAGGACTGCGGTGGCACGAAGAACGCCGCGAAGAGGAACGACCCGATGGCCACCACCGCGGCGATCTCACCGGCGGCACGGACGAACGGCAGACCCAGGGTGGTGACCGGGCCGGGATCGGGCAGGCCGGTGGCCGTCAGCGCATCGGTCAGCGACAGCGCCGCCAGACCCGCGGCCGTCACCCCGGCCAGCACCGCGACACCCAGCAGTATCGGCCAGACCACCGAACGTGCGGTGGTGCTGGAAGCCGATACTGCCGGTGCGCTCACCCATCCAGGGTATTGCGCCCTGGCGACCAACTACTACGCAGTGTCAGAGTTCTGCCGGGAGCGAATCTCGCGTTCGACGAACTGCCGCCGCGAGATCTCGTCGATCCGGTCCATATCGGCCAACACAGCACGCAACTCCTTGACGAACGCCACCCGCCGCTCCGCCAGATCGGGCGCGGCCGTCAGCAGCCCCTGGTCGGCGACCACCTGTCGGGCCGTGGCAAACAGCAGGGCCGACACCGACTCGGTGCTGCGCACCCGGTTCTGCGCCGCGTACTGGGCCCCCACCCCCAGCGCTCTGGCGGTCAGCTCCTTGTCGCCGATCTCGGGCGGCGCATCGCGGAGCACGTCGGCGACGATCTGATAGGCCTCGAAGAACGACCGCAGCATCGCGTGTGCCATCAGTGGTCGTTTGTCGTAGAGGAGCTGTTCGATCTCCTGGCCGCCGGCGGCGACGTGCGCCTCCCAGTCCGCGTGCCACGCCATCTCCTCGGCGACGTTGGCGCGAAACGCTGCCGAGTCGGCGAAGTAGAAGTCGAACTTCAACAGATCGCGCAGCCGCATCGCCTGCGACCAGAACGCGTCGAGCCGGTCGCCGTCGGCGCGGCCGGCGTAGGCCAGCGCCAGCTCGACGATCGATGTCTCCAGGAACGCGTGGATGAGGGTGTTCCGGTAGAACGCCGCCTCGTGCTGGTTGTCCGGCGTGATATGCCAGACCGGTTCCCGGCCGCCGTCGACGCGGGTGATCGGGTGCCCGCCGGACAGCGCATCGAGGGCAGCGCGCACCCCGTCGGGCGTCCGGAGCCGACGCGCGCTGTCGGTCACCGGAGTCTGCTTGCGCTCGAGATAGTCCAGGGAGTCCTGCACGGTGTGGTGCACCTGGTTCAGGGTCAGCGCTATCCCGTTGGTGGTCAGCAACAGACCCGCCACCAGGCCGGTGGCGTTGATCGGGGTCACCCGCAGGATTCGCCACGCCACCTCGAAGGCCATCTTCTGCATGGCCAGCCGCTTTTCCGTGTCGCCCTCGGTGGCGTCAGCGCCATCCCCACCGGGGGCGCCGAGGTATTGCGCCATCGACACCGCTTCGGGGAAACGAACGTAGATCTTGCCGTAGTTGCGTTCGCCTTGGGCTTTGATGAAGTTGTACAGCCAGCTCATCCCCTCGGGGGCTTTCTCCCCTCCGCGGGCGTAAGCGGCGTACTCGGCGGTCTCGTGCAGTTGGTCGAAGCTGATCGACACCGGCTGCAGCAGGATGTCGTCGCTGCGGCCCTCGAGATAGGCGTCGGCGACGTAGGCCAGCAGACCGAGCTTGGGCGGCAACATCTTTCCGGTGCGCGACCGGGTGCCCTCGATGGACCAGCTCAGATTGAAGCGCTTCTCGACGATGTAGCCGACGAACTCCCGCAGCACGTACTTGTACAGCGGGTCATCGAGTTTGCGGCGGATGAAGATGACACCGGAACGCCGCAGCAGCGGGCCCATGGGGCCGAACGACATGTTGATGCCGGCGAACAGGTTGGCCCGCGGTAACCGGTTCTCCTGCAACGCCACCGTCAGCACCGCGCTGTCCAGGTTGGACCGGTGCGACCACAACATGACCGCCGGGTGGGTTTCCAGGGCGTGCCGCATCGACTCGACCTGCGCCGGGTCGTAGTCGATGTTGGGATCGAACCCGCGGCTGTAGAGGAACTTCGAGAAGTTGGGAATGAGGTCGACGGAGAAGCGACTCCACCCGGTGGCCAGTTCGTCGAGGATCTCGCCGGCCGCCTCGACGGTGGCACCGGGAATCTTCTCCAGGCCCGCGCGGAAGCGCGAGGACGCCAGCATTTCGGGTTTGACCAGCCGCGGTGACTTGTATTCCGGTCCGAGCAGCCGGTATTCGATGCGTTCGATGGCCAGGCTGGCACGGCGCAGCACGAACCGCGCGAAGTCGCGAGGACTGTCGCCGACGGTGGTCTCCTGGTAGAGCTGGCGCAGTTCGGACACCTTGGCCGGTTCCCCGGCCACCACCCGGGCGCGTGCCGGGTCACGCCGAAGAATGCGGCGCTGCAACATTTCCGGCGGTCGGTAGGTGTCACGGCCCGACAGCAGACCCACCACCTTGACCCGGGTCGGCAGCCCACCGGGGGCCCAGAACACGCGCACCGGTACCACCGAGCGGTCGTCCCCGATTTCCAGCTCGTTGACCAGTTGGGCGATCACGCCGGCTGGGGGCTCCTCGTCGTCGCCCGGCAGTTGGACCACGGCGACCTCGAGGTCGGGATGCTGGCTGCGCTGTTGCCGCAGCCAGTCATCGAGCATGTCGCGCTCGGCGGCCGACGACACCGAAGCCAGGATCAGCGAGTCGTCGCTGATTTCGACAAGCGGTATGTCGTCGGTGGTCATGACCGCCCCTGTGCGGTCTTCTTGGCCGGCGCCTTCTTGGCCGCCTTCTTGGTGGTCTTCTTGGCAGGCTTGTGCAGATACGGTGCGGCCGTGGGCAACTCGTCATCCGGCCAGTTCCTGAGGGTGTCGAGGTAGAGCTGGCGGACCTCGGCGATGCGCTCCTCCAGGTTCTCGGAGTTCCAGTCGGCCACCGAGATCGGCGGGAACACCGCGATATCGACGGTGCCCGGGTTCATCGTCGAGGAGTCCCTGGCCGCTATCACCTCGGCGTTGCGGATCACCACCGGCACGATGGGCACGTTGGCCGCCATGGCGATCCGGAACGGCCCCTTCTTGAACGGCCCGACCTCGAAGGTGTCGAGGCGCGTGCCTTCGGGGGCGATCACGATCGACAGCCCGTTGCGAGCCGCCTCTTCCACCTTGTGCAGCGACTCCACTGCGGCTTTGGCGTCGTCGCGGTCGATGAACACCGCGTCGATGAGCCTGCCCAGTGAGCCGACCAGCGGGTCGTTCTCGAGTTCCTTCTTGGCCACGCCGGTGAAGTTGTCGCGCACGAGCGAACAGGTGATCACGGGGTCGAAGTTGTTGCGGTGGTTGAACAGGAACACCGCCGGTCGCTGTGCGGTGAGGTTCTCACGGCCGACGACGTTGAGCTGTACTCCGCTGGCAGCAAGCAGTGTCTGGGTCCAGTTGGCGGTGAAGAAGTTGACGCCGCGCCGCCGGTTGCGGGTCAGCAGTCCCCAGCCGAGGGCACCGTAGGCGACGGGCAGCATGGAGCCCACCCCCGCCAGTGTCCGCAGCGCCCCGCCGAGGCTGCTGCCGCCGCGGCTGGAGAACCGCAGAATAGGCCAACCACGTTGCCGCGCAACGGCGGCCATCTTGCCCTCGGGATTGGTGGGCCGCGGATGGCCCACCAGGTACATCAACGCGACATCCTCGTCACCGTCGGCGTAGAAGTAGCTGTCCTTGAGATCGATGTTGCGTTCGGCGGCGAACTTCTGCACCGCGTTGGCCTTACCCGGTCCCCACAGGATCGGTTCGACGATGGTGCCGGTGACCACACCGTCGTCGTCGACGACGAACTTGTTGGTCAGAATGTTGGGGATTCCGAGGAACTGGGCCACCGGCTCCACCTGGATGGTCAGCGCCGACGAACTCAGACAGACCGTGTGCCCGCGGTCCAGATGCGCGCGCACCAACTCGCGCATCTCCGGGTAGATTCGCGCTTCGATCTTCTGCCGGAACAACCGTTCACCGAGTTGGTCGAGATCGCTGAGCGGACGGCCTCGCATCGCCTTGGACGCGGCGGTGATCAGGTTCTCGAATTCACGGCGGCCCAGTTTGTGGTTGAGCCCGGCCTGGATCATGCCGAAGAAGTCCGCGACGCCGAGCTGCCGGCTCAGGAACTGCTCCTGGGTCAGGATGACGCCGGTGAACCCGGCGACCAGAGTGCCGTCGAGATCGAAGAACGCGCCGATGTGCGGACCCTGGGGGCTGGCCTTGACCTCGGCCACCGAACCGGGCAGCCGCATATCCCGCGGGCTGGTCATGACCGTCCCTCCGCGATGTTGGAGGGATCACTCGGGGTGCCTTCCTCGGCCTCGTCGGCGTCAAAGGAAGCCGGCGTCGACGTCGGCGGCGGGTCACCGGCCAGAGCCAGCACCTCGTCGAACCCCTCTTTGAGGCAGCGGGCGAACAGGGCCTCATCGGTGATCGACGCCCGGTCATACCGCGCGGAGATGGTGCAGTATCCGCTGCGCGACACCAACACCACCATCATGGCGACACCGGGCAGCGGACCAAGACCGTACTGCCGCAACACCTTTGCACCGGCGATGAAGGTATCACCCTGATACACAGGCACATTGCTGGCCTGGACGTCCGAGGCGATCACCGAGCCGGTGATCGACTCCAGCACGGCGTCGGGCAGCAGCGACAGCACCGGTGCCAGCGACCCGATGACGTCGATGGCCGCCTCCTCCTTGCGGTGCGCCATCTGCGAGCGGATCTTGCGGATCCGCTCAGCCGGATCCTCGGTGCCGACGGGCGCGGCGAGATTGACCCCGGTGAACCGGTTGCCGCCGGCCGGGTCGGATTCGGCCCGCAGATTCACCGGGATCGCCATCGGCAGCGTGGCGATGGGAACACCGAGCGCGTGGTGGTAGCGCCGCAGGGCCGCACACAGCCCTGCCAGGTAGGCGTCGTTGATGGACCCTTCGGCGGCTTTGGCGGCGCGGTGCAGATCGGACAGTTTGATGTCGATGGCCTCGGTGCGGCTGGCCAGGCTGCGCCGTCGCAGCAGCGGTGACGGTTCGGCGGCCTGGCGCGCCACCCGCCGGCTCGCCGAGGCGAACTCCAGCACCCCGCTGACCGCCGAACCCGGGTCACTGACCGCCTTCCCGACCGCGCCGACGGCACCGGTGACCGCGCCGCGCAGTCCCCCGGCCAGAGCACCGGGCAACGACGCGAACCCCTTGCGCATGAGGTCGTTGGCCGAGAGGTCCTGCGGGATGGGCAGCGGCGGGGCCGGCTGCGGTTCCGGGTCGCGCTCCAGGTCGTAGATCTGGGCGAACATCTCGACCCCACCCACCCCGTCGGTGACGGCGTGGCTCAGGTGCAGCAGCTGGGCGGCGCGTCCCTCCGGTAGGCCTTCGATGAGGGTGGCACTCCACAGGGGGCGGGAGATGTCCAGCGGCGACTGCTGGATGATCTCGGCGAGATCGAACACCTGACGCAGGGTGCCGGGCTCGGGAACACGGACCCGCCGAACGTGGAAGTCCAGGTTGAAGTCGGGGTCGACGACCCAGCGGGGCGCCGCCGTGGGCAGCGTCGGCATGACGACCTTCTGGCGCAGCCGGAGGATGGTGCGCGAGGCATACTCGAAGTTCGTGCGGTACCGCTCCCAGTCGGGGGTGGTGTCCAGCAATTCGAGGGCCATGATGCCCGACCGGGTCCGCGGATTGGCCTCACCGCGATGCAGCAGTTGGTCGACCGCCCCGAGTTCATCGGACAATCCGCTCGTCACACAGCTCTCCTGTCAGACCCGTTCCACCTCGATGCCTGCACCACGCTAGTCGGCCGCACGCGCGGACGGGAGCTGATTCTGCGGATCCCGCGGCTGACGCTGAAAGCGCGTGTCAGCGCGGTGAATTCAGGTGGCCGGCGGCGGATCAGCTGGCGGGGGTGGCGCGCATCCGGAGTGCGCTGTCCCTCATCTGCAGGTGCCTGCCGTAGGTGACACCGAGGAACTGCGCCACCGCGTCGGCGGCCAGCTGCGAGCGCACGGTCGCCAGATGGTCGAAAGCGTGATGGGCGTTGGGCAGTTCGGCATGGGCCACCACCTCGGCGCCCGCGCCGCGCAACGCCGCCACGAAAGCCCGCGCCTGGGTGTGCGGGATCACCGCGTCGTTGCGTCCGTGCAGCACGAAGAACGGTGGCGCGTCGCGGTGCACGTGGTAGATCGGCGAGGCCGCTTCGTACTGCGGGCGGTGGTCGGCGAAGCGCGCACGCATGACGAACTGTTCGAGGAACGGCACCATCAGCGGGGTCATGGTCTCCACATTGGTCAGGTCGTAGGCGCCGTAGTAGGGCACCGCCGCCTGCACGCTGGTGTCGACGGTCTCGAATCCGGGTTGCAGCGCAGGATCGTTGGCGGTCAGTGCCGCCAACGCCGCCAGGTGGCCACCGGCGGAACCACCGGTGAGGGCGATGTGGTCGGGGTCGCCGCCGTAGTCGGCGATGTTCTCGCGCACCCAGGCGATGGCACGTTTGACGTCGACGATGTGCGACGGGAACGCGCGGCCGGGGCTGCGACTGTAGTTGATGGACACGCAGATCCAGCCGAGCGAGACCAGTCGGCTCATCAGCGGATAGGCCTGCCCGCGCTTCTCGCTGAGCGCCCACGCGCCACCGGGAATCTGCAGCAGCACCGGCGCCGGCCGGTCCGCGGGCAGTTCGGGCAGGCGCCAGAGGTCGAGCAGGTGGTCACGGCCGTTCGGGCCGTAGGCGATGTTGGTGGTGGCCTTGGCATAGCGCCTGCGGTGCTGGGTCGCGTGCCAGAAGCCGGCGAGGCTGGGCCGGTGCGCCTGGAATTCCAGCGGATGGACCACCTGGTCGTTGCGCTCCCCGAAGGTGTCCGTCAGCGCGTCTTCGAGGACCCGGTTGGCTTTCTGCGAGGCCATGCTGGCGCTGATGCGGTCCAACGGAGTGGCGCGCACCGCCGACAGCGCGTGCCCGGTGACGGCCGCGGCGGCGAACTCCGTGGTGACCCAACCCGCCAGCCAGGCCGCCAGCGACGGGCAGCCCCGCGCGATGAGCGCTGCACCCCGGTAGGCGCGCGGGTCGGCAGCCAGCCGCAGGGCCTGAGCACCCACGGCCGAGGCCCGGGTGATGTCCATCGCAATGCTCATCGCACATGCACCTTCGCAGTCACGTACGGGCGTCTTCGCCCGCCGCGACAAGGAGCCTGCGAGCCCCAGTTGTGCCGCGGATCACAAAGGTAGCCATTTTTGATCGCAATAACACCTGTTTCCTGGACGGGTTGCTCGCCTGAACCCGTATCCGCTGGTCAGTTACCGAATTGTTATGCGCGTAAACACACGGTGCGTACACCTGTGAATTCATTAATCGATGAATGTCCACAGAGGTCACGGTCCGACACGCCGACATGAGGAATCGGCGACACGCCGTTTAAGACGCCGCTCGCAGCGGCCGGAAACGTGGCCTACAGCGAGCGGAAACAGCGGCGTCGAGCGTGCCGCCGCCGGGTTTGCCGGACTCCCGCCCGCTCCCCTGAGCGCGGCGCCTGATTCCTGGAAAGTTCCGCCGGCATGTCCCCGCCCGTGCGGCCGGGAAAGCGTGGCACCGACGGTCCGCCGCTGTGCGCTTTCACCGGTCGATCGGTGTTCGGACCTTGGGCTAGGGTATGTGCGCTGCCTCCGTAGCTCAGCGGATAGAGCAGCCGCCTTCTAAGCGGTTGGTCGCAGGTTCGATCCCTGCCGGGGGCGCCAACAGCGGCATTACCGGACCGCGGGTGCTCCCCTCCTGACATCCGCCGGCCCCGACTGATCGCCGCGGCCGAAGCCGCGCGGTACGGTCACGCGGTGAAGAGCACATGCGGCGCTCTCGCCGCAGTGGCGGTCGCCCTGGTGGCAGCCGCCTGCGGCAACGACGAACAGGCGCGCGCGTCGGCCGATGACACGTTCATCTCCGAATTGAGCAGCGACGCCTTCTGGAAAACCGTCGACAGAGCCACCGCGATCACCGCTGCCCATGACTTCTGCGATGCGGCAACGACGGCGAACGAGCAGGGAAACACCGGCGTCGACGCCGTGACGATGGTCGTCACCCGATACGGACTCGAACAAGGCCCGGTCCTGGTCGGAGCAGCCAAGCGCAACTACTGCCCGGACGCCGACCTCGGCTGACGCCCATCGACCGACATATTCCTTGACAGGAATATGTCGGCGTCCTACGGTGAGTTCATGCAGTCGATGATCTTCGGGGCGCTCAGTGAACCGAGTCGCCTGAGGATCGTCGAGCTGCTCCGGACCGGTCCCATGTCGGTCGGCGAGATCGCCGAGCGGCTCGAGATTCGTCAGCCGCAGGTGAGCAAACACCTTCGCGTGCTTGGCGATTCGGGGATCGTCACCGGCGAGGCCGTGGCTCGCCACCGGATCTACCACCTCGAAGCCGAACCGTTCGAGCAGATCGGCCGCTGGGTCGAATCCTTCGAGCAGTTGTGGGAAGTCCGACTCGACTCACTCGGCCGCTATCTCGACTCGATCACCGAGGACACCGCAGAGAAGCCCTGACCGAACACCGACCGGAGGACAGCATGCTCTTGCAACTACTCAAGCCCAAGAACCTCGATTTCGAACGGACCTACCGGGCCCCCATCGACACGGTGTGGCGGGCCTGGACCGACCCCGAGATCCTGCGGCAGTGGTGGGGTCCGGAGAAAACCGTTGTGCCGGAATGCAGGGTCGACCTGCGCGTCGGCGGCGAGATCTACATCGTGATGGAAGCCGGCGAGGCCATGGGCAAATACCAAGGCACACAATGGCCTATGGCAGGCACGTTCACCCGGGTAGAGGAGAGCACCGGCTTGTCCTACGACGCGCGCTCCTGGACGGCGGGTGAAGAAGAGGCGACCACGATTCACCACACCAACGACGTCACCCTGGTCGAGCGCGATGGCGCCACCACCGTGCAACTGCACGTCACGATCAGCAAGATCGGTCCCAAGGCGAAGCTGGCAGCATTCGGCATGAAGTGGGGTTACAAGGCGCAACTCGACAAACTGGAGAAGTACCTCTCGTCGCATTGACCTCGCGCCCCTGAAGCTCACCGCACGTCGCCGACTCGTCGACGGAAGCCCGTCAGGAGAATCCGACAAGAATCCGACAAGGTCGACGTTCGAACCTTCGGTCATCGCCGCACCCGCGGCATCCGACAGGAGGCTCGCATGAAGCTCGCGCGGTGCGCCCGGGCACTGTCCTCGATCGCCCTCACACTTTCGGTCCTCGTGACGGGCATGCCGCACGCCGCGGCCGAGCCGATCGACAAGGACCACCGTGGCGGAGTCGTTTCATCCGAGCACTACTTCGTGGTTCCCGCGGACGGTGCGACTGGCAGGGTTCAAAGCCATTGGGCCGGCCACAAGGTCGCCGATCCCCGGGGCTGGGACCGCGGAAGCGCCGCGCCGGCCGGCGCCACTTTCATCCGCGCGCCGCTGAAGTCGCCGATCACTGCGTCGTCAGCGCGGGATGCGAGTAACACCGGCACACAACCGAATTCCACGCCGCCGCACCTCATCTCCACCTATGAGGACGCGACCCGCATCGTCGGGGTTGCCCCACTTCGGTGCGCGGTGCGCACTGTGCGGGCGCCGGCTCAGCGGCCTCCGCGGACGCCGACGGGCCGTCAGGACATCCCGGTGCTGCCCTGCAATGACGTCCAGTCGGCCGGTGCCGACCACGAACCGGCGAGGTCGGTCCCCGAGACACTGGCCACCGTGGCGATCGGATGCGGCGTGCTCGCGTTGGCATCGTTGGCGTTCTTCGTCATCGAGGGCCGTGGGCCAGGCAACGACGACGACTGATTCCGACTGGCCCAGTCACCACCCCCAAACGGCCGCCGGAGTTCGGGTTGGGTTTTCCGAGGTCGAGCAAGTCCCGCCGCAGTCTCTGCCGCGAAGCGGTGCCGGCGCGGTAGCGTGCCGGACATGGCCAGTGCAGATCCCGTGCTCTACCACGTCGACGATCACGTCGCCCTGATCACCGTCAACGATCCCGACCGCCGCAACGCGGTCACCGAGGCGATGTCCGCACAATTGCGGCAGGCCATCGAAACCGCAGAAGCCGATACCGGCGTCCATGCCGTGGTGATCACGGGCGCGGGCAAGGCGTTCTGCGCGGGAGCTGACCTGAGTGCTCTCGGCGTCGCCGCCGAAGAGGGCCTGCTGCGGATCTACGACGGCTTCATGGCGCTGGGGAGTTGCACGCTGCCCACCATCGCCGCGGTCAACGGCCCCGCCGTCGGGGCGGGGCTCAACCTCGCGCTGGCTGCCGACGTCCGGATCGCCGGGCCGTCGGCGGTGTTCGATCCCCGCTTCCAGAAGTTGGGCATCCATCCCGGGGGCGGCGCCACCTGGATGCTGCAACGGGCGGTTGGTCCGCAGGTGGCCCGGGCCGCGCTGCTGTTCGGTATGCGTTTCGATGCCGAAACCGCGGTGACGCACGGTCTGGCGCTGCACGTCGCCGACGACCCCGTCGCCGCGGCGCTGGACCTGGCCCGCGGACCGGCGTCGGCTCCACGTGAGGTGGTGCTCGCCACGAAGGCCACCATGCGGGCCACGGCGTCGCCGGGGACGGTCGACACCGACACCCATCAGTCGGCCATGCGCACCGAACTCGGCCCGCAGGCAGCGTCCATCCAGTCCCCGGAGTTCGCTGCCAGACTGGCTGCAGCGCAACGCAAATAGCTAGAGATCCAGCAGCGCGAGCTCTGGCGCCTCCAGTAGATCGCGCAGCTCCCCGAGGAACGCCGCAACCTGCGCCCCGTCGGCAACGCGGTGATCGAAGGCGCACGTCAACCTCATGGTCGGCCGGGACACCACCTCGCCGTCCACCACCACGGCCCGGGGTTTCAGCGAACCCATGCCCAGGATGGCCGCCTCGGGATGGTTGATCACCGGCACACCGTCATCGAGGCCCAACGCCCCGAAGTTGGACACGGTGAACGTCGACCCGTGCAGTTCCGCGGGTTTGAGCGTGCCACCACGCGCCTGTTCGATCAGCCGGGCCACCTCGAGAGCGAGCTCGCGGGTGGTCTTGGTGTGGGCGTCGACCACCACCGGCACCAGCAGGCCCCGCGGTGCCGCCACCCCGAAACCGAGATGCACCGCGTGATGGCTGCGGATCTGCGCGCCGTCGGGACCGTCACTCCAGGTGGAGTTCAGGATCCGGTGACGGGTCAACGCGACCACCAGCAGCCGCAGCGTCAGCACGAACGGCGTCACCTCGAGCCGGTCCCGCAGCGCGAGCAGCCGGGTTCCGTCGACGTCCACACCGGCATGCGCATCGGGGATCTCGCTGCGCGACAGAGTCATTCGCTTGGCCATCTCGGCCTGTACGCCCCGCACCGGGATCACGTCATACCCGATATCGGTGGCGGGCCCAGCGGCGGCGAGCACCGCCTCGCGTGAGATCACGCCGTCTGATCCTGGTTCGAGGTCCTCGAGATCCACCAGCAAGTCGGCCGCCAATTTGCGCACGGCCGGCTTGGCTTTGGGCCGCCGCTCCCGTCGGCTTCGGTCCAGATCGGCGTCGGCGCCGTAGCCGACGAGCACCGGTGTGCGGGTGGCGGCGGCATCGGGCGCCGTCTCGAACGTAACCAACGGAGTACCCACCGCCAGCACCTCACCGGGTTGCCCACCGAGGGAGACGATCCGGCCGGCGAACGGGCTGGGGATCTCGACGGCGGCCTTGGCCGTCTCCAGGGTGCACAGCGTCTGGTTCAGTTCGACCTCGTCCCCGACGGCCACATTCCATTCCACGACGGTCGCTTCTTCGAGCCCCTCCCCCAGATCGGGAACCAAGAACTCGCTCATGGCATGCCCATCGCGCGTTCCACGCAGTCCAGGAGCCGATCAGGGCCAGGTAGCCAGACCTTCTCCAGACGTGCTGGCGGATAGGGGGTGTCGAACCCACACGCCCGCAGTACCGGGGCCTCTAGTTCGTAGAACAGTTCCTCCTGGATCCGGGCGGCGAGTTCGGCCCCGAATCCCAGGGTGCGCGGCCCTTCGTGCATCACGACCGCCCGACCGGTGCGCCGGATCGATGCGGCGACGGTACCGAAGTCGAGCGGATTCAGCGATCGCAGATCGACGACCTCGAGATCCCACGCGCAGTGCTCGGCCGCACTGAGCGCGGTGCCCACCGAGGATCCGTAGGTGATGACGGTGACGTCGCGGCCGGGGCGGCGGATCGCCGCCTGCCCGATCGGCAGACCCGGTGTGGTGGTGTCCACCGACTCTCGCCCCCAGTACCGCCGTTTCGGTTCGAGGAAGATCACCGGATCGCGGGCGGCGATCGAATGCCGCAGCAGCCAGTAGGCGTCGGTCGGGGTCGAGGGCACCACGACCTTCAACCCGGCGGTGTGCAGCCAGTAGCTCTCGGTGGACTCCGAATGATGTTCCACCGCACCGATTCCGCCGAACGACGGGATTCGCACGGTGACCGGCATGTCGACGTCGCCATGGGTGCGCATCCGGTACTTGGCCAGATGGCTGACGATCTGGTCGAATGCCGGGTAGGAGAACCCGTCGAACTGGATCTCCGGGACCGGGATGAACCCGCGGATGGCCATTCCGATCGCGATCCCGATGATCGCCGACTCCGCCAGCGGGGTGTCGAAACACCGTTCGTCGCCGAAGGTTTCCGCCAAACCCTCCGTCACCCGGAACACGCCGCCCAGCCGGGCGACGTCCTCACCGAACACCAGCACCCGGTCGTCGGCGGCCATCGCGTCATGCAGGGCATGGTTGATCGCCTTGCCCATGGTCAGGTCCGCCGGGGTGTGGAGAGGATGAGGCTCGGGCATGTCGTCGCCGGATGTCGCCGGTCGTTCGATGATCTGCGTCATCTCAAGCCTCCTTCGCCAGTTCGGCCACCAGCCGGTCGCGCTGGTCGGCGAGGTCGGGGGTGATGTCGTGGTACACGGTGTCGAACACGTCGGTGACATCGAAGTCCGGATCGCCGATGATGCTGTGGCGCACCTCGTTACGCAGGCGGGCCGACCGCGCGGCGATACGTTCCTCCAAGCGCTCCGTCCACACCCCTTCGGACTGCAGATACGTGCGGTACCGCGCGATCGGATCGCGCGCGCGCCAGTACTCCAGTTCCTCGGGCGGTTGATAGCGAGTGGGATCGTCGGAGGTGGTGTGCGGCCCCATCCGGTAGGTCAGCGCTTCGATGAGGGTGGGGCCGTCACCGGCCCGGGCCCGTTGCGCGGCCTCGGACATCACCGCGAAGCAGGCCAGCACGTCGTTTCCGTCCACCCTGACACCGGGCATGCCGTAACCGATCGCCTTGTGGGCGATCGACGGCGCCGCCAGTTGCCGGCTGACCGGCACCGAGATGGCCCATTGGTTGTTCTGCACGAAGAACACACAAGGCGCCTTGTACACCGCGGCCAGATTGAACGCTTCGTGGGCATCGCCTTCGGAGGTGGCGCCGTCACCCAGGAAGGCAACCGTCACGGAGTCCTCACCGAGGCGTTGCGCCGCCATCGCGGCACCGACCGCGTGCAGGCCGTGGGTGCCGATGGGAATGGCCAGCGGCGCGCAGCATTTCTCCGTGAAGCCCAAGCCGCCGTGCCACCGGCCGCGCCACACCGCACCCACCTTCGCGGGGTGGATACCGCGGGCCAGGAACGCGCCGAGTTCCCGGTACTGCGGGAACAGCCAGTCGGTCTTGCGCAGACACGCCGCGGCACCCACCTGGGCGGCTTCCTGACCGCGGCAGGTGGCGAACAAGGCCAGCTCGCCCTGGCGCTGCAAGTTGACGAACTCGGTGTCCAGGTCGCGGGTGAGGACCATGAGCTCGTAGAGCCAGGACAAGGTTTCGGGCGGTAGCTGACTTCGGGCACGCGCCTCGGGAGTTGGACTCCCGTCGGGCGCCACCAATTGGACAGGCTCGAGCGTCACTGCCATACCGCCTCCTTGGGCCACTGACGGCATGTGACGCCGTCAGACGACTGAGGTGCTCAGTACGGCTGCGGTCAGAGCAAAACCACTGGTGAGAGGCTGTCAGTTACCGCCGGGGTGTGGCGGCCAGGCCGACGATGCGCTCTGCTCGCCGCAATACTGGGGCATCCACCATTATGCCCTCGAACTGGAACACGCCCCGCTGGTTTGCGACCTCCGCCAGGACGTGTCGGGCCCAACGAACCTGCTCGTCGGTCGGGGTGTAGGCATCCCGGATCACCGCCACCTGGCTCGGATGGATGGCGACTTTGCCGTCGAAGCCGACGGCCACGGCGTCGTCGGACTCAGCGCGTAACCCGTCGAGGTCCTTGATGTCGATGTACACCGAGTCCAGGGCCAGCCGGCCGTACGCCTTGGCGGCGAGCAGCGACTGCGAGCGGACGTGCTGGGCGATATCGCGGTAGCTGCCGTCGGCGTGACGATTGGCGGTGCCGCCGGTGACGGCGAACAGATCCTCGGCGCCCCACATCACGGCGTAGGCGTTGTCCGCGCGGGTGGACTCGACGACGTTCAGCGCGCCGAGCGGGGTCTCGACGAGCACCAGCACGTCCAGCGGTGCCAGTGCACTGACCTGCTGCGCTGATTCGGTTTTGGCGAGCATGACGGTGGTGTAGTCGGTCTTGGCCAGTGCCTGCAGGTCGAGTTCGTGGTCGGGTGTGCCGCTGGGGTTGACGCGCACGACGGTGCGACCGGGTTCCAGTGGTGTGTCGAGCAGCGCCCGGCGGGCGGTGTCGCGGTCTTTGGCCGCCACGCCGTCCTCGAGATCGAGGATGACGACATCGGCTGCCGCAGCGGCTTTTCCGAACCGCTCGGGACGGTCGGCCGGGCAGAACAGCCAGGCCGGGCCGGGATTATCCAACGCCATCGGTGTCCTCCGGTTTCTTGCGGACCATCGTCTTGCGCGACGCGGTGGCCACGATGTCGCCGTGCTGGTTGCGGCCGGTGTGCGCGAAGGTCACGATGCCCTCCCCCGGGCGGCTCTTGGATTCGCGTTTGTCGCTGATGATCGTCTCGGCATACAGGGTGTCGCCGTGGAACAGCGGCTTCGGGAACGCGATATCGGAGAAGCCGAGATTGCCGACGATGGTGCCCTGGGTCAGCTGCGCCACCGACAGTCCCACCAATGTGGACAACGTGAACATCGAGTTCACCAACCGCTGATGGAACGGCGGCAGCGCATCGGAGAACGCCGCATCCAGGTGCAGCGCCTGGGTGTTCATGGTCAGCGTGGTGAACAGCACGTTGTCGGCCTCGGTGATGGTGCGGCCGGGCCGGTGCAGGTATTTGACGCCGAGTTCCAGTTCCTCGAACCAGAGCCCGCGCTGGACAACAACTTTGGATTCACTCATCTTCAGAGCCCCATCGTCCGCGCGATCACCATGTACTGCACTTCGGTGGTGCCCTCCCCGATCTCGAGGATCTTCGAGTCGCGGTAGTGCCGGGCCACCGGGTACTCGTTCATGAAGCCGTACCCGCCATGGATCTGGGTGGCGTCGCGCGCGTTGTCCATCGCGGCCTCGCTGGACACCAGCTTCGCGATGGCGGCTTCCTTCTTGAACGGTTTGCCGGCCAGCATCAGCGCCGCGGCGTCGTAGTAGGCAGCGCGGGCCGCCTGCGCCCGGGCCTCCATGCGCGCGATCTTGAATTCGATGGCCTGGTACTTGCCGATCGGCTGCCCGAAAGCCGAGCGTTCTTTGGCGTACTTCACGCTTTCGTCGACGCAGCCCTGTGCGGCACCGACCGACAGCGCGGCGATGGCGATGCGTCCCTCGTCGAGGATCCGCAGGAAGTTGGCGTAACCGCGGCCCCGGGTGCCCAGCAGGTTCTCCTCGGGCACTCGGACATCCTGGAAGGTGAGCGGGTGGGTGTCGGAGGCGTTCCAGCCGACCTTGTTGTAGGCGGGCTCGGCGGTGAAACCCTCGGTGGGCACCGGCACCAGGATCGAGGAGATCTCCCTCTCCCCCGTCAGCGCGGTCACGGTGACCAGGCGGGTGATGTCGGTACCGGAGTTGGTGATGAACTGCTTGTTGCCGTTGATCACCCAGTGGCCGTCATCGAGTTTGGCGGTGGTCTTGGTGGCCCCGGCATCACTGCCGCCACCGGCCTCGGTCAGGCCGAAGGCGCCGAGTGCCTGCCCGCTGGCCAACAGCGGCAGCCATTCCTGCTTCTGCTCCTCGGTGCCGAACCGGTACACCGGCATGGCTCCCAGCGACACCCCGGCTTCAAGGGTGATGGCCACACTCTGGTCGACCTTGCCGAGTTCCTCGAGTGCCAGACACAGTGCGAAATAGTCACCGCCCATGCCCCCGTACTCTTCAGGGAACGGCAGACCGAACAAGCCCATCTCGGCCATCCCGGAGACCACCTCGTATGGAAACGAGTGCTCCTCATCGTGTTTGGCGGCCACCGGTGCCACGACACTGCGTGCGAAGTCCCGGACTGTCTTGGCTAGCTGCGAGTAGTCGTCGGGCAGGTTGCCGGTGGACAGGTAATCAGTCATGGCTTTCACTTTCTGTCGCAATGATTCTGGCCAGTGGTTGGCCGACCTTGACTTGGTCGCCCACGGCGACAAGCAGTTCCACGGTGCCGTCGACGGGCGCGGTGAGTGAATGTTCCATCTTCATGGCCTCGACGGCCACCACGACGGTGCCCGCGGTGACGGCGGCACCATCCTCGACGTTGACCGCGACGACCGCCCCGGGCATCGGGCTGGTCAGTTCCGCGTCACCGGCGTGTTCGTCGTCGGCGCGTACCGGCGCCTCCCGCACCTCGTCGACCACGCTGACACCGCGGTCACCGGCCAGCCAGATCCGGTGCTCGGCATCGGCCACCCGGTAGATCCGCCGGATGCCGTCCAGCACCACCGTCAGCTCATCACGGTCGAGATGAGCTGTCAGGGTGTGGGTTTCCCCGTTCTCCACCTCGGCGACGGACACCTCGGGGGTACCGGTGATCCGCACGTGGTCGGTGCGCTCGCCGGCCCGCAGCCGCGCCACGGTGGCCGCTGCAGCCCCGATCCGCCAGCCCGACGGCACCGACCACAGGTCACCGGTGGCCGCCTGCCAATAGCGCAGCCACCGATATGCCGCGGCCGCCACCAGCTCGGCCTCACCGGCGGCATAGGCGGTGTAGTCACCCACCCGGCGGTCCAGCAGCCCGGTGTCCAGCCGGCCGGCTTGCACGTCGTCGTCGGCCAGCAGGAACCGCAGGAAGTCGATGTTGGTGACAACACCGAGCACCGCGGTGTGGTTCAGCGCGCGGTCCAGGCCGCGCAGCGCCGCATCCCGGTCGGGGCCGTGCGCGATGACCTTGGCCAGCATCGGGTCATAATCACTGCCGACGGTGGTGCCGGCGAACAGGCCCGAATCGACCCGCACTCCCGGCCCTACCGGCTCCTCGGCCAGCAGCACGTGCCCACCGGTCGGCAGGAAGCCGTGCGCGGGATCTTCGGCGTACACCCGGGCTTCGATGGCGTGGCCGTGCAGCTCGATATCGGACTGCGCGGCGGTGAGCTTCTCACCCGCGGCGATTCGGACCTGCCATTCGACCAGATCCCACCCGGTGACCATTTCGGTGACGGGGTGTTCGACCTGCAACCGAGTGTTCATCTCCATGAAGAAGAACTCGTCGGGACGGTCGGCCGAAACGATGAACTCCACTGTTCCCGCGCCGCTGTAGTTCACGCTGCGCGCCGTGTCGCAGGCTGCGGCACCGATGCGGGCCCGCGTCTGGGCGTCCAGCAGCGGCGAGGGCGCCTCTTCGATCACCTTCTGATGGCGACGCTGCAAGCTGCATTCCCGCTCGCCCAGATGCAGGACGTTGCCGTGGTTGTCGGCGAGCACCTGCACTTCGATGTGCCGGGGACGCAGGACGAATCGTTCGATGAACAGGGTGTCGTCGCCGAAGGCCGACGCCGACTCGCGGCGGGCACCGGCGAGTGCGGCCGGGAGGTCTTCCGGTCGCTCGACCATCCGCATGCCCTTGCCACCGCCGCCGGCCGACGGCTTGACGAGCACCGGGTAGCCGATGTCCTCGGCGGCGGCGATCAGTTGCTCATCGGTCAAGCCGGGCTCGGCGATGCCGGGCACCACCGGGACGTCGAACTGCGACACCGTCTGCTTGGCGGTGATCTTGTCGCCCATCGTGGCGATCGCCGAGGCCGGCGGCCCGATGAACACGATGCCCGCCTCCGCCAAAGCTGCGGCAAATTCCGCATTCTCGGAGAGAAATCCGTAACCAGGGTGCACCGCCTGGGCGCCGGTGCGCTGCGCCGCGTCGACGATCGCCGCGATGTTGAGGTAGCTGTCCCGCGCCGGTGCCGGTCCGATCAACACTGCCGTATCCGCCTCGGCGACATGGCGGGCACCGGCATCGGCCTCGCTGTACACCGCCACCGACCGGATCCCCAGGGACCGCAACGTGCGGATCACGCGCACCGCGATCTCCCCGCGGTTGGCGACGAGAATTGTCTGGAAGTTCATCACGCTCACATCCGGAAGACGCCGTAGGACACCGGCTGCACCGGTGCGTTCCCTGCCACTGAAAGAGCCAACCCCAGAATGGTTCTGGTGTCGGCGGGGTCGATCACCCCGTCGTCCCAGAGCCGGGCCGTCGAATAGTACGGGTTGCCCTGCGACTCGTACTGCTCGCGGATCGGCGCTTTGAACTGTTCCTCCTGCTCCGGTGTCATGTCACCGCGCACTGTCGCGAGCACCGAGGCCGCCTGCTCGCCGCCCATCACCGAGATCCGGGCGTTCGGCCACATCCACAGGAACCGAGGCGAATACGCCCGCCCGCACATCGAGTAGTTGCCGGCGCCGTACGAGCCGCCGATAACCACCGTCAGCTTCGGCACCCGCGCGCACGCCACCGCGGTGACCATCTTGGCGCCGTGTTTGGCGATGCCACCGGCCTCGTAGTCGCGACCCACCATGAAACCGGCGATGTTCTGCAGGAACACCAGCGGGATCATGCGCTTGTCGCACAACTCGATGAAATGTGCCCCCTTCATGGCGGATTCGGCGAACAGCACGCCGTTGTTGGCGATGATGCCGACCGGGTGACCATGGATGTGCGCAAAACCCGTCACCAGCGTCGACCCGTATTCGGCCTTGAACTCACTGAATTCGCCACCGTCGACGATGCGGGTGATCACCTCGTGGACGTCGTAGGGCACCCTTGCGTCGGTGGGTACGACGTCATAGAGCTCGGACTGGTCGGCGATTGCCTCCACCGTGGGTCGCACCTCCCAGGGCACCGGTTCACGTGGTCCGAGGGTGGACACGATGCGGCGCACGATCCGCAGGGCGTCGCGGTCATCGTGAGCCAGGTGATCGGTGACCCCCGACGTCTTCGAGTGCAGGTCTCCCCCGCCGAGCTCCTCGGCCGTCACCACCTCACCGGTGGCGGCCTTCACCAGCGGTGGGCCGCCGAGGAAGATGGTGCCCTGGTTGCGCACGATGACGGCCTCATCGCTCATCGCCGGCACGTATGCCCCGCCCGCGGTGCACGATCCGAGTACCGCCGCGATCTGCGGAATGCCTTGAGCGCTCAGGGTCGCCTGGTTGTAGAAGATACGACCGAAGTGATCGCGGTCCGGGAACACCTCGTCCTGTCGAGGCAGGAACGCCCCGCCCGAGTCGACGAGATAGATGCACGGAAGCCGGTTCTGGGCGGCGATCTCCTGGGCCCGCAGATGCTTCTTGACCGTGATCGGGTAGTAGGTGCCGCCTTTGACGGTCGCGTCGTTGGCGACGATCATGCACTCGCGTCCCGAAACCCGGCCGATCCCGGCGATCATTCCCGCACCGGGGCATTCGTCGTCGTACATGCCGTCGGCGGCCAATGGCGCCACCTCCAGCAGTGGGCTGCCCGGATCCAGCAGACCGTCCACCCGGTCGCGCGGCAACAGCTTGCCGCGTGCCACGTGGCGCTCACGGGACTTCTCCGGGCCGCCCAGCCGGGCGCGGTTCAATTTCGAACGCAAGGTCTCGACAAGCGCCAGATGATCGTGGCGGTGCGACACGGCCTGTTTCACGGGGTCTCCTGCGCTGGGTTAATCCGCACTAACTGAAGCCAGACGTTAATCGTGATTAACCGAAATGTCCAGAGGCGGGCGCACAAGTGAGGGCGCATCGCACCGATGTGCCCCCACTATCCTCAGGTGGTGGACCTGACGGCAGCGCATCTGCGCAGCTTCCTCGCGGTCGCCGAGGAGTTGCACTTCGGCCGCGCTGCCGAAAAATTGCACGTGAGCCCGTCGTCGATCAGCGAGCACGTGGCAACACTGGAACACCGCATCGGCAAGACCCTCTTCAACCGGACGTCGCGCAGCGTGACGTTGACCGAGGACGGTGTGCGCCTGCTGCCGTTGGCGCAACGTGCTGTCAGTGCCATGGACGAGGTGGTGGCGTGGGCGAAGTCGGATGCCGAACGGACCTCGATCCGCGTCGGCCTGGCTGTCTTCAGCACGCAGTTTCGCGCCATCTACGCCGCCGCACATCAGGGTATGCCCGAAATCGACTGGCAGATCACCCAGCTGGGTTTCGCCGATCCCTTTCGCGCGGTCCTGGACGGCGACGTGGACTGCGCCCTCATTCCGGCCGCCGCGCCGCTTCCGCGTCGCATCCTCGCCACGCCGCTGTGGGCCGACTCGTGCGTGCTGATCGTGGCGGAGACTCATCGACTCGCAGACCGGACCGCCGTCGGGGTCTCTGAGTTGCTCGACGAAACGTTCATCACCGTGGGCGATGCGTCGACCTCGGCGCACTGGCTGGGCTCGGTGCTGCGGGATGCGCCGCGCACGCTGCCCATCGCGCGCAATTTCGACGAGGTGCTCGAACTGTGTGCCGCCGGAGTCGGCGTCAACGTGGCGGGAGCCTCCGGGGCGGAGATCTACCAGCGCCCCGGGGTGCGGTTCGTGCCGATCTCCGATCTCGAAGACCGGATGACGTATCTGTGCGTGGCCAAGGGACGATCGAGCGCGGCCATCCGCCGGTTCACCAGACTCGCCGCCCGGGTGGCCGGATCATCCGGCGTCACCGGATGATCCTTCGGATGTTCCCGCTGGTAGATCGCGCGGATCAGCCGAAGAATCGGGTGTATGCCCCACACCACCGCGGTGTCTCGTGACATCGTTTTCGCCGACCGCTCCACCGGCGCGCTGCTGCTCGACCTGTACACGCCCGCGGAGGCGGTGAAGCCGACGCCGGTGGTCATCTGGTTACACGGCGGCGCCTGGCTCACCGGTGATCGCACGCTGGCCCCCGATCTGCGGCGGTGGTTCGCAGCCCGCGGCATCGCGATGGCCTCTATCGAGTACCGGCTCAGTGATGTCGCGACGTTCCCGGCCCAACAGCACGACGTCCGGTCGGCCATCCGCTTCCTGCGCTCCCGGGCCGCCGGCTGGCACCTGGACCCGCATCACATCGGCGTGTGGGGGTCGTCGGCGGGCGGGCACCTGGCCGCACTGACCGGCTTGACCGGCCACCTGGACCAGCTGCCCGGAGAGTCAGAACGAGGCGACGCTTCGGTTTCGGCGGTCGCCGAGTCGTACGGCCCCGCCGATCTGCTCGATGCGCCGTCCACCTGGCGCGGCGGCGGGCCCAGCCCTGAGGCGGCGCTGCTGGGCGGCCCGCCGACGCATCTGGCCGCTGCCGCCCGCGCAGCCAGCCCGGTGTACCAGGTGACCGGCGCGGCGCCGCCGTTTCAGATCTCACATGGAACCGCCGACCCGGTGGTGGGCTGCGACCACAGTGAACGGCTTCACCGCGCGCTCGTCGAGGCGGGGGCGGACAGCACGCTCTACCTGGTAGAGGGCTACCGCCACGGGTTCCTCAACCCCAGCGGGCGCATCGACGCCGATCTCGGCAGGTACATGGACGACGGGCGGTTGGAGCGAGAAGTGCACACGTCTGCCCGAGTTCGCGGAGCCGACCTGACGGACACCCCGACGACTTTTGCCTTCGACGACATCGGCGACTTCTTCGTGCGCCATCTGCTGAAAGGACCCACTGCGTGACCACCATCGATCTCGAGTCCATGCACCGCACCCGCCCGCTCGTGAACCAACTCCCCGGAGAGCCTGCGCCGTACTACCTGGCCAGTGGTGAGGGCCTGCGGTACGAGATCGGCGGACAACTCTGGACAGTCATCGCCCGCCCCGCCGACACCGGCGGTTCTTTCGACGCCGCGTTCATCTCGGGGCCCCGCGGTGCCCAGGCGCCGTTTCACAGCCTGCCCGCACACCAGCGCAGCTATCAGGTGTTCGACGGCTGTGTGCAGTTCTGGCTGCCGGGGCAGAGTCGTGTTCTGACGCAGGGTGATTCGATACACGTCCCGCCAGGGGTGCCCGTCGCTTACCGGATGCTCGGACACGGCAGTCGCATGCTGCTCTTCTCGGCACCGGGCGGAGCGCTTGACGTCCTCCTCGACGAAGAGGCAGTGGCCCATGCCCGGGTGGACGCCCACATGTACTCCCCCCGAGGCGATGCGGGCGCGGCCACCGAGGATCTGCTCCTGCCCCGAGGCGCACACCGGCATGACCTTCCCTTCGTCTCGCCCAGCGCGCAGTGGGACGACACGCTTCCCCCGGGTGCCGAGCCGTATTTCCTGCGAGCCGGAAGCGGCGACCGAGTGGAATGGCCCGACGCGATCAACGCCTACGAGGCGCGTGGCCGCAACACCGGCGGCCGCTACTTCTCGGTGCTGACCACCGCTGCCCCGCAGCCCTACTTCATCCGGCACTTCCACCAGCAACACACGGAGAATTTCTTCTGCATGGCGGGCCGAGTCTGGTTGTACGCCAACGGCGACGAAGTTCTGTTGACCCCCGGCGACTTCGTCCACGCCCCGGCGGGCACCGTGCACACGTTCGCGATCGACCGGCACGACACCCGGCTGCTCGGAATCCTGACCACCGACATCTTCGAACCGTTCTTCGACAGGACCGGCTTCCACACCGACGATCTGGTGTACACCGAAGGGTTGGTCAGCCCGGAGAGGTTCCGTGAGCGGATGGCCGCCAATACCGCCGACCTGGACGTCGTCATCGTCGGACCGCCACCTGCTCGGAGCCGCGCGCTGGACCTCTGATCCCGAAGAAGCTGCGCCACAGCATCTCTCGGCACATCGACGGTAGCCTACGGATGGCATTACGCCGACGTTCACGGCGACAATGGTATGTTAATCGCCATTAACCGACATTGTCCAGGTGAGGAGGCGAGATGCCCACCGAGTCGACCCGGCGTAGTCAGCTCAAGTCCGACCGCCGCTCGCTCCTGCTGCGGGCCGCCGAACGCCAGTTCGCCGAGCGCGGCTACCTGGCCGTGCGTCTGGAGGACATCGGCGCCGCCGCCGATGTCAGCGGCCCGGCGATCTACCGGCACTTCCCCAACAAGGAAGCGATGCTGGTGGAGTTGCTGGTGGGCATCAGCACCCGGTTGCACGACGGCGGACGGGCGGTGGTGGAGAAGGCCGACGGCGACGCGGAGGCCGCGCTGTCCGGGCTGGTGGATTTCCACCTCGACTTCGCCTTGGGTGAGCCGGACCTGATCCGAATCCAGGACCGCGATCTCGACCAGTTGCCGGCGCCCGCACGGCGGCAGGTGCGGCGCAGCCAGCGTCAGTATGTCGAGGTATGGGTGGCGGTGCTGCGCGATGTCCATCCCGGGCTCGACGAGGCCGATGCACGCTTGACCGCGCATGCGACGTTCGGGTTGATCAACTCGACCCCGTACAGCACGAAGCCGGCCGGGGGTAACCCGGCCGGCTCCAAACCGCACTCTCGTGCAGTACTTCGTGCGATGGCCGTCGCCGCACTACGCTGGGCTGGCGAAGACCACTAGGTCTGGGTTAATACCAGGCCTTGCGTCCGGCGACCGGACGGCCGACGGCACCAAGGATCCAGAAGACCGCGCCGATCACCAGCAAGATGATGCCGATGGTCCACAGGATGCTGATATTCAACACGAAGCCCAGAATGAGCAGGATCGCTCCGAGGACAATCATGATTCCTACCTTTCAGTGAACTGAATACTCTTTTGCAGGGGTCTATGCGCTGGGTTGCGGCAGGTTGCAGCTCTCCACCGTTGGATTGACGCCTGCGTAATTCAACGGGCCCACAACCACGGTGAGTGCGATGGAACCCGCTGTTGCGCAGTTGGTTTCAGTGTTCTCGAAGTACCCCCGCTGGAAGGCGGCAAACACTCCGATCAGAAGCCAGACCAGAACAATCACGCCGATCAGACCGCCGCGTCGCATCTAGAGCCTCCGTTCGACTTCCCACTACCTGGCGAGCACAGGTTTACCCGAGCGCAAAAATCCCAAACATGACGTTTTGGTGGCGTTTTGGCAGCGCCCCGCGAACAACCGCCCAGTTAACGCGCGTTGGCGAAGGCGGTGCTGAGCCAGTCGCGCACCGCATTCGCCAGGGCAGCTCGGTTCTCCCGCTTGGCGATCTCGTGGCCGTCGTCATCGAACACCAGGTAGCGCACCGTACGGCCCCGTTCCCGAAGGGCCTGCGCCATTTGATCCGACTCGCCCACCGGGACGTTGGTGTCGTTGCCGCCGTGCACCAGAAGCAGTGGGGCAGTCAGCGAATCCACCCGCAGCAGGGGTGAGAGCTGGTCGAGGAGATCCCGGTCGCTGATCGGGTGGCCGTACTTGGGATAGGCGGCTGCAGCAATCCAGGCTTCGGTGTTGCGGTAGAACGTGCTCAAGTCGCTCATACCGCAGATGCTGACGCCTGCGGCGAACAGTTCCGGATGGAAGGTCAAGGCCGCCAGCGTCAGATAGCCGCCGTAGGACCAGCCGCCCACCGCGATACACCCCGGCGACGCGAAGCCGTGGTCCAGCAGATGTGCGACACAGTCGGCGACGTCATCGATGGCAGCGAACCGGCGCTCGCGGTCGTCGGCGTGCATGAACGACCGCCCGAAACCGCCCGAGCCGCGCACGTTGGGGGTCAGCACCGTGATACCGGCATTGAGCAGTTGAGGGAACACTTCGCTGTAACCGGGGCGCGACTGGCCTTCCGGCCCGCCGTGCAGGTAGATCAGCGCGCCGATGTCCTCCACGCCGGGCGGCGGCGAGTATCGCCATGCGGTGAACGTCATTCCGTCGCGGGCGGTGAGGGTGTCCAGGGTGGGGGCGGCGGCCAGCGGGCCCGACATGGGCGTGCGATCCACCGGTTCCCATTCCAAGGTGCGGGTGTCGACGAGCTCCACGGTGCGCGGCTGCCAGGGACTCTCCACCGTCATGGCGACCATCGAGCCGCCGGCGCTGATGGAGAGCTCACTGGCCACCAGGCCGGGCAGCGGGATGGCCGGCGACAACGTGTTGTCGGCGTACTGCAGGATCTGTAATTCACTGCATCCGTTGATGTTCCACAGGATCGCCACCGTCGACAAGTCATCGCTGACCACGAACTCGTCGAGCTCGTACCCCGGTTTCTCGGCTACCACGTGATAGGACACGCCGTCCTCGGTGACGGTCACCTCGATCAACCGGGCGTGGTCGGCCCCGTTGTCGGAGCGGATGAGCGCACGGACGAATCCCTCGGTGCTGTTGAGCCCGTGGGTACTCGCGGGCTGGTACAGCTTCATGTCCTCGCCCTCGGGGCCGGAGCGCAGGCGGCGGGGTCCGTGATCGTCGAGAATCACGCCGGCGTCGGTGACGGATCCGGGATCGTAGGGCAGCAACGAGATCTCGGTGAGGCCACGCAACATCAGCAGCTCGCGGTATCCGCGCGGGCCGACCCGCACCAGGGCAGCCCCGGCCCACGAGTCGACCAGCCGGCCGGCCGAGCGCCGGTCCAGCACAAGACGATTGCCCGTGGCCGGATCGATCAGGCAGGACTCGCCCACACCGTCCTGGCCGGTGATGATCGCGGCCACCTGGGTGCCGTCCCAACCGATCAACTCCGCGGTCGCGTCGTCGGTCTCGGAGCCGAGGCCGTCGATCCGGCGCGCATCACGGTCATCGGGGTCGGTGGTCACCACCCAGATCTGGGTGCGGGAGGCTCCGTCGGGTGCCACTTCGCACGCCAGCCAATGCCCGTCGGCGGAGTGGATGACGCGGGTGACGGGACCGTCAACCGGCAATTCGACATCGCGGGACGAGCTGGCCCGCCAACCGCGCAGGAATCGCTGAACGGCGCGGGGGTAGCCGCCGTCGTCGACGATGTGCGCGAATGCCGTCGCGTCCGGTGACAGTGACGCGCCGTAGATCGCGCGCACTCGCGGTCCCACCGAACGCTCCTCCAACTGCTCGTCGTTTCAATGACCGTCGGCCGAACCGAGGTCGTCCGCCGACACCGTATCGGTTTGTACCCGGGTGTGTTGCTTGGGATGCGTGCCTGCGCGGGTAGCCTGCAGGGATGAGGTGGGCATGACTGATCCACGCCGACCCGACGGGTCTGATCCATATCGCCGCGGCTGGTCACAGCCCACGGAGCAAATGGGCAATCGCAACGGGCCCTACAACGATCCTGCCTATGCAGGTCAGTACGGCTACCCCGGCTACACCCCACCGAACCCCACCGAGCAACTGCCCCCGTACTGGACGCAGACCCAACAACCGATGCAGCCGCCTCCCGGCGGTGAGCCGCCGGAGCCGCCCCGCTCGCCGCGGTGGTTGTGGCTGGCCGCCGCCGCGGCGGTGCTCTTGGTGGTGGGCATGGTGATCGCGCTCGTGATCGCCGACACCAACGCCAAGCAGGACACCGTGGTGGCGCCGCTGCCGCCGATGCAGCAGGAACCGGCGACCACCGCGCCACCCACCACGACCTCGCGCACGCCCACCACCACCAGCACCCCGTCGACCAGTACGTCGCCGTCCACGACGACGCCGTCGACCTCGGCACCGCTGCTTCCGCCCACCAGCTCCGAACCGGGCGTCAGCGAACCGGTGGTGTACACCGTCTCCGGCGAAGGCCGGGCCATCAGCATCACCTACGTCGACGCCGGTGGTGTGCTGCAAATGGAGTTCAACGTCGTGTTGCCGTGGACCAAGGAAGTGAGCTTGTCGTCGCCGGCGTTGAACGCCGCGAGCGTGACGGTGCTGAACGTGGGCCGCGAGGTGACGTGCACGGTATCGGTGGATGGCACTCAGGTGCGGGAGAGGTCGGGCACGGGCCTGACGATCTGTGCGTCCGCGGGGTGACCGATGCGGGTCGCTCGGCGGAGCCGCGACCCGAGGAGGAACCCCGCAGTCAAACCCCGCGGGGTGACCGATGCGCGCGAGGTACGAGCGCGCTGAGGAACCCCGCAATCAGGCACCGCGGGGTGACCGATGCGGGTCGCTCGGCGAAGCCGCGACCCGAGGAGGAACCCCGCAGTCAAACCCCGCGGGGTGACCGATGCGCGCGAGGTACGAGCGCGCTGAGGAACCCCGCAATCAGGCGCCGCGGGGTGACCGATGCGGGTCGCTCGGCGAAGCCGCGACCCGAGGAGGAACCCCGCAGTCAAACCCCGCGGGGTGATCCTTCACTGACACTGCGCTCCCACCCAAGAACCCGCGAAAATCAGGGCGCCACCGCAGTCTCGACGCCGTGACGCGGCACCTTGACGAACAGCATCGCCAGCAGACCGGCTGCCAGCACCACACACAGACCGGCGGTGCCGGCCCGATCGGTGCCGAAGGCGTCGACGAACGTGAAGAACATCCATGGCGCCAGGAATGACACGGCCCGACCCGTCATCGTGTACAGGCCGAAGGCCACACCTTCCTGGCCGTCGACGGTCATGCGCAAAAGTTGTGTGCGCGCCGACGACTGGGTGGGGCCGACGAACAGGCACAGCAGCAACCCGCACACCCAGAACGCCACTGGGCCGGACAGGACCAGCAGCACCAGCCCGGTGATGATCATCGACACCAGCGAGGTGACGATCACCGGCTTGGAGCCCACCCGGTCGTCGACGTGGCCGCCGATCACGGCACCGATGGCCGCGACCACACAGGCTGCAATGCCGAAGATCAGCACATCGCCCTGCGACAGCCCGTACACCGCCACGCCGAGCACCGCGCCGAAGGCGAAAACACCGGCCAGTCCGTCGCGGAAGACCGCGCTGGCCATCAGGTAGAAAACGAGATTGCGGTCGCGTCGCCACTCGGTGCTGATATCGCTCCACACCTTGCGGTAGGCGCCGATCAACCCGATGCGCTCACGCGGCGGTTCCACCGGCTTGGGCCAGCGGTGCATGGTCAGCAACAGCGGCAGCGCGAACAATGCGAACCAGGCTGCGGCCAGCAGCATCGCCATGCGCACGTACATGCCGTCCTCGACGGGGACACCCAGCACTCCGCGGGTGGGCCCGTCTCCGGCGATGAACCCGACATACACCAGGACGAGCAGCAGAACGCTGCCGAAATAACCTGAGGCCCAACCAAATCCAGAGATCCGTCCCGAGGTCTCCGGCGTCGACAGCTGCCGTAGCAGTGCGTTGTACGGCACACTGGCCAGGTCGCCGCACGCCGCGGCGACCGCCAGCATCGCCAGCCCCGCGAACAGGTAGGCCGGCTCGTCGCGGATCAGGCTCATGGAGGCCGTCACCGCCACCGCCAGCCCGGTCAGGATGGCCAGCACCTCGCGGCGCAACCGTGCCGCTTGCACCCACACCCCGGTGACCGGAGCCAGCAGAGCCACCGTCAGGCCCGCGATGGCCTCGGCGCGGCCCAGCCAGCTCACCGGTGAGGCGCCGCCCTGGGTGCCTTCCCCCACAGCGCCGGTGAGATAAACCGAGAAGACGAACGTCACCACGATCGCGTTCATGCCCGTGGAACCGCAGTCCCACAGCGCCCAGGCGGCGATCCTGGACCGGGCCGACTTGGGTGGTCCGTCCACTGGGCTCATGCCGCGCACTCTAGCGACCGGAGCTTGCCGACCAGGCCAGCCCCGGTGCTGTCTACGATGACCCGTGTGCCAGTACCCAAGCCACATCCAGATGCGCGCGCCGTCGTCACCGGTGCTTCCCAGAACATCGGCGAAGCGCTGGCCACCGAACTGGCCGCACGCGGCCATCACCTGATCATCACCGCGCGCCGAGCCGAGGTGCTGACGGCGTTGGCGGAGCGGCTGACCGCGCAGTACGGCGTCACCGTGGAAGTCCGTCCAGTGGACCTCGGCGATCCTGCCGAGCGTGAAACGCTGTGCCAGGAACTCGCCACCCGCGAGATCTCCATCTTGTGCGCCAACGCCGGAACCGCGACGTTCGGTCCCGTCGCCAAGCTCGACCCGGCCGCGGAGAAGGCCCAGGTGCAACTGAATGTGCTTGGCGTCCATGACCTCGTACTCGCCGTGCTGCCGGGCATGGTGTCGCGGCGAGCGGGTGGCATCCTGATTTCCGGTTCAGCAGCGGGCAATTCGCCGATCCCCAACAACTCCACCTACGCTGCCAGCAAGGCCTTCGCCAACACCTTCAGTGAGTCCATTCGTGGCGAGCTGAAGAAAGACGGGGTGCATGTGACGCTGCTGGCACCCGGCCCGGTGCGCGAGACGCTGCCCGCCGAGACCGAGCAGTCCCTGGTCGAAAGACTTATCCCCGACTTCCTGTGGATCTCCACCGAGTACACCGCCAAGCTGTCGCTGGATGGCTTGGAGGCCAACAAGATGCGGGTGGTGCCCGGTGTGACGTCGAAGGCGATGTCGGTCGCCAGCGGCTACACGCCACGCGCCATCGTGACGCCGATCGTCGGCGCGGTCTACAAGAAGCTGGGCGGCGGCTAACCCCCCAAGGACGAGCGCACGCTTTTGTACGTTGCGGCCCGGCGTGTCACGTACAGACACGCGCGCTCGCGAGGTGAGTTGAGGTCAGCTGAGGTGAGTCGAGGTGAGTCAGGTGGCCTCGTAGAGGATTCCGCGTCCGATCGCCTCCCGCACCACCGGCAACGCGGCCTCGGCCAAGGCACCCGAGTCCACGCCGTGATGTGCGGCCAGCAGATCGAGCAGCATCCCCAACGGCACCTCGCCGCGACATCCCGCCAGAAGCGCACGCGACACCTCGTCGACGCCCAGAACTGCGGCGGGCCCGCCCGGCCTGCGCACCGCCGCGCCCACCAGCTGCCACCCGTCGGGGCCGGGCAGTGACTGCTCTTCGAGAAACACCGGCGCCGTGGACAACCGGGTGCCCAACAGCTGCTCATCTCCTGTGTCGTGCAGATACTCCCGGCGGGCGAAGAACGCTGCCACCTCCGGGCCGGTCAACATCTCATCGGCGCCGGTGATCTCTTCGAGTACCTGATCCGGCGGCCGCCGCTCGCCCGGGCGGGGTGCCCGCAGCGTGATCATGCCCATGCCGACCCCGGCGATGTCCTCTGCGTCGAACCAATCCAGCCACTGCCCTCCGCGGCGGGCCGCGTCCTCCGGCAACTCCCCCGCATCCGAGGTCCACAACGACACGTAGCTCACCGGGTCGGCGAACTCGCGTTGCACCACCCACGCGTGGAGTCCGGAGCCCGCCAGCCAGCCGGAAACGCGGTCACGCCAGTCATGGCCTTCGCGGACAATCCAGTTGGCCATGATCTGTGCGGTGCCACCCGGCTCGAGATACGCACCGGCCTGCTCGATCAACTTGGCGCACAACGCATCTCCGGCCATGCCGGAGTCGCGGTACTGAAAGTCGAGCGCGCCGGTGCCCACCACGAACGGCGGGTTCGACACGATCAGGTCGAACCGTTCACCGGCCACCGGCTCGAACATGCTGCCGTGCCGCAGATCCCACGACATCCCGTTGAGCCGGGCGGTCGCCGCGGCCAGCGCCAAGGCGCGGTGATTGGTGTCGGTGGCGACGATCTGGTCGCAGTGCGCGTCCAGGTGCAGCGCCTGGATACCGCAGCCGGTTCCCAGATCCAGCGCGCGCCGTACCGGATCGCGGACGACGGCATGGGCCAGCGAAACCGATGCGCCGCCGATTCCGAGGACGTGGTCGGGGCGCACCGGACCCGGGCGCATCGCGGCGTCCTGATCAGAGACCACCAGGAAGTCGCGGACGCCGTCGCTGTGCGGGCGCACGTCGAGGGCGGCCCGGATGCTGCCCTGTCCGGTCACGTCGACGACACCGCTGTCGATCAGCGTGTCGATCCCCACGGTCGGCAGCGCAAGCGCCACCCGGTCCCTGGACTCGTCGGCACCGAGGAGAAACAGCCGCACCAGGACCGCCAGCCGCTGCTGATCTGCGTCGGCACGGTCGGTGGCGCGCAAGGCCGACCACCACAGCCCCCGGCTGAAGGCCGCGCCGGCGTCGGCGCCCAAGAGCCCGGCCACGCCGTCGGTCGTGTAGTCCGCCGACCGCAGATCGGCGCTCAGTGCATCGACCACCTCGCCTGAACTCAGCGGCTCCATGGGTCAACGCCTCCTACGACGGCCGGTGCCGAAGATGCTGCGGGTGATCTCACGGCCGATCACCGTACCCGCTGAGCGCATCGCGCTCTTGAACGCCGGGCTGTCCATCATCTTCTCCAGCATGCCGGGCTCGGCGGGGGCCGGCATGGGTGGCACATACACGTCGGCGGGTACCGGTGGCAGCTCCGGTGCGGGCGCCAGTCTGGCGGTCAACCGCTCGTAGGCGGAATCCCGGTCGACAGTCTGGCCGTACTCCTGTTGCAGCGGGCTGGCTTTCGCGGCCGCTGCGATGGCCTCGGGTCCGATGGTGTCCATCAGGGACCGAGGTGCGCGTATCCGGGTCCACGCCACCGGGGTGGGCGCACCCCGCTCCGACAGTACGGTGACGACGGCCTCGCCGGTGCCCAGCGACGTCAGCGCCGACTCGAGTTCGTACACCGTGCTTTTGGGATAGGTGCGCACCGTCTTGCGCAACGATTTCTCGTCATCCGGGGTGAAGGCGCGCAGGGCGTGCTGGATGCGCGCACCGAGCTGCGAGAGGACGTCGTTGGGAATGTCGGTGGGCAGTTGCGTGCAGAAGAAGACACCGACGCCTTTGGATCGGATCAGTTTGACAGTCTGCTCCACCTGCTCGAGGAATGCCTTGGACGCGTCGGCGAACAGCAGGTGTGCCTCGTCGAAGACGAACACGAGCTTGGGCTTGTCCACATCGCCCACCTCGGGCAGCGCGGTGAACAGGTCGGCGAGCACCCACATCAGGAATGTCGAGAACAGCACCGGACGGGCTGCGTCGCTACCGAGTTCGAACAAGGTGATGACTCCACGGCCCTGCCCGTCCACCCGGATCAGGTCGTCGGGCTCGAGTTCGGGTTCGCCGAAGAAGGTGTCACCGCCCTCGGCCTCGAGGTTCACCAGCGCTCGCAGGATCACCCCCGCCGTCGTCGTCGACACCGCACCCAGCGCCTTGAGTTCCGGCTTGCCCTCGTCGCTGGTGAGGAACTGGATCACCGAACGCAGATCCTTGAGATCCAGGAGCGGCAACCCCTGCTGATCAGCCCAGTGGAAGATCAAGCCCAGGGTGGACTCCTGGGTCTTGTTCAGCCCCAGCACTTTCGCCAGCAGTATCGGCCCGAAGCTGGTGATGCTCGCGCGCACCGGGACGCCCACACCGGAGGTACCGAGCGACAGGAACTCCACCGGGAACCCCGTCGGCGTCCAGTCGTCGCCGGTGTCGGCGACACGCTGGCCCACTGCGTCATCGGATTCGCCGGGCCGCGACAGTCCCGAGAGGTCGCCTTTGACATCGGCCATCACCACCGGCACACCCGCAGCCGACAGTTGCTCGGCGATCACCTGCAGCGACTTCGTCTTGCCGGTCCCGGTGGCGCCCGCGACGAGCCCGTGCCGGTTCATCGTCGCCAAGGGGATGCGCACCTGCGCGCCCGCATCTACGACCCCATCGACGACCACGGCTCCCAGCTGCAACGATGCGCCGGCGGCGGCATAACCCGCGGCGATTTGTCGAGCCGGACTGATATCCCCGGATCCGGTGGTCATGGACGCGTCCTCTCGCCGGCTTCGGCTCCTGACCTTACGTCGACCCGGGGTGTGAATAGGCCTCTGCCTGCAGGTGGGCCTACTGTGAAGCCCTGTGCGTGAAGAACTCGTGTGGATCGACTGTGAGATGACGGGGCTGGATCTGGGGTCGGACCGGCTGATCGAGATCGCGGCCCTGGTGACCGACGCCGACCTCAACGTCCTCGGCGACGGCGTGGACGTGGTGATCCACGCCGACGACGCCGCGCTGTCGGGAATGATCGATGTGGTCAAACAGATGCACTCGCGATCCGGGCTGACCGAAGAGGTGAAGGCCTCCACCGTCGACCTGGCCACCGCCGAGGCGACCGTGCTCGACTACATCCGCACTCACGTCAAGACCGCCAACACCGCGCCGCTGTGCGGCAATTCGATCGCCACCGACCGTGGATTCCTCGCCAGGGACATGCCGACGCTGGACAACTACCTGCACTACCGGATGATCGACGTCAGCTCGATCAAGGAACTGTGCCGACGGTGGTACCCGCGGATCTACTTCGGCCAGCCGGAGAAAGGCCTGGCGCACCGCGCCCTGGCCGATATCCACGAGTCGATCCGCGAACTCAAGTACTACCGGCAGACCGCCTTCGTCAGTCCACCCGGGCCGTCTACCAGCGATATCGCCGCGGTAGCGGCCACCCTGGGCCCGCCGGGAACCACGCCGGAGGAAACCGATTCGGCTCCGAGCGGGTCTACCGGTTAAGATCTACCACGCTGCACATCCGGTTCACCGGTAGCAGCGATGGTGGCTGTAGTTCAGTTGGTAGAGCACCAGGTTGTGATCCTGGCTGTCGCGGGTTCGAGTCCCGTCAGCCACCCCGGTTCGGGAACGCCGTCTACGCAAGTGGGCGGCGTTTCTGCGTTCATGCCCCGCACAATTGGACGGTGACACACCGGCGCATCACGTCCTGGGGATGTTGGGCCGCGGCACTGGGGTGCGGGTTCGCCGCGGGCCGTTCATTGACCGAGGGTGGGTTGGCAGCCTGGCTGCTGGCCGCCGCTGCGCTGCTGGCCGTGGCCGGAGTGTTCGTGCACCCCGTCCTGTCGCTGCGCGTGGCGCTGCTGCCGTTCGCCGCTTTCGTGGCGGCGGTCGGCCTCGGCGCGGGCAGCTACGCAACCGTGGCGCTCGCGCTGATCGGGGCGGTCGCAATCGAGTTAGCGCACAACCGTTTGCGTGCCGCCGCCGACCAACGGCGGCGACTCAGCCACGACGGCGTGGTCACCACCGGCACCGTGGCCAAAGCGTGGCGGTACTACGTCGGCGCCGTACCGATGACGCGGGTGACGGTGCAGTACGCCGACGACAGCGGGCACCAGTGGCACGGCCGGACGAGTGCCGACGGTGTGGTGCCCGCGGGCGCGCGGGTGCGGTTGCGCTATCTGCCGGAGGACCCGGGAACCATCGAGGTGGTGCGGTCCTGACTAGGCGCTGGCGTTACCGGCCTGCCACTGATCCCAGGGCACGTTCCAGTCGCCCAGGCCGTCGGTACCGGGCAGCGGCGAGCCGACGGTGTTGACGACCTCCACGATGTCGCCGCGCTTGGTGTTGTTGTAGAACCACTGCGCATTGCTGGTGCTGACGTTCAGGCAGCCGTGACTGACATTCGAATAGCCCTGACTGCCAACCGACCACGGCGCGGCATGCACATAGATGCCGCTGTAAGACATCTGCGTGGCGTACTCCACCTCCGTGCGGTAACCATTGGGTGAATTGACCGGCACTCCGTAGGTGGACGAGTCCATCACCAGATCGGCGTAGCGGTCTCCGATGATGTACACCCCGTTGTTGGTGGGGGTGCTGTTCTTGCCCATCGAGGTCGGCATGGTCTTGACCACCTCACCGTTCACGCGCACCGTGATGGTCTTGGTGGTGTCGTCAGCCGTGGCGATCACCGCGTCACCGATGGTGAATTGGGTGCTGGCGTTGTCCTGCCCGAACAGCCCGTCGCCGAGATCGACACCGTAGGTGTTCACCTGGACATCGACGGTGGTGCCCGGCTCCCAGTAATGCTGTGGGCGCCAACGGACTTCGCGATTGTTGAGCCAGTAGAACGCGCCCTCCACGGGCGGCTTGGTGGTGACCTTGATGGCACGTTCGGCCGCAGCCCGGTTCGGGATGTTCTCGTCGAAGCGGATGGCCACCGGCTGCCCGATGCCCACGGTCTCGCCGTCGCCGGGCATCAGGTACGGCATGGTCAGGTTCTCGGGCGAATGTGTCTCGAATGCCATCCGCCGGCTGGCCTCACCGCCGAGCCCCAGTGAACGCGCCTCCAGCGTGTAGCTCTCGTTGAAGTCCAGCGGCTCGGTGGTGGACCAGGTGAGCCCGTCCTTACTCAGCTGGCCGGGGATCAGGGTGCCGTCCTCGTCCTTCATGGTCACCGGGCCCAGCACACCGTCTTCGGCGGTGACGGTGACGGGCTGGTCGACGGCGACGCCGACCGCGCCGTCGGTCACCGAGGCGGTGAGTTTGGGAATCAGGAGATCACCGAACGGGGTGCCCTTGTTCTCGATGGTCTGAGCCACCGGCGCGGCGGTGTTGTTGGCGCACGCGCTCAGTGTCAGCACCACTGTGGGAACCAACAGCAACGCCACCAGCCAGGGTCGATAGCCGCGCGGACGGGTCACCGAACGGACCTGCCACATACCTGTTCCACCTCACAACCGGGGCCGTCAGAACGCATTCAAATAGCATGCGCCGTTGGCAAAGAGTCTAAGGGCAGTCACAGAGTGGACGCGACCTCGCCGTCGCTCCCCCTCGCCCGCAGTTCAGCATACGGATTTCCGTCAGAGGCGCTCGGCCTGTTATCGTCTCTCACGCAGTTCACGCGCCGTTAGCTCAGTTGGTAGAGCAGCTGACTCTTAATCAGCGGGTCCGGGGTTCGAAACCCTGACGGCGCACCACAAAATCCGGCCGCGACGGGAATCCCCGGGGCGGCCGGATTTTTTTGTGCGCCGGCGTCGGCGACCTGTGAGCCGCCTTCGAAATCGCCGCCAAAGCTGGGGTTTCGCTGAAATGTTCGATATAGATCGGGAGAGGCTCTTTCGCGGAGCACCGACCGTCACGCAACGTCGTCCCCGTGATCATGACGGGCGCACAACGCGGCGTTGCGGGATTCATCGGTGCCGCAGTGTTGACGGGATGTTCATCAACCGGCTTGTTCCGGACCGATCAGTTGATCACCGTCACCGAGACGTCCACGAAGCTGGTACCGACGGCCACCACCATCACGTCGACCACCAACCCCGTGACGGCGATGCCCGGGGACGGGGTGTACGAGGTGGGCAAGGTGGTGGCCGCCGGGAGGTACGCCACCACCGGCTCGCCCACATCCGGCGCCGCATGCCGATGGACCCTGCTCCCCTACAAGGAGGCACCCTTCGAGAAAGCTCTCTCGGGCGGGTTCACCTACGGCCCGGGCGAGCTCAACGCCTTCCTGGGAGACATCATCCGGACCGAGGGTGGATGCATCTGGACGCTCAGTCAGTGAGGACGTCGAATTCCAGATGCAGTTTGGTGAGCCCGCGCAGTATGTAGGTCGGGATGTAGCGATACGCGCGTTCCCCAGCCGGGCCGTGATGACGCTCGGAGATCCGAATATCGCTGGTGCGGTCCAGGATTCGTTCCAGGCCCACCCGCGTCTCGGCACGCGCCAGTGGGGCACCCGGGCAACTGTGGATGCCCCGGCCGAACGCCAGGTGCTGGCGGGCATTCCGGCGGGTGAGGTCGAAGGTGCCGGGGTCGGCGAATCGTCGCGGGTCCCGGTTGGCGGCGGCGTTGAGAACCATGACGGTGGTGCCGGCGTCGAGGCGTGTCGCACCGACGGTCACAGGCACCCGGGACAGCCGGAAGTCACCTTTGACCGGGCTCTCGACGCGCAGTGTCTCCTCGATGAAGTTCGGCAACAGGGTGCGGTCAGCGCGCACCTGCGCCTGGATATCGGGCCGGTCGCCGAGGATCTGCACCGCTGCGCTGAGCAGCCGCACCGTGGTCTCCTGTCCTGCGGAGAACACATTGGTGGCCACCCGCGCGACATCTGCGACGTCCGGGGTGGTGCCGTCCGGGAAGCTGGCTTCGGCCAGCCCCGTGAGCACGTCATCGCGGGGGGTGCGCCTGCGGGCGGCGATGTAGTCGGAGAACTGGGCATAGAGGAACTCCAGCGGGCTGTGTGCCAGCGCCGCCTCACCGGTACTGCCGATACCGCCGCCGGAGTGCTCGCGGATTCCGCGGACGAAGGTCTCCCGGTCGTCATCCGGGATCCCGAGCAGGTCGGCGATCACCAGCAGGGTGAAGGGGCTGGCAAAACCTTTGATGAACTCGCCTTCTCCCGGCGCCAGGAAGTCGTCGAGCACCTCGTCGGCCAGCCGCCACATCGCGTCTTCGTTTTCCTTGAGCCGCTTCGGCGTCATCAGCCGCATCAGCAACGAACGGTGGTCGGTGTGCGCCGGCGGGTCGAGCGCCGGCAGTTGATCGCTGAACGGCAATTCGTGCCGGTGCTTGTCGATCAGCGCGCTCACGTCGTCGCCATCGAGCGGGACCGGGAACCCCGGGAACGGCCCCGTCACCGACGTACAGGAGGAGAACGACGCCGCGTCGTTGTACACCTGCACCGCTTCGTCCCACCCCGTCACCATGGCCACGCCGTAGTGCTTTTCCGTGATGACCGGACACCGCCGTCGGAGGTCGTCGAAGTACGGGTAGGGATCGGTGACGAGGTGCCGGTCGCGGAAGAAATCGACGTCGGAGTCTCCGGTGGCCATGCAAAGTCCTCCGATCGGCCTGCCGCTCATGAGAATGTAATTCTCATGATTGCGTATGACATTCACACAGCGCGCGGCGGGCGTCAATCGTGACTACCCTGGCCGAGCCCCGCCACGACCTGTCCCGGCCCGGGGCGCCCCACCGGTTGAGGATCTATCTCGGCGTCGCGATCTTCACCGCGGTGGTGTTCCTCGTCATGACGGTGGGCGTCTCCGCCGGCTTCATCGAGCCGACGTTCAGCTCCGACGTCGTCGCCAACGTGCTGTTCGGCGTGCCGGTGATGCTGCTGCCCTTCGTCATCCTCTGGAACGCACCGGGTGAGCAACGAACCCGGCTCGACAAGGCCGCCGAGCTGACACTGTTCTATCTGCCCTACACCGCGTGCAGCCAGATCGGCTACGAATTGATGTTCCTGATCGGACATCCCTTCGGCTGGTGGGCGCCCACCGACGACCCCGGGTGGAAGTGGCTGTGGTGGCAGTACGGCCTCGCCGACACCCGCTACACGAGCGGCAATCCGTGGGTGTTCGGACTCGAAGTGGTCGGAGTGAGCACCGGCGTCATCGTTTTCACGATGTGGACGCGGCTGATCCGCAAGGATCTGCCCACGGAGCGCCGCATCCGCAGCTTGTGGATCGCCTTCGCCGGCTGTGCCGTCCTGATGAGCAGCACCGCGGTGTATTTCATCTCCGAAGTGGGCGCCGGGTTCGCCGATATCGGGCAGGGCGGCTTCGGGCTGTGGTTCAAGTTCATCGGCGAGAACGTGCCCTTCATCGTGCTGCCGCCGCTGGTGCTCTACTCGATCTACCTCCAGATCGACTACCTGACGCGGCGCGCGGGTCAGCAATCTCAGAGGTAGTGCGCTACCCCATCCACGGCCGTGCGGACCTGCCAGACTTCGGGCTGGGAAGGAGCTCCGCCATGACCACACGATTTGTCGTCCAGCGTGATGACGTGCGGCGAACCCACTGGGATACCACCCCTTCGGCCGCACTCGCCGACGGCGAAGTGCGATGCCATGTCGACGCATTTGCGCTCACGTCGAACAACATCACCTACGCCGCGTTCGGGGACGCGATGAACTATTGGGATTTTTTTCCGACCGGTGACGCCACCACCGGCAGCCTGCCGGTGTGGGGCTTCGCCTCCGTCGTCGAGTCCCGGTATGCCGGCGTCGACGTCGGTGACCGCTTCTACGGATACTGGCCTGTCGCCGACGAAGCTGTTCTGCAACCCACTCACGACGACGCCCGCGGCTTTGTCGACGGCGCCGCCCACCGGCGTGAGCGTGCGCCGATCTACAACACCTACATTCGCTGCAGCGCCGATCCGGGCTACACCCCCGAACTCGAGCCTCAGCAAGCCCTGTTGCGGCCGCAGTTCGGCACGTCGTTCCTCATCGACGATTTCCTCGCCGACAACGGCTTCTTCGGGACGGGCACCGTGATCCTGTCCAGCGCATCCAGCAAGACCGCCTACGGCACCGCGTTCTGCCTCGGTCTACGCCTCAGCGCGGTGAAGGTCGTCGGACTCACCTCGCCGGCGAATGCGGCATTCACCCGGTCACTGGGCTGTTATGACCAGGTGCTCTGCTACGACGACGTCGCCGACGCCCTGGCCGACAACGCCGCGGTGTACGTCGATTTCAGTGGCAGTGCGCAGGTGCGCGCGGCCGTACATCGGCGACTCGAGGACAAACTCGCTTACAGCTGCGCTGTCGGCGCGACGCACTGGAACGAGTTCGGCGGCGGTGAGGATCTGCCGGGGCCGGCCCCCGTCTTGTTCTTCGCGCCCGATCAATTGCAGAAGCGCACCGCCGAGTGGGGCGCGGCCGATCTGCAGAAGCGCCTCGGCGTTGCCTGGGCCGCGTTCATGGAGCCGGTGACCCGTGCGGAGAACCCGTGGCTGACCGTTGTGCGTGGCCGCGGAACGACGGCGATCGATGCCTGCTACGCAGCGCTCCTCGATGGCACCGTCGCGGCGAGCGAGGGCCACATCCTGTCCGTCTGAGACCGAGCACCTGCTGGGCAAACGGCCGTTATTTGCCCGTCAGTCAGTTTCGTCATCCGGTGCCGTATCTAATCAGCGTTTGAGTCAATATGTGCCGCGGTGGCGCTGGCATCCGCGTTGTGGTGACACATTGAAGTTATCTGCATTCCCGTCTTTCTTCGGCTCTGACACCATGTGCGCAGCTTCGGCGTGCAGCATTCTGGTCCCGGCTGTTACCATCCAGTTAGCTGAACCCGCGGCGTGCCGGCCGCGGTTAGATGAAGCGGGGAGTTAGCCAATGTCTACGCTGGGGTTTTTTCCAGACACCACAGCAGCGCAAGCATCATGCGACACAGATGTAACTCCGCAATCAGAGAATTCGGACGTGCTGTTCGTCCACAGCTGCAGCCGGCTGGGGCTGCAGGCGAACCCGCCGTCGTTTCGGCTGAGTTTCGGGTGGTTCCGCCGCCGCTGATGCGGGCGTATGTCAGCGGCGCGCCCTGCGGATGATCAGTACCACCGTCACCAACCCCACGCCGGCCAACGAGGCCGCCACGGCGGGTTTGGTCACGAACGTGAGCACTCGGGCCTTCACGTCCTCGGCGATGCGGGTGGGATTGGCGCGCACGGCAAGAGCGTCGACGGTGGAGGCCAGCCGATCACGAGCCTCGTCGATGTCCTTCCGGATCTCTTCTGGATCTCGGTCCGGCACGGTTCCTCACTTCCTCCGGCACTAACCCCTTCGGGGATCTCCTTACGAGAGATGCCATCCTGCCGCACTACCCTAGTTCAGCCGGGTACCGCACGTTCTACTGACACCGCCGTGAGGAGTTCCACGTGTCCGAAACCCCCCGTCTCCAGGTGGGCGACAAAGCGCCTGCGTTCAGCCTGCCCGACGCCGACGGCAACACCGTCGCGTTGGCGGACTTCAAGGGCCGCAAGGTCATCGTGTACTTCTACCCCGCCGCCTCGACGCCGGGCTGCACCAAACAGGCCTGCGACTTCCGCGACAGCCTCGCCGAACTCAACGGCGCCGGACTCGACGTCGTCGGCATTTCCCCCGACAAGCCCGCGAAGCTGGCCAAGTTCCGCGACAACGAAGAGCTGACCTTCCCGCTGCTGTCCGACCCGGACAAGTCCGTGCTCGCCGCGTGGGGCGCGTTCGGCGAGAAGAAGATGTACGGCAAGACCGTGCAGGGCGTGATCCGCTCGACATTCGTCGTGGACGAAGACGGCAACATCGAGGTGGCCCAGTACAACGTCAAGGCCACCGGTCACGTCGCCAAATTGCGCCGCGACATCTCGGTCTAGCGCTGCGCCAGCGCCTGCAGCAGCAGTGCCTCCGACGTGGCGGCACGTTCCAGCACCCCGAGGTGCAGGCTCTCGTTGATGCTGTGCGCCTGCGTGTTCGGGTCTTCGACACCGGTCACCAGGATGGTGGCCGCCGGGAAGGCCTTGGCGAACTCCGCGATGAACGGGATCGACCCGCCCACCCCGGTGTCCACCGCGTCGACGCCCCACGCCTGCCGGAACGCGGTACGCGCAGCGTCGTACACCGGGCCGGTGGCGTCGATGGCGTAGGGCTGCCCGACATCCCCGGGGGTGACCGTGACCTTCGCGCCCCACGGGGCGTGCTCCTCGAGGTGGGCGCGCAGCGCCGCCAGATGGGCTCCGGCATCCCCACCCGGGGCCACCCGCATGCTGACCTTGGCGCGGGCCCGCGGAATCAGTGTGTTCGAGGACGCCGCAACCGAAGTGGTGTCGATACCGATGACGGTGATCGCCGGTTTGGCCCAGAGCCGCTCGGGCACCGACCCCTCCCCGATCTCCTGCACGCCGTCGAGCATTCCGGTGTCGGCGCGCACCCGTTCCGGGGTGTAGTCGACCTCGCTCGCGGTGCCGTGATGCAGCCCTTTGACCGCCACGTTGCCCTGGTCGTCGTGCAAGCTGGCCAGCAGGCGCACCAATGCCGAGATGGCGTCCGGCACCACCCCGCCCCACATTCCGGAGTGCAAGCCGTGGTCCAGGGTCTCGACCTCGACCACACAATCGGCCAAACCGCGCAATGACACCGTGAGCGACGGTATCTCGGTGCTCCAGTTGTCGGAGTCGGCGATGATGATGACGTCGGCGGCCAGCAGGTCCTGGTGGGTTTCCAGCAGCCTGCTCAACGACGGGGAACCCGACTCCTCTTCCCCTTCGACGAACACGGTGACACCGACGGGAGGATTGCCCTCGAAGGCGCGGATGGCCGCCAGATGTGTTGCGATACCGGCCTTGTCATCGGCGGTGCCGCGGCCGTAGAGCCGGCCGTTGCGCTCGGTCGGTTCGAAGGGCGCCGAATGCCATTGCGCCGGGTCGCCTTCGGGCTGTACATCGTGATGGGCATACAGCAGGACCGTCGGCGCGCCGGCCGGTGCCGGATGGCGGGCGATGACGGCCGGGGCGCCGCCTTCGCTGACGATCCGGACGTCGTCGAATCCGACGCCGGTGAACAGGTCGGCCACCTTCTGCGCGCTGCGGTGCACCTCGTCGCGACGGGCCGGGTCGGCCCACACCGACTGAATGCGCACCAGATCCTCGAGGTCCGCGCGGACCGACGGCAGGACTTCCTGGACGCGTGCGACGAGATCAGTCATGGCGCCCACAGTAATCTGCCGGACGCAGCCGCCTCTCCGTGCAGGCTCAGACGGTGTGCCCCCATCTGGCGAGCGCCAGAAGGGTGGTGCGGCGCTAGCTGGTTTCGAGAATGGCGACGGCGGCCGCGGTGTCACCTTCGTGGGTCAGCGACACGTGGATGGTCACATCGACCAGGTGCTCGGCGATGGCACCGGTGAGCCGGACCTTCGGCCGGCCCCACATGTCGGTGACCACCTCGATGTCGCGGTGGATCCCCTCCGGCAACACCGGCCGCTGCGCGAACCGCGACCCCGACCACGCCTTGATCACAGCCTCTTTCGCCGCCCAGCGGGCCGCCAGGTGCCGCGCCGCCACCGAACTCTTGTCGGCGGCGTCGCGGCGCTCCCCCGGCGTGAACGTCTCGGCGAACACGGTCCCGGGCTGGTCGACCTGCTCGGCGAAGTCGGGGATGGACACCACATCGATACCGATTCCGACTATCGCCACGCCGTGAACCCTAACGGATCAGCGGTCACCGACCGATCACCGGATGTAGATGTCGTCATCACCCAATCGCGAAGCCGGATTCAGCAGCATCGCCGCTTCCTGGGGCTTCTCGGCCGTGTCGTGATCGAACCGGCGATCGGCGGGCCGCTCGTACATCGGGCGACCACCGGCGATGGCCGACGCCAACCGGCGCTTGCCGGCGAGCGTGCGCTCCTCGGCTCGAGCCAGATAGGTCTCCCGCTCGTCGTCGCTCAGCGTCGCCAGGAACGCCGCCGGGTGCACCAGAGCGATCAGACCCGAGACGTGCCCGAACCCGAGGCTGGTCACCAGACCGGCCTTGAGCGGGAACTTCTCCCCGAGCCGCAGGGTCTCCCGCGGCCACACGAAGTGACCGGAGGTGGCCAGCTCGTCGTCGACACAATCCAGGCTGCGGTTCGGCGGGATCACGCCGTCGCGCAGGACCTGGCACAGGCCCATCATCTGGAACACCGCGGCACCGCCCTTGGCGTGGCCGGTCAGCGTCTTCTGGCTGACGATGAACAGCGGTGCACCTTCAGAGCGTCCCATCGAGTCCGCGAGGCGCTCGTGCAGCTCGGTCTCGTTGGGATCGTTGGCCAGCGTCGAGGTGTCGTGCTTGTAGATCACCGAGATGTCGTCGGCTCCCACACCCAGCTTGTTCAGCGACCGTGCCAACACCGAGTCCTTGCCACCGCGGCCGGCGCCCAGGGCGCCGAGGCCCGGGGCCGGGATCGAGGTGTGCACACCGTCGGCGAAGCTCTGCGCGTAACCGACAACCGCCAGCACGGGCAGACCCATCTTGACCGCGAGGTCACCGCGGGCCAGCAGGATGGTGCCGCCGCCCTGGGCTTCCAGGAAGCCCAGGCGCCGACGGTCGTTGGCGCGGGAGAACTTCGAGTCGCTGATGCCCTTGGCCCGCATGACCTCGGTGTCGGCGGTGGCCGCCATGTCACCGAAGCCGATGATGGCTTCCAGGGTCAGGTCATCGAAACCGCCGGCGATCACGAGTTCGGCCTTGCCGAGCTTGATCTTGTCGACGCCCTCCTCGACCGACACCGCCGCGGTGGCGCAGGCGCCGACCGGGTGGATCATCGCGCCGTAGCTGCCCACGTAGGACTGGATGACGTGCGCGGCAACGACGTTCGGCAGGACTTCCTGCAGGATGTCGTTCGGCTTGTTCCGGCCCAGCAGGTTGCCGTGGTACATGGTCTGCATCGAGGTCATGCCGCCCATACCGGTGCCCTGCGTGCTGGCCACCAGGCTCGGGTGCACCCAACGCATCAGCTCGGCCGGGCTGAACCCGGCGGACAGGAACGCATCGACGGTCGCGACGATGTTCCACAGCGCCACCCGGTCGATCGAGTTGGCCATGTCCTGGCTGATGCCCCACACGGTCGGATCCCAGCCGGTCGGGATCTGCGCCCCGACGGTCCGCGACAGCTTGGTCTTGCGCGGCACCCGAATCTCGGTGCCCGCCTTGCGGATCACCTGCCAGTCGCTCGAATCCGGCACCGGGCGCACCACGGTGTGCTCGGGGTCGAAGTCGACGAACGCCCGGGCGTCGGCCTCGCTGGAGACCACGAAGCTGAAGTCCTTGTCCAGGAACACCGACACCAGCAGCGGCGACGCGTGATCGGGGTCGATCGCACCGTCGTCGACGAACTCACGGATACCGCACTTCTCCACCACGGTGTCGTGGTACCGCTCGACCAGTTCGGATTCGGGCACCAGGTCGCCGCTGGCCGTGTCATACCAGCCCGGCTTCGGGTCGTCTTCCCACTTGATCAGCCCGGTGGTCCACGCCAGTTCGAGCACGCCGGCTGCCGACAGCTCGCCGTCGACCTCCATCTCGAAGCGGGTGCGTGACGAGCCGTACGGGCCGAGTTCGGCGCCGCTGACGATGACCACCAGATCCGCGGGATCGATGTCCAGCGGAGCCCACTCCGGCGCGGGCGCCGGGGTGTGCGGGCGCGGCGGGGACGGCAGGGCCGCGATGGTCCCGGTGAGCTCGTCCTCGTCGTTCGAGGCGGCTTCGGCGGACATCTCCTCGCGGGCCTTGGCGGCCAGCTCGGCCATGTCGAGCTTGATATCGCCCAGGCCACCGGTCAGGTCGACCTTGATGGGCGAGGACGCCGCGGCGACCTTGGCCTCCGGGGTGCACAGATCCAGCAGCATCGCCGCCATCTCACTGTTGGTGTAGGTGGTGACGCCGGCTTCCTCGACCGCGCCGACGATGGCGTCGTTGTGACCCATCAGGCCGGTGCCCTTGGTCCAGCCGATCAGCGCGTGCGCCAGGCTGACCCGCTGCGCCCAGGAGGATTCCGCGCTCCAGCGGTTCACCAGGGCGTCCATCGCGGCCTTCGACTCGCCGTAGGCGCCGTCACCGCCGAACATGCCGCGGTTGGGTGAACCGGGCAGCACGACGTGCAGACGTGAGGCGATATCGCGTTCGGCACCGATGGTGGACAGGCCACCGATGAGCCGCTGCACGGCCCACAGGAGCACCTTCATCTCCATCTCGGCCCGGGAGCCGGCCTCGGAGAGGTCGCCGGACACCCGCGGCGCCGCGAACGGGAACAGCAGCGTCGGGTTCTGGGCATCCTTGAGGTGAATCGACTGCGGCCCAAGGCTTTCGGTCTGCTCGCTACCGACCCACGACACCAGTGCGTCGATATCGGAGTAGGAGGCCATGTTGGCGGGCAGCACCCACAGCTTGGCGCCGAAGCGGGCGTGGTCGCGGTAGAGGTTCTTGTAGAACCCCAGCCGGTTGTCGTCGAGCTTCGAGGTGGTCGCGATCACGGTGGCGCCGCCGTCGAGCAGCTGTGCCACCACACCCGCGGCGATCGAACCCTTGGACGCACCGGTCACCACGGCGATCTCGTCGCTGTAGCGGCCCTTGCCCGGGTTCTCCGCGCCGGCAGCGATGCGGCCGAACAACGTCGCGTGGGTCTGCTTACCGGCCGCAAGCGCACGGCCCTGCCACCATGTCGCCTGGGTGGCGACCACATGTCCGGCACCCTCGAAACGCTCTGAGAGGCGCGGCCATTCGGTGTCGATCTCGTCCTCGTCGGTCAGCCACAGCTTGACCAGATCCTCGCGGGCGCTCGCCCACCGGTCGTCGAGCACGACGGCCTTCTTGGCGTCGAACGACGGCGCGACCAGTCGCGGCCAGTCCGATCCGAGTTCGGCGGTCACCAGGTCGATGAGCGCGGCGTCGGAGGATCCTTCGGGCGCGGTGACCGGGACGTCGAGTCCCAGCTGTCCCAGGACCAGGCGGGCAGCCGAAGCCAGCACGCCGTCGGGGCCGGTGACCTTCTCGGCGAATTCACCCAGGGCCGCCGAGTCCACGACGCCTCCCCCGCCGGCACCGCCGGCCGAAGGCAGCGACACGGCGATGCCCTTGCGAGCGGCCACCGCGGTGACGGCGGCATCGATCGCCTTGTCGACGGCCGCGGTGTCCGCCAGCGCACCGTCGTGCAGACCACCGAGGGCGCCGCCGCGGACGCTGGACCCCTCGCGGGTGCCCAGCGCCACCTCGACGGTGACGTGCTTACCCCAGCCGGGGCCGAGTTCCCATGTCTTGCTGACACGTTCGGTGATGTAGGCCGGCCGCTTGCCGGACGGCCCGAGGACCGTGCGCAGCTGGTCATTGATGGCGTCGGAGAGCACCGGGCCGAACGGCTTGTAGGTGCGGGCCAGCTTGGACACCTGGCCCTTGAGCGCACCCAGATCGGCCTCGGCCGCACCGTCGATGGCACCGAGGTTCAGCTCGGAACCCAGGTCGACCAGCAGCTGGTTGCGTCGCGAGGACGCACCGTCGGTGATGGACTCGATGGAGTCCAGCGCCTCGATCTGGTCCAGCCGCATCTTGGCCGACAGGCCGATCAGCGCCACGGTGGCATCGGCCGCGTCGAACGAGATGTCGTCCGGGCGGGGACCACCCGAGGGCGCGGCCGGAGCCGCCACGGGAGCCGCTGCGGCCGGCGAAGCCTCGGCCGCCGGTGCCGGGGTGTCGTCGACCTCGAGCTCCGGCTCGGGATCCGTGTCGTTGGCGAACAGCACCGCGGCATCGCGCTCAGAGTTGAGCACTTCCACTGTGCTGTGGGCGTATTCGGGCAGCTTCAGGGTGTTGGTGGCCAGACCGGCGACGGTCGGTGCGGACTTCACACCGATCTCGACGAACCGCTCGACACCGAGACCGCCTGCGGCTTCCTCGATGAACAGCAGGTCCTGGGTCTCGATCCAGCGCACCGGGCTGGCGAACTGCCAGGCCAGGAGCTCGATGACGATCTTGCGCATCAACTCCGACGGACGCTCGTTACGCCACGTGTCGTAGTCGGCGAGGATCTCGTCGAGCGGCTCGGCGGGCACCAGATCGCGGATCTCCTGGATGAAGTCGCGATCCAGGGTGAACGGCCGGGGTACCAGGTTCGGGATGTAACGCCCGACGATCAGCGCGGGATCGCTGTCGAACGGCATGACACGCTCGAGCGCCCGGCGGAAGTCGGCGACACCGACCCGCAGCACGCTGGAGTGGAACGGGACGTCGATACCCGGAACCAGGATGAAGGACCGCTTGCCGCCCGAGATCTCGCGCAGCCGCTCGACCTCTTCCTCGAGCGCCTCCAGGCCGCGGACGGTACCGGCGATGGCGTACTGCGAGCCACGCAGGTTGTAGTTCACGATCTGCAGGAATTCGCCTGTGCGCTCGGCGATCCCGGCCACCCAGTCGGTGACGTCGGCGTCGTCGAGATCGATCTGCGACGGCCGGATGGCGGCCAGGCGGTAGTTGGACCGGCCCTGCGCGTCGCGCGGCACGATGTCGTGCATCTTCGAGCCGCGGTGGAACACCACCTCCAGCAGCGCTTCGAGTTCGTACACGCCCGACACACAGGCCAGCGCGGTGTACTCACCGACGGAGTGACCGCAGGCGATGGCGCCTTCGACGAAGGCGCCCTGCTCACGCATCTCGGCGACCTGGGCGGCAGCCACCGTGGCCATGGCGACCTGGGTGAACTGCGTCAGGTAGAGGACGCCCTCGGGGTGCTGGTAGTGCACCCCGGAGGCGATCAGGCTGGTCGGGTTGTCCCGCACCACGTGCAGCACGGAGAAGCCGAGGGTTTCGCGGGTGAACTTGTCGGCCTTGTCCCAGATCTTGCGGGCGGCCTTGGACCGGGCGCGCACATCCATGCCCATGCCCTTGGACTGGATGCCCTGACCGGGGAACGCGTAGACGGTCTTGGGGGCGGCCAGTCGCGCGGTCGCCGACATCACCAGATCGGAGCCGATGCGGGCGGCGATCTCGAGCACCTCACCGCCGAGGTCGACACCGACGCGGTCGACGCGGAAGTCCACCTCGTCGCCGGGCTTGACCATGCCGAGGAAGCGAGCGGTCCAGCCGAGCAGCTTGGCCGGCGGGACGGGCTTGCCGTCGGTGGCGGTCACCACGTGCTGGGCGGCGGCCGAGAGCCACATACCGTGCACGATGGGCGATTCCAGGCCGGCCAGCAGCGCGGCGGCCTGATCGGTGTGGATCGGGTTGTGGTCACCGGAGACCACCGCGAACGGCCGCATGTCGACCGGCGCGGTCAGCGTGACGTCACGACGACGGCGACGCGGGGTGTCGGTCTCGTTGTCGGACACCGCACCACCGGCGCGCAGCGGGTCGGTCAGCTCGGCCGCGCCGGTGCGCCCACGGATCGCGAAGCGCTCCTCGAGGGTGGCCAGCACGGTGCCGTCGGAGGCGCTCACGGTCACCGACACCGGCACAACACGGCCGACCTCGGTGTCATAAGCCGCCGAAGCCGTTGCGGCAACCGTCAATTCGGCCTTGTCCTTGGGCAGCGGCGCCACCAGCGAGGCGGCGTGGTCCAGGTGCACCAGGCTCAGCAGACCCTCGACCACCGGGAAGCCGGAGTCGGTGACAGCGGAACCGATGGCGGCGAACACCGCGGGCCAGCAGCGGCCGACCAACGCGTCGGGAACCACGGTGAGCGTCGGCGCCAACGGGGCGCCGAAGGTGGCGGTGACGCCGGTGTGGTCGGCGACGCGCTCCGGGTCCCACTCGACGGTGACCGTGGTGGTGCCGTCCACCGGGACCGGCAGTGCCTCGGGGCCCTCGGCGCCGGCGGCGATCGCCAGCACCGCGCGCATGGCGGTGGCCGCGTCGTCGGTGGTGACCACCGGGGCACCACCGTCAACGGTGGAGGACGGCAGGGTGAAGGCGATCTCGATCCAGGTGCCCGACAGCGGCACGCTCAGGATCACCTTTTCGTCAGCGACCTCGAGGCGAGCGCCGGTGGCATGGTGCGTGGCGGAACTCTCGTCGCGCACTTGCCATTCCGCGGGTGCGGCGATGCGGTGCACCGGGTTGGTGGCGGTACGACCGGCCCACAGGACGTCGGGAGCATCGAGGACCAGCGACAGCGCGCTGGAGACGTTCTGCAACCGGGACAGCACCGCAGCGGGCTGGACTCCGGCAGTGACGGCCTCGTCGATGGCGGCCTGCTCGAAGCGGTCGAGCAGTTCACCCACCGGCTCGTCGACGCGGGTGATCCCGGCGACGGCGGCGGTGCCGGGGATGATGCACACCTGGTCAGCGGAGTAGCGGGCGTCATGCGCCTGCCACAGCGAGTCGCTGCGCCACCAGCGGCGCACGTCCTTGTCGACCACGGGCACGAAGTTGACCGGCTTGCCGGGGGTCTTGCACAGGTTGATGAAGAACGGGACGTCGGCGGGATGCAGCTTGACCGTCGAGGCATCCGGGAAGCGCTCCAGCAGAGCAGCGATCGCCTGCTGCGGGTTCTCCAGCAGTGCCTCGCCCTCTTCGGTTGCGCCGTAGAGGGTTTCGATGGGCCCGTAGTCCTTGGCGTCGAGGCGGGCCTCGGCGCGCTGCAACATGTCGGTGAAGCGGTCACGCCAGGTGACGTCGAGCCACGGCGAGTGGTCCCGCTTGGTGTCGGCGGTGGAATCGCCCTCGCCGATGGCCAATTCGACGAAGCGGCGCAGCCACTGCTCGTAGGTCATGGTGGCGACGTCGCCGAAGTACGGCTTGGCGGTGTTGGCCATCGCGGCGATGATCTCGTCGCGGCGGGCGGCCACCGCGTCGGCGTCACCGGCTACCTCGTCGAGCAGGCGGCCGCAACGCGATGCGGTGTTGTCGATCTCGTGGATGTCGGCGCCCAGCTGGCTCCGGCCGGAAGCCATACCGCCCTGCGCCTTGCCCGCGCCGACCCAGTGCTCGGTGCCGGTGGTGTCCACCAGCAGCTGCTTGACCTGCGGGCTGGTGGTGGATTCGAGGGTCGCCATCGCAGCGGTTCCCACCAGGATGCCGTCGACCGGCATCAGCGGGAAGCCGTAGCCCCGCGACCAACGGCCGGACAGGTACTCGGCGGCGCGTTCCGGTGTGCCGATACCGCCACCGACGCAGACGGTGATGTTGGCGCGGCTGCGCAGTTCGGAGTAGGTGGCCAGCAGCAGGTCGTCGAGGTCCTCCCACGAGTGGTGGCCACCGGCGCGGCCGCCCTCGATGTGAACGATGACGGGCCGGGTGGGCACCTCGGTGGCGATGCGGATGACCGAGCGGATCTGCTCGACGGTGCCCGGCTTGAACACCACGTGACTGATGCCGATGCCGTTGAGCTCCTCGATCAGCTCGACGGCCTCTTCGAGGTCGGGAATTCCCGCGGTGACGACCAGTCCGTCGATGGGCGCACCCGACTGACGGGCGCGCTGCACCAGCCGCTTGGAACCGACCTGCAGCTTCCACAGATACGGGTCGAGGAACAGCGAGTTGAACTGGATGGCACGCCCGGGCTCGAGCAGGGTGGTCAGCTCGGCGATGCGGTCGTTGAAGATCCCCTCGGTGACCTGGCCACCGCCGGCCAGCTCGGCCCAGTGGCCGGCATTGGCCGCCGCGGCGACGATCTTGGCGTCGACCGTCGTCGGCGTCATGCCGGCGAGCAGGATCGGCGAGCGACCGGTGAGGCGGGTGAACTTCGTCGACAGCTTGACCGAGCCGTCGGGCAGGGTGACCAGCGACGGGGCATAGCTGGTCCACGGCCGGGCCACCTCGGGGACGGCGCCGATGGTGAACAGGTTGCGCTGTCCGCCGCGGGTCGCGGCGGGGACGATGCCGATGCCCAGACCGCGGATCACCGGGGCGGTGAGCCGGGTCAGGATGTCGCCCGGGCCCAGGTCCAGGATCCACTTGGCGCCGGCGTCGTGGAGCGCGGAGATCTCGTCGACCCAGTCCACCTGGCTCACCAGGATGGCTTCGGTCATGGCGCGGGCTTGCTCGACGTCGAGGCCCACCTTCTCGGCCCATTCGGCGACGAGCTCGACACCATCGGACAGGCGCGGCGAGTGGAATCCGACCTCGACCTGGACCGGCTCGAAGACCGGGTTGAAGACGGCACCGCCGCGCAGCTTGTTCTTGCGCTCGGCCTCCTCCTTCTCGGCGATCTGCTCGCAGTAGAGCTCGAACCGGGACAGCTGCTCCGGGGTGCCGGTGATGACGACGGAGCGGCGGCCGTTGCGGATGGACAGCACCGGCGGCAGCACGGTGCGCACGTCCTGGGAAAACTCCTCGAGCAGCTCGTAGATGCGCTCGGGGTCGGCGTTGGTGACCGACACCATGGGCGGGCGGTCTCCGAGGATCGAGATGCCGCGGCGGCGGGCCACGAGCGTGCCCGCGGCGCCGATCAGCTGGGCCAGCGCGAGAAGCTGGACGTCCTGGCTGCCGCCGGCTTTGAGCGCCTCGACCGCCAGCACACCCTGAGAGTGGCCCGCCACGGCCACGGGCGGCACGGCGGCCAGATCCATACCCTGGCGGGCCAGCGCGCGCACAGCGGCGATCTGGGTCAGCAGAACGCCGGGCACCGATACGGCCGCCGAGGTGAGTTGTTTGGCCGAGGGCACCGGCTCCTCGGCTGCGAGCGCGCGCACCCAGCGCAGCGGCTCGAAGCCGATCGGTCGGACGACGACGAGTTCTGTGGCGACGGGCTCGAGAAGCAGTTCGGCTTCGCCGGCGAGGGTCGCCAGATCGGACTCGATGCCGGCCGAGGACACCAGTTCCTCGAGAGTCTCGAGCCAGGCGCTGCCCTGGCCGCCGAATGCGACGGCGTAGGGCTCACCGTCGGTGAGCCGGTCCACCAGGGCGTGGGACGAGGAGTGCGCGGGCGCGGCAGCGTTGCCATTGGGGTTTGTGGAACCGTCGTAGTTAGCAGCAAGCTTGTCGTGCTCGAAGATCGTCACCGTGTATGTCTCCTAGATACTTCTGGGTGAACGGCACTCGGTCCAGTGCTGACCGAATGGCATTCGTTGTTAGGTCTCAGACCTGCGCTGCCCTGCGAAGGTGTCAGTTGGCGGTCGCCGTCGACCTGCCCGTCGTGATGCCGCTGCTGCGGACCCGGCTGGAGCGGGTTCTGCAGGCGGGCTCTCGATCCTTGTGACGGGTGACGAACGGCGGCACCGACTGCACTAAGAGTGTCATAAGAGCTAGAGCCAGTTTCGGGTGCGAGATGGTTACTGGCGAGTTCTACGCGCTGGTAACCCGGCCGCGGGTAACAAGCGGTTGAACCGGCGCGTTGAGGTTGGAGGACAAACGTCCTGCATGCAGGTGGTTACGGTCCAGTAGCCACAACTGCGCTGATCACAGCAGTACTGTTATCAAATCGTTACCTAGTGTTTTTCGTCGCACCTCGCGGTAATCCCGGCCCCGTCGGACCCGGAAACGTGACAGCTGTCAACAAAAATTGCGTTCGCCGAACGCAGAATAGTTTGCTGGCGTCAAGCCCTGGCGAACTACCCCGGGTGCCCCTCAGTCCCACTGCCCGTAGCTGGGCTTGAGGATGTGGTTGATGTCCACACCGACGCCGGCGACCTTGCGCTTGTCGATCTCGACCTGGTGCAGGTGCGCGGCTGTATCAAGAATCTCAGGCGCTGGATCGGGCCAACGGCCTGCGTATCGCGTTGTCGACCTGACGGGCGATCACGATGGCGGCCAGGTCCCGGTAGTCCTGCAACACCCGCTCCGGCTGGCCGATGGAATCGAGCTCGGCCACGGCGCCCTGCAGGAGGGATTCGACATCCTGGGCCGCAGCGGCCACCCCAGCTCGCGTCGAGACGAACACCTCGACCAGCACCCTCAGGTACCGCCGTCGGTCCGGGGCGCGCGAGACGATCCGCACCAGGTCCGGATCAGCGAGCAGCAGCTGGTCACCCAGGGTGTAGGCCAGCCCAGTCGTCACCATCCGGGCAGCGTCCTCGGCGCCGATCTCGACCTCGATCGGTACCGCCTCGGCCGCCACGCACACGTCGGTCAGCCCCAGTACATCGGCCAGATCACGGCCGGACCGCACTGCGGCGAAGAAGTCGGCGATGTGCGCCGAGGTGAAGCCCCGGCTCAGCAGCTGATCGATCACCCGCAGCTGCGCCAGATGCGCATCGCCGTAGATGGCGGCGCGACCGATGCGAGTGGGCGGATCGAGCAGGCCACGTTCGCGGTAGGCGCGGATATTGCGGGCGTTCACCCCCGACACCTCGGCCAGCTCCCCGATCCGGTACTGAGTCAACGTCAGAGACCCAGCATCGTCATCGACAGGCGCATGGCGGGATGGTACCCGAAACAGCCCATCTGGCAAACATTCAACAACTCGCGCAACACATCCAATCGGCCGCCAGCAACCGAATCTGATCAGCACCTTCGCCGCAACCATCAGCATTTTCTGTGCAAAGAAATGCAAGTTCAGTCAACACGCGCACGACATGCTGGCGACCGTGACCCAAGGTTGCGAGTGAACTCACAGCCCATGGATTTCTGCATCGATCCCGCAATGAGGGACCATCGGATGCGGAGAAGGGAGCGACCGTGCGTGCCTGGATCGTCTGGTCCACCGGGCTTTTGGCGTACGTCGTCGCGGTTCTCGACCGCACAACTCTGGGGGTGTCCGGCCTCGACGCCGCCGAACGCTTCCATGCCCCGCCGGCGGTGCTGTCGACCTTCGTCGTTCTCCAGGTGATCGTCTACGCGCTGGCTCAGATCCCGGCGGGTCTGCTGCTGGACCGATTCGGCTCGCGGGTGATGATCGTCGCCGGCGGGACCCTGATGGCGGCGGGACAACTGACGCTCGCGCTCACCGAATCCCTGCCCTCGGCGGTCGCGGCGCGCGCGGTTCTCGGACTGGGAGATGCCTTCACCTTCATCTCGGTATTGCGGTTGGTGCCCTTCTGGTTCCCCGAACACCGCATCCCGCTCGTCACTCAGCTGACGGGTTTCTGTGGCCAGTTCGGCCAGGTGCTCTCCGCGCTGCCCTTCCTGGCGTTGCTGTCCGGTGCGGGTTGGCAGACCGCCTATCTGACGGCGAGCGCGTTCGGGCTGCTGGCCATCGCCCTGGTGCTCACGCTGGTGAAGAACACTCCCACCGGACCGGCCGTGCCCGTCAGGTCCGCCGGTTTGGCCCAGACGGTGTCCAGCCTGAAGGCGACGTGGTTGCGGCCGGGAACCCGGCTCGGCTTCTTCACCCACATGGGCACGCAGTTCTCGGTCACCGTCTTCGCGCTGATGTGGGGTGTGCCCTACCTGACGACCGCCCAGGGACTCTCCCGTACGACGGCCGGCCTGCTGCTGACCACCTCCGTGGCCGCCTCGGTCGCGGCGGGCGTCCTGATCGGGCTCTTCACCGGACGCAACCCGCATCGCCGATCCCATGTGGTGCTCGGGATCGTGGTGAGCAACGCAACGATCTGGACGGTGGTGCTGGCACTGCCCTCCGCGGCACCGTTGTGGCTGCTGGTGCTGCTCGTCATCGTCATCTCGGTGGGCGGGCCGGGGTCCATGGTCGGCTTCGACTTCGCCCGCACCTTCAACCCCGCGCAGACCCTGGGTACCGCACAGGGCATCGTCAACATGGGCGGTTTCCTGGCCTCGCTGCTGGTGATGCAGTCGATGGGGATGATCATGGACGCCGCGGGCGGCTTCACCTTCGACTCGTTCCGCAACGCGTGGGCGGTGCAGTACGTCATCTGGATCTTCGCCGCCATCGCCATCCTGATCACACGGAGGAAGGCGCGCCGCACCATCGGGGAGATCGACGAGAGCAAGTACCTGCTGGAGTTCTTCGACGATCCCCGCGAGGACCCTCAGGTCACCCGTTAACGATTGCGCGCAGAGACGCGGCGGTTCTCTTTCTGGATGGCGTCCACCAACTCCTCCTTGGTCATCGTCGACCGTCCGCTGATATCGAGTTTGCGCGCGACGTCGACGAGGTGTTTTTTGGAGGCGTTGGCGTTGACCCCTTCGGCGCTCTCACCGGACGGGTTGGGTCCCCCACTTTCGGACCGTTCGTCGGAGGGGCCCTTCTCGTCCTTCTCCTCCCAGTGATCGCCCACCTTTTCGAAGGAGTGCTTCAGCGCGCTGTAGGCAACGCGGTGGGCGCGCTGCTCGTCACCGTCGTACTGATCAGCGGCCGAGTCGTAGGTCTTGGCGAATGTGCGCTGGGCCTTCTTGTCGGATTTCTGCAGTGTGCTCGGTAGTTCGCTCTTCTTGGCGCCGCCGTGCTTGGTGGTTTTCGGCATGTGCGTCGAGGTACCCGGCGGGCCTGCGGCAAAACCTCGCTGAACTCGGCGCCGATTGCCATCGCGCGGCTTTGGGTATTGGTGCTCGAAACGGGCGAAAACGCCGTGGGGCGGAGGAAAAAACTGTGGGCTTCGACCTGACTCCGACAACGGCACAGCATGATCTCGCGCGCCGCGCGCACCAGTTCGCCGAAACGGTGATCCGGCCCGTGGCGGCCGAGTACGACCGACGCCAGGAGTTCCCGTGGCCGGTACTCGAGGAGGCCGCCCGCCGCGGCTTCTACAGCCCGCTGTTCTACCGCGACCTCATCGGCGACCCGACCGGGCTGTCGCTGCCGATGTTCATGGAGGAGATCTTCTGGGGCTGCGCCGGGATCGGACTGGCCGTGGTGATGCCGGCGCTGGCGCTGTCGGCCATCGGCCAGGCCGCCACTCCCGAGCAGATGCTGCAGTGGGCTCCAGAATGCTTCGGCACCGCCGACGACATCAAACTCGCGGCGCTCGCGATCTCCGAACCGGAGGGCGGCAGCGATGTGCGCAACCTGCGCACCCGGGCCCGTCGCGATGGCTCCGATTGGGTGATCGACGGGCACAAGATGTGGATCGGCAACGGAGGCATCGCCAACGTGCATGTGGTCAACGCCGTCGTCGACGAAGAGCTGGGCCATCGGGGGCAGGCGCTGTTCATCGTCCCGGGCGGCACCGAGGGGCTGACGATGGTGCGCAAGCTCGACAAGCTGGGCTGCCGTGCCTCACACACCGCCGAGCTGAAGTTCGACGGTGTGCGGGTGCCGGCCGAGAATCTGCTCGGGGGCACGGACAAGCTGGAACACAAGCTGGCCAAGGCCCGCGAGGTCGTCGAGGGCGCAAAGCACTCAGGGTCGGCCACCTTGGGCACCTTCGAACAGACCCGGCCCATGGTGGCTGCGCAGGCTCTCGGAATCGCCCGCGCGGCACTGGAATACGTGACCGAGTACGCCAACCGCCGGGTGGCTTTCGGTGCGCCGATCATCGACAACCAGGGAATCGCGTTCCCGCTGGCCGACCTCGCGACGCGCATCGACGCGGCGCGGTTGCTCACGTGGCGGGCCTCCTGGATGGCGGCCACCGGTGTGCCGTTCGAGCGAGGTGAGGGGTCGATGTCCAAGCTCGCGGCCAGCGAGGTGGCGGTGGCGACCACCGAGCGCGCCATCCAGACCATGGGCGGCTGGGGTTACATCAGCGACCATCCGGTGGAGAAGTGGTATCGAGATGCCAAGCTGTACACCATCTTCGAAGGCACCAGCGAGATCCAGCGGGTGGTCATCTCCCACGCGCTGGGCGCCGGCGACGGCGCTCCCCCGCTGCACGTCGACCTCGAACCATCGGGCGGGCCGTTGAACCGCTGGTTCGGCCGCGGCACACCCGCTCGCACCCGGCTGGCCGACGCCGCGCTGGCCGCCAAGGACCGTGTGCCCGCCCCGGTGATGCGCGCGGCCATGACCGTGCTCAAACCACCGGGGCGGTGACGCTCAGACCTCGGTCAGTACTGGATGGCCTCGATCAGGTCCGACGGCTCGTCCATCAACGCCCAGAACCGGTCCCGGATCGCCACGGTCAGCGGTCCCGGCTCACCGTTGCCGATCTTCTCCCCGTCGAGCGTGTTGATCGGGGTGACACCGCCGGCTGTAGTCACGGCCATGATCTCGTCGGCGTCGTAGAGCTCGTGGCTGGTGACATCGCGCAACGTCGCCTCGATGCCCATCTGGTCGGCGAGTTCGAACACCGTCTTGCGGGTGATCCCGGGAAGTGCGTTTCGTGAGGGCGAGGCCAGCTTTCCGTCCTTGACGATGCACACGTTGAAGCCCGGGCCTTCGGCCACACAATTGTCGGCGTCCAGCAGGATCGCGGTGCGCGCGCCCCGGTCCTTGGCCTCGAAACTGGCCGCGGTCAGATCCCCCCACTGGTAGTTCTTGATGGTGGGGTCGACGGTGTTGCGGCCGGCCCGGCGTACGTGACGCGGCACGACGGCCGTGGTACCGAAGATCTGCTCAGCCGGCGGGAAGGCCCACAGGTACGGGATTGCGTAGATGTACACCTGGTGGGTGAGCTTGGAGAGATCCTTCTCCCCCTTGCGTTTTCCGTAGCCGCGGGTGACGGTCAGGTTGACGAAGGACTCCCGCAGCTGCGACAGCGAGACACACTTTTTGGTGATCTCGGCGAGCTCGTCTTTGGACATTCCCGGATCGAGCCGCAGCTTGCGGGACCCGTCGAGCAGCCGGTCCAGATGGTCGCCGAGTCGGAAAATGTTGCCGTGCCAGACGTGGGCGACGGTGTAGGTGAGATCGGAGTGCCCGAAGCCGGTGTCGAAGATCGAGATCTTGGCTTCTTCGGCCGGCATGAACTCACCCTCGATCCAGGCGACGCCACCGGCGAACGGGCTGGAGGTGTCCAGCTCGTAGTCGCTGTACTGGATCACCGAGCCGGCGGGGGTGTCTTCCCGGATGGCACCGGGTTCCACGGCGACGAGGTTGGAGGTGCCGAGGTCGGCGGAGGAGCGCCCGGGTGAGGACTGTGTGGTTGCGGTCATGTTGATTCCCTTCGGGTTTGGGTTGACTCTGCGTCCACGGCGTGAGGGGTCGGCGTCGTGGACGCAGAGTCAACAGGGGGTCGGTCAGATGTGGTGGGTCTTGGCGTAGTCGGCCCCGGCGTCACCACGGCTCAGCCGCGACTTCAAGCCGGTGGCCCACCAGATCGCCGCGAGCACGACGATGCCGAGGAAGACCCACTTGTTGTTGGTGAACTGGGGCAGGAAGAGCAGCGCCACCGCGACGCCGAGGAACACCACCAAGGCGGTGACGTACAGCGGCAACCGGAACCGGCCCAGATCGAAGGTGCCGGGCTCGGGCGCGGGGATGGTGCCGCGCTTGTAGCCGACGAGCAGGCCGATGGTCTGGAGGATGTAGACGAAGAAGAACAGCAGCGACGCGATACCGATGATGTAGTTGAACGCCTTCTCGTTCACCAGGGCCGACAGCAGCAGAAGCGTTGACAGGCAACCCAATCCGATCACCGCGTACGTCGGAGCCTTGCTCTTGGGCGAGACGTGGCGCCACACGTGCGAGAACGGCAGCATGTTGTCGCGAGCCATCGAGTAGGTGAGCCGGGTGGCGACCAGGATGTTGGCGAGCAGGCAGGCCAGGATGTTCGTCAGGGCGATGGCGACGACGATCTTGGTGACGACGGGGCCGGCCTGCTGGGTGATGATCTCCTCGATGGGCGCGGCGGAGTTGGCCTCCACCGCAGCGGGATCCTTGATGGCCAGCACGTACACGACGTACATCAGGAACTCGATGACGATCGAGGTGATCAGCGCGTAGAACATGGTCTTGGGCACCACGCGCCGGGCATTCTTGGTCTCCTCGGCGACGTCGGCGCCGGACTCGACGCCGATCAGGCCGAAGAACGGGCCGAGCGCCGCCGCCAGCCACGCCAGCATGTAGGAGTCCTTGTCGCCGGCTTCGCCGCCGGTGAACAGTGTCGAGATGGGCTGATGGTTCTCGGGCGCGGAGAAGGCGATGATGGCGATCAATGCCGTTGCGCCGACGGTGATCACCAACTCGAGGCTGACGCCGATGTTGTTGACCATGGTGGCGAAGCGGACGCCGTAGATGTTGATGAGCACGCAGACGAACACCACCGCGATGGCCAGCAGGATCTGCGTTGTCTGCGTCATGCTCCAGCCGAGCAGCCCACCCAGATACCCGGACAGGATGAAGCCGACGCCCGTCATGCCGCAGACCCAGCCCATCAAGGCGATGAAGCCGGTGAACCAGGCGAGGTTGGGACCGTTGATCCGGCTGATCCACTGGTACGAGTAGCCGGCCAGGGGCAGCTTGGCGGTCAGGTCGGCGGCGATGAACGTCCACAGCGCGAACACCGCACCGGCCAGCAGCAGCGTCCACACGAACGGTGCGCCTGCGGTGAAGTAGCCGGCGCCGAAGCCGGTGAACACCGCGGTGGTGGCGCTGATGGTGGCGAAGCCGATCGCGAACGAGGCGAGTGTGCCCACCGAGCGGTCGAGCCGCTGGGTGTAGCCGAGTTCGGCGAGCTTGGCGTCTTCGGAGTTGAGCGGTTGGTCCGGTTTCTGCGAATGAGTGGATGAGGCTAGGGCATCGGTCATGATCACTCCAGGTCAGGTGATGTCAGAAAACGACTGATGACAGGAAACCGCCACCGGGGCGTAACCGGAAGTTCCATCTTTTGATTTGCTGATAAGCAGGATTTATCAGTGAAGTGTGGCAGGCACTGGAATCTCTTCTCCGTCCCCGAAATTCCACTGCTCCTGCACATGCCTGATGAGCGCGTCGGACTGTGGGGTCAGCCGGGAGGGGTGCCAGGCCAGGGCGGTGTGGCAGGGCGGCCGGTCGGTGATCGGTATGTACACGATGCCGGGCCGGTCGTAGAACCTGGCCACCGAAGACGTCGTGAAACTGATTCCCAGCCCACGGGCGATCGACGTCGTCTCCGCTTCGTAGGTGGCGGCGACGGCGGCGATGGTCGGCGGCCGGTTGCCGCGGGCGTCCATCGCCATCCAGTAGTCTCGCCAACTGCCCGCAGTCAGCGGCGCGCACACGATCGGATCGTCGAGCAGTTCGGCGATCACCACCTCGTCCCGCTCGGCCAACGGGTGATCGCGGGGCAGGCAGGCGACCCACGACTCGGAATCGAGAATGAGCATCCGGTGATCGGGCAGATCCACCGGCGGCCTGATCAACGCCACCTCGGCGGAACCGTCGGCCAGGCCGGCGGTCGGATCGGAGAAGTCGAACTCGATGGGTTCGACGATGACATCCGGATAGGCCGTCTCGAAGTGACGGACGATCCGGAACAACAGGTCGGCGCCCGTTCCGATCAGATAGCCGAAGCGCAGCCGGCCCTGGCGGGTGCCCGACAGCGTCACCAGGTTCTCCATCACGGCATCGACGCCACCCAGGGCCTGTTGCACCTGCGGCAGCCAAGCCGCGCCCAGGTCCGTCAGGGCCACCTCACGGGTGTTGCGGATGAACAGCAACACCCCGAAGTGGTGCTCGAGTTGTTTGATCGCCGTCGACAACGCGGGTTGGGTGATGAACAGCTTTTCGGCGGCACGCCGATAGTTCAGTTCGGTACCGAGCACCGCGAAGTACCGCAGCTGACGCAAGGTGACGTCATGGACGTTGGCGCTCGTGGTCGGTCCCTCTCTGTGGCGGCGGGTCTACCCGTCGCTCAAGAGTGTCACGCAACCACCCGCTCCGCCGCCCATAATTCGTCGATCGCCGACTCGGCCCCGGCCAGGCTCTTGGCCGCCAGTGGGCGCAGCTCGGCCATCGCCGGATTGTTGCCGGCCATGGTGAGTTCGGCGGTGATGAAATGCGGCTGCAGGCCCGTCATCGCGAGTCCGTGGGGCAACCAGGTTTCGGCATGGTCCCAGCCTTCCCGCGGAGTGCCCGCACCGTAACCGCCGCCTCGCGCGGCCAGCACGATCAGCTCGGTGCCACCGAGCAGTCCCCGCTGCGTCTCGGGGTCGAAGGACAGGCCCGGCACGATCAGGTGATCCACCCAGGCTTTGACCGTGCTGGGCGGCCCGAAGTTGTACAGGGGCAGCCCGAGGATCACGGTGTCCGCCCGCTTGATCTCCTCGATCAGTGCGACGCTGCGGCCATAGGCGGCCGCCTGTGCCGCGGTGTGGTCCTTCGGCGGGATCATCGCCGCCAGCCCGCTATCGGCATCGTGATGCGGGATCGGTTGCACCGCGAAGTCGCGGTAGGTGACCTCCCCGTGCGGGTGGAGCTGACGCCACCGCTGTGCCGCGCGGGCGGTCAGGCGTCGGCTCACGGAATTCGCACCCTGGATGGACGTATCGATGTGCAGCAGGTGGGACATTGCTTGCTCTCCATAGATCGCTTGTGTAGTACAAACTATCTATACCACGTCAAGCCGACGCGTATTCCCCTAGGCTGGATTCGTGTCCGAGCTCCCTGTGGTGTCACCCCACTGGCAATTGGTGGGCCCGCTGCTCGAACACCTGGCTCGACGGTTGCGCACCGCGTCGGAATCCGAGATCGAACGTTTCGGGCTGCGCCCCCGCCATGTCATCGCGTTGACGCTGCTCCGCGACTTCGGCGAACGTGCGCAGTCCGATCTGGCCACCCTGCTGCGGATCGATCCGACCAACTTGGTGGGACTGCTCAACGAACTCGAGAGTGACGGCCTGGTCGAGCGGCGGCGCTCGACGCAGGACCGCCGGAAACACACCGTCATGCTGACGGCCGCCGGGGCCGAGCGTCTGGCCGAAATCGAGAACGTGCTCGATGAAGTCGAGCGTGCGCTGCTCGGCGCCCTGGACGACGCGGAACGGACCACGCTCTATCACCTGTTGCAGCGCGCCGCCGGCGAGACCGGGGAACCCTGTGCCGCCGGGCCCCTCGAGCCGTCTGCGTGCCTCGCCGAGGAACCACCCGCTCCGCCAACGACTTCACCCCGCCCCCACCGATCCGAGTAGTGCGCTACGCGTGTGCCGGCAGGCCGGCGCTCGTAGGTTGTGCAGATAGCGCAGAACGGATCGGCGTGAACGTCATTCACATCAGGGGGATGAAATGACTGTTACTCCAGAACAATTGGGCGGCGGCGACGTCGCCCGCCGGCAGGCACCGCCGGCAACACCGAATGTGGTCGTGGTGACCGAACATCAGGTGATGCTCGGGTCGGCCATCGCGATCTCCACCCCGGCGCCATCGGGCCGTCGCCTACGCGGGGTACATCAATTCCTCCACGTGGTGCACCGGGTGATCACCTGGTCTCCGGAGACCGCAGAACGGGGCAAGCGTAAGAGCTACCCGCCACGGACGCCGTCGTGGTACTCGGATGCCTTGATGGCGAGGGAGATGCGCCGCCTCTGAGGGTGAGGCGACAGGTACGCAGGCCGGCCGTTCACGACTGGCCTGCGTACGCCCGCGCCACCCGGGTGACGAACTGGTACACCCCGTCTTCGTCGGGGGCCAGCGGGCCAGGCCGGGCGTGTGGTGAGCTGAGACCGCGTTGCACCGATTCGCACGCCGCCCAGTCCTGCCGGTTCGTCAGATCCCAGAAATCCACGGCGTAGGACGGATCGAAATCGGGCTTGTCGGCCACCTCACGCGGGAACGCCCAGGCGCATTCCACGTGCGTGCGGTCAACCGCCAGCGGCGTCATGAGGTGGGTCATCACATAGTCGGGATGCAGGCTGACCAGCAGGTTGGGATAGCCGACGAGGTACATCACGGTGCGCAGTTCGTGTTCGGAAAGGCCCTTGATGGCCACTCCCTCGCTCTTGCCGCTCAGGGACATCGTTTCGGCGCCGTCGACGATCGACATCCAGCCACCCATCCACGAGCCGTCGAGCTCGAGGTTCTCGCCACTGGTGGGCGGGCTGATGCGGCTCAGTTCCGGGTGGATCGACGAGCAGTGGTAGCACTCCTGGTAGTTCTCGGCGATCACCTTCCAGTTGGTGGCCAGCTCGTAGGAGTGCCGGGCCACGACGGTGAGGTCCTCGGGACGGTACGGAGCCACCACGTCTTCCAAGCCGGCAACGTGCCGGCCGAAATCGGTGTCCTGACCGCTGCGATCGACGAACAACCAACCGTGCCAGTTGACCAGTCGCAGTTCGCTGAGCCCGAACTCGGCGGGCTGGAAGTCGGTGGTGTCGGCGAAACCCGGTGCGTTGCGCAGACTTCCGTCCAGCTTGTACGACCACGCGTGATACGGACAGACGATGCCGCGGCGCTTGATCTGCGCGCCGCAGGCCAGCAGCTCGTGCCCGCGATGCCGGCACACGTTGGCGAACGCGCGCACCAGGTCCTCCTCGGCGCGCACCAACAGCACACCGGTGGCTCCGGCGCCGACGGCTTTCTGGCTCCCCACCGCCGGCAGATCGGCGGCGTGTCCCACACAGGTCCAGCCCGAGAAGATCACCCGCTGTTCCCAGTCGAACACGTCCGCGTCGACATAGGCCGCCCGCGGCAGCATCCGTGACTGCCCGAACGGCGCCAGGGACGCCGCGAGCTCGGCGGCGGGAACGGGAGCCGGCCCGTGCTGTTTGAACATACAGTCAAGATTACTGGTTAGCCCCGCCCCGGGTCCATACCGGCGACCGAGCGTGTCTGTACAGAACACGCCGGGTTCCTGCGTACAAAGTGGTGCGATCGCGCGGGATCTCACGCAGGATCTCACGCAGGATCTCACGCGGACAATCTCAGGCTTCGCCGGCGAAGGCGCCGATGCTGCGATCGGTGCCGTGCCCCTTGGCCATTCGTCGGTACACCAGGTACCCGATCACCACTGCGGCGAACGCGGCCATCAACAACAGCGTGGCCAGCGCATTGAGGGCAGGTGTGGGCGCGGCGCGTGCGGTGTTGTAGATCTTCACCGACACCGGCTCGGTCGAGGCGCCGCCGGACAGGTACCGCACCAGCACAAAATCATCGATCACGTCGGCGAACACCAGGACGGTACTGGCGAAGATCGCCGGAGTGAGCATAGGCAGGATGATCCGGCGCAGCGCACCCAATTGTGTTGCGCCCAGGTCCATTGCGGCCTCCTCGTATTGTCGGCCGATGGTGGCCAGCCGGGCCCGTACCAGCACCGCCGGGTAGGACACCTGGAACGTCACCAACCCGACCACCTGCGCGGCTGTCCCCAGAGTCAACGGCAGCGCCACCGACGTGATCATGAACAGCAACGCCACGGCCAGCAGCACTTCGGGAATGACGAAGGAGAACAGCATCAGCACGTTCGCGCCGTCCGGGAGCCGACCACGCCACCGGTCGATACCGATCGCGAACAGCACCCCCAACGGCACCGTGATCAACGTGGCGATCACACCGAGTTTGAGAGTCTGGAACAACGCCGTGTGCAGGGCGGCGTCATGCCAGACCGATCGCGTCTCGTCGCCCCAGTACCAGCGGAACGAAAACCCTTGCCAGTCGGTGCGCGAGCGGCCGTCGTTGAACGAGAACCACACCGCGATGAGGACGGGCAGCAATGACCAGATCAAGTACACCGAGGTGACGGCCACCAGCACCCGAGGCGGGCGCCACGGGTCGTTCCACCACGTCGCCAGGCTTCTCATGAGGCCACCTCGTCGCGGCGGGCCATCACCCGCACGTAGTAGATCATCGGCAGCAGCGCGACCAACAGGACGATCATCACGAATGCGCCCGCCTGGCCGGTCTGCCCGGGGGCCTGCACGCTGTCGTTGATCAGATTGCCCACCATCGCCGTCTTGGGTGACGCCGAGAGCAGATCGTTGGTGAAGTAGTCCCCGAGCATGGGCAGGCAGGTCAGCAACACCGCGGCCACCATGGTGGGCCGGCACAGCGGGAGCGTCACCCGCCAGAAGGACGACAACCGGTCGGCACCGAGGTCACGGGCAGCCTCCAGCGTGGACTGCGGCAGACGGTCCAAACCCGCGTACAGCGGCAGGATCATGTACGGCACATAGCCGTACACCAATCCGAGGATCACCACGACGGGTTGCCCGGTCAGCCAGTGCACACCGACATCGAAGATCCCACCGAAGCTCAGCACCGAATTGACCAGGCCGTCGTCTTGTAACAGGTTGACCCAGGCCAGCATTCGCATCATGTAACTGATCCAGAACGGTGCGATCAGCAGAGCCAGCAGCAGCCCCTTGCGCTTCCCGGCCAGCCGGGCCACGTAATAGGCGACGGGAAAGGCGATCAGCAGGCACAGTGAGCTGGCGATCAGCACGTAGGCCGCGGTGCGCAGCAGCGCCGGGCCGTAGACACCTCCCGGACCGATGCGGCTCAAGACATAGGTGAACTGTCCAGGATTCCAGTGCAGCGGATTCCACACCGGCACGGCGGTGCGGAAGAGGGGGTCGACGTAGCCGAAGACCACGCACAGGACCACGTAGAGCGGAATGATGAAACACAGCGCCAGCCAGAGCAATCCAGGTGCGGCGAGTGCGGGCCACAACCACCTCGAGCGATCACGCGACGTGGGCGTGGGCGCTGGGCTCAGGCCGGTGACCGCCACGGCCGGTCAGGATCCGCCGGCGTTGAAGGCGTTCCAGACGTTGTGCCACGCCGCGTCGTTGGCGGGGTCGAGCTCCAACAACCGGAATCCGGTGTCGAAGTACTCCGGCTTGACGATGGCAGTGCGGAGATTCTCCGGGATGAACTCTTCGGCCACCAACGAATCCGCCGTGATGGAGTTCTGCGGTGGCTGGTAGCCGATGGCGGAGAAGTTTTCTTTGGCCACCGCGGGGTCGAGCATGTGGTTGAGGAACAGATGCGCCAGTACCGGGTTCTTGCCCCCGCGCAACGTCACCAGCATGTCGTTGTCCACCAGCCCTTTGCCGTCCGGTGGGAACCAGTACCGGAGGATGTCGGTGCCCACGCCGTCGGGGAGGTAGTACTGGGCGTTGATGATGTCGCCGGACCACATCTGCGCCAGACCCATCTGCCCGGCGGGCAGATCGCTGTACATGGTGATGGTGACCTTCGGAGAGGTCGCCTCGACGAGTGCACTGAGCTGCTCCCCCACCATCGTCAGGTCGGCCTCCGATGAGGTGTTGACATCGGTGATGCCCTCTTTCAGCAGCACCATGGCCATGGCACTGTGCCAGTCGTCGAGGATGGCGGTCTTGTTCTTGTAGATGGGGTCCCAGAGAGCTGCATACGGATTGGCCAGGGCGGCAATGTCTTCGGGTATCTGATCGGTGCGCCAGCCGATCCCCGTGGTGTAGATGGTGTACGGCACCGTGTAGCGCCACTCCTGGTCGTACCAGGGGTTGGTGAAACTGGACCACACGTTGGTGATGTTGGGGATGTAACTGTGGTTCAGCGGGCGCAGCAGGCCGCCGTTGACCAGCCTGCTGATCTCGGTGTAATTGGCGTTGTAGATGTCGAAGTCGACGCCGCTGCGCAGCTTGGTGATGGCCTCGTCACCATCGTTGAAGGTGGAGACCTCGATGGTGCAGCCGTACTGCTCCTCGAACGACGTGATGGCCTGCGGGCTCAGATAGTCGGCGTAGTTGTAGATCTTGAGCGTGGCACCCTTCTCCGGCGCCAGCCCATCGCCGATCGGCTGATTGTCCCCGGCGATGTCCCACGTGACGGGGCTGTCCGGACGCGCAAGTGTCAGGCTGGGTGCCGAGGATCCCCCGGAGCCCGAGGGCCCCGAGCTTCCGCAGGCCGACAGCGCACCGCTGAGTGTGGGTGCGGCGAGAGCGAGAAGCCCAGCGCGGGCCAGGAATTGGCGCCGAGTCGGGCCGGATGATCTGGGTACTGGCATCGTGGCCTCCCCGCTTTTGCATCTTGTCGCTGGTAGGACTCTCGCATAGACTGAATGATCAGTCAACCGATAGGAAGCGGAGGTTCCGCTGTGGCTTCGCGCACGATCGAGAGCCCGGTGGCCGACACGGTGGACCAGCTGATCGCCGACCAGGAAGAGATCTTTCTGCGGCGCCAGCCCAACAGCACCGAACTGATCACCAGAGCCCGGGAACACCTGGCCGGCGGCGCCACCTCCAACTGGCAGATCGCCCAACCCCAGGCGGTGTGGATGAGCCACGGCGCCGGCTCGAGGGTCTACGACGTCGACGGCACCGAGTACGTCGACATGCACGGTGGTTACGGGGCCTCGATCGCCGGGCACGCGCACCCCGCGATCGTGCACGCGGTGAGCCGACAAGTAAGGCGCGGAACCCATTTCGCGCAGCCCACCGAAGACGCCATCTGGATCGCCGGTGAACTCGCCCGCCGCTTCGGCCTGCCACTGTGGCGGTTCGCCAACTCCGGTACCGAGGCCACCATGGACGCGGTACATCTGGCCCGGGCGCTGACGGGGCGGGACCTGATCATCAAGATCGAGGGTTGTTATCACGGCCACCACGACTCGGTTCAGGTGTCGGTGCTGCCCGAGGCCGACGAGGTGGGTCCCAGGGACCACCCGGTCGGGGTGCCCGGTAACAGCGGAATCCCGGCAGCCATCCGCGATCTCGTGGTCGTGGTGTCGTTCAACGATGCCGGCGCGGTGGCCCGCGCCCTGGCCGAACACGACGGTCGGGTGGCGGCGATGATCCTCGAGCCGGTGATGATGAACGCGGGCATCATCCCGCCCGACGACGGCTATCTGGCCGAGATCCGCCGACTGGTCCACGCCGCCGGCGCGCTCCTGATCTTCGATGAGGTCAAGACGGGTTTCACCACCGGACCGGGTGGTGTCACCGCGCTCAGCGGCGTCGTCCCCGACATGGTCTGCCTGGCCAAAGCGCTGGGTGGCGGGATCGCGGTGGCGGCCATCGGCGGCACCACCGAGGTGATGTCGGCGATCGCCGACGGCCGCTATGAACAGGTGGGCACCTTCAACGGCAATCCGCTGGCCATGGCGGCCACCAGGGCCACCCTCAGCGATGTGCTCACCGAGGACGCCTATCGTCGCCTCGGTGTGCTGGCCCACCGGTTGCGATCAGCACTCGAGGCCACCATCGCCGAGCATGCGCTGCCGTGGCACGTCGTCGCGGTGGGCGCCAAAGGATGCGTGACGTTCCGGCAGGACCGGGTGCGTGAGTTCCGGGACTTTCTGCAGATCGACGCGCGGCTGGGTCATCTGCACTGGTTGATGCAGCACAATGGCGGAGTTTTCCTGCCGCCATGGGGGAAGGTGGAGCAATGGCTGTTATCCGTTCAGCACGGCGCCGGCGATGTCGACCGGTTCGCCGCCAACTTCGCCCGCTTCGGCACCGCCGTGACCCGCTGACCCGGGAGCCGTGCCGGTGACCGGCGGAGCGATCCGGCTGCAGCAGCTGGCGAAGTCGTTCAATGGCATTCCCGCGGTCACCGGGATCGATCTCGACATCCCGGCGGGCCAGTTCTACTCACTGTTGGGCGCATCGGGCTGCGGCAAGACCACCACGTTGCGCATGATCGCCGGCTTCGAGAAACCGGACTCGGGCCGCATCGAACTCGACGGCCGCGATGTCGCCGGCGACCCGCCGCACAAGCGGCCCGTCAACACCGTCTTCCAGACTTACGCGTTGTTCCCGTTCATGACCGTGTGGGACAACGTCGCTTTCGGCTTGAAGTATCTGAAGACCACGCGCGACGAGACCAGGCGCCGCGTCGGGGAGGCGCTCGAGCTGGTGCGGATGTCCGAGTTCGCCAAACGGCGGCCGACGCAGCTCTCGGGTGGGCAGCAGCAGCGCGTCGCGCTGGCACGGGCACTGGTCCTGCGCCCCCGCGTGCTGCTGCTCGACGAACCCCTGGGCGCGCTGGATGCCAAACTCCGCAAACAGCTTCAGCTCGAATTGCGCACGGTGCAACGCGAAGTCGGCATCACGTTCGTCTATGTGACGCACGACCAAGAGGAAGCGCTGACCATGAGCGACCAGATCGCGGTGATGGCCGAAGGCCGCGTCGAGCAGGTGGGCCCGCCCCAGGAGATCTACTCCGCCCCGGCCACCACCTACGTGGCGGGCTTCCTGGGCGCGGCCAACATCTTCGACGCCGAAGTCCTGGAATCGGCCGGCGGCTCCGCACTGTGTGCCACGATGTCGACGACGGTGCGCTGCGCCTCCACCGAACGCGCGGGTCAATGCCCCACCGGGCCCGCGGCCGTCGTGATCCGGCCGGAACGCCTGACGATCCACAGCACCAACCACACTCCGGCGCCGGACACCAACGTGATTCCCGGTGTGGTACGCGAGGTGGTCTACCTGGGGTCGTGCACGCAGGTGCACGTCGACGTCGGTGATGTGACCGCCCTGGTGGTCGAGGTGGCCAATCACGCTGGGCCGCAATCGGTTGGCTTCGAACCGGGCGCCACGGTGCACTGCGAGTGCAGCCACGACGCGGTGCGGGTGCTGACCCGCAGCTCAGCCGTGGTGGTGGCCGACCCGGTGGTCGAGCTGAGCCTGTCCTAGCGGCTCGGCTTCCTCAGCGACGGGCGGCCTTCTTGGCCGGAGTCTTCCTGGCGCGCTTGGTCGCCGGCGAGAGGTCCAGTTCCCGCTCGGCGAAACGCATCGCGATCTGGTAGGCCACCTCCGAGTCCACATCGGGATCCTCGAGCGCCACCTGGATGGACAACCCGTCGAGCAGGGCCGCGAACTCCAGGGCGAACATCCGTGAATCGACCTGTGGATCACGCTCGCCGGACTCGGCGGACTCCAGCGCGTCGATGATCATCCGGCGCCACCGCGCATCGAGTTCGATGCGGCCGGCCCGCACTTCCTCATGGCGGAATGCCTGCGCCCACAGGTCGAACCACAACCCCCAGGCACCGGGGATCTCGTCAGCGCCGTGGCCCTCGGGCACACACGTCCAGCGGATCAGCAGGGACAACCGTTCCCGCAGCGAACTCACCTCGGCGAGCATGGCTTCGGCGGCTTCGTAGAACGACTCCTCCGAGTGCCGGAGGGCGTCGACGAGCAGGCGGTCGCGGGTGCCGAAGTAGTAGATCACCAGCGCCGAGGACACCCCGGCCCGCTTGGCCACGTCAGCGATCCGGGTTTCGGAAAACCCGCGCTCACAGATCAACTCGGCTGCGGCGCGCAACATCTGGATACGCCGGCCCTCGTTGTTCTCGGTGGCGGGTGCTGGTTCGGCCATGAGTTCGACGATCTCCCTGTAGATACGGCTTCGCTGCCTCTTGTCCGAAGCCTAACACTTGGTTAGATTGAACAGTCAGTCAAGGTGTGCCGAATGACTGAAGGGTTCCGCGATGTCCGATTCTTACGATGCTCTGGTCATCGGCGGCGGCCACAACGGCCTTGTCTCCGCGGCCTACCTGGCCCGCTCCGGAGCCAGGACACTGGTGCTCGAATCTCGAAGCACCGTCGGCGGCGCCGCCACCACCGAGGCACCCTGGCCCGACGCCCCGCATCTGCGCGTCACCCGGTTGTCGTACGTGATGAGCCTGATGCCGCCCACCATCGTGCGTGATCTCGGTCTCGAGCGGCACGGCTACAAAGTCCACCCGATGGGGCCCTACTATCAGGCCTTCCCCGAGGGCGGCTCGCTCACCATCTACGAAGACGACCCCGCCCGCACCCATGAACAGCTGGCCCGGTGGTCCAAGAGGGATGCCGACACCTGGCCCAAGTGGAACGCCTGGCTGGAGGGAATCGCCGATGTCATGGGTCCGCTTCTGACGCAGGTCCCGCCGAACATCGGCTCGCACAAACCGGGCGACCTGCTCGACCTGGCCAAACTCGGCTGGAGCCAACGCGGCATGACCACCCGCATGATGGGCGACGTCACCCGGCTGCTCACCATGAGCATCGCCGACCTGCTCGATGACTGGTTCACCTCACCGCAGATCAAGGGTGCACTGGCCGTCAACGGCGTGATCGGCACCTGGGCCGGCCCCTACGAACCGGGTACCGCCTACGTGATGGCACACCACTCCATCGGCGATGTCGGTGACGGGCAATTGGGAAGCTGGGGGTATCCCGAGGGCGGCATGGGAGCGGTATCCGACGCCATCGCCCGGTCGGCGCGCGCCTTCGGCGCCGAGATCCGCACTGAGGCAAGGGTTTCCCGATTGCTCGTGCAGAACGGCCGCGTGCGGGGCGCGGTCCTGGACACCGGTGACGAGATCCGCGCACCGCTGGTGGTCACCACCCTGCATCCACGGACCGCCTTCCTCGACCACATCCCCCGCCATGAACTGCCCAGCGAGTTCGTCAACGACATCGAGCGCTGGAAGACCCGCAGCGGGGTGGTGAAGATCAACCTCGCGCTGGCCGAACTACCCAACTTCACCGCCGACCCGAGCACCGGCCTGGCCGAGCATCACACCGGATCCGTGGAGATGGCCCCGACCATGGACTACATCGAGGCGGCATTCCAGGACGCCCGGCTCGGCAAACCCGCCGCGCTGCCGTTCAGCGACGGCGTCATCCCCACCACCTTGGATCCCACACTCAATCCCGATGGCACCCACATCATGTCGTTGTTCACCCAGTGGGTGCCCTCGGACTGGGCCGACGAGGCACACACGGAGGAACTGGACGCCTACGCCGACCGGCTGATCGACCTCTACGACCAGGTGGCTCCCGGATTCAAATCCTCGATCCTGCACCGCGACATCGTGGGACCGCACGAGATGGAACAGGAGTACGGCCTCATCGGCGGCAACATCTTCCACGGTGAGCTGTCCCTCGAGCAGCTGTTCCACATGCGTCCGGCCCCCGGTTTCGCCGATTACCGCACGCCCATCGCGGGGCTCTACAACGGCAGCTCGGCAACCCACGCAGGCGGCGGGGTGTGCGGCATCCCTGGCTGGCAGGCCGCCAGAGCCGCCCTGGCGGACCAGAAGCGCGCGGGCCGCCGTGCGCGGATCGCCTCGTTCGGCCGACGCTCCTGAGCAATGTGACGCCTCGAGCTGCCGTGGCGACCATGCTGGGCGCCCGATCCATCGCCGTGGTCGGCGCCAGCGCACGGCCCGACAGTTTCGGCGCCAGGATGGTCACCGAAGCGTGCCGCGGATCGGCGCGGGTCCATCTGGTCAATCCGGGCTACCGGCGCATCGGCGAAATGCGTTGCGTACCAGCCTTGGAAGCATTGGACGAGGCGCCGGAGCTGGTACTGCTCGGAGTCCCCGACGCCGCGGTGGTCGCCGCACTCGAGTCCGCCGTTTCCGTCGGCGCGTCCTCGGCGGTGCTGTTCGGGTCCGCGCACGGCGCCGGACAGCGCGAGCGCATCATCACGCTGGCCCGCGACGCCGGTATGGCACTGTGCGGGGCCGGCTGTATGGGCTTCATCAACAACGCGCTCGGGGTGCGCGCGCTGGGCTATCTCGAGCCCGATCCCCTGCCGCCCGGTGGCGTTTCGTTGATCACGCATTCCGGGTCGGCGTTCTCCTCCCTGTTGCGCAGCCGTCGCGGGTTCGGTTTCCGGCTGGCGGTGTCCTCGGGGCAGGAACTGGTCACCGACACCGCCGATTACATCGAGTACGCACTGGCCGACCCGGGCACCGAACTCATCGCCCTGTTGCTGGAGACTCCGCGGTCGGTGCCGCGTCTGGGGGCGGCTCTGCGCCGGGCGGCCGACGCCGGCATCCCGGTGGTGATGCTCACCGTCGGCGGATCACCCCGTGGCCGCGCGATGGTGGCGGCACACTCGGGCGCCTTGGCCGGCGGCGCCGAAGGGTGGGCAGCATTCTGCGCCGCCACGGGCGCGGTGCACGTGCACGATCTCGCCGAGTTCACGGACACGATCGAACTTTTCAGCGCCCGGCGGCGCAGCCGGGTCGCACCGGGGCCCGGCACGGGAATCGCCACCGTGCACGATTCCGGCGCCGAACGTGCGTTGTGCGCCGACGTCGCCGATGCCGTGGGTGTGCCGTTCGCCGATCTTGACGGGCACACCGTGGCCGCGATCGCCGAGTTGTTGGACGACGGGCTGGCGGCTGCCAATCCGCTGGACGTCTGGGGCACCGGCGCCGACACCCGGGCGTTGTTCGGCGCGTGCCTGCGGCTGATGACGGCGGATCCGGCCGTGGCCGTCACCGCACTGGCCGTGGACCTGGTCACCGAGTTCGACGGAGACACCGCCTACACCGACGCCGTGCTGGACACCGCCCGGCACACCGATGCGCCACTGGCCGTGCTGACCTCGGTGCCGTCGGCGGTCGATCCCACGATGGCCGCCCGGGTACGTAACGCGGGTATCCCGGTGCTCGAGGGCTATCGCAGTGGACTCGCCGCGCTGCGGCATCTTGTCGAATGGCCCCACCCGGCGCCCCCACCTGATGTTGCGGTGGACTCGGCACGTCAACGCCGCTGGCGGGCCCGCCTGGCCGCGGGTGCCGCGCCGGCCTTCGAGCTTCTGGCCGACTACGGCATCCCAGTGGCCGCCTCGCGGCCGGCCGGGAACCTCGACGAGGCACTGAACGCGGCTGCGGCAGTGGGGTATCCGGTTGCCTTGAAGACCACGGCGAGCGCCCACAAGACCGAGGTGGGCGGTGTGGTACTCGGTGTGGCGGAGCAGGACGCCCTGCGCACCGCCTACACCGCGATGGCGGGCGCACTCGGGCCGTCGGTCACCATCAACGCCATGGCCGAACCCGGGGTCGAGGTCTCCGTGGGTTTTGTCAGAGACCCCAGCTTCGGACCCCTGGTGGTGATCGCAGCCGGCGGGGTGATGGTCGAACTGGTCGCCGACCGCGCCGTCGCCCTCCCCCCGGTCTGCGCCCGCGCCGCTGAGCGCCTGGTGATGTCGTTACGGATCAGGCGGCTTCTCGACGGGTGGCGCGGCGCGGCTGCGGCCGACTTGGCGGCGCTGGTCCAGGTGGTCGTCGGGTTCTCCTGTCTGGCAGCAGAACTCGGCGATGTGCTGGATGCGGTGGAAGCCAACCCGGTGATCGTCGGGCCCAACGGCGCGGTGGCGGTCGACGCGCTGGTGATCGCCCGCGGTTGAGGAGTCAGAAACTGCCGGGGTCGGCGAGCAACGGCGCGAACGCCAGTTCCGCCGCGCCGATCATCAGCGTCTCGGCGCCGAGTGTCGCCGGCACCACGCGGACCAGATCACACGGCGCCCGCATGCTCCGCCTGCCCAACTCCTCGCGCAACACATCGGAGGCGTAGGCAGGAAACACCCGCAAGAAGCCACCGAGCACGATCAATCGCGGATTCAGCATGTTCACCGCATTACCCAGGGCGATGGCCAGCGAGCGCGCCTGCCGGTTGATCACGTCCAGTTCGGCCCCGCTGTGGATGGTCGGCGCGGCGCCGTCGAGCTCATCCAGCAGCCGGGCCAACGGCGCCTGGGTGACTTCGGTTTCCAGGCATCCCACGCTGCCGCAATGGCAGGGCTCGCCGCCGCCGACGTAGGTGTGGCCCAGTTCGCCGGCATAACCCGCGACCCCCTCGAGCAGCCCACCCGCGACCACAAAACCGGCGCCGATACCGCTCGGTCCGCCGTTGACGTAGATCAGGTGGTCGGCATTGCCGTGCCGGCCGAACAAGTGCTCGGCGATGGCGCCGAGATTGGCATCGTTGGCCGCAGAAGAAGTCAAACCCGTTGCTGTGCTTAGCATCTGGCCGATCTCGACATTGTGCCAGTCCAGATTGGGCGCCAACTGCACCGCCGACCCCGGGCCGTGTACCAGCCCGGGCACGGCCACTCCGACAGCGGTGAGTTCCTGACCCGGCTGCAAGCCGACGCGGATCCGATCGATCGATTCGACTGCGATCTCGACCGCCGCCGCGGCGGTGGGCACACCTTTGGTCGAGCGACGTACCACCTCGAGTACCAGCCCGCCGAGCCCGACCACGCCCACCGTGACCGCGTCCACCTCCGGCGTGACGGCCACCGCCAGCACCCTATTGCCCGGGCTGACGATGGGACTGGGCCTGCCCACCTGCGCCACCGCCGGTGCCGGGGACTCCTGGACCAGCCCTCGCGCGCTCAGCTCCTCGACCAGATCCTTGATGGTGGACCGCGACAAACCGGTCCGGCGCGTGAGCTCCGCACGGCTCAACGCACGGTGGTGATGCACCAGGGTCAGAACGCTGGACAGGTTGCGCCGGCGGACGTCGTCGGTGCTGGTGCCCACCCGCGAAGCGCGCTGGTCCCCGGTGCGGTTCATCGTTTCCCTTCTCCCGCGACCACCCTTGACAGTGGCGCAGCCCACATCATATGTTCGCTCGCAGAACAAATAAACCGTTTCACCACAAGCCCGCCGACACCGGGCCCGAGGAGCATCATCATGACGGTTCTGGAAAGCAACGCGCGCGCCGACGAACTGAAGCCGACGCCATCCGACAAGTTCTCGTTCGGCCTGTGGACCGTGGGCTGGACCGGTGCCGACCCATTCGGCGTGGCCACCCGGCCCACCCTCGACGTGGTCGAGGCCGTCGAACGGCTCGCCGAACTCGGGGCACACGGACTGACGTTCCACGACGACGACCTGATCCCATTCGGCAGCTCGGAAGCCGAACGCCGCCGGATGATCAGCCGGCTCACCTCAGCCCTGGAAGCCAACGGACTGGTGGTGCCGATGATCACCACCAACCTGTTCACCCAACCCGTGTTCAAGGACGGCGGATTCACCAGCAATGACCGCGCGGTGCGGCGTTTCGCCCTGAGCAAGGTGCTGCGCAATATCGACCTGGCCGCCGAACTGGGTGCCCGGACGTTCGTACTCTGGGGCGGTCGCGAGGGCAGCGAATACGATTCGGCCAAAGACGTTCAGGCCGCGCTGGCGCGGTACCGCGAGGCGATGGACCTGCTGTGCCAGTACGTGATCGAGCAGAACATCGACCTGCGATTCGCGATCGAACCCAAACCCAATGAGCCGCGGGGCGACATCCTGCTCCCCACCGTCGGCCACGCATTGGCGTTCATCGAGACCCTGGCCCATCCCGAGCTCGTGGGCGTCAACCCCGAGACCGGCCACGAGCAGATGTCGGGTCTGAACTTCATGCACGGCATCGCGCAAACCCTCTACAGCGGCAAGCTTTTCCACATCGACCTCAACGGTCAGCGCGGCATCAAGTTCGACCAGGACCTCGTGTTCGGCCACGGCGACCTCGCCAATGCCTTCGCTCTCGTCGACCTACTGGAGCATGGCGGCCCGGACGGTACGCAAGCCTATGACGGCCCACGGCATTTCGACTACAAACCCAGCCGCACCGAGGACAGCGCCGGGGTGTGGGCGTCAGCGGCGGCCAACATGCGGATGTATCTGTTGCTGAAGCAGCGGGCCGCCGCGTTCCGCGCCGACCCGGCGGTCATCGACGCACTGGCCGCGGCCAAGGTGCCCGAACTGCGGGAGCCCACCCTCTCCCCCGGCGAGACCTATGCCGATCTCCTGGCCGACGCGGCCTCCTACCGGCAGTTCGACCCCGCGCCGTACTTCGGTGGACGCGGCTGCAACTTCGTGGCGCTGAACCAGCTGGCGATCGAGCACCTGATGGGCGCGCGCTGACCCGGCCGTGGCCGAACCTCTGCATCACCGAATCCTGGACGTGACACAGGTCACGTTATATGTTGCCTGAAAGAACAAACCGGGTCGGGGGCTCGTGCCGTCCTGCGCACCTCACATCCACAACTTCACCCACCACTTCTCCGGAGGCGATTTCCGTGAATCGAACCAGCACCCTGCTCCTCACCGCGGTCGTCGGCGTCGGTCTCACGCTCAGCGCGTGCAGCAGCAGTGATTCCGGCTCCGGCGGCGGGTCGGAGACCGGCACCGGAGGCGCCGAGGCCCAGAGCGGCAAGATCGGTGTCATCCTGCCGGACACCAAGTCGTCGGTCCGCTGGGAGTCCAAGGACCGGCCCGCGCTGGAAGCCGCGTTCAAGGAAGCCGGCGTCGACTACACGATCCAGAACGCTGAAGGTTCCGCCGACACCATGGCCACCATCGCCGACGGCATGATCGCCGACGGCGTGACCGTCCTGGCGATCGTCAACCTCGACTCCGACAGCGGCGCCGCCATTCAGCAGAAGGCTGCGTCCCAGGGCATCAAGACCATCGACTACGACCGCCTCACACTCGGTGGTTCGGCGGATGTCTACATCTCGTTCGACAACACCGTCGTCGGAGAACTGCAGGGCCAGGGCCTGGTGGACTGTCTGGGCGGACGGCCGGCGAACGTGGTGTTCCTCAACGGATCTCCCACCGACAACAACGCCACGCTGTTCTCCAGCGGCGCCCACTCGGTGATCGACGCCACCCCCAGCATCACCAATGTCGGCGAGCAGGCCGTGCCCGATTGGGACAACGACAAGGCGGTGACGATCTTCGAGCAGATGTACACCGCGGCCGACGGGAAGATCGACGGTGTGTACGCGGCCAACGACGGTCTGGCCGGTTCGGTGATCTCGATCCTGGAGAAGAACAAGCGAGCCGGGCAGGTACCGGTCACCGGCCAGGACGCCACCGTCGAAGGGCTGCAGAACATCCTGGCGGGCACGCAGTGCATGACCGTCTACAAGTCGGCCACAGAAGAGGCCAACGCACTGGCCGAGGCCGCGATCGCGCTGGCCAACGGTGAACAGCCGCAGACCAACAACACCTCGCGCGACGATCAGGGTGGCCGCGACGTGCCCTCGGTGCTGCTGACCCCGAAGTCGATCACCAAGGACAACATGAATGTGGTGTTCGACGACGGCGGACAGTCCAAGGACGAGGTGTGCGCCGGGCAGTTCGAAGCCATGTGCTCGGCGGCAGGGGCCTGAATCGTCATGACCTCAACCGGCGAACCCATTCTCGAACTCCGCGGCGTCAACAAGAGTTTCGGTGTGGTGCACGTCCTGCACGACGTCGACTTCCAGGTCTATCCCGGCGAGGTCACCGCCCTGGTCGGGGACAACGGCGCGGGGAAGTCGACGTTGGTCAAGGCGATCGCCGGCATCCATCCCATCGACAGCGGCGAGTACCTGTTCGAAGGCAAGCCGGTCACCGTCCACGGACCCAACGATGTGTCGGCTCTCGGCGTCGAGGTGGTCTACCAGGATCTGGCATTGTGCGACAACCTCGACATCGTCGAGAACATGTTCCTGGGCCGCGAGATCAAGCGGCGGGGCATCCTCGACGAGGCCCGGATGGAGACCATGGCGCGGGAAGCGCTGGCATCGTTGTCGGTACGGACGGTCAAATCGGTGCGCCAGACCGTGTCCAGCCTGTCGGGCGGTCAGCGCCAGACCGTCGCCATCGCCAAGTCGGTCCTGTGGAACTCCAAGGTGGTGCTGCTCGACGAGCCCACCGCCGCACTGGGTGTCGCGCAGACCCGGCAGGTGATCGACCTGGTTCGCCGGCTCGCCCAGCAGGGTCTGGGTGTGGTGCTGATCTCGCACAACATGGTCGACGTCTTCGAGGTTGCCGACCGGATCTGCGCGCTCTACCTGGGCCGGGTGGCCGCGGACGTCAAGGCCTCCGAGGTCACGCACAGCCAGATCGTCGAACTCATCACCGCGGGACGGTCAGGCAGTCTGGGCCTGGCACCCGCTCAGGCCGCGGAATCGCTGTGAAGGGCAATGACATGACCAGTGTTCGTCCGGATGTCACGCTGGCCGAGGGCGACTTCATCGGCGACACCCGCACCGACCAGAGCTTCGGTGCTGCGGTACGCGGGTACTTGCAGCGGGTGCGCGGCGGTGACATGGGGTCGCTGCCCGCGGTGCTCGGTCTGGTCGTGCTGTTCGTGGTGTTCGGCCTGGCCAACGAACGGTTCCTGTCCGCGCTGAACCTGGCCAACCTCATCACCCAGGCCGGTTCGATCTGCGTGCTGGCCATGGGCCTGGTGTTCGTGCTGCTGCTCGGGGACATCGACCTGTCCGCCGGTGTGGCGGGCGGGGTTTCGGCGTGTGTCATGGCACTGGCGATCGTCAACATGGACTGGCCGTGGTGGCTCGCGATCGGAGCCGGTATCGCGTGCGGCGCCTTGATCGGGCTGGCCATCGGTGTGCTGCGCGCCAAACTCGGCATCCCGTCGTTCGTGGTGACACTGGCGTTCTTCCTGGGCCTGCAGGGTGTCACGCTCAAGCTCATCGGCGAGGGTGGTTCCGCGCGCGTCGACGACCCGGTGATCCGGGGCCTGACCATCAGCAATCTGTCGGTGACGGCCGGGTGGACATTGGCCCTGGTGGTGGTGCTCGGCTTCGCCGGCCTCGAGCTCTACCAGTACCGCCGCAAGACCGCACTGAGACTGGCCCACCCGCCGCTGGGGGTGGTGGTCGCACGGATCGTCGCCGTCGCCGTCGTCGTCCTCGGAGTCACCTACGTGCTCAGCGTCAACCGCGCCGTCAACCGGGGTGTCGAGATCCGCGGCATCCCTTACGTTCTGCCGTTGATCCTGGTGCTACTCATCGTCTTGACCCTGGTGCTGAACCGGACGGCCTACGGCAGGCACATCTACGCGGTGGGCGGTAACGCCGAAGCCGCCAGACGCGCCGGTATCTCGGTGGCGCGCATTCGCGTCTCGGTGTTCATCGTGTGCTCGTCGTTGGCGGCGTTGAGCGGCATCATCGCCGCGTCGTACGCCGGGAAGGTGTCGGCGTCCTCCGGTGCGGGCAACACCCTGTTGTACGCCGTGGGTGCGGCGGTGATCGGGGGCACCAGCCTGTTCGGCGGCAAAGGCCGGGCCATCGACGCGGTGATCGGCGGTGTGGTGGTGGCCACCATCGCCAACGGTCTCGGACTGCTGAACCAGTCCTCCTACATCAACTTCCTGGTCACCGGCGGGGTGCTGCTGCTCGCCGCGAGCGTCGACGCGATCTCCCGCCGCCGGCGCTCGGCCACCGGCTTGAGTTGAGCTGAGCCACCACGGGCACTCGGGTCAGGGCGAGACCGGCTGGGTTGCAACGGTTTGCGGGAACGGCAACGAGATCGGCTCGGGTTCGAGTCGGCTGCGCCCGTCGGCGTCGAACCGATCCAGCCCGAGGTCGGTCAGGTCCAGCCAGTCGCACCTGCCGGTGGCGGTGAGGTCGGCGGCCACCTCTGCCACCGCCGGTCCCCACATCATCCCGTGCCCGGCAGCGCTGGCCACCACCGTGCCGGCGACGGGGCCGTCGTCGGTGAGCAACGGCCCCAGGATCGGCAGGTGGTCGGGGGTGTAGTCGATGGTGGCCGCCCAACTGCGGCGCAACCCGAGGCCGCGCACCGCCGGGTACAGCGCTTCGATGCGATCGCGCGCCTTGGCGTAATACCTCCAGTCGAACTCCGTGGCGGGCCCCGGAAGTTCGTCGGGGTTGCTCATCCCCCACAGAAGCCCACCGAATTCGCCTGGGCGCCAGTAGATTCCGGACACCACATCGAACACCATGGGCAGCTCGTGCACGTTACCGGCTGGTAGCGGCGCGGTGACCACCACCTGGTGCCGGGTGCCTCCTGCGGGCACGCGGGCCCCGGCGGTGCGGCCCACCTCGGCCAGTTGCGGACCTCCGGTGAGCACCACACGTTCGGTGTTGATGGGTCCGTCGGCGGTGACGACGCCGACCACCCGGCCGCCGGCGGTGCGCAACCCGGTGAACGCGCAGCGCTCGCGTACGTCGACACCATGGGCGTTCAGCGCGGCGGTATAGGCGAGCACGTTGCGTGGCGCGTCGATGTAACCGTCGCCGGGGGCGTAGGACGCACCGAGTGTGGACTCGGGTGCCAGGCCCGTGTCGCGGGCCGCCAGATCGGCCGGTGAAAGCCATTCGACTTCGAGTCCGAGCCGCTGCTGCAACACGATTCGCTGGTGCGCCTGTCTGACCTCGGCGTCACTGAAGCACGGCATCAGGTAACCCTGCGCCACAAAACCGCAGTCCACCGGAAATCGGTCGCCGCTGGCCCGGTAGAACTGCTGACTCCGCATGCCGAGCCGGATAGCGGTCTCGGTGCCGCCTTGGGCGCGGACCATGCCAGCGGCACGGCTGCTGGCCCCTTCGCCCAGAGTTGATGCCTCCAGCAGGATCACGCTTTTCACACCGCCGGCTGCCAGCAGCACCGCCGTCCACGCTCCTACGGTGCCGCCACCGACCACCACCACATCAGCACTGGTCATACTACGAGACCGTCGCATAAACTGAACACTCAGTCAAGAGCAGTGACGACGATCGGGGCACGGGCATGTACGGTCTGACCGCCGAGGATGAACTGATCCGTGCCACCGCCGCCGAATTCGCCGAGTCACTGATGCCCTACGAGGTCGAGGCCGAACTGGCCGGCGGGCAACTCCCCCGCGAGATCGCCGCCGCACACCACGCCAGAGCACTCGAGCTCGGCCTCTACGCCACCAACATCCCCGCCGCTGCGGGTGGAGCCGGATTCACTGCGCTGCAACAGGTTCTGGTGCAGGAACAGGTGGGCCGGGTCACCAACGGGCTGGCGTGGGTGATGCACACCCCGCCGCAGTGGTGGGTGGACGTGGCCACCGACCACCAGCGTGAAAAGTGGTTGACGCCGGCGGTGCGCGGCGACAAGCACGAGGCGTACGCGATCACCGAGGAGTTCGCCGGCTCCGATGTCTCCGAGCTGCGCACCACCGCCCGCAAGGACGGCGGCGACTACGTGGTCAACGGCGTCAAATGGCATGTCACATCGTTCAATCTGGCCGACTACCTGTTCGTCCAAGCGGTGCTGGACAACGGCGAGTTCGCCGGCGAACACGTGCTGCTGGTGGTGGACCTGCCCTGGCCGGGTGTCGATGTCGTGCGCACCCCGCACTACAGCCATCACATCGCCGACGAGCACCCCATCGTGTCGTTCACCGATGTCCGGGTGCCCGCGTCGCATCTCGTCGGCGCCGAAGGTGAGGGGATGACGTTCACCCAGGACTGGTTCCGGTTCGAGCGGCTGATGGTGGCCGCCCGGTGTGTCGGGGCTGGGCAGCGCCTCGTCGACGAGATGACGGCCTTTGCCAAGGACCGCACCGTCGGCGGCACCGCACTCGGTGAGCACCAGCTGGTGGCGGGCATGCTCGCCGACAGCGCCACCGAACTGTTCGCCGCCCGCACCATGCTCTACGAAGTGGCCCGCTCCATCGATGCCGGACTGGATCGCAAGACGCTGCACGGTCTGGCGTCGATGGCCAAGCTGTACTGCTCGGAGATGGCGGGCCGGGTGGCCGACCGCGCCGTGCAGGTGTTCGGCGGCCGGGGCTACATGCGGGAGAACGTGGCCGAGCGGATGTTCCGGGAGCTGCGGGTGGAGCGCATCTGGGAGGGTGCCAGTGAGATCCAGCGGCTCATCGTTGCGCGGCAACTGCTCAACGGGCGATTCGCGGAGTTTCACCGGCACTGAGCGCCGCGGCGGACATCACACCTCGATGGGCGGGTGCAGTCGCTCCATCGTGTACTGCCGGTTGCGTCGGGCCGCCCAGGAACTGGCCGCCAACGCCGCCGCCAACAGGCCACCCAGTACCGCGACCGCCACCCACAGCCGCGAGTCGACCCCACCGACGGTCAGCTGGCGTAAGCCGTTCACGGCGTAGGTCATCGGATCGAAGGGGTGGATCCACTGGAACGGCGTGGCGGTGGTCTCCACCGGATAGATACCGCCGGCCGAGACCAGTTGCAGCATCAGGAACGCCAACGTGATCACCCGTCCGACTGCCACGCCGAACACGGCGTTGAACGCCTGGATGATGGCCAGGAAGGTGGCGGCGACGAGTATCAGGAAGGCCACCGTGGCCAGCGGGTACTCGGCGTGCAGACCCACTCCGAAGTGCACGACGACGTACATCACCACCACCTGGCAGAACGCCACCAACAAGGCCGGCCAGTACGACGCCAGCACCACCCGCAGCGCTCCGAGCCCGTTGACGATGGGGCGGGACTGCAACGGCGACAACAACATCCAGATGATCAGCGCGCCGATGAACAGGGCCAGCGGCAGGAAGAACGGCGCGAACCCGGTGCCGAAGGTGGCGGCGGGGTTGTCGTTGACGAGGTCGAGTGCCACCGGCGCGGAGAGGGTACGGGCCACCTCGGTGCGCTGCTGCGGTGTCCACGACGGTACCTGGGTGGAGCCCTCTTTGAGCTTGGTCGCCAACTCCTGCCCACCGGCCTGGAGCTTCTCCGTTCCGGAAGCCAGTTCCGAAGCGCCGTCGGCCAAGCGCCGGCCTCCATCGCCGAGCGTGACCAGACCGTCGGACAGCTGGTGCGCCCCGGTGTTCAACTGGTCGACGCCGTCGCGCAGCTTGGCCACATCGGCACGCAGCCCGCCGTTGAGTGCTGAACTCAGAAACGTCCGCAGCTGGCTGTTGGGGTCACCCAGCTCGTTCTCCAGCGACGTTGCGCTGTCGCGCAACCGGACCAGCCCGGCGTCGGTGGTGGGATCGATGCCCTGGGCGTTCAGCAGATGCTGCGCGCCGGCCAGGAAGTCACCCAGATCGCGGACTGTCGGATCCGGATTGTTGCGCAGCAGGCCGACGGCCTGGTTGACGATGGCCGCGGCCTGCGCCTGGTCGACGTTGAGCGCAGCGATCCGGTCAGTGGTCGAACGCACGGCCCCGCTGAGGTGCTGGGCCGCCCGGCTCACCGCGTCGGGGTCGAGCTGCAGATCACCCACCCGGTCCAGCACCGACAGCAGCGGGTCGGTGGCTTTGTCGACGGAGGCCGCCAACTGAGAAGTGCCCGCGGCCAATTGGGCCGAGCCGCTCCGGGCGGTGTCCAGGCCCGCGGCCAACGCGTCGGCGCCGGTGGACAACTGATGGGCGCCGTCGTTTGCGGTCCCGAGGCCGGCGGCAAGCTGGCCGGCCCCGTCGGCTGCCTGGATCAGGCCGGCGCCGGCGTCGGTGAGCCCGGTCAGCACCGTGCCCACGGTGCGCTCACCGATCGAGGCGTTGACCTGATTGAGCACTTCGCGTGACGCGTTCTGCCCGATGATCGAGCCCAGATAGTTGTTGGCGTCGTTGAAGGTGAACCGGATCTTCGCCTGGTGCGGGTCGCCACCGGACGGTGAGGCGATGCTCTCCGAGAAGTCCTGCGGCAGCGTGATCGAGAAGTAGTACTTACCACTGGCGACTCCGTCGGCGGCCTCCTGCGCGGACATCTGGTGCAGGTCCAACTGCCCGGAGGCTTGCAACGCGGCGGCCACCTGGTCGCCGGCCTTGAGCGGTTGCCCCTGCGCCGAGGCTCCGGCGTCCTCGTTCACCAGCGCCACCGGCACCTTGTTCACCTCGGCGAACGGGTTCCAGAACGCCCACAGGTACATCGCGCCGTACAGCAGCGGCATCACGATGATGGTGATCAGCGCGATGCGCGGCAGCGTGCCGCGCGAGTACTTCTTGAGATCGGTGCCCAGCGACATCCCGGCCAACACGTCTACTTCTCCTCTTGGGTAACGAGTTCCGCGCGCGTCATGTTGGGCACGTCGATGTGGTCACGAACGTCGTGGCCGGGCACCCCGTTGACCGTCGCGGTGATCACCGTCTGTTCCAGACCGAGTGCGACAAGGCGCTGCACCAGCAGCTCGCGACTCGAGTCGCTGCTGACCTGATCGAGATCGCCGACCACCAGCAGCGGTGGCCGGGCGGTGTTGGCCAATGCGATCCGCAGCAGCAGGCCGTCGAATTCGGTGAGCTCGTCGACGTATTCGCCCAGCGGTGGCAGCGGCAGGTCGCCGAACACCGCCCCGCAGATGCGGTGCAGGTCGTCCTCACCGGCGCGGCGAATCAGCTTGTACCAGGGCGCGTCCCACCGCAGCTGCTCGGTGAGCACGTCGCGCACTGTCACCGACTCGGCCACGGTGTCGAGCTCGTCGATGCCCGCCAGCGCCGAGACAGCGAAGATCTGCGTGGCCTTGGTACGCCCGAAGACCGTCAATTCCCCCGCGACCGGACGCATCCGTCCCGCGAGCGTCATCAGCAACGCGGTCCGGGCGGTGCCGGCCGGGCACACCAGGACCGTCACGCCGCCCTGTTCGATGTCCAGGTCGATGGGTCCGTACACCGGTCCCCACGGCCCGGTCATCCGGATCCCGCGGGCGGTGACCGCGGGCTCGGCTGACGGATTCACGGGTTCCACGGGCTCGTCCGGCACCCGCCAATCCCAGCACACCCGTGCCGGTTTGACTGTCGAAGCCGCGCGCGTCACACCTGTGTCGGGCCGCTGCGGTCGAGCACCAACATCGCAACATGCAGTGACGTGCGGGATTCCGCATCGTCGAGGTCGACGCCGAGCAGCCGCTGCAGCGCCGCCAACCGGGCGTAGAGGGTGGGCCGCGACAGATGCAGCCGTCCGGCAACCTCGGTCTTGTTGCCGCCGCACTCGAGGAACACCCGCAGCAGCCCGAACGCCTCCTCACCGTGTTTGGCGCGATGCTCCAGGACGCCGCGCAACTCGGTCTCGGCGAACGCCTGGACGCGCGGGTCGCTGCGGATCAGAGCGACGAGCCCACGCAGCCGCACGTCGGCCGCGCGGTAGAACGGGCGCTCGGAGGCCCCGTCCGGCCCGCGGGGCAGGTTCGAGGCCACCTCGGCCACGTACACCGATTCAGCCAGCCCGTCGGCGGCGTCGATGAGTCGGCTGGATTCCGGGCCCACCCCGATGAAGCATTCGGAGACGCCGTCGATGCGGGTGACCACCCGGCGGATGTGCCCGCAGACCCGGGTGAGCGAACCACCATGGCGCAGCGCGAGCAACAGGTCGATCTGGCCGTCCTCACGGCTCGACGTCAGCACCGTATGGCCGTCGGCGCGGATCGCGTGCACCACCGCATCAAGGGTGCCGGCCCGGCGCTGCTGCATCAGCACCTGATCGTTGCTCCGAGTTTCCAACGGGCGCAGGGTGATCGGGACATAGGTCAACGCCGGCCGCAGTCCCAGTGCATGCGCGCGGGAGGTCGCCTCGGCTTCGTCGCGCACCCGATGCGCACGCAGGTCGTCCACCAGCCCGCTCTGCGCCCGCAATTCCAGCGAGGTCCGGCCCTGCTCGGCCATGTGGTGCAGGGCCAGCGCCTGCGCGGCACGCTCGACGGTCATTGCCGCGCGGGTGTCGCCGGGCGCCAGCCGGGGCGCGATCAACCTGCCCCACTCCTGTCGGTAGGGCCCGACCGAGCGGACCAGCCAGCCGCCGGAGGTGTCCGCCAGGCGCGAGCGGCGGTCCCAGTCCGCGAGCAGCTCGGCCGTTCGCACGCCATGGGACGCGAACGCCAGCACCTGCCGGTTGAGGTCTTCCAGGACGACGGGTGTGTCCAGCATGTCGGCGCACGCCGCCACGATGTCGTCGACGGCGGCGCGACGCATGCTCAGGGCGGTGAACGCTTCGTGGACGCGGCGGGCGTAGTCCACCTCGGCGTACTGCTCGGCGACGATGCGGCGGTGTACCTCCTCGGTGACCTCGACGAAGCGGACCTCCTGGTGCAGCGCGATCACCGGCAGGGGCAGCTCGTCCCCCAGCGCCGCGACGCCGGCGGGGATCTCGGCGATGTGCAGCCCCAGTTCGACGACAACGCCGACCGCCCCGGCTGCAGCCAGCCGCGACAGGTATCCCGGATCGGTCAGTGCGGCGCCGGTGGTGAGCACCAGTTCGCCACCCTCGAGCAGGTTCGACAGGTCGGCTAGGTCGCTGACGTGTACCCATCGCACCGGGCGGTCCAGCACCTCGGGCGTAGCTCCGAACACCTCGGGCACCCCGGCTTGTATGACCGGCAGGTCGAGTATCTGGCCGATCGTCAGCGTCATTGACACATCGTAAAGTCTTCGCGCCTCATCGAGACAGTTCGTCGGGGCTGCACCCACCTCCGACAACAGACACTGGAGTCACCGCTCCAACCGACACGAAGGACAGTTGTGACTGCGACACTCAGCAAGGTAACCACCATCGCCCACTGGGCCGAGGGCAAGAGCTTCGCCGGCAGCGGTGAGCGCACGGCTCCCGTGACCAACCCGGCCACCGGTGTGGTGACCGGCGAAGTGGCCCTGGCAACCGTCGAGGATGCCCGCGCCGTCATCGATGCCGCCGCCGCGGCGTTCCCCGCCTGGCGCGACACCTCGCTGGCCAAGCGCAGCCAGATCATCTTCGCGTTCCGCGAGCTGCTCAACGCCCGCAAGGACGAGCTCGCCGCCATCATCACCAGTGAGCACGGCAAGGTGCTCTCCGACGCCCTCGGCGAGGTCAGCCGCGGCCAGGAAGTCGTCGAGTTCGCTTGCGGCATCCCGCATCTGCTCAAAGGCGGTATGACGGAGAACGCGTCCACCAACGTCGACGTGGCCTCGATCCGTCAGCCGCTCGGTGTCGTCGGCATCATCTCGCCCTTCAACTTCCCGGCCATGGTGCCCATGTGGTTCTTCCCAATCGCCATCGCCGCGGGCAACACCGTCGTGCTCAAGCCGTCGGAGAAGGACCCGTCGGCCGCGCTGTGGATCGCTCAGTTGTGGACCGAGGCCGGCCTGCCCGCCGGGGTGTTCAACGTCCTGCAGGGTGACAAGGTGGCCGTCGACGAGCTGCTCACCAACAAGAAGGTGCGCTCCATCAGCTTTGTCGGCTCCACCCCGATCGCCGAGTACGTCTACGCCACCGGCACCGCCCACGGCAAGCGCGTCCAGGCCCTCGGCGGCGCCAAGAACCACGCCGTGATCCTGCCCGATGCCGATCTGGACCTGGCCGCCGACGCCATGATCAACGCCGGTTTCGGTTCGGCGGGCGAGCGCTGCATGGCCATCTCCGCGGCCGTGGCCGTCGGCCCCATCGCCGACGAACTCGTCGCGAAGATCAAAGAGCGTGCCCACACCCTCAAGACCGGTGATGGCACCAAGGACTCGGATATGGGCCCGCTGGTGACCAAGGCGCACCGCGACAAGGTGGCCTCCTACATCGACGCCGGCGAGGCCGACGGCGCCACCGTCGTCGTGGACGGACGCAACCCGAAGGTCGACGGTGGGGCTGACGGGTTCTGGCTGGGCCCGACCCTGCTGGACAACGTCACCCCCGAGATGAGCGTCTACACCGACGAGATCTTCGGCCCGGTGCTGTCCGTGGTGCGGGTGGACACCTACGACGACGCCCTCGAGCTGATCAACAGCAATCCCTACGGCAACGGCACCGGGATCTTCACCAACGACGGCGGCGCAGCACGGCGGTTCCAGAACGAGGTCGAGGTCGGCATGGTCGGCATCAACGTCCCGATCCCGGTTCCCACCGCCTACTACAGCTTCGGCGGCTGGAAGGCCTCGCTGTTCGGCGACACCCATGCCCACGGCACCGAAGGCGTGCACTTCTTCACCCGCGGCAAGGTGGTCACCACCCGCTGGCTCGACCCGAGCCACGGCGGTATCAACCTCGGCTTCCCGCAGAACAGCTGACCAAGGGACAATCGCACCCATGACATCTGTAAGCGCACACATCCTGCCCTCCGGGCAGGACCTGGACACCGCCATCGCAGAAGGCGCCCGCGCCTACGAGTTGGATCGTCAGCACGTCTTCCACTCGTGGTCGGCGCAGGCGCAGATCAAACCGATGACGATCATCGCGTCCGACGGCCAGTACGTCTGGGACGGCGACGGCAACAAGCTGCTCGATTTCTCCGGGCAGCTGGTGTTCACCAACATCGGGCATCAGCATCCGAAGGTGGTGTCGGCCATCGCCGAGCAGGCCGCGAAGCTGTGCACCATCGCACCGCAGCACGTCAACGCCGCACGCTCGGAGGCCGCTCGGCTGATCGCCGAGCGCACTCCCGGCGATCTGAACCGGGTGTTCTTCACCAACGGTGGCGCCGATGCCGTCGAGCACGCGGTCCGGATGGCCCGTCTGCACACCGGCCGCTACAAGGTGCTCTCGCGGTACCGCTCGTACCACGGCGGCACCGACACGGCGATCAACCTGACCGGTGACCCGCGGCGCTACGCCAACGATTACGCCAGCAGCGGCGTCGTGCACTTCAACGGGCCGTTCCTGTACCGCTCGTCGTTCTACGCCGAGACCGACGAACAGGAATCGCAGCGCGCGCTGGAGTACCTGGAGCGGCTGATCCAGCACGAGGGCGCGACGTCGTTCGCCGCGATCATCCTCGAGTCGGTGCCGGGCACCGCGGGCATCATGGTGCCCCCGCCGGGTTACATGGCCGGGGTCCGGGAGATCTGCGACAAGTACGGCATCGTGTTCATCGCCGATGAGGTGATGGCCGGGTTCGGCCGCACCGGTGAATGGTTCGCCATCCAGAACTTCGGTGTGACCCCGGATCTGATGACGTTCGCCAAGGGTGTCACCTCCGGGTACGTGCCGCTGGGTGGTGTGGCGATCAGCGAGAAAATCGCCGCGACCTTCGCCGACCGCGCCTACCCGGGTGGGCTCACTTACTCGGGTCACCCGCTGGCCTGCGCCGCTGCCGTGGCCACCATCAACGCGATGGAGGACGAGGGCATGGTCGCCAACGCCAAGCGCATCGGAAACGACGTGCTCGGCCCCGGCCTGCGTGAGCTGGCCGCCAAGCACCGCTCCGTCGGCGAGGTCCGCGGGCTGGGCGTGTTCTGGGCGATCGAGCTGGTGGCCAACCAGGCCACGCGTGAACCGCTGGCACCGTACGGCGGCTCCAGCCCGGGTATGAACGCGACGATCGCGGCGTGCAAGGCCAACGGCCTGCTGCCGTTCGCGAACTTCAACCGGATTCATGCGGTGCCGGCGTGCAACATCACCGACGCCGAGGTGGCCGAGGGCCTGCGCGCCCTCGACGCCGCCTTGACGGTGGCGGACGAGCACAGCGTCTAGTCGTATCCATCAACATCGGCCGTCCGAGCTGCTGCTCGGGCGGCCGATGTCGTTTTTCGCCGCTGTCGGTCCACACCGTTGACTTTCCCGCCCAAGCAGGCCATTCTCGTGACGCAGCGCACACACCCGCGGCGGACGGTGCGGGACCGGTCAGAAATGAAAACGTCATTTCCGCAGGCAGAATCTTGTTTTTCTCTCCTGTTGCCGGTGCGATATGGTTCGCTTGAACTCAGAGGGAGTAACGTCATTCTCACTTCTTCACCGACGAATCGGAGGTCTTGATGCCGCGCTGCGTGTCTCGTCGGCACCGCGAGCTGCCCTCCGCCGCGACCTCGGCGCGTCCATGAGCGAGACCACCACCGACTCCGCCGAAACGTTGCGTCTCGCCGAGCTCGCCGAAGCCGAGGCCGCCGAAGCCGAAGCGGCCGCCGCTGCCGCCCGTGCCCGTGCCGAGCAGTTGCGTGAACGCCGCACCTCCGACAACGACGACCCCGAGACCCACGCAGACCTTTCCGATGAAGACGGGTCCGACGAGGACGTGTCCGACGAGGACGGAGCCCGCCCGGCGCGACGCCGGGTCACCGCAGCGGCCGTGCGGACGGTCGCCGAATCCGTGGCGGGTATCGCGGTTCTGGCACTGATCGCGATGAGCGCCTTCTTCCTGTACCAGGCCCGCACGATGGACCGCTATCACGAACAGCGGAGCGAATTCGCCGCCGCGGCCCAGCAGGGTGTGGTGAACCTGATGTCGCTGGATTTCAACAACGCCCAGTCCGACATCCAGCGGGTCATCGACAGCACCACCGGTGAGTTCCACGACGATTTCGCCAGCAGCACAGGAGACTTCCTGACCGTGATGAAGGAGTCCCAGGTCGTCACGACGGCCACGGTGAACGCCACCGCTGTCGAAACGATGACCGATGATTCGGCGATCGTGTTGGTGGCCGCCACCTCTCAAGTCGCCAATTCGGTGAGCAAGCAACCCAATCCGCGGATCTGGCGGTTGAGCGTGACCGTCAGCCGGGTGGGCGATCAGATCAAGATGGCGAAAGTCGAGTTCGTACCGTGAGCACTGACCAGAAATCGCACTCCGGCGCGGTCGATGTCGTCGACGACGACCTCGACGGGACCGAGGTCACCGGCCATGACGCCGAGGCCGATACTGACGAGGTGAGCGACTCGCGCGACGACAGCGGAGCAGAGGCTGTGGACGACGACGGCTCCGATGAGCCGCCCGCACCCGTCACCCGGCGCCGGGCACCGTCGGCGGCATTGGGGATTGCGGTCCTGGGGGTGTTGCTGGTGGCGTCGGCATCGGTGGCCGCCTGGCTGTATTTCGCGCAGTACCGTCCGGCACAGGCCACCGGACCGGACGCGGCCCAGACGGCATTACAAGCGGCGCAGGACGGCACCGTGGCGTTGCTGTCCTACAAGCCGGACACTCTCGACGCGGACCTGGCCGCTGCGAAATCCCATCTGACAGGTGAATTCCTCACGTACTACACGCAGTTCACCGATCAGATCGTCAAGCCCGCGGCGGCGCAGAAGAAGGTGCAGACCACGGCGAACGTGGTCCGCGCTGCGGTGTCCGACATCCAGCCCGACACGGCAACGGTGTTGGTGTTCGTCAACCAGACCACCACCAGCACCGACCGCCCCGACCCCACGCTGGCCAACAGCAGCGTGCTGGTGCATCTGGCCAAGGTCGACGGGCGCTGGTTGATCTCGGAGTTCAAACCCGTCTAGCAGTCCGGTTTCTCGCAGCGGCCGCTGTCGATGATCGCCCGGATCGAACGGCGGCACCGACCGCAATCCGCGCCGGCGCCGCACTTGTCGGCCACCTCGTTGCACGTCGTGGCGCCGGCTGCCACCGCCGCTGCCACCGTTTGGCTGGTGACACCGACGCAGAGGCAGACAAACATCCAGGCGCTCTCGTCAGTTCGCCTCGTCGATGTGACCGGCGGGATCGAGGCGCACCATCGAGTCGAACTCGCCGACGAACAGCGGCGGGTACACCCCGATGCCGGCGTGGCTCATCCACTCCGCCGCCGCGTCGGGATGCTCGATCCAGCGGCGCGCGCTGTCCTCGTCCACGATCTCCTGCAGGATCAGCACCTCCTGGGCTTCGTCGAACGCGTGGAACACCCAGACCTTCCTGATGCCCGCGGATTTGAATCTGCTCTGCGCACGCCGCAATTCGGCCAGCAGCACGTCGATGTCGTCGACGGTCACGATGGCCGAGACCACCACCCCGGGCGGTAGGGGCTGATCGGCGGGATCGGTCAGATCGAACCGCTCGACGATCTCACCGGCGAAGACCGCGGGAATGTCCTCCACGCCCACCGCGTCGAACCAGTCGAGGAACACGTGCGAGCGCATCAGGTCGACGACCGGCTCGCGGCTGTGTACCCCGATCATCACCAACACCCGGCCCACCTCCTGGGTGGACCGGTACACCAGCACATGGTGGGCACCCAGCGCGGCCAACGCGTCCTTGCGGCGTTCGATCAAGGGGCCGACCCGCGACGGGTCGGGTATCCGATAGTCCGACGCGATCACCAGCGAGTGATGTTCGTAGACGTCAGCGACGTTCACCGGAGCCGGTCCTTCATCACCTTCCCGGTGGCGTTGAGCGGCAGCTCGTCGAGGAAAACGACCGAGCGCGGCACCTTGTAGCCCGCCATCCGCTGCTTGCTCCAGGCGATCAGATCGGTTTCGGTCAGCTCGGCACCGCCGGTTTTCAGCACAACGAAGGCCCGGCCCACCTGTCCCAGTCGCTCATCGGGGACTCCGATCACCGCCACCTGGGCGATGGCGGGGTGTTCGAGCAGAAATCCTTCGATCTCGGCCGGATAGGCGTTGAACCCGCCGACGATGAACATGTCCTTCTTGCGCCCGACGATCTGCAGGCGGCCGCTGTCGGTGAACACACCGAGATCCCCGGTGTGTAGCCAACCTTCGGCGTCGATCGCCTCGGTGGTGGCAACCGGATCGTCGAAATAGCCCTGCATCACGCTGTACCCACGAACCAGCACTTCCCCGTCCTCGGCGATCCGCACCTCGATACCGTCGCACGGCGTGCCCACCGTCGTGGCGATATCGGTGAAGGAATCTCCGGGCCGCGACAGCGTCGCGGTGCCGCACTCGGTGAGCCCGTAACCCGTGGCCAGCGTCTGGAACGGCAGCTCCTCGTGCACCCGCCGGATCAACTCCACCGGAATGTCGGCGGCTCCGGTGACACCGGCCCGCAGCGTGGACAGCTTGGACTTGTCGGGTACCGCCAACAGGGAGTGATAGAGCGTCGGCGGGCCGGGAAGCATCGTGATCTGTTCTGTCGCAATGAGTTCCACCACCCGCTGGGCGTCGAAGACCGGGACGGGCAGGATGGTGGCGCCCCGGATCAGGGAGGCGATACAGCCGGCCTTGTAACCGAAGGTGTGGAAGAACGGGTTGACGATGAGGTACCGGTCGCCTTCGCGCAGGTCTGCGAGGTCGCACCACTCCTCGTACAGCCGCAAGGTCTGGAGGTGGTTCATCATCACGCCTTTGGGCCGACCTGTGGTGCCCGAGGTGTAGATGATGTCGGCGATATCGGTACCGGCCAACCAGTCCTGGGGCCGCCGCGTGAACGGTGCGCCGTCCTCGAGGAATCCCGACGTGAGGTCGATCGCCGGTACCCCTGCGGGTGCGGCGAAATCCTGTCCGAGAAACCCGTCCTGGACGAGCACCGCCTTGGCGCCGCTGCGGCCGATGATGTCGCCGGCCTCGTCGGGTTTGAACCGGGTGTTCACCGGCACCACCACCGCGCCGGCGGTGAGCGCCCCGAATGCGGCGATCAACCAGTGCGCGGAATTGGGCGCCCAGATGGCGATCCGGTCGCCTTTGTCGACGCCGAGTCCGGCGACGGCGCCCGCGGCCCGGCGGACCCGGTCGGCCAGTTGGACATAGCTCAGCCGCAATGGCCCGTCGACGACCGCTTCGGCATCACCGAAGCGGTCGCCGACACTCGAGACCATCTCGGGGATGGTCTGCCAACGTGCTGCGAATGCCACTCTCGAAGATCAGGTGGTGACGAGGCGACCCAGGTTGCCGCCCATGATCTTGGCCTGGTCCTCGACGGACAGGTGATCGAGCGCGGTCACGTAGTGAGTGGGCTCGGCCAACCCCTCCGGGTGCGGCCAGTCCGAACCGTAGAGCACCTGGTCGACGCCGATCAGGTTGATCAGGTCGTCGATGCCCTCTTCGTAGAAGGGGCTGACGTAGATACGGTTCTTGATCTCCTCCATCGGGTTCCCCAGGAAGGCCTCGGGGGCTTTCTTCCAGACCTCGGCCATCGAGTCCAGCAGGGGGAACATCCACTTCGAGCCGGCTTCGACGATGCCCACCTTCAGCTTCGGATGCCGGAACAGCGCACCGTGAATCACCCAGGACGCCACCGCATCCTGGATCGGGCGCCACTCGTTGAGGATCGACATGGCGTTGGTCTGGAACGGCAGCATCTCCTGTGCGCCGCCATCCCACTCCGAGGTGTAGCGCGAGTACCCACTGTCGGAGGAGTGCATGCCGACGAACACGTCGTGCGCGACGCAGCGCTCCCAGAACGGGTCGAATTCGGGCAGCGCGAACGAGCGCGGGCCGCGGAAGCCGGGCACCGGCGCCGGACGGATCAGGATGGCGCGGGCCCCGCGGGCGACGGCCCACTCCAGCTCCTCGATGGCCTTCTCGACGATCGGCAGCGTGATCACCGGCGTGGTGAAGATACGGTTCTGGTAGTTGAAGCCCCACACCTCGTCGAGCCACTGGTTGAGCGAGTGGATCAGAACGTGGATGGCCACCGGATCATCGGACAGGCGTTCCTCGATCAGGCTGGCCAGCGTCGGGAACATCAGGCTGCGGTCGACACCGAGCTCGTCCATGACCTTGATACGCGGTTCGGGCTCGAAGAACGCCGGGATGGCTTTCATGGGCTCGCCGAACAGCTCACGCTTGCTCTTGCCGTCGGGGTTGCCGTATTTGAAGTATTCCTCCCAGGCGCCCGGCTTGGCGACCACCGAGAAGGTGGGATTCGGGATGTAGTTGCTGATCTGGCCTTTGAGCGCGATCTTCGTGCGGCCGTTGACCTCGACGTACTGGACGACGTCCTTGTATTCCTTGGGCAGGAACTTGGTCATCGCCTCCGGCGGCTCATACAGGTGGTTGTCCGCATCGAACAGCGGAAACGGAATGTCGACTCGGTGCGACAGTTGCCCCATGGAATTCTCCCTTCCAGTTCGTGAGAATCATATTCTCACAGTGGCCTAGTGGCAATCGCCCCGAGGGGTCGAATTCCGTTCCGCTTCGAGTGAGCGACGCACCAGGTACTTCTGCACCTTGCCGCTCGGGGTCCGCGGGAAGTCCTGGCCCTCGGGGACGGAATGCACGTACTCGGGCCACTTCTGGCGGGCCAGCCCGCAGGTCGCGAGATGGGTCCGCACGTCGTCGAGGCTCGGCGCCGGCCGGCCCGGCAGCAACCGCACCACGGCCGCGGCCCGTTCACCCAGCCGGTCGTCCGGCACGGCCACCACGGCGGCCTCTGCCACCCCGGCCAGCGACAACAGCAGGTCTTCGACCTCGAGAGCGCTGATGTTCTCACCGCCGCGGATGATGATGTCGGACTTGCGGTCGGTGATGGTCAGATAACCGTCGTCGTCGAGCATCCCGATGTCACCGGTGTGGTACCACCCGTCGGCATCAAAAGCCTTGGCCGTCAACGCCGCATCGGTGTAGCCGAGGCACAGGTCGGGCCCGCGCGAGAGGATCTCGCCGTCCGCGGCCAGCCGCAGCTCCACCCCGGGCAGCGCACATCCGTCGGTGTAGAGCCGCTTTGCTTCCGGCGCGCTGTGGTGCGAACCCGTGATCGACGGATGCTCGGTACTGCCGTAGGAGCGGTAGACGATGACACCGAGGTCGGCCAGCCGCCGGGTGACCGCAGCCGGGACCGACGACCCGCCGAGGCCGGCGTACCTCATGTGGGGCAGGTGAGCGGGCCGGAAATCAGGATGGTCGAGCAGGCTGGTGATGAAGTACGTCGCTCCCCCGCCGACGGTGAGCCCGTCGGATTCCATCAAGGCGAGTACGCGTGCCGGATCCCAGACATCGGCCATCTGGATCGGGGCCCCGTCGAGCACCGGGATCAGCAGTGCGTTGAGCATGCCGATGAAATGCCCGACCGGCGCCGCGGTCAGTTGGGCGCCGCGGTCCGCCGGGTACAGCGCGGCCAGCTGCCGGGTCTCGTGAACCAGGCTGTAGTGGCTGTGCACCACACCTTTCGGCGCGCGGGTGGTGCCCGAGGTGTAGGCGATCAACGCCGGCCGGCCGGGATCGCAGCCGTGCACACCGCGCAGTGGTTCGTCGGCCAGCAGGGCGTCGAAGTCGCAGGGCTCATCGGTTCGGCTCCCCGCCCGGGTTCGCCCCTCGCCCCTGACCATCGACCGGGCGCCCACCACGCCGACCACCGGAATGTTCTCCGCCACTTCGGCGTCGAACTCCATCCGGCCGAAACGCTCGGCGGTGATGTACACGGCCGGCTGGGCGTCGGCGAAGATGTGGGTCAATTCCTTGCGGCCGTAGAAATGCACGATCGGAACCACCACCGCGCCGAGCATTGCCGACGCCCAGAAGGTCGCAGCGGCTTCCATCCAATTCGGCAGTTGCACGGCGATGACATCGCCGGGGCCCACACCGCGGTCCCGAAGACCAGCGGCCAGTCGCCGGGCCGTCAACTCGACATCGGCGAACGTGCCCCGGTACGGCCGCACCGCCGAATGCACGCAGAACTCGGCGTCGGGCGCTGCCGCCAGTCCCGCGGCCAGCAGATCGCCCAGCGTATCGGGCGTCCACCACCCCCGCGTGAGATACCGTTCGCGCAGTTCGACCGGGATTTCGCGCATCGGGGAAAGCTCCTGGCGTAGGCGGGGGCAACCGTTCCGCGATGTTATTCTCCTGATCGGAGAATGCCAATACCAGTAGGGGAGAACCAGTGGTTGAACTGGAGTTCGAGGACGGTCTGGCGGTCATCACGATCAACCGGCCAGAGGCCCGCAACGCCATCGCCCCGCTGACCATGGATCAGCTCGACGACGCCCTTGACCGAGCCAAAGGCGCCCTGGCGCTGGTGATTCGCGGCGGCGGCGACCGCGCGTTCGTCTCCGGGGGCGATCTCAAACAACTCGCGACACTGCGCACCGAGGAGGCTGCCGCCGCGATGGCCGAACGCATGCGGTCGGTGTGCGACCGGATCGCCGGTTTCCCCGCTCCGGTCATCGCCGCCCTGAACGGTCATGCACTCGGCGGTGGCGCCGAGGTGGCGGTGGCCGCCGATATCCGCATCGCCGCCGACGACATCAAGATCGGCTTCAACCAGGTGGCGCTGGAGATCATGCCGGCCTGGGGCGGGGCCGAACGTCTTGCGGCGCTCGTCGGGCGCGGGCGGGCGCTGATGCTGGCCGGCAGCGGCACGATCCTGACCGCCGCCGAGGCCGAACGCGCCGGTCTGGTGGATCGGGTGCTGCCCCGCGCCACGTTCGAGGAAGGCTGGCGGCTGCTCGCGCGGTCCCTGGCCAACCGTCCCGCCGGCGAGATCAAGCGGGTGCTCGACGGCGCCGGCCCCGCCGAAGCCATCGGCGCGTTCGCCCGGCTGTGGGTCTCCGATGAGCACTGGGCCGCCGCGGACAAGGTCATGAAGAAGTGATTTCGGCGCGCTGGTAACCGCTGAGCGGTTACCAGCGCGCCGAAATCGCTAGGACTTGGCCCGGGCCAGCGCGCGGACGCTCGACTCCGGTTTGCGTTCACCCTCGAGGTAGGTCAGCCACTTCTCGGCGAACCGCAGCGTCTCCTGGTGGCCGATGGTCATGTCGAGCATCTGCTCCTGCACCAGCGCCTGCGTGGCCCCTGTCATGAGCACCATCAACACCGTGGGTGAGAACTCCTCGAAGTCGACTTCGTAGCGTTCCATCGCACTGGTGAGCGCTTTGATCTGCTCGGTTCGAAACATCGCGGCGTACCTGGCGATCTCGGCACGAAGCGCCTTGCGGTGGTTGGCAAGAGCGATGAACTCCATGGTCAGCGCCGTACCCGCCGGCTCGGTGGTGAGCTCCCACAACGCCCACAGCGGTTGCGGTGATGTCAGGGCCAGCTGGTGATAGTGCAGCATCTGCTCGGCCCGGCGGCGGAACATCTCAAGGAACAGATCATCCATGGTGCGGAAGTAGTAATGCACCAGCTGGGGTTTCAGGCCGGCCTTGTCGGCGATCCGGCGCGAGGTCACCGCGGCATAGCCCTCGTCACGCATCAATTGCTCTGCGGCATCGAGGAGGACGATCCGGTTCTTCGCGTCGGGAGCGCCGAGTCTACGAGGTGAGGTCATCAGTTCCCCCCGCGTCGTCGGCCGATGCCGCTGTCTGCACTGCCTACCTGCCCTTTCGTCGCACGCCATCGTATCGCCACATTGCCGATCCTTGACCGTGCGCCAGACCACATGCTAAGCAGGTGCTCAGCACCTGTCAGCCCGTTCAGGAGACTTCGTGACATTGCCCTCTGATTGCGAAATGCCCGATTACGACTCCCTCGACTTCTTCACCGACCCGTCGCTGGTCCCGGACCCGTATCCGTACTTCGATCACCTGCGGTCGAAATGCCCGGTGCTGAAGGTGGGGCCGTATGGCGTCGTCGCGGTCACGGGCCACGACGAAGCCAGCGTCGTCTACAAGGACCCGGCCCTGTTCTCGTCGGCGATCGCCGTCGGCGGTCCGTTCCCCCCGCTGCCGTTCACCCCGGAGGGCGACGACATCACCGAGCAGCTGGAGGCGCATCGCGCCGAGCTGCCGATGAGCGAACACATGGTGACGATGGATCCCCCGCAGCACGGACGCGCGCGATCGCTGCTCAACCGGCTCCTGACGCCCAAGCGGCTCAAGGAGAACGAGGAGTTCATGTGGCGGCTGGCCGACGAGACCATCGACGAGTTCATCGACAAAGGCCACTGCGAGTTCCTCACCGACTACGCCAGTCCCTTCTCGATGTTGGTGATCACCGACCTCCTGGGCGTGCCGGTGGAGGACCGCGACACCTTCCGCGACGTACTGGCCACCCCGCGGGAAGGAATGCGGGTGGGGGCACTGGACCATGAACCGTTGGCGCACAACCCACTTGCCTGGCTGGACGACAAGTTCGCCAACTATCTGCAGGAGCGCCGCGACACCCCGCGCGAGGACATCCTGACGGGGCTGGCCACAGCGTTGTACCCCGAGGGTGACACCCCCGAGATCGACGACGTGGTCAAGAGCGCGACGTTCCTGTTCGCCGCCGGTCAGCACACCACCACCAAACTGCTGTGCGCCATCATCCGGGTGTTCGCCGAACAACCCGACGTGGTGACGGCACTGCGGGCCGACCGCAGCAAGATCCCCAGCTTCGTCGAGGAGATGCTGCGACTGGAGAGCCCCGTCAAGAGCGCCTTCCGGCTCGCCACCAGGTCCACCGAGATCGGGGGCGTCGAGATCCCGGCGGGCACCACCATCATGCTGTGCCCCGGCGGCCTCAACCGCGATCCCCGCAAATTCGACAACCCCCACGAGTTGAAGGTCGACCGGCCGAATGTCCGGGAACACCTGGCATTCGGGCGCGGAAACCACTCGTGCCCAGGGGGTCCGCTGGCCCGGGTGGAGGGCAGGGTCACCGTCGAACGGCTGCTCGATCGACTCGATGACTTCCGCATCTCCGATGAGAAGCACGGTCCCGCCGACGCCCGGCGCTTCACCTACGAGCCGACGTTCATCGTCCGGGGTCTGACCGACATCCACATCGAGTTCACTGCGCGGCCCACTGCCAAAGGCCAGTGACCACCGTGACCGCCAGTACCGCATCCGACATCCGCTACGACCCCTACGACCTGGAGCTCAACGCCAACCCGTATCCCATGTTCAAGCGGATCCGGGAGGAGGCGCCGCTCTACTACAACCCCGAGCACGACTTCTACGCGGTGAGCCGCTTCGACGACGTCAACTCCGCGGCGTTCGACCACGCCACGTTCAGTTCGGCCCGCGGAGCGGTGCTGGAGATCATCAAGTCCGGTATGGAGATCCCCTCTGGGACACTGATCTTCGAGGATCCCCCGGTCCACAATATCCACCGCAACTTGCTGTCGCGGATGTTCACCCCGCGCAAGGTGATGGCGCTGGAACCGCGGATCCGTGAGTTCACCGCCCGCTGCCTGGACGCCTGTGCCGATACCGGCCGCTTCGACTTCGTACAGGACCTCGGCGCCGAGATGCCGATGCGGGTCATCGGCATGCTGCTCGGTATCCCCGAGGCCGATCAGAAGAATGTGGTGGATCACGGCGAGGCCACACTCAAGACCGAGCGGATGGACAGTTTCGCCACCGGGGAGGTGTTCGCCGACTACATCGATTTCCGCTCCAAGCACCCGTCCGACGACATCATGACCGAACTGCTCAACGCGGAGTTCACCGATGAGACCGGCACCCGGCGCACGCTGCGCCGCGATGAACTGCTGCTGTACCTGACCGTGATCTCCACCGCCGGCAGTGAGACCACCACCCGGCTGATCGGTTGGGCCGGAAAGGTTCTGGCAGAACATCCCGACCAGCGCCGTCAGCTCGTCGAGGACCGCACACTGCTGCCGCAGGCCATCGAGGAGCTGTTGCGGTTCGAACCGCCGGCGCTGCAGTTGGCGCGTTATGTCACTCGTGACGTCGAGTTCTACGGGCAGACGGTGCCGCAAGGAAGCGCGATCCTGCTGCTGATCGGCGCCGCCAACCGCGACCACCGCCGGTTCGGGCCCGACGGCGACGTCTTCGACATCAATCGGGAACTCAAGCAGCACATGACCTTCGGTGTCGGTACCCACTTCTGCATGGGTAACGCGCTGGCACGACTCGAAGGCCGGATCGCCCTGGAGGAAGTGCTGACCCGCTTCCCCACCTGGGAGGTCGACTACGACGCCGCGAAGATGTCCACCACCACCGCGGTGCGCGGGTGGGAATCGATGCCCACCGTCGTCCACTGACGTTTTCTCACCCAATCAACGAAAGGAACCACCCATGGCTGGAAGAGTTGAGGGGAAGGTCGCGTTCATCACCGGCGCGGCCCGCGGCCAGGGCCGCGCGCATGCCGTGCGGTTGGCGCAGGAGGGCGCCGACATCATCGCCGTCGACATCTGCAAGCAGATCGACAGCGTGCGGATTCCGCTGTCGACGCCCGAGGACCTGGCCGAGACCGCCGATCTGGTGAAGGGCCTCAACCGGCGGGTGTACACCGCCGAGGTGGACACCCGCGACTTCGACGGCCTCAAGGCCGCCGTCGACGCCGGCGTCGAGCAACTGGGCCGGCTCGACATCATCGTGGCCAACGCCGGTATCGGCAACGGCGGCGAGACTCTGGACAAGACCAGCGAGGGTGACTGGTCGGACATGATCGACGTCAACCTCGGCGGTGTGTGGAAGACCGTGAAAGCCGGTGTGCCGCATATCCTTGCCGGCGGCCGGGGCGGATCGATCATCCTGACCAGTTCGGTCGGCGGGTTGAAGGCCTACCCGCACACCGGTCACTACGTCGCCGCCAAGCACGGTGTCGTGGGCCTGATGCGGACGTTCGCCGTCGAGCTCGGCGCGCAGAACATCCGGGTGAATTCGGTGCACCCCACCAACGTGAACACCCCGCTGTTCATGAACGACGGCACCATGCGGCTTTTCCGCCCCGACCTGGAGAACCCGGGCCCCGACGATATGAAGGTCGTCGGACAGCTGATGCACACCCTGCCCATCGGCTGGGTCGAGCCCGAGGACATCGCCAACGCGGTGCTGTTCCTGGCCTCCGACGAAGCCCGCTACATCACCGGGGTCACGCTGCCCGTCGACGGCGGCAGCTGCCTCAAGTAACTTCCCCTCCCCCGCGAGCGAGCGTGTCTGTACCGATCCTGTCGGCGTGTTGCGTACAAATGCGTTCACTCGCGGGGGTTTGTCCGTGACATCTCGCTGGGTGCCCGATGACGGCACCGCCCTGCCGATTCCCGCCGACGCCGAGTACCTCCGGCGCGGCGGACCCGAATTCCTCACCGATGCGTTCCGTCGTTTCGGCGCACTGACCGGCGCGGACCGGGTCACCGCGATCACCGAGTTCGCTGAATGCGGCGGTGGCAGCACCGGTCGCAAACTGCTGCTCGGCGTCGAATACGCCGACACCCACAACGGCCTGCCGACCGAGCTGTTCGTCAAGTTCTCCCGCGATTTCGACAATCCCAGACGCGACCGCGGCCGAACCCAGATGGACTTCGAAGTACGGTTCGCCCGCCTGTGCCGCGACCACCCGGTACCCGTGGCGGTTCCGCGCAGCCTGTTTGCCGGCTATCACCAGGACTCCGGCACCGGACTGCTTGTCACCGAACGCATTCCGTTCGGCACAGGGCCGGTGGAACCGCACTACGACAAGTGCCTCGACTACCAGATGCCCGAACCTCTGGCGCACTACCGGGCGCTGTTGTCCGCCGTGGCCGCGGTGGCCGGTGCGCACAAGGCCGGCACGCTGGGCCCTGCCGTGTCGAGGGACTTCGCATTCGACCCCGACCGGGTCACCGTCGGCCGGCGACTACCCGTGACAGACGCCGAACTGCGTGACAAGGTGGCGCGGTACGGCACCTTCGCCGGCGCCCACCCGGGTCTGCTGCCGAACGACCTGCGCAGCACCGCGTTCATCGACCGGATGGCCAAGGAGGTGGCGCTGATCCACCGCCGCTACGACGCGATCATCACCACGTTGTCCGCGACGAGGGACCATGTGGCGCTGTGCCATTGGAACGCCAACGTCGACAACGCCTGGTTCTGGCGCAGCGCCGGTGCCATCACCTGCGGCTTGCTCGACTGGGGTTGCGTGAGCGAGATGAACGTCGCGATGGCGCTGTGGGGTGCGCTGTGCAGCGCCGAAAGCGAGATCTGGGAGCGCTCCCTCAACGTCCTGTTGGGACACTTCGCCGACGAGTTCCGCCGCGCCGGTGGACCCGAGCTGGACCTCGACCTGCTGCATACCCAGGTGGTGCTGTACGCGACCGTGATGGGCGTGACGTGGCTGCTCGACGCGCCCGCCTACATCGCGGCGGTGGTACCCGATCTCAGCGGCGTGCGCGACAGGTACGACCCCCGGTTCAGCGGTAGCGAAGTGGCACGAACACAGCTACGGATGCTGACGAACTTCCTCGGCCTCTGGGCTGCCCACGATGTCGTCGGCATGTTCGAGCCTCAGTAGAGGTAGACCACCAGCACACCGCCCCAGAGCACGACCAGCCAGCCGTCGGTGGCCAGCCGCAGCCACACCGGCGCGGTTCGCACCTCCATGAAGTGCCGAATGATCAACCGGGCCTTCACAAGACCGAGCACCAAGACCACGACGGTGATGGTGGTGCTGGGCGCCGGCGGACCGGCGTGCCGCGCCGGGCCAAGCCACCAGGACACCACCGTGATGAGCGAGAGAACCAACCACACCACCGTGATGGACGAACGTAACGCCGTCACCTCATCACCTCATCACATACACCAGCGCGAAGATGACGATCCAGAGCAGATCGACCATATGCCAGTACGTCGCACCCGTTTCCACCATGGACACCCGGCGCTGCGTACGCAGTTCCACGACCACCACACCGAGAAACACCAGACCCAACACCACGTGGAACAGATGTACACCGGTGAGCATGTAGTAGAACATGAAGAAGTCGTTGCTCGGAAAGGTATATCCGGCAGCTACTTTCGACGTCCACTCGTAGGCCTTGATCACCAGGAACAGCACACCGCAGGCACCGCCGCACAACGTGAGCCGCAGCGCCCGCCGATACTCGCCTGCGCGCGTGACCGCCACGCTGGTGGCCACGAACCACGAACTGGCCAGCAGCACGAGGGTGTTCGCCACCCCGGCCGTCAGGCTCAGGTGCTGTTGGGAAGCCAGGAACAGATCGCGCTCCTGGTGCCGGTGCACCATGAAGATCAGGAAGTACGCACCGAAGATGACCAGGTCGCCGAGCACGAACACCCACATGCTCACATCACTCGGCAGATGATCGCGCAGGTGCCGTTCGTCGCGCGCTGTCGTTGTCGTCATCAGTCTTGGATCACTTCACCGGGACGCTGATTCTTGATGGCCACATAGAGCAGGCGGATGATGCAGAACTCCCACACGACGAAGACCGCGGTGCCCAGCCAGAAGCTGATGGAGCCGTTCCACGCGAGCGGCCCGGAGCGGAAGACGAAGACCGGACCGGCCAGCAGTTCGGTGACGATCATCCAGATCGACATGTAGGCAAGCCACTTCGGGAAGACGTTGTTGCTGTCCAGGAAGATGGCCAGCGCCAGCACGGCGTTCTGGGCCACAAAGCACCCCAGCGAGCCGACGAAGGACAGCAGCCCGAGATCGTAGAGCATGGCGATGAGCGCCGGATCTCGATCGGGCCGAAACGCCGCCGCGAGGAACGCGAATGCCGCGAAGAGGCATCCGGGCAGGGCGCCGACTGCGAGCGAGACGATGTAGCCGTAGGCGAACACCGGCGACACCGACATCCGTTTGATCTGCAGCGCGATCAGGGCGTTGGCCACCGAGGTGAAGCCGATGAAGAACATCAGCAGGCCGAAACCGATCTTGATGGTCGACGCGTTTTCGGCGAAGAACGCCACCATCTGCGCTTCGGTGATATCGGGGCGCGGCGGAGGCATGACACGGGTGAGGACGACGAAGATGAGCCCGAAGATGTTGTAGAACACCGGAATCGTCCACCAGCAGATCAGCTGGTCGAGATTCCTGCCTGGCGCGACAGTGGTCACGCCGCGACACTTTCGGTGCGCACCGCGGCCTCGTCGATCTCCTGTTGCGTGATCGCGCGGCGCACCATCACGAACATCACCACGAGGAACACCGTGAACGCCCCGAGCCGGCCCCAGAACGAGATGAGGCCGTTCCATGCCAGTGGCCCCGAGGTGAACACGACGGCGCAGACCGCTGGTGTCATGGCCGCCGCGCAGACGATCGCCAGGTGGGCGACCCAGCGCGGGAAAACCGGCTGTGGGCGGGTGTCGAAGTAGATGCCTGCGGCCAGCGACAGATTCTGCACCACCAGCATCCCCACCGGGGCGATGAAGATCAGCCACGCCAGATCGTTGAGCAGCAGGGTCAATTCGGGATTGCGCTCGGGCCGGAACGCGGCGACCAACCAGAAGATGTCGGCGATCGCGAACAGCGTCGCCCCGGTGGCGACCGCGGCCAGGTAGCTGTAGGCGAAGACATGGCTCGGCGTCGCCATCCGCTTCATCTGTACGACGACCACCATGAAGAAGGGCACCAGCATGATGGCGCAGAGGTTGAACGTGATCATCGAGAACCGGATCATCGCCGAATTGTCGGCGTAGAACGCCGCCACGTCGTCGGCGCTCAACTGCGGCGACATCGGCGGCCAAAACCCGGGGAACGTCGCGAAAGCGATGACCAGGATGGCACCGAAGAATGCCGTCAGCCACAAGCTGATCCATTGTGCGCGGGTATTCACTTGCGCTGCACCCACTTCCGTCGTCCTCGGACGTCACACCACGAGGGGCCCGCACCCGACAGTAGCCGATCGGCTAGCCGTGACACAAGGGATTGGTTCTGTTACGCCCCTTGACTGCCCGAACCCCCGCACGTAGCGTCATCGGCATAAGTGGGGTGGCACCCCGCTTTTACCCTGAGGAGCACGTCTACATGCTCGACGCACAACACCTCGTCGCAGTCCGTCGCAGTCTGGGCCCGGTGGGGTTCGCCATGCCCAGCATCGGTCTGAGCGCGGTCCCACCGGTGCGGCAGCAGATCGATGCGGTCCGGCGGCTCGAAGCCGCGGGCTATCGCAACGGCTGGGCGAACGAAGGTGTCGGCGGTAAAGACGTCTTCGTGCAGCTGGCCGTGCTGCTGGCCGCCACCGAGCACATGACCTTCGGAACGTCGGTGACCCCGATGTGGGCTCGTCCGCCGATGGTCCTGCACGCTGCCTCACATCAACTGGCCGAGGCGTTTCCGGGGCGCTTCCTCCTGGGCCTCGGCTCCGGTTACGACTTCATGGCCCCGCTGGCGGGCCTCGAATACCACAAGCCCCTGGCGCAGTTGCGCCGCTATGTGGCGACCATGCCCGAACCCGTCCCCCTTTTCGACGTGCCCGCGGTCGATTACCCCACTGTCCTGGCGGCCAACGGCCGGCGCTCGGTGCGCCAGGCCCACGAGATCGCCGACGGTGTGTTCCCGTCCTTGATTCCGCCGTCGTACGTTAAGGAGATCCGGTCTGTGACGGGCAGCGAGAAGCTCGTCATCGTGGGACTGACGGCGTATGTGGACGACGATGAAGCGGCCGCCCGAGCCGCCGCCCAGCGCAGTGTCGTCGAGATCTTCGGCCGGCCGGACCTTCCCTACGCGCGGGCACTGGACAGCCTGGGCTACACCGCCGAGGAACGGGCCACCGGCGGCGCGCGCCTGACTGCGGACATCACCGCGGCAGGCTCGGGGGCCGCCGTCGCCGCAGCTGCCAAACGCTATCTCGACGCCGGCGCCGACCATGTGGTCTTGATGCCGTTAGCACCCGACTTCGGCAGTGGCGTGGACAGATTGGAGTCCATCGCCGCCCACGTCACCGCGCTTTGATGCCGTCGAAGGCCAACGACCGCAGTCGTGGCCCGCTGGCCCGGTCATGCTCGGTGGCCAACGCCACCCCGCCGACGAGCGCATACAGGTCCTCGACGGTGACCTCCGACCGCACCGCGCCCGCGGCGATCGCCCGTTCGAGAAGCGGGCCGCCCGCCTCCGCCAGCAGTTGATGGCAGGCCTGGCAGGACGCGTGGCCACCGGTGTGCAGCACTGCGGCGGCCAGGCCCCGGACTTCGGCGAAGTACTCACCCACCGCGTGTAACCACTGCGTCAAGGCCTCCGCCGGGTCCCGCTCCCGGGCGTAGGAGCCGGCCCGCTCACACAGCTCCCGGACGGTATCGGCGAACACCGCATCGATGAGCTCCCACCGCGACGGGAAATGGCGGTGCAGCGTCGCCGAGCCGACACCTGCACGGCGGGCGATCTCCTCGAGCGAGCCGTCGGCGCCGTCGCGCAGGAACACCTCGGTGGCCGCGGCGATCAACCGCGCCCGGCTGCGCTGGGCATCGGCACGTAGTGGACGGGGCGCTGCCACGCTAGACACCTCCGACAGGCAGGTTCAGCATGCGTTGGGTGAGGCTCAGCAGCGCAGCTCTGAGGGTGTCGTCGTCTACATCGGCGATCAACGGGTTGGCCACCGCACCGGCGATCGCCGCCGACAACACCGCTGCCGATACCCGCGCCTCCAGATCGTCGTCCTCGTCGAGCAAAACCGCGTACAGCCGGGTCATGAACGCGCGGAACGGCTCGTGTTCGCCGAGCAGCCGGATGATCACGGGATCGAACTGCAGCGTCGCCACCCAGCGCCGGCGCGCCACCGTCATGTCGATGACGTTGCCCAGCAACAGCTTCCGGGCCATCGGCCGGCTGGGTTCGGCTTCGGCGGCGATCAGCGCCTTCTCCAGGCGGCTGAGTTCGTCGGCCGTGACGGCGATGACGATCTCTTCTTTGGTGCGGAACTGGTGATAGACCGCGGCCTTGGTGACGCCGATGGCGTCGGCGATCATCTGCAGCGAGGTGCCTCCGACGCCGTGCTCGACGATCAGGTCGAGTGTCGCCGCCATGATGCGGCGTTGCGCGGCGGTGCGCTTCTGGTCGGCGAGCACGACGCCAGCGTAGCCAACCCCGCCGGGCGACGATGCGACTGCGGGGAACGAGCAGTCGAGGAGGAGAGCCGGCACCATCAGCCCCCGCGGTGGGCACTCAGCGTGCCGCCTTGCTGGCCTTTCTCGAACGGCCGCCCATCGCGGGTTCGGTGCCGATCACCCCGTCGGCTTCGGCCGCGTCGATCTCGTCGTCGGTGAGTCCGAGACTCGCCAGGATCTGGCGGTTGTGCTGGCCGAGCAAGGGTGCCGGTTCGCGGTGGAATCGACTGACGCCGAACGGTTCAGGAACCGGCAGTGTGGTGTGGGGTGCGGTGCCGTTGACCGGATGGGTGACGGGTTCGAAGAAGCCGCGGTGGGTGAGCTGCTCGAGCTCGGTCTGGCGGTGCGGTTGCATCACCTTGGCCACCGGCACCCCGGCGGGCCACAGTGCCTCCACCACGGCGTCGGTGCTGCGCCGGCGGCACCACGCCGAGAGCTCGTCGTCGAGCATGTCGTGCTGAGCGCGCCGATCCTGAGCGGTCAGTATGCCTTTCGCCCATTCCGGCTCGCCCAGCGCGGCCCGCAGCGCCGACCACTGGTCATCGGTGGCCACCGCGATCGCCACCCAGCAGTCCTGGCGCCCGAACTCGTCGATGTCCGCGGTCAGATAGAAGTTCTGCGGTGCGGCCGCCGGGCCCCGATTGCCTGCGCGTTGCAGCAGCGCGCCGTGGGCGGTGTATTCGATGACCTGCTCGGCGGCGACGTTGAGGGCCGCGTCCACCATGGCCGCCTCGACCAGTTGGCCCTCGCCGGTGCGCCGCCGGTGTTCCAGCGCCAGCAGCAGCGCGTTGAGGGCATGGATGCCGGCGTTCGGGTCGCCGACGGAGTACGGCTCGTACGGGTTGCGGTCGGGGTAACCGGTGAGCCAGGCCAGCCCGGAGGCATCTTCGATGATGTAGGCGAAGGCTGGGTTGTCCCGCCACGGGCCGTCGAGCCCGAAGCCGGGCATCCGCAGCATGATCACATCGTCACGCAGCGCCCGCACACTGTCGTAGTCCAGGCCCAGCTGGTCGATCACCCGTGGGGTGAAGTTCTCCACCACCACGTCGCAGGTGGCGATGAGCTTGCGCAGCAGCTCTTTTCCGCGCTCGGTCTGGAAGTCGAGGGTCAATCCCTGTTTGTTGGTGTTGAGCGACGAGAAGATCGGGGACTTCTCCCACCACTGCGGTTCGGTGACCGCCACCCCGGCGATCAGCCGGGTTCCGTCGGGTCGTGGGGTGGACTCGAGATGGATCACCTCGGCGCCGAGCATCGCCAGTATGTGGGTGCAGGACGGCCCCGCCCAGAACGTCGTCATGTCGAGAACCCGGAGCCCGGCAAAGGGCAACCCGGGGGTCTCGACGCGCGTCGGCTGGGACCGGCGATCGCGGTAAAGATCGGTGTGCTCCCCCAGCCGGGGTGCCGGCTGCGGTGCGCGCAGTGCGCTCCTGCTGAACCGGTACGGGTGGCCGGGCTGGATGAACCCGTCGCGCGGGTTGCGGACGAACACACCGCGTTCCTGGTAGTGGTCGAAGGTGGTGACATTCGCGCCGTTGCCCACCGGCGAGTTCGGGATCCGGAACGCCGATGCGAGGTCACGGATGTCGTCGACCTTTTCACCGGCCAGCCACTCGTAGAGTTCCGTGGCGTGCAGGTTGGCTTGTTCGGTGATCGACAGCGGGGACTGCTCGTCGATCCATTCGACGTGGCCGGACATCGCGCACAGATCGAACCACTGCTGGGCGGTGCCGCAGCCCAGCGCCACCAATCCGTCGGAGGCCTGCGCCACCCCGGGTACCGTCGGCCGCCGCTCGGTGCGCCACGGCCGGCCCAGCACCTCGAAGAACGTCACCGGGTAGTAGGTCAGGCCCATGATCTGTGCTTCCAGCATGGACAGGTCGACCAGCCGACCGCCGCCCGCGGCTCGGGCGGCCAAGGTCATCGCCGAGGCGTAGGCGCCGGCCAACCACTCACCGACCTGACCGCCGACATGGACCGGCGCCCTGTCCTGGGAGCCCCGGCCCAGCCCCATCGCGCCACCGGACCAGGCCTGCAGCGTGAATTCTGTTGCGGCCCTGTCTTTCCAGGGCCCCTCGAGGCCGAACGGGGTGAGGGTGGTGACGACCAGATGCGGGTGGCGATCCCGGATCTCCTGCGGCGTGACACCGGGCCCAGGTGACCACACCACCGCGTCGGCGCCGGACAGCAGCTTCTCGAGAAGATGATCGTCGGCGATCACACTGTGCTTGCCGCCGGCCAGGAAGCTGAACAGCGGCCCGCCGGCGATCGAGTCCACCGGCGAACCCGACGCCGACCATGCCCGAAGCGGGTCACCCTCGGGTGCTTCGACTTTGATGATCGTTGCGCCCGCGTCGGCGAGCAGCTTGGTGCAGTAGCCGCCGGCGATCCCGCTGGACAGGTCCACCACGGTGTAGCCCTCGAGCGGCGCCATGGGTCAGTCCTTATTGCGGTTCGACTTGCTCAGCCGGAAGTCGGGTGGGAACTTGCTGTCGTTGTCGTTGACCGCGGCGGCCAGGCCGCTGTCGATGGCTTCGCCCATGTCGAGATCGTCGGCGTCGTCGTTGGCCACGCCGCTGCCCATCGATTCGAAGAACGCCGACAGCAGCGAACCCATGTACTCACCCTGATGCTGTTTGTAGACCTCGAAGAACATCTTCTGCATGAACACGGTGTCGACCGGACGGTTCCGCGCGCATGCCAGCGCGTACTTCTGCGTCTCGGCCTCGAGTTGCCCGCGCGGAACCACCTTGTTGAGGAAGTTGCACTTCTCCATGTCCTCGGCGGTGAACGGCCTTCCGGTGAAGACCATCTCCTGGAACTTGCGCAGGCCCATCATCTGCACCCAGGTCCACATCCGCGGTCCCCAGCCGTAATACCGGAACGAGGGATGCCCGAAAAGCGCGTCGTCGCTGGAGATCACGAGATCGGCATCGGCGCATTGGTAGAAGTGCCAGCCGTAGCAGTAACCCTTGGCCTCCACGATGCTGATCTTCTTCAGCTCTTGCAGCGGCCGGTTGCCGGCCTGCACATTGGCGTACCACCCGCTGATCGTGGAGCCATTGCGGAATGTTCCCTTGGGCGGGTAGTTGATATCCCCCAGACTCGGATCCTGCAGTTTCAGCTCGGCAAGGCGCTTGTCGGGTTGGTCGACGCCTTCCATGAACTCCGGTAGGTCAGCCCCGCTGCCCAGATTGTCACCGACTCCACGGATGACGACGACCTTGACGTCGTTGTCCACCGACGCGGCACGCAGCACGTCGGCGTAACGCAACCGGGCCAGCGAGGTGGGAGCATTGAGGAATTCGGGCCGGTTGAACGTGATCGTGGCGATCTTGGTCTTGGGATCCTTCTCGTAGAGGATGATCTCCTCCGGCGAGGGACGTTCCGCCATCCATGCACTCCTTGTTCGAGGGATTTGTGGAGTATCAGCGGGGGTACGCGCCGGTCACGCTCCACAACTCGCGGTATAGGACGGCGCTTCGGTGAGGACCCGCGGACCGTCGTCGGCCACCAGCACCGCATCACGGGTGAACACCGCGCCGAGACCCGGTTCCCAGACGTAACCGGTCACCGCCAGCACCATGCCGCACTCCAGGCGCTCTGCGGCGGCGGTGGCCGGTAGGTGGGGCGAGACCACCGGAGGGTCGAAGCCCAACCCGAGACCGTGTGCCACCGGCATCTGCGGTAGCGGTTCCCCCGCCACGTCGTAGGCATCGAGCAGTTCGGTGGCGGCCGCTCCCGGCCGGCACGCCGCGACCAGGCGCTCCCACAGCTCTTCTGAGCGCCGGTAGAGCTTCTGGGTGCGCCCGCTGTCGATGTCCCCCACCGGCCAGGTGCGGCCCACTTCACCGACATATCCGTCGGCAAGCACCCCGGCGGCGATGGCCACCAGGTCGCCGTCCTGCACTCGGCCGTCCCCGCCAGCGCGGCGGCCAGGCTCCTCACGAGAGGTGACCCACGCGGCGTCCTGGGTGGCCGGCGTGCAGACACCGCCGGCCGCTTCGGCTTCGAAGAGCACCCCTGCCAGCGCCTGTTCGGTGATTCCCGGCTTCAGCTCGGCGACGGTGCTGGCCAGCGCCGACTCAGCGACGCGCAGCGCCGCTGTGAGGGTTCGCACCTCGTCGGTGGTCTTGAGCCGGCGCGCGGCGCGCATCGCGGGTTCGGCATCGACCAGTTCGGCATTGGGGAAAGCCATCGGCAGCAATTGCGCGAATGTCGGTGTGAGCGCGTCGGTTCCGACGCGTTTGGCCTCGGCGGCGCCGGTGATCTGTGTGAGCACTCCGATCAACGTCATCGGGTTCCAGGCCAGACCGTACAGGTGATCGTGGGCGATTTCGTCGGGGATGCCCTCGTCCCAGGTGCTGTTCAAATGGATCTCGCCGGTGCCCCGGATAACCGCGCAGATGGGCCCGAACGGCCGGGTGCCGGCGACCCAGAGTTGGGGCGCGCCGGTGACATAACGGACGTTGGCCTGGCGGCCCAGGATCAGGATGTCGAGGTCGTAGGCCTCCATCTGGGCCAGCGCCCGGTTCCGTCGGCCGCTTCGCAGCGTCTTGGGGTCCGGCAGGATCTCCAGCTTCATGAGCGGGTTCCATACGGACTGTACGGATAGTCGGTCAACGACGCGTAGCCGTCTTCGGTGATCACCACGATCTCCTCACTGCGGTAGCCTCCGGTGCCGTCCTCCCAGACCACCGGCTCCAGCACCAACAACATCCCGGCCGGGAACACGAAGTTGTCGTCGAATTCCTGGCCGAGATCCGTTCCGATCATCGGCATCTCGGCCGCGTTGGTCCCGATACCGTGACCGAGATAGAAGTGCGGCAGCCATGGCTTGGTGCCGCCGTTGGCGGCAATGGCCGCCCGCGCCAGATCCCCGCAGGTTGCGCCGGCCTTGGTGACCTTGAGTACCTCGTCGAGGATGAACCGCCACTTGTGGAACTGATCATGTTGGCGTGCAGTCGGTTCCTGGCCGACGATCCAGGTGCGACCGAAGTCCGAGCAGTACCCGTTGTAGGTGATGCTGACGTCGGTCCACAGCACGTCGCCGGCTTCCAGTTCCTTCTCGGTGGTGAGCAGCGGCAGTGCGAGATCACCCGTGGTGGTCCAGGTGCCTTCGGCTTTCGAGGTGGGCATCACCTGCCAGATGGCCTCCAGCATGTTCGCCGTGGCGCCGAGTTCGAAGGCACGCCGGACGAACTGCGCTGACAGATCGATCTGGCGGACCCCCGGCGCCAGCGATCTCTGCACGTCCACCACGGCCTGTTCGGTGATCCGGCAGGCCCGTCGCACGCACGACATCTGATCCGGTGTCTTGACCAGCTTCGCGGGCCCGATCACCTGCGCGGCATCCGACGGCGGGCCGGCCGGGAAGATCGTGGTCGACGCCCGGCGCATGGCCCCGGTCAGCTCGTCGACGGCCACAGAGGCATCCGCGGAGATCAACCCGCCGATGATGCGCGCGAAATGCTGTACACCTTCGTCGAATTCGAGGTACAGGGCGTCATGCAGGTGGTCGGGAGGGATATCGGTATCGACGATCAGACTTTCCCGCCGCGGCATGAACAGGTGCGGATGCTCGTCATCGGCCAGCACCACGGCCACCGGCCGCTCCACATGGGACAGACCGGCGTCCAGGAGGGGCCAGCTGACCCCGGTGGCGTACACCACGTTGCCGTTGCCCAGCAGGATCAGGGCATCAACGCCCTTGTCCTTCATGGTCGCCCGCAGCCGCGCACCGATCTCCCGGTACATGCGGGACTTGTCGGGCCACTCCGGGATGTCGGCGTCGGTTCTGACCGGTGTCTGGGTGAAAGCCGGTTCGGTTGTGGTCAATGGTCATACCCCCAGGAAGTTCTTGATGTTGGAGCTGACGATCTTGGCGGCGTTGTCGGGCCCAACCGCGTCGACGACTGCTGCCAGCGACTTCTCCGAGTAGCCGAACGTGCTCTCGTTGTGCGGGTAGTCACTCGACCACATCACGTTGTCGACGCCGATGTGGTCGATCAGGTGCAACCCGAGAGGGTCGACCATGAACGAGGCGCTCATGTGGTTGTCCCAATAGTGCCGGACGTCGTGCTGCAGTTGGTGGTTGAACATGTGCCGGTAGGAAGCGAGCATGTGCTGGGCGTCCTGCAGAGCCGTTGGCACCCAGGCGATTCCACCCTCGAACCAGCCGACCCTGAGCTGGGGGTGACGGTCGAGGATTCCGGAGAACACATACTTGGCGAACTGCTCCCGGAAGGAGTCGACATTGACCATCATGCCGACGACCACGCTGTTGTTCTCACACGGCGTCTTCGGCGGCGTCTCGCCGATGTGGTGACTGACCGGCAGGCCGGCCTCCTCGATCTCATCCCACACCGCGTCCATGGCGGCGCCGCCGTAGTCGTAGATGTTGCCGTCGTCGTCTTTCCCGGGGTTCAGCGGAAGCAGGAACGTCTTGAGCCCCAAGGCCTTGAGTTCCGCGAGCGTGCTGCGGGTACCTTTTGGATCCCACCAGTTGATCAACCCGACGCCGTAGAAGTGCCCGTTCGAACGCTCCTGCAGGTCGGCGATGTGCTCGTTGTAGATGCGAAAGACACGCTCGCGCAACGACTTGTCCGGGTAGTGGAACAACGCCAGAACGGCGTTGGGGAACGCCAACTCCTTGTCGATTCCGTCCTCTTTGAGCTCCCGGATACGTGCGTCGATGTTGTTGGACGCGGCGCCGGCGAGGTCGTCGTACTGCATCAGCACCCGCCCGAAATCCCCACCCGTCCAGGCCTTGCCTTTCATCCCGACCATGTACGCGCCGTCCTCGTACCAGATGCGCGGCGCGGCGCCCTTGAGCTCGTCGGGGAAGCGCTCGTAGAAGATGTCATCGGCCACCGAGATGTGGTTGTCGGCGGAGAAGATCTCGGTCCCTTCAGGAAGCCCAGTCAGTCCACCGCCACTGGAGTGACCCTGCCGGTTCTTGGGTGCTCCGAAACCTTCCGGCGGGTAGAGCGTCGCTGTGCTGGATTGGCTGGACATCTATGGCCCTCCATTCAGATCTGGTTCTGCTCGCGGGGAGTGGCTGTCCCCGAGTGCCGCGATGACGCGGCCGACGCACGCCGGACCGGTAAGCGCCATGCTCACTGACGGATAATGACGTTATCAGCTTACGCGCGTGTCCAATAGCGGATCCCTGGTTGTAAATACCGCACTTCTCACCCCTTCCAGCGGTAATGCCATTCTCATTTTTGATAATTCGATCTCGCGTTGGGTACAGATCCACGGGAGCGGGGACTATTGGTTTCGGCTCCGAGACTGCTATTCTCCGAAACGAGAGTGAGGGTTTCATGACTGAAACAACCATCGGGGTCGACGCGGACGCGCTGGGTCACTGGCTCGACGAGCATCGGGCACCCGGAATCGGGGAACGTCCCACCCTCGAGCTGCTGTCCGGCGGTTCGCAGAACACATTGCTTCGGATCCAGCGCGGCGATCAGCGGATGGTGCTTCGCATGCCGGGAGCGCGCGCCGACTCCACCCGCTTCGACGGACTGCTGCGAGAGATCCGCCTGGTGCGCGGCCTGAAGGGCACCGACGTTCCACACGCCGAACTCATCGCCGCCGACGAATCCGGAGCACTGCTCGGAAAGCCGTTCTACGTCATGGCCGAGATCGACGGCTGGAGCCCGATGAGCGGCGGATGGCAACCGCCGTTCGACACCGATCTGGATGCCCGCCGCCGCCTGGCCTTCGAGCTCGTCGACGGTGCCGCCAAGCTCGGCCGCGTGGACTGGCGCACCCACGGTCTCGAAGGATTCGGCAGGCCCGACGGTTTCCACGAACGCCAGGTGGATCGGTGGTTGAGCTTCCTGCAGTCCTATCAGGTGCGTGAGCTGCCGGGGCTCGACGAAGCGGCGGACTGGCTGCGCCGCAACCGGCCCGGGCACTTCCGGCCCGGCATCATGCACGGCGACTACCAATTCGCCAACGTCATGTTCGCCCACGGAGCCCCGGCCCGGCTGGCGGCCATCGTGGACTGGGAGATGACCACCATCGGCGACCCGCTACTGGACCTCGGCTGGTGCCTCCTGGGGTATGACGGCGAGGAACCCAGTGCGGACGGTTTCTATCTGGACATGACGGGGATGCCCACCCGTTCGGAGTTGCTGGCCCACTACGAACAGGTCAGTGGACTGTCCACCACGCACATCCAGTACTACCTGGTGTTGGCGAACTGGAAGCTGGGCATCGTCCTGGAGAAGACCTATGCGGCCTCGCTGGCCCCCAACAGCAAGGTCGACCCCCAGGTGGCCGCCGCGATGGGGCCGATGATCCCCCAGCTGACCGCCAAAGCCGCGGAACTGGCGAGGAGTGCGAAATGACTTTTCCCGCAGAGCTCTTCGACCTCACCGACCGTGTCGTCCTGGTGACCGGCGGCAGCCGTGGGCTCGGCCGGGAGATGGCATTGGCCGCGGCACGGTGCGGGGCCGACGTCGTGATCGCCAGCCGCAATCTCGAGTCCTGCGAAGCCACCGCCGCCGAGATCGAAGCCGAGACCGGCCGCACCGCGATGCCGTATGCCGTGCACGTTGGTCGCTGGGATCAGCTCGACGGCCTGGTGGAGGCGGTGTACCAGCGTTTCGGAAAGATAGACGTACTGGTCAACAACGCCGGCATGTCCCCGGTCTACGACAAACAGACCGACGTCACCGAGAAGATGTTCGATGCCGTCGTCAACCTCAATCTCAAAGGGCCGTTCCGGCTGTCGGCTCTGGTGGGCGAACGGATGGTCACTGCAGGCAAGGGTGTGATCATCAATGTCAGCACCCACGGCTCACTGCGTCCGCACCCGTCGTTCATCCCCTATGCCGCCTCCAAGGCGGGGCTGAACGCGATGACCGAGGCCATGGCGCAGGCCTTCGGACCGACGGTGCGAGTCAACACCTTGATGCCCGGGCCGTTCCTGACCGATATCAGCAAGGCGTGGAACTTCGGCTCCGGCAACCCGTTCACACACTTCGCGCTGCAGCGCGCCGGGGAACCGCCCGAAATCGTCGGCGCGGCCCTGTTCCTGATGTCCGATGCGTCCAGCTACACCACCGGTTCGATCCTGCGGGCCGACGGCGGCATCCCCTGATAGCCCGAAAGGTTGACCATGGCATGGGATTTCTGCACCGAACCCGAGTTCCAGGAGAAGCTGGACTGGATCCGGGCGTTCGTCACCGACGAGGTGGAACCACTCGAGGTGCTGTTCCCCGGGTGTGAATTCCTTCCCTTGAACGACGAGCGGCGCCGTATCGTCGACCCGCTCAAGCAACAGGTGCGCGACCGTGGTCTGTGGGCCCCGCATCTGGGACCCGAGCTCGGCGGCCAGGGCTTCGGCGTCGTCAAGCTGACACTGATCAACGAAATACTGGGCCGCAGTTCGTGGGCGCCGATCATTTTCGGCACCCAGGCCCCCGACACCGGCAATGCCGAGATCCTGGCCCGCTTCGGCACCCAGGAACAGAAGGACACCTACCTCGCAGCACTGCTGAGCGGCGAGATCTTCTCCTGCTTCTCCATGACAGAACCCCAAGGCGGTTCCGACCCGCGGGTGTTCACCACCACGGCGGTCCCCGACGGTGACGACTGGGTGATCAACGGCTGCAAGTACTTCTCGTCGAACGCCTCGGTGGCGTCGTTCATCATCGTCGTCGCCATCACCGACCCGGATGTTCCCGTCCACAAGGGCGCCTCGACGTTCCTGCTCCCCGCGGACACTCCCGGGATCCACATCGAGGCCACCCACCATCTGGTCGGTGCGCTTCCCCACGATCCCGGGCATTCGCTGGTGCGGTACCGCGATGTCCGGGTGCCCTCCTCGGCCATGCTGGGCTCGCCCGGGCAGGGCTTCCACGTCGCACAGTCGCGGCTGGCCGGGGGCCGTATCCACCACGCCATGCGGTCGATCGGACTGGCCCAGCGCTCCGTCGACATGATGGCGCGACGGGCGAAAAGCCGCTTCACGCAGGGGACCTCGCTGGCCGACAAGCAACTGGTGCAGGCGATGATCGCCGACTCCTATGCCGAGCTGCTGCAGTTCCGGCTCACCGTGCTGCACACCGCCTGGCTCATCGACACTGCCGGTGAGCATGCCGCCCGTGCGGAGATCGGCGTGTGCAAGATCCTGGCGTCGCAGGTACTCAAGTCGATCGGGTTGCGCGCCATTCAAGTGCACGGGGCAATGGGTGTCACCGAGCAACTCCCGCTGACCAATGTGCTCCTGGGAGGCGTTGTGCTGGGCCTGGCCGACGGACCCACGGAAGCCCACAAGGTGAACCTCGCGCGGCTGCTGCTCAAGGACTACGACGCCGAGGACCCGGAGTGGCCCAGTGAGTTCCTCGACAACCGGATCCAGGCCGCGCGCGCCAAGTACGCCGGGGTGATCGACCGCGTGCCCGCACTACCATGACGCGCGCCTCGGCCGCCGTCGACCGCGCCCTCGACGAGCGGCACCGCGAAGCAAGTGCCGAGGTGGAACGCATCCTGGCCGCCACCATCACGGTGATGCAGCGGGTGGCGCCCGAGGAACCTCGTGTCAATGACATCATCGCCGAGGCAGGGTCATCCAAAAAGGCGTTCTACCGGTACTTCTCGAGCAAGGACGAGCTGATGCTGGCGGTCCTGGAGCGCGGTGTCGGCATCATCGTGTCCTACCTGGAACATCAGATGGCCAAGGCGCCACGGCCCCGGGACCAGATCGCACAGTGGATCGAAGGCGCCCTGGCACAAGTCTCCGACCCACATCTGATGACGATGAGCCGGGCGGTGCACGAACAACTGTCCGACCGTGTGCACGCAGACGACATCATGGCCCCGATGCGGGACCTGTTGATCGCACCCATCACCGCCCTCGGAGGCGACGATCCCGAGCGGGACATCGCCACGGTCTTCCAGCTCACCGCAGCGACCATGCGCAGATATGTGGGTTCCGGTGAGCAGCCTGCCCCCGGCGACGTCACCCACCTGGTGCGCTTCTGCCTGCGCGGATTGGAGAACGGATGAAGGCCGTGCTGTGCCGCCGCTACGGTGTGCCGGAGGAGCTGGAGCTCGCCGAACTCCCCGATCCGCTGCCGGGTCCCGGTGAGGTGGTGGTGGCCGTGCGGGCGGCCGCGGTGAATTTCCCCGATGTGCTGTTCATCTCGGGCGGGTACCAGGTCAAGGTGCCGCCGCCGTTCGCGCCGGGAAGTGAATTCGCCGGCGAGGTGCTTTCCGTAGGTGATGGCGCCGGCTACTCCCCCGGCGACCGGGTGTCCGGCTCGGTGATGGTGGGCGCCTTCGCCGAACAGGTTGTGGTGCGCTCGGATTCGTTGACGCCCGTGCCCGATGGGGTGGACTTCGCCTCCGCCGCTGCCTTCGGGGTCACCTACCGCACCGCCTACTACGCGCTGCGCTCGGTGGCCCGGGTGCAGCCCGGGGATTGGGTGGTGGTGCTGGGTGCCGCCGGCGGCGTCGGCCTGGCGGCGGTGGATCTGGCGCTGGCGCTCGGCGCCCGGGTTGTCGCGGCGGCGTCCAACACCGAGAAGTTGACGTTGTGTCAGTCGCGTGGTGCGCAGGCGGTGATCGACTACAGCCACGAGAACCTCCGGGACCGGATCCGCGAAATCACCGGTTCCGGCGCGCAGGTGGTGTTGGACCCGGTGGGCGGCGCGTACGCCGAGCCGGCGTTACGCGGTTTGCGCCGCGGCGGGGTGTTCGTGACGCTGGGTTATGCCTCCGGGGTGATTCCCTCCATTCCGTTGAACCTGGTACTACTCAAGGGAATCACCCTGCAGGGCATGGAGATCCGGACGTTCATGGGCGACCACCCCGACGAGACGGCCCGCGACAACGCCGAGTTGGCAGCGCTGTTCGTCTCCGGGGCGGTGCGACCCCACATCGGCGCGCGGTTCCCGCTGGCCGACACCGCCACCGCGCTGCGGCACGTCGCCGACCGCCAGGCTCTCGGGAAGGTGATCATCGACGTCGCCCGCTAGTCTGGGCCGTCGAGATCTCGCAGAGGGTTGCTTTCAGGCGCACTTCACGACCCTGGCGTGCATCTCGACGAATCACGAAACCTGCTGCGCCACTTCAGTATCAGAAGTCACAAACGGGGGATTCTTGTCAGAGGCTGGGTCTAGCTTCAGGGTATGGGTACTTCAGCGATCGCCGACAAGGAGGCGATGCTGGCTGCCCAAGCGCAGATCGAAGTCTTGACCGCGCAGATGAACTCGTTGTCGATCGACGCGTTCACTCCGCTGGAGTTATTGGAATTGATGCAGCGCCGCGAAACCGTCACCTGGATGCAGCCGGCCCTGGATCACAAGGTGTATCAACGGCTGAGGTCGGAATGCGCGCCGAAACAGTTGGGGGCGACCAGCTTCAAAAAGGTCCTGGCGGCCCGGCTGCGGATCAGCGAGGCCGAGGCCGGACGACGCCTCACGTCGGCCAAACTTTTGGGCCCGCGGACCGCGCTGACCGGGGAACCGTTGGAGCCGGCGTTGCCGAACATCGCCGCCGCCCAAGCCCACGGCCTGATCGGCCCCGAACACGTAGCCAAGGTCAAAACGTTCTTCAAGAACCTCCCGGCATCGGTGGACTTCTCGGCCCGTGAAGCCGCCGAAGCCGACCTGGCCCGCCACGCCTCGACCCTGGATGTCGACGGCTTCACCGAAGTCGCCGACCGACTGAAATACCTCCTCAACCAAGACGGCGAGTACAGCGATGTCGACCGCCAAGCCGGCCGGTACTTCACCATCGGTAAGCAGGACGCCGACGGCAACGTGCCGGTGCACGGCAGGCTCACCCCGGAATGCGCGGCCACCCTGCACGCAGCGCAGGCGAAACTGGCGGCCCCGGGTATGTGCAACCCGGCCGATGAGGCCCCGCAGGTCGACGGGGAACCCGATCCGGAGCGCGCCCGCACCGATGCCCGCACCCAGGGGCAACGCAATCATGATGCGTTGCTGGCGATGGGGCGGGCGTTGTTGGCCTCCGGTGGCCTCGGCCAGCACAACGGGCTGCCCGTCACCGTCATCGTCAAAGCGAATCTGACCGACCTGGAGAAAGGGGTGGGCCACGGCCTGACCGCCGACGGGACGTTGATCCCGATGCCTGACGTGATCCGGATGGCCTCCCACGCCTTCCACTACCTCGCCCTGTTCGACGGGAAGGGGGTGCCGTTGCACCTGGGCCGGGCCCGCCGGACCGCCTCCCGCGGGCAGCGGATCATGCTGTTGGCCCAACACGGTGGTTGCACCATGCCTGGGTGCACCGCTTGCGGGTACCGCTGCCAGGTCCACCACGCCAACCGCGATTGGAAAGACGGCGGCGACACCAATATCGAAGACCTCACCCTGGCGTGTGGGCCGGATAACCGGATGGTGGAGACCAGCGGTTGGACCACCCGCAACCGACCCGAGGACGGCATCACCGAATGGATCCCGCCCCCGGAACTGGACTGCGGCCAAACCCGCATCAACGTCTATCACCACCCCGACCGGATCCTCGCCCCCGACGATCCCTAACCCGAGGGTGAGCTCAAAGCCGGCCGCCGGCAACACAAGTCAGCGGCCGGCTGGACGCCGTCTACCAGGTGACGGGCAGGCTGTAGACGCCGAATGCCAGGCGGTCGTGCTTGAACGGGATCTCGTCGAACGGGATCGCCAGCTTCATGGTGGGGATGCGGCGCACCAGGGTGTGGAAAACGATCTGCATCTCGGCGCGCGCCAACTGCTGGCCGACGCATTGGTGCCGGCCGAAGCCAAAGCCCACTTCATCCTTGGCGTTGACGCGCTGCAGGTCGAGCTTGTCCGGTTCCGGGAACGCTTTGGCGTCCCAGTTCGCCGGTGCCAGATCGATGATGATGCCGTCGCCGGCCTTGATCACCTCACCGGAGATCTCGATGTCCTCGATGGCAATGCGCCGCTGACCGTTCTGGATGATGCTGAGGTAACGCATCAGTTCCTCGACCGCGTTGGCCACCACCTTCGGGTCATCTGTATCCCGCAGCAGCGCAGCCTGTTCGGGATTCTGTAGCAGCGCCAACACACCGATACCGATCATGTTGGCGGTGGTCTCGTGCCCGGCGATCAGCAGCCCGGTGCCCAGTTGCGCGGCTTCCTTGACGCTGATCTCTCCGGCGTTGACGCGCTCGGCCAGATCGGAGACGGCATCCTCACCGGGCGTCTGCATCTTCTTCTGCACCAGATCGATCAGGTACTGCGCCAGACTCATGGCGCCTTTCTGGCCGTCCTCCGCCGAGGCGTACCGGGCCAGACCCACATTGGCGTGGTGCTGGAAGAACTCGTGGTCCTCGTAGGGCACTCCGAGCATCTCGCTGATCACCCGGGTGGGCACCGGCAGTGCCAGCTGTGTGACGATGTCGGCGGGCTGGTCGCCGGCGAGGATGGTGTCGATGCACTCGTCGGTGACTTCCTGGATGGCAGTTCGCAAGCCCTCGACGCGCCGGAACGTGAAGGGCTTGGACAACATCCGGCGAAAGCGGGTGTGCTCTTCGGCATCGGAGGTGAACACCGAGCGCGGCCGCTTCTCCACGGTCGAGAGCATGTGCTCGTTCCAGTGCGGGAAACCGGGGCGACGGTCGTCGACGCTGACGCGGGAGTCGGCGAACAACGTCCGCGCCTCCTCGTGCCCGGTGATGAGCCAGGGGGTGCTGCCGTCCCAGATGCGCACTCGGAAAAGTCCCTTGTCCGCTCCGAGTTCCAGCATCTGCGGTGGCGGCGAGAACGGGCATGCTGCGGCGCGCTCCATCGGATACTCGGGAATGTCGGTCCGGGTGGCGTCAACGATGTCGGTCATGAAACTCCTGACGGGTGGTCCTCGACGTGAATGGCCATGGCTGGGCAGGCGGCGGCGGCTTCGCGAACGGCATCGGCCAGTTCGCCGGGTGGGGTGGCGTCCAGCAGGATCACGCTGCCGTCGTCCTCGTCTTGGTCGAACACCTGGGGTGCGTGCGCCACACAGTTGCCCGCGGACACGCATTTGGCTTGGTCTGCATGGACTTTCATCGTGACACCGGCGCCGCCATCAAGCCGGTGATAGCGTCGACCAAGCTGGTGGCCATCGAATCCCAGGTGTCGTGCGGGGTCGGATCACCGGCGGCCAGCGCGCGCTCCCGCTCGGCGAACATCCCGACGATCAGTTGGCGTGCCATCGCATTGCGTTCCACGCGAACCTCGGCGGGCATGTCCGGCAGGCAGGCATGCAGCCCTTGGATGACCGCCAGTACCGCCGACGACGTGAGCGATTCCTCGGACACGAGGTCGCGATGCGCCGGATCGGGCATCAGCTGGGCGGAAAACCGTGCGTACCAGGTGGGGTGGCCGAGTTCGGTCAGATGCGCGGCCAACGGCCGCACCAGGCATTCCACCCAGTCGCGCAGCACGGGTTCGGCACCCAACCGGTCCACCATTTCCTGGCAGCGGCGCTCGACGGCCCCGTTGTGCCTGCGGACGATCGCCCGCAGCAGATCGGCCTTGGTGCCGAAGTGATAACCGACGGCAGCGTTGTTCCCTTGTCCCGCAGCCTCACTGACCTGCCGGTTGGACACGGCGAACACCCCGTGTTCGGCGAAGAGCTGCTCGGCGGCGGTCAGGATCGCGTCGCGGGTGCGGTCGGTACGCCCACCCCGCGGGCTGGTCCGGGATGCCTTCGTCCGGGATGCCATGGGGCAAGTCAACCAAGCCACTCCTTTTAAGTCAAGCGACTGATTTAACCGGCGCCGTTCGAAGACGCGCGGGCTTTGGACGCCAGCACCTTGCCCGCGACGGTGCCGCCGTCGATGGGCAGTACGGTGCCGGTGACGTACCGGGAACGCTCACCGGCGAAGTACAGCGCCGCCTCGGCGACGTCGTCGACGGTGCCCTCCCGCTTGAGCGGGCGGTCCGCCCGCATCTGCGCGCGGATACCCTCCTCAAACTGCTCCAGGCGGGCCAGGTCCTCCCCTGTTGCCGACTTCGAGACGATGGCGGTGCGGATGTTGCCGGGCGCGATCGCATTCACACGGATCTCGTGATAGGCCAACTCGATTGCCGCGGACTTGGTGAACTGGATGACCGCGGCCTTGGACGCCCGGTAGGTCATGACGCCGCCGCCGGCCTGGATACCGCCGATCGACGTGAGGTTGATGATCGAGCCCCCACCGTGCTGCGCCATGTACCGGGCCGCGTCGCGAGTGCCTGCCATCACGCCCAGGACGTTGACGGCCATCACCTGGTGAAAGTCGGCGAGGTCGTCCTCGAGAAAACGACGGTGCATCTTGCCGGAGACGCCGGCGTTGTTCACCATCACATCCAGTCCACCGAACCGGTCCACCGCGGCGTTCACCAGCGCACCGACCTGATCGACATCGGCGACATCGGTCTGCAGGAACAGCGCTTCCGGCAGCAGAGCGGCCAGGGCCTCACCGCGCGCGGTCTCGACGTCACCGATCACCACCGCAGCACCCTCGGCGGCGAACCGGCGCACCAGTCCCTCACCCAGTCCGGACGCCCCGCCGGTGACGACAGCGACCTTCCCCGCCAGTTCACTCATGCGCTCTCCCATCCTGTGACTTGTTGGCCAGGAAGTTCATCAACACCTCGTTGGTCGCCTGGGGTTGTTCGATCTGCGGGCAGTGCCCGGCGTCGTCGATGACCACGGACCGCGCATCGGGAATCTGGCCGGCGATCTCCGCCGCCCACCCCGACGGAAGCAGTTTGTCCCCGCCTCCTTCGATCACCAGTGTCGGCACCGCAATGCGATCGTATGCCCGCTTACTCGAGACCGGGGCCGGCGCCGCGGAATCCGGGCGGCGAAAGCGGGCCGCCGCGATGGCTTCCCACGCTCCCGGCAGCGTCGCCGAAACATGGCGGCGCAGCACGTAGTCCTCGTCATCCGGAAACCGCGACGAGTGAAACAGCGCCTCCACGATCGCCCGCATGGCGGCCACGGTGGCGTCGTACTCGTAGAGCGCGGTCATGTGCCGGCTGGCTTGGATCTCACCGCCGCCACAGATGGCCACCAGGGCGCGCATAGGTAGTCGCGGGTAATCCGAGGTGGCATCGACCAGGAGGTTGATCGCGCCCATCGAATTGCCGATGAAGACCGCGGACTCGATCCCCAGCACCGCACAGAACCGGGCGATGTGACGGATCCGCAGTCCGCGGCCGTCGACAAAATCCAGCACCTTGGCCGAGTGGCCGTAGCCGAGCATATCCGGTGCCAGCACGCGGTACCGCGATGCCAGAACCGGAATGGTGTGCTCCCAGCCGATTTCGGCGCTGGCGCCGAACTCACCACCGTGCAGCAGCACCACCGGGTCGCCGGCGCCGGCCTCCAGATAGCTGGTGACCAGACCGTCGACCATGAGGGTTCTACGCTGGGACACGGCGCTCGATCGTGAAGGTCAACAGCTGGGTGGCCAACATCTCCAACTGCCCGCGCACCGTGCTGTCCACCAGGTTTCCGGCCTCGTCCCACACCGGGTCCGCGGAGTTGATGGCCACGCCCAGCGGTGTCGGCCAGGCCCGCAGGGCATGCCCGATACCGCGGAGCTGCCCCAGCGTGCCCACCGCCGCCTGCCAGCCGTAGGCGCAGGTGATGCACCCCCAGGGGGTGTTGTCCAGGTAGACGCGGGGATCTTCACGCAGATCCTCGATGTAGTCCAGTGCGTTCTTCACCAGTCCGGAGATCGCGCCGTGGTAGCCCGGGGACGCGACGACGACGGCGTCCGCGGCGCGCAGGGACCCGACCAGTTCGACGGCGCCGGGGGTGCGTTCGAGTTCGTGGGGGGCGTACATCGGCAGTTCGAGGTCGGGTCCGGCGTAGAGCTTGGTGCGGCCACCTTGCGCCTCCACAGCGGAAAGGCAGTACCGCAGCGCACGTTCGGTCGACGACCCGGCCCGCAGCGTGCCGCCCAGACCCACCACCAGAGGCGTTGTCGATGTCATGCCAGTCTCCTATTTGATGGCGATCGGATTGACCGGAGAGCCCACCGCGCCGATCACCCGCAGCGGCGGCGCGACGAGCTGGAACTCGTAGATGCCGTCGGCCGCGCAATCGGCCGCCAGCGCCGTCAGATCCCAGTACTCGCCGAACATCAGGCCCATATCGCGCAGACACAGCATGTGCATGGGCAGGAACGTGCCTTCCACCCCCATCGCGGGGTCGGGATCCTCGACCATGAGGTTGTCGGCGGCCACCGCCGCGACCTCGAGATCATGCAGCCAGGAGGCGCACCGCCAGTCCAGCCCGGAACCCGGTTCGGCGCCGTCACCCGTGCTCTGGAACCGCGTCCACCAGCCGGTGTGGACGACGACGATGTCGCCGCGGCCCACGGTGACACCCTGAGCCCTGGCCACCGCGTCGAGTTCGTCTGCGGTCACCGGCTCTCCCGGCGGTAGGAACACCTCGGCGCCACGGTGTTTGACGACGTCGAGCAACACACCCCTCGAGGTGATGCCCTTGACGTCCACCTTGTCGATGCCGCAATGGTAGGCGCCGAAGCTGGTCACCGACGATGCCGGGAAACCGTTGTAGAGCTTGTCCTCGTAGTACACGTGCGACAGCGCGTCCCATTGGGAGGCGGCCTGCAACGGCATGACGATCATGTCGTCGTTGAACCGGAACGGGTTGTCGACGAAGAACCCCGAGAGTTCCTGCGCCACCGACTTCTTCAGCCACTTCGGGCCGTACTCCACCAGCGTGTTGGCATCGCCACCGTCGACGGTCATCACATGGACCGGGTTGTGCCGGAACTGGAACGCCCCCTGCGGTCCCCCGGAGCAGAAGTCGGCACCGAGGGCGAACACCTTGCCCTGCCGGGCCAGCGACGCGGCCTCGGCGACCTTGTCGGCGCTGATGAAGTTCAACGTGCCGAGTTCGTCGGCCTCACCCCAGCGCCCCCAGTTGCGCACATCGTCGGCGGTCCGCCGGAAGTCGGTCATCGTTCCTGGACCTAACGCCATAGTTCGTGCCTCTCTGTCTCACCGAAGGTGCCGCCATCCACCCAGATGACCTGACCCGTCAGGTAACTGGCGGCGGCGCTGTTCAGGAAGACCAGCACGCTGGCCTGTTCCTCGGGTTCGGCGGCCCGCCCCAGTGGCGTCTGGAACGAGTCGAGGAAACCCTGCCCGTAGGCGCTACGCAGCTGGTCGAGAATCGGTGTGTCGGTGACTCCCGGTGCGGTGCAGTTGATCCGGATGCCTTTGGCACCCAGCGCAGCGACGTTGGCCATGCCGTACAGGATGAGGGCTTCCTTGGCCAACCGATACCCGCCGCCGTCCTTCAGGGCGTCCGGGTGGTTGTCGCACCACTCGATGCCCTGGTCCACATCGGCTGTTTCCACCAGACCCGAGGTCACCTCGGCGTTGCGTCGGTACCCCGAAGCCGCCAGCGACGACACGTTGGCGATCGCCGATCCCGGCGGCATCAACGGGATCACGGCCTCGGTGAACTGCCGGGTGCCCAGGAAGTTGATGGTCACCACGCGCAGCGGGTCCCCGATGCCCGATGACACACCCGCGATGTTGAACAGTGCGTCCACCGGCCCGGACAGTGTGGCCGCGGCCTGGTCGACGGCGGCGGCGTCGGACAGATCCAGGGGAACGAACTGACTGAGGTCGGCAGCGGGCTGGCGGATGTCGAGTCCGATCACCTCGGCACCGAGTTCGGTGAGCTGCTGCGCCACATGGGCGCCGATACCCGAGGCGCACCCGGTGACCACCACCCGTTTGCCGTCATAACGCCACAACACGTCGGCTAACCCGCCTTCTCGCGGGCTTCCTTCTCAGCCTGCGCTGCTTTGACGCGACCTTCGTTGATCTCGGCCATGGCCTCGGGGATCTCCCCCGCGGTGAACTTGCCACCGCGGCCGGTGGGCAGACCGCCGAACGAGTAGGTCTCGTCGAACAGGGGCGCATCCGAGGCCTGGCGGCGGCCCTCGACCTTCTCGATGACGGGTTCGAGGCGCTTGGCCTTGTCCGCCACGGCGGCGGCATCACGTTCGATGAACTCGGGCAGGATCTCCTTGCCCATGATCTCGATGGACTCCATGGTGCCTTCGTGGCTGCGCGGGTTCAGCAGCAGGATGATCTCGTCGACGCCGCTGGCCTCATAGCCCCGGAGGAACTCACGCACGGTGTCGGGTGAGCCGATGGCGCCACGGCCCGGACCGTAGGCCAGTGTCGGATCCTCTTTGACCGCTTCCTCGTAGAGCTCCCACACACCGGTGCGGCCGGGAGTGTGCATACCGGTCATGTAGTAGTGCATGATCCCGAACGAGAAGAAGCCGCCGCCGATGCCGAGCCGCTTGAGCGCTTCCTCGTCGGATTTGGCGACCATCATCGACAGGTCACCACCGATGGCCAGCAGGTTCGGATTGATGGCGGGTGTGACGGGCGTGCCCTTTTCTTCGAACTCTTTGTAGTAGCCGTCCACCCGCTCCTTGAGCGCTTCCGGCCCGGTGTAGGCGAAACTCAGTGCGCCGATGGCTTTCTGGGCAGCCATCTGGACCGAGGACGGCCGGGTACACGCCACCCACACCGGCGGGTGCGGCTTCTGCAACGGCTTGGGAATGACGTTGCGGGCCGGCATCTCGATGTGCTCGCCCTTGAATCCGCTGAACGGCGCCTCGACCATCGACCGGATCACCACCTCGAGCGCTTCTTCCCACTGCGCCCGCTTGTCGGCCGGGTCGATGTTGAAGCCGCCGAGCTCGGCCACGGATGAGCCTTCGCCGGTACCGAATTCGACGCGGCCGTTCGACAGGTGATCCAGCGTGGCGACGCGTTCGGCGATCCGCGCCGGGTGGTTGATCGACGGCGGCAGGTGCATGACACCGAAGCCGAGGCGGATGTCCTTGGTGCGCTGGCTGGCGGCGGCCAGGAACATCTCGGGGGCGGTCGAGTGGCAGTACTCCTCGAGGAAGTGGTGCTCGGTGAGCCACACCGTGGAGAACCCGGCCTTGTCGGCGGCTTCGACCTCATCGAGACCGTGCTGGAAGAGCTGGTGCTCGTCGTCGTCGGACCATGGCCGCGGCAGCGGGAACTCGTAGAACAGCGAGATCTTCATGCTTTACCTCCGATGGGATCACTGGCGATGTCTGGTCGGCTGGTGGAGCGCGAGATGTGTTGTGCGGCGATGTAACCGAATGTCATGGCGGGGCCGATGGTGGCACCGGCACCGGCGTAACTACGGCCCATCACGGCGGCCGACGCGTTGCCGATGGCGTACAGCCCCTCGATCACGGTGTCGTCTGGCCGCAGCACGCGGGCGAACTCATCGGTGCGCAATCCGCCCGAGGTGCCCAGATCGCCGAGGATGATCTGGAAGGCGAAGTACGGCGGTGTGGTCAGCGGATGCAGGTTGGGGTTCGGCAGCGTCGGGTCACCGTAGTAGTTGTCGTAGACGCTGTCTCCGCGGTTGAAATCGTCGTCGTGGCCCTTGCGGGCCAGTTCGTTGAACCGTGCTGCGGTGGAACGCAACTGCGCCGGCGGCACCCCGATCTTGACCGCCAGTTCCTCGAAGGTGGCCGCCGACTTGACCACACCGGACTCCAGCCATGCCGCGGGCACCTTGCGACCCGTGGGCACCGGCGCGAACGGCACCTTCGGAATGGGCAGGTGACCGGCCACCACGTAGGAGTGGAAGGACCGCTGATCGGTGATCAGCCAGCACGGGATGTGGCTGATACCGGTGTCCTGGCCGTTGAGCATGGCATGCGCGAAGTCCATGTACGGGGCGGCTTCGTTGACGAACCGTTTCCCGGCGCCGTTCACGACGAACTGCGACGGCATCATCCGTTCGTTGAGCATGAACTGCAGCCGGCCGTCCGGCCAGCAGATCGCCGGGAACCACCACGCTTCGTCGAGCAGATCGAGCGCCCCGCCAACCTTCTCACCGGCGCGGATACCGTCGCCGAGGTTGGCCGGGTTGCCGAAACTCCAGTCCTTATCCAGCACCGGGAGGTGTTCGCGCCGCCACGCCATGTCGTGGTCGAAGCCGCCGCTGGCGATGATGACCCCGCGCCGCGCCTCGATGCGCTGCGGTGCCCCGTCACGTTCGACGACGGCGCCGGTGACGCGGCCGTCGGCGTCGGTGATGAGTTCGGTCATCGGCGAGTCGAGCCACAGCGGAATGCGCTTGTCCTTCATCGCCAACCGCATCCTGGCGGCCAGTGACTGACCGATGGCCGCCATCCGGTCACCGAACACCCGGGCCCGCAGCATCCGCCAGATCAGTTTCACCAGCACGGCCTTACCGCGCCAGTTCTGCCGCACCTGGTAGAACAGCCGAAGGTCTTTCGGTGCGAACCAGATTCCGCGGGGCGCCAGGGCCAGGGGTTGCAGTAGTTCGTTCTCGAGGTCACCGAGCTTGCGCAGGTCGATGGCGGGCACGTTGATGGTGCTGCCCCGCTCGGATCCGCCGGGCAACTCGGGATAGTAGTCGGCGTAACCGGGCTTCCACACGAATTCGAACCAAGGACTGAGCTTTTCGAGGAACTCCATCATCTCCGGGGCCTTCTCGACATAGGCCCGCAGCCGTTCTTCGGTGACCAGTCCACCGGTGATCCTGCGTAGATAACCGACCACCGCATCGGGGTCAGGTGAGTAGCCGCCACGGCGTTGCGCCGGCGCCCCGGGCACCCAGATGCCGCCGCCGGACAGGGCCGTGGATCCGCCGAAGTACGACGCCTTCTCCACCACCAGGGTGTCCAGTCCGGCGGCGTCGGCCGCCAGCGCCGCCGTCATGCCTCCACCGCCGGAGCCGATGATCAGCACATCGACGCTGTACTGGAAGTTCATGCCGCCACCGCCGTCCGGATCGCGAACCCGGCGATCAGTTCAGGTGCGGGGCGGTAGTAGCGCTGCACCGTGCGATAGGGTCCTGCCGCGGACAATGCCGCGAACGCCGTTACCCAGGTGCGGATCTCGTGCGCTGAGTTCCCGGCTTCGGAGGCAATCCAGGTGTTGGTCCAGCTGTCTGTCTCGGCGAGGCGCCCGGTGTCGAGGAGTTCGAGGAAGGCGCGGTCGAAGTCAGGGTTCAAGGGTCGCAAGGGGCTTTCTCCGTTGGCGAAATCATGGGCGGCCGCCATCACCGCCGACTGGCGGGCCTGTCGCGCCTCGGTGCTCATCGGCGCTCCGTGCACGATCCGGTCCAGCGCCGCGGGCGGCGCGGTGGCCAACGTCGGCACCGGCGGATCGTGGGACAGCCCGCCGGACCCCACCACCAGCACCCGCTCGGTGCGCGTCGACAGGAACTGCCCCACGGCCGTACCGAGCGCTCGCGCCCGCGACAACGGGCCCAGCGGGGTGGCCACCGAGTTGAGGAACACCGGGATCACGGGGACCGCCGTGGCGTCGCCGAACAGTGTCTGCAACGGCTGTACCGCGCCGTGATCCACCTCCATGCTCGCCGAGATCGCCACATCAACACCGGCGTCGAGTACCGCCGCAGCGCACGCCGTGGCGATTTCGGCCGGCACGTCGAGTGCACCGAGATGGGATCCGTAGTCCCCGACGCCGGAGGCGGCGGTGCCGATGCAGAACGGCGGCATCAGCTTGTAGAAGAAGCCGTTGTAGTGATCGGGTGCGAAGACGACCACCAGCTCGGGATCGAAATCAGCGACGAATGACCGGGTTTCACCGAGCTGGGCGTCGATGTCGCCCAGCAGTTCAGCTGACGGTCCCGGAAGATTCAGCAGCGGGCTGTGGGACATACAGCACAGAGCGATCGGCATTGTCGGCGTCACCTCCTCCTGGGTGCAGCGCGAGTGCGCCGAAGATCGCCGAACTGCGTTCGGCGGCGAGTTGGGCAACACACGAGGCGGCGATGCACCGGTCCGGCCGCAGGAACAGCACCGAATCGGTGTGCGCATCGAACCAGCCTTTGAGGGCGCCGGTCCGGTCACCGACCACCGTGACATCGGGGTCGTCATTCCCCGGCCAGTGCAGCTGAGACATCGGCCGGGCCACGACGAAGCTGGCGCCCAACGCCTTCCACGCCGCGAACGCGTCGTCTCCGAGGAACTGGCGGGGGTTGTTGCTCCAGCACAGCACCGCGAATCCGTGGCCCAGAACGTCGTCGAGCAGAACGCCGGCCTGGGTGCGGGTGTCCACCCGCGGCTGGATGAACAGGGTGCCGACCATGGACGTCGGCGGCGGCGGCGACTCCGCGTGCACCACCGCGCCCTGCTCATAGCGGGGCATCGGCTTGAACCGCATCTCCAGCACGTACCGCTTGAGTGACGGGACGATGGAGGCGCCGCGAATCAGCTTGTCGCGCAGAGTCGCAACACGCCGGTTGGTCGGTGAGATCACCCGCCCGACCATGGTGGACAGGTCGATCATCGCCCGGGCGTGTTTGCGTCGTTCGGTGTCATAGGTGTCCAGCAGGGCGTCACCGGCGGCGCCGTTGACCACTGCCGCCAGCTTCCATCCGAGGTTGGCCGCGTCGCGGATCCCGCTGTTGTAACCCTGGCCCTGCCACACCGGCATCAGGTGAGCGGCATCGCCGGCGATCAGCAGACGCCGGTCCCGGAAGGCGCTGGCGATCCGGGAGTGATGGGTGTAGACACGGCGCCGGATCACATCCACCTTGTCCGGGTAGGGCACCAGCGGTGCCAACAACTGCGCGACGAAGGCCGGGTCCTCGGCCTGCTCGTCGGTCTCGTGGGCGTGGATCATGAACTCGAACCGGCGGATACCGTGCGCGATGGAGATGGAGACATACGGCCGGTCCGGGTCGGCGCCGACCTCGCTGTTGGGATGCCCCAACGGGTCGTTGGCGAGGTCGACGACCACCCAGCGGGTGGCCGAGGTGGTGCCGTCGAAGGTCACGCCCATGGCGCGCCGGGTGGCGCTGCGCCCGCCGTCGCAGCCCACCACGTAACGCGCCCGCACCGTCGTCCCGTCACCGAGGTCGACACTCACCCCGTCGGCGTCCTGCGTGACCGCCGTCATCTGCCGGCCCCACAGCACCTCGACGTGCTGGAATCGGTCCAGCCCCTTGAGCAGTTCGGCATCGACCAGCGGTTGGACGAAACCGTTGCGCTTGGGCCAGCCGAACCGTGCGTCCGGCGGCGCCATTTCGACCAGCAGACGCCGGTGTGCATCGAAGAAGCGCAGGATCTGGTTGGGCACCGTGTGCGGGAGCACCGCGTCGACCAGCCCGATGGACTGAAACGTCCGCAGCGATTCGTCATCCAGGCCGACGCCGCGCGGGTAGTCGATCAGCGTGGCGCGTTCTTCGGCGATCAGTGTGCGAACACCCTGCTGGCCAAGGGTGTTCGCCAGCGTCAGACCCACCGGCCCCGCGCCGACGATCAGGACATCGGTATCGGTGCTCACGCGCGCCCCAGCAAGAAGTCCAGGTGCAGTCTGTCGAAGGTCTTGGGGTCTTCGTACTGCGGCCAGTGCCCACAGTCCGGCATCACCTCGAACCGTGCGCCCGGAATCATCGACGCGATGCGCTGCCCCTCGCTGACATCGGCGGTGGGGTCGTCACTGGTCCACAACACCAGCGTGGGCGCGGTGATCTTGCCGTAGACCTCGGCACCCAGGATGTTGCGGGCCCGGATCTTGGGATCCTGCAACGCCATGATGTCGCGCATGGCGGCGACGAAGCCGGGCTGCCGGTAGATCCGTTGCCTGCTGGCCACGATATCGTCGTAATCCTTTGTCTTGTCGGCCATCAGCCACTTGATGCGCGCTTGAACGGTCTCCCAGGCCGGGTCCTCGACAGCGGCCATGGACAAGGTGATGATCCGTTGCATCACCACGGGATCGGCTTGCGAGCCGCCTGCGGTGTTGAGTACCAACCGCTCGATCCGGTCGGGGTGATCGGCCGCGGTCCGGGCCGCGACCCAGCCGCCGAGCGACTCCCCCGACAGATACACCGTGTCCGCCGCGATGGCGTCGAAGACGGCGAGCAGATGGTCGACGTAGTGCGCGACTTCCAGCGGGTGTCCCGGTTTGGCGGTGTAGCCGTGGCCGAGCATGTCGATGGACCAGGTGGAGAAGTGCTCGGCGTGCGACTCCAGATTGCGCACGTACGCCTCGGCGTGCCCGCCGGATCCGTGCAGCAACACCAGTGCGGGCAAGGCGGGATCGCCCGCGTGCAGGTAGCGGGTCCGCACCCCGGCGGCATCCAGGTAGCCCTGGGAGAAGGAAACACCCTGCAGATCACTCCAGATGCTTTCGAACTCCGCCACTCTAGGCCCCTCTGCCTGCGAATATGCCATTCTCTTTTCTTGCCAACATTGTGTGCTAAAATCGCACATCAATGTGCACTATCTATAGAGCATCACTCTCAGGATGACGTCTGTCAAGGGAGCTCCCGGTGGGGATGCCGTGGGTCCGGCAGTCTCCGGCCCCGGTATGCCCGGGTCACAGACCCTGGCCCGCGGACTGACCGCATTGCAGGCGGTGGCCGCCGCGCCCGGCGGTCTCACCGTCGCGCAGGTGGCCGATCACATCGGGGTGCACCGCACCATCGCCTACCGACTGCTGTCGACGCTGGCGCAGTTCCGGTTCGTCGCCAAAGCCGAAGACGGCCGCTACCGTTCCGCGTCGGGACTGGCCGTGCTGGGCGCATCTTTCGACAACGGTCTGCGCCAGGCGTGCCTGCCCCACTTGCGGGCGCTGGCAGACGATTTGAGCACCACGGTCTCCCTGCTGGTCGCCGAGGGGGACCAACAGGTGGCCATCGCGGTGATCGTGCCCACCCACGTCGCCTATCAACTGTCATTCCACGAAGGCAGTCGGTATCCCCTCGACCGGGGCGCCGCCGGTATCGCGCTGCTGGCGAGCATGCCTCCGCGCCCCGATGAGCGCGATCTTGTGACACTCACCCGGGAGCAGGGCTGGGTGCTCACCCACGGCGAAGTCGAACCCAATACCTACGGACTCGCGGTTCCGGTGCACCGACTGCCACCGTCGCCGCCCACCTGCATCAACCTGATCTCACACCGCGAGGACGTGGTGAAGCGCGGCAAGGATGCGGTGGTGCGCGCCGCCGCTCGACTGTCCGACATCCTGGCGTGAAAGGACGTTCCAGTGCCCACAGAATGGAATGACGAGACCGACGTGGTGGTGCTCGGGACCGGGGCCGCCGGTTTGACCGCCGCCCTGAGTGCGGCCGCCACCGGAGCCGACATCCGGCTCTACGAGAAGGCGCCCACCGTCGGTGGCACCACCGCCGTCTCAGGTGGTATCGCCTGGATCCCGGCGCACCATCGCGCCCCCGATCAGGACCTGACCGTCGAGGCCGCGCTGGACTACCTGCGCGCGCAGAGCTTCGGCGCCATGGACGAGACCCTGGTCGAGACATTCGTGCGCACCGGCCAGGCGATGATCGACTTCGTCGAGGCCCACAGCGAGGTACGGCTCGAGATCGCCACCGGATTCCCGGATTACAAGCCGGAACTCCCCGGTGGGCGCCCCGGCGGCGGCCGCTCGCTGGGACCCAAGCCGTATGACCTGGCCCGACTGGGCCAATGGCGTGACCGGATCACCTCGTTCCCCGCCGATTTCAGCAATGTCGGCCTGGATGCGGAGACGCGGGCGCGGCTGCATGCGGACTTGGGGAGCACAGGGGACCCGGACAACACTGTCGTGGCCGGCGCCGCCTTGATCGCCGGACTACTCAAAGGCCTGTTGGATCGCGGCATTTCGCCGAAGACCGGGACTCAGGCCGCGGCGCTGCTGGCCGACGACGGCACCATCACCGGTGTCCGGCTCGGCGACGGCAGCACCGTACGAGCCCGGCGCGGCGTCATCCTGGCCAACGGTGGTTTCGAGTGGGATCCGCGCCTGGTCGACGCATTCCTGCGCGGTCCCATGCACGGGCCGGTGTCACCGCCGTACAACACCGGGGACGCACTGCGGATGGCGATGGCGCACGGTGCTGACCTGGCGAACATGGGTGAGGCATGGTGGGTTCCGGTGGTGTCGATTCCCGGGGACACCCATCTCGGTAAACAACGCAGCCGCAGCGTCCGGCTGGAACGCACCCGACCACGCAGCATCATCGTCAACCGTGCCGGCAAGAGATTCGTCAACGAGGCGTGTGACTACAACTCGATGGCCGGCGCGTTCCACTACCTCGATCCCCGCGGCGGTTACGTCAACGACCCGGCCTGGATCGTCTTCGACGACCTCCACCTGAAGAAGTACGGGTTCCTGGGCGTCGACCCGGGCGACGAGGTTCCCGACTGGTTCTGCAAGTCCGCCGATCTCGAGGAGCTGGGCGACAAGACCGGTATCGACGCAGCCGGGCTGGCGGTGACGCTGGCCGCGTGGAACCAGCACGTCGCCGACGGCGTGGATCCCGACTTCGGCCGCGGGGCAAGCGCTTACGACGGATATTGGGGTGATGACCAGGCGACGACGACCGCGGGCAAGACCCTTGGTCCGCTGGACACCGCACCCTACTACGCGGTGCCGGTCACCGTGGGCGCCATGGGCACCAAAGGCGGCCCGCGCACGGACCGCGATGGCCGGGTGCTGCATGTGTCGGGCGCGCCGATCCCCGGCCTGTACGCCGCGGGCAATGCCATGGCCGGGGTGACCGGGCGCGCCTACGGCGGCGCAGGCGGGACCATCGGGCCGGCGATGGTGTTCGGCTTTCGCGCCGGGCACCACGCCGGCAGCGGAACCTCGGTGTCCTAACGCCGGACGTGGACGAAGAACCGCGCGGCCCGGGCGATGGAGTCCTGCACCGGCTCGGGTGTCCAGCCCAGCTCGCGCTCGGCCTTGCCGTGGTCCAGGCGCGACATCTGATCGGCCATCCGCACCCCGGCCGTGGCGAACGGCAGATCACGGCGTAACAGGACCGACGCCAGATCGTTGACCCGCGCGCCGGCGTACAGCACCGGCAGCGGAATGTCGATCCTCGGTGGCCGTACTCCCACTGCGCGAGCGGCGATCTGGTGGATCTCGCGGGTGCTCAGATAGCTGTCGGAGATGATGTAACGCTGGCCGGGGCGGCCGTGCTCGGCGGCCAGCAGCATGGCCCGGGCGGCGTCCTCGATACCGACGACCTCCATCGAGAAACCCATGTTGAACGGCATGGTCCCCGCGGCGACCCGCATCAGTGCGCCGCCATGCGGGGTGGGCGCCCAGTCCCCGGGTCCGTACGTCGTCGAGACGCACATCGCCACCGCCGGCAGATCGTGCTCGCGCACGTAACGCATCACCAGCTCTTCGGCGGCCACCCGCGCATCGATGTAGGGGCCACCGCCGGTCCAGTTGTGGGCATCGGTCTCGGTGACCGGCCGCAGCTCGTTGACCGCCAATGTTCCGGTGGTGCTGGTGAACACGAACTTCGGCACACCGACGTCCACGGCGGCGTCCAGCACGTGGCGCAAGCCCTCGACGTTGGTGCGGAACAACGGCGCCGGATCGCGTAACCACATGCGGGCGTCGACCACGCAGTAGTAGACGACATCGCATCCCGTCATCGCCGCGCGCAGGGCGGTGTCATCGAAGATGTCCCCAAGGCAGCGTTGCACGTCGAGGTCGTCGACTCCGCGCGTCACGCTGGTCCGGCGCACCATGATCCGCACGTCGCGACCGGCCCGCACCAGTTGCCGCGTGACGTGGGAACCGAGGAACCCACTGGCACCGATCACCAGAGACGTCACACCGTGCCGGCCTTCTCGCGAATCGCGCTGCGCACCTTGAACTTCTGGACCTTGCCGCTGGCGGTGCGGGGGAACTCATCCACCGCGCGCAGCTCCTCGGGCCACTTCTGCCTGGCCATCCCGAGGGTGCTGAAGTGGGCGCGCACGTCGTCCAGGCACGGCAGCTCACAACCGGGCTGCATCCGCAACACCGCGGCGGCATGCTCGCCCAGGCGGGCGTCGGGCGCTGCCACCACCACCGCCTCGGCCACCCCCGGCATGGCCAACAGCGCTTCTTCCACCTCGACCGCACTGATGTTCTCACCGCCGCGGATGATCACATCGGACTTGCGGTCGGTGATCGTCAGGTAGCCGTCCTCGTCCAGCACGCCCACATCCCCGGTGTGATACCAGCCGTCGGCGTCGAACGCGCCGGCAGTCAGCGCCGCATCGGTGTAGCCCAGGCACAGATCGGGTCCGCGGGAGAGGATCTCGCCATCGTCGGCCAGTTTCACCTCGACGCCGCTCAGAGGTGCGCCGTCGGTGTAGAGCCGCTTGTCCTCGGGAGCATCGAACCGCGAGCCCGTGATCGACGGATGCTCGGTGCTGCCGTAGGAGCGGTAGACGTTGATGCCGAGGTCGGCCAGGCGCCGGGTGACGGCCACCGGGACGGTGGAGCCGCCCAGGCCCACCGACCGAACCCCGTCGAGATGCTCGCGGGTGAAATCGGGGTGGTCGAGCAAGCTGGTCACGAAATACGGCGGCCCTCCACCGACCGCCAGGCCGTCGCTTTTCATCAGCGCCAGCGCCAGGGCCGGGTCCCATACGTCGGCCAGGTTGATCGCCTTGCCACCGATGACGGGAATCAGGAATGCACCCACCATTCCGATGAAATGACCGACCGGGGTGGCGGTGAGCTGCTTGCCCCGGTCGTGGCTGCTCTGCGCCACCAGCTGATGCGTCTCGTGCACCAGGCTCCGGTGACTGTGCACCACTCCTTTTGGCGCGCTGGTGGTTCCGGAGGTGTAGGCGATCAGTGCCGGGCGGCCGGGATGCACCGGCACGACACCGGCCATCGGTTCGTCGGCCAGCAGCTCCTCGAAATCGCGCCCCACCACACCGACCACAGGCACTCCGGCAACAACATCGCGATCGAATGTCATGCGCCCGAAGCTTTCCGCGGTGACGAAAACGCGGGGGCGGCAGTCACCGACGATGTGGGTCAGTTCTTTGCGGCCGTAGAAGTGCACGATCGGCACCACCACCGCACCCAGCAGCGCTGACGCCCAGAACGTCGCGGCGGCCTCCACCCAGTTGGGCAGCTGCATGGCCACCACGTCCCCCGCGCCGACGCCACGGGACCGCAGGCCGGCCGCGAGCCGGCGCGCCATCAGTTCCACATCGGCGAACGTCCCGTCATAGGGACGCACCGCCGAATGCACGCGGAACTCGGCACCGGGTGTTGCCGCCAGACCACGCGCCAGGAGATCGCCCAACGTGTCCGACGTCCACCAGCCCTCCCGCTCGTAGCGTTCGACGAGGTCGTCGGGGATGTTGCGCATCGGTCTCCTGGCACCTCCGTCAGCGGCCGGGCACGGGCACCCGTACTGCCAGTGTGACCGTTCCGAACCGTGAACGGAAGTGGCGTTCTAAGATATGGAAATGATGTTTCCGCGTGGCGGGGTCGTCGCCGCCTCGAGTGCTGCGCTGCTGACGGTGTGCGGCCTGACCGTGGCACCGGCCACCGCCGAACCACCACTGCATCACGTCCGTTACACCGTGACGGCCAACGAACCGTTCTTCGCCGATATCTACTACCGGGATCGCGAACCCGCGGTGTTCGCCGACTACAGCCACGACCCGTACGTGTACAGCCCCAGGGCGCGGGTGGACATCGGCCCGAACCAACCCTGGGTCCACGATGCCATGCTGGCCGACCCGAGCATGTGGGCGATGGTGGTGGTGCAGAGCGGCGAGACGTTCGGTTTCCCCACACCAGGTTTCAACTGCACCCTCGAGGTCGACGGTGTGGTGGTCAAGACCGACAGCGGCCCCAAAGGCGCGCTGTGCTCGATTCGCAACTGGTAGGGCCTCAGGCGTCGCCGCGGCGCCACAGGCTGGCGCCGTTGAGTGGCACGCAGCTCAGGAACATGCCGTCGGGCGCCTGGGCGACATCGTTGAGATAGCCGTCGCACGGGCTGTTCTCGTCTTTGATGCCGTGCATCGGCGGGGAGCGGAACCACCGCGGTTCGTACCGGCGTGGCGACCCGCAGAACACCAACCGGCCCCATGAGGTGGTGCCGTACACGAAGTACGTCGTGTTGGCGCAGTACGAACCGAGCACCACGTTCGGAGTGATCCCAGGGGTGCAGAACGCGTCATTGCAGGTTTGCGGCGCGGCGGCCGCCACCGGCCCCGGCAGCATCCCGGTCATCATTCCGGCCACCATCAGGGGGGCAGCAGCCATCGAAGTCATACGCTGGGACACACGCACCGCTCTACCTTCGCACACCGGGAAACGAAACTCTCCGTTTCCGAGAAGATTACTGCACCCTCCGCCGCAGGACGCACCCTGTACGCTGCATGAGAAGCGGAAACGCCCTTCTCCCCAATCGGAGGTGGCGGCGGTTTCCGGGAGAATGCAGCCACCCGAGGAGGTCGCCATGACGACGGACTCCCCCGACGACCGCGATGCGCTCACCCTGGCCGAGGAAGCCGAGGCGGAGGCGGAGGCCGCGCTGGCCGAAGCGCGGGCCAAAGCGGCCCGAGCGCGCGCCGACCACCTGCGCCGCCAGGTGCACGCGCAAACCGAGTCCACGCCCGCCCCCGAAGCCGAACCGGCGCACATCGACGAGGCAACCCCCACCGGCCGGCGGTCCGCGCGCCGGCTCGTCGCCGTCGGCGCGGCCGTCGTCGTGTTGTTCGCCCTCCTGGGGCTCAGCGGCTTCATGGCCTGGAAAGGGCATGGCGCAGAACAGCTTCGACAGAGTGAAGCCGAAGCGGCCGCCGTCGCACGCCAGGGCGTGGTCAACATCATGTCTCTGGACTTCACCAATGCCCAGGGCGATGTGCAGCGGGTACTCGACAGCGCCACCGGCAAGTTCAGGGACGACTTCCAGTCCGAGTCCGAGTTCCTGATCAAAGCCCTGGAGGAGTCCAAGGTCGTCACCGAGGTCACCGTCAACGGGGTGGCCGTCGAGTCGGTCAGCGATGACGCCGCCGTGGTGCTGGTGGCGGCGCAGTCGAAGGCCAGCAACGCCACCGACCCCCGCCAGGATCCGCAGCAGTTCCGGGTGGCGGTCACGTTGGCCAGAGACAGTGGTGCGCTCAAGATGTCCCAGGTGGACTTCCTGTAGTTCGCCGATGCACCGTGGCGCGTGCCGGTGAAATGCTATTCTCCCGATTCGAGAACGTTGATTTCGCTGGTAGAGGAGCATGCCCATGTCAGCCACGACGCGGACGACGGCGATCGCGGCGGCCACAGTCATGGCGGGGGTGCTGAGTATCGGCGCGGCCGCCCCGGCCGGCGCGAAAGAGTGGGGTATCAACGGGACCTTCGCCACCTCGTCCAACGGCGACTGGGCCAAGGTCAACGAGCGTTATCAGGACGAGCCCGTGGTGCGGAGCACCTGGACCATCACCACCGTCTGCACCACACCCGTGGACTGCGCGGGCACCGTCAACAGTGACGCCGGCTGGAGCGCTCCCATCTACACCACCAACGGCGTCTGGTACATCAAACGTGTTGTGCCGAACTGGAAGTTCTGCGCCGACGGCGCCCCGGTCGAGGGCCTGCAGGTATACCGGATCTACCCCGTGGGCGAGACGGGTCTGGTGGACCCGAATTCCGACGAGTACACCGGCGAGGACCAGACCACCGGGCCCAGCGGCTCCTGCGGCCGCAACCAGTGGCCGGCGGTCCGCATGCCCTTCTACATGAAGAAGATCTAGCGATTTCGGCGCGCTGGTAACCGCGGAGCGGTTACCAGCGCGCCCTAATCCCCTAGGTGGGCATCAGGTCCTGCCACGACCTGGCGGTTTTCCCGGTCAGATCCGTTTGCGCATAGAGCTTTCCGTCGGTTCCCAGGTACTCCCCCGTGCGCGGGTTGTACTGCTTGATGGCCAACGACGGGCCGTCCGATCCGGCATCGAACGCGGCCGGGGCGGCCATCGGCGCCGGACCCGGCAACGGACCCTGAGGTGCCGGTGCGGGCGGTGGCGCGGGGACCGCCGTCGGCGGCAGCGGCACATCGGCCGGGCTGGCCCCGGGCGGAATCGGAACCTCGGTGGCGCGGGGCAGCTCCGCCGGCGGCGCCGGCACGACGGCGGGATCCAGATGCGACCTCGGATCGTACGGCGGTGGTGGCACCGGAGGCGTGTTGTACAGCGGTTGTCCCGGCAGCAGCGGACCCGGCCCGGTGCCGGCGAAGTTCGGCGGCGGCGCGGGCAGCGGTGGCGGCATCGGAGGCCGGACATCGACTCCCGGCGGCAAGGGGGACCCCTGCAGCGGCCCGTAGATATTGGCGTCCGGATTCACCCGGTCATCCGGCGGAATGCCCTGTGCGATCAGGTTCGGGTCGATCGGGTACGGGCCCAGCGCATGCTGGCGTTGCGCCAGCGGCTTGAATCCCTCCGGGCTGTTGCACAATTCGACCGTCGGCGCCCGCTTGCCCGGGTGGCCCATACACGGATAGTTGCGCGCCCCGCGCACCGCGATCGGCGAATCCTGGGGCAGCTTGCAATAGATGTCGTCCGGGGTGTCGATGATGCTGGTGTCCGACGGTGACCGCCACGCCGACGGCGGCAGGAAGCCGACCGTGCAGGCGGCCGGGTCGCCGAGGCCCAGTGAGAACTCACCGTTGGGCATACCCGTCGGGTTGTTGATCGGCGCGTAGGTCTGCACCTGGGCCACATACGGCGGCAGCAGTACCAGCAGCTGCTCGATCGACGGGTTGTAGGTCACCGCGATCTGTCCGATGGTGGTCAGGTTCGCCAGGAACACCGGCAATGTCGGCTTCACCTGGTCGAGCAGTTTGGAGGTCTCCTGCGCGAAAGCCGGTCCGTTGGCCAGGATGTCGCGGAACTGCTGGTCGTTGTCGGACACCTGACCGGTGATCCCTGCCAGGCTGGCCGCCCACGTCCTGGTGGAGTCGACGGTCTGAGCCTGGGCATCCAGGAACGGGCCGGAATCATCGATCAACGCCCGCATCTGGTCGGAGACATTGTTGGCGTCGGTGGTGATGGTGGACGCCGAATCCAGCAGCGAGCCGAAGTCGTAACCGGCGCCGTTGAACGCGTTGTAGGTCTCGTCGAGCAGATCGCTGAGCCGGCCTTCGGGGATGCTGTCGACCAGTTGGCTCACCTGGTCCAGCATCGGCCCGACGGGCTGCGGAACCGCGGTGTCGGCCATCGCGACCACCGAACCGTTCTCCAGATAGGGGCCGGAATCGGTGCGCGGCAACAGATCCACGTACTGTTCGCCGACCGCTGAGATGCTACGCACCTCGGCGTGCAGGTCGGCCGGGATCCGCGGCGAGGTGTCCAGCGACAGCGTGGCCTCGGCGCCCTTGTCCGTCAGCGTCACGGCCGTTACCTTGCCGATCTGGACGCCGCGGTAGGTCACGTTGCTGAAGCGGTACAACCCACCCGAGGCCGGCAGCTCGACCTTCACGGTGATCCGGCCGATCCCCAACAGCGTCGGCGCCTGGATGTAGGCGAACACCATGACGGCGACACCGACGATCGAGGCGATGGTGAACAGGATCAACTGAGTTCTGACAAAGCGTGTGAGCATCAGCCACCCCCGGGGGTCGGCGGGACGGGAGCAGGCGGCGGTGTGCCGTAGGGACCGGCGAAGATGGGTGCGGACCCACCGGCATCGGCCACCGGCGCCGGTACCGGAGCGCCCGGCATGGTCATCGCCGGCGGCGGTGTCACGGGCAGGATCGGGCCCACGTTGGCCGGAATCGGCGGCGGCGGTGCCGCCGGCGGAGCGGCGGTGTCCGGCGGGAACGCATCCGGTGGCGGCGGGGTGACACCGGTCTTGAGCGGGTCATAGGTGTAGTTGAGGTAGTACGGGTCCCCCGGCGCCGGAACCAGCTGCGCGCCTTCCTTTTCCCAACGGGTCCCCAGAAACAGTGACCGCTTGAGCCGCGGAATGGTGAAGTCCACCGAGGCGAACAGGTTGTAGTAGTCACCGCGGATACCGCGATCCATGAAGCTCTGCGTGTACGGGAAGGTGGGCGCGTATCCCAGCACCGGCGCGAGGTCGGGGCCGAGGTCGGACAACGCCTTGATCACCGGCTCGAGATTCTTCAGGTTCGCCACCAGGTCGTCCTGGGACTCGTTGGCCAGCCGCGTGGCGGTGTCGCTGAACGTCCCGAGCTTCTGCAGTGCGGTGGTCAGCCGGGGCCGTTCGGCGATGAGTACGTCGATGGCCGGCGGAATGCGTTCCAGCGCCTGGGTGATCGTGTCACGCTGCCCGGCGAAGGTCGCCGACAACCGGTTCAGTGACTCGATGGACGCGACGATGTTGTCACGCTGGGCGTCCAGCGTGCCCACGAAAGTGTCCAGGCGCGTGATGAGGTCGCGCACGTCGGTCTCCCGGCCGGCCAGCGCCGCACTGAAGTTGTGGATGACGTCGCCGATCTGGCCCAGCCCGCCACCGTTGACCACCGCCGCCAGCGACGAGAGCGTCTGTTCGGTGGTCGGATAGGTCGAGGTCGCGTTCAACGCGATGGTGGCGCCCGGTTGCAGTTTCCCCTCGGGTTGCTCCCCGATCGGCGGGTTCAGCGCCAGGTGCATCGACCCCAGCAGGCTGGTCTGCCCGACGCTGGCCACGACGTTGGCCGGGACCACGACGTCGGGCTGCACCGAGAACTCGACATCGGCATGCCAGTTCTCGACGGTCATCTTCCGCACGCTGCCGACGATGACATCGTTGATCATCACCGGCGAATTGGGCTCCAGCTGAGCCACATTGGCGATCTGAACGTGGTAGACGCTGGCTTCGGCGCCGCGTCCGACAGCGCCGGGCAACGGCAACGAGTTGACGCCCTGGAAAGCGCAACCACTGGTGAACACCGCGGCACACGCACCGGCGGTAACCATTCGTTTCCAGCGCCTCGTCATGGTGTACCTCCTGCGGGCATCTCGGCGGCCAACGGGGGTCCCGGCGGCGGGCCGGCGGGCGCCAGCAGGTTGTAGACGCTGGGCGGCACGTTCGGCGGCGGACCGGCCGGGGCACCCGGCAGCAGTTGCTGTGCACCGGGCGGTAACTCGCCGGGCGCGCGACCGGTGTAGGGAGCCGGACCGGGTGCCACTCCTTCGTAGGCCGAGATCGGTGGCGGTGGCTCCGCCGGGGGCGCCGGTGGCGGTCCGTCGGTGGGCGCCAGGTCGGGTTCGGAGTAGATGATGTTCTCCGGGCTGGCCGACGGCATCAGGTACGGCTGGATGGGCAGCGGCAGGTAGTTGAAATTCAGCAGCCGCAACGCCGGGCCCAGGTAGTCGGCACACAGCTTCGCCGTCTCCGGGGCGGTGGTGTTCTCGACGGCTCCGATTGCCCCGCAGATGAACTCGACCGGATTGGTGAAGTTGTTGAGGACGAACTGACCGACCGCGCTGCCGGCATCCGGGTTGTAGATGTTGTAACCGTTGGCGAACGCGTTGGGTGCGACGTGCAGGACGTTCTCCAGATCCATCTTGTGGTCGACGAGATTCTGCACGACGTTGTTGAGGCGCTCGATCTGCTCCGAAGTCTGGTTGCGGCTACCCGCGACGAATCGCTGCACCTCGACGATGGACACCGACAGATTGTTCAGCGCCGCATCCAGATCGGAGCGGCTGCCGTCGACCACGCTGGTCAGGGTGGCCAACCGGTTCTGGAACGCCACGACCTGCTGATTGCTGTCGCGCAGGGCGGTGACGAATGTCTGCAGGTTCTTGATGATGTCGACGATGTTGCCGCTGCCGTCGGCGAGGATGCGCGCCACCCCGGACAGCTGCGAGATGGTCTGGCGCAGTTTGTCGCCGTTGCCGTCCATCGCGCTGGCGGCGCTGTCGATGAACCGCGACACCGACGTGCCGTCCACCCCGTTCTGCGGACCCAGCTCGGTCGACAGCCTCATCAACTGCTCTTTGACCTCATCCCATTCGATGGGAATGGCGGTGCGGTCGAGTGGGATCACCGAGTCGTCGGACATGGTGGGACCGCTGTCCCGGTAGGCCGGAGCCAACTGCACGTAGCGGGCCGCCACCAGGTTCTGCGCCACGATGACCGCTTTGGCGTCCGCGGGGATCGGAACATCGGGGTCGACCCTGAGCGTCACCCGGATCTGTTCCCCTTCCGGGGCAATGGATTCGATGGTTCCGACCTTCACGCCGGAGACACGTACCTCATCCCCCGGGTAGATGCCGGTGGCGGAGGTGAACAGGGCGCTGATGGTCTTCGGGGCGAAGAACAGCTGCCGGGCCACGAACGCTCCGCCCACCACCAGGGCGGCCGCGACCGCGACCGCCAGCCAGAGGGCCACTCGTCTGCTCATCAGCGTGAACCTCCCGGGATGCCGTTGTAGGGCAGCGGCAGCTCAGCGCGCGGACCCGCATTGTCAGGTGGCTGACCGGCGTTGACACCACGCCGGAAGCCGAGCGCGTAGTCGAAGAACGGCTGCAGCAACTGCGCCGGCTGCAGGTTGGGCACGTAGGCGTTGTAGTACGGCCCGTTGGCCAGCGTCTCGCCCTGTGTCACTTGAAATTTCGCGACGCCCGGCAGGATCTTGCCGATGTTGTCGCGGTTGCGCTCCAGCATTGCCGTCACCGAGTTCAACCGCTCCAGGGTGGGTGCCAGTTCGGCCTCGTTGTCCGCCACCAGGCCGGTCAGTTGATCGGCGACCGCGGCGGTGTTCGCGAGCAGGTCGACGATGGCCTGCCGCCGGTCGTTGAGCACCCCCAGCAGGTCATTGGCGTTCAGGATCAAGGTGTTGAGTTGATCGCTGCGCTGGGACAGGACGTCGGTGACGTCGGCCGCGCTCTTGAGCAGACTGGCCAGATTCTCGTTGCGGCTGTTGATCGACTGCGACAACCGGCTCAACCCGTCGAACGTCGGACCCAGCTGCGGGGCCAGCTGGTCGATGGTGGCCGACAGCGTGTCCAGCGACTGGTTCAACGACACCGTGTCGGTGCCGGCCGTGTTGGAGGTGAGCTCGCTGACCGCGTCGGTCAGTGAATACGGCGAGGACGTACGCGACGTCGGGATCACGCCGTCCAGGGAGCCGCTGCCGTCCGATTCCAGCGTGAGCACCCGCTCGCCGAGCAGGGAGCCGGTGCGGATGTGGGCGGTGGTCAGGGACCCCAGGGGGTACTTGCCCTGCACGGTGAACGACACCAGAGCGTCACCGTTGCTCAGCGAGATGTCAGACACCGAGCCCACTTTGATACCCGAGACGGTGACGTCGTTGCCGACGGTGATGCCACCGGCTTCGGTGAACAGCGCCTGATGGCGGATCGAGGTCGCCCATTGCAGCAACCGCTCGGGTTGCAGACCGACAGCGATGACCAGGACCATCAGCACCACGCCGATGAAACCGGCTTTGACGAGGTTGGATTCGCGGTATTTCAACATTACGGCTCCGCGCACCTCCCGCTTTCTTGTTTGATCCACGGGAACACCGCGGTCCGGCCTTGCAGATCGGTGACTCGGAAGGACAGGCCGCAGATGTAGTACATGATCCAGCTGCCGTAGGCCCCCAGCCGCCGCAGTTTGCGGTAGTTGTCGGGGCCCTTCTGCAGCGCGGCGTCCAGATTGGCCTTGCCGTCGTCGAGCAGCGGAGCCAGTACGTTGAGCCGGTCGACGGTGGCGTTCAGCGGTGGCCGCGCCGCGGTGAGAAGGCTTGCGATGGACGAGGTTCCGTTGTCCAGGGAGGTGATGGCCGCACCGATCGGGTCGCGGTCCTCGGAGAGTCCGGCGATCAGCTGTTCCAGTTTGTCGACCGTGCCGGAGAACTTGTCGCCGTCCTGGGACAAGGTCTTGACCACGGTGTTGAGGTTGTCGATCAGCTGCTCGACCACCTGGTTGTTGTCGGCCAATGTGGTGGAGAACGAGGAGGTCTTGCTCAACAGCGAGTCCAGCGTGCCCCCCTGGCCCTGCAGGATCTGGATCAGTGACGCCGTCAGCGCGTTCACGTCCTGGGGGTTGAGGCCTCGGATGACCGGCCGCAACCCGCCCAGCAGCAGGTCGAGGTCCAGCGCCGACTGGGTGCGGTCCTCCGGGATCTGCGAACCCGACGGCATGACGCGGGTGGAACCGGGGCCGTCGATCAGCTCGAGATACCGGTCCCCCACCAGATTCAGGTAGCGGACCGCGGCCTTGGTGCCGGTGGTGAGCACGATGCTGCGGTCTGCGTCGAATTCGACCAGGACCTTCCGGTCGTCTCGCAGCGACACCGATTCGACCGTTCCCACCCGGACTCCGGCGACTCGCACCGAGTCGCCCGACTCCAGCCGGGACGCGTCGTCGAAGACCGCTGAGTAACCCGAGGACGAACCGCCGCGGTACTCGCCGAATGTGGCGAACAGAAACCCGGTGAGCAGCAACATGACTGCCGCGAACACACCGAACTTGACGATGGTGCGAGTCGAGCCCGTCATCCCGGTTGTCCGATCTGTGCGGTGTTGCGGGGCGGGCCGTCCAACGGACCGAACAACAACTGCTTGAGGCCGTCGGAGTTCAGCAGGATGCCCTGGTTGCCGTACTGCCACGGGTTGGCTCCGGTATCGGTCACCAGGTAGGGCGCCCGCTGGCCGAACGGCACACGCGGCAGCTGCATGCACTGCGGACCACCCGAGGCCGCCACCTTGGGCAGGCTCGACGGGTAGCGGTAGCGCTCGATACCGAGGGTGAAGGCGACGTTGACGGCCACACCCGGATCCGGCGCCGGTGGCTGCCGGGACAGCACCGCCATGCCGGCGAGTGCACAGTTGAGCGCCGGAGCGTATTCGGAGAGGGTGTCGGTGGTGGGCACCAGCAGACGCAGCAGCTCCGACAGGGCGGGTTGATTGGTGCCCACCACGTCGTTGCCCATGTCGGCCAGGCCGATCATGCTGACCAGGAAGGCATCCAGATTCTGCTGCTCGTCGACGATGCTGTCACTGATGCGGGTGGCGTTGTCGACGGTGCGCACCAGGTCGGGTCCGGCGTCGGCGTAGGCGGTGGCCACCGGGGCGGTCAGTTCGATATCGCGGCTCAGGTTCGGCAAACTGGGCTCCAGCTTCTCCAGCAGGGCCTCGAACTCGGTGAGCGAGTTGCCGAATCGCTCGCCGCGGCCGGCGAACGCCTCCGACATCGCACCCAGGGTCTCGTTGAGCTTCACCGGGTCGATCCTGTTGAGCACCCGGGTGAGCTGTTGGAACACCGTGTTGATCTCGACGGTGACGTGCTGGCCCTCGAACACTTGGCCGGCGTGCATCGTCTGTGGCGAGGGGTCATCCGGCGGGACCAGGTTGACGAACTTGGCACCGAACACCGTCGAGGACGCGACGTCCACCTGCACGTTGGCCGGGATGAGGTGCAGCTGACCGGGATCCATGTCGAGGTGCAGGGCGGCCATACCGTCGGGCTGGTAGGCGATCGAGCGGACGGTCCCGACCTGCACGCCGCGCATCTTGACCTTGGCGTCGGCGTTCATCACCAGACCGGCCCGTGGCGAGAGCACAGTCACCGGAACCGATTTGGTGAAGCTGCCGTTGAACAGGCCGATCGCCACCACGACGACGGCGAGGATCACCAGCACGGTCACCAGTCCGGCGATGGGTCGCGCCTTGCTCGACGACCCGAAGCTGCCACCCGATCGTGCAGCCACCGGGCTCGCGGCCGTGGTGGTCTCCGAGCGGTGCATGGGGCCCGGGCCGAGATTGTGTGCCATGTTGTCGCCCCCTAACCCGACAGGTTGAAGTTGCCGTTGGAGCCGTACACCGACAGCGAGACCAGCAGCGTCACCGAGACCACCACGATCAGCGAGGTACGCACCGCATTGCCGACGGCCACTCCCACCCCCGACGGCCCGCCCGAGGCGAAGTAACCGAAATAGGTGTGGATCAACAGGATCGACACCGCCATCAACGTCGCCTGCAGGAAAGACCACAGCAGATCGACCGGGTTGAGGAATGTCGTGAAGTAGTGGTCGTACAGGCCGCCGGACTGACCGAGCAGCACCGTGGTGGTGAACTGCGATGCCAGAAACGACAGGATCACCGCGATCGAGTACAGCGGCGTGATGGCCACCATGCCGGCCACGATGCGTGTCGAGACCAGGTACTCGACGGGCCGGATCCCCATCGACTCCAGGGCATCGATCTCCTCGTTGATCCGCATGGCACCCAGTTGCGCGGTGACGCCCGCACCGAATGTCGCCGCCAGGCCGATGCCGGCGACGATGGGTGCCGAGATTCGCACGTTGATGAACGCCGCCAGGAATCCCGTCAGCGCCTCGATCCCGATGTTGCCCAGTGAGCTGTACCCCTGGATGGCCAACACCCCGCCTGTGGCCAGGGTCAGGAACCCGACGATCACCACGGTGCCACCGATCATGGCGAGGGTGCCTGCGCCCATCGAGATCTCGGCGATCAGCCGGATGACCTCCTTGCGGAAATGGACCGTCGCGTGGGGGATCCCCGCCAGTGCGCGCCCGTAGAACAGGGTGTGGTCACCGATCCGGGACAGCAGGGAAACCGGCCGGCCGAGGTGGTTCACCACCCGCGGGAACCGCGACCGCAATACCGCTGAGGTGCCCATGATTACCGCCTCTCAGCCGTTCGTCATCTGGATGCCGATGGCCGTCACCACGACGTTGATCACGAACAACGCCATGAACGCGTAGACCACTGTCTCGTTGACGGCGTTACCCACCGCTTTGGCTCCGCCGCCGGTGATGGTCAGTCCGCGATAGCAGGCAACCAGTCCGGCGATCAGCCCGAACAGCGCTGCCTTGACACAGGAGATGATCACCTCGGGAACACCCGTGAGCAAGGTGATCCCGGCCGCGAACGCACCCGGGTTCACGTCCTGGACGAACACCGAGAAGATGTAGCCGCCGAGGATGCCGACGATCACCACCAGGCTGTTGAGCAGCAGCGCCACCAGCCCGGAGGCGAGCATCCGCGGGGTCACCAACCGCTGCACCGGGTTGATGCCCAGCACCTCCATGGCGTCGATCTCCTCGCGGATGGTCCGCGACCCCAGGTCGGCGCACATCGCCGTCGCCCCGGCGCCGGCCACGATCAGCACCGTCACCAGCGGGCCGACCTGGGTGACCGCACCGAAAGCCGCACCCGCCCCGGACAAGTCGGCCGCACCGAGCTCGCGCAGCAGGATGTTCAACGTGAAGCTCACCAGCACGGTGAACGGGATGGCCACCAGCAGCGTCGGCGCCAGCGACACCTTGGCCACGAACCACGACTGCTCCAGGAACTCCCGCCACTGGAACGGCCGCCGGAACACGAACCTCACCGCGTCGGACGACATCGAGAACAACCCGCCGACGGCCTGCATCGGACCGGACAGGTTCTGGATCCGCCCGATCCCCGGCGACCACCGCTCGGCTCCCTTACTCGCCATCGCCGGGCCCCTCCAGAATCGTCACCGCTGAGACAGCGGTCGGACCGCCGATGTTGTGCGCCAGAGCGATTCGCGCTCCGTCCACTTGATTGACCGCCTCACCGCGCAGCTGCGCAAAAAGCTCCACACACTGGGCCACGCCGGTGGCACCCGGCGGATGCCCCTTGGCCTTGAGTCCCCCGCTGGGGTTGACCGGCAATGCACCGCCGACGGTGGTGACCTCGGTTTCGAGCAGCTTGTAGGCCTCGAAACGGTTGGCGAAGCCCAGATCCTCGTAACTGATCATCTCCACGCCGGTGAAGAAGTCGTGCACCTCGGCGACATCGATGTCCGATGGCGTGAGCCCCGCCATGGTGAAGGCCTGTTTGGCCGCCCGCACGGTGGACGGAAAGGTGGTCATGTCCCGTTTGTGTTGATGCATCACCGAGTCCAGGCCCAGCCCGACTCCCCGCACCCAGACGGGGCGGGCGGTGAAGCGGTCCACCACGTCCTCGGCGGCCAGAATCACCGCGGCCGCGCCGTCGCTCTGCGGAGCGCAGTCGTAGACGCCGAACGGGGTGACCACCGTGGGCGCCGCCAGCGCCTCCTCGACGGTGATCTCGAAACGCAACCGCGCCTTCGGATTCGTCACTCCGTGGCGGTGGTTCTTCACCGCGACCATCGCCATGTGCTCACGCGTGGCCGGTGACTCGTGGAGATAGCGGTTGAGGTGAAGCGCGAATCCGGCCGGCGCCACCAGCCCCAGCGGGTAGTCCCACGCCATGTCCCGGGTCATGGCCTCCCACTCCCAGAGCATGGTTTTCGACGTGGTGTCGCGGAGCTTGTCCGCGCCCATCACCAGCGCCACGTCATACGCACCCGACGCGATCCCGAACACTGCGTTGCGCACCGCGTCATTGCCGGTGGCGCAGGAGTTCTCGACCCGCGTGACCGGCAGGTCGGGCAGGCCCAGACTGTCGGCGAGGATGCCGGAAGGGAATCCGTCGGTGGTACCCATCGAGCCGAACCACGCCGCTTGCAGATCGGCCTTCTGCACACCCTTGTCGACGCTCGCGGCGCAGTCGGCGAACGCCATCGGCAGCAAATCTTTGATGCCCAACGCAAAGTGTTCACCGAACGGCGTCATGCCGGCACCGACGATGGCTGCCCGTCTCACGCTGCCTCCGATTCCACTTGGAAGGCATAACCGTAATCCGGAACTCCCGATCGCACTGCCACTCTGCGCAAAACAAGTCGGCCACGGTCACCGATGTTCACCGAATCAGGTGCGGCGCCGGTGGACTTCACGAGTGCGCGCACGTCGACCCCATCGAGTTCGACGATCACCAAGTCATACGGAGTGCGCAGCCCGGGAACCGGAATATGAACGGAGACAGTGGTATACACCGTTCCGGTACGGGGCAGCGCCACCAGCTCGTAATCCCGGGCCAGCGCACCGTCCTGCGCCACACGGTACCGTGGCGGGAAGTCCAGATGCTCACTTTCAGCAAATTTGCCGGCTTCCCACCGCGTCTTGGCCTCGAAGGCGCGCTCGTAGGCCGCCAGCGAGATCGGGATGTCGGCGTCATCGGCGTAGCAGGTCTCCGGTTGCGGGCGGGCGGAGGGTTCCTGCCGGAACGTGGGCGCCACGCCGCCCACGACGGTGATACCGGACAAGCTGGCCTGTTCGACGGCCACCAACGGCCCCGTCGTCCCAGCCTCGGAGAGATGTGCCAGCGCGAAGAAGCCAGCGCTGGCACCGTGGGTGGGCAGCAGTGGTGGAACCCCTTGGCACAGGTCGACGGCCTGCTTGTGCTCCACCCCGGCGACCGCCACCGGAGTGTCCAGCCAGGCCGCCTCCAACGACGCGACCAGGCCACGTTCGTGGAGCAGGCGCGGATCACCGTAATCATGAACCGCGCCACTGGCGTTGCGTGTGCGTACCGGAAGGCTGCGCGCCACCCGGGCCGCGGTGCGGACCTTCAATCCACGGTCGGCGGTGATGACCGCCGCCGCCCCTGCCGGGTCGAGGTCGACCCCGACGATCATGGTCCGCGGCCGGGCCGAGCTCAACGCGTCCAGTGCCGCCGGCGCCCCGCCGAGCCGTTCGGCGACCTCGAGTTCGGGGTCGAGCCCCAGACCCGCCAACAACACCGCGGCATTGCTGCTGTCGGTGAGGGGCAGATCGCGGGTCACCAGGACGACGTTCTCGACCGCGGCGCCGCCGCGCAGCGCGGCACGTCCGGCTTCCACCGCGAGAGTGATCGCGTCCTCATCGTCACCGGCAATGCGACGTGCATCACACCCCCAGCAGGGCAGGTAGGTGCCTATCGCGGCGATGAATGGCATGGGCTGGTCTCTGGTCCGTTGTCGTGTTCTAGGTGACGGCGCCGGCAGTCTTGAGCTCGATGATGCGGTCCCAGTCCAGGCCCAGCTCCTCGAGCACCTCGTCGGTCTGTTCGGCGAACCCCGGGGCGGGTCCGGTGCTGGGTGCGCTCACATCGAACTGGACCGGGTTGGCCACCAACTCGAGTTCTCCCGCCTGGACCAGATATTGGTTGGCCCGGATCTGGGCGTCTTCGGCTGCCTGCAGGGTGTCCTGCACCGGCGCCCACGGCCCGGCCAGGGTGGCGAAGCGCTCGCTCCATTCCGGCAGGGTGCGGCTGCCGATCACCTCGCGCAGGATTGCGACGGCATCTGCGGTGTGTTCGGCGATGGACTGCGCGGTGGCAAAGCGAGGGTCGTCGATCAGATCCTCGCGGTCGATGTGCGTGCACACGTCGGCCCAGAACTTGGTCGGCTGCATCATCACCAGTGAGATGTAGCGGTCGTCCTTCGTGGCATACACCCCCACCAGCGGATTGATCGGGGAACCGTGCACCCCGGGCGGTTGCGCGACCAGCCGCTCGTGCAGGTGCGAGGTCAAGGCGATGGTGTGGCCCATGGCCCACAGCCCGCTGCCCAGCAGTGAGACGTCGACGGTGGACGGTTCGCCGGTGCGTTCGCGCTTGAGCAGCGCTGCGGCGATGCCGCCGGCAAGGTTGGTGCCGGAGATGGTGTCACCGTAGGCCGGCCCGGGCGGGCCGATCATGCCTTCGAGCCCCGGCGGGGTGATGGTGGCGGCGGTACCGGCCCGGCACCAGAAGGCCGTCATGTCGTACCCGCCCTTCTCCGCCTCGATGCCCCGCGGGCCGAGCGCGCTGCCCCTGGCGTAGATGATGTCGGGGTTCACCGCACGGATGTCGTCGACGTCGATGCCGAACTTCTTGCGGTGCCCCGGAAGAAAACTCGTCAGGAACACATCCGAACGACGGGCGAGTTCCAGCAGGATCTCCCGGCCCTCGGGAATCGAGATGTCCAGGCCGACACTGCGCTTGCCACGGTTGGCGTGCTCGATGTTGGGGTTCGGGTCGCCCTCCACTTTCAGGGGCCCGGTCTGGCGCAGCCCGCGCTGCGGGTCGCCGGTGACGGCGTGCTCGATCTTGATGACATCGGCACCCCATTCGGCCAGCACCGCACCCGCCGACGGGACGAACCCGTACATCGCGACTTCGAGGACGCGGATCCCGTCCAAAGGCCCACTCATTGCTCGCTCCTCCTCGGGGCTCGTGCCTCGCCCCGCATCGGTCGACTCGCGGTAGGCCCACTCATTGCTCGCTCCTCCTCGGGGCTCGTGCCTCGCCCCGCATCGGTCGACTCGCGGTAGGCCCACTCATTGCTCGCTCCTCCTCGGGGCTCGCGGTAGGCCCACTCATGAAGCAACCACCGTGGCGAACGTCTTGCGTTCCTGGAACTCTTCGAGTCCGGCCTCGCCCATCTCGCGGCCGATACCGGACTGCTTGTATCCGCCGAACGGCGCGTCGGGGCTGAAGTAGTTGCCGCCGTTGATGGAGAAGGTGCCCGTGCGGATGCGCCGCGCCATGGCCAGCGCCCGCTCCTCGCTGCCGAAGATCGCCCCCGACAAGCCGTAGATGGAGTTGTTGGCGATACGCACTGCGTCGTCGTCCCCGTCGTAGGCGATCACCACGAGCACCGGCCCGAAGACTTCCTCCTGCGCGATCTCGGCGTCCGGGTCGACGTCGGTGAGCAGCGTGGGCGTATAGAAGTAGCCGGGATCTTTCTTCTCCCCACCGGTGACCAAGGTGGCGCCCGCCTCGACCGCGCGGCGCACCATCGCGTCGACCTTGTCGCGCTGCTTCTCACTGATGAGCGGCCCCATGTAGGTCTTGGGATCGTTCGGATCGCCGTACCGCACGAACGAGAAGTTCGTCTTGATCAGTTCGACGATCTCGTCGTGATGGGCCTTCGGCACCAGCAGCCGGGAGGTCAGCGCACAGCCCTGGCCGGCGTGGGTGACCATGCTGAACGCCGAGAACACCGCAGCGGTGTTGAAGTCGGCGTCGTCGAGCACGATCGCCGCCGACTTGCCGCCGAGTTCGAGGAAGACCCGCTTGAGCGTGTCGCTGGCGGCGGCCATGATTCGCCGGCCCGTCGGCGTCGAACCGGTGAACGTCACCATGTCGACGTCCGGGCTGGTGGTCAGCACGGCCCCCACTTCGGGGTCGGCTCCGGAGAGCACATTGACGACGCCGGCCGGGATGTCGGTGTGTTGGGCGATCAACTCCCCCAGAGCCAGTGTGACCAGGGGTGTGTCGGGCGCGGCTTTGAGAACGAGGGTGCAGCCGGCCGCGAGTGCGGGTGCGAGCTTGGCCAGCGCCAGCTGATTCGGGTAGTTGTAGGCGATGATCGCCGCGACGACGCCGGCGGCTTCCTTCTCCACCCACCGGTGATGCTGCATGCCGCGGCTCTCGATGTTGCCGAGGTCCTCGGTCATCGGATAGGTCTTCAGCAGATCGGCGTAGTACTTGACGATGGCCACCGGTTGATCCAGCTGCGCCCCGGCGAGCAGTGCCGGAGTGGCACCCACCTCGTCGGTGGTCAATTGGCCGAGCTCGTCGCGGTGATCCACCAAAGCCTGGTGAAGTTGCTCGAGGCAGCGGATCCGCAGTTCCACGTTCGTCGACCAGTCCGTGGTGTCGAAAGCCCGCCGTGCCGCGGCGACGGCCGCCTCCGCGTCGGCGACGCCGGCATCGGGCGCGTAGCCCAGTACGTCGCCGGTGGCGGGATTCCGGCTCGGAAACGTCCGCCCGGTGTCCACCAGCTCCCCGTTGATCAGCAGCCGGCGATCCGCCGGACGCCTCGTCGTGTCGGTAGCCGTGTCACTGCCCGCGACTGTCTCCGCCGATCCCATTCACCCTCCTCGTCGAGTTGAAAACTCGATTCTCATAATGCGCGAATCTTACATTCGCCACACGAGAACTCAAGAAACTAAGCAGGCCGAACACGGCCCTGTCAAAGCCGCAGATCGATAGGGTGCGGAGTATTCGCGCATTTCAAGACTGGTCGTTCACAAACCTTGCGGGACCTACGGCGGCGAGAGTACGGTTCTCATAATCGAAAGGGATGTTCTTGATGCCGGAGACCGTCGCCCCCCGAAGCCGGCCTCGTATACGAGGTCGCCATCACGGCTGCGTGGCCACATACTCCGGCCCCCTCCCGCACGGCCTCTCCGACGATCACCAGCTCGCTGACAACGAAAGGGACATCCATGGGCCGTGTTGAGGGCAAGGTCGCATTCATCACCGGCGCCGCGCGCGGGCAGGGGCGAAGCCACGCCATCCGCCTCGCCGAAGAAGGTGCCGACATCATCGCCGTCGACATCTGCGCCGACATCGACACCGTGGGCTACCCTCTGGCCACCCCCGAAGACCTGGAAGAGACGGCACAGTTCGTCGAGAAGGCCGGCCGCAAGGCCGTCATCGCCCAGGCCGACGTCCGCGATGCGGCCGCGCTCAAGACCGCGTTGGACAACGGTGTGGCCGAGCTGGGCCACCTGGACATCGTGGTGGCCCAGGCCGGAATCGCCGCCATGAAGGGCACTCCCGCGATGCAGGCGTGGACCGACGGCATAAACACCAACTTCGTCGGCACCATCAACGCCATCCAGGTGGCGCTGCCGCACTTGAAGGAGGGCGCCTCGATCATCGCCACCGCATCGGCGGCCGCGCTGATGGACGCGTCGAAGAAGGACCGCCCCGGCGCCGACCCCGGCGGGATGGGTTACATGACCTCCAAGCGCCTCATCTCGCAGTACGTGCACGATCTGGCGACGGAACTGGCCGTGCGGGGTATGCGCGCCAACGTGATCCACCCGACCAACTGCAACACCGACATGCTGCAGAGCGAACCGATGTACCGGTCGTTCCGCCCCGACCTCGATCACCCGACCCGCGCTGACGCCGAGTTGGCCTTCGGCGTGCAGCAGGCCATGCCCGTTCCGTACATCGAACCCGAGGACATCAGCAACGCGGTGCTGTGGCTGGCCTCGGATGAGTCCCGCTTCGTCACCGGCATGCAACTGCGCGTCGACGCCGGCGGCTACCTCAAGTGGTACGACTACCACGTCTAGCACTGGTGCACAACATCTTTCGGTGTGGAAGGAAGTGACGATGAAGGTCTGGGTTGACGGCGCGAAGTGCCAGGGGCACACCCTGTGCTCGATGATCGCCCCCGACTCCTTCGAGCTCGACGACGTCGACGGGCATGCCAGCGCCGTCAACGAGATCGTTCCCGACGACCAGCAGGACGCCGTCCGCGAGGCCGCTCAATCGTGCCCGGAACAAGCCATCATCCTGGAATAGAGGACCCAGACGTTGACCACCGATCACATCTCGGCCGACACCACCGACGACGATCGCAAGAAGAACACCTACCACTTCGATCGGCACACTCCGGAGTATCGCGTCCAGTTCGACAAGATCACCGAAGAGATGCACACCAAGTGCCCGATGGCGTGGACCGATGTCTACGACGGACACTGGGTGGCCGCCGACAGCAAGCATGTCTTCGAGTTGGCCCGCTGCCCGGTGGTGTCCAATCACCACGACATCTCCGGGGAGACCCCGTACAAGGGCATCACCATTCCGAAAGCCAGCCGCGCCACCGTGGTTCGCGGCGGGATCCTCGAGATGGACGAACCGGAGCACAGCCAGTACCGCGGCGCGCTCAACCCGTATCTGTCGCCCGCGGCGATCAAACGGTGGGAACCATTCGTCGACGAGATCACCCGCGCCGCACTGGACGAACACATCGAGTCCGGGCACATCGATTTCGTCGAACACCTGGCCAACGTGGTGCCCGCGGTGTTCACCCTCGCCATGATGGGCATCGAGCTCAAGAAGTGGAACGTCTACAGCGAGCCCACCCACGCCTCGGTGTACACCCCGGAGCACTCTCCCGATCGCGAGAAGATCAACGAGCAGCACCGCGACATGGGGATCGACCTCATCAACAACATGATGGAGATCCGGGAGAACCCGCGTCCCGGCCTGGTCAACGCGTTGCTGCAGTTGAGGATCGACGGTGAGCCCGCACCCGACATGGAGATCCTGGGCAATCTGGGCCTGGTGATCGGGGGCGGCTTCGACACCACCACCGCGCTGACCGCGCACGCGCTGGAATGGCTGGGCGAGCACCCCGACGAACGCGAGCGGCTGTCGCGGGAGCGGGCCACGCTGCTGCATCCGGCCACCGAAGAGTTCCTGCGCTTCTTCACCCCCGCACCCGGTGACGGGCGGACATTCTCCGATGACGTCGAGGTCGAGGGACAGCGTTTCAAGAAGTTCGAGCGGTTGTGGCTGTCCTGGGCGATGGCCAACCGGGATCCGTCGGTGTTCGAGCGGCCCAACGAGATCGTGCTGGACCGGAAGGGTAACCGGCACTTCAGCTTCGGTATCGGTGTGCACCGCTGCGTCGGTTCCAACGTGGCGCGCACCGTGTTCAAGTCGATGCTCACCGCGGTGCTGGACCGGATGCCCGATTACGTGTGCGATCCCGAGGGCACCGTGCACTACGACACCATCGGCGTCATCCAGGGCATGCGTAATCTGCCTGCGACGTTCACCCCGGGTGAGAAGCTGGGACCGGGCCTCGACGAGACGATCGAGAAGCTGCAGCGCATCTGCAACGAGCAGGAGCTGGCCCGGCCCATCACCGAGCGCAAAGAAGCGGCCGTCATCGACTGAGTTCCCGCCCCGAGATTGCTGACAGGGCTGTGACTGCCGGCGTTGCGCAGCCCTAGCGCAATCTCGACGACGCAGGCTTCGGTGGTCGAATCCCCGGCGGGTGAACGCCTCGACCACTCGGTGAACGACATAGCGTGCACTGTGTTCCTTCACCACGCGTAAGTCATGCCAACCTTGACGCTCGATCATGTCGTAGCGCCCGATGTCGCTGACGTAGGTGGGCCGCTCGTTGCGATGGTGTTGTCCCTCCTAATCGACACCGATCTTGGGCTCTTCCCACCCCATGTCGAGGTATGCGATGTTGAACCCGTCGCTGACCCTGATCTGCGTCCGGGGGCGCGGCAACCCCGCGTCGATGAGGACGAGCCACAGCCAGCTTTCCTTCGGTGACTGAGCGCCGATGTCCATCAGGTCGATTGCGTCAACAGCGTGCGCCACACCGCGCGCTCCTGGATACCGTTGTGCCAGTTCCGGAATCGGCAGTTTCGCCAATCCGGCCGCACGGCCCAGCGCATCGAGGTGCGTAACGGCCTCCACACGTTTCAGGAACCGTGCCAGATCCAGGGCGGTCCTGACCTCACTGGTGACGGACATCCCGCGCTGTTGCACCACCTCGGCATCGCTGATGCGCTCATTGCGGGCGATGATGCCCGCTGGAGGGCGGCCACATGCCAGATCAATTCGACCGGTGCCTGCGCAGAGACCCACAGCGCTCCGTGGAGGGCCGCTGCGGCCCGGCCCGCGATGATGGCGCGCCGCCCCGACCACAGCCATGCGCCGTAGATGCGGTCTGTGAGTGTGACCACCTGCGCCTTGTGCACGTAGACACCGGGATAGAGCGCGCGGTAGTTCCATCTGAGCCGGCCGCGGGTCAGCACGCCGGCGCTCAGCGCTTCGGTTGCAAGAAAAGGAAGTGGCATGGATGGACAGTCGCCGAACGCCACGACACGATTGGTTCTCCGGCCCCGAGATTGCGTGAGTGGCGGCGATCCCTGTGGATCGACGACCAATTGTGCAATCTCGGCCTCAGCTCAGCGGCAGACCCAGCACGCGCGTCGCGATGATGTTGCGCTGGATCTCCGAGGTGCCGCCGGCGATGGTGCCGCCGAAGCTGCGGGCATACCGTTCGAACCAGCTGGCCGACAGATAATCCAGGTCGTAGGGTGCGTAGGGCGACGTGGTGGCCGGGTGCGCCAGCCCGTCGGAACCGGCTGCGGCTAAGGCGTATTCGGAGGCTTCGCGCTCGGCTTCGGAGCCCAGCACCTTGAGCACCGCGATCGCGCCCAGATCATCCTCGCCGCGGGCGGCACCCGCGATGGCCCGGGACCCGATCAACTGCAATGCCTGCCGGTCCATCACCAGCGTGGCGTAACGGTCGCGGTCCAGCTCGTCGACGGGATGGAAATCGCGGATCAGATTGTGCAGCCGGTCGGCGAACTGGATCCACATCATGGTCCGTTCGTGGCCCAGCGCGCCGTTGGCGACCTTCCACCCGCCGTTGAGTGGCCCGACGAGATTCTCCTGGGGCACCCGGACGTCGGTGAAGAACACTTCGTTGAAATCGAGATCGTCTTGATCGCAGATCGTGGCGAACGGCCGGCGGACCAGACCGTCACTGTCGGTGGGGATCAGCAGCACGCTGATCCCCTTGTGTTTGGCCACATCCGGGTCGGTACGCACCAGCGTCAGCAGCACATCGGCGTGATGCGCACCGGAGGTCCAGACCTTCTGGCCGTTGACCACGAAGTCGTCGCCGTCTGGCACCGCCTTGGTGCGCAGTGACGCCAGATCCGAGCCGGAGCTCGGTTCGCTCATACCGACCGAGGCCGTCATCTCCGCGCGCAGGATGGGCACCGCCCACCGCTGCTTCTGCTCCTCGGTGCCGAAGGACAGGATCGACGCCGCGACGATGCCGACACCCTGCGGGTTGAAGCTGTGGTAGATCCGCCGCCGGGAGAGCTCCTCCTGGTGCACGTATTGCTGCACCACCGAGACGTTGCGGCCGCCGTACTCGGGCGGGTTGCCGGGCAGCAGCCAGCCGTGGTCGAACTGCAGCCGCTGCCAGCGCCGGGCCCACTCCGGGATGTGTGAACACGACTGGGGGCGCTCGGCGGTCTCGGCCTCGGGCGGCAGGTGTTCATCCAGGAAGGCCACGAACTCGGCGCGGAACTCCTCGACATCGGCGTCAAACGTGAGTTGCACGATTCTCCTCGGCGCTCGTCGTGATCGGAGAATAGCATTCTTCAAAAGTTGGAATCACGATCTCGCGCGTCGTACATTCGGGAGGGTAGACCAGCTCCGAGGGTCCGGCCGAACGGTATGAGAATTCCATTCTTGCTGTTGAAGAACGAGGTTGTATCATGGATCACATGTCCGACTGTGGCTTCGCATCGTCGCGCCCAGCAGCGCCGGGACGGGTCCGATGATCGAACTGCCGGACGGCACGGGGAACGTCTCGAAGATCCCCGTCATCGATGCCAGCGTCCACATCTTCTGCAAGTCCAACAAGGACCTGCGGCAGACGTTCATGCGGGAACCGTTTCGCAGCCGCGGTTTCCCTGACTACGAGATGGACTGGTACGGGGCGCCGGGCGGTGAATACGTCAAGGGCAGCATGGGCCCGGACCGCCAATACCCGGGTTCGGATCCAGAGTTGGTGGCCGAAGAGCTGTTCGGCAACCGTGGTGTCGACATCGCGATTCTGCACCCCATGACCCGCGGCATCATGCCGGACCGCCACCTCGGCACCGCGATCGCCTCGGCACACAACGACATGATGGTGACGCGCTGGCTCGAACACGAGGAGTTCGGCAGCAGGTTCCGCGGTACCTTGCGGGTCAATCCGGACGACATCACCGGGGCCCTCCGCGAGATCGCGAAGTACTCCGACCATCCCCGGGTGGTGCAGATCGGTATCCCACTGCAGTCTCGCGAACTGTACGGCAAGCCGCAGTTCTGGCCGCTGTGGGAGGCCGCGGCCGCCGCGAATCTCCCTGTGGCCGTGCACATCGAGGTGGGCGCAGGTATCGCCTTCCCGCCCACACCGTCCGGCAAGACCAGGACCTACGAGCAGTACCTGAGCTTCATGGCGCTGAACTACCTGTATCACCTGATGAACATGATCGCCGAAGGCGTGTTCGAACGGACACCGTCGTTGAGATTCGTCTGGGCCGACGGCGCCGCGGACCTGTTGACCCCGTTCATCTGGCGGATGGACTGCTTCGGCCGCCCGCACCTGGAACAGACTCCGTGGGCACCCAAGATGCCCAGCGACTACCTACCCGGCCACACCTACTTCGTGCAGGGCTTGTTCGACGGACCCGGTGACGTCGAATTCGCCGGTGAATGGGCAGGTTTCACCGGCAAGGACGATATGACGATGTTCGGTTCCAGCTATCCGCACTGGGATGCCAACCAGCTGACCGTACCCAGCAGCTACACCGTCGAGCAGCGCGACAAACTCTGTTGGCGCAATGCCGCCGAGCTGTACGGAATCGATGTCCCAGCGGGCCTGGTCGCGCAGTAGGAAAGAGATCACGATGACCTTCACCTCGAGATCGACACCCACCGAACGCATCGCGGTCCGGTGCGTCGACTCCGATGTCCACCCGATGCCCAAACGCGGCCAGTTGATCGACTACATCCCCGAGCCCTGGCGTAGCAAGTACTTCCTGAACCACCCGGTGGGCGACCAGATCTACTATGACGCCCCCGATTACGCCCACTCCTATGCCATGCGGGTGGACAGCTTCCCACCCGACGGCGAATTCGCGTGCAGTGACCCCGATATGGCACTGCGGCAGCTCATCATGGAGGCCGGCTCCGATATCGCCATCCTGGAGCCCACCCATGGGGAGAGCCGCCTGGCCGAGGCCACCGCGGCCTACTGCACCGCCACCAACTCCTGGCTCGCGGACAACTGGCTGGACAGCCACAACAACTGGCACGAACGGTGGCGCGGCTCCATCTGCGTGGCCATCGAGGATCCGGAGAGCTCCGTTCGGGAAATCGAGAAGTGGGCCGAACACCCGTTCATGTCGCAGATCCTGATCAAGGCCGAACCGCGGCCGTCCTGGGGCGACCCGGTCTATGACCAGGTGTGGGCGGCGGCCACCAAGTACGACATGCCGGTCAGCTGCCACCTGAGTCGTGGTGTCTACGAGACACTTCCGATCCCCCCGGTGGGGCTGCCGAGCTACAACCACGACTTCATGGTCACCTACTCACTCCTGGCGGCCAACCAGGTGATGAGCCTGATCTTCGACGGTACCTTCGATCGGCACCCGACCCTGCGCATCGTGTTCATCGAGCACGCGTTCACGTGGATCCTCCCGCTGATGTGGCGCATGGACGCCATCTACGAAAAACGTAAGTCCGGACTGGACATCAAGCGCAAACCGTCCGAGTACGTCAAGGACCACATCAAGTTCAGCACTCAACCGCTGGACTACCCCGAGGACAAGACCGAGCTGTCGAGGGCGTTCGAATGGATGGAGTGCGACAAGATCCTGTTGTACAGCTCTGACTATCCGCACTGGACGTTCGACGACCCACGCTGGCTGGTCAAGCACCTGCCCCAGCATGCCCGTGAAGCGATCATGTTCCGCAACGGGATCGAGACCTACAAGCTCCCCGACACCGTGCCGGTGCTCGAAGGACAGGTGCGGGTCTTCTAGGGATGAGCACAGACAACACGACGCCCCGGCTCGCCCAGGGGCGGGAACACGTCGTCGCCACGGTTGACGAGATCCCCCCCGGTGCCCACAAAGTGGTGCCGATCGGGCGCCACGGGGTGGGCGTCTACAACGTCAACGGAACCTTCTACGCGATCGCCAATTACTGTCCCCACGAGGGCGGCCCGCTGTGCGCGGGCCGTGCGCGCGGCCGCAACATCGTCGACGAGACGGTGCCCGGTGACGCGGTGATGGTGCGCGATCTGGAGTACATCTACTGCCCGTGGCACCAATGGGGGTTCGAACTCGCCACCGGCACCACTGCCGTGAAACCCGAATGGAGTATCCGTACCTACCCGGTGCGGGTCGTCGACAACGAAGTGCTGGTGATGGCATGACTGCGAGTCTGGAGCTCAAGCGCGGCGAGAAGAGCTTCGAGATCAACGGCGGCCAGGTCGTGTACGAGATCTTGGGCAAACAGGGCGATTTCATCGCTCTGACGCCCGGCGGCCGGTTCAGCAAAGACATCCCCGGCCTTCGGCCGCTGGCTCAGGAGCTGGTCAAGGGCGGTTACCGCGTGCTGCTGTGGGACCGGCCGAACTGCGGCAAGTCCGACGTGCAGTTCTACGGCCAAAGTGAGTCGCACATGCGGGCCGAGACGCTCTACAAGCTGATCACCGGGCTCGACATCGGCCCGTGCATCCTGGCGGGTGGCTCCGGTGGGGCCCGCGACTCCATGCTCACGACGATGCTCTACCCCGAGATCGTCCGAAAACTGGTGGTGTGGAACATCGTCGGTGGGGTGTACGGCTCGTTTGTCCTCGGCTCGTATTACATCGTGCCGAGCATCCTCGCCGTGCGCGGCGCCGGCATGAAGGCCGTGGCCCACATCGACGAATGGAAGGAACGTGCGGCCGAGAACCCGGTGAACCGGGACCGCATCCTGGCCCAGGATCCCGACGAGTTCCTCAAGCTGATGTTGCGCTGGCTCAACGCCTTCGTCTCCAAGCCCGGCCAGACCATCCCGGGTGTCGACGACGAGCTGTTCGACAACATCACCGTGCCCACCCTGATCATCCGCGGCGGGGAGAACGACCTCGACCATCCCAAGCGGACATCGCTGGAGGTGAGCTGCCTGATCAAGGGCTCGACCCTGATCGACCCACCGTGGCCGGAGGATGCCTGGGAGCGCGCCGGGGAAAAGCGTGCGCAAGGAAAAGTCAAGCGGTTCAACATGTTCGACACCTGGGTGCAGGCGGCGCCGGCCATCCTCGATTTCCTGGGGCGCTGACGGTGAAGCTACTGCGTGTGGATGCGGACCTCGCAGTTCAGCGACGCCTCCAGCGCGGTGTGGATGCGGCTCTCCGGTATGCGTTCCAGATCCTGCTCCCGCAGGGTCACGTCGACGATGTCCCAGCCGTCGGGGCCGTCGGTGCGTTCGATCCGGCCGGTGAGGCCGAAGCCGGCCAACACCCCGAGCGCGTCGTGGTCGGTGCCCCGGCTGATGTAGGTGACCACACCCGCCACCGGCGTGCTGTCGAAAGCTCTGGCGCACAGGTCCATCGCCGCGCGCTGCAGCTCGTCGGGGTCGGGTCCGGTCATCAGCAGCTCGACCTCACGCCGGCTGGCCGGCACGCCGGAGAGGTCGGTGTCCACCAGACCGGCTCCCGCGGTGCGCGCCAGGTCGGCCAGCGCGGCCATGCCGGAACGCAGTTGTTCGGCGGTCAGGTCGCCGCAGGGATCGACACCGATTCGCACCACCGCCGTACGCATGCGCGCAAGCGTAGCGGCCGGCTGCACGTGAGGAGGCACCCATGACCGCCGCGATGGACTTCGCCGGCCCCGCCGAGATCGCCGTCGCCGCATGGCCGCAGCTGACACCGCGCCTGCTGCGCACCGGCCCCGGGCCGGAGGATCTCGCGACCTATCGCGCCGCGGACGGCTACCTGGCACTCGACGATATCGACGGCTTGCTGTCGGCGGTCGAGTTGTCGGGCATCGTGGGCCGCGGTGGCGCCGCTTTCCCCCTCGGGGTGAAGGTCGGCACGGTGCGTGGCGCGTGGCAGCAGGGCCGGGCGACCGTCGTCGTCGCCAATGGCGAAGAAGGTGAGCCGGCGTCGATCAAAGACCGCTGGCTGCTTCGCAACCGGCCTCACCTGGTACTCGACGGACTGCGGCTCGCGGCGCGGCTGGTGGGTGCCGAACACACGCACGTGTACGTGGCGGACCCATCGTCGGCCCAGGCTGTCGAACACGCCCTGAGCGAGCTCGGGGGCACGATGCTCGACGGGGTGACGGTGAGCGTTCGCGTGGTGGAACCCGGGTATGTGGCCGGTGAGGAGACCGCGGCCGTGCACGCCATCAACGGCGGGCCCGCCAAACCGACAGACAAGCCACCGCGGCCGTTCGAAGAGGGTGTCGGCGGGCTGCCCACCATGGTGAGCAATGTGGAGACTCTGGCCAATCTGCCGTACCTGCACCGGCACGGCGCGCAGCAGTACCGGGCGGCGGGGACGTCGGCCTCACCGGGCACCCTGTTGGTGACGCTCACCGGAGGCGGACGGCCGGCGACACTCTACGAAGTGCCCTTCGGTATCGCGTTCAGCGATCTGCTGGCGGTGCACGGAGTATCCGCCGAGTCGGTGCGCGGTGTCCTGATGGGCGGCTACTTCGCAGGCCTGCTCAACACCGAGATCCTCGACGTCACCGTGGATCACGAGAACCTGCGCCGGCTCGACAGCGGATTGGGGTGCGGGGCCATCTCGTTGCTCACCGACGAATGCCCGGTCGCGGTGGCCGCCTCGGTGCTGAGTTACTTCGATCGCGAGAACGCGGGCCAGTGCGGGTCGTGTTTCAACGGCACCGCCGCCATGGCGGCGGTGGGCGTCGCCCTGCGCGACGGCGTGGCGGCCGACGACGACCTGGCCCGGCTCGAGCGCTGGTCGGTGGTTCTGCGGGGGCGCGGTGCATGCGCGACCCTGGACGCGGCGACCAACGCCGCCGCCAGTCTGTTGCGCAAATTCCCCGCAGAGGTGGCCCGCCACCTCGAGAACAGCTGTGAAACATGCGCCGACAGCATGTTTCGCGCCGAACGGCCGTTCGAGGTGGAGACGAAATGAGCGACGGTATGCGCATCCGCCTGGACCGGACGCTGTGCGACGGATTCGGGCTGTGCGCCAAGCATGCCCCCGAGTACTTCAGCCTCGACGACTGGGGTTACGCCTCGCTGGAAGGCAACGGCCGGATCCCCGAGGCCGACCGCGACGCGGTGACCCGGGCGCTGCTGGACTGCCCGGTGCACGCGATCATCGCGATGCCGTCGGACACAGCAGCCACATCGACGCTCGGCCGGACATGACCACCCCTACGGCCTCGGTGCTCGAGCAACCCGACAGCCTTCCCCGTGTACAGCGACCGACACTGGCCGCGCTCACCCGTCGGCTCTCCCCGGTGGAGTTCCGGCGCGGACACGTCATCGTCACCGAAGGTGAACCCGGTGACTGCATGTACGTGATCGTCGAGGGCAAGGTGAAGGTCGGGCGGCGCACCGCCGACGGCCGGCAGAACCTGCTGGCGGTCCTGGGCCCCTCCGAGGTCTTCGGCGAACTGTCGGTATTCGACTTCGGGGCCAGGACTTCGACGGTCACCGCGCTGACCACGGTGCGCGTGGTGTCGATCGACCGGCAGGCGCTGCGCACCTGGATCGCTGCCGCTCCCGAAGCGGGTGAGCAGTTGCTGCGGGTGCTGGCGCGCCGGTTGCGCGAGACCAACGACTGTGTCACCGATCTGGTGTTCACCGACGTTCCGGGCCGCGTGGCCAAACTGCTGCTCCAGCTGGCCGTGCGCTTCGGCATCGACGGGCCGGACGGGTCGATCCGCGTTCTGCACGACCTCACTCAGGAGGAACTCGCGCAACTGGTCGGCTCGTCGCGCGAAACCGTGAACAAGGCACTCGGCGAGTTCACCGAGCGCGGCTGGATCCAGATCCGGGGAAAGACCGTGCTGATCCTCGACCGGCCGCGGTTGGCACGGCGGGCGCGCTGATCTCCCCCACGGCCCTGGATTCGACCCACAGCCACTGATAACGTGATTCTCCAAAGCGGATAACGGCACTATTTACGGAGGTCGGCGATTTCCCAGGAATCCGGTCGCGCGATCCTGCCGCAACTCACGCTGGACAACGAGTTCTTCTGGACCTCGGGTGCCGACGGCCAGCTCCGGCTGCAGGAATGCGGCGACTGCAAGTCACTGATCCATCCCCCGGCGCCGGTCTGCCGGTACTGCCGCAGCCACAATCTCGGCCCCCGCGCGGTCTCGGGCCGCGCCACGCTGGTGGGGTTCACCGTGAACCACCGCTTCAGCCTCCCCGGCCTGCCCGCGCCCTACGTCGTCGCACAGGTCGCCATCGAGGAGGACCCCCGCGTCCGCCTGACCACCAACGCCGTGGAGTGTGATCCCGCCGAGCTGCAACTGGGCCGACAGATGGAGGTGGTGTTCGAGCAGGCCGCCGACGTGTGGCTGCCGTTGTTCCGCCCGAGCGCCGACACCGAGCTGGCCCCACTGCCCGACGACGAGATCGCCCCCACCGACTTCCACCGATTCGTCCGCGCACCGGCACGCACCACGAAATTCGAAGAGCTCTCGGCGATCACCGGCATCGGCGCATCGCAGATGGGCCGGCGGCTGATGGTGCCGCCGCTGTCTTTGACCATCGAAGCCTGCGAAGCGGCGATCGCCGATGCCGGGCTGACACTCGAGGACATCGACGGACTGTCCACCTATCCGGGTATCGACGTCGCCGGCATGGGCGAGGGCGGGGTGAGCGCGCTCGAAGGTGCACTGGGAATCCGGCCGACGTGGATCAACGGCGGCATGGACACCTTCGGACCCGGCGGCTCGGTGATCGCCGCGATGATGGCCGTCGCCACCGGACTGGCCCGCCACGTGCTGTGTTTCCGGACGTTGTGGGAGGCCACCTTCAGCCAGCTGATGAAGGAGGGCAAGGCCGCACCACCCGGGGGCGCCCGCACCACCAGCTGGCAGATGCCGTTCGGGGCCACCTCGGCGGCACACACCCTGGCGCAGAACGCCCAGCGGCACTTCCACCGCTACGGCACCACCCGCGAGACACTCGGCTGGATCGCGCTCAACCAGCGCGCCAACGCCGCGCTGAATCCGACTGCCATCTACCGCGATCCGATGACCATGGACGACTACCTGTCGGCGCGGATGATCACCACACCGTTCGGGCTCTACGACTGCGACGTGCCGTGTGACGGCGCGGTGGCCGTCATCGTCTCGGCCGTGGACGTCGCGCGGGACCTGGCCAAGCCACCGGTGCTGGTGGAGGCCGTCGGCACCCAGATCGTCGAGCGCACCGACTGGGATCAGAGCACACTGACCCACGAGCCACAGGTACTCGGCCAAGCGGCGCATCTGTGGACCCGAACGTCGTTGCGGCCCAACGATGTCGACGTCGCCCAACTCTACGACGGCTTCACCTTCAACTGCCTGTCCTGGCTGGAGGCGCTGGGCTTCTGCGGAATCGGCGAGGCGAAGGATTTCCTGGACGGCGGCCACAACATCGCCCGCGACGGCCTGCTGCCGCTGAACACCCATGGCGGCCAGCTGTCCCACGGCCGCACCCACGGCATGGGGTTGATCCACGAAGCCGTCACCCAATTGCGTGGGGAAGCCGGTGCCCGCCAGGTGGCCGACGCGAAGGTGGCCGTCGCCAGCAGCGGCGGACTGACCCCCAGCGGGGTGCTGCTGTTGCGGAGCGACTCGTGAGTGCACCGACACCGAGGGTGGTCCTCGTCGACGCCGTGCCGATGTCCGGTCTGCTGGCCGAGGTGCCGGGAGCAGCTGCGGTGATCGTGGCGTTGCACGGCGGGGCCACCACCAGCGCGTACTTCGACTGCCCCGACCATCCCCGGCTTTCACTGCTGCGGGCCGGCGCCGCCATGGGCTTCACCGTTCTCGCACTGGACCGCCCGGGGTTCGGCAGCTCGGCGTTGTACTCGCGCGAATTCGACGACACCGCACGGCGTATCGACATGACGTACCGTGCCGTCGACGCCATGCTGGGCGGCCGGGACCGCGGCGCCGGCCTCTTCCTGCTCGCACACTCCAACGGCAGCGAACTGGCGCTGCGCATGGCCACCGGTGACCGCGGTGACGAACTGCTGGGCATCGAGATCTCCGGCACCGGCATCCGCCAACAGGACACCGCCCGCGCCGTCCTGGCCGGCGCGTCGCGGGAGAACATCCCCAGCGGTCTGCGCGAGTTGCTCTGGGAGCCGGCTCATCTGTATCCCGACGGGATCGCCGGCTCGGTCCGGATCAAGTCCGGGCCCGTCTCCCCCGACTACGAAGCCGCCCTGGTGACCAACTGGCTGCGGGACTTTCCGGAGCTCGCCGCCCAGGTGCGTGTCCCGGTGCGGTTCAGCCTCGCCGAGTACGAACGGGTCTGGGAGAACGGCCCTCGGGCGCTCACCGAGGTCGGCGCCCTGTTCACCGCGGCGCCGCGGGTGGCGCTGCACGAGCAGGCCGGCGCCGGACACAACCTGTCTCTGGGCTACGCCGCCACCGCCTACCACCTGAGCGCGCTGGCTTTTGTCGAAGAGTGCGTTCAGTCCCGCAGCACAACACAATTCACCGTGGAGGCCAGCTGATGCGAGTCGGATTCATAGGTCTGGGCAGTCAGGGCGCGCCGATGGCCCGGGCCATCGTCGACGCCGGATTCGAGACGACGCTGTGGGCGCGCCGCCCCGCGTCGCTGGAGCCGTACTCCGACACGGCCGCCAAGACGGCGGCTTCACCGGCTGAACTGGCCGCCGCCAGCGATATCGCCTGCCTGTGTGTGATCGGCGACGAGGACGTTCGTGAACTGGCTTACGGCGCAGAGGGATTGCTGGCCGGGATGTCGCCGGGCGGCACCATCGTGATTCACAGTACGGTCCACCCCGACACCTGCCGTGAGCTTGCGGACAAGGCTGCCGCGCAGGGCATTTCGGTACTGGACGCCCCGGTCAGCGGGGGTGCACCCGCGGTCGAGCAGAAGCAGTTGCTGGTGATGATCGGCGGCGACGACGACGTGGTGGCGCGCTGCCGGCCGGTGTTCGAGACCTACGCCGACCCGATCGTGCACCTGGGTCCGGTGGGCGCCGGGCAGGTCACCAAGATCCTCAACAACCTGTTGTTCTCGGCGAACCTGGGCAGTGCCCTGAGCCTTTTGGAGCTCGGCGAGTCGCTCGGCGTGCCGCGGGCCAAGATGTGCGAGGTCGTCACGCGCGGCTCGGCCAACAGCAAGGCCCTGGGCAGTATCGCGCTGTTCGGCGGCACTTTGGAGAACCTGGCGCCCATCGCCGGTGCCCTGTTGCAGAAGGATGTGCGGCTGGCGGCCGGCCTCGCCGACGCCGCGACCGCGCCGCAGGGCGCGGTGTTCGACGCCGCCGACGCCGCACTGGATTCCATGGGCTATCCGCGATGAAGGTGGGGTTCATCGGCGCGGGCCGGATGGGTGCACCGATGGTGGCCCGGCTGGTGGGTGCCGGCCACCAGGTGCGTGCGCTCGGCCGCACCGACGGGAAGTGCGCGGCCCTGGCGGGTCTGGGCGCTACCCCGGTGACCTCGACGCCGGCGGTCATCGAAGGCGCCGAAGCGGTGATCGTGTGCGTGTTCACCGACGAGCAGGTGCGCCGGATCTGTGTCGACGACGGGCTGGCGGCGGCCCTGCCCGCAGGCAGCGTGCTCGTCGTGCACACCACCGGCAACCCGCGCACCGCTGCCGACATCGCCGGCCGCACCGGTGCCGACGTGCTCGACGCCCCGGTCAGCGGCGGCCCGCACGACATTGCGGCGGGCCGGGTGACGCTGTTCGTCGGCGGTGCGACAGACGCGCTCGAGCGGGTCAGGCCCGCACTGGCCAGCTACGGCGACCCCATCGTCCACGTCGGGGAACTGGGCGCCGGGCAGAAGGTCAAGCTCGTCAACAACACGCTGTTCGCCGCGCAGATCGGCCTGCTCGCCGAGGCGGTGAAGCTCGGCGACAGTCTCGGCATCGACGAGACCGCGCTGCTGCAGGCGTTACCGCACGGAAGTGGCAGCAGCCGCGCCCTGTCCGGCGTGGCGGGACGCGGTTCGGTGTCGTCGTTCATCGCCATGACCGGCCCCTTCGTGGGCAAGGACATCGCGGTGGTGCGGAAGACTCTGGCCGACCTCGGTACGGATCTGGGTGCACTGGAGCGCCTGGTCGCGACGGGATCCCCCCGGTGACCTGCTGGAGCCCGTCACGACAAACGAGACCGGAAATCTCGTTTCGGCGCCCAACTGACCCCTCAACTGTTACCGTTACAGTTGATCCGCCATTCGTAACTCTACGCCAGCCCAGGCGTTGCGGAGGAGGAATGCCATGACAAAGCCGCAGGTCGTGTTCGACCCGTTCTCCGAGGAGTACTTCGCGTACCCCTTCGACATCTACAAGCGAATGCAGGACGACGCACCGGTCTACTACGACGAAGAACGCGACTTCTACGCACTCACCCGGCATGAGGACGTCGCGAACGCGCTCAAGGACTACGAGACCTATTCGTCGTCGCGCGGATGCGATCTGCACATGGTGCAGTCCGGTGAGCTGCCGCAGAAATCCATCATCTTCATGGACCCGCCGGACCACCGCGCCCTGCGCAGCCTGCTCAACAAGGCCTTCACACCGCGGGCGGTGCAATCGCAGAAAGAGTCCGTGGTCGAACTGATCGAGCACTATCTCGGCATGATCGACTCCGACGAATTCGATGTGGTGCAGGACTTCTCGGGCCCGTTCCCCGTCGAGGTGATCACCCGGATGGCCGGGGTACCCGAGGAGTATCGCCAGCAGGTACGGCACTGGATCGACGCGTCGCTGCACCGCGAACCGGGCCAGATCGGCTACTCGGAGGCCGGCATGAAGGCCACCATGGACACCGCGATGTACTACTACCAACTGGTCCAGGAGCGGCGCGCCAACCCGCAGGACGACATGATCAGCCGGCTGATCACCGCGGAGATCCCGCGCGGCGAGGCCGGCGAGATGCAGAAGCTCGACGATCTCGAGATCACCGGATTCGCAACGCTTCTCGGCGGGGCCGGCGCGGAAACCGTGACCAAGCTGATCGGCAGCGCCATGGTGGTGTTCGCCGAGAACCCGGACCAGTGGCAGCTGCTGCTCGACGACCGCGACAAGGTGCCAGCCGCCGTCGAGGAATTGCTGCGCTTCGTCGGCCCCGTGCAGTACAACGTGCGGTACACACTCAAGGAATCCACCCTGCACGGGGTGACCATCCCCGCGGGTAAGGCCGTGTTCCTGATGAAGGCCGCCGCCAACCGCGACCCCCGGGCGTTCACCAACGCGGACAAGTTCGACATCGAACGTGATCGCACCGAGGCTCAGAACCTCGGGCTGGGTTACGGAATCCACAGTTGCCTCGGCGCGGCTCTGGCCCGGCTCGAAAGCGTCGTCGCGCTGGAACACCTGCTGGACTTCATGCCGCGCTACGAGGTGAAATGGGATGGGCTGCAACGAGTCAAGATGCAGAATGTCTCCGGCTACTCCCATGTGCCGGTGAAGGTGCTGAGGTGATGCTCATGTCGAAAGTCGAAGTGGACTACGGCCTGTGTGAGAGCAACGGCGTGTGTATGAGCGTCATTCCCGAGGTATTCGACCTCGACGACCAGGACGACCTGCATGTGCTGCAAGACGAGATCACGCCGGACAACGAGGAGCAGATCCGCGAAGCCGTCCGGCAATGCCCCCGGCAGGCGATCTACATCAAGGATTAGGAGCTGTGTGGAGTCCCAGCGGCGCTGGAACTCCACACATCAACTAGCTGGCGGGAACGAGGTCGGCGGCCACCGGACAGCACAGGTGCGCGCCGCTGCGGAACACCTCGACCACATCCGACTCCACCGGCAGGGCCGCCGCGGCCAGCGCCCGCGCCTTGAAGGCTCGCGCCGCCACACTGAGCCGGTGCTCCACCGAACCGGTGCGACTCAGCTCGGCCGGCCACGCCTGACCCCACAGCGTCACCTCCGTACGACCACTGTCCAGCGCCTTGCGCACGCCTGCTTCGATCCGGCTGTCCCGGCCGTAGAGGTCGGTGGCCACCGCCAGCGCGTCGGGGCGCGGCCGCGCCTCCATCTGCACCGCGGCCTCGAGGTCGAGCACCTCGGCCCCGAGGATGTGCAGGGGCAGGGGGTCGTATCCCCGGTCGTCCACCAACACAGTCACATCCCAACCGGCCATCGCGCGGTCGAACAGCCACCCGCCGGCAGACTGCACCACCTCGACCACGCTCGAGGCGATGACGTCGAGCCGGTACCTCACGATGGTGCGACCGGGGCGAATTCCCGCGCCAGTGACTGCGCGTACTCCTGAATCGTCTCTTTCAAGGGAATTGATGGGTCCAGCAACCATGAGATTTCCAATCCGTTGACGAGGGACACGATCTGCACCGCTTTGAGGGCTGGGTCGAAATCGCTGCGGTACCGGCCAGCCTTCTGGCCACGTCTGATGAGCTCGGCGACGATGTCGATCGCCGCTTTGTGCCTGCCGAGCAGGCGGTCGTGCAGAGGCGCATCGGGAGTCAGGTTCTCCACCAGCAGCACCGCGAAGGTCCCCACCAGCTGCGGCGCCCGGTCGATGCGCTCGCCGACACGGGCGATCTCCTCGATCAGGTCGCCGCTGCGGTCAGCGTGGGCGTCGTCGTCGGCGTCGCGCGCATCGACCACCGCGTGCAGCAGCTGCTCCTTGGATTCGAAGTGGTGCAGCAGCCCGGCCGGTGTCACCCCGGCCTCCTTGGCGATCTGCGCCAGCGACGTGTTGCGCCAGCCGTTACGCGTCAGCAGCCGCAGTGCGACGGCCAGGATGCGCTGTTTGCGCTCGTCGCCTTTGGCGAAGAGCGCGGCATACGGCCTGGTAGCAGGCGCAGGCGAAGTCATGGGCTGACAGTTGCTTCCTGATGTGTAAACCAACCTAGTGAACACACAGTAGGTTGGTTTGACGCCTGTGACAAGGGTCTCACTGAAATTCATTTTGGGAGGGCGTCACGCGGGTGACGCCATGAGGCTAACCAGCCGCAGCCGCCAATACCGCCGAATGGCGATACCGGTGGTTCACCCGTTCGCTACAGCCCCAGCGACTTGGCGATGATCACTTTCATGACCTCGCTGGTGCCCGCATAGATCCTGGCCACTCGCGCATCCGTGTACAGCCGGGCGATCGGATATTCCATCATGTAGCCGTAGCCGCCGAACAGCTGCAGACAGCGGTCCACCACCCGGGCCTGCATCTCGGTGCAGAACAACTTCACCCGCGCGGCGTCGGCCGCGGGCAGCTCACCGTCGACGTGCAAGGTGACGGCACGGTCCAGCATCGCCTGCGCCGCCTCGACCTCCGTGGAACACGCGGCCAATTCGAACTTCGTGTTCTGAAACGACGCCACCGGTGTGCCGAACGCCTTGCGGTCCCGGGTGTAGTCGATGGCCGCGGCGATCGCGCTGCGCGCCTGCGCCACCGAGCCCACCGCCACCGTCAGCCGCTCCTGGGCCAGGTTGTGTCCCAGATAGCTGAACGCCGCACCCTCCTCACCGAGGAGGTTCTCGACCGGGACCCGCACATCGGCGAACGACAGCTCTGCGGTGTCCTGCACCTTGCAGCCCATCTTGTCCAGCTCGCGGCCGCGGGTGAACCCGGGCATACCGTCCTCGACGACGAGCAGGGACAGACCTTTGCGCCGGTTCTCCGGGTCGGTGGACGTACGCGCGACGACCACCACCAGGTCGGCCTGCATACCGCCGGTGATGAATGTCTTCGCACCGTTGACGACGTAGTGATCCCCGTCCCGCACCGCGGTGGTGCGCACCCCGGCCAGATCTGAGCCGGTACCCGGCTCGGTCATCGCCACCGCCGTCAACAGCGTGCCCGCTGCCAGACCGGGGAACCACCGCTGCCGCTGTTCGTCGTTCGCATAGTGCAGGAAGTACGGCAGGATCACCTCCAGCTGGGTGCGCACCGTCGACAGCGTGACCAGGGCCCGCGCCGCTTCTTCCTGCAGCACCACGTTGTACCGGTAGTCGGGCTGGCCGCTGCCGCCGTACTGCTCGGGGATGGCCATGCCCATCATGCCGAGGTCGCCGAGCTTCGCGAACGCCTCCCGGGGCATCCGGCCCGCCTTCTCCCACAACGGATAGTCGGGCACGACCTCCTTCTCGATGAAATCCTTGGCGAGTTGCCGGAAGGCTTCGTGGTCCTCGGTGAACAGATCCCTGCGCACGGCGCTCCCTATCCGACAAGCTCGACGACGGTGGCGTTGGCGGTGCCGCCGCCCTCACACATGGTTTGCAACCCGTAACGAATCCCGTTGTCACGCATGTGATGGATCATCCGGGTCATCAACACCGCCCCCGAGGCTCCCAGCGGGTGTCCCAGCGCGATCGCCCCGCCCAGTGGATTGACCAGGGCCTCGTCGGCGCCCGTCTCGGCCTGCCAGGCCAGGGGCACCGAGGCGAACGCCTCGTTGACCTCGAAGACGCCGACGTCACCCACTCCGATCCCGGCCTTGCTCAACACTTTTGCTGTGGCCGGGATGGGCCCGGTGAGCATCAGCACCGGGTCGGCTCCGGTGACCGCGCCCGCGACATAACGCACCAACGGCGACAGACCCAACTCACGGGCCTTCTCGGCGGTGGTGACCAGCAGCGCTGCCGCTCCGTCGGAGATCTGAGACGAGTTGCCGGCGTGGATGATCCCGTCTTCCTGGAAAGCGGGCTTGAGCCCCGCCAGTTTCTCCGCGGTGGTGCCGCGGCGGACACCCTCGTCCGCGGTGACGGCGCCGTCCTCGGTCGGAACGAAGACGACTTGATCCTCGAACGCACCGCTGTCGAGGGCCGCCGCCGCCCTCGCGTGGGACCGGGCCGAGTACTCGTCGAGATCGGTGCGCGACAGGCCCCACTTCTGCGCGATCAGCTCCGCGGAGATGCCCTGGTTGAAGGAGAAATCGTCGTACCGGGCAAGCACTTTGGGCCCGTACGGCATGCCAGTGGCCCGGGCCGCCCCCAACGGCACCCGGCTCATCACCTCGACGCCGCCGGCCACCACCACCTCCTGCTGCCCGGACATGACGGCCTGGGCGGCGAAGTCGAGGGCTTGCTGGCTGGAACCGCAGGCGCGGTTGACGGTGGTGCCGGGGATGCTCTCGGGCCATCCGGCGGCCAGCACCGAGTAACGGCCGATATTGCTGGACTGGTCTCCCACCTGCGATACGCAGCCCCACACCACGTCGTCGACGATCCCCGGGTCGACTCCGGTGCGCTGCGCCAGTTCGTCGAGCACCAGCGCAGACAGGTCTGCGGCATGCTGAGAAGACAGCCCGCCGTTGCGTTTTCCGACCGGCGTGCGCACCGCACCGACGATGACCGTTTCCCGCATCACTTGTGCTCCGTTCTGGTTTCCATGGCCGCGGGTCGGATGGCCCACTCGCCGGTGAACTCCGCATCCCGTTTGGCGGCGAATGCGGCGTAGGCCTCCGCTGAGTCTGCCGTGGCGAAATTGCCGGGCTGCGCCCGGGCTTCATTGCCCAGCGCGTCGCGCAGCGTGGTGTTGGCCCCGTCGTTGAGGAGCGCCTTGCTCTGGGCCAGCGCAAAGGGAGGTCCAGCGGCCAGCCGCGCCGCAAGGCCGTCGACGAACGTGCCGATCTCCGGATCGGGTTTCACCCAGGTGACCAGCCCCAGATCGAGGGCCTCCGCAGCGGTGATCGTCTCCCCCAGTAGCACAAGGCGTTTGGCTTGTTGCAGACCCACGAGTTTGGGCAGCAGCCACGAGCCGCCCAGGTCCACCGACAGACCACGCTTGGCGAAGATCTGACAGAAACGCGACTCGGGGGTGGCGACCACCAGATCACACCCCAAGGCCAGGTTCCAGCCGGCGCCGACAGCGACACCGCAGACCTTGGCGATCGTCGGTACGGCCAGCTCGTGCAAGGCCAGCGCCACTTCGGTCAGACGCTGCAGCTTGTACCGCGGGTGCAGGTCTTCACCGGTGCCGATATCGGCACCCGAGCAGAAGGCGCCACCGGCTCCGGTGAGGACCAGCGCCCGTGTGGTGCGGTCCCGGGCGGTACTGCGCAGCGCGTCGGCCAGTGCAACCCACAGTTCGGCGTCGATCGCGTTCTTGCGCTCAGGACGATTCAGGGTCAGCGTTCGCACTCCGCCGCTGTCGTGAATCAGCAGCGTGTCCGTCACCCGTAGACCGGACCGATCGCACCGCCGGCCCGCAGCTGCACCAACTCCTCTGTTGTGTAGCCCAATTCGGTCAGCACGGCGTCGGTGTGCTGCCCCAGACCGGGCACGGCCCCCATCGGTTGGTCGAACCCGCTGATCACCGGAGGAGGCCGCAACGCCTTGATGTCGCCCTTGGGTGTGCCCACCGTGCGCCAACGGTCGCGGGCGGTCAGCTGTGGGTGCTCCACCACCTCACTGGGGAGGTTGTACCTCGAATTGCCGATACCGGCCTCGTCGGCCACCTTCTGGATCTCGGCGAGATCGTGTTGCGCACACCAGGTTCCGATGGCCTCGTCGAGAACGTCTCGGTGTTGGCACCGGCCGGAGTTCGTCTGGAAACGCGGATCGCCGGCAAGGTCGGGCCGGTTGATGATCTCCCGCGCCACCCGCTGCCATTCGCGGTCGTTGGTGGTGCCGAGCACGACGGTCTGCCCGTCCCGGGTGAGGAACGCCCCATAGGGCGCCACCGCCGGAGATCCCACCCCGAGTGGCTGCTGATCGATGCCGGAGTGCTGGGTGTAGGTCAGCGCGTAACCCATCACGTCGGTCATCACGTCGAACAGGCTCAGTTCCACAGACGGCCGTGCGGTGGCGCCTTCTTTACGCGCGAACAGCAGCGCCAGGATGGAGATGGCGCCGTAGAGCCCGGTGGTGAAATCTGCCATCGCGGGTCCGGGTTTGGCCGGCATGCCGGGATGACCGGTGATGGCACACGATCCCGACTCCGCCTGCACCAGCAGGTCGTAGGCCCGTTTGTGTGAGATGGGCCCGCCGGGGCCGTATCCGTCGATCTCGAGTGGGATGACGTTCGGGTGCCGTTGCGTCAACTCCCGGGCGGTGAGCCCCAGCCGGGTCGTCGCTCCCGGCGCCAGGTTGGACACGAAGGCATCGGCCCGGTCGAGCAGCCGGTGCAGGACCTCCATGCCCTGTGCGGATTTGGTGTTGAGGGTGACGGACTCCTTGCCCCGGTTGCACCACACGAAGTGCGCGGCCAGGCCACCCGGACCGTTGACCACGTCGTCGTAGTCACGGGCGAAGTCACCGCCCCGCGGATTCTCCACCTTGATGACGCGGGCGCCGAAGTCGGCGAGCACCCGCGTGCACATGGGGGCGGCCACCGCCTGTTCCATGGCGACGACGGTGACGCCGGCAAGTGGTGCTGTTCCCATGACCGTCACATCACCATGCCGCCGTCGACCGGCAGCACCTGCCCGGTGATGTAGGACGCCGCATCCGAGGCCAGGAACACGAAAGCCCCTGCCACCTCGCCGGGTTCGGCCCAGCGCTTCAACGGGATCCGGTTCATCATGGCGGCGGCGAACTTCTCGTTGGTGCGAATGGTCTCGGTCATGGGAGTGGCGGCCAGGGGGGCCAGCGCATTGACCAGGATGTTGCTGGCGGCGAGCTCTCTGGCCAGCGACTTGGTGAAGCCGATGATGCCCGCTTTGGCGGCCGAGTAATTCACCTGACCGAGGGTGCCGGTGAGCCCCGCCGAGGAGGTGACATTGATGACGCGGCCGGTTCCGTCGGTGGGAATGTGCGGCAGCGCGGCCTGCGTGACGTGGAAGGTGCCCATGACGTGGACGTCGAAGGTGCGCCGAAACGCCTCGTCGGTCAGTTTGGGAAACATGGCCGGGGAGGTGACGCCGGCGTTGTTGACGACGATGTGCAGCTTGCCCTCCGCCAACCCGGCCGCTCGCGCGGCCGCGGCGTCGGCGGCATCGCGGTCGGCGACGTCCAGGGCCATGCTGTCGGCTTTACCGCCTCCGGCCGAAATACGTTCGGCGACAGCGGACGCCGCGTTCGCGTCGATATCGGTGACGAGCACGGCGGCACCGGCGTCGGCCAGCGCTGCGGCCACCGCGGCACCGATACCTCCGCCCGCACCGGCACCGGTCACCAGGGCGGCGCGGCCGGTCAGGTCGAAATAGGACAACTCAGTAACTCCTCGGCAGGCCCAGGACGTGTTCGCCCAGGAAGTTCAGGATCATCTCCTGGCTGACGGGGGCGATCTTCATCAGCCGGGATTCCCGGAAGTACCGCGACACGTGGTACTCCTCGGAATAGCCCATGCCGCCGTGTAGTTGCAGAGCGCGATCGGCAGCACCGAAACCCGCGTCGGCGCACAGATATTTTGCGGTATTGGCCTCCCGGCCACAGGGTTTGCCGTTGTCGTACAGCCATGTCGCCTTGCGCAGCACCAGTTCGGCGGCGTCGAGACGGGCCAGCGAGTCGGCCAGCGGGAACTGCAGCCCCTGGTTCATGCCGATGGGCCGATTGAACACCACCCGTTCGTTGCCGTACTTGACGGCCTTCTCCAGCGCGACACGTCCGATGCCGAGCGCTTCGGCGGCGATCAGCATGCGCTCGGGGTTGAGACCGTCGAGGATGTACTTGAACCCTTGGCCCTCCTCGCCCACCCGGTCCTCGACGGGAACGATCAGGTCGTCGATGAACAGCTCGTTGGAGCTGACGGCGTTGCGACCCATCTTCTTGATGGGCCGGATGTCGATGTGGTCGCGGTCGAGGTCGGTGAGGAAGAGCGTCATGCCCTCGGTCTTCTTGGTGACCTCGTCATACGGGGTGCTGCGGGTCAGCAGCAGGATCTTCTCCGACTCCAGCGCCTTGGAGATCCAGACCTTGCGGCCGTTGATGCGGTACTTGTCCCCCTCGCGCTTGGCGAAGGTGGTGATACGCGAGGTGTCCAGTCCCGCACCGGGTTCGGTGACACCGAAGCAGACGTGCAGGTCGCCGTTGACGATCCTGGGCAGGGTGGCGGCCTTGAGTTCGTCGGAGCCGTGTTTGACCACCGGCTGCATGCCGAAGATGGAGAGGTGGATGGCGCTGGCACCGTTCATCGCCGCCCCCGAGCGGGAGATCTCCTCCAGCAGCAGGGTGGCCTCGGTGATGCCGAGGCCGTGCCCGCCGTACTCCTCGGGAATGGTCATCCCCAGCCAGCCGCCCTTGGCGATGGCGTCGTAGAACTCCTGCGGGAATTCGTGGGCCTGATCCTTCTCCATCCAGTAGTGGTCGTCGAACCTCGACGCCAGCTCTGCGACCGATTTGCGGATCAGCTCCTGATCCTCGGTGAGCTCGAAACTCATTCCGCCGGGCATTGTTTGGTTTCCTCAGGGTTGGTGTCGGTTACCGCTACTCGGCGCCCGCGACGGCTTTGGCGTTGGCGGCGAAGTCGGCGAAGCTGGTTTTGTTGCCGTCGCGGTGGTGGGACAGGGCTTGGATGGAGACGTCGTGTCCTTCGGCGGCTTTGCGTAACGCCCCGACGGTGGCCTGCTCGCGGGGGATGTGGGTGAACGGGTCGAAGTGATAGAGCCGCATCGCGTTTTCGTGGGTGATCTTGTTGATCTCCTCATCGGGGACCTCATAGGTCTCGAACACCGCCATCAATTCCTCCGGGGCACCGGGCCACATCGAATCGCTGTGCGGGTAATCCATCTCCCAGCAGATGTTGTCGATCCCGATCAGATGCCGGTTCTTCACCCCCACCGGATCGGAGATGAAACACGTCATGAAATGCTCCCGAAACACCTCCGACGGCAACTTCCCCCGAAATCCTGATGCGTCCACGTCGAATGCATCTCATAGGTGCGATCCACCCGATCCAGAAAATACGGAATCCAGCCCGTCCCACCCTCACTCAAGGCGATCTTGAGCGTCGGGAACTCCTTGATGGGCGCTGACCACAACAAATCCGCCGCCGCCTGCACGATGTTCATCGGCTGCAACGTGATCATCACATCCATCGGCGCATCCGGAGCGGTGATCGCCAACCGCCCCGACGAGCCGATGTGCACATTCATCACCGTCTCGGTATCCACCAACGCCTGCCACAACGGCCGCCAGTACTCCAGATCATGAAACGACGGATACCCCAGCGTCGACGGATTCTCGGTGAACGTCAACGAATGCACCCCCTTGTCGGCCACCCGCCGCACCTCCGCGGCACACAACCCCGGATCCCAGATCGCCGGGATCGCCATCGGGATGAACCGCCCCGGATGCGCCCCACACCACTCATCGATATGCCAGTCGTTGTAGGCCTGCACCAACGCCAACGAAAACTCGGCATCCTCGGTGGCAAACAGACGCGCCGCGAACCCCGGAAACGACGGGAAATTCATCGTCGCCAACACCCCACCGGCATTCATGTCCTTGACCCGCTCGGCGGCGTCATAACAGCCCTTGCGGATCTCATCGAGACCCTGCGGCTCCAGCCCGTACTCCTCTTTGGGCCGCCCGGCCACCGCATTGAGCGCCACATTCGGGATCACCGTGTCCCGGAACTGCCAGGTATCGGAACCATCCGGATTGTGCACCAACCGCGGCGCCTCATCGCGGTAGCGCTCCGGCAGATGCCCTTTGAACATATCCGGCGGCTCGATGATGTGATCATCCACCGAAATCAAGACCATCTCATCCTTGTGCACGACACACATCCCTTCGTCTGGGCTGCCTCGGGTCCGATTGGCTCAAGGGTTCTCTGAACTAGGAAACTAGCTTCTCATCCTGAGAGAATCAACACGCGGACAACCGGCCCGCACCCCGTCTCGGCCCCGCCACCTGCACAAAGCCGGCGCGGCCGGAGCGACACCCCGGAGCGGCGGCGATGCCAGGCGTTGACCAATCGGCGACTTCGTGGAAATCTGTTATCCCGATATGAGAATATGATTCTCACAACCGAGAGGAGTCAGGACATGAACGTCGCCGCGGTCTTGACGTGCCTCCTCCCGGTGCGGCCGCTCGGCATCCGGCCCGGCACGAACGACTCGTTAGAGGAGAGGTAGACAAGTGGCGTTTTTCCCGAAGCCCGCGGTGGGCAGCTGGACCGAGAACTGGCCCGAACTCGGCACCGCGCCGGTGAACTACGAGGACTCGATCGATCCCGAGCACTGGAAGTTGGAGCAGCAGGCCATTTTCCGCAAGACCTGGCTGCAGATGGGCCGCATCGAACTGGTTCCCAAGAAGGGCCGCTACATCACCCGCGAGCTTCCGTCGGTCGGCCCCGGGGTGTCGATCATCATCGTCAATGACGGCGACCAGATCCGCGCGTTCTACAACCTGTGCCGCCATCGCGGTAACAAGCTGGTGTGGAACGACTACCCCGGTGAGGAGACCTCGGGCAGCTGCCGCCAGTTCGTCTGCAAGTACCACGCGTGGCGCTACGACCTCAAGGGCGACCTGACGTTCGTCCAGCAGGAGCAGGAATTCTTCGACCTCGACAAGGCCGACTACCCGCTCAAGCCGGTGCGCTGCGAGGTGTGGGAAGGCTTCATCTTCGTCAACTTCGACGACGACGCGGTCTCGCTCGAGGAATACCTCGGCGAGTTCGGCCAAGGCCTCAAGGGCTACCCGTTCCATGAGATGACCGAGCACTACAGCTACCGCTCGGAGATCAAGTCGAACTGGAAGCTGTTCATCGACGCCTTCGTCGAGTTCTACCACGCACCGATCCTGCACATGAAGCAGGCGGAAAAGGAGGAGGCCGAAAAGCTGGCCAAGTTCGGCTTCGAGGCCCTGCACTACGACATCAAGGGCGATCACTCGATGATCTCGTCCTGGGGTGGCATGAGCCCGCCCAAGGACCTGAACATGGTCAAGCCCATCGAGCGCATCCTGCACAGCGGCCTGTTCGGACCGTGGGACCGCCCGGACATCAAGGGCATCCTGCCCGACGAGTTGCCGCCGGCCATCAACCCGGGCCGTCACAAGACCTGGGGTCAGGACTCTTTCGAGTTCTTCCCGAACTTCACCCTGCTGTTCTGGGTGCCGGGCTGGTATCTGACCTACAACTACTGGCCCACCGGTGTCGACACCCATATCTTCGAGGCGGACCTGTACTTCGTGCCGCCGAAGAACCTTCGTGAACGGCTCTCCCAGGAGTTGGCCGCGGTAACGTTCAAGGAATACGCGTTCCAGGACGCCAACACGCTGGAAGCCACACAGACGCAGATCGGCACCCGCGCGGTACTCGACTTCCCGCTGTGCGACCAGGAGATCCTGCTGCGCCACCTGCACCACACCGCTCACAAGTACGTGGACCGGTACAAGGAGTCCCTCGCCAACGGGAGCGGATCGTCGAACGGCAAACATGCCGCTGCAAGCGACAAGGCCACCGAAAAGGATGCTGCACATGTCTAAGCTGCCAGAGGAATTCGCCGATCTGGAGCGCTTCTCCGACTGGTGCCTGCCCACCGAGGAAGAGCGGTACAGCAAGCGACTGGCGTCGTCGATGGAGGAGATGCAGGAACTCTACGACGCCGGCATGGCGCGACTCGAGGACATCATGGTCTACGTCGACGCGCGCTTCCCCCTCAAGGGCATGCCCGAGGACGCCAAAGCCCTGGTGCACCTTGGGCAGTCGATCGTCATGGTGAGTTTCCCGGTCGAGGTCTGGAAGCAACCCCGAGTCCTCGACAGCGGCGCGGCGTACATCCAGCTGGTCAAGGAGCCGGTGGTCTGACGTGCTGACACTGCGCGCCGCAGGTCTGCTCGACGTCGACGCCGGCGAGATCATCCGGCCCGGAGTGCTGCACATCGACGAGGACAGGATCGTCGGCGTCGGAGGCGAATCGCGCGGGCAGGTCCTCGATCTCGGCGACGTCATCCTGCTTCCCGGCCTGATGGACATGGAGGTCAACCTGCTGATGGGTGGCCGGGGTGAGAACCCCGGCCTGTCCCAGGTCCAGGACGATCCCCCGACCCGGGTACTGCGTGCGGTGGGCAATGCCCGCCGCACGCTGCGGGCCGGGTTCACCACCGTCCGCAACCTCGGATTGTTCGTCAAGACCGGCGGCTATCTGCTGGACGTGGCGCTGGGCAAGGCGATCGACGCCGGGTGGATCGAAGGTCCGCGGGTGATCCCCGCGGGGCATGCCATCACCCCCACCGGCGGCCATCTCGACCCGACCATGTTCGCCGCGTTCATGCCCGGGGTGCTCGAGCTGACCGTCGAGGAGGGTATCGCCAACGGCAACGACGAGATCCGCAAAGCCGTCCGCTACCAGATCAAGCACGGCGCGCAGCTGATCAAGGTCTGCTGTTCCGGCGGGGTCATGTCGCTCACGGGAGAAGCCGGCGCGCAACACTATTCGGATGAGGAACTGCGTGTCATCGTCGACGAGGCGCACCGGCGTGGGCTGCGGGTGGCCGCACACACCCACGGCGCCGAGGCCGTCAAACACGCGGTGGCCTGCGGGATCGACTGCATCGAACACGGTTTCCTGATGGACGACGAGGCCATCCAGATGCTCGTCGACAACGACCGGTTCCTGGTGACCACCCGCCGGCTGGCCGAATACATGGACGTGTCGAAGGCGCCGCCGGAACTGCAGGCCAAGGCCGCCGAGATGTTCCCCAAGGCCCGCACGTCCATCAAGGCGGCCTATGAAGCCGGGGTGAAGATCGCCGTGGGCACCGATGCCCCGGCCATCCCACACGGCAAGAACGCCGACGAACTGGTGACCCTGGTCGACTGGGGCATGCCGCCGGCGGCGGTGCTGCGGGCGGCCACGGTGGTGGCCGCGGATCTGATCAACAAACCGGACCTGGGCCGCCTCGCCGAAGGGTATCTGGCCGACGTCATCGCGGTGCCGGGTGACCCCCTACTGGACATCACCGTTACAAAGAACGTAAGTTTTGTCATGAAAGGGGGCAAGGTCTACCGACATGACTCCACACCATGATTCAGCACCGCGCACTGATGATCTCGTCGCGATCCAGCAACTGCTCGCAAAGTACGCGGTCACCATCACCCAAGGCGACATCGAGGGGCTGGTCTCGGTGTTCACCCCCGACGGAACCTACAGTGCGTTCGGCGAAACCTATGCGCTGGAACGTTTTCCGGTACTCGTGGATGCGGCACCCAAGGGCCTGTTCATGACAGGCACACCGCTGGTCGAATTCGAATCCGAGGACACGGCCTCCGGTACGCAGACGCTGTGCTTCATCGAGCACTCCGCGCATGACATGCGCATCGGCTACTACCGTGACACCTATCTGCGTACCGATGCCGGATGGCGGCTGAAAACCCGGGCCATGACCTTCATCCGGCGCAGTGGCGAGCACGATTCCGGGCGCCCGCATGCGATCGGGCGGCCCAGCGCATGACGGACCTTTTCGAACCCGCGGCATTCCGGACCGCCCTGACGGCCTGGCTCTCCGAGAACGACCTGACTCCCGGCGACGACCACACTCTGCAGGGCCACATCCGTCAGTTCGCGCGGGTGCAGCGGGCGCTGTACGACGCCGGGTGGAGCCGCTACGGCTGGCCCGAGCACGCCGGCGGCCTCGGTGGCCCGGCGATCCTGCGCGCCATCGTGGGCGAAGAGGTGGTGGGCCGGCGACTGGCCGAGCCCGGGCCCTACTCGATGCTCGAGGTCCTGGCACCCACCATGATCGACTACGCCACCCCGGAGCTGGCCGCCGAGATGGTGCCGAAGCTGCTGCGCGGCGAAGAGCAGTGGTGCCAAGGGTTTTCCGAGCCAGGGTCGGGCAGCGACCTGGCCTCGCTGACCACGCGCGCCGTGCGCGACGGTGATCGATGGACGATCAACGGCCAGAAGGTGTGGACCAGCTTCGCCCAGTACTCGCACCGGTGCATCCTGCTCACGCGCACCGGCGATGCCGACACCCCGAACCACCAAGCCATCACCGCGTTCTTCGTCGACCTGGACACCCCGGGTATCACCGTGCGCCCACTGCGGACCATGCACGGTGTGGACGAGTTCTGCGAGGTGTACTTCGATGACGTCACCGTGGATGCCGGCCGCATGCTCGGCAAGCCGGGCGACGGCTGGCAGCTGGCCATGGACCTGCTGCCGTATGAGCGCTCGACCTGCTTCTGGCAGCGCATCGCCTACCTGTACTCGCGGTTCGATGCCCTGATCAAGGACGTGAAAAGTGTTGGCCAGGCGGCCGACTCGGATATCGGTGAGGTGTATCTGGCGTTGCACACGCTGCGCTGCCGGTCGCGTGCCACCCAGCACCGGCTGGCCGAGGGCCACAAGCTGGGGCCGGACACCTCGATCGACAAGGTACTGCTGGCCGGCGCCGAACAACGGCTGTACGACACGGCCCGCGATCTCCTGCCGGGTGTGATCGAACTCGACGATACCGAGTGGCGTACCGAATACCTGTACTCGCGGGCGGCCACCATCTACGGCGGCACCGCAGAGGTACAGCGCAACATCATCGCCCGCCGGCTGCTCGACCTCGGTAAGGAGTGAGCGACAGTGGACCACGAATCACTGCAGATGCTCGAAACCGCATTGCGTAAGACCATGTTGTCGGCCTCCGGCGCCGAGCTGGACGCCGCGCTGACGGAACTCGGCTGGGCCGACATGCTGCGCGACATGCCCGGGTTGGCGGTACCGCTGGTGTTCCGGCTGCTGGGTGAAACCGGTTCGCATGCCTCGGTTCTCGTCGACGTGGTACTGCATGCGACGGGTAACGAGATCGGCGGGACCTTGGAGCTGCCGATCCCCTACGCCGGTAACACCTGGGTGGTGTGGGACCGCACCGACGGTGCCAGCAGCACACTCGGCGGGCTACCGCTGCGCCGCGAAGACGAGGGCTACCCCATCCGGGTGGCCGAGGCACGCCTGGCCGTCAGCTGGTGGCTGATCGGCGCCTCGAAAGCGATGTTGGCGCTGGCCCGCCAACACGCGCTGGACCGTGTGCAGTTCGGCAAGCCGATCGCGTCGTTCCAGGCGGTCCGGCACCGGCTGGCCGAGACGCTGGTCGCCATCGAAGGCGCCGAGGCGACCCTGACCCTGCCGGGGGCGGACAACCCCGACCTGACCGCACTGCTGGCGAAGGCCGCCGCGGGCAAGGCCGCACTGACCGCGGCCAAACACTGCCAGCAGGTCCTGGGCGGTATCGGGTTCACCGAGGAGCACCAGGTGCAGCACCACGTCAAGCGGGTGCTGGTGCTCGACGGATTGCTGGGCAGCTCACGCGAACTCACCCGCAAGGCCGGAGCCGGCCTGCGGGCGCGCGGTTCGACGCCGCGTCTGGCGCACCTCTGATAAACCGCCCACTCGCGTGGGCGGGTCATCAGCTGCGCGGTAGTCCCAGTACCCGGCCGGCGATGATGGAACGCTGGATCTCCGAGGTACCGCCTGCGATGGTGCCGGCGAAGCTGCGCTGGTAGCGCTCGAACCAACCCACCCCTTCACTGTCCTCGTTGTACGGGGCGAACGGCGATGTCCGCGACGGGTGTGCCAGCCCGTCCGGACCCGCGGCATCGAGAGCATGCTCGGCAGCCTCTTGAATGGCCTCGGAGCCAAGCAGTTTCAGCACCGACAGCGACGCCACATCCTGTTCGCCGCGGGCTTCCCGGGCCAGCGCCGCCGAGCCCAGTAGCCGCAGCGCCTGCACGTCCATCACCAGTTTTGCGTAATGGTCGCGGTCCAGCACACGCTGCGGCGTGAAATCGGCGACCAGACCGTCGAGCCGGTCGGCGAAGCTGAGCCACAACAACGTCCGCTCGTGCCCGAGCGAGCCGTTGGCCACTCCCCAACCGCCGTCGAGCGGGCCGACGAGGTTCTCCGCCGGCACCCTGGCGTCGCTGAAGAAGACCTCGTTGAAGTCCAGGTCGTCGCGGTCGCACCACGAGGCGAACGGCCGCCGGGTCACCCCTTCGGTGTCGGTGGGGATCAACAGCACACTGATGCCCTTGTGTTTGGGAGCGTCGGGGTCGGTGCGCACGAACGTCAACAGCACGTCCGCGTGGTGGGCGCCCGAGGTCCACACCTTCTGGCCATTGACCACGAAGTGGTCGCCGTCGCGCACCGCGGACGTGCGCAGTGACGCCAGATCGGAGCCGGCGCCGGGCTCGCTCATGCCAAGGGCCGCAGTGATTTCGGCGCGCAGGATCGGCACCGCCCACCGGTGCTTCTGCTCGTCGGTGCCGAACGACAGCAGTGACGCCGCGATGATGCCGAGGCCCTGCGGGTTGAAGCTGTGGTAGATCCGGCGCCGCGACAGTTCCTCGAGGTGTACGTACTGCTGCAGGATCGAGGCGTTGCGCCCGCCGAACTCCGGCGGGTTACCGGGTAACAGCCAGCCGTGGTCGAACTGGGTGCGCTGCCAGCGACGTGCCCACTCCGGGATGTCGGCACTGGAGTGCGACCGCTGTGTGGTCTCGGCAGCGTCGGGAAGATGCTCATCGAGGAACGCGACGAACTCTGCCCGGAACGCTTCGACCTCGGCGTCGAAGCTCAGCTGCATCAGACCCTCCCCGCCAGGGTCAGCTCGGTGATGCGGGCGCGGTGTTCGGCGGCACCGCCGAGCAGCAGCTCGCCAGCCTTGGCTCGCTTCAACGCGAACTGCACATCGTTCTCCCACGTGAAACCCATTGCGCCGAACAGCTGTACACCGTGCCGGAACACCAGCGACTGGCACTCCCCAGCGGACGCCTTCGCCATGGCGGCGGCCAGGGCGCGGCGCGGGTCGTCGGCGGCGATGGTCAGCGCGGCGAAATAGGACAGTGCGCGGGCCCGTTCGACAGCGACGTGCATATCCGCGGCCTTGTGCTGGACGGCCTGGAACGAGCCGATGGCCACGCCGAACTGCTGACGGCTGCGCACATGATCGAGCACCAGATCCAGGACACGCTGGCAGGCCCCGACCATCGTCAGCGCCAGCCCCGTCAGGGCGACGTGACGGGCGCGGTCCGGATCGGAGGCCACGCGCTCACCGTGCCCGACCCGTACCCCGTCGAACGTGACTTCACTGACGTGCAACACCGGATCGAACACCGGAACGCGGCGTGCCCTCACCTGATCGGCCGTGACGACGAACACCCCCGCCGGTGTCACCACCGCGAGCCGGTCGGCCCGGTCACCGTCGAGTACGTGACGTGCGGTGCCGTCGAGCACCCAGCCTTCACCGGAGCGAGCCGCGCTGACCCCGCTGAACACGGCCGCCCCCGAGGCGGTGGGATCGGCGAGTTCGGGCGCCAGGGGCGTGAACTGTGTCAGTGTCGCCAGATACGGGGTGGGATCGGTGGCGCGGCCGAGTTCCTCGACGAGCAGGCCCAACTCCACCATCTCGGTGGCGTCGGTGAGTTCGGTCCACCCCTGGTCGATGTAACTTCGCCAGAGCTGACCGGTCTCGGTGCCCGCGTCGTCGCTGTCCGCTTCGGCGACCTTCCGAACCAGCGATGCCGGGCACTGTTTGGCCAAGGCTTCGCGGGCGGTGTCACGCCACAAGCGCTGGTCGGAATCGAGCTCCAACAGCATCCGTCCACCTCACAATTCCAGAGTGATCTCCCGCTGACGGAGAATACCATTCTCTACCTGCGGAAGGATTGATCTCAAGAATCATCGACAGGTGGGGGCCTGGAGACCCAATGTCACTCTGTTCTCCGGTACAGTTCTTCCATGTCTCTCTTCATGCGGGCCTTCCGACCCGGCACGGCTCGGTGATCCGGTGAGCAGCCCCAGCGAGGAACCCGCATGGAAGCAGCGCGCGGTCGAGCGGTCGATCAAGACCGCCAAGCTCCGTGCCGCCCAACGAGTGCAGCGCTTCTTGGATGCCGCTCAGGCGATCATCACCGAGAAGGGGAGCACCGATTTCACGGTGCAAGAAGTCGTCGACCGCTCGCGTCAGTCACTGCGCAGTTTCTACCTCCAGTTCGACGGCAAGCACGAGCTGCTGCTGGCATTGTTCGAGGATGCGCTGAGCCGCGCCGCCGATCAGATCCGCGCCGCTACCACCGGGCAGTCCGATCCGTTGGACCGGTTGAAAGTCGCAATTGAGTTGCTGTTCGAGCTTTCTCGGCCGGACCCCACCGCCAAGCGGCCGCTGTTCACCGACTTCGCTCCCCAGTTGCTCATCTCCCACCCCACCGAGGTGCGGGTGGCCCACGCGCCGGTGATCCAGCTGTTCACGGAACTGATGGACGCCGCCGCCGAAGCCGGAGTACTGCGCGCCGGTGTGAACCCCAAGCGGATGGCCGCGATGACGATGCAGACGGTGATGTTCACCGCACAGTCCAGCGCGCCGGCCGACGACGACATCGCGCATCCCATCACCTCCGAAGAAGTGTGGAACTTCTGCGCCCAAGGCTTCGCCGCCGACTAGAGAATTCGATTCTCTGTAATCAAGAGCCGCTCTCACGTCGAGGGTGGCCGGCGATCTCATGCTCGGCCAGGAGGGACACCGCCGCCTGGTAGGGATCGCTGGTGCCCTCGGCAACATCAGCCGCCAACCGCTCCAGGTCGGGGTGGTGATGGAGCCGGGTTTGCGCCAGCGACAGGATCTGCGCCCGCGCCCTTGCCCGCCGTCGCTCGGGCGAATCCGACCGGCGATGGGCGTCGATGGCCTCGACCAAGTCGTCGACCCCCTCCCCGCGGGCGGCGATCAGCTTCAGGATCGGCGCGCTGGTCTCGGCGTGCAGATCCCGCATCGTCTGGTCGGCACCCTCGCGATCGGCTTTGTTGATCACCACCAGATCGGCCACCTCGAGCAGCCCCGCCTTGGCGGCCTGGATGGCGTCGCCCGCCCCGGGATTGAGGATGACGACCGTCGGGTCGGCGACGGCGGCGATCTCGATCTCCGACTGCCCGACACCCACCGTCTCGATCAGGATCAGGTCATAGGCCAGCGTGGACAGCAGCCGGATGGCGGCGGGCACTGCGGCGGCCAGACCACCCAGGTGGCCGCGGGTGGCGATCGACCGGATCAGCACCCCGGAGTCGTTGATGTGCGCGGCCATTCGGATCCGGTCCCCCAGCAGCGCCCCACCGCTGTACGGCGATGACGGGTCCACCGCCAGGACGGCCACCCTCAGACCACGGCGTCGGTAGGCACCCACCAGGACGGCGACCGTCGTGGACTTACCCGCACCCGGAGGCCCGGTGATACCGACGACGTGCGCAGGCGCGCCGGCCAGCAAGGGCAGCAGTTCGTCGCGGCGCTCGCTCTCGACAAGGCTCAGCAGGCGCCCTGCGGCCCGGATGGAACCGCCACGCGCCGCTTCCACCAGTTCGGCGATGTTCATGGTCATCGAATCGGTTCATCGCCTTTCCGAACTGGATCGCCACCCTCGCACGCACCTCACTGCGAGAATAGTATTCTCGTTCAACGAGAGTAGTAATTGCAAGAAGGGGAGCAGTATGCAGATCAGTGGGGCGTCCGCGATCGTCGTCGGCGGGGCAGGCGGGCTCGGCGAGGCCACCGTGCGTCGACTGCACGGCGCCGGGGCCAAGGTCGTCGTCGCCGACATGGCCGACGACAAAGGCAACGCGCTGGAATCCGAACTCGGCGTGCGCTATGTCCGCACCGACGCGACCAGCGAGGAGAGCGTGCAGGCCGCCCTGGCCGAAGCGGAATCGCTTGGCCCGCTGCGTATCTCGGTGGACACTCACGGCGGGCCGGCCAGCGGTGGCCGACTGGTCGGCAAGGACGGCAGCCCGCTGAGCCTCGAGGGCTTCAAGACCACCATCGAGTTCTACCTCACCGCGGTGTTCAACGTGCTGCGGCTCTCGGCGGCGGCCATCGCCAAGCAGGAGCCGCTGGAGGAAGGTCAGCGCGGCGTCGTCATCAACACCGCCTCCATCGCCGGCTACGAGGGCCAGATCGGCCAGGTGCCCTACTCGGCCGCCAAGGGTGGCGTCATCGGGATGACGCTGGTGGCCGCACGGGACTTGTCGCCGTTGGGCATTCGCGTCGTCACCATCGCTCCGGGCACCATCAACACCCCGGCGTACGGTCAGGCCGCCGACCAGCTCGAAGCCTACTGGAGCTCGCAGATCCCCTTCCCCAAACGGATGGGCCGCTCGCTCGAATACGGCCAACTCGCCGCGTCCATCATCGAGAACGACTACCTCAACGGCGAGGTCATCCGCCTCGACGGCGCCCTGCGCTTCCCACCCAAATAGTTGCGATTTGGGCGCGCTGGTAACCGCTGAGCGGTTACCAGCGCGCCGAAATCACTTGGAGATCAGGCCGTCGACGATCTTGTTGAAGTCGGCGGTCCCGAACGACACGTACTCGGCGAGGTTGGCGTAATCCAGCGACGCCAACACCGACTTCTCCAGCTGGATGTTCATCAGGCGCTTGGTGCTTTCCACCGCCTGCTGCGGCAGTTCGAGAATCTTCTGCGCGCATGCGATCGCCGCTGCCAGCGGGTCGGCGACCACGTGATTGGCCAGGCCCAGCTCGACGGCCCGTGCCGCCTTGATGCGCACACCCGTGAGCGCAAACTCCTTGGCCTGCAACAGCGAGATCTGCGACGGCCACACCAGTGGCCCACCGTCGGCGGCCACCAGCCCGATCTGGACGTGCGGGTCGGAGAAGAACGCATTCTCGGCGATGTAGACGATATCGCTCAACGCGGCCAGGCTGCAGCCCAATCCGACGGCCGGGCCGTTGACGGCGGCGATCACAGGGATGCGGCAGCGCACCATGCCGATCACCAGGTCGCGACCGTGTTTGATCGTCTTGGTGCGCAACGCCTCGTCACCGCGTAGCTCGTCGAGGTAGTTGAAGTCACCGCCGGCCGAAAACGCCCGTCCCGCACCGGTGATGACGGCCGCACGCGCCTCGGTGTCCTCGTTGAGCTCCTCCCAGATCCTCGCCAAGCCGACATGCAGGGCATCGTTGACGGCATTGAGTTCGTCGGGCCGGTTGAGCGTGATGATCCGCAGCGGTCCGTCGGCGGTCACCTGGATCTCGTCGGGCATTCCGTACATCTAGACTCCTTGTCCCAAAATGCGTGCCGCGATGATGTTCTTCTGGATCTGCGAGGTGCCGCCCATGACGCTCTGGGCGCGGCTGTAGAGGTACGCACCCAGCAGGTCATCGTCACGAGTGCCCGTCACCGCCAGCACGGCATGGCCCACCGACTGCTCGGCCCACGTCATCAACAGCTTGTCGATGGACCCGTCGGAACCGTGCACCACCCCGTCGAGTTGTTCGGACAGTCGACGTTGCACGTGACGGGTGAGCATCTCGGTTTCGACTGCGGCCCATGCCAATTCCGCGGGCACCTCGCCATCCGAGCGTCTGACCAAATCGCGTACGGTCTTGCCGTAACGCGCGGCGAAGCCCAGCGTGGAGGGCTCGCGTTCGTGGCCGACCACCGTCATCGCCAACGGCCAGCCCTCGCCGGGAGCGCCCACCATCTGATCGGCCGGCACCACCGCGCCGTCGAACGACACCTGCCCGAACTCCTTGGTGACGCCACTGATCATCTTCAGCGGCCGCTGTTCGATGCCGTCCTGGTGCATGGAGATGATGAACGCCGAGATACCGCGGTGGCGTTTGGCCTCCGGGTCGGTGCGGGCCAGCAGCAGACACCAGTCGGCCTCGTCGGAGTAGCTGGTCCAGATCTTGTGGCCATGAATGATGTAGTTGTCACCATCCCGGGTGGCCGTGGTGGTCAACGACGCCAGGTCCGAGCCGGCACCGGGCTCACTGAAACCCTGGCACCACCGTTCGGTGCCGTTGATCATGCCGGGCAAAAACCGCTGCTGCAGCTCCCTGCTGCCGTGCCGGCCCAGGCCGACCACCAGATACCCCAGGCTGGGCCGCGCCGGTGCGCCCGCGCGGGTCAGCTCCTCATCGAGGATGACGTCATACACCGGCGGCAACTCCTGCCCGCCGTACTCCTTGGGCCACGACAGTCCGAAAAATCCCCCCTCGTACAGGGCGCGGTGCCACTTCCCCGCGTTGGCCCAGTACTCGTCACCGGAGGTCGGGAAGTCTTTCGCGTGCAGGGCAAGCCATGCGCGCAGTCGGTCCCGGAATGCGGCCTCGTCGGGTGAATCACGAAAGTCCAAGATCGATCTCCTCCAGCTTGACGGGCCACAGTTCGGTCGAGACGAGGGCACGCCGCAGGAAGACGTGCGCCAGGCATTCCCAGGTGTTGCCGATCCCGCCGTGCACCTGGATGGAGGTCTCACATACGGTGCGGGCGGTGCGCGCGCAGTAGACCTTGGCCATCCGCGCCGCGCGCAGGGCCTCGGCGGCTGGCAGCTCGTCGACGGCCCACGCGGCGTAGCGCATTATGCTCACCGCACCCTCGGTCAGCGCCAGGCTCTCGGCCAGCAGATGCGCGACGGCCTGGTACGAGCCGATCGAATTGCCGTATTGCTCACGGATTTTTGCGTAGTCGTTGGCCAGGGCCAGGGCCCCGCGGGAGACGCCCACCAGATCGGCGGCCGTGGTGGCGACGGCCAGGGCCTGACAGCGCGCGGCGTCGTCCTCGGTGACTTCACCGACAACGGTGAGGGTGCCTGCGCCGGCGCCGACCCGGGTCAGGTCGACATCCACGGTGTGGCCATCGAGTTCGCCACGCAGCACGACGGTGCCGCGCAGTGACAGCGAGTGGGTGTGCCCGCGGGCGTCGGCGGCAATGCGGTTGTGAGCAACGGTATCGGTGCCGGCTTCCAGGCCGAGCCGGCGCAGCAGGTCATCGGCCAGCACCGGCCCCAGGAAGGGCGCGTCCACCAAACCCCGGCCGAACTCCTCGGCGACGATGGCCACCTCGACGCCGGAGGCTTCGTCGGTGCGCAGTGACCGCCACCCCGTCGCCGCGATCTGCTTGTCCAGGCGGGTGATTCGGCTCTGGTCAGCGAGATCGGCCACCGAATGGGGACCGAGATCGTCGGCCAGTTTCGCGGCCGCATCACGCAGCTGTTGCTGTTCACTGGTCAGACGTACGTCCATACCTCTCCTTCAGTACGCGACGGAGCACCTTGCCCGACGGCAGGCGCGGGATCTCGGAAACGAACACGACGTCGTGCAGCCGCTTGTACGACGCCAGCCGGTCGGCCACCAGTGCGGCGAGTTCGTCGGCTGAGGCGGTGCCTTGCACGGCCGCCACCACGGCTTCACCGTGCGCGTCATGTGCGACACCGAACACCGCACAATCGCGTACCGCGGGATGGCCGTGCAACACCGCCTCGATCTCGGCGGGTGCCACCTGGAAACCGCGCACCTTGATCATCTCCTTGGCGCGGTCGGTGATTCGCAACCAGCCCTCGGCATCGAGGTAGCCGACGTCGCCGGTGCGATACCAACCGTGGTCGAAGGCGCCGGCATTCGCGGAATCCGGTAGATAGCCCGACATCACCGAATCCGATTGCGCCTGAATCTCGCCCACTTCACCGGCGGCGACCGGCTCCCCGGTCTCCAGCGACACGATGCGCAGCCGCACCCCGGGGACGGCCCGTCCCACGGTGTCCAGCTGTGCGTCGGTCAGGACGTTGCAGGCCAGCACCGGCAGCTCACTGGCCCCGTACGCCGTCACCCAGTTGGCGCCACAGCGGCGGGTGACGGCCTCGGCCACGCTGGCGGTCACCGGGGTGGCACACCACATGATGAAACGCAGTGAGGAAAGGTCGTACTCTTCCAGCTTCGGATGGGCGGCAATGGCCAGCGCGATGGGCGCCACGGCCATCTCGATGGTGATGCCGTCGGACTCGATGTGCGCCAGCAGCGCATCGATGTCGAAGCGGCGGTGCAATCGCAGCCAGCCACCGGAGTCCAGCACGGTGACGATGTTGAGCAGCCCCAGGATGTGTGAGGGCGGAGTGACGATCTGCAGGCGGTCCGTGGGCCTCAGATCCAGTGCCCGCCGCCAGTGCCGCACCGCTTCGGCGAACGCGCCGTGGGTGTGCCGGACCGCCTTGGGCAGACCGGTGGTCCCCGAGCTGAACACCAGCACGGCCTCATCGCCGGGGGCGGGGGTGACGCCGGGCACCGGGGCCGCCGCCGGTACCGGGTCATCGAGAGAGATCATCGGCATCAGCTCGCCCAGCACCGGTTGGTCACCCACCGCGTGGACGGGCCGGGTGAGGTCGAGTGCGGCGGTGACCTCGGCGCGTTTCCAGGCCGGACTGATCAGGACCACGGACGCGCCGAGCCTCCAGATGGCGCGCAGCGCGACGACGAACTCAGGACGGTTGGAGGACATGAGCGCCACGCGCTGTCCCGGCCGGACTCCGTGTCGGTGCAGCGCGGCGGCGAAGTGCGCGACCAGGCCGTCGAGTTCGGAGCGACGAATCCGCCTGTCCTCGAAGGCAAGCACCTCGGCATCGTCCGCATGCGCGGCAAGGCGAGACGTGGCCTGCGTCGAAGTCATGGTGAGAAGATCCTATCGCTCACGGAGAACTATATTCTCTTTGGGGTAGAATTCACATACCAGACCACGCCGAACGGAAGCCGAGGAGGGTGACGGAGTTGAGCTCGACGAATTCGGCCACAGAAACGGACGCCACGACCGACACACAGGAAGCCGGGGCGATCACGATCCTGCTGGACGGCAGGTCGGCGACCATCCGCCCCAACCCGGGCGAAACGCTGCTGGAAAGCGGTCGACGGGCTGGGATGTCACCACCGTTCTCGTGCGAAGCGGGCAACTGCGGCACGTGCATGGCCAAACTCACCGAGGGCACCGCGACCATGCGGATCAACGACGCCCTGGACGACGACGAGGTCGAGGAAGGCTACGTGCTGACCTGCCAGGCCGTCCCCGAAGGTCCCGTCGTGTGCGATTACGACTGCTGAGCCGCATGCTCGACATCGTGCTCACCCAGACGTGGGTACGGACGGTAATCCGGTTGGTACCCATCGACGTTGACCGAGCTGCGCACCAACCGGTGCGTCCCCGCCGTCACCACCACCTCCGGTAGTGCGTCCAACGCCTCGGGCAGCGACCGCACGGCCGCGGCCGGGAGCCCCAGTGGACGCAACCGGGCCTCCCAGTTGACCGCGGTGTCGGTCAGCAGGGCCTCGGACACCACCGCCAACACCTCGTCCCGGTGGGCGACGCGTTCGGCCATGGTGGCAAAACCCTCGATACCCGCCTCTCCGGCGAAGGACCGCCAGAATCCGTCGTGCGTGACGAACAGCGCAAGATATCCGGCGGCGGTGGGAAACAGCTGCGCCGGAACATAATAGGAGTGCGCACCATGGGGGTATCGCTGCGGGTGGATCCCGTCGTTGAGGTAGGCCGCGGCACGATAGTTCAGTTGCGAGAGCATCACATCGCGCAGGCAGACATCAACCTGCCCGCCGCGCCCGGACACGACCATCGCCAGCAACCCCAGGGCGGCCGTCAACCCCGTGGAGTTGTCGGCCGACGAGTAACCCGGCAACGTGGGTGGGCCATCCGGATCACCGGTCAGCGCGGCGATCCCCGTCGAGGCCTGCACGATGTAGTCGAACGCGGGGTCATCGCCGCCGTAGAGGCCGAAGCCCGTGATGGCCACACACACGATCCCCGGGTTGTGGCGTTGCAGCGCCTCATAGGTCAGTCCCAGTTTGTGGATGGCCGACGGCTTCAGATTCACCAACAGCGCATGGGAATCCGCCACCAGCTCCCCCAGGCGCTGCTGTCCCGCGTCCGTGGCCAGCTCCAGGCAGACACTGCGTTTACCGCGGTTGAGGCTGGCGAAGTAGCTGTCGGAAACCTGCCGGGAGATGTCACCGGTGGGGGGTTCGATCTTGGTGACCTCGGCACCCAGGTCGGCCAGCATCATGGTGGCGTAGGGGCCGGCCAGCATGGTGCCGACCTCGAGGATCTTGATGCCGGCCAACGGTGCGCTCACCGGATGGCCTTCCCCAGTTCGGCGATCACCTCGCGGGTGCGGTACTTCGAGGCGACGAGTTCGTCCCGGGTGTCGCCGATCGGCAGCAGCCGTACCGACAGATCTGTCACGCCGGCGTCGGCGAACTGCTGGAACCGCGCCAGGATGGCATCTTCGTCACCGGCCGCACACAGATCACCGACATTGCGGGCGTCCCCTCGGTCCAACAACTTCTGGTAGTTCGGCGACGTCTCCGCCTCGGCGAGAATACGATTCGCACGTTCCTTGGCTGCGTCGATCTCGGAGTTGGCACACAGACACACCGGGATACCCGCGACGATCCGGGGCGCCGGGCGCCCGGCGCTCTCGGCGGCTCTGGTGATCCGCGGGGCGATGTGATCACCGATGGCACGTTCGTCGGCCATCCACAACACCGTGCCGTCGGCCAGTTCACCTGCGATCTGGAGCATGACGGGCCCCAGCGCGGCCACCAGGACCGGCATGGGCTGGTCTGCACCCAGCACGGTGGGGTTGTGCACGGTGAACGAGTTGTTCTCGACATCGACGTCACCGGGGCCGGCCACCGCGGCGTTGAGCACCTGCAGGTAGTCCCGGGTGTAGGCGGCCGGCTTGTCGTACGGGAGGCCGAGCATGTCCCGCACGATCCAGTGGTGCGACGGCCCCACCCCCAGCGCCAGCCGACCGCCCGTTCCGGCATGCACCGAAAGGGCCTGCCGGGCAAGGGCGATGGGGTGCTGGGCCTGCAGCGGCACCACGGCGGTGCCGAGCTCGATGCGGGTACTGCGGGCACCCATCAGCGACACCATGGTCAGGGCGTCGAAGTCGTTGGGCACCTGTGGCATCCACGCGGTGTCCATCCCCGCCGACTCGGCCCACTCGATGTCGGCGAGCAGCTTGTTGACCTTGCGCGCCATGTCGCCGCGCTCGGCCCCGATCATCACACCCAGTCTCATTTGACCGCCTCACCCGTCAGCGCACGCACCTCGGTGACCAACGTGTCCAGTGACGTGCCGGTGGGGAACACCGCCGCCGCGCCCGCCTCTTTCAGCTTCGGTACGTCACCGGCGGGGATGGTGCCGCCCACCACGACGGCGATATCGCCGGCATCGGCGGCACGCAGCGCCTCGACGGTGCGTGCGGTCAACGCCAGATGCGCCCCGGACAGGATCGAAAGGCCCACCACCGCAACGTCTTCCTGCAGTGCGATGGACACGATGTCCTCGATACGCTGCCGGATCCCGGTGTAGATGACCTCGAAGCCGGCGTCGCGCAGGGTTCGCGCGACTATCTTGGCGCCGCGATCATGGCCGTCCAGACCCGGCTTGGCGACCAGTACACGCACACCCACCAGATCACTCCCCTTCCGAGAAAGCTTCGTTCCTAGAAAACGACCGGTTGCTGGAACTCGCCCCAGACCGCCTTGAGCGCACTGACCATCTCACCCACCGTGCAATATGCGTTCGCGCAGTCGATCAGCGTGTGCATCAGATTGTCGGTTCCTTCGGCGGCGCGCGACAGCGCCGCCAGCGCAGCGGCGACAGCCGCCGAATCACGCTCGGCTTTCACCCGCGCCAGCCGTTTCAACTGCAGCTCACGACCTTCGGCATCGAGTTCGTAGGTGTCGATATCGGGGGGCGGCTCATCGGAGACGAACTTGTTGACCCCGACCACCGGCCGCACCCCGGACTCGACGTCCTGGTGGGTGCGGTACGCCTCGTCGGCGATCAGGCCCTGCAGGTAGCCGTCTTCGATGCAGCGCACCATGCCGCCGTGTTGCTCGAGATCAGCCATGATCTCGACGATCTTCTCTTCGGTGGCGTCGGTCAGCGCCTCGACGAAATAGGAACCACCGAGCGGGTCGGCCACCCGGGTCACGCCGGTCTCGTAGGCCAGGATCTGCTGGGTGCGCAGTGCCAGTGTGGCCGACTCCTCACTGGGCAACGCAAACGGTTCGTCCCAGGCGGCGGTGAACATGGACTGTACTCCGCCGAGCACGGATGCCATTGCCTCATAGGCGATCCGGACGACGTTGTTCTGCGCCTGCGGCGCGTACAGCGAGGCACCGCCGGAGACGCAGCCGAAGCGGAACATCGACGCCTTGTCGTGGGTGGACCCGTAGCGTTCCCGCACGATGGTGGCCCATCGGCGGCGCCCCGCACGGTATTTGGCGATCTCTTCGAAGAAGTCACCGTGGGTGTAGAAGAAGAACGACACCTGCGGGGCGAACTTGTCGATACTCATCCGGCCGCGTTCGACCACGGTGTCACAGTAGGTCACACCGTCGGCCAAGGTGAACGCCATCTCCTGTACCGCGCTGGCACCGGCGTCCCGGAAATGCGCGCCCGCCACCGAGATCGCGTTGAAGCGCGGCACTTCGGCGGCACAGAATTCGATGGTGTCGGCGATCAGGCGAAGTGACGGCTCAGGTGGCCAGATCCAGGTGCCGCGGGAGGCGTATTCCTTGAGGATGTCGTTCTGGATGGTGCCGGTGAGCTTCTCGCGTGGCACACCTTTCTTCTCGGCGGCCGCGACATAGAAGGCCAGCAGGATCGCCGCGGTGCCGTTGATGGTGAAACTGGTGCTGATCTTGTCCAGCGGAATGCCGTCGAACAGGACCTCGGCGTCGGCCAGCGTGTCCACGGCCACCCCGACCCGGCCCACTTCCTCGCCGTATTCGGCATCGTCGGAGTCGTAGCCGCACTGTGTCGGAAGATCGAGGGCCACCGACAGCCCGGTGCCGCCCTGGTCCAGTAGGTAGCGGTAGCGCCGGTTGGACTCTTCGGCGGTGCCGAAACCCGAGTACTGCCGGAACGTCCACAGCCGCCCCCGGTAGCCGGTCGCGAAGTTGCCGCGGGTGAACGGATACTCCCCCGGTGCGGGTGGTTCGCCGTGCGCGTCGCTGCGATCGGCCGGCCCGTAGACCGGCTCGAGTGGGATACCGGACGACGTCTGGGTGCTGTAGTCGAACCGGGGCGTCTGAGCTCCGTTCTTCGGCGGTGAATCCACACGGATAACGTACTTGCAAAAAAAGAGAATGCCAATACCATCGCTGAGCAATGCCCGCTCATAGCCGGACCCGACCATCGGAGAAACATGCCCGAGAACAGCTCCAGCCTTCGTGGCGCCACCCTTGTGATCTCCGGCGCCAGCCGCGGAATCGGTCTGGCGATCGCGGTGGGCGCGGCCCGCGAAGGTGCCAACGTGGTGCTACTGGCCAAGACCGCCGAGCCGCACCCGAAGCTGCCCGGCACGGTCTACACCGCGGTGCGCGACATCGAGGCGGCCGGCGGTCAGGCGGTTGCCGTGGTGGGTGACGTCCGCGACGAGGACGACGTGCAGCGCGCCGTGGCCGCGGCCGTCGAGCGGTTCGGCGGTGTCGACATCTGCGTCAACAACGCCAGCGCCATCGCCACCGACGGCACCGAGCAGCTTTCCGCCAAGAAGTACGATCTGATGCTCGACATCAATTGCCGCGGAACGTTTTTGTTGACCAAGGCGTGCCTTCCGCACCTGCGGGTATCGTCGAATCCGCACATTCTCACCATCGCGCCGCCACTGAACCTCAACCCGTACTGGCTCGGCGCCCATCCCACCTACACCCTGTCGAAGTACGGGATGACGCTGCTGACCCTGGGCTGGGCGGAAGAATTTCGCGAGGCCGGAATCGCGGCCAACTGCCTGTGGCCGCAGACCTACATCGCCACCTCCGCCGTGAGCAATCTCGCCGGCGGAGACGAACTGGCGCAGGCGTCCCGCAGCCCGCAGATCATGGCTGATGCCGCCGTTGCGATCCTGCGCGGACGCACGACGGGGCAGGCTTTCATCGACTCCGAGGTGCTGGGCGACGCCGGCGTCACCGACCTTTCCCGCTACGGCGGCGGGGACAAGCCGATCCTCGATCTCTTCCTCGACGCGGACTAGTTCGCGGAAACCTCCATTGCGCATAACGAGAGGACTATTCTCACACGCGAATGGAGGTGACGGCCACCATGACGATCGAGCAGATCGAGCGACGCACCGAGGCCGCCGAGGAAATCGAGAGAATCCTGGCCGCCGCGGTCCGGGTGATGTCGCGCACCGCGCCGGATGCACCCAAGGTCAGCGACATCATCGGCGAAGCCGGCACCTGCAACAAGGCGTTCTACCGCCACTTCGCCGGCAAGGACGACCTGATACTCGCCGTGATGCAACGCGGTATCGGCCGGGTGACCGCGCACCTGCATCAGCAGATGGACAGCGAATGCGAGCCGGCGGCCAAGCTCGGCCGTTGGGTGCGCGGGCTGCTGGACCAGGTCACCGACCCGCACCTGTTCACCCTGTGCCACGCCACCGTGGCGCAGATGTCGGCCCCCGATGACGAGATGATGCAGCCGCTGCGCGAACTGCTGACCGCGCCACTGCAGCAGATGGGCCGCGTCGACGCCGGCCGCGACGCGGACGCGGTGTTCCACTGCACCATGGGCACCTTGCGTCGTTACGTGGGCTCGGGGCGGCAGCCACCGCAGGAAGATGTCGAACACCTGGTGCGGTTCTGCCTCAGCGGCATCGGGGTCCGGGTGGGTGAAGCGACTCTCACCTGAGGCGGCCCGCCTGGTGTTTCGCTACGCGGCCGGCGTCACCATCGCCCACATCCTGGCCGTCACCGAGGTCCTGTTCATCATGACCACCCTGCGCCCCGAGACCACCGGTTCGGCGCAGGCCCTGTTCCGGGACCAGAACGCGGTGCTGATCGTCACCGTGGTGGTCGCGGCGATCACCGTCGTCGCCGTGGGCAGCATCGCCAACGTGACGCCGTCGCTGCGTTGGTTCGTGCCGGCGTCGGAACCCACTGCGCGACAACGCCGTGCCGCCATCGGGATCGCCAGGCGGCAGTCGCTGCTGTTGCTCGGTGTCTGGGTGGCCAGTGGCGCCGTCACGGTCCTGGCCGATCCACGCCACGCCGCGGACGTGGCACTGCTGACCGCACCCGCGGTGTTCTTCGGGGTCACCGCCGCGGTGTGCACCGCACTGTTGCTGACGATGCGCACGCTGCGGCCCATCACCGCTGCCGCCGCCCCGACACTGGGGTCCCGCGACACCGCGCCCGGCGTGCTGGCCCGGTTGATCACCATGTGGGTGTTGTGTTGTGCGCTGCCCAATGTCGGTATCGCGCTGCTGATCGTCGCCCGCGCGCGTGGGGTGGTGATCTCCGACTCCGGCTCCATCGAGGTGCCCGTGCTGGTGCTGTCGGTGGTGGCGGTGTTGTGGGGCTTGCGGGCGATCATCGTGGTGTCGAGGTCGATCTCCGACCCGGTGCGTGATGTCGTGGACGCGATGGCCCACGTGGAGCGCGGTGACATCAGGCGCACCGTGGACGTCTACGAGCGTTCCGAAATAGGGCGCCTACAAAGCGGTTTCAATCGGATGGTGGCCGGTCTGCGCGAACGTGACCGGTTGCGCGACCTGTTCAGCAGGCACGTCGGCGCGGATCTGGTGACATTGCTGGTGCAGCGCGACACCACGCTCTACCGCGATGTCCGGGAGGTCGCGGTGCTGTTCGTCGATCTGACCGGCAGTACCCAGTTCGCGGCGGCCCGCCCACCGCAGGACGTGGCCGACACCCTCAACCGCTTCTTCCAGACCGTGGTGGCCGCGGTGGATCAGGGCCACGGATTCGTGAACAAGTTCCAAGGTGATGCCGCACTCGCGGTGTTCGGCGCCCCGATCCACAACGCCGCAGCCGCCACGGACGCCCTGGCCACCGCCCGCGACCTGGCACAGCGCATGCGTGATGTCCCCGAGGTCGATTTCGGTATCGGAGTGTCGGCCGGGCCGGTGTTCGCCGGATATCTCGGCGCACTGAACCGCTTCGAGTACACCGTCGTCGGTGACCCGGTCAACGAAGCAGCGCGGCTCGCCGACCGGGCCAAGACGCTGACGGGCCGCGTGGCGTGTTCGGGCGCCGCCCTGACCCGCGCCGATGGGGCAGAGCAGAAGAACTGGCGCACCGAGGTTTCCGAAGTGCTGCGCGGCCGCTCCAGTGCCACCGACCTCAGCGTGCCTACTTAGGCCGCGAGACGTCGATACCGTACTGCGCCGCTTTGCGATACAGCGTGGCCCGGCTCATCCCCAGCTCGTGCGCCGCTTCGGCCATGGTGGGCGCCCCGGTACCGAGGACCCGGACAATCTCGCCGCGCTCGAACGCCTCGATCCGGGACAGGTGCCGGGTGTCGCCGGCGAGGACTTCCGACGGCAGCATCGCCACGTCGACGACGTCGGAACGGCCCGCCGCCTGTGCCACCACCCGGGACAGCTGATCGACGTTGCCGGGCCAGCCGTAGTTCTGCAGAGCACGCGCGGCGGCCGGGCTGATCTGGACGTCACGACCGCGGGTGCGTCTGGCGATGTGTGCGGCCAGGGGAAGCACATCGGCACTGCGGTCACGCAATGGCGGCACTTCCACCACGGTGTCGACGAGCCCGGACAGGGCGACCGGGATGTCGGTGAACCGCTCGGCGGTCATCGCGAACGGCACGCTGGAAGTCTGCGCCACCAGGTCGCGGAGCCGCTCGGCCGCCCAGGTGGGCAGGGTGTCGACGTCACGCACGACGACGGCGGTGTGGGCCTTGCCGAGCTCCGGCGCCCACAGTTCGAGCCAGGTCGAGGTGTCCGACGGCGCGGGCACCCCCGCGGACAGGATGCGATCCCGCGGATACACATGGCGGGCCGCCTGGGCCAGCAGCGTCGCCCGGCCCACGCCGGGCTCACCGATGGCGGCCACCACGTGGCGCGACGCCATGGCGCGTTCGGCCCGGGCCACCACCTGGTTCCACGCCTCGGACAACTGGTGCAGCGTGCCGGATCCCGGTTCCAGCCGCGGCATCTCGACCCGGAACACCTGACCACGGGAGGTCGGCCGGGGCCGCCGGCCGCTGGAGCGGGCCAGCATCAGCGCGGCGGTGTTGCTGGCCGCCGAACGCGCCAGGGCCAGCAACAAGTCGCTGGACGACTGCGACCACGTGGTGAAGTTGACGCTGCCCTCCAGCCGCCCGCTGACCGGATCCAGCACCGGTACCGCCGCGCAGGTGAACGAGCACAGATTCAACGCGTAGTGCTCGTCGGCACGCACCAGCGTCGGCACCCGGTCGGCCAACGCGAGTCCCAGCCCGTTGGTGCCGACCTCGCGTTCGGAGTAGGCGAACCCGGGCGCCAGGTGCACGTCATCGAGGGCCCGCAGCAGGCTGTGGTCACCGGAGAGCCGGCTCAACACCACTCCCTCGGCGTCGGTCAGCATCATGCTGACCGGTTCGGCCGACAGCGTCCGATGCAGGTCGGTGAGCACCTCGTTGCCGCACTCGACGAACAGCGATTCCAGGTTCTCGGTGCCGGCGAACACCGGTTCCACCGACTCCAGGGGCACGCCGTACTCCTCGCTGCGCTGCCAGGAAGCCAGCAGGCGCCGCGGCAGCGCGCGGTCCACCTCCTGCTGCCGTTGCACTCGGTCCGGTACTCCGTCAGACACTCCGCCGGCCCCTCCTTCGCTGTGACCCAGATTACATCGAGCCCGGTTCCACGCCGCCGGGGTGGCGTCTCAGATTGAGACGCCCAGACCCTCCGCGAAGCCGGTTCGCGAACCTACTCTCAGGCCAGTGCTGTGACAGCCGTCACAGGAGAGAGAGGCCAGCCCATGTACCGCAAGGACGACACCACGTACTTCATCGTCGACGCCCACATCGCCTTGTGGGATGCGCGCCCGGAGAATCAGCGCAACATCCACGGCAAACAGTTCATCGACTGCTTCTACGACTATCACCGCAACCTGTCGCCCGAATCGGAAGTCTGGAGCTACGAGGAATACCTCTATCAGGGCGGCGAACGCCTGATGAAAGACCTGTTCACCGACGGCTATGTCGACCACGCGATCTTTCAGCCCGCCCAGCTGGGCGAGTTCTACTACAAGGGTTTCGGCCAGACCGACGAAGCGTTCGAGCTGGCCACCAAGCACCCGGACAAGCTGACCTACAACCACAACTTCGACCCCCGCAACGGCGAAGCGGGCCTGCACCAGTTCCGTGAAGACGCCAAGAAGTACAACCTCAAAGGCGTCAAGCTCTACACCGCCGAATGGCACGGCGACTCCCGCGGCTGGCGGATGGACGACCCGTGGGCCTACCGCTATTTCGAGGCCTGCCGCGAACTCGGCGTGCGCAACATCCACGTACACAAGGGGCCGACCATCCGCCCGCTGGACCGCGACGCGTTCGACGTGGCCGACATCGACCACGTGGCCTCGGACTTCACCGACCTGAACTTCGTCGTCGAACACTGCGGCCTGCCCCGGCTGGAGGACTTCTGCTGGATCGCCACGCAGGAACCGAACGTGCATGCCGGGCTGGCGGTGGCGATGCCCTTCATCCACACCCGGCCCAAGTACTTCGCACAGATCATGGGCGAGCTGCTCTACTGGGTCGGCGAAGACCGCATCCAATTCTCCTCGGACTACGCGCTGTGGACGCCACGTTGGCTGATCGAGGCGTTCGTCGACTTCCAGATTCCCGACGAGCTCGGCGAATACCCCGCGACCACCGAAGACCAGAAGCGCAAGATCCTCGGGCTCAACGCAGCCAAGATGTACGACATCCCGGTGCCGGCCGAACTGCAGATCCCCTCCGCAGACGACCCGGCAGTCGGCCCGCGCGGCGCCGACAACACCGCCGAGAATGCCGACCACCTGGTGGGGGCGTGAGAATGAGCCGCCACCAACAAGCGATGGCCGCGCTGTCGACGGTGGTCGACCCGGAGCTCGACGAACCGATCACCGACCTCGGTTTCGTGCACACACTGGTGATCAGTCCGGCGCTCAACGTGAAACTGCACCTGCGTCTTCCGACCTCGTTCTGCTCACCCAACTTCGCCTACCTGATGGCGTCGGACGCCAAAGACGCTCTGTCGGCGCTGGATTGGACCAACAACGTGGTGGTCGAGCTCGACGACCACCACGACTCCGACATCATCAACACCGGACTGGCCACCGACGCCGGGTATCGCGGCACCTTCGGCCATGAAGCCGACCAGTCGCTGGACGAGCTGCGCGAGACCTTCAAGCGCAAGGCCCACACCGCGGCGATGGAACGCTGCCTGACCGCGCTGCTGAGGGCCGACCCCGACCGCACCGAGGAGGGCCTGGGCGCTGTCACACTCTGCGAGCTGCCCGACGACAGCACCACGGCAGCGCTGTTACGGCGCCGGGTCGCGCTCGGATTGTCAACTTGGCCAGACGATCTCGTCATGGTCGACCATGCCGGCCGCGGTTACTCGGCCGGTGACGTCCCGCTGGCCCTGCGCCGGGCCCGGTCCACCCGGATCTCGATCGACGGTAACGCCCATTTCTGCCGCGGCCTGCTGCAGACGCGCTACGACGACCCCGTCACGCCCACCTCGGCGCACACCCTGATTCCCCTGTCCCCCCTGCAAGGAGCACTGTCATGAGCACGATGCGCGCCGTCCAAGTGGTCGGCTACCACCAGAATCTGGAGATGAAGGAAGTCCCGGTCCCCACCCCCACCGGCCCCTTCGACGTGGTGATCAAGATCGGCGGCGCCGGCGTGTGCCGTACCGACCTGCACATCCTCGAGGGACAGTGGGCAGAGAAATCGCAAGTCCAGTTGCCGTACACCATCGGTCACGAGAACGCCGGCTGGGTTCATGCCGTCGGCGCCGCGGTCACCAACGTCGCCGAGGGCGACAAGGTGATCGTCCACCCGCTGATCACCTGCGGGCTGTGCCGCGCCTGCCGATCCGGTGACGATGTGCACTGTGAGGCCAACGCTTTTCCCGGAATCGACACCAACGGTGGTTATGCCGAGTACCTGAGGACCTCGGCGCGCAGCGTGGTCAAGATCGACGACTCCTTGGAACCCTCGGATGTGGCGGCACTGGCCGACGCCGGCCTGACCGCCTACCACGCCGCAGCCAAGGCCGCGCGCCGCCTCACCCCGCGGGACCGGTGTGTGGTGATCGGCGCCGGCGGTTTGGGCCACATCGGGATTCAGGTACTCAAGGCCCTGTCCCCCGCCGAACTCATCGTCGTCGACCGTAATCCGGAGGCACTCAAGCTCGCCGAAGCCATCGGCGCCGACCATGGGGTGGTCGCCGACGGCACCCAGGTGGACCAGGTGCTGACCCTCACCGGTGGGCACGGTGCGGAGACCGTCGTCGATTTCGTGGGCGAAGGGGGTGCCACCAGCGAAGGCGTGGCGATGCTGCGGCGGGCCGGTGACTATCACGTCGTCGGGTACGGCGAGAACATCAACGTGCCCACGATTGACATCATCTCGACGGAGATCAACTTCATCGGCAACCTGGTGGGCTCGTACAACGACCTCTGCGACCTGATGGCACTGGCCGCCCGCGGCGCGGTCAATCTGCACACCCAGAAGTACGCCCTCGACGACTTCCAGTCCGCCATCAACGATCTCGACGCCGGCAACGTCCGCGGGCGCGCCATCCTCACCCCTTAGGAGTTCTCAGATGATATTCATCGTGGTCAAGTGGAAGCCGAAACAGGAGTATCTCGAGACATTCCCCGACGTCGTCGCCGAGTTCACCCAGGCAACCCGCAACGAGCCCGGCAACCTGTTCTTCGAGTGGTCCCGCAGCCTCGACGATCCATCGGAATACGTTCTGGTCGAAGGGTTCCGCGACGGTGATGCCGGTAAGGAACATGTCACCAGCGAGCACTTCAAGAAGTTCGTCGCCGAAGCGCCGAACGCGCTGGCTTCCACACCGCTGATCATCAGCCACACGATCGACGCTGACGGATGGTCGGAGATGGGTGAGATCAAGGTTGGCTGACAGCGCCGATGTGACCAACCGGACAACAACGTCCTCGCTGTTCCCGATAGGGCTGCGACCCGGGTGGATATCCGTCCTCATGGCCAGAAGCCAGGACGAACGTTGTTGTCTGGTGTGCGGCGGGCAGACCGAACCGGCTCCGCTCGACGGTAAACGCGACCAGCGGCGCTGCGTCAGTCCCGACTGCGCCGGACGGGAGTGGTGGGTGCAACTGACGCGCCGCCACCAATGAGGCGGTTAGCGGCGACGGGCAACGGGTAGAGAGACACCCATGGCCACAGTTGACGTGTCTGTCTCCTCCGACCAGTCACCGCGCGAAGCCTGGGCGCTGGCATCCGACCTCGACCGCTTCGGTGAATGGATGACGATCTTCGGCGGCTGGAAGAGCGAGGTTCCGGCCGAGGTCCAACTGGGCACGAAGGTGTCCTCACTGATCAAGGTCAAGGGTTTCCGCAACGTCATCCACTGGGAAGTGACCAGCTTCGAGCTGTTCAAACGCCTCGAGATGAGGGGCAGCGGCCGGGGCGGCGTGCACATCGCGCTGGATATGACGATCAGCGACAACAACCCGGGCTCCACGTTCCACCTGGTCGCGCGCCTGACCGGCGGGCTGCTCAACGGCCCGGTCGGGTCGCTGGTGGCCAGGGTGCTCGAATCCGACGTGCGCAGGTCCGTGGAGAACCTGGCCTCGCTGCGTCCGGTGTGAGTCCCATGCCCGCCGGCCTGCTGATCATCGGCAGCGGTCCCGCCGGTGTCAGCGCCGCGGAAGCGTTTCGCGAACACCGCCCGGACGCACCCGTGCGCATCTTGACATTTGACCCGGACCCGCCCTACGCGCGTCCTCCGCTGAGCAAGGAGTTTTTGCGCGGGGACGACGACGACATCGCCCTGCACCCGCCGCAGTGGTACCGCGACCGGTCCATCGAGGTGATCCATGGGGTGCGGGTCGAAGCCGTGGACGTCGCGCAGAAATCCGTGACGGCCGGGGACCGTCGCTTCGAGTACGACACCTTGGTGTTGGCCTGCGGCGCCGCGCCGGTGCCGTTACCGGTGCCCGGCTCCGAGTTGGCTCTGCAGTTACGGTCGGCCACCGACGCGGTGACCTTGAAGGCAGCGGCGAAGCGCGCGGAGACCGCGGTGGTGATCGGTGCCGGCTTCATCGGATGCGAGGCGGCGGCTTCGCTTGCCGCGCAGGGCATTTCGGTTGACCTGGTGGCCCCCGATCCGGCGCCTCAGGTCAAGCGCCTGGGCCACGAGGCCGGTCAGCGGGTGCGGCAACTGGTCGAGCGCGCCGGGGTGCGTTACCACCCCGAGTCGACGGTGAAGGCATTGGAGAAGAGCGCCGACCGCACCGCGGTGCTGCTCGAGGACGGCACCCGCCTGGTAGCAGACCTGGTGCTGGCCGCCACCGGTGTCGCGCCGCAGAGCGGTCCCGCCGAGGCCGCCGGACTCGACGTGCGGGATTCCCGGATCGTGGTGGGCAGCGATATGCGCACCTCTGCCCCCGATGTTTTCGCCGCGGGCGATCTCGCCTTCGCCTTCAACGACACCGCCGGGCGTCATCTCGCCGTCGAGCACTGGCAAGACGCCGTCGACCAGGGCAGCATCGCCGGGACGGTGGCCGCCGGGGAAGCAGCTCGGTGGGATTCGGCGCCGGGGTTCTGGAGCACCATCGGCGAAGCCACCATCAAGTACCACGCGTGGGGTGACGGGTTCTCGGATGCGAGGCTGGTCGAGCACGGCAGCGGATTCACGGTCTGGTACACCGACGACGGAGGCGCCGCCGTCGGGGTGCTCACCTACCACGCAGACGACGACTACGACGCCGGCAAAGAGCTGATCGAGCAGGCAGCGGCACCGCCGCGGTGACCGTTCGGTTTACCTGCCAGCGCAGTGGGTAATATGCGGCTTTATTAGCTGATCTTGACCGTGAGAAAGCATGCGCACCGAATTCCACCAGCACCTCGATGACTTGGCGTCCAACCTGGCGAGGATGTGTGCGCTGGCAGGTGGCGCAATCGAGCGGGCCACGCATGCGCTGCTGCAGGCGGATCTGGAAGCCGCCGAAGATGTCATCACGCAACTGGACCAGCTGACCACCATGAAAAATCAGGTCGAGCACGACGCCTTCCAATTGCTGGCCCTGCAGTCCCCCGTCGCGTCCGACCTGCGGGCCGTCGTCGGCGCCTTGCAGACCTCGGCCGACGCCGATCGGATGGGCGGTCTGGCCGCACACGTCGCGCGCATCGTCCGTCGCCGTCATCCCGCCCGGGTCCTGCCCGAAGAGGTGGACGGATACTTCGCCGAGATGGGTGAGGTGGCGGTCGCCCTGGCCCGCAGTGCACAAGAGGTGGTGCTCTCCGGCGATGTGGGGCGGGCGAAACAGATCCTGCAAGACGACGAAACCATGGACAGCCTGCACCGGCACCTGTTCACGGTCGTGCTGGGGGCGGACTGGCGCCACGGGGTGGCCGCGGCCGTGGACCTGGTGCTGCTGGGCCGGTTCTACGAGCGGTTCGCCGACCACACCGTCGACATCGCCCGGCGGATCATCTTCCAGACCACCGGCTCCAAGCTCACCGACTCCCCACCGCCGGCCGAATAACGGAACCTCACCCGCCCTGGGTGGAGGCCCTGATCACCAGTTCCGGTTGGAACACCACATGATCCGGGCGGTGGTTGGCCGGATCTTCGGCGGCGTCGATCAGCAGGTCCACCGCGGTGCCGCCGATCCGGGCGGTGGGCTGGCGGATCGAGCTCAGCGGGATCACCGCAGACCGGGCGAAGTCGATGTCGTCGTAACCGACGAGGGCGATGTCCTCGGGCACCCGGAGGTCCCCGATCAGCGTCAGCGCCTGCAACACACCGATGGCCAGCAGGTCGTTGGCACAGAACACGGCGTCCGGGCGCAGCCTCGCCGGCCGGTCACGCAACAGCTCTCCGACGGCGCGGCCCTCGAGCACCGTCAGGGCCGGAGTGCTGATCACCTCGAGCTGCGCGCCGGGAATGGCGTCGACGGCCTGCTGGGCGCCGGTCCGCCGATCACGGACCTGCCGCAGCTCGGCGGGCCCGCCGACGAAGGCGATCCGGCGACGGCCGACCTCGCCGAGGTGCGCCACCGCCATCCGCGCGCCGGCGATGTCGTCGACGGCCACCGAATCGAAGGGGGTGCCGCTGCCGTCCCGGTCGACGAGCACCACCGGCGTACCGCGCCGTTGCAGCGCGGCCAGCCGGCTCAGGTCGTCGCCGATCGGTGAGACCAGCAGGCCGAACACCCGCTGCTCGTCGAAGGTGTCGATGTAGGTGCGTTCGCGGTGGGGGTCGTCATCGGAGGTGCCGAGCAGGATGGTCAGGTCGAGCTCCCCCGCCCGGTGCTCGGCGGCACGCGCGATATCGGTGAAGAACGGGTTGCCGACGTCGAGTACCACCAGCCCGACGCTGCGGGACCGGCCCGCCCGCAGCTGACGGGCCACGTCATTGCGGACGAAGCCGAGCTCGTCGATCGCCGCCTGGACACGCGCCACCGTGGCAGGTGCGACCTTGCCCGGAGCGTTGAGGACGTTGGAGACGGTCCCGATCGACACCGAAGCGGCCGCGGCCACGTCACGCATGCTCACCACGCGACCATCACACCAGATGACTTCAACCGACGGCAGCCGCCTGGGGTTCGAAGCGCCGCACCGGGAAGCGGGTGGCCACCAGGGCCCGCAGCGATTCCAGGTCACCGGTCACCAAGCCACGCGCTCGCGCGGTCAGCAGCACATTGCCCAGCGCGGTCGCTTCGACGGGGCCCGCCAGCAGCGGCATCCCCAGCCGGTCGGCGGTGAGCTGGCACAGCAGTTCGTTCTGTGAACCACCGCCGACGATGTGTACCTCGCTGACGTCCACACCCGTCAGCTCCGCCGCGGTGCGCACCGCGCCGGCAAACGCCGCGGCCAGGCTCTCCACGATGGCCCGCACCATCGCGGCGGGGCCGTTCGGTGCGGGCAGGTCGCGCTCGGTGTACCACTGCGCGATCCGACCGGGAATGTCGCCGGGTGGCAGGAAACGAGGGTCGTCGGTGTCGAAAACCTCAGCGGGTCTGGGCATTTCGGCGGCCTCGGACAGAAGGACACCGAGTTCGAGGCGATGCCCGTCGCGGTCGAACTGGCGCATGGTCTCACTGAGCAGCCACATGCCCATGACGTTGTGCAGGAACCGGATCCGGCCGTCGGTGCCCACCTCGTTGGTGAAGTTCGCCTGCCGCGCCGCATCGGTGACGACGGGAGCGGGCAGCTCGACACCCACCAGCCCCCACGTGCCACAGGAGATGTAGGCGGCCCGCTCCGAACGCATCGGGATGGCGGCAACTGCGGAAGCGGTGTCGTGCGAGGCCACCGACACCACTTCGGCGCTCACCGGCAGGCTCAGCCGGGCACGGACGTCGGCCAACAGCGGCCCGCGCACACTGCCGGCCTCCACCAGCTCCGGCAGCAGCGATGTCGGCAGGCCCAGCCGCTGCATCAGCTCGGTGTCCCACGCCCCCTCCAACGTCAACAACGCTGTGGTGGAGACGTTGGTGCGTTCGGCGGCGCGGACACCGGTGAGCCAGTAGTTGATCAGGTCGGGCACCAGCAGCGCGGTGTCGGCCAGATCGAGCAGCCCGTCGGCCTTCTCCGCGGCCAGCTGGTAGACGGTGTTGAACGGCAGGAACTGAATACCGTTGCGACGGTAGAGCTCCTCGGGGCCGATCTGGGCGTGCACCAACTTCACACCGCGCGAGGTGCGCTCGTCACGGTAGTGGTGCGGCGTCGACAACAGCCGGCCGTCGCGCAGCAGGCCGTAGTCGACGGCCCACGAGCACACACCGATACCCGCCAGGTCCGGCGCCTCGTGTCCGGCCGCGGCCAGACCTTCGCCGACGTTGCGGTAGAGACCCGCGATATCCCAGTGCAGAGCGTCGCGGCGGCCGTTCCACAGTGACACCGGATCGTTGGCGAACCGGGCCACCGACCGCATCTCGAGCCGGTCCGGCCCGACCTCGGCGAGCATCACCCGACCGCTGGTGGCCCCCAGGTCGACCGCGGCGACGGACCCCGTCATCGCAGGAAGGCGGCGGCCACACCGGCGTCCACCGGCACGTGCAGCCCGGTGGTGTGGGAGAAGTCCGACGTGCACAACGCGAACGCCGCGTTCGCGATGTTCTCCGGCAGCACCTCACGCTTGAGCAACGTGCGCTGCGCGTAGTACTTGCCCAGCTCCTCTTCCGGAACCCCATACACCGCAGCACGTTTGGCGCCCCAGCCGCCGGCGAAGATGCCGGATCCGCGCACCACACCGTCGGGGTTGATGCCGTTGACCTTGACCCCGTGCTCGCCCAGCTCGGCGGCCAGCAACCGAACCTGGTGCGCCTGATCGGCTTTGGTGGCGGAGTAGGCGATGTTGTTGGGGCCGGCGAACACCGAGTTCTTACTCGAGATGTAGATGATGTCGCCGCCGAGCTTCTGGTCGATCAGCGCTTTGGCGGCCGCTTTCGACACCAGGAACGACCCGCGGGCCATCACGTTGTGCTGCAGGTCCCAGTCCGCGGCCGTGGTCTCCAGCAGCGACTTCGACAGCGACAGACCGGCATTGTTGACCACGATGTCGATGCCACCGAAGGCCAGCACGCAGGCGTCGACGGCGGCCTGCACGGCATCCTCGTCGGTGACGTCGGCGGCGATCCCGACGGCGACGTCGGAGTTGCCGATCTCCTTCGCGGCTTCGGCAGCCTTGTCGGCGTTCAGGTCGGCGATGACGACGCAGGCGCCTTCGGCGGCCAACCGGGTGGCGATGGCCTTGCCGATACCCGAGGCCGCACCGGTGACCAGCGCGATGCGCGTGGCCAGCGGCTTGGGCTTCGGCATCCGCTGCAGTTTTGCCTCTTCCAGCGCCCAGTACTCGATGCGGAATTTCTCCGACTCGTCGATCGGGGCGTAGGTGGAGATGGCCTCGGCGCCGCGCATCACGTTGATGGCGTTGAGGTAGAACTCGCCGGCCACCCGCGCGGTCTGTTTGTCCTTGCCGTAACTGAACATCCCCACGCCGGGGATCAGCACGATCGCCGGATCGGCGCCTCGAATCGCTGGGCTGTCGGCGTCGGCGTGCCGGTCGTAGTAGGCCTGGTAGTCGGCGCGGTAAGCCTCGTGCAGTTCGGTGAGCCGCTCGCGGCACTTGTCGACCGGGGCGTCGGCGGGCAGGTCCAGCACCAACGGCTTGACCTTGGTGCGCAGGAAGTGGTCGGGACAGCTGGTACCCAGCGCGGCCAGTCGCGGATGTTCGCTGCTGGCAAGGAATTCGAGCACCCGGGGGTCATCGTTGAAATGACCGACCTGCGCCTTGTCGGTGGACGCCAGACCGCGGATGAACGGGGCCAGCTCGGCGGCCTTGGTGCGCCGCTGTTCGTCGGGCAGGGCCGCGTAGCCCTCCAGTGCGCCGCCGAAGGGCTGCGGTTTCCCGTTGGCGTCGATGTAGCGCTGCGCGGTCTCGATGATCTCCAGCGAATGCGCCTCGGCTTCGGCGGAGGTGTCACCCCACGCCGTGATGCCGTGACCGCCGAGGATGGTGCCGATGGCCTGCGGGTTGCGCTTCTTGATGTCTGCGATGTCGAGGCCGAGCTGGAATCCGGGACGCCGCCACGGCACCCACACCACGCGGTCACCGAAGATCTGCTTGGTCAGCGCCTCACCGTCGGCGGCGGTGGCCAGCGCGATACCGGAGTCCGGGTGCAGGTGATCGACATGGGGGGCGTCGACGAGACCGTGCATGGCGGTGTCGATGGACGGCGCCGCGCCACCCTTGCCGTGCAGGCAGTAGTCGAACGCCGCCACCATCTCGTCTTCGCGTTCCACGCCGGGGTAGACGTTCACCAGCGCGCGCATCCGGTCCAGCCGCAGTACCGCCAGGCCCTTCTCGGTGAGGGTGCCGAGGTCTCCCCCGGAACCCTTGACCCACAACAGTTCCACGGGCTCGCCGGTGACCGGGTCGGTCTCGCTGCCCTTGGCCGAGGTGTTGCCACCGGCGTAGTTGGTATTCTTCGGGTCAGAGCCCAGCCGGTTTGACCGGGCGATCAGGTCTTGGACGGTCTGGTTGGTCATGTTTCTCAGGCTCCCCACGAGGATTGGGTTCCGCCGACACGTTCGGCGTTGATGGTGTTCTGGTATCCGGATTCGGCGAAGGCACGCATGGGGTCCTCCGGCAGCCCCCGTTCGCTGCGCCATTGAGCCAGCGTGGGACGGACATCGGTGTAGAAGGCGTCCATGAAGATTCCGTTGGCGCCCAGCACGTCACCGGTCTCCTGCGCTGTGGTCAGCGCCTCGGTGTCGACCAGCAGGGCGCGCGCGGTCATCTCCTGGACGTTGAGCACCGAGCGGATCTGCCCCGGGATCTTGGCTTCGACGTTGTGGCACTGATCCAGCATCAGCGCCAGATCCGACCCGCTCTCCAGCCCACCGCCCCGGATCACCTCGAACATGATGCGGAACAGCTGGAACGGATCAGCGGCCCCGACGATCAGGTCGTCGTCGGCGTAGAACCGTGAGTTGAAGTCGAAGGAACCCAGCTTCCGGAGCCGCAGCAGCTGAGCGACGATGAACTCGATGTTGGTGCCCGGCGCGTGGTGGCCGGTGTCCAGGCAGACCTTGGCCCGGTCTCCCAGTGCGCTGACCTGTGCGTAGGACGTGCCCCAGTCCGGGACGTCGGTCATGTACATGGCCGGCTCGAAGAACTTGTACTCCAACACCAGGCGCTGCCCTTCGCCGATGTGCTGGTAGATGGCGGCCAGCGATTCGGCGAGCCGGTCCTGGCGGCCGCGGATATCGCCCTGGCCCGGATAGTTGGTGCCGTCGGCCAGCCAGATCTTCAGATCCCGCGAGCCGGTCTGGTCCATGATCTCGATACACGCCAGATGGTGATCGATCGCCTTCTGCCGCACCATCTTGTCGGTATGGGTCAGGCTGCCGAACTTGTACTCGTCGTCCTGGAAGGTGTTGGAGTTGATGGTCCCCAGCGCCACCCCGTGCTCGCGGGCGTAGGCGCCCAGCTTGGTGTAGTCGTCCACCTTGTCCCACGGGATGTGCAAAGCCACCACGGGCGCCAGCCCGGTGAAGCGGTGCACCGTGGCGGCGTCGGCGATCTTCTCCTCGATGGTGCGCGGCGTGCCCGGTGTCCCGAACACCTTGAAACGTGTCCCGGAGTTACCGAACGCCCACGACGGGAGTTCGATCGCGAGGTTGTCGAAGGTCTCGCCAGTGAAGGTTTTCTGCGTCACTTCAGACCACTGCCTTTCCGGCCGCCGGATCCTGCACCGGTTGGCCATAGCGCTCGATTTCGATCTGCTGCAACGTCTTTCCCTGCGTCTGGGGCGCCCAGATGGCCCCGATGATCAAGGCTACCGTCAGCAGACCGACCAGCAACAGGCCGACGACCGTCAGGCCGGTGGCGGCCAGCAGGGTCGGGAAGAAGTAGCTCAGCAGGCCCGTCGCGGTACGCACCGCGAAGAACATCACGCCCTGGGCGCTGGCCCGGTACGGCGTGGCGAACAGCTCACTGGTCCACAGGCTGTAGAAGGCCTGCGCGCCGAGGCCGGACGAGATTCCCCACAGCACCGCGAAGATCAGCATGGTGGGCACGCCGCCGTCGGTGAAGGCCACCAGGACGATCCAGCCGACGATTCCCAGCGCGGCGCCACCGATGTAGAGCTTCTTCTGCGACACCCGGTCGCCGTAGCGCATGAAGCCGAAGTAGGTGGCCAGCACCGTGCAACCCCACACCAGCACCTGCAGCAGGTTCTGCGCCACCGGGCTGTGCAGGCCGGCGGTGTCGTAGACGCGGGGCATGAAGATGCCGGCCTGGCCGGCGACGGTGTTCCAGAACAGGTAGATGCCGCCGAGGAAGAGCAGGGCGGTGATGTTGACCTTGCGGGAGAACAGGCCGCGCAGACCGCGGGCGCCCAGGGTCACGGACGCTTCGGCTTTCCCTTCTTCGGACCAGATCTTCGACTCTTCCAGCCCCTGGCGCACCCACCAGACGATCGCGGCGACCACGAACAGGTGCAGGAAGATCAGCCGGGAACCGAGCAGGCCCATCGGGGCCAGGGCGGCGGCCAGCGCGAAGCCGATCAGCGGGCCCACCGACCAGGCCAGCTGCGCGGTACCGACGTGCTTGGCGCGCTCCACCGAGGGCGCCTGTTCGGCGATGTAGGTCCACGATGCGGGCACACCGGCGCCGACGGCGATACCGGTCACGATGAACGCCACCAACAGCATGGTGAAGTTGACGGCGAAGGCGGCCAACAGCACGCCGGCCATGTAAACCAGCAGATCGTAGGTGTAGATCGCCTTGCGGCCGAAGCGGTCGCACAGGGGTCCGCCGAGGATGGCGCCGATGGCCGCGCCGAAGGCGTTGGCGCTCAGTGCCGCCAGCAACCCCACCGCGAAATTGCTGATGCCGAATTCGGCCTGCCAGAACGCGAGGCTGGTGGCGATGGCGATGATCGAGCCGGCCTCGATGTAGTTCGACATGGCGACGGCGATGGTGGCCCGCCAGCCGGTCGTGGAGCGTGCTCCGATTTTCATACGATGTCCTCTGGTCTCAGTAGGCGGTGGGGATCAGGTGTCGGTTCAGGCGAGATGGAAGTAGTGCTGTAGCGGGCGCATGGCCTCATCAGGGTGGGCACTGTCCTGGAAGTACTGGCTCATACCGGCCTGCCACTTGGAGTTGACGTCGGTGGCGGCCATGGCCCGCTGCGCGGCCTCGAAGTCCGGCGTCTCGAGGTACCCGACCACCAGGCCGTCGTCAGGCCGGACGAACAGCGAGTAGTTGCGCCAGCCGGCCGCACGGAGTGCGTCGAGCATCTCCGGCCACACCTCTTCGTGGGCGTGCAGGTAGTCCTGCACACGGTCGGGTTTCAACTGGAGGAGAAAACAGACCCGCTGAATCGCGGTGTCCGGCGTCGTCGACGTCTCCGGCATCCCAGCCCCTTCGCTGTCTGAAGATTGAAACGTTTCAATCCCGTGAGTACGGTCACAGTAGAACGCTCGCTGTGGTTCGTCAAGATCCCTGGTCGGGCGGTGCAGATCGACGGTGGGGCCCACCGCACCGACGGCCGACCGCGCGTACCGTCGACTACATGGTCAGCCTCGACGGTGTGCGCGAGAGCCTGGGGCGGGGCCTGTTCGGCCTGGTTGCCGGCCCCGACGGCCCCTCCAACCGCGCCCGCATCCACCAGACGCCGGGCCCACGCTGGTTCGCCGAGGACCGGCCCATCCGCCGGGTCCACGGCGACGCGTCGATGTTCGTCGGCGGCTTGCGCGCGCTGCTGCTGCAGTCGTTGCATCCCCTGGCGATGGCCGGCGTCGCCCAGCATTCCGATTACCGCGGCGATCCGTGGGGTCGGCTTCAACGCACCAGCACCTTCCTGGCGGTCACCACCTACGGCACCGCGGTCGATGCCCAGCGCGCCGTGGACAAGGTCCGCGGCATCCACCGCCGCGTCCATGGCGCCGCCTCTGACGGCACGCCCTATGAAGCCTCGGACCCGCATCTGTTGGAGTGGGTGCACATCGCCGAGATCGACAGCTTCCTGACGGCGTTCCAGCGTTACGGCGCAACACCTTTGGACCAGGCTGGCCGCGACGGGTACGTCGCCGACACCGCCCGGATAGCCACCGCACTGGGCGTCGCGGATCCACCGCGCACCGAAGCTGAACTGGCACAACGCATTCAGCAGTTCCGGCCCGAGCTGCGCGGCACCGCCGAGGCACGCGATGCGGCCCGGTTCCTGCTGTTGACCCCGCCGCTGCCTCTGGTGGCCCGCGGGCCCTACGCCGCGCTGTCGGCAGCGGCAGTGGCCATGCTGCCGTCGTGGGCCCGGTTTCCGCTGCGGCTCCCGTATCTGCCGCTCACCGAAGCGACCACGGTGCGATGGTCCGGCCAGGTACTGGTCGGCGGTATCCGCTGGGCGATGGGCCCACGCTGAATCACACCGGAATGCTTGTGCCCGTTTCCTTTTCAGCAAAGGCCACCACACGGGCGGCCAGCTCGTAGTCGCACGCCACAGCGGACCGCCCGATCAGGACCGGTCCGCCCCGCAGGCCCATGATGCCGTCGACGCCGACATAGCTGCCGGGGGGAATCGGCTCACTGATGCAGTACAGCGTCGGCGCCGCACCCTGATCGATGTCATTGGCCAACCGGTCCCCCACCGCTTTGACGCCTCGGTGCACCAGCGCCATGGGCCCGCTGTCGGCGACATTGGAGATGTTCGACGACACCCAGCCCGGGTCGGTGAGCTGACTGGTGACCGGCGAGCCCGCCACGCGCAGCCGCCGGTCGAGTTCCAGCCCCCACAGCATCGTCGCCAGCTTCGACCGCGAATAAGCCCCCATCACCGTCCACTTCGCCGTGCGCAGGTGCATGTCCTCCAAGCGCAGCGTCGCGCGCTTGTGAGCCTCTGAGCCCACCGTGATGATCTGCGAGCGAATTCGCGGCAACAGCAGATTCGTCAACGCGAACGGACCGAGCAGATTGGTGGCGATCGTCGTCTCGAAACCGTCGGCGGTGTCGCGGCGGTGCTGCGTGAGCCCGCCCGCGTTGTTGATCAGGATGTCGATATCCCCGGCGAGCGCGTCCGGAAACGCCCGAACCGACGACAGATCGGCCAGATCCAGGTGGAGCACCTCGGTGGAGCCGCCGATCTCGGTGGCCCGCTGGGCGCCCAGCGTGGTGTTGCGCACCGCCAGGATCACGTGCGCACCCGCGTTCACCAGCGCGCGGGCCGTGGCCAGACCCACTCCGTTGGTGGCACCGGTGACGATGATGCGCTTGCCTGCCAAGTTGCCGAGGCGGCTCGGCGACCAGTGTGCTGACACGGTGCCCACACTAGCGTCCGCGACTCGCCCCACACCCGGAGAAACGCCCCAGAGCACGCAAAAACGTTGCAGATGACGACTTTTGAACTGTCAATAAACAATCGAATCGCCGAGCTCGGCGGTAACACTCAGCGCCGCAGCGCGGCTGTTACGCTGAGTCGGTCGCGGGTTCGTCGTGCACCACCGTAGGTGGTGCCGTTCGCGAAGGGCTACTTAGCCGGCAGGAGCGTGCGTATCGCTCACAGTATTACGGACCTTCCGCGGTTGGCCATCTGTGACCGGGCAACCGGATCCGGTGGTGTCGACGGCGCTTGGTGGCCGGCGGCACAGGATCTGAGCACCGCGTTACCGGACCTGGTTTCCGTTGTGGGTTCGTGGATCGGGCCGGTCCGTCGCGTCGTGTACGACCACCGAATGTGGCCGCCCGCACCCGCGCGCATCATCCGCGGCGACACTTCGGTGGCCGTCGATCCGTACCGTTTGCGGGCCAGCGACACCGTGCTGCTGCTCGGCACCCATTCCCGCGACGCCGTGCTGTTCGTCGTACCGGCAGCAGAACCCGAGGCCACCGCCAGGTGCGTCCTGACTGCGGTCGCGAACTCAACCCAACCGATGACCGTTGCGATGGTCAGGCGGCTCCTGCGACCTCATCCCGATATCACGTTGCATCCGTGATCGCACCACTTCTCCATTCAGGAAAGAGCTCATGAGCCGATTCACCGACACCATGTCCAGCAATGCGACCGACGAACGCGGAATGGTGACCGGTGAACCGGGTGCACCCGTTCGGCGCACCTGGCGCGAAGTTCACGACCGGGCATGCCGCGTAGCCGGTGGCCTGAGCGGCGCCGGTGTGAGCCGCGGCGCCGCCGTTGCCGTCCTGGCTGGGGCACCTGCGGACATTGCCCCTGTTGCACAAGGCATTTGGATGCGCGCAGCCAGCCTCACCATGCTGCACCAACCCACGCCGCGCACCGATCTGCAGCGATGGGCCGAGGAGACTGCCGGCGTCATCAAGCTGATCGAGGCCGACGTGGTGGTCGTGTCCGAGCCGTTCCTGGCGGCGGTGCCCATCCTCGAGGCACTCGGTCTGCGCACTCTCACCGTCGAGCACCTCTTGAATTCTTCTGCTGCGGAGCCATTGCCGTCGGACGAGGACGATGTGGCCTTGCTGCAGTTGACATCCGGCTCGACAGGCCCGCCCAAGGCGGTGACCATCACGCACCGAAACCTGTTCGCCAACGCCGAAGCCATGTTCGCCGGAGCGGAATACGACCTGGGCACCGACGTGATCGTGAGCTGGCTGCCGTTGTTCCATGACATGGGGATGACGGGATTCCTGGTGGTGCCCATGCTTTTCGGGGCCGAGCTGGTGAAGATCATGCCGATGGACTTCCTGACCGATATCCTGTTGTGGGCCAGGCTGATCGACAAGTACCGCGGCACCATGACCGCGGCACCCAACTTCGCCTATGCGCTGCTGGCCAAGCGGCTGCGTCACGCGGACCCGGCTTCGCTGGATCTGTCTTCGCTGCGGTGGGCGTTGTCGGGAGCCGAGCAGGTGGAACCCGCGGACGTCGAATCGCTGTGCGCCGCGGGCGCTCCGTTCGGACTGCGGGCCGAAGCGATCCTGCCCGCCTACGGCATGGCGGAGACCACCGTCGCGGTGTCGTTCTCGGCGTGCGGTGGCGGACTGCAGGTGGACGAGGTCGATGCCGACATCCTGGCGGCACTCGGCCGCGCTGTGCCGCACACCAAAGGCCACATGCGGCGGCTGGCGCGCCTGGGGCCGCCGCTGCCGGGACTGCAGGCGCGGATCGTCGACGAAGATGCCGCAACGCTGCCGATCCGCGGAGTCGGCGTGATCCAGGTGCGCGGGGACTCCGTCACGCGTGGCTACCGGACGGTGGCGGGCGCGATGGCCACCCAGGACTCGCAGGGCTGGTTCGACACCGGAGACCTCGGCTACCTCACCGAGGACGGCCAGCTGGTGGTGTGCGGGCGGGTGAAGGACATCATCATCATGGGCGGGCGCAACGTCTTCCCCACCGACATCGAGCGCGCTGCAGCGCGGGTATCGGGCGTACGGCCCGGCTGCGCTGTCGCTGTGCGGCTGGAGTCCGATCAGCGGGAGAGCTTCGCAGTGGTGGTCGAGTCGAAGTCCCACGACGACCCCCAGCGGGTCCGCGCCATCCAGCATCAGGTGGCCCACGAAGTCTTCCTCGAGACCAACGTGCGCCCGCGAAACGTCGTCGTCCTCAGCCCCGGCATGATCCCCAAAACCCCGTCGGGGAAGCTTCGGCGAACCGAGGCCCGCTCGCTGGTTGCCTGACGGCCCGCCGACGTCGCCTGCTAGGCCAGCCTCGGGGGATCTGAAAGAATTCCGGCACTATGCGAGTTGACGGGCGGGAGATCGCCGTTTCGGGCAGCTTGCTGCAGCCACTGACCCGACGCACCAATGACATCATCCGGCTCGGTTTCGCCACCGCATTCCTGATCTTCGTGGTGACCAGCTCGCTGATCACCCGCAACGAATGGGAGCAGCTGGAACGGTCCATCTCCGAGATCGTCGGCGTGCTCACCCCCACCCAGTCGAACCTGGTCTACCTGGGTTATGGCGTGGCCATCCTGGCGCTGCCGTTCGCCATCCTGATCGGGCTGATCGTCGGCAGGCAATGGAAACTACTCGGCGCGTACGCAGCCGCCGGGGTGGTGGCCGTGCTGTCGCTGTCGATCACCGGCAACGGCATCGCCGCACCGCGATGGCACTTCGACCTCTCCGACCGGCTGGACACCCTGCTGTCTCAGTTCCTCGACGACCCGCGCTGGATCGCGATGCTGGCCGCGGTGCTGACCGTCTCCGGGCCGTGGCTGCCCGCGCGGTGGCGGCGCTGGTGGTGGGGGCTGCTGCTGGCGTTCGTCCCCATCCACCTGGTGGTCAGCGCCGTGGTGCCCGCCCGGTCGTTGCTCGGGCTGTCGGTCGGCTGGTTCGTCGGGGCGTTCACGGTGCTGGTGGTGGGAACCCCCGCACTGGAGGTGCCCCTCGACGGCGCGGTGCGCGCCCTGGCCCGCCGCGGTCTCGCGGTGACGGGGCTGACGGTGGTGCGTCCGGCCGGGGCGGGACCCTTGGTGATCTCGGCCTTCGGGCCCGACGAACCCGCCGTCGTCGAGTTGTACGGCCCCAATCAGCGAAGTGGGGGCGCGTTGCGCCAATTCTGGCGATGGGCGCGCCTGCGCAAACGGGAGATCGCCCCCTTGCACGCTTCCCAGCGGCGCGCGGTCGAACACCGGGCCCTGATGGGCATTGCCATCGACGACATCGGCGTGGCCAACACCACCACGATCGCCGTCGCCGACCTCAACCGGGGCTGGACACTGTATGCCCACACGCCGGCGCGCGGCGTGCCCATCGAAGAATGCACCAGCCGCGACACCGCGGCCAGCGCGTGGGCCTCCCTGCGGCAGCTGCACGACCACGTGATCGCCCACGGCGATCTGCGGACCAAGGAGCTGACCGTCGACGAGGGCGCCACCCTCTTCGGCGGCTTCGACAGCGCCGAGTTCGGGGCATCCGATGTGCACCTGCAAGCCGACATCGCGCAGTTGCTGGTGACCACCACGCATCTCTACGGTGCTCAGCCCGCTGTGGCCGCGGCGATCGCGGCCTTCGACTCCGACGCGGTGCTCACCGCCTCACGCCGGCTGACCAAGGCTGCGATGCCCTCGCGGCTGCTCAAGGAGATTCCCGACGACAAGGCGGTGATGGCCGACGCCCGTGACGAGGTGATGCGCCAGACCGGCGCCGACCAGATCAAGAAAGAGACCATCACCCGGTTCACCCGCAATCAGCTGATCCAGCTGGTCCTGCTGGTCGCACTCGTCTACGTCGCCTATCCGTTCATCAGTACCGTGCCGGCCTTCTTCGACGAGCTGAGCAACGCCAACTGGTGGTGGGCAGTGGCCGGCCTGGCGATCTCGTCGCTGCGCTACACCGGTGCGGCAGCGGCGTTGTGGGCGTCCGCGGCGGGATTGGTGAGTTTCTGGAAGCTCACCTTGATGCAGGTAGCCAACACCTTCGCCGCTACCACCACCCCCGCCGGCGTCGGCGGCCTCGCGCTGTCGACGAGGTTCCTGCAGAAGGGCGGTTTGGGTGCGTTGCGCGCCACCACCGCGGTGGCACTGCAGCAGTCGGTTCAGGTGATGACGCACATCGCGCTGCTCATCGCGTTCAGCCTCGCCGCGGCCGTACCGGCCGACCTGGCGAAATTCGTCCCCGACGCCACCGTGCTGTACCTGATCGCGGGTGCGGCACTCGGGCTGGTCGGGGTGTTCATGTTCGTGCCGAAACTGCGCCGCTGGCTCAAGGACGCCGTCCGGCCGCGGCTCAACGAGGTGCTCAAAGACCTCAAAGACCTGGCCCGCGAGCCCAAAAGGCTGGCGGTGATCGTGCTGGGTTGTGCCACAACCACACTCGGGCAGGCGTTGGCACTGTGGGCCAGCGTCGAGGCGTTCGGCGGTGACGCCACCTTCGTGACCGTCACGGTGGTCACGATGGTGGGCGGAACACTGGCCTCGGCGGCCCCGACACCGGGCGGAGTGGGCGCGGTGGAAGCCGCTCTGATCGGCGGCCTGGCCGCGTTCGGTGTGCCCGCCGCCGTGGCCGTTCCGTCGGTACTGCTCTACCGGGTGCTCACCTGCTGGCTGCCGGTGATCGTCGGTTGGCAGGTCATGCGCTGGCTGGGCAAGAACGAGATGATCTGACAGTGGCGCACATCAGCCGCGGCCGCACCAGCTGCCAGCCGACAAGCGATCTGGGACGTGCTCGCCGATTTCGGAGCGCTCAGCGGATGGGCAACCACTGTCGAGCGCATGCCTCGGATTTGACCACGGTGACGCTCACCACCACCGTCTCGGCCCAACAGTCCGGCAAGCTTCTCGCCGGGCTCGCAGCACAGTGGAAGGACACCTATGTCGCCTGACCGTCCCGACATCGTGATCATCATGACCGATGAGGAACGCGCCATCCCACCCTACGAATCCGACGAGGTGCGGTCCTGGCGCGACCGCGTGCTGACGGGACGAAAGTGGTTCGACGATCACGGGGTTTCGTTCACCCGGCACTACACCGGATCGTTGGCGTGTGTGCCGAGTCGTCCGACCATCTTCACCGGGCAGTACCCCGACCTCCACGGTGTCACCCAGACCGACGGCATCGGCAAGCGTTACGACGACTCGCGGCTGCGCTGGCTGCGCGCCGGTGAAGTGCCAACCCTTGGGAACTGGTTCCGCGCAGCCGGATACGACACCCACTACGACGGAAAGTGGCACATCTCCCACGCCGATCTCACCGATCCCGACACCGGCCGGCCGCTGGCCACCAACGACGACGCCGGCGTGATCGACCCCGCCGCCGTACAGCGCTACCTCGATGCCGACCCACTGGCGCCGTACGGGTTCTCCGGCTGGGTGGGACCCGAGCCGCATGGTGCTGCCCTGTCCAACAGCGGGTTTCGCCGCGACGGCCTGTTCGCCGACCGCATCGTCGCGTGGCTGAACGACCGTTACGAGCGCAGACGCGCGGGCGACGAACCTGCCCTGCGCCCCTTCCTGCTGGTGGCCAGTTTCGTCAATCCCCACGACATCGTGCTGTTTCCGGCGTGGACGCGACGCAGCCCGGTGGTGGCTTCACCGCTTGATCCGCCCCCGGTTCCGGCACCACCCACCGCGAACGAAGATCTGTCGACCAAACCCGCAGCGCAGATCGCCTTCCGTGAGTCCTACTACTCCGGATACGGCCCGGCTGCCGCAATCAGCCGGACCTACCGGAAGAAGGCGCAGCGCTACCGGGATCTCTACTACCGCCTGCACGCCGAAGTCGACGGTCCACTTGACCGGGTGCGCCGCGCCGTCACCGAGGGCGGGTCCGAAAATGCCGTGCTGGTGCGTACTTCCGACCACGGCGACCTGCTGGGGGCGCACGGTGGCCTCCACCAGAAGTGGTTCAACCTCTACGACGAGGCCACCCGCGTGCCATTCGTCATCGCGCGGATCGGCGAGCAGGCGACGCAACCGCGCACCGTGTCAGCGCCGACATCACACGTGGACCTGGTGCCGACGTTGTTGGCCGCGGCCGGCGTGGACGTTGGTGCGGTGGCGTCGGAGTTGGCCGAATCATTCTCCGAGGTCCATCCCCTTCCTGGTCGCGATCTGATGCCGGTGGTGCACGGCGCTGCAGCCGACGAGGACCGCGCGATCTACCTCATGACCCGGGACAACGTCCTCGAGGGCGACACCGGCGCTTCCGCGAGTGCGCGCCAGCTCGGCATCACCTCCAATCCGCCTGCGCCACTGCGTATCAAGCTGCCTGCGCACGTCGCCGCGAACTTCGAGGGCCTGGTGGTACGCGTCGACGATGCCGCGGCACCCGGGGCCGCCGGACACCTGTGGAAACTGGTGCGGTGTTTCGACGACCCCGCCACCTGGACCGAACCGGGCGTACGGCACCTGGCCGCCACCGGGATGGGCGGGCCGGCCTACCGCACCGATCCGCTCGACGATCAGTGGGAACTCTACGACCTCACCGCCGACCCGATCGAGAGTGTGAACCGCTGGACCGATCCCTGCCTGCTCGAGCTACGCACGTACCTGCGCACGCGGCTGAAGCAGTCCCGCGCGGCGTCGGTGCCGGAACGCAATCAACCGTGGCCGTATGCGGCTCGGCAGGCACCCGAGGCCAAGAGTCTGTTGCGTCAACTCTGGGAGCGATTCACCTAGTGCCCGCCTTTGAGCGACTTTTCAGCGACTCGGAGGTAGTTGTGGATTCGGTGATGCTGAGGGGAGCTGGGCGGTGGTCGCGGGGTTGTAGTGCGGGCGTGCCCGCCTGGGAGCGACAATTGAGCGACAGTAAAAGGGTTCTGCTGCTTACCTTTTCGCGAAGGTTTTTTGTCGGTGGTGGTCGGTATGGTCGGGGCATGTTCCCCCAGTTACCGACGATGATCGACGAGTTGCGAGGTGGCAGTGATGCCGCCCCGGTCGTCGATGCCGCGGTGAGCTGGGCTCGGGTGGCCGCCGCCGCGGAAGCACAGCGGTTGGCGTTGTTGGCGGAGTGGGCCGCGCGGTGGCTCGCTGATGCCGATGAGGACACCTGCCTGGGTGCCGTGGATGACGAAGACGACGTGGTGGCCCAGATGGGGATCGCCTTCGGCATCTCGGCGCGCTGGGCGTTCAACGATCTACAAGTCGGCGCCGCGATGCGAGACCGCTTCCCCCAACTCGCCGCCCTGTTCCACCGTGGGGAAATCTCCGCGCGGGTGATGGCCACCGTGGTGGAACGCACCCTACTGGTGGTCGACGACCAGGCTCTGGCCAACATCGATTCCGCGTGCGTCGAGGCCGCCACCACGTGCGGGTGGAGCGGGCTGTCGTACTACAAGTTGAAGAACGCCGTCGATGTGTGGGTCGAACGCTTCGACCCGGATGCGGTGCGGCGGGTCCGTAACACCGTGCGCGGGCGTGGAGTCACCGTGGAGCACACCGACGACAAGGCCGGCATCACCACCCTCACGATGCGGTTGACCAAACCCGGCGGCGCCCTGCTGATGGGCAAACTGCGCACCATGGCCAAAGCGGTGTGCCCCAATGATCCCCGCACGCTGGACCAGCGGCTCGCCGACGCCGCCGAAGCCCTCGGCGCTGATGCCGATCACCTGAAATGCCTGTGCGGCTCCGAGATCTGCCCCGCGGCCGCCGAGGACGGGGTGGCCTCGCGGTTCGTGGTGCACATCTACGCCGACGCCCCTGCGCTGGAGGGTGACCCCGATCCGCTGATCCACGGCGAAGGCGTGTTCCCCACCGGCCCCACCAACGTCACCATCACATACCCCACCAAGGACACCAAGCCTGCTGTCAGCAAGCCCGAGCAGGCTGACGCAGCCGAGCCCAGCGCCGGCGACGATCCCGCGACACCGCACGGGCAACCGGTGCACCCGGACCCGGGCCAGGACCAGGACCAGGAGCCGCCGTCGTCGGCTCCGCGGCACTGCCCGGCTCCTACCGACCGAGAAGCCGAGCTACCGGCAGCCGAGGAGCCCGGGTCAGAGCCCGCGGCCCCAGAAGCGCCAGCGGCTGACGAAATCATCTCTGCCACACCAGCTCCCAAGACGGGCCCTGCGCCGGGGTTCATCCCCGGCTACGGGGTGGTGCCGAATGCGTTGATCGCGGCCCTGATCGCCGCCGGTGCCGAAGTCCGCCACATCAAGACCCCGGCGGTCGACCCGACCGAGAGCTACCGCGTCCGCGCCGCGGATCGCGAATTCGTGCAAGCCCGTGACCTGACCTGCCGGGTTCCGGGTTGCGACCGCCCCATCCGCGACGCCGACCTCGACCACACCATCCCCTGGGGCGAGGGCGGGCCCACCCATGCCTCCAACCTCAAGGGCCACTGCCGCCATCACCACCTGATCAAAACCTTCCGCGACGGCTGGTCCGAAGTCCAACAACCCGACGGCACCGTCCTCTTCACCACCCCCACCGGCCACACCTACACCAGCATCCCGCTGAGCCGCATCCTGTTCCCGAGTGTGAACACCAGCTCGGCGCCGGTGCAGCGGGGCAGCCCGAGACAAGAAGCGGCCGCCGACAAGTCGGTGAAGATGCCGAAACGAAAACGCAGTAAAGCCAAAGACCGCGCCTACCGCATCGCCGCAGAGCGCGCACTCAACGCTGCCCACCGCGCCAGCGGTGGCACCCCCACCCACCGCGCGGCCACCCCCAAAGACAACTGGGGCTACCGCCTCTTCTTCGAAGACCACACCCAAAACGCCGACCCCAACGACCCACCGCCCTTCTGATTGGAGGAGCGAGGCAGAAACTAGGAGGCCCCGCCGAGCTGATCGAGTGCGGTCTCGGCACCCCGGTTCAGCGGGACGGGATCGGTGTTGCGCGCGTTGTCGAGCTCGATTCCCTTGGCCGCACCCACCACCTCGGCGAGCTGCGGTTGACGCTCGAACAGCGTTTTGGTCAGCACGCACGCCACGTTGGCGTCCAGGTCGTCGCGGACCAACAGCAGGTTCGGCACCACGATGGTCTTGGCGTCAGCGGGCAGCCCATAGGTCGCAGCCGGGATCACCCCTTCCTCGTACACCTGGCTGATTTCCTGCATCTTGGGCAGCTCCGGCGTGATGTCGAGGAACGTGACGTCATTGCGCGCCGAGGTGAACAGGTCGGTGATACCCGGGGTGGGCAGACCGCCCGACCAGAACAGGGCATCGATCGAACCGTCCTTCATACCGTCGACGGTCTTGGTGAGATCCAGCCGCTGGGCGGAGACGTCGGCGCTGGGATTCAAGCCGGCCGCCTCCAGCAGACGGTTCGCGATCACCTCGGTGCCGGAGCCGGGCGACCCCGTCGACACCCGCTTGCCGCGCATGTCCGCGATGGTCGAGATGCCGGCGTCGTTGCGCACGATCACCTGCGTGTAGTTGGGGTAGATGCGGGAAAGCGCCTGCACCGGTTGCTCTTTGCCGTCGAAGCTACCTTCACCCTCCACCGCGTCGGCAGCGGTGTCGGCCAGCGAGAACGCCACCTGATAGGTGCCGCTGACCAGCTGCTGGATGTTCTGCACCGACGCTCCGGTCTCAGCGGCGGTGGCTTTCACCTTGCCCGCGGTGGCGTCCGAGACCTGCTCGGCGAACGCGTTGCCCAGTGAGAAGTACACGCCGGTGGCATTACCGGTTGCGATGCTGACCCTGGTGTCGCCGCTGACCTCGCAGGTGACCTCGCCCCCGGAGTCGGCCGTCGGGGCGTCCTGGCGACCACCGCAGCCGGTGACGGCCGCACCGGCCAGCGCTAGCAGCGCGAAAACTGTTGCAGCACTTCTCACGTCGATCTCCTTCGGTCGATGAAAGTGAGCGCGACCGCGATCAGCAGGCACGCCAGACCGGCCACGATGGTGACCGGCTGCAGAAACAGCAGCAGAAGAGCCGCCGCAGCGGCCAGGATGCGCGGAATCACCCCTGCCGACCCGACGCCGAGCACCCAGCCGCCGGCGGCGAAGGACAACGCCACGATGCCCACACAGGCGGCGGCCAGCGCCCACACCACGCCGAGGATCGGCCCCCGGCCCAGCAGGTATTCACCCGGATCGGTCAGCACGAAGGCGATGGGAACCAGGAACGCGGGCGCGGCATACCGCAACGCCTGCCACATCGTCGGGAACGCCCGACCGCCGGTGACCGCGGAAGCACCCACGGCTGCAAGGGCAGTCGGAGGGGTCACCTCGGACAACACCGAGTAGTAGAAGACGAACATGGCCGCAGCCGGGGCAGGCACGTCGAGAGCCAGCAACGCGGGCCCGATGATCACCCAGCCGATGACGAACGACGCCGTCACCGGAACGGCCAGCCCCAGCAACGCCAGCGCGATAGCGGCGAATACCGCCGTCAACGCCAGCATGAGCGTCCGGTTGTCGGTGAGCGCACTGACACCGCCCACCAGAAGCGACGAGAATTGCGCGCCCAGGCCAGTTTTCGTGGTCATCGCGGTGATGACACCGGCCGCCGCACACACCGCGACCACGGGCAGCACCCCCCGCACTCCCGAGCTGAGCGCCACGAACAGCCGCCGCGGTGTCAGTCGACCGCGACGGTCGAGGAAGGACAGCACAAAAGCCAGTGCGGTGGCGTACACGACGGCGCGGGTTGCCGAGACTCCGACAGCCAGCAGCACCACGATGGCGATCAACGAGGAGAAGTGATAACCGAACCTGGCCAGCAGCTTCCACGCGGACTCTGCCTCGATCTCGGTATTGCGCATACCGAAACGGCGGGCATCGATCTCGACCGCGAGCAGGATGCCCAGGTAGTAGAGGATGGTCGGAATGGTGGCCCAGCCGAGCACCACCAGGTACGAGACCTCCAGATACTCCGCGACGATGAAGGCCGCCGCGCCCAACGTCGGCGGCGACAGCAGTGCGCCCACACCGGCGGCAGCCAGGACACCGCCGGCCCGTTCCGGGGTGTATCCCGACTGCCGCATGATCGGCCAGGTGACCGCGCCCACGGTGACGGCTGTTGCGGTGCCCGAACCCGACACGGTGCCGAGCAGGAAGCCGGAGGCCACGGTGGTGCGGCCCGCTGCGCTGCGGGACCTGCGGAAGGCCGCCACCGACAGCGCGACGAAGAACCTTGCGCCGCCTGACAGTTCGAGCACCGCGCCGTAGATGGTGAACAACACGATGTAGGTGGCGGCGACGTCCAGCGGCGTGCCGAAGAACCCACTGCCTGAGTTGTACAGGGCATCGACGATCTGGTTGAAATCCAGACCCACGTGGGCGATGGTCCAGCTCTGCGGAAGCAGCCCGCCGTAATACCCGTACGCCAGGAACGCACCCGCGACGACGGGCAACGCCCACCCCGTCGTGCGCCGACAGGCTTCGAGGATCAGCACCAGCAGCAGAGCGCCCATCACCACGTCGGTCGGCTCGAGCAGCCCCTGGCGGTCCAGGAAGGCGTTGTAGCCGCCACCGCCGGAACCGATCGTCATCGGCAGCACCGGATACAGGCAGACCACCAGTGTGACCGCCGCCAGCAGCCAGTCGACGGCACCCGGCCGGTCGGCCGGATCCAGGCGCCGCCAACCGGACCGGTACACCAGGAAGATCAGCGGTAGCGTGCCGGCCAGGAAGACGATCAGATAGAACTGGCTGCCCTGCGGCAGCGGGCGGAACACCTGCCAGATGGTGAGCACCGCAACTGCGAAGGCGACGATCGCGACGAATCCGTCGACCCTGCCCCCGAGTTCGCGCCCCGGGCGCTCCTGGTCATCAACCTGCGGCAGGGCCGGCTGATCGGCGCTGCGTGGCTCACTCGGAGCTGCCCTCTGCATCGAACGAAACGTTAAGCCGCCCAGCGCCGGCGCGTGGCGAATTCCCGAGTTCCGGTCCCTCGAATCCGGCGGCGTAGCTTTCCTTCACCACTTCCAGGTGAGCCCAGCTGTCGACGGCGAGGACGCCGGGCAGAGCGCGCACCGCGTCCAGCGCCTCGACAAGTTGGGTGTTGGAGAAGGCTCGGACCGTGACCAGGATGTCGTAACGACCCAACGTGCGGGCGACGAAGATGGCCGACGGCATGGCCGCGATGGCGGCCACCACATCATCATGGTCACCGGCCAGACGCACCCCGAGGCCCATGGCGCTCTGCCGGTCCCGGCCCGAGTGCCGTACCACCGCGCCGACGCGTACCACCTGCGAGTCCATCAACCTCAACACGCGCCGGCGCGCACCCGCGGCCGACAAACCCACCACCGCAGCCAGGTCGACGAAGGAAGCGCGGCCGTCGTCCTGCAATGCCCGCAGCAGAACCCGGTCCACGTCGTCGATCTCGGTGCGCACGTCACCTACCGGTCCGATCACGTCGCGGACCACCTCGACGTAAGTCAGGGTGTCGACACCGACAACGCCGTCCAGTGCGCGCAGTTCGTTGATGCTGCAGTCGATGTCGCGAAGCGACGCCGCTCTGAGTTCGGCGACGATACCGTGCGGACCGCTGGTCAAGGACAGGAACGGCACGTCGGGCCGCTGGCTGATGAGCTGCGCGACGGCCGCGGCAGGCCCGTTCAGCGCCAGGCCCACGTGCGCCAGGGCGCCACGGCCGAGAACTGCCGGATGAACCGCCCCCCGGATGATCACCTGCCCGCTCGCGATCAGCCGTTGCACCCGAGCCGCCGCTGCCGACCGGGACAATCCCACGGCGCGGGCGATCTCGCCGTTGGTGAGGCGGCCGTCCACCTCGAGCAGAGCCACGATCGCCTCGTCGATTTCGTCCATATCCGCCCTCCCACCCAAACTCGCCCGAAGATTTTTGCGACGGCCGTCAACACCATATCGTGCGCCAGATAACCCCTCTGGAGCATCGTTGTACGCATCATCTACCTAATGCCGTCAGATCCTGATCAGAAACACCCGCGTAACGATCGAACTGCTTGCGACACGTCCAACGCGGCTTTACAGTGACCCGCACCACATCACCCCGATGTTCATCACCCAGATCTTCTGACTGATCGGAACAAGATGGCCCTGACCACCGAGCAGGTGCTCACAGCTACCGAGTCGCTGGTCGCGGCGTTCGCCGCCACCGACACCTCGGCCTACTTCGCCGGTTTCTCTCCCGCCGCGACGTTCGTGTTCCACCCCGAGGACGCCCGCCTCGACGACCGGGCCAGCTACGAAGCGCTGTGGGCGTCCTGGCTCGACAGCGGTTGGCGGGTTGAGTCGTGCGTCAGCAGCGACCGCCTGGTCCAGCTTCTCGGGGACACCGCCGTGCTCACCCACACCGTAGAGACCGTCACCTCGATCGACGGACAGCTCAGCGCCACCCGCGAGCGCGAGACGATCGTCTACATCCGCGACGGCGACCGCCTACTGGCCGTCCACGAACACCTGAGCCCCGCGCCGGCAGGAAAGACAACAGCGTGAACGCGACAATCCCACCCGAGGGAACACCGCCCAAGGTGACCCAGGTCGAGACCCACGGCGTCGAGCCCATTCCCGACGCCGAACGCACCGCAGGGCCGCTCGATCTGTTCCGGTTGACGTTCGGCGGTGCCAACACGATCGCCACCGTGGTACTCGGCAGCTTCCCCATCATCTTCGGGCTGTCCTTCCGCGATGCGCTGCTGGCGACGCTGGCCGGCCTGGTGCTCGGCGCACTGATCCTCGCCCCGATGGCGCTTTTCGGGCCCCGCAACGGCACCAACAACGCGGTGTCTTCCTCAGCGCACCTCGGTGTGCACGGCCGTGTCATCGGCTCGTTCCTGTCCCTGCTGACCGCCGTCGCGTTCTTCTCGATCTCGGTATGGACCTCCGGCGATGTGCTGGTGGGCGGAGCGACCCGAGCCATCGGTTCAGACGAGAGCGGCGCCCAGAACGATCTTGCGGTGGCCGTGGCCTACGGGATCTTCGCGCTGCTGGTGTTGACGGTCTGCATCTACGGCTTCCGATTCATGCTGCTGGTGAACAAGGTGGCCGTCATCGCCGCCACCCTGCTGTTCGTCCTCGGCATCTTCGCCTTTGCAGACACATTCGATCCCGGCTACGCCGGCATTTTCGGGCCTGATGCCGATCCCGACACCAACGCGCTGTACTGGCCGTCGTTTGTCGGCGCGGCGCTGATCGTGATGTCCAACCCCGTGTCGTTCGGCGCCTTCCTGGGCGACTGGGCCCGCTATATCCCCCGCGACACCCCGGCCTGGAAGTCGATGACGGCGGCGTTCCTGGCCCAGATCGCGACGCTGGTCCCCTTCCTGTTCGGGTTGGTCACCGCCACCGTCGTGGCCACCAACGCCACCGAATACCTCGACGAGGGCAATTACATCGGTGGTCTGCTCGCAGTGTCCCCGGGGTGGTACTTCATTCCGGTCTGCCTCATCGCCCTCATCGGCGGCATGTCCACCGGTACCACCGCGCTCTATGGCACCGGCCTGGACTTCTCCAGTGTCTTCCCCCGTTTCAGTCGGGTCCAGGCAACGGTGTTCATCGGGGTGCTGGCGATCGGGTTCATCTTCGTGGGTCGCTTCGCTTTCAATGTGGTGCAAAGCATCTCGACGTTCGCCGTCCTGATCGTCACCTGCACCGCACCGTGGATGGTGGTCATGATGATCGGCTGGTTCGTCCGCCGCGGATGGTACGACTCCGACGCACTGCAGGTGTTCAACCGCCGTCAGCGAGGCGGTCGGTACTGGTTTCGCCACGGCTGGAACTGGCGTGGCCTCGGCGCGTGGCTGGCCGCCGCGGCCATGAGCATCTGCTTTGTCAACCTGCCGGGCCAGTTCGTCGGCCCGTTCGGAAACCTGGCAGCCGGAATCGATCTCAGCATCCCGGTGGGCTTGGGCATTGCCGCCGTCCTGTACCCGGCGCTGCTGTTCGCTTTCCCCGAACCGCGCGACGCCTTCGGCCCCGACGGTCCGCGGGTGGTACCCACCGGCGCTCCCGCCAACCACCCCATCACTTCCATCGACAAACCTGATTCCGTTCCTGCGTAGAAAGATTGGTTCATGAACAGCCCCATCGGTCCCGTCGACGCCTCGAAGAACCCGCGCTTCGCCGGTATCGCCTCGTTCGCCCGTCTGCCTCGGCTGGATCAGGTGCCCTCTGCTGACGTCGTGATCGCCGGGGTGCCGTTCGACTCGGGGGTGTCCTACCGTCCCGGCGCGCGCTTCGGCCCCAGCCACGTCCGGGAATCGTCGCGGCTCATCCGGCCCTACAACCCCGCACTGGACGTGTCGCCGTTCGACATCGCACAGGTGGCCGACGCCGGCGATATCGCGGCGAATCCGTTCAACATCCACGAGGCCATCGAGACGGTCGAGGCCGCCGCACTCGAACTGACCGCAGGTGGCGCCAGCCTGGTGACGATCGGTGGCGATCACACCATCGCGCTGCCGCTGTTGCGCGCGGCCGCCCACCGGCACGGCCCCGTCGCGCTCGTGCACTTCGACGCCCACCTCGACACCTGGGACACCTATTTCGGCGCCGAATACACCCACGGCACCCCGTTCCGCCGCGCCGTCGAGGAAGGCATCCTCGACACCGAAGCGCTGAGCCATGTGGGAATCCGGGGTCCGTTGTACGGGAAGAAGGACCTCGAGGACGACCGCCGGTTCGGCTTCGGCATCGTCACCTCGTCCGACGTGTACTACCAAGGTGTCCGGGAGGTCGTCGACAAGCTGCGCCAGCGGCTGGGCAACCGGCCGGTCTACCTGTCCATCGACATCGATGTCCTCGATCCCGCCCACGCCCCCGGCACCGGCACCCCCGAAGCCGGCGGCATCACCAGCCGTGAGCTGCTGGAGATACTGCGCGGGTTCCGCGGGCTGAATGTCATCGGAGCCGACGTCGTGGAGGTCTCCCCCGCCTACGATCACGCCCAACTCACCGGTGTGGCCGCGTCACACGTCGCCTACGACCTGGTGTCGCTGCTGGCGTTACGCCACGAGGAGAACTCCGGTGGCTGAGCGCAACGGTGGCGACGTTGTTGTGGAAACACTTGCTGCTCTCGGGGTTTCGCATGTGTTCGGCATTCCAGGTCAGCATGCGCTCGGACTGTTCGACGCGATCCGGCGCAGCCGCCTGAAGTTCGTGAGCTCGCGGGTGGAGAACAACTCCGCGTTCGAAGCCGACGGCTACACCCGGGCCACCGGCGAGGTGGGTGTGCTGTTCCTGTCCACCGGCCCGGGCGCGCTGACGGCACTGGGCGCAGTGCAGGAGGCCTACGCCACCGGCGTGCCACTGCTGGTGATCACCAGCCAGGTCCCACGTGCCGGGCTCGGGCAGCGCAAAGGCATGCTGCACCAACTCGACGACCAGCAGCGCAGCGCGCTCAACGTCACCAAGAGCACGGCGGTGGTGCGCGAGGCCGCGCAGATCCCCAGCCTGCTGGCCGACGCGTGGGCGCTCGCGCAGTCCGCGCCGGCCGGACCGACATGGGTGGAGATCCCGCAGGACGTACTGCTGGAAGCCACCCACGTGCCGCCGGTGACGTCGGTGGTGACACACATCGCCGAGCGCCCGGCGCGCACCGAGCTCGTCGACGAAGCGGCGGCGCTGCTGAACAGCGCCGCGCGCCCCGTCATCCTGGCCGGCGGCGGGGTACGTCGTTCCCCTGGCGGACCGCCGGCACTTGTGTCGTTGGCGGAAACCCTTGACGCACCTGTGATTTCCACCGTGGGCGGCAAGGGCGCGATGCCGTTCGATCACCCGCTGTCGGCGGCCTCCTGGATCGAGGACCGCCACACCACCGAACTGCTGGAAAACGCCGACGTTCTGCTGGCGGTGGGCACCTCCTTCGGCGAGGTCACCAGTAACTACTTCACGTTCACGCCGCGGGGCCGGATCATCCACATCGACGCCGAGTCGCGGGTGCTGGAATCCAACCACCCGGGGTTGGGCATTCACGCCGACGCAGCCGCCGCACTGCAGGCCATCGGAAAGGCTGTCACCCCGCGAGACGGCGGACGCGGCGCCGTCGTCGCCTCAGAACTTCGGAAATCGGTGCAGCACAGACTTTCCGAGCAGGATCTCGACCTCGAGCTGAACCTGATGCGCGATCTTCGTGCGGCCGTACCGTCGCATGTCCACACCTTCTGGGACATGACGATCGCCGGCTACTGGGCGTGGTCGGCGTGGGACCCGCGCGACGGTGGCTTCCATTCCGCGCAGGGTGCAGGTGGGCTCGGCTTCGCCTACCCCGCCGCTCTGGGGGCGGCAATCGGCTCGGGCACACGCACATTCGCCGTATCCGGCGATGGCGGCGCCATGTACTCGATCGCCGAACTGGCCACCGCCCGCCAACACAACGCCGATGTCACCTGGCTGATTGTCGACGACGGCGGCTACGGCATCCTGCGGGAGTACATGACCGAAGCCTTCGGCCAGGCCACCGCCACCGAACTGGCACGCCCCGATTTCGCCGCGCTCGCAAGCAGTTTCGGCGTTCCCGCCACAGTCTCCACCCCGGATACCGTCGGCGATGCCATCGCCGAGACGTTCACCCGCCCTGGACCCGCCCTCGTGGTCCTACCGACAACGCTGCGCATGTTCGCAGCCACCTGACCACAGGAGATCCCATGGGAAAGCCCATCGACATCGCCATCATTGTCGTCTATCTGATCGCCATGTTGGCGTTCGGCTTCTGGGGCAAGACCAGAACCAAGGACTCGGCCGACTTCCTGGTCGCCGGCCGCCGGCTCGGGCCCGCGCTGTACACCGGCACCATGGCGGCCGTCGTACTCGGCGGTGCGTCGACGGTGGGCGGCGTCGGTCTGGGCTACGAGTACGGCATCTCGGGCATGTGGCTGGTGGTCGCCATCGCCGTGGGCCTGTTGCTGCTGAGCCTGTTCTTCGCCGGGCCCATCCAGCGGCTGCGCGTCTACACCGTCGCCCAGATGCTGCGATTGCGCTACGGGGTGGATGCCACCGCCGCCTCCGGGCTGGTGATGGTGGCCTACACGCTCATGCTGTCGGTGACCTCGACGATCGCCTATGCGACGGTGTTCAACGTGCTGTTCGGCACCAACCGGACCGTATCCGTCATCATCGGTGGGGCCGTCGTGATGCTCTACTCGTCGATCGGTGGCATGTGGTCGATCACGCTGACCGACATGGTGCAGTTCATGCTCAAGACCATCGGCATCTTCTGCCTGCTGCTGCCGTTCACGTGGAATGAAGCCGGCGGCCTGGACGGCATCCGGGAACGCGCCAGCGACTCCATCTTCGATTTCGGTGCCATCGGCACCCAGACCATCATCACGTTCTTTGTCGTCTACAGCTTCGGCATGCTGATCGGGCAGGACATCTGGCAGCGCGTCTTCACCGCCCGCACCCCGGCCGTCGCGAAATGGGGTGGCACCGCCGCCGCCATCTACTGCCTGTTCTACGGCGTCGCCGGTGCCCTGATCGGCGCAGCCGCGTCGACATTCCTGACCGACATCGAGGTCAGCGACGATGTGTACGCCCAGATCGCCGAGACCATCCTGCCGGTCGGCATCAGCGGTCTGGTGCTGGCCGCGGCCGTCGCCGCCATGATGTCCACCGCGTCCGGCGCGCTGATCGCCACCGCCACCGTCGCACGCACCGACGTCAAGCCACTGCTGGCCCGGCTGGTGGGCCGCACCGTCGACGAATCCCCCGACGCCGAACGGGACGTGCATTCGGACCGGCTGTACGTCGTGGTGCTCGGCGTCGCCGTGATCGTCATCGCGGCACTGCTCAACGACGTGGTGGCAGCGCTGACCATCGCCTACGACATCCTGGTCGGCGGTCTGCTGGTGGCGATTCTCGGCGGGTTCCTGTGGAAACGCGCTACCGGCGCCGGCGCGCTGTGGTCGATGGCCGCGGGCACGGTCGTCACCCTGACCACCATGGTGGTGGTGGGTGACGTGCTGGCCAACGAGCCCATCTACTACGGCCTGGCCGCCAGCCTGATCGCCTACGTGGTCGGCAGTCTCACCAGCCCCCGCACCGATGCCCAGGTACTGCAGATCTGGGAAGACCGGCTGGCGGGCCGCGACGCCACGCAGCCGGCCACTCGGTAGCCGGCTGGCCACACCCGTAGCCAGCTTGCCCTGCAAAGGCTTCCGACCTGCATCGCTGTCTTTGCTTGGTACTCTCGGGTTCTTTGCTGCTGTGAGTTCGGTAGCTGGCCCAGGGAGTGACGATGCGGTGGTCGAACCGGTGGTGGCAGCCCGGTCGGTGGCAGCAGCGCCCCGATCATTACGACTGGCTCAGCGGCTACCTGCACGCCCGCGGTATGAGCGGAGCCGCGCGCATCATGATGGGCAGCATCGCCGGCTCGATGGCGCTGTGTCTGGTGGCCCTGCTGCTGAGCCCCGACGGGGCCCGCGGAACCGTGCCCGTCGCCATGACCTGGCTCGCGATCGCGGGTGGCCTGGCGTCGGCGCTGCTGTGGATCTGGCGCTGGCCCACCGAACGGCAGTCGATGCTGTTCGGTCTGACGTCCAGTCTGGCCATCGCCCTGGCCTGCCTGGCGCACCCCCAGCCGATCGCTGCCCTGATCGGCTGTAATGCGTTCGCCGTGATCGGCGCCTACTTCGCCTTCTTCCACTCCACCCGGGTGGTGCTCTACAACTTCGCGGTCGCGGCGACCGTGGGGTCGGCTCTGGCTCTGCGACTGGCGCTGTCGGGCCATCCGGTGCTGGGGGTGGTGGATCTGTTGTTGGTGCTGCAGATCAACATCGCCATGCCGCTGGCCATCCGGGCGCTGGTGAACGCGTTGGGCGTGGATCTACTGCACTCGGACCGCGATCCACTGACCGGGTTGTTCAACCGCCGATCGTTCGAACACAAGACCCTCGGGCTGGTAGTGGCCCGCGACGCCGCGGATGTCTGCCTGACCGTGGTCATGGTCGATCTGGACAGTTTCAAAGCGCTGAACGACACACACGGGCATCTGGCGGGTGACCGCGCGCTGGTGCGAGTGGCGCACGCGTTACGCGCCAGCACCGCCAAGGCCGACGTGCTTGCCCGCAGCGGCGGCGAGGAGTTCCTGATCGCGCACGTGTCGGCGCACCGCGAACCCGACCGGCTGGCACAACGGATCTGCGATGCCATCGCCGCGCTGCCCGTCAAGATCACCGCCAGTGTCGGCACGGCGAGCGCTCCGCTGGACCACAACGACGACGCCAGCCACCAGGCGCTGATCGCCCGTCTCACCGCCGACGCCGATGCCGCGATGTACCGCGCGAAACGCAATGGCGGGAACCAAGTGGCACACCACTGTGCCGAGGATTCGGTGAGCTAGCCGCGGACAACTGCTCCCCTTGTGAGTGCGGGCGGGGGGACTCGAACCCCCACGTCCTTCCGGACAATGGCACCTAAAGCCATGGCGTCTGCCAATTCCGCCACGCCCGCAAGCGGGTGTGATCGTACCGCCTTTCTATGGCGGAGAACTTGTCGGTGCCCGCGAATACGTTGAGTCATGCGGTCACACGACGAATACGAAGCCGTTGCACAGGCTCATTGCCGCCGGCATGAATGACTGCGCGATTTCGCGCGCAACCGGTATTCCACGGCCCACTATCCGCGACTGGAGGCAAGAGCGAGGTATCCGCCGACGATGGATGGATTCAGGTATCTGCGATCACGATTTCTCCGGATTGCCCGCGGCTCCCTACGCCTACCTCCTGGCCATGTACCTCGGTGATGGATGCATCTCGCGGGCTCGACAGGTCTGGAAACTGCGCATCGCACTCGACGCGAAGTACCCAGCCATCATCCAGCGGTGCCGCGACGCGATCGACGCGGTGATGCGAGGACAACGAGCGGCAGTCCAGGCCTGTGCCGGGAACTGGGTCGAGGTCAATCTCTACTCGGCGCATTGGCCATGCCTTCTACCTCAGCATGGCCCGGGTAAGAAGCACCTCCGCCCAATCAAGCTCGAACCGTGGCAAGAGGACCTGATCACACAGGAACCCGAACAGTTTTGTCCGCGGCCTCATTGAAAGCGATGGCTGCCTCGTGGTGGCCAACGACCGCGGGGTGGCCAGCATCCGCTACCACTTCACCAATCACTCCGAAGACATCCGCGGCCTGTTCCGCTGGACCCTCGACCTGCTGGGCATCCATTGGACGCAGAACAGCTGGCACACCATCGCCGTGTACCGCAAAGCCGACACCGCGCGGCTCGACGAGTTCATCGGACCGAAATGCTGATTACCAGTGGCAATGGCGATCGCGGTACCGTCTAAGCATGCCCACTACACAGCGTCGGAGATGGGCGCTGATAGCGCTCGTCATCGTCGCTGCCTGCGGCTGCCTTGCTCTGGGCTGGTGGCAGTGGACCCGCTACGAGTCGGCATCGGGCACTTTCCAGAACCTGGGCTACGCGCTGCAGTGGCCGTTCTTCGCCGGGTTCTGCGTGTACGCCTACCGCAAGTTCGTGGTGCTGGAGGCGGCGCCGCCCGAGCGGAAGTCGAGCACCGACTTGACCGAGATTCCCGAGGGTCTGCTGCCGGAGCGTCCCAAGTCGGCCGAGGCCGACAAGGACTCCGACGACCCCGCCCTCCGCGAGTACAACGCTTACCTGGCCGAGCTGGCCAAGGGTGACAACGAGAAACAGGACAGGACCACCGCATGACCGCTCCCAACACCCCCGACGCCCCGATCGTGACGGCTCCTGTCGATCAGATCCGCAAGGCGCTGACGGGATACCGGGTGCTGGCCTGGGTGACGGGTCTGTGGCTGATCGCCCTGTGCTTCGAGATGGTGATGAAGTACGGCTTCGGCGATGAACGGTGGAACTGGATCGCGATCGTGCACGGCTGGGCCTACTTCATCTACCTGTTGTTCGCGGCCAACCTGGCGGTGAAGGTGCGGTGGCCGCTGGGCAAGACGGTGGGCATCCTGCTGGCCGGCACCATCCCGCTCCTCGGCATCATCGTCGAGCAGAAACAGACGAAGGCACTGAAGGCGCGCTTCGATCTCTGAGATCCGGCGCCGCCGCTTTCGGGATCAGCAGCGCCAGTAGCGCGGCGACGACGGCGGCGCAGGTGACGAACCCGAGCGCGAAGTGCAGGGCGTTCTCCGTCGGGATCTCCCGCCCGGAGTAGGCCATCGTCATACCGCCGAGGATCGCTCCGATCACCGCGCTGGACAGTGACGTTCCCAACGCCCGCGCCAGCGAGTTGATCCCGTTGGCTGCCGCGGTTTCCGACACGGGCACCGCGGCATTGATCAGCGCGGGCAGCGAGGAGAAGGCGAAGCCGACGCCGACGCTCACCACGATGTTCATCACCATGACCCCGGGCGCGCTGGTGACGAGCACGAATCCGGTGAGGTAGCCGGCGGCGACGATCAGGCAACCGAGCACCAGCGTGAACTTCGGGCCACGTCTGGCCGCCACCCGGGCCGCGATGTTGGAGGCGAACATCATCGCCAGGCCACCGGGGGCCATCCACAGCCCGGCGTGCAGGACGGATTGACCGAGGCCGTACCCGGTTTCGCGAGGCAGCTCGAGGATCTGCGGCGCCACCAGCGAGATGCCGTAGAGCGAGACACCGACGCCGACCGAGGCGATGTTCGTGGTCAGAACAGGCAGCCGCGCGGTGGTGCGGAGATCGACGATCGGTGACGGAAAACGCAGTTGCCACAGGCCGAACAGCGCGAGGATCACCGCGGAGGCACCGAACAGCGACACCGTCGTGGGGCTTGTCCACCCCCACGCGCCCCCCTTGGAGATCGGCAGCAACAAGCACACCAGCCCGGCCGCCAGCAGCAGCGCCCCGAGCGGATCGAAGCGGTCGCGGGCAGTCGCCGGGACATGCGGGACCATCGTCAGGAACACCACGACACAGACCACACCGAGTCCGGTGGCGAACCAGAACAGCGCATGCCAGTTCAGGTTCTCGGCAATCACGGCTCCCAGCGGAAGACCAAGTGCGCCACCGACTCCGAGCGACGAGCTCATCATGCCCATCGCCGAGCCGACCCGATCGGCGGGCACACTCGCCCTGAGCACACTGATGCCCAGCGGGATGATCGGCATGCCGAAGCCCTGCAGTCCGCGACCGATGATCAGCGGCAACAGCGACGTGGACGTCGCCGCGACCAGGGCACCACACGTCAGTAGCACCGCACACACCACGAGAACCCGTTGTGGGCCGTACATGTCGCCGAGGCGCCCGAACATCGGTGTCGCGACCGCGGCCACCAACAAGGTGGCGGTGATGGCCCAGCTCGCATTGTCGGCACTGGTGTCGAGCAGGCGGGGCAGTTCCGGAATGACGGGAATCATCAGGGTCTGCATCAACGAAACGCCGATACCGGCCAGACAGAGCGCGGCGATCAGAACGCCGGGATGCGAAGACCGGGGCATCACCCGGACTCTACCTTAGATAGGCTATCGATTCTTTTGGGCCAGGTCCGCCAGGACCGGCAGCAGCTGCACCAAGGCGCGGCCACGATGTGACGCGGCGTCCTTCTCCGCCGGCGTCAGCTCTGCCGCCGAACGATCCGAACCCACGGGCACGAACACCGGGTCGTACCCGAACCCGCCGTCCCCGCGCGGCGCGTGGGCCACGGTTCCCGGCCACTCACCGCGCACCACGGTTTCGCCGTCTTGCCACACCAGAGCGCAGGCCGACACGAACGCCGCACCACGGCGGTCGGCAGGCACGTCGGCCAGCTGACCCAACAGCAGAGCCGTGTTGGCGGGATCGTCGCCGTGCCGGCCCGACCAGCGCGCCGACAGCACCCCGGGCATACCGTTCAGCGCATCCACGGAGATCCCGGAATCGTCGGCCACACACGGCAATCCGGTGGCAGCGAAACCGTCACGCGCTTTGGCCAGCGCGTTCTCCTCGAAGGTCGCGCCGGTCTCCGGAGCTTCGTCATACGGCGGGACATCGGCGAGCGACACCAGCTCGATGCCGGTGATACCCGCGCCGTCGAGAATGCGCTGTAGTTCGGCCAGCTTCTTGGCGTTTCGCGAGGCAACCAGGATCCGAGACATCCGCTGCGTCAGCTTCCGAACGCCTTCTTGGGGGCCGGCCCCTCCGGAAGCTCACCCGGGTACGGCAGCTCGAGGGCCTTCGACTGGATGGCGAACAGCTGGTCGCATGCACCCAGCGCGGCGTCGAGCAGCTTGTCCAGGGTGGAGCGCGGGAACGTCGCGCCTTCGCCGGTGCCCTGAACCTCGACGAGCGTGCCGGTGTCGGTGGCGACGACGTTCATGTCGACCTCCGCGCGCGAGTCCTCGGTGTAGGGCAGGTCGACGCGCACCCGGCCGTCGACCACGCCGACGCTCACCGCCGCGATGGCGCACGACAGCGGCCGGGGATCCGACAGCTTGCCCGCCGCGCCCAGGTAGGTGACGGCATCGGCCAACGCGACGTAGGCCCCGGTGATGGCCGCGGTGCGGGTACCACCGTCGGCCTGCAGCACATCGCAGTCGATGGCGATGGTGTTCTCCCCCAGCGACCGCAGGTCGATACAGGCTCGCAGCGACCGGCCGACCAACCGGCTGATCTCCTGCGTGCGACCGCCGACCCGGCCCTTGACCGACTCACGGTCGGAGCGGGTGTGCGTGGCCGCAGGCAGCATGGCGTACTCGGCGGTCAGCCAACCCAGCCCCGACCCCTTGCGCCACCGGGGCACACCTTCGGTGACGCTGGCAGTGCACATGACCCGGGTCTCGCCGAACTCGACCAACACCGAACCGGCGGGGTGCGAGGTGAATCCACGGGTGAGGACCACGGGCCGCAACTCGTCGTCACGGCGGCCGTCTTCGCGACTCGACATCAGGCAACCCTATCGGTGTCGCCGAGGCGGCGACGAAGGAGCCGGGGAGAGCGGGCACCGCTACAAAATGGTCGAGCCGGTGCGCCCGGACCCAAGGATCAGGCGACTCGGACGTCGAACGTCTCGCCGCACACCACGGCCCGCACCGGGCCGTCGAACTCCGCCTTGGCTTCACTGATGACGTCCTCGCGCGACGTCCACGGCGGGATGTGGGTCAGCAACAGTTCCGACACGTTGGCCTTCGTCGCGATCTGACCGGCCTCGGTGCCCGACAGATGGACGGCCTCGGGCCGATCGGGCGCGTGGGTCCACGATGCTTCGCACAGAAACACATCGGCGTCGCGGGCCAGCTCGATCACCGAATCACAGATCCCGGTGTCGCCGCTGTAGACCAGCACCGCACCGGACGAGTGGGTGAACCGCATGCCGTAGGACTCGGTGGGGTGTGACACCAGCCGCGGCTGCACCGTCAGCGCGCCGAACTCCACCGACTGCCCGTCGACCCACTGATGCACGTCGAAGATGTCGCTGAAATCGTCGACCTCGGTGCCCTCCGGCGACGATGCGCCGCCCAGCCGCGACCAGGTGTCACTCGGGCCGTACATCAACTTGCGCCCCACCGGCGGGTTCGGGTGATACCGCCGCCAGACGAAGAGGCCGGGTAGATCAAGGCAATGGTCCGCGTGCAGATGCGACAGCAGGATGTTCACCTCGCCCGGATCGGCGTACCGCTGCAGGGCGCCGAGCACGCCGCCGCCGAAATCGATCACCAGGGGCGGGGTGTCAGGGGCGTTGAGCAAGTACCCGGACGCGGGCGAATCAGGGCCCACCACACTGCCGGAGCAGCCGAGCACGGTGATTCGCACGGTCACTAGCTTGCCATGCCCGGTATCACCCCGATGAAAACATCACCGCATTGGATTCGCAGAAAATCAGCCTCGGGTGGCCGCGTGCCGTTGCACTGGAGCAACGCCGGTGACCGCTGGTCCGAGAAAACGCGCGGCCAATCCGGTGAACGCGTCAGGATCGCCGGTGGCCTCGAATTTGAGCGCCGCCGGGCCCTCCTCGTGAGGGCGCAGCAGATCCTGTTCGGTCAGCACCCGCAGCAGGTCCTTGGCCGTCTCCTCGGCACTGGACACCAAGGTCACGTGGTCACCCATCGCCAACTGGATGAGGCCGGACAGCAAGGGATAGTGCGTGCATCCCAGCACCAAGGTGTCGACATCGGCGCGCTGCAGCGGCTCGAGGTAACCCTCGGCGAGCCCGAGCACCTGCCGCCCGCTGGTGACTCCGCGTTCGACGAAATCGACGAACCGGGGGCAGGCCACCGCGGTGATCTCGGTGTCGCGCGCCGCGGCGAACGCATCCTGGTAGGCGTGCGAGGTGATGGTGGCCTGGGTACCGATGACGCCGATGCGCCCCGTGCGGGTGGTGGCGACCGCCCGCCGCACCGCGGGCAGGATGACCTCGATGACGGGGACGTCGTAACGCTCGCGGGCATCCCGAAGACACGCCGACGACGCTGAGTTGCAGGCGATCACCAACGCCTTGACCCCGCGGTCGACGAGGTCGTCCATGATGGCCAGGGCGTGGGCCCGGATCTGCGCGATGGACAGCGGGCCGTACGGCCCGTTACCGGTGTCACCGACGTAGATCATGTTCTCGTCGGGCAACTGGTCGATGATCGACCGCGCGACGGTCAATCCACCGACGCCCGAGTCGAACACCCCGACCGGCGAGGACGGGTCGCTCACCGCGTCAGACGCTTGTTCTGTCGTGATTCCCGTTCCGGCTTGGACAGCAGGTACGCCGCGATGACGCCCGCGACGGCACCGCACAGATGGCCTTGCCAGGACACTCCGAACGTCCCGGGCAGCACACCCCACAGGATGCCGCCGTAGACGAACAGCACCACGATGCCGATGGTGATCTGCACGGCACTGCGGACGAAGAAGCCGAACACCAACAGGAAGGTCAGCCAGCCGAAGATCAGCCCGGAGGCGCCGATGTGGTTGGTCTCGTAGGCCGACCCCAGGTCACCGATCAGCCAGGTGCCCACCCCACCCAGGATCCAGATGATGGCGGTGGCCCAGACGAAGCGCGACATCCCGGCCAACGACACCAGGAAACCGAGCACCAGGGCCGGCGCGGTGTTGGCCACCAGATGCTGCCAGTCGGCGTGCAACAGCGGGGCGAAGATGATGCCTTTGAGGCCGTCGGTCTCCAGCGGCCGAATCCCGTTGCGGTCCAGGGTGTGTCCCGACAGCTGATCCCACAGCTCGATGACGTAGAGCAGCACGACGAACGAGATGACCGTCGCGCCGCCCACCATCCAGGGTGGGCGTTTCTTCGGTTGTGGTTGCTGGGTGTATCCGAGTGGCTGGTTCACATGGACACCGTTGCGAAGATCAAGCCCATAGCTGCCCTTCCAAAGCGTCTTCGGCTTCGTCCAGGCTACCGGCGTACGCCCCGGTCGACAGATACTTCCAGCCGGCATCGCACACCGTGAACAGGATGTCGGCGCGCTCCCCCGCTTTGAGCGCCTTGGCGCCCATACCGAGCGCGGCGTGCAGGATCGCTCCGGTGGAGATTCCGGCGAAGATCCCTTCGACCTGCACCAACTCCCGGGTCCGTTTGACCGCTTCGAACGCGCCCACCGAATACCGGGTGGTCAACACCTCGGGGTCATAGAGCTCCGGCACGAAGCCCTCGTCGATGTTGCGCAGTGCGTACACCCCTTCGCCGTACCGGGGCTCGGCCGCCACGATCTGCACGCCTGGGACGTGCTCGCGCAGGTAACGGCCGGTGCCCATCAACGTCCCGGTGGTGCCCAGGCCCGCGACGAAGTGGGTGATCTCGGGCAGGTCGGCCACGATCTCCGGGCCGGTGCCGTAATAGTGCGCGTCGGCGTTCGCCGGGTTGCCGTACTGGTAGAGCATCACCCAGTCCGGATGTTCGGCAGCAAGCTTCTTGGCGGTGGCGACGGCAGTGTTGGAGCCGCCCTCGGCGGGGCTGAAGATGATCTGCGCTCCGTAGAGCTCCAAGATCTGACGCCGCTCGATGGAGGTGTTCTCCGGCATGACGCAGATCAGGTGGTAACCCTTGAGACGGGCGGCCATGGCCAACGAGATCCCGGTGTTGCCGCTGGTGGGTTCCAGGATGGTGTCACCAGGTTTGACCAGACCGTCCCGTTCGGCCTGTTCGATCATCCGCAGCGCGGGCCGGTCCTTGATGGACCCGGTGGGGTTGCGGTCTTCGAGCTTGGCCCACAACCGCACGTGCGGGCCTCCCCCAGTTGCCGGGTCCGAATCGTCCCACCGCGGCGACAGCCGCTGCAGCCCGACGATCGGGGTGTCACCGACGGACTCGAGAAGCGAGTTGTATCTCATGCCCCACCAGCGACAGCGGGCAAGATGGTGACCGAGTCGCCGTCGGAGATCGCGGTGTCCAGTCCGCCCGAGAAGCGCACGTCCTCGTCATTGACGTAGATGTTGACGAACCGGTGCAGCTTGCCGTTGTCCACCAGGCGCTCGGAGATCCCGGAGTAGTTGGCCTCGAGGTCGCTGATCACGGCCTGCAGGGTGGCACCGTCGGCGGTGACGCGCTTCTCACCGCCGGTGTGGGTGCGCAGGATCGTGGGGATCGACACGGAAACAGACATGGGTTGGGCCTTCCTAGTACTGACTGACGATGTTGACGGGTTCCTCGGTGACCACCCCGTCGAGGATCCGGTAGCTGCGCAGCTCGTGCTTTTCAGGGTCCCGGGTGGACACCAGCACGTAGTGGGCGTCGGGCTCGGAGGCATACGAGATGTCGGTGCGGCTCGGATATGCCTCGGTGGCCGTGTGGGAGTGGTAGATGACGACCGGGACCTCGTCCGCATCGTCCATGGCGCGCCACACTTTGAGCTGTTCCCCGGAATCGAATCGGTAGAACGTCGGCGAACGCTCCGCGTTCACCATCGGTACGTGCCGCTCCGGCCGGTCGGACCCTTCGGGGCCCGCCAGGACACCGCACGCTTCGTCGGGATGATCGGCGCGAGCGTGCGCCACCATCGCGTCGACCAGGTCGGCACGGATCGTCAACAACTCTCAAACTCCCTCGTGAACATTCCCCGTCGCCCCGATACCGAACGCTCCGGGCAACATGCCACGGTAGGTCGGTATTCCGGCGATGGGCTCAGCGGCCAGCACCCCAGTGAGCACGGCCACAGCCAGACAGTCGGCCGCGGCGGCGCCGATGGCGGCCACCAATTTGGTCTCCGGTGACATGGAAGCCGGGGTGGCCGGGTCTGGCGGCACCTCGATGGCACCGGTGGCCAGCGCGAACACCGTGTCACCGTCGATGGGTGTGTGAGCCGGGCGGATGCTGTGCGCCAGACCGTCGTGGGCGGCGACGGCCATGCGCTGACAGGCCGCCGGGCTCAATGCCGCGTCGGTGGCCACCACCGCGATGGTGGTGTTGAGCGACCCCTTCTCGCGGTCGAGGTCGGCGAGCGCGGCCACCTGCTCAGCCGGTGGTGTCACCAGGCCGAACGCCTTGATCAGATGCGCCATCCAGGGCAGCCCGGTCTCGGGGTCGACGACGTTGCCCGCCGCGTTGACGGCAACGACGGCGCCGACCGTCACGCCGAGTCCCGGCAGCGTCACCGATGCGGTTCCCAGACCGCCTTTGAGAACCCCGGCGCGGGCTCCGACGCCGGCGCCGGCGGTGCCCAGTTCGAAATCGATCCCGGCGGCCGCCGCGGCGGCATAGCCGAATTCAGCGGTGGGACGGCACCGCCAGCCCCCCACCGGCAGATCGAAGATCACCGCCCCGGGCACGATCGGCACCACACCGCCGTCCATGGCGACACCGCGGCCCTGCTCCTCGAGCCAGTGCATCACGCCATCGGCAGCGGCCAGCCCGTACGCGCTGCCACCGGTGAGCAACACAGCGTCCACGTAGCGCACACTGTTCGCCGGTTCCAGGAGGTCGGTCTCCCGGCTGCCGGGAGCCCCGCCGCGCACATCGACGGCCCCGACCGTGCCGGGTGGGGTGACGATCACGGTGGTGCCGACGGCCCAGCCGGATCCGAGCGTGGCGTCGGGATCGAGTCTGTGGTGGTTGCCCACCAGGATGCCGGCGACGTCGGTGATCGACCCCGTCATCGCGTGCTCTTGCCCATCAGGCTCAGCACCAGATACTCCTGCAGCACGGTCAGCCATTGATAGACGTCCAGGTGCCCGGCCATCGGATGACCCGGCGGCAACGAGTCGGGCCCGCCCGGACCGATGTCGAGCATGGTGCCCAGCGCCAGCCGGACGTCGTTCACCGAGGCCACCCACGCGAACGCGTCGTCCTCGGAGAGCTCGAAGCGACCGCCACCCTGCGGGCAGGTGTCCAACAAACGTTGCGCTGCTTGACGTTTCGCGTCGATGATGTCGGGTTCATGCAGGCTGCGCAGCGCGCTGTTCAAACTCTCGGCGGCCGCCGAGCCGGCCGGGTGGTCGTTCTGCGGACGGAAGAAGTCCGGCAGCAGACGTCCCAGCGTGGCGTCCTCGGGGGCTGCGGTGTGTCCGGTGCGCATCCCGGTGATCTGTTCGAGTTCGTCGCTGGGCGACGACGATTCCCGCTCGTCGAGCATGCCCACCAGCGAGGTCACCATGTTCTGCAGCAACGCGGCTTCATGCGGGTCGAGGGCGGACCGAAACCGGGGACCGTCAGCGGTGTCCACTCGCTTCCATTTGCGCACCGTCCGTCAGCGGTCCTGCTGCATGGTGGCCCACAGCCCGGCGGCGTGCAGCTTCGAGACGTCGACCTCCATGGATTCCCGCGTGCCCGACGACACCACCGCCTTGCCCTCGTTGTGCACCTGCAGCATCAACTCGGTGGCTTTGGGTTCGGAGTACCCGAACAGCTTCTGCAGGATGTAGGTGACGTAGTTCATCAGGTTGACCGGGTCATCCCAGACGATCGTCACCCAGGGCCGTTGTGTCGAATCCACGGTGTCGCCATGCCGCTGCCCGACAGACCCCGGTTTGGTCGATGCTGGCGAAGCCATGGCTATGAGGATACCGAGGGCGGCAGGCGCGGGTAACCGGCCTCACGGACACGCTTGTGATACCCGTAAACGGGAACCGGCGCCCGGACGTTAGCGTAATGGCCGTGACGGTGGCGCTGCTGACCGACAAGTACGAGCTGACCATGCTGTCGGCTGCGCTGCGCGACGGTACAGCGCAACGCCGAACCAGCTTCGAGCTGTTCGCCCGCAGGCTGCCCCCGGGTCGCCGCTACGGCGTGGTCGCGGGCACCGGCAGGTTCCTGGAGGCGTTGGCGGAGTTCACCTTTGACCAACAGGCCCTCGATCTGCTCTCGGAGTTCCTCGATCCCGACACGCTGCTGTATCTGCGTGACTTCCGGTTCACCGGCGACATCGACGGCTACCCCGAGGGCGAGCTGTACTTTCCGGGCTCGCCCGTGCTCTCGGTCCACGGCAGCTTCGCCGAATGCGTGCTGTTCGAGACGCTGGCGCTGTCGATCTTCAATCACGACGCCGCCATCGCCTCGGCCGCCGCCCGGATGGTCAGCGCCGCCCAGGGCCGAACCCTCATCGAGATGGGCTCGCGGCGCACCCACGAACGTGCGGCCGTGGCCGCTGCCCGCGCCGCCTACATCGCCGGGTTCGACGGCTCGTCGAATCTGGAGGCCCAGCGGGTGCACGGTGTGCCGGCGCTGGGCACCAGCGCACACGCCTTCACCATGCTGCACACCACCGCCGAGGGTTCCGACGAGCTGGCTGCCTTCCGCGCCCAGGTCGCCGCACTGGGCGTGAGCACCACCCTGCTGGTGGACACCTACGACGTCACCACCGGTATCGAGAACGCCATCGCCGCGGCCGGCACCGAGCTGGGAGCGGTGCGCATCGATTCCGGTGACCTGGGTGTGCTGGCCCGGCAGGCGCGGGCACAGCTCGACGCGCTGGGCGCCACCAACACCAGGATCGTGCTGTCGGGCGATCTCGACGAATACTCCATCGCCGCGCTGCGCGCCGAGCCCGTCGACAGTTACGGCGTCGGCACCTCACTGGTCACCGGCTCGGGCGCCCCCACCGCGGGCATGGTGTACAAGCTGGTCGAGGTCGACGGTATCCCGGTGCAGAAACGCAGCAGCCACAAGGAATCCCATGGCGGTCGCAAACAAGCGGTCCGCTACGCCAGGTCGTCGGGCACCATCGTCGAAGAAGTGATCTTCCCCGCGCACACTCCGCCCGCCGACGTCGAGGAAGGCCGGTTGCTGACGGTGCCGCTGGTCCGCGGCGGCGACGTCGTGGCGTCCACCGAGCTGGCCGAGGCCCGTGCCCGCGTGGCCGCCGGACTGACCAGCATTCCGTGGGAGGGCCTCAAACTGTCGGCGGGTGAGCCGGCCATCTCGACCCGGGTCGTCGCACCCTGAGCACGCTCGATGTGACCGAGCTGCTGGCGCTCGCGGTATCCGCCCTCGGAGGAACTGAGCGCAGCGGACAGGTCGAGATGGCCGAGGCGGTGTCGCGCGCCTTCGACAAGGGCGAACACCTGGCCGTGCAGGCCGGGACCGGAACCGGGAAATCGCTGGCCTACCTGGTGCCCGCGCTGGCCAAGGCCGCCGACGAGCGTGGTCCGGTGGTGGTCTCCACCGCCACCATCGCCTTGCAGCGCCAGCTGGTCGACCGGGATCTGCCCCGGCTCAGCGCCGCGCTGGCCGAGTCGCTGCCACGGGAGCCGAGTTTCGCGCTCTTGAAAGGTCGCTCGAACTACGTGTGCCTGAACAAGATCCACAACGGTTCAGCGGGCACCGATGCCGACACCCCGCCGCAGGAACTGCTGTTCGAACCCATGGCGGCCTCCGCCCTGGGCCGCGACGTCGCCCGGCTCACCGAGTGGGCGTCGGAGACCCGCAGCGGCGACCGCGACGAAGTGAAACCCGGTGTGTCCGACCGGGCCTGGGCGCAGGTCAGCGTGTCGGCCCGGGAGTGCATCGGCGCGCAGCGGTGCCCGTTCGGCACCGAGTGCTTCTCCGAAAAAGCCCGTGGCCAAGCCGGTTTGGCGGATGTGGTGGTGACCAACCACGCGTTGCTGGCCATCGACGCGATCGCCGATGCCGCCGTGCTGCCCGAGCACGAGCTGCTGGTCGTCGACGAAGCCCACGAACTCGTCGACCGAGTGACCGGTGTGGCCACCGGTGAGTTGACCTCCGCCGCTCTGGGCGCCGCGACGCGGCGCGCCACCCGCCTGGTGGGCCCCGAACTGACCTCGCGACTCGAAGCGGCGGCGGCCGTGTTCTCCTCGGCGATCCACGACACCGAACCCGGCCGGATGGATCACCTCGATGACGAACTCGCGACGTATCTGACGTCGTTGCGCGATGCCGCCAGCGCCGCGCGGCAGTCGATCGACCCGGCACCGCGGGATCCGCAGGCCGCGGCCGCGCGCACCGAGGCAGTCGCCGCGCTGACCGAGATCGCCGACACCGCAACCAGAATCCTCACCTCGTTCGAGCCGCCGCTGACCGAGCGGCTGGACATCGTCTGGCTCGACCGCGAGGACAACCGGGGTTCGGTGCGTTCCATCCTGCGGGTGGGCCCGCTGTCGGTGGCCGGTCTCCTGCGCACCCGGTTGTTCTCCCGGTCCACGGCGGTGCTGACCTCGGCCACCTTGACGCTGGGGGGCAACTTCCAGGCGATGGCCGGCGCGTGGGGGCTGGCCGGCGACGAGGCGCCGAAGTGGCGGGGACTGGACGTGGGATCGCCGTTCGAGCACGCCAAGTCCGGCATCCTCTACATCGCCAAACACCTGCCGCCCCCGGGTCGCGACGGTGTGGGCTCCGCGGAGCAACTCGACGAGATCGAAGGCCTGATCACCGCACTGGGCGGTCGCACCCTCGGGCTCTTCTCATCCATGCGTGCCGCCCGTGCCACCGCCGAGGCCATGCGCGAGCGGCTCGACACCCCGGTGCTGTGCCAGGGCGAAGAAGGTATGTCGGCACTCATCGAACAGTTCGCCGCTGATCCGGCGACGTCGCTGTTCGGCACGCTGTCGCTGTGGCAGGGCGTCGACGTGCCGGGGCCGTCGCTGTCGCTGGTGCTGATCGACCGCATCCCGTTCCCGCGCCCCGACGACCCGCTGCTGACGGCGCGCCAGCGCGCCATCGGAGCGCGAGGTGGCAACGGGTTCATGGCGGTGGCGGCCAACCACGCCGCGCTGTTGCTGGCCCAGGGAGCAGGTCGGCTCCTGCGGCGCGCCGACGACCGCGGCGTCGTCGCCGTCCTGGACTCGAGGATGGCCACCGCCCGCTACGGCGGGTACCTGCGCGCGTCGCTGCCTCCGTTCTGGACCACCACCGACCCCGGCGCCGCCCGGCAGGCGTTGAGCCGGCTGCGCGCGACTCTCGACAGCACCACGGGCTGACCCGCTCCCGCACTATCCTGGCGAACACCGGACGGGGCAACCCCGGATGTGTTCACGCGAGAGGTGGCCCATGCGCCTGCGACGACCCCGCACACTCGTATCGGCCGGCGCCGTCCTTGCCGTCACGGCGGCGCTCACCTCCTGCTCGACGACGTTGGAGGGCACTCCGGTCTCGGTGTTCGCCGACCCGTTCCGCGTCGCTGGCCTGCCGGCTGTCGACGGGCCCTCCGGCCTGCGCCCCGACGCCAAGGAACCGACCCGCGATGTCGAGGGCACCGACGGCGGGGACATCGACGAGGTCGCCGGCCAGTCCATCAGCGATATCGAGGAGTATTGGAACAGCGTCTACAGTGACGTCTTCCCCGGGGAGTTCCGTCCGGTATCGGCCCTGATCTCCTGGGACGCCGACGACTACGACGGCACTTTCTGCGACCTGGAAACCTATGGATTCGTCAACGCGGGTTTCTGTTCGATGGACCGCACCATCGGCTGGGATCGCGGAGTGCTGTTGCCGTCGTTGCGACGCGCCAACGGCGACATGGGCATCACCATGGTGCTGGCCCACGAGTACGGCCATTCCATCCAGCGTCAGGCCAAACTGAACAAACGCGGCACCGCCGTGCTGGTCGGCGAACAGCAGGCCGACTGTTTCGCGGGCTCGTACATGCGCTGGGTCGCCGAGGGCAATTCCTCGCGGTTCTCGTTGAGCACCGGTGACGGCTTGAACAATCTGTTGGCCGGCATCATCACGTTCCGCGATCCGCTCCTCACCGAAGACGACCTCTACAGCGGCGGCGGCGGCGACGAGCACGGATCGGCGTTCGAGCGGATCTCCGCCTTCCAGTTCGGTTTCAGCGACGGGCCCTCCGCGTGCGCCAACATCGACGCCAAGGAGGTGGCGCAGCGACGCGGCGAGCTGCCGGTGCAGCTGCAGGGCGGCCAAACCGGCGAATGGCCGGTCTCGGAGGAATCGGTGCGCACGCTGGTGGATGCCCTGACCATCCTGTTCCAGCCGACCAACCCGGCCGCGCTGAGCTTCGACGCGGAGTCGGCGAAGGACTGCGAAGACGCCCGGCCCAGCCCGCCGGTGTCGTACTGTCCAGCCACGAACACCCTTGCCGTCGATCTGCCGGAACTCGAGGCGATCGGCACCCCGAGCGGCGACGACGAGTTCTCGGCAGCACTGTCGGGTGACAACACCGCCTACTCGATCCTGATGTCGCGGTACATGATGGCCGTGCAGCGCGAGCACGGCGGGCTGGTGCTCGACAACGCCGCCGCCGGGCTGCGGACGGCGTGCCTGACCGGCGTGGCCACCACCAAACTCGCCGAGCAGGTGAAAACCCCCGACGGCAACACCTTCGCCCTCACCGCGGGCGATCTCGACGAAGCGGTGGCGGGACTGTTGACCAACGGTCTGGCCGCCGGCGATGTCAACGGCGAGTCGGTTCCGGCCGGCTTCTCCCGCATCGACGCGTTCCGGATCGGCGTCCTCGGCGACCAGGACCGCTGTATGCGGCGGTTCCCCTAAAGCGGCAGGCGGACAACAAATCCCGACTCCAGCGCCACCCAGGGCGCTCCGTCGGCGTCGACGGCCAAGCCGTGGGGCTCACTGCCTGCGGGCAGATCGAACGTCGTGATCTCACCGTCGCCGGTGACGCGGGCCAGCTGATCGGCACCCCACAGACTCACCCAGACACCGTCGACCATGTCGGCCACCACGGCGTGCGGTTTGCCCGGAAGGTCGATCTCCTGGATGGCCTCGTGCAGTGGGATGCGGCCGAGTCTGCCGGCGCGGATCTCGGTGAACCACACCGCATCGTCGTGGGTGGCCGTGATCCCGACCGGTCCGGCGTTCGGGGTCGGCAGTTCACGCACGGTGGATTTCCCGGTACGCGGATCCACTCGCGCCACCGCATTTCGCTCGTTGAGCGTGCACCACAGCGCATTGTCCGGGCCGGTGATCACCATCGAGGGCATCCCACCGAGGTGGGCCTCGTCGGTGACCTCACCCTCGGTCGTGACCCGCCCGAGAGTGCCGCGCGTCATCGTGGTGAACCACAGCGCCGAGTCCGGCCCGACCGTCAGCCCGAAAGGCCCACTGCCGTCCGGTAATTCGACAAAACGCAACTCACCTGACGCGGTGATGCGGCCGATCCGGTCGCTGCCGGCGCAGGTGAACCACATCGCCCCGTCCGGTCCCGCCGTGATGATCGACGGCTTGCTACCCGGCGCCACCGGGAACACGGTCGGGTTTCCGGCCCTGTCTATCCGGGCCACCGAGCCGCTGTGCACCAACGTCACCCACATCGACCCGTCGGGGGCGGCCGCCAGCGCATACGGTCCGCCGTCGACGGCGACCGTCAGAGCTGTGCTCATCGAGCCGGAGCTCCTTCGCCTGCTCGTCCCTCACAGCCTCGGCCTCCGGCTGTGCTCATCGAGCCAGCGTGACCAGGCCGAGCTCGCTGTCGCCGGCCAGCAGATCGTTGTGCGGCAACACGCGGACGGTGTAGCCGACGGAACCGGCCACCGGAAGCGGCGTGGTGGTGGCGAACGTCGCCGAGCTCTCCACACCACCGACGTCGGAGCTGCTGACGTGCGTCATCACCACGGTGATGGGATCGATGAGCGTGTCGCCGGTGTCGACACGGCCGAGCACCGCCTGGACCACCACCTCATCCGGGCGCAGCCCGGCCAGCTGGACCACCGCCGTCAGCGTCAGCTGCGAACCCAGCAGCGGCGTGTCGGGCAGCCCGCTGCTGTCGACGTCGGTGATCTCGACATGCGGCCACGCCTTCTGCACACGGTCGCGGAAATCGGCCAGCTTGCGGGCCGTCCCGTATGCCTCTCCCCCGGCAGGTTCGATGGTGCGCCGCAACGATGCCGCCGCCGGAATGTAGTACTTCTCGGTGTAGTCGCGCACCATCCGGGAGGCCAGCACCTTCGGGCCCAGAGCCTGCAGGGTGTGGCGCACCATCTCGACCCACCGCCCCGGCACTCCGGAATGGTCGCGGTCATAGAACTTCGGGGTCACCGACTCGGCCAGCAGCCGATACAGTGCCGCCGCTTCCAGGTCGTCGCGACGGTTGTCGTCGATGATGCCGTCGGCGGTGGGGATCTCCCAGCCGTTCTCGCCGTCGAACCACTCGTCCCACCAGCCGTCGCGGATCGACAGGTTGAGCCCACCGTTGAGGGCGCTCTTCATGCCCGACGTGCCACACGCTTCCAGGGGCCGCAGAGGATTGTTCAGCCACACGTCGCAGCCCCAGTACAGCAGCCGTGCCATCGACATGTCGTAGTCCGGCAGGAAGGCGATCCGGTGCCGCACCTCGGGCCGGTCGGCAAACCGCACCACCTGCTGGATCAACGCCTTGCCGCCGTCGTCGGCGGGATGCGATTTGCCCGCGACGATCAACTGCAGCGGCCGGGTGTCGTCGAGCAGCAGCTGTTCCAGCCGCTGCGGATCCCGCAGCATCAGTGTCAGCCGCTTGTACGTCGGAACCCGTCGGGCAAACCCGATGGTCAGCACGTCCTTGTCGAATGCTGTTGCGATCCAGCCTAATTCGGCCTCCGAAGCGCCACGCTCCAACCAGGAGCGCCGCAGCCGGGCCCGGACGTCGTCGATCAGCAGCGCCCGCAGCTGAGACCGGATCCACCACAGGTGGCCCGGATCCACCTGCTGCAGCCGCTTCCAGGTGTCCGGCTCGCTGAGTGAACCCAGGTCGTCTGTCCCGAGCAGTTCACGGCCCAGCTCGAGCCACTGCGGGGCCGCCCAGGTGGGCCCGTGCACACCGTTGGTGATCGACCCGATCGGCACTTCGCGCGGGTCGAAACCCGGCCACAGTTCGTTGAACATCTCCCGGCTGACGCGGCCGTGCAGCAGCGACACACCGTTCGCTCGTTGCGCCAGGCGCAACCCCATATGGGCCATGTTGAATTTCGACGGATCGTCCTCGGCGCCGAAGGACAGGATCTGCTCGAGCGTCACCCCGGGCAACAGCGGCGCAGCAACGTCATCGGCGAAGTACCGGCTCACCATGTCCGTCGGGAACCGGTCGATGCCGGCCGGGACGGGGGTGTGCGTGGTGAAGACGGTACTGGCCCGCACCACGGCCAGCGCGGTGCCGAAGTCCAGCCCGGAACCGCTGATGTACTCGCGGATGCGCTCGGCACCCAGGAACCCGGCGTGACCCTCGTTCATGTGGAAGACCTCGGGTGCGGGCAGCCCTTCCACCCGGGTGAACGCGCGAATGGCGCGCACCCCACCGATGCCGGCGAGAATCTCCTGCTTGATGCGATGCTCCTGGTCACCGCCGTACAGCCGGTCGGTGGTGCCGCGCAGGTCGTGGTCGTTCTCGGGGATATCGGAGTCGAGCAGCAACAGCGGGATGCGACCGACCTGCGCAATCCACACCCGGGCGTGCAGTTGCGCGCCGTCGGGCAGCGCCAGCGACACCAGCACCGGCGCGCCGCCGTGTTCGGTGAGCAACCGCAACGGCAAGCCGGCGGGATCCACCGACGGATACGTCTCGTGCTGCCAGCCGTCGGCGGTCAGCGACTGCCGGAAGTAGCCGGAGCGGTAGTACAGGCCGACCGCGATCAGCGGCAGACCCAGGTCGGAGGCGGATTTCAGGTGATCGCCGGCGAGGATCCCCAGGCCGCCGGAGTAGTTCGGCAGCACCTCGGCCACCCCGAACTCCATCGAGAAGTACGCGATTCCGGCCGGCAGCGCAGCGTCCGACGAGTCCTGTTGCTGCTGATACCACAGCTCGCGGGTGAGGTAGTTGTCCAGATCGGCGGCCAGCGCGTCGAGTCTGTGCAGGAACGACCCGTCGCCGGCCAGTTCGTCGAGCCGCGCCGGGGTCACCGACCCGAGCAGGGCAACTGGATCACCGCCGCTGCGCGACCAGAGTTGCGGGTCGATGCTGGCGAACAGCTCCTGCGTCGGGGTGTGCCATGACCAGCGCAGGTTGACCGACAGCTGTTCCAGCGCCGATAACCGATCAGGCAGATGAGCACGGACCGTGAACCGTCGGAGAGCCTTCACGTAGCCCCACCTTACTGAGCGAGCGCCGCGCCTTGTGAGCAACACAGCGGATTGCGCCCCTCCCTTCGGCGGTGCGCGGACACTACGGTTGAGGTGGACGCGAAGTGGTTAACCGAAGTACCAGTCAGGACGACAGAGACGGCAATTCACCGCGCGGCCCCGCCGCGCCCTAGACGCCTAGAGGAGAGCTCGGGTGCCCGGTCGCATCGAGATCGACGACGTCCAGCCAGTTATATCCGGCGGGAAATTCCCGGCAAAAGCCGTGGTGGGAGAGGTTGTGCCGGTGTCCGCCACGGTGTGGCGCGAAGGTCATGACGCCGTGGCCGCCACCTTGGTGGTGCGCTATCACGGCACCTCGTATCCGCAGTTGGTCGCGGGTCCTACCCCGAGCGCGCAACCGGTCGAGCCGATCCCCATCGACCAGATCGTCTCCCCGTCACCGCGGGTCAAGCCCCAGCGCCTGCCCATGTCGGCCGGGCGCACACCGGATGTGTTCCACGGGCAGTTCGTTCCGGACGCGGTGGGCCTGTGGACCTACCGGGTCGACGGGTGGGGTGACCCCATCGCGACCTGGCGCAAAGCCATCACCGCAAAGCTCGACGCCGGCCAAGGCGAAGCCGAGCTGTCCAATGACCTGCTGATCGGCGCCAAACTCCTGGAGCGCGCCGCCGCGGGTGTCCCGCGCCAGGATCGTTATCCGTTGATCCAGGCCGCCACCAAGCTGCGCGAACCCGGCGACCCGTTCGTGCGCGCCGCTGCCGCACTGTCGGCGGATGTCACCGCCCTGCTCGAGACCTACCCGCTGCGCGAACTGTTGACCCGCGGCGACCAGTACGGCGTCTGGGTCGACCGCAGCGACGCCCGGTTCGCGTCCTGGTACGAGTTCTTCCCGCGTTCCACCGGCGGCTGGGACGCCGACGGCAACCCCGTACACGGAACCTTCACCACCGCCATCAAGGCACTTCCGCGTATCGCCAGGATGGGTTTCGACGTGGTGTACCTGCCGCCCATCCACCCCATCGGCAAGGTGCACCGCAAAGGCCGCAACAACACCGTCACCGCGGCCCCGGGCGACGTCGGCTCACCATGGGCGATCGGCAGCGACGAAGGCGGGCACGACGCCGTGCACCCGGACCTGGGCACCATCGATGACTTCGACGAATTTGTTGCCGCCACAAATGATCTCGGCATGGAGGTAGCCCTCGACCTGGCGTTGCAGTGCGCGCCCGACCACCCGTGGGCCAAGGATCACCGGCAGTGGTTCACCGAACTGCCCGACGGCACCATCGCCTACGCCGAGAACCCGCCGAAGAAATACCAGGACATCTATCCGCTGAACTTCGACAACGACCCGGCCGGCCTCTACAACGAGGTCTTGCGGGTGGTGAAGTTCTGGATCGACCACGGCGTGAAGACCTTCCGAGTGGACAACCCCCACACCAAGCCGCCGGACTTCTGGGCGTGGCTGATCGGCCAGGCCAAGGCCTACGACCCGGACATCCTGTTCCTGGCCGAGGCGTTCACCCGGCCGGCGCGGCTGTACGGCCTGGCCCGGCTGGGTTTCACCCAGTCGTACAGCTACTTCACCTGGCGCACCGCCAAGTGGGAGCTCGCCGAATTCGGCAAGGAGGTCGCCGCCCGCACCGACGAAGCCCGGCACAACATGTTCGTCAACACGCCGGACATCCTGCACGAGAGCCTGCAGCACGGCGGCCCCGGCATGTTCGCCATCCGGGCGGTTCTCGCGTCGACCATGAGTCCGGTGTGGGGCGTGTACTCCGGCTTCGAGTTGTTCGAGCACCAGCCGGTACGGGAAGGTAGCGAGGAGTACCTGGACTCCGAGAAGTACGAACTGCGGCCCCGCGATTTCGACGCCGCGCTGGCCGAGGGTCGGTCGCTGGAGCCATTCATCGCCCGGCTCAACGAAATTCGTCGCATCCATCCGGCACTGCGCCAGCAGCGCACCATCCACTATCACCACATCGACAACGACGCGCTGCTGGCCTACAGCAAGTTCGACCCCGAGACCGGCGACACCGTACTGGTGGTGGTGACCCTCAATCCATTCGGGCCTGAGGAAGGCACCCTGTGGTTGGACATGAGCGCTCTGGGTATGGAGGACTACGAGCGATTCTGGGTCCGCGACGAGATCACCGGAGAGGAATACCAATGGGGTCAGGGCAACTATGTCCGCATCGACCCGGCCAGGGCAGTCGCGCATGTGCTGAACATGCCGCTCATTCCGCCCGACAAGCGCGCAGTTCTGCTGCGGCGCGAGTGAAAGGAGCGTCACGATGACTCACTCGGGAACCCAGAAAGACACCGTCAGCAAGCATCTGGCACCGGATCCTTCTGATCTGGACCGGCTGGTGTCCGGTACCCATCACGACCCGCACGCCCTTCTGGGCGCGCACGAATACGGCGACCACACCGTCATCCGGGCATTCCGGCCGCACGCCACCGACGTGGTGGCGGTCATCGGAGGTGTGCGATATCCGTTGCAGCACATCGACTCCGGGCTCTTCGCGGTGGCTCTGCCGTTCGCCAACCTGATCGACTACCGGCTCGAGGTCAGCTATCAGTCCTCCGACGGCGGTATCGACACCCATCTGATCGCCGACGCGTACCGGTTCCTGCCCACCTTGGGTGAAATCGATCTGCACTTGTTCGCAGAGGGCCGCCACGAACGCCTGTGGGAGGTGCTGGGCGCGCACCGCCGCTCGTTCACCACCGCCGACGGCACCGTGGACGGGGTGTCGTTCGCCGTCTGGGCGCCCAACGCCAAGGGTGTCAGCTTGGTCGGCGATTTCAACCACTGGGACGGCCAGCAGGCGCCGATGCGTGTCCTGGGCTCCACCGGTGTGTGGGAGCTGTTCTGGCCCGGTTTCCCGGAGGAGGGCTTGTACAAGTTCCGGATCCGCGGCGCCGACGGCAGTGTCACCGACCGTGCCGATCCGATGGCGTTCGCCACCGAGGTACCGCCGCAAACCGCTTCGAAGGTGTACACCAGCGACTACTCCTGGTCCGATGAGGACTGGATGACCCAGCGCGCCACGGTCAACCCGGTGTTCGAACCGATGAGCACCTACGAGGTGCACCTGGGTTCCTGGCGTCCCGGGCTGAGCTACCGCCAATTGGCCGACGAGCTCACCGAGTACGTGGTCGAACAGGGATTCACACACGTGGAGATGCTTCCGGTGGCCGAGCACCCGTTCGGCGGGTCCTGGGGCTACCAGGTGACGTCGTATTACGCACCGTCGTCGCGGTTCGGCGCGCCCGACGATTTCCGCTATCTCGTGGACCGGCTGCACCAGGCCGGCATCGGCGTCATCGTCGACTGGGTGCCCGCCCACTTCCCCAAGGACGCGTGGGCGCTGGGCCGATTCGACGGCACCCCACTCTATGAGCACGGCGACCCCCGTCGGGGGGAGCAACTCGATTGGGGCACTTACGTTTTCGACTTCGGCCGAGCCGAGGTGCGTAACTTCCTGGTGGCCAACGCCTTGTACTGGCTGCAGGAATACCACATCGACGGGCTGCGGGTGGATGCCGTCGCCTCGATGCTCTACCTGGACTACTCCCGCCCCGAGGGCGGCTGGTCGCCGAACAAATACGGCGGCCGGGAGAACCTCGAGGCCGTGCAATTCCTGCAGGAGATGAACGCCACGGTGCACAAGCTCACCCCGGGCATCGTCACCGTCGCGGAGGAGTCGACGTCCTGGCCCGGTGTCACCAGGCCGACCAATCTCGGCGGCCTGGGCTTCTCGATGAAGTGGAACATGGGCTGGATGAACGACACCCTGGCGTTCATCAGCCGCGACCCGATCTACCGCAGCTACCACCATCACGAGATGACGTTCTCCATGCTGTACGCGTTCAGCGAGAACTACGTCCTTCCGATCAGCCACGACGAGGTGGTTCACGGCAAAGGCACGCTGTGGGGCCGGATGCCCGGCAACGATCACGTCAAAGCCGCCGGCCTACGCACCCTGCTGGCCTACCAGTGGTCACACCCGGGCAAGCAGCTGCTGTTCATGGGCCAGGAATTCGGCCAGCGTGCCGAATGGTCCGAGGAGCGCGGCGTCGACTGGTACCAGCTCGACGAGCAGAGCTTCTCCACCGGCATCCAGGCATTGACCCGGGACCTCAACGGCATCTACAAGAGCCACCCCGCGCTGTGGACGCAGGACACTCAGCCGGAGGGCTACTCCTGGATCGACGCCAACGACTCGGGTAACAACGTGCTCAGTTTCCTGCGGTTCGGCAAGGACGGCTCGACGCTGGCGTGCATCTTCAACTTCTCCGGCTCCGAGCACAGCCAGTACCGGCTCGGACTTCCGTTGGCCGGACGCTGGCGTGAGGTGCTCAACACCGATGCCACCATCTACAACGGGGGCGGCGCAGGCAACATGGGCGGGGTGGACGCCACCGCCGATCCGTGGCACGGCCGGCCCGCCTCTGCGGTGCTGGTGTTGCCGCCCAACTCGGCGTTGTGGCTCGAGCCGGAGCGGCCCGAGTAGCCGATATCAGTACAGGGCGTTGGCCAGCTTGCGGCGCCCGGCGATGACATCCGGGTCCGCGGGGTCGAACAGGTCGAACAACTCGATCAGTCGAGTCCGCACCCGGGTGCGGTCGTCCCCGAAGGTGGCCCGCACCAGTGCCGTGAGACGGTCGAAAGCGCCACTGACGTCCTGGCTGAGCACCTGGACGTCGGCGGCGGCGAACGCCGCGTCGATATCCGAGGGCGCCGCGTCGGCGAGTGCCACAGCGTTCTGCGGATGTGCGGTGGCGCGGGTGAGGAAGTCGATCTGGCGCACCGCGCCTTTAGCTTCGACGTGGCCTGGATCGTTGTCCAGGATGGCCTGGTAGGCGGTCTTGGCGGTGGCGAAATCACCGTTTTCGAGTGCTTCGCGCGCCGACGCCAGAGCCGGGTCCACTTCCTCGGGCTCACCCTCGGCGCCGCCGCTGAGCTTCCCGGCGGTGGCACTCAGCAGCGAGTCGATCCACTTGCGCAGCTGATCAGGCGGCTGCGAACCCTGGAAGCTGGCCAGCGGCTGGCCGGCTGCCAGCGCCACCACAGTCGGGACGGCTTGCACACCGAACGCCTGGGCCACCCGCGGCGTGGTGTCGACGTTGACGGTGGCCAGCGCCCACTTGCCGCCGTCCTGTGCGGCCAGGCCGGAGAAGTCCTCCACCAGCTGCACCGAGGAGTCGCTGCGCGGAGTCCAGAGCACGACCACCACCGGCACCTCGTTGGACCGCACCAGCACGTCGGACTCGAAGGTCGCCTCGGTGACCTCTGTACCCGGCGGCGGGCCCGCGGAGGCGCCGTCTGCGGCGCCTACGGCGGGCTGCTGTGCCCGCTGCTTGAGCCCCGACAGGTCAACGGCCCCGGCCATCGACGCGGCAAATGCGGCCCCGGCCGGGGGGCGCCCAGGAGATCCAGGTCTCGTCACGCCCTCAAGTCTGTCACGTCGCCTCGGGTGCGGGCCGCGCTGGTCCGCCCGGCGCAACGCTGCTCCGGACGGCTGGGGCGTCGCCCAGCCGAGCCGTCTTGTCAGCCCATATGAGGAAGATCACACTGCCCAGCGGCAAGATGCTTCCCAGCAACGCCAGCAACCATGTGCCGAGGCCCCATTTGTAGGCGATCCCGGCGAACAGCGCGGCGACCAGGAAGGCGACGAAAACACCGCCGTGCACCGGCCCGAAGATCTTCACGCCGATCTCGGTGCGGGGGGATCCGACGTACTTGAAGAACATCCCCACCAGCAATCCGACCCAGCTGACGGCTTCCAGGAGAGCCACGAGCCGGAAGCGTCCTGCCGTGGACCGAAGATCATAAGCGCTAGACATGGCCCCTATTGTGCCTGACCGGCGCGCTGGCTACTACGCCACGTCGTACGAATCGGTGCCGTAGGTCAGGGCGCCCGCAGGATCAGGGCGTCCCCCTGGCCGCCGGCCCCGCACAGCGCCGCGACGGCGTACTTACCGCCGGTGCGCTTGAGTTCGAGCGCCGCATGCAGGGTGATCCGGGCGCCCGACATCCCGATCGGGTGCCCCACCGCAATGGCGCCGCCGTTGGTGTTCACCTTGTCCAGGCTCACGCCGAGTTCCCTGGCCGAGGCCAACGACACCGCCGCAAACGCCTCATTGATCTCGATGACGTCAAGCTCCTCGACACTGATGCCCTCCCGGGCCACCGCCTTCTTGATCGCATTCGCCGGCTGGCTCTGCAACGTCGAGTCCGGACCCGCCACCACCCCGTGGGCGCCGATCTCGACCAGCCACTCCAGGCCCAGCTCCTCGGCCTTGGCCTTGCTCATCACCACCACGGCGCAGGCACCGTCCGAGATCTGCGACGCCGACCCGGCGGTGATGGTGCCGTCCTTGCGGAACGCCGGACGCAGGCCCGACAGCGACTCGGCGGTGGTGTTGGCGCGGATGCCCTCGTCCTCGGTGAACTCGATGGGATCACCCTTGCGCTGCGGAATCGACACCGGCACCACCTCGTCGGCGAACACCCCGTCCTTCCACGCCGCCGCGGCGCGCTGATGAGACCCGGCCGCGTACTCATCCTGCTCAACGCGGGTGAATCGATCCTGATCATTGCGCTGTTCGGTCAGCGCCCCCATCGGCTGGTCGGTGAACACGTCGTGCAGGCCGTCGTAGGCCAGATGGTCCAGCACCGTGACGTCGCCGTATTTGTATCCGGCCCGGCTGTCCATCAGCAGGTGCGGCGCCTTGGTCATCGACTCCTGCCCACCGGCGACCACCACCTCGAACTCCCCGGCCCGAATCAGCTGATCCGCCAGTGCAATCGCATCGATGCCCGACAGGCACATTTTGTTGATCGTCAACGACGGGACATCCCAGCCGATGCCGGCCGCCACCGCGGCCTGGCGCGCCGGCATCTGCCCGGCCCCGGCCGTCAACACCTGGCCCATGATCACGTAGTCCACCAACCCGGCATCCACCCCGGCTCGCTCCAAGGCGCCCTTGATCGCCACCGCACCCAGGTCAGACCCCGAAAAATCTTTCAACGCCCCCGACAGTTTGCCGATCGGGGTCCGCGCTCCAGCAACGATCACCGACGTCGTCATAAAGTCCTCCAGAGTGGATGTGAATGGCCGATCGGGCCACCGGCAGGTGTGTGATCCTGCTGAAAAGGTTACCTTTGCGTTATGACCACCGAGCAGCTAGATACCCAGTCCGTCCTGGGCACCACGACGCCTTCTGCCCTGGTCACCGCGATCGATCACGTCGGCATCGCGGTCCCGGACCTGGCGGAGGCCAAGAAGTGGTATCACGACCACCTCGGCATGATCGTCCTGCACGAGGAAGTGAATGAGGAGCAGGGCATTGTCGAGGCCATGCTGTCGGTGCGGGGCGCCCCCAAGGGCAGCGCCCAGATCCAGCTGATGGCGCCCATCGACGACTCGTCGACCATTGCGAAGTTCCTCGACAAGAAGGGCCCGGGCCTGCAGCAGCTCGCCTACCGCACCAGCGACCTGGACACCCTCTCGACACGTCTGCGCGACCAGGGTGTGCGGTTGATCTACGACGCTCCGCGGCGCGGTACCTCGAACTCCCGCATCAACTTCATCCACCCCAAAGACGGTGGCGGCGTGCTCATCGAGCTCGTCGAGCCGGCCGCGGATTCACACTAGATTTCTCACGACCACCGTCGGGTCGGGCTGCGGGTAGCCCGATTGGCCCAGCACGGCGTGTGCCAGTGCCGACGGTCGTCGACGGCGTTGTCCCCCAGATCGGCCGGCCAGACCACCACATGAGCGGTGCCGACTCGTATCTCGTGGTCGCAGCCTGGGCAGCGGTAGGTCTTGACGGCTCTGGCGCCGGGTAGTTGCACCACCTCGTAGTCGTACCCGTCCGGCCCCACCTCGATCCGCCGCGACTGGAACAGCGGGCGGACCGGCTGCTGCCGCCTGTCCGCCCTGCGCCTGCGGCCCATCAGAACAGCCGGAACTCGTCGCTGTCCATACCGCGCATCTGGTCGTAATCCAAAGTCAGACAGCGGATTCCGCGGTCGGTGGCAAGTGTGCGCGCCTGCGGCTTGATCTGCTGGGCCGCAAATACCCCCGCCACCGGCGCAAGCAGCGAATCGCGGTTGAGCAGTTCCAGATAGCGGGTGAGCTGTTCCACGCCGTCGATCTCCCCGCGCCGCTTGATCTCCACCGCCACCGAGCGGCCCTGCTCGTCGCGGCACAGCAGGTCCACCGGACCGATGGCGGTCATGTACTCGCGCCGCACCAGGGTGTACCCCGCACCCAGGAGCTCCACGTGTTCGGCCAGCAACTCCTGCAGGTGTGCTTCCACGCCATCTTTCACCAGCCCCGGGTCAACACCCAAGTCGTGGCTCGAGTCGTGCTCGATCTCCTCCAGTGTGATCCGCAGCTGTTCGCCGGCCTTGTTCTCGACCACCCACACCAGACGATCATCGGTGCTGTCCTCGGTGAGCCAGCACGGCGGGCTCATCCAATTCAACGGTTTGTACGCCCGGTCGTCGGCGTGGATGCTGACCGAACCGTCCGCCTTGACGAGCAGTAACCGCCGCGCCGAGGGCAGATGCGCGGTCAGACGGCCGACGTAGTTCACGGTGCACTGGGCGATGACAAGACGCACGCGAACCACCTTAGGCGGCGACCGATACCGTCGAGGGACGAGACGGTTGAGGAGCCGCCCAACCCCGCCCAGCGGCGACCGATACCGTCGAGGGACGAGACGGTTGAGGAGCCGCCCAACCCCGCCCAGCGGCGACCGATACCGTCGAGGGACGAGACGGTTGAGGAGCCGCCAAGTCGAGCTCAACGGATGGGCGCGCCCACTAGGCTTGCGCCACCATGAATGCCAACCCGACGCTGGCGCAGCGCCTCGGCCGCGTGCTCGAGTCCGTCACCCGCCAGAGCGGTCGGCTACCGGAGGCGCCCGAGTACGGCTCCTGGCTTCTCGGTCGGGTCGCTGAGACCCAGGCGCGACGCCGGGTGCGCATCCAGGCGATCCTGACGCTGTTGATCATCGTGGCCAACCTGATCGGCATCGGGGTGGCCACGCTCGTCGTGATGGTGGCGTTCCCCCAGCCCAGCGTGTTCGAGCCGGAGGTCCGCTGGATCACCTACGGCGTGGCCCCCGCCTACATTGCGGCCGCACTGGTGGTCGGGATCTTCTGGGCCACCCGACGGGTGATCAACAACGTCCGCTGGGCCATCGAAGAAACCCCGCCGACCCGTGATGATCAGCGCAACACCTTCTTCGCGCCGTGGCGCCTCACTCGGGTACTGCTGGCGCTGTGGGGCGGCGGCACCGTTCTGCTGACCACACTGTTCGGCCTCGAGGACACCCGCTACATCGCGAAGTTCCTCTTGGGCATCAGTTTCAGCGGCATCGTGGTGTCGGCAAGCTGCTACCTGTTCACCGAGTTCGCGTTGCGCCCGGTCGCCGCCCAGGCACTCGAGGCCGGCCCGCCGCCACGCCGGTTCGCCGCCGGAATCATGGGCCGCACGATGGTGGTGTGGATCCTGGGCTCAGGGGTTCCCGTGCTGGGCATTCTGCTGGCGGCCATCATCACCCTGACGCTGCGACACGTCACCCCCACGCAGTTCACCATCGCGGTGATCATCCTGGCCGCCTTCGCGTTGATCTTCGGCTTCACCTTGATGTGGATCCTGTCCTGGCTCACGGCGACACCGGTGCGGGTGGTGCGCGCCGCCCTCAGCCGCGTCGAGCACGGCAACCTGAACACCAACCTGGTGGTGTTCGACGGCACCGAACTCGGCCAGCTCCAGCGCGGGTTCAACACGATGGTCGCGGGCCTACGCGAGCGGGAACGGGTGCGCGATCTGTTCGGACGGCACGTCGGTCGCGAGGTGGCGGCCGCCGCCGAGCGGGAACGTCCGAAGCTCGGCGGTGAGGAGCGGCACGCCGCGGTGATCTTTGTCGACATCATCGGCTCCACCCAGCTGGTCACGGGCCGCCCCGCGGCCGAGGTGGTGCAGTTGCTCAACCGATTCTTCGCCGTCATCGTCGACGAAGTGGACCGCCAGCAGGGACTGCTCAACAAATTCGAGGGTGACGCGTGCCTTGCGGTGTTCGGCGCCCCGAACCGGCTGGAGTGTCCCGAGGACGCCGCGCTGGCGGCGGCCCGGGCCATCGCCAGGCGGCTCGTCGAGGAGATCCCCGAGTGTCAGGCCGGAATCGGCGTTGCGGCCGGCCAGGTGGTGGCCGGCAATGTCGGCGCACGCCAGCGCTTCGAGTACACCGTGATAGGCGAACCCGTCAACGAAGCAGCGCGGTTGTGCGAGCTGGCCAAGTCCGTGCCGGGCCGGCTACTGGCGTCGTCGGACACCATCGAGGGCGCGACCGAAAACGAAAGACGCCATTGGACTTTCGGTGAGACCGTGACGCTGCGCGGTCACGACGAACCCACCCGGCTGGCGCTACCGGTCCAGCTCTGACTGCTCCTGCAACCAGCGCTCGGCCTCCTTGACCGCTTCTTCCAGAGTCGTGAACGCCGTGGCGTCGAACCGGTGTGGAGAACGGATCACCGCCCCATCGCGGTCCACCAGCAGACCTGTCTTCCCCTGCTGTCGCAGCGCAGAACTCATGCCAGCCAACAATTCCCGGGCCGGGTCGTTGATGGTGTCCAACCGCGATACGTCCAGCACCGCCACATCCAGATGGCCGCACTCCCGGCTGACCGTTCTGAGCACCTGCTCCGCCCCGGCGAACAGGAGATCGCCATGCACCTCATAGACCCGCACATTGTCGACGGGTTCGTACACCGCGCGGATGGTCGAACGGGACTCACGACTGACGGTCAGGAAGTGCAACCCGAGCTGGCGAGACAGGCTGCGGCACACCCGAACCCCACGAACACTGTTGCCCTTGGCATCCAACAGCGGTGAGTAGACACCGATTCCGAGCTGACCCGGAAGTACCGCCATGATGCCGCCGCCGACACCACTCTTGGCCGGCAACCCCACCCCTGTCACCCAGTCCCCGGCGGCGTCGTACATACCGCAGGTGACCATGACGCTGAGCGTGCGCTGCGCCACGTGATTGTCGGTCACGCGCCTGCCCGTCATCGGGTTCACGCCGCCGCGCGCCAGGGTGGCACCGATGCGCGCCAGATCGGTGCTCGTCACTTTCAGAGAGCACTGCCTGAAGTACACATCGAGAACCTCGTCGGGATCGCCTTCGAGCACCCCGAAACTCTGCAGCATGTAGGCGATCGCGCGGTTGCGGCTGCCGGTGGCCTTCTCCGAGAGGTAGACCTGATCGTCGAGGTGCAACTGCCGGCCGGCGCACGCGGAGTAGAAATCGCGGATGCACTCGAATCGCTCGTCGGCGTCAGCGCCCTCAATCAGTGACACCGCGGCTATGGCACCGGCGTTGATCATCGGGTTCTTCGGAGTCTTGCTCACGCGGTCGACACTGATCTCGTTGAACGCCTCACCCGAGGGTTCCACACCGATCTTCGCATCCACTGCCTCCTCACCGAGCTGGTGCAGGGCCAGCGCGTAGGTCAGCGGTTTGGAGATCGACTGGATGGTGAATTCGACTGTCGCATCGCCGGATTGATAGACGTGGCCATCTGCTGACGACAGGGACATGCCGAAGCCGTTCGGGTCGACACCGGCGAGCTCCGGGATATAGGCGGCCAATGCCCCCTCGGTGCACATCGCGTGCTCTTCACAGATCCGATCGAGGTACTGCTGCACCAACTCCGCCACGCCGCGATCCTAGCTGGCAAGATCGCAGACGTGACCCTGCCCAAGACCATCACCGCGACCACCGTCCTGCTCGCTGCTGCGTGCCTGACCGCTGCGCCCGCTGCCGCAGACGATGACACATTCGTCGGCGCACTCGAGATGATCGGTGTCACCGCCGAGAGCCCTGCGGCGGCGGCGGAGATGGGACGGTCGGTGTGCGCCGGTTTCGATGCGGGGCAGGCCCTGCCCGTCGTGGTTGAGCAGTTGTCGGCCGGTCATGACCTGTCATTCGAGACGGCCAGTATGGTCGCCGGCTTCGCGGTGGCTGAGTACTGCGACCATCATGAGAGCGCGTTGAGGCTCGGGTAGCGTTCCGGCGTCAGGGGCGCGGTGAGCATCACCGGGCACTGCGCCATGAATCGCGGTGTGCGCCCACGATGTTCGTCGGCGGCGTGCACAGTGAACGGATGTAGCAGATACATGTCCCCCGGTGCACCCGTCGCATGCACCACCGGCCGCTCCCCGCTCGCCGCGTCGACAATCGGTCCGGCCTCCATACCGTCGAGCAACGCCGGGCCGAGGACGCCGGCCACGTCGCGATGAGAGCCGACCCGGATGCGGGTCGGGGCGTCGTCCGGCCCAACCTCGGACAGCAGGGTCAACAGCAGAAGCGTGTGCGGTGCACCACTGACCCACCAGGTGCCGTCGGCACCCGGGGTGTTCAGATCGATGTGCCACCCTCGGTCCTGGGCCGGTGGTGACACCGGGAATCGAACCGGGATGTTGCCCAGCGCACCGCGCGGCACCCACCCGCCGGGGCCGCAGATCATGTCCAGAGTCTCGGCCAGGCGGCGACTGCCCACCAGGGCGCCGAACGGCCCGCCGCCGGTGAGATCGGACACCCACCTCACCGGCTCGGACCACCCGTCCGGGTCGTCAGGCCCCGAGTTCAGTTGTCTCCACAGCCGTGCCCGCGCGTCGTCCGCCGCGGAGCGCAACTCGGGCTGTTCGATCTTCAGATATCCCTGTGCCATGAACGCGTCGACGTCGACCACAGCAGCCAGCGTGGCACGTCAGGCTCTCAGAGCGCCAACGATTTATCACCGCAGGTCACGGAAAGCCAGGCGATGACAACTCTTTTCACGAATGTTCAGACTCTGCGCAGTTCGAACAGCGGGATGGGCCGTTCGGTTTTGGCCTGATAGTCCGCCAGCACCGGCGCTAGTTCGGCCACCCTGGAGTACAACCGATTTCGCTCTTCACCGGTCACCTCCCGCGCGTCGATGTCGTAGACCTCGGTGCCCACCTCCACGCGTGCACGCGGATGCGCCCGAAGATTGTGCACCCATGCCGGATCTTTGGCCGATCCGAGAAACGAGCCCGCCACGAGCATTCGGCCGTCAACGGTCAGATAAGCCAGCGGTGTCACTCGCGCCTTCCCGGACCGGGCGCCCGTGGTGTGCACCAGCAGGACGTCACCGCCGGGCAGACCGGCGATGGCCCCCTGGTTCGCCCTGAACTCGGCAATGACACCGCGATTGAATGCGCCGAGCGCCGCAGGATCGGACGCCAGCTCGGCCTTGTTGATCTGGTTCATCGGATCACCTCCCGGTACCAGCTTAACCGGACCGAGGTCCGATTGGCAGCCGCCACCGCGATGTCGTAAACCCGCCAGCGGTGTCGGTGCCCGGGTGTAATCGTGGTAGCCATGCAACCCGGCATCCATGACGACTTCGATCGTTGCTATCGCGCCGTGCAATCCAAGGATCCGCGATTCGACGGCTGGTTCGTGACAGCCGTGCTCACCACCAAGATCTATTGCAGGCCCAGCTGCCCGGTGCGTCCCCCCTTCGCCCGCAATGTCCGGTTCCTCCCGACCGCGGCCGCCGCGCAGCAAGCCGGCTTCCGCGCCTGTAAGCGTTGCCGGCCGGACGCCTCCCCAGGGTCGCCGGAGTGGAATGAACGCGGCGACGTGGTGGCCCGGGCCATGCGGCTGATCGCTGACGGCACCGTGGACCGAGAGGGCGTGACGGGTCTGGCCACCAAGCTGGGCTACACACCGCGCCAGCTCGAGCGGCTGCTGAACGCGGACGCCGGTGCCGGGCCACTGGCGCTGGCCCGAGCCCAACGCGCACAGACCGCGCGAGTGCTCATCGAGACCACCGCGCTGCCCTTCAGCGAGATTGCGTTCGCCGCGGGTTTCGCCAGTGTGCGGCAATTCAACGACACCGTGCGCGAGGTCTTTTCCTCCACGCCAACGGAGTTGCGCCGCCAGGCCGCCAAGGGCACGCCCCGCACAGGAAACTCGGGCACCCTCACCCTGCGGTTTGCGGTCCGGGCCCCATTCACGTACGACGGGGTGTTCGGCCATCTGGGCGCCACGGCGGTACCGGGTTGCGAGGAGGTTCGTGACGGGGCATATCGCCGCAGTCTGCGGTTGCCGCGCGGAACGGGCATCGTCAGCCTGACGCCCGCCACCGACCATGTGCGGTGCAGCCTGCACCTGGAGGACTTTCGCGACCTGTCCGCGGCCGTGGCACGGTGTCGCCGGGTACTCGACCTCGACGCCGACCCCGAAGCCATCGACGCCGCCCTCGGTGAGGACTCGGCGCTTCAGCCGTTGATCGCCAAGTCCCCGGGCCAGCGCATACCCCGCACCGTTGACGAGGCGGAGCTCGCGATACGCGTCGTGCTGGGCCAGCAGGTGTCCACGAAAGCGGCACGGACGCACGCGGCCCGGCTGGTCGCGCACTACGGCATGCCCGTCGCCGACCCAGCCGGTGGCCTCACCCACACCTTTCCCACCCCCGAGGAGCTGTTGCAGCTGGACCCGATGCGCCTCGCCGTGCCCCACACCCGCCGGCGCACCGTCATCGCGCTCATCGAGTCATTGGCCAGCGGCGAGCTCGTGCTCGACGCCGGATGCGACTGGCAACGGGCCCGCGACCTGTTGATGGCATTGCCGGGAGTGGGGCCGTGGACCACAGAGATCATTGCGATGCGGTGCTTCGGCGATCCAGACGCCTTCCCCGCCTCGGATCTCGGGGTCCGGGCCGCCGCTGCGCAGCTCGACATACCCGACGGCGTACGAGCGCTCACCGAATACGGCAGCAGATGGCGCCCGTGGCGCTCATACGCCACCCAATATCTCTGGACCGCACTGGACCACGACGTCAACCACTGGCCACCGCGAGGGCCTCAGAAAGAAACGAAGAAAGCAGCATGATCCGATACCGCGTGATCGACAGTCCCATCGGCCTACTCACACTTGCCGGCAGAGGGCCGGTTCTCACGAATCTGCGAATGGTCGATCAAACGTATGAGCCTGACCGGGCCGACTGGACACTCGACGATCGCGCATTCCCCGACGCAGTCGAACAATTGGCTGCCTATTTCGCAGGCGAATTGCAACAATTCGATCTGCGGCTGGAATTCCAGGGGACACCATTTCAGCAGAAAGTCTGGGAAGCGCTTCGCACCATTCCTTACGGCGAAACCAGATCCTATGGCGATATTGCGCTTCAAATAGGAAACCCGACGGCTTTCCGTGCCGTCGGTTTGGCGAATGGACATAATCCGATCGCCGTGATCGTCCCGTGCCACCGGGTTATCGGCGCGAATGGCAGTTTGACCGGATTCGGCGGCGGGCTCGATCGAAAGCGGATGCTGCTCGCATTGGAGCAGAATGTGGCGTCCTTGACGCTGTTCGATTGAAAGTCCGGAAATAGAAATACCCCCCACGGGTGTGGGGGGTATTTCTGAATGTGTGTTCGGCGGTGTCCTACTTTTCCACCCGTAGGGGTAGTATCATCGGCGCTGGCAGGCTTAGCTTCCGGGTTCGGGATGGGACCGGGCGTTTCCCTGTCGCTATGACCGCCGTAACTCTATTTTCTTGTGTGATTCCCCCGGGGTGGTCGGGTGGCGCCACGGTGTGGTGGCGGCCGGCCCAGAATCCGGTGGGGGTTTCGTGTGCACCAAGAAAGGTGTTTTTGGTGGTGGGATGCAATGTTGGTCATTGCGGATGTGGTTGCGAAGCAAAAGGTTGTTGTAAGTTTTCGGCCGGTTAGTGCCAGTTCCCTCACACATTGCTGTGTTTACAGGTCTGGCCTATCGATCCCGTGGTCTGCGGGGGCCTTATCCCTCCTAGAGGGTGAGAAACCTGGTCTTGGAAGAGGTTTCCCGCTTAGATGCTTTCAGCGGTTATCCTGTCCGAACGTGGCTATCCAGCCGTGCTCCTGGTGGAACAACTGGTATACCAGAGGTTCGTCCGTCCCGGTCCTCTCGTACTAGGGACAGATTTCCTCAAGTTTCTGACGCGCGCGGCGGATAGAGACCGAACTGTCTCACGACGTTCTAAACCCAGCTCGCGTGCCGCTTTAATGGGCGAACAGCCCAACCCTTGGGACCTGCTCCAGCCCCAGGATGCGACGAGCCGACATCGAGGTGCCAAACCATCCCGTCGATATGGACTCTTGGGGAAGATCAGCCTGTTATCCCCGGGGTACCTTTTATCCGTTGAGCGACACCCCTTCCACTCGGGGGTGCCGGATCACTAGTCCCGACTTTCGTCCCTGCTCGACGTGTCAGTCTCACAGTCAAGCTCCCTTGTGCACTTGCACTCAACACCTGATTGCCGTCCAGGTTGAGGGAACCTTTGGGCGCCTCCGTTACATTTTGGGAGGCAACCGCCCCAGTTAAACTACCCACCAGGCACTGTCCCTGAACCGGATATACGGTTCGAAGTTAGAAGTCCAATACGATCAGAGTGGTATTTCAACAATGACTCCACCCACACTGGCGTGTGAGCTTCACAGTCTCCCACCTATCCTACACAAACCGTATCGAACGCCAATACCAAGTTGTAGTGAAGGTCCCGGGGTCTTTTCGTCCTGCCGCGCGTAACGAGCATCTTTACTCGTAGTGCAATTTCGCCGAGTCTATGGTTGAGACAGTTGAGAAGTCGTTACGCCATTCGTGCAGGTCGGAACTTACCCGACAAGGAATTTCGCTACCTTAGGATGGTTATAGTTACCACCGCCGTTTACTGGGGCTTAAATTCTCCGCTTCACCCCGAAGGGTTAACGGGTCCTCTTAACCTTCCAGCACCGGGCAGGCGTCAGTCCGTATACATCGTCTTGCGACTTCGCACGGACCTGTGTTTTTAGTAAACAGTCGCTTCTCACTGGTTTCTGCGACCCACTCCCGCTGCCGGCCGCGAAGGCCATGACGGTAGGTGGGTCCCCCTTCTCCCGAAGTTACGGGGGTATTTTGCCGAGTTCCTTAACCATAGTTCACTCGTACGCCTTGGTATTCTCTACCTGACCACCTGTGTTGGTTTGGGGTACGGGCCGTGTGAGAGCTCGCTAGAGGCTTTTCTCGGCAGCATAGGATCACCGAATTCACCTCATCCGGTTATGCATCACCTCTCGGACTATGTGAACGACGGATTTACCTATCGCTCGTCCTACCGGCTTGCCCCAGTATTACCACTGACTGGTACGGCTACCTTCCTGCGTCACCCCATCGCTTGACTACTACCAACGAAGGTCCCGCGCAGCCCCAGAAACCGTCACCCCGAAGGGCTCAGTGATCCTGGATTTGGGCGGTTAGTACCGCTGATTCATCAGGGACGCGCTCACACGGGTACGGGAATATCAACCCGTTGTCCATCGACTACGCCTGTCGGCCTCGCCTTAGGTCCCGACTCACCCTGGGCGGACTGGCCTGGCCCAGGAACCCTTGGTCTTTCGGCGGGCAAGGTTCTCACTTGCCTTATCGCTACTCATGCCTGCATTCTCACTCCCACACCCTCCACAACTCGCTTACGCGGCTGCTTCACCGGATGCAGGACGCTCCCCTACCCATCAACTTGCGTTGATGCCGCGACTTCGGCGGTGTGCTTGAGCCCCGCTACATTATCGGCGCACAATCACTTGACCAGTGAGCTATTACGCACTCTTTCAAGGGTGGCTGCTTCTAAGCCAACCTCCTGGTTGTCTTCGCGACTGCACATCCTTTTCCACTTAGCACACGCTTAGGGGCCTTAGTCGGCGATCTGGGCTGTTTCCCTCTCGACGCACGGAGCTTATCCCCCGCCGTCTCACTGCCACGCTTTCACTTACCGGCATTCGGAGTTTGGCTGACGTCAGTAACCTTGTGAGGCCCATCGGCCATCCAGTAGCTCTACCTCCAGCAAGAAACACGCAACGCTGCACCTAAATGCATTTCGGGGAGAACCAGCTATCACGGAGTTTGATTGGCCTTTCACCCCTACCCACAACTCATCCCCTCAGTCTTCAACCTAAGTGGGTTCGGGCCTCCACACGGTCTTACCCGCGCTTCACCCTGGCCATGGGTAGATCACTCCGCTTCGGGTCCAGAACACGCCACTACACCCCCAACGGGGATACGCCCTATTCAGACTCGCTTTCGCTACGGCTACCCCACCCGGGTTAACCTCGCGACATGTCCCTGACTCGCAGGCTCATTCTTCAAAAGGCACGCCATCACCCCACCACGAAGGAGGGCTCTGACGGATTGTAAGCGCACGGTTTCAGGTACTATTTCACTCCCCTCCCGGGGTACTTTTCACCATTCCCTCACGGTACTAATCCGCTATCGGTCACTGAGAAGTATTCAGGCTTACCGGGTGGTCCCGGCAGATTCACAGCAGATTCCACGGGCCCGCTGCTACTCGGGGACAGTTCCACAGGAGTCACAATGTTTTCGTCTACCGGGCTCTCACCGTCTACGGCAGGCCATCCCAGGCCACTTCAACTAACACCATGATTTCTCACTCCTGCACCCATCGGCGGATGAGTGAAGAAACGCCCCACAACACCGCACACACAACCCCCGCCGGGTATCACATGCATACGGTTTAGCCATCCTCCGCTTTCGCTCGCCACTACTCACGGAATCACAATTGTTTTCTCTTCCTACGGGTACTGAGATGTTTCACTTCCCCGCGTTCCCCCCAACGCCTATATATTCAGCGTTGGGTGACACGACATCACTCGTGCCGGGTTTCCCCATTCGGACATCCTCGGATCAACGCTCGGTTGACAGCTCCCCGAGGCATATCGCAGCCTCCCACGTCCTTCATCGGCTCCCAGTGCCAAGGCATCCACCATGCGCCCTTAAACACTTACAAAAACCAAAAATGAGCAAAAATTGCACATCAACACACACAAAAACCACCACCAGGATCAACCCGGAGGCAGACATTCTGCGTGCAAGATGCTCGCAACCACTATCCACAAATCAAACACCACACCCCACCACCAAGATGGAGCGACAACAACACCCACCACCACAACACCAACGGTGCCGCGATACGGGCCGGCACACCCCCTCACCAGGGAAGGACGCCGCAAGGCTGCTGCCTCAAAGCCCAACAGTGTGCTTGGCAACCCCCACACCCCAACCAGCCGAAACCAATTGACACGCAAGGTTTTTGAGTTTGTTCCTCAAACATTTATGCACCAGACCGACACCCACTACAGGCACCGGCCATCCACAGAATCCGTCTGAAACCTCGGCGATCCGCACGATGCGGGCCGACCCAGACATTGTGGTGCTCCTTAGAAAGGAGGTGATCCAGCCGCACCTTCCGGTACGGCTACCTTGTTACGACTTCGTCCCAATCGCCGATCCCACCTTCGACGGCTCCCTCCCACAAGGGGTTAGGCCACCGGCTTCGGGTGTTACCGACTTTCATGACGTGACGGGCGGTGTGTACAAGGCCCGGGAACGTATTCACCGCAGCGTTGCTGATCTGCGATTACTAGCGACTCCGACTTCACGGGGTCGAGTTGCAGACCCCGATCCGAACTGAGACCGGCTTTGAAAGGATTCGCTCCACCTCACGGCATCGCAGCCCTTTGTACCGGCCATTGTAGCATGTGTGAAGCCCTGGACATAAGGGGCATGATGACTTGACGTCATCCCCACCTTCCTCCGAGTTGACCCCGGCAGTCTCTCACGAGTCCCCACCATAACGTGCTGGCAACATGAGACAAGGGTTGCGCTCGTTGCGGGACTTAACCCAACATCTCACGACACGAGCTGACGACAGCCATGCACCACCTGCACACAGGCCACAAGGGAACCAATATCTCTACTGGCGTCCTGTGCATGTCAAACCCAGGTAAGGTTCTTCGCGTTGCATCGAATTAATCCACATGCTCCGCCGCTTGTGCGGGCCCCCGTCAATTCCTTTGAGTTTTAGCCTTGCGGCCGTACTCCCCAGGCGGGGTACTTAATGCGTTAGCTACGGCACGGATCCCAAGGAAGGAAACCCACACCTAGTACCCACCGTTTACGGCGTGGACTACCAGGGTATCTAATCCTGTTCGCTCCCCACGCTTTCGCTCCTCAGCGTCAGTTACTGCCCAGAGACCCGCCTTCGCCACCGGTGTTCCTCCTGATATCTGCGCATTCCACCGCTACACCAGGAATTCCAGTCTCCCCTGCAGTACTCCAGTCTGCCCGTATCGCCCGCACGCCCACAGTTAAGCTGTGAGTTTTCACGAACAACGCGACAAACCACCTACGAGCTCTTTACGCCCAGTAATTCCGGACAACGCTCGGACCCTACGTATTACCGCGGCTGCTGGCACGTAGTTGGCCGGTCCTTCTTCTGCAGGTACCGTCACTTGCGCTTCGTCCCTGCTGAAAGAGGTTTACAACCCGAAGGCCGTCATCCCTCACGCGGCGTCGCTGCATCAGGCTTGCGCCCATTGTGCAATATTCCCCACTGCTGCCTCCCGTAGGAGTCTGGGCCGTATCTCAGTCCCAGTGTGGCCGGTCACCCTCTCAGGCCGGCTACCCGTCGTCGCCTTGGTAGGCCATTACCCCACCAACAAGCTGATAGGCCGCGGGCCCATCCCACACCGCAAAAGCTTTCCACCACACACCATGAGGCGCGTGATCCTATTCGGTATTAGACCCAGTTTCCCAGGCTTATCCCAAAGTGCAGGGCAGATCACCCACGTGTTACTCACCCGTTCGCCACTCGAGCACCCCGAAGGGCCTTTCCGTTCGACTTGCATGTGTTAAGCACGCCGCCAGCGTTCGTCCTGAGCCAGGATCAAACTCTCCAAACAAAAACCCCTCAACCCACAGGCCAAGGCAGAATTCGAATCAGAAAAATCCGATCACAAACAAAAGACACCAAAACTGGCATCCAAAAACCACACCCCACACAGGAAGACGGGGAGTCCCCCACAGGATGTGGCAAAAACAAACAAAAACCACCAAACACACTATTGAGTTCTCAAACAACAGACCTGCAGTGAAAATCTTGTCCCATTTCAGGGCAACCCTGCCAGCTTAAACTATCTGGTCGAGCGAGTCAAGCTTTTCTGTCTCGCGTCTCCGCGGCGACTTCAAAAGATTAGAACTACCCGCGTTCCGAAGTCAAATCCCCTGGTCAGAGCGGTTTCGCTCGTTCAGGGGCCGACCTGTACTAGCTTACGCGCTCGATCTCGGCACCCAGGCTGACCAGGTTCTCGACGAACAACGGGTAGCCGCGATCGATGTGGAACACGTCGTGTACCTCGGTGTCGCCGTCAGCAACCAGGCCAGCGAGAACCAGCCCAGCGCCGGCACGAATGTCTGATGACCAGACGGGTGCACTCGACAACTGAGGGATACCGCGCACCACGGCGTGATGACCATCGGTGCGTGCGTCGGCACCCAGCCTGATCATCTCTTCGACGAATCGGAACCTCGCCTCGAAGACGTTCTCGGTGATCATCGAGGTGCCCTCGGCGATCGATGCCAGCCCGATCGCCATCGGCTGCAGGTCCGTCGGGAAACCCGGAAACGGCAGCGTCGCGACATTGACGGCCTTGGGCCGCTCGTACTGCACCACGCGGAAGCCGTCGTCACTCTGGGTCACCGTGGCCCCGACATCGTGCAGTTTGTGCAGGACCAGCTGCAGATGCGCGGGATCCACGCCCGTCACCGAGATGTCCCCTCGCGTCATCGCGGCCGCAATCCCCCAGGTCGCCGCGACGATGCGGTCGCCGATCACCCGGTGTTCGGTCGGATACAGCTTCGGCACGCCGGTGATGGTCAGAGTCGACGATCCCGCGCCGGTGATCTGCGCACCCATCTGGCTGAGCATCGTGCAGAGATCGGCCACGTCGGGCTCGCGTGCCGCGTTGTGGATCGTCGTCTCGCCCTCGGCGAGCACCGCCGCCATCAGGATGTTCTCGGTTGCCCCCACGGAGGGGAACTCCAGCTGGATCTCGGCTCCCCGCAGCGTGTCGGCATGGGCGACGACGCAGCCGTGCTCGATATTGCAGGTCGCGCCCAGTTGTCGGAGGCCGGCTTGATGCATGTCCAGGGGCCGCGAACCGATCGCGTCACCCCCGGGCAGGGCCACCCTGGCTTTTTTGCACCGTCCCACCAACGGGCCGAGGACACACACCGAGGCACGGAACTGCCTGACCGCGGCGAAGTCGGCGTCGTACTTCGGCTCATCGGGTGACGTGATGCGCACGACATCCCCGTCGAGTTCGACGTTGGCGCCCAGCCCGCGCAGCACCTCCGCCATCAGGGGCACGTCCAGGATGTCCGGGCAGTTCGTGATGGTCGTGGTGCCCTCAGCCAGCAGACTCGCCGCCATCAGCTTGAGCACGCTGTTCTTCGCTCCCCCAACAGCAACTTCGCCGGACAATCGGCTCCCACCGGTCACAACGAAACGCTCACTCACGCCGGTCAGTGTAAGCAGCCCAGAGCCCGAAGGCAGACTCCCTGGACGGACTGCCGTACGGTTTTTCCATGGCTGTGCACCTGACCCGCATCTACACCCGTACCGGCGACGACGGGACCACAGGTCTGAGCGATTTCTCCCGGGTTTCCAAATCGGATCCCCGACTGGTCGCGTACGCCGACTGTGACGAAACCAACGCCGCGATCGGCACCGCCATTGCGCTCGGCGCACCCGATCAACGCATACTCGCCGTGCTGCAGCAGATCCAGAACGACCTCTTCGATGCCGGTGCAGACCTGTCGACGCCCGTGGTCGAAGACCCCAAGTACCCGCCGCTGCGCATCACTGGTGAGTACATCGACCGGCTCGAGGGCTGGTGCGACGAGTTCAACGAGTCACTTCCCGCGCTGAACTCGTTCATCCTCCCGGGCGGGACGCCGCTGTCGGCTCTGCTGCATGTCGCCCGCACGGTCGCGCGCCGGGCCGAACGCTCGGCGTGGGACGCCATCGATGCGCACTCGGACGACATGAATGTGCTTCCCGCGAAATACCTCAACAGGCTCTCGGATCTGCTCTTCATCCTGTCGCGGGTGGCCAATCCGGACGGCGACGTGCTGTGGCGGCCCGGCGGCACTGCAACCAAGAGCTAGACGATCCGGCGCCGTGCGCGGGGGTTCGGACGCGACTCCAACCAGGACAGGAACGCCGTCAAGGCGCCGCGGTCCAAGGCGAGTTCGTAACCACGACGCCGATCCGGTGAGGAGTCGCGCAATTCGAGGACGACGATCTCCTCGGTCATGATGTCGAACTCGTCGCCGCGTGGTGAGCGACGAGACACGATCTCGATCCCGCGGCGGCTGAGCCGGCGGTTGGGCCACCACCGCATGCTGGAGAGCTGGTAGAAAACCGCTTCTCCCCCGCGGTAACGGATGACGCCGTGACGCCATCCGTGACCGCCGACTGCGGGGACGTCCCGCAGAATCGCCGCTGTTCCGCCCTGGCGCAGATTCCACAACCGGTAGGCCATCACGCCCACCAGCAGTAGCAACACACCGACGAGCACGACCATGAAGATCATGGACGCGCTCACCGGCCGCCCCTAGTCCAGCTGGCCGACGGCGCGCAGACGCGCGCGTCCCCGGGCCGCTACTTCGGGGTCATCAGACTGCGAATCGGTCTTGGCAGCGTCTGCGTCGATCTCCGATTCGAACTCGGCCGACTCGGCGAGGATGATCACGCCTTCCTCGGTCACCGACAGAAAGCCCCCGTCGACGGCGATACGAAGGTCGTCGTCGCCTTCACGCTCGACCCGGACCATGGCGTCTTCGACGAGCTGTGCGACCAACGGGATGTGCCGGGGCAGGATGCCGATTTCACCGGCGGTGGTGCGGGTGAAGACGAACGTCGCCTTACCTGACCAGATCTTGCGTTCGACGGCAACGATGTCGACGTCCAATTCAGCCACCACACACCACCTTTCGGGCCCTCATCGTCAGAACGATCACAGCTTGGCGCCGAGGCTCTCGGCCTTCTTGGCCAGATCGTCGAGACCACCGATGAGGAAGAAAGCCTGCTCCGGCACGTGGTCGAAGTCGCCCTTGGCCAGCTTGTCGAAGGCCTCGACGGTCTCCTTGAGCGGCACAGTCGAACCCGGCTGGCCGGTGAACTGCTCGGCCGCCATCATGTTCTGGCTCAGGAAGCGCTCGATGCGACGGGCACGGTAGACCAACTGCTTGTCCTCTTCGGACAGCTCGTCGATGCCGAGAATCGCGATGATGTCCTGAAGGTCCTTGTAGCGCTGCAGGATTCGGATGACTTCCTGGGCCACGCGGTAGTGCTCGTCGCCGACGACGCTGGGGTGCAGAATCGTCGAGCTCGACGCCAGCGGATCCACCGCGGGGAAGATGCCCTTCGAGAACACCGCACGCGAGAGCTCGGTGGTGGCATCGAGGTGCGCGAACGTGGTGGCCGGCGCCGGGTCGGTGTAGTCGTCGGCGGGCACATACACGGCCTGCATCGAGGTGATGGAGCGACCACGCGTCGAGGTGATGCGCTCCTGCAGCTCACCCATCTCGTCGGCCAGCGTCGGCTGGTAACCCACCGCCGAAGGCATACGACCCAGCAGGGTCGAGACCTCGGAACCGGCCTGCGTGAACCGGAAGATGTTGTCGATGAACAGCAGCACGTCCTGGTTCTGCTCATCGCGGAAGTACTCCGCCATGGTCAGCGCCGACAGCGCGACGCGCATACGCGTGCCCGGCGGCTCGTCCATCTGACCGAACACCAGGGCGGTGTCCTTGAGCACGTTGGCGTCCTCGAGCTCGACCCAGAGGTCGTTGCCCTCACGGGTGCGCTCACCGACGCCGGCGAACACGGAGGTACCACCGAAGTTGCGGGCGATGCGGTTGATCATCTCCTGGATGAGCACCGTCTTGCCCACGCCGGCGCCGCCGAACAGGGCGATCTTCCCGCCACGCACGTACGGGGTCAGCAGGTCGACGACCTTCAGACCGGTCTCGAGCATCTCCGTGCGGGGCTCGAGGTCGGCGAAGGCCGGCGGCTTGCGGTGGATGGACCAGTGCTCGAAGTCCTTGGCGTAGCCCGGGTCGTCCAGGCAGTCTCCGAGGGCGTTGAACACGTGGCCCTTCACGCCGTCGCCCACGGGCACCGAGATCGAGGCACCGGTGTCGGTGACCTCGACGCCGCGGACCAGTCCGTCGGTGGGCTGCATGGAGATGGTGCGCACCAGGTTGTCACCGAGGTGCTGCGCGACCTCCAGGGTCAGGGTCTTGGCCAGTTCCGAGTAGACGATCTCGGCATGCAGAGCGTTGAACAGCTCGGGTACCGAGCCACGGGGGAACTCGACGTCCACAACGGGGCCGGTGATTCGAACGACGCGCCCTGTCACGGACTTTTCAGCGGTGGCAGTCATATCTTTCTTCGCTTCCTGGGTGGGCTTACTTGGCGTCGGCGAGCGCGTTGGCGCCACCGACGATCTCGCTGATTTCCTGGGTGATCTGCGCCTGGCGTTCGCGGTTGGCTTCCAGCGTCAGCGCCTTGATCAGGTCGTCGGCGTTGTCGCTCGCGGACTTCATGGCGCGCCGTCGCGACGCGGATTCCGACGCTGCGGCCTCCAGCAGCGCGGAGTAGACGCGGGTGGCCACATACCGGGGTAGAAGCGCTCCGAAGAGGGTTTCTGCGTCGGGCTCGAAGGAGAACAGGGTGTGCGGCCCGGTCTCCTCCTCGCCGACGTACTCGACCACCATCGGTGCGATCCGGCGAGCCTCGGCGACCTGCGAGAGCATCGACCGGAACTCCGTGGTGACGATGTGCAGCTCGTCGACACCGAGGATGCCGTCGTCGCCGGCGTCGTCACCTTCGTCGTCGGCGCCGGACATGAAGGTCGTCACCAGTACGTCGGCGATCTCCCTGGCGTTCTCGTAGGTGGGCCGCTCCGAGAAGCCCGTCCATGACTCGACGACTTCGCGTCCGCGGAAGCTGTAGTAGCCCAACGCTTTACGGCCCACGGCGTAGAGGACGGGCTGCTTGCCCTCGTCACGCAGCAGAGCGAAGAGCTCCTCGGCGCGCCGCAGCACGTTGGCGTTGTAGGCGCCGCAGAGCCCGCGGTCGGAGGACACCACCAGGACGCCGGCACGCTTCGGGTTCTCCCGCTCGACGAGCAGCGGATGATCGAGCGCGCTGGCGCCGGCCAGGTTGGTGAGCATGTTGGTGATCTCGTCGGCGTAAGGCCTGGCCGCTTCGACCCGCGCCTGCGCCTTGGCGATCCGGGAGGTCGCGATCAGCTCCTGGGCCTTGGTGATCTTCTTGATCGACCCGGCGGAACGGATGCGGCCTCGTAGCTCACGAAGTGTTGCTGCCATCTGATTCCAGACTCTCCAGTGCCGCTTTTCGTTACTTCTTCTTGGGAGCCGGCTTACGGACCTTGACCGATTCCTGTCCGAGCTCATCGGCGTCCAGTGCGTCGGCCTCGGCCTCGTTCACCACGACCGAGCTGCCGTCGGTTGCCGAGAAGCCCTTCTTGAAGTCGTTGATGACCTCGACGAGCTTGTTCTCGGTGTCCTCGGAGAGCTTCTTGGACTCCCGGATCTCGCTGAGAATGCCGTCGTGCGAGGCCTTGACGTGCTCCAGCAGGTCTGCCTCGAAGCGCTGCACGTCCTCGACGGGCACCGAGTCCAGATGGCCCTTGGTACCGAGGAAGATCGCGACCACCTGCTCCTCGACGGACAGGGGGCTGTACTGCGGCTGCTTGAGCAGCTCGACCAGGCGGGCACCGCGGTCCAGCTGGGCCTTCGAGGCCGCATCCAGGTCCGAGGCGAAGGCGGCGAACGCCTCCAGCTCGCGGTACTGCGACAGATCGAGACGCAGCGAGCCCGCCACCTCTTTCATGGCCTTGATCTGAGCGGCACCACCGACGCGGGACACCGAGACACCGACGTTGATGGCCGGTCGCACGCCCTGGTTGAACAGGTCGGACTCCAGGAAGCACTGGCCGTCGGTGATCGAGATGACGTTGGTCGGGATGAACGCCGAGATGTCGTTGGCCTTGGTCTCGATGATCGGCAGCCCGGTCATCGATCCACCGCCCAGTTCGTCGGACAGCTTGGCGCAACGTTCCAGCAGGCGAGAGTGCAGGTAGAACACGTCGCCGGGGAAGGCTTCGCGGCCCGGCGGCCGGCGCAGCAGGAGCGAGATGGCGCGGTAGGCGTCGGCCTGCTTGGACAGGTCGTCGAACACGATGAGGACGTGCTTGCCGTTGTACATCCAGTGCTGACCGATGGCCGAACCGGTGTACGGCGCGAGCCACTTGAAGCCGGCGGCGTCGGAAGCGGGCGCGGCGACGATGGTGGTGTACTCCATCGCGCCACCCTCTTCGAGGGCGCGCTTCACGCTGGCGATCGTGGTGCCCTTCTGGCCGATCGCGACGTACACGCAGCGCACCTGCTGCTTCGGGTCGCCGGTCTCCCAGGCGGCCCTCTGGTTGAGGATGGTGTCGACGCAGACGGCGGTCTTGCCGGTCTTGCGGTCGCCGATGATCAGCTGACGCTGGCCACGGCCGATGGGTGTCTGCGAGTCGATGGCCTTGATGCCGGTCTGCAGCGGCTCGGAGACTCCTTGGCGCTGCACCACCGACGGCGCCTGCAACTCGAGGGCGCGACGGGTCTCGTGCTCGATGTCGCCCTGGCCGTCGATGGGCTCACCCAGCGGGTTCACCACCCGGCCGAGGAAGCCGTCGCCGACGGGCACCGAGAGCACCTCGTTGGTGCGCTTGACCTGCTGGCCCTCTTCGATCTTGCCGAATTCGCCGAGGATCACCGCGCCGACGCTGTGCTCGTCGAGGTTGAGGGCGACGCCGAGTACGCCGCCTTCGAACTCGAGGAGTTCCTGGGTCATCACCGAGGGCAGGCCCTCGACGTGGGCGATGCCGTCACCGGCGTCGACCACTGTGCCGATTTCCTCGCGCTCGGACTCGGCGCTGAAGGAGGAGACGTAGTCCTCGATAGCGCCTTCGATATCAGCAGCTGAGATTGTCAACTCTGCCATGGCTTTTCGTCTTCCTGCCTTCGTGTTGGAGCAAATGTTCTGGGGTGCTTGGCGTGCGTCAGTCCGGCAGCCCGCTGCGGGCGGCATCCAGCCGGGTGGAGATGGATCCGTCGATCACTTCGTCGCCGACGGTGATCAGGAGCCCGCCCAGCACTGCCGGATCAACGTTGAGCTGGATCGACACCGGATGGCTGTAGATCCGGCCGAGGACCTCCGAGAGCCGGGCGCGCTGCTCGGCCGAGAGATCGGCGGCGGCGGTGACGTGAGCGACCACTTCGCCGCGCCGGGCGACAGCGAGTTCAGCCAGATCGGCGACGGCCTCATCGGCGCGTTCGCCGCGGAGCAGCTCCACTGTCTGCGCGAGCAGCGCAGCAGCGGTGTCATTGACGTCGCCACCGGTACGGCTGAGTACGTTGCGCAGCAGGCTGACTCGACCCTGTGCGTCGGTGGTCTCGTCGGTGAGCAGGCTGCTCAACCGCGGCTGCGCGTCGAGGACGCGACCGAAGCGGAACAGCTGATCCTCGACCGCCTCGCCCTCGTTGTTCTTTTCCGCACGCACCAGCAGAGCAAGGCGGGCGACGTGCTCGATGGCGTCGACCAGGTTGCCTTCGGCCGACCAGCGTTGCGACACCGCGGTTTTCAGCAGATCCACCGCCGGGGCGCTGATCTTTCCGTCGAACAACCGTTGCGCCAGCTCCACCTTCGGCGCGGGGTTGTCGGTGGGGTCCGCGAGATGCTTGTTGAGGATCGGTTCAGCCAGCAGAAGCTTGGCAACCGAGGTCAGGTCGTCGGCCAGCGCGGTGAGGGCACCGCTATCGAGGCCGCCCGCGATGTCGTCGAACTTCTTGACCACTTCGGCCAGGGCCTCGCGGCTGGCGGCCCGCAGGTTCAGAGAGGCGCCCGCCTCGAGCACCGCCGCGGACGGGGCCATGGACTCGAGCTCACCGAGGAAGCGGTCGACGGTGGCCGACTGCCGAGCCGGGTCCGCCACGTAATCGCGGACCAGATCCTCGGCCTTCTGCACGGATTCGGCACCGAGCTCGTGCCGCAGTCCACGGATGGTCTGCTGACGCAGCAGATGCACCTGCTGGTGCCCCTGGGCCTTGATGCGCTCGGCCTCCGTGCCGGCCTGCTCCTCGAGCTGGGCGGCGATGCGCTCCGAGTCCGACTTGGCCTCCTCGGTGACCTTGGCGGATTCCGCCTTGGCGTCGGCGAGAGCCTTGGCATGCATGGCGTCGGCGTCGGCGAGCTTGCGTGCCGCCTCGGCACTTTCGGCCAGCGCCGTGCGAACGGCCTCCTGTTGCTTCTGCATCAGGCCTTTGACGGGCGGCACGACCCACTTCACGATGATGAACACGATCACCGCGAAGCCGATCAGCTGGCCGATGAAGGTCGACATTTAGCTGCTCCCACCTGATTTCACGTCAACGCCGAGGATGCGGCTGGCCAGGACGGCCGAGAGGCCGTCCACGGACGACCGCAGTTCGGTCTGGGTAGACGAGCGTTGTGCGGACAGTTGTTCGTCCGCCTGTCGCACGGTCTCGGCGACTTCACCGCTGGCCTCGGCCCGCTTCTCGTCGATGACCTGGCGACCGGCTGTGCGCGCGTCGTCACGGATGGCGGATGCCTCCGAACGCGCGCCGGCCATGGTCTCGTCATAGTCGGCTTGGGCGGCTGCCACCTGTTCGGCCGACTTGCGGTTGTCCGCAGCGGTCTTGGCCAGCATGGCCTCGCGCTCGGCGAGGACCTTGCTGACCGGGGGCACCACCCATTTCCAGATCACGGCCAGCGTGATCAAGAAAATGAGCAGCACGACGAAGAAGGTGCCGTTGGGGATCAGGAAGTTACTGGTCCCCCCGCCTTCTTCCGCTGCGAGGATGGTTAGTTCACTCATGCCGACGGTTTACTGCAGGCCCGGCGTCGCGAAGACGAACAGCGCCATGAAGGCAAGGTTGATGAAGTAGGCGGCCTCGACCAGACCGACGGTGATGAAGAAGGGCGTGAACAGCCGGCCCTGGGCCTCGGGCTGACGGGCGATGCCGGAGATCAGCGCGTTACCCGCGATACCGTCGCCGATGCCGGCGCCGATGGCACCGCCACCCAGGATCAATCCGCCGCCGATCAGAGCGCCGGCCGTGATGATGGCGTTGGGATCGATTTCCATTCCTATTTTCCTCCTTGGTAACTGGCGGCAGTACCGCCAGAGTTCATGTGGTCGTTCGGTCTGTTGTGGTGGTCAGTGCTCAGTGTTCGTCGTGATCGAGTTCCATCGCCTGGCTGAAGTACAGGATGGTCAGCAGCGAGAAGATGAACGCCTGGATCAGACCGACGAAGAGGTCGAAGGTCTTCCAGATGGCGTTGGGTGCCCACTGGATGTACCAGGGGAACATCGCGATCAGCGCCACCAGGATGCCGCCGGCGAAGATGTTGCCGAAGAGTCGCAGTGCCAACGAGATCGGCTTGGCGAGTTCCTCGACGATGTTGATCGGGGCCAGGAACGCCACGTGACCCTTGACCACCTTGATGGGGTGGCCGATGAGGCCGCGACGCTTGATACCTGCGGCGTGGTAGAAGAAGAACACGAACAGCGCCAGGGCCAGCACGAAGTTGATGTCGGACGCGGGCGGCTTGTAGAGCTCGGCCGCGGCACCGTCGGATCCGCCGTACTGCAGCGGCAGGACCGCCAGCCAGTTCGAGATCAGGATGAACGCGAACAGCGCGACCGCCAGCGGCAGCACGAACGGGGCCACCCGCATACCGACGGAGCTCTCGATCTGCCCCCGCATCTGGATGGTCAGCGCCTCCCAGAACAGCTGCACGCCACCGGGGACGCCGGTCGAGGTGACCTTCGCCTTCAGGAAGAACGCCAGGCCGATGATGATGACGGCGGTGATGGCGGTGGCGAGGATGGTGTCACCGTTGAACGTCATCCCGAACATCTCGAACACCAGGGTGTGGTGTCCGACGTGGATGGCGGCGCCGCCCTCTTCGGCAGCCAGAACGGTCTCATGCACTTGAGACATGCGAGTCAGCTCAACCCTTCGATTCCGATGCAGATACGTCTTCGACATCCAGGCCGCCCGCGCGGATCTTCTTCAGCACGGGAATGCTGGTGCTCATCACCAGCAGTGCCTGGAAGATCGCGAGTCCGAACAGCACTGCGATGCCGCCGTGGTCCTTGAAGAAGATCGCGATGGCCAGTGCGATCACCGAGATGATCATCAGGCGCATCGCGGAGTTGACGGCCATCTTCTTCTTGAGCGGGTGGTCCTGGGCCGTGATCGCTTCCACCGCGCGGCGCACCATGAGCGCGTTGAGAAGACCCAGCCCCAAGCCGGCGCCGAAGAAGAGGCCGAACCAGACGGTGCCCACGAAGGCGGCGGCCGCCGTGGCGACAGCGGTCAGCAGAACGCAGACGATGAGCAGACGCACGGGCCGGAATGCCACGGACGGAAACACCAACGGCGCTTCGTGCGCTGGTGTCGTCACTTTGTCACCTCTATCCCCACGGTCACGGGAACGGTCCCCCAATGGTCAGGTGCCTCGCCCGTCTGAGCGTATCGGAGGGCGGTGGGCGCGCTGGAATCACCCAAGGGGTAGCTCCCTAAATGTCGGTCGTGTTTCGGCGCCAGGCGACTCTCTCGCCACCGGGCCGGGCCGGCAACCCGCGAGGTTTTTCGGGTTCTGCCAGAACCGTACCACATGGTAGAGCGCCGAAAAGGGCCCCCTACTACAAACGGTCGTACGCTCAGCCCGACCGGCTCTCGCGGCGCCGCAGCAACGGAATCAGCGTGACGATCACCGCGACGGCGATCGCTGCGAGCATCACCGCACCGGTGTCGGCCGGATCGAAGAAAATGGTGCTCGCGGCACCGAACGCCACGATGCCCACCCACAAATAGATGAGCAGGACGACGCGTCGATGCGAGTGCCCGATCTGCAGCAGCCGGTGGTGCAGATGCATCTTGTCGGGGCTGAAGGGACTGCGGCCCGCCCGGGTACGGCGGACGATGGCCAGCAGCATGTCCAGGGCCGGTACGAACACCACTGCGACGACGAGCAGGAACGGGGACAGCAGCGCGAAGACGTCGCGCGCACCGTAGGCGTTCTGCGAGATGGGGCCGGCCGCCGTCGTCGCCGCGGCGGCGAGCATCAGCCCGATCAGCATCGAGCCGGAGTCGCCCATGAAGATCTTGGCGCGGTGGAAATTGTGCGGCAGGAAACCGAGGCACGCGCCGGCCAGCACCACCGAGATCACCGCGGGCGGGTAGAACAGCACGTCGCCGCCGTGATCGCGCAACAATCCGACAGAGAACACGCAGATGGCCAGCGCGGTGATCAGGCCCAGCCCGGCGGCCAGGCCGTCGAGTCCGTCGACGAAGTTCATCGCGTTGACGATCGACACCGTTAGCGCCAGCGTCAGCAGGATCGACGCCGTCTGATCCAGCACGATGGTGCCGACACCGCCGATCGGGATGTACAGGACGCTCCACGCCACACCCATGGTGACCAGCACACTGGCCGCGGTGATCTGGCCGGCGAACTTGGTCAGGGCATCCAGGCCCCAGCGGTCGTCGATCAGCCCGATCCCCATGATGAGCCCGCCCGCCACGATGACGGCAGGCATACCGGTGGAGTACACGAATCCACGGGTGAGCGCCGGGAGTTGGGAGGCCAGGAAGACGGCGGCGGCGACACCGAGGTACATCGCCAATCCGCCCATCCGCGGGGTGGGCTGGACGTGGACATCCCGTTCGCGCGGATAGGCCACCGCCCCGACCCTGGTGGCGAATTTCCGGACGGCGCCGGTGGCGAAGTAGGTGATGATGGCCGCGGTGAGGCCCACGAGCGCGAGTTCGCGCAGCGGTACGCCGGCGCCTCGATCGGAGAGTGCGAGCAGTTCGGGAGCGGCGCTCAACACCGGATCAACCGTACAGGCCGGCGGGATCTATCCCGAGAACCTCGCCGACGCGTTCTGCGGTCACCGGGCCCTGGCGCAGGATCTTGGGCGCAGCGCCGGTGAGGTCGACGATGGTGGACGCGGCAGCCTGTTCGGAGGGGCCACCGTCGAGGTACACCTCGACGAGATCGGCGAGCTGGTTGCGGGCGTCGTCCACCGTGACCGCCGGCGGGCGACCGGAGATGTTGGCACTCGACACGGCCATCGGCCCGACCTCGCGCAACACGTCGATGGCCACCGGATGCAACGGCATCCGCAGCATGACGGTGCCATTGGCGTCGCCGAGGTCCCAGTGCAGGGACGGCGCCTGCCGCACCACCAGACTCAGCGCACCGGGCCAGAAGGCGCGAATGAGCTCGCGTGCGGTGTGCGGCACCGTGTAGACCAGGCCATCGATGGTGTTCCACGACCCGACCAGCACCGGCACCGGCATATCGCGGCCGCGGCCCTTGGCGGCCAGCAGTGCCGCGACGGCCGAGGCGTCGAACGCATCGGCGCCGATGCCGTACACCGTGTCGGTGGGCAGGACGACCAGCCTGCCGCCTTTGGCAGCGCTGACCGCCGAGGCGATACCCGCGTCACGCTGCGCCGGATCGGAGCAATCGAACACCGTGCTCATCAGGGGCACCTTTCCTCATTCCGCGTCGCGGTCACGAATCGGGGGCGACCGGCGAGGTCTCGCCGTGGCACCACGTCGCGGAACAGGCCGGTGCCGGTGAGCGCGTCGACGGTTTCGGCGGAGGTGGTGTCATCGTGTTCGATCGCCACGTGACCGCCCGGGCGCAGCCATCGGCCGGCGTGCCGCACGATCGGGTGGATCACCGCCATACCGTCCGGACCGCCGAACAGCGCGTGGTGCGGATCGTGCTCGGCGACCTCGGGGTCCAGCACGGCACCGTCGGGAATGTAGGGAGGGTTGGCCACCAGCAGGTCGACCCCGCCGTCGAGGTCGGGCATCAGAGCCGGTGCGGTGACGTCGGCCCGCACGAACTCCACGACGGTGCCGTGGGCGTTGCGCCGCGCGTAGTCCAAGGCGGTGGGCGAATCGTCGACGGCGATCACCCGGGCGTCGGCGCGGTGCCGGGCCAGCGCCACCGCCAGTGCACCCGAACCGGTACACAGGTCGACCACCACGGGGGCCATCGAGACTTGTTGTGCATCAAGCACTTTCGTGGCCCACTCGAACATCGCCTCGGTCTCGGGGCGGGGAATGAAAACCCCGGGCCCGACGTGCAGGGTCAGCGGCCCGAAGGGGGCGGTGCCGGTGAGGTGCTGCTGTGGGATGCGCTGGGCGCGGGCGGTGACGAGTTCGCGGAATCGGGTGTAGAACTCCGGGCCGGGTTCGTCGACGAAACGCAGCCGGCCGCGCTCGATTCCGAGCACATGCGCGGCCAGTTGTTCGGCTTCGGCTGCGGCCGAGCCGATTCCGGCGGCCGCCAACGTCTGCTCCGCTGCGTCGAGGGCCGCGCGCATCACGCCTGCTGGAGCCGGGCCTGTTTGTCGGCGTCCGCCAGTGCGTCGAACAGCGGGTCCAGCTCGCCGTCGAGCACCTGATCGAGGTTGTGCGCCTTGAAGTTGATCCGGTGGTCCGCGATCCGGTTCTCCGGGAAGTTGTAGGTGCGGATCCGCTCACTGCGGTCGACGGTGCGGATCTGGCTGGCGCGATCGGCGGAGGCGTCGGCCTGGGCCTGCTCCTCCTTGAGCGCCTGCAGACGGGCCGCGAGCACCTGCATGGCGCGCGCCTTGTTCTGCAACTGCGACCGTTCGTTCTGGCAGGTGACGACGATGCCGGTGGGCAGGTGGGTGATCCGGACCGCGGAATCGGTGGTGTTCACGCCCTGGCCTCCCTTGCCGGAGGACCGGTAGACGTCGATGCGCAGGTCGGATTCGTCGATCTGGACCTGTTCGACCTCTTCGGGTTCGGGGTAAACGAGCACGCCGGCGGCGGAGGTGTGCACCCGGCCCTGTGATTCGGTGACCGGGACCCGCTGCACGCGGTGCACGCCGCCTTCGAATTTCAGCCGGGACCACACCCCGTCGAGGGAGTCACCCTTGCTGGCGATGGACAGCGTCGCGTCCTTGTAGCCGCCCAGATCCGAGGTGGTCTCCCCCAGCATCGTGACCGACCAGCCGTGGCGTTCGGCGTAGCGGATGTACATACGCGCGAGGTCGGCGGCGAACAGCGCCGACTCCTCGCCGCCTTCACCGGATTTCACCTCGAGCACCACGTCGTCGGCATCGTGCGGGTCACGCGGAGCCAGCTGATCGGCGAGTTGGGACTCCAACTCCGACACCCGGGTCTCGAGATCGGTGACTTCCTGCGCGAACGACGGGTCTTCGGCGGCGAGCTCACGCGCGGCCTCGAGATCGCCGCGCGCCGCTTCGAGCTTGCGATGCGTGGAGACGATGGGCGCCAACTGCGCGAAACGCCGACCGACGCGGCGGGCGTTCACCGCGTCGGCGTGCAACTCCGGGTCGGCCAGCTGACGTTCCAGGTCGGCGTGCTCAGCCACCAGCGCGTCGATCGCGGTTGCGCTCTGCGTCATCACTCACCTCCATGGGTCAACTGCGGGAGAACCGGCTGGAAAGACAAAACCGACGCCCGTCCTGTGCGTGCGAGACGACAGGCGGGCGCCGGTCCGGTGGCTACTTGTCGGCAGTCTTGCGCTTGCCGTAACGAGCCTCGAAGCGGGCAACGCGGCCGCCGCTGTCGAGGATCTTCTGCTTGCCGGTGTAGAACGGGTGGCACTGCGAGCAGACCTCGACCACGATGTGGCCGCTGTCCTTGGTGCTGCGGGTGGTGAAGCTGTTGCCGCAACCGCAGACCACAGTGGTCTCGTTGTAGGCAGGATGAATGCCGGTTTTCATAGTGTCCTCTTCAATCGATGGCCGCCGGGTCGCCCTTGTCGAACCTGGCTAGCGGGCGTGAACCGGAACCTGAGGTGGTCGACGGTCGATTATGCCAGGTCAGCCGTCGCTCTCCCAAAACGCCGGATGGGCGCCTCTAATTCCCGTGGCGATAAACCCGGGACCGCGCGTCCCGTACCCAGAGCTGACCGCCGGGAGGCGTCGTGCCGTAGGCCACCAGTTGGCGTTTGAGCACCTTGTTGGTGGCCGTCGCGGGCAGTTCGTCGGTGACCCACACATGGCGCGGCCACGCCTTGGGCGACAGATCGGGCTGGCCGGCCAGGAAGTCTCCGAACTCCTCGGGATTCAGCGTCGAATGGTCGCGCAGGACCAGCGCGGCCATCACCTGATCGCCGACGTGCTCGTCGGGAACCGCGTAGACCGCCACCTGGGCCAGCACCGGTAGCCGCATCAGGATGCGTTCGATGGGTGCCGACGTCATGTTCTCGCCGTCGACGCGCATCCAGTCCGCGGTGCGCCCGGCCAGGTAGATCCAGCCGTCGGCGTCGCGGTAGGCCAGGTCGCCCGACCAGTACATGCCGTTGCGGAGCCGCTCGTCGGTGGCGGACTTGTCGTTGTAGTAACCCTGGAACAGTCCGGCACCGGTGGTGTTGACCAGTTCCCCGATAGCTTTGTCGCCGTTCACCAACGCCCCGGAGGTATCGAATTCGGCGACCGGGCACTCGGCGAGTGTGTCCGGGCTGTAGATCGCCACACCTGGGAAGCCTCTGCCCACCGAGCCGCTCGGGCAGTCCGCTTCCCTGGTGACGATCACCGCCCCCTCGGTGGATCCGAAGCCATCCCAGACGGTGCATCCGAAGCGCCGGCCGAACTCGGCGATATCGCGGTCGCCGGCTTCATTGCCGAACGCCACCCGCAGCGGATTGTCGGCGTCATCCGGGCCTTCGGGGGTGGCCAGGACATAGGCCAACGGCTTACCGACGTAGTTCATGTAGGTGGCGCCGTAATGGCGCAGGTCATGGACCAACCTGGAGGCCGAGAACGTCGCCGGTGCCATGGCGGCGCCCGCGGCGACGGCCACGCTCCAGCCGGCCAGCAGTGCATTCGAGTGGAACAGCGGCATCGACAGGTAACAGACGTCGTCGGCGCCGATGTCGAAGCGCTGCACCAGCGCCGTGCCGGCGAACAGCACCGTCATGTGCGCCACCTGCACCGCCTTGGGATCGCCGCTGGTGCCCGAGGTGAAGATCATCATGAAGGTGTCGGTGGCCGTCACCTCGCGGTGCGGCGCGAACGGCCCCGCGTTGTCCACCAACTCGTTCCACTCGGCGGTCGCGGTGTCGAGGATGCGTACCCCGGGTAGGTCGAGTCCGGCCAGCAGCTCGCGGTGTTCGGCGTCGGTGAGCAGGATCTGGCAGTCCGACCGCAGGATGTCACCCGCGAGGGCGCTGCCGCGGCGGGTGTTGTTGATACCGCAGAGCACATAACCGCTCAGGGCCGCCGCGGCCATGGCGGTCAGCATGTCGGGGGTGTTGCCCAGCAGCGCGCCGATGTGCAGCGGCCGAGCCTGGTCAGCGACCCCCAAAAGGGCGGCGGCGTGCTCCTGCGCGTCGGCGAGGTGCTGGCGCCAGGTCCATTCCCGATCGCCGAATCGCACGGCCACCGCCGGATCGTCCAAGCGCTCCCGCAGCAGCTGCTGCACGGTTGTGCAGTCGGACACTGATTCACCCCTCGTGTCGTAGTGAACAGATTGGCAGATCTGTTCATCGTCACGGTGCCACATCTGGCACGGCCGGGTCATGGGTTCTGTCAAGATATTCAGCGTTACACCAGCTATGTCGGGGGAATCGAGGAATCGACAACGGTGACCGCCAGTCCAGACACCCAACCGCGCGCGGGGGCGCGCTCCGTTCGCGATCGGTTGATCGACGCCGCCGAAGCCTGCCTGCACGAGAAGGGCATCCGCGCCACCACCGTGTCGGAGGTCGCCGAGGCCGCGGGTGTGTCCCGGGGATGGCTCTACCGGCACTTCCCCGACAAGGCCACCCTGTTGGGCGCCGCGATCGTCCGCCTGAACGACGCGTTCTGGGGTGAATCCCATGCGGTGCTGGCCGAAGTCGACGGGTTGGCCGACCAGATCGCCGCCGGAGTGAAACTGGGCCGCAGCGCCTACGACTCCCCCGGTGCCCTGTTGATGAAATTACGACGCGACGAACCCGAGGAGTTCGCGGCGTGCGCGGGAGCCGGCGTGCAGGGTCTGGTTCCCGACCTGGGGGCCTTCTGGACGCCCTACCTCACGGCGGCGCAGGACCGCGGCGAGATCCAGGTCGAGGATCTGGCCGAAGCCGCCGAGTGGGTGGCGCGCGGCCTGCTGACCATCGCCACCGTGCCGGGCAACACCCTCGACCCCGACGACTCCGCCGCGGTGCTGCGTTACGTGCAGCGCTATGTCATGCCGGGTCTGCGGCAGAGCTGATCACACCCGGTGCCCATCGACCACCGAGCACCAGCACCAGGTCACGTATCGGGGCGCGCAGAGGGGTCCCGGTACCCACGGCGAAATCCGCGTCGTCGGCCACCAGGCGGTAACCCGCAAGCTCTCGGCGAGGGCTCATCGGAAACCGCATGTGCCACAGGTGATGTGCGACAGCGACCGCCGCAGGAGTGGGCATCGGACGGTCGATACCCAGGGGCTTTGCGATGTCCTGCCCGTGCACCAGCACGTCCATCAGCGGATCGAGCGGCGTGCGGGTGGGCGGACGGCGTCGAGACCCCACCATGGCGCGCAACGCCGCGGTGATTTCCTCGCGAGTTCGGTCATCCATCGCCACGAGCCGGTCCATCATGGCGTCGAACCGGAATCCGGACCGCAGGCCCGCGACCATCATGCGCCGGACGTCGGCATGCAGATGTGTGAGGTGAGCCGCGACGTCACGCACGCTCCACCCTTCGCACAGTGACGGCGCGTCCCACTGTTCGGCGGTGAGCCCGTCCAGCATGTCGGCCAGATCAGCCCGTTGCTCATCAACACAGCGCCAGATCTCAGCGGATGTCAGACCCATGGAGATCACCTCATCTAGTCAGGTAACCTGACTATTTTGGTCAGGACTTCGTACTAAAGTCAACCCATGGGCCAACCGAATTCACCGCTGCTGATGTTCACTGCGCACCGCGCGGCGGAGAGCCAGGTGTTCCGCGCTCTGCACGGCGCGGGCTTCGGCGATCTCACCTTGGCGCAATGCCGTTTGGCGCAACGACTTTCACCTGACGGCATCCGCCTCACCGAACTGGCCGAGCAGGCGCAGATCACCAAACAGACCGCGGGTGCGTTGGTCGACGAGCTGGAACGGAACGGCTACGTGACGCGGCAGCCCGATCCCGACGACGCCCGCGCGCGGCGGGTGGTGCTGACCGCACGAGGCGTCGACCTGTGCCGCGCCGCGGCCGCCGAAGTGGAGAAGGTGGAGGCCGGCTGGCGCGCACACCTGGGTGCGGCCGACTACCGCCGGCTCCGCGAATCCCTGATCCGCCTACGCGAGATCACCGACCCGTACCAGTGAAGGTGAAGTCGTCGAGCCTCTCCAACAAGTGCGCCGTCCAGGAAGATTGGGAGGCGAACGTCCCCCGCCACAGCTCGAGCAGATGCTGGGCGTGCGGTGGCGCAGCCGGATCCGGCCACAGTGCCTTCATCTCCTCGAGTTGGCCGTCGATGGCCCGCGTCGTCTGCAACCGCTGGTCCAGCAGGTGGCGCACCCGGCTCTTCGGGAGGCACTGCATGAAGGCGATGCCGGCGCCGAACTCCTCGATGTCCGGGTTGGTCAACGCGGCTTCCAGCAGCGTGAAGAATTCGTCGGCGCCGGCGGCGGTGATCCGGTACGCCACTCGCGCCGGTCCCCGAGGACTGCTCTGCGGCCCGGTGGCGCTCAGCTTGCCCTCGCGCTCCAACTGTTTCACCGCGTGATAGATGGACGGCGGTTTGACCGCGGTCCAGGTGTCGACGCGCCACGACATCAGCTCACGGTGGACGGCATACCCGTGCGCCACGCCGTGCATTCGCACCACACCCAGCACCAACAGCCGGACCGCGCTCACTGCACCCACCTCTCGATCTGATCCAGGGCGGTCAGCTCGGATGCCAGCTGCGTCTTTTCGTCGTCGGTCAGCGCCATCGCCGAGAGTTCGGCGCGCATGGCGCCCGCCACCTGGAGGTCGCCGAGCACAACCGCCAGCTCGGCACGATCGGCCAGCGCCCGGGCGATGTCGAGGCGGCCGGCGTCGGCACGGTGCCGGCGCAGCGCCACGTCGAGCGTGCGTGCCGCGAGCACGTCGTCGTTCTTGAAATCGCGGAAGATGCGCACGTTGTCATGGGCCTTGGCCAGCCCGGACAGCTGGCGGGACCCGCCGTACTCGACATCGGGTTCGTCGCGGTTGATCACGATGAGGCAGTTTCCCGACGGGTCGTACAGGCAGAACCTCGTCTGACCGGGCCGCAACCGCGTCAGCCGTGGCAACCCGAGGGCCAGCACCCGTCCGTAGCGGGCTCGTAGATTCGCGACGAACCGGGCATGGACCGGCGCCACGTCGTCAACCAGGACCAAGCAGCCACCCGAGTTCTCCTCGGTGCGATCCAGGTTCGGCGACGCGTCCTTGAAATGCACTTCCACGTCCTCGAGCTGCAACGCCAGATACAGATACGGCCGTTCCTGACGGTGAGTGACGAAAAAACCCAACGCTTCGTAGAACTCGACGGTGGCGGCGAGGTCGAGGCAGGGCAGGACCGGCACCGTGGTCATCGTCATGACCCCACACTACTCAAGTTTGACTAGCCACCACGGGAAACGAAAAGCCCCCACCGGAGGTGAGGGCTTGTCGTTTCGGCGAACCGGACGGGACTAGTCGCGGTCGTCCATCGAACCAGGTGCGGTCTTGGAGACCTGGACCAGGAACTCGTAGTTCGTCTTCGTCTTGCGCAGCTGGCTCATCAGCAGGTCGATGGCCTGATGCGAGTCGAGTCCCGACAGCACCCGGCGCAGCTTGTGCACCACGGCGAATTCGTCCGTCGAGAGCAGCAGCTCATCCTTGCGGGTACCGGACGGGTTGACGTCGACGGCCGGGAACACCCGGCGCTCGGCGATCTTGCGGTCGAGCTTGAGCTCGGCGTTACCGGTGCCCTTGAACTCCTCGAAGATCACCGTGTCACCGGTGGAGCCGGTCTCGACCATGGCCGTGGCGATGATGGTCAGCGAGCCGCCGTGCTCGATGTTGCGGGCGGCACCGAGGAATCGCTTCGGCGGGTACAGGGCGGTGGAATCCACACCACCGGACAGGATGCGACCCGAGGCGGGCGAGGCGTTGTTGTACGCGCGGCCGAGGCGGGTGATCGAGTCCAGCAGCACCACCACGTCTTTGCCCTGCTCGACCAGGCGTTTGGCCCGCTCGATGGCCAGCTCCGCAGCCTGGGTGTGGTCTGACGGCGGCCGGTCGAAGGTGGAGGCGATGACCTCACCCTTGACCGAACGCTGCATGTCGGTGACCTCTTCAGGGCGTTCGTCGACGAGCACGACCATGAGGTGGCATTCGGGGTTGTTGCGGGTGATCGCGTTGGCGATGTCCTGCATGATCGTGGTCTTACCGGCTTTGGGCGGGGACACGATCAGCGCACGCTGGCCCTTGCCGATCGGCATGATCAGGTCGATCACACGTGTGGTCAGCTTGTCCGGGCTGGTCTCGAGACGCAGCCGCTGATTCGGGTACAGCGGGGTGAGCTTGCCGAATTCCGGCCGGTTCTTGGCGGCCTCGACCGGTCCGCCGTTGACCGTGTCCAGGCGGACCAGCGGGTTGAACTTCTGGCGCGTGTTCTGACCACCGCCTTCGCCTTCGCGGGGAACACGCACCGCACCGGTGACCGCGTCACCGCGGCGCAGACCGTTCTTGCGGACCATGTTCATGGACACGTAGACGTCGTTGGGCCCCGCGAGGTAGCCGGAGGTCCGGACGAACGCGTAGTTGTCCAGCACATCGAGAATGCCCGCGACGGGCTGGACAACGTCGTCTTCGCGCAGCTCGGTGTCGCCACCGCCGCCTTCGCCGCCACCACGTTCACCGCGGCGCTTGCGGTCACGGAATCGACGCCCGCGCCGGCCCTGCCGACCGTCACCGTCGTCGTCGTCACTGTTGCGGTCGTTGTTCCGATCGCTGTTCCGATCGCTGTTGCGGTCGTTGTTTCGATCGCTGTTGCGGTCGTTGTTCCGATCGGTATTGCGGTCGTTCCGGTTGCGGTTCGGCTGCTCACCGCCCTGCTGGTCACCGCGGTCACCCTGTTTGGGCGCTTCGGTGTCAGTCCTGCTCTCGGCGCGGTTGTCCGACTTGGCACCGCGACCGTCCTCGGTAGCCGGTTTCTCGTCGGCCCGGGTCCGGTTGTCCTGTTTGGGCTGCTCCTGTTTGGGCTGCTCCTGTTTGGGCTGCTCAGGAGCGGCCTCGGCGGGAGCGCCGGACTGCCGTGAGGCGCTGCGACGTTCACGGCGCCGAGGTTCGGCGGGCGCCTCCGGGGTCTGGGTGGCGGCTTCTGCCACGGGTGCGGGTGCGGCCTCGGCGGTGCCGCCATTGCGGCCGCCGCCGTCGGCCGGGGCAGCGCCACCGGCGCTGGACTGCCGCTCACGAATGGCGGCGATCAGGTCGCCTTTACGCATTCCCGACGTGCCCTTGACGCCCACTTGAGCGGCCAGAGCGCGGAGTTCCGGCAGCACCATCGAGGTCAGAGACCCGCTCGACTTGCCGGAGGCAACCTCCGCGCGACCGCGGGGCGCCGAAACGTCGGAGGTCACAACCGGCAGCTCGGTCTGGGAGGCGCTGTCAGCCGTGATGAGGTCCGTATCAGTCACGGATTTCCTTTCTTCCCCCACAGCGAGTGGTGTGGAGGTTTAGCTGCGATCAGCAAAACGCTGAGCGCGACGTCCCACCGTCGACTCTGCAACGGTGATCGCCGGGATTCGCGGCAAGGGGCGAACCGTCAGTCCACAAGTTGATCACGAGAAAGTTGGTGGTCGTCCTAGTGTCGGCGCAGAAGATGCTGCGATTGCCGGGACGGCACCGAGGATAACCCGCTTCTTGGGCGGAAGCAAGAATGTGGTGATCGGCGTGTGCTTCTCCGGGCCGCCACTTCGGCGGCTTCGGCGGCCTCAGGCTCGGGCCGCCACCCCGGAACTCCAGCGAACTCCGTCGCCTACGTTCACTTCCTTGACGGTGAATCCATGCGCGGCGCCGAACTCCAGCGCTTCGGCAGGCAGGTCCTGCGCTGCGCTGAGGGCCATCACCGCAGGTCCGGCTCCGGACAGCACCGCTGCAATGCCACAACTACGCAGTACCCGCAAATATTCCGCCGAGGCCGGCATCGCCGCCGCGCGCTGCGGTTGGTGCAGGACGTCCTCGGTGGCCGACATCAGCAGGTCGGGACGCTCGGTGAGCGCGACGACGAGCAACGCGGCCCGGCTCAGGTTGAAGCGGGCATCCGTGTGGCTGACGTTCTCGGGCAGCAGCACCCTGGTCTCGGCCGTCGAGGACCGCACCTGGGGAATGGCCGAGAACAAGCGGATCTCCGGATGCACCCGGATGGCGGCTGCCTCGTAACGGGGCTCATCGCCACCGGTCTCCTCGGTCCAGGACACCACCGCACCACCGAGCACAGCGGCGGCCGCGTTGTCGGGATGTCCCTCGAACTCCGATGACAGCTGCACCAACTGGCGCGTGTCCATGGTCGTCGAATTGACCTGCGCCGCAAACCCATTCACCGATGCCAGACCGCCCACCACGGCCGCTGCCGACGAACCGAGACCCCGCGAATGCGGAATCACGTTGCGACAGCGCACGATCAGACCCGCAGCGCGCAGACCCGCAGCAGCCAACCCTCGTTCGATCGCCCTGACCACCAGATGCTCGGACCCCAGTGGCACCTGCCCGGCGCCCTCACCCTCGACCTCGACAATCAGGCCGGAATCCGTTGTCTCGACGATGATCTCGTCGTACATACCGACAGCCAGACCAAGGCTGTCGAAACCGGGACCGAGATTGGCGCTGGACGCGGCGACGGTGGCGCTGGCGGTCAGTCCAGCAGGCAGGACCTGAGTCATCGAGTCAGCCCAGACCCAACTGCGCCACGACGGCAACGGGGTCGACGGGCACGGCCGTGACGGTCGGCATGCCCTTGAGTGCGGTGTCGGGATCCTTGAGTCCGTTGCCGGTGACGGTGCACACCACTTCTGAGCCACGCTCGACCCAGCCGTCTTCCACCGACTTGAGCAGCCCGGCGATGCTGGCCGCCGATGCGGGTTCGACGAAGACACCCTCACTGCTGGCCACCAGGTGGTAGGCCGCGAGAATCTCCTCATCGGTGGCGGCGAGGAAGCGGCCACCGGACTCCTGCTGGGCGGCGACGGCCCCACTCCACGAGGCGGGCGCGCCGATCCGGATGGCGGTGGCGATGGTCTCCGGGTTCTTCACCGGCTCGCCGGTCACCAGCGGTGCGGCCCCGGCGGCCTGGGTGCCCAGCATCCGCGGCAGCTTGTCGGCCAGTCCGTCGCGGTGGTATTCGCGGTAGCCCTTCCAGTACGCGGTGATGTTGCCCGCGTTGCCGACCGGAAGCGAGTGCACATCGGGGGCGTGACCCAGGGCGTCGACGATCTCGAAGGCGGCGGTCTTCTGCCCCTCGATGCGCACCGGGTTGACGCTGTTGACCAGTGCGATGGTCGGGAAGTCGGCGGTGAGCTTGCGGGCCAGTTCCAGGCAGTCGTCGAAGTTGCCGTCGATCTGAATGATCTTGGCGCCGTGCATCACTGCCTGCGCCAGCTTGCCCATCGCGATCTTGCCCTGCGGGATCAGCACCGCACAGGTGATACCGGCCTGGGCCGCATACGCCGCCGCCGAGGCCGAGGTGTTACCGGTCGAGGCGCACAACACGGCTTTCTGGCCGCGGGCCACCGCGTCGGTGACGGCCATGGTCATGCCGCGGTCCTTGAAGGAGCCGGTGGGGTTGAGCCCTTCGACCTTCAGATGCACTGTGCAGCCGGTGTGTTCGCTCAACCGCTTGGCATGGATGAGCGGGGTGGCCCCCTCGAGCAGGGTGATGGCCGTCCAGTCGTCGCCGATCGGCAACCGGTCGCGGTAGGCCTCGATCAGGCCAGGCCATGGCTTGTGCGTCATTCGCCGGCCCCTTCCATGCGCAGAACGCTGGCCACGCTGGACACCACGTCGAGGTCCTCCAGCGCGGCGATGGTCTCGGACAACGCCGCGTCGGTGGCCTGGTGGGTCAGCACGGCGATCCGGGCGCCCACCCGCTGGCCGCCTTCGTTGACGACGCCTTCCTGGCGCACTTCGGCGATGGAGACCTCGCGTTTGGCGAATTCGGCTGCGACCGAGGACAACACGCCGGGGCGATCGGCGACATAGAGGCTGACGTAGTAGCGCGTCGGGATCACGCCGATGGAGGCGATGGGCAGCTTCGCGTACTTGGACTCGCGCGGCCCGCGTCCACCCTGCACCCGGTTGCGGGCAGCCATCACCAGGTCACCCATCACCGCCGAAGCGGTGGGGGCTCCGCCGGCACCCTGGCCGTAGAACATCAGCCGGCCGGCCGCCTCGGCCTCGACGACCACCGCGTTGAAGGCACCGCCCACCGACGCCAGCGGATGATCCAGGGGCACCAACGCCGGGTAGACCCGCGCCGACACACGCTGTTTGCCTTTGCCGGTGGTCAGCCGTTCGCAGATGGCGAGGAGCTTGATGGTGCAACCCAACGCTTTCGCCGACTCGAAGTCCTCGGCGGTCACCTTGGTGATGCCCTCGCGGTACACGTCGTCCGCGGTGACCCGGGTGTGAAAAGCGATGGACGCGAGGATGGCCGCCTTGGCGGCGGCGTCGTAACCCTCGACGTCGGCGGTCGGGTCGGCCTCGGCGTATCCGAGCGCACTGGCATCGGCCAGTGCGTCGTCGTAGCTGGCACCCGTCTCGTTCATGGCGGACAGGATGTAGTTGGTGGTCCCGTTGACGATGCCGGCCACCCGCAGCACTGTGTCACCGGCCAGCGATTGTGTCAGCGGGCGGATCACCGGGATCGCCCCGGCGACAGCCGCTTCGAAGTACAGGTCGACGCGCGCCTTCTCGGCGGCCTGGGCCAGTTCTCCCGTGGACTGCGCCATCAGCGCCTTGTTGGCGGTGATGACCGACTTGCCCCGCTCCAGCGCGGTGAGGATGGCCTTGCGCGCCGGTTCCACCGGACCCATCACCTCGACCACGATGTCCACGTCCTCGCGGGCCACCAGCGCCTCGATGTCCTCGGTGAGCAGCTCCACGGGCACCCCGCGGTCCTTGGCCACCCGCCGGACACCCACACCGCGCAGCACCAGTGGCGCCCCGATGCGGGCGGCCAGGTCGTCGGCGCTCTCCTCGATGATGCGCACGACTTCGCTGCCGACGTTGCCGAGTCCCAATACCGCTATGCCGACCGGCTTTTCCGTGTTTGCCTCGTTGGCCACGTCTTCTACCCCTTCACTTCCAAACTCAGTAGGTCATCGACCGTCTCCCTGCGCAGGATCAGGCGTGATCGCCCGTCGCGCACGACCACCACCGCAGGGCGGCCGAGCAGGTTGTATCGGCTCGACATGGAATAGCAGTAGGCGCCGGTGGCCGCGACGGCCATCAGGTCACCCGGTGCGACGTCATCGGACACCCACGTGTCACGCACGATGATGTCTCCGCTCTCGCAGTGCTTTCCGACGATGCGGGCCAGCGTGGGCGCCGCCTCGCTGGTGCGCGACACCAACCGGATGTCGTAGTCGGCGCTGTACAACGCCGGGCGGATGTTGTCGCTCATACCGCCGTCGACGCTGACGTAGCGCCGGGCCGCGGTCGGGCTGATCGCCACGTCCTTGACGGTGCCGACCTCGTAGAGCGTCACCGTCCCAGGGCCCGCGATGGCACGGCCGGGTTCGACGACGAGCTTGGGTGTGGGCAGGCCCACCGCCGCCGACTCGTCGGCCACGATCGCTTTCAGCTTGGCCGCCAAGTCCTCCATGGGCGGCGGATCGTCCTGTGGCAGATACGAAATGCCCAATCCCCCACCGAGATCCACCGTCGAGATCTGCGCGGTCTTCTCCACCCCGAACTCGGCGACGACATCACGCAGCAGGCCGAGAACGCGGTGCGCCGCGATCTCGAAGCCGGCCACGTCGAAGATCTGCGAGCCGATGTGACTGTGCAGGCCGACCAGTCGCAGGTTGTCGGTTTCGAACACCCGGCGCACCCCGGCCAGCGCCGCGCCGGAAGCCAGCGACAGGCCGAACTTCTGGTCCTCGTGGGCGGTGGAGATGAACTCGTGGGTGTGCGCTTCGACGCCGACGGTGACGCGCACCAGCACGTCCTGCACCACGCCCGCTTCGCCGGCGATCTTGTCCAGGCGGTCGATCTCGATCATCGAGTCGACGACAATGTGCCCGACGCCGGCTTTGACGGCGGTGGTCAGTTCGGTCACCGATTTGTTGTTGCCGTGCAACGCGATTCGCTGGGGCGGGAAGTCGGCGTTCAACGCGACGGCGAGTTCCCCGCCGCTGCACACGTCCAGCGCGAGGCCTTCCTCGTCGACCCAGCGAGCGATCTCGGTGCACAGGAAGGCTTTTGCCGCATAACGCACGTACTCGCCACCGCCGAACGCCGTCGCGATGTTGCGGCACCGGAACCGGAAGTCGTCCTCGTCGATGACGAACAGCGGCGTGCCGTAGTCGGCAGCCAGTTGCGAGACCGTGACACCGGCGATGCTGACTTCACCGTCGGCGCCGCGAACCAGATTGCGGGGCCACACATTCGGGGCCAGCCGCAGCACCTCGTCGGAGGTCTGCGGTTTCGGCGGCGCACCCGCGTGGTGGATCTCCTCGGCGTGCCGGGGTCCGGCAGGGTGGACGTTCACATGCGCTCCGGTGCACTGACGCCGAGGATCGCCAGGCCGTTGGCGACCACCTGACGGGTGGCCTGGCACAGCGCCAGGCGCGCGGCGTGCAGGTCGCCTGCCTCTTCGTCACCTTGCGGCAGCACCCGGCAGGAATCGTAGAAACGGTGGTAATCCCCGGCGAGGTCCTCGAGGTAGCGGCACACCCGGTGCGGCTCACGCAGATTCGCCGCGGTCTCGAGCACCCGCGAGAACTCCCCGATGTTGCGGATCAGGGTGCCCTCTTTGTCGTGGGTCAGCAGTTCCAGGTGCTCGGTGCTGGGAATCACGCCCAGCTCGGCAGCGTTGCGGGCCAGCGCCGAGAGCCGCGCGTGCGCGTATTGCACGTAATAGACCGGGTTCTCGCTGGAGGCCGAGGACCACAGCTCGAGGTCGATGTCGATCGCGGTGTCGACCGAGCTACGGATCAGTGAGTACCGGGCGGCGTCCACGCCGAGGGCGTCCACCAGGTCGTCGAGGGTGATGACGGTGCCCGCCCGCTTGCTCATCCGCACCGGTTGGCCGTCGCGCACCAGATTGACCATCTGGCCGATCAGCACCTCGACGGTGTTGGGGTCGTCACCCAGGGCGGCCGCGGCGGCTTTGAGGCGCGCGATGTAACCGTGGTGGTCGGCGCCCAGCATGTAGATGCACAGGTCGAATCCGCGCTGCCGCTTGTCCAGGTAGTACGCCAGGTCGCCGGCGATATAGGCGGGCTGCCCGTCGCTCTTGATGACCACCCGGTCCTTGTCGTCGCCGAACTCGGTGGTGCGCAGCCAGGTGGCCCCGTCTTTTTCGTAGATGTTGCCGGTTTCGCGCAGCCGCGCGATGGCCTGGTCCACCCGGCCGGAGGTGTGCATCGAGTCTTCGTGGGTGTAGACGTCGAAGTCGGTGCCGAATTCGTGCAGCGATTCCTTGATGTGGTTGAACATCAGGTCCACGCCGATCGAGCGGAACGTCTCCTGCTGCTGCTCGGCGGGCAGGCTCAGCACGTCGGGCGCCTGCTCCAGCACCTTGGCCGCGATATCGGCGATGTAGGTGCCGGCGTAGCCGTCCTCCGGGGCGGGCCGGCCGGTGGCCGCCGCCACCAGGGAGCGGGCGAACCGGTCGATCTGGGCGCCGTGGTCGTTGAAGTAGTACTCGCGGGTCACCGCGGCGCCCTGCGTGGACAGCAACCGGCCCAGCGCGTCGCCGACCGCTGCCCAACGGGTACCGCCGATGTGGATGGGGCCGGTGGGGTTGGCCGAGACGAACTCGAGGTTGACGCTCAACCCGTCCAGCAGCGCGGAGTTCCCATAGGTGTGGCCGGCGTCGATGACATTGTTGACGATGCGCCCCTGGGCGGCCGCGTCGATGCGCAGGTTGACGAACCCGGGCCCGGCCACCTCGGCCGAGGCGATACCGTCGGCGGCGGCCAGCGCCTCGGCCAGCCAGCCGGCCAGCTCACGGGGGTTGGCGCCGACCAACTTGCCGACCCGCAGGGCCAGGTTGGTGGCGTAATCGCCGTGCTCGGGGTTGCGCGGGCGCTCGACGGTGACCGTCGCGGGGAGAGCGTCGGTGTCCAGGTCATGGGCGGCCAGCACCCCAGCGGCGGTGCTCTTGAGCAGCTCGGCCAGATCGGCGGGTGTCACGGGGGTCCATCCTATGGTCTGGGGTGGTCGGGGCCCGAATCGATTACCGCGGACGAAGCAGTCACTTCGATGCGTTAGGCTGTGCAGGCCCAATGGCGCATAACTCAGCGCCCCCGTAGCTCAGGGGATAGAGCGTCTGCCTCCGGAGCAGAAGGCCGCAGGTTCGAATCCTGCCGGGGGCACTTTCTCACCAGCGACACAACCGATCGGCAGGTCGGCGTGTCGTACGTTGAGGTCGATGCGAATCGCGGTGGTGGAAGACGACGACGGTCTGGGCGACGCGCTGGTCGAAGCGCTCGCCGAAGTCGGCCACGCCCCGATCAGGATGCGTCGCGGCGCTGACCTGCTGCTCGGACACCGTGACGTCGACATCGCCCTGCTGGATCTGGGCCTGCCCGACGTCGACGGCCTGACAGTGCTGCGGCAGTTACGCGCGGTCAGTCAGCTCCCGGTGGTGGTGCTGACCGCCCGCGACGACGAGCGTTCGGTGGTGCGGGCACTGCGCGGCGGCGCCGACGACTACGTGGTCAAGCCGGCGCGCCTCGGCGAGCTCCGCGCCCGGCTCGAGGTTGCGGGCCGACGGCACGGTCAGGCGGCCGAGCCGGCGCCCGAGACCATCACCATGGGCGACATCGTGGTCGATCTGGGGGCCCACCGCGTCCACGTCGACGGCCGGGAGGTGGCACTGACCCCCAAGGAGTTCGAGCTGCTCGCCCACCTGGTGGTCCGTCGCGGCGAGGCGGTGAGCCGTCAACAGCTCATGGATGCCATCTGGGGTGACGCCTATGTGGCGATCTCGCGCAGTCTCGACGTGCACATGACGGCGCTGCGGGCCAAACTCGGCAGGCCGGACGCGATCGCCACCATCCGCGGGTACGGCTACCGCTGGAGTAGATGACGTGTGGCGGCGCGTGTTGCTGGTCCTGGTGGCGTACTCGGCCATCGTGGTGATGGTTCTCGCAATTCCGTTGGCGCTGACCGTCAGTCGCGAACGTCTGCAGCGTTTCGGGGAGAGCAGATTCGCGGCCGCGGCGTACTTCGCCGACCTGGCGGCCCGCGACGAGGACTCCGGGGATCTGGAACTGCGGGAAGCCGCACAGCGCTATCACTCGTTGTACGGCGAAGGCGTGCTGGTGGTCGACAGGGACGGGGCCGCGCGCGCGTCGGCGGGTATCACCACCGCGTCCGACGGGGTGGCGGACGCGGTGTCCGCGGCGCTGCGCAACCAGCGAAGTGATGTGCCGTCGTCGTTGACGCCGTGGTCACATCCCGACGTGCTGATCGCCGTTCCGGTGGGGACGGGAACGCAGGTGGACGGCGCGGTTGTGTTGTCGGCATCGACGGCGGCCGCCGCCGGTGACGTGGCGCGGGCTTGGGCCGTGATCGTGGCCGGCGCCGTCGCTCTCCTGACCGTGGTCTCGGTGATCGCGGTCGCGTTGTCACGGTGGACGGTACGCCCGCTGACCATGCTGTCGATGCGGGTGCGTTCACTGAGCGACCGGGTACTCGACCGTCTGCCCGCCAGCGTCGCCGCGACGTCGTCGTCCCACGACACCCGCTATGCGGGCCCGCCCGAAGTCCGCGAACTCGGGAGGGCGTTCGACGTCATGGCCGGCAACGTGGAGGCCGCAGCGGCCGCTCAGCGGCGCCTCGTCGCCGACTCGGCACACGCCCTGCGAAACCCGCTGGCCGCGTTACGCATTCGGCTCGACACCCTGGGCATGGGACTGGCGGGTAAATCCGCCGAGGCCCACCGCAAGACCACCACGGAGGTGGATCGGCTCAGCGGCGTCGTCGCCGACCTCCTGGCGTTGGCATCCGCGGAATCAAGGCCGGTGGAAGACAGTCGCACATCGTGTGACATCGGCACGGTGCTGGCAAAGCGATACGAATTCTGGTCGGGCGCCATCGCCGAGGCGCAGATGACGTCGGCGATCGTCACGCTAGCGACAGACGCCGTTGCGGCAATCCCCCAGGACGACATGGACCAGATCCTGGACGTCCTGTTGAGCAACACGGTGAAATACGCCGGAGCCGGCTCACACGTCGAGATCGGCTGCAGCACAACCGACGACGAGGTGACGGTGTGGGTCGAGGATTCGGGCCGCGGAGTTCCGGAACGGGACCTTCCCCTGCTGGCCAACCGGTTCTTCCGTGCCTCGGGCACCGTCGGTCAGGGCACCGGCCTGGGGCTGGCGATCGCCCGGGCGCTCACCGAGCGCGCCGGCGGCACGTTGACCGTCAGCGCACGCGTCCCGTCGGGACTTCGAGTCGAGCTGGTGCTGCCGGCGTCGTCCTAAGGGAATGTAAGGATGCCCGACAGCAACTTCCCATTCGGCTGTGACTGCCTTCACAGTGAGGAAGCAGCAGTCGTTTGAATGGAGGAGCTGTCCCATGAGCAACCCGGCCACCGCACTCGGCCCGGAGAAGTCGCCGACGTCGTCGCCCGCCGCCACCCGGCGGGCCGTGCTGAACACGCTGCGGGGCTCGTCCGGAAACCTCGTCGAGTGGTACGACGTGTACGTCTACACCGTGTTCGCGACGTACTTCGAGAGCCAGTTCTTCGATTCCGCGGACAAGAACTCGACCATCTACGTCTACGCCATCTTCGCCGTCACCTTCGTGATGCGCCCGGTGGGCTCGTGGTTCTTCGGCCGCTTCGCCGACCGCCGCGGCCGACGTGCGGCACTGACGTTCAGCGTGTCTCTGATGGCCGCATGCTCACTGGTCATCGCGCTCACCCCCGGACGCGAGAGCATCGGGGTGTGGGCGGCGGTGATCCTGGTGCTGTGCCGGCTGGTGCAGGGGTTCGCCACCGGCGGTGAGTACGGGGCATCGGCCACGTACATGTCCGAGGCGGCCACCCGCGAACGGCGCGGTTTCTTCTCCTCCTTCCAGTACGTCACCCTCGTCGGCGGCCATGTGCTGGCCCAGCTCACCCTGCTGGTGCTGCAGACCTTCCTCAGCCAGGAACAGATCGAGGAGTTCGGTTGGCGCATCGCCTTTTTGATCGGCGGGGTGGCAGCGGTGGTGGTCTTCTGGCTGCGGCGCAGCATGGACGAGTCACTGACCGCCGAACAGCTCGACGCGGTGCGCCGGGGCGACGACCACGGGTCGGGCTCACTGCGCAACCTGTTCGTCCATCACTGGCGGGCGCTGCTGACCTGCTTCGCCGTCACCATCGGCGGCACCATCGCGTTCTACACCTACAGCGTCAACGCACCCGCGATCGTGAAGTCCACCTATGAAGACCACGGGATGACCGCGACCTGGCTCAACCTGATCGGCCTGACATTCCTGATGGTGATCCAGCCGATCGGCGGCCTGATCAGCGACAAGGTGGGCCGCAAGCCGGTGCTGGTGTTCTTCGGTGTCGGCGCGGTGTTCTACACCTACGTCCTGATCACATTCCTGCCGAAGACCACATCGGTTGCGGCATCCCTGACGCTGGTCTGCATCGGCTACGTGATCCTCACCGGCTACACGTCCATCAATGCCATCGTGAAGGCGGAACTGTTCCCGTCGAATGTGCGTGCCCTGGGCGTGGGACTGGGCTACGCCCTGGCGAACTCGGCATTCGGTGGCACCGCCCCGCTGATCTATCAGGCCGCCAAGGGCGGTGGCCACGTGCCCTGGTTCATCGCCTACGTCACGGTCGTGATCGCCATCTCGCTGTTGGTCTACATCTTCGTGCTGCGGAACAAGTCCGAAACCGAACTGGACCGCGAACAGGGCCGCGCGTTCGTCTGACGGCCTAGATTTGACCGGTGTTCGATCGGCGGACGGCGCTTCGCGGCGCGGGTGTTCTGGGCGTCGTGTTGGCCACGTCGGCCTGCGGGGTACGTCCCGACGCCGAACTGAGGTTGGCGGCAGGTGAGTCCGGAGGCTTCTTCTGGGAGTTCTCCGGACTGCTGGCCGCCGCCCTCGACCGGGCCGGTGCGGCCCGCGTCACTCCCCTGCATTCCGAGGGCTCGGCCGACAACCTCGAGGCGCTGCGCTCCGGACGCGCCGAACTGGCGCTGAGCCTGATCGACACCGCCTACGAGAGCGCCGACCGGGACACCCTGACGGCGGTGGGCTGTGTGTACGAGAACTACTTCCAGGTGGCGGTGCGCCACGACTCCCCGATCGTCTCGACCGACGATCTGCGTGGACGCCTGGTGAGCGTCGGCGCCCCGGGGTCGGGGGCCGCCTCGTTGTCGGCCCGCGTGCTCGCCGCAGCGGGACTGCCGCAACCCGGCGACATCCGCAGTGTGGAGTTGCCGATGCGGGAGGCCACCACTGAACTCGCCGGCGGGACCGTCGACGCGGTGATGTGGGCCGGCGGGCTGCCGACCCCGGCCTTCACGGCCACCGACGCCGGGATCCGGCTGCTGGACCTCACCGCAGTGGTGGCCCGGCTCAGAGAGTCGTACGGGACCACCTACGAAGCGGTGCCCGTCCCGGCCGACGTCTACGGGCGCCATGCCGCGGTCACCACCGTCGGCGTGGCCAACCTGTTGTTGGCCCGACGGGATGTCGCCGACGACGCCATCGCGAGCATCGTGGACGTCCTCATCGACGATTCAGCGGATCTGGTGCCCGCCCAAGCGGTGGGCAGCCAGTTCCTGGACGCGCAGTCACTGATCCTCACCGGTGCCATCCCGTTACATCCCGGGGCTGCGCAGGAGTACCGCCGCCGGCACGGCTGAGCACGTACTCCCGACTGTGCCCGGCCATGGAGTTTCCTCCGGGTCCGCTGTGGGGCAATGCGGCTGCGGCCGGCGCCTCGTTACCGTGAGCACAACGCGTCCTCCTGTCCGATGGATCGGATGCTCGACGGGAATGACCGACACTCATGGGCAGAAATCTGATCTTCGCGGGAGCCGCCGTGGCCGCCCTTCTGATGGGCACCGCGGCACCGGCCACTGCGAGCGAGATCGTGGCCGATCCGTCAACGGTGTCGGCCAGCTCAGGAGCGGGCAGTCAGGTGCGGACGGCGGCGGTACAGGGCGATGTCCGCACCTCGGGGACCCAGGGCCTGGTCCGGAGCAACGTCAAAGCCGTGCCGGGAACCCGAGCCCAGCCCATGCCGACTCCGAACACCTGCGACGGAGAGCTCAACTACACCTGCGACGACTGACGGCCTACTGCGGATTGGTGGCCAGGAACTCCTCGACCGGGATCGGTGCCGCAGCGGCGTAACCCACCGGCAGAACCACGTCGCCGGCGGTGGTGCCGTAGTAGACGTCCCAGCGGTAGTACCCGCCGAAAGCGCCCGGGTTCGACGCGATCACCGCCGCGTAGGCGCTGACGGCCCGGACGTAGCGGTTGGAGTTGTTGTAGCGGTAGAGCGCCTGGTCGCGGTTGCCGGCGAAACCGTGCGCCGCCAGGAAACGGCCGGCGGCCATGATGCTGTCGTGGGGCGACCGGATGTCACCGCCCTGTCCGTAGCTGGCGAATGTCGACGGCAGGAACTGCATCGGCCCTTGCGCACCGGCGGTGCTCACACCGTCGACGCGCCCGAACGCGGTCTCCACGAAGTTGATCGCGGCCAGGTAGTTCCAGCTGACGCCGGTGGCTGCCTCGGCCTGGCGGTAGTAGCCCAGCAGCTGCTGTGCCGGCGGGGGCGACACGATCCGCCATGCGGGGACCGTGGGTTTGCCGACGCGACTGCTCAGGGCGGTGAGGTCGCGCCGTGCGTCGACGTTGCGGATGTAGGCCTCGAGCAGCGGGGCCGGGACCCGTCCCCGCGCGATCGCCTCCCACTCGGGATGGCGCCCCAGCGCGCGGTACGCGGCTTGCTGACGCCGCGCGGCAGCGACGAGCTCGGCTTCTGTCGACGACGGGTCGCGTAGCGCCTGCTCATCGCGGACGAGATCGTCGGCGAGCTGGGCAGGGTCGGCCGCCAATCGTGGTTGGGCGCGTTCCGGTGGCCGCGGGGCAGCCGGCTGGGTGGCGACGGGTTGGGAGGACTCGGTGGACGGTGGTGTGACGGCCGGCGGTGTGGTGGCCGGCGGCGTGCAGCCGGTGAGCGCCACCATGATCGTGACGATCACGGGCACCGCGGCGCGAAAAGGCATACGGCTCAAAAACTCCACTCTCCGGCATGTCGACCCACCCGAGTGTCCCCTATCTGCCGTCGGACATCAATCAGCCGACGGCCACGTACAGTGGGCCGCGTGCGCCGGTGTCGTATTGCATGGCTGGGGTTGGTGGCGGCCCTGGTGCTCGCCCTGAGCCCCGTGCCCGTCGCATCCGCGGTGCCGGTTCTGATCTCCGCGGACAGTGAGCGGATACTCCAGACGATGCTGGCCGTGCCCGCGGACACGGTTTCCGCTGCCTTCCTGGGAACTCCCTACGGCGCAAACACTCTCGTCGGCTCGGCGGACGAGCCCGAGGAACTGGTGGTCGAGCTGCAGCGGGTCGACTGTTTCACCTACGCCGACTATGTCGAAGCGCTGAAGCGCGCCGGTGGCGATCGAAATGCATTCATGGACAGCCTGATCGACATTCGGTACAAGGACGGCGTGGTCGGATTCGCCAATCGGAAGCACTTCTTCACCGACTGGGCCGCGACGGCGCCCGCGGTCGCCACCGATATCACCGCCGGCCTGAGCGACAAGGCGATCGAGACCACGAAGAACCTGAACGCGAAAGACTCCGGTGGGGTGTACCTGCCGGGTCTGCCGGTCGTCGCGCGCACCCTGTCCTACCTGCCCAGCGAGCAGGTGGACGAGGAGGTGCTGAGCCGGTTACGCACCGGGGACTATCTGGGCGCGTACGCCGACGACGGTGGCCTCGACGTCACGCATGTCGGAATCTTCGTCAGCACGCCGCAGGGACCCCTGTTCCGCAACGCCTCGTCGTTGAGCGCGGACAACAAAGTGGTCGACACACCGCTGGCGGACTACCTCGCCACCGTTCCGGGTCTGGTGGTACTGCGTCCGGTGGTGTGACACGCTGCTCGCCACCTAGCAGCAGGCCCTGCCTTTCCACGCCTCGCGGCCCTCTTTCACGGCGACGGCGGCGATCACCAATCCGGCAACCGGATCGGCCCAGGACCAGCCGAACGCGCTGTTGAGCACCAGGCCGGCGAGCAGCACCGCCGACAGGTAGGTGCACAGCAGGGTCTGCTTGGAGTCGGCCACCGCGGACACCGACCCGAGTTCGCGGCCCGCCCGGCGCTGCGCGTAGGACAGCACCGGCATGATCACGAGACTCGTTGAGGCCAAGACGATTCCGATCGTCGAGTGCTCCGGCTCCCCCACCCCTGCGAGCGAGCGGACCGCATCCACCGTGACATAAGCCGCGAGCCCGAAGAACGACAGGGCGATGATCCGCAGGGCGGCCTTCTCCCGGGCCTCGGGATCGCGACCGGCGAACTGCCAGGCCACCGCAGCGGCCGACGAGACCTCGATGACGGAGTCCAACCCGAAGCCGATGAGCGCCGTGGAGGACACCCGCGTGCCTTCTGTCAGGGCCACCACGGCTTCGACGACGTTGTAGGTGATGGTCGCAGCGACGAACCACCGGATCCGCCGCCGCAGGATGAGGCGGCGATCCGCCGAGACGGCGGTCACCGGCACCCGCAGACGCTGCCGTCGGCGCCGATGCACACACACTCCTGGTCGACCGCCAGCACCAGACCCATCAAGTCATCGAGGGCGTGGCCGATACGACGGTCGGCCAGCTCGTACCGCGCGCGGCGTCCTTCCGGCACGGCGACCACGAGACCGCAGCCGCGCAGACACGCCAGGTGATTGGACAGGATCTGCCGCGACACCCCGAGACGATCGGCCAGTTCCGCCGGATAACTCGGTGCATCGTTGAGCTGCAACAGGATTCGGGTCCTGGTCGGGTCGGACAACGCATGCCCGAACCGGGCGAGTGCCTCCGTGTGTGCCACCGTGTGCATACCCGGACAGTACAGGGCTTTCTGTATCCAGAAAAGGATGTATCAATCTTGGCACTCGTCGTGCACCATGATTAGGCGTCCGGGCGCTTGTTCGCCAGGCCGCCGGTCATGCCGCGCACCGACCCCGGCACCGGCACACCGGTGGGGCAGTCCGGCGCGCGTCGTGGCTCACCGTAGACCGTGGTCAGCGGCACCACACCGGCCCAGGCGCCGGCCGCGACGTCCTCATCGGGGTCGTCGGGCCAGCCGGCACTCACCTTGAGCGACCAGTTGTCCTCACCGATGGCCATCCTCAGGGCCATCGTCGCCGCCAGCTCCCTTCTCCTGCTGGCCCGCAGTTCGGCAACACGTCCGGGGATGAAGGAGTCGGTGAGCGCCTCCAGGTACGACTCCTTGTCGTCGTCGGCCACCACCTCGAAGCTCCCGTACAGCACTGCGCTGCGATAGTGGAAGGAGGACTCGAATCCGCTGCGCGCCACCACAACCCCGTCCAGCGTCGTCACCGACACCGCCACCGCGGCGCCCTCGGCCACCGCACGCATCCAGGGTGAGCCGGTGGAACCGTGGATGACGAGGTCGTCGCCGATGCGGGCGAACCCGGTGGGAAAGATGACCGGGTGGCCGTCACGTACCAGCGCGACGGTTGCCAGCGGCGTGGCTTCGAGCAACGCGTACAAGTCGGCGCGCGAAATGTTCTGCTTTTCACTGAGACGGGAGACCCGCGTCGAAGGCTGCGACACAGGTGCAAGCGTCCCATCTCGGCGCCGATCGCGCGCGGGAATATCGTCCGGGCTCAGACCGCCAGCCAGGCCGCGGCGTCAGGCGGCAAAGTGGTGAGCACCTCCGGCACCGACGCCACCACCACCGTCGCACCCGCGGGGAGTTCGACATCGGTGGTGCCGGTGTTCACCCAGCACTGCGCGGCGCCGCGGGTGAAGGCCAGCACATCCGGCCCGGTGGCCTGCCACTGCACCTGGGCGGTGGGCTCCCACAACTGATCCCGCGACGCCAGCGCAGCACGGTACAGCTGCAGGAAGGACTCCACGTCACTTTCCTGGACCTCGACGGACAGCTCACCCCAATGCGGAGGCTGCGGCAGCCACGTCGAGGACGTCGACCCCGGTGGCGAAAACCCGTACGGCGCATCACCCTTGGTCCACGGCAGTGGGACCCGACAACCGTCTCGGCCGACATCGGTGAACCCGGACTGCACCCAGGTGGGATCCTGCCTCACCTCGTCGGGCAGGTCCTCGACCTCCTCGAGCCCCAGTTCCTCCCCCTGGTACACGTACGCGGTTCCCGGCAGCGCCAACTGCAGCAGCGCGCACGCTCGCGCGCGCCGCCGGCCCAGGGCATGGTCAGCCGCTTCCTCGGCCCAGCGGGCCCGCTCCCACTCGCTTTCGATCGAGTCCTCGGGCTGCGAACGGGAGTACCTGGTCACGGTCCGTGGCACGTCGTGGTTGGACAGCACCCAGGTGGGCGGGGCCCCCACCGACGCCGCGCTGGCGATGGCGTCGTCGATCACCGTCCGCAGGCTGCTCGCCCGCCACGGCGCACGCAGGAAGTCGAACTGGAAAGCTGTGTGGAGTTCGTCGGGCCGCAGATACCGCGCCAGCCGCTCATTGCTGGGCACCCACGCCTCGGCGATGAAAACCCGTTCCGGCGCATAACGATTGGCCACCGACCGCCAGCCCCGGTAGATCTCGTGCACTCCGTCTTGATCCCACGCCGGATGCGATTCGTTGTGTTGGGCGCCTTCGGTGGGCGCGCCCCGGTCCGGCAGGCCCGCCGCCTTGACCAGACCGTGGGCCACATCGATCCGGAAGCCGTCGACCCCCTTGTCGAACCAGAACGCCAGCACGCTCTCGAATTCCGCGCGCACCTCCGGATGTTCCCAGTTCAGGTCCGGCTGCGCCGGCGCGAACAGATGCAGGTACCACAGACCGTCATCGACGCGTGTCCACGCCGGACCGCCGAACACCGACTGCCAATCGTTGGGCGGCAGTTCACCGTCCGGACCGCGGCCGGGCCGGAACAGGTAGCGGTCCCGGGCGCCGGGCTCGTCCCGCAGGGCGGCCGCGAACCACGGGTGCCGGTCCGAGGTGTGGTTCGGGACGATATCGAGGATCACCCGGATACCCACAGTGTGAGCCTGCTGGATGAAGGCCTCCGCCTGGTCCAGGGTGCCGTAGGTCGGCTCGATCGACCGGAAATCGGCGACGTCGTAGCCGGCATCGGCCATCGGCGAGGGGTACCAGGGATTGATCCACACTGCGTCGATGCCGAGCTTGGCCAGATACGGCAAACGGGACGTCAAGCCGGTGATGTCACCGATGCCGTCTCCGTTGCCGTCCGCGAAGCTACGGATGTAGACCTGATACACCACCGCCGTCTTCCACCACGCCGCGTCGGGCTCGACGGCCAACGGGGCGCTTTCGCCCGTAGTCACAGTTGTCACAGTCATCAGCGTTGACTGTGCCCTTTTCGGTGTCAAGCGAAACCGAATGCGACGCGCACACTTTCGTTTTGCCCCCGCCGACCGGTTTCGGCGTCGCAACGCTTTCGAGACCCGCGGGACACTTCCAGCAGGTTATGATCTGTGCCACACTGGCCGAAGCGGTAGCCGCAGATCACTTCGACCTGTCCGCAGCGTGGCGGTGGAGGCGCGATGAAACGTTTGGCATTTCGGCGTGCGACGGCTCTTGCCGCGGCCCCTGTTGTGGCCGCCGGGCTGTTGACGGCCTGTGGCGGCTCGTCGGGGCCGCCGGTCCTGACGTGGTACGCGATGCCCGACAACGGCGGCGCCGCGACACGTGCGCAGCAATGCGCCGACGCCTCCGGTGGCGCGTACGAGGTCAGCCTGGAAGTGCTGCCGGCAAATGCGACGGGTCAGCGGGAGCAGCTGGTCCGCCGACTGGCCGCCGGCGACACGTCGATCGATGTCATCAGTGTCGATGTGGTGTACACCGCCGAGTTCGCCAACGCCGGCTTCCTCCGCCCCTACACCGAGCAGGAGACCGCGCGGCTGACCAACGGAATGCTGCCGGCACCTGTCGAGACCGGCATGTGGAAGGACAAACTGTACGCCGCACCGTTCAAGACCAACGCCCAATTGCTCTGGTACCGAAAGTCACTGGCGCAGGCCGCGGGCGTCGACCCCACCAGTCCGGGTTTCACATGGGACGAGATGATCAAAGCCGCTGTGGCACAGGACAAGACGATCGCCAGCCAGGGCGCCCGGTACGAGGGCTACATGGTGTGGGTCAACGCTCTGGTGCTCTCCGGGGGCGGCCAGATCCTCGAAGACTCCGAAGCCGGGCGCAATGCCAGACCGTCACTGGCCACCCCGGCCGGCGAGAAGGCCGCCGAGATCATCGGCAACATCGGCCGCTCCCCCGCCGCGCCGGCGGATCTGTCCAACGCGCAGGAGGAACAGTCCCGGGCGACATTCCAGGGTGAGCGTGGCGGTTTCATGGTCAACTGGCCGTACGTGCTGGCCGCCGCGCGCGGCGCTGCCGAGGAGGGCAGCCTGGCGCAGGAAGTGGTCGACGACATCGGGTGGGCCCGGTATCCACGGGTGTTCCCGGACCAGCCCAGCGCACCGCCCCTGGGCGGGGCGAACCTCGGAATCGGCGCCTACTCGGAGCATCCCGAGGAAGCGGTGGCCTTGGTGGAATGCGTCAACGAGTTGGAGAAGGCCACCCAGTACATGCTCGACGAGGGGGAACCCTCGCCGTACGCGGCGTCCTACGACGATCCCGAGGTGCGCGAGAACTACCCGAATGCCGACCTGATCCGCGAGTCCATCGCCGAGGGCGGCCCACGCCCGCTCACCCCGTTCTACGTCGACGTCGCCGGCTCGATCTTCCAGACCTGGCACCCCCCGGCCTCGGTGACCGCTGAAACACCGGCCCGGACAGATCAATTCATGGCCGATGTGCTCAGCGGAAGGCGGCTCCTGTGACCACCCTGGAAAAACCGAGCAAGTCGCAGAAGGCCGCCGACGCCACCACCAGCGACCGGGTGAAGGGCGAACGCCGGCTCGGCTTCTACCTGACACTGCCGTCCTACATCGTGATGATCCTGGTGACGGCCTACCCGCTGGGCTACGCCCTGGTGTTGTCGCTCTACAACTACCGCCTGACCGATCCGGCCGGGCGTGAGTTCGTGGGTCTGTCGAACTATCTGGTGATCATCACCGACCCGGTGTGGTGGAACGACTTCATCACCACCCTGCTCATCACGATCGTCACCGTGGCCGTCGAACTGGTTCTCGGATTCTGGTTCGCGTTCGTGATGCTGCGGATCATCCGCGGTCGTGGTCCCTTGCGCACCGCCATCCTGATCCCCTATGGCATCGTCACCGTGGTCTCGGCGTTCATCTGGCGCTACGCCTTCGCCATCGACTCGGGGTTCGTCAACCAGTGGTTGAACCTCGGGGCGTTCGACTGGTTCGGTGACCGCTGGTCGGCGATCTTCGTGATCTGCCTGTCCGAGATCTGGAAGACCACCCCGTTCATCTCACTGCTGCTGCTCGCCGGCCTGGTGCAGGTGCCCGAGGACATGCAGGAAGCGGCGAAGGTGGACGGCGCCACCGCGTGGCAGCGCCTCTACAAGGTGACGCTGCCGAACATGAAGGCCGCCATCATGGTGGCGCTGCTGTTCCGCACCCTGGACGCCTGGCGAATCTTCGACAACCCGTTCGTGATGACCAACGGCGCCAACAACACCGAGACCATCTCCTTCCTGGCCTACCGGCAGAACGTGACGCTGGTGAACCTCGGCATGGGGTCCGCGGTCTCGGTACTGCTGTTCCTGTCGGTGGTGGCCATCGCCTTTGTCTTCGTCAAGGGCTTCAAGACCGACCTGTCTCAGGTGAGGGGGGACCAGTGAACTCGGCCAAGGCCAACAGATGGTGGACCATCGCCGGCATCGCCATCGTCCTCTACAGCTTCTTCCCACTGGCGTGGATGATCAGCCTGGCCTTCAAGCCGCCGGCCGACATCGTGTCCGGGAGCCCTCAATTCCTGCCCACCTCATGGACTTTCGACAACTTCGCCACCATCTTCAGCGACTCGTTGTTCACCCGGGCGCTCATCAACTCCATCGGCATCGCCCTGATCGCGACCGTGATCTCGGTGGTGATCGCGATGTTCGCCTCCTATGCGATCGCCCGGCTGGAGTTCCGCGGAAAGAAGCTGCTGCTGTCGCTGGCGCTGGGGATCGCGATGTTCCCGCAGGCCGCGCTGGTGGGGCCGTTGTTCAACATGTGGCGCGGACTCGGCATCTATGACACCTGGCTGGGTCTGATCATCCCCTACATGACCTTCGCCCTGCCGCTGTCGATCTGGACCATGTCGGCGTTCTTCCGGCAGATCCCCTGGGAGATGGAGCATGCCGCCCAGGTGGACGGCGCCACACAGTGGCAGGCGTTCCGCAAGGTGATCATCCCGCTGGCCGCACCCGGAGTGTTCACCACCGCGATCCTGACGTTCTTCTTCTGCTGGAACGACTTCCTGTTCTCCATCTCCTTGACGTCGACCAACAGCGCCCGCACCGTGCCCGCGGCGCTGGCGTTCTTCCAGGGCGCGTCGTACTTCGAATCAGCAGTGCCCTACATCATGGCGGCCTCAGTGATCGTCACTATTCCCGTGGTGATCCTGGTGCTGATCTTCCAGCGCCGGATCGTCGCCGGATTGACCTCAGGAGCAGTGAAGGGATAACCATGGCCGAGATCACCATGCAAAACATCGTCAAGCAGTACGGCGACGGCTTTCCAGCGGTCAACGACGTCAGCCTCGACATCGCCGACGGCGAGTTCATGATCCTCGTCGGCCCCTCCGGCTGCGGAAAATCGACACTGCTGCGGATGATCGTGGGACTGGAGGACATCACCTCCGGTGACATGATCATCGGCGGCAAGAGGGTCAATGACAAGGCCCCCCGGGATCGCAACCTGGCCATGGTGTTTCAGAACTACGCGCTGTACCCGCATCTGACCGTGTTCGAGAACATCGCGTTCCCGCTGCGCCTGGCCGGCAAGCTGTCCGATGACGAGATCCGCAAAACCGTCACCGAGGCCGCCCAAACCCTGGAGCTCCAGGACCATCTGGATCGCAAACCCGCGAATCTGTCGGGCGGCCAGCGTCAGCGTGTCGCCATGGGGCGGGCCATCGTCCGCCACGCCGACGCATTCCTGTTCGACGAGCCGCTGTCCAATCTCGACGCCAAACTCCGCGGCCAGATGCGGATGGAAATCCTGCGCCTGCAGCGCAAGCTCGGCGTGACGACCGTGTACGTCACCCACGACCAGACCGAGGCGATGACCCTCGGTGACCGCGTGGCTGTGCTGAAAAAGGGCATCCTGCAACAGGTTGCCAGCCCGCGTGAGCTCTACGACCAGCCGGTCAACCTGTTCGTGGCGGGCTTCATAGGCTCACCGCCGATGAACTTCGTACCGGCCTCGGTGCGCGGCAGGCAATTGGAGCTGCCGTTCGCGTCCATCCCGATGCGTCCCGAATGGGAGAAGGTCACCGAAGAGGGCAAGGTGTACATCGCCGGGATCCGTCCGGGTGCCTTCGAAGACGCCAGCCTGATCGATGCCGACAAGAGCAACCGCGGTGTCTCCTTCGACGTCGACATCGACATGACGGAATGGCTGGGCAACGAGCAGTACGCGTTCGTGCCGTTCGAGGCGCCCGCCGAGATCACCAGTCATCTGGCGCAGTTGGCCTCCGAACTGGACAGCGAGCAGCTGCGTACCCAGCTCTGCGTCGAGCTGGACCCGTTGAGCCGGGTGCGTTCGGGCGACAAAGCCAAACTGTGGCTGGACACCTCTCGTCTGCACCTGTTCGATCCGCAGAACGGCAACAACCTCACCCGCACAGCAGGTTCGGAGCAGCGCGAACCGGTCAACGCCGGCTGAGGCCATGCGCGCACCGGAGCTGCGGCTGCGGGCACCGACACCCGACCTGGTGGCACTGCCCTGGGAATTGCCGCTGTCCGAGTGGATGGTGCCCGATGTCCCGTTGCGTGACATCGCCGTCGGGCCGAGCCGGCACCTGGTCAAGTTCGTTGAATGCGACGGCAAGCTGTGGGCGTTGAAGGATCTGCCGCCACGCATCGCGGTCAAGGAGTACGACGTCCTGCGGCAACTCGAGGACATGGAACTCAACGCCGTGCGCCCCGCCGGGGTGGTGCTGCAACCCGAACACGAGACCGCGATCCTGGTGACCCGCTATCTCGAGGGCTCGTGGCAGTATCGCCGGCTGTTCATGCGGCTGCCTCCCGACAAACCCAGGCACCGCGCGCGGCTGCTCGACGCCATGGCCTCGCTGATGGTGGAGTTGCACCGCCACGGGGTGTTCTGGGGTGACTGTTCGTTGGCCAACACGCTGTTCTCCCGTGACGGCCAGGTGCTGCAAGCCGCGCTGGTAGACGCCGAAACCAGTGCAGTGCATCCGAATCTGTCTGACGGTCAACGACAATGGGATATGGAGATCCTGGTCGAGAACGTGGCGGCGGGCATGATCGACCTGGCCGCCCGGCTGGACCGCCCCGAGGACCTCAACGATGTCCTGATCGCCGAGGCGTTCAGTGTCCGCGAGACCTACGACCGGTTGTGGGAAACCCTGCACACCGAACCGGTTTTCGGGTTCGCCGACCGCTACGAGGTCGAAGGAACCATCCGCAAGCTCAACGAACTGGGCTTCGCGGTGGACGAGGTGTCGCTGCAACCGGTCAGCGCCGACCCGAGCCAGTTGCGCCTCAAGGTGGCCGTCGGCGACCGCCGCTACCACGCCCAGCATCTGCGCGCCCTGACCGGTCTGGACGTCGGTGAGGGCCAGGCCAGGATCCTGCTCGGTGATCTGCACGCCTATCAGGCGCAGTTGTGCCGTGAGGCCGGCGAGGACGTCGACGAGGGCACCGCGGCGCGGCTCTGGTTGATGGAGGTGGCCACCCCGACCATGCACCGGGCGCATACCGCAGTGGGCAACGCCGGTTCCGATATCCAGGCGTTCTGCGATCTGCTCGAGGTGCGTTGGCTGCTGTCCGAGCAGGCCGGGCATGACGTCGGCACCGAGAAAGCGCTTGTGGCGCTGGCCCGTAACCGGGTGCCGGCCGACTCCGCCGCGGAGATGGTCGTTGTCGAGGTGCCCACCGAGCCTTTCGAAGTGCTCTCCGAGGACGACTAGCACGTCCCGGCAGTGGGCCGAGGCACCCCACCCACTCACGGTGGTAATTCCTCATCACGTTCCGCGCGGTAGACGGCGTTGAGCGCGCGCTCTGCGGCGATGCGGTAAGCGCGGTCCTTGGCCTTGCTGCGTTTTCGTTTCGGCATCTTGACCGATTTGTCGGATGCCGGTTTTGTTCTCGGGCTGCCCCGCTGCACCGGAGCCGAGGTGACGTCCGCGGCCGGGAACAGCAGCCGGCTCAGCGGAATGCTGGTGTAGGTGTGACCAGTCGGGGTGGTCACACGTATTGTGCCGTCGGGGTTTTGCGCATCTGACCAACCGTCGCGGAACGTCTTGATCAGGTGATCGTGTCGGCAGTATCCCTTGATGTTGGAGGCGTGCGTGGGCCCGCCGGCGCCCCAGGCGATGGTGTGGTCGAGATCGGCCTCGTCGATCGGCCGGTCACAGCCCGGCATTCGGCATGTCAGATCGCGCGCGCGAGCGAACTCGCGGTCCACGTCGCGGATCCGGTACCCGTCGGCCGGGTCAACGGGCGGAGGCTTGACATGCCGTACTTCGGCGCCGGCGGCCAGCAGCGCGGCGATCAACGCATTGGGCACCACCCCGAATCCCGGGATGAACCCCGGCGGCGATCCCCTCTCGGGGCGCTCCCGGCCCGCTGACTCCACGTCCTGGTCGGTCGCCGGGTCCACGGCCTCGGTCTTCACGGGCGCGGCGCACTGGCGAGGAGCGCCGGGGGCCGGCTCTCCGCCGGTCTGTTCCTCGGACGCACCAGCGGCGGGACCGGACCCTACATCCGCACCGTCCGACGGCGAAGGCGCTTCGGCTTGGGCCTGTTCCTCGGACGCACCAGCGGCGGAGCCCGACCGTACATCCGCACCGTCCGACGGCGAAGGCGCGTCCGCCCCGTCCTGCTCCTCGGACGCACCAGCCGTCCTGCTGTCGACGATGGGCACGTTTTCGGGGGCCCGAGGGAACACCCCCGCGCCGTGGATCAACGCATCCGGCTGGCTCTCGAGCAGGGCGGCTTCGCCGTAGATGTGCACCACAAACCGTGACGCCACCCCGTCATCGGCGGCGGCGGTGCACGTGGGCGACCCGCACAGGCATTTGAGGTGGTCTGCATCAGCACCCAACGCTTCGGCAGCATCGGCCATCCGCTGATCCAGGGTCCGCGGATCATTGGCGCACACCCCTTTGGCCAGCGTGCGGACCCGCCCCATGAACAACGTCGCGCCCGGCTTGCTCAACCGCATCACTATGGTGGTGACCCCGGACCGGTCATCGTTGTGGTGCACCCGGACCTCGCGGCCCCGCATCGTGTTGCGGACCCGCCGTACCGCATCCGGGTCATACCGCTCGATCCACACGTCGACCGCGTTCTTCAACTTGTAGTACGACAACCCACTCCACCCGCATTCGAGGGCGGCCGCCACACAGGCGGTGTCGATCGCGGCGAGAGCCTCATCGTCAACGACCAGCAAGGTGCGTTCCACCACGGTGGCCATCACCTTGGCCGAGATCTCGCCGCGCAGAAACAGCGCCGCCAGCTTGGGGAAACGCTCCCGCATCGCCACCCCGATCTGCAGCTCGCGATACGCCCAGCCGCGGGAGACCCCGAAGGCCATCGCGATCTCGGCCACCACATCGTCTTCCTCGTCGACCGCACCCAGGCAGCTGTCTTCATCAGCATCAGCCAGCCACAGCGCGGCCCACTCAGCCAGCAACGCCAGGCGCTGGGCCTCCCCGGCCGCGACGATCCGGCCCCAACCGACAGCGGCATCGACCAGCGGGGCGGCATCACTGCCACCCTTGAGCTCGTCGATCAGCGCCGGTAATTGCTGGAACATGCCCCGACCATACCGACACCCACCGACAAATCAGCGTCTCCAAAATCGCAGTGCCAGAACGCCTTTACTGTCGCTGAGTTGTCGCTCGCCAGGCGGGCATCTCAAGAGTAGGCGCTCAGTAGAGATAGACTCGCGAACCATCACCCTGGTGCACGCGGGGCCGTCCACCGGGAGTGAGATCGGAGCCGAACGTCGCGCTCAGCCCGGTTCGGACACTGGTCAGCTCGGCGAACCCACTGAACGTGAAATCACCGGGCGAATCGACCTTCTGGAAGACGAACTCGTCGGACTGCGCGGTGTTACCGGCACCGCACGTGTAGAGCTGCTTGTGTCCCGCCGGCGTCACCAGTGTGGCGCTGGCGTGCAGGGCTCGGCCGTAGGCCACGTTGGTCAACGACCGGCCGGCACCCAGCGGGGTGATCCGCCACAGGTCGGTCTTGTCATCGTCATCGCGCAGAGGTAGGTGGTAGACCTCGAAGTCCACGGGCGCAGGCGCTCCTGCGGGCACCGATTCGGTGTTGCTGGCATGCAGGCAACGGTCCGCGGCATCCACGACGTAGGCCACGGTGTCATCGGGGAGCCCGCCGCACAGATATCCCGCTGACAGTGCCAGGCGCAGTTGCTGACGAACCTCGGCGATGCGCGAAGCGGCGTCGGGAACGCCGAGATCCGCTACCAACGTCTGCAAACGGTTGATCAGTGGCGTCCAGGTGCCCTGCTGGACGTCACGGGAGAACAAGGTCTCGCGGTAGGTGCGGATCTGATCGAACACCTGCGCGCGGCGCCCGGGGTCGGCTCGCACGAGTTCAGCCACCACGCCGGCCCGGCCGAGCCGAAAGGCCCTGTCAGGACGCAGGATCTGATCGATTCCCCAGGGGATCATCGCGAACTTCACGTCGCCGACACCCGGTTGGGCGACTGCCTGCACATCGTTGTACAGATACGTGTTGTTGGTGTTCTCCGAGTAACTGTCCCAGTGCTTGAGGAAGAACTCCATGGCGTAGAACTTGATGAACTGGTCGAGATTCACCACCTGAGCAGCCCCGGCCAGCCCGTGGGCCGCAATCTGATCGATCGCCAACGACACGTCGGCTTTGTCCTCGAACTGCGACAGCGATTCGACGCCGATGTGGTCCAGCCGATCGGCGATCAGATCGTCGCGGTGCTCAAGCTCGTACAGATTCCCCTTCATGTTGCCGTCGAAGTTGCGCTCGATGTAGCGCTTCATCACGGGCTCGGCACTGACATAAACGCCGGGGTTGCCGATCAGGTTGCCGTTGACGAACACGCGTGCGTAGTTGGACCGGGAGTGCGGCAACCCGGCTGCGGCCAGCATGCGGTAACCCAGCGTCTGCCGGATGTAGGACGCGTCCTGGATCGAATTGTTCAATGTCAGGTACCGCGTCCCGATCAGCGCCTCGACCGCAGCAGAATCGGCGAACTTCCCGAAATCGACGTGGAGACAGGGCTTCTCGCTGCTGATCGAGCCACAGAAGGATTTCTTCTTGACCCCGACATCGGTGAACCTCGCCGGCTGGGAAGGGAATGTGGTGCCCGAGATCTCGACGGCGGAGGCTTTGCGCCAGGTGTAGCGGGGGCCGTCGTTGAAGTCGAAGTTGCACCGGCCTCCCCTGGGTTCTTCGGTGCGGACGAACTCCCAGTCGGCGGGTGCCATGCTGATCTCGACGGTGAGCACGTTGTCGATGTCGTACAGCGCGTCCATCGCCTGCTGTTGCTCGATACTCATCGCGTCAGTATCGGCCGCTGAACCCCCACCGGTTCGGGTAGCGGACTACCCGAAAAACGCTAGAGCACCCGGCGTACCGCGTCGGGTGTCAGCTCGGCCAGACTCCGGTAGCCGTCGACGGCCATGATCAGGTCCGCCTCGGCGAGGATCGACCGCAGCACGTGCACCAGTCCGTCCTCCCCTGCGATCGCGAGACCGTAGGCGTACGGCCTGCCGATCCCCACGGCCGTCGCGCCGAGTGCCAGCGCTTTGATGACCTCGGCGCCGGAGCGCACCCCGGAGTCGAACAGCACCGGCACCTCCCCTGCGGCATCGACCACGCCCGGGAGGCAGTCGATCGCGGGCAGGCCGCCGTTGGCCTGTCGACCACCGTGAGTGGAGCAGTAGATCCCGTCGGCGCCGTGATCGATCGCGCGCCGTGCATCATCGGGATGGCAGATTCCCTTGAGGATCAACGGAAGCGAGGTCAGGGACCGCAGCCAGGGCAGGTCCTCCCAGGTGAGCGGATTACCGAAGATCCCGGCCCAGTACGGCACGACGGACCGCGGGTCGGCATCCAGCGTGGCCGCATCCACTCCGCATTTCTCCCGGAACACCGGGTCGCTGGTGTAGTTGGCCAGACAGTGCCCGCGCAATTGCGGGAAGTTGGCGGTACTCAGATCGCGGGGCCGCCAGCCGGGCACCCAGGTGTCCAGCGTGACGACGATACCGGTGTACCCCGCGGCCTCGGCCCGGCTGACCAGGCTTTGGGCGATATCCCGGTCAGCGGGGCAGTACAGCTGGAAATAGCCTGGAGTATCCCCGAATTCAGCGGCGACGCCCTCGAGCGGATCACCCATCAGCGTCGAGGCGAACATCGGCACCCCGGTGCGCGCGGCGGCCCTCGCCGCGGCCAGATCACCGTGGCCGCTCCGGTCACACAACGCGGTGACACCGATCGGCGCCATGAACACCGGGACCGGCCACGTGGTCCCCCACAGCTCGACGGTCAGGTCACGTTCCTTGGCGCCCACCAACATTCGTGGGATCAGGCCCCACCGCCGGAATGCGCTGACATTGACGTCCTGGGTGGTCTCGTCACCGGCGCCGCCCGCGACATAAGACCACACCGATGGCGGCAACGACTGCTCGGCACGCGCCTCCCATTCCGGGTAGGTCATCGGCAGCGACGGCTGCACCCCGGTGAGACCGGCGAAGTAGATCTCGTACTGGTAGGCACCGTAATTGGGGCTGGTCACACGAAGTCCTTCACCACATCAGCGACCCGGCTCAGTTGGCCGAGGTCGGAACTCGTCGGAATGAGATGTATTTCGTCGGTGCCGATATCGGCGAATCGGCGCAGGACGGCCGCCAGGTCCTCCTCGGTGCCGGCCCACCCCGTGGTAGGCGCCATCGCATCGACGAACTCGGCGGGAATCCAGTTCATGTAGCGGCGCAGGTGGGTGTGCACCTGCGCGCGTGCGCTCTCCTGCGGGCCGAGCGCGAACCAGAACGACGTCGCCAGATGGGGTTTCGGCTTGCCCGCCTCGGCCCAGGCCTGCCGCGCCACGTCGAAGAGTTCGTTCTGCGCGGTGACGTCCAGATCCAGGGTGGTGCCCGCCATGCCGTCGGCCCAGGCGGCGGCGCTGCGCACCGTCTTGGGCCCGATGGTGCCCACCAACAGCGACGGTCCGCCGTCGCGAACCGGCGCCGGGCCGACGGGAAGCACCGATTCGGTGAGCTTCTCCCCCGCCCACACCCGGCGCATGATGTCCACCCGTTCGGCCATGCCGCGCATCGTCTGTGTCGCCGGATCCGCACCGACCGCCCGGTAGTCCTCGTGCCGGCCGCCCACGCCGATCCCGACCGTCAAACGCCCGCCGCTGAGCATGTCACCGGTGGCCAGCGCCTTGGCCAGCATCACCGGGTCATGCAACTGCGGCACGATCACCGTCGTCACCAACTGCACCCGGTCGGTCCACGCCCCGACGGCGCCGAGCAGCGTGAGGCTGTCCGGGTTGTCGAAGGCGATGCGCTCACCCCAGCACAGCGACGAGAACGGTCCCTGATCGACTTCGGTGGCCCACGACTTCAACACCGACGCGTCGAGGTCCGGTTCCATCACCGGCAGCGTCATCCCAACCTGCACGACCGCGATTCTGGCACGGGCGCACCGGTCTTCCGCGCGTTTCGGGTCTAGCCCGCCAGGTTGTAGACGTGATCGGGGGTCGCCACCGAGGTCACCGCCGTGGCGATCTGGCCGGCGGCGTGGTCGGCGGGCACATCGGAGTTGGTGAACACCACCAACGTGGCGTCCTGCTCGGGCAGGTACACCGACACCGTGGTGTAGCCGGGGATGTCTCCGTTGTGGCCGATCCAGCCGTGGGTGTCGAAGATCGTGAAGGCGTAGGTGACCCCGGGATAGGCGGCCTCGCCGGAAATCCGTTGCGCCTGGGTCTCCGGACGCAACTGGGTACCGCGGCCCAGCGCGGCGGCCCAGACCTTCATATCGGCGAGATCGGAGATGATGGCGCCGGCCGCGTCGCCCCACGACGGATTCCAGAAGGTGGAGTCGACGACGCCCCCGCCGTCCGGCATCCCGAGGTAGCCGTGGGTGAACGGTTCCGGCATCGCCCCGTTGGTGGGCCAGAATGTCTGCCACAACCCCAGGGGTCCGATGACGTGCTGGCGCACGTAGTCCGGCAGCGACTGGCCGGACACCCGAGCCACCACCATGCCCAACAGCACGGTGTTGGTGTTGGAGTATTCGAACTTCTCGTTCGGCGCGAAGTTCGGCGGATGGCGGAAGGCGATGTCGACCAGCTGGCGAGGAGTGGTGGGGAAAGCGTCCGGACCCGTCGGCGCCTCGGCGAAGAACTGCGCCTGGAACGCCTCGTCGTCGGAGTAGTTGAACAGGCCGCTGCGCATCCGGCCCAGCATGTCGAGGGTGATCTGCTCGCCGTTGGGCACACCGTCGACATACAGCGAGATGGGGTCGGTGAGCCGGATGCGGCCCTGATCCACCAGTTGCAGGACCGCGGTGCCGGTGAAGGTCTTGGTGACGCTGCCGATCCGGGTGTGATCGTTGACCGTCAGCGGCCGGCCGGTGGCGGTGTCACTGACCCCGACGGCCGTCGCGTACTCGATCCTGCCGGGAATCGACAGACCCACGATCGCGCCGGGGATGTCCATCTCGGCCACCTTCGCGGCGATCGCGGCATCCAGTTCGGTGCGCAGATCGGCGGCCACAGCGGTGGGCCCCGGGACGGCGGCGAGCAGGAGTACGGCGAAAACGGCCGCGAGCGTGCGACCACCAGACATGGCGGGCCCCGTTCTGTTCAAGGGTGTCGGCCGGTTCGCTCGGAGCCTATCCGGAGTTTGGCAGCATGGATGCCATGTCGATCAAGCCCACCTCGATTGCACACCTCCGGTTGACCGTCACCGACATCGAACGGTCCCGGTGGTTCTACGAGTCGGTGTTCGGCTGGCCGGTCCTGATCGAGGTGCCCGAAGGCGCCGACGAGGCCACCAAGGAACGGTTGGGTTTCCTGTTCGGCGGCGTCATCTACGACATGGGGCACGGGCTGATCGGGTTGCGTCCCGTGTCCACCGACCGTTTCGACGAGAACCGCACAGGTCTGGACCATCTGGCGTTCAAGCTCGACAGCAGGGCCGACCTGGACGCCGCGGCAGGACATCTCGACGAACTCGGCATCGAACGGGGGCCGGTGAAGGACATCGGCCCGGCGTTCATCCTGGAGTTCCGCGACCCGGACAACATCGCGCTGGAGTTGTCGGCACCGAAGTGATCAGAGGATGCGGTCCTTGCTGGCCCTGACAGGGCCGGCGCTGGCCGGCGGCAGGAACAGGTGCCCGCGCAGACTGCCCCTGGCGGTGCGCGCTGCCACCAGCACCCACGTCAGCAGCAGCCCGATGAAGGCGACGACGGCCGCCACCCGGAACATCGGTACCCCGGTGTGGTCGGCAAGCTGAGTGGTGCCCATGACGAAGGTGCCCACCGGAAACGTCAAGCTCCACCACGTCAGCGCGAACGGCATCCCGCGGCGCAGCGTGCGCACCGTCAGCGCCGTCGCCAGACCTATCCACAGCACCGCGAAACCCCACACCGGCACACCGAACAGGATGCCGAAGACGTACATGCCCGTCGCCACCTCGGCCGGCACCGCCAGAGCGGCCTGGGTGCCCAGAAGTCCTGCCGCAGCGATGGATTGACCCAGCGGCCCCAGCACGATCCACAACGTGGGCACCCTCGCCGTACCCGAGGTGCCGAAATGGGCCAGCCGGCTCCAGATCAACGTGATGATGATCAGCGAGGCCACCAGCGACAGCCCGAACATCGCGTAGCAGCCGTACAGCATGGTCGCCCGGCCCGTGCCCGGCGCCATGTGCGGGATGAGCAGGGCGCCGGTGGCGGCGGACACCATCGGCGGGACGACGGGCATCAACCAGCCGCCGAACGCGGCATCCGGTTCGACGGCGTGCTGGGTGAACATCAGATAGGGAATGGTCAGCGCCGTGAACAGCCCGCCGACGGTGCCGAAGCTCCACAACACCCAGTGCAGGTCGACGGCGGCGCGCTCGCCGATGAGGTCCTTGCCGACCAGAACGGCGCCCGCGCCCACCGTCATCAGGGCCATCGGAGCGGCACCGTAGAAGTGCGCCATCTGCGGGTTGCGTCCGTGCGTGCGGGCCACCGTCGGGTGACGCAACCAGTGGCCGCCCACCGCGATCACCAACACCACCAGCAGCACCGCTGCGGTGACCCAGACGAACTCGGAGAATGCCCGCAGTCCCGGCACGTGCACGGGCAGCATGGCTCCGGAGTTGGCGACGATCCCGGTGCCCATCACGGACGAGAACCAGTTGGGACCCAGGTTGCCCAGGACCTCACGCCGGCGACTCGTCACAACTGCCTGACGCTACTGCAGTCACCGGAGGTTTACCCCCAGACGATTGGGTGGAAATCGCCGTGTCCTTCCGGCGCTCAGGTCCATAGGTTGGACTCATGGTTGTTGTAGACAGCGTTGCGCCGGCCGCCCCACCGGCGGTCAGAACCCGGCGGTTGAGTCCACACCTGGGTGTGGTGCCGACGGCATCGATGATCACCGGAGCCGCGTTGGCGACGTTCTGGTTCTGGATTCCGTTGGCGATCTTCGTCCTTGGTGTCACCTCCATTCCGTCGGGCGTCGGATTCGCCTTGGCCGCGGTGGTGTTCATCTATTTGATGCGCGGCGTCAACTGGGTGGAGCGGGTGCGCAGTGAGGCGGTGTTCGGTCTGGCGATCCCGGTGCCCGGCCGCCGGCTGTCGCCGTACACCGGGTTCCAGCGGTGGCTGCACCAACTGTGGCTCGATGTCAGCAACGCCCGGTTCTGGAAGGGCTGTGCTCACCATTACCTGCGGATGCTCTACGACGTGGCCGCCACCGGTCTGGCGTTCGCACTGATCGCGTTCGCGTTCCTGGGACCTGCCGCGGCAATCGCGGTCGAGGGCAGCGATGATGCCGTCGGCTTGCAGTTCCTGCCGCCGGTACTGGCCTGGGTGCTCGCGGTGATCGCACTGGCGGCCGCCGCCGCGGTCCTGGTCTTCGCGCCGGCGCTGGACGCCCGGATCGACCGCTGGCTGTTACCGCCGTCGTCCACCGCCGAACTGCGGCACCGGGTCAACGCCCTGGCCGACGCACGCCAAGGCGCGGTGTCGTCGGCGCAGACCGAACGCCACCGCATCGAACGGGACCTGCACGACAGCGTGCAACCTCGGCTGGTGTCGCTGGCGATGACGATCGGGCTGGCGCAGACGAAACTCGACACCGATCTGCCCGCCGCCAAGACCCTCATCGACGAGGCACACAACGACGCCAAACAGGCGCTGACCGAACTGCGCAACGTGGTCCGTGGGATAGCACCGACCATCCTGGCCGACCGCGGCCTGGACGCGGCGCTGTCATCGGTGGTCCAGCGCGCCGAGACCTCGGGTGTGCCAACCACTTTGGACGTCCACCTGCCGCGGCGCCTGCCCGACGAGGTGGAGGCCGTCGCGTACTTCGTCGTCGCCGAGGCGCTGACCAACATCGCCAAACACGCCCAGGCCAACCAGGCCGTGGTCACCGTGCGTTTCGACGAGAGCAGCCTGGCCGGCCCACAGCTCTACGTCTCGGTGTTCGACGACGGCCGCGGCGGCGCGGTCTACGGGGATCAGGACTCGGATGCCACAGGTTTACGCGGGCTCGAGGAGCGGGTGCGTGCCGCCGGGGGAACGTTCTCGGTGTCCAGCCCCATCACCGGTCCCACCATCATCACCGCGGTGGTGCCATGCGCATCGTGATCGCCGAGGACTCGGCACTGCTGCGGGGCGGCATCGAACGGATTCTCACCGAATTCGGCCACGAAGTGGTGGCCGGCGTCGCCGATGCCACCAACCTGCTGACCATCGTCAACGACACCAAGCCCGACCTGGCGATCGTCGATGTCCGCATGCCGCCGACGTTCACCGACGAAGGCATCCGCGCGGCGGCGCTGCTGCGCAAGCAGAACCCGGAGTCGGCGGTGCTGGTGCTCTCGCATTATGTCGAGGAGCGTTACGCCGCCGACCTGATCGCCTCGGACACCCGCGGATTCGGCTACCTGCTGAAGGACCGGGTGGCCGACGTGCCCGCCTTCCTGGCGGCCGTCGACACCGTGGGCGGCGGGGGGACGGTGCTCGACCCCGAGGTCGTCGCGCAGATCCTGGTGCGCTCACAACGCCACAACGCACTCGAGCAGCTGACCCCGCGCGAACGCGAGGTGCTGCAGTTGATGGCGGAAGGCAAGACCAACTCCGCGATCGCGGCCGCCCTGTTCATCTCCACCGGTTCCGCCGAGAAGCACATCGCCTCGATCTTCACGAAGTTCAACCTGGCCCCTGACGAGACCGAGAACCGCCGTGTGCTGGCGGTCCTGCGCTACCTCGAATCCTGACTCGGAGAACCTGATGACCAACCGCGCTCCCTTCCCGCCCGCGCCGATCCAGCCCCCGCCCGGGCCCACGCAGACCCTCCCCCGCCCGGTCCGACGCTGACCCTCCCCCGCCCGGCCCGACCCCGCCCCCTGCCCTGTCCCCCGCCGGCCGCACCGGCCTGCGCGCGCTGGTGGTGATCGCCGCCGCGCTGCTGCTGGTGCTCGGCCTCGGTGCGCTGACCGCGGTCGCGGTGGGCCTGGGCAGCACGCGGGTGGTCGCCGACAGCCAGGCATTGCCGGCCACCATGCGCACGCTGACGGTGGACACCGGATCGGTGCCCATGTCGGTGCAGATCGAATCCGATGCCGATGCCCGCGAGCCGCGTGCCGAACTGCGGTTCATCAGCACCGCCGATGCCGGCGATCACACCCTGGACATCGCCACCGGACCCGACACCCGCATCTCGGTGCGCGGCACCACGCCGGACTGGATGGAATGGGCCCGCGCCGGTCAGCTGACCATCGTGTTGCCGCCGCAGCTGGGCCAGCGGCTGACGGTCACCACCGAACAGCAGCTCGGGGTGCTCAAGGTGGAGGCCGATCTGGACCGCCTGGTGGCGCGCAGCACCGGCGGCGCGGTGATCCTCGAAGGGTCCGCGCGTGTCATCGAAGCCGAGGTGCGCCAGGGCGCGGTGGTCTCCGATGATCCGGTTCGGGTACGAGAGTCGTTCTCGGCCAACGTGATCGAAGGGGATGTCGACGTCACCTTCCGGGACGAGCCGCCGAGCTCGATCGAGGCGACGACCTCCAACGGTGACGTGACGCTGGACCTGCCCGGCGACGGCCCGTTCCTGGTGACCGCCATCGCCGGCACCGAGTACGACAACACCCAGGTGCGGGTACCTCAGACCAGTGATCCCGCCGAGGCGGCAGCGACGGTCATGGCCCGGACCGGGCGCGGCGATATCGTCATCGAGCAAGCACGCTGAGATCCGACGCCATGCCATTGCTTACGCAACCAACCCAGACGTCATTCATATGTGAGACCTGCGGCTGTTTCGTGGATCACACTTTCGGGCAGCCGTCAGGACGGGGGCGTCGAGAAGCGGCGGCCACACACGGAAGGTGACCAGACGTGAGCGATGACGCGAGCACAGACGGGGGTGCCGAGGGAAAGGTAGAAGTCACCGAATCGGCCAAGGAAGCAGCGGCGGAGATGGTCAAGGCCTACGAGGACCGGCCCACCGCGGTACTGCCCGGATCACACAACACCGTGACCGGAACCGCGGTCAATGACTGGCTCGATGACGACGGCAATCCCAAATTCGGCAAGGACGAACCCGAGAAGAACTGAAAGTGGTTGACTGGCAGTCGTTATGGCGATCGCGTTCAACCACACCATTGTCGCCGCCCGCGATGCTGCGGCGTCGGCGGCGTTCCTGACCGAACTGTTCGGGCTTCCGGACGCCCGGCCGGTGGGCCACTTCATGGCCGTCGGGCTGGAGCACGGCGCCACCCTCGACTACGCCCAGGTTCCCGCAGAGGAGCCGATCCGCCCGCAGCACTACGCCTTTCTGGTCGGCGAGGACGATTTCGACGCCATCTACGGCAAGATCACCGCGCGGGGACTGCCGCACTGGGCGGACCCGCGCGGCCGGCATCCCGGCGAGATCAACCACAACGACGGCGGCCGCGGCGTCTACTTCCAGGACCCGGCCGGTCACTACCTGGAGATCATCACCCGCCCCTACGGCGGGTAGTCACGCGGTCGGACGACGATGCCCGCGCTCGGTCTCCTGGGTGTTGTAGGCGTCGGCCAGGCCGGTGACATGCGCGGGTAGCTCGCCACCCGCGACATCGGCCAACGTCGTCTCCTCCAGCACCGAACGCATACTCGCCCGCAGCGCGCGCCACACATCGGTCAGCGCGGCCGTCGGCCCCGAGTACGGCAGGTCACCCAAACCGATGTCGCGGACGCTGGCCAGCGGGCCGTCGATACAGCGCAGCACATCGGCGATGCTGATCCGGTCAGCCGCGCGCCCCAGCTCGTAACCGCCGTCGCGGCCACGGTGGCTGCGGACCAGCCGGTCGGTACGCAGATCGGACAGGATGTCGACCAAGAACTGCGACGGGATGCCTTGGGCGTTGGCCAGTTCCTCGGTCTTGACCAGTACGCCGTCGTCCACCGTCGCCAACTGCACCATGGCGCGCACGGCGTACTCCGCCTTGGCCGACATCCGCATCATGCGAATTCTGCCATTGCCGCCGCGCCGGTCCTCAGACCGCGGTGGCGCCGGGCACCACGATGGCGAACAGATCCGACAGCGCGGCCAGGCTGGCGGACTGCAGTGCGGCCGCCGGGACCGGGCCGTCGACACCCGGCAGTTCGCGGGTTGCCGTCGCCGCGGCGACCACGGTGGGCGCATAGCCGAGGTTGAACGCACCGCGGGCGGTGGAGTTGACGCACATGTGCGTCATGAAGCCGGCCAGCACCAGATTGGAGGCGCCGACCGCTTTGAGGCGTTCGTCGAGATCGGTCTGCACGAACGAGTTCGGATACGACTTCACCACCACGGGTTCGTCGCCGCGCGGCGCCACCTGGGCGACGATGGCGCCGGACTCGCCTTCGATGTCGTACAGCGAGCCGGGGCCGTCGCTGTGCTGGATGTGGATCACCGGGATGCCCGCGGTACGGGCCCGCTCGAGCAGCGTCGCCGCCTCATCCAGTGCGGCCTGCACGCCCTCGAGCTCCATCGGGCCACGGGTGTAGGTGTTCTGGCAGTCGATCAGGATGAGTGTGGAATCGGCCAGTGCCGCCGGTGCGGCGGGCAGTCCGGCGAGGTTGCGCAGCGTTTCACTCATGCACCAAACCCTAGCCCCCGCGGGTGACGGCCAGCACCGCCTCGGCGAGTTCGGGGCGGCACACGATGAGATCCGGCAGCGACAGATCCTCCTGGTTGTAGACCAGTGGCGAGCCGTCGATCCGTGAGGTGAACAGTCCCGCGGTCCGGGCCACGGCCACCGGCGCCGCGGAATCCCATTCGTACTGGCCGCCGGCGTGGACGTAGACATCGGCGCGGCCCTGCACCACCGCGGACACCTTGGCGCCCGCGCTACCCATCTCGACAAGCGTGCCGTCGAGGGCGTCGCGGACGGCCAGCGCGATTGCCGGCGGGCGGGTGCGCGAGACGATCACCCGGGGCGGACCGTCGACCGCCTCGGGTGCGGGCACCGTCGGGGTGGCCAGCGTCTGGCCCTGCGCGGGCAATGCGACAGCGCCGGCCACCAGTTCACCGCGTTCCCACAGCGCGACGTGCACGGCCCAGTCGTCGCGGCCCAGCTCGGAGAATTCGCGGGTGCCGTCCAGCGGGTCGACGATCCACACCCGCTCGGCGCTCAGCCGCGCCGGATCGTCGGCCCCTTCCTCGGAGAGCACCACATCACCGGGCCGCTCCGCGGCCAACGCGCCCATCAGGAAATCGTGAGCGCGCTTGTCCCCGGCGTCTTTCCGGTCCTTGGCGTCGGCGTCGGCGAACTCCTCGCGCACCGTCAGCAGCAGGGCGCCGGCTTCGGTGGCCAGCCGCGCGGCCAGCTCGTGATCACTCATGCCTGACTACTCAACATGTCGATCACCTTCTGCGCCAGCTCATCGGGCGTGTGATCGGGTGTCAACCGCAGATCCGGGTTCTTGGGCCGCTGGTACGGGCTGTCGATCCCGGTGAAGTGGGTGATCTCACCGGCACGGGCTTTGGCGTAGAGCCCCTTGGGATCGCGCCGCTCGCAGTCGGCCAGCGGGGTGTCGAGGAACACCTCGAAGAAATCGAATCCCTGGTCGATGTGCACACCGCGCGCCAGCTCGCGGTGCTCGATCAGCGGACTGATCGCCGGCACCAGCACCGTGAGGCCGGAATCGGCCATCAGCGTGGCGATGTGGGCCAGCCGGCGCAGGTTCTCGGCGCGGTCGGCCATCGAGAACCCCAGATCGGCGTTGAGGCCGTGGCGGAGGTTGTCGCCGTCGAGAACATAGGCCGGGCAACCCTTTTCGAGGAGCTTCTGCTCCACCAGCACTGCCACCGAACTCTTCCCCGACCCGGACAGGCCGGTGAACCACACGGTGCGGCCCCGCGACAGCCGGTCCTTGGCGGACACCAGCGATTGGTGGCGCACGGTGTTCGGGGTGGCGGTGCGGGTGGCCACCGGGGTGGTGTCACGCACCATGCCCGCGGCGACCGTGCCGTTGGTGTCGGGGTCGATGAGGATGAACGAGCCGGTGGCCGCGTTGCGCGAGTACTCGTCCAACAGCAGCGGCTGCTGGGTGCGCAGCGTGACCCGGCCGAGTTCGTTGAGCTTCAACGCCGTTGCCGATTTGTCGCGGTGCAGGGTGTTGACGTCGAGGCGGTAATCCAGGGCGGTGACCCTGGCTCTGGTGGTCCGCGTGGTGTGTTTGATGACGTAGTCGCGGCCGGGTTCCAGCGCCGAACCGTCGGCCATCCAGCACACCGTCGCGTCGAACTCCTGGGTGGCGTGCGGCTGGTTCTTGGCCCGGGTGATCATGTCGCCGCGCGAGATGTCGATATCGTCGGCCAGGCTGATCGACACGGCCATCGGCGGGAACGCCTCGTCGACGGGACCGGTGGGTCCGTCGATGGTGGTGATGCGACTGGTTTTCCCGCCGGGCAGCACCACCACCTCGTCGCCGGGACGCATGACTCCGCTGGCCACGGTGCCGGCATAGCTGCGGTGGTCGGCGTGTTCGTGGGTCTGCGGCCGGATCACGTACTGCACCGGGAACCGCACGTCGATCAGGTTGCGGTCACCGGCGATGTACACCTCTTCGAGGTGACTCAGCAGCGCCGGGCCTTCGTACCACGGGGTGTTCGCCGATTTGGTGACCACGTTGTCGCCCTGCAGCGCCGACATCGGGATGGTGGTGACGTCGTGGATGTCCAAACGGGCTGCGAAGGTGTGGAATTCGTCGCGGATGTCCTCGAACTTCTGTCGATCCCAGTCGATCAGGTCCATCTTGTTGACGGCCAGCACGATGTGCTGGATGCCGAGCAGCGACGCCAGGAACGCGTGCCGGCGCGACTGTTCGAGCAGGCCGTGCCGGGCGTCGACGAGCACGATCGCCAGTTGTGCGGTGGACGTGCCGGTCACCATGTTGCGGGTGTACTGGAGGTGCCCGGGGGTGTCGGCGATGATGAATTTCCGCTTGGGCGTGGCGAAGTAGCGGTAGGCCACGTCGATGGTGATGCCCTGTTCGCGTTCGCTGCGCAGGCCATCGGTCACCAACGCCAGGTCCGTGTAGTCGTGGCCGCGTTCTTTGGACGTCCGCTCCACGGCGGCGAGCTGGTCTTCCATGACCGCTTTGGAGTCGTAGAGCAGCCGGCCGATCAGGGTGGACTTGCCGTCGTCGACGGAACCCGCGGTGGCAATACGCAACAACGTGCTCATCAGAAGTAACCCTCCCGCTTGCGGTCTTCCATCCCGGCTTCGGAGATCCGGTCGTCGGCGCGGGTGGCACCGCGCTCGGTCAGCCGCGACACCGCGGTCTCGGCGATCACCTGATCGACCGTCTCAGCGGTCGATTCGACGCAGCCCGTGCACGTCACGTCACCGACGGTGCGGAATCGCACGCTCGTCTCGAACACCGGCTCGTCGTCACGCGGCTGCATGTACTCGTGTACCGCCAGCAGCATGCCGTCGCGCTGGAACACCGGCCGGGTGTGCGCGTAATAGATCGAGGGCAGCGTGATGTTCTCGGCGCCGATGTAGGCCCAGATGTCGTATTCGGTCCAGTTGGACAGCGGAAACACCCGGATGTGCTCACCCTTGCGGTGCCGGCCGTTGTACAGGTTCCACAACTCCGGGCGTTGGCTCTTGGGGTCCCACTGGCCGAACTCGTCGCGGAAGCTGTACACCCGCTCCTTGGCGCGCGCCTTCTCCTCGTCGCGGCGGGCTCCCCCGAAGGCGGCGTCGAACTTGTTCTCCCGGATGCCGCGCAGCAGCGTCACCGTCTGCAACGGGTTGCGCGACGGGCCGTTGTCGACCACCCGGCCACTGTCGATGTCGTCTTGCACGCTGGCCACCACCAGGCGCACGCCATGCTGGGCCACCAGGGCATCGCGGGTGCTGATCACCTCGTCGAAGTTGTGCCCGGTGTCGACGTGCATCACCGGGAACGGCAGCCGCCCGGGCGTGAACGCCTTGACCGCCAGATGCAGCATCACGATGGAGTCTTTGCCGCCGGAGAACAGCAGGACCGGCCGCTCGAACTCGGCGGCGACCTCGCGGATGATGTGAATCGACTCGGCTTCCAACGAGCGCAGCTGGCTCAGCTCGTACTGTCCGGCCGCCGGCTCTTGCATTACGGTCATGCTTTCCTCGTAAAGTTGGTAGAACTGACCAGGATTACAACCTTAACCGGGAATAGAACCAAAAACCGGCGGGCGGTGTCAACGCCCGAGCCGCCACCAGGTCTAGGCTGGCAGCCATGGCCGAGTCGATCTCCGCGAAGAAGAACGCCGATGCGGTCGCGAAATTCCTTGCAGCTCAGCGCTATACACGTGATGAGGTGTTCGCCGAGAAATCACCGGTGCCCAACAAGTCCGGCGCACACGGCTGGTGGTTCCGCGAGATCCCCGGAGACCTAGACGTCTCCGGGTGCCGGCAGGACAACGGCTGGACGCTGCTCTACGTCGGCATCAGCCCCGGTCCCCCGCCGGCCAGCGGCAAACCGCAACCACCGCAGGACCTCAGCAAACGAATCCGGTATCACTTCGGTGCGGGCAATGCCAGCGCCGACGGCTCCACCCTGCGCAAATCGCTCGGTGTGCTGCTGGGCTACCAGCTACGCCGCGTCGGCTCCGGCAAGAAGCAGACCTTCGCCGCCGACGAAGCCACCCTGACCCAGTGGATGGGCGAGAACGCCGCGGTGTCCTGGGTGCTGCACCCCGAACCCTGGTACCTCGAACCCAAACTGTTCGCCGCGCTGGACCTGCCGCTGAACTTCCAGAACAACGAGCGCAACGCCTTCGCCCCCGAGCTCAGGCGGCTGCGCCGGGAAGCGGCGGTCAAAGCCGGCAAGATGCGGGTGCTGGCTGAGTGGACCTAGCTGGCTGTCGTCGGCGGCACCTCGTTCAGGCGCCCGGTGGCCACGTCGAACACGAAACCGCGCAGCGACTCGTGCTGGGTGACGAACGGACTGGCTTCGATACGCCGCAGTGATTGACGGACGTCCTCCTCCAGGTCTTGGAATGCCTCGGCGGCCCATTCCGGCTTGATGCCGGTCTCGTCCTGGATCTGTTGTTTGAAACCGTCGTCGGTGAAGGTGAGCATGCCGCAGTCGGTGTGGTGGATCAGGATGATCTCGCGAGTGCCGAGCAGTCGCTGGCTGATGGCCAGCGACCGGATCTCGTCGTCGGTCACCACTCCCCCGGCATTGCGGATGACGTGGGCCTCGCCGTCGTGCAGCCCGAGGATGCCGTAGACGTCCAGGCGGGCGTCCATGCAGGCGACGACGGCGACGTGCTTGCTCGGAGGCAGCGGCAGGGGGCCTTGAAACGTCTTGGCGTACTCCGCGTTGTTGGCCAGGTACTGATCAGTGACGGACATCGCTCGACGTTAACAACGCGGGCCTGCAGTCCCAGCGGCTTCGATCACGCTGATCCGAACAAAGCGGACGCGCCGACCTCACGATCTGCGCCGGTCCGCTGACATCTCTTACCCTGTGCCAATGCCGCACAGCCCCGTGAGCCGCGCATGACGCGTTTCCTGACGCGCCGTCTCCTCAACTACGTGGTGCTGCTGCTCCTGGCGTCGTTCTTCACCTTCACCTTGGCGTCGCTGTCCTTCGAGCCGCTGGACAGCCTGCTGCAGCGCAACCCACGACCACCGCAGGCGGTCATCGATGCCAAAGCCGCCGAGCTGGGGCTGAACCTGCCGATACCGCTGCGCTACCTGGACTGGGCGTCGGGAGCCATCCAGGGCGACTTCGGCACCACCGTCGGCGGACAGCCGGTGGCCGACGAACTGTGGCGGCGCATCGGCGTGAGCTCACGGCTGCTCCTCATCGGCTCCGTGGTAGGGGCAGTGGTGGGCGTCGTCGTGGGCGCCTGGAGCGCCATCCGGCAGTACCGGCTCTCGGATCGTGTCATCACCATCGCCTCATTGCTGATCATCAGCGCCCCGACGTTCGTGGTTGCCAACCTGCTGATCCTGGCGGCGCTGCGGGTCAACTCGGTTCTGGGCGTCCAGCTGTTCGATTACATCGGCGAGACGTCACCGGATCCGGTCTACGGATGGTGGAACCAGTTCGTCGACCGCATCCAACATCTCGTACTGCCGTCGTTGACGCTGGCGTTGGGCGCCATCGCCGGGTACAGCCGCTACCAGCGCAACGCCATGCTCGACGTGCTGGGCCAGGACTTCATCCGCACCGCCCGCGCCAAAGGCCTGACCCGCCGCCAGGCATTGTTCAAACACGGCCTGCGCACCGCGCTGATCCCGATGGCGACCCTGTTCGCCTACGGCGTCGGGGCGTTGGTCACCGGCGCGGTGTTCGTCGAACAGATCTTCGGCTGGCACGGCATGGGTGAATGGACCATCCAGGGCATCAACACCCAGGACACCAACATCGTCGTGGCCGTCACGCTGTTCTCGGGCGCGGTGGTCCTGCTGTCCGGTCTGCTGTCGGACATCTTGTACGCGATCCTCGATCCGCGGGTGCGCGCCCGATGACCACCGACTCCGCCCAGTCCGGGCTGCACACCGAAGGGTTCACCTCGCGGCGCCAGCTGGTGGTACGCCGCTTCCTGCGCAACCGCCCCGCTGTGGTGTCGCTGGCGGTGCTCACGCTCATGTTCGTGGGCTGCTACGCCCTGCCGCCGCTGCTGCCGTGGTCGTACACCGATCTGGACTACTACGCACTGCAGGCACCGCCGAGCCCACAGCACTGGTTCGGTACCAACGCCCTGGGCCAGGACGTCCTGGCCCTGACGTTGCGGGGTATGCAGAAGTCGCTGCTCATCGGTCTGTGCGTGGCACTCATCTCGACGGTCATCGCGGCCGCGGTGGGCGCCGTCGCCGGCTACTTCGGCGGCTGGCGCGACCGGGCCTTGATGTGGCTGGTGGACCTGCTGCTGGTGGTGCCCAGCTTCCTGCTGATCGCGATCCTGTCGCCCCGGATCAGAGACTCCGGCGGTAACATGATCCTGTTGATCGTGTTGCTCGGCGGGTTCAGCTGGATGATCAGCTCACGGATCGTGCGGGGTATGACGATGAGCCTCCGCGATCGCGAATTCGTCAGAGCCGCACGGTATATGGGCGTATCGAACCGGCGGATCATCCTTCGCCACATCCTGCCCAACGTCGCCTCGATCCTGATCATCGACACCGCCCTGAACGTCGGGGTGGCCATTCTGGCCGAAACCGGGCTGAGCTTCCTCGGATTCGGTGTCCAGCCACCGGACGTCTCGCTGGGCACCCTGATCGCCGACGGCACCAAGTCGGTGCTCACCTTTCCGTGGGTGTTCCTGTTCCCGGCCGGAGTCCTGGTGCTGATTGTGCTGTGCGCCAACCTGATCGGCGACGGCCTGCGCGACGCCGTCGACCCGGGCGCAGGGCAGCTGCGTCGGAGGAAGAAGTGAGCGCACAGCCGGCCGGCACGTTGTTGGAAGTGAAGGATCTGACGGTGACTTTCCCGACCGACGGCGCCCCCGTGTCGGCGGTGCGGGGGGTCAGCCTGCGGGTGGACCCGGGCGAGGTGGTGGCCGTGGTCGGCGAATCCGGTTCGGGAAAATCGGCGACCGCCATGGCATTGATCGGCCTGCTGCCCGAGTACGCCGACGTCAGCGGGTCGGTGCGACTCGGCGGCGCCGAACTGCTGGGTCTGGGCGACACCGAGATGTCCCACATCCGTGGCAACCGGATCGGCACCGTCTTCCAGGATCCGATGTCGGCGCTGACCCCCGTCTACACCGTGGGAGACCAGATCGCCGAGGCGATCGTGGTGCACCAGCGTCGCCGTGGCGGCGTGGACCGGCGCCAGGCGCGCCGGCGCGCGATCGAGCTGTTGGAACTCGTCGGGATCAACCAGCCCGAACATCGGGCCCGAGCGTTTCCCCACGAGCTGTCCGGCGGCGAACGCCAACGCGTGGTGATCGCGATCGCGATCGCCAACGACCCCGACCTGCTGATCTGCGACGAGCCGACCACCGCGCTGGACGTGACGGTGCAGGCGCAGATCCTCGAGGTCCTCAAGACCGCCCGCGACGTCACCGGGGCCGGGGTGCTGATCATCACCCACGACCTCGGCGTGGTGGCGGAATTCGCCGACCGGTCGCTGGTGATGTACGCCGGGAGAGCCGTCGAGACGTCGACTGTCCAGGAGTTGTACCGCGACCGGCGGATGCCCTACACCATCGGCCTGCTGGGGTCGGTGCCCAGACTCGACGCTGTGCAAGGCACCCGTCTGGTGCCGATACCGGGGGCACCGCCGTCGCTGGCCGCGCTGGAGCCGGGCTGCCCCTTCGCCCCGCGCTGCCCCCTGGTCATCGACGAATGCCGCACCCAGGAACCGGATCTGGTGCAGGTCGGTGCGGGCCATTCCGCCGCGTGCATCCGCACCGACCAGACCGAGAATCGCAGCGCCGCCGACCTTTTCGGTGTGGCCACCGCACCGCAGGCAGCTCCCTCCGCAGAAGGTGACGTGGTGGTGCAGGTGGAGAACCTGTCACGCACCTACACCCTGACCAAGGGGGCCGTGTTCCGTCGCGCCATCGGGGAGGTGAAGGCCGTCGACGACATCAGCTTCGAGCTCCGCAGCGGCCAAACCCTGGGCATCGTCGGCGAGTCCGGCTCCGGGAAGTCGACCACCCTGCACGAGATCCTGGAACTGGCCGCCCCCCAGGCCGGTTCGATCACCGTGTTGGGCACCGATGTCGCGACCCTGGACACCACGCGTCGCCGCGCGATGCGACGCCACCTCCAGGTGGTGTTCCAGGACCCCACGGCATCGCTGGATCCACGCCTCCCGGTCTCCGACGTGCTCGCAGAACCCCTCCAGGCCAACGGTTTCGACAAAGGGGCCATCAGCAGCCGGGTGGCCGAGCTGCTCGAGCTCGTCGGGATGCGCCGCGAGGACGCCGTCCGCTACCCGGGCGAGTTCTCCGGCGGGCAGAAACAGCGGATCGGCATCGCGCGGGCCCTGGCCACCCAACCGAAGATCCTCGCTCTCGACGAGCCGGTGTCGGCGTTGGACGTCTCGATCCAGGCCGGCATCCTGAACCTGCTGCTGGATCTGCAGCAGCGATTCGGACTCTCCTATCTGTTCGTCTCGCACGACCTGTCGGTGGTCAAGCATCTGGCGCACCGGGTGGCGGTGATGTACAAGGGCGCGATCGTCGAAGAGGGTGACGCCGAGGCGGTGTTTGGCCGACCGCAACACGAGTACACCCGGAAGCTGCTGGCCGCGGTACCCCAGGTGTCCGGATAGCATCAGTGGGCATGACGCTTCGACGCTGCGCCGCTGCGCTGTTGGCCGCCACCCTGCTGCTGGCGGGCTGCTCCAGCGAGCCGCAACAGCCGCCCCCGGCAGGCGGCAACGCCGAGGTGGGCACCACCAGCGACATCAACCCGCAGGACGTGGCGAACCTGCAGCAGGGCGGCAACCTGCGGTTGACGCTGCCGGCGATGCCGAACAATTTCAACCCCTCGCACCTGGATAGCGAGGGCACTGGCGCCGCGATGTTGCGGTGGACGATGCCGCGAGCGTTCCGGGTGGCACCCGACAGTTCCACGGAAGTCAACACCGACTTCTTCACGAACGTGGAGCTCACCAGCGAGGACCCGCAGGTGGTCACCTACACCATCAACCCGGAGGCGGTGTGGTCCGACGGCACCCCCATCACCTGGGAGGACATCGCCTCGCAGATCAACGCCACCAACGGCAAGAACCCGGAGTTCATCATCTCCAACGCCGCGTTGACCGAGCGAGTGGCCTCGGTGACCCGAGGCGTCGACGACCGTCAGGCCGTGGTGACCTTCGGATCGCACTACACCGACTGGCAGAATCTGTTTTCCGGCAACGACATGCTGCTGCCCAAGTCCATGACCGAGAACCCGGAAGTGTTCAACCGCGGCCAACTGGAACGGCCCGGACCCTCGGCGGGGCCGTTCATGGTGGAGTCGGTGGACCGCACCGCACAGCGAATCACCTTGGTACGCAACCCGAAGTGGTGGGGTGAGCCCCCACTGCTGGACCGGGTCACCTACCTCGTCCTCGACGACGCCGCCCGCATCCCGGCCCTGCAGAACAACACCCTCGATGCCACCGCCGTCGCCAGCCTCGACGAGCTGACCACTGCCCGCAACACGCCCGGCATCGCCATCCGGCGTACGCCCGCCAACAGCTGGTACCACCTGACCTTCAACGGCGCGCCCGGCTCCATCCTGGAGGACAAGGATCTGCGCCTGGCCATCATGAAGGGGGTCGACCGCCAGGCCATCGCCAACGTCAGCCAGCGCGGGCTGGTCGACACCCCCGTTCCGCTCAACAACCACATCTACATCGCGGGTCAACAGGGATACCAGGACAACAGCCAGGTGGTGGCATTCGACCCGGAGAAGGCCAAGCAGGAACTCGACGCGCTGGGCTGGACCATGAACGGCCAGTTCCGCGAGAAGGACGGCCGCCAGCTGGTGATCCGCAACGTGTTCTACGACTCGCTGCCGACCCGCCAGATCGCGCAGGTGGCGCAGAACAGCCTGGCGCAGATCGGCGTCAACATGCAGCTGGTCCCCGCACCGGGTGGGAGCCTGTTCACCGACTTCGTCACCGTCGGCAATTTTGATGTCGCGCAGTTTGCCTGGGCCGGCGATGCATTCGCGTTGTGCTGCCTCACCCAGATCTACACCAGCGGTGCCGAGAGCAACTTCGGCAAGATCAGCACCCCTGAGATCGATGCCAAGGCCAACGAAGTGCTCGACGAGCTCGACCCGGCGCGGGCGCAGGAACTGGCCAACGAATTCGACGGGCTGATCTGGGAAGAGGGCTTCAGCCTGCCGTTGTTCCAGTCCGCCGGCAACGTCGCGGTGCGGGACACCGTGGCCAACTTCGGACCGGCCGGCCTGGGCGACATCGACTACACCAAGGTCGGTTTCATGAAGGCGGGTCAACCTTCCGGCCCGCCTTCGGGATAACGCTCTCGACGGCCGTGGCCGCGGTGACGGCACCGACGAGGGCCCGGATCTCCAGGTTGGCGGGCAGCGCGTCGAGTTCCTCTGCCCGGTCGGCCAATTCGTGGCTGCGGCCGTCCACCACGGCCTTGGCCACCTCCAGGGCCGCGCGTTCGCGGGTGTCGAGCATGCTGTGGGCGGCCGTGGGCATCCGCACCAGCACCGAGTCCGGGATCAGCGCAGCCACCTTCTCCGCCAGCGCGGGCGGGGTGGTCAGGTCACGGCCGCCGGAGAGCACCACCGTCGGCCACGTGAATGCCGGCATGCTGGCCGCCAGGTCATACGGTTCCGCTTCGAAACTGGGTGCCGGGCCGGGCATTTCGTCGGCCATCTGCGCCAGTGCCGGTGACGGGTCCAAGGGCAGCCCATCGGGCTCGCCGGAGAAGTCGAGCTCGCGGAAGGCAATGCGGCCCACCAGATCGACCTCGTTGCGGTAAGGCGCCTTGCGCAAGGTGAAGCGGTTCAGTTCGTCGATCACCCGCCACAACAGGGTGCGGCCTTCCAAAAGCAGGTCCAGTTGCCTGTTCAGTAGGTCCGGGCCGCCGTAGCCGTAGATCATGCCGATGATCTCGCTGGCGTCCGAGGTCAGCACCCCGTCGGCGACCAGCCGGCGGACCTTCGGCGCGATCTCGGCGGTGTCAGGTTCGTCGCCGTCGAGCAACAACCCCCGAATCGCTTGCCGCACGGCCTCGATGTCCTGCGCCGACAGCACCGGCGAGTCGAGCACCATCGCGGTGATGCGGCTCGGGTGGGACACCCCCAGACCGGCCGCGAGGTAGCTGCCGTAGGACGTGCCGTATACGACGGCCCGGTCGATGTTCTCGTGGTCCAGTACCGCCTCGATGTCGTCGACCGTCTGGTGCACGGTGATGGCCTCCAGCGGCAGGTCGTCGCCGCTGTCATCGTGGCGCGACATCCCGATTCCGCGGTGTTCCACCATGATGACGTCGAGGCCCTGGCTGGCCGCCCGGCGCCGCAGCCCCTTGTACAGCTGCACCGATGCCATGCCCGGTCCGCCGGGGATGATCACCAGCGGATGCTCGGAGCGCTCACCCGAACGGACGTAGTAGAGGTCGAACTCGCCCGCGCTGCCGGGGGTCACCGGCCGGCGGATCGATTGCACGCCCGGCATGGCAGCGAGCTTGAGGTGCACCTTGCGGCGTTTGGCATTCAGCGTCATCGCCGCTCATTGTGCCTGGCGTTGCTGTGGTCAACCTGCGCGCCGCGGCGCCCCCATCAGGTGATCTCGGTGGACCTGGCCGAGGAACTCCCCGATGGCGTCCACCGCGGTACCGGTGCGGCGGCCGTCGATCAGGTCGAAGGCGTGCCCCGCGCCGGGGAGTTCCAGATAGGAGACGCGCGACCGGGACACCGCACCGAGCCGGTCGACGAACGCTCTGGCCTGTTCGATGGGGATGATTCCGTCCGAGGTGCCGTGCACGACGAAGAAGGGAGGCGCCTCGGCGTGTACCCGCGCAAGTGGCGAGGCCTGCTCGAAGACGTCGGGCCGGTCCTCGAGCCGACCGCGGACGACGATCTGTTCGAGGAATCGGACAAAATCCTCGCGTTCCCGGGTGGAGCGGTCTACCCAGTCGTAGCGGCCGTAGATCCCGACCACGGCGTTCACCGATGTGTCGGCGTCAGACGCCAGCTCGGTGCTGAACTCCGGCGCGCCCACTGTCAGCCCGGCCAGCGCCGCCAGGTGCCCGCCCGCCGAACAGCCCGCCACCGCAACAAAATCCGGGTCACCGCCCACCGAATCGACATGTTCGCGCGCCCACGCGATGGCCGCTTTGACGTCCTGGACGTGGCGCGGCCAGCGGTGCTGGGGAGCCACCCGGTAGTCGATCGACAGGCACACCCATCCCAGCCGGGCCAGGTGCGACATCAGCGCGTACCCCTGCAGGATCCGGCTGCCGTGCACCCAACCGCCACCGGGCAGGAACACCAGTACCGGCGCCGGACCCGGCGGCAGATCCTTGCGCCGCCACACGTCGAGCAGCTGCCCGCGCGCAGGACCGTAGGCGACGTTGCTGCGGTACAGGAATTCCCGTCGCTGCGACATGGCGCGCAGCATGGGTGGCACCGTGTCCGACGACCATTCGAGGTCAGGCTGCTCGATCACCGGATCCGGGTGCGGAGTGGCCGGGGCTTTCGGCCGGCACATGCCCGCGAGGACCGACGGCAGCACGCGGGATCCGAAGGCACCGACGGCGGTCAGCGTGCCCAGCGCGGTGAAATGCCGGCCGATGACCGGTAGGCGGACGGCGGTATCACTGATCGCCAGCGCGACGTCGAGCGGCGGGATACGAAACATCGGAAAAGCGTAACCCTCGAGGGTGCCGATTCCTGGCACTTCGGCGACCTGGGGTCCGATTGCTCGAATTCGCCGGATCCCGAGTCGACAGGTGTTTCGATAGGGACGGCCGACCGGAAGGCGGGGTGACGATGAAACGCCTCAACGGCATGGACGCGATGCTTCTCTACAGCGAGACGCCGAATCTGCACACCCACACCTTGAAAGTGGCGGTGGTCGACACCAGTGAGTTCCCCGGCCCGTTCACCTTCGAGCTGTTCCGGCAGATCGTGGGCCGCCGGCTGCACCTGCTCGACCCGCTGCGCTACCGGCTGATCGACATCCCTTTTCGCCTGCACCACCCGATGTGGTTGACCGACAGCGATGTCGACCTCGACTACCACCTGCGCCGGGTGCAGGTACCCGCCCCAGGCGGGCGCCGCGAACTGGACCAGGTGATCGGCGAGGTGGCCGGTACCCCGCTGGCCCGCGACCGGCCGTTGTGGGAGCTGTATTTCGCCGACGGGCTGGCCGGTGACCGCATTGCGGTGATCGGCAAAGTGCACCACGTTCTCGCCGACGGCGTGGCCTCGGCCAATCTGCTGGCACGGGGTATGGACCTGTCCGGGGGGCTCACCGACGAGCGCGATACCCCGGCTTCGGTACCGACACCGTCCTCGGCGCATCTGATCCGCACGGCCGCCCAGGACCATCTGGCCCAGCTCGCGCACCTGCCGGCCTTGGTCATGGACGCCGTCGCGGGATTTCGCGAGGTGCGCAAGCGATCCCGGGAGCGCGGCACGGTGCCCGATATGGCCAAACCCTTTGCCGCTCCGGCCACGTTCCTCAATCATGTGGTGTCACCGGCCCGGACGTTCGCCAGTGCGCCGCTGTCGCTGGCGGAGGTGAAGGAGACGGCCAAGAAGCTGGACAGCACCATCAACGACCTCATCCTGGCGACCGCGGCCGGGGCGCTGCGGACGCTGCTGTTGCGCTACGACGGTCGCGCCGACGAGCCGCTGGTGGCGTCGGTACCGGTGAGCACCGACCGCTCACCGGAGCGCATCGCGGGCAACATGATCAGCGGGCTGATGGTGTCCCTGCCGGTGCACCTGGCCGATCCCCTGGAGCGGTTGCGGGTGACGGCGCAGTCCACGTCGATCGCCAAGGAGAACCACGAGCTGATCGGGCCGGATCTCTACACCCGGTTCATGTCCTATCTGCCGACGGCATTGGCGCCCAGCATCTTCCGATGGCAGGCGGCCCGGGCCGACACCAACAAGCTGATGAACGTGCCGGTGTCCAATGTGCCGGGCCCCCGCGAGCGTGGGCATCTGGGTGGCGCGGTGGTCACCGAGATCTATTCGACCGGGGTGCTCTCGCCCGGTGTGGGACTGAACATCACGGTCTGGAGTTATGTGGATCTGGTGAACATCGCGGTGCTCTCCGATGACCGCACGTTCGACGACACCCACGAGGTCACCGATGCCATGGTGGAATCGTTTGCGCAATTACGTTCGGCCGCTGGGTTTTCCGGCATTCTGGAGGTACCGCCGTCGGCGCTGCCGCGTGCGGCGGCACTCACCCGAGGATAGGGAAGCGGCGCTGCCGCGCCAGCCGGTCGATCGCGGTCTGCATCACCCCCCGCACATGAGCGTCGGCCTCGGCGATATCGGGGTCGTCACCGAAGAGGGCCGCGACATCGATGGGTTCCAGGACTTCCGTGACGATCTTGCTGGGCAGCGGGACGTTGGGCGGGATGAGCATCGACACCCCGAAGGGGAACCCGACGCTGACCGGCAGGATGTCCATCCGGGCCTTGGTCAGGCCCAGGCGTTTGGCCAGCCAGTTGCCACGGGTGAGGAACAGCTGGCTCTCCTGGCCGCCGATGGACACCACAGGCACGATCGGCACCCCGGCTTCCAGAGCGGTGCGGATGTAGCCGGTGCGGCCGTTGAAATCGATGGTGTTGGCGCTGAAGGTGGGGCGGTAGGAGTCGTAGTCGCCTCCGGGGAACACCAGGACCACTGCCCCGTCGTGCAACGCCTTGGCGGCGCTTTCGCGGCTGGCCTCGATGACGCCCACTTTCCCCAGCAACTCCCCCACCGGCCCCATCACCACGCCGTAGTGAGCCAGGGTGTACATCGGCCGGTCGTAGCCGAATTTCTTGTAGAACTCGGGCGCGAGCACCAGGACGTCCGGGGTGAGCATGCCGCCGGAGTGGTTGGACACCGCCAGCGCCGCCCCGGTGGCCGGGAAGTTGTCGAGTCCGCGCACTTCAGCGCGGAAGTATCGCTTCACGACCGCGCCGGCGTACTTGGCGACCTGTTCGGTGACCACCGGATCGAATTTCGCGGTTTCGCGGGCTACCTGCTGGTCGATGTTGTCGTCGGCGTCCATAGGTCCCCCATTGGATACATGGCTCTCAGATACTGAGAATAACATTCTCCAGCGGGTGGTCGTCAGCAAGCCCTTAGGTTCGGGCTGAGCCTAAGCAGTGCCTGCGCCGTGCGCCGTCGGTAGAACCGGGGCATGACACAAGCATCCGCCGTGGATCTCCTCCTGCCAGGCACCGACGCCTTCGCCGCGCTGCTCGCCGATATCGGCGCCGGCGCCAAAGACCGAGACCTGAACGACGAGAACCCTTTCGATCAGGTCGCCGCGCTCAAGCGAGCCGGTTTCGGTGTGCTGCGACTCCCGCAGGAGTACGGCGGCGCGGGGCTGTCGGTGCGCGAGTTGTTCTCAGCCGTGATCGACGTGGCTCGCGCGGATCCCATTGTGGCGCACATCTTCCGAACCCACTTCTGGTTCGTCGAAGAGCGGCTGCGCACCATCACCGACCCGATATCACAGCGCTGGCTGCGCGAAGCGGCCGCCGGCAAGATCTTCGGCAACGCGTTCAGCGAGAAGGGCAGCCTGGCCGTCGGCAGCCTGGTGTTCAACACCCGCCTGCTGCCCGGCGACAACGGGATCTTCCGGCTCACCGGCGAGAAGTACTACAGCACCGGCACGCTGTTCTCGGACTATTTGACCGTGGCCGCCACCACCGACCACGACTCGGTGACCACCGTACTGGTGCCCACCGACCGCACCGGCGTCCGCCTGGTTGATGACTGGGACGGCTTCGGCCAGCGTCGAACCGGCACCGGCACCACTGTTTTCGACAATGTGGCGGTGGCGCCCGAGGAGATCCTGGTGGACTCGCCGTACGACGCCGAGCCCACCCCCACCGTGCAGTACGCGTCACTGCAGCTTTACATCCACGCCGTGGTGGCCGGTGTGCTGGCGTCGGTGGTCGACGACGGGGTGGCGCTGCTGCGCTCGCGTACCCGCAGTTTCAGCCATGCGATCAGCGAAAACCCGGTTGACGATCCGCTCCACCAGAAGCTGCTCGGCGAGTTGGCCAGCACCGCCTCCGTGGCGCGGGCAGCGGTACTCGATGCCGCCGATGCCATTGCCGCGGCCAATGATTCGGCCGTCGACGGGGTGCCCGACGCCGATGCGGCTCAGGAGGCGCAGCTGCGCGCCGCCAAGGTGAAGGTGCACCTGGATGCCGTCGCCCCCGAGGCCGCCACCCGGTTGCTCGAACTCGGCGGCGCCAGCGCCGCCAGCCGGGCCCGCAACCTGGACCGGCACTGGCGCAACGTCCGCACCATCACCCTGCACAATCCCGTCGCACTCAAGGCCGTCGCAGTGGGAGCCAATGTGCTGCACGGCACCCCCGTCCCCGCCAACGCCTACTTCTGAGAGGGATTTGGGCGCGCTCGTAACCGCTCAGCGGTTACGAGCGCGCCCAAATCACAAGGAGAAATCATGACCAAGCAACTGCATCTCGGCGGTTTTCAGATCGCCTCCCAGGTCACCCATTCACACGCCGCGTGGCGACACCCGGCCAGCGACCCGAACTTCCTGACCCCGGAGTACTACCACCGCATCGGACGCATCCTGGAGCGCGGCAAGTTCGACTTCCTGTTCTTCGCCGACCTGCTGGCGGCCCCGGTGCGCTACGGCGACGGGATCGCCGAGCCGTTGCGGCGCGGCACCCAGGCCACCGCCACGCTGGACCCGTCGATCGTGGCGGCCAGCATCGCCGCCGTCACCACTCACCTCGGTGTGGCGATCACCAAGTCCGCCACCTTCTTTCACCCGTATGAGTTGGCGCGGATCTTCTCCAGCCTCGACCACATCACCCGCGGTCGCGTCGCCTGGAACATCGTCACGTCGCTGACGCAGGGCGAGGCACAGAACTTCGGCCACGACGACCATCTGGGCCACGAGTTCCGCTACGAGCGCGCTGACGAGTTCGTGCGCACCGCGCTGGAACTGTGGTCCAGCTGGGAACCCGATGCGCTGGTGCTGGACAAGGAGTCCGGGGTGTTCGCCGACCCGACGCGGATCCGGCACATCGACCACGCCGGCCCGTACTTCCGCTCCCGCGGACCGCTCAACGTGCCGCACTCCCCGCAGGGCAGGCCGGTCCTGATCCAGGCCGGGTCATCGAATACCGGAAGGGATTTCGCGGCACGCTGGGCTGAGGCGATCTTCGAGATCGACCCCACCCCCGAGGGCCGGCGCGCCTACTACGACGACATCAAGTCCCGGGCGGTGAACTACGGCCGCAATCCCGATCACGTGCTGATCTTCCCGGCGTTCATCCCGTTCATCGGCGAAACCGAGTCGATCGCCCGGGAGAAGCAGGCGTTCCACAACGAGTTGGCCGACCCGATCTCCGGGCTGATCACCCTCAGCGTGCACACCGACCACGACTTCTCCGGTTACGACCTGGACGCACCCGTCGACGACGTGCAGGTCACCGGAACGCAGGGATTGTTCGACACCGTGCGCCGGGTCTCCAACCGGGACAAGCTGACCCTGCGCGACGTGGGCAAGTGGTATGCCCAGGGCGTGCTGCTGCCGCAGTTCGTGGGCACCGCCCGCCAGGTGGCCGACCAGATCGAGGAGGCGTTCACCGGCGGTGAGGCCGACGGGTTCATGGTGTCGTCAGCGTCGACGCCGGGCACGTTCAACGATTTTGTGGACGCGGTGGTCCCGGAACTGCAGCGGCGCGGGCTGTTCCGCACCGAGTACTCGGGAACCACGCTGCGTGATCACCTGGGCTTGGCGCCGGCCACCTTCCACGCACCCGACCGTGTCAAGCAGGCGACCGGTTAAGCCGTGACCTCGATGTGGTGGGCGCCCGCCACGCCCAGGTAGCGCTCGGGTGTGCAGGTCAGGACGATGACCTGCCCCTGGGCGCCCGCCACGTCGAGTACCTCGTTCATCTTGGTGAGCCGCTGCGGGTCGGTGAAACCGAGGGCGTCGTCGATCATCACCGGCACCGAATCCTGGCTGTCGACCAGTGCCGCGACCGCCAGCCGCGCCACGATACCCAGCTGTTCCTTGGCGCCCCCGGACAGTGATTCATACGGCACGGTGCGCCCGTCGAGGGTGCGGCTGAGGATCTGCAGGTCGCTGTCGATGTCGACTTCGAAAGTCGGCCCGAAGACCACCCGGCCCAGGCGTTCGATCTCGGTCCGGAACGGATGGACGTAGCGCTGCCGGGTGGTGTCACGATGACGGGCCATCACGGTGCGCAGCAGGTTGGCCGCCCGTGCCCGGCCGGAGACCCGGGCATGCGCGGACGCGGCGTGTTCGCGCCGGATCTGCGCGGCATCCAATTTCCCGCTGCGGCCCTCGGTGCCGAACACCGCGAGCTCGACGGCGACATCGCGTAATGCGCCGGTGAGCTGCTGGTGGCGGGTTTCGACGGCCGCGGCGGCACTGCGGGCGGCGGCCAGCTCGGCGGCGACGGCCTCGGGCCCGGCTTCGGCCAGGCGGGTGGAGACCACGGCGACCTGGTCGGCGACGCGGGTGGCGGCATCGAGTGCGGCCTGAGCCTGCACCGCCAGCTCGTCATCGGCGGCCACGGCGCGCTGCGCGGTGAGGCGTTCCTGAGCGGCCACCAGCTCGGCCTGCGCGGCGGTGGACTTCTCCTGGCACACCCGGGCCTGGGTGGACCGTTGCCCGAGTTGCGCCACCGCGGCGGCGGCGACTTTCTGCTGGGTGGCGCACTGCGAGCGCGTCTGGGTGAGAAACGTTTCGGCTGCGGCCAATTCAGCACGGGCCTGGCTGCTGTCGAAGGTCGCATCCCACAGTCCGGCTTCGGCCGGGGTTTGGGCGCGTAGTGCCGTCAGACGGGTACGCAGCTGGGCCACGTCGTCGTCGCCGCGCAACCCCTCCAGCGTGGCGGTGAGCCGGCCATGGCGTTCGGCGAGGTCGCGACGGCGCTGGTCGAGGGCGCGGGCCTGCTCGAGCCCCGCGACCCCGCCCTGGGCGAGCTGCTGGTGCAGATGCTGTTCGGCGGCAGCCAGTTTGGCGGTGATGTCGGCCGTGGTGGCGCCGGGATGGACGCGCGCGGCGAGCATCCCCGGCAGCCGTATGGTGGTGACGTCCTGCGCACTGAGGGTGTGGGACTGGCCGGCTTCGAGGGCCACCACCTGATCACCGACGTTCAGCTGTACCGCGGATTCGGCGGTGATCTGCACCCGCGGAGCGATCAGGCCGACCTGTTCACGAACCACCTCGACCGCCGCGGCGGCCCGCTCGATGGCACGGAAGATCTTGTCGGTCAACAGGATCGGTGCCAGTTGCGCCGTGACCTCGACAAGCTCCCGGCTCAGTACGTCGATCTTGGTGAGCCGGGCGGCCAGCTTGTCGGCCTCATCGCGGTCAGCCAGCTGCGCGACCGTGCGCCGCGCGGCATCAACACGTTCCTGCGCCTCGGCGAGTTCGGTTGCCGCCGCCTCGGCAGCGGCCTCGGCGGCGGTGACCATCTCACGGCCCACGGCTTCGGCTTCGGCCGCGTGGGCGGCGGCTTCTCCGGCCGCGACGACCGCGGCGCTGCGGGTTTCCACGTCGGCGCGCAACCGCAATCGCTCCTTGTGCGCCGCGGTGGCCGCCGCCGCGGTGGCCGTGGCGGCATCCCGTTCCAACTCGGCCGTGCGCAACTGATCACGCAACACGGCGATGCGGGCCGCGGCCTCCTCGGAGGCGGCACAGCGCTGCGCGGCGGGCTCCAGTTGCGAGGCGACCTCGGCGAGCTCACCGGTCAATCGGGTGTGCAACCGGGTTTTCTCGTCGACCTCGGCGAGCGCCTGCGCGCACAGGGCCACTTCCTCCTCGGCCGCCTTCAGCGCCTTGACCGCCGCCGCCCACTCCCCCGTCGGCCGTCCGGTGGCCGTGAAATAGCGGGCGAATTCGGCGTCGATCTTCTCGATCAGCAGCGGCTCGGCACCCGAGAGCGCCGCGCCGGCGTCATCCCCGGCCGCGATGTCGAGGGCGCGCGACAACGCATCACAGCCGGAGACGTTCACGGTGTCCGTCGCCGCCGACTGCAACACCCGCTGCGCCTGCCACAGGCCGGTGTCGACGGTTTCACCGAGGATGGCCAGCACCCGCTCATGGGCTTCGTCGCCGGTGAGCTGCTCGCGGCGCGGCGCCAGCACCGTCAGCTCCGTCTCACACTTCTTGTGGAACCGCTTGCGGTAGACGAATCGGTAAGCGCCGGTGCTGATCTCGGCCGTCACCTCGGAACCCACGTCAGCATGGGTGGGCTTGACCTGTTTGACGTCCTTCTTCGTGGAGCGGTCCTTGGACTCCAACAGCAGATCGAGGGCTTCGATCATCGACGACTTCCCGGCTTCGTTGCAGCCGTGGACCACAGTGACGCCATGCTCGGGAAAGTTGATCTCGCGGTGCGTGATTCCCCGGTAGTTGGTCAGCACCATCCGATGCAGCCTCATGCGGCACCTCCCATCGAGAGCCGCAGCAACAACGCCAGCGCGGCTTGTGCGTCTTCGGCGGATTCGGACTGCTCATCGCGTGCGGCGGCCACCAGTTCGTCCACCGCGGATGCGGCGAACCCGCCGAAGCCCAGGTCGGAGAACTCGTGATCGGCCGGCACCACCGCGATGTCACTTTGCTTGTCCCACAACCCCACCCATGCGAACAGCCGGGAGTACTTGTCCAGGCACGCATCCAGCGCGGCGCGCTCGGTGACGGTCAGGGTGCCGGTCAGCGCCAGCCGCGCCACGGTGCGGTCCTTGTCGGGCAGCAGATCGAGGTTGAGATCGAGGTCCGCGATATCGCGGCTGTCATCGACGGGACGGCGCAAGGTGACGAACCGCCAGGTGCCCACCCGGTGCGGCGTCACCGACACCTGCGCCTCGTCGAGGTCGACCACCAGCACATGTCCGGAATCGGGTTCGATGTCGTCGTAATTGGTGACTTCGGGACTGCCCGAATACCAGACCCGGCCGCTGCTCCCCACCTGCATCCGAGAATGCTTGTCGCCCAACGCCACATAGTGCACCACGCCCGCGCTCAGCGCGCTCTCCAGAGCCGAGAGTTCGATGGCGCCGTGGCGGGTGGGATCAGGGTCGAGGATGTCCACCCCGCCGTGGGCCACCAGAACCCGCACCGTGCCGTCGGCCTGCACACCGGCCAGCGCTTCGGCGACGAGGTCATGTGTGGGCTTCTTGGAACGCCAAGGTGCCGAGACGATCTCGACACCAGGCCGGACCTGATGCGGCCCGGGGCGATCGAGCACGGTGACGTTGGCCGGGCATTCCCGGACGAACAGCGCGCTGGTGTACACCGACGACGCGTCGAGAGGGTCATGGTTTCCGGGCAGCAGGTACACCGGGACCTTGATGGCGCGCATGGCTTCCAGCGACTGGCTGATGACACGGGGATCAAGGTGGTTGTCCTCGAACACATCTCCGGCCACCACCACGAACTCCGCACCGGTTTCGGCGACCAGGGCACCCAGCCCCGCCACGGCATCGCGACGGGCCGCGGAGTAACGGGGCTGGGCTTCCCCTTCGAGGAAATGGCGGGTCATACCGAGTTGCCAATCGGCGGTGTGTACGAATCGCATCTCGGCGGCCGTCCCTTCTCCCTCGCGGTCCATGTCAAGCAGGCATGGCGAGTGTAGGACCGACCGCCGACAGATCAGGTCAAGCGCGGCGCGCGTCCGCGCTTCACCCTTCCCAACACCAGGTCCACCAGCACGAATGCCGCCAGTGACAGCCCCAGCAGCGGCAGGAACCAGCCCACCGCGAGCGCACCGCCGACCACCGAGGCAGCCGCCACCGGCGCGATCCGCCGCAGACCGCCACGCGGCGGGGGCCGGCCCACCACCCAGCCCGAACCGCGGGTGGGACGCCGCTGCCACCACATCCGGTAACCGAGCACGATGACCGCGGTGACGCTCACCGCGACGGCCAGCAGCAACATCTGGTTGAGCAACCCGAACAGGAAGCCCATGTGCATCCGGATGCCCCAGTCGGCCAGCATCGCCACCGGCGAGTAGTCCCGCCAGTAGTCGACCTCTCCGGTGACCTCCGCGGTGGCCGGGTCCACCGCGGCGACGTTCGTGGTCAACCGCCACGGCTTATCGATCTCGCTGACCGAAACTCCGGTACCGGGCTCGGCGGGCAGGGCCAGCTCCACCGGAGCGTGCACACCGACCGCATCGGCGGCCTGCACCACGGCATCGAGATCGACGGCTGCGGGACCGACCGCCGAGCCACCGTGGCCCTGGTGTTCGGCGTGGTGGGCGACCGTGGTGTCCAGTTGCGGTCGCTGCCAGTTCAGGGCGCTACGGATGTCGCTGACGTGCGCACCCGCGTACGTCGACCAGGTGATGCCGGTGGCGGACAGGAACAGGAGGAACGCCAGCGCCCACACACCGAGGCTGCCATGCCGGTTGAGGGTCCTGGCCCGGCCGGTGTGGGGTTTGTTCCGGCGGCGTCGCACCACCCAGAGGTAGAGCCCGCCGAGCGCCACCACCCACAGCCAGGACGCCGCGAGTTCGCTGTACACCCGGCCGGGTTCGCCGAGGTTCAGATGCCGGTGCAGGCCGTCCAACCAGGTGCTCACCGGCAGGTACCCGAGCCAGGTGGCCTCGTCGCCGAGCACCCGACCGGTGTAGGGATCGACGAACACCGCCCGCTGCAGGTCCTCGGGTAACCCCGGATCGGCGAAGTACACCCGGGTGGAGTCCGCGGGTCCGGGCGCGGGCCGCACGCCGGCCATCACCAGGTCGGGGAACGCTGCGCGCGCGGCGGTCGCCTGGTCCGTCAGCGACAGGGCCGCACCGCCGGGTTCCACGGTGAGAACGTCGCGGTAGACCACGCTTTCGAGGGTCGGCGCCAGTGCGTACAACGCGCCGGTGACCGCCGCGACGAGAATGAACGGGGCCACGAGCACCCCGGCATAGAAATGCAGCCGCATGATGAACGGCCGTGGGCTGCGGGTCGCTGTCGGGGGTGCGGTCGAGGGTGGGGCAAGGATTTCTTCGGGTGTCGCCATGACAAGGTCCTTCGGGTAGACGAGGTCACCCGAGCCGGCTCTGCGGACTCGGGCAGGAGAAATGCGCTACACGAAGAGATGCGGTGGACCGCGGGTGCCCGCCGTACACCCCAGCCTGACGCCGGGGGTTCCGCGGGAGGTGTCCAAGACGAACAGGCGCCGCGTCTGGTCGGCGGGCGCGGTTGCCGTGAGCGCCCGCACCAGCCGCCACACATAGGTGGCCAGCGCCGACCACGAACGTTCCGCGGCACAGATCAACGCCGCGCACAGCACGGCGGCGGCCAGGTGTGCGGTCAGCATGACCGGCGGCAGCGACGCCCCGTGGCCGTGCCCGGCGGCGAACGACAAGGTGAGGTGTCCGACGGCCTGCCCGAGAATCAGGAACGCGGCCACCGCCCCGGCACCGCGCCCCCATACGCCGCCGGCGGCGACACCGACCACCGCGCACCCCAGGACCAAGATGGCCAGGGCCGCACCGCCGGGCACCATGCCGCCGCCGATTCCGTGCGCACCGACGGACACCGCGGCGGAACAGGCCCCGACCAGCCCGCCGCGCCAGCGCGCGGCGACGCGATCGGATCGGGGGCCGGATGCCACCGCCGGATCGTACCGTCGACGCTGATGACGTCGCTTAATCTGGGCAGCGTGAGCGACGACCGTCGGACGCTGATCCTGCTGCGCCATGCCAAGTCCGCCTACCCGGACGGAGTCGGAGACCATGAGCGCCCGCTGGCGCCGCGAGGTGAACGCGAGGCCGGGCTGGCCGGCGATTGGCTGCGCAGCGGTGTCGTCACGCCGCCGGTGCAGGCAGTGTTGTGCTCGACGGCCACCCGCACCCGGCAAACACTGGCCCGGACCGGGCTCGACGCACCGGTGCAGTTCATCGACCGGCTCTACGGCGCGGTTCCCGGGACCGTCATCGCCGAGATCAACAAGGCGGTCGATGACGTCCGCACGCTGCTGGTCATCGGCCACGAACCGGCCATGTCGTCAGTGGCCCTGGGGCTGGCCGGCGCCCCCGGCACCAACGAGACCGCCGCCGAACAGATCACCCTGAAATACCCGACGTCAGCGCTGGCGGTGCTCCGTGTCGACGGGCCGTGGCGTGACGTACAGCTCGGCAGCGCGGTGTTGGAGACCTTCTACATCCCCCGGTGACCGGACGGGTTCGCCGACGTCGCCACTGTCGTGGTACGGGAGCCGAAGCAGCGGACATTCACGGACGACGACACTGTGTGCCACGCCACTGCCGCCCTAGGCTCGCTGTGACAGCTGAGGAGGCGACAAGCTTTGAGCGCAACGAGGGCGACACGTAACGACGGGCCGGTCATCGACATCCACTGCCACCGGGAATGCGGTCCCGCGGCGGAACTGATGGCCGAAGCCGCCCGTGCTGCCGGAAAAGTGGCGCTGGGACATGGCAATCCGACCACGCAAGCGGTGAACAAACGCCAGCTGGAGTTCATCCGGCCGAAGATGGACATCCTCGATGTTCGCATCGAGGACATGGACCGGATGGGCGTCGACATCCAGGCCGTCGCGGTGGCGGTGTACCAGTACTACTACTGGGCCGAGCCGGAACTGGGCGCCAAGGTCGCGCGGCTGGTCAACGAGGAATTCGTCGAGGCAGGAGCCAAGTACCCGGGGCGGTTCCTGCCGTTCGGCACCGTGCCGCTGCAGGACACCGACGCCGCCATCCAGGAATTGCGTTATCTGGCCGGCGAACTCGGCATGCGGGGCATCGAGATCGGCACCCACGTCGAAGGTGAGGAGATCTCCTCCGAACGGCTGCAACCCTTCTGGGCAGAGGTCGAGGCACTGGGGCTCGTCGTCGTCATCCACACCCAGGGCGCCACCCACGCGCAGCGGCTGGCCGACCACAACTTCGTCAACATCATCGGTCACGCCTTCGAAGCCACCCTGGCCACCGCGCATCTGATCTTCGACGGTGTGGTGGAACGACATCCGAACCTGAAGATCGTCGTGGTGCACGGCGGCGGCTACCTGCCCGCCTATGCCGGCCGGATCGACCACGGGTGGCGAGCGCGCGAGGACGTGAGTCAAGGAGTGCCACAGCTGCCGACGACGTATCTGCGCAAGTTCTTCTTCGACACCATGGTGTTCGAGCCGGGCCAGGTCGAGTACCTGGCCGACCTCTACGGCGCCGACCACGTGCTGCTGGGCACCGACTACCCCTACGACATGGGAGACGACGACCCGTTGGCTCTGCTGGGTGCGTGCACCGGACTCAAACAGGAAGAAATCGACCTCATCGCCGGCGGTAACGCGGCCCGACTGTTAGGACTCGCATGAGCTCGGCACTGGAAGCGCATGGCACCATCGGACTGGCCGTCATCGGCTGCGGCACCGTCGGGCGGATCCGCGCCAAACTGGCCCGGGAGTATCCCGGCGTGGGCTGGCTGGGTCTGTGCGATGTCGACGAGCAGACGCTGAAGAACCTCGAAGCAGACACCGACGCCGATTTCGCCACCACCAATGTGGCCGAGCTGCTGGCCCGTCCCGAGGTGGGTGCGGTGATCGTCGCGACCGATGAGCGGGAGCACGTCGATCCGATACTGCGGGCGGTGGAGCTCGGCAAACCCATGTTCATCGAAAAGCCGTTGGCCACCGATCCCGTTGACTCGGCCCGTGTTCTCGCGGCCATCCAAGATGCCGGGGTGGATGCGGTGGTGGGCTACACCCAGCGGTTCCGGCGCCGGTTCCAGACCGTCAAACAACGCCTGCGCGACGGCCAGATCGGTGACGTCACCACCGTGATCACCCGCGCGTTCATGAACCGGATGGTGCCCGAGGCCACGCTACGCAAGGTCAGCGACACCACCGGCCTGACCCCGATGGTGGTGTCCGGCACCCACAGCCTGGACATGAGCATGTGGCTACTCGAAGGCCGCAAACCCGTTGAGGTGTACGCCCGTTCGACGGATCGCACCCTGGGGCCGATCGGCACCAAGGACGGGACGTCGGGCATTTTCACGATGGATGACGGCGTGGTGTTCAGCATGAACATCAACTGGGCTCTGCCCACCCAGTGGCCCGGTGCGGTCTACGGACTGGAGGTCGGCATCGTCGGCACCCGTGGGGTCATCGACATCGAGGACACCCACCGCGACGTCATCCTGGCCTCCGAGATCGGCCAGCCCGCCGGCTACAACAGCCGCGGTTTCGAACCACCGGCGCCGCGACACGTCGATTTCGTGGGTAGCTACCCGCCCGGTGACGTCTCCGACGGCCTGCTCTGGGGCCCGATGCGTGAGGAGACGACGACGTGGTTCGCCCGCGTGTGCCGGGGTGTCCCGACACCGCACGCCACCGCCGCCGACGGCCACGCCAACCTGCTGCACACCATGGCGATGGACCTGTCCGCGCGCACCGGAAAACCTGTGCCGCTGCCGATTTCGGCTGACGAACTACGTGCCGGCCTGAGCTGAGAGGAACAATCACCATGCGACAGATCAACTTCGGAGTCATCGGAACCGGCTGGTGCGGTGGCATCCGCGCGGTGGCGGCGGCCAACAGCGCCTTGGTCGGCGAGCTTCACCTCGCCGAGACCGACCCCGGCCGGCGTACCGAGATCGCCGGGCTCACCAACCCGGCGACGATCACCGACCGGTGGGAAGACATCATCGAGAATCCGGGCGTTGAAGCCGTGGCCATCTCGGCCACCCCGGAGACGCTGCATTTCCCGATGGCCAAGGCCGCGCTGGAAGCGGGTAAGCATGTGCTGCTGGAGAAGCCGATCGCCGTTACCCTCGACGAGGCCGACGAGCTGATCGACATCGCCGAGGCCAACGGCCTGAAATTCACCATCGGGTACTCGCAGCGCTTCAACGCCAAACAGGCGATGATCAAGCGCTCCATCAACGCCGGCACCCTCGGTGAGGTCAGCAGCATCCTGTTGAGTCGCCACATCACCCGGTCGCTGGGCGCCAAGATCTCCTCGCGCACCAAGCTCTCCCCGGCGGCCATGGAAGCCACCCACGATCTGGACTTCGCCTTCTGGTGCCTGGAGCCGCGGCGACCGGTGCGGGTGTACTCCCAGAACGGCTGGGGGGTACGCAAGGACAGTCTCGGCTGCCCGGACTCCCAGTACATCGTCGTCACCATGGACGACGGTGTGGTGGTGACCATCGGCGCCGGAATGTCGCTTCCCCCGGGCTATCCGAACGCCTCGACCACCTGGATGGAGGTGATCGGTACCGAGGGCGCCATTCTGGCCGACGCCAGCCACCGGGACATCGTGCTCAACACCGTCTCCGATGGCGTGCAGTTCCCGTTGTCCACCATGCCCGGTGAGTACGTCGACCACGTGTACGCCGGCCCGATGGAGCGCGAGACCACCCATTTCATCGAGGCCGTGGCCTACGACCGGCCGGTGATGGTCGATGCCCGGCTGGCCCGGGTGACCATGGAGGTCTACATCGCCGCCGATCTGTCCGCCGAACGCAATCAAGTGGTGGAGCTGCCGTTGTCGGCCGCCGACCTGCGTGAGGCCACTGCCGAAGCGGCATTGTCCAACGCATGACCGAGTGGTGGCCGGAGCTGGCGCCCAAGGTGATGCCCTCGCGCGTTCCCAAACCGCACGGACTGTGCGTCGATGCGCACACCCACCTGTCGGTCCAGCCGGCCGCCGCGCTGGCCAAGCCGTTCTTCAAGCCCGAGTACGAACCGCGGTCACTGTATTCGTCGGCCGAGACCACCCGGTACAACGCGGAGTACCGGGCCAGCCCGCGCAACACCGCCCAGTTCGAGGACGCCGAACAGCGGTTGGCCGATATGGATGCCCAGGGTGTCGACGTGCAGGTGTTGTCCGTGCCGCCCACCGAGTACTTCTACTGGCTACCGGAATCAGAAGCATTGCGTGTCAACCGGATTCAGCATGAACGGTTCGCCGAGGTGGTGGCCACGTGGCCGCAGCGTTTCGCCGCCGTGGCCAACGTGCCTCTTGCGCATCCCCAGTTGGCGGTGGAGGTGCTGCGGGAGGCTCACCGCGACTTCGGTTTCCATGGGGTGGAGATCAGTGCCGACGTGCTGGGCACCGATCTCGACGACCGCCGGTTCGACCCCGTGTGGGAGACGGCGGTCGAGCTGGGTATGACGGTGATCCTGCATCCGCAGGGGTTCACCCACGGCCAGCGGTTCAGCGAGTACTACCTGGTGAACGTCATGTGCATGCCGCTGGCCTCCACACTGGCGGTGACCCGCATGATCCTCGGCGGGGTGTGGAACCGGCATCCGGGCCTGCGGGTGCTGGTGGTCCACGGCGGCGGCTACCTGCCGTTCTACGTGGCCCGCACCGACCACGCCTGGCGGGTACGGCCCGAGCTGCGCCATCATCTCGACACCCCGCCCAGTGAGGTGCTCAAGCGAATCTATGTCGACACCAACGTGTTCGACCCACACATGGTCGAGCACCTGGTGTCCACACTCGGCGCCGACCATGTGCTGATGGGTACGGACTATCCTTTCGACATGGGTACCGTGGACCCGGTGGGGTTCCTCGCCGATGTCGACCTCGACCGTTCTGACCGTAACCGGATCCTCGGCGGCAACGCCGCCCGGCTCTTCGGAATCGACTCGGCGCGTCCATGATTCGCCGTAGCCCAGAGGAATTGACGGCCTTCGCGGCCGCGGTGCTGCAATCCTGCGGGGTGTCGGCAGCACACGCGGACATCACCGCTCGGCGCCTGGTCGAGGCCGATCTGCGGGGCCGCACCGGCCATGGCCTGATCAGGCTGGCGCCGTACGTCGCGCGGATCGAGGCCGGTGGTGTCAACCTGGCACCGGCTATCACGACGCAGCACGAAACACCGGTGTCGGCGCTGGTCGACGGGGACAACGGACTCGGTCAGGTGGTGATGACCCACGCCACCGACATCGCCATCACCAAAGCGAAAGCCTCGGGTCTGGCGTGGGTGGGCACCGTGCACTCCAACCACGCCGGGGCCGCCGGACTGTATGCCGAGATGGCCGCCGACTCCGGTCTCATCGGGATCTACCTGGCGGTGGCGAACTCCAACGGCATGCCACCGTGGGGAGGCACCAGCCCCGTCCTGGGGACCAACCCGGTCGCCATCGCGATCCCCACCGAAACCCATCCCTTCGTCCTCGACATCGCGTCCACCGCGGCGTCGCACGGCAGCATCAAAGTGGCTGCGCAGCAGGGTGTTCCGATGCCCGAAGGCTGGGTGGTCGACGCCGAGGGTAAGCCGATCACCGACCCGGCCCGCGCCGACGAGGGTTTTCTGGTGCCGATGGGCGGTTACAAGGGCGCCGGCTTGACCATCGCCTTCGGTCTGCTGGCCGGGGTACTCAACGGCGCCGCCTTCGGCGCCGAGGTGATCGATCACCGCCGCGAGCTGGGCACCCCCACCAACACCGGTCAGGCCATCATTGTGTTGCGCGCGGATCTGTTCCGCCCGCAGGGCGATGTGCTGTCCGCGCTGACCGAGCATCTGTCGGCGTTGCGGGACTCCGGCACCAGAGACGGCGGGCCGGTGCGGCTGCCCGGCGACGGAGCCGCGGCGACCCGGCGCGACAACGAGCAACGGGGGGTCCCCGTGCCGGCCAAGCTGGCCACCGATCTGGATACGCTGGCCCGCCGGCTGGGCGTCGAGTCGCCGTTCACCGAACAGGAGATCCCATGAAGCTGGTCACTTTTCGTCATGCCGATGACGTCGGGATCGGCATCCTGGACGGTGCGGAGGTGATCCCGCTGGCCGGCGATGACACGTTGCCGACCACCATGGTGGAGTTCGTGGCTCTGGGGGCGCAGGGACTGCAACGGGCCGCCGCACTGGGTTCCTCGCGCATCGCGCTGGAGGATGTGCACCTGCTCGCCCCGATCCGGCCGCGCAACAACATCATGTGCGTCGGGAAGAACTATCACGAGCACGCAAAAGAGTTCGCCGGCAGCGGTTTCGACGCATCGCAGAAGCAGGTGGTGCCCGACGAGCCGGTGATCTTCACCAAGGCGCTGTCCTCGCTGACCGACCCCGGCGCCCCCGTCGTCGTCAGCGCCGACCCCACCGGAACCAGTGACTACGAAGGCGAATTGGCGGTGGTGATCGGGCCGGGCGGGTTCCAGATCAGCGAGGCCGATGCCTGGGAGCATGTGTACGGCTACACCATCGTCAACGACGTCACCATCCGCGAGCTGCAGCGCAAACACGTGCAGTTCTTCATCGGCAAGAGCGCGCACACCTACTGTCCCATGGGGCCGGCACTGGTGACCGCCGACGAGATCGCCGACGTGACCACCCTGCGCCTGCAGACGCGGGTCAACGGTGAACTGCGACAGGACACCACGATCAAAGAGCTCATCTTCGACATCCCCCGGCTGATCGCGGCCATCTCGGCTGCGGTGCTGCTGGAGCCCGGCGACGTGATCGCCACGGGCACTCCGGTGGGTGTCGGACTCGGTTTTGCTCCCCCGAAGTTCCTGGTCCCCGGCGACGTGATGGAGGTCAGCATCGACGGGCTGGGCACGCTGGTCAATCAGGCGGTGTGATCCCGGCGCAATGTCACGATGGTGACGTCGTCGTCGGTATCCCCCAACCCCATTGCCGACCAGATGTGCGCTGCCGGTACATCGCCGGCGCGGCCCAGGGTGACGGCCAGCCGATCGAGGCCGTCGTCGATGGCCGACCCGCGCCGCTCGACCAAACCGTCGGAGTACAGCACCAACCCGTGCCCGGGGTCGACGGTGAACGTGCTCGGAACATATTTGGCGCCCTTGGCGACACCGATGGGCGGAGACAGCTGAATGGGCGCCGGAACGGCCCGCGGCACCGAGTTGGTCAGAAACGGCATGAGATGTCCGGCGGAAGCTGCCTCCACCCGGCCTGAGTCCAGGTCCACCTTCGCCACCAACACGGTGGCGAACGCGCGCGGCAACATGTGCAGCGAGAAGCCGTTGAGCTGCGTCAGCGCCTCGGCCGGCGTGACACCGGCGAACAACTGCGCCCGTAACGCGTTGCGCAACTGGGCCATGGTGCCCGCAACGGTGACACCATGGCCGGCCACGTCGCCGACGACCACGATCAACCGGCCGTCGCGCAACGCGAACACGTCGTACCAGTCGCCGCCCACCCGATCGCCGGCGGCGGGTTCGTAGTGGGCGGACAGGTTCCAATTGTCCACTGCGGGCATGGAATCGGGCATCAGGCTGCGCTGCAGCAGCTCGGCCACACGCAGCGCAGCCCGGGTGCGGTGATACAGCGACTCCACCAGGTGACGGCGCAACGCCTCAGCGGACTCCGTCTCGGTCTGTGTCCACGGTTGACTGCGGCGGTGTACGAGCTCGCGCCACCGGTCGAACGACTTGCGCGGGCTGAGCCGCACCTCGTCGCCCTCGCGCACGGCGATCGCCTTGTTGTACGGGTCGCCGCCCCAGTCCACCGAACGGATCACCTCACGCCGGAACCAGACGACGCACTGGCCGTCGGGAAGATTCAGCGCCAGCGCGCCGGCGGCCACCTGAGGATCCAGCTCGAGCCCAGGCAGCACGCCGGCCAGGTGATCGGTGCTCACGATCTCGTCGCCGGCCGCACTCGCCCACCCGGCGACGGCGGCCACCACCTCGTCCGAGGGCACCGATCCACGTGTCTGGCGACCCCCGTGCAGATCGACCACCACACCGTCGGCGGGCACCAGATCCAGCAGCCCGGGGGTTCCGAGGAGCGCAGGCGCGAGCGGGCGGCGGTCATCCAGCGTGGCGGCGGTGAGTTCGGTCAACACAGCCTGGGCGGCCAGCCGGTTGCGCAACTGGTCGTCCTCGAATTGGTCGACAAGACGCAGCGACAGCGTGGAACCCAGGAACTCGGCCGCCGCCCGGGTACCGAACGGCGGAAGATGCGGGCCCGCGTAGTGATGACAGGCGATGAGCCCCCACAGCCGCCCGTGACGCAGCAGCGAGATCGACATCGACGCGTGCACGCCCATGTTCTGCAGATACTCGATGTGGATGGGTGAGACGCTGCGCAGGGTGGCAAAGGTGAGGTCCAGCGGCGCCCCGTCGGCGAACTCGACGGTTGAGACCAGCGGTGCCGGTGTGTAGCCGACATCCGAGATCAACCGGATCCAGTTCTTCTCGTACAACGCGCGCGCCTGGGCCGGGATGTCGGTGGACGGGTAGTGCAGGCCCAGGAAGGAGTTGAGGTCCTCCCTCTTGTCCTCGGCGACCACCTCGCCGTTGTAGTCGGCGTCGTAGCGGTAGACCATCACCCGGTCGAAACCGGTGAGGTCGCGGACCGCCCGGGCGGTGGTGTCATACAGCTCGGTCAGGGTGGCGGCCCGGTTCAGCTCCTCCACCGAGCTGCGCACCGCCTGGTAGGTGTTCGGGAACGAGAACGGCCGCGCACCATAGGCGATTTCGAGTTCGACCAGCAGCACGCCGTCGGGTTCGCGGTGCAGGATCGCGTCGAACGGCCGCGGCTCGCCGTGGACGTCGATGACACAATCGAGCGGATTGCGCGGCCGCAAGTCGCTGAATGTCGAGGTCGCCTGCTCGATGAGGGCGGCCTGGTCGTCGCCGATCAGCGCGGACAGATGCCGGCCCAGGACATCCTCGACCCGGCGGCCCAGCAGTTCCTCCACGTTGGCGCTGACCTGACGGATGTGGAAGTCCGGTTCACGCACCACCGCCAGCACACCGCGCGGCTGGATGCTGCCCGGGATGTGAATGGGTTCGCGAGCGCAGTTGTCCAGGTCGATCGGGGTGCCGACCGGGACGAAACCGTCGACCGGCTGACCGTTACCACTGCTCACGCGAACATCCTCGTGGCTTCGGTGACGGGCAACAGCCAGGCCTCCAACTCATCGGTGCGATGGCGCAGCTTTGTTTGCGCTCTCACCAATCAAACATCAGTAGCTCCGGTGTGTCACTCTGCAGCCCCCGCCGACCGGGTTGAGGACACACACCCAAGGCCGAGCGCGCGGGTTTGTACGTCTGACACGGAGTGTCACCGTACAAACACGCGCGCTCGGCCTGTCTGGGGATCTCCCTTCAAGGTCAATCTCTAGGAGACGGCCAGGGCCCCGATGTCCTCGAAGGTCTTGAACACCTCGGCCTTCTTGACGGCGACGTCGGCGTCGGCGACGTCGCGGGGGAACGGCAGCGTCAGTCTGATGTCGTCCGCGAGCCGGCCGCCCTTGGCGAACACCAGGATCCGGTCGGACAGCTCGACGGCCTCACCGACATCGTGCGTCACGAACACCACCGTCTTGCCGGTCGAGGCCCAGATGGTGTGCAGCTCGGAGCGCAGCGTGCGCGAGGTGATGGCGTCGAGATGGCTGAACGGCTCGTCCATGAACAGCACGTCGGGCTCGGTGGCGAACGCCCGGGCGATGCCGACACGCTGCTGCATACCGCCGGACAGCTCACCGGGATACTTGTCGCCCTTGTCGCCCAACTGCACCATCTCCAGGTAGTGCTGGCAGCGCTTGCGGGTGGCCTCCGACCTGTCCTTCTGGACGAACAGCATGTTGTCCATCACCGACCGCCACGGCAGGAGCCGGGCCGCCTGGAACACGTAGCCGGCGCGGGCGGGTCTACCGTCCTGGGTGATGGTCACCCGGCCGCTGGTGGGGACGTCGATCTTGCTGAGGATGTTCAGCAGCGTGGACTTGCCGCAGCCGGAGGCGCCGACGATGGAGACGAACGTATGGCCGCTGATCTCCAGGTTGACGTTCTCGAGGGCGATGACCTTGTCGGCACCGAGGCCGAACTCCTTGTGCAGGTCAGAAACGATGATCTCGGCCATCAGATTTTCCTTCGGGTGTCGGGGGTGTCGGGGTCGGTCTCGTCGGGCAGCGCTTTCGGACCTTCGGTGGCCAGGGTGATGCTGCCCAGCGCTGCGCCGGTGGTGGTTCCCGCGGACTCCGCAGCCTTGACCGCGGCCTTCGACGGCCCGTCGAAGCGCTCTTCGACCACTTCGATGTCGACGGCGGGCCGCCACTTGAACAGACGCTTGGACAGCTGGTCGAACATGAACTTCTCGAAGATCAGCGCGAAGACGACGAACAGCAGGGCGTAGCCGATCACGCCGTAGGCCCGGTGGGCGTCGTACCAGAACTTGATGGTCCAGCCGGCGCCGTCCTGGCCGCCGAACACCTCGGCGACCACCAATCCCTTCCAGCCCAGCGCGAAGCAATAGCGGGCAGCAGCGAACAGGAACGGCATCAGTGACGGGATGAGTACCTGACGGATGACCCGTTTGCGTGGCACGTCGAACGCCCGCGCCATGTCGAACAGGTCCGTCGGTGTGTTCCGCACGCCCTCGCGGACGTTGATGATCACGAACGGCACACCGGTGAGCACCACGGTGATGATCGGCCCGAGATCACCGAACCCGAACGCCAGGCTGCAGAACAGCGCCCAGGCCAGGTTCGGCATCGCCAGGATGGCCACCACCCAGTCGTTGAAGAAGGCGTCGACGGCCTTGGACAGGCCCATCGCGATACCGATGACGGTGCCGATGATCAACGCGATCACCATGCCGACAGCCAAGCGCTGCAACGAGATACCGAACGTCACGTACATGTTGTGCGGTGCCAGGGTGTCACCGCGGATCTCGTCGGCCATGAAACCGAAGACCTGGCCGGGGGTGGGCAGGACGTCGACGGAGAACGGCCAGATGGTGGTGACGAGCTTGATGGCCAGAACCCAGAAGACCAGGCAGACCAGAGGGAACAGGATGCGGCCGGTCATCGAGCTGCGGGTCAGCTTGCGCCACAGCGTGGTCAGCGGCGACGGTGGCGGCGGGCCGATGTGCCTGGATGCGCGGGTTTCGTTCAGGACACTCATGACTTGAGTTCCCCTCTCCAGGAGAAGAACCGTCGTTCGATCGACTCGAGGACCACCTTGTCGAGGAACAGCGCGACGAAGTAGAAGGCGAGAATCCAGGTCAGGAACTCATCGAGCCGGAAAAGCTGGGTGGCGGTGCGCATTTCGAAGCCGATGCCCTGCGACGCCGAGAACACCTCGGTCAGCACGGTCACCTTCCACGCGATCGAGAAGCCGAACCGCACGGCGGTGAAGGTGAACGGCGCCAGGTGCGGAATGACGATGTGCCGGTTACGTTTCACCACCCCGACGTCGAACGACTTCGCCATGTCATTGAGGTCCTTGGGTATCGACTTGATGCCCTCGGAGATGTTGACGGTGATGATGGCGAAGGTGGTCAGCACGATCGCGATGATGGGGCCGGCAGTGCGGTTGCCGAAGATGATCGCGGTGATGAGCGCCCAGATCAGGCCCGGGGTCGTCACACCGATGGTCACCGCGTCACGGAAGAACCCGTTGAGGAAACGGTTCTGCATCAGGATGCCGATACCGATACCGACGATGAACGCCAGGAAGAAACCGATACCGATGCGGGTCAAGGTGGTGGCGAAGGCACCGGGCACTTCACCCGAGGCCCACAATCTGCCGAAGGTCTCGAAGACCGTCGACGGGCCGGGAAGCAGCCGCTCGTCCATCAGGTTCCCGGAGGCCAGTTCCCAGATCCCCAGGAAGAACACGTAACCGGCCAGACGCCAGCCCCATGTCGTCAATCTGTCTTTGCGTTTCGCCGCGCGAACGATGTCCTCTTCGCTCGTCCGCGTAGGCGTCTTGGGTGGTGACTCCAACGTCGTGGACACTGTCGCCTCTCGTGTTGTCGGGAGTGTCGGGCTCAGGGGGTCTTGACGGCCTCGAAGCGCGGGGTGGGCGCGTCGGCGGGCAGGTAGTTGGCGTTCTCGGGGTTGAGGTTCTTCATCAGGTTCCAGATCTCGGTCTCGACGGGGATCCAGTCGGGCTCCAGCGCCACCTTGTCGACGAACCAGTCGTTGTCCCCCGACATGAACTCGATCATGTAGTTGATGTCCTCTTCGGACTCGACCGAGAAGTGCTGCGGGTACTTACGGATGACATCGGCCTTCTGCTCCTGGAACATCTCGACACCGTGCTGCCAGAGTTCGAGGAACTTCTCCGCGAGATCGGGATTGGCGTTGTACCACTCCTCGGTGGCGGTGAAGTTGTTGCCGACCACATGAAGCTTGTCGTCGCTGTCGGGAGCGAATTCCTTGTAGAGCTGGAACGGCAGCTGGCCGCCGTACATGATCTCCAGCTCGCCCTTGCGCAGCTGGGGTACGGCCGCCTCGGGAATCACGGCGGCGGCCTCGCAGTCGCCGCGCAGCAGGTTGGTCGGGTTGACGAAGTGGTCGTTGACGATCAGCTGGAAGTCGCCGCCGCCGACGCGGTAGTCGAGGTCGTGCATCTCCTTGGCGAGCACGGTCCAGAACGCAGTGTTCGACGTCGGGCCGGAGACGCAGATCTTGCTGCCCTTGGGGATGTCCTCGAGCGTCTCGTACGGATCGCCCGCGCGCTTGAGCAACGGCACCCGCTGGTAGTTGTACTTGCCGAACGTCACCGTCTTGATGCCCGTCTGCATCTCCAGGACCGGGGTCTCCTGGGTGGACATCGACACGATGTCGCCATGGCCGCCGGCGAAGTAGGTGAATTCGTCCCAGGTGGTGCTGGTCTCGATGGTGATGTCGTTCTCGTCCTGCCACTTGGCCAACTCACCGGAGTCGGAGAGCAGATCCCAGACCGGATCCGGTGCGAACGCGAAACGGATGACCTTTCCGTCACCGCCTGATGCGCTCTCGGAGCCACCGCCACCGCAGCCGACGACAAGCGTCAGTGCCATGGTGGCGGCCGCGGCGACGCGGAGTTTCTTCAAAACGGTCACGGGCGCTCCTCCTTAAGTGCACATCCACCGTCTTTGGCGAATGCAGACTGTGACATGTGCCACTCAGTACAGTGCCAGCCCGCGCCAGGGCATATGTCGTCGCACGTGAATTTCTCGTCAACTCGTTGTCGCGGCCTGTGACGTCCCCCGGGTGGGCGCCGGCGCGTTGACGTTTCGCGTGATCCCGGCAGACGGGATATCGCGTTTCACGCCACTGATCTGGGCCGGGCCCGCGCCGTCTACTGGAACCACCTGTCCGTCGCGATCTGGAGGACCCATGCGACTCGGTTACTTCTCGATGCCACTACATCCCGCCGGCCGCAAGTGGTCTGAGACCCTGCGCGAGGACCGGGAGGCGGTGATCCTGGCCGACCGGCTCGGTTTTCACGACGCCTTCATCGGCGAACACCTGACCGATCGGCACGAGAACATCACCAACAGCCTGGTGTTCCTGGCGACGCTGATCAGTGACACCCAGCAGATCAAGCTGGGTACCGGCACCACCAACCTGTCCCAGCAGCACCCGGTGCTGGTGGCCGCCAACTCGGCCATGTTCGACCATCTGGCCGACGGCCGGTTCATCCTCGGCGTCAGCCCCGGCGCACTGCCCTCGGACGCCGAGGTGCTGGGCATCCTCGACGAGGACCGCAACGAGATGTTCGCCGAGTCCATCGACATCATCACCGCCATCTGGGAGAGCGAACCCCCGTACAAGCTGGTGAAACCGGGTGGACGCTGGCCGGTCACCACCGAGAAGACGTTCAACGACCAGATGGGTGTCGGCATACTGCCCAAGCCCCTGCAGCAACCGCGCCCGGAGATCGTCGGTACCGTCGTCGCGCCGTTCTCCAAGGGTGTCATCGCCATGGGCGCCAGGAACTTTCATCCGTTGTCCGCGAACTTCCTTCTGCCGCAATGGGTTGCCACACACTGGCCGAATTACGTGCAAGGCAAGGAGTCGGCGGGCGAGGCGGCCGATGTCGCCGACTGGCGGGTGGCCCGCACCGTGTTCGTCGCCGACGACGCCAAGGTCGCCGAGGACTACGGCCGGCTCGACCCGCGCAGCCCCTACCGGTACTACTACGAGAAGATGCTGTTCAAGATGCGCAAGATCGGCCGACTCGAGCTGTTCAAGTCGCGCCGCGACCAGCCCGACGACGAGATCACCGTCGATCACGTGCTCGACCAGTTGGTGATCACCGGCACTCCCGACTCGGTGGCCGAGCAGTTGATCGAGTTCCGTTCTCACACCGGCGATTTCGGTGAATTGGTGTACGCGGGGCTGGATTGGGTGGACCCGGGATTGGCGCGGCGGTCGATGGAGCTCATGGCCGAGAAGGTGATGCCGCTTGTCGATGCAGGCTGATCGGTTGCCGCTTCCGGACGCGTTGACGGCCGAGCAGAAGACAGCCGTCGAGGCAATCACCGCCGGGCCGCGCGGTTCACTGTTCGGCCCGTTCCTGCCACTGCTGCGCAGCCCGGAACTGATGACCCGACTGCAACAGGTGGGGGCCTATCTGCGCTTCGACTCCACGGTTCCCCTGCACCTGCGGGAGTTGGTGATCCTGGTGGTGGCCCGCGACTGGAACCAGGATTTCGAATGGGGCTACCACGCGCCGCTCGCGCGCTGCGCCGGCCTCGACGACGCCGTCGTCGAGGCCGTGAGCCGCGGTGCCGCCGTCACCGGACCTCCAGATGTCCACGCGGTGTGGACGCTGGTGCGGGAACTGCTCGACACCCGCCGGGTCTCCGATGCGGTTTTCGACCGGGCCCGCGATCACGTGGGTGAATCCGGTGTCGTCGACCTCATCGCCGTCGCCGGTTACTACACGACGCTGGCGATGACCATGAATGCCGCGCACACACCGGTACCCCCGGAATACGAACGCCTACCGCACACGAGGAGTCACGCATGAGCACCACATCTGTCCCGTTCGTACTCTTACACGCCCTCGGGTCCGACCACCGGTTCTGGGATCCGGTACGCGCCGCGCTGGGACCACACCCCTCGGTGGCACTGGACCTGCCCGGCCACGGCAGCGCACCCGCGCTGCCGCCGGGAACCGGGATCGACGCCTATTCGGAGGTGGTGGCCGACCAGATCGCCCTGTTGAGCACGCCGGTGCACCTGGTCGGGATCTCACTCGGTGGGCTGGTGGCCCAGCAGCTGGCGGCCACCCGCCCCGAGCTCGTCGCCTCGGCGTATCTGGTGGACACCGTCCCCGTCTATCCCGAGGCGATGCAACAGATGTGGCGCGACCGCGCACACACCGCACGCACCGACGGCATGGCGGCGCTGGTGGATCCGATGGTGGCGATGTGGTTCACCCCTGAGCTGGCGGACGCCGGTGACCCGCGAGTATTGCAGGCGTGCAGCACTTTCCGGGCGACTGACCCGGAAGGCTACGCCCGTTCCTGCGATCTGTTGGCAGAGACGGACCTGCGCGACCGGCTGACGGGTGCGCTGCCGCCGACGGTGGTGGTGTGCGGTGAGGACGACACTCCGCCGTTCCGGCAGGCCGCCGCATGGCTGGCCCAGACCACAGGTGCCGGGCCGGTGTACTGGCTGCCGGGCAAGCACGCCTGCGCCGTGGAGTTCCCGGACCGGTTTGCGGCGGTGCTGCGCAGCGCGGTTCCCGCCTAGCTGTCTTCCGATGGCGGGAGCAGGCGCATCAACCGGGCAGCCACCTGCAGCTCGGTGCGCCGCTCCCCCATCGGGTGACCCAGCAGTTCCTCGGCCTTGTGCAGCCGGTTACGCACCGTGTGCTCGTGCAGTTGCAGATGCTCGGCAGCTGCCACGTGGGAGCCGAAACGGAAAGAAGCTTCCAGTGTTTCGCGTAACCGCGCGGCGTCGACCGTGTCCAGGGCCAGCGGGCCCAGCTCGCGTTCGACGAACTGGCGGGCCAGCCGCGGGTCGCGCATCAACAGGATCTCCAGGCCGACGTCGTTGTGGTGGACCACCGACGGCGCACCGGGCCGATCCGAGGCGGCGCGGATCCTCTCGGCATCCGTCGCCTCGTCGAGAGTGACCCGGAACCCGTCGATGCCGGCATGTGCACCACTGATCGACGCGGGCACGCCCGCCTCGCTGAGCACCTGGTCCAGCGATTCGAACATCGCGCGCTTCCACTCCCCGATGCGGCCCAGCCAGACCACCGTGGAATTCAGGCTCAGGGGATACACCAGCGACGACTGGCAGCTGACCGCCGTGCGCATGCCGACGGCCAGCTGGGTGGCCGCACCCTCGGCCACGGTGGGCAACAGGACGGCGATGTGCCGGCCGCCGAGCTCGTAGGCCAGGATCGCGGCATCCGATCCCGAGAGCGCCTCCCCCTCGCCACGCAGGATGTCCTTGACCAGGCTGCGTCGCATGTGCGCCCGAGACCGGTTGAGCGCCTCGTAATCCCGGGTGTAGGTCTCGGCGACCTGCGATGCCACGAAGTCCTGGTAGGCGAGAATGGTCTGGGTGAGCAACTGCTGGGCCAGCGTCGCCTCGTCGCGGTCGACATCGCGCGCCACGATGATGTCACGCAGGTGCGAGCTCCACGCTTCCCACATCGTGAAAAAGCTGATGCGGTAGGACCGTTGCATCGATTTCTGCGGAATGCGCAGCTGGGCTTGCACTTTGGCGAAGGACAGCACCTCGGTGAGGTACACATCCTCCAGGGCGATCTCACCGGCCACCACCGAGCGCAGTGCCCGGGCGTTGGCGCGGGTGCTGGCGGTCAGCGCGGCGCGGAAGTCGTCGTCGTGAGCGTGGGTGGGGAACGCGATCGCGACGCAGCGACCGATGATGCCCTCGACCAGACTGTCGGCGTCGAAATCCCGCGCCAGAGACCGCACCCACTCCGGCAGCGGCCGGTTGTCACGCCACAATTGCAACGGCGTGGGCATGACGGCCTCACCTGCGGGCACGTCCTGGGTTCGGTCGACGGTGGTCGTCAAAGGGCACCCCTGTCCAGCTTTGCAATCGATTGTAGAGCGATCCTAGTCACAGATATACCGTGAGGGTGGGCCCCGTCACACACTTTCGGTCGCGCCGCTGAGCGCAGATCGGGTGATGGCCTCGAAGGTGCGCGCATTGACCACCATCTCCTCCATCGGGACCGGGTACTCGACCTCACCGGCGACGGCTCGGGCGAAGGTCTCGATGTTCTCGCGCACCGACGCGTGCGGCGGGAAGAACTCCGACTCCGCCTCCTGGCCGCGGATCTGCCGCGTGACGTCCCAGCCCCGGGGCTCCTCGGGATGGTTACGGTCGCGGATCTCCGCCCAGCCCTGCGAGCCGAGCACCGTCACCCGGCCGACGAACGGCGTCGTCAAGATGGCGGTGATCAGGGCCGTCTGCCCCTTCTCGAAAGCCAGGGTGATGGTCAGGGTGTCGCCGTTGGCGAACGTCGTCGCCTGCGTCGACAGTCGCGCCCACACCTGCGTGGGCCTGCCGAAGATGCTGATCGCCAGGTCCACCAGATGGATACCGGTGGCCGAGAGCGGCCCCACCGGCGCCTCGACGGCGGACAGGCGCCAGTTGTCGGGCGCGAGGTCGAGGAACTTGTCTTGGCTGAAGTTGCCCTCGAACACCAACGGGGTACCCAGCTCGCCGTCGGCGATCGCACGCCGCAGGTTCTGCACCGCCGGCTCGAAGCGGCGTTCGTGACCGATGCCCAATGTGAGGCCCGCGGTGGTCATGGCATCGACGGCGCGCTGCGCCTCGTCGCCGGAGACGCTCAGCGGCTTCTCGCAGAACACATGTTTGCCGTGCGCGGCGGCGTCGACGATCTGCTCGGTGTGGAATTTGTGTGGGGTACACAGGATCACGGCGTCGAGATCGTCGACCTCCAACGCCTCGGTGTACTCGGCGTACACGTCGCGCACCCACGGCCGTACCGCCTCGCGCGCGGCTGGATCGAGGTCGACACCGGCTATCACCTGAACCTGATCGCTGTTGGCGAGGTCGCGCACGATCTTGCCGCCCCACCATCCCAGGCCCACCACAGCTACGTTGATCACGCCCTCAGTCAAGGGCTTCGGCCGCGGCCAGACAGTGTCTGCTCCCGTGAAGTTCCGGGGTGCAACTGCCGCATTGCGTCATTGGCCGAGGGTGCGTGTCTCTAGACGCCAGTGGCGGAGGGGCAGATTCACGAACTCCGTGAGTGATTCCCGGGCGGCGCGGACCTTAGATGAAATCAGCTCGGCATCACCTTCGGGGCTGAGCTCTTCAGGGCTGACGGGAGACATACGCATGACACAGGAGTACGTGACCACGGGGCCGGCGGTGGACGCCGATCTCTTCCGTCATGTCGTCGGTCACCTGGCCAGTGGTGTGACGGTGCTGACCACGCGGGTCGACGGACGCGATCACGGGATGACGGCGAGCTCGGTGACATCCCTGTCGACCGATCCACCGATGATGCTCGCCTGTGTCAACAACGCAGTGCCCACGTCGGAGGCGATCTCGCGCAGTGGCCGCTACACCGTCAACGTCCTGGGTCAGGCTCACGGGGACATCGCCTACCAGTTCGCCTCGCCGCGGCCGGACAAATTCGCCGGCGTGGCAATCGACCGGGGCGGCGCCGGTGTGCCGATGCTCGCCGAGGCCATCGCCTCACTGGAATGCGAGGTCACCGAACAGGTCATCGGCGGCACACACACCATCTACCTCGGCCATGTGGTTGCCGCGACCGCGCGGGAAGGCTCGCCGCTGACGTATTTCCGTGGTGGCTTCGGCCGATTCGAGTTCGAACGCAATGACGGCGCCTATCAGCAGGCGCGTGACATGGTGCTGTCCCGGGTCTTCGGTCCCGGTGAGGTGATCACCGTCGATCATCTGGCCGAGCGGCTGGACGGCGACCGGGCGCGAGCGTTCTACGCGTTGACCCGCCTGGCTTCCGACGGGCTGGTGTTGCGCGACCCCGAACGCGGTTATGTGATCGCCGCTTTCGACGTGCGCACCTCTGATCAGACCTTCGAGGCACGGCTGGCCATCGAGCTGGGCGTGATCGACTGCGTGATCGGCCGTGTCGACCCGCAACTGCTGGCCACCGCCCGCACGCATCTGGAGACGATGTCGCGGTGCCTGGTCGGCGATCATTTTGTGGATTTCCACGCCTACCTGGACGCCAATTACGCGTTCCACGAGGCGATTGTGGCGTTGTCCGGAAATCAACTGCTGACCGCCGCGTTCTCGTCGCTGAGTATCAAGAATGTGATGACCCGCAGCTTCGGTATCACCGCGCAGTCGTCGGCGGCCTTTCTGACGGTACAGCGGGACCTGCTGGTAGCGCTGGAGAACAACGATGCCACCGCCGCCCGTGCCGCCGCCCGGGGTTACTGCGAGCTGGCCAAAGCCCGCGCCCGCCAACTACTTTCGCTGACCGGCGGCAAGGTGTGATTTGGGCGCGCTGGTAACCGCTCAGCGGTTACCAGCGCGCCCAAATCGCTAACTGGGGACGTGCAGCAGCAGGGCCGAGCCCTGACCGGTGCCACCGCACAATGCCGCGGCACCCGTACCGCCGCCGCGGCGCTTGAGCTCCAGAGCCAGATGCAGCACCACCCGGGCGCCGGACATGCCGAGGGGGTGCCCGATCGAGATGGCGCCACCGTTGACGTTCACCTTCTCCGGATCAACCCCCAGCGCCTTGGTGGACGCGATGCCCACGGCCGCAAAGGCCTCGTTGATCTCGATGAGGTCCAACGCTTTCGGGTCGATCCCCTCCTGCGCGCAGGCGGCGATGATGGCGTTGGCGGGCTGCTGCTGCAAGGTCGAGTCGGGGCCGGCCACCATGCCCTGGGCACCGATCTCGGCGATCCAGTCCAGGCCGAGCTCCTCGGCTTTGCGCTTGCTCATCACCACCACGGCGGCCGCGCCGTCGTTGATGGTCGAGGCGTTGCCCGCGGTGATGGTGCCGTCCTTGCGGAACGCGGGCCGCAGCTTGGACAGCGCCTCCGCGGTGGTGTCGCCGCGGATGCCTTCGTCGGCGGTGAACTGGATCGGCTCACCGCGACGCTGCGGAATCGCCACCGGCACAACCTCGTCGTCGAACAGGCCGTCCTTCCAGGCCGCCGCGGCGCGCTGATGTGACCGCGCGGCGAACTCGTCCTGTTCGGCGCGGGCCAGGTCATTGGCGTCCTCGGTCAACGCACCCATGGCCTCGTCGGTGAACACGTCACGCAGCCCGTCATAGGCGAGGTGGTCGGTGACCGTGACGTCGCCGTACTTGAACCCGCCGCGTGATTTCGGCAGCAGGTGCGGCGCCTGGGTCATCGACTCCTGTCCCCCGGCCACCACCACATCGACCACCCCGGCACGAATCAGCTGATCCGCCAGGGCAATCGAATCCAGCCCGGACAGGCACACCTTGTTGACCGTCAGCGCGGGCACCGACATGGGGATACCGCCGGCCACCGCGGCCTGCCGCGCGGGCAGCTGTCCCGCACCCGCGGTGAGCACCTGGCCCATGATGACGTACTGCACCTGCTCACCGGAGACACCCGCCTTGGCCAGTGCGGCTTCGATTGCGATACCGCCCAATTGGGCCCCGGAGAAGTCGGCCAGTGACCCCATCAGTTTCCCGACCGGCGTGCGCGCGCCGGCGACGATCACCGAGGTCATGACAGCACCCACGTCAGCGGCGCGTCGGTGGCGGCCACGACGTCGGCGTAGGTGACACCCGGGGCGAGTTCGCGCACGGCCAGCGTGCCGTCGCCGGTCACGTCGAGCACGGCGAGGTTGGTGATGATCCGGTTGACCACCCGGGCACCGGTCAACGGCAGCGAGCAGGTGTCGACGATCTTCGGTGCTCCCGAGCGGTCGGTGTGCTCCATCAACACGATCACCCGGTCGGCGCCGTGCACCAGATCCATGGCACCACCCATGCCCTTGACCATCTTGCCGGGGATCATCCAGTTGGCCAGATCGCCGTAACGCGAGACCTGCATGGCGCCGAGCACGGCGGTGTTGATGTGGCCGCCGCGGATCATGCCGAAGGAGCTGGCCGAATCGAAGAACGCCGCACCGGGATTGACGGTGACCGTCTCCTTGCCGGCGTTGATGAGGTCGGGGTCGACCGCGTCCTCGGTGGGATAGGCACCGGTGCCCAGGATGCCGTTCTCGGAATGCAGCGTGACCCGCACATCGGGGCTGAGGTGATCGGGGATCAGGGTGGGCAGGCCGATGCCGAGGTTGACGTACTCGCCGTCGATCATCTCGGCAGCCGCGCGGGCGGCCATCTGGTTACGCGACCATCCGGTCAATGTTGCAGTCATCGTCAGGCCTCCTGGGTGGCGCGCACGGTGCGCTTCTCGATGCGTTTGTCCTGCGGGCCGGTGTGCACGATGCGCTGGACGAAGACCCCGGGCAGATGGACCGCGCCGGGTTCGATGTCACCGGGCTCCACCAGGGTCTCCACCTGGGCGACGGTGATCTTGCCGGCCATCGCGGCCAGTGGGTTGAAGTTCATGGCCGACTTCTCGAACACGAGGTTGCCCGCGGTGTCCCCGAGCCGGGCGTGGACCAGCGCGAAGTCGGCGTTGATGGCCTCCTCGAGCACGTAGTCGCGGTCCCCGAAGGTGCGCGTCTCCTTCTTGGGGGAGGCGATCGCCACCGAACCGTCCGGCGCGTACTTCCAGGGGATCCCGCCCTCGGCCACCGGTGTGGCCACGCCGGCGGGGGTGTAGAACGCCGGGATGCCGGCGCCGCCGGCCCGCAGCCGCTCGGCGAGCGTGCCCTGCGGCGTCAGCTCGACCTCGAGCTCGCCGGCCAGGTATTGCCGGGCGAACTCCTTGTTCTCCCCGACGTAGGACGCGGTGACCCGACGAATCCGGCCCAGGCCCAGCAGGATTCCGAGCCCGTGGTCGTCGACCCCGCAGTTGTTGGAGAACACCTCGAGGGCACCTGCGCCGGCGTCGGCGACAGCCTGGATGAGTGCGTCGGGAATGCCGCACAAGCCGAATCCGCCGACGGCGACGCGTGCACCGTCACCGATGTCGGCGACAGCTTCCGCCGCCGAGCTGTAGACCTTTGAAGACATGAAGTGTTCCGTTCTGTGTTCATTGATCAGACATCCGTTGATCGCTGACACCGATTGTCAGTGGGGCTGTGCAGTAACGGAACCCATCTCCAGGAATTCGGCGCAAGCTGCTCGCTTGGTGAGCAGTGAACGCTATTGCGTTCACTGAGTGGACGCTAGGCTGATCGCGTGGACGGAGTGATCGCACGGGTGGGCGCACTGCTGCGGGCCGTCGGCGCTCGCGAGTCCTCGGGCGGTTCCACCACCGAGGTGGCCACGGCCGCCGGCCTCGCCCGGCCCACGGCGCATCGGCTGCTCATGGCCATGGCCGAAGAAGGCCTGGTGGACCGCGACCTCAAGACCGGCCGATGGTCGCTGGGTCCGGAGCTCTACCTGCTGGGCGCCAGCGCCGCCAACCGCTACGACATCGTCGAGCAGGCCCGTGACATCGTGGATGTCCTGGCCCGCGAGTCCGGTGAGAGCACGTTCCTCTCGGCCCGCCGCGGTGACGAGACGGTGTGCGTGCACTCCCAGGAGGGCAGCTTTCCGCTGCGTTCGCACGTGCTGCACGTCGGCATCCGGTTCCCCCTCGGGGTGGCCTCGGCCGGTCTGGTGATCCTGAGCCATCTGCCCGACCGCGACATCGACGACTACTTCGCCCGCACGAACCCCGAACCCCAGTGGGGAGCGCCGCACTCCGAGACGGCCATCCGCGAGCGGATCGCCGCGACCCGGCGCACCGGATACGCCGTCAACCCGGCGTTGTTGGTGGAGGGCAGCTGGGGAATCGGTGCGGCGGTCTTCGACCGCAACGGCCAACCCGCCTGGGCCCTGAGCCTCACCGGCGTCGAGACCCGGTTCAAACCCGCCCGCCGCCGCGAGCTGGGCGCGCTGCTACTGGAACAGGCGCACCAGCTGTCGCTGCGGCTGCGCTGACCCCCATTCCGCCGAGCGCGCGTGTCTGTACACCTTCTGCGGGCGTGTCGCGTGCAAACGCGCGCGTTCGCGCCATCACCCGGCCGGCGCGAGCGCACGTGTTGGTACGTCCGGGCGCGGCGAGTCGTGTACAGACACGCGCGCTCGCGCTGACGGGGGTCAGCTGAGTGGGGTCAGGAGTTGGTGGCCAGCGTGAGTTCGGCGAGCTTGATCGCCTGACCACACGCGTCGATACCCGGCGCCTGGGGGTTGATCCACCAGCCCACCACGCCCGCGGCGTCGCTGGCCACACCGCACGAACCGGTGGCGTCCCCGGTGCGCATCACGATGGACTGGATTCCGGCGATCCGGCGGTCCTCGATCTGGTAGTTCAGGGCCTCGGCAACCTGACGTTCGTTGTCGAGGCTGCCCTGCTCGAACCAGAACCGGGTGATGTCGATCAGCCCGGCGGGGTTTGCTGCCTGCCACCGGCACACCGCGCCGATGAACGTGCTCTGGATGTCCAGCGGATCCGCCCCGACCGTCTCGGCCAGGATGTCCTGGGTCAGCACGTCACATTCCTTCAGGAGGTTGGGGTACTGCTCCTGGGAATCGTTGTTGCGCGGGGTGTTTCCCGCTCCAGCCTGCAGGGCGGTGCCGTCGACGGTGCGCGAACAGCCGGCGATCATGCCCACGCTGGCGACCACGACGGCGGCCGTGACGAGGAATCTGTTGCTCATTTCGCGTTCACGATCGATTGCCGGGTCAGTTCGGTGGCCACATCACACGGCGGCGGGTAGTTGTCGGCGGCGAAGCTGACCGACCATTCGATGAAGTCGTCGTCGAACTGGATGCCGATCTCGCAGAGGTTGTCGCCGAGCGTCGGGTCGGTGCCGATGGCCACGAAGCCGTCATGCCCCTCGATGGAAATGTCTTCCACGCTGGTCCGGGACAGTTCCTGCGTCTTGCGTTCACGACCGATGGGGCTGCCGCGGAACCAGGTGAAGGAGAAGTGCGGGCCGACGATGCCACCGTTCTGAAGCCATTGGCAGCCCACCGAATTGGTGGCGGTGTTCTTCAGGCCGGAGACCCGGGTCAGCTGTTGCATGGTCTCGTCGGTGATCCCGCCGCACTGGGGGAAGATGGGGCCGTGGGAAGCGTTCCCACCTTGTTGCTGAGGCGACGACGATTCGGGCGCAGGCTCACTGGGGCTCTCGCCCTCGGAACAACCGGCCAGCAACGGCAACACAGCCACGGCTGCGATCGCCAGCTTGGTCACGTTGCGCTTCACAGCTATGCGCACCTCTTCTTCCCGATACTTTCCCGCCCGTGCGTGCCTTGGGTCCCCCGCCATGCACTGTAGCGGCCACACCTGGCGGTAACCACCGACACGCCCGTTGACCTGGCGCTTTGCTGCGGCACCAACGCAGTGCGACAGTAACGAGATGCTTGCAGCGCTGTTGCGGCACTATGTGCGGCCGTACCGGCGGCTGGTGGCCGGGGTGATGGCGTTGCAGATCATCAGCACTCTGGCCTCCCTCTACCTGCCGACGGTCAACGCCGCGATCATCGACGACGGCATCGCCACCGGCGACACCGGTACGATCATCCGGCTCGGCATGGTGATGCTGGCGGTGACCGCGTGTCAGGTGGTGTGTGCCGTGGGGGCGGTGTATTTCGGTTCCCGCGCCGGGATGGGGTTCGGGCGGGACCTCCGGGCGGCGATGTTCCACCACGTCACGACGTTCTCGGAGCACGAGACCGCGCGATTCGGCGCACCGTCGCTGCTGACCCGCACCACCAACGATGTGCAGCAGATCCAGGTGCTGGTGCAGATGACGTTCACGGTGTTGGTGACCGCGCCGATCATGTGCGTCGGTGGTATCGCGATGGCGGTGCACCAGGACGCCGGGCTGTCGTGGCTGCTGCTGATCAGTGTGCCGGTGCTCGGGGTGACCAACTACTGGATAGTGCGGCACCTGCTGCCGATCTTCCGCCGGATGCAGCAGCTGATCGACGGCATCAACCGGGTGATGCGCGACCAGCTGGCGGGCATCCGGGTGATCCGCGCGTTCGCCCGCGAACCGTTCGAACGCGACCGGTTCGCCGTCGCCAACAAGGCGTTGTCGGACACCGCACTGGACGCGGGCCGCTGGCAGGCCCTGATGCTGCCGGTCACCACCTTGACCATCAACCTCTCCAGCGTCGCGCTGATCTGGTTCGGCGGTATGCGCATCGACGCCGGGCAGATGCAGGTGGGCTCGTTGATCGCGTTCCTGAGCTACTTCATGCAGATCCTGATGGCGGTCATGATGGCCACGATCTTCCTGGCCATCCTCCCCCGGGCCTCAGCCTGTGCAGAACGCATCACCGAAGTGCTGTCGACGACCCCGGCGATCACGAACCCCGCAGAGCCGGTGGCGCCGCACCGTACCGGCGTGATCGAGGTGGACGACGTCACCTTCCGGTACCCCGGCGCCGACCGCGCTGTGCTGCGCGGAGTTTCGTTCACCGCCCAGCCCGGCAGCACCACCGCCGTCGTCGGCGGCACCGGCTCGGGTAAGTCGACATTACTGTCGCTGATCACCCGCATGTACGACGTCACGGCGGGTGCGGTGCTGGTGGGCGGTGTCGACGTGCGCGACCAGAACACCGAAACCCTGTGGTCGGCCCTCGGATTGGTGCCCCAGCGAGGTTATCTGTTCTCCGGCACCGTCGCCGACAACCTGCGGTACGGCAAGGCCGACTCCTCGGATGAGGAGATGTGGGAGGCGCTGCGGGTGGCCTGCGCCGACGAGTTCGTGGCCAAGTCCCCCGACGGCCTCGACATGCGGGTGGCCCAGGGTGGTGTCAACTTCTCCGGGGGTCAGCGGCAGCGGCTGGCGATCGCCCGGGCGGTGATCCGCCGTCCCGCGGTGTACCTGTTCGACGACGCCCTGTCCGCCCTGGATGTCAACACCGACGCCGAGGTGCGCGCACGGCTGCGTGCCGTGGCTGCCGATGCCACCGTCGTCATTGTGGCCCAACGCATCTCCACGATCACCACAGCGGACCAGATCCTCGTCCTCGAGGACGGCCAGATGGTGGGCGCCGGGACGCACGAGGCGTTGCTGGCCGACTGCCGCACCTACCAGGAGTTCGCCGAGTCGCAGGCGCTGCGGGTGGGAGATCCGCGGTGACGGGTCCCATGCGTGGAGCGATGCGGATGCAGCAGGAGCCTGCGGACCGCTCCCGCGACTTCAAGGGCTCGGCTCTGCGACTGGTCAAACGGCTGACGCCGCACCGCTGGCTGGCCGCCACCGTGATCCTGTTGTCGATCGCCGGGATCGGGATCGGGGTGATCGGGCCGCGTATCCTCGGGCACGCGACCGATCTGTTGTTCAACGGGGTGATCGGCAAACAGCTGCCGGCCGGGCTCACCAAAGAGCAGGCCATCGACGCAGCACGCGAACGCGGGGACTCCACCTTCGCCGATCTGCTGTCGGGCATGAACGTGACCCCCGGCCAGGGCGTGGACTTCGCCGCGGTGGCGCGGACGCTGTTGCTCGCGCTGGGTTTGTATCTGCTTGCCGCACTGCTCATCTGGATCCAGGCCCGGCTGCTCAACGTCGCGGTGCAACGCACCATGGTGGCGCTGCGCTCCGATGTCGAAGACAAGGTGCACCGGCTGCCGTTGTCGCACTTCGACTCCCGCCAGCGCGGTGAGCTGCTGTCCCGGGTGACCAACGACGTCGACAACATCCAGACCTCGGTGTCGATGACCATCAACCAGCTGCTGTCCTCGGCGCTGACCATCGTGGCCGTGCTGGTGATGATGCTGACCATCTCACCGCTGCTGGCGTTTCTGACCGTGGTGACAGTGCCGTTGACGCTGTGGGCGATCCGCTCGATCACGCGTCGCTCGCAGAAACTGTTCATCGCGCAGTGGCGCAACACCGGACGCCTGGCCGCCCACATCGAGGAGACCTACAGCGGGTTCACCGTCGTCAAGACCTACGGCCACCGCGCCAGCGCCCAGGAGCGGTTCCGCGAGTACAACGACGACGTTTTCCATGCCAGCTTCGGCGCCCAGTTCTTCTCCGGGCTGGTGGGCCCGGCAACGATGTTCATCGGCAATCTGAGTTACGTCGCCGTCGCCGTGGTGGGCGGGCTGCAGGTGGCGACCGGGCAGATCACCCTCGGCAGCATGCAGGCGTTCATCCAGTACGTACGGCAGTTCAACCAGCCGCTGGGCCAGTTGGCGTCGATGTTCAACACGCTGCAATCCGGGATCGCCAGCGCGGAGCGGGTGTTCGGCTTCCTCGACGAAACAGAGGAACCGGCCGATGCACTGGCCACCCTGCCGTCGGGGTCCGCTCCGCGCGTGGAGTTCGACCATGTGTACTTCAGTTACCGGCCGGACGCCCCGCTGATCGAGAATCTGTCGCTGGTCGCCGAACCCGGCCACACCGTGGCGATCGTGGGACCCACCGGGGCGGGCAAGACCACCCTGGTGAATCTGCTGATGCGGTTCTACGAGCTGGATTCCGGGCGGGTGCTGATCGACGGGGTGGACACCGCCACCGTCAGCCGCGAGTCGTTGCGCTCAGGAATCGGCATGGTGCTGCAGGACACCTGGTTGTTCGCCGGCACCATCTACGACAACATCGCCTACGGCCGGCCGGATGCGTCCGACGACGAGGTGATGGCCGCTGCCCGGGCGGCGTACGTGGACCGGTTCGTGCACATGCTGCCTGAGGGATACGACACCAGGGTCAATGACGACGGCGGCAAGATCAGCGCCGGTGAGAAGCAGCTGATCACCATCGCCAGAGCGTTCCTGGCTGCGCCCCGCATCCTGGTGCTCGATGAGGCGACCAGTTCGGTGGACACCCGCACCGAGTTGTTGGTGCAGCAGGCGATGAGTGAATTGCGGCGGGACCGAACCAGTTTCATCATCGCGCACCGGCTGTCGACGATCCGCGACGCCCACGTGATCGTCGTGATGGACGGCGGCACCATCGTCGAGCAGGGCACGCACGCCGAACTGGTGGCCGCGCGTGGGACCTACTGGCGGATGACCCAGACCTAGTCCGCGAGACTGCGGACGGTGCCTGATCTCGGCGTCAGAGCTGCGGGCCCTGGTTGCGCAGTTCGTCGACCTCGGTCATGGCGTTGCGCAGCTTGTCCAGCCATTCCTCGGCATGTTCGCCCACGAGCTTGACCGACCAGGCCAGCGCCTCTGAGCGTGAGCGGGCCACACCGGCGTCGACGAGGGTGTCCAGCACCTGACGCTCCGGCTGCTTGAGCCGGGTCATCACCGGTACGGCGATGTGGGTGAACAGGATTCGCTCGGTGTTGTCGCCGTCGGCGACCTCGACCCCCCAGGAGACTTTCCGGCGGTAGCGGTCTTCGGCTTCGTCGGCGATCCGCATGCGCTCGGAGCGGGTCTCCTCGCGGAATCGGGCGACCCGGCCCGAGGCACGGGCGGGTGTCTCTCCATCGGCAGCGGGCAGCCGCCCGATGACGGTGATCTCTTCCTTGTCGACGGCCACGGTCGGGTCACCGTCGAACCAATCGGTGGGAAGCCGGCCGGCGAACCAGTCGGCAGCGTCGGCGGCATCCGGCTGAGGCCGGGAGTGATGGCGTTTCATGATTACATGATTACACCGTTACAAACGGATGGGAGCGGCGTTCACCGTCAGCGAACGGATCGGTTTTCAGCGTTGGAGCAGCAGCGCCGCACCACCGCCCAGCAGCAGAGCGATCAGCAGGACCGTGGCCCAGCCGGCGCCGAAGAGCCACCACACCACGCCGAGCGCAATCACGGCCGGAGACGCCACGAACAGCGCCATACCCGGATGTTGCTTGAGGACGGCGAAGGCGCTCTGCGCCCGCGCCCGGTCGATCTCTTTACCCGCCATGGCCTTCAGAATGCCAGCTCAGCCGCGGTGCCGAAGGCCCCTTCGGCGAACCGCGAAGCCATCACCGGTCCGCCTCGGTGTCTTAGGGTGGATGTCCGGCACGTTGTAACCCCTGCGAGGAGATGACCGTGACTGGACCACACCAAGGCAGCTGGCAGCCCGACCCCGAAGGCCGGTACGACTACCGGTGGTGGGACGGGCACCAATGGACTGACCAGATCTCCCACCAGGGCCGCATGGGCACCGCGGCCCTGGGCGCCCCGCCGCCGTCGGAGCAGCTGTCACCGGCTCCCGAAGACCAGACGCCCCAGTCTTTCACCGCCGCGCAGTACACATCCGAACCCCAGACTCCGCAGTCGTACGCCCCTGCGGGCGGTGACGGGTTCGCCGGGATCAGCGGCCCACTGGTGGATGGCCGGTTCAGCGAGAAAGAAGCCCAACCGATCGCCAACCAGAACCTCAAGATGCTGCGGGTGCGCCTCGGCGAACCGTTCATGGCGCGGCAGGGTTCGATGGTGGCCTATCAAGGCAACGTCGACTTCGCGTTCGAAGGCAGCGGCGCCTCGAAGTTCATCAAGAAGGCGTTGACCGGTGAGGGTCTGCCGTTGATGCGGTGCCAGGGCCAGGGTGATGTGTTCCTGGCCGACCGCGCGTACGACGTGCACCTGCTGCAGATCACCAACTCCGGTCTGTCGATCAGCGGCAAGAACGTCCTGGCGTTCTCGTCGAGCCTGGACTGGAACATCGAGCGGGTGCGCGGCGGCAGCATGGCCGCGGGCGGGCTGTTCAACACCACATTCCGCGGATCCGGTTGGGTGGCGCTGACCACCGACGGCCCGCCGGTGGTGCTCAACGCCGCCGAAGCCCCCACCTTCGCCGACACCAATGCGATCGTCGCGTGGTCGGCCGGCCTGCAGACCCAGCTCAAGACCAGCTTCAAGGCCGGGGCGTTGATCGGGCGCGGTTCCGGCGAGGCGGTGCAGGTGTCCTTCCACGGGCAGGGATTCGTGATTGTGCAACCCTCGGAAGGGATTCAGATCCCGACGCAGTAGTCCCGGGCACTCAGGCCCGCCGGGCCCGGAACAGCTTCGTCTCGCCTTTCACCCCCTTGAGGTGTTTGGCGCCGGCGAACGACCACTGGTACCGCTCGGCGTCACCGATCACCTCGCGGGCGGACTCGGCCACCAGCACCGCGCCCGGCCGGGCGGCGCCGGTGACCCGGCTGGCGAGGTTGACCGGGCTGCCGAACCAGTCGCCGGCGCGACTGACGGCTTCGCCGTAAGCCAACCCCACCCGCAGCCGCGGGAAATCCTCGTCCGCGCGGGCGGCGTCACAGAGTTCGAGCATCGCGTCGAGCAGCAGCGCAGCGTCGGGACAGACGAGCATGACCGCGTCGCCGATCGTCTTGACCAGGCGCACCGGTGGGACTGCGACATCGCGGGCCATATCGGCCAGGCGATGGGCCAGCCGCTCGAGCTGCTCGGGTTCGACGGCCTCGCCGAGGCGGGTGAAACCGACGAGATCGGCGAAGGCCACCGCGATATCGCGGGCCCCGGGAAGCGGTGCGCCGGCGGCGCGTTCGCTGGCGCTGACCGCCTCGGTTTCCATGGAATGGCGCAGTTGCAGCAGCAGCATGTCGTGCACCAGCTCGCCCAGCAGCGGCTCGACCTGTGTCACCAGCGCCTCGAGTCGCCCCGCGATCTGCAGTTCGGTGGCGCCGGGCTCGAGCACCGCCGCGAGCCCGGTGAAGCGCATGACTTCAGCTGCGGTGGCCAGTCCGTCGGCCAGAGTCCGAGCCACCTGCACCAGGTTGTCGGGTTCGATACCGAGCTCGGCGAATCTCTGTATCACGGAGGCGATCTCACCGTCGGCGCGCAGGAACACCGCCGCGTCGGGATCCTCCACCCGCGGCAGGCCGACCGCCCGCAGCACCCGCTGCACCAGGTCCAGGTCCATACCGGTGGACTCACTGATCTCCCGAGTCGAGACATGAGTGCCGTCGTCTCCGAGGATCCGGCGCGGCGCCAACAACATGGGCGAGAACGATTCACGGATCTGCCCGGCGGTGATCCCCCGCTCCAGCAGCCACCGGATCAGCTCGGCGCGTTCGGAGCGCGTCGGCTCCGCCAGTCCGTCCAGGAGTTCCGCGAGTTCGTCAGCCACGCCTCAAGGTACAACGCGGGCGTCGCGGACCGCGGGTGCCGTCGACGGTGCCAGCAAATCGGCCATGTCGTCGGGGTAGCGCACCTCGACCGTGGCGGTGTCGGTGAACCGATAGGGCCGCCCCGACACGATCCCGGCGAATTGCTTTCGCAGACGCGACATCTCAGCCCTGACAGTGACCACCCGGGTGGCGTCCCCATAGAGATCAGTGGCCAGCTCGGGTGCGGACCGGCCGTCGGGATGGCGGGCCAGGATCAACAGGATCTCGGCGTGCCGCAGCGAGATGTCATGACGCCAGCTGCCGAACTGGCCCACCATCTCCAACGCCGGCGCACCCGAAGCCCGCAGATCCAGTGTCACGTTGGCCACGGCGGGCACCGCATCATTATCGGCCACCCGCACCAGCCAGCCACCGGGCAACAGCTCGATATCGCACATGCCCAGCGGCGGCACCCACGCCCGTCCGGGCCGCAGCTCATCCGGCAACAGGATGCGGTTGTGCAGGGGCAACGAATCCACGGCGGCCACCCAGCCGTCGTTGTCGACCGCCAGGGCCGGCGCACCGATACGGGCCAGGATCGGCGCGGCGACGGTGCGCAGCCTGTTGAGCGTGCGGTCATGCTGCTCACGCAGATGCGATTCGGCGAGGCGGGCGACGACATCGACCAACGCGACGGTGGTCGGGTGCACGGTGGCGGCGGGGCCGGAGACGTCGACGACGCCGATGACCTGGCCGGTGCGGGGGTCGCGGATGGGGGCGCCCGCGCAGGTCCACGGGTGGTGGCTGCGCAGGTAGTGCTCGGCGCAGAACACCTGCACCGCGCGGTGCGAGGCCAGCGCGGTGCCGATCGCGTTGGTGCCCACCGCGTCCTCACCCCAGTGCGCGCCCTCGATGAATCCGAGCCTGTCGGCGTTGGCGAGCACCTGCGGCGAACCCGAGCGCCACAGCACCCGGCCGCGCGCGTCGGCCACCACCAGGATGTTGTGGCCTTCCGCCACAAGGGATTCCAACCCGCGCGACACCTCGTCGAGCACCGCCATCAAACCCGATGAGCGCCGCAGTGCGTCGACGGCACCGGCCTCCACCACCGGCGGGGTGTGATTGTCGGGGTTGATTCCCTTAGCCTTCATCCGCTGCCACGAATCTCCGATGACCGAGCGGGGCCGCGCCGGAGCGCGGTTGCCCGCCATGGTGGCGTCGTAGACCGCCGACATCAGCCGCGCGTAACTGCGCGGATCTTCGCCGACGGCGACGGCGGGTTCAGGCACGTGCATCGCCCATGATTGTGCTCCCCGTCACAGGCAGGCGCCAGCGCCGCTGGTCAGCCTCACCGGTAGACCAGCCCGCCGTCGATCAGCCCGGACTGGCCGGTCATGTAATCCGCGTCCGGTCCGGCGAGGTAGGACACGAAGCCGGCCACATCATCGGGGGTCTCGGCCCGGCCCAAGGCGATGCCGCCGACGAACTTGTCATAGGTCTCGCCCTCGGCGGCGCCGGTGAGTTCCGCGAACCGCTTGTCGATCTCCACCCACATGTCGGTGCCCACCACCCCCGGGCAATAAGCGTTGACCGTGATGCCGTCGACCGCGTGTTCCTTGGCCGCAGCCTGGGTGAGCGCCCGGACCGCGAACTTGGTGGCGCTGTACACCCCGAGCATGGCGAAGCCGTCGTGGCCGGCGATCGAGGAGGCATTGATGATCTTGCCTTTGCTGCCCGTGGCCTTGAATTTCGCGGCCGCGGCCTGGATACCCCACAGCACACCGTTGACGTTGATCGACCAGATCCGTTGCACCTCTTCCGGCGTCACATCGGCGATCGGACCCACCAGGGCGACGCCGGCGTTGTTCACCATGATGTCGAAGCCGCCGAGCGCTTGCGCGGCATGGTCGACGGCAGCGAAGACCTGGTCGCGGTCACCGACGTCGGCCACGAATGTGGTGGCCTTCTGCCCGATTTCAGCGACCTCGTCCGCGACGGCGTTGATACCGTCCGGTTGCACGTCCACCAGCGCGATATCGGCGCCGTCGCGCGCCAACCGCAGGGCGATACCGCGGCCGATACCCCGGCCGCCGCCGGTCACCAGAGCTACTTTTCCGTTGAGTGTCATGATGTCCTTCAGATGGTCGGGTCGACCAGAACCTTCATCTTGGTTCCGGCGTGCAGCGCCTCGAAGCCCTCGTCGATCACCTCGTCGATGCCGATGGGCGTCACCCATCCCGTGGTGTCGTAGGCGCCCTGCGCCATCAGGGCGATGACGGCCTCGAAGTCGGCGCCGGTGTAGCACAGCGAGCCCTGGATCCGGGACTCGTTCATCACGAGGTTGAGAAGCGGTGTGGTGAGCGGCTTTTCGTAGATCGCGACACTGACCATCGGGCGCCGGGCGCCGACGCAGGCCAACGCGGTTTCGATGGCCGGTTGCACACCGGCCGCGTCGAACACCGCGTCGGCCTTCTTACCGGAGGTGTGGTCGGCGATGAAGACGGGCACGTCGGCGGCCGTGGGATCCAAGGTCCGGGCACCCAGCGCTTCGACCGCCTGTCTGCGGGTTGGCGACGGTTCGACGACGAACACGTCTTCGATCCCCTTGCCGCGCAACGCGAACCACAGCCCGATCCCGATCGGTCCGGCACCGAACACCATGGCGGTGTCCCCCGGCGTCACATCTCCCAGGGTGGCGGCGTGGTAGGCCACCGACATCGGTTCGACCAGCGCACCGAGTTGCAGCGATACGTTGTCGGGCAGCTTGTGCAGCATGCTGGTCGGCACCACGGAGTACTCGGCCATCCCGCCGTCGGACATCAGGCCGTGAAAACCGATCTGCGCGCAGATGTTGTAGTTGCCGGCGCGGCAAGCCGGGCAGTGCCCGCACTTGTAGATGGGCTCCACGGCCACCCGGTCACCTTCGGCCCAGCCCGTCACCCCCTCGCCGATATCGGTGATCACGCCGGAGAACTCATGCCCCAAGGTCAGCGGCAGTTCCTGATGAGTGAGCGGGTGCGGCGCGGTGGGCACGAAGATCGGGCCGGCGTAGTACTCGTGCAGATCGGTGCCACAGATGCCGTTGAAGCCGACCTTGAGTTTGACGGTGCCGGGCGTGGGCGCCGGTTCGGGGACATCGGCCACCTCGACCTTGTTCGGTCCGTAGTACACAGCTGCTTTCATGCGACTTGTTCTATGTGACCGCGACCACACCCCGAAAGAGTTGCAGGGGGTTGCGCCCGCCGGCACGTCGACGTTGCAACGTGACGCAACTCTTGTGAGCAGGGTGTTCACGGTGTGCCCTGGGTCACATGACTTCCACTCTTGAACCCCCCGCCACCGTCCTCACGCCCCAGGAGCGCGTCGACGCCTGGCTCGCCGATTTCGAGACCGCGCTGGCCGTCCGCGATATCGAGCGCGCCGTGAGCAAGTTCGCTGTCGACAGCTTCTGGCGCGATCTCGTGGCTTTCACCTGGAATCTCAAGACCGTCGAGGGCCGCGACGCGATTGCCGACATGCTGGAATCCCGGGTGGCCGGAACCGAACCCTCACGGTTCCGGACCCGGGAGACCCCGACCGAGGAGGGCGGCGTCACGTCGGCCTTCATCGAGTTCGAGACGGCGGCCGGACGCGGCGTCGGGCACCTCCGCCTCAAAGACGACCAGGCCTGGACCTTCCTGACCGCACTGCAGGAACTCAAGGGGCACGAGGAGCGCAAAGGCCCCAACCGCGTCCTGGGCGCCGTCCACGGCAGCGATCCCGACCCGCGGTCCTGGGCCGAGAAGAAGGCCGCCGAAGACGAGGCGCTGGGCCGGACCGAACAGCCCTACATCCTGGTCGTCGGCGGCGGTCAGGGCGGTATCGCGCTGGGGGCGCGGCTGCGCCAGCTCGGCGTGCCGGCCATCGTCGTGGACAAGCACGAGCGTCCCGGCGACCAGTGGCGCAAACGCTACAAGTCACTGTGCCTGCACGACCCGGTCTGGTACGACCATCTGCCCTACCTGCCGTTCCCGCAGAACTGGCCGGTGTTCGCGCCGAAGGACAAGATCGGCGACTGGCTGGAGTTCTACACCCGTGTGATGGAGGTGCCGTACTGGTCGAAGACCACCTGCCACTCGGCCGTGTTTGATTCGGGTCCTGACGGCCCCCGCTGGACCGTCGAGGTAGACCGCGACGGCGAGAAGCTGACGTTGCACCCGACGCATCTGGTGCTGGCCACCGGGATGTCCGGCAAACCGTCCATCCCGACGCTGGACGGCCAGGATGTCTTCCGTGGCGAGCAACACCATTCGTCGGCACATCCCGGGCCGGACCGCTACGCCGGTAAGAAAGTGGTGGTGATCGGATCGAACAACTCGGCCCACGACATCTGTAAAGCACTGGTGGAAAACGGTGTTGACGCAACGATGGTGCAGCGGTCGTCGACGCACATCGTGAAGTCCGATTCGCTGATGGATCTGGGCCTCGGCGATCTGTACTCCGAGCGCGCGCTGGCCGCAGGCATGACCACCGAGAAGGCCGACCTGACATTCGCCTCACTGCCGTACCGGATCATGCACGAGTTCCAGATCCCGATCTACGACGCCATCCGCGAGCGCGACAAGGAGTTCTACGAGCGGCTGGCGGCGGCCGGTTTCGAATTGGATTGGGGCGACGACGGTTCCGGGCTCTTCATGAAGTACCTGCGGCGCGGCTCGGGGTACTACATCGACGTCGGCGCCTGCGACCTGGTGGCCGACGGGACGATCAAGCTGGCGCACGGACAGGTCTCGCATCTGACCGAGGACGCAGTGGTACTGGCCGACGGCACCGTGTTGCCCGCCGATGTCGTGGTCTATGCGACGGGCTACGGCTCGATGAACGGCTGGGCCGCCGACCTGATCGGTCAGGACGTCGCCGACAAGGTGGGCAAGGTCTGGGGCCTGGGCAGCGGCACCACCAAGGATCCCGGGCCGTGGGAGGGTGAACAGCGCAACATGTGGAAGCCCACCCAGCAGGAGAACCTGTGGTTCCACGGCGGCAACCTGCACCAGTCCCGGCACTACTCGCTGTACCTGGCCCTGCAGTTGAAAGCCCGCTACGAGGGCATCCCGACACCGGTCTACGGGCTGCAGGAGGTGCATCACCTCTCGTGAGTTTCGAGGAGTCACTCTGATAGAGAGGAGGTATGCGCACACCGGAAGTCGTGGGTCTGCCGCCGATTGTCGGCGGCAGACCCACCCGGTTGTTCCTCGGCAATGCGCCCAGCGTGTTGTCGTTGAAAAGCCAGCAGTACTATGGCAATCCGCGCAACGGGTTCTGGGCCATAACCGGTGAGTTGTTCGGCTTCGACCCGTCGGCACCGTATCCCGAGCGCACCGCCGCGCTGATCGCACACGGTATCGCGGTCTGGGACGTCCTGAAGTTCTGCCGTCGCACCGGCAGCCTGGACTCCGCAGTGGAACGAGACAGCATGGTGGCCAACGAGTTCGCGGCGTTCTATCGCCGACACCCCAGCATCGAGCGGGTGTTCTTCACCGGCGGCGCGGCCGAGGCGAACTACCGCAGGCTGGTGGGCTTCGACCCGCGCCTGATCTATCGCCGGCTGCCGTCGACCAGCCCGGCGCACACCATGCCGATCGCCGACAAGCTCGCGGTGTGGCGAGACGCGTTGGCCTAGAGACCGTCGACGATGTCCTTGGCCTGCTTGAGGCCCATCCCGGTTTCCTCCCGGAGCAGTTTGATGGCCTCGAGTTTCCTGCCCTGCATCACCAGGTTCAACACGTTCGCGCTCGCCCACATCTCGGCGGGTTCACTCGCCATCGGTCGCGGCGAGGCCGGCGATCCGGTGAAAGCGGCCCGTTCCAGGGCGACGACCCGGCGCTCCAGATCCTCGATGCGGTGTTTCAGATCGTCATCCGAGCTACCGAACAGAGCCATGAGCTCAGTGTGACTCGCTCGCCGGGGAACGCGCAGGGTTGTGCCGAAAACGCGGGGTGTCAGCTGACCGGTGGGCGGCGATCCGCCCACGGGCGGTCGGCTTCGATCTCGGCGCTCAGCGACAACAGCGTCGCCTCGTCGAAGGGCCGACCGACCAGCTGGATGGACAGCGGCAGGCCGCTGCGGTCCAGTCCCCATGGCACCACCGCCGCCGGCTGCCCGGTGGCGTTGAACGCCGCCTGATACGGCGTGCGCGCTCCCACCAGAGCCAACGTCGAGACCGCCCCGAGCCTGCGGTACGCCCCCACCCGGGACGGACCGGTGGCCGTACCGGGGGTGATCACCACGTCGACGTCGTCGAATATCGCCATCACCCGTGCGGACACTTCCGCTTCGGCGGCCCGGATCTTGGCGATGCGGGTGTCGGAGAACATCCGTCCGATCCTGGCCATCCCGCGGGTACGGGAATCGAGACGTTCGGCATGCGGCAGTGCGCGCACGTCGTCGTAGATGCCGCGGAAGAAGCGTGGCAGCACATGCCCGTACGCCGCCGTTCGCGGGTAGTCGATCTCACGCATCACCACGTCGTGGCCGAGCTCTTTGAGAACAGCGCCCGCCTGGTGTACCGCAGCGCGCTGCTCGGCGTCGCGGTGGGCGCTGACCATCGGAGGAACGTTGGTGCTCAACGCGATTCGCAGCCGATTGGGTGGTCGCGACGCGGCCCGCACGAACCCGCCCTGCGGACCCGGCATCGCCTTGTCACAGGTGACGTCGAGGAACAGGGCCGCGTCCTCCACCGTGTGCGCCATCGGGCCGTACACCGACATTCCGCACCAGGCGTCGTCGTGCGGGGCCAGCGGTACCCGGTCGCGTTGCGGTTTGAGTCCGTACAACCCACACCACGTCGACGGGATCCGGATGGACCCGGCACCGTCGGAACCCAGCGCCATCGGCGCCAAGCCGGCCGCCACGGCGGCGCCGCTGCCACCGCTGCTGCCGCCCGGAGTGCGGGCCAGATCCCACGGGTTGTGCGTCGCCCCGAAGGCGACGGTCTCGGTGAACGGCCAGATCATCATCTCCGGTACCGCCGTCTTGCCGAGGAGCACCGCCCCGGCTTCACGGAGAAGCCGCACCACCTCAGCGTCTTTCGTCGGTGCGGGTCCGTGTGCGTTGCTGCCATACGTGGTGGTGGCGCCGGCGACGTCGACGTCGTCCTTGATCGCGATCGGCACGCCCAACAGCGGCAACCGCTCCCCCGCGTCGAGGCGCTGCTGCGCGGCCTCGGCTTCGGCGCGCGCGGACTCGGCGAACACCACCCGGTATGCCCGCAACTCAGGGTCGAGCCGCTTGATCCGCTCCAGGTACAGCTCCGTCAGGGCGGGCGCGGTGAGCGCTCCCGCGGCCAGCATGCGCGCCTGCTCGGCGGCGCCGGCGAAGGCCAACTCGATGTTGTCCATCGGCGCAGCGTAACTCAGGCGCCGTGCCGGGCCACGTATTCGCCTGGGGCGCAACCCAGCATGGCGCGGAAATCGTGGGTGAAGTGCGCCTGGTCGTACCAGCCGTGCCGCACGGCCAGTTCGGCCAGGTCGACGTGGGGTTCGGTCTCGAGGTGCAGCGCCGCGCGCTGCAAGCGGTATCGGCACAGCACCCACTTCACCGGCACCCCGACGTAGCGCTTGAAGACCTTCTGGGTGGTGCGGGCGCTCCACGGCGAACGCTCCATCACCTGATCCACCCGATGCACGCCGGCGTCGTCGACGATCCGGTCCAGCAGGGCCCGAAGCGCCCGATAGGCGGGGTCGGGTCCTGCGGTGTGGTGCGCGATCGCGGTGTCCAGTTGTGCGGCGGCCCGCTCGCGGTCGTCGTCGACGCGCAGCGGGTAGCCGAACAGATCGTCGTCGACCGGCAGGGTCAGGCCGGTGTACTCGGATGCGTCGCGGTCGAAGCGGGCGGCGAATCCACCGGGATAGAAGCGCGCCCCCACCACCGTTCCCTGGCGATGCAGCGTGGTGTCGAAGACGGTGCCGACGACGCCTTGGACGAGGGTGCTCGGCAGTGCATGACCGTGGCGCGGCTGGTCGGTTCCCCATTCGTGGGTGAGGTGCATGACGGGGAAAGTGATCACCGTGCTGTGGTGGCTGACGCCCTGGGGCAGATCCCAGTGGACCGACCAGAAGTGCTCGACGTACTCGGCGGCCTCCGGTGACGGCGCCCAGCGGCGCAGCTCGAACTGGTCCGCGGAGTTGGCCCGGCCCACGATCCCTTGTTGAGGGCCGAGCTGCGGCGCGTTTTTACAAGCGTCCACCTGCCTCACCCTACGAAACTGGGCGACATGAGCGTTTCACCGATTCCCACCGGCTACACCAGTCTGACTCCGTTCCTCGTCATCAACGGGGCTTCCGCGGCCATCGACTTCTACACCTCGGTGTTCGGCGCCGAGGTGACCGAGCGGATGGACGGACCCGACAACCTGGTGGCCCACGCTGAACTGGACTTCGGCAACGGGCGGTTGCAGCTGTCGGATCCGAACTCGAAATTCGGGCTCGAGGCGCCCACGGTCGGAGAGTCCGTCACGCATTCGATCGTGTTGTACTGCGCCGACGCCGATGACGTGGTGGCGCGCGCCGAAGCTGCGGGCGCCACGATTCGGGAGCCGCTGTCGACGTTCGTCACCGGCGACCGGTTCGCCTCGATCGTCGACCCGTTCGGGCAGCGCTGGGCGGTGATGACCCGGGTCGAGGACGTCCGCCCCGAGGAGCGAGACCGCCGGCTGGCGGAGTGGTCGTCGGAGAACCTCTAGTCGAGCGACCGATCCGGCCGAGGCACGAGGCCGGTGAGGAGCGAGACAATCCAGCACTAGTCGAGCGACCGATCCGGCCGAGGCACGAGGCCGGTGAGGAGCGAGACAATCCAGCCCTAGTCGAGCGACCGATCCGGCCGAGGCACGAGGCCGGTGAGGAGCGAGACAATCCAGCACTAGTCGAGCGACCGATCCGGCCGGGCCCGGCGTTCGGCAGGCGGTATTGGTTACCGTGGCCTGATGTCTTGCGTGTTCTGTGCCATCGTCGCCGGCGAGGCCGACGCCATCCGGGTCTACGAGGACGACGACTATCTGGCGTTTCTCGATATTCGGCCCATCGTCCGAGGTCACACGCTGGTGGTGCCGAAGCGCCACACCGTGGACCTCACCGACACCCCGGCCGATACCGTCGCCGGTCTGGTGCGGGTGGGACAACGCATCGGGCAAGCCGCGCGGGCCTCGGACCTTGCCGCCGACGGCAACAACATCGTCATCAACGACGGCAAGGCCGCGTTCCAGACCGTCTTCCACCTGCACCTGCACGTCGCACCCCGGCAGGAGGGCGACAAGCTGTCCTTCGCCAAGGGTTTGGTGGTGCGCCGCGATCCGGACCGGGAAGGCACCGGCCGGATCCTGCGCGACGCTCTGGCCCGGCTGTAGCGCGCTTGGCGCTTGGCGCTTGGCGCGAGCGCGCGTGTTTGTACGTTGTGGCTCGGCGTGTTGTGCACAGACACGCGCGCTCGCGATTGAGGTGGGTCAGGCCAGGGGCAGTGGGGCGTTGGCGGAGTTCAGGTGCTCCACGGTGGTGAACACCAGCTCCTCGGTGCCGGCGTTCTTGATGTCGTGCAGCAGGAACTCCCCTTCGGCGAAGCTGAAATGCCGTGTCTCACCGGCGTTGTAGGACACTTCGCGGGTGGTGCCGTCGGAGGTGTGCTGGAGACTGCGGCCGGCGTTCACCGCGGTCCAGAAGTAGTCCAGCACATGGCGGTGGACGTGGAAGCGCTGCCCCGGCGCCAGCCGGATCTCCCAGACCCGCACCCGGTCGTTCTCCGACAGCAGTCGCGAACCGACGTGCCCGTCGTACGCGTAGGCCTCGAACTCGGCCTTGAGCTCGTCGCTCCAGCCCTCGAAATTCTCGGCGATCAGCGTTCCGGCCAGCGGGGCGTCGGTGAGGAACTCAGTTGTCATGCTCTCTCCTTTGTGTGTTTTGGGCGCGCTCGTAACCGCTCAGCGGTTACGAGCGCGCCGAAATCGCTACTTGCCGGGGCCGTAGAGGCCGAAGCGAAGGTCGGGGTCGCCGGGGGTCCAGGTGCAGTCGAACTGGGAGCGGGTGCCCATCGCCTTGACGCGGTGCAGCAGCCGCTGCCCGAGCTCGAGTTGTCCCGGTTCCCATTTGGCCAGTGCGTCGGCGACGTTGTCGGCCTCGGCCAGTGCGTCGAACAGGGCCCAGGCATTGGCGGCGGCCTTCGCGGTGCCGGCCGCTGCATGCGGGCGGGCGGCGCTGGCCGCATCACCGATGAGCGCCACCCGGCCCATCGCCATCCGGCTGGTACCGGCGTCGTACACCGCCTGCAGATACGGCTGCTCGGTGCGCACCACCACTTCGGCGGCCGCCGGCGCCAGCAGTTCGATTGCCGCTGTGCGCATCTCGTCGACGAAACGATCCTGCACCGCACCGGGATGCAGGGACACCTTCGCGGCGAAGCCACGCTTGTCGGTCATCAGCTCGTCGAGCTCATGTCCCTCGGCCACATTGCGGTACCAGACGTAGTTGAGCAGCCGCTCGCCCACCGCCAGTCCACCCTCGTTCGACGGGATGGGATAGACGTTGATGTGGGTGTGCGGTGCCACGCTGTAGCTGATCGCGTCGTGCAGCAGCTCGAATGTTTCAGGCGAGACATCTTTTTCGAGGACGGTGCCGCGCCAGCCGACGTAGCCGGAGTACTCCAGCTCTGATTCCGGGGAGATGCGCCGCCGGCTCGGTGAGGTGATGCCGTCGGCGAACACCACCAACGCCGCGCGTTCCCGCAGTCCGGAGGCGAAGCGCACCTCCACGCCGTCGTCGTCTTCGTCGAACCCCGAGGCGTACTCGCCGAGGTGGTAACGCTCGGTGCCGAAGTCGGCCAGCAGCGCCCGGTAGAACGTTCCCCATGACGTGTAGCTCCACGGGGCGTTGTCCCGGTGCACGACGTTGTTGTCCGAATCCAGGTACTGCACGTAATGCGTTGACGTGCTAACCTGTTCGGGATGCTGGCTGCTGCATTCGGCAAACCAGCGGATGGTGTCCGGTTGCAGCACGATACCGCCGCCGCGGCCGTCGAGGCTGGTGGGCGTGCGTTCGTAGACGTCGACGTCGAAGCCGAGACGACGCAGCAGCAGCGCCGCGGTCAGGCCGCCGATCGAGCCGCCGATGACCAGAGCCCGGTGCCCTGACCAATCGTGGCGGGTGTTCACTTCGTCAGTCATCGTTATCTCCTTCGAGCTTGAGGAAACGACGGGCGTTGGCTTCCAGAACGTCGTCGTCGAGGCCAACGCTGCGCGGAAGATCAAGGGGCCGTTCGACACCCATGTCGAACGGGTAGTCGCTGCCGCACACCAGATGGGTGGGGTCCGCATGCGCCCGGAGCAGGTCCAGCGCCGGACCGTCGTGGGTCAGCGTGTCGAACCACAACTTCGTGAAACCCTCTCGAGGAGCCGCGGTTCCGGCGCTGCGGACATCGGCGCGCTGCTCCCAACCGTGCTGCCAACGGCCCAGCAGCGCCGGCGCGCAACCACCGCCGTGCAGCAACACGATCCGCAGGTTCGGCAGTTCGTCCACCACGCCGCCGAGTACCAGGGACGCGGCCGCGGTTGCGGTCTCGGTGGGATTGCCGATCAGGTTCGCCAGGTAGTACGACGGCCATTCCGGCCTGGGCAGTTGCATGGGATGGACCAGCACCGCCAGGTCACGTTCGGCGGCGATGGCCAGGATGTCGCGCATGGGTGAGGCGTCGAATGACGTGGTGCCCAGCAAGGGCGGGACGGCGATTCCGCGCAGGTGTTCGGTGAATGTCTCCATCTGCTTGCGGGCGGCGTCGGGATCGTGCAGCGACACCAGGCCCAGCCCCAGCAGGCGGCCGTCGCTGTCCCGGCAGACCTGTGCCACAGCGTCGTTGAACGAGCCCACGTACTCGTCGATACCTGATGTCAGCTCGTCAGAGGAGACCACCGGGAAGGCGAACGGCGGCGCCGAGAGCACCCGCGCCCCCAGACCCGCGGCGTCGGTATCGGCCAGCACCCGCTGCGGATCGCTCATCGCTTCCGTCGCGATGGACAGCGGCAGCTCCCCCAGGTGCAGTTGCCCGTCGCGGCCGTTGAGCGCGGGCAACGGAGACCCGGGTGGCAGGCCGAACAGCTTTTCGGGCAGCCAGTGGGCGTGGACATCGATCACGCCTTTTCGCAGGGTCATGCCAGCGCCGCCTGCCGTGCTTCCAGACGCTCGAACCGCGCCAGCACTTCGGCCTGTAGCACCGCGACCGCTGGGTCAGAGGCCTTACGCGGCCGGGGCAGGTCCACGTCGATGATCTCGTGGATGCGCCCGCCCGGCTCGAGAACCACGATGCGGTCCGACAATTGGACGGCCTCGGTGACGTCGTGGGTGACGAACATGACGGTGCGACGCGATTCGAGCCAGATGCGCTCCAGGTGCTCACGCAGGGTGCGTGAGGTCATGGCATCCAGGTGAGAGAACGGCTCGTCCATCAGCAGCACATCCGGTTCGACGGCGAACGCCCGGGCGATGCCGATGCGCTGCTGCTGACCGCCGGACAGCTGCGACGGGTAACGGTCGGCGCAATGGGACAGGCCCACCAGGTCCAGGTAATGCCGCGCGCGTTCCTGCCAGCCGGCCCGTTCGTGTTGCACGAAGCCGAGATTGGCCATCACGGTGCGCCACGGCAGCAGCCGCGGATCCTGGAACACGTAGCCGACGCGGGCATCACGATTGCCCGAACGCAGGCTCACGGTGCCCGAGGTGTGCGTTTCGATGCCGGAGACGATGTTGAGCAGGGTGGTCTTACCGCTGCCGGACGGACCGACGACGGAGACGAACGTCTCGCCCGAGATGGTCAGGTCGATGTTGTCGATGACGCGGGTGCGGTTGCCCTGCCGGTCATGGAAGTCCTTGACCAGATCACGAATTTCGATGGAAGCCATGAGTTTTCTCTCTTTCAGACCGTGCGCCAGCGGGTGGCGTACTTCTCGATGGGGCCGAGGATCAGCAGGTCGGCGATGACGAGGGCGAGGATGAACACCAGCACCCAGGCGAAGAAGCCGTCGAGTTGGTTGGCGTCATACCAGTACCGCGAACGCCATCCGACACCGGAGGTGGAACCGAACCACTCGGCCAGCAGCAGGCCGTTCCAGGCGCTCATGATGGCGAACCGGACCGCCGCGACGGTGGACCCGGCGACCGCCGGCGCCACGATGTGGCGCAGTACATAGGATCGCGAAACACCGAAAGAGCGTGCCATCAGGACCAATTCGGCAGGGACCGCGCGGGTGGCTTTGGCGATGTTGACGATGACGAACGGCAATCCGGACAGGAACACCGTCACCACCGGGGTGAGCCAGCCGAACCCGAACCACATGGTGGTCAGCAGCGCCCAGATGACGGCGGGGATGGCCAGCGCCGCGGCGTTGAGATCGGAGAAGGCCAGATCGGCCAGCTTCGACATTCCCATCAGGACACCGATCGCGGTACCGACCACCAGCGCGAGCGCCAGCCCGAGCAGGAACCGGTTCATGCTCAGAGCGAGGTTGTGCCACAGTTCGCCGACGGCGGCCTCACTGGCCAGGCGCTCGACCGACTGCGCCGGTGAGGGCACCCGGTTCCCGACGATCACCGCGATCTGCCAGACGGCCAGGATGCTCAGCAGTGAGGCGATGATCGCGACCGCCGAGGAGCCCTGCGCTTTGAGGTGGCGCTGCCACTTGCGGGCCGGCATCGTGAGGGTCATGCGAGGTCCTTCCGCCATGCGAAGAAACGGGTCTCGGTGTAGGCGAGGCCGCGCTCGATCAGGATCATGGTGATGATGAAAAGGCCGGTCCAGGCCAGCATGTCGGCCACCTGGAACTCCTGGTAGGCCTTGCGGATCATGAAGCCAACACCGTCGCTGGCGCCGAACACCTCCGTCAGTGCCTCGACCTTCCACGCCATCGCGAAGCCGTAGCGCACCCCGGCGAAGACAAAAGTGGCCAGCGCCGGAAGGTAGAGGTGGCGCAGGACGTCGCGACGGTTGCGCTCGAAGGCCTGGCACATCGCCAGCAGTTTGCCGTCGACCGAGCGCACGCCTTCGGCGACGTTCATGGCGATGAACGGCAGCGCCACCAGCGCCGACACCACGATCGGTCCGCCGGCTCCGACGCCGAAGATCAGCAGGCCGAACACCGCGTAGGTCAGCCCGGGCATGTTGCCGAGCACGAAAAGCGGCAGCGAGAAGTAGGACGTCATGAACCTGCTGCGCCCCATCACGAATCCGATGACCAACCCGCCCACCATGGCGATCACGAATCCGGCGGCGATCTTGGCGATGCTGGAGGCGAAATTGGCGAAAGCCTCACCGGATACGGTGATCTCGATGATCTGCTCCAGCACGGCAGCCGGGCGGGGCAGGATCGGGTCGTCGATCCAGGCCGCGATGGCCGCCCACGCGGCCGCCGCGACGATCAGCGCGATACCCGACACCAGCCAGCGTCGGGGACCTCTGGGCGGGCGGTGCACCGACGGTGCCGGCGGCGCCTCGATCGTCTGGGTCACTACTGGACTCCTTCGGTCGGCAGGAACTGCGGATCGTCGATGTCGTCGCCGATGATCCCGGTGCTGCGCATCAGGTCGAAGATGGAACTCTCGTCGTCGGCCCACTCCTGGTCGAACCGCACCTCGTCGACCACCCAGTCATGGTCGGCCACATACTGTTTCATGAACTCGATGTCCTCCGGTGTGGCAACCGCGAAATGCTGCGGATACTGTTCGATCATCTGGCCGCGGTGGTTCTGCCATTCGGCCAGACCTTGATCCCACAGGTCGAGGAAGGCCGACACTTCGGCCGGATGGTCTTCCACCCAGTCCTTGCGGGCGACGAAGACGTTGCCCATCGGGCCGTCGTGACCGGGTGCGTTGAGTTCGGCGAACAGGTCGGCCGAGGACTTGCCGTCATACAGCGGTCGCACGGCGCCGTCACGCAGTTCGCGGGCCGACAGGTCCGGATAGCAGATGCAGGCGTCGATCTCACCGCGGGCCAACAGATTCGACAGGTTCTGGATGTCGGCGACGACGACCTCGAAATCGGAACCCGACCCTCCCTCGTCCACGAGGTTCATGTCGTGCATCTGCTTGATCAGCGCACTCCACACCAAGGTCCCCGACACGGTGGTGAAAACACCGATGCGCTTGCCTCGCAGATCCTCGACCGACTGCGCGGGATCATCGGTGCGCACCAGGATGCGGCTGCGCTCGGCGTTGTAGCGGCCGATGATGACCGTCTCGCGTTGGGTCTGTTCCTCGAGGTAGGGCACCTCGAACGAGGCGGTGGAGATGATGTCGGCGTGACCGCCTGCGAACAAACCGAATTCGTCCCAGGTGGCGCTGGTCTCGATGGTGTAGCCGGTCTCGTCCTGCCACTCCTGCACCAGCCCGGTGTCGTGCATGTAGTCCCAGATCGGGTCCGGGGCGAAGGTGAAGCGGATCTCGCCGTCGCGGGCGTCCCGCGAGGACGCCGGGCCGCCGAGGCCGGCGGAGCAACCGGTCGCCAAGACCGTCACCGCGGTGGCTGCCAGCGCGACCACCGTTGTGGCCACGCGCCGTGTGGGCCTGATGCCTGTCTCCCGGGGCATAGTCACCTCCTAACATTCCTGTGACGGCTGTCACCGCCTCGCAACACGATGCGTGACCCAGACCACCTCGGGCAATGTCTGCAGATACACACTTAAGGTGGACGATATGTCTACGGACACACACAGGCCTGATGTGCCCCTCGAACGCTGGCTGGACGCCCTGGCGGGTATCGGCGAAGCGGTGGGCGGCGACGAGCCCGTCGCCGACCTGCTGGACCGGGTGGCACGCACCGCCTGCACCCTCCTGGGCTTCGACTTCTGCGCTGTGTTCCTGCCCGACGACAGCGGCCGGGCGTTGACCATCGTCGGCTCACACGGGTTGTCGAGCGACTACATCGCCAAGGTCAACGCCGAGCGCCCGATCCTGCTGGAGACCGCCGACGACGCCGAGGAAGCGCCCACCAGCGTGGCCTTCCGCACCGGCGAGGTGGTGGTGCTGGAGGACATCGAGTCGGTGCCCGGGATCGGGCCGTGGGGCGGGGTTGCCCATGAGCAGGGCTATCGCGCCCTGGTATCGGTGCCGCTGCGCCGCGGCGGCCGCGTGGTGGGCGCGCTCAACGGGTATCACGCCGCCCCGCACCGCTTCGACCACGCCGAGATCAGCCTGGTGAACGCAATGGCCACCCAGGTGGCCATCGCCCTGGGCACCGCGCAACTGCGCGCCAGCGAGCAGAACACCATTCGCGAACTCCGCCGCGCGGAGGAGGTGCACGCCCTGCTCACCGCGACCGCGTTGCGCGGCGAGGGCGTTGCCGGGGTAGCGGCCGCGCTGGCCGAACTGCTGGGCCGCGACGTGCTGATCGAAGACGTCTATGGCGAGAAGCTGGCCGGCACCTCCGGTCCGGCGAGTCTGGCCGAGGGTTTCGAAGTCACCGGCGGGGCGGTGGTCCCCGGCCCAGGCGAGAGCACCGTGGCCGGCGTGGTGCTCGACGGAAACGTGGTGGCGCACATACGGATCGACGCACCTCTGGCGCAGCTGTCCGGTCTCGACGTGCGGGCCGCCGAGCACGCCGCCGTGGTGACCGCCCTGGAACTGCTGCGCGCCCGCACCGCCGCGGAGGTGGAACAGCGACTGCGCGGCTCGCTGGTCTCCGACCTGCTGGGTACCGAGGGCGCCGACCTCGTGGCGCTGCTGGATCGAGCGCGTCGGCTCGGCTGGGACCTTTCCGGGAACCAGCATCTGGTCGCGGTGCGGTGCGTCGAGAAACGCGGAACAGGGGCGCGGGTCTTGGCGGCAGCGGACCGTCTGGTGGCCCGGGTGTCACCGCGGCCGCTGGCCGCGATCTACCGCGGCGATCTGGTGCTGGTGTGGTCACCGGCCGCAGGCGATGTCGCCGTCTTCGCCGCACAGGTGGTGGGAGCGCTGGTCGCCGCAGGCGCGGTCACTCACGCGTTCGCCGGCGTCACGGGTGCGGAATCGCCGGCAGGTCTGCCGGGGTTGTTCCGCACGTTGCGCGGGGCGCTCGACCTGGCCGGGGACGGCGACGGCGTGATCGACCTGCGGGAGGTCATGATCGACCATCTGCTGCTGCAACTCGACGACCCCGCCGCGCTGCGCGACTTCGCCCGTTCGACGCTGGGTGCCGCGCTCGATTACGACGACGCGCACGACACCGAACTGCTGCGCACCGCCCGGGTCCTGCTGGATCACGAACTCGACCGGCGAGCAGCCGCAGCCGCACTGCATCTGCATCCCAACACCGTCGCCCAACGCGTGCGGCGGTTGGAGGGGCTGACCGGGTTACGGTTGGCCAGGCCGCGTGACCTGCTGCGCCTGACCTCCGCGCTGACCGTGGCACGCATCGTCGGGATGGGCTGACAGACTGGCCTCATGAGCCTGTCCCCAGTGGAGAAGATCGGCCTGCGGTTACTGCGGGTGCACGATTTCGTCTACCAGAAGTCCGGTGGCCGCATCGGCCATCACATCCCCGGCGCTCCCCCGAGCCTGCTGTTGCATTCGGTGGGCGCCAAGACCGGTGCCGCACGGGTCAACACGCTGACGTACGCCCGCGACGGCGAGCGATACCTGATCGTCGCCTCCAACGGAGGGGCCAACCGGTACCCGGCCTGGTATCACAACCTCAAGGCGCACCCGGACGTCGAGATCAACGTGGGGCCGCAGCGGTTCGCGGTACACGCCGAGATCCTGCTGCCCGACGACGCTGACTACCCGCGGCTCTGGAAACTGGTGAACGCCAACAACTCTGACCGCTACACCAATTACCAGAAGCGGACCGACCGGCCCATCGCCATCATCGCGCTGACTAGAACAGCTCCTTAGCGAGGAGCTCGAGCGTGGTCTCTCGGGCCGGCGCGGTGGCGGCGTCGGTACCGCGGAAGGCGGATCCGACGGGGTTGATCATCACCTCGTCGACACCGAAATGCTCGGCCACCTCACGCACCTGGTCGGCGGCTTCGGCCGGTGCGCCCACCACGGCGCGGGCGCGGCCGTCCTCGATGATGGCGCTCTCCTGCGCGGTGAACTGCAGACCTTCGGCGTCCTCGACGAGATCGAGTGCACGCAAGGGCTTTCCGGTGCGCAGTGTGGCCATCATCACCAGCTGCGGCAGAAGCAGCGCCTCAGCTTCCTCGCGGGTGGGCGCCACGGAGGCGTTGACGGTCATGAACGTGACGGGCTCGGCCGCCAGGTCGCTGGGCTGGAACTCTTCCCGGTAGACGGCCAGCGCCTCTTCGGTGCCCTGGCCGGCGAAGTGGTGGGCGAAGACGTACGGCAGACCCTTGGCTGCGGCCAAGTGCGCGGAGTACATCGACGAACCCAACAGCCACAGCCGCGGCTCGCTGGCCGCCGCCGGGGTGGCTTTGAGAATGTATTCGGGGCGCATCAGCTGGCGCGGCAATTCCACGCGGACGCCGCCCGAGCCCATCATGGCGGCCACCTCATCGAGGTAGCGCGGGAAGTTCTGGATGTCGGAATCGTCGCGGCCGGCGGCGCCTCTGAGCGCGACGGAGGTGACGGGATCCGAACCGGGGGCGCGACCGATGCCGAGATCAACACGTCCCGGTGCGGCGGCTTCCAGCAGTGCGAACTGCTCGGCGACGGCCAGCGGCGCGTGGTTGGGCAGCATCACCCCGCCGGAGCCCAGCCGGATCTGGTCGGTCTGACCTGCCAGATATGCCAGCACGACGGGCGGGCTGGTGGCCGCGACGGCCGGCATGTTGTGGTGTTCGGCCACCCAGTAACGGGTGTAACCCAGCCGGTCGGCGGTCTGCGCCAGCCGGACCGTGGCGGCCAGCGCGTGGGCAGTGGTTTGGTCGGCGCGGACGGGGACGAGATCGAGCACAGAAAGCCGCATAACTCTTACCAACACCATCAACTCCCCTTTTATTGCGATTTCGGCGCGTTGATAACCGCTCAGCGGTTACTTCCGCGCCGAAATCGCAGAAGCCCGGGTGAAAACCTCGTCGAGCATGGCCGGGGTGAGCCGGCCCGTGAACATGTTCTGCTGGCTGGGGTGATAGCAGCCCAGCAGCTGCAGGCCCGGCTTCAGATCGACCAGCACGTTGTGGCCGAACTTGGGTCGAGACGTCTCCCCCACCATCGACAGCGCCACCTGCCAGGCGAACCCGCCCAACGCGACCACCACACGCACGTGTTTGCCGATGAGCGCCCACTCCGCGGCCAGCCACGGCGCACACGTCGTCCGCTCAGCCGGGGTGGGCGCATTGCCCGGCGGCGCGCACCGCACCGGCGAGCCGATGCGAATTCCGTTGGCCTGCAACCCGTCTGCGGCATCCACGCTGGTCGGCTGGTTGACCAGCCCGGCCCGGTGCAGCGCCGCGAACAGCTGATCGCCAGAGCGGTCACCGGTGAAGATCCGGCCCGTGCGGTTGGCGCCGTTGGCCGCCGGCGCCAACCCGACGACGAAGATCCGCGGCCGCGCCGCACCCCACCCTGGCACCGGCCGCCCCCAGTACGGCTGGTCGATGAACGACCGCCGCTTGACGACCGCGACCTCCTCGCGCCACTCCACCAGCCGCGGGCAGGCCCGGCACACACTGATCGCCGCGTCCAGCTGCCGCAGGGTCGTGGCCTCGGCAGCCAGCTGCGACACGGCCTGAGCGTCGACGGCCACCGGGGTGGTGCGGCGGGCCGGGTCACCGGGCCAGCCGCGGCCGGGCGGTACCGGTGAGGGGAACAGCTTGCCGGTGCGGGGGTGTTCGAGCAGCACCCGTCCATGGTGCATGCGCGCGCCGGCGACCGATGCAGAGCGAGGAACGAGCGATGAGGAGGAGCGGCGCCAAAAACCGCGCCGGCGACCGATGCAGAGCGAGGAACGAGCGATGAGGAGAAGCGGCGCCAAAAACCGCGCCGGCAAGCAGCGCCGAAAAATCCAGCGCGTTGAGCGGACGTGCGCTGCTAGATTCAGCGCGCCATGGCCACCAACACGAAGCGCGGACCGGTGTTCACCATCCTGTTCGCCGCGCTGATGGCCGGTACCGGCAACGGCATCTCGATGGTCGCGTTCCCGTGGCTGGTGCTGCAGCGCAACGGCTCGGCAGTCGACGCCTCGATCGTGGCGATGGCAGGCACGCTGCCCCTGCTCATCGCTACGCTGATCGCCGGCGCCGCGGTGGACTACCTGGGCCGGCGACGGGTGTCGATGATCTCCGACGTCTTGTCGGCGCTGTCCGTGGCGACCGTTCCGGTTCTGGCGCTGAGCTTCGGCGTGGACACCATCAACGTCGCCGTGCTGGCGGTGCTCGCCGCCTTCGGCGCGTTCTTCGACCCGGCCGGGATGACCGCCCGCGAAACGATGCTGCCCGAGGCCGCCACCCGCGCCGGCTGGACGCTGGATCACGCCAACTCGGTCTACGAGGCGATCTTCAACCTCGCTTACATCGTCGGCCCCGGTATCGGCGGGCTGCTGATCGCCACCATCGGCGGCATCAACACCATGTGGGTGACGGCTGGGGCGTTCGTGTTGTCGATCGCGGCCATCCTGACCCTGCGCCTGGAAGGTGCGGGCAAGCCGGACCTGGACCACCTGCCCGGCAACGTCTGGGCCGGCGTCGTCGAGGGACTGAAATTCGTGTGGAACAACAGGGTGCTGCGCGGGCTGGCGTTCGTCGACCTCACCGTCACCGGGCTCTACATGCCGATGGAAAGCGTGCTGTTTCCGAAGTACTTCACCGACCGCAACGAACCGGCGCACCTGGGCTGGGTGTTGATGGCGTTGTCGATCGGCGGGCTGATCGGCGCACTCGGGTATGCGGTGTGGTCGAAGTACTCGAGCAAGCGCGCGATCATGCTGACCGCGGTCCTGACCCTCGGTGTCGCGATGACGGTGATCGCGTTCCTGCCCCCGCTGCCGGTCATCCTGGTGCTGTGCGCGATCGTCGGCCTGGTGTACGGGCCGATCGCGCCGATCTACAACTTCGTGATGCAGACCCGCGCGCCGCAGCACCTGCGCGGCCGGGTGGTCGGCGTGATGGGATCGCTGGCCTACGCGGCGGGCCCGCTCGGACTGATCATCGCCGGTCCGCTGGCCGACGCCGCCGGGCTGCAGGCCACCTTCCTGGCATTGTCGCTGCCCATGCTGGTCATCGGGGTGATCGCGGTGTTCATGACCTCGCTGCGGGAACTGGACCGCACCCCCGACCCCTAGGATCGTAGTGTGACCCACAGCACGATTTCTGACTTGGCCGCACAACTGCCCGAAGGAACCGTCGTCACCGACCCCGACATCGTGGCGTCCTACCGCCAGGACCGGGCGCTGGATCCCGATGCGGGCACGGCGATGGCGGTGGTCCGCCCGCGTCGCACTGAGGAGGTGCAGACCGTTCTGCGCTGGGCCACCCAGAACCGTGTAGCGGTGGTGCCGCGGGGCGCGGGCACCGGGCTGTCCGGTGGGTCGACCGCCGTCAACGGCGGCATCGTGCTCTCGACCGAGAAGATGCGCGACATCACCGTCGACTCCGTGACGCGCACCGCCGTCGTCCAACCGGGACTGCTCAACGCCGAGGTCAAGAAGGCCGTCGCCGAATATGGACTCTGGTACCCGCCGGACCCGTCGTCGTTCGAGATCTGCAGCATCGGCGGCAACATCGCCACCAACGCCGGCGGGCTGTGCTGCGTGAAGTACGGCGTCACCACCGACTATGTGCTGGGGCTACAGGTGGTCCTGGCCGACGGCACCGCGGTGCGTCTCGGTGGCCCGCGGCTGAAAGACGTTGCGGGACTGAGCCTGACGAAGTTGTTCGTGGGCAGCGAGGGCACACTCGGTGTGATCACCGAGGTGACGTTGCGGTTGCTGCCCCCGCAGCCGCACGCGTGCACCGTGGTGGCATCGTTTGCCTCCGTGCGAGCGGCCTGCGACGCGGTGGGCACCATCAGCGCCAAGATCCGCCCCGCCATGCTCGAGTTCATGGACGCCGTGGCGATCAACGCCGTCGAGGACAAGCTCAAGATGGGCCTGGATCGAACGGCGGCGGCGATGCTGGTGGCCCAGTCCGACGAGCGAGGCCCCACCGGCGCCGAGGACACGGAGTTCATGGCGGCTGTTTTCACCGAATACGGTGCCACCGAGGTGTTCTCGACCGCCGACCCCGAGGAGGGCCAGGCGTTTGTCGCTGCCCGCCGCTTCGCCATCCCCGCCGTGGAGGCCAAGGGTTCGCTGCTCCTCGAAGATGTCGGGGTTCCCCTGTCCGCGCTGGCCGACCTGGTGGCCGACATCGAGAAGATGGCCGCCGACACCGGGTTGATGATCTCGGTGATCGCCCACGCCGGCGACGGCAACACCCACCCGCTGATCGTCTACAACCCCGCCGACGCCGCCGAAACCGAGCGTGCCAACAAGGCATTCGGCGACATCATGGATCTCGCGATCAGCCTGGGCGGCACCATCACCGGTGAACACGGGGTGGGCCGGTTGAAGAAGCCCTGGCTGGCCGGATATCTGGGCCCGGAGGCGATGGAGCTCAACCGCCGGATCAAGACCGCGCTCGACCCAGACGGGATCCTGAATCCCGGCGCGGTGGTGTGATCTTCGCGGCGCGTTCCCACGGCCACGTCATCAGCGCCCAGACCACGATCACGATCACGATCTCGGCCACGACGTAGAGCGGCCACGGGCCCAGTACATCCAGCACCGAGGCGGTGGGTGGCTTGCGGCTCAGATAGCCGTAGTTGGTCCCGGTGAGGGTGTTGAACGTCAGCGTGAACGCCACCCAACCGAGAGCCACAATCACCGCCAGCCGGAAGTCGCCCCACTGTGGGCGCCGGCGGCGACCCCAGGTGAGATAGATCGCCGCCCACACTACGAGAACGTGGAGGGTGAAGAAGGTCAGGAACAGGTGGTGCGGGAAGTCGGGCGCACCCTCTTGTGGTGTGCCGATATCCGGTGTCAGCAACGCCTGCGAACTGAGCAGCAGGCCCCAGAAATAGGTGATCCCGAAGGCCCATCGCCGCTGCGACCACAACGCCACGGCGGCAATGAGTTCGGCGATATCGCACAGTTGCAACGGAATCGAGGTCTGCAGGTCGAAGCGGATCGCTTTGTAGATCAGCGCCACCAGGAACGCCGCCAGGATGACCAGGGCGAAACCCCGGCCGAACAGGCGCGCCTGCGCCTCGGTCTGCCGCCGTCCGATCCACACGAGCAGCCCGGCACCGATCGTGAACACGACGAGGACCGCCACGTGCGACGGCCCGTACGCCACAAACTCTCCTGCTGAGAGAATCGTCATCATCAGCTCCCGGTTTTCGCGGCAACATTCTTTCATGCGCCGGGCGCTGTTCGCGGACCGCTGGCATTGACATGTCGCGCCCTCTGTCGTATCCATAAGACATGACAGCCACTCTGTCTCATGCTCTGCCGGTGCGGTTCGAACTGGCGTCGGCCGATACATGGGCCAACCCCTGGCCGATGTACCGCGCGCTACGCGATACCGATCCCGTGCACCACGTCATGCCCGGCAACAAACCCGACGACGACTACTTCGTGCTGTCCCGGCACGCCGACATCTGGGCGGCAGCCCGTGACCACGAGACGTTCTCCTCGGCGCAAGGCCTGACGGTGAACTACGGCGAACTGGAAATGATCGGCCTGCAGGACAATCCGCCGATGGTGATGCAGGACCCGCCGGTGCACACGGCGTTTCGGAAACTGGTGTCCCGCGGTTTCACCCCACGGCAGGTGGAAGCGGTCGAGCCCAAAGTCCGCGAGTACGTCGTAACGCGCATCGAGAAGCTGCGCGCCGAGGGCGGCGGCGATATCGTCGCCGAGCTGTTCAAACCTCTACCGTCGATGGTGGTTGCGCACTATCTCGGGGTGCCCGAGCAGGACCGCGCGCGGTTCGACCGGTGGACCGCGGCGATCGTCGCGGCGAACTCCAGCGACGGCGGGATCGGCGGCGCGCTGGAGACCCTCGGGGAGATGATGAGTTACTTCACCGCGCTGATCGAACGGCGGCGCGTCGAACCGGACGATGACACGGTGTCGCACCTGGTGGCCGCCGAGGTGGACGCTTTCGCGGTGCTGGCGTTCACCTTCACCATGGTCACCGGCGGTAACGACACCACCACCGGAATGCTCGGGGGCTCAGTGCAATTGCTGCACCAGCGTCCCGATCAGCGCCGGCTGCTCGCCGAGAATCCGGACCTGATCCCCGATGCCGTGGACGAGTTCCTGCGGCTGACCTCACCGGTGCAGGGATTGACCCGCACGGCCACCCGCGACGTCACCATCGGCGACACCACCATCCCGCAAGGCCGCCGGGCCCTGTTGCTGTACGGCTCCGGCAACCGCGACGAGCGACAGTACGGCCCGGATGCCGCCGAGCTCGATGTGACGCGCAGGCCTCGCAACATCCTGACGTTCGGCCACGGCGCCCACCACTGCCTGGGCGCCGCAGCCGCCCGCATGCAATCGAGAGTCGCGTTGACCGAATTGCTGACCCGGTGCCCGGATTTCGAGGTCGACGAGTCCGGGATCGTGTGGGCCGGCGGGAGCTATGTCCGGCGTCCGCTGTCGGTGCCGTTCACGGTGAAATCCTGATGGCCGGCAACGACTGGCTGGGCTCGCGCCGCAGCGAGGTGGCCGCCGACCGCATTCTCGACGCGGCGGGTGAGCTGTTCGCCCAGCGCACTCCGGGAGCCGTCGGTATGCATGAAATCGCTTCGGCAGCAGGGTGTTCGCGCGCGACGCTGTACCGGTACTTCGAGAATCGCGAAGCCTTGCACACCGCCTACGTCCATCGCGAGGCCTACGCCCTGCACTCGCGGATGACCGAGAGGATCGCCGAGATCGCCGATCCGCGTGAACGCCTGATCGCCGGTTTCCTCACCTCACTGGAGCTGGTACGCCAAAGCCCGGCGCTGAGTTCGTGGTTCGCCACCAATGGCACTCCAATCGGGGTGGAGATCGCCGAACAGTCCGATGTCATCAAGGCGATGGGGTCGGCGTTCATCGTCTCGCTCGGCGACGACGACCCCGCGGCCGTCGAGCGGAAAGCCCGGTGGCTGGTCCGGGTCCTGACATCCCTGCTGCTGTTACCCGGGCGCGACGCCGACGACGAGCGCTCGATGGTCGAGGAGTTCCTGGTGCCGATCATGACCCCGGCACCTCACGATGTCAGACAGTGAGCCGCATTTCGGCGCCCGGGTGAGAACTGAGCGTGATCACCACAGCCCCGGGACCCGGCTCGAACACCGCGTTGGCGTAGCCGATGAACCCGTAGTGCCCGTCGATGGTCGACACCGCGGTGATGTCGCCGCTGCCGGAGACTCCGGTGTCGAGGTTGGTCCAGGTGGCCGTCACGGTGAGCGTGCAGGACCCGTCGTAGCGACCGGCGTCGTAGTGGATCGCGACGCGGATGCCGTCGTCGACACGTTCGTCGACCTGCACCGGGGCCACCTGTGAGTCCGCGCTGACGGTGCCCGCGCACGTCGGGGACGCCACCACCGGAACAGCACCGAGGTAGGCGGAGGCGTCGGCCTGAGCGGGCGCGGCCAGCAGCCACGGTGCGGCGAGCAGTGCGGCGACGACACGCAAACGGGTCATGCCCCGGATATCGGCGCGCACTCCGGTTGTGTTAGTCAGACCTGCCAGTAAGCCAGGGCCTTGAGCGACTTCTTCGGGATCGAATACTGCTCGCGGAGCACCTTGGTGACACTGCGGGTGGTGCGGTTGTCGCAGGCGACCCAGCCGAAGTGATCGGAGGCGTCGAACGCCGCGGAGCGCACCGCTTCGACCAGAGCCGCGCCGGCGTCTTTGCGGTCCACCCAGGTGACGTCCGCAGCGCCGTGAACGGGCAACCCCCGGTCATCGTCATACCCGGCTTCCAGGAACACCTTGGCTGGGGTGTCGCCGATCGCTTCGAGCAGCGAGTTGATGGCCGGCAGGGACGCGGTGTCACCGACGATCACCCAGCCTGCCGGCGCCGGGGTGGGTAGCTGGAAGTTGCTTCCGAGCACGGTCACCTCGAGCACATCGCCGGGCTCGGCCAGCTGCGCCCACCGCGTGGCCAGGCCGTCGTGCAGGGCGAAGTCGATGTCGACCGTGCCCGCCACCGGGTCGGGGTTGACCAGCGTGTAGCCGCGTTGATGCGACTTGTCCCCGTCGGGAAACCAGCCACGGATCCACATCGTCGGGTGGATGGACCGTTCTTTGAGCAGGTCTCCGGAGTCGAAGTGCAGCCGAAGGTAATGCGGACTGATCTCGGTGCGACCCGTGACGGTCAGCTCGTAATCGCCGCCGCGCCAGAGTTTGACCAACGCGCCGGTCAGCCCACGGGATGGTTTCTGTTCGGCCATGGTTAGGAAGGCTACCCTAACTTGTCGCGGGCGAGGGTTGCTCGGTTCCCGCCGAAACCGACATTTGGCCGGAGCGCACTCGCACAAACGGGCCCGTGTGCCGGTTTGGGCGTCAGGTGCGCACGCGGGTGAAACGGTGCAGCAGCCAGGCGACGGGGATGGTGACCACCATGGTGGCCACGAACAGCTGCCACATCGAACCGGTGTAGACCTGCTTGCGCAGCACCTCGACCATCACCAGCTCCATCAGGACCAGGTGCACCAGGAAGATCTCGTAGGAGATCTCCCCCAACCACACCATCGGCCTGCTGGCCAGGAACCGCGAGTACAAGCCGCGGTTGCCCAGTGCCAACGGCGCGATCACCAGCGTCGAGATGACCGCATAGAAGCCGGTCTTGAACAGCGCCTCGTACAACTGCGTCGGCGAAGTGGTCGGTTCACCGCCGATGGGCGTCGACACGATCAGGAAACAGATCAAGGCGATCGGCAACACCAGGAACGCGTAACAGCTCACGCGCATCGCCTGCAGCACCGCCAGCAGCATGCCGCCCAGGAACCACACCAGGTAGGTGGGCAACCACAGCCGAGCGCCGTCGGGCAGGAAGTCCGTGTGATGCACCAGCGTCAACCACAGCGGCGAGATCAGCGCCAGCCCGGCCAGCCCGGCCAGCACCACGCCCGGGCGCCACGCCCGCCGGCACAGCATCACCAGCAGGAAGTAGGCCAGCGCGGGAAGCGCCACGTAGAACGCGGCTTCCACGGCCAGGCTCCACATCTGCGTAAGCCCTTGGTGCAGAAACGAATACAGATAGCTGTCGGTGTAGATCTGGGTGAGCGTCAGGTTGCGGAACAAGCCGTACCAGGTGTGACCGGGATTCGGCCCGGCGGTGCGGAAGTGATACAGCAGATACGCCAGCAGCACCGTCACCACATACGCGGGCATGATCCGTCGCACCCGGTGCCAGGCGTAGCGCTTGACCGAGGGGGCTCCGCGACCGGTCGCGGCCGCCTGCACCCATGGCCGGAACAACAGGAACCCCGACAGCGCGAAGAAGATCGGCACGCCGATCTCCATGCGCGAATAGACCAACCCGAGGTAGCCCTGCGGGTACTTGCCCGTCGTGTAGGCCGCGTGCGTGGCCACCACCAGGATGGCGGCCACCGCCCGGATACCGGTCAGCGACGCGACCCGGTCCGCCGTCGAGACCTGTTCCAGGCCGCCGACGGCTTCCGCGTCCCGCGACGTGGTCATTGCGGTTTGCGGGGCTTCTTGAACTTCCCGTCGCGCTTGGGACCCGACCTGCCGCTCGACGAGCGGCCCGGTCCGTCCTCGAGCTGGAGATTGATCAGGTTGCCCTGAATACGTGTTTTCGCCAGCTTCTGCAGCGTCTCGGCGGGCAGGTTCGGCGGCAACTCCACCAGGGAGAACTCCGGCTTGATGGTGATGTGGCCGAAATCGCTGCGGTGCAGCCCACCCTCATTGGCGATGGCGCCGACGATCGCACCGGGCATCACCTTGTGCCGCTTGCCGACCTCGATGCGATAGGTGGCGAACCCACCGTCGCGGCGCATCGGCTTGTCCGGCCGCGGCGGCCGGTCCGGACGCTCGCGGCGCTTCTCCGGCGGTGGCTCCGTCAGCAGGAACTCTTCGCCGTCGCGGCTCTGCAGTGCCAGCGCGGCGGCGATGTCGGCCATCGGCACGTCGTGATCGCGCTCGTAACCCTCGATCAGCTTGCGGAACAACTCGATGCCCGGCTTGGCCAGCGCGTCGGTGATCGAGTCACTGAACTTCTGCACGCGCTTCTCGTTGACGTCGTCCACCGAGGGCAGCTCGGATTCGACCAGCTTTTGCCGGGTGACGCGCTCGATGGCGCCGAGCAGGTGCCGCTCGCGCGGCGTGACGAACAGGAAGGCGGTGCCGGAACGTCCCGCGCGGCCGGTGCGCCCGATGCGGTGCACGTAGGACTCCGGGTCGTGCGGGATGTCGAAGTTCACCACATGGGAGATGCGCTCGACGTCGAGGCCACGGGCAGCCACGTCGGTGGCGACCAGGATGTCGATGGTCCCGTCTTTGAGCTGGGAGATGGTGCGCTCGCGCACCGCCTGCGGGATGTCGCCGTTGATGGCGGAGGCGGCGAACCCGCGGGCCCGCAGCTTCTCGGCCACCTCCTCGGTGGCCTGCTTGGTGCGGACGAACACGATCATCGCGTCACCCTGCTCGACCTCGAGCAGCCGGGTGAGCGCGTCCATCTTGCGCGGATACGACACCTGGAAGTAGCGCTGCGTGATGTTCTCGGCGGTCTGGGTCTTCGACTTGACCGTCACCTCGACGGGGTCGTGCAGGTACTTGGCGGTGATCTTCTTGATCGCGGGCGGCATGGTCGCCGAGAAGAGGGCGACCTGCTTGTACTCCGGGGTTTCGGCGAGAATGCGTTCGACGTCCTCGGCGAAACCCATCTGCAGCATCTCGTCGGCCTCGTCGAGCACCATGTAGTCCAGGTGCGAGAGGTCCAGGCTGCCCTTCTCCAGATGGTCGATCACGCGGCCGGGTGTGCCGACGACGACTTGGGCGCCGCGCTTGAGGCCGGCCAACTGCGGCACGTACGAGGACCCGCCGTATACCGGCAGCACATTGACCCGCAGCTTGGCACCGTAGCGGCTGAACGCCTCGGCCACCTGCAGCGCCAGTTCGCGGGTGGGCGCCAGCACCAGGGCCTGGGTGGCCTTGCTGTCGACGTCGATCTTGGACAGGATTGGGATCGCGAAAGCCGCGGTCTTGCCTGTGCCCGTCTGCGCCAGGCCCACGACGTCGGAGCCGGCCAGCAGCGCCGGGATGGTGGCGGCCTGAATGGCCGACGGGGTTTCATAGCCGACCTCCGCGACCGCCTCGAGCACCGCGGGGTGGATCTGCAGGTCGGCGAAGGTTGCCGGCGCTACCGCGGCGTCGGTCTGGTCGGAATCCGGAGTGGTCATCGGGGTATCAGTCTAGAGCCCGCGAGGACATGCGACGTCCCGGCGGGCGACGGGCGAGCCGGTAGCGTGGCGCGGTGTGTGGTCCAGGTACATGAGGACGGAGACAGCGACGCAGCGCACGCGTCGGCTGATCGGGTACTCGCTGGCCGTGATCGCGGTGGCGATCGCGCCGGCGTGCAGCTCCGGCGACTCCACGGTGGCCAAGACCCCGGAGGCCACGGCCACCAGCCCCGCACCCCCGCAGACCTCGGCACCCCCGCCGCCCGTGTCGGTGCCACCCACCACCAGCGCACCCGCCGATCCGTGCGCGGTTAACCTGGCCGCGCCCGCGATCGTTGCGGCGGTCTCGGAGCTGCCCAAGGACCCGCGCAGCCAGCAGGGCTGGAACCCCGAGCCGATTGCGGGCAACTACAACGAGTGCGCCCCGCTGTCGGCGATCATCATCAAGGCCAACACCAATGCCGACAACCCGAACACCAGGGCGGTGTTGTTCCACCTGGGCAAGTTCATCCCGACGGGTGTGCCGGACACCTACGGGTTCAACGGCATCGACACCGCGCAGAGCACCGGCGACACTGTGGCCCTCAAGTACGCCAGCGGCATCACCGGCCTGGACAGCATCGTGAAGTTCCGCTGGAACGGCAGCGGCGTGGAGTTGATCGGCAACACCGGCTGAAAGATCAGCTGCCTCCGCGAGCGCACGCATTTGTACGCGACACGCCGCCACAACGCGTACGAACACGCTCGGTCGCGGGGGGGGTGAGCTGGAGGGGTGAGCTGGGGGGTGAGCTGGAGGGGTGAGCTGTCGGGGGTTCGACCTACAGTGTGAATCGTGTTCGTCGACGGTGATCGGGTGCTCTACAGCGCCTCCGACCTGGCCGCCGCCGCGCGTTGTGAATACGCCCTGCTGCGGGCCTTTGACGCCAAACTGGGCTGGGGCCCGGATGTTTCCACCTCGGACCAGCTGCTGGCCCGCACCTCGGCACTGGGCGACGAGCACGAACACCGTCGTCTCGACGAGCTGCGTGCGCAGTTGCGCGGCGAGGTCACCGTCATCGGACGTCCGAAGTACACCGCGGACGGGCTGACCGCCGCCGCCGGGCAGACCATGCGGGCCATCGCCGAGCAGGCGCCGGTGGTGTACCAGGCCGCGATGTTCGACGGCCGGTTCCTCGGCTTCGCCGACTTCCTGATCCTCGAGGACGGCCGCTACCGCGTCGCCGACACCAAACTCGCCCTGTCGGCGAAGGTCGAGGCGCTGCTACAGCTGGCCGCCTACGCCGACACCCTGGCGCGTGCCGGAGTTCCGGTGCACGACAACGCCGAGCTGATCCTGGGCAACGGCACCCCGGTGCGTTACCGGCTCGACGAGATCATCCCGGTGTACCTGCCGCGGCGCGCCGACCTGGAGCGTCTGCTGGACACCCATTTCTCCGGCGGCGCCGCGGTGCGGTGGGACGACAACGGCGTGCGCGCCTGCTTCCGCTGTCCCGAATGCACGGTCAAGGTCCGCGAACACGACGATCTGCTGCTGGTGGCCGGCATGCGGGTCAGTCAGCGGGCCCGGCTGATCGAGGCCGGGATCACCACCGTCACCGAGCTGGCCTCCCTCACCGACCCCGTGCCGGACCTGCCGCAGCGCACCGTCACGGCGCTCACCGCTCAGGCGCGGCTGCAGCTGACCCCGCGGGTGGACGGCAAACCACCCTACGAAGTGGCCGACGCCCAACCGTTGATGGTGCTGCCCAACCCGGACAAAGGGGACCTGTTCTTCGATTTCGAAGGTGATCCGCTGTGGACCGCCGACGGCACCGAATGGGGTTTGGAGTACCTGTTCGGCGTACTGGATTGCACCGACGACTTCCAGCCGCTGTGGGCACACGACCGCGCCGCGGAGCGAAAAGCGTTGCAGCACTTCCTGAAGCTGGTGGCCAAGCGGCGCAAGCGCTACCCGAACATGCACGTCTACCATTACGCAGCCTACGAGAAGACGGCGTTGCTGCGTCTCGCCGGACGCCACGGAGTAGGCGAGGACGAGGTGGACGACCTGCTGCGCAACGGCGTCCTGGTCGACCTTTTCCCGTTGGTGCGCAAGAGCATTCGGGTGGGAACCGAGAACTACAGCATCAAATCGCTGGAGCCGCTGTACATGGGCGCCGAGCTGCGAACCGGCGAAGTCACCAACGCCACCGACTCGATCACCGAGTACGCCCGCTACTGCGAGCTGCGTGACGAGGGTCGTGACGCCGAGGCAGCGGCGCTGCTCAAGGAGATCGCCGAGTACAACCGCTACGACTGCCGGTCCACCCGCAAGCTGCGGGACTGGCTGGTGGCGCGCGCCATCGAATCGGAGGTGCCCCCGATCGGCGCCCAACCGGTGCGCGACGGTGGCGACGTCACCGAAGACGATCAGCTGGCGCGCCGGCTGGCCAAATTCGTCGGGGACGACCCGAGTACCCGCAGTCCGGAACAGTCCGCTGTCGCGATGATCGCCGCGGCGCGCGGTTATCACCGGCGTGAGGACAAGCCGTTCTGGTGGGCGCATTTCGACCGGCTGAACAACCCCGTCGATGAATGGGGCGATGAGACAGGGGTTTTCCTCGCCGAGCATGCTGCGGTGGTCGAAGACTGGCACACCCCGCCGCGGGCCCGCAAACCGCAGCGCTGGGTGCAGTTGACCGGGGCGGTGGCCGCCGGCGAGCTGAGCACCGACATGTACGCGCTGTACGCGCCGCCCTCACCGCCCGGCCTGACCGACGACACCGAACGCCGAGCCTGCGGCACGGTACGGGTGGTGGAGTGCGACGACCCCGAGACGCCCACCACCGTGACGGTGATCGAACGAGAACCCAAGACCGGCGGCACCTTCGGCCAGCTGCCCTTCGCACTCACACCCGGGGCGCCCATCTCCACCAAGGCGCTGCGCGAATCGATCGACTCCACCGCGGCGCAGATCGCCGACGGACTCCCCCGCCTGCCGGACACCGCCGTCGTCGACCTGCTGCTGCGCCGTGCGCCACGCACCCGCTCCGGCAACGGGTTGCCGCACCGCAGCACCCCGATCGAGGACATCACGACGGCCCTGGCCGATCTCGACTCGTCGTATCTGGCCGTACACGGTCCTCCCGGCACCGGGAAAACGCACACCGCGGCAGCCGTCATCGCGCAGATGGTCACCGACGCGCAGTGGCGAGTTGGGGTGGTGGCACAGTCACATGCGGTGGTGGAGAACCTGTTTCGCGGACTTCTCGACGCAGGTGTGGACCCGGCCGTGATCGGCAAGCGTGACACCCGCACCGACGACGCGCCGTGGCAGGACATCGACGCCAAGGCCTACCCCGAGTTCATCGAAGCACACAACGGTTGCGTGATCGGCGGCACCAGTTGGGATTTCGCCAATCCGGCGCGGGTACCCCCGGGCTCCCTGGACCTGCTGGTGGTCGAGGAGGCCGGCCAGTTCAGCCTGGCCAACACCATCGCGGCAGCGCCCGCGGCGCGCAATCTGTTGTTACTGGGCGATCCTCAGCAACTGCCGCAGGTCAGCCAGGGTACCCATCCCGAGCCGGTGGACGAATCGGCGCTCGGGTGGCTGGTCGACGGCCAGCACACCCTGTCGGATGAACGCGGCTACTTCTTGGACCGCTCGTGGCGGATGCACCCACTGGTGTGTGCGGCGGTGTCGCGGCTGTCCTACGACGGCCGGTTGACCTCGGTGGACGAGGTGACCACCCGGCGGCACCTGGACGGGTACGCGCCGGGCGTGCACGTCCTGGCCGTCGAACACAACGGCAACGCCACCGAAAGCCGCGAGGAGGCCGCCGCGATCGTCGCCGAGATCCGCCGGCTCGTCGGCCGGGACTGGACCGACCAGGACCACACCCGTGCCCTGCGCCCCGCCGACATCCTCATCGTCACGCCTTACAACGCGCAGGTGGTGACGCTGCGCCAGCATCTCGACGACGCCGGTTTCACCGACGTGCGCGCCGGCACCGTCGACAAGTTCCAGGGGCAGCAGGCGCCGGTGGTGTTCGTGTCCATGACGGCCTCCTCCATCGACGATGTGCCGCGCGGCATCTCGTTCCTGCTGAACCGCAACCGGCTCAACGTCGCCGTCAGCCGGGCCAAGTACGCGGCCGTGATCGTGCGTTCGGCGCTGCTCACCGAGTACCTGCCCGGCACACCGGACGGCCTGATCGACCTCGGCGCATTCCTGTCGCTGAGCGCTCAGACGACACCGCTGCGCTAATCCTCGCGCGGGTGGGAATGCCTGCCGTAGGTGGGCGGCTCGTCGGGGACATCCCGGTGATGCCGACTGCGAGCTTCGAGGAGATCGGCGAAATCCGCCGTCAACGCGTCGAACCGGGAGCCCGGTTCGTCATCACGCTCGACCGACGGCACCGGCGTCTCGTCGGCATGGAAACCGTTGTGCCCCGGCTCCTCATCGGCCAGTGTGTACACGCCGTCGTAGGGCTCGAGATCGTCCAGGAAGTCCGGGCTCCGGCCGTCGGAGCGCAGGCTCACCGCCGGCATCGAGTTCGGATGGCTCACCCGTACCGGCAGGGGGTCGGTGTCGACGTCGACAACGCGGTCGACGCCCACATCGTCGCGGACCCGGGCGATCTGCTCGGTGATCGGTTCCCGCGTGCTCCCGACCCGCACGTGATCGACGTCGACGTACTCGTCGTCGGCGAAATCGTCGTCGTAGTCGTCTCCGAAGTCGTGGTCGAACACCGAATGTTCGTGCCGGTACCGGGCTTCGGCGTCGTCGTCCACCGTCGGGATGACTTCGGTGCGGGCATCCATCGAGACGCGCACCGCCGGGGCGGTGACCATATCGCGCAGGAAGATCGCCGCGATGACGCCGAACAAACCGATGAAGGCCGGCAACAACAGCGACTGGGACAGCGCCGCCGCGAACGGTTCCAGCAGGAACTGCGGCAACTCGGTCACCGCGCCCTCCCCCGGTGGCGGTCCTTGGCCCGGGCCGGGCATCTCGGCGCTGATCCGGGCCGTCATGAACGCGGCAATGGCCGCGCTACCGATCACCGAACCGACCTGCCGGGTGGCGTTGTACACCCCGGAGGCGGCGCCCGCGACGTCCGGCGGCAGGTTCCGGGTGGCCGTCGCGGCCAGCGGCGCGAAGATGAACGCCGTCGCCACGCCCAACGCCATCAGGGGCAGGACCAGCCGCCAGATCGCCGTGTCCGGCGTCATCTCGATGGACAACCAGGTCAAGGCGATCGCCAGCACGGAGAAGCCGAAACCGACGATGGGCCGCGGGTGGGCCCGGTCGACGATGCGGCCCACAAACGGCGCCAGCACGCCGGTGGTGACAGCCATGGGCGCGGTCAGCAAGGCCGATCGGGTGGGCGAGAGCCCGCACACCGCCTGCGCGTAGAACATCACCGGCACGATGAAGGCGGTGATGACGAAGCCGATGACGGCACCGCCGGCGTTGGCGAGGCTGAAATTGCGGTCGCGGAACATGCGCAGCGGGATCAGTGGCTCGTTCTTGTTGACCGCCTGCCAGTAGACGAAGGCGCCCATGGCCGCGATGCCGGCGGCGATCATTCCCCAGATCCACCACGTCCAGCTGTGCGACTGGCCTTCCTGCAAGCCGAAGACGATCAGGAACATGCCGAGGCCGGACAAGACGACGCCGAGAATGTCGAAGCGATGCATCTGGGTGGGCAGGACGGGGATCAGCCAGACAGCCAGCGCGATGCCGATGACACCGATCGGCACGTTGACGATGAAGATCCACTGCCAGCCGAGCGAGTCGACCAGCACGCCGCCGGCCAGCGGGCCGACCAGCGTCGCCACCCCGGCCGTCGCGCCCCAGACGCTCATCGCCACACCACGGCGCTGCGGCGGGAAGATCCGGGTGATCATCGACAGGGTCTGCGGGGTGAGCAGCGCCGCGCCGACGCCCTGTAGGACGCGGGCGGCGATCAGCATCCCGATCGAGTCGGACAGACCGCACCACAGCGAGGCGACGGTGAACACCGCCAGCCCGGTGATGTAGAGGTTCTTCGGACCGTACCTATCGCCCAAGCGGCCGGCGACCAGCAGCGGTACTGCATACGCCAGCAGGTACGCGCTGGTCACCCAGATCACGGCGTCGTAGCTCGCGGCCAGGCTCTCCATGATGTTCGGATTGGCCACCGCCACGATGGTCGAGTCGACCAGGATCATGAAGAAGCCGACGAGCATCGCCCACAACGCGTTCCACGGGTTGGTCTGCGCCTCGGCGGCCCGCGGCAGACCCCGGGCCAGCAGCCCGCCGCTTTCCGTCATTCGGCCACCTCACTGTCGGATCTGGAGCGGGGCCACGGCACTTCCACGCGGCACCCAGGAGGTGGCCCACTGTGCCGTAGGCACCTCGAGGTGGCCCACTGTGCCGTAGGCACCTCAAGGTGGCCATAGTGCCACCCCAACCTGTCCGGCTGTCGGGGAGGCGGGGACGTCCGAGGGCTACGCCGGCTCTGCGACGAACTCATCCTCGGCGTGAGCAGGGACCGAGGCGCTGGGCCGTACGGCCAGCAGCGCCGCCAGAGCGATGACAACGGTGACGGCCATCACCACGGCCATCGCCACCTCGTCGTTGCCGAGCACACCGACCAGAGGTGCGACCAAGGCACCGAGCCCGAACTGGCCCGCGCCCATCAGCGCGGCCGCGGTACCGGCGGACTCGGAATGCCGCGACAGGGCCAGCGCCGGCGCGTTGGGCATGACCAGACCCATGGCCGCCAAGATGGTCCATACCGGGATCAGGAAGCCGACCACCCCACCGGTGTGGGTGAGCGCCAGGCCTAGGAAGACCACGCTGGCCACGACCGCGACACTGAGTGCCGAGATCACGATCCGCGCCGGTGAGAACCACTTGAGCAGCACCACGTTGGCCTGGGTCGAGGCGATCAGGGCCACCGCGCCGGCCCCGAACAGCAGCGCGAAGCCCGTCTGATCCACGCCGTAGCGGTCCTGCAACACGAAAGGCGCACCCGAGATGTAGGCGAACAGTCCTGCCATGGCCAGGGCGGCAACGAACACCAGGACGACGAAGCGGAGGTCTCCGAGCAGTCGGACGTACGTGCCCGCGACACCGCGGACCCGCAGCGGCGGCCGGTGTGACGGAGGAAGCGTCTCTGGCAGTGCGAGCGCACCCACGATCAGCAGCAGCCCGGCGAGCACCACCAGTGCGGCGAAGACCCAGCGCCACGATCCGTGCAGCAGGACCGCCGCCCCGAGGGACGGCGCCAGCACCGGCGCCACCCCGAGCACCAGCATCAGCCGCGACATCATGGTGGCGGCGGCCCGGTCGCGGTAGAGATCGCCGACCACCGCCAGCGCAACGACCATCCCCGATGCAGCACCCATGCCCTGCAGCACCCGGCCGAGGCCGAGAACGGCGACATTGGGGGCCAGCAAGCAGATCACCGAGGCAACCATGTGCAGCGCGATACCGGCGATCAGGGGCCGCCGGCGGCCGAGCGAGTCCGAGAGCGGGCCGATGATGAGCTGGCCCAGCGCCAACCCGGCCAGCGTGCCCGTCAGCGTCAGTTGCACCACCGACGATGACACCGACAGGTCCTCGCCGATGGTCGGCAAGGCCGGGAGGTACATGTCGATGGTCAGTGGACCCAGCGCCACGAGAGCGCCGAGCACCAGGATCATTCGGATGCGGTTCGGTGCCGCCTGCTCGGAAGAAACCACGCTTCAGAACAGCATCGGTAGTCAATGAATTCTTCCCGGGGCCTCGAACAGTGACCGGACTCACTGGCGGGCACTGCGCCCGACCGCCGTTCGTTGGACTTTCGCTAGCCTGGACAAGGGAACTCTCAGGGGAGGCTCGATGAACATCGGACGGTCCAAGGCCCGATCGGCCCCCGGCACTGTGCCCGCCACGGTCGACGAGGATGCGGGCACCGCAGCCAAGGTGCTCAGCCACCTCATCGAAACCGGCTCCCGCGTGCAGGGTCCCGCCATTCGCGCGTACGTCGGACGGCTCCGCGACGCGAGCCCCAACGCCACTCCGGCCGAGATCGTCACCAAACTGGAGAAGCACTATCTGGCGGCGGTGATGGCCAGTGGCGCTGCCGTCGGCTCGGCGGCCGCCTTCCCCGGGGTCGGCACCCTGGTCGCGATGTCGGCGGTCGCGGGCGAAACGGTGGTGTTCCTGGAGGCCACCGCGGTTTTCGTGTTGGCTGTCGCCGAGGTCCACGGCATCCCCGCCGAGCATCGCGAGCGCCGGCGCGCCCTGGTCTTGTCGGTTCTCGTCGGCGAAGAGAGCAAAGGGGCGCTCTCCGATCTGCTGGGCCCCGGCCGTACCAGCGGGGCCTGGCTGACCGAGGGCGCGGCATCGCTGCCGTTGCCTGCGGTCTCGCAGCTCAATTCGCGGCTGCTGAAGTACTTCGTCAAACGTTATGCGCTCAAACGTGGCGCATTGGCGTTCGGCAAGATGTTGCCGGTCGGTATCGGCGCTGTGATCGGCGGCGGCGGCAACCGGCTGATGGGCAAGAAGATCGTCAACAATGCCCGTAAAGCGTTCGGCCCGGCCCCGGGTCGTTGGCCGGGCGCATTGCGTGTTCTGCCGCCCGCAGACCACCGCAGCTGAGGCGCTTCGAGCGTCTCGGGTGTCGCAAACCGAAACTGTGCATAACGTCTCCCCTGCGGGCATGGTCTGACCTGCGACACACGCGATAGCCTTTAGTGCGGCGCAACACGCCCGTCGTCGCGCTGGAACGTCGGTTTGACATTGAACGGTTCCGGCACGGTGATGACCATGCGGCAAGCAGCCACCGCAGACAGCTTGCCCGGAAAAACGGAACACAGAAGAACAAAGAGCACTGAATCGAGGCGAGCAGCTGCTGTGAGCAGTACAAGTTCACCATTCGGGCAGAACGAATGGTTGGTCGAGGAGATGTACCAGAAGTTCCGCGACGACCCCTCCTCGGTCGACCCGAGTTGGCACGAATTCCTGGTCGACTACAACCCCGAACCGCTGAGTGACACCCCCGCCTCGAGCGAGCCGGCGCCCGCCAAGGCTGAGGCGCCCGCCAACGGCCGCGCTGCCACGCCGGTATCGCCTCCCGAGCCGAAGCCCGCGCCGCCGCCGGTCAAGCAGGCCCCGCCCGCCAAGACTCCGCCCACCAGCAATGGAGCGTCGGCGCCCACCGCGCAGCCCACCACCTCTGCGCCCGCCGAGAAGAAGAAGTCCGGTTCCGCCTCGGAAACAAAAGACACCTCCGCGCCCGCCGACGAGAAGCAGGTGCTCCGCGGTGCCGCCGCGGCCGTCGTCAAGAACATGAACGCCTCGCTGGAGGTGCCCACCGCCACCAGCGTGCGGGCCATCCCGGCCAAGCTGATGATCGACAACCGCGTCGTCATCAACAACCACCTCAAGCGCACCCGCGGCGGCAAGATCAGCTTCACCCACCTACTGGGGTATGCGATCGTGCAGGCCGTCAAGAGCTTCCCGAACATGAACCGGCATTTCGCCGAGATCGACGGCAAGCCCAACGCCGTCACGCCTGCGCACACCAACCTGGGCCTGGCCATCGACCTGCAGGGCAAGAACGGCAGCCGCTCGCTGGTGGTCGCGGCCATCAAGCGCTGCGAAGCCATGAAGTTCGGGCAGTTCATCGCCGCCTACGAGGACATCGTGCGCCGCGCCCGCGACGGCAAGCTCACCGCCGAGGACTTCAGCGGTGTGACGATCTCGCTGACCAACCCCGGCACCTTGGGCACGGTGCACTCGGTGCCGCGGCTGATGTCCGGCCAGGGTGCGATCATCGGCGCCGGCGCCATGGAGTACCCGGCCGAGTTCCAGGGCGCCAGTGAGCAGCGGATCGCCGAGCTCGGCATGGGCAAGTTGATCACGCTGACGTCGACCTACGACCACCGCATCATCCAGGGTGCGGAGTCCGGCGACTTCCTGCGGACCGTGCACCGGCTGCTGCTCGACGACGAGTTCTACGACGAGATCTTCTTCGAACTGGGCATCCCGTACGAGCCCGTGCGCTGGCGCACCGACAACCCGGATTCGATCGCCGACAAGAACGCCCGCGTCATCGAGCTGATCGCCGCCTACCGCAACCGCGGCCACCTGATGGCCGATACCGACCCGCTGCGGCTGGACAAGACCCGCTTCCGCAGCCACCCGGACCTCGACGTCCTCAGCCATGGCCTGACGCTGTGGGATCTGGACCGCGAGTTCAAGGTCGACGGGTTCGCCGGTGCCGACTACAAGAAGCTGCGCGACGTGCTCTCGGTGCTGCGTGACGCGTACTGCCGCCACATCGGTGTGGAGTACACCCACATCCTCGAGCCCGAGCAGCAGAAGTGGCTGCAGGACCGCATCGAGGTCAAGCACGACAAGCCCACCGTGGCGCAGCAGAAGTACATCCTGTCGCGACTCAATGCGGCCGAGGCGTTCGAGACGTTCCTGCAGACCAAGTACGTCGGGCAGAAACGCTTCTCGCTGGAAGGCGCCGAGACCATCATCCCGATGATGGACGCCGCGATCGACCAGTGCGCCGAGCACGGCCTCGACGAGGTGGTCATCGGTATGCCGCACCGCGGCCGGCTCAACGTGCTGGCCAACATCGTCGGCAAGCCGTACGCGCAGATCTTCAGCGAGTTCGAGGGCAACCTGAACCCGTCGCAGGCGCACGGCTCCGGCGACGTGAAGTACCACCTGGGCGCCTCCGGCACCTACATCCAGATGTTCGGCGACAACGACATCGAGGTGTCGCTGACGGCCAACCCGTCGCATCTGGAAGCCGTCGACCCGGTGCTCGAGGGTTTGGTGCGCGCCAAGCAGGACCTGCTGGACAAGGGTGACGGCGACGAGGGGTTCAGCGTCGTTCCGCTGATGCTGCACGGCGACGCGGCATTCGCCGGTCAGGGTGTGGTGGCCGAGACGCTGAACCTGGCGCTGCTGCGCGGGTACCGCACCGGCGGCACCATCCACATGATCGTGAACAACCAGGTCGGCTTCACCACCTCGCCGGAGAATTCGCGCTCCAGCGAATACTGCACCGACGTGGCGAAGATGATCGGCGCGCCGATCTTCCACGTCAACGGCGACGATCCCGAGGCCTGCGTGTGGGTGGCCAAGCTGGCCGTGGACTTCCGGCAGAAGTTCAAGAAGGACGTCGTGATCGACATGCTGTGCTACCGCCGCCGCGGGCACAACGAGGGCGACGACCCGTCGATGACGCAGCCGGCGATGTACGACGTGATCGATCACAAGCGCGGTGTCCGCAAGACCTACACCGAAGCGCTGATCGGCCGTGGCGACATCTCGATGAAGGAAGCCGAAGACGCCCTGCGCGACTACCAGGGTCAGCTGGAGCGGGTCTTCAACGAAGTGCGCGAACTCGAGAAGCACGACGTCGAGCCCAGTGAGTCCGTCGAATCGGAGCAGCTGCCGGCCAAGGGCCTTACCACCGCGGTGGACAAGTCCCTGCTGGCCAAGATCGGCGACGCACATCTGGCGATCCCCGAGGGCTTCTCGGTGCATCCGCGCGTCAAGCCGGTGCTGGAGAAGCGCCGTGAGATGGCCTACGAGGGCAAGGTCGACTGGGCGTTCGGTGAGCTGCTGGCACTCGGCACCCTGGTGAGCGAGGGCAAGCTGATCCGGTTGTCCGGCCAGGACTCCCGCCGCGGCACCTTCACCCAGCGGCACTCGGTGATCATCGACCGCAAGACGGGCGAGGAGTTCACCCCGCTGCAGCTGCTGGCCCTCGGTGAGGACGGCGAGCCCACCGGCGGCAAGTTCTTGGTATACGACTCGGCGCTGTCGGAATTCGCGGCCGTGGGCTTCGAGTACGGCTACTCCGTGGGCAACCCGGATGCGTTGGTGCTGTGGGAGGCGCAGTTCGGCGATTTCGTCAACGGCGCGCAGCCCATCATCGACGAGTTCATCAGCTCGGGCGAAGCCAAGTGGGGTCAGCTCTCCGACGTGGTGCTGCTGCTGCCGCACGGTCACGAGGGCCAGGGTCCGGACCACACCTCGGGCCGCATCGAGCGGTTCCTGCAGCTGTGCGCGGAAGGGTCGATGACGGTGGCTCAGCCGTCGACACCGGCCAACTACTTCCACCTGCTGCGTCGGCATTCGCTGGACGGGATCCACCGCCCGTTGATCGTCTTCACACCGAAGTCGATGCTGCGGAACAAGGCCGCGGTCAGCGATATCAAGGAGTTCACCGAGGCCAAGTTCCAGTCGGTGATGGAGGAGCCGCTCTACACCGACGGCGACGGCGACCGGTCGAAGGTGCAGCGGATCCTGCTGTGCAGCGGCAAGCTGTACTACGACCTGGCCGCGAAGAAGGCCAAGGACAAGCGCGAGGACATCGCGATCGTGCGCATCGAGCAGCTCTACCCGCTGCCGCCGCGTCGTCTGGGTCGCACGCTGGACGCCTACCCGAACGCCAAGCAGTTCTACTGGGTGCAGGAGGAGCCGGCCAACCAGGGTGCCTGGCCGACGTTCGGCCTGGCGCTGCCGGAGCTGCTGCCGGAGAAGCTGGCCGGTATCAAGCGGGTCTCGCGGCGGGCCATGTCGGCGCCGTCGTCGGGCTCGTCGAAGGTGCACGCCGTCGAGCAGCAGGAGATCCTGGACGAGGCCTTCGGCTAGTTCACTTCAGCGCGAGCGCGCGGGTTTGTACGGCGACACTCCGTGTCGGACGCACAAACCCGCGCGCTCGTCGTTTCTGGGTAGAACCGTTTTGGCTAACCGTTTTCGTCTAGAACCCCAGCATCGGCAGGATCACGGGATTGGCGATCCGGTCACCGACGGCGGCGACGGCCCCGGGGCAGAACAGCGAGATGGCCAGGCCGGTGAACATGGTGGCCGGACCCAGTGGGCGGCCGATCGCATCCGAGACGTCGGCAGCGACGTTGGCCATCTGCTGGCCCGGCTCGGCGAGCATGGGGCACACCTGTTGTCCGACGGACACGGCGGTGGCCGGATCCAGGCCGGTGATGCCGGCATTCGTGATGGCGGCCAGGAAAGCGTCGCCGGGATCTGCCTGCGCCGGCGGGGCCACGATGGCGGCGCCGGCCAGCAGGCCGGCCGACAGTGCAGCGGTGGCGATACGCGAGAACTTCATGCCATGACCATCGGCCCGTCCGACCCGCTCGTTACCCGGCGGTAGCGATACCCGCGGTACCGACTAAACTCAACACAAGTCAAATAGCGGCACGACACGAGGGAGTGTGGGTATGGAGGGCTTTGCCGGGAAAGTCGCCGTCGTCACCGGCGCCGGATCGGGTATCGGTCAGGCGCTCGCCATCGAACTGGGCCGTCGCGGGGCGCAGCTCGCCATCAGCGACGTCGACACCGAAGGCCTCGCGGTCACCGAGGAGCGACTCAAGGCGATCGGCGCGCCGGTCAAGGCAGACCGGCTCGACGTCACCGAGCGCGAAGCCTTCCTGCTGTACGCCGATGCCGTCAAAGCCCACTTCGGCAAGGTCAACCAGATCTACAACAACGCGGGGATCGCGTTCACCGGCGATGTCGAGGTCAGCCAGTTCAAAGACATCGAGCGGGTGATCGACGTCGATTTCTGGGGTGTCGTCAACGGCACCAAGGCGTTTCTGCCGCACCTCATCGAGTCCGGTGACGGCCACGTCATCAACGTCTCGAGCCTGTTCGGCATCTTCGCGGTACCCGGCCAATCCGCTTACAACGCAGCCAAATTCGCTGTCCGCGGGTTCACCGAATCGCTGCGCCAGGAGATGCTGGCCAAGAAGCGGCCGGTCGCGGTCACGGCGGTGCACCCCGGCGGCATCAAGACCGCGATCGCCCGCAACGCGACGGCCGCCGAAGGGCTGGACCCCAAGGAACTGGCTGCGGTCTTCGACAAGAAGCTCGCCAGCACCACCCCTGAGCGGGCGGCCAAGATCATCCTCGAGGCGGTGCGCAAGAAGAAGGCGCGGGTGCTCGTCGGCGCCGACGCCAAGGTGCTCGACGTGATCGTGCGGCTGACGGGCTCGGGTTACCAGCGGTTGTTCCTGGGCGCGGTGTCCAAGACCCTGCCCGGCGTGCACTGAGCGCGCGGGTTTGTACGCCCGACACGGAGTGTCGCCGTACAGACACGCGCGCTCGGCAGTGGTCGCTAGCGGCCGATCGGGTTGTCGGCCAGCCAGGCCTCGGCCACCTGCCTGGGGTCGGCGCCGCCGGCGACGTCGGCGCGCATCTGCTTGAGGGCAGCGGTGTCCAGCACGCCGGCCACCTCGTTGACAGCTAGCACCTGCCGTGCGGTCAGTTCGTTGCGCCGGTACAGCGGCACGGCATTCTCGGCCTTGATCAGCACCGGCTTGTGATCGGCGAGCACCACGACGTCGCCGGGCACCTCCGGGTCCGCGGTCGACGTCCAGGCAACGTTGATCTCACCGGACTGTAGCGCGTCGAAAAGTGCTGAATCACTGAGGAATTCGCGAGGCTTCGGCATATCGCAGCGACCCAGCTCGCTCGGCGGCGAGTAACCACGAACAGCGCCCGCGGTGACCTCGTCGCAATGCTCGACAAGTGCGGCGAGGTCGCTGTCCCCCCACGCCGTGGCTGTTCGCTCGGTCACCGCCGCCGCCGGCTTGTCCTCGGCCGCGGTGGTGTAGTCACCTGCCGCCACGCCCTCCGGCAGGGTTCCGACCATCTCGTCGTACACCTCGTCGTCGGAACGCGCGGTCATGCCCGGAGCGAACAGGTCGAGCAGCGTTCCGGTGAAACCCGGAACGACGGTCAGCGAGCCGGAATCCAAGCCCGCCAACGGATCCGGCGTCACCTCGACATGTGCCGGCGTGCCGTAGGAACGTAGAGCCGCGGCGTACAGGTTGGCCAGCAGCTCCGAATCGGGGCTCGGCCCTGCGCCCACCGCCATCGACGCCGGCGATGACGACTGGGCGCCGCAGGCCGTCAGCGCCGCCACCGCCAGGGCGAGCGCGAACCGGCGCAGGCTAGCGGTGCGCCTCATCGACCGCCGCTGCAACTGCCGCCGCCACCGCCGGACTCACCCGGGGGTCCAGCGGGCTGGGTACGATGTACTCCGGAGTCAGGTCGTCGCCGACCACCGAGAATATCGCTTCGGCCGCAGCCACTTTCATGCGCTCGGTGATCCGGCGGGCACCAGCGTCCAGCGCCCCGCGGAACACACCGGGGAACGCCAGCACGTTGTTGATCTGGTTGGCGAAGTCGCTTCGCCCGGTGGCCACCACGGCCGCGTACTTCTTGGCGGCGTCGGGGTGGATCTCCGGGTCCGGGTTCGACAGCGCGAACACGATGCCGCCGGGTGCCATGGTGGCGATGATGTCCTCGGGGACGACGCCGGCGGACAGGCCCAGGAACATGTCGGCCCCGTCGAGCGCCTCGGCGATGCCACCGGTGCGGCCGGCGGGATTGGTGCGAGTGGCCAGGTCGGCTTTGAATGTGTTGAGGTCGTCGCGGCCGGTGTGCACGATCCCCTTGGAGTCGAGCACCGTGATGTCGGTGATCCCCTTGGCCAGCAGGATGTTGGTGCACGCCACCCCGGCGGCTCCGGCACCGGAGATCACCACCCGCAGCGTGTGCATGTCCCGGTTGAGCACCTTGGCCGCGCCGTGCAGGGCGGCCAGCACCACGATCGCGGTGCCGTGCTGATCGTCGTGCATCACCGGGCAGTCCAGAGCCTCGATGACCCGACGCTCGATCTCGAAGCAGCGCGGCGCCGAGATGTCCTCCAGATTCACCGCACCGAACGTGTGCCGCAGCCGCACCAGCGTCTCGACGATCTCGTCGGGATCCTTGGTGTCCAGCACGATAGGGATTGAATCCAACCCGGCGAACGTCTTGAACAGCGCGCTCTTGCCTTCCATCACCGGCAGCGACGCGGCCGCGCCGATATCGCCGAGGCCCAGCACCGCGCTGCCGTCGCTGACCACCGCCACCAACCGGTTGGCCCAGGTGTAGCGCTGGGCCAAGGTGGCATCGGCGGCGATCGCGCGACTGACCTGGGCTACGCCCGGGGTGTAGGCAATGGAAAGGGCGCGCTGGGTGTCCAGCGGCGACTTGAGCTCCACGGAGAGCTTGCCGCCCTCGTGCGCCTTGAAGATCTCCTCGTCGTCGATGACGAGGCGGGGGTTCCCTGATTCAGCCACGCGGGTCACGTTACTTCACCTCACAACCTCACCGGGGGCGGTTCCCTGCTCGTGAGGACGGCTCACGTTCAGGTGCCGGGCGTACCATGCGCGCGGACCACCAACCAGGGGAGGCACCATGCCGACGTTTCGCGCACGTCCGCAAGTTCGCCGCGACCACACCGAACCCGAAGCGATTGACGCCAAACGCATCCACGTCCCCGTCGCGCGGGCCATGGTGGACTGCGGCATCTACGTCGACGGTGCACGCCTGCCGGGCAAATACACCCACGGTGCGGCGCTGGACAAGGTCCGCGAGATCGAGTTCTCCGATCACAAGTCCTTCGTCTGGATCGGCCTGCACGAACCCGACGAGCATCAGATGCAAGCCGTCGCCGATGTCTTCCACCTGCATCCCCTTGCCGTCGAAGATGCCGTGCATGCGCATCAGCGCCCCAAGCTCGAGCGCTACGACGACACCTTGTTCATGGTGCTCAAGACCGTCAACTACGTGGCCCACGATTCGGTGCAAGCGGCCCGCGAGATCGTCGAGACCGGGGAGATCATGGTGTTCGTCGGGCCCGATTTCGTGGTCACCGTGCGCCACGGCGACCACACGGGTCTGGCCGGGGTCCGCAAGGCGATGGAAGCCGAGCAGAGTCACCTCGCGCTGGGTCCCTACTCGGTGATGCATGCCATCGCCGACCACGTGGTGGACAGCTACCGGGACGTCACCCAGCTGATGGAGTGCGATATCGACGCCATCGAGGAAGACGCCTTCTCCACCCGCAACACCGACATCGCGCAGATCTATCTGCTCAAGCGCGAAGTGGTCGAGCTCCGGCGCGCCGTGAGCCCCCTGACGGTGGCACTGCAGCGGCTGCTCACCGAACACAAGGACCTGATCTCCAAGGAGATCCTGCGCTATTTCCGCGACGTCATGGACCACCAGACGCAGGCCGCCGACCAGATCACCAGCTACGACGAGATGTTGAGTTCACTGGTGCAGGCCGCGCAGGCGAAGGTGTCGATGCAGCAGAACACCGACATGCGCAAGATCTCTGCGTGGGTGGCCATCGCCGCCGTGCCGACGATGATCGCCGGCATCTACGGCATGAACTTCGAGCACATGCCCGAATTGCAGTGGACGTGGGGCTATCCCGCTGTCCTGCTGGTGATGTTCACCATCTGCACGCTGTTGTACCGGACCTTCCGCCGCAACAACTGGCTGTAGGAACCGGGCTCTCACGCACCTCGGGAAAGCTAGAGCCGCGCGGGGTCACGTACATCGACGCCGTCCTGTTCCCAGGTACGCCGCAACTCCTCGATACCCTTGAGCCGCACCCACGCCGCTTCGTTGGCCGAGATCGGGATGGCCGACAAGAAGCGCACCGGATCCCGCGGAGCGTCCAGGGGCAGGTCCGGAATATCGGCGGCTCCGAGCACCACCGCGCTCACCCGGGCCCCTTCCCACAGCGTTGCGCCCAGGTCGATCAGCGCGTCCGGCTGCAGCACCACCCCGTCGACGGCCGGAGTGGCGGCCAGTAGGGCGACGGCCCGGGCGATACCCGGCGTCGGCGCTGAATCACGCAAGCTGACAACCACTTCGGCGCGCGGACCGTGCAGCGGGTCGGTGGCCAGCTGCGCCGGATCCCCCATCGGATGCCGTGAGCATCCCAGGGACACGTAATGGACCACGCCGTCGCGGTCGGGGCCGAAGCGCAGCACCTCGATGCGTTCGACGCCCAGGAACGTCACACTGGCCGCATCGGGTTCCCGGTCGATACCGGCCGCGACAAAATGTCCGCGCAGGTGTGCGCGGACCTCGGTCAGAACCTGCGTCACTGCTCTCCGGCGGGCGGCACGCTGAGGTTGGCACCCGAATCAGCATCGAAGAGGACCAGTTTCGAGGTGTCGAACGCCAACTCGACGTCCTGCCCCTTGCCGGCCTTCGACTCGGTGGACACGCGTGCGACGAATTCGTTTTCCGCCGCGCCGGATTCGGCCGCCAGTTCGGCGAGTTGCTCGGCCCGGGCACCGGATCCCGAGGTGGTGAAGTACAGGTACTTGTCGGGGCCCAGCGACTCCACCAGGTCGACCTTGACCGGGAACGTCAGTGCACGGATTCTGGCGTAGCCGTCCAACAGCGCCGCGTCCTCGAGATGCTCGGGGCGGATACCGGCGATCAGATTCTTGGCCGCCGGATGTTTGACCAGCACGTCGTAGGCGTCCTGGGTGAGCGTCACCTCGCCGAAGGGCAGTTTGACGCCGATGTCGGTCAACGTGGCGGGGAAGAAGTTCATGGCCGGCGACCCGATGAAGCCGGCGACGAACAAGTTGGCCGGCCGCTCGTACAACTCGGTCGGCGTGCCGATCTGCTGGGCGACCCCGCCTCGCATGACCACCACCCGGTCCCCCAGCGTCATGGCCTCGGTCTGGTCGTGGGTGACGTAGATGGTGGTGGTACCCAATCGCTGCTGCAGCCGCGCGATCTCACCCCGCATCTGCACCCGCAGCTTGGCGTCGAGATTGGACAGCGGCTCGTCCATCAGGAACGCCTTGGGACTGCGAACAATGGCGCGGCCCATGGCAACTCGCTGCCGCTGCCCACCCGACAACTGCGACGGCCGCCGGTCCAGGAACTCACCGAGGTCGAGGATCTTGGCGGTGTCCTCCACCTTCTTGGTGATTTCCGCTTTCGGGACGCCGGCGATGGTGAGAGGGAAGGCGATGTTCTCGCGCACCGTCATGTGCGGGTACAAGGCGTACGACTGGAACACCATCGCGATGTCGCGGTCCTTGGGCGCCTTGTCGTTGACACGGGAGCCGTCGATGAGCAGGTCGCCGGAGGTGATGTCCTCCAGGCCCGCAATCATGTTCAGCGTGGTCGACTTACCGCAGCCCGACGGGCCGACCAGGATGATGAACTCGCCGTCGGCGATGGAGATCGAGAAGTCCTTCACCGCCTGCCGCTGACCGTTGCCGTCGGGGTAACTCTTGTTGACGTTCTGCAACACGATCTCTGCCATCGCGCTACCCCTTCACCGCGCCGGAGGTCAATCCAGCGACGATCCGCCGCTGGAAGATGAGAACAAAGATGATGATCGGGATGGTGATCACGATGGCGCCCGCCGCGATGGAGCCGGTGGGTTCCTCGAATTGTGAACTGCCCGTGAAGTTCGCGATGGCCACCGGTGCGGTGATCGCGGCCTTGGTGGCGGTCAGCGACAAAGCCAGCAGCAGGTCGTTCCACGCGAAGATGAACACCAGGATGGCAGCGGTGACGATACCGGGTGCGGCCAGCGGCGCGATCACCTTACGGAACGCCTGACCCGGGGTGGCACCGTCCATCTTGGCGGCCTTCTCCAGGTCCCAGGGGATCTCTTTGAAGAACGCCGACAACGTGTAGATGGCCAGCGGCAGCGCGAAGGTGATGTACGGGATGATGAGGCCGGGCCAGGTGTCGAACAGCCCCAGCTGCCGTTCGATGTTGAACAGCGGTGTCACCAAGGAGATCTGCGGGAACATCGCGATCAGCAGGGCGACACCGACCAAGAGTTTCTTGCCGGGGAAGGTCAACCTCGCGATGGCATAGGCCGCCATGGCCCCGATCACGACGGCGATCACCGTGGTGATCAGTCCGATACCGATCGAGTTGATCAGCGCCGAGTTGAAAGCATCTCCACGGAAGATCGCCTTATAGTTGTCGAAGGTGATCTCCGACGGAATCAGCTTGCCGTCCTTGACACTCGAGGTCGGCTTGAGTGACAGCGACAGGATCCACAGCACCGGGAACAGTGCGTACAGCACCACCAACACGTCGATGACGATCCACGCCGTGGCCCGGCGCGTATTCACTTGTTCAGACACGATCAGCGTCCGATCCCGGTGCCGCGGCCCCGAAGAGTTTGATGAAGATGAACGCGATCAGTGCGACGCAGAGGAACACCAACACGCTGATCGCCGACCCCAGGCCCAGGCTGAAACCCTTGAAGAGGTTGTTGTAGCCCAGGATGGACACCGATGCGGTGTTGTTGGATCCCGCCGTCAGGACGTAGATGTTGTCGAAGATGCGGAACGCATCCAGTGTGCGGAACAGCAACGCCACCAGGATGGCGGGCTTGATCATCGGCAGGATGATCTTCGTCAGCCGCTGCCAGGCACCTGCCCCGTCCATCTGAGCGGCCTTGAGCAGATCGTCTGGTACCAGCGCCAATCCAGCCAGCAGCAGCAGCGCCATGAAGGGTGTCGTCTTCCACACCTCGGCCAGAACCACGATGGCCAGTGACGGAATCTGCTCGGTCAGCGGGGCCGAACCGGTGGGCAGCAGGTTGGCCAGATAGCCGGTGCCTGGGGTCCAGGCGTAGTACCAGCTGTAGGAGGCGGCCACCGTGACGATGCCGTACGGGATCAGGATCGCGGTGCGCACCAGGCCTTTTCCGAAGATCGTCCGGTGCATCACCAGCGCCAGCGCCATACCGAGGACGAACTCGATCGTGACGGAGATGACGGTGATGGCCAAGGTGACCGCGAATGCCGTCCACCAGTAACCGTCGGAGAGAACGGTGATGTAGTTCTCGAGGCCGACGAACTCGACGTCGTTCGGGGTGGCCAGGTTGTAGCGCTGCAGGCTCAGCCAGACCGCGTACACGATCGGGTACCCCGTGACGGCCACCATGAGGATGACCGCCGGAGCGATCAGCAGAAAGGCAAGTCGGCGTTCGGATTTCTTGTCATCGGACAAAGTCTGCTTGCGTTCGGAGACTGCCGCGGTCACGGAATGAGCCCCTTACCGTCGATCGCTTTCTGCACCTGTTCGGCGAGCTCGTCGGCCATGCTCTCGGGATCGATGTCGCTGATCGGCGCCAAGGTGGCCGACATCCGGGTGGACACCGACTGGTACACCGGAGTCGCCGGCCGTACGGCGGCGTTGGTCAGCTGTTCGCGAATGATCGCGTACTGCGGGTACTTCGCCTGGAACTGCGGATCGTCGTAGAGCGAGGTGCGTACCGCGGGCAGACCGCCTTCGATGGAGGTGAGCTTCTGGTTCTCCTCGCTGCGGATACACCGGATCGCCTCGAAGGCTTCGGCCTTGTGCTGACTGGTACTGGCGACGGCCAGGTTCAGCCCGCCCAGCGTCACCCGGGCCTGCTCGCCCTCGTTCACCGCCGGATACTTCGCGAACCCGAAGACTTCCTGGCTCGCCTCGTAGGCCGCGGCGAACTGTGCGTCGTCCGGGGAGAAGGAGCCCGCTTCGTTGATGGCGCTCTGCAGATCGGGGCGTTCGTTCAGCGGCAGGAAGGACACCCCGCCTTTGATGGCGTTCTCCAGCATCGACGGAAGCACGAACGGCCAGTTGACCTCCAACGCGGCGTTGCCCTGCTCCAGCGCGAGGCGGGCGGTGCCCTCGTCGGTCTGGGTGATCGACGGATCCGCACCGGGAGCGGTGGCCACCGCCTTCATGATGGACAACGCCTTGACCGTCGCGGCCCGGTGCTCGGGGGTATCGGTGAGTGTGACGGTCTTGCCGTCGTCGGAGAGGACCTGTCCGCCTGCGCTTTCCAGCAGGGTGTTGAACCACACCACCAAGCCTTCGTACTGCTTGGCTTGCAGCGCAATCCAGCTCGGTTTGCCTTCGGAGTGCAGCCTGGTGGCCTCGGCCACCATCGCGTCCCACGTGGTCGGCGGCTCAGGCATCAAATCGGCGCGGTACCAGAGCAATTGGGTGTTCGTCGTCACCGGCGCGGCGTAGAGCTGATCGTTCCATGTCGCGGTCTCCTGCGGACCCGGCAGTGTGGTGCCGGTCACATCCGGGACTGCCGCGCCCGCCGGATCCTCCGAAAGGGGTACGGCCCAGCCCGCTTCGGCGAACTCCGCCGTCCACACGACATCCAGCGCCATGACGTCGAGCGTCCGGTCGTTACCGGTCAAGCGGCGAGCCAGCTGCAGGCGTTGGTCGTCGGCGCCCTTGGGCAAACTGATCTGCTGGATGGTGAACTTGCCCCCGAGTTGCTCGTTGCAACGCTCGGAAACCGCGGTGAACGTCGCCATCTCGCTCGCCGGCGTGTAGAAACTGACCACCAGGCCCCCCGGACCCGAACTACACGCTGACACCAGCGAAGCCGAGGTGAGAGCCGCCAAGGCGGCAGCGCCGAACCGCCGGACAACCGTGACACGACCAGGTGCGACCAACGGCTGAACACCGCCTTCCGGCTTCGTGGCGGGCTTGTCCCGCGCGAGAACCGTAGAGCGACAAGACCGTGAGATGCAACACTGTCAGTGCGCGCGTCGCAATCCTGACCAGCTAATCAGCCGCGAATCAACGGCTGGGCACCGGCCTCAGCGAACGGTCAGAGGGTGAGGCGGGCCAACATGTCGCGGGCCCGTTCGGCGTTCTGCGGGTCGCACAACACGTCGTAGCGGCCTGCCACGAGCTGCATCGTGGAGCTGAAATCCCTTGTACCCCGCGCCATCGCATACGGGATCGCCGAGGTGATCAAGCCGAAGAAGACGCCGGCGATCAAACCGGTCAACAACGACGCCCACGGGTTGGGGCTGAAGAAGCCGAGCACCAAACCGATGAAGATGCCCAGCCAAGCGCCGGTCAGCACACCGCCGCCCAGGACCTTGGGCCAACTCAGCCGACCGGTGACCCGCTCCACCTGCATCAGGTCGACGCCCACGATGGTCACCTGCTCCACCGGGAATTCGTTGTCCGACAGGTGGTCGACGGCCTTCTGCGCCTCCGCGTACGTCGGGTAGGACCCGATGGGCCAACCCTTCGGGGGCGTCGGCAGGCCCACGGGCGCGCGCCGTCCTCGCGCGCCGCCTGCCGCTGCGCCGGACGCCTGCCCCGGTTGGAACGGACTGGTCATAGCTCGTCATCCTCCTCTAAGAGCACCGCTTCGGCCAGTGTTTCCCACATCACCGTCACTCCCGAAGTCCTTGCCTTTCACCGTCAACGCCCCAGCACGGACTTTGGTGCCCGCACCTGTCGATCCTGCCGCTCGACCAGCGCATACGCTAGGTTGAAAGCATGACTCTGTCCGGCGGAAACTCCGGCGACAAGCCGCGTGAGCAGATGGGAGAGGACCCGCCGTCCGGCCCTGAGGAGACACCACGGGCCGAGCAGCCATCTCCGGCACACGAGCCTCCTGCGGCCCCCGGGTCACCGGTTCACGACGCCGCGCAGTCGCCCCCGTCCGGGTACCCGGACTTCTCCTCCCAGCCCCCGCAGTACGGCCCCCCACCCGGACATGGATACGGTCCGCCCTACCCGTCGGGTTTCCCCGGCCCGGACCAGTACGGCTACGGCTATGCCCCGCCGCAGCAAACCACCACCAACACCATGGCGATCGCTTCGCTGGTGACCTCGGTGCTCGGGATCGTGCCGTTCTGCGGCGGAATCCTCTCCATCGTCGGAATCGTGCTCGGGCTCGTGGCACTGAGTCAGATCAAGGAGACCCGGCAGGAGGGCTATGGGATCGCCGTGGCTGGCATTGTGGTCGGCGTGGCGATGCTCATCGTCACGTTGATCTGGACCATCTTCGCGCTGCGATGACGCTGGAAGCAGGGACCATATGACCAACCCGGGCAACCCGGAACCACAGTCGCGCGGGTCGGAGTACCCGCCGCTCGAGGACTCGGCGCCGTCCGCCGACCCGTATGCGCCGGTGGACTACCCGGCCAACTATCCGGGCCCGGGCTACGGCGCCCCGCCGCCGGCCTATCCTCCGCCTGTACCCCCGGGCGATTACCCCCCGCCGTCGGGCGGTTATCCCGCGCCGTCGGGCGGTTATCCCCCGCCGTACCCGCCGCCGTACCCGGCGGCCTACCCCGGCGCGCCAGCTGGTTATCCGCCGTACCCGGGCTACCACCCGTACGACCCCTACGGCCAGCACAAGCCCCCGGGCACCAACGGCAAGGCGATCGCCGCGTTGGTCACCGCCGTCGGCGGTCTGTTGCTGTGCGGGCTACCGTCGATCGCCGGAATCATCCTGGGCATCATCGCGATGCGGGAGACCAAGCAGACCGGCCAGGACGGCTACGGCATGGCGCTGGCCGGTCTGATCATCGGCAGTGCCGTGGTGGTGTTCGGCATCCTGTACATCGTGTTCATCGTCATTGTCGCGGCGAACAGTTCCAGCTACGGGACGTACTAGCTCGGTCGCCGAGCCGGGCGACGGAGGAGCCCGGGGACAGCGGGCCGAGCTACAGCCACCAGCTCGGTCGCCGAGCCGGGCGACGGAGGAGCCCGGGGACAGCGGGCCGAGCTACAGCCACCAGCTCGGTCGCCGAGCCGGGCGACGGAGGAGCCCGGGGACAGCGGGCCGAGCTACAGCCACTAGCTCGGTGGGACGAACGGGTCGGCCTGCCGCTGCATTCCGGCGGCCCGGCCCTTCCCCGCGATCACCAACGCCATCTTGCGACTGGCTTCGTCGATCATCTCGTCGCCGAGCATCACCGCTCCCCTGGCGCCGCCGGCCCGCGAGGTGTGCCACTCGTAAGCCTCCAGGATCAGCTCCGCGTGGTCGTAGTCCTGCTGACGAGGGCTGAAGATTTCATTGCCCGCCGCGATCTGATCCGGATGCAGCACCCATTTGCCGTCGTAACCCAGCGCGGCTGACCGGCCCGCCACCTTCCTGAACGCCTCGACGTCGCGGACCTTCAGATACGGACCGTCGACGGCGGCGATCCCGTGAGCGCGCGCGGCGACCAGGATCGACATCAGCACGTGGTGATACGCGTCGCCGACGTCGTACCCTTCAGGCTGTTCACCGACCACCAGCGTGCGCATGTTCAGGCTTGCCATCAGGTCGGCGGGACCCAGCACCAACGCGTGCACCCGCGGGTGCGCTGCGATCGCGTTGATCTGGGTCAACCCGCGCGCGTCCTCGATCTGGGCATCGATACCGATACGGCCGATCTCCAGCCCGTGGGTGTGCTCGAGCTGGGTGAGCAGCAGATCCAGCGCCGACACGTGCGCCACCTCGGTGACCTTCGGCAGCACGATGACGTCCAGGGCTTCCTTGGCGCCTGCCACCACCTCGATGACGTCGGCGTGCGTCCACGGGGTGGTCCAGTCGTTGACCCGCACACCACGCAACTGGTTGCCCCACCCGGGTTCGGCCAGGGCGGCCGCCACCACCGGACGGGCGGCCTGTTTGGCCTCGGGCGCCACCGCATCCTCGAGGTCGAGGAACACCTCGTCGGCGGGCAGGCTCTTGGCCTTGTCGATCATCTTGCGGCTGCTGCCGGGCACGGACAAACACGTTCTGCGGGGTCGATACGCGCTATTCACGCTTTCACTCCTACCCTTTGTAGTTATGGCGTCGGTCAACAGGGTGTTCGCAGCTCGTCTCGCGGGCTTGGCCGTCCTCGGTCCCGACGGCGAATCGCTGGGTCGGGTGCGTGACGTGGTGATCAGCATCAGCATCGTCCGGCAACAACCGAGGGTGCTCGGCCTCGTCGTCGAATTGCTCTCGCGCCGAAGGATTTTCGTTCCGATTCTCCGCGTCACCGCCATCGAGCCACAGGCCGTCACCCTCAATACCGCCAACCTCTCACTGCGCCGCTTCGCACAACGACCCGGCGAGGTGCTGGTGCTGGGCCAGGTGCTCGACACCCGGGTACGGGTCAACGATCCCGAACTGCCCGAGCTGCAGGCGGTGGACGTGGTGGTGATCGATCTGGGTATCGAACCGGTCCGGTCGCGGGACTGGATGGTGACGCGGGTGGCCGTCCGCAACCACCGCCGGCTGGGGCGTCGCACCACGGTGCACATCGTCGACTGGCAGAACGTGCACGGGCTCACCCCCTCGGCGTTGGCCATGCCCGGCCAGGATGTGGCCCAGCTGCTGCACCAGTTCGAGGGCCAACGTCCGATCGAGGTCGCCGACGCGCTCCGCGAGCTGCCGTCCAAACGCCGCAACGAAGTGGTCAACGCCCTCGACGACGAACGCTTGGCCGACGTCCTGCAGGAGCTCCCCGAAGACGATCAGACCCAGCTGTTGCTGCAGTTGGGCACCGAACGCGCCGCCGACGTCCTGGAGGCCATGGATCCCGACGACGCGGCCGACCTGCTCGGCGTGCTGAACCCCGGGGACGCGGAGATGCTTTTGGCCCGGATGGATCCGGAGGATTCCGACCCGGTGCGACGCCTGCTGCAGCACTCCCCCGACACCGCCGGCGGTCTGATGACCTCGGAACCGGTGGTGCTGGCACCGGACACCACGGTCGCCGAGGCCCTGGCCCGGGTGCGCGATCCTGATCTGACTCCTGCCCTGTCGTCGCTGGTGTTCGTGGTGCGGCCGCCTACCGCCACCCCGACCGGCCGCTACCTTGGCTGCGTGCACCTACAGCGCCTGTTACGCGAGCCGCCGGCGGCGCTGGTGAGCGGCATGATCGACAAGGATCTGCCCAGCCTGGTCCCGGATACGTCCCTGGCAGGGGTGACCCGGTATTTCGCCGCCTACAACCTGGTGTGCGGGCCGGTGGTCGACGACGAGAGCCACCTGCTCGGCGCGGTCACCGTCGACGACGTGCTGGATCACCTGCTTCCGCACGACTGGCGCGAACGCCCTGACGAACCCGAACTGGACTCGGCCTCGTGAGCGATACCTCCAGTCGCGACCGGCTTGGCACTCCCCGGGTCTCGCGGCGGCGGTTCACACCGCGGATCGACGTCGAGGCTGCAGCACGGGTCAGCGAATCCATCGCGCGGTTCCTGGGGACCGGCCGATACCTGGCCATCCAGACGATCGTCGTGATCGTCTGGATCCTGCTGAACATGGGTGCGTTCGCCTGGCAGTGGGACCCGTACCCGTTCATCCTGCTGAACCTGGCGTTCTCGACGCAGGCCGCGTACGCGGCGCCGCTGATCCTGCTGGCACAGAACCGGCAGGAGAATCGCGACCGGGTGGCACTGGAAGAGGACCGGCGCCGGGCCCAGCAGACCAAGGCCGACACCGAGTTTCTGGCGCGCGAACTCGCCGCGCTGCGCCTGGCCGTCGGCGAGGTCGCCACCCGCGATTACCTGCGCCGCGAACTCGACGAACTACGCGAAATGATCGAGGCGCTGCAGCCCGAGAGGCAGGCGTTGTCGAAGGCTGAACGCCAGGAGCGCAAGGCCAAGAAACAGGCCCGGCAGAAACCGGCACTGGGGCCCTCCCTGGACCCCTCGAACCAAGCGTGACCATTGTCGCCACAGCCGTCACAGGAATATGTATGGTGACTGGGTTCACACGGTTACACCGGCGAGCTGCCGCAACACATTCCTAGGACGGTCTAGTGCGCATCAGGGGAGGCTTGGATGCACACCAGGTTCTCGCGGGTGCGCTGAAGTCTGTCCGCCGTAAGGCTTCTGGTGCCCCGAAGGCACCGGTTGTCACCGCGGTGGTGCTCACCCCGCTGATGCTCGCCGCCACTGTGGGCGCCGCCGGGCCTTCGCTGCATCCGGTGCGGGAGGAGGCCGTCACCCCGCTGGCGGCTGTAGCCCCTGCGGTTCCCGATATGTCTGGCCCGGTGGTGGTCTCGGTCAAGAGGCCGCCGCCACGCTTCCACGTCGCGGCCTCGACCAGCTCGGCTCCGCCGCCACCGACGATCGTTTCCGCGCCCGGTTCGCTGCGGATTCCCTCGATGGCGCTGTCGGCCTACCGCAACGCCGAAGTGACGATGGCCAAAGCGCTGCCCAACTGCGGTGTCAGCTGGAACCTGCTGGCCGGAATCGGCCGGATCGAATCGGCGCATGCCAATGGGGGTGCGACGGACGCCCGCGGCACCGCGGTGCGACCCATCTACGGTCCCACCCTCGACGGCACGCTGCCCGGCAACGAGATCATCATCCAGAGCAATCAGGCCGGCCGGACGACCTACGCGCGTGCCATGGGTCCCATGCAGTTCCTGCCCGGTACGTGGTCGCGGTACGCGTCCGACGGTGACGGTGACGGCAAGTCCGATCCGCAGAACCTCTACGACTCGGCACTGGCCGCCGCCCGGTACCTGTGCAGCGGCGGGCTGAACCTGCGCGATCCCGCACAAGTCATGAGTTCTGTTCTGCGCTACAACAATTCGGTGGCCTACGCCCGCAACGTGCTGGGCTGGGCGGCGTCCTACGCCACCGGTGTGGAGCCGGTGAACCTGCCGCCGATCACCGGATCCGTGCCCGAGCTCGTCGCCGCCCACCTGAACGGCCGCACCGGGATCGGCCCCGATCTGCCGATGACCGCGGCCGGCCTTCCCGCAAGCGATCCGCTGGCGCAGCTGTCGCTGGTGAACCTGAACCAGACCGATGTCGCCAACCGGCTGCCGGTGCCACCGGGGCCGGCCGACGCCGGCACCCCGGTGTCGGGTCCGTGCGTGATCTTCTGCATCACCAATGCCCCGGCAGCGCCTTCGCTTGCCCCAGCCGGTCTGCCGGGCCTGCCCGGTCCGGCGCCCGCGGCACCCCTGGTGCCGCTGCCCGCGGCACCCGCACCGCTGCCGCCGCCGGCCCCGCCGTGGGCGAACCTGTTCGCGCCGCCGCCTCCGCCACCGGCTCCGGCACCGGTGGGCCCGACGCCAACGGGCCCGCTGCCCGGTCCCGCCGCCTGACGCGCGCGCGGATTCCCCTGACGCGTGTGCGTTTACGACGGGCACACCGGGCTCGTACCTCGCCCGGCTCGACCCCGCCCCACCCCCAGGCGGCGCCCTTCACCGGGCTCGTACCTCGCCCGGCTCGACCCCGCCCCACCCCCAGGCGGCGCCCTTCACCGGGCTCGTACCTCGCCCGGCTCGACCCCGCCCCACCCCCAGGCGGGGCCCTTCACCGGGCTCGTACCTCGCCCGGCTCGACCCCGCCCCACCCCCAGGCGGGGCCCTTCACCGGGCTCGTACCTCGCCCGGCTCGACCCCGCCTACACTCGGCGGTGATATGTCTCAAACCAGCGATCTCACTTCCGCCATCCGGGCCGCGCTCGGCAAGGTGATCGACCCCGAGCTCCGTCGACCGATCACCGAGCTCAACATGGTCAAGAGCATCGACGTCGGACCCGACTCCGCGGTTCACGTCGAGATCTACCTGACCACCGCTAGCTGTCCGAAGAAGTCGGAGATCACCGAGACCGTCTCCCAGGCCGTCGCCGACGTGCCCGGCACCGGCGCGGTCAAGGTCACCCTCGACGTGATGAACGACGAGCAGCGCACCGAACTGCGCAAGCAGCTGCGCGGTGACTCCCCCGAGCCTGTCATCCCGTTCGCCCAGCCGGGCTCGCTCACCCGGGTCTATGCGGTGGCCTCCGGCAAGGGTGGCGTCGGGAAGTCCAGTGTGACGGTGAACCTGGCCGCGGCCATGGCAGCGCGTGGACTGTCGGTCGGCCTGCTGGACGCTGATATCTACGGCCACTCGGTTCCGCGGATGATGGGCACCAACGACCGGCCCACCCAGGTCGAGTCGATGATCGTCCCACCCGTGGCCCACGACGTGAAGGTCATCTCGATCGCCCAGTTCACCCAGGGCAACACCCCCGTCGTGTGGCGCGGCCCGATGCTGCATCGCGCGCTGCAGCAGTTCCTCGCCGACGTGTACTGGGGCGATCTGGATGTGCTGCTGCTGGACCTGCCACCCGGTACCGGCGACGTCGCGATCTCGGTGGCGCAGCTGATTCCCGGCGCGGAGATCCTGGTGGTGACGACACCGCAACTGGCCGCCGCCGAGGTGGCCGAACGGGCGGGTGCCATCGCGCTGCAGACGCGTCAGCGGGTTGTCGGTGTCGTAGAGAACATGTCCGGCCTGGTACTGCCCGACGGCACCGTCATGAACGTGTTCGGCGAAGGCGGCGGCAAGCAGGTGGCCGAGAGCCTGTCCCGTTCAGTGGGCGGCGACGTTCCGCTGCTGGGGCAGGTCCCGTTGGACCCGGCCTTGGTCAGCGCCGGCGATTCCGGAATCCCGCTGGTGCTCAGCGCTCCGGACTCGGCCGCGGGCAAGGAACTGCGTGGCATCGCCGACAGTTTGACCGCGCGCAAGCGTGGCCTCGCCGGGATGTCGCTGGGTCTGGACACCACGCGCCGTCAACCCGACCTCCAGGCGTAGACCCCCTTCCAGGGCGTCAGGTGGCGTCTGGGTCGTACGGGGTGCTGGCCGGTGTCTCGACCGACGGGGTGCGCTCCACCGCTGGTGCGGACGGAGAAGAATCGGCGGGCTTGCTGCCCTTTTGACCCGCAGCGTTGTCGAACTTGCCGGTGAACACCGAATCGTCGCCGTCGAGTAGGTGTTTGGTGATCGCCGCGCGGGGCGTCATCCCACGCAACTTCTGCAGCTCCGACAGTGGCTCCCGGAGGTCGTCGAACTCCGGTCCCAGGTCTTGGCGCAACTGCGACGTCGCTCCGGTGACGTACTCCCGGGCCTGACGCACGGCTCCGGCGGTCCATCGGATGGCGCCGGGCAACCGCTCCGGTCCGAGCACCACCAAACCGATGAGGACCAGGAGCACCATCTCTCCCCAACCGAGGTTGGCGAACATCTCAGTTGTCCGGCGTGGGGTTGACTGTCAGCGTCACCCGGCGGCCGTCACGCATCACCTCGATGGGCGAGTCCTGCCCGATCGGCAGCTGTCGCACCGCCACCGTGAATTCGTTGGCGTCGGCCACGTTGCGGTTGCCGACCTTGACCACCACATCGTTCTCCAGGATGCCGGCGCGCTCGGCGGGACTGCCGGCCCGCACATTGGCCACCTGCGCGCCGGACGCCAGATCATTGCTCACCGACCGCGCGGACAGGCCGAGCGTCGGATGCGCGATCTTGCCGTCCTTGATCAGCGCCTCGGCGACCTGTTTGACCTCGTTGACCGGTATGGCGAAACCCAGCCCACTGGCGCTGTCGGAAAGCGACTTGCCCGCGGTGTTGATGCCGATCACCTGGGATTCCATGTTGATCAGCGGGCCGCCGGAGTTGCCGTGGTTGATGGACGCATCGGTCTGGATGGCGTCGATGACGGTGTCGGTGTCGGAACCGTCGCCGGACAGCGGCACCGGGCGGTGCAGCGCGCTGACGATGCCCGAGGTCACCGTACTGCGCAATCCCAGCGGGGCGCCGGCGGCGATCACTTCTTCACCGACCACCACGTCATCGGAGTTGCCGAGACGCGCGACGGTGAGATTGTCGACATTGTCGACTTTCAGCACGGCCAGGTCGGTTTTGGGATCGCGGCCCACCAAGTTGGCGGGCACGGACTTGCCGTCGTTGAAGACCACGGACATCTTCCACTGGCTGGGGTTGGTGGCGGCCTCGGAGATGACGTGATTATTGGTGACGACGTACCCGCGGCCGTCGATGATGACGCCGGAACCCTGAGACCCCGCCTCGTCGCTCTTGGCCTCGATGGTGACCACCGAGTCCGCCACCGACGCCGCAACGGAAGCGATCTGGCCGGGGGGCACATCGTCGGCGCCGTCGGTCTCGAGGGTGATCTTCGAGGTGGTGAACGCCTGTACCACCTCGGCAGTCTTGCGTCCGACCCAGCCGCCCGCCAGACCGATCACCAGTGCGATGACAGCCAGAACCGCGAGCGCGGCGTAGGACACCCGGCCACCGAAGAGGACATCGCGCACACCGAGCTTGCCGGGGGGCGCCACGGCCTGCTGCGGTGCGGGCGCTGCGACGGCCGGCGTTCCCAGTGCGGCGGCTGCCGAGGGGTCACGCCACGGGTCCTCGGCAGCGTCAGGTCCCGAGCCGTTCTTCCTGGCAGCTTCCTCGGCTTCCAGGGCGCCGTGGTCGACGGGGTGACGCTGTAGAGAGTCTCCATTGGGATGCGGGCGACCGAATGCCTCGGCGAGGACCGGGTCCGGCGGCTGATCCCGCGGTTCGTATTCCGAGTTGTCCTGAAACCTCTGTGGGCGCAGTTCCTCGGCGACGAACGAGCCATCGACACCGTTGGGTCGTCCGAATGCGCGGCGCTGTGCGTCGTCAACCGGCGGCCTCGAAACGGGACGCGGCGCCAAACGCGGCCCACTGGGCCCCTGGCCTGAGTTGTCCTGGTCCGAACTCACGTCATCCTCATTCTGGGGGCGCTCGGAATGCGAGCCACTCGAAAACTGACTTATCGAGCCCGCGGCGGGGCGGACTCGGCCCCATCCACCCTACCGGCGGCGACGGCGGGGCCGCGCTGTGTCGTCAGCTAACTGGTCGGCGATCCGGTCCGGCGCATCGTCCGGAGGGGTCAGCGGGGCGTTCGGGATCTGCGACAACATGCCCAGCAGAGTGCTCGGGATATGGATCGGACAGGAGTCGCGCAGCGCCTCGCGGGCCTGGCGTTGGGCGTCCACCTCGGCGGCGCAATCGGAACACATCGAGAGGTGGTGGGCGGCGCGCAGATGCGCATTCATACGGAGTTCGCCGTCGACGAAGGCCGCTATCGCTTCGATGGAGAGGTGTTCGGTGGAGCCGAACTGGCGGGGAGCGCCGACAGGGGCGTCACTCTGGGAGGCGAACTGCGCGGGAAGCCACGAGAATGCTCGTCGGAACACGTGCCCCCGGTCGCTCATTCACCCCGCCCCTTCCGACTGCTGCGCTACTCTCGCCTGAGCCTTAGCGATCTCTTATCAAATGTAGCGCGTGCAGGGCCCTGAGACACCCCACCTGGTCGTCTTGTTCGCCGTTAATTTTCCGCGGCGTCACTGGCCTGCTGCGCAGCCAGGAATTCGCGCAGTGCCTGCCGGCCGCGGTGGATCCGGCTGCGGACCGTGCCCAGCTTCACGCCGAGCGTCGCTCCGATTTCCTCGTAGGACAGACCTTCGATATCGCACAGGACCACGGCGGCGCGGAACTCCGGCGGCAGCGAGTCGAGTGCGGCCTGCAGATCAGGACCGAGCCGTGAATCGTGGTAGATCTGCTCGGGGTTGGGCTCGTCGGCGGGAACCCGGTCGTAGTCCTCGGGCAGCGCCTCCATCCGGATGCGGCTGCGGCGACGCACCATGTCCAGGAAGAGGTTCGTGGTGATGCGGTGCAGCCAGCCCTCGAAGGTGCCCGGCTGATAGTTCTGCACGGATCGGAACACCCGGATGAAGGTCTCCTGGGTGAGGTCCTCGGCGTCGTGCTGATTACCGGAGAGGCGATAGGCGAGCCGATACACGCGATCGGCGTGCTGGCGGACCAGGTCGTCCCATGACGGCATGGTGGTCTTGTCGCCGGTGGCGTCGAAGACAGCCGTTCCCTGCAACTCGTCCGTGGGCTGAGCCCATTCGGCTTCGGCATGCTGAGCGACGTGCGACATGCTGTTCGGCGCCGTCATCGTGGTCGTCGGATCCTCCTGATCTGCATTCTGCTTGGCACTGCCAGATGGAACCGGCAAGCCGATAATCACGGGAACGCGTGAGGGGTAAGCGCTATTCCCGGACCAGCGACCGCCGAGTTCCATCAACACACCGTCGTCTATCGCCGTGTGCACGCCATATGAGCAATCTGAACTTTCCCTGAGAATAGATCGTCGGCCCTGGTTATGCCCCAAAAATACAATTCGAAACCACCGGAATGAGAGGCGTGTCGCACATCGGTGCGGCGGCGACGAGAAGCGGGCGCGCCTGCGATGCGGTTCGGTTGCCGCCCTCTACGCTGCGGGGCATGCCTCCCGCAGACGAACCATCCGGCCAGCCGCGGCCGAGCGCTGTCGAGTCGATCGTGGCGCACGCCGAGAACGCGATCTCCGAGGACGCGGTCCTTGCCGCCGCACGGGAGCGCGCCACCGACATCGGAGCCGGCGCGGTGAGCCCGGCGGTCGGGGCGTTGTTGAGCCTGCTCGCCCGACTCAGTGGCGGGAAAGCGGTTGTCGAAGTGGGTACCGGCGCTGGGGTCAGCGGCTTGTGGCTGTTGTCCGGAATGCGCGATGACGGCGTCTTGACGACGATCGACATCGAGCCGGAGCACCAGCGGATCGCCAAACAGGCTTTCAACGAAGGTGGCATCGGCCCGTCGCGCACCCGGTTGATCGGTGGCCGCGCTCAAGAGGTACTGACCCGGCTGGCCGACGAATCCTATGACCTGGTGTTTATCGACGCCGAGCCGACGGATCAGCCTGAATTCGTGGTCCAGGGCATACGTCTGCTGCGTCCCGGCGGCGTGATCGTCGTGCACCGCGCTGCGTTGGGCGGTCGGGCCGGCGACCCTGCGGCCCATGACGCCGAAGTGTCGGCAGTTCGTGAGGCGGCACGACTGATCGCCGAGGACGAGCGGCTGACTCCGGTGGTGATCCCGCTGGGCGACGGCATCCTGGCCGCCGCCCGCGAGTGACCACCGGGCCTCTACGCGCAGAGGCCCACGATCTCCTGGCGGAGGCGGTCACCTTCGGTGAGCCGACCCTGCTGAACCGGATCCTGATTCGTCACCCCGGTGAGAGCGTTGGCGCCGATGTCCTGCAGGGTGGTCGCGAACCGTCGGACGGGATCGGCCAATTCCTCGGGGGTGTCGTCGCGGAGCTGATTCTCCAGATACAGGCCGCCACCCAACAGAGCCAAACGGGCGTTACCGGCGACGGCGGTCTGTGCCACTGGATCCGGACCGAGGTTGCCGTTGGTCTGCAGCTGAACGGCTTTGCTCACGGTGTCGACAGCGGTGCAGATCTGGGTCTTGGCGGCAGCAGGATCGGCGGGGGCGACATCAGCGGCGGAGGAAGCATCCGAGTCCTGCGCGGTTTGCTCGGCGGGCTTCGACGTCAGAGCCCACACCGAAACCGCGACCGCGACGAGTGCCACCACCAGGGCCACCGGCGCGATCCAACTGGGAGACTGGCCCCGTTGCCGGCGACCGGCAGACGTTGCACCAGAACGAGCTTCATCGTTAGTCGCGTTATCCGCCATGGGCTGATAGTAGCGGTCGTTGCCCACGAAATTGGAAGGTCCCTAATTGAATCCGCAAAGACACCAGGACATCTCGTTTTGACCCCCGGACTGGCCAACCGGGACGCGGTGGTGTAGCAAAGGTCGTGATGGGGAATCAACACCGGAATCAACGCCCGCTGCGCGAGGCGATGACGCGCCGCCTGACCCGCCGGTCAGCGGTGGCGGGCAAGATCCAGCTGCCGGCGGTGCCGAGCATGATCGATGACTACGTGGCCATGTGCGGCAACGTCTTCGCCGATGTCGGCAGGGCGTTCACGGACGATGAGTTGGCCAATCTGAAGCAGCTACTGCAGCGCCAACTCGATGAGGCGTTCGCGAAATCGCCTCGGTCGACCATCATCGTCGCGTACAGCGCGGGTGTCGCGTCGTTGCTGAACTACGAGATCACCATCGAATGGTGGACGCTGGAGCGGGCCTACGAAAACTGGATCAGCACCCGCACACCGCCGCTGTTCGGAAGCGAACCCGATGCCCGGGTGATGGCACTGGCCCAAGCTGCCACCGACCCAGCAGCCGCCCCGGTGCTCGATGTCGGTGCCGGAACCGGCCGCAACACACTGGCTTTGGCGCGGCGCGGCCACCCGGTCGACTCCGTCGAGCTGACGCCGAAATTCGCCGAACAGCTCAGCACCGATGCCCAGCGGGACAACCTGCCGGTGCGCGTGATCGCCGGTGACATCTTCGAGAGCACACAGGATCTCCGCGACGACTATGAGCTGATCGTCCTGTCGGAGGTGGTGTCCGACTTCCGCTCGACAGAACAGCTGCGCAACCTGTTCGAACTCGCGGCCCACCACCTTGCCCCCGCCGGCCGGCTGGTGTTCAACACCTTCGTGGTCAAGCCCGGCTTCGAGCTGGACGAGGCCGCCCGGCAACTGGGTCAGCAGTGCTACACCAGTATTTTCACCGACAACGAAATCGCCTTGGCGGCGGCTGATTTGCCGTTGATCATGCTCAGTGACGACTCGGTGTACGACTACGAGAAGGCTCACCTGCCTCCCGAGTCGTGGCCGCCGACGAGCTGGTTCGAGGAGTGGGTCAGCGGTCAGGACGTATTCGACGTGCCGCGCGACGAGAGCCCCATCGAGATGCGCTGGCGCGTGTACGGAAAGATCGGCTCACCGCAATAACCCGTAACTCGGTTGTTCACAACGCCATTGACAGAAGTGGGGCGCCGGCTGAGCCGGCGCCCCACTGTCATATCTGACCTCTAGGCGTCGTTGTCGCTGGACGCGCTGCCGTCGTTGCCGCCGGTCTCGCCGTCAGTCGAGGTGCCGTCGTCGCCGTCAGCGCCGTCAGCACCGTCGTCGCCATCGGTGCCGGTGCCGCCGACCGAAATGCCGCTGCCGCCCGAACCGCCGCTGCCGGCAGCTCCACCGGCACCGCTGGCGCCACCTTCGCCGCCCTCGCCGTCGCTACCCGCGTCGCCACGGTCGCCGAAGAATCCGGACCCGCCGCCGGCGCCGGCCTTGCCGCCGTCGCCACCGTCGCCACCGTTGCCGCCACGGCCGCCGTCGCCGCCCGTGCCGCCGTCGCCGCCGGTCGCATCGCTGACGGCGCCGAGTGCTTCACCGCCGGCGCCACCGTTACCGCCGGCCCCGCCGGCGCTGCTGGTGTCGCCGCCGTCGCCGCCGACGCCACCGTTACCGCCCTTGCCGCCGCCTCCGAACAGGCCGCCGCTACCGCCGGCGCCACCCGCACCACCGGCGGTGCCATCCTCGGCGTCCACACCGGCGTTACCGTCGGCGCCTGTGCCGCCGTTACCACCTACCGCGGGGATCCCGACTGCACCGATACCGGCACCGCCGACACCACCAGCGCCGCCCGCACCACCGGGGGTCAGGCTGGGATTGCCCGTGCCACCCGGGCCGGCGCCGATAACACCAGGCACCTGCGGGGTGCCGGGCGCCCCGGGCAGCCCTGGGAGCGGGATGTTGATCGGGGCGTTGGAGCCATCGACACCGTCGCCGCCATTGCCGCCGTTACCGCCCTGGCCGAACAGGCCGAAGAATCCGGCGTTGCCGGCGTTGCCGCCATTGCCGCCGGCGGTGTTCGGGCCGAGCGGGTTGGCGACGCCGTTGCCGCCGTTGCCACCGTTACCGCCGTTGCCGAAGAACGAGAAGAAGCCGGCGTTACCGCCATTGCCGCCGTTGCGGCCGAAGGCGCTGTCACCGCCGTCACCGCCGTCGCCGTAGAACAGGCCGCCGTTACCGCCGTTGCCACCCGCCTGGATGCCGGTCGGGTCGGTCCAGCCGTCGCCGCCGCTGCCCAGGAAGATGCCGCCGTTGAAGCCGTCGACGTGGAAGGCATTGCCGTCCGCACCGTTGCCGATGAAGAAGTTCAGCCCGGGAATCGTGCCCGCGAAGTCGAGGAAGTCTTCGATCGGGTCGGCGAAGGGGTCCGGGGCAAGCGCAGCACCGAACAGCGAGTTCGGGGTCGGAGTGGACGCGGCGGCGCTGAACACCGAACTGGTGTCGGTGTCGCAGCCGAAGAGCTGGACGCAGGCCTCTTCCACCGGAGCGGCCTGTGCCGCGCCCGCGGTGGCCAGCATGGCGACCGCGGGTGCGCCGAGGATCAGCCCGGCGCCCGCGACGGCAGCGCCAGTCGCCCGCAACGAGGGCTTACGACCGCCGGGTTTCTGTGAGTGCTTTGACATGTATGGATCCCCTCCACGACAGGTGCGACATACCCCACAACTGGAGCATGTCGCAGCAACGTATCACCCGAACGCTCGCGGCGGAACCAAAATCTGAATTCGTCATTTGCACAACGTGTGAATTCATGTAACTGGGCCTAAGACGTTCACCTGGATGCTGAGAGAAGCTGAGAGAGCTAGCTATGCCGCGGTCGAGCTCAGAGCTATGTAACGACCTCGCGAAACAGCACCCAGTGCCGCACTAACTGAGCTTTCTGGCGAACCTGAGGACTGGCCCCTCACAGGCCCTGCGAGCGTGCGTGAACTCGTTTCTCTCAGCTCAGACTCAGGAGCGAGTGAGTCGCTGGGCCCGTCACGGCACATTGCTGTGAGCACCCGAATTTCTGTCAGGGTCGTAAATAACTCCGCCGAATACCCCACCTGAGCAAACTCAAACCAGCACGTCCACACCGCACCATTGACGGCCACTGAACGCGCGTTTAGAGTACTGAACATGCGTTCAACGGACATGACCGCACCGGCCCGGATACGCGACGCCGCCATCGCCCAGTTCGGCGAGCACGGGTTCAGGGTGGGTGTGCGGGCCATCGCCGAAGCAGCGGGTGTGAGTCCAGGGCTGGTGATCCACCATTTCGGCTCCAAGGACGGTTTGCGCGCCGCCTGTGACCAACACATCGCCGCGTTGATTCGCGATACGAAGTCGGAGTCCTTGAAGACGCACGAACCGGCCGCCTGGTTCGCCCAGCTTGCCGAGATCGAAGACTTCGCGCCCGCGATGTCCTACCTGGTTCGCAGCATGCAGTCCGGCAGCGACCTGGCGAAAGGCTTGTGGCGCAGCATGATCGACAACGCCGAGGCCTATATCGACGAGGGCGTGCGCGCCGGGACCATCAAACCCTCCCGGAACCCCCGAGCCCGCGCACGCTTCCTGGCCATGTCCGGCGGGGGCGCATTCCTGCTGTATCTACAGCTGCACGAGCATCCCGAGGACATGCGCAAGGTGCTGCACGACTACGCACAGGACATGGTGCTGCCCGCCTTGGAGGTCTACACCCAGGGCCTGATGACGGACTCGACCATGTACGACGCCTTTACAGCGCAGCAGGAGCAGGGACTGACCATTCCGACATCCACCGAAAGGATCTCCGATGACAGCGAACCAACAGTCTGACGCCACGGCGCCGGCGATCGACATTCGAGGCCTGGTCAAGAAATTCGGAAGCATGACCGCACTGGACGGTTTGAACCTGACAGTGCAACAAGGCGAAGTGCACGGCTTCCTCGGCCCCAACGGCGCCGGCAAGTCCACCACCATCCGGATTCTGCTCGGCCTGATCAAAGCCGACAGCGGCCACGCGGTCCTGCTGGGCGGCGATCCGTGGACGGACGCCGTAGAACTTCACCGCCAAATCGCCTATGTACCCGGCGATGTCACGCTGTGGCCCTCGCTGACCGGCGGTGAGACCATCGATCTGCTGGCCCGCATGCGCGGTGGCATCGATGACACCCGCCGCAAGGAACTGCTCGAACGATTCGCACTCGACCCCCACAAGAAAGCCCGCACCTACTCGAAGGGCAATCGACAGAAAGTCTCACTGGTATCGGCGTTCTCGTCCCACGCGCGGTTGCTTCTGCTCGACGAGCCGAGCACCGGGCTGGACCCGTTGATGGAGAACGTTTTTCAGCAATGTGTCGCAGAAGCACGAGACCGTGGCGTCACCGTGCTGCTCTCCAGCCACATCCTGGCCGAGACCGAGGCCCTCTGCGACCGCGTGACGATCATCCGTGCGGGCAAGACAGTGGAGAGCGGCACGCTCGAGTCGCTGCGGCACCTGAGCCGCACGGCGATCAAGGCCGAGATGATCGGTGATCCCGGTGATGTCCGCCGAATCAGCGGTGTCGAGGATGTGAGCGTCGACGGACACACCCTGCACGCCCAGGTGGACAGCGCCGGCCTCGGCGAGTTGATCCGCGTCCTGGGTGAAGCCGGTGTCAAGAGTCTGATCAGCCAACCACCGACTCTGGAAGACCTTTTCCTGCGGCACTACGGGATCGACGCGGAAGAGTCCGGCAATCAACACAATTCGCGCCGGGTGCACGCATGACCACCGCAACCGTCGACCGCCCGAACCAGCACCGCGCAGTCCCCCGCACCTCCGGCTTCACCGGCACCGCCGGCCTGCTGCGGTTGTATCTGCGCCGGGACCGGATCGTGGCCCCGGCGTGGATCCTGTTGCTGTCGGTCCCATTGGCCACCGTCTACGTCGGCAGCACCGAAGCGGTGTACCCGAATGCCGCCGACCGCGCGGCCTTCGCGGCGTCGATCATGGCGAGCCCGGCGCAACGCGCGCTGTACGGCAATGTGTACGGCGACAGCCTGGGTGCCGTCGGTATCTGGAAAGCCGGCATGTTCCACCTGCTGATCGCGGTGGCGGTGATTCTCACGGTCATCCGGCACACCCGTGCAGACGAGGAGAGCGGACGCACGGAGCTCCTCGAATCGACGGTGGTCGGCCGGTTCGCGGGGTTGACCGCGGCGCTGACACTGACTTTCGGCGCGGTGGTGTTGACGGGCGCCGTGGGGTTCGCCGGGCTGCTCACCCTGGACATCCCGGCCGCCGGGTCGCTGGCGTTCTGCGTGGCGCTGACGGGTTCCGGCCTGGTGTTCGCAGCGGTGGCGGCGGTGGCCGCGCAGGTGTCGCCGAGCGCACGCTTCGCCCGGGGCGCCGCCTTCTCGGTGCTCGCCGCAGCATTCACCTTGCGCGCCGTCGGTGACGCCGGTGCGGAGTGGATGTCCTGGCTCTCGCCGCTGGGCTGGTCTCTGCAGGTGCGCCCCTTCGCCGGCGACCGGTGGTGGGTGCTGGTGTTGCACCTTGTCACCGCGGCGGCGCTGACCGCCGTGGCCTACGTGCTGTTGAGCCGTCGCGATGTCGGCGCCGGGCTGATAGCCGAGCGCCCGGGGCGTGGATCGGCCTCCAAGGGGTTACGCGGAAGTGTCAGCCTGGCGTGGCGCCTCGACCGCGGTGCCATCGTGCTGTGGACCGTCGGGCTGATCCTGTACGGATTGTTGATCGGAAGTGTGGTGCACGGTATCGGCGACGAGATCGGCAACAGCCAACTGGCACAGGACATCGTGACGCGGTTGGGCGGCACCTCGGCGATGGAGCAGGCTTTCATCGCTGTCGCTTTCACCATGCTGGCCATGGTGGCCGGGGCCTTCGCCGTGTCACTGACACTGCGACTGCACCAGGAGGAAACCAGCCAGCACGCCGAAACGGTGCTGGCCGGCGCTGTCAGCAGAACCCGTTGGCTGGCAGGTCATCTCATGATGGCATTGCTTGGTTCGGGCGCGGCGATCCTGATCGCCGGTCTGGGCGCGGGCCTGTCCTACGGAGTGGCCGCAGGTGATGTGGCAGGCATCCTGCCGACGGTTCTGGGGACCGCTGCGGTACAGCTTCCGGCGGTATGGCTGTTGGCCGGCGTCGCGCTTGCCCTGTTCGGCGCACTCCCCCGGTTCGCTCCGGTCGCCTGGGGTGTGCTGGTCGCCGTGATCGCGGTCTACCTGCTCGGCTCCCTGTCGGGTGCCCCGCAGTGGCTCATCGACCTCGAGCCGTTCACCCATGTTCCGCACGTCGGGACCGGCACGTTCACCGCCGTGCCGCTGCTGTGGCTACTGCTGATCGACGCCGCACTCATCGCGGTGGGAGTGCTGACGTTTCGCCGGCGTGACGTGCGCTGAGGGGGTGCCGCATGAAACTCGTCGCGCAGGTACTGGTCTCGACTGTCGTCGGCGTGATCTTCTTCGGCGTCACCCTGTTCGTCCCCGCATGGACGTTGGACTATTGGCAGGCCTGGCTTTTCATCGCGGTGTTCACCGTCTGCACCCTGGTTCCCAGCGCGTATCTGGCGTACAGCGATCCGGCGACATTGGGACGGAGGATGCACGCCGGGCCGGTCGCCGAGGAACGGCCGGTACAGCGGGTGGCGGTCACCGCGACGGTGGTCTCGGTGGTGGCACTGTTGGTGGTCAGCGCCCTCGATCACCGGTTCGGCTGGTCGCACGTGCCGCTGAGTGTGATCGTGGCGGGCAATGTCCTGGTGGCCGCCGGTTTGATCGTCGCCCAGTGGGTGGTGTTCCAGAACCGGTACGCCGCCGCCACCATCACCGTCGAAGCCGGACAGAGCCTGGTCTCGACGGGACTGTACGGCGTGGTGCGCCATCCCATGTATCTCGGAGCGCTGGTGATGCTGATCGGCACGCCGCCGGCGTTGGACTCCTATTGGGGGACAGTGGTGTTGATCCCCGGCCTCCTGGCCTTGGCGATGCGCATCGTCGACGAAGAGAAGATGCTGTCCGCCGAGCTGGACGGCTACCGCGAATACACCAGGCGGGTGCCCTACCGCCTGGTCCCCCACATCTGGTGACCGCCGATCCGGCCGGCTGACCGCCGAGCCGTCGCATACTGAATCCGTGGAGCAGCTGCTGACGGGCCTGGGACTGGCGACCGCCGCCGGCCTCAACGCCTACATCCCGATGCTGATGCTCGGACTGCTCGCGCGGTTCACCGATATCGTGTCGCTGCCCGGTAACTGGGCGTGGATGGAGAACGGCTGGGTGTTGACGATCGTCGCCGTGCTGCTGGTGGTGGAGATCGTCGCTGACAAGGTGCCCGCGCTGGATTCGGTGAACGACACCGTGCAGACGTTGGTGCGGCCCACCGCCGGCGGCATCGTCTTCGGCTCGGGCACCGCGGCCCAGACGGTTGCGGTGGCCGACCCCGCGGAGTTCGCCCGGTCGGGCCAGTGGATCCCCGTCGCGATCGGGGTGGTGATCGCTCTGGTGGTCCACCTGGTCAAGACCGCGGTGCGTCCGGCGGCCAACGTCGCCACCGCCGGGGTGGCCGCACCCGTGTTGTCGACGGTCGAAGACGGTGTCAGCGTCTCGCTGGTCCTGGTGGCCCTGCTCATCCCGGTGCTGGTGCTGGTGATAGTGGTGATCCTGGCGTGGGCGGGTGCTGCACTGCTGCGTCGGCGTCGCCGACGCCGGCGAGCGCAGCAACCTGAGACTCAGTGGGGCAACACCGGCTGAGACGGGGTATCCGCAGGGCATGCAGACGTTCCTGCCGTGTCCCGGCTTCGCGGAGTCGGCGCGTCTCCTGGACCTGCGACGGCTCGGCAAGCAGCGGGTGGAGACCATCCAGGTGCTGCGTGCTCTGACGGTTCCGGGGTACGGCTGGCGGCACCACCCCGCGGCCGCGATGTGGGCGGGTTACGAAGAGGGTTTGGTGCGCTACGGACTCGACATCTGCGACGTGTGGTCAGCGCTGGGCAAGGCGGACACGTGTGCCACCACGCTCGTGGTGGATCTCACCGCCGCCACGGGGCTGAGTCGCGTACGCACGCAGACGGAGTTGGCCGGCGCCGGGGAATTGCCGCCCTGGCTGGGCGATCCGGCTTTCCACCGCAGCCATCAGGCCGCGCTGGTGAAGAAGGATCCGGCGCACTACCGGCCACTGTTCCCCGACGTACCCGAGGACCTGCCCTACGTGTGGCCGTCGTCGGATCGCGAGCGTCGGGTGCCGGTCAGCAGCTGAGCGTCAGATCCAGACACCCTTGCCGACGGCGACGATGCCGCCCTGACTGACTGCGAAGCGCTCCCGATCCTTTTGGAGGTCGACGCCGACCATCTCCCCCGGCCCGACGACGACGTTCTTGTCGAGGATCGCCCGGCGCACCACGGCCCCGCGCCCGACGCGTACGCCAGGATGCAGCACGCTTCCTTCGACGATCGCGCCGTCATCGATCACGACGTTGGACGACAACACCGAATTGCGCACGGACGCTGCCGAGATGATGCTGCCCGCGCCGACGACGGACTCCTGCGCGGAGCCGCCGTTGACGAATTTGGCGGGCGCCAGGTTCTCCGAGCCACCGCGGATGGGCCAGCGCTTGTTGTAGAGGTTGAAGATCGGGTGCACCGACACCAGGTCCATGTGGGCGTCGTAGAAGGCGTCCAGGGTTCCGACGTCGCGCCAATACCCGTGGTCGCGTTCGGTGGCGCCGGGAACTTCGTTGTTGCTGAAGTCGTACACCGCGGCCATTCCGTCGGCCACGAGACGCGGGATGATGTCGCCGCCCATGTCGTGGTCCGAATGGTCTTCGTCGGCATCGGCCCGGATCGCGTCGATGAGCACCTTGGTGGTGAAGATGTAATTGCCCATGGACGCGAACGTCATCTCGGGATCGTCCGGGGTCCCCGGCGGGTCGGCAGGTTTCTCCACCCAACCGCGGATACGTCCCGAGTCGTCGGCATCGATGCAGCCGAACGCGGAGGCTTCTGCCCGCGGGACGCGTATCCCAGCGACGGTGGCGCCGGCGCCGCTCTCGATGTGCGCCTGCAGCATCTGCTCGGGATCCATCCGGTACACGTGGTCGGCGCCGAAGATCACGATGTAGTCCGGATCTTCGTCGTAGATCAGGTTCAGCGACTGGTAGATGGCGTCCGCCGAACCCGTGTACCAGCGCGGCCCGAGGCGTTGCTGTGCCGGCACCGGCGTGATGTATTCGCCCGCCAGACCCGACAACCGCCAGTTCTGCGAGATGTGCCGGTCCAGCGAGTGCGACTTGTACTGCGTGAGCACACAGATCCGCAGGAACCGTGCGTTGACGAGATTCGACAGGACGAAATCGATCAAACGGTAGCCACCACCGAAGGGAACCGCGGGCTTCGCCCGATCCGCTGTCAGCGGGTACAGCCGCTTGCCCTCCCCGCCGGCCAGGACGATTCCCAGCACATGTGGCGCTTCCCTCATGAGACAAACCTATCCGCACCATCAAGCCGCGGCTAGGGCAATCGCCGAGTTTTGTGGCGGTTCTTACGTGGTATGGACGCTTGCCCGTCAAGGTATTTGAAGTTAGCGCCCCAAAGAATGCCCGTCAGGTTGACCCAATGCCTGCGCTCGCGCGCACGGACTACTACGGTCGGGCGTATGCGGGTGGCGATGATGACTCGGGAGTATCCACCTGAGGTGTACGGGGGCGCTGGCGTCCACGTCACCGAACTGGTCAATCAGCTTCGCCATCTGTGCGAGGTCGACGTGCACTGCATGGGCGCGCCCCGGCCGAACGCGATAGTGCATCAACCCGACCCGCGATTGGCGGGCGCCAACGCCGCGCTGTCGATGTTGTCGACCGACCTGGTGATGACCAATGCCGCGGGGCAGGCCGATGTGGCGCACTCGCACACCTGGTACACCGGCATGGCGGGCCACCTGGCCGGCTTGCTGTACGGCATCCCGCACGTGGTGACGGCGCACTCACTGGAGCCGTTGCGCCCGTGGAAGGCAGAGCAGCTCGGCGGTGGCTACCGGCTGTCGTCGTGGGTGGAGAAGACGGCCATGGAAGCCGCCGACGCCGTGATCGCGGTGAGCGCGGGGATGCGCGAGGACGTGCTCAAGGTGTATCCGGCGCTGGACCCGAACCGGGTGCACGTGGTCAAGAACGGCATCGACACCACCGTCTGGTACCCGGCGCCGCCCACCTCCTCGGATCCAGCCGAGTCCGTGCTCGCCGAGCTGGGAGTCGACCCGTCGCGTCCGGTGGTCGCGTTCGTCGGACGTATCACCCGGCAGAAGGGGGTGGCGCACCTGGTGGCCGCAGCGCACCGGTTCGCCCCCGAGATCCAGCTGGTGTTGTGCGCCGGCGCACCCGACACTCCGGAGATCGCCGCCGAGGTGGCGAGTGCCGTCGAACAGCTGTCGGCGTCTCGCACCGGCGTGTACTGGGTCCGGGACATGCTGCCCATCGGCAAGATCCGGGAAATCCTCTCGGCGGCAACGGTTTTCGTCTGCCCGTCGGTGTACGAGCCGCTGGGCATCGTGAACCTCGAAGCCATGGCCTGTTCGACGGCGGTGGTGGCCTCTGACGTGGGCGGCATCCCGGAGGTGGTGGCGCACGGAATCACCGGTTTGTTGGTGCACTACGACGCGACGGATGCGCCGGGATTCGAAGCCGGCATCGCCGATGCCGTCAACGCCCTGGTGGCCGACCCGCAACGCGCTGCTCAGTACGGCATCGCCGGACGCCAGCGTTGCATCGACGAATTCTCCTGGGCGCACATCGCCGAGCAGACGGTGGAGATCTACCGCAAGGTGTCGGCGTAAATCGAACCCCGCGCCTCTGCGCGGGGTTCGATCATCTTCGAGTGGACCCGCCTCAGCTGGTGACGTTCTTCAGTTCGTCGCCCAGCGCGGCGGCCTCATCGGGTGTCAGTTCTACGACGAGACGGCCACCGCCCTCGAGCGGCACCCGCATCACGATGCCACGCCCCTCTTTGGTTGCTTCCAGTGGACCGTCACCGGTCCGGGGCTTCATGGCCGCCATCGAGTGCTCCCTCCAAGTTGGACTACTCGTCCCCGTCGTGGACCATCGGCGCGCCGGGTGCTCACCCGTGTAACCAGCCGCGCCGAAAGGCCAGTTCACGAATCCATTGTTCCTTATCGGCCCCGCTACGTGTGCAAGACCCGGCCGTTAACGGTCCGCCAAGACCGGAACCCAACACGACTGCACGTGGTCGTCCACCATGCCGGTGGCCTGCATCAAGGCGTAAGCCGTGGTGGGACCGACGAATTTGAACCCCCGCTTCTTGAGGTCCCGGGCCATGGCGGTGGACTCCGGCGTGATCGCCGGGACATCAGCCATTGTCACCGGGCGGGGGCGCGCCGCCGGGGCGTAGGACCACAGCAGGTCCGACAGATCGGTGTCGAGGGCGGCCACCGCTCGGGCGTTGGCGATTGTCGCCTCGATTTTCGCGCGGTTGCGGACGATGCCGGTGTCGGCCAGCAGCCGGTCGATGTCACGCTCGCCGTATCCGGCCACCGCATCGACGTCGAAGCCGTCGAACGCCGCCCGGAAGTTGTCCCGCTTGCGCAGTATCACCAGCCAGGACAACCCGCTCTGGAACGCCTCGAGACTGATCCGTTCGAACAGCGCGGTGGTGCCCCGGAGCGGACGTCCCCACTCGTTGTCGTGATAGTCGCGGTAGAGCTGCGAGTCGCCGCTGGCCCAACCGCAGCGGGTCCGGCCGTCCTCAGCGAGCGGCATCGTCAACGGCCTCGGCGTCGAGAGCCGAGGAGTCGAGTGTGTCCCCGCGCAGCGTCGCCACTTCGGCCCGCAGCGAGTCCAGTTCCTGGCCCAGCCGGTCGAGCACCCAGTCGACCTCGCTGGTCTTGTAACCGCGAAGCGTCTGGCTGAACTTCACCGCCTCCACGTCGGCCCCGGTGACGCCGGACGCCGGCAGCACCGTCGCCGTGGTGCCCCGCGGCAGGGGCGGCAGCTGCTCGCCGCGGCCGAACACCACACTGGCCACCCCGAACAGCACAGTGGCGATCAGGATGAGTACGACCAGGTACAGCAGAACCATTGTCACGTCACCGATACTGCCTTACCGGTACGACAGGCCTGGACTACCTCATGGGGCGCAGGGTGTTCATCGGCGGTCGGTCCTCCAACGACACCCGTGACACCCGCGGCGAGAAGCCGTCACCGTCGGCGAAGAACTGTGTCAACCCGACGCCTGAGTCGGTGATCCCGCAGCGTGACAGCAGCGTCGCGATGACCTGTCTGCTCATGTCGCCGAGCGCGGTCAACGGCTGATTGCGGTGCTCGCGCACGCCGAGGTTCACCTGGGCGATGGCGTTGATCCCCAACTTGTCGTAGGTGTCGACCAGCAGGCCGATCTCCACGCCGTAGGCGGGTGCGAAGGGCACCGACATCAGCAGCTCGCGGGTGCCGGCGTACTCCCCGCCCAGCGGCTGGAACACGCCGCCGAGTTCCGGGCGCAACGCAGCCAGCATCGGGCGCGCGACCAGTTGGGTCACCCGTCCGCCGCCGTTGGCATCCTCACTGCCGCTGACTTTCAGGGGGCGCCGGTAGAAACCTTTGACCAAGTGCACCCCGTCGCGCACGAGCAGCGGTCCGACGAGATTCGGGACGAACATCGGCGAGGGGTTGATCAGGTCGGAGTCGACGAAGACGATGATGTCGCCGGTGGTGGCGGCCAGCGACCGCCACAGCACCTCACCCTTGCCGGGGTTGGGTGGAAGTTCGGGAAGTGCCTGTTCACGGCTGACGACTTTGGCCCCTGCGGCGATGGCCCGGATCTCGGTGTCGTCGGTGGACCCGGAGTCCAGCACGATGAGTTCGTCGACCAGGCCGCCGAGCATGGGTGAGATCGTGTCGATCACCGAGGCGACGGTCTCTTCCTCGTTGAGGGCGGGCAGGACCACCGAGATGGTCCGGCCTTTCTTGGCGGCGATCAGTTCGTCGACGGTCCAGGTGGGGCGGTTCCAACTGTTCTCGGCGAGCCAGGTCTCGGTGCGCATTCTGCTCTCGATGGCCAGGTCAGGTGTAGTCGTCATGCCAGTCCCCTCACCGTGCGCGTCGGTGGACGCACTCCTTGGATCGACGCGACCATTTCGAGAACGCGCCGAGTGGGTCCGACCTCGTGTACCCGAAACATTCGCGCCCCGTCGGCGGCTGCCAGGGCAGTCGCCGCCAGGGTCCCGTCCAGTCGTTCGGTCAGGCCCACCCCTAGAGTCTCCCCGACAAAATCCTTGTTACTCAGGGCCATCAGGACCGGCCATCCGGTCTTAACAAGATCTTTTACATGCCGCAACAAACTAAGACTGTGGTAAGTGTTCTTGCCGAAATCGTGCGTCGGATCGATGAGAATCCGTTCACGGTCCACACCTTTGCTCACGGCGTTCTCCGCCGCCGCGGTGACATCGGCGATCACGGCGTCCACCACACCGCGCGTGCTGGTGCCGTAGTTGACCCGGAACGGCCGGGTCCGCGGGGTGGCGCCACCGGTGTGTGAGCACACCAGGCCGGCGCTGAATTCCGCTGCCACTTCCGGCAGGCCTGGATCTGCGCCGGCCCACGTGTCGTTGATCAGATCGGCGCCGGCGGCGCAGGCCAGTTTGGCCACCGACGCACGCCAGGTGTCGACGCTGATCAACTGATCGGGGTAGGTGGCCCTGAGCCACTCGATGAACGGGACGACGCGCGCGATCTCCTCATCGGCGTCGACCACCTGCCCGGGGCCAGCCTTCACGCCGCCGATGTCGATGACGTCGGCCCCTTCCTCGACGACGCGGTGCGTGGCGGCCTTGGCGGCCTCGTCGGTGAAGGTGGCACCCCGGTCATAAAAGGAATCCGGGGTGCGGTTGACGATCGCCATGATGAGAGCACGATCAGCGGCCACCGGACGGCCCAGAAACGTCGCCTGCACGTTACCCAGGCTAACCGCGCGGGATTTGGCGTGTTCACGCTCGCTCACGGGCGTTGTCACTCCCGAAACGCACGTCAGACCGCTACCGTCAGCCCGGGGGCACACTTCGCCTGCAGGAGGGCTTGGTGGAGCTGGTCGGTCGGCGCGAGGAATGCCGCGCGGTGGAGGGCGTGCTGCACGCCGTGCGCGCGGGTAGCAGCCATGCGCTGGTGGTCAGTGGCGAGCCGGGCATCGGGAAGACGGCGCTGCTGGACGCGCTGGCGGGTCACGCCGCAGACTGCCGCGTGCTCCGAGTGACCGGCGTCGAGTCCGAGATGGAATTCAACTTCGCGACACTGCACCAGGTCTGCGCGCCGTTGACAGGATTGCGCGACCACATCCCCGGGCCAACTCATCTAGCGGGCGCTGAAAGCTACGCCAAAACCCCTGTGTCACTTCAGTATCAGTAGTCACACGGCGTGCCGTTTTGTCGGTGATTCGAACTAGTGTTCGAAGCATGAGTTCATCCGCCATCGCCGACAAGGAGGCGATGCTGGCTGCCCAGGCGCAGATCGAAGCCTTGACCGCGCAGATGAACTCGTTGTCGATCGACGCGTTCACTCCGCTGGAGTTGTTGGAACTGATGCAGCGCCGCGAAACCGTCGCCTGGATGCAGCCCACCCTGGATCACAAGGTGTATCAACGACTGAGAGCGGAATGCGCGCCGAAACAGTTGGGGGCGGCCAGCTTCAAGAAGGCCCTGGCCGCCCGGCTGCGGATCAGTGACAGCGAAGCCGCCCGCCGCCTCAACACCGCCACCCTGCTGGGCCCGCGGACCGCGCTGACCGGGGAACCGTTGGAGCCGGCGTTGCCGAACATCGCCGCCGCCCAAGCCCACGGCCTGATCGGTCCGGAGCATGTGGCGAAGGTCAAAACGTTCTTCAAGAACCTCCCGGCATCGGTGGACTTCTCGGCCCGTGAGGCCGCCGAAGCCGACCTGGCCCGCCACGCCTCGACCCTGGATGTCGACGGCTTCACCGAAGTCGCCGACCGACTGAAATACCTCCTCAACCAAGACGGTGAGTACAGCGATGTCGACCGCCAAGCCGGCCGGTATTTCACCATCGGCAAGCAGGACGCCGACGGTAACGTGCCGGTGCACGGCAGGTTGACCCCGGAGTGCGCGGCCACCCTGCACGCAGCGCAGGCGAAACTGGCGGCCCCGGGTATGTGCAACCCGGCCGATGAGGCCCCGCAGGTGGACGGGGAACCGGATCCGGAGCGCGCTCGCACCGATGCCCGCACTCAAGGCCAACGCAATCATGATGCGTTGCTGGCGATGGGTCGGGCGTTGTTGGCCTCCGGTGGCCTCGGCCAGCACAACGGGCTGCCCGTCACCGTCATCGTCAAAGCGAATCTGACCGACCTGGAGAAAGGGGTGGGCCACGGCCTGACCGCCGACGGGACGTTGATCCCGATGCCTGACGTGATCCGGATGGCCTCCCACGCCTTCCACTACCTCGCCCTGTTCGACGGGAAGGGGGTGCCGTTGCACCTGGGTCGGGCCCGCCGGACCGCCTCCCGCGGGCAGCGGATCATGCTGTTGGCCCAACACGGTGGCTGCACCATGCCTGGGTGCACCGCCTGCGGGTACCGCTGCCAGGTCCACCACGCCACCAAAGACTGGAAAGACGGCGGCGAAACCAACATCGAAGACCTCACCCTGGCCTGCGGGCCGGACAACCGGATGGTGGAAACCACCGGCTGGACCACCCGCAACCGGCCTGAGGACGGTGTCACTGAGTGGATTCCGCCCCCGGAACTGGACTGCGGACAAACCCGCATCAACGTCTATCACCACCCCGACCGAATCCTCGCCCCCGACGATCCCTAACCCGAGGGTGAGCTCAAAGCCGGCCGCCGGCAACAAAAGTCAGCGGCCGGCTCCATGCTGCCCGCAGGTCAGGGCTTCGCAAGCTCAGCCCTTCGGACGCTTCCCGCGTCCATGGGTCAGCGCTCCTTCAGGGCTTCGCAAGCTCAGCCCTTCGGACGCTTCCCGGCCGCCACCTCGTTCGGGTACTCCTCGTAGAACTCCACGTAACCCTCGTCGCGGCCGGCGAGTACATACAGCGGATCCTCGATGTCGGGTCCATAGGCTTCTTTACGTAGATCCACCTTGCGGCTCTTGAACGTCGAGGTGTGCTCGAGTGACTCCACCACCCGCACGAACAACGGCACCGCGTACGCAGGCAGCTTGCCGTAGACCGCCGCGGCCAGGGCCTTGCCATCAAAGCTCGAACCGTCGCGCAGTTTTATGGCCGCCATACCGGCCCGGCCGCCGGTGTCAGGCACCTCGACGCCGTAGACCGTGCATTCCTCGATGTCATGCAGATCGACCAGGGCGCCTTCGACCTGAGTGGTGGCGACGTTTTCTCCCTTCCACCGGAAGGTGTCGCCCAGTCGGTCGGCGAACGCGGCGTGCCCCATGCCCTGCGGGTTCATCACGTCGCCGGTGTTGAACCACACGTCGCCGTCCTTGAAGGCGTTGCGCACCAACTTCTTCTCGCTGGCTTCCTTGTCGGTGTAGCCGTCGAACGGCGACAGTTTGTTCACCGGGCTGATCAACAGCCCGGGCTCACCGGCAGGCACCTTGCGCACCCGGCCGGACTCGTCACGCTTGGGTTCGCCGGTCTCGGCGTCATATTCGACGTAGGCCAACGGCATCGGGCTGATCCCGGTGCTCCTGGGGACATTGAAGACGTTGATGAAGGCGGTGTTGCCCTCGCTGGCGGCATAGAACTCGGCGACGCGCTTGATACCGAACCGGGTGGTGAACTCATCCCAGATCTCCGGGCGCAGACCGTTACCGGCGATCACGCGCACCTTGTGCTGACGGTCGGTCGGTTTCTCCGGCTGATTCAACAGATAACGGCACAACTCGCCGATGTAGACGAAAGCTGTTGCGTCGTACCGGATCACTTCGTCCCAGAACTTCGACGCCGAGAACGACTTACCCAATGCCAGCGTCGCACCCGAGGTGAGCACCGACGACAGCGCGACCGTCAGTGCGTTGTTGTGGTAGAGCGGCAGGCAGGAATACAGCGTGTCGTCACTGCGCAGCCGCAGGCCGAGACCGCCGAAACCGGCCAGCGCGCGCAGCCACCGGAAGTGGGTCATCACACTGGCTTTGGGATGCCCGGTGGTTCCGGAGGTGAAGATGTAGAAGGCGACATCCTTGGCCAGCACCGCCGACGCCGACGCCGGGTTGGTGTTCGGCGCGGTCTCGGCGAGCCGGTGCAACTCGTCGATCGTGGTGGGCTCGGGCGCACCGTCAGACACCGCTCCGCACTCGACGATCGGCTCGACGAACTCCGCCTCGGCGATGATCACCGTCGCCTTCAACAGGCCGATGCTGTGCGCCAGCACCTCCCCGCGCTGGTGGTAATTGAGCATGCCTGCCACTGCGCCGCACTTGACGGCCGCGAGCATGGTGAGAACCGCGTCCGGCGAGTTGCGCAGCATGATGCCGACGACATCGCCGTGGCCCACACCACGCGCAGCCAGCACCGCGGCGTACCGATTGGCGGCGGCATTGGCCTCGGCGTAAGTCAGCGACTGATCCTCGAACCGGAGGAAGGTGCGGTTACCGTACTTCTCGGCCCGCTCCTGGAACACCTTGCCGATCGATGTCTTGGAAGTGGGCCTTGCCAGGAACCCCGTCGTAACCCCCCGCAGGATCTGCGGAACGTCGACCAGCACCCCCGGCACCTGGCTGACGATGTCGGTCAGACCGACAGAGGATCGGGAACCGTTCTGCTCGGACATGCGCGTGCGCCCCTCGTCTTCAGCTGCAAGGATTCGCAGGCCAGCCTAACTGCGAGGGGCAATCGTTGTTGTCATCTGGGTGCGCAGAGGTCGAGCGCCGCCTCGACATCGCGTACTACCAGCAACCGGTCCAACGCCACCGTGCTGACGTAACGGGTCTCCACCAGTCCCGCCAGCCACTCGCGGAGCCCGTCGTAATGCCCGCTGGGGTCAAGCATCACGACAGGCTTTGCGTGCATACCCAGATAGCCCGCGGTCCATGTCTCGAACAGTTCCTCGAGGGTGCCGATCCCGCCGGGCAACGTGATGAATGCGTCGGCCCGGTCTTCCATGATCTGCTTGCGCTGCCGCATGGTGTCGGTGACGATCAGCTCTTCGGCGTCGACGTCAGCGAGTTCGCGGTGCACCAGAGCTTTCGGGATGACGCCGACGGTCCGGCCGCCGTGGGCGCGTGCCCCGGAGGCGACGGCCCCCATGGCGGAGACGTTGCCTCCCCCGGACACCAACGTCCAGCCCCGGTCGGCGATCGCCTCTCCCAGGGTGGTGGCCAATTTCAGCAGGTCAGAGTGTGTCGGCCCGGAGGCGCAGTACACGCAGACCGCCCACTGCCGGTCGGGTTCTCGATCAGACTGCACCGGAGAAAACGTAGTCGGTTTGGGCCTCGAAACGCCAACGCCGCCCATAGACTCCGGCGGTGTCCATCACCGCGGCCGCTGAGGCACTGCGCACCGGTGACATGGTGCTGGCCGAGCAGCTGGCACGCGAGGCCGCGGAGCACAACGACGATCCCGAGTGCCGGTTGGTGCTGGCCCAGGCCGTCGCGTGGCAGGGCCGCGGGCGCGACGCCGAGACCGTGCTGGCAACCCTCGAGACCGATGGCCTCTCCGAAACCGAGTTGATGGCCGTGGCGCTGCCGCGGGCGGCCAATCAGTTCTGGATGCTCGGCGAACCCGAACGGGCCACCGCCTACTTACGCAACGTCCGTAACCGCGTCACCGAAACCACCGCCCACACCGTCGACGCGTTGTTGGCGACGTTCGCGATGAACACCGGTGCGCCGGTGCGCGCGCTGGACATCGCCGCCCACGTACTCGAGGCACCCGACGCCGCCGATATGGCGGTGGCGTGGGCGGCCAGCACTTCCACGTTGAGCGCCGCCCGCACCGGCCGGCTCGATCAGGTCGACGCGTTCGCCGAGCGCGCCATCGCCGCCGAACATCCTGGGCTGCTGCGCTACACCATCGGTTTGGGCCGGATCACGGCCGCGCTGCTGGCGGACGACGTGGACGCCGCCACGCGCGTCGCCCGCGAACTGCGCGACGCTCACCAACAGCAACCGGGTCGCTCCATCGCCGACGTTCTGATGGCGGTGGTGGCCATGGCCGGCGGCGACGATGACGCGGCGGCCGAACTCCTGATTCCGGCGGCGCCCAGGCTGGAACGCACCGGCTACTCATGGGGCCCGCTGGCACTGATGCTGCTGGCCACCGCGCTCGCGCGCCGTGGGCAGCTGCCCGATGCAGCAAAAGCGTTGTCGGGCGCAGAGTCTCGTCATGGCACCAAGTCGGGGTTGTTCGCCCCGGAGCTCGAGTTGGCCCGCGCGTGGCGTCTGGCCGCCGCACACCAACCCCACGACGCCATCGCCGCGGCACGGCAGGCCGCACAGACCGCGGAACGGACCGGTCAGACGGCGGTGGCGATCTTGGTGTGGCGGGATGCGGCGCGGCTCGGCGATGCCCGCGCCGCCGACGCGCTGGAGCGGCTAGCTGCTGAGATATCCGCGTAGCATGTCGACCGCCTCGGTGATCTGTCCGACGTGCACCCGCTCGTCGCGCCGATGGGCCAGGTTCGGATCGCCGGGTCCGTAGTTGACGGCGGGGATGCCGAGTGCGGCGAAGCGCGACACATCGGTCCAGCCGTACTTGGCTCGCGCCTGCCCGCCGGCGGCGTTCACCAGCGCCGCGGCGGCGGGTTGACGCAACCCGGGTAGCGCCCCGGCCGCCGAGTCGGTCTGTTCGATGGTGACGTCGAGCCCGTCGAACACCTCGCGCACATGCGCCAGCGCCTGGGCCGGGGTTCGGTCGGGCGCGAAGCGGAAGTTCACCGTCACCGACGCGGCATCGGGAATGACGTTGCCCGCCACTCCCCCGTCCACGCGTACCGCCGACAGGCCTTCGCGGTACACACAGCCGTCGATGTCCACGCTGCGCGCCTGGTACCCGGAAAGCCGGCCCAACACGTCGGAGAGTTTGTGAATAGCGTTGTCGCCCAGCCACGATCGCGCCGAATGCGCTCGCGTGCCGGTGGCGTTGATCACCACCCGCAGCGTGCCCTGGCAGCCTGCCTCGATGAAACCGTCCGTCGGTTCACCCAGCACCGCAACGTCGGCCTGCAGCCACTCGGGGAGGTCACGCTCGATGCGGCCCAGCCCGTTGGCGGCCGACTCGATCTCCTCGCAGTCGTAGAACACCAGCGTCAGGTCATGCGCGGGGTCGGTGATGGTGGCCGCCAGGTGCAAGAAGACGGCGTCGCCGGATTTCATGTCGACGGTGCCGCAGCCGTGCAGGATCTCCCCCTCGCGGCGCGACGGCACGTTGTCGGCGGCGGGCACCGTGTCCAGGTGCCCGGCCAGCATCACCCTGGTGGGCAGTCCACGGTGGGTCCGGGCCAACACCGCGTTGCCGTTGCGCACAATCTCGAAGCCGGAGGTCTGATCACGCAGGGCCGCTTCCACGGCATCGGCGATCCGGCTCTCGTGGCGCGATTCGCTCGGGATGTCGACCAGCGCTGCGGTCAAGGCGATGGGATCCCCGCGTAAGTCCAACACAATGGACCAGGCTAGTTCTCTTGCCGCGCCCTCTCTCCCCGGGCTCGTTCCTCACCCGCATCGTCGGCCCGGCTCGCTCTAGCCGCCCTGTCAGATCCAGTAGCCTGGTGCACCGTGACTGGAGCCTCGGGTATTGGTTTGGCAACGCTGGCCGCGGACGGAACGGTGCTCGACGCCTGGTTCCCGGCGCCGGAACTCGGAGATGTCGATACCGCGGGCACCACGCGCCTGTCGGTGGCCGAGGCCACCGAGGATCTGGCGGCGCTGACGGGCCGCGACGAGGATCGTGATGTCGAAACCGTGCTGGTGCGCACCTCGATCGCCTCCCTGGACGACGCGCCCACCGACGCCTACGACGTCTACCTTCGTCTCCATCTCCTGTCCCACCGGCTGGTGGCACCGCACGGCCTGAACGCCGGCGGGTTCTTCGGTCTGCTGGCCAATGTGGTGTGGACGAACCACGGCCCGTGCGCAGTCGAGGGCTTCGAGCTGGTGCGCGCCCGCCTCCGCAAGCGCGGCCCGGTGACCGTGTTCGGCGTCGACAAGTTCCCCCGGATGGTCGACTACGTGGTGCCCACGGGCGTGCGCGTGGCCGACGCCGATCGGGTGCGCCTGGGTGCGCACCTGGCCTCGGGGACGACCGTGATGCACGAGGGCTTCGTGAACTTCAATGCCGGCACGCTCGGCTCGTCGATGGTCGAGGGCCGCATCTCCGCGGGTGTCGTGGTGGACGACGGCTCCGATATCGGCGGCGGCGCGTCCATCATGGGCACCCTGTCCGGCGGCGGCAGCGAGGTGATCTCGGTGGGCAAGCGCTGCCTGCTGGGCGCCAACGCCGGGCTGGGCATCTCGCTGGGCGACGACTGCGTGATCGAGGCCGGTCTCTACGTCACCGCGGGCACCAAGGTGACGCTCTCGGACGGCAAGACAGTCAAGGCCCGCGAGCTCTCCGGTGCGAACAACCTTCTGTTCCGGCGCAATTCGCTGACCGGCGCCGTCGAGGTCGTCACCCGCGAAGGCAAGGGCATCACACTCAACGAGGCCCTGCACGCCAACTGACAGTCCTGCGCGAGCGCGCGTGTCTGTACGCCCCGACACGGAGTGTCGCGTACAGACACGCGCGCTCGCGCAGGGGACCAGGCAGTCAGGCAGTCAGTCAGTCCCCAGCCAGCACGCAGAATTCGTTGCCCTCGGGATCGGCCAGCACCACCCAGGACTGCTCGCCCTGACCGATGTCGACATGCCGGGCGCCGAGGCCGATCAGCCGGGCCACTTCGGCGTCCTGATCATCCGGGGTGAAGTCGACGTGCAGCCGGTTCTTGACGGCCTTGCCCTCGGGAACCGGGAGGAACAGCCACACCGGCCCGCCGTCGGGTGGACGCAACAGGACGTCGCCGTCCTCGGTGACCTCCGACGGCCAGCCCAGCGCCTCCGCCCACCAGTGCCCCAGGCTGTGCACGTCGGTGGCGTCGATGCACATCTCGGTGAACCGCAGAGTCATTGCATCAGCTCCTTCTTGAGCACCTTGCCCATCGCGTTGCGTGGCAACGCCTCCACGAAACGCACCTCGCGTGGCCGCTTGTGCGCCGAGAGCTGTTCTCCCACAAACGCGATGAGCTCGTCGGCAGCGGCATCGCCGACCACGTAGGCGACGATCCGCTGCCCCAGGTCGTCGTCGGGCACGCCCACCACCGCGGCTTCGCTGACACCGGGGTGCCCCAGCAGGGCGGTCTCGATCTCACCGGCGCCGATGCGGAAGCCCCCGGACTTGATCAGGTCCACCGATTCCCTGCCGACGATGCGGTGCATACCGTCGGCGTCGATGACGGCCACATCCCCGGTGCGGTACCAGCCATCGGCGTCGAGCACTTCGGCGGTGGCCTCGGGCCGGTTCAGGTACTTGTCGAACAGCATCGGCCCTCGAACCACCAACTGCCCCACGGTTTCTCCGTCGTGCGGAACCTCAGAACCGGCGTCGTCGACCAGCCTGGTCTGCACACCGGCCACCGGCAAACCCACCCAGCCGGGCCGGCGTTCCCCGCCGGCGAGTGTGCTGATGGTGATCAACGACTCGGTGCTGCCGTACCGCTCGATGGGCGCGCGGCCGGTCAGTTCGGTCAGGCCGTTGAACACCGGCACCGGCAAGGCCGCACTGCCGGACACCAGCAGTCGCGCCGACGACAACGCCCGCGCCGAGGTCGGGTCGGCGACCACCCGCGACCACACGGTGGGCACCCCGAAATACAGCGTGCCACCGGCCTGGGCATAGAGCTCCGGTTTCGGTTTTCCGGTGTGTACGAACGGGTTTCCGATGCGCAGTGAGCCCAGCAGCCCCAGCACCAGCCCGTGCACGTGGAACATCGGCAGCCCGTGCACCAACACGTCGTCCGGATTCCACTGCCACGCCGCAGCCAAGGCGTCGATGTCGGCGGCCACCGCGCGCCGAGAGGTCTGCACTCCCTTGGGCAGTCCGGTGGTGCCCGAGGTGTACATGACGTAGGCGGCCCGGTCGGGGTGCGGTTCGGCGTAACGGTGCCAGGACCGCGCGTGCAGCCGCACCGGGATGTGCGCCAGCCCGCCGGTGTCCTCGGGCAGTTCCCCGAGCCAGGCCTGGGCACCGGAGTCGGTCAGCATGTGAGCACGTTCGGCGACGCCCACATCCGGCGGCACCGGGACGAACGGCACCCCGGCGATCAGGCAGCCCGTCACGGCGAGCACGGTCGTCATCGTGGGAGTCGCCAGCACCGCCACGCGCGATGCTCCGCCGACCCGTTCGGCGACCGACGTCGCAGCGCCCAGCAGGTCGCTTCGGCTCAGCGTGGTACCGCCGACGGTCACGGCGTTCGGGATATCGGCACCCGCGGCCACCGCCGCAGGGTTCAGAGAGGCCAACAGCACGCAGGTGACGCTACCCCGCGATAATGGCCGGATGAATCACATCCAGCGGACAGGGTCCCGCGAGGTGTACCGGAATCCGTGGATGACGTTGCGGGAAGACAGTATTCGCCGCCCCGACGGCTCAGACGGCATCTACGGCGTCGTGGACAAGCCGACGTATGCCCTGGTGATCGCGACCAAGGACGATCAATACCGCCTGGTGGAGCAGTACCGGTATCCCCTCGGCCTGCGGCGTTGGGAGTTCCCGCAGGGCACCGCTCCCGGCATGGCGGAGTTGGAACCGGCGGAGCTGGCGGCCCGTGAGCTGCGGGAGGAAACAGGCCTGCGCGCCGACACCATGACCCCGCTCGGACTGCTCGACGTCGCCCCCGGGATGAGCAGCCAGCGCGGCCGGGTCTTCCTGGCGACGGGGCTGCGCGAGGGTGAACCGGATCTCGAACACGAGGAGCAGGACCTGCGCAGCGCGTGGTTCGGCCGCGAGCAGGTCGAGGCGATGATCCGGTCCGGTGAGATCACCGATGCCCAGTCACTGGCCGCGTGGACGCTGTTGTTGCTGCACGAACGCGCCGTGGGCTAGAAGCCGGTTGCCCTGCCCACCGGGGCCCAGGCGTCCAGTTCCTCGATCTGGGCACTGAGCGCCCCGTAGATCCCGTCGACCGCGTCCTCGCCCAAGACCAGCCGCAACGGAGGCGTCTGAGCGGTCACCGCCTGCAGGATCGCCTGGGCGGCTTTGGCCGGATCACCCGGCTGTTTCCCGTCGTCCTCGGGAAACCCGGTGCGCAACGGCGCGATCAGCTCGTCGTAGGCCGCGAGGGGTCGGGACATCAGCAGTGCGCCCGGTCCGTTGAACGACGTCCGGAACGCGCCCGGCTCGACGATGATGACCCGGATACCGAACCGGTCGACCTCTTTGGCCAGCGCTTCCGACCAGCCCTCCAGCGCGAACTTGGTGGCCGAGTAGGCGCCGACACCGGGGAAGGTGAACCGCCCGCCCATACTGCTCATCTGGACGATCGCCCCGCTGCCGCGCTCACGCATCTGCGGCAGCACCGCCCTGGTGAGCGCCGCCGGCCCGAAGAAGTGCAGATCCATCAAGGCGCGCAGTTCGGCGTCCGTGGTCTCCTCGGCGGCGCCGATCGCGCCGCGGCCGGCATTGTTGACCAGTACGTCGACCCGGCCGTGCTGCTGCAACACCTCGTCGACAGCTTCGGCGATCCGCGCCTGGTCGGTGAGGTCGAGGCGCAGTGGCCGCACTTGCTGTGGTGCGCGCGCCACCAGATCGTCGAGCGTCTCGGGACGGCGGGCGGCCGCAACCACGGTGCCACCGGCGCCCAGCGCAGCTTCGGCCAGAGCGCGTCCGAAGCCGGAATTGGCACCGGTGATGAGCCAGATGCGTGCGTCGTCGGTCATGACTCCTCCTTACCCCCGCGGCCCCCGTAATGCTGCGGTCACCGCAGCGAGAACACCGCGAAACGCGGTGCCCCAAAGATTGGCCGATGACCCTGGCCAGAATTGTCACCCAGGGCCGGCCCGCGCCGCGGCCGGTCGACGACATCCCCCCGCTCAAGCGCCTGCTGCCGTTGGCGGTACAGCACGTGCTGGCGATGTACGCCGGTGCGGTGGCGGTGCCCCTGATCGTGGGTGGCGCGATGGTCAGCGCCGGTCAGCTGCAGCAGTCCGACATCGTGCACCTGATCATGGCCGACCTGTTCGTCGCCGGCATCGCGACCATCATCCAGGCGGTCGGGTTCTGGCGGTTCGGGGTGCGGTTGCCGCTGATGCAGGGCGTGACGTTCGCCGCGGTGGGCCCCATGATCACCATCGGCGCCAACCACGGGGTGACGGCGATCTACGGGTCGGTGATCGCCTGCGGGCTGTTCATGATCGTGCTGGCGCCGGTGTTCGGCCGGTTGATCCGGTTCTTCCCACCGTTGGTGACGGGCACCATCATCCTGATCATCGGCGTGTCGCTGATGCGGGTGGCCGCCGGCTGGTTCGGCGGCGGTACCGGGCCGGACTTCGGTGATCCCGCCGCGATCGGCATGGGCTTCTTCACACTGGCGGTCATCATCGCCATCGAACGGTTCGCCCCGGAAAACCTGCGCCGGGTGTCGATTCTGCTGGGGCTGATCATCGGCACCGTGGTCGCAGTGCCGCTGGGCATGACCGACTGGAGCCACATGGGTGAGTACAACTGGATCGGATTCGTGACGCCGTTCCAGTTCGGCTTGCCGACGTTCCAGGTCAGCTCCATCATCGCGCTGCTGATCGTGGCGATCGTGATCATGACCGAGACCACCGGCGACATCGTGGCCGTGGGCGAGATCGTCGACGAGAAGATCACCCCGCAACGGCTGGCCGACGGGCTGCGCGCCGACGGGTTGGGAACCATGCTGGGCGGCGTGTTCAACACCTTCCCCTACACGGCGTTCGCGCAGAACGTGGGGCTGGTGGCCATCACCGGCGTGCGGACCCGCCACGTCGCCACCGTCGCCGGGCTGATCCTGGTGCTGCTCGGATTGCTGCCGAAGATGGCGGCCGTCGTCGAAGGCATCCCGCTTCCGGTGCTCGGCGGCGCTGGGGTGGCTCTGTTCGGCATGGTGGCCGCCAGCGGCATCCGCACGCTGACGAAGGTGAAGTTCGACAACACCAACATCCTGGTGGTGGCCATCTCCATCGGTGTCGCGATGCTCACGGAAGCCAAGCTGTACTACACCAACCGCTCATTGGGGGACGCGCCGGTCAACGTGGCATTGGACCTGTACGCGAAGTTCCCCGACTGGTTCCAGACCATCTTCCACTCGGGTATCTCGGCCGGTGCCATCACCGCGATCGTGCTGAATCTGCTGTTGAGCAGGAAAAGCGATGAGCCCGAAAAGGATTCGGATCTGGCCGCGTTCGACGCTCCGCGTGGAGCGCTGCCCGACCCGCTGGACGCGCTGCGCGCCGCAGATCCCTCGACCCCACCGGAACGGCTGCGGACGCTGGCCGAGCAGCGGCCCGAACTGCACACCATCATCGTCACCAATCCATCGACGGACCTGCAGACCTGCGAATGGATTCGCCGGCAGGGCAACCCGCAGGTCGCCACCGTCTACCAGAAGTGGGACGACGTGACCGAGGGCCGGTTCTCCAGACGCAGCCGCGAGTAACATGGCGCCATGTCACTCGACACCGAGGGGGCTTCGGGCAAACAGAAGCCGTTGCTGGTCCTCGGCAAGATCACCGAGATCCTCGACGCCTTCTCATTGGCGAAACCGTCGATGACTCTGGGTGAGCTGCAACAGGCCACCGGGCTGCCCACGTCGACGGTGCAACGGCTGGTCACCAACATGGCGGCGCAGGGGTTCCTGGACCGGGCCGGTGATCAGGTGCGCGTCGGCACCCGGATGGCGTACTGGGCGGCCTCGGCCATGAAAGATCTCGACATCCTGACGATCCTCAAACCGGTACTGACCGAAATGCGTGACATCACCGGCGAAACGGCGTGTTTCTTCCGGGTGGAGCAGACCTACCGGGTGTGTGTGGCCATCGCCGAGACACACCATGCCCTGCGTCGGGAGATGCACGTCGGCAAGATCATCCCGTTGCACGCCGGGTCGGCCGGCCGTGTCCTGCTGGCGTGGAATCCGGTGCTGGCCGAGAAGATCCTGTCCGGTCCCCTGGAACCGATGACCGACGGCACGGTCACCGATGCCACCGAGTTGCGTGAGCTGATCGCCCGGGCCAAGGCCGACGGATACGCCATCAGTACCGGTGAACGCGAAGACTCGGCTTCCGGGCTGTCGGCGCCCGTGTTCGACGCCTCCGGTGAAGTGGTGGGCGCGTTGATGATCAGCGGTCCCACTCTGCGTCTGCCCCGGCAGAAATGTGAGGAATGGGTCGATCTGCTGGTGGGGTATGCCGAGCAGGTGACCCGGACCATCGGCGGTCGAATCGTCGCGTGAGACCGGCGATCTCGGTGCCCGCGCGCGTCATCGCCGCGGCGTCCGAGGCCACCATCACACTCTGGAAATCCTCCCCCTCGTAGTCGCCGACGGACCCCACCACCGCGTACACCGGGCAGTCGCCCCGACGCCGCAGGATCGCCGAGATGATCTTGCCTACAAGGGTTTGCGAATCCAGGCGGCCTTCGCCCACGACGATGGCCGTCGCGCCGCGAACTGCTTCGTCGAACCCGCAGTGGTCGAGCACGAAGTCGGCGCCCGGAACGATCTGGGCGGCGTGCTGCGCCCACATACCGCCGGCGAATCCACCGGCGGCACCACTGCCGGGAACATCGTTGGGATCCCGAGAATAGCCGGCGGCCAATCCGACCAGCCGCTGGGTGAGCTGGTGGACGAGCGCAGGGTCGGCGCCCTTCTGCGGCCCGAAAATTCGTGCGGCGTCATTGAACACCGTTGTGACGTCGGTCAGCACGCTCACCCTCGCGGGGACGACGCCGGCGTCGTGTAACGCGGTGACCGCACCCAGGCCACCGTCGGTGGTGGCGGATCCCCCGGCGGCCACGATGATGTGGTGGGCCCCGCGCCGCACCGCGTCGGCGATCAGCATGCCGGTGCCGTAGGTGTCGGCGGTGACGGGGTCGCGGAACCCTCTGTGCGCGGTGGTGATTCCGCTTGCCTCGGCGAGTTCGATCAGCGCCGCACTCTCCGAGAGCCCATAACGCCCGGTCATCGGAGCACCCCACGGGTTGCGGCACTCGGCGGTGACCACGGCCAAGCCGAGCGGCTGGCGCAGACAGTCGAGTGTTCCTTCGCCGCCGTCGGCAACAGGCATCGTGATCGCCTGGCCACCAGCGGATTCCACACCGTCCGCGATGGCCCTTGCCACCTCGGCGGCGCTGTAGGTCCCCTTGAAGCTGTCAGGGGCGATCAGGACCGTCACCGGTTCCAGGCCTCCGGGTTGACGGGGTGAGGTGGGATCTCGCCGCGAGCCATCGCCACCGCATTACCGGCACACAGCCGGGCCATCTCCGCGCGCACCGCGACGGTGGCACTGCCGACATGCGGCAGCAGCACGGTGTTGGACAGTTCCGCCAGTCCTGGTGCCAGATGCGGTTCCGCCTCGTACACATCGAGCCCCGCGCCGGCGATCTGGCCGGCGTCGAGGGCCCGCACCAGGGCGTGCTCGTCGACCACCGGGCCTCGAGCGGTGTTGATGAGGATGGCCGACGGTTTCATCCGGCTCAGCACGTCGGCGTTCACCAGATGACGGGTCTGATGGGTCAAAGGCACGTGCAGCGAGAGGAAATCACTGGTCTGCACCAACTCCGGCCAACTGAGGTGACGCACCCGGCCGGCGAACTCACCCAGCTCGTCATCGGTGACGGGCCGGTCGCCGGGCGGGCGGGGGCAGAACGCCACCTGCATGCCGAACGCCATCGCGCGGCGCGCGGTGGCCCGGGCGATCCGGCCGAAACCCGCCAGCCCCAAGACCTTTCCACTGATATCGGAACCCAGCAGCAGCTCGGGTTGCCAGCCGGTGAACTTGCCGGCGCGCAAGAACTGATCAGCCTCCACACACCTTCGGGCCACGGCCAGCAGCAGCAGGATCGCGATGTCGGCGGTGGCATCGGTGAGAACACCGGGGGTGTTGCCCACCATGATGGACCGGCGGGTGGCGGCCGCGATGTCGATGTTGTTGACGCCCACCGCGAAATTGCTGATACCCACGATATCGGCGTGGTCCAGCAGCGGCTTGTCGAAGATATCGCCCAGTTGCGCCACCACCACCCGGAACTCACCTGACTGACATGCCGCGGCGAGCTCGTCGTTGTCGAGTCGCGTGCCGGGGACGACGACGCTGCCGGCTTGTTCCAGCAGCGTCATCCCCGGCTCGGGCAACGCGGTGGTGACCAGGAAATCGGTGGGCATCAGGTGATCACCCAGGGGAAGGCGTGTGCTTCGGAGCGCGCGCCCTGGGCGGTCTTGGACCGGTTGGGCTCTCCCAGTTCGGCCAGCATCTTGTCGGTGAGGCCGACCATGGACTCCAGGGTGTCGGGGGTGAACCACGACGGTTGAGTGGCGAACAGCAGGTCCTCGGTGGAGGTGTTGCCGCTGGCGCCCGGCGCGAACGGGCAGCCACCGAGACCGCCCAGTGAGCCGTCGACCATCTCCGCTCCGGCACCGATGGCCGCCAGGGTGTTGGCCACCCCCAGTCCCCAGGTGTCGTGGCCATGAAACACCAAGCGGCGCTTCGGGGTACGCGTGCGGGCCGCATCGAACAGCCGGGCCACCTGGACGGGCACGGCTTGACCGAGGGTGTCGCACAGCACCAGGTCGGCAGCGCCCTCGGTGCGGGGATCATCGGCGATCGCGATCACCCGTTCTACCGGCACCTCGCCTTCGAAGGGACAGGTCAAGGCGGTGGCGATGCACAGTTCGATGGTGCCGCCCACGTCTTTCGAGATGCGTTCGGCGTCAGGGAATGCCGCCAGGCTCGCCTCGGTGGTACGCCCGATGTTGGCCCGGTTGTGGGCATCGGAGGCCGACAGGCAGTACTGGAACTTCCTGGCACCGGCCGCGGCTGCCTTCTCGATGTGGCGCGGGGTGGCCACCCACACCCAGCACCGCTGGAGTTCCTCGGCCGTCAGCTCACTGATCACCTCGAGCGTGTTGGCCATCGGCGGCACCAGGTCACCGCGGGCCATCGAGCCGATCTCGAGTTCCGGCACCCCAAGAGCCAGCAGTTGCCTGGCGATCTCGAGTTTGCGCCCGGTGGACAGCAGCTTGCCGGTGAGTTGCAGTCCGTCCCGCAGGGTGACGTCGCGCAGGACCGCGTGCGGTTGGTACGAATAGTTCATCGGTTGACTCCCAACAGTTCTGCGAGCACATCGTCGGTGTGTTCACCGAGATCGGGTCCGACGGTGCGGATGGGCAGCGAGGCGCCGCCGATCACCGGGACGATGCCGGGGAAGCCCACCGACGCCGGCCGTTCCCCGCCGGTGTCGACGTCGAAGTCCTGGATCATGTTCCGGGCGGCGTACTGTTCGTCGGCGCAGATGTCGGCCGCAGTGTAGATCGGCCCCGACGGAACCCCGGCCTCGTCCAGCAGGCTCAGCGCTTCGTCGCGGCTGTGCCGCATGGTCCATTCAGCGATCGCACCGTCGAGTTCGTCACGGCGCAACCACCGTCCGGCGTTGGTCTGCAGATCGGGATCGGCTCCGAGGTCCGGCCGTCCGATCAGCTGCATGTAACGGCCGAAGATGGCGTCGCCGTTGCCGGCGATGATGATGCTGGACCCGTCATTACAGGGATAGGCGTTGGTGGGGGCGATACCCTCCATCCGCCCGCCCACACGTTCGCGCTTGACACCGTAGGCCAGGTAGTCCGGCACCAGCGACTCCATCACCGACAGAATCGACTCGTTGAGCGCGACGTCGATGATGCGCTGCTGCAGCGGAACCGGGGTTCCGGACCGGTTGACCTCACGCTGGAACAGTGCCATGACCGTGCCGAACGCGGCGTGGATGCCGGCGATCGAATCGCCGATCGACACCCCCACCCGCACCGGCGGGCGGTCGGGGTCGCCGACGAGTTCCCGCAGCCCGCCGACGGCTTCGGCCACCGCGGCGAAACCCGGCCGGGCCGACAGCGGCCCGGTCTGCCCGAACGCGGAGATGCGGGTGATCACCAGTTCGGGGTTGGCCTCGTTGAGCACGTCCGGGCCCAGGCCCCACTTCTCGAGGGTGCCGGGCCGGAAGTTCTCCAACAGCACGTCGCAGTGCGCGACGAGTTCGAGGACCAGTTCGCGGCCGCGTTCGGTCTTCAGGTCGAGCACGATCGACTTCTTGTTCCGGTTGATGGTGCGGAACAGCATGGAGGTGGTGCCGGCGTACAGCCGCCAGTTGCGGAGTTCGTCGCCGGTCTCGGGCCGCTCCACCTTGATGACTTCGGCGCCGAAGTCGGCGAGCATCCGGCCCGCTGTGGGGGCGGCGATGTAGTTGCCGAGTTCGAGGACGCGCACACCCTCGAGCGGGCGAATTGCGCTGTGACTCATCAGTTTTCTCCGGTGTCGATATCGGTCAGATCAGGGCGCTCATCGGCAGGATGAGCAGGATTGCCACCACCGAGGCCACCGAGACACCCACGGTGCAGGTCTTCAAGGTGCCCCGGGAGGTCTGGCCGAGCAGCGACTGCAGCAGCCAGAAGGTGTTACTCGTGACGTGCACGGCGAACAGCGAACCGGCGCCGGCAGCCAGTGCGAGCATCACCGGGTCGATACCCAGGATCGGCGCCACCGGGGCCAGGATCCCCGCCGCGGTGATGGCCGAGATGGTCACCGAGCCCACGGCGATGTGCAGCACCGCGGCGACGGCCCACACCATCAGCAGCGGCGCCGCGTGACTGGCGGTGAAGTACTGGCCCAGGATGTCGCCCAAGCCGGTGGCTTTGATGGTCGCGGCCAGGGAACCGCCCACACCCGTGAGGATGAGGATCTGTCCGCTCTCCTTGAAGCCGGTGGCGATGGCCCGTTCGACGTGCTGCGCGCCGAACGCGAACCGGCCGATCAAGCTGGTGCCGATCAGCCCCAGCAGCAGCGCGACCACCGGCTGTGAGAGGAAGGTGATGACCGGTGTGTGCACGCCGGCGACGTCGAGGATCGCTCCGGTGGCGATCAGGATCAGCGAGACCAGCAGCGGCCCGAGCAGCACGAGCAACGGCGTGTGGGCCCGCACCCGGGATTTGGTGGCCACGGCGACGCCACCGCCTGTGCCGGGCTCAGGGCTGTCCTCGGGTGCCGGCTCGCCGCCCAGGAATTCCTGCTCGTCCTTCTCCGGATCCCACCAGCCCCGGTTGAACAGGAACGACATGATGGCCACCGAGATGGCCACCGTCGGGATCACCAGGGCCACACCGAACAGCAGCATCTTGCCCAGCGGGACACCGAGCACGCCGGCCAGCGCCAGCGCCGCCACGCCGGGAACGGTCAGGACGATGCCGCACTCCAAGCCGATCGCCATTGCGGTCGCCATCCGGGCGGTGCCGTTCTTGCCGATCTTCTTGGCGAGGTCACGCGCCAGCGGAGCCGACATCACCAGCAGCACGTCCAGGAAGATCGACTGCAGGAAGGTGGCGATGGTCAGTGACATCGCGTACGGCATGCGTTTGGGGCCGAACCACCGCAGCAGGGTGCCGACCAGCCGTTGAATGGCGCCCATCTCCTGCAGCATCGCGCCCATCAGGACACCGAAGGCGATCAGCAGGCCCACCTCGGCCATGATCTCGCCGAAACCGCCGGTGACGGCTTCGATGGTCTTCTCGATGCCCAGCTTGGTGGACAGTCCGAGGTACAGCGATCCGAGGACCAGCGAGACCACGGGGTTGAACTTGAACCTGACGATCAGCACCACCACGGCCAGGATGGCCACGGCGGTGTTGATCATGATCGCGATGTCTGACATGCGCTTTCTCCATCAATTCGCACCGCGTCGGTGCGGATGCATGATCCCCGCTTCACGGTACTCGGGGTGTGACGCGAACCACGTCACGCTTACAATATGAGCACACACCCACAATATAAGCAAGAGACGTCGACACGGGTTTGCGCCAACGCAGCGCCCCGCTCCCCGGGGTTGAGACTGCGCTCACGCCCGCATTCGGCCGAAAAGACGGCGTCACCGCAGTCTCAAACAGCAGCGCCCCGCGAAAGGGCTCTTGGGTGTCAGCGCCGAGGGCGACGGTGAGCAGGACAACCCCGAAAAGCCCTGCGTTGCACCAGGTATCACGCTGCTACCGCACGATATCGACCAACTGGGCTGGGCCACCCCGTGGTCGTCGCCGAGAACGAGCCGGGGTTCCCCGCGGCGACAACGTGTCGGACACCGTCCTGCATCGACTCCATAACGACTGACGCCGGCGTCGATTCGAGGGCACAACTTGTCAGATCCGCGCATTACGGTGAGGTTCGAGCAAACAGATTTTCGCAGAGGAAGGGCGCAAGAAACATGGCCGTCCGTCGTCTGCGCACTCGCCGGCGGGTGATGTTCGCGGTGCTGGCAATCGTGGTCGGCATGTGCGGATCGGTGGTCAGCGCCCACGCCGCAGGACAGAACTGGTCGGGCCGGTACACGGTGGTCACCTACGCCTCGCAGAAGGCGGGCACCAGCGCCGCGGCGCGGCAGTCGGAGCCGGATTTCAGTGCCCAGTACACCTTCCTCACACAGTGCTCGTCGCGCTGTGTCGCCACCGCCGTCGACGGCCCCGCCCCGAGCAATCCGACGATCCCGCAACCGCAGCGCTACCTGTGGGACGGCACGAAGTGGTCGTTCACCTACGACTGGCAGTGGGAGTGCTATCACGGCGAGAATGCGCCGCGCCTGTTCAGCCCCGCCCAGTCCTGGGTCTTCTACACCCCACAGCCGGATGGCTCCCTGCAGGGAACCTGGCACACCGATATCCTCGGCGGAGCCTGCCGCGGCAACGTCATCATGCCGGTGGCGGCCTACCCGGCCTGAGGAAGACCCGTCAGCTCCGGATGTGCCGTGCCACCAGCGCAGCACGCGACCGCTTGCCGAACCTGGAGTTACCACCTCACGGTCGCGACTCCGTGGGCTACCGACGTCGCTCGGCCAGCGCCCGCAGGAAGAACGTCAGGTTCGCCGGGCGTTCGGCGAGACGGCGCACGAAGTACCCGTACCATTCTGTGCCGAACGGGACGTAGACGCGGACGTGGTTGCCTTCACCCACCAGGCGTCGCTGTTCGGCGTCGCGGATGCCGTACAACATCTGGTACTCGAAATCGGTTACGCCGCGCCCGGATTCACGTACCAGACCCGGTACGCGCCGGATGATCTCCGGATCATGCGAGGCCACCATCGGGTAGCCACGGCCCTGCATCAGGATCTGCAGGCATGTCAGATAGGAATCGGTGACGTCATCGGGGTCACGGAACGCCACCGACGCGGGTTCGTCGTAGGCGCCCTTGCACAGCCGGATCCGTGCGCCGGATGCGGCGAATTCCGCGCAGTCGGCGCGGGTGCGGCGCAGGTATGCCTGCAGAACCGTGCCCAGCCAGTCGAATTCGACACGGAGGTCCCGCACGATGTCCAGGGTGGAATCTGTGGTGGTGTGATCCTCGGCGTCCACGGTCACCCAGGCCCCGACCTCGCGCGCCCTGGCGCAGATGGTGTGCGCATTCTCCAGGGCGATCTTGGCGCCGTCGCGGGGCAGCGCCTGGCCGAGTGCCGACAGCTTCAGCGACACCTCCAGGGGTTTCGGGTCTGTCGAGGCGTCCCCGCGGCCACCCAACCCGTCGAGCAGGTGCAGGTAGGCCGCGACGGTGGCGTCGGCGGCCTCGGAGTCGGTGACGTCCTCGCCGAGGTAGTCGATGGTGACAAAGCGATCCGAATCCCGCAGCACGGCAACAGAATCCAGCGCCTCGGCGGTGGTCTCCCCCGGCACAAACCGCTGCACCACGCGCCGGGTCGCCGGCACCCGCTCGGCCGTGCGGCGTAAGCCCTCGGACTTCGCCGCGGCGAGGATGGCGGGCCGGGCCACCCGGGTGAACAGTTCGGACATCGGTCAGCCCTCCATGTGGGGGTAGGTGTGGTGCGTGGGCGCCACGAACGTCTCCTTGATGGATCGGGCGGAGGTCCAGCGCAGCAGGTTCAACGAGGACCCGGCCTTGTCGTTGGTGCCGGAAGCGCGGGAGCCTCCGAACGGCTGCTGCCCCACCACCGCCCCGGTCGGCTTGTCGTTGACGTAGAAGTTGCCTGCGGCATAACGCAATCGCTGCTCGGCGGTCAACACCGCGGCCCGGTCGTCGGCCACCACCGCGCCGGTCAGCCCGTACTTCGAGCCGCGATCCACCACGTCGAGAATGTCGGCGTACTTGTCGTCGGCGTACACGTGGACAGCCAGGATGGGGCCGAAGTACTCGGCCGAGAACGCCTCGTCGGTCGGGTCGTCGGACAGCAGCACGGTGGGACGCACGAAATAGCCTTCGGTGTCGTCGTATTCACCTCCGGCGGCGATCGTCACCCCCGGAGCACCCTTCGCCCGCTCGATGGCCTTGACGTTCTTGGCGAACGCCCGGTCGTCGATCAGCGCACCGCCGTAGTTGGACAGGTCGGTCACGTCACCGTAGGTCAGCGCCTCGGTGGCGCCCAGGAACTCGTCACCCATCTTCTGCCAAACCGATCTCGGCACGAACGCACGGGAGGCGGCCGAGCATTTCTGCCCCTGGTAGTCGAATGCGCCACGAATCAGGGCGGTGCGCAACACATCTGGTTGAGCGCTGGCATGAGCCACCACAAAATCCTTGCCACCGGTCTCACCGACCAGCCTCGGATAGGTGTGGTACCGGTCGATGTTGGCGCCCACCTCGCGCCACAGATGCTGGAACGTGGGGGTGGACCCGGTGAAATGGATGCCGGCCAACCGGGGGTCGGACAGCACCACCTCCGACACCGCGTAGCCGTCGCCGGTGACGAGGTTGATCACGCCGGGAGGCAGTCCGGCGGCTTCGAGCAACTGCATGGTCAGGTACGCCGACAGGGTCTGGGTGATGGACGGTTTCCACACCACCGTGTTGCCCATCAACGCCGGGGCGGTCGGGAGGTTGCCGGCGATGGCGGTGAAGTTGAAGGGGGTGATGGCGTAGACGAAGCCTTCCAGCGGCCGGTAGTCGGTGCGGTTCCACACCCCCGGGCCGCTGACGGGCTGCTGTTGCAGGATCTGGCGGGCGAACGCCACGTTGAAGCGCCAGAAATCGATGAGCTCGCAGGGCGCGTCGATCTCGGCCTGATAGGCGGTCTTGGACTGCCCCAACATGGTGGCGGCGGCGATCTTCTCGCGCCACGGCCCCGACAGCAGATCCGCTGCGCGCAGGAACACCGCGGCGCGCTCGTCGAACGGGGTGTCGGCCCAGGCGGCTTTCGCCTCGATTGCCGCCTCGACCGCGGCCGTCGCCTCGGCGTGCCCGCCGTTGGTCAGCGTGCCGAGCACCGAGCGGTGGCGGTGGGGTTGCACGACGTCGATGCGCTGGCCGTCGCCCATCTGATGGCGGCCGCCGATGACGTGCGGCAGGTCGCGCGGTTGCGCGGACAGGTCGGCCAGGGCCGTGGTGAGGCGCCCGCGCTCGGCGGATCGCGGTGCGTAATCGTGGATCGGTTCGTTGGTCGGCGGCGGCACAGCGGTGATGGCGTCCATGGATAAAGGGTCCCGCGGCGACACCCGCAGGCTCTTAGCCGATCCGACAAAGACACTTCAACGCGGTAGTACGATCAGCCAAATGAAGTTGGGCCTGAGCCTCGGTCAGCTGCTGTTGGCGCTCGACGCGACGATGGTCAGCCTGGTGGAGGCGCCCCGCGGCCTGGACACCACGGTGGCGTCGGCGGCGCTGATCGACACCGACGACGTACGGCTCGGCCTGGCCCGCGCTGCCGGTTCTGCCGATGTGTTCCTGCTACTGGGCCTCAGCGATGACGACGCCGCGGGCTGGTTGCAGCGCCAGATCGCCGACCGGCCGCCCATCGCGGTGTTCGCCAAGGAGCCGTCGGAGGCGTTGGTGGCGGCCGCCGTCAGCGCTGGGACCGCCGTCGTCGCCGTCGACCCCCGAGCCCGCTGGGAACGGTTGTACCGCTTGGTCAACCACGTGTTCGACCACCACGGTGATCACACCGACCCGTTACACGATTCCGGCACCGATCTGTTCGGGCTGGCGCAGTCCATCGCCGACCGCACCCATGGCATGGTCAGCATCGAAGACCAGACTTCGCACGTGCTGGCGTATTCGGCGTCCAACGACGAGGCCGACGAACTCCGTCGACTGTCCATCCTCGGTCGAGCCGGGCCCCCGGAACACCTGGAATGGATCGGCCAGTGGGGCATCTTCGATGCGCTGCGCTCCAGCGACGAGGTGGTGCGGGTAGCCGAACGGCCCGAACTCGGGTTGCGTCCGCGGCTGGCCGTCGGCATCCGGCAACCGAACGCCGACAGCCGCCGCGCCCCGCAATTCGCCGGGACCATCTGGGTACAGCAGGGAACACGTCCGCTCGCCGAGGATGCCGAGCAGATATTGCGGGGGGCGGCGGTGCTGGCCGCCCGTGTCATGGCGCGGCTGGCGGCCGCGCCGTCGACGCACACCGTGCAGGTGCAGGAACTGCTGGGTTTGCGCGACACCGAGATGGACTCCGCCCAGCTCGGCGCGCTGGCCCGCGAACTCGGCATCGTCGAGGACCGCCGTGCGGCCCTGATCGGGTTTGACACCGCTGCCGCGACGCCCCGGCTTGCCGACGTCCTGGCGTTGAGCGCCAGCGCTTTTCGCGCCGACGCGCAGGTGGCGGCACACGGCTCGCGGGTGTACGTGCTGTTTCCCAGCACCACGCGGATCGCGTCGGTGACCTCGTGGATCCGTGGCACCATCACCGCGCTGCACAACGAACTCGGACTGCAGTTGTGGTCGGTCATCGCCGCGCCGGTGCCGGGGCTGACGGCGGTGGCTGCCGCCCGAGTCGAGGTGGACCGGGTGCTCGACAGTGCCAAACGCCATCCCGGGATGCTGGGTACCGTCACCTCACTGGCCGAGGCACGCACCACGGTGCTGCTCGACGAGATGGTGACCTTCCTGACCGGCAACGACCATCTGATCGATCCGCGGGTGCAGCTGCTGCGGGACAGCGACCCGGCGCTGGCCGAAACCCTGGGGGCCTACCTGGACAGTTTCGGCGACGTCGCGGCGGCAGCGCGCACGCTGCACGTCCACCCCAATACGGTGCGCTACCGGGTACGGCGCATCGAGGACGTGCTCACCACGTCACTGTCGGATCCCGATGTGCGCCTTGTGCTCTCACTGAGCCTGCGGGCGCTGGCGTCGGCGCCGCGAACCTAGGCGGTCCGGGTCACCGGTCGGTGAGCCGTTGCGCGGCGGCGGCGATGCGTTCGTCGGTGGCGGTCAGCGCGATGCGCACGTGGCGAGAGCCGCGCGCGCCGTAGAACTCCCCGGGCGCGACGAGGATGCCACGCTCGGCGAACCAGGCCACCGTGTCACGGCACGGCTCGTCGCGGGTGGCCCACAGATACAGGCCGGCTTCGGAGTGGTCGACGGTGAAGCCGGCGGCGCGGACCGCGGGTAACAAGGTGTCCCGCCGCTGCGCGTACCGCTCGCGCTGTTCCTTCTCGTGCGCGTCGTCGTCGAGCGCGGCCACCATCGCCGACTGCACCGGCGTCGGCATCATCATCCCGGCGTGTTTGCGCACGGCGAGCAATTCGGACACCAGAGCCGGATCACCGGTCACGAAACCCGCGCGGTATCCGGCCAGCGACGACGTCTTCGACAGCGAGTGGATGGCCAGGAGGCCGGTGTGGTCACCCTCGCAGACGTCGGGATGCAGTACCGATGCCGGTTCGGCGTCCCACGCGAGCCCGAGGTAGCACTCGTCGGAGGCGACGATGACGCCGCGCTCCCTGGCCCAGCCGACCACTTTGCGCAGGTGGTCGACACCGAGCACCCGCCCGGTCGGATTGCTGGGCGAGTTCAGGAACACCAGCGCCGGCGACTGCGGGCCGATCTGGGTCAGCGAGTCGGCGGCCAGCACCGAGGCACCCGCCAGCCGTGCGCCCACGTCATAGGTGGGATACGCCAGCTCCGGCACCACCACCAGATCGCCGGCACCCAGCCCGAGCAGCGTCGGCAACCACGCGATCAGCTCCTTGGTGCCGATCACCGGCAGTACCGCGCTCTCGGCCAGACCTGTGATGCCGTACCGACGTTGCAGCGCATTGACCGCAGAGGTCCGCAACGCGGGCGTTCCCGCGGTGGTCGGATAGCCGGGCGACGAGCCGGCCGCAGCCAGCGCCTCCCGGATCACCGGCGCCACCGGATCGACCGGCGTACCGACCGACAGATCGACGATGCCGCCCGCGTGCGAGCGGGCTTTCGCCGTGACATCGGCCAGCGTGTCCCAGGGGAAGACCGGCAGCGACGCCGACACCCTCCGTCGGGTCATGCCGTCGCTCAGCCCTCGCTCTGGGGCGGCAATTCTTTGATCGCCGCGGGATCGTTGTCGGTCTGCCCGACCTTCGACGCGCCACCCGGGGAGCCGAGTTCGTCGAAGAAGTCGGCGTTCGACTGTGCGTAGCTGCTCCACTCGTCGGGCACATCGTCTTCGTAGAAAATGGCTTCGACGGGGCAAACGGGCTCACAAGCGCCGCAGTCCACGCATTCGTCGGGGTGGATGTACAGCATGCGTGCGCCCTCGTAGATGCAGTCGACCGGGCATTCCTCGATGCACGCCTTGTCTTTGACGTCGACGCAGGGTTGAGCGATCACGTATGTCACGGGGGCTCCTCGTGCTCCTGTCAGTGGTTACTGGGCGGGCTGCTGTCGTTCTCGTTCTAGGTGGGTCTGACCAGTATCCGGAGGCTGAAACCGGACATCTGTGCCAGTGTGCCCTAACTTGCGTGCCCCGATGGACGAGACACGCGTTTACTGATACTAGACGTTGCATATACAAGTTGCGCAACCGACATTCCCGACCGCACGGCACGGCAACTCATTGCATGGGACCGGCGGTACCGCATAGCCTGCGCTGGTGGCTGTCAACCACATCTTTTCCAGTGAGCAGGCCGGGTCGAGTCACGAGCCGGCCCGCCGCTTGAGCGACGCGGCACCGGGAGATTGACGTGCATCCGTACCCCACGTTGTTGTCCCCGTTGGATCTCGGCTTCACCACGTTGCGCAACCGCGTGGTGATGGGCTCCATGCACACCGGCCTGGAGGATCGCGCTCGTGATACCGACCGGCTGGCCGCCTACTTCGCCGAACGCGCCCGCGGCGGCGTCGGCCTGATCATCACGGGCGGGTACGCGCCGAACCGCACCGGCTGGCTGTTGCCCTTCGCCGCGCAACTGGTGTCCTCGGCGGAAGCCCGCAGGCACCAGACGATCACCGCGGCCGTGCACGATGCCGGCGCCAAGATCCTGCTGCAGGTGCTGCACGCGGGACGTTATGCCTACCACCCGTTCTCGGTCAGCGCCTCCTCGATCAAGGCCCCGATCAATCCGTTCCGCCCGCGCGCGCTGCGCGACGTCGACGGCACCATCGACGATTTCGTCCGGTGTGCACTGCTGGCCCGGGCGGCCGGGTATGACGGGGTGGAGATCATGGGCAGTGAGGGCTACCTGCTCAACCAGTTCCTGGCTCCGCGCACCAACAAGCGCACCGACGCCTGGGGCGGTACACCGCGGAACCGGCGCCGCTTCCCGGTGGAGATCGTGCGGCGCACCCGCGCAGCCGTCGGGCCGGATTTCATCCTGTGCTACCGCATGTCCATGGCCGATTATGTGGAGGACGGCCAGAGCTGGGATGAGATCGTCGCGCTGGCAACCGAAGTCGAGTCGGCGGGTGCGACGATCATCAACACCGGAATCGGCTGGCACGAGGCGCGAGTGCCCACCATCGTCACCTCGGTGCCCAACAATGCGTTCGTCGACATCACCCATTCGGTGGCCGCGCACGTGAGCATCCCGGTGATGGCGTCGAACCGCATCAACATGCCCGAGGCCGCCGAACAGATCCTGGTCGACACCGACGTCGCCCTGATCTCGATGGCCCGGCCGCTGCTGTCGGACCCGGACTGGGTGAACAAAGCGATCGCCGGTGCCGCCGATGAGATCAACACCTGCATCGCGTGCAATCAGGCCTGCCTGGATCACGCCTTTGTGCACAAAACGGTGTCCTGCCTGGTGAATCCGCGCGCCGGGCACGAAACCGAACTGACATTGGGGCCGACGCAGCGCGCCCGCTCGATCGCTGTGGTGGGCGCCGGACCCGCCGGGCTGGCCACGGCGGTGGCCGCCGCACAACGTGGGCACCGGGTGACGTTGTTCGACGCCAACGAGTTCCTGGGCGGCCAGTTCGACCTGGCCCGGCGCATTCCCGGCAAAGAGGAGTTCGACCAGACGATTCGCTACTACTCGACCATGCTCGACAAGCACGGCGTCACCACGCGGTTGAGCACCCGGGTCACGGCCGGGGACCTGTCGGGATTCGATGAGGTGGTGCTGGCCACCGGTGTGGCGCCACGGCTTCCGGACATCCCGGGTATCGATCACCCGATGGTGCTCACCTACCCCGAGGCCATCCACGGTGTGCGGCCGATCGGCAACCGTGTCGCGGTGATCGGCGCGGGCGGAATCGGTTTCGACGTCAGCGAATTGCTGACGACGGACCAGTCCCCCACCTTGAACCTCAAGGAATGGAAAGCTGAATGGGGCGCCGGCGATCCCCAGGACGGCCGCGGGGCGTTGGTACCGCCACTGCCCGCTCCGGCGGTCCGCCAGGTGTATCTGCTGCAGCGCACCAAGGGTTCTCAAGGCAAGCGGCTGGGCAAGACCAGCGGCTGGGTTCACCGCGCCTCACTGAAAGCCAAAGGCGTGGAGCAGATTTCCGGAGTGAGCTATGAGCGCATCGACGACGCCGGCCTACACATCAGGATCGGGGGGCAGTCCCGGCTGCTCGCCGTCGACAATGTGGTGGTGTGTGCCGGCCAGGAGTCGGTGCGTGACCTCGACGAGGCCTTGCGCGCCAACGGAATAACCCCGCATGTCATCGGGGGTGCGTCGATGGCGGCCGAGCTCGACGCCAAGCGGGCCATCCGCCAGGGCACCGAACTCGCCGCCCGCCTCTGACCCCAGACCAAACACTCCCCCGCGAGCGCGCGTGTTTGTACGCGAAACGCCGGGCATTTCTGTACCAACACGCGCGCTCGCCGAGGGGATCTCGCGTGGATCAGGCTTGCTTGAGGGCCTCGATCTCGAGGGTGACGGTCACCTTGTCACCGACGACGGCACCGCCGGTCTCCAGCGGCATGTCGATGTCGATGCCGAACTCCTTGCGGTTCAACACCACTGAGGCCTCGAAGCCGGCCACCTCGCCGTGGCCCATCCCGGGGTTCACGCCGTTGAACTCGAGTGCCAGGCTGATCGGCTTGGTGATGCCCTTGAGCGTGAACTCGCCGTCGAGTACGTAGTCGTCGCCCTTGGCCTGTACGCCGGTGGACCGGAAGCTGGCGGTGGGGAACTTCTCGACATCGAAGAAATCGGCGGACTTGAGGTGGGCTTCGCGCTGCTCGTTGCCGGTGTGCAGCGAGTCGACGTCGATTTCGGCGGTCACTGCGGGGGTGCCGTCCTCGGCGATGGTGATGGCACCGCTGAACGCACCGAAGGTGCCGCGGACCTTGCTGACCACGAGGTGGCGGACGGAAAAGCTGATGGACGAGTGCACCGGGTCGATGGCCCAGGTTCCGGCGGTCAGGCCGGTGGCTGCTGCGGTGGTCATGTGGTTCTCCTTCGGCAGGTGGGTGTCGGTCCGTCCGGCGCCCTCGTCGAGTCCAACCGGACCCAGGTCCGAATCTATTCCGGACTATGGTCCACTTTCAAGCCACAGGCCGGCTCACTGGTCTCAGCAGAGCGCGAACGCACGCTTTTGTACGGAAACCGCCGGCGTGTCGCGGGCAGACACGCTCGCTCGGCAGGAGTGAGTGATCAGGCGGCGCGTTCGGCGTAGGTGGTGGTGCGTTGGCGGGCCGGGCGGCCGATGCCCGCGGCGATGGCGACGAGTTCTTCCACCGACTTGGCCGACCCGTTCTCCGAGCCCGCCATCCGCGAGATGGTCTCCTCCATCAACGTGCCGCCCAGATCGTTGGCACCGCCGTTGAGCATCACCTGCGTGCGCTCGACGCCGAGCTTGACCCAGCTGGTCTGGATCGACGGGATCCTGCCGTGCAACATGATCCGGGCCAGCGCGTGCACAGCACGGTTGTCCCGGTGCGTCGGACCCGGGCGGGCGGCACCGGCCAGATACAGCGGAGAGCTCTGGTGCACGAACGGCAACGGCACGAACTCGGTGAACCCACCGGTCTCATCCTGGATCTTGCGCAGGATGTTCAGATGCCCCACCCAGTGCCGCGGGGTGTCGACGTGGCCGTACATCATCGTCGACGACGACTTGAGCCCCACCTGATGCGCGGTGGTCACCACGTCGATCCACATCGACGTCGGCAGCTTGCCCTTGGTGAGCACCCAGCGCACCTCGTCGTCGAGGATCTCAGCGGCGGTACCCGGAATCGAGTCCAGCCCGGCTTCACGCAACTGCGTCAGCCAATCCCGGATCGACGACCCGGCCCGCGTCACACCGTTGGCGATCTCCATCGGTGAGAACGCATGCACGTGCATCGACGGCACCCGCGCCTTGACCGCCCGCACCAGATCGGCGTACCCGGTGACGGGCAGCTCGGGGTCGATACCGCCTTGCATGCAGACTTCGGTGGCGCCGGCGACGTGGGCCTCCCACGCCCGGTCGGCGACCTCGGACGTCGACAGCGAGAAGGCGTCGGCGTCGCCCTTGCGTTGCGCGAACGCGCAGAACCGGCAGCCGGTGTAGCAGATGTTGGTGAAGTTGATGTTGCGATTCACCACGAACGTGACGTCATCACCCACGACGTCCTTGCGCAGCGAATTGGCCAGGGCGGTCACCGCTTCCAACGCAGGACCGTCGGCGGTGGCCAGCGCCAGGTACTCGTCATCGGAGCAGCCGGCGGGGTCGCGTTCGGCCGAGCGCAGCGCCGCGAGCACGTCGGTGTCGATGCGTTCGGGTGCCCGCGCCGCCAGCTCGGACACCTTGTCGCGAATGGACTCCCAATCACCGAAGGCACTGTCGAGGTCCGAGCGGGTCTCGGTGAGCCGGCCTTGCGCGTCGATAGCGGTGTGCAGATCCACCCGGCCCAGGGATTCGGTGGCCTCGTCGGGTTCCTGCCACGGCAGCCCCACGGGGTTGACCTCGCGCGCCCACCCGGTCTCCGGATCGGCCAGGGCATTGACATGGGTGCGCACCCGCGGGTCGATCCACGCCGCACCGGCCTGCACGTAGCGCGGCTGGGCCGTCAGCCGCTGCACCAGGTCATAGCCCGCTTCGGCGGTCACCTGAGCCAGGTCGTCGAGGGCCGGCCACGGCCGTTCGGGATTCACGTGATCCGGTGTCAGGGGTGACACTCCACCCCAGTCGTCGACCCCGGCGCCCAGCAGCGCCAGGCATTCATCCCGCGACACCAGATTCGGTGGCGCCTGCACCCGCATCTTCGGTCCCAGCACCAGTCGGGTGACGGCGATGGTGGCCAGGAAATCGTCGAGACCCGCATCCGGCGTCGAAGCCATAGCGGTGTGGTCCTTGGCCCGGAAGTTCTGCACGATCACTTCTTGGATGTGCCCGAACTCCTTGTGCGACTTGCGAATCGCATGGATGGTCTCAGCACGCTCCTCGAGCGTCTCGCCGATACCGACCAGCAGGCCGGTGGTGAACGGGACCGACAGCCGCCCGGCATCGGTCAGGGTGCGTAGCCTGACCTCGGGGTCTTTGTCCGGCGAGCCATAGTGCGCTTCACCCTTGGTCTCGAACAGCCGCCGCGAGGTGGTCTCGAGCATCATGCCCATCGACGGCGCCACCGGCTTGAGGCGCGACAATTCGGCCCAGCTCATGACACCCGGGTTGAGGTGCGGCAACAGTCCCGTTTCTTCGAGCACCCGGATGGCCATGGCCCGCACGTAGTCCAGCGTGGAGTCATACCCGCGCTCGTCGAGCCATTGCGCAGCCTCGGGCCAGCGCGCCTCCGGCCGGTCACCGAGAGTGAACAGCGCTTCCTTGCATCCCAACTCCGCGCCGCGGCGGGCGATGTCGAGGATCTCGTCGGGTTCGAGATACATCCCTTTACCCTGGGCGCGCAGCCGGCCCGGGACCGTCACGAAGGTGCAGTAATGACAGGTGTCGCGGCACAGATGCGTGACGGGAATGAAGACCTTGCGCGAATAACTGACCGGCAGCCGCCCCGCAGCGCCGCGACGGCCCTCGGATTCCAGGCCGGCATCCCGGACGCGGGCCGCGGACGCACAGAGATCGGCGAGGTCCTCACCCCGGGCCGTCAGCGCGATCGCGGCCTCGTCGACATTGAGAGCCACACCGTCGCGAGCCCGCCGCAGCACCCGGCGCATCGCCGCTGAACTGGGCCTCGCAGCCTCGGACTCACGGGTGGGAAAGGCCGGACTCGGCAGGAAAGTGCCGTGTTGCTGGTTCAGAGCCACTCCTCTGTAACCGCGATGCGATCGCAGTTCATCCTTGGCGTCTCACTATCTGGAACGGGGGCACCAGCCACGACCGCCACAATAGCCCCCGGAAAGCCCCCGGAACCGGCCGGCTGGGACGTGTGTCAACCGCCGGCGACACGCGCATCAGCACTGAAAGCACTGCACAGCGCCTTTCGCCCACGTAAGTTCTTCGCTGGTTGGAGCCTGTCACCTGGGGAGCGGTTATGCGTGTGTCACTTCGTTCGATGCTCATCGCCGGGGTGAGCACCCTGGCTGTGAGCTCTATCGCCGTCGCGCCGGTGCGGCCCGTCCCGGAACAACCGGTGCCCCAGATTTCGGCGCCGGTGCAGCTCACGGCCGCTGTGGCACCGCTGACCCCGACAGATGTGGCGTCGGCACTGACCGAGATCAACGCCATCGCCGACGAACTCGACATGCCCCTGGCCGTCGGGGACGTGGCAGTGCAGAACGCCGCCTCGGACTTCGTCGACTGGGTGTACGAGGGCATCCTCGAGTGGACCGACTACTTTGCTCTGGAACTCGCCCCGTGGGCGCTGGGCTGGATTCCGTTCGGCGGTTACATCTCCGATCAGATCTACGCGCTCTATCCCCCGTTCATCGACTTCACCGACAGCATCGTCTACGACCTGGTGGACCCGGTGCTCAACGATCCGCTGAACCTCGCGGTGTGGGCCGACGGACTCAGTGCGGTCGCCTACACCGCGGTGGCGTCACTGCTCAATGCGGGCATCAACGAGATCAACCTCGTCATCGACTACTTCCTCGGTTGGCTGCCGCCCCTGCCCCCGATCCCGCCGTGGCCGCCGTTCCCCACCGCCGTGGAGGCGAGCCTGGCCGCGCCCACGGATGTCGCCGCGCAGGCGCTGCTGCCCGGCCTGATCGGCGGCCCCGTCACCGCGGTGTCCGATGTGGCCGCGGGCCTGGCGCACAGCCTGGTCAATCTCTGGTACCCACCGTCAGGGGTGGTCGACGGCGGGGTGGGGTTCGTCAGCAATGTGCTCGGCGGATTCTCCTGGCTGCCGCTGGTGGGGGTGGCCGACTTCCAACTCAACGAGGTCTGGGGCCTGATCCACACCGGGGGCAACACACTCGCCGAATTCGCCAACGACCTGATCGACATCGCCAACGATCTGGTGGCCAACACGGTGCAGGACGGCCTGGCCCCCGCCCTGGAGGACGCCTTCTACACGGCGCTGCTCTCGGTGCAGACCCACGGCGGCGCGGCCTTCGACGCCGTCAAGAACTTCACCCTCGATCAGGTGCAGTACCTCACCGGTGTCTGGGTTCCGCACACCACCAGTCCGCGGGTGGACCTGCCGCAGGGCCCGCCCGACGAGATCCGGTTCACCGTTCCCGAGGCGCTGCGCGACGTCCTCGGCCCGCTGGCGGGCCTGGTGCCGTCCGGTCAGCTCGGTTCGGTTCCCCTGCGCACTGATTCGGCCGCCAGCGACGAGGTCGAGACCGTCGTTGCGGACACCACGGACGAGGTCACCGACGCCGAGCCGGAGACCACCGAGCCGGAGACGACGGAGCCGGAGAGCCCCGAGACGACAGAGCCCGAAACGACAGAGCCCGAAACCACCGAACCGGACGAGACGCAGGCCGCCGACGACGGGGACGCCGAGGATGCGCCGCGGGTCGGCAAGCGGGATCGCGCCAGCAGCTACACGTCCGGGAGGGACAAGACCGACGCTGGCGCCACCGACAAGACCGACAAGACCGACGAACCGGCATCCGAGACCTCCGGGGACGACGACTCGGCCACGTCCGCTGATTCGGACACCAGCAAGGACACGAGCGGCTCGGCCGACAGCACGGACTGAGCCGGCTGTCACCGTTTCGGCGGTACCTGCCGGCGTTGACTGCGCACCCAGAGCCAGAACGCCGCGGGCCCGGCGCCGAACAGGATCAGCAGCACTGCCGAATAGGCCAGCACGCCGGTGCCCCCGAACACGATGTCGCCGCCGGGACCGCCGAACGTCAACGCGGCGACCGTCGCCAACCAGGTCCAAAGCGGCACCGCCGCAGCGCGATTCGACGGAGCCCAGTACGCCGCCGCCCAGACCAGCGCCAGGTTGATCGCCCCGGCCACCAACGCGCTGACGGGCAGGGGCACACCCGACACTCGGAACGGAAGCAGCAGGGCCGCGGCGACGGCGCACAACACGCCGTCCACGGCGAGCAGGATCAGTACAACGACCCGTATGGAGGGTTCAGCCGCTCCGAGGTCCCCATCGGACGCGGAGCGGACGGTGCCGGCGGTCAGGTCGGAATGCTGTCCAGCAGGCCGGACAACGACCCGATGACCCACTGCAGATTGTCGAAACGGTCCTGCCAGTGCTGCAGGTTGGGGTCCAGATCCTGGTCCACGGTCGTCCCTTCCGTAGGTGCCGGCTTCGGGGAGCTTACCGCGCACCCGCGGCGCCATGTGCGCAAGTAGTCATTACCCGAATCGACGCCTCCACCTACGCGACTGGGCGGCGGACGGTTGTTTCTGCTGCACAACGCCGTAACTTCAGGCACACAGGTGGCGTTCGACGTGCTTTTCCGGCGAGGCCGTAGAGGGGGCGGCCTCGCCGAATCTCACCCGAACGAAAGGCCTGCCAGAAGGTCGTTCTCCCAGCCTCGATCATCCACCGCGCCTGGGGTCCCCGACACCAGCACGTAGTGCTCTTCGCCGGTGATCGGCAACGCGAGGTCGTTCGACAGCGCGCATGCCCGGCCCGTCGGCCCGACCACCACCTGGGTCGCGTGCGCAGCCAGCGCGGCGACCTTCGCCGACACGGTATCGGTGGCGTCCACGACCGCGGTGATGCGATCGTCGGTGTAGCCGAGCTCACGTTCGTCGAGTCCCAATTGCCAGTGCGGCTGCAGATCTTCCGGGCGCAGCGTGGCGAACGCCGCATCCCACGCGCTGCGCGACATGACGGTCCAATAGAACTTCGGCACCGTCCACGGCTCGCCGGGATACTCGGCGCCGCCGCACGCGGCCACCGCAGCCGTGGTGATCTGGTGCGCGCGGATGTGATCGGGATGTCCGTATCCCCCTGCGGGGTCATACGTGACGACGACGTGAGGCCGCAGGGTCCGCAGGATCTCCACCAAGGCGCCGACGGCTTCGTGCTCATTGGCATCGACGAAGCGGTGCTTACTGGAATTCGGTTCGACGCCGGCCATTCCGGAGTCCCGCCAGCGGCCCGCGCCACCGAGGAACACGGGTGCCTCGACGCCCAGATGCGCCAGGGCAGAAGTCAATTCGTAGATCCGGTAGCCGCCCAGCTGGTCGGCATGGGTGACGGCGAGCTGAGCCCAACGGTCGCCGATCACCTCGCCTTCTTCGCCCAACGTGCACGTCACCACATGGACGCGGGCGCCTTTGGCCGCATAGTGCGCAATGGTGGCACCGTTGTTGAGACTCTCGTCATCGGGGTGGGCGTGCACGAACAACAACCGCGGGGCCTCGTCTGGCTGCATCGGCCCACCCTAGCCTGGCGGCAGATCCCCCGGTCTGCTGCGCTGATCACATCACTCCGCCTACATTCAGGCGGTGAGGCGACGTCACGTCGAATACGGATGCGCTGTCATCGTGATCGGCCTGCTCGCCGGAGTGGCGGGCATGGCCACCACCGTGCTGCTGCACTGGATCGAACACCTGGCCTTCCACTACTCCTTCGGCTCGCTGCTCGACGGTGTGAGCGACAGCAGTCCACTGCGCCGGGTTGCCGGCCCGGTGATCGGTGGCGCACTGGCCGGAGCGGGGTGGTGGCTGTTGCGCCGCCGCACCGCGGTTCCGGAACTCACCGATGTGATCAAGGGAGGCAAACGGATTCCGCGCATCACGCTGTCAGTCGATGCGGGACTGCAGGTGCTGGTCGTCGGCTCCGGCGCCTCGCTGGGCCGCGAAGGTGCACCGCGGCAGTTCTCGGCCGCCCTCGGCGACCTGGGTACGTCCCGGTGGTCACTCACCGCACGCGACCGGGAGATCCTGCTGGCCTGCGCGGCCGGCGCCGGATTGGGTGCGGTCTACAGTGTGCCGCTCGGCGGCGCGTTGTTCGCATCACGAATCCTGTTGCACAGCTGGCACCCTCGGGTGCTCGGGACCGCCTTGCTGACCTCCAGCCTCGGTGTGGCCGTCGCCTCCGCGGTGACTCATGACGCCACTCCCCTGCCGTGGCCCGATCCGGACGTGTCCTATCTGTTGGTGGCCGTCGCGGTGTTGTTGGCGCCCTTGACCTGGGCGGTGGGCAGCGTCTTCAACCGGCTGATGCGGGCGGCACGCCCCGCCCAGCTGCCCACGTCGTGGCTGTTGATACCGGCCATCGCGGGCGCAGGGCTGCTGATCGGAATCTGCTCACACTGGTGGCCCGAGCTGCCAGGCAACGGCAAGAGCATCTTGACGGTGACCCTGAGCAGCGACATGACCCTGGCCGGCGCCGCGGCGATACTGCTACTCAAGCCGCTGCTGACAGCGGCCTACCTCCGGGCCGGCGCGGTGGGCGGACTGTTGACGCCGTCTCTGGCGACGGGTGCGGCCCTGGGGTCTCTGGTCGCGATCACCGTCAACACCTGGACACCGTGGACGCTGAGCGTGCCTGCGATCTCCCTCGCCTGCGCAGCCGCAATTCTGGCCATCACACAACGCGCACCACTGTGGGCCGCACTGTTCGTCTGGGAACTGGCGCGCCCGCCCTGGTGGATTCTTGCCGTGTTCATGGCCGCCGCTGCCGCCGCCTACGGGGTGCACACCCTCGTGAACCGACAGGTTCCGGTTGCTCGCGGTGCGCGGCCGACAGCGGGCACAACGCTAGAAGACGCGTCCTGAAGAGTTAGCTGGACGCTCAGGTTTCGCTAAGTTTCGGTGATTAACCGTTTTACGTTGGCGTCAAACACGTCGTCACCAAGTCGTTATCTAGCTACTACATCGCCGCCCGGAAGCAAAGTGTTACAGCCCAGCTCGCGCACAATAAACGGGTGGGAGATGCCCGCATTCCCCCTGTGCTGGGATCCCTGCGGGCAATCACCAGAATCTCGGCACACCGGTACCCACTTCCCTTTATTCTCAAACCAGCGATTTTCGGGCACTTCAGCAGGGGTCACGACCACAGCTCAACGCCTGATACCCCCGGATCGCGCGACACACCGGCGTCCGACGCGCCGATCAAGACCGCGATCCGATCACCGAGATTCTTACCTAGTCAACGTAATCGCCAGCGAAGTCGCTGGTCGGATGGGCTCGACTGTCATGTCGTTGCCAGAGCGGGCCGCTGGTCGAACCACAGGAGCGTCTCGCGGGTCCGGTATGGCCACACCCGCCACACGACGTCGCCTCAGGCGAATATTATCGCTGACGTCGATCGCAGCTCGGCAGGAAGTTACCCGGAAAGATGGTCTTCCAGCTACTTGCCCAAGGTAAACAACTGCGGGCATCCAGGAAACTGGCAGACGCCGATTGAAGTTTGCCGGCGGGCATAGCCGACTCACAGCTTCCTGTCCAGAGCTACCTTCGGACGCAGGTCGCGCCGAGCAAACTCAACGAGTGTCAAGCGCGCTGCGAGAAAACTCTTCTCGAGATGGGTTTGTTACTCAGTCCATTCTCAGGTAGCTTTTTGCTGCGTCGGGTTCGCTTGATCTCAGCCAGGGGATGTCATGGATATTGCTATTCGGTCGTACTTGACCGCCGGTGTAGCCGTTGTGGGGGCCACCGCCATCACGCTCGCGCCAATCGAGGTTGTGCCGTCGGACCTTGCGCTCCGCGGTGACCGGTTGGTCGCAGTGCTCGAAGATGTCTCACTCTCGTCGTTGGCCGACCTGATCGCCGCCGCCCAGCAGGCGATCGCCCCGGTGGGCGCAGGCGTCGAGACCGGCGCCATCGCCGCCGGTACCGCGATCCGCGACGTGGGCACCGCGTTGAGCGAGACCGTGGCCGCCGGTGTCGCCGGTGGCGGCACCGCCTTCCGCGCCGTGGTCGACGGCCTCCTGGCCGAGGGCAGCACCCTGGCGACCGCGGTCGACTCCGCCATTGCCGCCTTCCCGACTCCGCAAGCCTTCATCGATGCGCTTGTTTCGGCATTCGCCTCCGTCGATCTCAACCTGTCGCTGGCCCTCGAGGTCGCCCTGCAGGCGGTCATCGATCTCGGCATCGGCGCGAACGCGGAAGCCATCGCCGAAGCACTCCTGGCCGCCGGCGCCGATCTGGCCGCCGCGTTCAATGCCGCCGTCGCGAACTTCCCGTCGCCGGCCGCCTTCGCCACCGCCGTGGCCACCGCACTCTCCGGCGCGTTCCCCGCCCTGAGCGGACTGGTGACCGACGGTGGTGAGGCCCTGGCCAACCTGGTCACCACCCTGGCCGCCACGCTGGCTTCCGGAATCGACTTGGGCGGTTCGGCTTTCGACGTCCTGGTGGCAGCCCTGCAGAACGGTGGAAGCGCGCTCGCCGAGGCGTTCTCCGCCGCCATCGCGTCGTTCGCGAACCCGCAGGCCTTCGTCGACGTCTTCCTCGATGTGCTCGCAGCGGTCAACGCACCCCTGGCCGCGGCATTCAACGTCGCGCTGGACGTGGCCCTGAGCCTGGGCTTCGACCTCGATGTCCCGGCCATCGTCGAGGCCCTGCTCACCGCCGGTGGCAACCTCGCCGCCGTCTTCAACCTGGTCCTCGAAGGCTTCCCGACACCGGGCGACCTGATCGCGGCCTTCGGTAACGCGCTCGCCGGCATCCTGCCCGGGTTCGCCGACCTGACCAGCTTCGCGGCCACCGCCATCGCCAACCTGTCAGCCGCACTGTCGGACGTGTTCGCCAACGGTCTGGAGTTCGGCGGCAACGTCCTCGCCGCGATCGTCGACGGCCTGCAGAACGCCGGCAGCCAGCTGTACGCCGCGTTCGCCGCCGCCATCGCCGCCTTCCCGACCCCGCAGCAGTTCATCGACGCCTTCGTCGGTGCGTTCGGTGCCATCAGCGCTCCGTTGGGTGCGGCCCTGGAGCTCGCCCTCGACACCTTCGCGGCCGGTCTCGAAATCCTCAACCCGGCCAACATCGCGCAGGCCTTCGTGAACGCCGGCGCCCAGCTGGCGGGTCTGTTCGAGTCCGTCCTGGAGAGCCTGCCCACGCCCGCCGATGTGGTGGCGGTCATCGGGTCTGCCTTCGGTGCGTTCATCCCCGGCTTCGAGGCCCTGGCCGCAGCGGGTGTCGCCGCGCTCGCCGATCTGTCGGCCGCGCTGACCGCCGCCATCGAAAGCGGTATCGCTCTGGGCGGCACCGGTTTCCAGGCCCTCATCGACGGGCTGACCGATACCGGTAGCGCGCTGTATGCCGCCTTCTCGGCAGCGATCGCCGCGTTCCCGACCCCCCAGCTGTTCCTCGACGCCTTCATCGACGCGTTCGCGGCGATCAACGTGCCGCTGAGCGCTGCGCTGGAACTGGCGCTCGACGCCTTCATCACCGGTGCCGAGATCCTCAACCCGGTGGCCATCGCGGAGGCACTCATCGACGCCGGCGCCGACCTGGCCGCCACCTTCGGCGCGGTGCTGGACGGCTTCCCAACCCCGGCTGAGCTGGTGGCCGCGTTCTCCGACGCTTTCGCCGGCTTCATCCCCGGTGTGGAGTTCATCGCCGCGGCCGCCTCCGCAGCGATCGCCAACCTGTCTGCGGATCTGGCCGGTGTCATCGAGGCCGGTATCGGCTTCGGGGCGCAGGCGTTCGAGTCGCTGATCAACGGCGTCGTGAGCATCAGCGGCGACCTGGCGGCCTCCTTCCAGGCCGTGCTCGAGCTGTTCCCGTCACCGCAGCTGTTCGTCGAGGCGCTCACCAACGCCTTCGGCCAGATCGGCCCCGTGCTGGCCAATCTGGGTGCCAACCTGGTGGCCGGCATCGAGAGCTCCATCCAGTTCGGTGCCGACGCCTTCGCGGCGCTGGGCAACATCTCGGCTGAGATCGGTGCCTCGATCAGCGCGTCGCTGTCGGCGGCTCTGGAGGGCCTGCCGAGCCTGGGCGATGTGGTCGGGGCGGTGGGTACCGTCGGCGAGTCCATCGTCGAGGCAGCCAACTACACCGGTGCCACCATCCAGGCGGCCATCAACAACTTCAGCGAGGTGGCCACCGCCGTCGTCGTCGCCTTCCGCGACACCACGGCCACGGCGATCGCCAACGGCCAGAACTCGCTGGAGGCACTGGTCACCGGAATCACCGCCGCTGCAGCGCAGCTCGCCGCCGGGTTCAACTTCGGTGTCGGTGTCGATGTGGATGCCGACGTCGACGTCGAGGCCGGTGCGGGCGCTTCCTCGACGGACGTGTCCAGCGCCTCGGGTCTCGGGGTCGGCCAGGTCTTCACTCTGGCCACGCCGGGCGCTCCCGCCAAGACCGCCACCGAGGAGACGGCCGCGGCCACACCGGTGGCCGAGCCCGCCGCCGAGGAGACGGCGACCCCGGGCAGCGAGGAAGCGGTGAAGACACCGATCGAGCAGGCCCAGGCCGGCTTCGATGCGCTCGGCAAGCAGATCACCGACGGGTTCGACCAGACCCGTCAGCAGATCGAGAGCAGCCTGGCCGGTGTGCGCGAGAACGTCGAGAACGCCCTCGGTGTCAAGCAGCCCGCAGCCTCCGAATCCGACAGCGAGAGCGCCGATCCCGCCGCCGGCGGCAGCGCTGACTCCAAGTCGGATGCGAAGGACGACGCCAAGACCGACACCAAGAAGGACGACGCGAAGAGCGACACCAAGAAGGACGACACCAAGAAGGACAAGTCCGACAGCGATTCGGCTTCCAGCAAGCCGGCATCCAGCGACAAGTCCGACAGCAAGTCCAGCTCCAGCGACAAGTCCGACAGCAAGAAGTCGGACTCCAGCTCCGAGTGATCGACGAGGGGTAGATGATTCGGCCCCCGTTCGCGCAAGCGAGCGGGGGCCGAACTCTGTTGTGGGCGCGAACTATTGCGGCGGCTTGAGCCATTCGCCGGCGTCGGCGACGATGCCCACCGGAACCGCCCCGGTCAGGCTGACGTTCTGCACCGACGGCCCGGCCGCGACGATGGTGGTGTCCTGCAGGATCGGCAACACCGTCGACATGTTCCACAGCCTCGGCTCCACGGCGGTGATCACCTCGTCGATGGGTGTCGTACCGTCAAGCGCGGCATCGATATTCGGCTGAATGCTCTGGTCGCACAGACCCGTGATGTTCGAGGGCGCCTGTACCAGGGTGTCGGAGTCGGGCGCCGATTCCCCCGAGGACGTGGTGGCCGTCGGCGTCTCACTCGGGGTCCCGGTGCCCGACGGGGTCGGTGAGGGTGTCGGTGAGGGTGTCGGGGTTCCCGACGAGGTGGGCGAAGGCGGGGTGGGCGAAGGCGAGGTGGACAGCGGCACCGGCTCCAGCGCCCGGCACCCGTACCTGGACGACAGCGACGTCGCCAGATCACCACCGGCGCGGTGCCAGCCCACGATGGCGTCGACCTGGTTCTCCGCCAACGCTTCTCCGTACAGCACCACCGGATCGAGCGCGGACACCGACGCCGCGATACCGACGTTGCGCAACTGATCGGCCGCGGTGTTGGCCACCGCCACCGACGTCGGATCGTTGGCCGCGACGCCTATCACCAGCGACAGCTGCTCACCGTCCTTGCTGATGATGCCGCGCGTCATCACCGGCGGCGGCGCGGGTGTGGTCGAGGTCCGAGAACCCGCCGAAGGTGTGGGCGTGGCCGAGGGTGTCGTATCGGGCTCGATGGCATAGCCGGCATCTTCCAACAGCGCCAGCGCCGCCACCTGTGTCATGGCCGGCGGTGCCGTCGGCACATAACCGGGATCCGACGGGGCGCGCACCTGAGCCTGCGCCAGCGTCACCGTGTTGTCACTGCCCGCGCCCACGGCAGCCAGCAGATCGACGTCCAGCAGACCCAGAACGGCCTTGCGCACCTGGGTGTCGGTGAGTGCGGGCTGCTGCGCACGGAGCGAAAGCTGCATCACCCGTGGCGTCACGATGCGCGCGGTCCGCACGTCGGGGATGGCCGACAGCTGGGCGAAAGCCGCCGCCCCGCCGTGCACCTGGGCCACCTGGGTATCGCCGTTGCGGATCGAATCAGCAAGTGCCGCAGTCGCTCCGGCGCGGCGGAACAGGATCTGATCGGGGGTGGCCGGTTCCCCCCAGAACCGGTCGTTACGGGCCAGCAGGATCTCATCGCGCTGCGGATCGATGGTGTCGACGCGGAACTGACCGCCGGTGACCGGCAGGGCGCGCGCCAGCCCGGCGGGGAAGCCGCCCGGCACGTCCTTGACGATGTGCGCGGGCAAGATGTCGCTGAAGAGTTCACGCCACGCCGGATACGGCTGAGAAAACGTCACCACCGCGGTCTTGCCGCCGTCGATGGACTGCACCCCGGTGATCAGGTCGTAGCCCGCCGGGTCGACGACGCCGGGCTGGCTGACCATCTGCCGCCACAGGTACCAGAAATCGTCGGCGGCAATCGGTGCGTTGTCGGTCCAGGACGCCTCGGGGCGGATCTTGTAGGTGACGGTGAACTCGCCGTCGACGTCGGTCTGCTCGGCCGACTCGAGCAAGGTGGTGTCCATCTCCCACCGCGACCCCGTGGGCGATGCCGGATCGGGCACCGGACGGAAGGCACTGGGCAGTACCAGCGCGGCAATGGCCGCGTTCACCGGCGACTGGTCGGACAGCAGATGCGGGTTGAACCCCGCACCGATGTTGTCGATACCCATGATGATCTGGGTCGCCTTCGGCGGCGGGGGTGGTGTGCTCTCGGTGGTTTCGGTGCTCTGCGGGGCCGGCGGCGGGCTGACGGTGCACCCGCCGACGAGCATCACCGACAACGCCACGCCGCTCCACAACAGGGCAGACCTGATCGGTGAGCGGCTCGGCACGTCCTTCAGGGTATCGAGGGCGCCGGGACGCACCCGATCAGCTCTTCGCCGCGGCCTTGGCCCGCGACTTCGCCCGGGCGCGCAGCGTGGCAGTCAGCTCGACCTTGCGGACGCGGACGATCTCCGGGGTCACCTCGACACACTCGTCCTCGGCGCAGAACTCCATCGCCTTCTCGAGGTCGAGCTCCAGCGGCCGGGCCAGCGTCTCCATCACGTCGGCGGTGGAGCTGCGCATGTTGGTCAGCTTCTTCTCGCGGGTGATGTTGATGTCGAGATCCTCGGCGCGCGGGTTGATCCCGACGACCTGGCCCTCGTAGGTCTCCTGCCCCGGCTCGACGAAGAACTGCCCGCGGTCGGCCAGCTGGATCATCGCGAACGGGGTGATCTGCCCGGTGCGGTCGGACACCAGCGAACCGGTGTGCCGCGCCCGGATCTCCCCCGCCCACGGACGGTAACCGTCGAACACCGCGTTGGCGATGCCGGTGCCGCGGGTCAGCGTCAGGAAGTCGGTGCGGAACCCGATCAGGCCACGGCTGGGCACGATGAAGTCCATCCGGACCCACCCGGCGGCGTGGTTGGTCATGTCCTCCATGCGGCCCTTGCGCGCGGCCATCAGCTGCGTGATGGCGCCGACGAACTCCTCGGGACAGTCGATGGTCATGGCCTCGAACGGTTCGTGCAGCTTGCCGTCGATGGTCTGCGTGACCACCTGGGGCTTGCCGACGGTCAGCTCGAATCCTTCGCGGCGCATCTGCTCCACCAGGACGGCCAGCGCCAGCTCACCACGGCCCTGCACCTCCCAGGCGTCGGGGCGGCCGATGTCGACCACCTTGATCGACACGTTGCCGACCAGTTCGGAGTCCAGCCGCGACTTGACCATCCGCGCGGTGAGCTTGTGCCCGGAGACCTTGCCGGCCAACGGACTGGTGTTGGTGCCGATGGTCACCGAGATGGCGGGTTCGTCGACCGTGATGCGCGGCAGCGCGTGGGCGTGGTCGACGTCGGCCAGGGTGTCGCCGATCATGATCTCCGGCATGCCCGCCACAGCGACGATGTCGCCGGCGACGGCCTCGTCGGTGGCGGTGCGCTCCACCCCTTCGGTGACCAGGAGCTCGGTGATCTTGGCGTTGGTGATCACCGGATGGCCGTCCACCTCACGCATCCACGCCACCTGCTGGCCTTTGCGGATGCGGCCCTTGTAGATGCGGATGAGCGCCAGGCGGCCCAGGAAGGCGGAGGCGTCGAGGTTGGTCACCAGGGCCTGGAACGGGGCCTCGGGATCACCCTGCGGCGGCGGGATGTGCTCGAGCAGGACGTCGAAGAGGGGGTCGAGATTCTCGCCGTCGGGGTTCTCGCCGTTGGCGGGCTCGGTGGTGCTGGCGATGCCGGCGCGGCCCGAGGCGTACAGGACGGGCAGTCCGAGCGCCTCTTCGGCGGCCTTCTGCGCCTCGTCGTCGAGATCGGAGGCGACGTCGAGCAGCAGGTCGTGGCTCTCGGAGACCACCTCGGAGATGCGCGCGTCCGGGCGGTCGGTCTTGTTGACCACCAGGATCACCGGCAGGTGCGCGGCCAGCGCCTTGCGCAGCACGAAGCGGGTCTGCGGCAGCGGGCCCTCGGAGGCGTCGACCAGGAGCAGCACACCGTCCACCATGGACAGGCCGCGCTCGACTTCACCGCCGAAGTCCGCGTGGCCCGGTGTGTCGATGACGTTGATGACGGTCATGGTGCCGTCGGCGTGATGCCGATGGACGGCGGTGTTCTTCGCCAGGATGGTGATGCCCTTTTCCTTCTCCAGGTCACCAGAGTCCATCAGGCGTTCGATCGCGTCATCACCCCGATGGCTCAGCGCGCCGGACTGCCGAAGCATGGCGTCGACCAGAGTCGTCTTGCCATGGTCGACGTGAGCGACGATCGCGACGTTTCTAAAGTTGGGGCGAGAATCCACGTCGATGATTCTCGCAGTGCGGGTCAGCATTCGCGAAAACGAGGAAAGGAACTGTTGATTTCCAGCAAGTACGCCGGCCTCAAACCGAAGAAGAAATGCTGCCGGTCCAAACCCCGCTGCAAGAAGTGCCCGCTGGTGTTGCACAAGGTGCGCAAGGCCGAACTCGTCGGTATCCACGGCAAGGAACTCGACAAGGTTTTCAAACGCGCACGGAAGGCCTGAAAACGTCACCTGACCTCGTATGACGAGTAGCCTGAACCTATCCGTCTCAGGCTCGCTGGAGGTTGGAGATCATGACGGTTTTCGCAGTACTCACCATCACGGTGATCGTCGTCCTGGCCCTGGCCGCGACGCTCGCCATCTACCTCGGACTGCTCAACTGGATCGGCGCTTTCTACGTCGTGCGGTGTGGCGCATGCCACCATCTGACGTTCTCCGGCGCGAACCAGCCGCGGCAGTCCTGCCCGCATTGCCGGCACCCGGTCCTGATGCATCCGCTCTATGCGGCCCATCACCGGCGTGAGGCCTCAGCGCCGCGGGTGGTCGGCGACCAGCTCCGGTATTGACCAGCGACGAACGTCTCTGACATCTGAGGGATTTCGCCGCCGGGTACCGCGACGGTGTGCGAGCATGCCCACAGTCCGACGCTGCGGTCGGCGGATTGGAGTGGCCGGCATGCGTGCGTTCATTCGGAGCCTGGCGGTCACCGCCGTCGCAGTGCTCGCGGCCCTGGCGCTGGCCATCGGCTCGGTCACCACCGCCGCCGTCAGCTTGACGGCGACCACCGCCCTGATCATGGGCGGCACCGGAAGACCCAATCCGGACGACTTCCCCGGCTACGTGCCCAATGTCGCGCAGTACTACATCTATCCCAACACGGCCTGCCAGCCACCCGACCCGACCACCTGCGATCTGCAGGCGGTGTACACCCCCGAAACCGCGTGGCCCTTGTACGGCGGCCCGGACGCCCTGACGTGGAAACAGTCCATCGTGGAGGGCACCTCATTGTTCGGTGCGGCCGTCGAGCAGCAACTCGAGGCGCTCGGCACCGACGACCACCTCGTTCTGTTCGGCTATTCGCAGAGCGGCGCCATCGTGGCCTTCCAGAAGGAAGCCCTGGCCGAGCTGTCCGACCAGGAGAAGGCGCAGATCGAGTTCGTCGCCATCGGTAACGTCTCCCGTCCCAACGGCGGCCTCAACACCCGGTTGCTCAACTTCTCGTTCCCGATCGTGGAATTCCCGTTCGGCCCGTCGATGCCCACCGACACCGGTATCAAGACCACCGATATCGCGATGAAGTGGGACATCATCGCCGACGCCCCGCTGTACGTGACCAATCCGTTGGCGATGCTCAACGCGATCCTGGGCTTCGAATACGTGCACGGCACCTACCCGTACCCGACGGCGGCCACACCCGACGGCACCCCGGGTGGCTACACCACCGAGCAATGGCAGTGGTTGATGGACCACCCCGAGCTGTATCCCGACCTCGTGGACGTCCAGGAGTACGGCGACACCGAATACATCACCGTCACCCCGACGGTGTTGCCGTTGGTGGCACCGCTGCACGGTATCGGTCTCAAACCACTGGCGGACCTGATCGAACCCGCATTGCGGGTGCTCATCGAGCAGACCGGGTACAACCGCGACATCCCCTACGGCGCGACCACCGGGTTCCGGTTGATCCCGGTCTTCAACCCGATCACCCTGGCGGTCGATCTCGTCAAGGCCATTCCGCAGGGCATCAACCAGATGCTCGCGGGTCTGCGCGGCGAGCCGACGTGGATCGTGCCCGCACCGCCGGAAGCGCTGCTGGACAACAAGTCAGAGGACACCGCGGTCGCCGAGGCAGGTCCGGCGCAGAAGGTATCTGCAGCAGAAGCCGGCCAGGCCACCGTCGGCGACGAAATCACAACCGACGACGCCACAACCGGCGATGGGGCCGCCTTTGAGGCGGAATCCACCCCACTGCACACCAAGCGGGACGTCACCCAGGTCAAGGACGAGGATGCCGCTGCGCCGGATTCCGAGACCGAAGCCGTTGCGGACGCCTCGGAAAAGGAGCCCGAGGCCACGCCCGCAGAAACGAAGAGCGAGAAGGCTGATAGCGACAAGGATGACTCGGACCAGGCCGGCGGTGACAAGGCCGACTCCGCAAAAGACCGCGTCGGTTCCCGCAAGCACGCCAAGCACAGCGGCAAGGACACCGCCGACGCCGCCTGAGCCCATGCTCTGCAGTTGAGACTGACCTCAGTCGACAGATTTGGCTACTTCTGTCGACTGAGGTCAGTCTCAAATTGCCAGCGCCGCAGCCAGATCCGGTAGCCAGGCCGTGTCGGCCGGCACCCAGGACAGCTCGTGCAGTTCGGCCCGAGACACCCATCGCACGGCGCGGTGATCGTGGGCCGCCACCGTGCCGCCGGTCTGATACACCCGGTAGGCCCGCAGCATCATGGTCTCGGAGAGGGAGACGTCGAGACCCATCCGATCACCCACGGCCACGTCGGCCCCGAGTTCCTCGTACAGCTCACGGATCAACGCCTCGGCGTCGGTCTCCCCCGGCCCCACCTTTCCGCCCGGCAATTCCCACAGTCCCTCCAGCTCCGGAGGGCGGACCCGCTGCGCCACCAGCAGACGGCCCGCGCTGATCAGCGCACCGGCGACAACGATCTGGGTCGGCATACCCGGTGACGGTAGTCGGTCCACCGCGTACGGTCGGGGTATGGCTGTGCTGACCGATGACCAAGTGGACGCCGCCGTGAAAGAGCTCGACGGCTGGGAGCGCTCCGACGGCGCGCTGCGGCGGTCCATCAAATTCCCCGCATTTCTCGACGGGATCGACGCAGTGCGTCGCGTCGGCGAACACGCGGAAGCCAAGGACCACCATCCGGATATCGACATCCGCTGGCGGACAGTCACTTTCGTTTTGGTGACCCATTCCGAAGGCGGTATCACCGACAAGGACCTGGAGATGGCCCGCGATATCAACGGGATCGTGGCAACCTGACCCGCAGCGTCGCGATCCACGCCAGGGTGGCCAGCGTCGCCACCAGGTAGACCAACCCTGCCCAGGCCAGATACCAGGGCCGGCTGATCTCCCAGATGGTGGGCTGGGCGAAACTCAGCAGCCACGGCACACCGACGGCGGTCAATACCAACCACCCGATCCCCAGCGTCCGGGCTCCGGGCACGGCGCGGTACGGCCCGTGCAGCAGCCAGATCATCAGCGGGATCAGCCACACCCAGTGGTGAGTCCAGGAGATCGGCGACAGCAGTAGCCCGAACAGACTCACCACCAGAATCGAGCCGAGCCGGTCCAGGTCATCGGTGAAGGCGCCGACCGCGCGCCAGGCGAACCAGGCCAGCACCGCGGTGAGCGCGATGCCCGCCAGCACCAGCGGACCGAATCCGGCGTCATGACCGAGAATCCGCGAGACGGCGCCTCGCCAGGACTGATTGAACGACGTCCCGACGGGACCGACCCGTTGGGCGTCGCCGAGCAGGTCGGTGAAATACCGGGTTGCTTCGGCTCCCATCACCACCCAGGACAGCGCGATGGTGGCGAAGAAGACGACGGCGGAGAACAGCGCCGCACCCCAGCGGCGGGCGGCCAGGAAATGCAGGCCGCTGATCGCCGGGGTCAGCTTGATCCCGGCGGCCACACCGACCAGCAGCCCCGACAGCCACCACCTGTTGCTCGCCACCGCGACCAGGACCGCCAACACCAGCAGCACGTTGACCTGGCCGTAGTCGAAGGTGCTGCGCAGCGGTTCCAGCCAGATCGCCGCGGCCGTCCACACGAACGCAAGACGCCGATCGTGGTCGGTCCCGAGCAACCGCTGACTGACGCGCACCACGCCGTACAGCGCGGCCATGATTCCCAGCTGCCAGCCCAGGGCCACCAACCAGAACGGCAACAGGTGCAGCGGGTAGAACACCACCGCGGCGAACGGCGGATAGGTGAACGGCAGCGGGAAGTCGGGCGTCTGCTCGCCGTAGACGTAGTCATAGACCGCGCCGGGACCGTCTACCGCGTCACCGCCGCCGATGTAGACGTGCAGGTCGACGAAATTGGCGCCGTTGGGGACCAGATACGTCCACGCCAACCGCGCCGCGATGCTCAGCACCAGGAGCAGCGGTGCCAGCGCGGTCAGTCGGGAGCTCGGTCGGCTGTCAGTCATGTGGTTGATCCGCCCGACTCTATCGACGGCGACGCCCTGCTCGGTGTGAGCGCGCGGGCGCGGGGGGTTGCGGCGCGGGCGCAGCCATGCGGGCCGGCCGACACGCCGCGGCCCGGGTCACCTCTGTCCAACGCTCCCGTAACGGTTGAATAAATGCCACACGTGTCACTCGAGTAACACCAGCAACACGGCTACCTTCGGGCTCATACCGAAACGACAAGTAGGGAGAGCCATGTCTCGGATCAGGAGTTTGTTCACCGGAGCCGCAATCGCGGCGGGGGCGACCGCCGCGCTGCTGACAGCGGGGTCCGCCAACGCCGAGCCGGCACCAGCACCAGCGCCGGCCCCGGCACCAGCGCCCGCCGTACCGGGCATGGACATGTTGCAGCAGTTCGTCGCCAACCCGACCGGCGCCATCCAGGCCGCACAGACGCTGCTCACGGCGGTCCCGACCGCACTCGGCGCGGCGCAGGCACCTGCCCCGGCCGCGCCTCCGCTGGCCACCGCGTCGCTGAACGTCCCCAGCACTCCCGGCGCTCTGCCGGTGGCCGACGCCGCGGCGCCGGCACTGAGCGTTCCCGGTATCCCCGGTGTGCCGATGCCGGCCGGCGTCTCGCTGCCGCCGAACCTGACCTCGTTGATCCCGGCCGGGAACTCCGCGGCCGGCATCCCGATCCTGGGCAACTCCACCACCGTGCCCGGCGCGGTGCAGCCGCCCACGCCCGCCGCCCCGGTCGGCGCCGGTCTGGGGACCCTGTTCCCCGTCTCCGCCCTGCCCTGACCCATCACCTCCAGGATTGGACTGCCACCATGTCACGGACGCTGTTCGCCACCACCGCCGTCGCGGTCGGGTCGTCGGCTGCACTGCTCTTCAGCGGCGTCGCCGCTGCGGAACCGGCTCCGATGCCCGTACCCGCACCGATCGACGGCCTCCAGGCACCGGGACTGTCGGCTGTTCAATCCTTGAGTCCCGCTGTGCAGCAGGCGGCCGCCGACCCGAACAACGCCGCCTCCATGTTGATGGCCGCGGCGTCGGCGTTCGCGGGTAATTCCGCGGCGTCCTCGGATTCCCAGAACCTGGCCGCCGCGGTGAGCCAGTTCGTTTCGAATCCGGCGTCGGCGTCCCTGCTGCCTGCGTCCCTACCGGGCGGCATCCCGCTGCCCAGCGGGGCGGTTCTCCCCACGCCGGTGCCGACCGCCGGCGGCGATGCCCAGCATCTGCCGCCGGCCGGCATCGTGCCCGGCGCCGAAGCGCACCTGCCGCCCGGTGTCGACCCGGCACACGCGGTGGGTCCGCAGCCCACCGCCCCCGAGGTGCCCACCGCCCCGGTGGCGCATCTGCCCGGCGAGCCAGTGGCAGCGGCACCCGTCGCTCAGGCTGCGGCACCGGCACCGGAGGCGGCGGTCATGGTCGAGGCGGGTCCGGCGCCGGCACCGGCGCCGGCCGCCGGCCCACCGAGCCCGGCGGCGGCCGCGTTCGGTGTCGACGCCCCGCCGACGCAGGACTTCATGTACCCCTCGATCGGCAACGGCTGCCTGGCCGACGGTGGAAACTCGCTCGCCACAGCCATTTCCGTGGCCGGACCGGCCAAGATCCCGACGCCGGGCCCCGGCGCGGGTCAGACCGCGTACGTGTTCACCGCGGTCGGTACCGCCGGCCCCGCCGAGGTGCAGAAGCTGCCGCTCAATGTCACGTGGGTCAACCTGTCCACGGGCAAGTCCGGCAGCGCCACACTCAAGCCGCGGCCGGACATCAACGCCAACGGCCCGACCACGCTGACCGCCATCGTCGACACCGGATCGGGCAGCATCATCTCGACGATCTTCGGCCAGGTGACCACCACCGAGAAGCAGTGCCAGTTCATGCCGACCATCGGTTCGACCGTCGTCCCATAAGAGCTACCGCCCCGAAAAGCCACGTGCCGGTGCACGTGGCTTTTCGCGTTACTTGGCCTTCGCGGCCGCTTTCGCCGCCTTCTTGTAACTACGCACCTTGTCCAGTGACTCCTGGTCACGCACATCGGCGACGGACTTGAAGGTGCCGTCGGGACCGTAGTCACCGGCCGCCTCACGCCAGCCCGGGCCGTCGAAGCCGTACTGTTTGCCCAACAGCGCCAGGAAGATTCGCGCCTTCTGGTCACCGAAACCGGGCAGCCGCTTGATCCGCAGGTACACCTCGCGGCCGTCAGGATTGCCGTCGGTCCAGATGGCGGCGGCGTCACCGTCGTACTCGTCGACGATCAGCTGCGCCAGCGTCTGCACCCGCTTGGCCATCGAGCCCGGGAAACGGTGGATGGCAGGAGTTTCCGAACACAGCGCCACGAACTTGTCCGGGTCGTAGCCGGCAATCAGCTCGGCGTCCACGGCGCCGATCCGGTCGGCGATCTTCTTCGGCCCGGCGAACGCCGCCTCCATGGGGAACTGCTGATCCAGCAGCATCCCGATCAGCAGGGCCAGCGGATTGGCAGCGAGCAGTGCATCGGCCTCGGGTTCTTGGACCAGCTGCAGGTTCGGCATGGCGATCATTCTAGATTCGCGGGTTACTGTCAGTGCCATGTCGGGCGAGGTCGCAGTCGCACTGGCAGCGGCGCTGCTGCTGGCCGCACTCGTCGCAGCCGTCCTCGTGGTCCGGACCCGTCGAGTGGTCGCCACCCCGACCGAACGCGCCGTGCACGCCGCGCTGCACACCGCCTCACTCGCCGCCCGGGCATTACGCAAGGGCCTGGACGCGGAATCCGCGCAGACCGCGGTGCCCTACCTGCGCGATCTCACCGGCGCCGACGCCGTGGCGCTCTACGACGCCGACGGCAGCGAACTCGCCCACCACCCGCCGGGTGAACGTCACTGGTCGACGCTGATGCAGCGCCGGTGCAGCCGTGCCGTCGAGGCCTGCCTCTCCGGGCAGCGGCGGGTGCTGGTGGGTGGCGAGTTGCCCGCCCTGATCGCCCAGCCGCTGTCACCCGAAGACGGCGGGACCGTCGGGGTGCTGGTGGTGATCACCGAGACGCAGCCCGGCCCCGGGATGCTCGGCGCCGTCGGTGAAGTGGCACGGTATGTCACCAGCCAACTCGAGCTCGCCGAACTCGATGCCTCACGGGCGCGCCTGGACCGCGCCGAGGTGCTGGCGTTGCGGGCCCAGATCAGCCCCCACTTCGTGTACAACGCGCTCAACACCATCGCGTCATTCGTCCGCACCGACCCCGACCGGGCCCGCGAACTCATCTTGGACTTCGCCGATTTCACCCGCTATTCGTTCCGTGCCGCCGGGCCGTACACCGTGCTCTCCGACGAGCTGCGCAACATCGACCGGTACCTGACGCTGGAACGGGCCCGCTTCGGCGCCGCCCTGGACGTCAAACTCCAGGTGGCGCCCGAGGTGCTCAACGTCGTGGTGCCCTTCCTGGCGCTACAACCGTTGGTGGAGAACGCTGTTCGGCATGGTCTGGCCGGACAGCGCGGCGGCACCATCACCCTGATCGCCACCGACGAAGGCGCCGACACCGTCATCTCCGTCGAGGACGACGGGGTGGGCATGGACCCCGACGCGCTGCGCTCGGCGCACGCCGACGCGTTGGGGCCCGACGCCAGCGGCGACCACAGCGCCCACGTCGGGCTGACGAATGTGGACCATCGGCTGCGGGCGGCGTTCGGCAACGACTACGGTCTGGTGGTCGAGACCGCGCCGGGAGCAGGCACCAAGGTGATCATGCGGGTGCCCAAGTTCGCGACGGGCGTGCACGTCTGATGACTTCGCGGAGGAACAACCAGTGACCCGGTTACTCGACGTGCTCGCCGTCGACGACGAGGCCCCGGCGCTCGACGAGCTCACCTATCTGCTGGGCCGGCACCCCTGCGTCGGCAATGTCTACGGTGTCGGCGACGCGAACGCCGCGCTGCGCGAACTGTCCGAACGCGCACTGGATGCGATCTTCCTCGACATCAACATGCCGGGTCTGTCGGGATTGGAATTGGCCGCGGTGCTGGCCAACTTCTCCCAGCCGCCTGCGGTGGTGTTCGTGACCGCGCACGACGACAAGGCTCTGGCGGCCTTCGAGGTCGGGGCCACCGACTACCTGCTCAAACCGCTGCGAACCCAACGCCTCGACGAGGCGGTGCGCCGCGTGTTGGCCGCGCGAAGCGTGGAGGCTGCCGCTCCGCACGACGCCGACGAGGTACTGCCCGTCGAACTCGGCGGCATCACCCGGTTGGTCCGCCGCGACAGCATCGGTTGGGTGGAAGCCGAGGGCGACTATGCGCGGCTGCACTCGGCGTCGGGTTCACATCTGGTGCGGATACCGCTGTCCACCCTCGAAACCCGCTGGCGCAACCTCGGTTTCCAGCGGGTGCACCGGTCCTATCTGGTTTCGCTGCCGTTGGTGACGGGGCTGCGCACCACCGACGGCGGTGTGCTGGTGCGGGTGCGCGAGAACGGCGCGTCCCCCGCAGTCGAGTTGCCGGTGAGCCGCCGCCAGACCCGCGAACTGCGCGACCGCCTGGTGCGCGGCCCAATGCGGAACTACCGCGATGACTGAGCCGCGGCCGTCGCGACAACGCGTGATCCTGGCGCACCGCCGCGGCGCCCGGATGGTCCGCACCCGCGTCGAGGTCCAGGAGCAGACCGAGGTGGGCGACGCCCTGGTGCGCGGCCTGGTGCGGGCTCAGCTGGGCCTGGCGCTGCGGCTGGCCGCGGTGGTGGTCTGCGTCATCGTCGCGATTCCGTTGCTGGGCAATGCCTTTCCCGCCTTCGAACAACTGACGGTGTTCGGCATTCGCGCCAACTGGCTGATCCTGGGGGTGCTGCTGTACCCCATGTTCTACGGCGTGGGCTGGCTGTACGTCCGGCTCGCCGAGCAGAGTGAACGCGATTTCATGGGCATCGTGGACGAAGGGTCCGAGAATCCGTGAACGCCCTCACCCCGCTGACCGCCGCCGCGCTGGTGGCCGCCGCCCTGGCCACGGTGCTGGTGGGCGCCTACGGGGGCCGGCTGTCCCGCACCACCTCGGACTTCCTGGTGGCTTCGCGCACGGTGGGATCGCGGTGGAACGCTGCGGCCATCTCGGGTGAATACCTCTCGGCGGCCTCGTTTCTGGGCGTCGCCGGCCTGGTGGCCAAGTACGGCGCCGACGCCCTCTGGTACCCCATCGGATTCACCGCCGGATACCTGGGCCTGCTGCTGTTCGTCGCGGCGCCGCTGCGCCGCTCCGGCGCCTACACCGTGCCCGATTTCGCCGAGTTCCGGATGGGGTCACGGCGTTTGCGCACCGTGGCCATGCTGGTCGTGGTGGTGATCTGCGTGTTCTATCTGGTGCCGCAGTATCAGGGCGCCGGACTCACACTCAAGATCCTGCTCGGTGTGCCGGTGTGGATCGGACCGGTGGCCGTGGGAGCCATCGTGATCGCCAACGTGGTGGGTGGTGGCATGCGCTCGATCACCTTCGTGCAGGCGTTCCAGTACTGGCTCAAACTCACCGCCATCGCCGTTCCGGCGCTCGCCCTGCTGGCGCTGTTCCTGTCCGACCGCACCGAACTCGGTGGACCGATGCCTCCCACCGTCCAGGAACAGACGACGGTGGCCGTGGACACCGACGTCGTGGTGCAGGTCGACCAACCCGCCGGGGTCAGCGTCGACGGCGCCCCCTTACCCGCACCGGGGCGCTACACCCTGACCGAGGGCACCACCATGACGCTGGCCGCCGGTGCCGCCACCCCGGTGGTCGCCGGCGCCCCGACCACCGGCTCCGCGTGGATCTCCTCCGGCGGCGGGCTGGGCGGTGAACATCCGCTCTACCAAGTACTTTCGATCATCGTCGCCACCTTCCTGGGCACCATGGGGCTACCCCATGTGCTGGTGCGCTTCTACACCAACCCCGACGGCCGGGCGGCCCGGCGCACCGCGCTGGCGGTGATCGCCCTGCTGGCGCTGTTCTACCTGTTTCCCACCCTGCTCGGGGTCTTCGCCCGGCTCTACGTGCCGCAGCTGCTCATCACCGGCACCGCCGACGCCGCAGTGCTGCTGCTGCCCAGCGCCGCGATCGGCGGGGTGGTGGGCGCCGGACTGGCCGCGCTGGTGGCCGCCGGGGCCATCGCGGCGTTCCTGGCGACGTCCTCGGGGCTGTTGGTGAGCATCGCGGGTGCGCTGTCCACCGACGTGCTGCGCGGCCGGGTCCGCGATTTCCGGCTGGCTGCGGTGGTGGGCGGCGTGGTGCCGATCCCGCTGGCGCTGGCGGCCTCCTCACTGGAACTGTCGCGCAGCGTCGGCCTGGCTTTCGCCGTCGCCGCTTCCACCCTGTGCCCGCTGCTGGTGCTGGGCATCTGGTGGCGCGGGCTGACCAGCGCCGGCGCCATCAGCGGGCTCCTGGTGGGCGGTGTGCTCTCCGGCGTCGCAACGACCCTGGCCGTCATCGGCGGGCTGGACGACGGCGCCCTCGGCGGATGGCCCGCGACGCTCATCGGCTATCCCGCAGCCGTCACGGTGCCGCTGGCCTTCCTGACGATGATCGTGGTCAGCCGGCTCACAGCCTCCACCAGACCCCCGGATGTGGCCCGCATCTTCGCCCGCATGCACGTGCCCGAGCGGCTCGGCATGGGTGTGGAGCGGTTGCCCCGCGAGTCGCACTGAGGTGCGTTTCCGGCGTCCCCCGCGGTACGGCCGGCAACCGCGATCGCGGCCGGAACCGATGCCGTTGTACCGTCGACCGTGCCCGATTCGTCCACCGAACTGCAGTTCATCGCCGTCGCCCAGGACGATCCCCGGGCCGCACCGCTGCTCGATGAACTGACCGTCGAGTACAGCTCTCGCTACGGCGCCCGATTACCTCTGGAGTACCAGAACATGCGGGCCTATCCGGCAGAAGAGTTCGCGCCCCCCGGCGGCGCACTGATCCTCGGCCTACGCGACGGAATCACGGTGGCGGGCGGTGCATTTCGGCGCTACGACCCTGCCACGGCGGAGCTCAAACGCATCTGGACGGCGTCCTCGCACCGTCAGCGCGGGTACGGCAAACTCGTGGTGGCCGAGTTGGAACGTGTGGCACGGCAGCGCGGTTATCGGCGCGTCTACCTCACCACGGGACCCCGCCAACCCGAAGCGGTGGCCCTGTATCTGTCGGCCGGTTACCGACCGCTGTATGACCAGTCGCTGCCGAGCCTCGAGGTCGGCGTGCACCCGTTCGAGAAGGATCTGCCGGACGCGGGGTGACCGTTCGTCGCCGCTGACTGACCGCTCACCGCACCGAGCCCCTGTTTCACCGGGTTCACCTGGGGAAACACTTCGGTTGTGACGTGAGTCTCAATACGCTCACGCACATATGCGGTTCACATTCGACCAGTCAGGAGCACCCGCGGTGTCCACCACCGAAAGTCGGCCGGCCCCCACCGGCCAAGAGTTCATCGCCATGCAGGCGAGCCCTGAGTTCCAGGAGCTCAAGGGCCGCCTGCGCCGCTTCGTCTTCCCGATGACGGCGTTCTTCCTCATCTGGTACGGCGTCTATGTCCTGCTCGGCGCGTTCGCCCACGACTTCATGGCCACCCAGGTCTGGGGCAACATCAACGTGGGCCTCATCATCGGACTCGGCCAGTTCCTGTCCACCTTCGTCATCACCGGTCTCTACGTTCGTTTCGCCAACCGTGAGTTGGACCCGCGCGCCGCGGCCATCCGTGAAGAGCTGGAAGGACCGCTCCAGTGAATCGGACTCTCCTCGCCGCCACCGAGACCGTCGGTAACCCGGCGGCCAATATCGGCATCTTCGCCCTGTTCGTCGTCGTCACCATGATCGTGGTGATCCGCGCCAGCAAGCGCAACGCCACCGCTGATGAGTTCTTCACCGGCGGCCGTGCCTTCTCCGGCCCGCAGAACGGCATCGCCATCGCCGGCGACTACCTGTCGGCGGCCAGCTTCCTCGGCATCGCCGGGGCCATCGCCGTGTACGGCTACGACGGCTTCCTGTACTCCATCGGCTTCCTGGTGGCCTGGCTGGTGGCTCTGCTGCTGGTCGCCGAATTGCTGCGCAACACAGGCAGATTCACCATGGCCGACGTGCTGAGCTTCCGGCTCAAGCAGAAGCCCGTCCGGGTGGCCGCCGCCACCTCGACGCTGACGGTGTCGCTGTTCTACCTGCTGGCGCAGATGGCGGGCGCCGGCGGACTGGTGGCCCTGCTGCTCAACATCAACAGCCGCAGCGGCCAGTCGGTGGTCATCGCCGTCGTCGGCGTCCTGATGATCGTCTACGTCCTCGTCGGCGGCATGAAGGGCACCACCTGGGTGCAGATCATCAAGGCCGTTCTGCTGATCGCCGGCGCCGGTTTGATGACCGTGATGGTTCTGGCCAAGTTCGGGCTGAACTTCTCCGAGATCCTCGGCTCGGCCCAGGCTGCCATCTCCAGTGCCACCACCGAGGGTGTGGCCAGCCGTGACGTACTGGCCCCCGGCGCACAGTACGGCGGTTCGCTGACTTCACAGATCAACTTCATCTCCCTGGCGCTGGCCCTGGTGCTCGGCACCGCCGGCCTGCCGCACGTGCTGATGCGGTTCTACACCGTGCCGACGGCCAAGGAAGCGCGCAAGTCCGTGGTGTGGGCAATTGCCCTGATCGGCGCGTTCTACCTGTTCACCCTGGTGCTGGGGTATGGCGCCGCGGCGCTGGTGGGCCCGGACCGGATCCTCGGTGCGGCCGGCGGCGTCAACTCCGCGGCTCCCCTGCTGGCACTGGAGTTGGGCGGTGTGGTCCTGCTGGGCGTCATCTCCGCCGTCGCCTTCGCCACCATCCTGGCTGTGGTCGCGGGCCTGACCATCACCGCGTCGGCGTCGTTCGCCCACGACATCTATGCCTCGGTCCTGAAGTCACACAAGGTCACCGAAGACGAACAGGTGAAGGTCTCCCGGATCACCGCGGTGGTGCTGGGCGTCCTGGCCATCGGCCTCGGCATCCTGGCCAACGGACAGAACGTCGCCTTCCTGGTGGCGCTGGCCTTCGCCATCGCCGCGGCGGCCAACCTGCCGACCATCGTGTATTCGCTGTACTGGAAACGGTTCAACACCCGCGGCGCGCTGTGGAGCATGTACGGCGGCCTGATCTCCACGCTGGTGCTGATCGTGTTCTCCCCGGCGGTCTCCGGGGCGAAGACGGCGATGATCCCCGGCGCCGACTTCGCCTGGTTCCCGCTGGCCAACCCGGGCATCGTGTCGATCCCGCTGGCGTTCATCCTCGGCATCGTCGGCACCCTGACCTCCAAGCACAGCGAAGGTTCGGAGATCGCCGCCGAGATGGAGGTGCGGTCCCTGACCGGTGTGGGCGCCGAAAAAGCAGTAGCTCACTAAGACCCCTCACGAAGGCGGCGGCGGACCGGATGGTCTGCCGCCGTCTTTGTGGGTATGGGATCTCGGGTGGGAAGCACACCGCACCGGGCCGCGTTGGATCAGTCCGTGGCCACATTGCAGGAAGCGGTTGACGCGCGTCCGCGGCGCCGTCACGGGTTTGCGCTGATCACCTATGCGCTGACGGTGGTGATGCTAGGTGGCACGCTCCCGACCCCGATGTACGAGGTGTACGGCGAGCGGATGCAGTTCTCGGTGCTCACCACCACGATCATCTTCGCCACCTACGCGGGTGCGGTGTTGTCGGCGCTGCTGTTCTTCGGCAGGTGGTCCGACGCGATCGGGCGGCGGCCGATGCTCGTTGCCGGCGCCGTGCTGGCCATTGCCAGTTCGGTGACGTTCTTGACCGCCGAATCGATTCCCGTCCTGCTGATCGGCCGCGCACTGTCGGGCTTGTCGGTGGGCATTTTCGCCGGCACCGCCACCGCGGCGATCATCGAGGCCGCCTCCCCGAAGTGGCGTCCCCGCGCCGCCGCCGTGGCCACCGTCGCCAACCTCGGCAGCCTGGGTCTGGGCAGTGTGGTCGCCGGGTTACTCGTGCAGTACGCCCCGTCCCCGCTGGAGCTCAGTTTCGCCCTGCACACCGCGCTGGTACTCCTGGCGGTGATAGCGCTGTTGCTGGCCCCGGAGACGTCACAACGGCAGGGCCGTATCGGGATTCAGCGGCTGGCGGTGCCACCGCAGACCCGGTCTGTGTTCGTCGTCGCCGCCACGGCGGCGTTCGCGGGCTTCGCGGTCAATGCCCTGTTCGCCTCGGTGGTGCCGTCGCTGGTGGCCAACCTCATGGGAGTGCACAACCACGCGGTCGCCGGGGCGGTGGCCGGGCTGATGGTGCTCGCTGCTGCCTTCACCCAACCGGTCGCGCTGCTGGTTGCGCCGAAGCGCGCGGTGGCCGTGGGCAGTGCGGTGCTGGTGGTCGCCATGGTGATGCTCGTTGTCGCCCTTCGGTTCTCGTCACTGTGGGGGCTCATCGTCGCCGGGGCCGTCGCTGGTATCGGCCAGGGCCTGAGCTTCGGCCGCGGCCTGGCCGCGGTGTCGGAGTGCACCCCGCCGGAACGCCGCGCCGAAGTCAGCTCGTCGTACTTTCTTGTCGCCTACGTGGCGCTGTCACTACCCGTGATCGGTTTCGGCGCCGCCGCCCAGCACTGGGGTCTACAGCTGACCGGCGAGGTGTTCGCCGGCATCGTCGGCGTGCTGGCCGTCCTCTGTCTGGTGGCGATCCTGCGTCTGGAGCGCCGCAGCGAGTGATTTGGGCGCGTTTTCAACCGCTGAGCGGTTGTCAGCGCGCCAAAATCCCAAGAGCGCTACACGATTCAGGTGGCTACCGGGTCAGCCGCTCTTGCGGCGGAATTCGCGACGGTTCTCGACGGGCCCATGCTGTTTGGGCTGCTTGGCGCCGCCGTCACGGTGCTCGGCGCCGGTAGACGACTTGGCTTTCTTGCGTTCCAGCGCCTCCCGGAACTTGCGCTTGGTGTCGTCTTCGGAAAGTTCGTCCGGGCCCGCTTCGTCAGCCATAGCGCACAGCCTAGCGCTCTTTCCCACCAGCACGGACGTGCGCAAACCATAAAACGCGACGGCGTCTGCGTCCGGGGAGTCGCACGCTCCTGGGATCGGGGTCAGCGGATACCCGGCGGCATGCCGTAGAGGTGGGCGATCGGCAGGGTCAGCACCACCCGGCGGTCGGTCACCATGGCTTCGCGGTACTCGTCCCAGTCCGGATGCTCACCAGCGATGTTGCGATACAACACAACCAACGCTTCCACGGTCTCGTCGTGCGGGTCGGCGGCGGGCGGTGTGAGGACGGCGTCGCCCTCGGCCACCGCATACGACCAGCCGTCATCGGAACTCACCAGAATCGACGCACGCGCATCGCGTCGCAGGTTGCGCGTCTTGGCCCGCGGCTCGGTGATCGACACCTGGATCACCACGTTGCGAGCGTCGAAGTGATAGGAGACATTGGACAGCTGCGGACGCCCGTCACGCTTGATCGTCGCCAGCACTCCAAGCGAATTGCCGCTGATCACGGCCAGGAGCTTGTCGTCGAAAACCTGTCGGGTCATCTGCTGAGCCTACTCAAAGTCCCGCCCGCCGGTAGATGCCCGAGCAACCGTTGACGGCTTTGGCATCGGGGCATCCTCGACGGCGTTTGTGCCGCCCCGGTCCGGACGTTCTGAGTTCAAGCCCACTGGACCGGATCGGACGGTTCCGCCGGAACCGCCCGAGCATGACGCTGGTGGAATTTCGGCTGACGCGGGCGTCGGTACGCTCGACAGCGATGGACGAGACCACACGGCACAAAGCGGAACTGACCGGCGTATCCGAGACCGCCCTACTGACGCTGGCGGTGCGGGCTGCCGAGGCCCGCAGGCCCGACGCGATCATCGACGACCCGGTGGCGGTTCGGCTCAGAGATTCGATCGACTTCGACTTCGCGAAGTTCGGCCAGACCAGCCGCCAGGACATGGCGATCCGGGCGAAGGCGTTCGACCTGGCCACGAAGGACTACCTGCGGACGCACCCCGAGGCAACCGTGGTGGCGCTCGCGGAGGGGCTGCAGACCAGCTTCTGGCGTCTCGACGCCGCCTTGCCCGAGGCCCGGTTCCGTTGGCTGACAGTGGATTTCCCACCGATCGTGCACATCCGCGAACAGTTGCTGCCCACCTCATCGCGCATCACGACGGCGGCTCAGTCGGCGCTGGACTACAGCTGGATGGATCAGGTGGATCCGTCGACCGGGGTGTTCATCACCGCCGAGGGCCTGCTGATGTACCTGCAGCCCGACGAGGCTCTGGGGTTGATCGCCGAGTGCGCACGCCGGTTCCCCGGCGGGCAGATGGTCTTCGATCTGGCCCCGCCGTGGTTCGCCGGGTTGGCGAAAAAAGGCTGGCTGCGACCGTCACGCCGCTACACCATGCCGCCGATGCCGTTCTCCAGGACGGTGCCGGAACTGGCCGAACTCGCCCACACCATTCCCGGTGTCACCGCCGTGCACGACATGCCGACCCCCCGCGGCCGAGGCCTGGTGATGAACGCGGTGATCAGCGGTGTGTTCAACAACCCCGCGCTGCACCGGCTGCGCCCCTCCTTCACCCTGCTCGAATTCGGCTGAACACCTCGCCGACTTCGGGCTGAGCCCCCTCAGTCGAAGGCCAGGTCCAGGTACCGCAACGCCGCGGCCTTGTCGAGACCGAGCGTGCGGGCGGTCTCCACATAGGTGTGCGCCGCCGCCGCCATGGCCGCGTCGGCCGGATCCGCGCGTGCGACGAAACTGCCGAAGCGCCCTCGCGTTTCGACGATGCCCGCCGCCTCCAGCTCGCGGTAGGCCCTGGCGACGGTGTTGACCGCCAGGCCGAGTTGCCCCGCGAGTTCGCGGACCGTGGGCAAACGGGTGCCCGGCGGTAACCGTCCGTCCCGGATCCCGTCGATCATCTGTGTTCTCAACTGATCGAACAACGGCTTAGCCGCCTGCGGATCAACGCGCAGCCACTCCCCCAACTCCACGGGAAACAGTATCCAACAGGCCAGCTATTTTGGTTGGGTGCGCATTGCAGTGCTCAGCGGCGCCGGCATCTCCGCCGAAAGCGGCGTGCCGACCTTCCGCGACGACAAGAACGGCCTGTGGGCGAAGTTCGACCCGTACGAACTGTCCTCTGTCCAGGGCTGGCAGGAACACCCGGAACGGGTGTGGGCGTGGTACCTGTGGCGCCATCACCTGGTGCGGGCCACCGAACCCAATGACGGGCATCGCGCGCTGGCGGCCTGGCAGGACCACGCAGATGTGACGGTGGTGACCCAGAACGTCGACAATCTGCACGAACGGGCGGGCAGCTCACCGGTGCACCATCTGCACGGCAGCCTCTTCGAGTTTCGTTGTGACAGCTGCGCTTCCGTGTACACCGGGCCACTGGAGGACGTGCCGGAGCCGGTGCTGGAGTTGACGCCGCCCACCTGCGGCTGCGGTGGACTGATCCGGCCGGACATCGTGTGGTTCGGGGAAGGCCTGCCGGACGGGCCGTGGGACGCCGCGGTGCAGGCGGTCACCACCGCCGACGTGGTGGTCGTGGTGGGCACCTCCGCGGTGGTCTACCCTGCCGCCGGGCTACCGGAGCTGGCGTTGGCGCGCGGCGCCGTGGTGGTCGAGGTCAACCCTGAACCCACCCCGCTGTCGAGCAGCGCCACCATCGCGCTGCGGGAGAACGCCAGCACCGCGTTGCCGACCCTGCTGCAGCGTCTGCCCGACCTGCTGGGCACCTGAGGCCGGAACCTACGGCCGGATGGCTCGGCCCAGCGCGAACTCCGACACCGGCAGCGGCACCCACGCCGGCATGGCGAACTGACGCCGCGAGCTCTGAACGGCGAATCCGACGCCGCGGATCACCGTCTCGGTGTGCCGGTGGCTGTGGCAGTTGCCCAGCAGCCGCGGCCACACCGTCGCGTCGGCGACACGTTGCAGAACACCGCGCGCACCACCGCTGGCCACATGCTCGAGGTAACGCAGCTCCCCACCGGGACGCAGCTGTGAGAACAGTTGGCGTAGCACATGTTCGGTATCGTCGATCGAGCACAGCACCAGCGAGCACACCACCGCGTCGAAAGGTTCGGCGCCGGCCAGGCCCTCGACGGTGCACTCCCTGACTTCCACGGGCACCGGCGCCGCCGCGGCCGCTCGCCGGGCACGAGCGGCCAGGCGCGGTTCCGGCTCGACGGCCACCACCTGCGCCACCGTGCCGGGGTAGAAGGCGAAATTGGTACCGGTGCCTGCGCCGACCTCGAGCACCCGGCCGCCGAGGCCGGCGAGGTTCTCCCGGCGCAACTCCGTCATGACCTCGGGTTCGTGTGCCGACAGCGTGGTCCACAAACGAGCGAAGAAAGGGTTGTCGACCGTACTCATGACCGCCCGAACAACCAGTCGACGGTCTGGGTGGGGGTCGAATCGGGGCCCACGATGCCGGCCACGATCCGGCCCGCGCACACCGCACTGAACACCCGGTCGGCGAACGCGTCGATGTCCCCGAACGGCAGGTACGGTTTGGCGATCAACAGGGCGGCGACACCGTGGGCCGCCGTCCACAACTCCAGCGCCACCGTCGTCGGATCCTCGTGCGCGTAGATCCCCTCGTCCATCAGCTGCCGCACCGAGTCGCGGATGTGACCGAACGCCGAGCTGACCAGCGTCTCGTCCACATCGCTGCCCGGCCGGCCCTCACCCATCGTCGCGATCCGGTACAGCTCCGGGGTCTGAGTGGCGAACCGGACGTAGGCCAGTCCCTGGGCACGCAGGATCTCGAGGCTGTTGATCTGCTCGGCGGCGGCGCGCTGCATCTCCTCGTCGAACTTCTCGAAGTAGCGGGCGCACACCGCGTCCAGCAGCGTCTCCTTGTCGGCGAAGTGCAGATAGATCGAGGGCGAGGTGACCCCGACCCGCTCGGCGACCGCACGGATCGACACGTCCCGTGCGTGGCCGGTGGCCAACAGCAGGTCGGTGGCCGCGTCGATGATCTCGTCGCGGAGCAGCTCACCCGAACCACGGGGAGCGCGGCGTCTTCTCGTCAACGGGCCGATACTCACCTAGCCATTGTCCGGTACCGATGACGCCGGGGTCCGCACCGGCGGCGGCCCCGATTCACTGATCCCGATCTTCTGGTGCAGCTTCACCAGCGGCCTGGGTGCCCACCAGTTCCATCTGCCGAGGACATGCATGAACGCCGGCACCAGCATCATCCGCACCAGGGTCGCGTCGACGAGGACCGCCAACGTGAGGCCGAGTCCGAACATCCGCATGAACGACACCTCCGCGGCGATCAGCGCGGCGAACGAGATCGACATGACCAGCGCGGCCGCGGTGATCACTTTTGCGGTGCGGGCCAGACCGAGCGCGACACTTTCGTCGACGTCCTGCTGTGTCTGGTCGCTCTCCACCCAGTACTCGCGGATACGCGAGATCAGGAACACCTCGTAATCCATGGACAGACCGAAGGCGATACAGAACAGCAGAACCGGCATGTTGGCCACCAGCGTGCCCGTCGACGTGGTGCCCAGCGCGCCCAGGTGCCCGTCCTGGAAGATCCACACCAGCGCCCCGAATGCGGCCGTCAGCGAAAGGACGTTCAGCACAAGGGCTTTCAGCGGAAGGACCACACTGCCGGTCAAGAGGAACAACAGGGCGAAGGTGATGACAGCGATGACGCCGAGCACCAACGGCAACCGCTCCATGATGGCGTCGACGCTGTCTTTGTTCACCTGGGCCCCACCGGTGAACTCGACGGCCCGATCGCCAGGTGTCGGCACCTCGTGCAACCGATCGAGCTGGGCGGAGGAGGCATCGGAGTACAGCGTCGCCGAGCTGCCCACGGTCAGATAGGCGCTGCCGTCGGCGAAACCGGTGGCCATCGCGGGAGGGCCGACCTTCTGCCCCGCAACGAACGTCCCAGTCGGCACCGTCACCGCCGTCACGTCCTGCACACGGGACAGATCAGCGGCGTACCCTTCCAGGTCCGGCGGGTTGAGGCCCTGCACGTCGGGCAGCACGATGGTCACCGCGGTGTCGGAGTTGTTGGCGAAGTTCTGCCGCAGCTCGTCTCCGACCTGATGCGCCGACGCCGACTGGGGCAGCACACGGTCGTCGGGCATACCCCACTTGACGCCCAGGAACGGCACCCCGAGCAACAGCAGCAACGCCACGCCGGCGACACCGATGATGACCGCCCGTTTCATCACCGCTTTGGCCGAGCGGTACCAGAACTGCTCGGTGACCGGTTTCGCGACCGGTTCAGGACGGCGGAACACGCGGCGGAACAGGTGTCGCACGTCCAGCGCGTTGAGCCGATCACCGAGGAACACGATGGCTGCCGGGGTCACCACGATCGCCGCGAACGCGGCGAACGCCACCGTCGCGATGCCCGCATAGGCGAACGACTTGAGGAAGTACATGGGGAACAGCACCATCGCCGCCATCGACAGCGCCACCGTCACCGCGGAGAACAGCACGGTGCGACCGGCCGTGGCCATGGTGCGGATCAGCGCCTGATGGGGCTCCACGCCGTCGGCCAGTTCATCGCGGTAACGGCTGATGATCAGCAGGGTGTAGTCGATGGCCAGGGCCAGGCCCATGGCGATCGACAGGTTCAGCGCGAAGATCGATACGTCGGTGAAGTAGGTGATGCTTCTTAGCACCGCCATCGACCCGACGATGGCCAGCGCGCCGACCGCCATCGGCAATGCCGCGGCCAGCAGTCCACCGAACACCCAGACCAGCACCAGGAAGCTCAGCGGGATCGCGATGGACTCCATCCGCAGCAGGTCGTGTTCGGTCTGCTTGTTGATCTGCGAGTAGACCACCGCCGCGCCCCCTGCGGTGACCTCGACATCCGGGTGGTTGGGCAGGACGTCGGCGTTGATGGTCTCGAGCAGCGTCTCCGCATACTTCTGCGCGTCGTTCTCGCCGCCGAACAGACCGGCGACCACCAGTCCCGACGACCCGTCTTCACTCATCAGATCCTTGGCGACCGCCGACGGCGACGTCCACGCCGATACCAGGTCCGCAGAGTGCGGCGACGCCTCGATGACCTTGACGATGTCGGTGCCGGCGGCCCGCGCCGAGGGGCCGCTGGCGCCGCCGGGCGCGGTCACGGTGAACACCAGTTGCATGGCACCCACACCGAACGTGTCGTTGAGCACCTGGGTGGCTCGTGCGGACTCCGACGTCGGGTCCTGGAATCCGCCGGCCGACAGGCTCTTGGTGACGGGCACGCCGAATACTGCCGCGCCGATCATCAACAAGACGGCAACGGCGAGGATCCGCCGCGGGGCGGCGATCGCCATCAGCGCTATTCGGTGCAGCACGCTGGGTTCCTTCCCGGCACCCCGATGGGCGCCGAACTTATCACCGATAAGTTAACGGCGTGAATATAGCCCACCCTTACCTGGTGTAGGTGGCCACGTCCAGAATCACCGCGTTGAATGAAGAGACTGCGTTGCACCACAAGCCTGACAAAAAAGTCGCCCCACCAATAGGCTTTCTCCACATGGTCAGCGACGTCGACATCCGCACCAGTGCGGCCACCAGCGATTTCGGGCTGCTTGTCCTTCGCCTCGGGGCCGGCGCGGCCGTCATCCAGGCCGGTGCCATCAAGCTCACCGACTTCGGCACCGTCACCGGGTTCATGGGTGAGGCCGGGTGGAAGCCCGCGACACTCGCGGCGATCATGGTGACCGCCACCGAACTCCTGGGCGGTATCGCCTTGGTGCTCGGCATCCTGACACCTCTGGCGGCCTGTGCCGTGACGGCCGCGATGCTGGATGCCTGGGCCGCGAACGTCTCCGGGGATGTCGTGTGGGCGGAGCCGTTCAACGTGCCGTTTCTGCTCGCCGTCGGGGCGATCGCCCTGCTGTTCACCGGCGCCGGCAGGTTCTCGCTGGATGAGCTGCTGTGGGGACGGGCGCAGTGGCCCACTCTGGTGTGCGTGGTGCTGCTGGTCGTCGCGATCGCTGCGGCCGTGGCGACCTGGTGGTTGCTCAACGGCGTCAACCCGCTGCACCTCGAGGCCCCACCCGGCTCCTGAGCCGCGTCGCCCACACGCGACAACGGGCGCGTTTTTGCGAGGGTAGAGCCGACTTTTTGTCGATTTCAGCGTTGCCAGAACTGTGTGATGACGGTCACGTTTCAGATCTGACTCCCGAGTCAGACTACTGGGGAGTAATAATTGCCACCGTTTTCAGAACCGTGACTCAAAGTCCTCTTAATAGTGACCCATAAAGTCAGTGTCATGTGGATCGACGACACCAACGCTGATGTCATCAAGATTGACTTCGACGCCCTCTACCATGGCGATTTCCTGGTGGAAGGCGAGACTTCGGAGCAGCTCGAAGATTGGCATCCGCTCGCCAGCTAGCAGTTCCGACAACCAACGGGCGCGCCCTCACATCCTCTCGGATGTGTGAGCGCGCCCGACTTATGTGGTTTGCCTGGCCGAAGGCCCGACCCCCCTCGCGGGGCTAGGCGGGAACCTTGTCGCCGGCCACCATCTCCGCCAGCCGGCCGGTGATCAGTTCCTCGGACTCCGAGACGATGCGGCTGACCAGCTCACCGACTGTCGGGATGTCGTTGATCAGCCCCATGGCCGTCCCGACCGTCCAGATTCCGGCGTCGATGTCACCGTCGTCGAAAACCTTGCGGCCGCGTACGCCGGCCACCAGATCCTTGACGTCCTCGAACTGCCCACCCTTGCGCAGGATGTCGACCACTTCGCGCGACACCTCGTTGGACGCGACGCGGGCGGTGTTGTGCAGCGAGCGGAAGATGAGCTCCGTGCCCCGCTCGTCACCGGCGACGATGGCTTCCTTGACGTTCTGGTGGATGCACGACTCGACGGTGCACATGAACCGTGACCCCATGTTGATGCCGTCGGCGCCGAGAGCCAGTGCGGCCACCAGGCCGCGGGCATCGGCGAACCCGCCGGAAGCGATCATCGGGATCTCGATCTGCTTGGCCGCCGCCGGGATCAGCACCAGACCCGGGATGTCGTCCTCACCCGGGTGACCGGCACATTCGAACCCGTCGATGCTGATGCCGTCCACACCCAGGCTCTGCGCCTTCACGGCATGCCGCACCGAGGTGCACTTGTGCAGCACTTTGATGCCGTTGTCGTGGAACATCGGCAGGTGCGGCGCGGGGTTGGACCCTGCGGTCTCGACGATCTTGATACCCTCGTTGACGATCACCTGGCGGTACTCGTCATACGGCGGCGGGTTGATCGCCGGCAGGATCGTCAGATTCACCCCGAACGGCTTGTCGGTGAGCTCACGCGTCTTGGCGATCTCGCGCGCCAGATCCGCCGGCGTCGGCTGGGTCAGCGCGGTGATGAACCCCAGCGCACCCGCATTGGCCACGGCCGCAACGAGTTCCGCGCGACCGACCCACTGCATACCGCCCTGGGCGATGGGATGCTCGACCCCGAATGCCTCGGTGAACTTCGTCTTGAGAGCCATCGAATTCCCCCCGATCTACCTGGGCGCCATGCGGATCGCGCCGTCCAGGCGGATCACTTCGCCGTTGAGCATCGGATTTTCCACGATATGGGTGGCCAGCGCGCCGTACTCATCGGGGTCACCGAGGCGGGCCGGGTGTGGCACCTGCTTGCCCAGCGACGCCTGCGCCTCTTCGGGCAGCGAACCCAGCAGCGGGGTCTTGAACAGACCCGGGGCGATGGTGACCACGCGGATCAGTTCGCGCGACAGGTCGCGGGCAATCGGCAGGGTCATACCGACGACGCCGCCCTTGGACGCCGAGTAGGCGGCCTGGCCGATCTGGCCGTCGAATGCGGCAACCGAGGCGGTGTTGATGATGACGCCGCGCTCTTCACCGATGGGTTCCGTCTTGGCGATCCGTTCCGCGGCCAGCCGCAGCACGTTGAAGGTGCCGATCAGGTTGACCTCGACCACCTTGCGGAACCCGTCGAGCGGGAACGGCCCGTCCTTGCCCAGGGTCTTGATGGCGTTGCCGATACCGGCGCAGTTGACGTTGATGCGCACCGGGCCGAGCTCTTCGGCGATGTCCAGAGCCGCGGTCACCGACTCCGGGTCGATGACGTTGGCCTCGACGAAGCGGGCCCGCTGACCCAGTTCCTTGACGGCGTCTTCACCTTTGAGGTCGATCACCACCACCGAGGCACCCCGGTCGAGCAGGCGTTTGGTGGTGGCCAGGCCCAGACCGGAGGCACCTCCGGTCACCACTGCTACCGCGTCCTTGATCTCCACTGGCATGTTCCTTCCTGATCGGCTACGCCGACCCACTGGTTGGTTGGTTCTTTTCTAGCTGGTGGTTACGGCTTACGTCCAGTCCCGCAGCACAGCCTCGGTGTCCTCTCCCGGCTCCCGCGGCGGCGTGGGCGTCTCCGGCACGCTGCGGGAGAAGCGCGGCGCGGGCCGGGGCTGCAGCCCGTCGGTGCCCGCGTCGTAGAAGGTGTCGCGTTCGGCGATGTGCGGTTCATCGAGGACCTCGGCGAACGAGAGCACCGGCGTGGCGCAGGCGTCGGTGCCGGCGAACACCTTGGCCCAGTGATCGCGGTCGTGCTGCAGGAATGTCTCGGTGAAGATCGCCTTGAGCTCCGGCCAGCGGGTGATGTCGTTCTGGCCCGGCAGCTCCGCCGGATCCAACTCCAAGCCGGCCAGGAGTTGGGCGTAGAACTGCGGCTCGATGGCGCCCACGGCGACGTACTTCCCATCGGCCGTTTCGTAGGTGTCGTAATAGGGCGCGCCGGTGTCGAGCATGTTGGTGCCCCGGACGTCCGACCACTGACCGGCCGCGCGGAACGCCCACATCATCTGGATCAGCACGCTGGAGCCGTCGATCATGGCGGCGTCGACCACCTGGCCCTTGCCGGAGGTCTGCCGCTCCCACAGCGCCGACAGAATGCCGAGCAGCAGGAACATCGACCCGCCACCGAAATCGCCGGCCAGGTTCAGCGGCGGTACCGGCCGCTCACCGGCGCGGCCGATGGCGTGCAGCACGCCGTTGAGCGAGATGTAGTTGATGTCGTGGCCGGCCTGCAATGCCCGCGGGCCGGTCTGCCCCCAGCCCGTCATCCGGCCGTAGATCAGCCGCTCGTTGACCTTGGCGCAGTCCTCGGGCCCCAGCCCGAGCCGTTCGGTGACCCCGGGACGGAACCCCTCGATCAGCACGTCGGCCTTGGCGATCAGCTTGAACAGCAGCTCGCGGCCCTCTTCGGACTTGAGGTCGGCAGTCACCGAGCGCCGGTTGCGCAGCATCGCGTCGCGGATCCCGTTACGCCCGGCTCCGGGGCGTTCGACGCGGACGACGTCTGCTCCGAGGTCGCCGAGAATCATCGCCGCGTGGGGGCCGGGACCGATCCCGGCCAGTTCGACGACACGAAGTCCCTGTAATGGTCCGGCCACGATGTCCCGCCCTTTCGGTGAAGGTGTGTATTCGCGATCACTGTGCATCTTGTCAATCGCTCCCAACCAACCGACGGGTGGGCTGTGTTTTAGTGTGCGTATGACAACGCGCGATGCCGTTCTGGATGACCTGGAAGCCGTCGACGGACTGCTCGTCGATCTCACCGACGGCGTGCTGTCGGTGACGATCAACCGGCCCGAGAGCCTCAACTCCCTCAATGCCGTGGTGTTGGCCGGTATCGCCGAAACCTTCGAAGCCGCCGCCAACGATCCGCGGGTTAAGGTGGCGCGCCTGGGAGGCGCGGGCCGCGGCTTCAGCTCGGGTGCCGGTATCGGCGCGGACGACCCCGGCAGCAGCGAAGCCGGCGGCGACCCCGTCGACGTGCTGCACCTGGCCAATCGCGCGGTGCGCTCGATCGTCAACCTGCCGCGCCCGGTGGTCTCGGTGGTCCAGGGGCCCGCCGCCGGAGTGGGGGTGTCGCTGGCCCTGGCCGGTGATGTTGTCCTCGCGAGCGACAAGGCGTTTTTCATGCTGGCGTTCACCAAGATCGGCTTGATGCCCGACGGCGGCGCCTCGGCGCTGGTGGCGGCGTCTGTCGGTCGGGCCCGGGCGATGCGGATGGCGCTGCTGGCCGAGCGGATCTCGGCCGATGAAGCCTTCGCATGGGGCCTGGTGAGCAACGTGTACCCGGCTGCGGAGTTCGACGCCGAGGTCGCGAAGGTGGTGGAGACGCTGCGTGTGGGTCCGGCGGTGTCACTGGCCAAGACCAAGGACGCGATCAACGCCGCGACACTGACCGAGTTCGACCCGGCGCTGGGCCGCGAGACCGAAGGGCAGATCGCGTTGCTGCACGGCACCGATTTCAAGGAAGGCATCAAGGCGTTCCAGGAGCGCCGCACCCCCACCTTCACCGACAGCTGAGGGGTGTGTGGAGTGTGACCGCCGCTCCAGCGCCGGTCACACTCCCACACCGCGCGAAAATCGTTGGACGCGTTGGGGGTCCGTCGGCGACCATCGAACGATGGGTATCGAGACCGACCATCAGCCGAAGGTGCGCGACGTGCGCGCACCCGCCGGCCGGTCGTCGAGCCCGAGGAACGAGGGCGAAAACGGGCCGGCCGCCAACCAACACGGCCGGTCGTCGAGCCCGAGGCACGAGGGCGAAAACGGGCCGGCCGCAAACCAACACAGCCGGTCGTCGAGCCCGAGGCACGAGGGCGAAAACGGGCCGGCCGCAAACCAACACAGCCGGTCGTCGAGCCCGAGGCACGAGGGCGAAAACGGGCCGGCCGCAACGATGCACGGTTGGCGTGTGCTGGCGCCCTTCCGTATCCGCGAGTACCGGTTACTGATCGCCGCGGTGTCGATCACCATCCTCGCCGAAGGCATGTGGGCCGTGGTGATGGCGCTGCAGGTGATCGCACTGGACAACGATCCGGCGGCGCTGTCTCTGGTGGCGGCCTGTCTGGGCGGCGGGCTGGTGGCCTTCGTTCTGGTGGGCGGTATCGCCGCAGATCGAATTCCCCAGCGCACCATCATCATTGCGGTCGAGGTCGTCAACCTGATCGCGGTGACGGCGGTGGCCGCACTCGGCCTGCTCGCGGTCCTGCAGGTCTGGCACATGGCGGTGGCAGCGACGGCGCTCGGCATCGCGGCGGCGTTCTTCTTCCCGGCCTACAGTGCCTACCTGCCGCGGATCCTGCCCGCCGAACAGTTACTGGCCGCCAACGGAGTCGAAGGGGTGATGCGCCCGGTGCTGCAGCGGGCGGCGGGCCCGGCGCTGGCCGGTCTGTTGATCGGCGCCACCTTCCCCACTGTCGGTGCGGTGATCGTCGCGGTGCTCTTCGCGATCAGCTTGGTACTGCTGGTGTCGACCCGCGGCGTGCGCAGCACCGTGGAGAAGTCGGACAGGCAGCATCCGCTGGCCGATCTGCGTGAGGGGTTCACGTTCATGGTGCGTACCCCGTGGCTGTTGGCGACATTGTTGTTCGCCAGCTTGTTCGTGCTGCTGGTGATCGGGCCGATCGAGGTGCTCCTGCCGTTCATCACCGGTGAGCGGTTCGAGCACGGCGCCCAGATGTACGGGTTCGTGCTGGCGGCGTTCGGTGTCGGCAGCGCCCTCGGTGCACTCGGGGTGTCGTCGTGGCAGCTGCCGCGGCGCTACCTGACGGTGATGATGCTGATGTGGGGTGCCGGTTCCCTGCCGTTGGTGGTGATCGGGTGGACGCACTCGTTCGTGTGGATGATGATCGCCAGCTTCCTCGTGGGCGTCACCGATGGTGCGGGCATGGTCATCTGGGGCACGCTGCTGCAGCGGCGGGTGCCGCCGGCGATGCTGGGCCGGGTCTCGAGCCTGGACTTCTTCGTGTCGCTGGCGTTCATGCCGGTGTCGATGGCGATCGCCGGGCCGCTGTCGAAGGTGATCTCGATGGAGGTGATCTTCCTGGTGGCGGGCGTGACGCCGGTGGTGATCGCGGCGATCGCGTGGCTGTCGGCGCGGATGGCGCGCGACGAGTTGGATCACCCGCTGGACTGAGCGCCGAGACTGCACACAGTGCGGGTTTCCGCCGAAATCTGCACACTGCCCGCAGTCTCGGCGCGCGGTTCCTAGACCCCGAACAGAGGCGGCAGCGCGAGCACCATGATCAGGCCCCACACCAGATGGGTCAGCATCGGCGCCAGCACGCCGCCGGTGGCGCGGCGTTCCAGGGCGCATACGGCGCCCAGGATGATGGCGGCGAAGCCGAGCATCGGATTGCCGCTGGCGGAGGTCGCGATGATGTACATGACGGTGGAGATCACCACCGGCGCGCGATCACCGAGGGCGGTGTACAGCGCCCCGCGGAAGTACAGCTCCTCGGCCACACCGTTGACCAGGGTGATGACCACCACCAGCCACAGTGCACCCTGGTTGGCGAAAAGGAGGACCCGCGTGATGAATTCGGCGATCGGGTCGATCTCCCGCGCGATCAGCGCCCCGATCAAGAACGCGCCGCCGACCAGCAGCCCGATTCCGATCCCGGTGAGCACCGGCCGCTGACTGCGGCCGCGCCAGGACACACAGCCCAGGTGCATCGGCCCGGACAGCAAGGCGCCACCGGCCCAGATCGCGGCGAGCAGGAAGGTCAACCAGTAGAACGCGGGGTCACCCGGTTCCTGGTTCAACGACACGGCCAACGTCACCGCACCGAACACGAGCACCGCCGCGACGACGATCCGCCGCCTGCGCACCACCGCCGGGGGCTCGGTCCGTGGCACAGCCACATTCGTCAGCACGCCGAGGATTTCGTCGCGCAGGCTGATTGTCTGGGTCACGCGGGATCCGCCTTGGGTATCAGGCCCACCATCAGGTCCAAACCGGTACGTGCCACCGCCGCAAGCGGTTTGGGTACCACCGACAGCAGGGTGAGTGCCGGCCGGGCGACCGGCGGTGTGACAGCGCCGAGCACCCGTCGTAACCGTAGCCGATCTCCCCCGGCCCAGGCGGCGTCACTGTCGGCCAGGTGATGCGGGTCCGCCAGGCGGTCCACCGGCCGAGGCGGCGGCGAGGCCACCGACGCCGCGATGGCGTCATCGATCGGCGTCAGACCCCCGCGAGGATCGGCGACGACGTCCCGCAGCAGGGAATCGGATGCGGTCATCGGGTGATCCAGCGAGGCGATCAGATCCACCGCCAGCCCCGTCGGCACCGGCACCACGTTGCCGGCCACCCAGGCCGTCAGCGACTTGGGGATCAGCGCCTCATGCCAGCCGTTGAGCGGTAGACCGGCCCGCCGGTTGCCCGCGGCATGGACGTATCCGCCGATCAACCCGCGGTAGGTCGTGGTGTCCGGCCCGGTGATGTCGTAGGAGCCGGCCGGCACCGCTTCCGGGTCGGCGGCCGCGAGCAGGTAGTACAGGACGTCGCGGATCGAGATGGGATCGATGGCGTGGTCCACCCACGACGGCAGCGGGATCAGCGGTAACCGGTCACCCACGTAGCGAACCATCTCGAACGACGTGGATCCGGCGCCGATGATCACCGCCGCCCCCAGCCACACCACCTCTGGGCCACCCTCGACGTGCAGGGCCTCGGCCACCTCCGCGCGGCTGGCCAGATGATCCGACAGGGTGTCCTCGTCGGGCACGAAACCGCCCAGATAGACGATGCGGCCCACGCCGGCTTTCGCGGCGGCCCGGGCCACGTTGCTCGCGGCGACCTTGTCGTGCTCACGGAAGTCGGGCTGCCCGATCCCGTGCACCAGGTAGTAGATGACGTCGACGGGGCCGGCCTCGGCCAGCGCGAGGGCCGCCGAATCGGACGAGCCGGCGTCCAGGGTGACGGAGCGGACCTCGTCGGACCACCCGAACGCCGCCAGTTTGTCGGTGTTGCGGGTGGCGACAACCACCTCATCACCGTCTGCCAGCAGCGCCGCTACCAGCCGAGACCCGATATAGCCGGTAGCACCCGTGACCAAGATCCGCTTTGCTTTCACCTTCAGGGGTTACCCAGCCGGACCGACGGCTACGTACGTGAGTTAGGACACCGCCGCCGACTCGGGTCCGGTTCAGGTGTGGACAAACACCCCGGCCTGGACGGCGGCCAGGGCGGCGTCGACGCTGCGCTCGGCGTCGCGGCGGGTGAGCCGCCGGGTAGTGGTGAGGAATTGGTAGTACAGCGGAGCCGAGACGTAGCGGATGACGTCCGCGGGGGTGGTGCCCGGGGGCGCTTCGCCGCGGGCGATACCGTCGGCCACCACTGGGGCCAGCTCGTCGAGCCGGGCCGCGTAGAAGCCTTCCAGCGCCTCGGCCGCATCCGCATCACACGTGGCAGCGGCGATGACGGCCTTGAACAGCCGGCCCTGGCGCGGATCGTTCAGCGTGCGCCGGATCAGGTCGGCGTTCGCCAGCAGGTCGCCGCGCAGGGTGCCCGTGTGGGCGCGCGGCAACGACGTCTGAGCCATGTCGAGCAGCAGGTCGGCCACCAGTGCGGGCACGGTCCCCCAGCGCCGGTAAACGGTCGACTTCCCGACGCCGGCGCGCTGCGCGACTTCGGTGAGCTCCACACCTTCGAGCCCACGCTCCACGAGAAGGTCGCCGGTGGCGGCGAGGACGGCGTCGCGCACGGCGGCGGTGCGGCCGCCGGGCCGACTGAGGGTGGTCACCTCCCCATGCTAATGGGAACTCGGTCTCGTTAGCGCCATATCCGTGCTACCGTCACTAATGGGAATTCAGTCTCATTAAGGAGTGTCAGGTGGAATACGGGTATGTCGGCAGGTCAGGGCTCATGGTGTCCGAATTGAGTTTCGGCGCAGCAACATTCGGCGGATCCGGCGATTTCTTCAGCGAGTGGGGCGCCACGGGGGTTGACGAGGCGCGCCGTATGGTCGACGTCTGCCTCGACGCCGGAATCACCCTCTTCGACACCGCCGACGTCTACTCCGACGGCGCCTCGGAGCAGGTGCTGGGTGCGGCACTGCAGGGCCGTCGCGACCGGGCGCTGATCTCCACCAAGGCCGCCCTGCCGGTCGGAGACCGCCCCGGCGACTGGGGCACGTCGCGCGCCCGGCTCATCAGCGCTGTCGACAACGCGCTGCGCCGGCTGCGCACCGACCGGATCGACCTGTTCCAGCTGCACGGTTACGACGCCCACACCCCGATCGACGAGGTCATCGACACGCTCGACGTTCTGGTGGCCCAAGGCAAGATCCGCTATACCGGGGTGTCCAATTTCAGTGGCGGCCAGCTCGCGAAATCACTGGCCTACGCCGACGCCGCCCATCGCAACCGGTACATCGCCCACCAGGTGTACTACTCGCTGATAGGTCGTGATTACGAATGGGAGCTGATGCCCATCGGCCGGGACGAAGGCGTCGGTGCACTGGTGTGGAGCCCACTGGGCTGGGGCCGGCTGACCGGCCGGATCCGACGCGGCGCCACACTGCCCGGCGTCAGCCGGCTGCACAAGACCGCCGGCGCCGGCCCACCCGTCGACGAGGACCTGCTGTTCGCCGTCGTGGACGTGCTCGATGCCATCGCCGCCGAAACAGGCCGATCGGTACCGCAGATCGCGCTCAACTGGCTACTGCGCCGGCCGACCGTCGCCTCGGTCATCATCGGCGCACGCACGCATCAGCAACTCGTCGACAATCTCGGGGCCACGGGGTGGCGACTCGACGACGAGCAGGTGGCGCGCCTGGACGCGATCAGCGAGCGCGAGGCGCCCTATCCGTATTTCCCGTACTTCCGCCAGGAGGGGTTCGCGCGGATCAACCCGCCGCTGCTTTCTCAGCGCCCCTGAAATACCTTGCGGTAGCTCGAGGGTGACATCCCCAGCCCGCGCCGCAGGTGGTGGCGCAGATTGGCGCCGGTGCCCAACCCGGCCAGACGGGCGATCTCGTCGACCGGCAGATCCCGTTGCTCGAGGAGTTCGCGGGCCCGATCCACCCGCCGGGCGCGCACCCAGGCTCCCGGCGACTCCCCTGTCTCCTCGCGGAAACGCCGGATGAAGGTCCGCGGGCTCATCCCGGCGTGCCGCGCCAACTGCTCGATACTCAGGGGCTGGTCGAGGTTCTGCGTGGCCCAGGTACGGGCGACCGCGGTGGACGCAGTGTCCTGCGGGGGTAGGTGCCGGTCGATGAACTGCGCCTGGCCGCCTTCGCGCCACGGCGGCACCACGCAGTAACGCGCGACGGTATTGGCCACCTGGGCGCCGTGATCGCGGCGGATCAGGTGCAGGCACAGGTCGACGCCCGCGGCCAGGCCTGCCGAGGTGAGCAGGTCACCGTCGTCGATGAACAGCACGTTCTCGTCCAGCCGCACCCGAGGATGCAGCGCCCTCAGGGTGTCCGCGTGCTGCCAGTGGGTGGTGGCCGGGCGGTCGTCGAGCAGACCCGCGGCGGCCAAGACAAAGGCGCCGGTGCAGATGGAGACCATTCTGGTGCCGGGCCGCACCGACGCCAATGCGGCCGCGACGTCGGGGCCGAGGACACCGTCGGCGCGGGCAGGCCGGTATCGGGTGCCGGGAATCACCACGGTGTCCGCGGTGGCCAGCGCTTCGGCGCCGGCCTGCGGCACCATCGCGAACCCGTGGGTGGACGGGACCGCCTCGGCGGTGATACCGCAGGTCACCACCTCGTAGAGCGGGTTGCCGTCGGCGTCGGTGGCGGCACCGAACAACGTCGGCGCGATCGCGGCATCAAAGCCGATGACCGGCTCGAGCAGCAGGACGGCAACGCGGTGCATGAAACCAGTGTGCCCCGTTTGGCGTGTTTTTGACGAATATCGGCATTCTTGCCACTAGCCCAGCGGCGGCGGGTCCGCGATAGTCGATCGGTGACCCTTGTTCGCACCGAGCAGACCCGCCTGCACTGGGCGTGGGTGGTGGCCGCCGTCAGCTTCGTCGCCCTGCTGGGCGCCGCCGGCTTCCGCTCCGTCCCCGGCGTGATGATGAACCCGCTGCACCACGAGTTCGGCTGGTCGCACGGCGTGGTCGGGCTGGCGATGTCGGTGAACATGACCCTGTTCGGGTTGACGGCCCCGTTCGCCGCAGCCCTGATGGACCGGTTCGGGGTGCGCCCGGTGCTGACGGCGGCACTGGGGCTGATCGCCACGGGCAGCGCGCTGAGCGTGACGATGACGGCGAGCTGGCAGCTGGTCCTGTTGTGGGGCGTGCTGGTCGGCACGGGCACCGGGGCGATCTCGATGGGTTTCGTGGCGACCGTCGCCACCCGCTGGTTCGACGCGCAGCGCGGTCTGGTCACCGGCGTGCTGACGGCCGCCAGCGCCACGGGTCAGCTGATCTTCCTGCCCGTCGTCGCGGCGGTGACCACGCACCACAGCTGGCGGTGGGCGTCGCTGCTGGTGGCCGCAGCGGCACTGGCGGTGGTGCCGCTGGTGCTGGTGTTCATGCGGAACTGGCCGCAGGACAAAGGGTTGCTCCCCTACGGCGCCACCGACACCGTGGAGGTACCGAAACCACCGGGTTCGAGCTTCGGCGCCGCCTTCTCCGGGCTGGTGCTGGGCGCCCGCGTACCCGCATTCTGGTTGCTGGCAGGCAGTTTCGCGATCTGCGGCATGACCACCAACGGGCTGATCGGCACCCATTTCATCCCGGCCGCCAACGATCACGGTATGCCCACCACAGTGGCTGCCGGACTGCTGGCCGTGGTCGGTGTCCTGGATGTGGCGGGCACGGTGTTCTCCGGCTGGCTCACCGACCGGGTGGATCCGCGGGTACTGCTGGTCATCTACTACACCGGGCGCGGGCTGTCCCTGGTGGCGTTACCCGCCCTGCTGTCACCGCATGCCGAGGCCGGCACCTGGGTGTTCATCATCTTCTACGGCCTGGACTGGGTGGCCACCGTGCCGCCGACAATCGCGTTGTGCCGCAACTACTTCGGCACCAAGGCGCCCATCGTGTTCGGCTGGGTGTTCGCCTCGCATCAGCTGGGCGCGGCGGTCGCGGCGGCCGGCGCCGGGTGGATCCGCGATCTGCAGGGCACCTATGACCTGGCGTTCTACCTCGCCGCCGGGCTGTGCGTGGTGGCGGCGCTGATGTGCCTGGCGGTGCGCAAGTCCGACTCTGTGATTTCGGCGCGCTCGTAACCGCTGAGCGGTTACGAGCGCGCCGAAATCGCTCAGATCATCTCCCGCGACAGCACCCGTCGCAGCCGGGGTTCACGACTGCAGGCGACCGCGAACACCGTCAGCAGAATCCACATCGAGACGGCGCTGATCAGCACCACGGCGAACGCCGCCCAGGTACCTCCGGTCATCTCCGCCGAGGCTTTCTGCTTGGCCCACAGTCGCCAGTAGATCATCAGGTTGACCGTCAGCCCGACACCGTAGGACACCGCGAACGACAGCAGGAACGGCTTCCAGGTGCCGTCGTGCAGGCGGGCCGAAATCGGTTCGTGGCGAAGCGGATACACCACCGACAGCACATTGCCCACGCCCAGCCAGAGGAAGACCATGGTGATCAACTGATCGACCAGCGCCACCGGGTTTCCCTCGTCGGCGATCGTCAGGAACACGATCACCGGCAGCGCCGCGACAGTGACCATCACCGCCATCGCCAGGTTCTTCACGATCAGGATGCGCCACAGTCGTTCACCGGCCGCAAGCTGGCCGCGCACCCGCCGCGCTTCGAAACACAGTGCATTGGTGCACACCACGCTGCCCACCACCGCGGAGAACAGATACAGCGTGAGCCGGCCGGCGTCGTCGTACCGGGTCAGTCCGGTGAAGTGGTAGAACACCACCAGCGACAGGGCGACCGCCAGTGTGATGACCAACCGCAGCAGAATCGAGCGGGGTCTGCCGGTCCAGATGTGGCGCACCTCGTCGAGCACCCGGGGCGCCAACGAACACACGCGGGCGCCCAGGCCGGCCACCACGTGCCGGCGGGCGGGCGCCTCCGTGCTGTCGCTGAGCCGCTGGGCCCGCGACACCGCCAGCACTGCTTCGGCCAGCGCTGTGCGCGCCAGACCGACGGCCAGGACGGCGTCGGGCCCGGCGTACCGCGGCGGTGCCGGCTCGCGGGTCAGCTGGGCCAAACGTGCGTGTTGCCGAGCGCGGTCCCGCCAGGCGGGCGAGGCGCCCACCGCGGCGATGTCGGCTGCGGGCGCGGCCGCCAACTCCCTTCGGGCCGCGGCGGCCAGGCGTTCCAGCTCGCCGTCCGCCGACCACGGCGCGGCGGCTGCGGCCGTGTCGATCCGGCCGAGCAGCTGCGCCAGTTCCCGCAGTTCATCGACGGCCTCACCTGCGTTCGCGCTCACCCCGACATCCTGGACCACGCTGGCGCTGACCAGCCTCTTTTGAGCGGCTGTCAGGCAAAGTTTACGATCTGACCTGGCTTGATGCGCCTCCGTCGCGTCTCGCCGACCGGATAAGACACAGCTTCTGTGCGTAACGGCCGACTGAGATCGAACGACAAAGGCCCGGAGACGTGAAGAGGCGAGAGGAGCCCTAATCAACGTGACGACTCGCACCAAGACCTACGGCGTTGCCGCAGCTGTTGCTGCCATCGCCCTGTCCATCCCGACCGCGGTGAACGCGTTCGCAGAGCCGACGCCCCTGCCCACCCCGCCCCCGGTACCGGTGCAGACCGGCGAGGTCCCCGAGCCGCAGGGCCCGGAGTGCGGTACCTACAAGGAGTCGCAGACCTCCGGGTCGTTCGCCTCCACCTCGGGCTTGACGGCTTCGGCGGCCATCGCCTCGATCCCCGAGCTCAGCACCTTCAGCCAGGCCATCTCCGGCCAGGTCAATCCCGCCGTCAACCTGGTGGGTGTGCTGGACAACGGCCCCTACAACGTCTTCGCCCCCACCAACGACGCGTTCGCGAAGCTGGAGCCGGGCGAGCTCGAGACCCTCAAGGCCAACCCCGAGCAGCTGACCAGCGTGCTGTACTACCACATGGCGCTGGGCTACCTGGGCCCGAGCAACATCGAGGGCAAGCTGACCTCGCAGCAGGGTGCGCAGCTCACCATCACCGGCAGCGGCGGCGACATCAAGGTCGACGACGTGGCCAAGGTGGTCTGCGGCGGCATCACCGCCCAGAGCGCCAAGATCTACATGATCGACACCGTGCTGAACCCGGCCGAAGCGCTGCCGGGCACCGCGACCACCACCACGTCGCCCACCAGCACGTCGGAGACCACCACGTCGACGTCAACGACAGCGCCGTCGGAGACCACCGAGCCGGCCGCCCCGAGCGAGGGTCTGCCCGCCGAGATCCCGTCCGTCACCCCGACGACGGTCGCGCCCGCGGCCCCCGCCTGATCAACGCCGAAAACGGGCGTTTGGGCGCAGATTGCGCGCCCAAACGCCCGTTTTCGTGTTTGGCTAGCGGGCCTTCCAGACCGGCGGGCGTTTCTCGGCGAACGCCAGCGGCCCTTCCTTGGCGTCCTCGGAGCGGAACACGCCCACCATCTCCTTGGTGGTCCGCGCCCAGCCGTCCTTCTCGCCGGTGACCACACCGTCGTCGACGCCGTAGGCCACCCGCTTGCTGGCCTGCACCGCCAGCGGTGCGTTGCCCGCGATCCGTTCGGCCAAGGCCACGGCGGCGTCCACCACGGTGCCTTCGGGCACCACCTGATTGATCAGGCCCCACTTCAGTGCGTCCGCGGCGGACATGGGCTCCCCGGTGAGGATCAGCTCGAGGCCCACCTTGCGCGGCAGCTGATCGACGATCCGGAACACCCCGCCCGCGGCGGCGATCAGGCCCCGCTTGACCTCCGGCAGCCCGAACTTCGCCCGCTCCTCGGCCACCACCAGATCACTGGCCAGCGCCAGTTCGGTGCCGCCGCCCAGCGCCGTACCGTTGACGGCGGCGATGGTCGGCTTGTCGATGAAATGGCTGACGTAGCCGGCGAATCCGTATTCCGGATGCTCGGGGTGGTAGAGGTTCTCCCGCCGCGAGATCGCCTTGAGATCGGCACCGGCGCAGAAGGACTTGTCGCCGGCTCCGGTGATCACCACCACCCGTACTTCCGGGTCGGCCTGCGCCGCGGCCAGCGCATCACCCACCGCGGTGCTGACCGCCGCGTTGATGGCGTTACGTGCCTCGGGCCGGTTGAGGGTGATGATCAGGACGTTGCCCCGCCTTTCGGTGAGAGCGGCGGGTGCCTGCACCTCGGTCACAGCAGTTCGAGGATGGTCGCGTTGGCCTGTCCGCCACCTTCACACATGGTCTGCAATCCGTACTGAATTCCCTTGTCCCGCATGTGGTACAGCATCGTGGTCATGATGCGGGCGCCGGATCCGCCGAGCGGGTGGCCCAGCGCGATGGCGCCACCGTTGGGGTTCAGCTTCTTCTCGTCGGCGCCGATGTCCTTGAGCCAGGCCAGCGGAACCGGGGCGAACGCCTCGTTGACCTCGAAGACGCCGATGTCGTCCAGCGAGAGTCCCGAACGCTTGAGCGCTTTCTGCGTCGCCGGGATGGGCGCGGTCAGCATGATCACCGGGTCGGCGCCGGCCAGCACCGCGGTGTGTACCTTCGCAATCGGCTTGAGTCCCAACGACTGTGCCTTTTCCGCGGACATGAACAGCAGGGCCGCCGAGCCGTCGGAGATCTGTGAGGAGTTGCCGGCGTGGATCACGCCGTCCTCCTTGAACGCCGGCTTGATCCCGGCCAGCTTCTCCACCGACCCACCGCGGCGGATACCTTCATCCTTGGTGATGGCGACGTCGTTGCCGTCGGCGTCCTTGGTCTTGATGCCGACGATCTGGTCGTCGAATGCGCCGGAATCTTGTGCGGCCGCGGCTTTTTCATGCGAGCCGAGGGAGAACTGGTCGAGTGTGGTGCGGTCGAGGCCCCACTGCTGGGCGATCATCTCGGCACCGATGCCCTGGTTCGGGGTCTGGCTGTAGCGGCTACGGAACGCCTCGGGGTAGGGGTGTCCGCCGTTGGCCAGCGACGAGCCCATGGGGGTGCGCGACATCGATTCGACACCGCCGGCGACCACGACGTCGTAGTGCCCCGCGATCACGCCGGCGGCGGCGAAGTGCACCGACTGCTGGCTGGACCCGCACTGGCGGTCGACGGTCACGCCGGGCACCGTCTCCGGCCAACCTGCGGCCAGTACCGCGGTCCGGGCGATGTCGAGGGCCTGCTCGCCGGCCTGCATGACGCAGCCCCAGATCACGTCGTCGACGATCTCGGGATCGATGCCGGCGCGCTCCGCCAACCCGTTGAGGACCTGCGCCGACAGCTCACCCGGGTGCACACCCGACAGACCGCCGTTGCGCTTGCCGACTGGGGACCGCACTGCCTCGACAATCACGGCTTCAGCCATGAACCTCTCCTCCAGATCTCGTTCCGAACTCCCAACCGGTTAGTTGGTTGCCTACGTCGTTCATAACACCATCTGTGGGTACTTGGAACGAGTGGGTCGGAATTTCTCACCCGCGAGGTCGAGTTGCACCGCGAAACCGAACTAGGAGGAACATGTCTCGCATCGCCATCGTCGGGGGCCACGGCAAGGTCGCCCTGCACCTGGCCCGCACGCTGAGTGCCGACGGGCAGCAGGTGTCGTCGATCTTCCGCAATGCCGACCACACCGGCGACGTGGCGGCCACCGGCGCCGACCCCGTCGTCGCCGACATCGAGAACTCCGACACCGAGACACTGGCCGGCCTGCTGGTGGGCCATGATGCGGTGGTGTTCTCCGCCGGCGCAGGCGGTGGCAACCCGGCGCGCACCTACGCCGTCGACCGCGACGCCGCCATCCGCGTGATCGACGCGGCCAAGCAGGCCGGTGTGCGCCGATTCGTGATGGTGTCCTACTTCGGCGCCGGCCCCGATCACGGTGTCCCCGAGGACAACTCGTTCTATGCGTACGCCCAGGCCAAAGCGGCCGCCGATGAGTACCTCAAGGCCAGCGGCCTGGACTGGACCATCCTGGGCCCCGGTGGGCTGACACTCGACGAGCCCACCGGGCGCATCACCGTCGGCCCGGAGGCAGCCGACGGGAAGGTGTCCCGGGCCGATGTCGCCGCGGTGGCCGCCGCAGTGCTGGCACAGGATTCGACGATCGGGCGCACCATCGAGTTCAACAACGGTGACACCCCCATCGCCGAGGCCATTTCACGCTAGGGAGTCGCTGCGGGTGACGTGCACCGGAACGGTGTCGTCCCACGGTTGACGGGTCACCATGTCGGCGACCTCGACGTAGCCGCGCTCGAATTCGCCCGTGGCGGCGTCGACGAGCCGGTACTGCTGGGTCTGCCGGTGGATGGGCTGAGCGTCGAGCATGACGATGCGCACCTCACCGGGTTCGAAGTGGCAGCGCTTCTGCAGGGCGGCGACCAGCTGCTCGTTGCTCATGTGGCCGTCGCCGAAGTTCCAGCCGATGGCCGTGGACACGATGCGCTCACCGTCGGTCAGGGTGTAGTCGTCCTCGTTGTGCCCGGCCATCGCCCGGTGCGCGAGCGTGAACAGCGCCCGGCCATGGGTGTTGAACGACCGGAACGCGTACCCCATGTACATCGGGATCTGCGCGGCTTCCTTGCTTCCGTAGAACTTTTCGAGCTGCGCCGCGGGCATGCTCGCGATCGCGACGATGCCTTCGGCGATCTTGGCATCGGCTGACGGCTTGATGCACCACAGTGAGGTGTCCCAGTTGCCCGCGTAGTACCGCATCCCGGGCAGGAAAGACACTTTGCGCGGGAACAGGTTTCCGAGCACCACGGTGCCGGCGACCACCACGAACAGCAGGATCGGCAGCGGGCTCTGCAGGTCGGCGAGGCCGACACCGGGGTGGCCGAGGAACAGTGCGACCACCGAGAACATCATGAAGACGTTCCATTCCAGCGGCACGCCCATGGGGATCGAGCTGAGGATGCCGAAGTGGAAGCACAGCATGATGAACGCCGCGACGGCGCCTGCCCAGCCACCATGGGAGAAGAACAGCACCAGCGGCACCAGACCCTCGACGGCCGTCGAGAAATGCGCCAGGAAACGCGAGCGCCGCCCCGGCCGCAGATCGTCGGGGAAGTGTTCGAAGAACTTGCGCTTGATCGCCGGCGACCGGAACACCGGGTTGTTGCTCATCATCGTGGAGATGACGAACGGGAAGTGCTTGTTGAGTTTCGAGGTGGCCGCTCCGAGCCAGATCACCAGACACACCAGCTTGGCGGCGATGATCATGTCGACCACGCTGTGGCTGGCGAACAGGCACGCCACCGCCAGCGATCCGTACACCTCGCCGCGCGCGGCCAGGAAGATCACCTTGTCGCGCAGGCCGATGAGTGCGAGCAGCCCGAGCACGGCCCACAGCTGCCAGGCGGGCAGCACCCCGACACCGGGGCCCACGCCGTCGGAGAACAGGGCGATCAGCAGCACCACCAGCAGCGCGCCGTAGACGGCGGCATCGAACGGGGTGCGGGCGTCACCCCGGGTGAGCGGAATCCGGTCGGGCCACGGCGGCAGCCGGATGGTGCCGGGCCGCAGCCAGTACAGGGCCGAACCCATCGGCGGGAAGAACCGGTTGTTGAGTGGGCCGAATCCGCAGCCGAGGCCGACGACCTCGAACAGCATGGTGTAGAGCACCACCTTCTGGAACACGATGGGCTCGTTGAACCATTCGGCGACGTTGAAGAATCCGTCGACACCGCGGGTGGTCAGGACCACCAGCCACGCACCCAGGATGTAGGCGAGGATCTTGAGAACGTAGAACAGGTGCAGCGCCACCGGGGTGCCGAAGCCGACTTCGGCCCAGTGCCGGGCCATCGGCTTGATCCGTTCGGCGCGGGTGCCCTTGCTCCATTCCGCGAAGTCGATTTCCGGCGTGGTCTGCTTCAGAAATCCCATGGAGCTCAGACTAGAACGTGTTCTAGTTCCCGTGGGCGAGCACACCCAAAATCATGCGATCCGCGGACGGATTTCTAGGACTTCACCGGCGGGCGGTAGAAGATCGCCAGCTGGCCGATACCGCCGCCGAGCCCCAGCACCACCGCGATCAGCAGGCCCCACCAGCCCTGCACCACATCCCACACCGCGGTATGAGAGAACAGCAGGTAGTCCAGGCTGAGCTTGCCGGCGCCGGTACCGGCGATCGCCACCGCCGTGACAGCCAGAACCAGGTTGTACTCCCAGCCCTCTTTGACGATGAAGAACCCGTTCTTGCGGTGCACCGTCCAGGCGGCCACCAGCATCAAAGCCACGAAGCCCGCGGCCGGCACCGGAGTCAGCAGCCCCAGGGCCAGACCGATGCCCGCGGCCATCTCGGTGGTGGCCGCGACCCGGGCGTGGAACATGCCCGGTTTCATCCCGATGCTGTCGAACCACCCCGCGGTTCCGGGGATCCGCCCGCCGCCGAAGAACTTGTTGTAACCGTGTGCAGCCATCGTCAGTCCGAGTACGACCCGGAGGACAAGCAGTGCGAAGTCGTAGGCAGTCACGTAACAGAATGTAGGCCATCTGTCACGCCGCTGCTCGACCCCCTCGACCGATCCGCCTCGCCGCCGGGCGTTCCGCGTACTGTGTGCGCCCATGAGCCCGGACAGCCGGCCGTGGGAACTGGACCCGCAGGTCCACCAACTCGGCCTGACCAAGAAGGGGCTGGCCACCCGGCAGCGCATCATCACCGGCGCTGCCGAGGAGATCCGCGCCAACGGCGTGGCCGCCACCACCCTCGACGATATCCGCGCCCGCACCCGGACCTCGAAAAGCCAGCTGTTCCACTACTTTCCGGCCGGAAAGGAAGAGCTGCTGCTGGCGGTGGCCGAGCACGAGGCCCGCCAGGTGATCTCCGACCAGCAGCCCTACCTGGGTGAACTGACGTCCTGGGCGGCGTGGACACGCTGGCGCGACGTGGTGGTCGACCGGTACCGCCGCCAGGGCCAGAACTGCCCGCTGTCGGTGCTGATGTCGGAGATCGGCCGGACCACCCCCGGGGCGCAGGCGGTGACAACAGCGCTGATGGGACGCTGGCACGGCGAGATCGCCTCCGGTATCCGGGCCATGCAGTCGACGGGCAAGGTGCCCGCACGGGTGGACGCCGACGCCACGGCCCGAGCGCTGCTGGCCGGCATCCAGGGTGGGGTCGGGGTGCTGATGGCCACCGGCGATCTGCGCTATCTGGAGGACGCCCTCGACGCGGGGATCGCGGCGTTGCGCGGAAGTCAGCCCAGCGCGCGGTCCAGCCGGGCCACGTAGTCGTCGATGTCACCGGCGGTTTCGGCGGCGTGAACGCTGATCGCCACCGTGGCACCGATTCCGTGCACCCCGTGCACCAGTGCCATCATCGGAGAGAGCAGCGGGTAGCCGGCGGTGAACAGGACGGGCGCTGAACCGAAGTGCAAGTCGGCGGCCCCCCGGTTGACACTCGTCACCACGGTGTGACCGGTCACCACGGGTGAGCGGACGGTTTCGTCGAACTGGCGCACACCCCACCTGAGCAGCGGGGCCGGCACGGCCGCGAAGGAACGCCGGGCCGCCACCGCGGCCGGATGGTCACCACGGGCGCGGCCCGCCGCCAGATCCGCGGCAATGCGGTCGGTCCGCGCTGCGCTGGCGAGTTCCGGATACAGGCCCACCCCGACGTTGCCGAAGTGGTTGTGCGCGAACCGAATCCCACCGTGGGCCACCGGCACTTCCGCGCCGAGCCGGGGAATGTCCTGTCCGCGCTCGGCGAGGTGCCCGTCCAGCGCCTCGCTGATCGCCGCGAGCACCGCGACGGTGACGGTGGGACCGCCCAGCGCCGCGCGAGGCCGAAGCAGCGTGCGCACCCGACGCCGCCCGGCGGGCGCGGAGTTGGTCAACGCCTCCGGCCGCGGCGGTGGAGCCGCGGGCAGCACACCTGCGGCGGTGTCGCGGACCAAGTGACGGTGCGCACGCGCTGCGGCCACCGAACGCAGCACCAGGCTGCCCGGGCGGGCAGCGACCACCGGCGTCACCGGCACAGACCGGCCGAACAGCCAGCCGGCGAGGTCGGCGGCGCGGGTACCGTCGGCCAGGGCATGCGAGACCTGCACTACCGCAACCGTTGCCGGGCCGGACGCATCCGGGACATCGGCGACCGGGGTGAACACATGCACCCGCCACGTCACCTCGGTCGCATCCAGCGGCTGGTCGGCAAGCCCGGCCACCGCGTCCAGGCAGCTCGCCCAGTTGCGCCCGTCATGGACCACGAACTGGGCGGGCCGCACCGGGGCGTACGCCCACGCCGGGTACGCCGCAACACAATCGTCGACGATCCGCAGCCGCAGATCGTGGCACATCGCGGCACGGCGACGCAGCTGTACCACCACCGGTTCGATGGCGGGTGCACCGTCGAAGGCGTACAGCAGCAACTGGTCGCTGGGGATCTTCGCCGACAGCCAATAGGTCTGGGCGTCGGCGGCGGCGAGCCGGATGACCACCGTACTCAGGATGCGACGGGCGCGAATCCGGCGATCAGCTCGGCCACCTGGCCGGGCTGCTCGAGCTGCAGGAAATGCCCGGCGCCGGGGACGATCTCGGCGCGCCCGCCGTCCGGCAGGACCCGCCTGACCCACTCGGTGTATTCGGCCGACGCACAGCCGTCGTCGGCGCCGTGCAGGTACAGCGTCGGCAGCAGCGGCGCCGACAACCAGTGTTGGTGGAGTTCGGCAAACCGTTGCGGCGGAGCAGAATTGCGCACCGTCGCACGGTAGGGCCCCAGCGCCGCACGCCAGTGTTCGGGTGCGCCGATCGCGGCGGACACGTGCTGCAGATCCTCGGCGGCGTCGTAGCCGGGTGACCACTGCCGCCACAGGCGTGGCGTCACCCATTTCGCCGAACGGTCGGGTGCCCACGGCAACTGGAAGTACATGATGTACCAGCTGCGTACGAGCTGACGGGGTAGTTGGGCAGCCAGCCGCAGCGGGTGCGGGACACCGCCCCACGGCCGGAACGCCGCGGCCATCGGCACCGACATGATCACCGCCTTGCTGAACGGGCTCGCCGGCATGGCCGTCAGCCCCGCCGCGGCTATCGCTCCCCAGTCATGGCCGATCAGCAGATCGTGATCGCCTCCCCCGACCGTCTCGCGCACCCGCAGCGCGTCATCCATCAACGCCCCGACGTGGTAACTGCCGTCCACCGGGAAACCCGAGGGAGCGTAGCCCCGCATCATGGGCGCGACCACCCGGTAGCCCGCGGCCACCAGCAGCGGCGCCACCTTGCGCCACCCGAAGGCGGTATCGGGAAAACCGTGCAGACACAATGCAAGCGGCCGGTCACGCTCGTCGGCGGCCCAGGTGAGCGCCTTCAGGCTCACCTCGGACCCCGCGATATCGGTCCACTGGGGATCAGCGGTCACGGCCGGCTCAGACGGGATCGAATTCGGAGATCAACCAGCGATCCCCCACCCGGTCCATGGTGACCTGAACGCTGGACGTGGTGCCGGTGGGCGCGTCGGTGCCCACCACCACGGTCTGGTTGACGAACACCAGCACCACGGCCTTGTTCGGCTCCGCGGAGACCGACGCGGCGGCGGGAACGGTGGCCACTGCGGAGATCTGACGTTCCTTGGACCCGGGGATCACGACGTCGTTGATGAGCTGGGTGTAGGAATCGCGGAACTCACCGGTGAGCAGTTCACGAGCCGAGCCGAGATCCTGCTCGACGGTGTCCGGCTTGTAGGACAACAGCCTGACGGTGGCGTCCTTGGCGAGTTGCACGGACTCGATTCGCACCGCGTCGGTGTCCCGCACCGACGAGTCCTGCCATTTCAGGAAACCGGCCCCGGCACCCAGGAGCAGCGCCAGCGCGGGCAGGATGCCGAAGGCGAACACCCGCGCCCAGTTGATGCCCGCCTTGTTGTCGGAGTCCGGTTCCGCAGCCGAATCGGTGGTCTCTGTGTCGGATCCGTCCGCCTCGTCCGGTGCGGAGCCCTCGGTGGCCTCCTCGGCCGTGGCGTCGGATTCAGAAGCCTCGGACACCGCGTCATCAACAGCGGTGTCATCAACAACGGTGTCATCAACAGCGGTGTCATCAACAACGGTGTCGTCCGCTTCCCGGGTCTTGTCATCGGCGGTCACGGGACGAACTCCACGTTGGACACCTTTGTCTCCTCACCGACCTGCTTGACGCTGATGCGCATCCGCCAGGCGCGTGGTTCCTGTTCGGGGGCACCGGCATTCGAGGTCCGCACCGTGATCGCGACCAGCACCTGCGCGCCGGTGGCGTCCTCGGATTCCAATCCCGCCGACGTGACTTCACCGACGGACTTCGACTGAGCCTGCCGCACCACGTCCACGAACGGCTGCGTCCGCGCGGAGAAGTCGTCGTAGAACGAATCGGTGGCCGAGTCCAGGATGCGCTGTACATCGGCATCGACGGTGGCGAAATCGATGGTGGTCAGATTCAGCGCGGCCTGCCGCCCCACCTGCAGGAACACGCTGCGCTGCTCGGCGGTCTCACGGGAGTCCAACGCGCGGTACCCGAGCCAGCCCACAGTGCCACCCAACACGAGCACCACCACCACACCGATGAGCGTCGCCAGCTTCAGCGGCGACATCGGCTCCTTGGCCGGCGCGGGCTCCTCGGCGAGTTCCTCGTCTTCGGGGTCCTCGGTATCCGACACCCCATCCTCCGACACAGCGGAATCCTCCGACACGGCAGAATCCTCCGGCGCTGCGGAGTCGGTCTGCGCGTCCTGCACCGCGGTCGGTGTGTCGTCCTGGTCGGCTTCTCGAGGCGATTCCGTCGCCCCCTCGGGATCAGCTGTGAGGTCGGGGTCGTTCCCGCTCAGCTTCCCTTCGGGGGCAGCAGCATCGTCTGCCATGTTTGCTCCTCTGCGGCACCACGGGCCAAATCGGCTTGCTTGTACACATGCCCGTCTGGTCCAACGTACGTGCCGGTGGTCGGGTCGTATTCAGCGGCCGCGATCGGCGGCAGCGGCGGGGCGGGCGGTGGTGCCGCTTCCGCAGGTGGCATGCCGGGCGGAATGTCGGGAACGGCTTGCCCCGAATTGGTGGCGTTCGGGTCGCCCTTCCAGTTGAAGCCCGGGTTCAGCGGGGCGTACACCTCGTCGCTCTCGCATTCGCGCACCGACGACGCACGTTTGCCCGGCACCGTCACACACGGGATGTTGCGCGCCCCGCGCACGTTGAACGAGGAGTCCTGCGGGATCCGGCAGTACAGGTTGCCCGCCACCCGGTCCGGAGCATCCACCGCGGCGGGCGGACGCTGCTGCTGGGCGGGCAGGAACCCCGTGGTGCATGGTGGCGGCAGGTTGAGGTTCAAGTTGAAGCTCAGGTAGGCGCCCTTGTAGTCCTGCTTGGTGTGCCGGTTGGCGACGCCGGTCGCGGAGGTCACCGCGGTCCCCTGCGGCAGCAGCACCAGCAGCTGCTCGAGGTTCGGCTGATAGGTGATCGCCACCTCGCCGACGCTGACCAGGTTGGCCAGCAGTACCGGCAGCGTCGGCTGGAACCGGTCGAGAAGCGCGCGCACCTCGTCGGCTGCGGGTGAACCCCGCGTGATCACGCCTTCGACCGCAGCATCCTGGTCGCGTAGCTCGCCGCTGATGGTGGCCAGGTGCGAAGCCCACGCCTGGATCGAATCACCGGTGTCCGTCTGCGAATCCAGCACGGGTTTGGACTGGTCGATCAGGGTGGTCAGCTCGTTGAGATTGGCCCGGCTGTCGATGGCCAACGCGGTCGAACCCTTGACGAACCGTTGGATCTCCGGGCCCAGACCACCGATCGCGATATAGGCCTCGTCCACCGCGGTCTTGAGGTTGTCGCCCGGAATTGCTTGCAGCCCACGATTTGTCGCATCCAGCAAGGTGTTGACGTCGGTCGGAACAGTGGTGCGATCCATCGGGATCACATCGCCGTCCTGCAGGGTGGGCCCATCCCCGCTGCGCGGCAGCAGCGCGATGAACTGCTCGCCCACCGCCGACTGGCTGTGCACCTCGGCGTCCAGGTTGGCGGGGATGCTCTGATTCGAGCGCAACACCAGGGTGGCTTCGACACCATCGTCGGTCAGCCGCACGTCCTCGATCCGGCCGACCTCGGTGCCACGGTAGGTGACGTTGCCGCGCTGGTAGATTCCGCCGGCCTCGGGCAGCTGGATGGTGACCCGGTACTCGCCGACACCGAACAGCATCGCGGGCAGGTTGATGAAGTTGAAGATCATCACCGCACCGGCGATCACGGCGATCAGGACGAAGATCGCCAGCTGCGTCAGGATCTTTTTACTCAGATGCATGTCTACGGCCCCTGATCCCAGCGGTACGGAGCGACCAGTGGATTCGCGCGGGTGTACGGGCTCGGCAGCTGGCCGATGGTGCGGCCCCACTGCAGTTCGAGCTCGGTGAGGTCACCCTCCCACCGCGTTCCGGTGAAGATGCCGGCGTCGAGGCGGCTCAGCGTCAGGTCGAACACCAGACTCAGGTTGCCGTAGTCGCCCCGCATCCAGTTGTGCAGCGTTTCCTTCGGCCACGGGAAGGTCGGGAAGAAGCTCAAGGCCCGGGTCAGCGCCGGACCGGCATCGGCAAGTGACTGCAGCACGGGCCCAAGGTCTTTGAGCTCCTGCACCAGCGCTTCCCGGGTCTGGTTCACCGAGTTCGCCGCGAAGGCGCTGAACTTGCCGAGTTGCACCAGTGCCTCCGACAGCTGCTCACGCTGATCCTTGAGCACGTCGAGCGCGTCCGGGATGGTGCGCAGCGCCTCGTCGACAACGGGTTTCTGCTCGGCGATCTGCCCCACCAGATTGTTGAGGCTCTCCGCCGCGGCGATGATGTCGTTCTTCTGGTCGTTGTTGTACTGGATGAAGTAGTCCAGCTGCTGGATCAGCGAGCGCAGGTCACCTTCGCGGCCGGTGAAGGCGGTGCTGAGCTCTGCGGTGATGTCCTGGACCTGCGCGATACCGCCGCCGTTGAGGATCAGCGACACCGCCGCCAGCGTCTGCTCGGTGGTCGGGTAGGCCCCCGACGACGACAGCGGGATCACCGAGCCCTCACCCAGGCGTCCTTGCGGGGCTTCGTCTTTCGGTGGCGCCAGCTCGATGTGCAGCGAGCCCAGCAGGCTGGTCTGGCCCACGGTCGCCGTCGCGTTGGCGGGCAGTTCGACGTCACCGTTGAGGGTCATGGTCACCAGGGCATGCCAGTCCTGCCGTTCGATCTTGCTGACATTGCCCACGGTGACGTCGCCCACCCGCACCCGCGAGTTCTGTTCGATGTTGTCCACATCGGGCATCTGCGCGGTGATGGTGAACGCCCCGGGCCCGGCACCTTCGGTTCCGGGCAGCGGCAACGAGTTCAGCCCCTGCCAGTCGCCGCAGCCGCTGAGAGTCAGTGCAGCTGCGGCAGCCAGACCGGCACTCGTCAGACGCCTGATCACTGTCCACCTCCCGGAACCATCAGCCCCTGCAGGCCGTCGGCGGGATTGGTCGGCACCGCTTCAGCAGCAAGAGGTGAAGTCGGCGCTGCCGGAGGTGGCGCAACGGCTTCCGCGGGAAGCGGGGACACCGGGGCGGGCGGTGCCGGTGGGGCCGGCGGCCGGGGAGGAATGTAATCCGGGCGCATCCAGTCCTCACTCCAGGTCACCTCGTTGGGGCGGGCCTGGGTACCGACGAACAGGTTCTGCCCGATCGGCAGGAAGTTGTACTGCCGGTTCTTGACGATCGGCGCCAGGTACTGCACGCACAGCTTCGACGACTGCTCGGCACCCAGCCGAGACGCCGCCTGGATGGCGCCGCACAGGAACGAGATCGGGTTGGAGAAGTTGTTGATGGCCAACACGCTGGTGGCCGCGCCCTGCGCCGGCTGATAGATGTTGATGTAGTTCTGCAATGTGTTGGGCGCGACGTGCAGGAGCTGCTCCACGTCGTCGAGGTTGTCGTTGAGGATGCTCGTGACGGCCGCCAGTTTGTCCGACGTGGTTCCCAGGGTCTCCCGGTTCTCCGCGACGAAGGTCTGCACCTCACCGACGGCGACGTTCAAATCCCGTACTGCCGAGGAAATCTCGTCGGGGTCGTCGGCCAGCAGGCCAGTGACGTCGGCGAGGTTCTGGTTGAGCTGGCGCATCAGGTTGGTGCTTTCCTGCAGCGCGGCCACCAGGATCGACAGGTTCTTGACGGTCGAGAAGATGTCGGTGCTGTGATCACCGAGCGCCGAAAAGGCTTGCGACAGCTTGATGACGGTGTCGCGAATGTTGGCGCCCTGGCCGCGGAGGTTGTCCGCGGCGGTGTTGATGGCCGAACCCAGCGTGCTCACTCCGCCCGGTTCGGTGGGCTCCAACGTGTCGGTCAGCCGCTGCAGCTGCTGGCGGAACGAGTCGTACTCCACCGGCACAGCCGTGCGGTCCTCCGGGATCACCGCGTCGGATTCCATCACGGGTCCAGTGGTGTAGGCCGGGGTCAGCTGGATGGCGCGACCCGTGACCAGTGCCGGTGACAGGATCGCGGCCTTCGCGTCGGCGGGCACCTTGTGCTTGCTGTCGTACCAGAACGAGATCTTGACCCGCTGCGGCTCCGGTTCGATCTTGTCGATCTTGCCCACCGACACCCCGAGGATCTTCACGTCGTCGCCGACGAAGATGCCGTTGCTGTTGGCGAAGTAACCGACGACGTTGGTGCGGTTGGCCGGGCCACCGGGGCGCAGCAGCACCGCGACGCCGGCGACGAGGATCAGCACCAGCACGATGCCGACCCCGAGCTTGGTGTTCCGGGAGAGCGTCACTGTCCACCTCCCGGGTTCGCGGGATCAACGGGTCCCGGCGCGGGGCCGAGAGTCTGAGTCACCGGCGGCGTTTGGCCCGGGGCCGGAACCGCGACCGGCGCCACCGACGGTGCGGGTGCGGTCGCGACGCCGGGCGGTGCGGCCGCGGGCGGGCCCGGCGGGGGGCCGCCGGGTGCGGGCGCGGGGCCCGGATCGCGGTAGGGATAGCAGCCGGTGGGGCCGGGCAGCGGGATGCCGGGCGGACCGCAGCCCTGATCTCCGGGGTTACCGGTGATCGCGTCGGGCAGGTTCAGGCGCGGGTCGCCACCCTGGCCAGTGCGCGGGAACGGCATCGGCAGCGCGGGGGTGCCCGGCTGACCGATCTGAGGATCGGTGAGTTCGGTGGGCAGCAACACATTCGGGTCCAGGCCCAGATCGGAGAACGCCGCATCGATGAACGGCTGGGAGAACTGACCGGGGATGAGGTTGCTGATGTAGGACTTGAAGAACGGCCCCGAGGCCACCGATTCACCGAGCGCCATCGCATACGTCGACAACATGTTGATCGACTTCGCCACCCGATCCTTGCGGTTCTCGATGGTGGCCAGCACACCGTTGAGCTTGTCCAGTGCCGGCTTCATGGTGGACCGGTTCTCGTTGATGAAACCCACCAACTGCTGGCTCACGGCCGAGATGTTGTTCGAGATCTGATCCAGAGCGCTGCTCTGGGTCTGCAACTCGGCCAGCAGTGCGTTGGTGTTGGCGATCAGCGACACCACCTGATCGCTGCGCTCGGCCAGCACGGCGGTGGACTTGTTGGCGTTGCCCAGCAGTTCCCGCAGTTGCGCGTCGCGTTCGTTGAGCGTCTCGGAGAACCGCGCCACACCTTCGACCGCGATCCGCAGGTCCGGCGGGGTCTGGGAAAAGGTCTCCGAGAGCACCCGCAGCGAGTCCGACAGCTGGTCGGTGTTCAGGCCGCTGATGGTGGTGGTGAGATCCCCGAGCGCGTCGGGCAGTTCATACGGCGGGGTGGTGCGGTCGGTCGGGATGGGCCCGTCGAGCTGTCCGTCACCGCGGGGGGTGACCTCCAGGAACTTCGCGCCCAGAAGGCTCTTGGTCTTGATCGCGGCTTCGGCCCGATCACCAAGGCGCACACCGTCGTTGACGCTGAAGGTGATCAGCACCTGGGCGCCGTCGAGTTCGACACCGGTGACCTGACCGACCTGCAGGCCCGACACCTGTACGGGTGAACCGCTGTCCAGCCCGCCGGTTTCGGCGAAATACGCCGAGTACGACGTCGAGGAGTTGATCAGCGGGAGCTTCTTGTAGTTCAGCGCCAGCAGCACGATCGCGACGATGCCGACAATACCGACCAGACCGATGACGAAGGAGTTGCGTTCAGCGAAGGGTTTCATCGCGGTGCGCACCTCCCCGTGCTCTGGCCGGCCACCTTGACGTACACCGGCTGGCCTCCCTTGCCGTTGAGCTTGAGCGCGATATCGCACAGGTAGAAGCTGAAGAAATCGCCGTACATGCCCTGGCGGTTCAGGATCTGGTAGGCGTCGGGCAGCGTGTTGAGCAGGTTGTCGAAATAATCGTGATCGGCCAGCACGATGCTTGCGCTGCGATCGGTTTCAGTGACGACCTTCTGCAACGGCGGCCGCGCTTCGGAAAGCAGTGCGGTGATGGAGCCGGCGGCCTCGTTGGTGTAGGCCAGTCCGGTGGCGATGTCGTCTTTGCGCTCAGCGAGGCCCTGCACCAGTTCGGACAGCGCCGTGACGGCCTTTCCGAACTGATCACTCTGCCCGGCAAGGGAACCCAGCACCGTGTTGAGGTTGACGATCACCTCGCCGATCAGCTGGTCGCGGTCGGCCAGGGTGTTGGTCAGCGACGCGGTCTGCGACAGGAACGACCCGATGGTGGCGCCCTGGCCTTGCAGAGCGCTGATCAGCTGACCGGTCAGCGCATTGACCTGCTCGGCGTTGAGCGCCTGGAACAGTGGGCGGAAGCCGCCGATCAGCGCATCGAGGTCCAGCGCAGGCTCGGTCTGTGCCAGCGGGATGGTGTCGCCGGGGTTCAGTTTCCTTGTGCCGCCGGCACCTTCGACCAGTTGCAGGTAGCGGCCGCCGATCAGGTCGTCGTACCGGATGACGGCGCGGCTGCCTTCGGTCAGCACCACCGAATCCTGGGCGCTGAACTCCACCAACACCGTGGAGTCGTCGCGGATCGACAGGTTCTTCACCTTGCCCACCTCGACACCGGCGATACGCACGAAGTCGTCGGGCTCCAGGCCCGTCACATTGCTGAACTCGGCCCGGTAGGTCTGCTCCTTGTCGAACCGCAACTGACCGAACACCGCGAACAGCGAGAACATCCCCAGCAAGCAGACCACCAGGAAGATACCCAAACGCCAGATGGCGCCTCCCAGGTTGTCTTTCACTTCCGCTTACCTCTCGTTGACGTCGTGATGATCAGGGGCCCGGTGTGGCCGGGTTGGGCACCGGCGTCGGGGGCAGCGGGGTGGGCGTCTGCCCCGGGTTCGGCACGAAGAACGGCTCCGATCCCGGTGTCGGCCCCGGCTCCCGCGCATCCATCGGCGGCGGCGCGGGCGGCAGGTTGTTCCACAGCGGGGTGCCGTCGGGGGCGTACATCGGCGCGCCGTAGGGGTAGTCGCCCGGTTCCGGGATGACCTTCGGCGGGTTTCCGGCGTTCGGTCCCGGGGCGGGACCACCGAACAGGTTGCGCACACTCGGAGGTTCGGGAACACCGCGGGTGACCGGCAGATAGTTGGCGTAGCCGGGGAACCCGATACCCGGGTTCGGCCGGATGTCCACGCCGGTACCCCAGCCGGTGTTGGTGACCAGCGCCCGCACCGGCCAGTTCTTGTCCGGGATGGGCAGCGAGCCGCAGCCCGGCTGGCCGCCGGGGCCGCCCTTGGCGCCGATGATCGGCAGGTGGTCCGGGTAACGGTACTGGTCGTCACCCAGCAGCGCGCCGCCGTCGACGATGAAGGACTTGCCGTTGCCGCCGGTGGCGTCGTAGGCACCGTTGTCCAGCAACCACTTTGCGCCCACCAGCATGCAGGTGTACTCGGGGTTGTACTTCATCAGCAGGTTGGTGGTGGGCTCCAGGTTGTTGATGCCCTTGATCAGGTTCTCCTGGTTGGGAGCCAACAGGGCAATACCGCTGTTGGACAGCCCGATCACGTTGAGCAGCAAGGCATCCAGCGGTTTGGAGTTCTCCACGATGGTGGTGCTGGTGGTGGAGGCGGCGCTCAAGGTGGCCAAGATGTCCTGCGCGGCCCCGCTGTAGGCGTCGCTGAAGCCTTTCAGCGCCTGCCAATCGGCGCGGATGGTCTCACTGCGCGGGTTCAGCGCCAGCAGCACCTGATTGAAGTCGGTGGTGGCCTGCCCGATGCGCTCCCCCTGGCCGCGGACACCTTCGGCCAGCGCGGAGATCACCGCGTTGAGCTTCATCGGGTCCACCTGATCGAGCACTCCGACCAGGTTCTGGAACACCGTGTTTACCTCGGTGGTCACATTGCGGGATTTCACCACAGCACCTGAGGCCAGGCGGTCGGAGCTCGGGTTCTCCGGGTAGATCAGGTCGACGAACTTGGCGCCGAAGACGGTGGTGGCCCTGATTTCTGCCTCGACATTGGCCGGGATGTGCTGGATCTGGTCGGGAAAGATCTCGAGCTTGAGGCTGACGGGCTCGGTGCCACCCTTGATCGAGCTGACCCGCCCGACCTGAACCCCGCGCATCTTGACCTTGCCGCCGCTCTCCATCACCAGACCGGCGCGGTCCGACGTCAGGGTCACCGGAACGTAGGTCTTGTACGACCCGGAGAACAAGGCGGCCGTGCCGTACACCAACGCAGCGATGACCAGCAACAGGATGGCGGTCCACCATCCGGGGTGCAGGCCTTTGCCTTTTTCCTTTTCCGCGAAGTCCATGACGAGTCCTGCCGGCCCTATCCGGAGAGGTTGAAGTTGCCGGACTGGCCGTACACGGCCAGTGAGATCATCACGGTCACCAGTGCGGCGATGATGAGCGACGTGCGCACAGCGCGACCGACCGCCTCACCCACTCCGGCGGGACCTCCGGAGGCGGTGAAGCCGTAATAGGTGTGCACCAGCATGATCACCAGGGCCATCATGATCGCCTGCAGGAACGACCAGATTAGGTCGACGGGGTTGAGGAACGTCCGGAAGTAGTGGTCGTACACACCCGTGGACTGGCCGTAGATGAAAGTGGTGCCCACCCGCGCGGCCAGGAACGACATCAGCACCGCGACGCAGTACAGCGGGATCACCACGACCACACCGGCGATCACGCGCGCCGAAGCCAGGTAGGCGATGGTGCGGATACCGATGACCTCGAGAGCGTCGATCTCCTCGTTGATCCGCATGGCGCCCAGTTGCGCGGTGGCACCGGCGCCGATGGTGGCCGCCATGCCGACACCCGCGGTCAGCGGCGCGATCAGGCGCACGTTGAAGAATGCGGAGGCGAAGCCGGTGAGGGCCTCGACGCCGATGGTGGCGAACTGGTTGTACCCCTGGACGGCCACCAGCGCACCGGTGGACAGGGTGAGGAAGCCGACGATGGCGATGGTGCCGCCGATGACGGCCAGGGCACCGGCACCGAGGCCCATTTGTGCGATGAGGCGGACGATTTCGGTCTTGTAGTACAGGAAGGCGTCGACGATGCCTTTGAGGGTGTAGCCGTAGAACTTGGTCTGCAGCCCGATCCGGTTCCAGCCGTCTGACCAGCTCCGGAACGTGCGCTGCAGACGTGGACTGTTTCCATGGACGGCCGTCATGCTTGCACCCTCATACGTTGGCCTCCACGCCGACCGCGGTCGCCAGCACGTTGATGACGAACAGTGCGATGAAGGTGAACACCACGGTCTCGTTCACCGCGTTGCCGACACCGGCGGGGCCACCGCCTACGGAAATGCCCTTGTAGCAGGCGATCAGGCCCGCAGAGAGACCGAACAGGGTGGCTTTCACCAGGCAGATGATGACGTCGGCGGGACCGGTGATGAGCGTGAGTCCGGCGACGAAAGCGCCCGGGGTGACGTGCTGGACGAACACCGAGAAGAAGAACCCGCCGGCGATGCCGACCACCACCACCGACGCCGAGAGCATCAGCGCCACGATGGTGGCCGCCAGGACGCGGGGTACGACGAGGGCCTGGATGGGGTTGATCCCCATGACGCGCAGGGCGTCGAGTTCTTCGCGGATGGTGCGGGCACCGAGGTCGGCGCACATGGCGGTGGCACCCGCGCCGGCGACCACCAGCACCGTGACGATCGGCCCGATCTGGGTGACGGTGCCGATGGCGGCTCCGGTGCCGGAGAAGTCGGCAGCGCCGAACTCGACCAGCAGGATGTTGAACGTGAACACCAGGAGCACCGTGAACGGGATCGACAGCATCAGCGTGGGCACGATCGACACCCGGGCCACGAACCAGGTCTGCAGGATCAGCTCCCGCCACGCGAACGGCGTCCGGAACATCGCGACGAAGGTGTCCAGTGCCATGGCGAAGAAGCCGCCGACAGACCGGACCGGCTTGGCGATCACTTCGGGCGTGGCCACTAGGCGGCCCGGCCGATACTGACCCGAACCCACTGCGCCGGCCGGATCTGCATCAATCGCATGAGCCGCTGATTTCCTTCCGACACAGAACCTCTTCCTGCGTTAAAACTGTGACTCATGACACAGACCGCCCGAAGAACGTACACCACGCATTTCGCGCCGAGCAACACTTGGCCTGACCTCGACGGACAGACCTCTCCGGGCACCCAGTGACGCCTGCGATCTTCGCACACCGAGCGCAGCGAGGTGCAGGCTCTGGGCAATCTGGATCACACGTGCTCGCCGCGGAATCGAACAGCAAATTCCCTGTCGAAAATGCGGACCGACAATTGAACAATGACAAATTGGGACCACAAATGGTCACGGTTCTAGAACGCTATTTCGCATTTCGCCATTGAATGATGACGAAGAGTTAGCGTCCCTCCATGACAGCGCCCGCCACCGCCGATGGCGTTTCGGGCGCGCCCGCACAATTGACACGTGTCAAGATCAAGCGCAGGCGGTGGGCCAAAACCAGCGCGACTCAACAACGCATTCTCGATGCCGCCGCCGACGTATTCCGCGCGCATGGTTTCACCGCCGCCACGATCGGCGAGGTGGTCACCGCCTCGGGTGCCAGCATCGGCAGCATCTACCACCATTTCGGCGGCAAGTGCGAACTGTTCCTGGCGATCCACGACCGGCTCAGCGTCACCGTCGAGAACCAGATCGCGAACACCGGGGCAGAAGCGTCGTTCGGTGTACAAGCCCGCGGCTACCTGGAAGCCATCTGGACCCACCGGGATATCGCGGTGATCCTGTCGGCCGGCGACGTGCCGCCCGGATATGAACGCATCCGGCGCGACAGCATGCACGACTGGTTCCGCGACTGGCTCGCCGAACTCGATCTCGACACCTCGGCGGCCGGCGCACTGCTGTCCCGGGTGTTGATCGCGGTACTCACCGAGTCCGCGGCGCAGGTGATGACGTGTGACGACGACGAGACCGCGGCTGCGGTGATGGATGCGGCCGTCGCGCACCTGACGCGGCTGCTCCCCCAGGCCGGCGGCGGCGGGCAGTAACGTCGGGTGCCTGCGGCAATCGAGAGGACGCCCGTGAACACACCACAGACCGTCGAATTCTCCGGCGCCGACGGGATCACGCTGGTTGCCGACGAGTGGAGGGGTCCCGCGCGGGCCGATGAGCGCTTGCGCGAAGAGGAGCCGCGCGCCTACAACACCGCGCGGGCCGATGAGCGCTTGCGCGAAGAGGAGCCGCGCGCCTACAACACCGCGCGGGCCGAACATCCCACGGTCCTGATGCTGCACGGCGGCGGGCAGAACCGGCACTCATGGAAGAAGACCGGGCAGATCCTCGCCGATCGCGACTTTCACGTGGTTGCCGTCGACACCCGCGGCCATGGCGACAGCGACCGCTCCCCCAACGCCGACTACGCACTGGAGAACCTGGCTGCCGATGTCCACGCGCTGATCGAGCAGGTGGGTGCCCCGGTGGTGATCATCGGGGCGAGCATGGGCGGGCTGACCGGAATCCTGGTGGCCAGCCAGGCCGGCCCGCAGCGCGTCGCCAAGCTCGTCCTCGTCGACGTCGTGCCACGCTTCGAGAAGTCCGGCAGCGCCCGGATCCGGGATTTCATGTTCAACCACGTGCACGGTTTCGACTCGCTCGAAGACGCTGCCGATGCAGTCGCCGAGTACCTGCCGCATCGCACCAAACCGCGCAGCCCTGAAGGCCTCAAGAAGAACCTCCGGCTGCGCGACGGCCGGTGGTACTGGCACTGGGATCCCGCGTTCCTGACCAAACCCGCCGACGATCCCTTCGAGCGGGCCGACAAGCTGGAAGCCGCCGCCATGGGCCTGCAGATCCCGATCCTGCTGATCCGCGGCAAGCTCTCCGATGTGGTGAGCACCGAAGGGGTCAACGACTTCCTGCAGAAGGTGCCGCGGGCCGAGTTCGTCGAGCTGTCCGGTGCGGGTCATACCGCCGCCGGGGACGACAACGACGCCTTCAGTGAGGCCGTCGTGCAGTTCGTCACCCGCGGCTGATCAACGCCCCGCGGCGGGCCGGGCAGGCTGAGCGATGCGCCGGGCAAGCGTCGGCACGCCCGGGCCGTCGAGATTGGCCACTGCCGCCGGCCTGGCCGCCATCGCCATCAGCAGCGCTTCCCCGGTGCCGCGCACCACCGGCCCGGATCCGGCCGCCCAGTCCAGGTCGGTGGCCGTCAAACGCAGACCCCGGGCCCGCCACGCCCCCCGGATCAGCGGAGCCCAGCGGGCGAAGTCCAGCGCGACGACGAGTCGCGGCGCCGGGATGTCGCGTGGCAAACCCAGCGGTCGGCGGATGTCCTGATGATGGATCATGTTGTCGGTCAACGCGATTCTCCCGCCGAAACCCGAAGCCAGGCCGGTTGGGTGGGCGTGGGCACGTACCCGCTGCACCAGTTGTTCAGGCGACAACTCCTTGAACCGGGCGACTTCGATGGCGTTGATCCGGTCCACCCACAGCCGCCCCCGCAAGAACACCGCCGCCAGTTGCCACGGACTCAGGCCGTCGAACCCCACGGTATGGGCCACCACCTCGCCCACCCGCCATTCAGAGCACAGAGTCGGCGCAATCCATTGCTGCGGCGTCAATTTCTCCACGAACCGCGCGAGATCAGTCCGTTCCGCGGCCGCCATTTCCATGACGTCGATTCGGTTCACAGTGCTACCGATACCCGTTCACCGAGGCCGCGATTGCGCGCAGATAGTTGAAAACGAGAGTTGGTGCGCTGCGGTTGCCGGGTGGGGTACCTTGCCGATAGCGACGTGAGCACCGATCACGAAGATCGTACTCCCAGAAGTAAATACAACTCGATGCCAAAACCACGAAATTCCCCCCGACAGCAACGGTCCCGCGAAACCTACGAACGCGTTCTCGATGTCGCCGCCAAGACATTCGAGGAACGCGGCTACACCGGCACCACCACCAACAAGGTGGCCGAAGCGGCCGGCATCTCCATCGGCACCCTGTATCACTACTTCCCGGACAAGGACGCGTTGCTGTACTCCCTGGCCGAACGTCACCTCGCCGGTGCCCGCGAGTCGATGATGGCCGTGTTCGCGCGGCTGCGGGAATCCGCGCCGGGGCTGGAAGAGTCCCTGCGGGCGGGTATCGAAGTGAACGTGCGCCTGCACGTCGAGGAGCCTCAGCTGCACCGACTGCTCTACGACAGCGCTCCCCGCTCGGAAGAACTGCTGAAGCGGTTGCGCGCCGCGAACGCGGCGATCGCCGACGAGGTGGAGCGGCATTTCGAGCGACTCGACGTCGCCAAGACCAACCGCAAGCTGGTGGCGTCGATGGTGGTCTCCGGAATCGAAGCGCAGGTGCACGCGGCGATCATCGATGCCCGGGAGCCCGTGGAATGTGAACTGCTGATCGAGACCCTGACCCGATTGTGGGTGCGGGCACTCGAGACCAGCTAGGGGGTGTCCTGCGACTCGGCCAGCCGCTGGTGCAGGCGAGCCCGGATCTCATTCGGTGTGTACGCGTTTCGCCTGCGTTGGTCACGGGCGACGAGCACCCCACCGGCGGCCACCCCGACGACACCGGCCAGGCCGATCCATTTCCACACGTTGCGCACCCGCTCAGTGTGCCTAAGCTGCCGGGGTGAGCGCGAGCACCGGCAACCACAGCGTGTCCCTGGAGAACGCCCTCGAGGTCACCCGCACCGGTGACCTCTGGCTGTTCCGCGGCGGGTCTGGCCCCGACCGGGCCATTCAGACCCTGACCAACGCGCCGGTCAACCACGTGGGCATGACCGTCGCGATCGACGACCTGCCGCCGCTGATCTGGCATGCCGAACTGGGCGACACACTGCTGGACATGTGGACGGGCAGTCATCACCGCGGCGTTCAGCTCAATGACCTGCGCGCCGCCGTGCAGCAGTGGGCGACGAAGTACGGGCAGCGGTGCTGGTTGCGACAGCTCACCCCGTTCGCCACCCGCGAGCAGGAAGACGCGATGCTACGGGTGATCGCCCGCATGGACGGCACCGCTTTCCCCACCACCGCGCGCTTGACCGGCCGGTGGATACGCGGCCGGCTGCCCACGGTCAGCGACTGGACTCGCGGACTTCCGTTGGTACACAGACGGGTCCGCGAGTCCGCCGAGCGCAGCAAGGTCACCCGCCGTGCCGCTCTGGAGACCGCGTACTGTGCTGAGACCGTCGCCATCACCTACGAGGAGATGGGGTTGATCTCTACCGACAAGCGCGAGAATTACTTCGACCCAGGCTCGTTCTGGAGCGGCGACGAGCTGCCGCTGGTTCCGGGATATGAATTGGGCAAGGAGATTTCGGTTCTGACCTAGCGTCAGTCCCATCCTGGCGTCGGGGCCAGTACGTAGGTGACGTTGCCTTCGACGGAGACCTCCATGACGGGGTCGTTGATGTCGACCATGGTGTAGTCGATGTGGAGTTGGTTCCGGCCGTTCTCACAGCGGCCGTCACCCGGTATCCAGTAGCACCAGCCGTCCCATTTGCGGCACACATCGACGACCCGATACGGGGTGTCGGCCGGGATGCCGAACCCTTCCTGCTTGCGGTAGTCATACAAGCCGGTGGGGTCGCTGTAGACATACCCGGTCCCCCGACGTTCCGGGGCGCCGCTGGTGATGAAGCTCAGCTCGCTCGGAGGCGGCGCGCTCGGGTCGGCCGAATGCAGTCGCAGCCACTTGTAGATCACCGACGAGCCGAGCGAGTGGCCGTAGGCGATCTTCTTTCCCGGCGTGGCGCGGACCCACTGGTCGAGTTTCGCCACGCCGTCGTTGAGGCTCATCAAACCCATGTTCCCGCCGAGGAACGACCCGGGGTTGAAGTAATACACCGGCTCGCAGACATTCGGCGCGGCACACACCTTGCCCTGCAACTGCCGCATGGTCACCTGCGGCGTCCCGAACGCCCCGGCCAGCGCGGCGACGCGTGCCCCCGAGCCCATCCCGTAGTCGACCTCGGCATGCGCTGACGGTGACATGGTGAACACCATTGCCGCCACCGCGGTGGCAACCGCCAGTCGCTTCATCGCTTCTCACTTTGCGCGGGTGAACATCTCTTCGTATTCAATCGCCGTCAACACTAAGAGTGTGACGGGAGGTTGCGGCGGTTTTGACCCAAGTTCGGGGCCGCGGCGCCACGGCCTACCTGACAGCGCAAATACATTGTGGCAGATTCGATTTGCCAACCCATGCTGCAGAACTCCGCGGCACGGGTTGGACCACACGGGTTGGCGAACCGCGCTCGCACCCCGACCGTTGCTGGGAATCTGCAGTTGTCTGAACAGCTCCTCTCGCAACCACTTCCGCACAGCCCGCAGCCTCGCCGGGCAACGCCACACCACGTCACGACAGCTGTGCGCGAACTGCTTCCCTGTCGATCAGTGACCAGACCTCCGTTATACGCCCTTCGCGAAACGCGTAGAAGACGTGCTCCGAGAACGAGACTCGCCCACCCGTGGGCGCGAATCCGAGGAATTCTCGCTGCGGGGTGCAGTGGAACAAGAGTCTGCAGGACACCACGCGATCGTCGGCGATCAGGATCTCGGGTACGTAACGGAGATCTGGTATCGCCTCGATGTCCGCCTCCAGCATCGCCCGATAGCCACGCAGACCCAGCAGTCTTCCGTTGTGGACCACCTCCTCGCCCACAAAACGTTCGAGTTCGTCCCACCGTCGTGCGTTCAGGCAAGCCAGGTAGTCGCGGTAGACCGCGAGCAGATCTTGTTTTCCCACCGCTATCCCGATCTCATCGCTCGCAAGTGGCCCACGTTCAACCCGACCACCGGCACGCCACGCGTCGCGGGACGCGCCTCCAGTAGGTTGGCCGCCACCAGTAGAGCACGGTGCTGTCGTCAGGCCAGTCCGCTTGGGGCTGCGACTCCGGCGACTCGAAACGGTCACGCGCCTCATCCAGCTGTCGCCGCCCAACCTCGACGATCTCATCTGCATCATTTGCCCCACCGCTCATGGTCGGCCAACGAAGCTGGATAACGTCGTCCTCCCAGAAGCAGATTCCGCAGAGGGAGAAATGCCCGGGCGGTTCCGGAACCGTCAGGTGCCTGCAACACACGCAGGGATACATCTGTTGCTGCCTGGACGTTGAATCTCACCTCCGCCGAATAGCGATGTCCAGCAATGTCAATCGTTACCGACACCTCCGTGAGCGGACGCAGCCTTGGCCGCTAATCCGCTCTACTGAGCGGCGCAAGACGCCGCCCGCTTTGTATCAGCGTCTGAAGTCCTCGTGACGGTGGTCCGCATGCGACACCCCCCATGCGCATCATTGATGCGCTCCACGACGGCAGGAAGCGCGGGTGTCACACTCGCCTGAGCACCGTGCTCAGTGAACCCAAACGTTCGCGAGGCGTCATCAACGGCTGACCATCGACTGCAAACCCGTCAACATGTGATGACGACCTGTAGGCGATTGCGGAACTCCACGGCATGCCGTCGTCGGACAACGCCGCGACTCCCCCGCAATCACCGGACCGCCGCCAGTCGCTTACGCGGCACCATGCCCCGTGAACACAGACGTTCGCGCGGCGTCATCAATCGCTGACACTCAAGGGAAGACACCGACTCTTGACTCGCCGCGGTCTGGCCTGACTACCGACTCGCGACCGTCAACACTTGATGACGACCTGCAGGCGATTGGTTGTCCTGCCGGGGCCGCGACCGCGCCTACACGTTGAAGCGGAACTCCACCGGGTCGCCGTCTATTAATCCTTACTGTGGACAGCACCAGTGGTGGTCAATATGGTGCGAGCCACCAATCCCGGATTGTCCACCATCGGGACGTGACCGACATCCGGCAATATTTTCACCGACGCATGCGGGAGGGGTTCAATCTCGCCGAGGACCCCAGCCGGTAGCAGAGTCTCCTTCTCACCCCAAGCGACCGTGATCGGACATGGTGGCGGGTCCACCTTCTCGACGAGCCATTCGGCGGCGCACAGGTCAGCGAGCACTGAGCACCCGATCCCGTCGTCGATGAACTCGAGGGCGCGGGCCGCCGATATCCGATCCGCGTGGCAGGCCACGTCGCGCAAGATGAGCCGACGCAACGTCGGCGACCTGTAGATCACGGGGAGGAGCGGACGCGTGCGACGACCGAGCGCGATGCCCCGTTGCAGTCTGCCGAACGCTCGCTGCTGGAAGCCGTCGCCAGACGCCCAGAATCCGCCCGGAGAGAAGGCGCAGACGGTCGCTGCACGACCCCGCCGGGCCAGCTCTATGGCTACGAATCCGCCCATCGAATTGCCAGCAAGATGGGGACGATCAAGGCCACATTCGTCCAGGTACCTCTCGGCCGCATCGACTATGTCGGTCATCGTTGCGGGGCGTCGCTGCACCGAGGGACCGCCTCGGTGGCCCGCAGCTGTCGGTACATGTGTTTCGTGATAGGCACCTACGAGCGGGACGACTTCGCGCCATGCGTTGCCCGACATTGCAAGGCCATGCAGTAGGACGAGCGGGGACTTGCCGGGGGGCATACGACAGTTTCCCACCGATGGGGCTCAATTTGCGCGGGCGCGCCATCCTATGTCTTGCTCTTTGACGTAGACGTTGTTCCGAACCGGAACTCCACCACGTCCCCTCTCATCGTCAGGGCCGAATTCGTCATCGTCGCGGGAGTCGGCGCTTTGACTGCAAGATGAGGCCAGACACCGTGTTCGCCAGATCTTGGCGGTCCCTCGCAAACCCACGAAGTGCCCGGTAGTACGCCAAGACCTGGCGGGGGCTCGGAATTCTGAGTACCCAGGCCAACTCCCGATGGATCCCATTGATCGGATCGTCGAAGAAAAGACCGCGTAATAGCCGGGGTGGTACTGCAGTCATGTCGAGTTCGCCGTGCTCGACTACGAGAGGTCCGCAGGGTTTTACGACTCCATGCAAACTCCACCACGTCTCGCTTCATCTATGCCTCGGTACGCACCATCGAGTAGACCGCCGGCCCGTGCTCGATGAGTGTCGTCGCAGTCACCTCGAACCCGGCTCGTGCATAGAGTCGGACATTCCGCTCATCAGAGGTCTCCAAGGCGACGCAGGCACAGTGTCCCGAGTGCGTGACGTCAACCGCGTTCAGCCCGGCCCGAATCATCGCGCCACCAACACCCTCGCCTTGACTACTCGGATGGACTCCGAGGGTGGCCAGGTTCCAGGCACCTTCCGGTTGAGCCGGAATACCGACCTGCGCAACTAGTGCCAGTCGCTCTCCGTGCAACCTGGCCACCTGTTCCTGGAAGTCGTCTGTCGGTGGAGACGTGACCGGCGGCAGCAGAGCGATCACGCCGTGCAGATCGTCGGTGACCAGCACGAGGCCCTCATCGAGTGCATAGCCCAGGTACAAACGTTGTAGCTGTTCGAGTCGATGTGCATAGTCGTCTGCTGGAATCGACCATCGCGTCCAGGGGTATGACTCGAATGCCGCACCGAGTGTTCGGGAGGCTTCATCCAGGTCTGCTGCGACTGCCTGCCTGATATTGCGAGCCACCCTCGCGCCTTACTTCTGGTGACCAGACGTTGCTTGGAAGCGGAACTCCACCACGTCGCCGTCGGCCATCACGTAGTCCTTGCCCTCCATGCGCACCTTGCCGGCGGCCTTGGCGGCGGCCATGGACCCGGCGGCGATCAGGTCGTCATAGGACACGATCTCGGCTTTGATGAAGCCCTTCTCGAAATCGGTGTGGATCACCCCGGCTGCCTTGGGCGCGGTGTCACCCTGGTGGATGGTCCACGCCCGGGCCTCCTTCGGGCCGGCCGTCAGATAGGTCTGGAGCTTCAACGTGTGAAAACCGGCGCGCGCCAAGGCATCCAGGCCGCGTTCGGTCTGGCCGATCGATTCCAGCAGCTCCATCGCGGACTCGTCGTCGAGCTCGGCCAGTTCGGCTTCGATCTTGGCGTCCAGGAACACCGCGTCGGCCGGGGCCACCAACTCGCGCAGCGAGGCCACCTTCGACTCGTCGGTCAGAACCGCCTCATCGGCGTTGAAGACGTAAAGGAACGGCTTGGTGGTCAGCAGGTTCAGCTCGCGCAACAACGAGACATCGGTACCAGCCGAGAACAGCGTCTTGCCGCTGTTGAGCACTTCCTGCGCCGCCACCGCCGCCTCGTGCACCGGGCGGCGGTCCTTATTGTTGCGGGCCTCCTTCTCCAGCCGCGGCACCGCCTTCTCCAGCGTCTGCATATCCGCGAGGATCAGTTCGGTCTCGATGACCTCGATGTCGGATTTCGGATCGACCCGGCCGTCGACGTGGGCGACGTCCTCGTCGGCGAAGACGCGGACCACCTGGCAGATGGCGTCGGATTCGCGGATGTTGGCCAGGAATTTGTTGCCCAGCCCCTCCCCGACTGAGGCCCCTTTCACAATGCCTGCGATATCGACGAACGTCACAGTTGCCGGCACCAGTTTCTCCGACGAGAAGACCTTGGCCAGCTCACCGAGCCTGGGATCGGGCAACGGCACGACACCCTCATTGGGCTCGATCGTCGCGAACGGATAGTTGGCGGCCAGCACGTTGTTGCGCGTCAGCGCATTGAACAACGTCGATTTTCCGACGTTGGGCAGGCCCACGATTCCCAGGTTCAAGCTCACAGGACCCAAAGTGTAGAGACTCGACATGCGGAGTAGACGCCCGCTGGGCGTCGTCGCGCATACAAAGCCGGTACGGTCGACGTGTGTCAGTGCAGGGAGCGAGGTCGCGGACGCCGGCCACTCACCGCTCGGCCCACCCGAATTTCCCTGGTGTGCCGTGGTGGGGTGCCGTTGTCATCGCCGTGACAGCCACCACCATCGGGTTCGCGTTCGACGCCGGCTCGGGCAACAAAGAGCTCACCTCGGTCTTCGGCGCCCTGTACTTCATCGGGTGTGTAGCGGCCGTGCTCGCCGTGCGCCAGAACAGCGTCTTCACCGCGGTGGTACAGCCACCGCTGCTGTTGTTCGTCGCGGTCCCGAGCGCCTACTACCTGTTCAACAGCGCCAGCATCAACGGCATCAAAGACATCCTGATCAACTGCGGTTACCCGTTGATTGAACGGTTCCTGCTGATGCTCACCACGTCCGTGGCGGTGTTGGTGATCGGCGCAGCTCGCTGGTACTTCGGCTCCCACGCCGCCCCGGAGGCCGACCAGGACAGCGCCGGCGACGACGCCAAGCCGGCCTTCGCCGGCCTGCGCGCCAAGCTGTCAGCGCTGATCAACGGCACCGACCCCGGGGATCTCGACGACGCCGACGAGTCCACGCCGCGCCCCCGCGCGCACGGTGTCGAGCGTTCTGCCGCGACCGCCCGCAAGAGCGGCACCCGTCGCACCGCGGGCAGCCGGAACCCGAAGCGGCCGCCGCCCACGCGCTCGCGGCACGCCCGCCCGCCGATCGACGACCTGGATGCCGAGCCGCCCCGGCGCCGTCGTTCCGCCCGCGATCTCGGCGAGCAGGACGAACCACCGCGGCGCCGCCCCCGCCCCCCACGGGAGCAACGAGAACCCCGCGAGCCCGGCTCGCGGTCGTCGAGGGAGTACCGCTCCCGGGAGCGGGATCCGCGTGATCGCGATCCCCGGGATTCCGATCTGTACGAACGGCCGCGTCGCCGACCCAACCGGTATGAGTCCTACGAGCCGTCAGAGTCCTACGACGCTCCCCCGCCGCGGCCCCGGCGGCCTGCGGCCGGCAGCGGATCGGGCAGCACCCACCACCCGGTGTCGCGGGTGCGTTACCGCGGCTCCGACGAGGGTGACGATCGCGTCGAGCACCGCACCCGCCCGCGCACCACGGCGCGGCACAGCATGGATTCGGATCGCTGGCGCTACGACAGCTGAGCGATCAAGGCCAAGCGAGCGGCGATCAGTTGCTGCGGCGCGACGGCCGGATCTCGCGCGGCAGCGCGAACACCAGGGTCTCGTTGGCGGTGGTGACCGGCTGCACGGTGTCGTAACCGTATTCGGCCAGCCGCTCGAGCACTCCCCGCACCAGCACTTCGGGCACCGAGGCACCGGAGGTGACGCCGACGGTGGTGACCCCGGACAGCCAGGCCGGGTCGATGTCCTCGGCGTAGTCCACCAGGTGAGCCGCGTGGGATCCGGCGCCCAGCGCCACCTCCACCAGACGCACCGAGTTCGACGAGTTCTTCGAACCGACGACGATCACCAGTTCACACTCGGGTGCCATCGCCTTGACCGCCACCTGGCGGTTCTGGGTGGCGTAGCAGATGTCGTCACTCGGGGGATCCTGCAGCGTCGGGAACTTCTCCCGCAGCCGCCGCACGGTCTCCATGGTCTCGTCGACGCTGAGGGTGGTCTGCGACAGCCAGATCACCTTGTTCGGGTCACGCACGGTGACCTTGTCCACGGCGTCCGGGTTGTCGACCACCTGAACATGGTCGGGCGCCTCGCCGGCGGTGCCGACCACTTCTTCGTGGCCTTCGTGACCGACGAGCAGGATGTCGTAGTCGTCGCGCGCGAAGCGCTTGGCCTCGTTGTGCACCTTCGTCACCAACGGGCAGGTGGCGTCGATGGTCTGCAGATTGCGGGCAGCGGCCTCTTCGTGAACCGTCGGGGCCACACCGTGGGCCGAGAAAACGACGATGGCGCCCTCGGGTACCTCGTCGGTCTGCTCGACGAACACTGCCCCGGCCTTGGCCAGGGTGTCGACGACGTAGCGGTTGTGCACGATTTCATGGCGCACGTACACCGGAGCTCCGTGCTTCTCCAGCGCGCGTTCCACCGTTTCGACGGCCCGATCCACCCCGGCGCAGTAGCCGCGAGGTTCGGCGAGAAGGACTCGCTTCACCGCCGCCTGCCCCGCAGAAGATCGAGCGACCGAGACGGTGGCACCGGGAATCCCCATGTTGACGGTTGGCGGCATGGGCTCCAGGGTACTTTCCCGCGGTCTCGGCGGGCCACTCAGCAGCTCAGAGTCATAGTGCCCGGCCCTCCTTCACCCTCGTCCCTCGGGCTCGTCGACCGGACAGACGTCATGTGCCCGGCCCTCCTTCACCCTCGTCCCTCGGGCTCGTCGACCGGACAGACGTCATGTGCCCGGCCCTCCTTCACCCTCGTCCCTCGGGCTCGTCGACCGGACAGAAGTACTCTGGCTGCCATGTCGACTGCACCGTACGGAGTTCGGCTGCTGGTGGGCGTGGCCGCCACCGCAGTCGAAGAGACCATGAAGCTGCCGCAAACCATCGTCACGTACCCGATGACCCTGGTCAGCCAGGTCGCCCAACTGGTGATGAAGGTTCAGCAGGACGTCGCCGACCTGGTGAACAAGGGTGACGAAACCCTGGAGAATCTGTTTCCGCCGAAGAACGAGCAACCCGAATGGGCAACGTTCGACGAGGACATCCCCGACGTCGAAGTCACCGAACCGAACGGAGAGCGGCTCACCGAGGGGCGTTTCGCGCTCTACTCGGTGTCCGAAGACGAGGTTCCGGCCAACCCGGTGTCCCCGCCTGAACCGGTGAACGGCGAGGCACCGCAGGTGGTGGCCGACATCGACTACACCACGTTGACGCTGGCTCAGTTGCGCGCCCGGCTGCAGTCGCTCTCGGTCGGCGAACTCGAGGCCCTGCTTGCGTTCGAGGAGTCCACCAAGGCGCGGGCCCCCTTCCAGACGCTGCTGGCCAACAGGATCACTCGCGCCTCTGCCAAGTGACCGAGGCTGAACAGGGAAAGTCCGCCGACAATCCCTGGCCGGTCCGGGCGGTGGCGACGCGCGTCGCCAAGTACATCGACCGGCTCGGCATGGTGTGGGTCGAAGGTCAGCTGACCGAACTCAAAGTGCGCCAGTCGACGGCGTGGATGGTGTTGCGCGATCCGGCGGCGGACATGTCGCTGTCGGTGAGCTGTCCCCGGGATCTGGTGGCCAATGCCCCGGTGCCGCTGACCGAAGGCACCCAGGTGATCATGCTGGGCAAGCCGCAGTTCTACACCCGCAACGGGTCGTTCAGCTTGCGCATCAGCGAGATTCGCGCGGTTGGTGTCGGTGAGCTGCTGGCCCGAATCGAACGGCTGCGACGGCTGTTGGATGCCGAGGGGCTGTTCGACCCGCGGTTGAAGCGGCCGTTGCCGTTTCTGCCGTCGCAGATCGGGTTGATCACCGGCCGCGCCAGCGCCGCCGAGCACGACGTGACGTCCGTGGCGACCGCGCGGTGGCCGGCGGTGCGGTTCGCCATCCGCAACGCCGCGGTGCAGGGCGCCAACGCCGTGCCTCAGATCGTCGAGGCGCTGCGCGCCCTCGATCGTGACCCGGAGGTCGACGTCATCGTGCTGGCCCGCGGCGGCGGCAGCGTCGAGGATCTGTTGCCGTTTTCCGATGAGACCCTGTGCCGCGAGATCGCCAGGTGCACGACACCGGTGGTCAGCGCAGTGGGGCATGAACCGGACAACCCGCTGTGCGACCTGGTGGCCGACCTGCGCGCCGCGACACCCACCGATGCCGCCAAGCGGGTGGTCCCCGACGCGGTGGCCGAGCAGCGGCTGGTCGCCGAGCTGCGGCACCGCAGCGCGCAGGCGCTGCGCAACTGGGTGCACCGCGAGGAACGCCATATCGCGCAGCTGCGCAGCCGCCCGGTGCTGGCTGATCCGCTGCGGGCGATCGATGACCGCGGCCACGAGATCGACCGCGCCGTCGCGGCGCTGCGCCGCGACATCACTCGGTTCATCGCCGCCGAGACCGACCGCGTGGAGCATTTGTCGGCGCGGTTGGCCACACTGGGCCCGGCCGCGACGCTGGCCCGTGGTTATGCGGTGGTGCAGGCCGGTTCCCAGGTGCTGCGTTCGGTGGCCGACGCGCCGGCGGGAACGCGGTTGCGGATCAGGGTGGCTGACGGAGCCGTGACGGCGACCAGCGACGGCCCGGTCTCCGAGCCCGAGGGACGAGGGCGAAAGAGGGCCGGGCCCGAAAGACACGGCCCGGTCTCCGAGCCCGAGGGACGAGGGCGAAAGAGGGCCGGGCCCGAAAGACACGGCCCGGTCTCCGAGCCCGAGGGACGAGGGCGAAAGAGGGCCGGGCCCAGAAGACAGGGGGCTGTTGATGAGTGAAGAGACTAATCCCCTTAGTGAACTCGGCTATGAAGAGTGCCGAGATGAATTGATCGACGTCGTGCGCACCCTCGAGCAGGGCGGGCTGGATCTCGACGAGTCGCTGACTCTGTGGGAACGCGGCGAAAAGCTGGCCAAACGCTGCGAAGAGCACTTAGCTGGAGCCCGTCAGCGTGTCGAGAATGCGCTGGGTTCGGACGACGACGAGGACGACGACTGAGGGCCCGCTTAAACCGCGCCGAACGAGAACTGGAACAGGTTCCAGTTTCTTGGGTATGCTGACCCCCATGGTTTCTTCGCGGGGTGATGCAACGCTGACCACCGACCTCGGACGAGTCCTCGTCACCGGCGGCTCCGGATTTGTCGGCGCCAATCTGGTGGCCGAACTCCTGGCTCGCGGACACCAGGTGCATTCGTTCGACCGGGTGCCGTCGTCGCTGCCCGACCATGCGGCGCTGACGACCTCCGTTGGCGATATCTGCAACCCTGATGACGTCGCCGCCGCGGTCGCAGGCGTGGACACGGTGTTCCACACCGCTGCGATCATCGACCTGATGGGCGGCGCCTCGGTCACCGAGGAGTACCGGCGGCGCAGTTTCGCGGTCAACGTCGAAGGCACGAAGAACCTGGTCCACGCCGCTCAACGGGCAGGGGTGGAACGGTTCGTCTACACCGCGTCCAACAGCGTCGTGATGGGTGGTCAGCAGATCTCCGGCGGTGACGAGACGCTCCCATACACCGGCCGATTCAACGATCTCTACACCGAGACCAAGGTGGTGGCAGAGAAGTTCGTGCTGGCCGCCAACGGCGAGCAGGGCATGCTGACCTGTTCCATCCGGCCCAGCGGCATCTGGGGCCGCGGTGATCAGACGATGTTCCGCAAGGTGTTCGAAAGTGTGCTCGCCGGGCACGTCAAGGTGCTGGTGGGCAGCAAGAACGTCAAGCTGGACAACTCGTACGTGCACAACCTGGTGCACGGGTTCATCCTGGCCGCAGAGCATCTCGTCCCCGGCGGCACCGCTCCCGGGCAGGCGTATTTCATCAACGACGGCGAACCGATCAACATGTTCGAGTTCTCCCGCCCGGTGGTACAGGCCTGTGGCCAGCCGTGGCCGACGTTCCGAATCCCCGGCAAGCTGGTGCACGCGGTTATGACGGTGTGGCAGTTCCTGCACTTCCGGTTCGGGCTGCCCAAGCCGCTACTGGAACCACTTGCCATCGAGCGCATTTCGCTGGACAACTACTTTTCCATCGACAAGGCGCGCCGCGACCTCGGCTACCAGCCGCTGTTCACCACCGAGCAGGCCTTGCAAGAGTGCCTGCCGTACTACACCGAGCTGTTCGCCAAGATGAAAGCCGCCGCCGGCGAACCTGCGCCGACACCAGCTTGACGGCCCGTCGGGTCGGCGGGCAAGCGCCACTTACTATGAGCTCCATGGGAACCCTCGATGACGTGGCACGAGCTGCAGGGGTTTCGAAGTCCGTCGCCTCTCGCGCGCTGACCGGCGATGTCCGTGCACGGATGAGTGAGTCGACACGGGCGCGTGTGCTGGCGGCCGCCGCCGAACTCGACTACATCCCGAACGCGCGAGCCCGTGCACTTCGCCAGTCACGTTCGGGCGCAATCGGACTAATAGTTCCCGACGTCAACAACGCCGTCTTCGCCGATATGCTGCTCGGTGTCCAGGAGGCCACCGCGGTCCACGACACCGATGTGCTGCTCGGACAGGTCGACGCGCCACCGGACGGCACCCAGCAGTTGTCCCGCCTGGTCCGCGAGGGCCGGGTGGACGGCCTGCTGATCCAGCGGCGCGAAGACTTCGACGACGCCATGCTGAGTGCGGTGTTGCAACCCGGCGTCCCGGCGATCACCATCAACTCCCGGATCCCCGACCGGGTGGGATCGGCGATCCTCGACGATCACCGTGGCACGACCATCGCCACGGAACACCTGATCGCCCTTGGCCATCGACGTATCGCGTTCATCTCCGGCACCCAGATGCACGACACGGCGGCACGGCGCAAGGCGGGCTATCTCGATACCGTCACCTCCGCCGGCATCCAGTCCGATCCCGCCTGGATCGTGGACGCGGGCTGGGAAGCCGACGCCGGGGCGTCGGCGATCAACCAACTGCATCGCACGGCGCGGCTGGGACAGCGCGACGGTCCCACGGCCGTAGTGGTCGCGAGCGTGAACGCCGCAGTGGGCGCCTTGTCCACCGCGCAACGTCTCGGCCTGCGCGTACCCGGGGACCTGTCCATCGTCGGCATCAACACCACGTGGGTGTCGAACACGGTGTATCCCGCGATCACGACGGTGCGGCTACCGTTGCGCCGACTCGGCGAAGTGGCCGCCACGTTGCTCATCGAGCACCTCGGGGGTGCGGCGCTGACCGATGTCACAGTTGATGACCCAGCTCCCGAACTCGTGATCATGGAGACCAGCGCCGCGCCGTCTCGGGACTGACAGTCAGCGACGAAAGTCCGCCGGCCGCTTCTCGACGAAGGCGGCCACCCCTTCTCGACCGTCCGGTGAGGTGAACAGGCTCATCAGCACGGCACGTTCCTCACCGTAAGCCAGTGCTCTTTCGGCACCGGACACCATCAGCTTGGTCGCGGCCAGCGCGGTACGCGAAGATGCCCCCAACTGCCCGGCCAACTCGAGCGCCCGCGACAAGCTGGCCCCTTCCTCGACCACTTCGTTGACGAGTCCCAGCTCCAGAGCTTCGGGTGCCGTCAGTCGCTGGGCGAACATGATGAGTTGTTTGGCTTTTCGACTGCCCACCTGGGCGGCCAGGCGTTGTGTACCGCCCCATCCCGGAATCAGCCCGAGTGACACCTCCGGCAGTGCGAATCTCGCCGTCTGACCGGCGATGATCAAGTCAGCCGCCAGTGCTACCTCGAATCCGCCACCGAGCGCCATCCCCTCCACGGCTGCGATCACCGGGACCGTTGCGGTGCTGATGGTCTCGACGAGCACCCCGGCTGCCCGGGTGATCTCACCGATCTCACCTTGGTCGCCCCGACCGTAGACACCGATGTCCGCTCCCGCTGAGAAGAAGCCTCCACCGCTGATCACGATCACCCGGACACCGGGCTCTCGTGCGTCGATCACACGTGTGAGTTCCCGAATCATGCCCACATTGAGAGCATTACGCTTGTCCTGCCGTTCGAGGACGATGGTGAGAATGCACTCGTCGGCCTGCCGTTCCAGACGAAGAAACTCCAGGGTCTCAGCCATCACCTACCCACCTTCGCCTGCAGCCGGTCGATGTCCGCGGCGCCGTATCCCAACTCCGTCAGAATGGTCCGATTCGCCGCACCCAGTTCAGGCGGCACGGCCCGGACACCGGGCCGCTCGCCGTCGTAGAGCACAGGGTGCGCCAGGAGTTTCACCGAACCTGCTCGGGGGTGGTCGATCTCGACAACGGACCCGTTGTGCCGGACCTGAGGGTCCTCACAGACATCGGCGTAGGTGTTGACGGGCGCGAACCACATCTTGGCTGCGGTGAAGACCGTGCTCCATTCCGCCGACGTGCGTTGCAGCATGTGTTTGGCTACCCGGTCGTTGACGTCATCGCGCCTTTCGTATGAGCGGTCCTCGCCGACAGAGAGAAACCAGGCGTCGTCGAACACCTCCGCCAGCCGCGCGAGGGCGTTGAGCGAGAGGGTCAGGTACCCGTCGGCAGTGCCGAATACCCCGTACGGCGCTTTGTAGTACGGCGACGAAATTCCTGAAACGCTGCGCTTGCCCTGGAATCCGTTGAGGTAATAGGACAGCGGTTCTATCTGCAGATCCAGCGCTGCGCTGAGCAGGTTGCTCTCCACCCGCGTCCCCTGTCCGGTACGTTCGCGCCCGTGCAGAGCGGCCAGGATGCCGAATGCACCGAGCACAGCGCCGTGTTGGTCCACCAGCGAGGTACCGACCGGTGTCGGTGGGCCTGCGGCGGTGCCTGTTGCTGCCGCAATACCCGACATGGACTGGAGCAACACATCTTGTCCCGGACGGTCCCTGTAGGGTCCGTCACTGCCGTACCCCGACAACGAGCAATACACCAGACGAGAGTTTCTCTTGCGCAGTCGATTCCATCCCAATCCCAGCCGATCCATCACCCCAGGACGGAAACTCTCGATCAGGACGTCCGCCTCGTCGATCAGCCGCAGCACAACCTCGAGCCACTCACTGTCCTTGAGGTCCACCACCAGGCTCTCGGCATTGCGGTTGCCAAGCAGGAAGAAGACACTCTCGCCATTCAAGTAGGCGTCCGGACCCGACCACGAGCGTTCGAACGCCCCGCCGGGCGGCTCGATCTTGACCACGCGAGCGCCGAGGTCGGCTAGTAGCTGGGTAGCGGATGGACCCTGAAGGAAGTGGGTGAAGCTCACGACCTGGATTCCGTCGAGCATAGGCATCGGCGTCTCCTATAGACACGATTTCGGGAAGCGGGCCGACATGCGACCCGGCTGCATTTAATCAGCTTGCGCAATCGGTTGTCCACGGCACAAGCGAAAATGAACAATCGGTTGCTCAACCCGTCCAGGTGTGCTTCGCTATGTCCATCGCGATGGGCTCACGGGCTTCACAGGCCGCCCCCGCCCAAGTTTTACATCCATGTTTCACACCGAGAACTCCGCCATCGAGGAACGGACAAAGCTAGGCATGAGTGACATATCAGTCGACTACCGATTTGCTGAGAGTCATCCGCACGGCACCGGAGACCGCGCATGACCCACCGATTGGAAGTCGTCGGGATCGATAAGGAGTACCGCGCCGACACCGGCGTCACGCAGGTGTTGCGGGGCTTGACCCTGCACGCCGACCGCGGCGAATTCATCTCGATCGTCGGGCCCAGCGGTTGCGGCAAATCGACTCTGTTCAACATCATCACCGGCCTGGTGGCGCCGACATCCGGATCGGTGAAGGTGAACGGCGAAGATGTCACCGGTACCACGTCCCAACACATCGGCTATGTCCTGCAGAAGGATCTGCTGTTCCCATGGCGGACGGTGTTGGAAAACGTCGTGCTCGGACTGGAGGTCCGAGGAACACGCAAGAAGGATGCTCGCGAACGGGCGCGCGGATTGTTCAGCGCCTACAAACTCGAAGGTTACGAGGACAAGTATCCGTCCGACCTATCCGGCGGGATGAAGCAGCGAGCGGCCCTCATGCGCACCATGGTGACCGACCCCGACATCATCCTGATGGACGAGGCGTACAAGGCGCTGGACTATCCCCTCAAGATCGCGCTGGAGGGTGAGCTCCTCGAAACCGCCCGGGCCACAGGTAAAACCGTTGTGGCCGTGACGCACGACATCGAGGAAGCAGTAACGATGTCAGACCGCGTGTACGTCCTGAAAGCGCATCCGGGCCAGGTGGTCCACGAACTCGCCATCGATCTGGGCACCACCAGCACCGACATCAACGAGCGACGCCTGGCGCCCCGATTCAACGAGTTCTACGAAAAGATCTGGCGCGGTATCGGTCAGAGCCCGGCAATCGCATGACACGCACCCCGAAGGAGGCCCGATGACCACCGTCCTCACCCCGCCGTCCACCGCTGCGGCACGTCCGAGCCGGCGCCGGTCGCTCCAGGTCTCGGCACGTCTCCGCCGCGTCGTCCTTCACACGTTGCAAGCGTCAATCGTCGTGATGTTCCTGGCCGCATGGGAATTCGGCGCTCGAAGCGGAGCCATCAGTTCCTTCCTCTTCGGCAGCCCGAGCGCGGTCTGGGAAGTGCTTCACAAACGCGCCCTGACAGGTGAGTTGTGGACCGATATCGGCGTCACCAGTCTCGAGGTGATCCTGGGCTTCTTGATCGGCGCGGTCGGCGGTTCCGCGCTTGGACTGCTGCTGTGGTACTCACGCTTCGTCGCCGACCTCACCGCCCCTTTCATCGCGGCCATCGGGTCGATCCCGGTCCTGGCGGTTGCGCCGTTGACCATCATCTGGTTCGGCACCGAGATGACCTCCAAGGTGGTCATCGTTGCGTTTTCGTGCGTGGTGGTCTCACTGACCACTTCCTACCGCGGCGCCCGGCGCACCGACCCTGACCTGATAAACCTCATGCGGTCATTCGGAGCCTCCCGCTCACAGATCTTTCGCAAGCTCGTCGTCCCCTCCGCGATGACCTGGGTGGTCTCTGGATTGAAGCTGAACATCGGCTTCGCACTGGTGGGCGCCATTGTCGGTGAGTACATCAGCTCCGATGCCGGTGTGGGACACATGATCCTACTGGGCAGCTCCAATTTCACCATCACACTCGTCATCGCCGGCATCGCCATCGTCATGGCCATGGTGCTGGTCTTCAACCTCCTCGTCACCGCCCTCGAGCGGTTCCTCGGTCATTGGGAAAGGTCTTGAGACACATGTCCACACGAATTCTCCTGCGCCCCTTCACTGCACTCGTCAGTGCCATCGCGATGCTGTTCGTCGCAGCCTGCGGTGGGCAGGCCACCGAATCGGCCGCAGGCACCACCACGGTGCGGATCAGCCAAGCCTTCCAATCGCTGCTCTACCTGCCGCTCTATGTGGCTCAGGAACAGGGCTTCTTCTCCGAGCAGGGCGTGACGGTCGAGATCGCCACCGGTGGTGGTGGCACGCAGTCCTGGGCGGCGGTGGTCGGTGGATCCGCCGACTTCTCGATCCAGGATCCGGTTTTTGTGCCGAAGTCACACGAGAACGGTGGCCCCGGAGTGGTGGTCGCAGCCATTCAGAACGCACCGTCGGTATTCGTGATCGGCCGTGAGGGCGGTAACGCCACTCTCGACAATCCGTCGGTGTTCGAGGGTAAACGAGTGGTTGTCAGCCCCGAACCGGACACCAGCTGGGCATTCATGCAGTACCTGATCGATCAACAGGGTCTGCAAAACGTGACGCTGGTGAATGTGGCGCTGGGTAGTGAACTCGCAGCGGTCGCGAGTGGACAGGCCGATCTCGCACTTTCCTTCGAGCCGACAGTGAGCCAAGCCGTGGTCGATCAGGGGCTCGAGGTCGTGTATTCGTTCCCGGCGAACAAGGACTGGTATCCGTTCGCGTTCTCGAGTCTGACCACCACCGACCGTTACCTGCAAGAGAACCCCGAAGCGGCGCAAGGCGTGGTCACCGCGATCGCCAAGGCGTCGAAGTTCATCTACTCAGATCCGGAAGCGACGATCGACATCGCCGCCGGCTATTTCCCCGACCTGTCCCGTGAGATCGTCGCAGCGGCAGTAGAACGTGAGATCGAGGCAAGAGGCTACGCAGAGGACATCACCGTGACCAAGGAGTCGTGGGACAAGAACATGGAGATCTCGTTGTTCACCAAGAACATCGCGGAGTACCCGTCCGATGCCACCTCGTACGAGAACAACGTCAACACCGATCTCGCCACCAAGGCGCGCGAGACCCTGGAGGTCGGCTGAGCCATGGCTGTCCACCGACCCGGAGTCTCCGAACTCGAAACTATTTCCGCCCGATATGGTCTCGGGCTGTCCGCGGCCGACCTCGTGTCGTTCGCCCCGCTGGTGAAGGACGTGCTCGATTCGTGGGATGTTGTTGCAGAACTACACCATGAGATCGCGACGGCGCCGATAAGCAGGACATGGCAACAGCCCGAGGACAACCCGCTCGGAGCCTGGTACGTCCAGTGCGAGGTGACTGCACGGGGCACCGGCCCGCTCCGCGGTCGGACGGTGGCGATCAAGGACAACATCGCGGTGGCCGGCGTACCGATGATGAACGGCTCGGCGCTACTCGACACCTTCATCCCGCAGCTCGACGCCACCGTAGTCACCCGGTTGCTGGCTGCCGGCGCGATGATCACCGGGAAAGCGGTGTGCGAGAACCTCTGCTTCTCCGGCGCCTCGCACACCGCCGCCACCGGCCCCGTCCGCAACCCCTGGGATCACCGACGAACCACCGGCGGCTCGTCCAGCGGCAGTGCGGCATTGGTGGCCTCGGGTGCCGTCGACGTCGCGCTCGGCGGCGATCAGGGCGGGTCGGTCCGGCTGCCCGCCGCCTTCACCGGCATCGTCGGGCACAAACCGACCCACGGCCTGGTGCCGTACACCGGCGCCTTCCCCATCGAGCAGACCCTCGATCACGTGGGCCCGATGACACGGACCGTCGCCGATGCCGCACTCGTGTTGGGGGTCATCGCCGGGACGGACGGGCTGGACCCCAGGCAACATGGCGGCGTGAGCGTGCCTGACTTCACCGCCGAGCTCGCGCGGCCCACGGCAGGACTGCGGGTGGGTGTGGTGCGCGAAGGGTTCGGCCATCCGGAGTCGGTGCCCGGCGTGGACGAGGCCGTTCGCGCCGCGGTCGAGGTACTCAGCGGCGAAGGCCTTCTCTGTGAACAGGTTTCGGTGCCCTGGCATCGGTACGGCAAGAGGATCTGGGACGTGATCTCCATCGAGGGCGGCACCGCCCAGATGGTCGACGGTAACGCCTACGGCATGAATTGGCAGGGCCACTACGATCCTACGTTGATGGCGCACTACGGCGGCAGGTGGCGGGCCGACGGAACCCTCTTCCCGGATACCGTCAAGCTCGTCCTGCTCGCCGGACGCCACACCATCGACCGTAATCATGGCGCCCATTACGGGATGGCGCGCAACCTGGTGCCGCATCTGCGTGCTGCCTATGACGAGGCCCTCGGACGCTACGACGTACTCGTCATGCCCACCACCCCGATCCTCGCCAGCGTGATCCCCGACGCGGACGCCACTCTCGAGGAATCCATGGCGCGGGCCCTGGAGATGATGGCGAACACTGCGACCTTTGACGTCACCGGGCACCCGGCGTGCAGCGTCCCGGCGGGCATGGTCGACGGCCTGCCCACTGGCATGATGATCGTGGGCAGACACTTCGACGACGCGACAGTGCTACGCGTCGCGCACACTTTCGAGCGTGCCCGCGGAGGCTTTCCGTCTCCCCCGGATACGGCATCATGAGCGCTGTGCACGAGATCGAACTCGATCTGACCTCACCGCTGGTTGACGACCCCAGGGCCGGTCACAACCGATGGCATCCCGACATCCCGGCGGTATTGCATTGCAACCCTGGAGACACCGTCTCACTCCGCGCTCGCGACGGGTACGACGGCCAGATCACCCGGGACTCCACTGCGGCCGACGTGCTGCTGATGGACGCCACCCGGATTCATCCGCTCACGGGCCCCGTGCACATCGAGGGCGCGGAACCGGGAGATCTGCTGGTGGTCGATGTGCTGTCGGTCGAAACCGGCGACTTCGGTGCCACGCTGAACATTCCCGGATTCGGATTCCTGCGTGACGAGTTCACCGAGCCGCACATCGTGCGCTGGGAGATCGCCGACGGTTTCGCCCGTTCCGTTGATCTACCGGGCGTGCGGTTGCCCGGTGCGCCCTTCATGGGCGTGATGGGGGTGGCGCCGTCCCGCGAACTGTTCGAGCGCACCAAAGCCGCGGAACGACGGGCCGCCGACGACGGCGGTCTGGTCGAACTGCCGAACCCCGTCTCGGCGGTGCCGCCGGACCGCCCAGATGACCCGGCTCGCCGCACCATCTCCCCCACCGAAGCCGGCGGCAACATCGACATCAAACACCTCACGGCGGGAAGCCGGGTGTATCTACCGGTCTGGGTACCCGGTGCCCTGTTCTCCGTGGGCGATGGACACTTCGCCCAGGGTGACGGTGAATCCTGCGGTGCCGCAGTGGAAACCACTACACGGGTGGTAGTACGCCTCGACGTGCGCAAGGGATCCGCAGTCGAACTGCGGCACCTGAGCTACGAGCGGCTGACCGTAGGCCCTCCTGACGTGGCGAGCCGGCCGCACTTCGCGGTGACGGGCACCCCGGTCGACGCCGACGGCCGGATCCATCCCGAGGACCTCAACCTCGCCACCCGCAATGCGTTGCGTCACATGGTCGATCACCTCGCCGGCGAACGCGGTTTCACCCGTGCGCAGGCTTATGCGCTGTGCAGCGTCGCCGTCGACCTCCGGATCAGCCAGCTTGTCGACGTACCGAACGTGCTGGTTTCGGCAATGGTGCCCACCGACATCTTCGAGTGAACTCAGCGGTCAGCCGGTACCGCGACAGGGCCTGGCCTGTCCCGGACCTGGGTGGCCAACAGGTCGAGCGTGTCCGCCGACGGCGATCCCGGGCTCGCCGTCACGATGCACACGGATTGCCCGGTGGCCCGCGCCACCCCCAAGTTGTGCTGGGTGACGGTCAGCGGTCCAAGCGTCGGGTGCCTCAGCTGGTATGAGTCCGCTTCACACGGTTTGACCCGGTGGTCACGCCACAGTGCGACGAATTCTGGGCTCTTCATCGACAATTCACCGATCAGAGCAGCCAGCGCCGGATCATCCGGGTAACGACCGGCGACGTGGCGCAGGGCACCGACGACGGCGCGTGACTTGCGCTGCCAGTCTACGTAGAGCTCGCGAGTGTGGTTGTCCAAGAACAGCATCCGTGCCAGATTGGGCCGATCCACAGGACGTTGTACCGCGTCGCGGTCCAGGTGACCCGCCAGCAACGCGTGCCCCGCCGAGTTCCAGGCCAGGATGTCCAGGCGAAGGCCGACCACCAGCGCAGGCAGGTTCCCCAGAGACAGCAGCAGATCCCTGGTCAACGGGTCGACACGTTCGGCAGGAATCCTGGTCGCCCGTCTGGGTCGGGCGCCGGCCAGCATGTGCAGGTGTCGTTGTTCGTGCTCGTCGAGGCGCAGCGCCCTGGCTATCGCATCGAGCACCGCGTCGGAGGCATTGACGGACTGGCCCTGTTCCAGGCGGGTGTAGTAGGAGACGCTGACTCCGGCCAGCTGAGCCAGTTCCTCACGGCGCAGCCCGGCCACGCGGCGTCGTCCTGACACCATGGTCAGCCCCAAGTCGTGCGGATCGAGTTGGGCACGCCGGGCACGCAGGAACTCCCCGAGGCTGGTGTACGTCATATCTCCACTATCGCTCTTTGCGCGCATCCGCGCCCCGTCGGTTCCTGACCCTGCCAGTGATAGGCATCGCCGGGGCTGGTTGCGGCGGTACACCAGCCGGACCCTGGGAGACATGGACAAACTCGAACTGGGCGACGTCTCGGTCACCCGCGTCATGGAATACTTCGGATCGGTCGATCTGTCGCCGGCAACCTTCTTCCCGGACAGCTGTCATGAATCGTGGGAGGCCAATCAGGACTGGCTGGTGCCTGACTTCTACGACCCCGGTTCCGGGATGTGTGTATCCGCCCTGCAGACCTGGGTGCTGCGCAGCGAGGGCAGGACGATTCTCATCGACACCGGCGCCGGGAATCACAAGGAACGCCCCGGCACGGTCTGGGACCACCTCGAGACGGACTTCCTGGGCAACCTCGCACGAGCAGGTGTCCGACCCGACGAGGTGGACGTCGTCGTCAACACCCATCTGCACAACGATCACGTCGGGTGGAACACCGTCCTGCGCGACGGCGAGTGGGTGCCGACCTTCTCGAACGCCACGTACCTGATGTCGCGCGCCGACTTCGAGTTCTGGAACCCCGCCAACGGCCGGCCGTCCCGCCTCGGTGACAGAAGCCGGATCGTGTTCGAGGACAGCGTCGCTCCGGTGCACGATGCCGGACAAGTCCAGCTTTGGGACACACAGCTGGACATCGACAGCAATCTTCGGCTCGACCTGGCCCCGGGCCACACTCCGGGATCGTCGATCCTGCGCCTCCAATCCGGCACCGAGCGAGCGGTGTTCGTCGGCGACCTGCTACACACTGCGCTGCAGGTGATCGACCCTGACATCAACAGCTGTTTCTGCGAGGACCCTACCCAGGCCATGGCCACCCGGCGGCGGGTACTCGCTCAGGCGGCAGATACCAACACCCTGGTGTTCCCTGCGCACCTCGGTGGGCACGGCGGTGCCGAGGTGCGTCACCAGGGCGACGGCTTTGCGATCAAGAAATGGGCAGCGTTCGCGCGGGTGACCGATGTCTGAGGTGATCGTGGCCACCGCTACCGGCGCCGTCCGCGGGATCAACGGTGCTGCGGGGTCGGTGTTCCTGGGTGTTCCCTACGCGGCACCGCCGACAGGTCCGGCCCGGTTTGCGGCCCCTGCAACACATCCGGGATGGACAGGTGTTCTCGATGCCACCCGGCCAGGGCCGGCAGCGCCCCAGAAGCCACGCACCGGGTTCGGTGCGCTGAACATGTCGCCGTTCTTCGGGGTCGCCCGCGTGGGCGATCCGGACTATCTGAAAGTCAATGTCTGGGCCCCGGAAGGCGCCACCCAGCGGCCGGTGATGGTGTTCGTGCACGGCGGCGGGTTCGTCTCCGGCTCCACCCGATCGCCGCTGTACGACGGCGCGACCTTCGCGCGGGACGGCGTCGTGCTGGTGACAGTCACCTACCGACTGGGCGTCATCGGCTTCCTGGATGTGGCTGACGCCCCGCCCAATCGCGGGATGCTCGACGTGTTGGCCGCACTGCGGTGGGTGCAGACCAACATCGCGGCGTTCGGCGGAGATCCCGACAATGTGACACTGTTCGGGCAGTCAGCCGGGGCCACCATGGTCGGTGCTCTCCTGACCGTGCCTGACATCGGAGTGCTGATACGGCGGGCGATCATCCAGAGTGGCAACGGGGTTGGCGCCTTTGATCTCGAGCAAGCCGCCCGTGTCACCCACCGTGCCGGTCTGCTCCTCGATACAGCACCCAGTTCGACCACGTTCTCGAGCTTCTCCGATGGTCAGCTGGTCGAGCTGGGCGCTGCGCTGACGGGGGTCGATCTGCAGACAGGCAGCCGTTGTGATCCTCTTGTGGGGCTCAGTCCGTTCAGTGTGGTGCTGGAGCGTCAGCCCGCGGAGGTGGTCGCGGCGGGTGTCGGCGCACAGGTCCCACTCCTCATCGGCACCAACGCCGAGGAGGGCAATCTCTATTTGGCGCCGCAGGGTGATCTGGACAGGTCCTCGGAGACCGATGTGCGTGAGCTGGCCGCACGTAGCAGCGCAGATCCCGACGCGACTGTCGCCGAACTGCTTTCGCGCCTGCCCGATTCGACTTGGGGTGAGAGACGCTCTGCTCTGCTGAGCGACGCACTCTTCGGCGCAGGCACGCGGCAGCTCGTGGACGCGCACACATCACGTGGCGAGGCGCCGCTGCACGAGTATCGGTTCATCTGGCGGTCGCCGGCCCTCAACGGACGGCTGGGTGCCGCGCACGCGGTCGAACTGCCGTTTGTCTTCGACTGTATCGACGAGCCCGCGCTACGCGGCTCCAGTGGACTGCTGGGGCCGCTCACCCCGCCACAAGCGCTGGCAAGCGAGATGCACCGGTCATGGATCGAGTACGCGTCAACCGGTGGTCCCGGGTGGGCGCAGACGCACCGCCACGAGTTCACCGGGTGACACACCAACTCAGAGTGAGGTGGCCTTGGCCGAATCCGTCGTCGCGTCCTCGGGCTCGGCCGCCTCCACGATGTCACGCCGGTTGGTCTCCGGTCCGTACGCCAGCGCCACCATCGTCAGCGCGGTCAGGATTCCCAGGTACACCACGATCACCCACCAGTGCCCGAACGCGGCGATCAGCGCGGTGGCGATCAGCGGCAAGAAGCCGCCGGCCAGCACCGAACCGATCTCACGGGCAAACGCGAATCCGGACAGCCGGGTGCGCGTGTCGAACAGTTCGGCGAAGTAGGCGGCCTGGGGTGCGAGCATCGCCGGGTACAGGATGCCCAGTCCGACAACAAATCCCAGGATCAGCAGCGGCGCACTCAATGACTCCAGCATCAGGAAGAACGGCACCAACCAGATGACCGAGAGCAGCGCACCGCCGGCATACACCGGGCGGCGGCCCACCAGATCGCTGACATGCGCCCAGATCGGGATGAACAACACCTGCACCGCGGACGCGATCACCACGGCCAACAGGGTGGTACTGCGCTCCACCGCAAGAGTGTTCACCGCGAATCCGACGGCGAAAACCGGGAACAGGTAGGCGAAACCGTTCTCCGCCATGCGGGCTCCGATCACCACCAGGAAGTTGCGCGGGTTACGCCGGATAGCCTCCAACACCGGGATCTTCGTCGCTTCGACCACACCGGCCTGTTCAGCCTCCACGGCCTTCACGTACGCGTCGGTCTCGTCGATGCTGCGACGGATGAAGTAACCCACGATCAGCAACACCGATCCGAGAAGGAACGGCACCCGCCAGCCCCAGCTCTGGAACGCGTCCTCGGGCAGCAGGGTGGCGAGTTGGAACACTCCTGTCGACAACAACGTCGCCAGCGCGAACCCGGCGGGTGCCCACGCGCCGGCGAGTCCCCGGCGCTTCTGGTCACCATGTTCGACGGAAAGCACCACGGCGCCGGCATATTCGCCCCCGGCACCGAAGCCCTGCAGCAGCCGCAGCACGATCAGCAGGATTGGCGCCCACACACCGATGGCCGCATAGTTGGGTAGCACACCGATCAAGGTGGTGGCCACACCCATCAGCACGATGGTGAAGACCAACATCTTCTTGCGGCCCACCTTGTCGCCCATGTTGCCCAGCACGATGCCGCCCAGCGGCCGCGCCAGGAAACCGACGGCATAGGTGGCGAACGCCGCGAGGGTTCCGACGGTGGGGTCGACGCTCGGGAAGAACTGGCTGTTGAGCACCAATGCTGCTGCGGTGCCGTAGATGAGGAAGTCGTACCACTCAAGGGTGGTGCCGACCAGAGCGGCGATCCCGGCCTTGCGGGCCTGCTTGGATCCAGTGGTTGTCATGCGACGGAGTCCTTCGGTGAGGTGAAAGGTGTTGTGTCAGCGAGCAGGTCGACGCAGGACGGCGCCTCCTTGGATTGGGCCGACGAGGGCGGCGTACTGACCGAGCCAGCCCCGCTCTGGGGCATCGCCTGCGGCGCGTACCGGCGCACCGTCGCGGACAGGGTGCACGTCCACGCGCCGGGCGTCGAGATCGATGCTGATGGTGTCTCCGTCCTGGAGCCCGGCCAGCGGTCCACCGTCGGCGGCCTCGGGCATGACCTGCCCCACCACCAGACCGTGGTTGAGTCCGGACAGTTCCCCGTCGGTGACAACGGCAACGTGCCCGCCGAGTCCCGCACCGTTGAGCGCGGCCACGAAGCTGGCGGCGAACACCGTTCCCGGTCCACCGCGTGGGCCCATGCCGCGCAGCACGATCACATCGCCGCGCTCGATCCCGCCCTGGCCGAGCGCGGCGATCGCGTCGTCCTCACCGACGAAAACCTTGGCAGGACCTGTGAAGTCACGCCGGGTGGCTTTACCGACGCCCGCTACCTTGACAATGGACCCGTCCGGTGCCAGCGAGCCACGCAGGATGATCAGTCCGGGCTCGTCGTTGATCGGGTCGTCGAGCCCGTGCAACACGTCGCCGTCGGCGGCGCGGGCCTGCTCGGCGCGTTGGGCCACGGTGCGGCCGTCGACGGTCAGGGCGTCGCCGTGCAACCGCGGCAGCAGAGTGCGCAGCACCGTCTGGACACCGCCGATCCCGTCGAGGTCCCACACCTGATGCGCGCCGTTGGGGCGGATCGCCGCCAGTTGCACGGCATCGCGGCCGAGTTTCTCGAACAGACCCACCACATCGACATCGAGGTCGGCCTCCGCGGCGATCGCGGTGAGGTGCCGGATGCAGTTCACCGAACCACCCAGTGCCAGAGCCACTTCGATGGCGTTCTCGATGGCAGCATCGGTGATCACCTGGCGCGCGGTCAAGTTCTCCTCGACCATGGCCACGATGCGCCGGCCGGCCGAGCTGGCGTTGGCCAGCATGGCTTCGGAGTTGGCGCGGGTGGGCGCCGAACCAGCGATGGTCATGCCCAGCGCCTCTGCAAGGCAGTGCATGGTGTTGGCCGTCGCCAGCCCCGCACAGACGCCGGGGCCTTCGATGGCTCGGTCGGCCAGTTCACCGAGTTGGTCGACGGTCATGGTGCCCGACGCCAGAGCGCCGACGGACTCGTACACGGTGTCGATGTCGACCGAACAGCCGCTGTACCGGCCGCCCTTCTGGTAGCCGCCGATCACCACGATCGACGGTAGATTCAGTCGTGCCGCCGCCATCAGATGCGCAGGGGTGGTCTTGTCGCAGGACGACAGGAACACGATGCCGTCGAGCACCGCACCCTCGACCGCGGACTCGACGTCATTGACGATCAAGTCCCGGGTCGGCATCAGGTAACGGGCTTTGCGTCCGGCGCTGGTGACGAAATCGCTTGGCGCCGTGGTGCGTATCTCGAACGGTAAGCCACCGGCTTCACGGATCGAGTCGGCCACCCGCACCGCCACATCGTCGAGGTGGGCGAAGCACACCGACAGTTTCGACGAGGTGTTGACCACCGCGATTTTCGGCTTCTGTTGATCGTCCACGCTGATGCCCATGGCGCTCCACTGCGCGCGGCGCACCGCCCACCGGGTGCTGCCCGGGGTGAAGTTGCTGCGCAAGCCTCCGTCGGTGGCGCGTTCGAAGTTGTCGGTCATGCGCTGTCCCTTTCCTTGTGCACTGCGCTTTCCGTGTGCGCTGCGACCGGGGTCGCGGGCGAGAGCGCACTTCCGTTGGCGATCATGCGGTCCTGGACGGTCCGCACGTCGAGTTCCCGGTAGGCCACTCCGGAGTCGAGCGAGGCCAAGGTGGCCACGGCGGCGGCGTGACCGTATTCGAAGCACTGCGCGGTCACGCGCGCCGAGGCCAGTGCCTGGTGCTCAGCGGACAGGCAGCGGCCGGCGACGATGATGTTCTCGCCACGCTCGGGGACCAGCGTCCCGAAGGGTACGTCGTAGTAATCGTCGAGCAGCCAGTGCAGTTTCGGCCGCTGACCATCGTGCAGTTCGATGGGCCACGGTGACCGGCAGATGGTGTCGGACCGTTTGGTGCCGTTCACCACGTCGCTGTCCAGCAGCGTCTCCACCCCGGCCACGGTGCGGGTCTGGCGGATTCCGGCCTCGACACCGGTATCGACGACGAAGGCGTCGGCGCACCCCGGGATGGCTTCGGCGAGGAATCGGGCGTATTCGCGGACCTGGCGGCGTCCACCGATCTCGGCGAGGGTGAAGTCGGCGGGGTCGATGACGTTGAGCATCCGGCCATCGGGTCCCGTCAGCCGGGTTGCGTTGACCAGCAGCTCATCTGGTCTGCTGGTGGCGAAGACCCAGATCTTGTTACGTGGCAGGTCCTGTCCTGCGGACCGAGCCACTTCGATGGCCTCGGATACCCAGGGCGGGCTGATCGTGTCGGGACCCCAAGCGGCCCAGAACGTCTCGAGGTCCACATTGCCCAGCCTGAAGAACATGGTCGGGTTCTGGATACGGCCGTCATCGCCGAATCGGTAGGCGCCTCCGCCGCGGGCGACGACCGCCCCGTCGCCGGAGGCGTCGATGATGCGGGCGGCGCGGATCACGGCGACACCGGCGTTCGACGCAACCACCAGACCGCGGTATTGCTCCCCTTCGGTCACGACGTCGAGCACCTGTGTGTGGAACAGGATTCGCACGCCGGCGGCGGTCAGCAGATCATCGGCGGCCTCGCGCCACACCAGCGGATCGTGGGCGGAGGTGAACGTCTTGCCATATCGCTGCGGCTCGGTGAGGCCGCCGCGGGCGGTCAACTCTCCGGCGAATCGTTCGGTGAACCCGTAGACCACCTGGTGGGGCCTGGCGGCGTCCTCCGACGCCAGGTACATGCCACAGATGGTGCCCGACATCCCGGCCACCGCAGCACCGCCTGCGAATCCGTACTTCTCGAGCACCAGGACCGATGCGCCCGCTTCAGCAGCCACGGTGGCCGCGGCGACACCGGCGGCACCCGCTCCGACCACGGCGACGTCCACGTCGGCGAGCACCGGCAATTTGCGAGCAGCCACCTCCCCACAACCGGCATCCAACCGCCATTCAACCGATATATCAGTCATAGACGGACCGTACATGGACTGTCGCGATAATGTCTACCCCGTGACAGACAAGGCACCGACATGACCGGCGTCACCCCGAACAAGTCCGATCAGGCGTTCCTCGACATCGAGCGGATGATCGTGTTGCAGGAGCTGGCACCCGGCACGCTGGTCTCGGAGAAGCAGCTGATGGAGCGAACGGGCCTGGGTCGCACCCCGGTCCGCGAGGCCTTGCAGCGGCTCGCGCGCGAACGGCTGGTCGAGATCCACCCGAACCGCGGCGTGTTGGTGCCGGTGGCCTCCATCGAGGCGCAGCTGAAGCTGCTGGAGCTGCGCCGCACGCTCGAGCCGTTCGCCGTCCGCCTCGCCGCGCTACGCGCCAGCGCCGAGCAACGCGCCACGGCCCGCCGGCTCGCCGACGACGTACTGGGCGGACCGCTGTCGGTCGAGGACTTCTCCCGGTTCCTGCGATCAGCGCATGCCCTGGTGGTCAGCGCCACGCACAACGAGTTCGTCGAAGTTGCCATGGCTCCCTTGCAGGGCCTGTCCCGGCGGTTCTGGTTCGGCAACCTCTCCGCACCGGCCGATGATCTGGCCCGGGCCGCCAAACTGCACCACGACATTCTGGCGTCGATCGCTGAGGGCGACGGCGACGCCGCCGAGACGGCCTCCCTGGCGCTGAACGACTATCTGTTCGATTTCACCTATGCGACGTTGCCGCAACGACGAGACCAGTAGTTCGTGAACTACCTCACCTGACGTCCGTCAACCGAATAGCGTTGTCCCCGCCTGGCCCAAGCAGGGCCGCGTGGGGAACGGAGACTCGAGCATGCCGAACGGCAAACCGAACATCCTGGTCATCTGGGGCGACGACATCGGCATCACCAACCTCAGCTGCTACAGCGACGGACTGATGGGATACCGCACCCCCAACATCGATCGCATCGCCACCGAGGGCATGCGGTTCACCGACTCCTACGGCGAGCAGAGTTGTACCGCCGGCCGGGCCGCGTTCATCAGCGGGCAGAGTGTCTATCGCACCGGGATGAGCAAGGTCGGCGTGCCGGGGGCCGATATCGGTTGGGCCGCCGATGATCCCACGATCGCCGAGCTCCTCAAACCTCTCGGCTATGCCACCGGGCAGTTCGGCAAGAACCATTTCGGCGATCTCAACAAGCACCTGCCCACGGTGCACGGTTTCGACGAATTCTTCGGCAACCTCTACCACCTCAACGCCGAGGAGGAGCCGGAGAACCCCGACTACCCGGACCGGGAGCAGTTCCCCCGCATGTACGAGGCGGCGCGGCCCCGGGGAGTCCTGAGGTGCTGGGCCACCGACGAAGTCTCAGATGAGCCCGATCATCCACGATGGGGACCGGTGGGCAGACAACGCATCGAGGACACCGGTCCGCTGACCCGCAAGCGGATGGAGAGCATCGACGACGAAACCACCGAAGCGTGCGTCGACTTCATCAAACGTCAAGCCGCGGCGGACACCCCGTTCTTCGTGTGGATGAACACGACGCACATGCACCTGTTCACCCATACCAAGCCCGAAAGCGTCGGACAGGCCGGCCGCTGGCAGTCGCCCTATCACGACACCATGATCGATCACGACCGCCATGTGGGGCAGATTCTGGACGCGGTCGACGAGCTCGGCATCGCCGAGGACACCATCGTCATCTACTCCACCGACAACGGCCCGCACGCCAACACCTGGCCCGACGGCGCCACCACCCCGTTCCGCAGCGAGAAGAACACGAACTGGGAAGGTGCGTTCCGGGTGCCGGAGTTGATCCGCTGGCCCGGCAAGATCGCCGCCGGCTCGATCTCGAACGAGATTGTGCAGCATCATGATTGGCTTCCCACTTTTCTGGCCGCCGCCGGCGAACCCGACATCGTGGAGAAGTTGAAGGCGGGTCACGCGGCGGGTGAGAAAGAGTTCCGAGTCCACATCGACGGGTACAACCTGCTGCCGTACCTGACCGGCGAGGTCGACGCGAGCCCACGAGAAGGCTTCATCTACTTCTCCGACGATGGCGACGTCCTGGGTCTGCGCTACGACAACTGGAAGGTGGTGTTCCAGGAGCAGCGCTGCCAGGGCACGCTGCAGGTGTGGGCCGAGCCGTTCACGCCGCTGCGGGTGCCCAAGCTGTTCAACCTGCGCACCGATCCGTTCGAACGCGCCGACATCACCTCGAACACGTACTGGGACTGGCTGATTCGCCGCGGCTTCTTGGTCTTCTACGCCAGCGCGATCGTGACGCAGTTCCTGGAGACGTTCAAGGAGTTCCCGCCCCGGCACGAACCGGCCAGCTTCACCATCGACCAGGCGTTGGAGAAGCTCCACGAATTCCTGGCGAAGGACTAAATGCTGGACTCATGGAAAGACGGGCCCACGAAGGCGGCCATCGTCGACTTCGTCGCGCTTGTCACCGCTCCCGGAGAAAGCTATGTGGCGCCGCAAGAACGCATCGCCGTGTTCGACAACGACGGAACACTGTGGTGTGAGAAACCGGCCTATGTGCAGCTGGACTTCCTGGTGCGCCGGCTCGCGCAACAGGTGGCCGAGGATCCGTCGCTGGCCGAGCGTCAACCGTACCGGGCCGCCGCGGCCGGCGACCTGCAATGGTTCGGCGCCGCCGTCACCAAGCACTACGAGGGTGACGACAGCGATCTGAAAGTGCTTGCGGCGGGGATACTTTCCGCGAATGCGGCGATCTCCACCGAGGAACATGCCGAACGGGTGCGCACGTTCTTCGCAGACATCCGTCATCCCACCCTGGACCGCCCCTACACCGCCACGGGCTACCCGCCCATGGTCGAGTTGTTGCGTTACCTGGAGGCGCACGGGTTCACCAACTACATCGTCTCCGGCGGTGGACGCGATTTCATGCGGCCGGTCACCGGGCCGATGTACGGCATTCCGCCGGAGCGGGTGATCGGCAGTTCGGTCGGACTGATCTACCAGGACGGTCGGCTGTTCACCACCGCGCAGGCGGAGTTCCTCGACGACGGCCCCATCAAGCCGGTCCGCATCTGGAGCCGCACCGGCCGCCGCCCGATCTTCGCCGCCGGTAACTCCAACGGCGACATCGAGATGCTGGAGTACACCACCTCCGGTGTGTTGCCGTCGCTGGCGCTGCTGGTCAAACATGACGACGCGGCCCGCGAATTCGACTATGTCGCGGGCGCGGAGAAGGCTCTGGAGTTGGCGGCGGCTCGCAAGTGGTCGGTGGCCAGCATGCGCGACGATTGGACCCATGTCTTCAGCGAGTGACATGGTCTGGATCCCGGGGCAGACGGCGATGGTGGGTTCCGACGACCACTATCCCGAGGAAGCCCCGGCACACCAGGTGACGGTCGACGGGTTCTGGATCCAGCCCCACCAGGTGACGAATGCCGAATTCGAACAGTTCGTTTCGGCCACCGGTCACGTGACGGTCGCGGAGCGGCCGCTGAACCCGGCGGACTACCCCGGGGCCCCTCCCGAGAACCTGCAGCCCGGTTCCATGGTGTTCCGGCGCACGCCCGGGCCCGTCGACCTCCGTCACCTGTCGCAGTGGTGGACATGGACACCCGGCGCCTGCTGGAACCATCCGCGTGGACCGCGCTCCGGACTCAGCGGCCGCGACCACCACCCCGTCGTGCACATCGCGTTCGAGGACGCGCAGGCCTACGCCGACTGGGCGGGCCTGCACCTGCCGACCGAAGCCGAGTGGGAGATCGCGGCCCGGGGCGGGCTCCCGCACGCCGTCTACACCTGGGGCGAGGAACCCGAGCCGCCCGGTCAGAAGCTGGCCAACTACTGGCACGGCGAATTCCCGTACCTGCCCGACACCGGCTACGGCCAGTCGGCGGCGGTGGGCAGTTACCCGCCCAACGGTTACGGCCTCTACGACATGGCAGGCAATGTCTGGGAGTGGACCACCGACTTCTACAGCTCGGACCGGGGCAGCGCATCCTGCTGCGCCGAGGAGTCCAGAGACCCGCAGTCCGGGGTTGCGCGTCGTGTCATCAAGGGTGGGTCCTTCCTGTGCGCCGACAGCTACTGCCGGCGCTACCGCCCGGCTGCCCGCCGGCCTCAGGCCGTCGACACGGGGATGAGCCACATCGGGTTCCGCTGCGTCCGGCGATGAATTCTAATCAGGGTGATTCGCTGCCGTTGCGGCTGCTGTCGTCGACGGCCTTCTCCACAGGAGTGCGGTACGTGGTCTACGGCCCGGGTGGCGAGAGCGGGTCCGCAGGTTATGACGAGGCCAAGACGCACCTTCCTCAGTGACCCGACGGGCCTCACCTAGTAGGGTCTGGAACACGTTCCAGATCGGGCTGAGGGAGACGCATGACGGTACTGGTCACGGGGGCATTCGGCTTGGTCGGATCCGCCACCGTCGCTCATCTGGCCGCCGAGGGGCGCCGAGTCGTCGCCACCGACCTCGACATCCCCGCCAACCGTGAGGCGGCCACCAAACTCCCGCCCGGAGTGCTGGTGCGCTACGCCGACCTGACCGACCCGGCCGCCGTCGACGCCCTGTTCGCCGACGTCGTGCCCACGTCGGTGATCCACCTGGCCGCCGTGATCGCCCCGCATTGCTACAGCCGCCACGCACTGGCCAAGAAGGTGAATGTCGACGGCACCGCCAATCTGCTGGCCGCCGCCACCAGGCAGGCGGCGCCACCGCGATTCGTGCTCGCGTCCAGCGTCGCGGTGTACGGGCCGCGCAACCCGCACCGCATCACCGACGTGCTGACCGCGGACACCCCGGTGGCGCCTTACGACATCTACGGGGCGCACAAAGTCGAAGCCGAAGGACTGGTGCGCGCCTCGGATCTCGACTGGGCGATCCTGCGCCTGGGTGGAGTGCTCACGGTGGCACTGCAATTCGATCTCAACCCCGATTTCATCTTCTTCGAAGGCCTGCTGCCCACCGACGGGCGCATCCAGACCGTCGATGTCCGCGATGTCGCGCGCGCCTTCGCCAACGCCACCACCGCCGACTGCCTGGGCGAGACGCTGCTCATCGGCGGCGACAGCACCCACCGGCTGACCCAGGGCGACATCGGGCCGGCCACCGCCGCGGCCATGGGTCTGGTGGGCGGGCTGCCCATCGGACGCAAAGGCGACCCCAACAGTGACCTCAAGTGGTTCGCCACCGACTGGATGGACACCAGCCGGGCACAGGAAGTGCTTGACTTCCAACGTCATTCGTGGCCGGAAATGCTGATCGAGACGGCCGAGAACGCGGGCTGGAAGCGGCCGCTGATCAGACTGGCCGCGCCCATCGCCCATCAGATCCTCACGCGGCGCGCCGCCTACTACAAGGCGCCGGGAATCTACGCCGACCCATGGGGTGCCGTCACCGCCAAATGGGGCGACCCGCGTCCGGAGACCGCGAAAGGCCAGCAGTGACGCGGCACGCCGTGGTCGTCGGCGGCGCCTCCGGGATCGGCTGGGCTATTGCGCAGACCCTGGCCGCCGACTCGACGGTGACCATCGCCGACCGCAACGTCGACGGGGCACGGCAACGCGCCGCCGAACTCGGTGCGCCCCACGCGGGCGCGTTCGTCGACGTCACCGACGAAGCCTCCGTGCAGGCGCTGTTCGAGGGCATCGTCCCGGACGCCACCGTGAACTGTGCCGGCTTCAGCGGCTTCAGCCCCATCACCGATCTGGACATCGCACAGTTCCGGGAGGTGGTCGACGTCTGCCTCACCGGCGGCTTCCTGGTGCTCAAGCACGCCGGGCAGCGGATGGGCGAGGGTGGCTCGATCGTGTCGCTGACGTCGCTGAACGCGCGGCAGCCGGCGGTCGGGATGAGCGCCTATTGTTCGGCCAAGGCCGGGCTGGCAATGCTGACGCAGGTGGCTGCGCTCGAACTCGGGCCGCGTGGCATCCGCGTCAACGCCGTCTCCCCCGGGTTCGTTCCGACCCCGCTCACCGAGCCGGCCGCGATGATCCCCGGCGTGGTGGAGGAGTACGTCGAGAACACCCCGCTCGGACGCACCGGCACGCCGCAGGACATCGCCGACGCCGTGGCGTTCCTGTGTTCGGACAAATCCTCGTGGCTGACAGGTGAAGTCATCGACCTCAACGGTGGTGCCCACCTGAAGCGCTACCCCAACATCCACGAGCATCTGATGAAGTTCGCAGGTCAGACGTAATAGCCCCCTAGTATTGGGGCCGATGATCAACGAGTTCAGCGTTACGCAGAAGCGCGCCCTGGCCATCCTGACCGTGGTTGCGCTCGCTTTTGGCGCCTACTTCTTGCGCACGTACTTCGTCCTGATCGTCGTCGCCGCGGTGGCCGCATACCTGTTCACCCCGGTGTACCAACGGTTTCGGCGCCGAATGGGTACCGGGCTCTCGGCAACGCTGACGTTGTTGGCCGCGATCGCCATTGTGGCGGTGCCGGTGGCGGCGGTGATCACCCTGGCGGTTGTGCAGATCACCGAGATGGTGGCCGGTATCAGCAACTGGGTGGGCCACACCGACCTGAGCGCACTGGGTAACCGTCTGCTCGACTCGGCCAACCGAGCGCTGTCCCAGGTTCCGTTCCTGGACATCACCCTGACCATGGACTCCATCCGCGACAACATGGTCAAGGTCGGGCAGACCGTGGGCGAAGCCGCCCTGCGCTTCGCCAGCGATTCGGCCGGAAGCGCCTTCAGCACGCTCACCTCAGCGATCATCTTCCTGTACGTGTTCTTGTCGCTGCTCATCGGCGGCCACAAGGTGATCGATCTGATCAAACAGCTGAACCCGTTGGGAGAAGAGGTATCTGACCTCTACATCGCCAAGATCGGCGCCATGGTGAAGGCCACCGTCAAAGGCCAGTTCATCATCGCGGTCTGCCAAGGTGTCGCCGGAGCGATCTCGATCTACATCGGCGGCATCCACGACGCGATTTTCATGTTCGCCATCTTCTTGACGGCGCTGTCGTTCATCCCGCTTGGAAGCGGCATCGTCACCATTCCACTGGGCATCGGAATGGCGTTATTCGGCAACGTGATCGGCGGCATCTTCGTGGTGGTGTTCCACATCGTGGTGACCACCAACATCGACAACGTGCTACGCCCCCTGTTGGTACCCAAGGAAGCCCACCTCAATGCGGCACTGATGTTGCTGTCGGTGTTCGCCGGGCTACAGATGTTCGGCTTCTGGGGCATCGTGCTCGGGCCCGTGCTGATGATCATCATCGTCACCACCATCAGCGTGTACCTGGCCGTATACAAAGGTGTCGAGCTCGAAGACCACCACGTCGGCACCGAAGCAGAGGCCGAGACCGAACCCCGGACGTCGGTGTGGAAGTCGCTGATATCCCGGTTCAAGAAACCTGCACCTGCACCTGCACCTGCGGAGGACTGATGAGCGCACCACGGGTCCCCGGCGGGGTGGTCCACAAACTGCCCGCCGATCTGCGTGCGGCCCTGGCAGCCAACGCCGACGCGCTGGCGGCGTGGAAAGACATCACGCCGTTGGCGCGCAACGAGTTCATCTGTTGGGTCGAGGACGCCAAACAGGACAAGACCCGCGAGCGACGCATCCGGCGTACCCAGGAAGAGTTGGAAGACGGCATGCGTCGGCCGTGCTGTTGGCCGGGGTGCAAGCACCGGGAGCGGACGGGAAAGGCATAGATAGTCCGTGGGCCCGGCGGCAGCCCAACCGCCGGCTGAACGCTAACCCAAGCGCTGAGTGAGGAATTCGACGACGCGTTTGCGCGCCTCGTAGGCCGGGTGCCCGTCGGCCTCGCGCACCTGATCGGTGAGCACCGAGTGCGCCGCCCGGGTGAACCCGTCGGGATTGCCTGGGCCCGAATCGATTTCGATGACCTCGAACGCGTCGCCCAAGCGCTGCTTCAAGGTGGTGAACCGCTCCCCCGGGCTCATCCAGTCCGCGCTGAACCGCAGACCGAGGGCGCACAGCCCCTCTTCGGCGGCGCGCTTCTCGATGATCTTCAGCTCTCCCTCGGAGACGCCGGGATCGCGGCGCTGTTTCGGAGTCAGAGGAAGAGGTAGCGAGGGTTGGCTCAGCACCGGCGCGAGCACACTCTCGTCGACCGCCGCGGCCAAAGCGAAGCCACCGGTGAAGCACTGCCCGATCACACCGACTCCCTTGCCCGGTGTGCTGGCATTGAGGTCGCGCGCCAACGCGCGCAGGAACATCGCCACAGGCCGCTGCTTGTTGGTGGCGAACGCCGCGAACTCCCTGGCGATACATCCCCGTGCCAGCGTCGGCACCGCCGACGGTGCCAGTGCCGGTGCGCCCGGCGTGCCGAACAACGACGGCGCCGCTACGGTGAACCCGTTGTCCACCAGGTGGTTGCCCAACGCCAGCACGCCGGGGTGCAGCCCGGGCATCTCGGGGATCAGCACCACACCGGGCCCCGCACCCTTGCGGTAGACGTCGTGGGTGTAGCCGCCACCGGTGAACGGCGCGGCGCTCCAGCCCGCAAGGTCAGCCTCGGGTGCGTTCAACGGGGTCCTCCTGGCTTGCAGATCATGCGGCGGGTAACGGTGCCTGCGTCTGGGTGGCGTTGGCCAGTGTCCGGAATTCCTCAGGTGAACCGCCGCCGGTGATGGCCAACTGCGTACTGCCGATCCTGGTGGTCCACACCGGCTCGTCGGGCCCGTCTTCCGCGGCGCCTTCGTAGACGATCCACTGCCGCCCGCCCACCTCGACGGTGCCCGTCGGGTAGGCCCCCGCGGCGATGGAACGGACGAGGTCGTCTTCGTCGGCGTTGCTCTGCGTCAGGCTCATGTACTTGGTGTCGGGGGTGATGTAACCGACGTTGGAGATCAGCGCGCGCGCCGGCTGCCCGGTGACGGGATCGGTGCGTGCGCCGTCGAGGCCGTCACGACGCCCCGAGTTGGGCTTCCAGCCCTCGGGCAGGACCGGCATCCGGATCGGGAAGCCAAGTGTCTCGGCGTCCGAGCCGAGCGCCCCTTCGGCGTCATAGGTCGGGATCGGCCCTTGTGACGGGCCGCTGGGCTGGAACGAGCACATACCGAGCATCCCCGCCAACAGAATGCATCCGAGAATCAACGGTGCCATCGACCAGAACATGTCGCGGCCATCCTGCAGTACCCGCGGCTTGGCCTCCTTGGGCGTCGGAACGCCGGGGCTCGCGCTGCCCGGCGTCTGCTGCGGTTCCGTACTCACGCGTCCAGTATCCCAGCTCCCTACGCCGCTTCTGCTAATGGGACAATCACCCCCATGAATGCCGCGCCCGAAACGCCCGCTCGTCGTCGCGAAGCTCCAGACCGTAACCTCGCCCTCGAATTGGTCCGCGTCACCGAGGCCGGGGCGATGGCCGCCGGCCGCTGGGTCGGGCGTGGAGACAAGGAGGGCGGCGACGGCGCCGCCGTCGATGCCATGCGTGAGCTGGTGAATTCCGTCTCGATGCGCGGCGTCGTCGTGATCGGCGAGGGCGAGAAGGACAACGCGCCGATGCTCTACAACGGCGAAGAGGTCGGCAACGGCGACGGGCCGGACTGCGACTTCGCCGTCGACCCGGTGGACGGCACCACCTTGATGAGCAAGGGCATGCCGAATGCCATCTCGGTGCTGGCGGTGGCCGAGCGCGGCGCCATGTTCGACCCGTCGGCGGTGTTCTACATGCACAAGATCGCCGTCGGCCCCGACGCCGCCGACGTCATCGACATCTCCGCCCCCATCGCGGACAACATCAAGAAGGTCGCCAAGGTACGCAAGTCCTCAGTCGCCGACATCACCGTCTGTGTCCTGGACAGGCCCCGCCACGCCGATCTGGTCGCCGAGATCCGCGACGCGGGCGCCCGCATCCGGCTGATCTCCGACGGCGACGTCGCCGGCGCCATCTCGGCCTGCCGTCCCGACTCGGGCACCGACCTGCTCGTCGGCATCGGCGGCACACCCGAAGGCATCATCGCCGCCGCCGCGATCCGGTGCATGGGCGGTGCCATCCAGGCCAAGTTGGCCCCCACCGACGACGACGAACGTCAGCGCGCCCTCGACAAGGGCTACGACCTGGACCAGATCCTCACCACCGAGGACCTGGTGTCCGGTGAGAACGTCTTCTTCTCCGCCACCGGCGTCACCGACGGCGACCTGCTCAAGGGTGTCCGGTTCTTCGGCGGCGGCTGCACCACGCAGTCCATCGTGATGCGGTCCAAGTCCGGCACCGTCCGCATGATCGAGGCGTATCACCGCCTGTCCAAGCTCAACGAATACTCCGCGGTGAACTTCACCGGGGACACATCCGCCGCCTATCCACTTCCGTAAGAAACGAGCAAAGGGAGCTAATGACCGAGAGCGCAGTCGACGGCGACTACCGCATCGAGCACGACACCATGGGCGAGGTCCGGGTACCTGCCCGCGCACTGTGGCGCGCGCAGACCCAGCGGGCCGTGGAGAACTTCCCGATCTCCGGGCGCGGGTTGGAGCGCACGCAGATCCGGGCGCTCGGACTGCTGAAGGCGGCATGCGCTCAGGTGAACAAGGACCTGGGTCTGCTGGACGCCGATAAGGCCGACGCGATCATCGCCGCCGCCGGCGAAATCGCGGACGGGCTGCACGACGACCAGTTCCCCATCGACGTGTTCCAGACCGGGTCGGGTACCAGCTCGAATATGAACACCAACGAGGTCATCGCCTCGATCGCGGCGGCCAACGGTGTGACGGTGCACCCCAACGACCACGTGAACATGTCGCAGAGCTCCAACGACACGTTCCCCACGGCCACCCACATCGCCGCCACCGAAGCTGCTGTGCGGCAACTGATCCCGGCGCTGGAGATCCTGCACGAGTCGTTGGCCAACAAGGCCCGGCAGTGGCGTACCACCGTCAAGTCCGGCCGCACCCACCTGATGGACGCCGTGCCGGTGACACTCGGCCAGGAGTTCGGCGGCTACGCCCGCCAGGTGCAGGCCGGTATCGAACGGGTTCGCGCGACGTTGCCACGCCTGGGCGAGCTGGCCATCGGCGGCACCGCCGTCGGCACCGGTCTCAACGCCCCCGACGGCTTCGGTGCCAAGGTGGTCGAGGTGTTGGTCAACGACACCGGCCTGGCCGAATTGCGCACGGCGGAGGACTCTTTCGAGGCGCAGGCCGCCCGCGACGGTCTGGTCGAGGCCTCCGGTGCGCTCAAGACCATCGCCGTGTCACTGACCAAGATCGCCAACGACATCCGCTGGATGGGCTCGGGTCCGCTGACCGGCCTGGGCGAGATCCAGCTGCCGGACCTGCAGCCGGGCAGCTCGATCATGCCGGGCAAGGTCAACCCCGTCATCCCCGAGGCCGTCACGCAGGTCGCGGCCCAGGTGATCGGCAACGACGCGGCGGTGGCCGTCGGTGGTCTCTCCGGCGCCTTCGAACTCAACGTCTACATCCCGATGATGGCGCGCAACATCCTCGAGTCGTTCACGCTGCTGGCCAATGTGTCGAAGCTGTTCGCCGGCCGGTGCATCGACGGCCTGGTGGCCAACGAGGCACACCTGCTGGAGCTGGCCGAGTCGTCGCCGTCGATCGTGACGCCGCTGAACTCGGCCATCGGCTACGAGGAGGCCGCCGCGGTGGCCAAGCAGGCGCTCAAGGAGAAGAAAACCATTCGGCAGACGGTCATCGACCGCGGCCTGATCGGCGACAAGCTGTCCGAGGCCGAGCTGGACAAGCGCCTGGACGTGCTGGCGATGGCCAAGGTGCGCGACGGGGATTAGTTGCGATTTGGGCGCGATTTCGACCGCTGAGCGGTTGAAATCGCGCCCAAATCCCGTTTAGGGCTGGGGGGTGTAGCCGGCCGCGGACTGCCGCAGCGCCCAGATCTGGGCCGGGCACAGTTCACCGGTGGCCTGACTCAACAGGTACGACGCGCCGTACTCGTCGGTGCGGAAGTAGTCCTTGATAGACCGGGCGAGCATCGGATACGGCTCGCCGCCCCGGATCCGGTCACACAGCAGATAGCCGTATTGCAGTGCGGCGTCGGCATTCGGGAAGTTGTAGCCCGGCTTCACCGTCACGTTGACCAGATACCCGATCTGATCGGCCTGCGCGGCCGGCGCCATTCCGACGGCCGCAGTGCCGATCCCCATCACGGCCAACGCTCCACCCAAAGCCAGCGCCATCCTCATAGCCGCTGAGCGTAGAGCATTCACCACACCAGCGGTGCCAGATGCCGAGCGGCGTAGGTACGCACCGCATCCTGATCGCCGATGTCCAGCGACGGCGTGGGCACCTGCGCCAGCGAACAGGCCAGCCGGATGTGCAACTCGGACACTGCGAGCAGCTCAGCGTCCGGCATCTGTGCGCCCGCGGCCCGCAGGCCGGCGGCCATTGCGTGGGCGCTGACGGTCAGGAACTCACCGGCCTCGGCGTACATGCCTTCGACGATCACGGTGCCCGCGTCGAGCTGGAGGAAGTGACGCAGGATCGGCATCGTCGTCAGCAGCCGCAGACCCTCCCCGAATGCCGCGACGGCCGCGTCCTGTGGGCTGGCGCCCACCGAGATGGTGGCAAGCCGGTTCAGCGCTGTTTCGAAGGTGCGCCGCCCGACGGCCGACATCAACGATTCGCGATTGGGAAACCTGCGGTAGAGCGTGCTGCGGCTCACCCCGGCCTGCCGCGCCACCACGTCCAGGCTCGCTCGCACCATCCCGACCAGTTCGATCTCCTCGATCGCGGCTTTGAGGATGGCGTCTTCCTGCTCCGACGGTGACGCGGTGTTGTGTTGGCGCCGCATCACGGGGCGAAGGAATCGAGGCCCACGGACCGGTATGCCGCGACGATCTTTTCGTACTCGAGGCGGTTGTGCGCCAGCGGCACCAGAACCACCCGCTCCGGCAGCACCCGCCAGGCCAGCTGCAGCGCAGCGGTGTAGGCGAAGAACTCCAGGTCGTGCCTGCGGGACCACCGAAAGCCGGTCATGTCACGCACTTTCGGGTGCATGATGCCGAATGAGCACACTTTCACGAAGCGCCCGATCGCCGGCCGGGCCAACAGCCACGCCGGCGTCACCGCCGCCCGCACCGGCCCGGAGATACCCAGCGTCGGCAACGGGAGCTTGTCGAGCGTTGCCACCGCCTGGTCCAGAAAAGCGTTGGCGCCCAACTTGTTCGCCACCATGTCTTCGTAATAGCTGATCGCCTCGGCGTAGGTCTGCGGCAGCGTGCCCGCTCTGGCGGGCAGTTCCAGCGCGCTGAACGCCTCGACCAGCATCCGGTAGGCGGTTTCGCGTTCCATGCTGGTCATGGCGATGCCGGTGGCAGGGGTGAACGAGCGGATGGGCACCAGCAGTCCGCTGACCCCGATCCATTTCCACAGCTCCGGCGCCAGCGCGCTGTACCGGACATCAACGAAATCGCCTTTGCCGCTGCCCTTCACGTCCCGGTGCAGCCGCTTGAGCCGCTCGGCCTCGGCGGCGCGGTCCTCTGCGTCACCGAAGAACACCAGCATGGTCGCCGCGCCGCTGCGCACCCCGCGGTCGGCGAAATTGCCGGCGAAGCGGCCGGTACGGTCGACGGCCGCGGCCACCGGGGCCAGCGCCACCTCGTCGAAGGCCGCTCCGCCGAAAACACCCGCCAGCGCGCTACCGGTGTGTTTACGGAACTCACGGATCACCCATGGCCGCACCGCCACCTGCGCGGGGGCTTCTGCTGCTGACGCACTCATGGTGCCCTCGTTCCTCAGAAGTTGAAACAAAGACTAGCCAGCTGTGTCAATATGTCAATGGCACATTACGCCTGGCGCGCCAGTCGGTCGCGTTGCACCAACCTGATTCCCAGCGGTGCGGTGGCGCTGTGCACCACCAGGCTGAGTGTGACGGCGACGACCACGGTCTGGGTGATCAGGTCCACCTGCTCGATGGCCCCCTCCTGCACCACGAGCAGACCGAGCACCAGGGTGCCGATCCCCCGCGGCCCGAACCAGCCGATGAACAACCGGCTGCGGGTCGGCACATCGGTGCGGATCAGCGCCAGCCATACCGCCACCACCCGCACCACGAACACCGCCAGCACGGCGAACACCACCACCCGCCAGTCCGCATCGCGCCAGCCGATGATCACCGCGGCCGCACCGAACATGGCGAACACCAACAACTCCAGCAGGTGCCCGGCGGCATCGGACACCTGACGCGGCACCTCGGCGCCGGTCCGCTGGGCCAGCACCGCGGTCGCCAGCCCGCCTGCGAACGCCGCCACGAAACCGCTGCCGTGGAACATCTCCCCCACCTGGAAACACAGCAGTGCCACCGCGACCGTCGCCAACTGCGCCCAGGTGCCGTTGATCCAGCGGTGTTCGTACGACTTCGCGACCGCCAGTCCGCCGAGCAGCCCGACGGCGGCGCCCGCGCACAGCGACAGCAGTTCGGTGCGCAGCAGGAACCAGCCCCAGTTCGAGGCGGTCTCGGACCGTTCCGAGGCCAGCGCCAGCGCGGCGAAAAGCGCTGCCAGAGCGAACCCGTCGTAGCAGCCGCTCTCCATCGCCAGGGCGTGCCGCACCCGTTCGGGGATCCGGCGGTCCTCCAGGAGCGCCTCGATGAGCGTCACCTCCAGCGGCGCGACGATAGCCGCCAGGCACACCGCTTCCCACACCGGCATCACCGGCAGCACCACCAGCGCGGTGACGGTTCCGAGTCCCAGAGTCAGCGGGATACCGATCAGGATCAGCCGGAAACTCTCGTGACCCCGTTTGAGCACCGAGCGCAGATCGAGTTCGGCAGCCTGATTGAACAGGATCACGGTCAGGGCCAGCTGGGCCACGACGGTGAAAGTGGCTGTGTCCGCTCCGATGTCGAGAACACCCAGCCCCGACGGGCCCAGCAGCAGGCCGGCTGCGATGAAGATCAGTGCGGGCGCCACATACCAGCGGGCCACCAGACCGGACACCACGGCATAGCCCAGCACCAGCAGGGTCAGCACCAAGGCGGACTCGTGGGTCATGGGACGTCGCGCAAGTCGTGGACGGGCGGGCCGTTGTCCCGGCCGCCGTACACACTGCCCGGCTGCCGCGGACCGAGCAGCCGGCTCACGGTCACCGGGTGATATCCGTTGGCGCGCAACACCGGGAGAAACTCTTCCACGAGGTCGACGGTGGAGGCGAAGGTGTCGTGCAACAGCACCACCGAACCCGGCCGCAGGTGCGCCATCAGTACCGCACGGGACGCAGCGGTGTCGGTGTCGTGCAGCCAGTCATAGGGCACCACATCCCAATTGATCGCGGCCAGGCCCTGGTGTCCGGCCTGAGACAGCACCTCGTCGTCGAGCATCCCGAAGCCGGGGCGCATGAGCACCGGCCGCTGCCCGGTCGCCGCCTCGATGGCGGCGGTGGTACTGCTGAACTGCGTCGCCACCTCCGCCGCCGGAATGGTGGTCAGGTCGGGATGGCTCCAGCTGTGATTGCCGATCTCCATGCCGGCATCGGCAATGCGCTTGGCGGCCAACGGGTCTGCCGCCACCTTCTCGCCGACGAGAAAGAACGTCGCCTCGGCATCGGCGGCGGCCAGCACCTGCAGCAGGCGGTCGGTGTGCGGACCCGGCCCGTCGTCGAACGTCAGCGCCACACACTTGACCACCGCGCAATCGACGTCGTCGGCGTCAGCTTCGGCCTGGGTGGTGAACCACAGCAGCACCACCATCAGCATCGCGATCACCGCGCGGATCCACACGGTCACAGACTAACGATTTCGGCGCGCTCATCGCCGCTGAGCGGTGATGAGCGCGCCGAACTCACGTGTCACGGCAGGGCGCCGGGGCTGATCTCCTCGAGCATCTCGGTGACGAGCGCAGCGATCGGCGAGCGCTCACTGCGCAGCAGCGTGATGTGGGCGAACAGCGGGTGCCCCTTCAGCTTTTCGATCACCGCGGCCACACCGTCATGCCGGCCGACCCGCAGGTTGTCACGCTGCGCCACGTCATGGGTGAGCACCACCCGCGACCCGGCACCCAACCGCGACAGCACGGTCAGCAGCACATTGCGCTCCAGCGACTGCGCTTCGTCGACGATCACGAACGAGTCGTGCAGTGACCGGCCGCGGATGTGAGTCAGCGGCAGCACCTCGAGCATGCCGCGCGAGAGCACCTCTTCGAGCACGGCCGGGCTGGCCAACCCTTCGAGGGTGTCGAAAACGGCTTGCGCCCAAGGGCCCATCTTGTCGCTCTCGCTGCCCGGCAGGTAGCCGAGGTCTTGCCCGCCGACCGCGTACAGCGGCCGGAACACCACGACCTTGCGCTGGGTGCGGCGTTCCAGCACCGCCTCCAGACCCGCGCACAGCGCCAGCGCCGACTTGCCGGTGCCGGCCTTGCCGCCGAGGGACACGATGCCCACCGATTCGTCGAGCAGCAGATCCAGTGCGACGCGTTGTTCGGCTGACCTTCCCCGGAGGCCGAACACTTCGCGGTCACCGCGGACCAGCTGCACCCGCTTGTCGGGGTTCACCCGGCCGAGCGCACTCGAACTGCCACCGAGCAGCCGAACACCGGTGTGGCACGGCAGATCCCGCGCCGCTTCCAGGTCGATCTCGCCCTCGGTGAACATGCCGTCGATGTCCTCAGCGGACACGTCCAGTTCCGTCATCCCGGTCCAACCGGAGGTCACTACATCCTGGGCGTGGTACTCGTCGGCGGCCAGGCCCACCGCGCCGGCCTTGACGCGCAGCGGGATGTCCTTGCTTACGAGGGTGACGAGTTTGCCCTCGGCAGCCAGATTGGCCGCGCAGGTCAGGATGCGCGCGTCGTTGGTTTCGGTGCGGAAGCCCAGCGGCAAGACGGTGGGGTCGCTGTGGTTGAGCTCGACCTGCAACGTACCGCCCTGCGTCCCAACGGGAATGGGCTGATCGAGGCGCCCGTGCTCCAACCGGAGATCATCGAACATGCGCAGTGCCTGGCGGGCGAACCAGCCGAGTTCGTGATGGTGGCGTTTGGCCTCCAACTCGCTGATCACCACCAGCGGCACTATCACCTCATGTTCGGCAAACCTGGTGCAAGCCCAGGGATCCGAGAGCAAAACAGACGTATCGAGTACGTACGTCCGAACCAGCGAATTTGTCACGTGGCGCTCCTCGACTCCGCACGGCCCCGCGGAGAGATTTCGGCGGGCGCTGCGGCACCAGGACCGGGGCCGGTCCTGCCGTAGTAACTACGGGAGTACCGCCCGGATAGCGAAGCAAGTTGCTGGCCATCGAGTGCGACGCTACCCCCGTTGCGGGGATCTCGCCGGGCAGGCGCGCGCGACTTTCTCGTGACTACTTCGTTACGAAACCGGTGAGCTCCGGCTCCCCGGCCAGGCCCAGCGCGGTGATCTCGTCGGAGATCACCTGTCGCAGCTGGTCAGGCCCGAAAATGCCGGCTTCGGCGACAACGGACACCTTGTCGGCATACGCGTCGATATCGGCTCCCGGGACCTGCAGTCCCGCGGCACGCGCGGCGACCGCCCGAACGGTCTCGGCATCGTCGTGCTCCAGGCACCACCGGACCAGATTGGAGAAGAACAGTTCGTGGCGTTCCTCGTCGAGGGCGATCTTCTCGATCATCGACTTGAGCACCGGCTCGTCGATCTGCTCGGCCAGCCGCCGGCAGAACACGGCGTGGGCACGCTCGAAGAGCGCCATGAAGACCAGGGTCTCGATCTGGCTGAACTCGTCGGCCCGGTAGCCCTTCATCACGTGCTCGACGCGCACGTCTTCGTTGGCCGTGGGGTCGAAGTTACGGGTGACCACCAGGTAGTTGCGCAGCACCACGGCGTGGAGGTGCTCTTCGGCGGTCCAGCGCCCGAGCCAGCGGCCCCACTTCCATTCGAGGATGAAGTGCTCGACCAGCTCGCGGTGGTAACCGGCGAGGTTGTCCTTGGTGATCAGCAGGATCTCGAGCGCGTCGACGACGTGCTTGGGCAGCGTGACCTCGGACTCGTCCCAGTCCGTGCCCCCGAGGAAAGCGAAGTTCTTGCCCTGTTCGAAGGGCACGTAGTCGTGCGCGAACCACACGTTCGCGGTCTCGACGTGACGCCGGTAGTTCTCGGCGACAACGGGCTCCAGCTCCAGCGTCAGTGCGTTGGCAACGGGTGTATCAGCCATGAAATAACTGTAACCCGAGTTCACACATTCCCCGAAATCGGTGGAGCGTGTCCGGCGGACTGGTGACTTTGGTCCTTCGCCGGTCCTCCGCGGGTCCGGCGATACGGCCGCTACTGCACCTGCAGGCCCGGGTACAGCGGGTTGGCGGCCAGCAGTTCGGCGGCGGCCGCGTGCACCCGTTCGGCGGTGCCGTCGGCCAGCGTGTACTTCGCCTTGGACGGGCCGGACGAGGCGGCGGTCGGCTGGGTGTTCGACAGCACCTCCACCACCAGCTCGGCCACCCGGTCGAAGTCGTCGGTACCGAACCCGCGTGTGGTCAGCGCCGGGGAACCGAACCGGATGCCACTGGTGTACCAGGCCCCGTTCGGATCGGCCGGAATGGCGTTGCGGTTGGTGACGATGCCCGAATCGAGCAGCGCCGACTCCGCCTGCCGGCCGGTGAGCCCGAACGACGTCACGTCCAGCAGCACCAGGTGGTTGTCGGTGCCGCCGGTGACCAACCGGGCGCCGCGCTTGAGGAAGCCCTCGGCCAGCGCCTTGGCGTTGTCGGCGATGCGCTGGGCGTACGTCCGGAACTCCGGCTGCCGGGCCTCGGCGAGTGCCACGGCCTTGGCGGCCATCACATGTGACAGCGGACCGCCGAGCACCATCGGGCAGCCCTTGTCGACGGCCGGGGCGAACTCCTCGGTGGCCAGCACCAGGCCACCACGCGGGCCGCGCAACGACTTGTGCGTGGTCGTCGTGGTGACATGCGCATGGGGCACCGGGTCCTCGTCACCGGTGAACACCTTGCCCGCCACCAGGCCGGCGAAGTGCGCCATGTCGACCATCAAGGTGGCACCCACCTCGTCGGCGATCTCACGCATCTTGGCGAAGTTCACCCGGCGCGGGTAGGCCGAATAGCCCGCCACCAGGATCAGCGGCTTGAATTCGCGGGCGGCCGCGGCCACGGCGTCGTAGTCCAGCAGACCCGTCTCGGGGTCGGTGCCGTACTGGCGCTGGTGGAACATCTTGCCCGAGATGTTGGGGCGGAAGCCGTGGGTGAGGTGGCCGCCGGTGTCCAGCGACATCCCCAGCAGCCGCTGGTTGCCCAGCTTGGCGCGCAGGCTCTCCCAGTCGGCTTCGGACAGGTCGTTGACGTGCTTGGCGCCGAGTTCGGCCAGCCCGGGGGCCTCGACCTTGGTCGCCAGGATGGCCCAGAACGCCACCAGGTTGGCGTCGATACCGGAGTGCGGCTGGGCGTAGGCGTAGGGGCTTCCGAACAGCTCGCGGGCGTGTTCGGCGGCCAGTGCCTCCACGGTGTCGACGTTCTGGCAGGCCGCGTAGAACCGGTGCCCGACAGTGCCTTCGGCGTACTTGTCGGAGAACCAGGTGCCCATGGTGAGCAGCGTGGCCGGCGACGCGTAGTTCTCACTGGCGATCAGTTTCAGCGAGTCACGTTGGTCGGCAAGCTCTTTGCGGGTGGCGGCCGCGACGCGGGGCTCGACGGATTCGATGACGCGCAGCGCAGCCTGGTAGGCCTCGCTGGCGGTGGCGGCGTAGTCGGCTCCCGGAGCTACGTACGGTGCGGTGGTTCCAGCAGCAAGAGACTCGGCAGTCATGGGGTCAAGGGTAGTCGCCGAGACCCCGCGTCAGTCACGCCGCCCGCAGGCTCGACGGGATCAGCGGCTCGTCGAGCAGCCGGGTGAACTGCTGGGTGAGGCTCACCTCGGCCGGCCGGGCCTCCAGCCAGCCCCGCAGCAGGCGGTAGCCCTCGACATAGGTACTGGTGTAGGCGCGCCACAGCGGCGAGGACAGGAAGCGCAGGGCCTGCCGGGCGCGGGCGTCGTTGACCAGCAGCCACCGCTGCAGGAAGGCCGCGACGTCGTCGACGTCGCGGTGTTCGTCGTGCAACATCAGCGCCGCGTCCTGACGCACGTCGGCCAGCGCCGCCGACGCCTCCGAGATGGCCTCGGCCCGCTCCCCGTCGAACGTCAACCCCAGATCGGCGTAGATCTCGGTGGCCCACACACCCCAGCCCGGGCCGACCGCTGCATACAACGCCAGATCGGCCAGGCCTTCGGCCATCAGGCACTGTGGTGTGTTGACCAGGAAGATGGTCTGTTCCAGCTGATTCTGCTTCTCCACCAGACCCGCTTCCTTGCGGCAGTGTTCGGTGTGATGCCCCGGATAGGACTCGTGGGCCACCAGCCGCGGCAGATTGGACATCTGCTGCTTGAGGTCGGCGTTGACGGCGACGGTGGAGCGGTAGTCGCCTTCGTAGTAGTTGAACCCCGACCACGGTTTGTCGGTGACGATCTCGTAGTTGATGGTCTCGCGGGCATCGAGCGGGAACTCCGCGCGCACCCGATCACGCAAGGCGCTGGAGAACGCCTCGATGCACTCGCCGAGCCGCTCGGGCGGGATCTCCTCGCCCGCCCGGTAGGCCTGCATCCGATCGGCCAGCGGTCCGCTGCCACCCAGCGCGGCATCCAGTTTGGTGTGCGCCTCGGCGTATCGGTCGGTGTCGCCCTTGCTGATGGTGACGTCGAAGTAGTCCCGCACCTCGTCGACGAACCCCACCGGCTCACCGGCGAACTTGCGCCCCGAACAGGCCAGTGCGCGCAGGTGGGCGCGCAGGTAGTCGGCCCGCGCCGGCTCCAGCGAGGCCTGCGGCAGCGCGTCCAGGAGCCGGTGCGCCTGCCGGGTCAGGTCGGCCGGATCAGGGGCGGTTTCGTTGGCCACGGCCTGGCGCAGCGTCTGGTCACCGGTGAAGGAGTCGACGTAACCCTCCTCGATGCGATCGAACCGCAAACCGAGCAGCAGGTACTCGCGGATCAGGGTGTCGGAATCCATGTCGGACAGATTAGTTGGGCGCGGCATCCGACACCTGCTGGTCATGCGCTCGGGGTAATGCGGTATGAACTACGCATGGCGCGCCTGAGCGAGCCGAGCCCCTACGTGGAGTTCGACCGGAGTCAATGGCGTGCATTGCGTATGTCGACCCCGCTGAAGCTGACCGAGGAAGAAGTGGTCGGGCTGCGCGGCCTCGGCGAGCAGTTGGACCTGCTGGAGGTCGAAGAGGTCTACCTGCCGCTGGCCCGGTTGATCCACCTGCAGGTGGCCGCCCGGCAACGGCTGTTCGCGGCCACCGCGGAGTTCCTCGGCGAACCGCAGCAGAATCCCGACCGGCCGGTTCCGTTCGTCATCGGCGTGGCGGGCAGCGTCGCGGTGGGCAAGTCCACCACGGCCCGCGTGCTGCAGGCACTGCTGGCGCGCTGGGGTCATCACCCTCGCGTCGACCTGGTGACCACCGACGGGTTCCTCTACCCCAACCACGAGCTCACCCGGCGAAACCTGATGCATCGCAAAGGGTTTCCGGAGAGTTATGACCGCAGGGCGTTGATGCGGTTCGTCACGACGGTGAAGTCCGGCGCCGATCAGGTGTGCGCACCGGTGTACTCGCACCTGCTCTACGACATCGTGCCCGACGAGAAGCACGTGGTGCGCCACCCCGACATCCTCATTCTGGAGGGACTCAACGTCCTGCAGACGGGGCCGACGCTGATGGTCTCGGATCTGTTCGATTTCTCGGTGTACGTCGACGCGCGGATCGAGGACATCGAGGGGTGGTACGTCTCGCGCTTCCTGGCGATGCGTGCCGGGGCCTTCGCCGACCCCGCGTCACACTTCCACCACTACGCCACCCTCACCGACGAGCAGGCGGTTTTCGCCGCTCGCGACATCTGGCATTCCATCAACCGGCCCAACCTGATGGAGAACATCCTGCCGACCCGGCCGCGCGCCACCCTGGTGCTGCGCAAGGACTCCGACCACTCGATCAACCGCCTGCGCCTCCGAAAACTGTGATTTCGGCGCGCTCATAACCGCTGAGCGGTTACCAGCGCGCCGAAATCCCAAGGCGACGTAACCTCTTCCGGCGCCCGGATATCACGCCATACGCCTCACCCCCAGGTACTGGGCGATCGCGAACGCCGTGGTGTACACGGCGCTGAACCACAGTGCCGTCACCCCCAGCGCGGTCAGCGGCAGCATCCCGGACACCGCGACGGCCACCGCAGCCGCGGTGCAGACCAGATTGGCGATCACCACGCCGATCCCGGCCCGGCGCACCGACTCCAGCCCGGCCAGGCTGTACACCACCACGCCGTAGAGCACCAGCGCGGCGCCCACGACATACTCCTGGTTGGGCGTGAAACCGGTCAGGGACGACAGCGGTCCGGCGAACGCAGCCAACGCCACACCGCACATTCCGGTGGCAGTGGCGTCGAGGCGGAGGGCGAATCGCAGCAGCGAGTCGGTGGCCGGGGCAGAGATGGCAGTCATGCGGCGCTCCTGTGCATCGATGAGTGTTCTGACACCATCGATGCTGCTCAGCGGCCACTGCCAGGTCGACGCACGCTACTGCCAACTACTGCCAGAGCGCTACCTGTCCACGCAGATCCGCCGCGATCACCCGGGCCGCCGCGTTCTGCCAGTTGTGCAGCGAGCGCTGCGGCACCTCGGTGACCAACCACTGCCACGCCTGACGGGCCACCGGATCCAGACCCGCGGCGGTGGCGTTCTGCGCGTAGGCCCGCACGCCGGCGACGTACGGGAAGTACAGCGAGTTGTAGTGCCGCCACTCCTCGGTGGTGCCGAAGTCGCCGGCATCGCGAGGCTTCAGCGCGGCGATCCGGTCGGCCAGCACGGCCTTGAGTTCGGCGGCCCGCTCCAGTGGTTGATCGGGTGCCCCGCGCGCCGCCAGCCGCTCATCGATGACGGGTAGGGCGGTCAGCGGGCTGGCGACGAGCTTGGACAGGTCACCGTAATGGCCGAGGGCGCGACGGGTCAGCCGGGCGAACGTATCGTCATCCAGCTCGTCCAGCGGATTGGCCGAACGCAGCGGCAAGGCCGCCTCGGTGCGCCGCAGTGCGGCCCGGTCGGCCTGCAACGCAGGCGAGAACGTCAGCCGGTCCAGCACCCCGGCCAGCGGGTCGGCCAGCACCGTGATGGCCAGGGCCACCGCCAGGCTGGTGAACAGCAGCACCGTCACCACCAGCCGGCCCGACGAGCCGGTGACGGCCAACCCGATCAGTGCCTGCCCGCCGAACACCAACGCCACCAACACCGAGCCGACGAACGACCTCAGCATCCCGGCCCGCAGCGCCTGCCCTTCGTCGAACGCATCCCACAGCGCGACGGCCACGCCCAACAGCAGCAGATCGAAGCCCGTCGACGCCAACGCCAGCCAACTCGGCAGCAGACCGAGCGGGATCACCAGGATGGCGTTGCCCAGCGCGAAGAACAGCGTCGCGACAACCAGCACCCCCATCGCCGATCCCGGGCGTTGCGGTCGCCGGTAGGCCCGCACCATCGCCCCGAGCGACGACACCGAGATCACCGTGAACATCAGCCAGTGCCCGGCTCGCAGCGGCCCGTCGACGCCACCGGCGAGCGCGGCCCCCGTCACCGCCAAAGCGGCGACGACCCCGACTGCACCGAGCTCACGAAGCCGCCAGCGCTCGTGGGGGCGGGCCAGCTCCAACAGCACCGCAAACCACGCCACCCCGGGCACCGCCACCAGGAAGATCTCGATGCGGCCCAGGTACCCGGCCTGGCTGGTGAGCCGAACCGCATCCAGCGCGACCACCACCGCGAAACTGCACAACCCCAGCGCCGCCAGCCCCAGCACCGGTTTCCGCGGATCGCGGGCCAGCAGATACAACCCCAGCCACCAACTCAGCGCGAACACCACGGCTGAGAGGGCGGCCATGTGATCAGATCCCGAAGCGCCGATGCCGTTTGATGTAGTCGCGCAGTGCCCGCAGGAAGTCGACCCGGCGGAACGCCGGCCAGTGCGCCTCGGTGAACCACATCTCCGAATACGCGCTCTGCCAGAGCAGGAAGCCGGACAGCCGCTGCTCCCCCGAGGTGCGGATCACCAGATCCGGGTCCGGCTGACCCGAGGTGTACAGGTTCTCCGAGATCGCCTCCACGGTGACCGCCTCGACGAGCTTCTCCGGTGGCGTGCCGTTGGCCAGTTCCTTCGACAGCAGCGACCGGGCCGCGTCGACGATCTCCTGGCGCCCGCCATACCCGACGGCGACGTTGACGTGAAACGGTCGCGCCGCCTGGGTGCTCGCCGTACGTTCGACGGCGTCACGGACGCGGCGGGCCGGTTCCTCACCGAGCAGCGACAGGTCACCGACAGTGCGCACGCTCCACCGGTTGGCGGGTGCGCAGATCTCTTCGACCACGCCGGTGATGATCTCGATCAGGGCGGCGAGCTCGTCGTGGTCGCGTTGGAGGTTCTCGGTCGACAGCAGGTAGACCGTCGTCATCTCGATGCCGATGTCCTGGCACCAGCGCAGCATCTCGGCGATCTTGGCCGCACCCACCAGATAGCCGTAACTCACGTCGTCGTATCCGGCGTCACGCGCCCAGCGGCGGTTCCCGTCGCACAGCACGGCGATGTGTCGCGGCAGTTGTGACTTGGACCGCGTCAGCTCCTGACGCAGCCGCAACTCATACAGCCGATACACCGGCTCTTTGAGTTGCGGGGGAATGATGTCCACGAAAATCCAGACTACTGTGGCACAGAGCGATGCCTGAACGATCCGGACCAACTGCAGCCGTGCAGCTGCCGGGAGTGGAGATTGAGATGACGGCACCCACCGGGACCGACGGTTCGCAACGGCACTCCCGCAGCGCCGCCGACGGTGACACCCCCAGAGACACCGCAGAGGACTTCCCCGAAGCGATCGTCGATGGTGTCGCCGAGTTCCTCGGCAAGCCGCGAGCCCGCGGCTGGATCCACCTGTACTCGGCGGTGGTCGCCGTCATCTGTGGGGCCACCCTGGTGTCGGTCTCCTGGGCGGTGGAGTCCACGCTGGCGGGTCTGGCGACGCTGATCTACACCTTCACCATCGTCGCCATGTTCGCCGTCAGTGCGACCTATCACCGGGTGCACTGGCACTCGCCGACCGCACGCAAGTGGATGAAGCGCGCCGACCACTCGATGATCTTCATCTTCATCGCGGGCAGCTACACCCCGTTCGCACTACTGGCACTGCCCGCGGAAAAGGGCATGCTGCTGTTCTGGATCGTCTGGGGCGGCGCACTGGCCGGTGTGGCCCTGAAGATGTTCTGGCCGTCGGCGCCCGCGTGGGTGGGAGTGCCGCTCTACTTGCTGCTGGGATGGGTGGCGGCCTGGTTCATCGGCCCGATCATGGACGGCGCCGGAGTGGCGGCGGTGGTGCTGCTGATCGTCGGTGGCGCGCTCTACAGCATCGGCGGCGTGCTGTACGGCCTGAAGTGGCCCAACCCGTGGCCGACGACGTTCGGTCATCACGAGTTCTTCCACGCCTGCACCGCCGTGGCGGCCATCTGCCACTACATCGCGATGTGGTTCGCGGTGTTCTCTACAGTTGCTTGATGTCCGACGGGCCCCAATAGGCCTTCATCGAGGTGATCTCGCCGGCACCGTTGAACGTCATGACCTCGATCGGTTCGATGCGGACCTTGGTCTCACCCATCGTCACGGTGATCGCGAACACGAACGCGGCCTCGTGCCCGCCGACGCGGAGCTCCAACAGCTCGGTGCTCACCTCGGCGCCCGCGGTGGCCCCGTAGAAACCGGCGATGGCGGTACGGCCGATGTGCACCTCGCCGCCGCCCACGGGATCTTCGAGCGTGGCGTCCTCGGCGTACAGCGCGGCGACGTCCTCGGCGCTACCGCTGACCACGGTGTCGAGGTAACGCTGGACCAGGGCTGCGGGATCGAGACTCATGGGCCGCACGCTACACGGAGACACCCAGCGCGGCAGCAAGTTCCACCGCGCCCGTGACGGGCAGATCGCACATCCGGCCGCGGCACACGTAGGCGGCATCCTGTCCGCCCACCCGGTCGCGTCCGATCAGCAATTCCGAGCTGTCCACCGGCCCGCCCACCACGATCGTCCCGCCGGGGGCGAGCCGTCGGGCGGTCTCCAACAACGGCGAGCCCGGTTCACATGCCACCGCGATCTGCAGCGGCCCGCGCACCGCGGCTTCGGCCACGGCCAGCCAATGGCCCGCTGACCGCGGCGCCGCGGCCAGCAGCTTCGAATGCGCCAGCAGCGTCTGCGCGGCGGCGTTGGCGTAGGTGTCGGACCCGACGAGGTGCGCGGCGGTCAGCAGGGCTTCGGCGATCAGCGACGCACCCGACGGCGTGGCACCGTCCAGCGGGTCGCCCGGCCGGACCACCAGCGTCTCGGCATCGTCGGCGGTGTCGAACCACCGGCCGGGCCGCTCGGGGTCGGCGAAATGCTGCAGGGCGGTGTCGATCAGCCCGCGCGCCGCATCCAGGAACTCCCCGGTCAGCTGGTACACAGCGAGCAGGCCGGTGGCCAGGGCGGCGTGGTCCTCGAGGATCGCCGCGCCGTCACCGACCCGGCCACCCAGGCTGGTGCGACGCAGCCGGCCGTCGATCAGGTGGCGGTCCAGCAGCGCCGACGCACACCGCCGCGCAGCCTCGATGAGGTCGGGCCGTCGCAGCGCCACCGCGGCCTCGCACAGCGCCGTGATCGCCAAACCGTTCCAGGCCGTCACGATCTTGTCGTCGCGGGCGGGCTGCACCCGTTGCGCGCGGGCAGCCAGCAGGGCCGCACCGACTCGGCGCAACCGGTCGTCGTCGACATCGGCGGGCAGTTGCAGCACGGAACTGCCGTGCTCGAACGTCCCGGTGTCCGTCACCTGGAAAACCCTTGCCGCCCAAGTGCCGTCGTCGTCGCCCAGGACCTCGCGCAGCTGCGCGGGCGTCCAGACGTAGGTGGACCCTTCCTGGCCGTCGGCATCGGCGTCGAGCGACGAGATGAACAGCTCACCGTCGGCCAGATCGCGCAGCAGGAAGTCCGCGGTCTGGGCCGTCACGCGCAGTGCCAGCGGATCAGCGGTGCGTCGCGCCCAATGTGCATAAAACCGCAGCAGCAACGCGTTGTCGTACAGCATCTTCTCGAAATGCGGTACCACCCAAGCGGAGTCGACGCTGTAGCGGGCAAATCCACCGGCCAGCTGGTCGTAGATACCGCCGCGCGCCATCGCCGCACCGGCGCGCTGCACCACCGCCAGCACATCCGCGGCACCGGTGCGTTCATGACTGCGCAGCAACGCCTCCAGCAGAGCCGACGGCGGAAACTTGGGTGCCTGCCCGAATCCACCGTGGGCGCCGTCCTCGTCGGCCAGTACCGCCGCCGTGGCATGGTCACACAGCGCCGCGGTGATCTCCGGGCCGCCCCCGGGGACAGCGCCGGACATGGCGCGCAGTTCACCGGCGATCTGTTCCGAGGCGGTCTCGACGTCGCCGCGGCGGCTTCGCCAGGTGTCGGTGACGGCGGCAAGCAGTTGCAGGAACTGGGTTTTCGGGTAGTAGGTGCCGCAGAAGAACGGTCTGCCGCCCGGGGTCAGGAAGCAGGTCATCGGCCAGCCACCCTGCCCGGTCAGCGCGACGGTGGCGTTCATGTACACCGCGTCGAGGTCGGGTCGTTCTTCCCGGTCGACCTTGATGCACACGAAGTCGGCGTTCATCACCTCGGCCACGTCGTCGGACTCGAACGACTCGTGTGCCATCACATGGCACCAGTGGCACGCCGCGTATCCGATCGACAGCAGGATCGGCACGTCGCGGCGGGCGGCCTCGGCCAGCGCTCGCGGCGACCATTCCACCCAGTGCACCGGATTGTCGGCATGCTGGCGCAGATACGGGCTGGTCGCCGTGGCGAGCTGATTAGCCACCGGGCTCCCGGGGCGGCGGGCTGGTCTCCGCCGGATCGGGGTCGACGGTGCCGTCGTCCACCGCCTGATCAGGTTCGGGATGTTCGGGGTCGAAGGATTCCGGCAACCGCTTGAGGTGGCGGTTCATCGACCACACCAGCGCAAAGGTGCCGACCAGGAGCAGCACCACCACCAGCAGCCCGAACGGGCTGGCCTTGCCGAAGTCGGGTCCGGTGTTGCGGGGTGGCGCTTCCTCCGCGAGCAGCGTCACCGCGGCGAGGAAGATCTCGTTCACGGTTGGACCCCGGCGAACAAATCATCTTCGGGCAGGTCAACCGGTACCCGGCTGCGCGCCAGCTCGTACTCCTCGGTGGGCCACAGGCGCTTCTGCCATTCCATGGGCGTGGTGAAGAAGAAGCTGTTCGGATCGATCTGGGTGGCATGGGCCAGCAGTGCCTTGTCCCGCACTTCGAAGTAGTCGGAGCACTCGATCCGGGTGGTCACCCGCTTGGACAACAGATCGTCGTCGGGGTCCCAGTTCTCCAGCCACTTGGCGAACGGCCCCTCCTGATCGTGTTTGGCGAACTCGTCCTGGAGCACCTGCATCCGCTGCCGCAGGAAACCGTGGTTGTAGTAGAGCTTGGAGATGGTCCACGGCGTGCCCGCCTCGGGGTACAGCCGGTAGTCGCCGGCCGCCTCGTACGCGGCCACCGACACCTCGTGGCAGCGGATGTGGTCCGGATGCGGATAGCCGCCGTTCTCGTCGTAGGTGGTCATCACGTGCGGTTTGAATTCGCGGATCAACCGCACCAGCTTGCCGACGGGTTCCTCCAGCGGAACCAGCGCGAAGGCGTCTTCGGGCAGGGGCGGCAGCGGGTCGCCCTCGGGCAAGCCGGAGTCGATGTAGCCCAGCCACTCGTGCTCGATACCGAGGATCTCGGCGGCGCGTGCCATCTCGTCGCGCCGGATCTCGTGGATACGGCCGTGCACGTCGGGCAGGTCCATCGCGGGGTTGAGGATGTCACCACGCTCGCCGCCGGTCAGAGAGACCACCATGACCCGATGGCCCTCGGCCGCATACTTGGCCATAGTCGCGGCACCCTTGCTGGACTCGTCGTCCGGATGCGCGTGCACCGCCATCAGCCGCAGTTCGGTCACCGTTCGCCTTCGTCTCGCCGTTGTTCCGGGTGCCGATACGATCGGCCCCTCATGCTTAATACTTCCATCCCGATCGTTCCATTCCGCCGGTCGGGACCCGAAAGCACGGTGATCCTCCCTTGACCGACGGCCCGTTGATCCGCCCGGAGTCCCGGTACGGCCGCCAACCGACAGCGCGGCGGTCCCGGCGCTGGCTCGTGATCGCGCTGGCAGTGCTGGTGGTGACGCTCGGCGGCATCGCGGCGGTGATCGGGTTCCAGCGGATCAACAGCACCGACGTCGACGGCGAGATGGTGGCGTACCGGTTGATCGACGAGCAGACCGTGGAAGTGACCTTCAACGTCACCCGGTCCGACCCGTCGCAGGCGGCGGTGTGCATCATTCGGGGCCGCTCTCGTGATGGCAGCGAGACGGGTCGCCGCGAGCTGCTGGTGGAACCGTCAGATCAAGCAACGGTGCAGGTCAGCGGGTTGGTGAAGACCAGCCTTCCTCCCGCGGTGGGGGACGTCTACGGCTGCGGCACCAATGTGCCCGGCTACCTGGTGGCGCCCTAGCCGACGGCATCCACACAACCAACGCCGTCCGGCGAAATCGTGAAAATCGGCTGGCCCGCCGGTGGTATGCTCGCTTGATACACGGTTCCTGCTGGGACCGTGTATTGCGTCTATAGCGCGTGTAACCGCGGCTGTGAGATGTCAATACACGCGGCTACCACACCCTCGGCAGCCTCCCGGCATACAGCGACCGTCACGAGACTGACCAACGCGGATATCGCGGACCAACACAGATGACAGGAGCGCGAGATGACTGATACCCAGGTGACCTGGCTGACCCAAGAGTCCTATGACCGGCTCAAAGCCGAGTTGGACCAGTTGATCGCCAACCGTCCCGTCATCGCCGCCGAGATCAACGACCGTCGCGAAGAGGGCGACCTGCGCGAGAACGGCGGCTACCACGCGGCGCGTGAGCAGCAGGGCCAGGAAGAGGCCCGCATCCGTCAGCTGCAGGAGCTGCTGAACAACGCCAAGGTCGGCGAGGCCCCCAAGCAGTCCGGTGTCGCGCTGCCCGGTTCGGTGGTCAAGGTCTACTACGACGGTGACGAATCCGACACCGAGACCTTCCTGATCGGCACACGGGAGCAGGCCGTCAACGACGGCAAGCTCGAGGTGTACTCCCCCAACTCACCGCTCGGTGGCGCGCTGATCGACGCCAAGGTCGGCGAGACCCGCACCTACACGGTGCCCAATGGCAACACCGTCAAGGTGACACTGGTCAGCGCCGAGCCGTACCACGCCTGAGCTGTTCCGAGGACGGCGCGGATCCCTCCGGGGATCCGCGCCGTTCTGCTAGGCCAGGGCCTGCTCCAGGTCGCCGATCAGATCGCCGATCTCTTCGATCCCCACGGACAGCCGCACCAGATCCGCGGGTACCTCCAGCTGCGAACCGGCGGTGGAGGCGTGCGTCATCGCACCCGGATGCTCGATCAGTGATTCCACCCCGCCCAGCGACTCGGCGAGGATGAAGATCTCGGTCCTCGCGCACAGTTCCCGGGCCGCCTCGATTCCTCCGGCCATCCGCACCGACACCATGCCGCCGAATCCGCTCATCTGCCGGGCCGCGACCTCGTGGTTGGGATGCCCGGGCAGGCCCGGGTAGAGCACCGAACTGACGGCCGGATGGCCGGCCAGGAACTCGGCGACCGCGGCACCGTTCTCGCTGTGCCGCTGCATCCGCAGTGCCAGCGTCTTCAGGCCCCGCATGATCAGGTAGGCGTCGAAGGGACCGGGGACCGCTCCGGCGCCGTTCTGCAGGAATGCGAACGCGGTGTCGAGCTCCTCGTCGTCGGTCACCAACGCTCCGCCCACCACATCGGAGTGCCCGCCGATGTACTTGGTGGTGGAGTGCAGCACGATATCGGCGCCCAGCCTCAGCGGCTGCTGCAGCGCAGGCGAGGCAAAGGTGTTGTCCACCAACACTTTTGCTTTGAATTCGCGGGCCACTTCGGCGATCCCGGCGATATCGGCGATCGTCAGCAGCGGATTGGTGGGTGTCTCCACCCAGATCAGTGCGGTCTTGTCGGTGCAGGCAGCGCGGACGGCCGCGAGGTCACCGAGCGCGACCGGCGTGTGGCTGATCCCCCAGTGGGTGAACACCTTGTCGATCAACCGGAAGGTGCCGCCGTAGGCGTCATCGGGGATGACGATGTGATCTCCCGGGCGGAGAACGGCGCGCAGCACGCAGTCGGTGGCGGCCATGCCGGAGCTGAAGGCCCGCCCGAAGGTGCCGTCCTCGACGGCGGCCAGCGACGCTTCCAGCGCCTGGCGGGTGGGATTTCCGGTGCGGGCATATTCGAATCCGCCACGCAGCCCGCCCACGCCGTCCTGGGCGAACGTCGAACTCGCATAGATGGGCGCGTTGACGGCCCCGGTGGCGGGGTCGGGGCGGTATCCGGCGTGGATGGCCTTGGTGGCCAGTCCCTGCCAGCGGTGGGCGTCGGCCTTGCTGCGCTGCTCGCTCATTTCAGCCAGCGTAATGAACGCAGCAAGGCCGCCGTGGATCAGGGTTTGGGTTGGGTGGGCACGCAGACGGTCGTCATGATCTTGTCGGCGATCGTCTGGCGTTTGGCGTCCCACAGCGGGAACAGGTAGCCGATGTAGCAGATCAGACCGTCGATGATGTGCGCCAGCTGCCGCACGATCGAGAGCCCGAAACCGATTGGCTGCCAGGTCTTCTCGCTCACCACCTTGAATTTCATCACGGACTTGCCGATGGTCGAGCCGGTGGTGCCCTGCCGGTAGCCGTAATTCCAGATCACGAACACAAAGGCCGCGAGACCGACCACGAGTGTCAGGACCAGGCCGAAGGCCGACGGAGTGGAGGTGCAGTAGGCGCTGTACCCGTCAACGGTGTCGGTGGTGCATTCGTTCTCCCCAGTTGCCACGGCGATGCCCTGGGCGATGCCCACCGGGATACCGACGATCAGGCTGTCGATGAGCCAGGCCAGCACCCGGGTGAACCACGGGGTGTACGCGTCCTTGGGCAGGACCTGCGGGAAGCCGGCCTGCGGGGCATAGGCCCCGGGTGGCGGCGGCACATACCCTCCGCCGGACGGGGGCGGCGGAGGGTAATTCCCAGGCGGTGGCGGCGGGTAATTGCCGGGCGGCGGGTAATTGCCGGGCGGAGGCGGCGGGTACTCGGTCATCATCGCTCCTTGGTATGGACGGTGCGGTTGCGGCCCGCGCGGATGCACGGGTCGGGTTGTCGAGGATCTAGAGGGGCAGACAGACCGTGGTCATGATCTTGTCCGCCAGGGTCTGGCGCTTGTTGTCCCACAGCGGGAACAGATAGCCGATACCGCAGATCAGCGAATCGACCAGATGCGCCAGCTGCCGAACCAGTGAAAGCCCGAAACCCAGTGGCTGCCCGGTCTTTTCGCTGACGACCTTGAACTTCATGATCGACTTGCCGATGCTCGAGCCGGTGGTGCCCTGCCGGTAGCCGTAATTCCACAACACGTAGGCCAACCCCATCAGACCGGCCAGTGTCACCGCTGTCTGCCCGATGGTGGAGGCGCCGCACACCTGGTTGTTGTAGGACTCGCCGAGGATCTCGCCCAACCCGGTGTCGGAGAAGTCAACGCACTCTTGGGTTCCCATCAACACGCCCCAACCGATGGCGATGATGACCAGATACGGGATGTAGTCGATCAGGAAGGCGAGCACCCGGGTGATCCACGGGGTGTACGCCGACGTCGGGAGCGGGCCGATACCGCTACCGGGGAACGGCGGGAACCCGTAACCCGGGGGCGGCGGGTACGCCCCCGGCGGCGGATATCCGGGAGGGAAACTGCCCGGCGGCGGGAATCCGCCACTGGATGACGGAGGCGGATGGTTGCCGGGCGGCGGGCCTGGCGGTTGTTCGGTCATGACGCCTTCCAGTCACGGGTACCGCTAGCTGCATTCGAGCGGCCTTACAGTACCCGAGGAGTGCCCATGACAGCGCGGCAAAATGCAAACTTCATCGCGCTGACATTCAGCGCAACCGTTATGAATTCACGGTGGCTGGGAAGGGTGCCGCCATTCTTTGCCACAGCCCTGTTGACCACTGCCGCCAACCGGGCTTTCCCGGTGTGGGCGGCTATCGGCGCGCCGACCCGTCGGAGAGGTATCCCAGCAGGTCACTGCGGGTCAGTACGCCGACGGGTTTGCCGTCTTCGACCACCATGACGGCATCGAATTCACGCAGGTCTTTGGCGGCTGCGCTCACCAATTCGCCGGCGCCCACCAATGGCAAAGCCGGGCTCATGTGCTGGGCGACCGCGTCGGCCAATTTGGCGCGGCCTTCGAATACCGCGGACAGCAGCTCGCGTTCAGAAACACTGCCCGCCACTTCGCCTGCCATCACCGGTGGCTCGGCGCCGACCACCGGCATCTGCGAAACGCCGTATTCGCGCAGAATTCCGATGGCGTCACGCACCGTTTCCGACGGATGGGTGTGCACCAGATCCGGCAGTGCGCCGGACTTGCCGCGCAGTAGATCACCGACGGTCACCTCTTCGGTGGAACCGTCGAGGCGGCTGCGCAGGAAGCCATAGGACGACATCCAGTTGTCGTTGAAGATCTTCGACATGTAGCCGCGGCCCCCGTCGGGCAGCAACACGACGACCAGCGAATCCGGGCCGGCCTGTTTGGCCACCTCGATGGCGGCCACCACGGCCATACCGCAGGAACCGCCGACGAGCATGGCTTCTTCGCGCGCCAGCCGGCGCGTCATGTCGAACGAGTCGGCGTCGGAGACGGCGATGATCTGATCCGGAATCGAGGGGTCGTAGGCGCTGGGCCAGAAGTCCTCTCCGACGCCCTCCACCAGGTAGGGGCGGCCCGTGCCGCCGGAGTACACCGATCCCTCCGGGTCGGCGCCGACGACCTTGACGGCTCCGTCGGAAACCTCTTTGAGGTAGCGGCCGGCTCCGGTGATGGTGCCACCTGTGCCGACACCCGCGACGAAGTGGGTGACCTTACCGTCGGTGTCCGCCCAGATCTCCGGACCTGTTGTCTCGTAATGACTCTCGGGGCCGTGCGGATTGGAGTACTGGTCTGGCTTCCAGGCGCCCTCGATTTCCTCGACGAGGCGGTTGGACACGCTGTAGTACGACGCGGGATCGTCGGGTGCCACCGCCGTGGGGCAGACGACCACTTCGGCGCCGTAGGCGCGCAGCACGTTGCGTTTGTCCTCGCTGACCTTGTCGGGGCAGACGAACACACACTTGTAGCCCCGCTGCTGTGCCACCAGCGCCAAGCCGACGCCGGTGTTTCCGGAGGTGGGTTCGACGATGGTGCCACCGGGTTTGAGCAGACCCTCGGCCTCAGCGGCGTCGATCATCTTGACCGCGATGCGGTCCTTGGAACTGCCGCCGGGGTTGAGGTACTCGATCTTGGCCACCACGGTCCCGGCGCCCTCGGGAACCACCGAGGTCAACTGGACCAGCGGGGTGTTGCCGATGAGTTCACTGATGTGCCGCGCGATCCGCATACCTACATCTTTGCCTACCCCGGCGAGGTGGTTACCCGGTGGCCTCGCGGATGTACTCCCCGATCTGGCGCAGCGACCGCTTGGCCTCGGGGACAATGGGCGCGAACAGCTGGAAATCGTGCACCTGGCCTCGCCAGACCCGCACCTCGGTCGGCACGCCCGCGGCGGCCAGCCGGCGCGCCGCCAGCCGGGCGTCGTGCAACAGCACCTCCGACCCGGACACGTGAATGAGCGTGTTGGGCAGGCCTGGCTCGATGTGGTCGAGGGGTTCGTAGACCTGTTCGGGTTCGCCGTCGACGATGTGCCTGGCGGCAGCGCGGGCCACGAGGCTGACCAACGCGTCGAACGCCTTCGGCGGGAACATCGCATCGGTTCTGATGTTCGGGTGCGCCTGTTTGGGCTCCTTGGCCAGCTGCAGCAGCGGGGAGATCGCCACCAGCGCGGCGGGCTTCTCCCCCTCGGCCTGCAGCCGCTGTGACAGCGCCATCGCCAGATAGCCGCCCGCGGAGTCACCGGCCAGCACGATCTGGTCGGGTCCGTAGCCGCGTAGCCGCAGCCAGGCGTAGGCGTCTCGGCAGTCGTCGACGGCCTGCCCGATGGTGTGTTTGGGGATCATCCGGTAGTTGACCACCAGCACGGGCGCATCGGCGGCGTGCGAGAGCGTGGTGACGATGCGGTTGTGGGAGTTCACGCCGCAGGTCAGAAACGCCCCGCCGTGCATGTAGAGCACGATGCGGCGCTTGCCGTCGGCCGGCAACACCCCCGGTGCACGGACCAGCTGGGCGTCGGCGTTGGGCAGGCCGATGGTGGCCCGCACCGTCCCGGCCTGTGGCAGCAGGGCGCGCGAGGCGAAATCGACCAGGCCCCACGGCCACGGCAGGTTGGGGACATAACTGGCCACGGCGAGTGTGGGTCTGACCGTCATGCGACAGGTCAGCGACACGAGGCGGGCTCGAATACTCGGTCCGGTCTCGATCACCTCGACGGGCGCGCCGTCGCTGACCGGGAACTTCCGGTGCCTGCGGACGGCCGGGGCGCCGACGGTGGCGCGCGGTGCGCCAGCGACTTTGCTGGGTGCAGTCATTTCAAACACTCCCCTACGTCGTTGTAGCGGCCTGTCAGCGCCGTGCTCCCGGGGGGCGATGGGACTGCCCTGTAGCCGGGCTATTTAGCTTGGCATCTCTATCGCTTATAACGTTGTAAGAGGCTGTTTTGATACCGCTGTTGGTATCAGACCGTGATTCTCCGGTCTCGTGGCGGTCATGTTCGCGTTGCTTTCGCACCTAAACTGTCGCTCGTGGGTACACGCGTCTCGCGTCGGTCAGCCCTCGCGGTTGCCGCGTTGGTGGGTTCGACCGGGGCTGTCAGTGTGGTCGGCGCCCGCAATTTCCTCAGCGGTCAGGCCGTCCGGGCGCGGGAGGTCATCCCGAAATCGTGGGATGTCCCGCCGCGGGCCGACGGGGTGTACACCCGCGGTGGCGGGCCGGTCGAGCGCTGGCAACGCGATGTCCCCTTCGACATCCACCTGATGATCTTCGGCGACTCGACGGCCACCGGCTACGGCTGCAAGAACGCCGACGAGGTGCCCGGCGTGCTGATCGCCCGCGGTTTGGCCGAACACTCGGGTAAGCGAATCCGGTTGAGCACCAAGGCAATTGTGGGCGCCACCTCGAAAGGCCTGTCCGGCCAGGTGGATGCGATGTTCGTGGCGGGCCCGCCCCCGGATGCCGCCGTGATCATGATCGGCGCCAACGACATCACCGCCGTCAACGGCATCGCCGCCTCGGCCCGTCGTCTCGGGGACGCCGTCAAGCGACTCCGCGCCAGCGGTGCGGTGGTGGTCGTGGGTACCTGCCCGGACTTCGGCGTCGTCACCGCGATCCCGCAGCCGCTGCGGTTCGTCACCCGCACCCTCGGGCTGCGCCTCGCGCGGCGGCAGGCCGCGGCGGTCCGCGCCGCCGGCGGGCTGCCGGTCCCGTTCGCCGACCTGGTCTCGCCGGAGTTCTACCAGGCCCCCGAGGTGCTGTTCTCCGAAGACCACTTCCACCCGTCCGCCGCGGGCTATGACCTCGCGGCCCAGCAGCTGTTACCGGGGTTGTGCTACGCGCTCGGCGAGTGGAGCGGCGAACTGCCGTGGGAGTCGCGCGGCGCCGAGAACCGCTCGCTTATCACGCGACTGCGGATGCTGGCCAGGTCGTGGCCGCGCCGCACCACCGGGGTGCCCGCACCCGTCATGGCCACAGCGGCTAGCGTTTGAGGCAACCAAGCACTTGTTCAAGTCGAGAAGGAGGCACCCATGCCTGAAGCCGTCATCGTCGCCACCGCACGGTCACCGATCGGCCGGGCGGTCAAAGGATCCCTGGCCTCCATCCGAACCGATGACCTGGCCGCCCAGATGGTGCGCGCGGTGTTGGACAAGGTGCCTGCCCTCGACCCCAAGGACATCGACGACCTGATCATGGGCTGCGCTCAGCCCGCCGGTGAGGCCGGCTACAACATCGGCCGGGCCGTGGCCGTCGAGCTGGGATACGACTTCCTGCCCGGCACCACGGTCAACCGGTACTGCTCATCGTCGTTGCAGACCACGCGGATGGCGTTCCATGCCATCAAGGCCGGCGAGGGTGACGTGTTCATCTCCGCGGGCGTGGAGGCGGTGTCGCGCTTCGGGATCGGTGCCGCCGACGGCGCTCCCAACAGCAAGAACCCGTTCTTCGACGAGGCGCAGGAGCGCACCGCCGAGCAGGCCGCAGGCGCCGACGAGTGGCACGACCCGCGCGCCGACGGCTTGGTACCGGACGTCTACATCGCGATGGGGCAGACCGCCGAGAACGTCGCCAACTTCACCGGCATCAGCCGCGAGGATCAGGACCACTGGGGTGTGCGGTCGCAGAACCGTGCCGAGGAGGCCATCAAGAACGGCTTCTTCGAGCGTGAGATCTCGCCCGTGACGCTGCCCGACGGCACCGTCGTCTCCACCGATGACGGCCCCCGGGCCGGCACCACGTACGAGAAGATCAGCCAGCTCAAGCCGGTGTTCCGGCCGAATGGCACCATCACCGCCGGCAACGCCTGCCCGCTGAACGACGGCGCGGCGGCACTGGTGATCATGAGCGATGTCAGGGCCAAGGAGCTGGGCCTGACACCGCTGGCGCGGGTGGTGTCGACCGGGGTGTCCGGGCTGTCGCCGGAGATTATGGGCCTGGGCCCCATCGAGGCCGTCAAGAAGGCACTGGGCAACGCGAAGTTGTCGCTGTCCGATATCGACCTCTACGAGATCAACGAGGCGTTCGCCGTGCAGGTGCTGGGCTCGGCCCGCGAGCTCGGGATGGACGAGGACAAGCTGAACGTCTCCGGCGGCGCCATCGCGCTGGGCCACCCGTTCGGCATGACCGGCGCCCGCATCACCGCGACGCTGCTGAACAACCTCTCGACCTACGACAAGACCTTCGGCCTGGAGACCATGTGCGTCGGCGGCGGGCAGGGCATGGCGATGGTCCTGGAGCGCCTCTCCTAACTCGTTCCCGCCGAGACTGCCGGGAGTGCGGGATGTCGACAAAAGCCGCACTGTCAGCAGTCTCGGCGGCAATACAACGCAATACAAAAGGCCCGGTCCCTTTCGGGACCGGGCCTCTTTAGGTCTGGAGCTAGTCGTTCTGGAAGTAGCTCAGCAGACGCAGGATCTCGATGTACAGCCACACCAGGGTGACGGTCAGGCCGAGGGCGACGCCCCAGGCGGCCTTCTCCGGCGCACCGGCGCGGATCATCTGGTCAGCGGCATCGAAGTCGAGCAGGAAGCTGAACGCCGCCAGCCCGATGCACACCAGCGAGAAGATGATGGCGATCGGACCGCCGTCACGCAGCGGGCCGGCACCGTCGGTGAACATCGCGAACACGAAGTTGCCCAGCGCCAGGACGAGGACGCCGATCATGCCGGCGACGAGCATCCGGGTGAACTTCGGGGTGACGCGGATGGCGCCGGTCTTGTAGACCACCAACATGCCGAAGAACACGCCGAAGGTGCCGAGCACCGCCTGCGAGATCAGCGCGCCTGCGCTGGCGCCCTGGATGTTGAAGGTCAGCAGGAACGACACCGCACCGAGGAACAGGCCCTCGAGCGCCGCGTAGCTGAGCACGATGGCCGGGTTGTCCTGCTTGCGGCCGAAGGTGGCGATCAGCACCAGAACCAGACCGCCGAGACCGCCCACCAGGGTGAACGGCATGGCGAGACCGGGGTTGGAGCCCACCATGAAATACGAAACAGCAGCGACGGCGGACAGCAGGACCAGCGTGATGCCGGTCTTGGTAACCACGTCGTCGATGGTCAGAGGCCGCGAGACACCGGTCTGCGGCGGGGTGGAGTACTGCTGCTCAAAGCCCTGATGTACCTGGGCCGTCGCGGCGCCGGCAGCACCGGAGCCAAATGTCGCGTACCCGCCCTGCTGCTTGGGCAGCGAGCGGAATACCGGGTTGCTGGATTCCCGCACCGTCGATTCCTTTCCTGTGAGGTCCCTGGAAGTCTTACACGAACACTGGCTCAACGAACAGAAACCTGCCATCGGTTCCCGTCTTCAAGGTCAATTCTCAGTGTTTTCTCGGTGATGAGGCTACCTGTGGGAGCCGTTCCGAGGTGCCGGGCCACGGGTTACTAGGATGTCCTACCATTGCACCGTGACCGACGAGATCCTCACCCGAATCGACGGCGGCGTCGGGTTCGTGACGCTGAACCGGCCGAAGGCCATCAACTCGCTGAACCAGAACATGGTCTCCCGCCTCACCGAGGTCCTGACCGCCTGGGCTGCCGATGACGCCATCGCGACGGTGGTGCTCGACGGTGCGGGCGAGCGTGGCTTGTGCGCCGGCGGCGACGTGGTGGCACTGCGGCGCAGCGCCCTCGAGGACGGCGCCGAGGCCCGCAGGTTCTGGTACGACGAGTACCGGCTCAACGGGCTGATCGGCCGCTACCCCAAGCCCTACGTGGCGTTGATGGACGGCATCGTGATGGGCGGCGGGGTCGGGCTCAGTGTGCACGGCAGCGTCCGCGTGGTCACCGACACCACCAAGCTGGCCATGCCGGAGGTCGGCATCGGCTTCATTCCCGACGTCGGCGGCACCTACGTGCTGGCGCAGACCCCGGGCGGGCTCGGCCTCTACGCCGCGTTGACGGGTTCGACGTTCACCGGGGCGGACGCGATCGAACTCGGTTTCGCCGACCATTTCGTTCCGCATGACAAGCTGACCGAGTTCAGCAGCGCCATCGCCACCGACGGTATCGACGCCGCACTCAGCCGGTACACCGTGCAGCCTCCGGCCAGCAACCTTGCCGCGCAACGGGATTGGATCGACGAGTGCTTCGGCACCGCCAAGGATCCCAAGCCGCTGCTCGAGATCGTGGCCGGTCTGCGCGGCCATGACGCCGGGCCGGCCAACGCCGCCGCCGACGTCATCGCCGGGCGCTCCCCCGTCTCGGTGGCCGTCACCCGCGAAGCCATCCGCCGGGCCGCCGATCACGAGACGCTGGAGGAGGCGCTGATCCAGGAGTACCGCGTCTCGTGCGCGTCGCTGCGCAGCCACGATTTCGCCGAGGGCATCCGCGCCCAGCTGGTCGACAAGGACCGCGACCCCAAGTGGTCACCGTCGTCCTTCGCGGCTGTCACCGACGCCGACATCGACGCCTACTTCCAGCCCGTCGATCCCGACCTGAGTTTCTAGGAGAACCATGTCCAGCTTCGAGACCATCCTCGTCGAGCGCGATGACCGCGTCGCCACCATCACCTTGAACCGGCCCAAGGCGCTCAACGCGCTCAACAGTCAGGTGATGGCCGAAGTCACCACCGCCGCAGCCGAACTCGACAACGACCCCGGTGTCGGCGCCATCATCGTGACCGGCAACGAGAAGGCCTTCGCCGCCGGCGCGGACATCAAGGAGATGGCCGACAAGTCGTTCGGCGAGATGTTCGGTTCCGACTTCTTCGCCGGCTGGGGCGCATTCGCCGCGGTCCGCACCCCGACCATCGCGGCGGTGGCCGGGTACGCCCTGGGCGGGGGCTGCGAGCTGGCGATGATGTGCGACATCCTGATCGCCGCCGACACCGCGAAATTCGGTCAGCCGGAAATCAAACTCGGCGTCCTGCCCGGAATGGGCGGTAGCCAGCGCCTCACCCGCGCGATCGGCAAGGCCAAGGCCATGGACCTGATCCTCACCGGCCGCACCATCGGCGCCGAGGAAGCCGACCGCGCCGGGCTGGTGTCACGGGTGGTGCCGGCCGCCGAGCTGCTCACCGAGGCCAAGGCCGTCGCGACCACCGTCTCCCAGATGTCGCTGCCCGCAGCCCGGATGGCCAAAGAGGCCGTCAACCGATCCTTCGAGGTCACCCTGGCCGAAGGCATCCTGTACGAGCGGCGGCTGTTCCACTCGGCGTTCGCCACCGACGATCAGACCGAAGGTATGAACGCGTTCACCGAGAAACGCGCTGCAAACTTCACGCACCGCTAAAGTGCATGCGTGACAGTCACGGCCGCGGCTGAAGAACCCCAGGCAGAACAGGCCACCCCACCCGCTCGGGCGCCCTGGTGGGTGCGGCACTACACCTTCGTCGGCACGGCCGGCGGCCTGCTCATGATCTGGCTGTCGCTCACCCCGTCGCTACTGCCCCGCGGTCCGCTGTTCCAGGGCATCGTGAGCGGTGCGTGCGGCGCGATCGGTTACGGCCTCGGAGTTTTCACGGTCTGGCTGGTGCGGTTCATGCGCTCCAAGGAAACCAGTCCGCCGGCTCCCCGGTGGGCATGGCTGACCCTTGTCGTGGTGGGCGTCATCGGCCAGATCCTGATGATCATCTGGTTCCACCATTGGCAGGACGACGTGCGCGACCTGATGGGGGTGCCGCGGCTGGACCGGCTCGATCATCCTCTGACGGCGGTCATCGGCATCGTGGTGCTGTTCCTGTTCGTCGAGCTCGGCCAGCTGGTCGGCAGGCTGGTGCGGTTCCTGGTCCGCCAGCTGGATCGTGTTGCGCCGCCGCGGGTTTCGGCTACGGTCGTGGTGCTGCTGTTGGTGGCGCTGACCATCGCGCTCCTGAACGGTATCGTCGTCCGGTTCGCCATGAGCACGCTGAACAATTCGTTCGAAGCCGTGAACAACGAAGAGAGCCCGGACAACCCGGCTCCCGCCACCACATTGCGTTCGGGTGGGCCCGAGTCCCTGGTCAGCTGGTCGTCACTGGGCCACCAGGGCCGCAATTTCGTCGGCAGCGGCCCGACCGTCGCGCAGCTCAGCGAGTTCAACGGGGCACCCGCCACCGAACCGATCCGGGCGTATGCGGGGCTGAACTCCGCCAACGGCATCTACGCCACCGCCGAGCTGGCGGCCCGCGAATTGCAGCGCACCGGCGGCCTGGACCGGGCCGTCGTCGCGGTGGCCACCACCACCGGCACCGGGTGGATCAACGAGGCCGAGGCCGACGCCTTGGAGTACATGTACAACGGCGACACCGCGATCGTGTCGATGCAGTACTCGTTCCTGCCGAGCTGGCTGTCGTTCCTGGTCGACAAGGAGAATGCGCGCCAAGCCGGGCAGGCGCTGTTCGAGGCCGTCGACGGGCTGATCCGGGAGATGCCGGAGGCGCAGCGGCCCAAGCTGGTGGTGTTCGGCGAGAGTCTCGGTTCCTTCGGCGGCGAGGCGCCGTTCCTGAGCCTCAACAACATCATCGCCCGCACCGATGGTGCGTTGTTCTCCGGTCCGACGTTCAACAACACCATGTGGACCGAGCTGACCCGCACCCGCGACCCGGGGTCACCCGAGTGGCTACCGATCTACGACAACGGCGAAAACGTCCGGTTCGCCGCACGCCCCGAGGATCTGAACCGTCCCGATCAGGCGTGGGCCACACCGCGCGTGGTGTACCTCCAGCACGCCTCCGATCCGATCGCCTGGTGGAATCCGGATCTGCTGTTCTCCGAACCGGATTGGCTCAAGGAGCGCCGCGGTTACGACGTGCTGTCGAGCGTGCACTGGATCCCGGTGGTGACGTTCCTGCAGGTGTCGGCGGATATGGCCGTGGCCGTCGATGTGCCCGACGGGCATGGCCACCGTTACGTGCAGAGTGTGGTCGACGGCTGGGCGGCGGTGCTGCAGCCTCCGGGCTGGAGTGAGGAGAAGACCGCACGGCTGCGGCCGATGATGCACTCGGACGAATAGCCCGCTACGTCAGTTTGTCCAGCACCCCGGCCGCGGCCAACGCCTGGTAGCCGCCCACCACATCGGTGGCGCGGTGCAAACCGAGGTCATGCAGAGCTGCGGCGGCGAGGCTCGAGGTGTAGCCCTCCGAGCAGAGGATCAACCACTCCACATCGTCACCGGTGGCTTCCGGGATCTTCGCATCGCTGGTGGGATCGCAGCGCCATTCGAGGTAGTTGCGTTCGATCACCAGGGCCGCCGGAACCTCGCCTTCGCGGGCGCGCAATGCCGCCGGACGGATGTCGACCAGCAGCGCTCCCCGGTCCACGGCTTCGGGCACGTCGGCGGCTTCGATCCGGTTCAGCCGCGCGCGGGCGGTCTCGAGGAGGGTGTCTACGCGGCTGGTCATTCCTTCTCCGGGTGATCGGTGAGTTCGGTGCGCTTGCGGCGCAGCGTACTCCGGTCGGTCACCTCGTAGTAGGACATGGCGGTCAGCGGCGGTGAGTAGGCGTGCACCGACAGTGTGGGCTCACTGATCGTGACGGGAGTGCTGGGCGCCCACACCACATCGTGCACCCAGCCGAGCGGGAAAGCGGCCTGGTCGCCGGCCTCGATCCGACGACGACGCAGTTGGCCTCCGTCCCAACGGAATTCGTCCAGCGCGCCGGACAACAGGGTGAGCGCACCGAGCGAGCCGCCATGATCGTGCAGCTCGGTGGCGTGGCCGCGCACCCAGCTGATCAGCCACACGTCCAGTTCGTCGTCACCGTGCACGCGGGTGAACCAGCGCCGGTCCGTCGGGACCCCGCCCGGCGGCAACAGGTGGTTGTAACGCCCTTCGAGGACGTCGTTGGCGGTGCGGTCGGTGGCATGCAGCAGATCCGGCAGACGCAGGCGGGTGGGTCCGGAGACGGACGGGATATCAGAGACGTGCAGGGGTGACGGCGCGACGACGGTCATGGGAATGAAGCTCCAGGAGACGGCAGCGGATGGGGGTTGGGGTGGCTCAACGAGCCCGACAACACTCCCGGAATCCGATGCGCTTCATCACGTCGGACAGTGTTGCATAGATTGGTCGGCATGTGCAGCCACGTGCTTGCGGCCATCGGGGCCGGCGCGGTCATCCTGGCGGTCGCCGGGTGCTCGGGAGACGAACGGGGCGACGAGTCTGCGCCGGCCACGTCGAGCCCCACCACGACCTCGGATCTGCCGCCGTTGCCGGCCGAGCCCACCCCGCCGGAGGCCGTCGGGGTGTCCCCCGGCGGGGTCACCACCAAGGTGGATGTTCCGGCCGACGCCACGGAATCGCAGTACGGGCAGGCGTGCCGAGCAGCCAAGCTGTGGATGGAGGGTCAGCAAGGCGACCCGCAAACTCTGGCCGAGGCCTACCTCAAGGTGCTGCAGGCTCCGGGCGCCGTCGGTCCCGGCACGTTCGACACCACATGGGCACAGCTGACACCCGCCCAGCAGGCCGGCGTGGTGATGGCCGTCAACGGTGCCGCCAACGACGAGTGCGGGTGATCGGCGAGTTCCAATCACGCTGAGCGGAAGCCCGCTCAACGACCCGTCAGATCGCCTTCGATGTACCGCTGCAAGGTGGGCGCCAGTGCGTCGACCGCCTCGGCTTCGCTCATCGACGCCACCGGTTCGATCTTCCACACGAACCGCATCAGCGCGAAGCCCATCAGCTGCGAGGCGATGAGTCCGCTGCGGACCAGTCGGTCGCGCTCGTCGGCGCCGAGCTGGGACACCCCCATCAAGCTGCGCTCCACCACGAGCCGCAGCTTTTCGCGGGTGCGGGGTTCGTGTGCCGCGGTCTGCAGCACCGCCCGCAGCGACGGGCCGATCTCGTCGTCGGCCCAGTTGGCCAGCAGCACTTCGACCAGAGCGCGGCCCAGTTCGGGCTGTGGGACCGTCCAGGTGGCTGCGACCCGCTCGAGGAATCGCGGTTCCGGTGCGGTGGCTGCGTCGAGCAGGGCCTCTTTGGAGCCGAAGTAGTGGTAGACCAGCGCCGGGTCGACGTCGGCGGCCCGCGCCACCGAGCGGATGGTGGTGCCGGCCCAGCCCGTTTCGGCGAAAGCGTCCCGCGCGGCCCGCAGGATGCGTGCCGCCAACACCCCTCGCTCGTCCCTGGGGCCGGGTGTTGCCGGCTTCTTCGCCATGGCTGTCATGGTAACCGCGAGTTTCCCGTTGCGTTGAGACTAGTTTCAACGTAGCGTGAAACTATGAGCGTCGACGCTGCTGCACCCGACCGCCCCTGGCGCCGGCCCGGCGCGCTGCGATACGCATTGACCCGCATTCACCGGATCGCCCGCCCCACGGTCGAGGTCTACGACCCGCCGCCTGGTTCGGTATTGATCGACAACAACGTTGCGGTGACCGTGCGCGACGGCACCGTCCTGCGCGTCAACGTCTATCGGCCACCCGGCGACGGGCCCTTCCCGGTGCTGCTGTGCGCGCATCCCTACGGCAAGGACAACCTCCCCCGCCGACGCCGCTTCGGGCGCGGCCACACCATTCCGTTCCAGTACCGGGTCTTGCGACAGACCGCGCGGGTCCGGTTCTCGTCACTGACCAGCTGGGAGGCACCCGATCCCGCCTGGTGGACCGGACACGGATTCGTGGTGGTCAACTGCGATCTGCGCGGGTGCGGCACCTCCGACGGAGTGGGCTCGCTGTTGACCGGTGCAGAAGGTGAGGACACCCGCGATCTGATCGAGTGGGCGGCTTCCCAGCCTTGGAGCACGGGGGCGGTCGGGATGATCGGCGTCTCGTATCTGGCCATCTCGCAATGGAATGCCGCGGCGCACAAGCCCCCTCACCTGAAGGCGATCGTGCCGTGGGAGGGCATGACCGATCCGTACCGCGATCTACTGCGGCCGGGCGGCATCCAAGAGGTGGGCTTCGTGAAGATGTGGGCGCGGGGGCTGAAGAACAACCGGTTGACCTACGACATCGCGCAGCAGAACAAGAAGCACCCGGTGCGCGACGAGTTCTGGGAATCGGTGACACCGGGCCTCGGCGCCATCGAGGTGCCCGCCCTGATCTGTGGCAGTTTCTCGGACAACAACCTGCACAGCCGCGGCTCGATCCGCGGATACCAGAACATCGGCTCCCCCGAGCGGCATCTGTACACCCACCGCTCCGGTAAGTGGGCGACGTTCTACTCCGACGAGGCCCGAGCCGCACAGCTCAGCTTCCTGAACCGGCATCTGCGCAACGCCGAAGACCCGCCGCTGCCTGCGGTGCGCCTGGAAGTGCGCGAAAGCCGGGACCGGATCGCCGCGGTCCGCGACGAGGACAGCTGGCCGCTGCCGTCGACGCGGTGGACACCGCTGTACCTGGGCTCCGACGGGCTCACCACCGCCGTACCGCAGACCGCGGGTGCGATCAGTTTCGACACCCGCACCGGTGGCGCTCGCTTCGGGTGGACGGTCCCGTCCGACACGGAGCTGACCGGACCCATGACTGTCCGGCTGTTCGTGTCGATGACGGGTGCCGACGATGTGGACCTCTTCGTCGGCGTCGAAAAGTGGCGTGGGACAGAGTATGTGGCCTTCGAAGGGTCTTACGGCTTCGGCCGTGACCGGGTGACGACGGGATGGCTGAAGGCGTCGATGCGCGAACTGGACGAGGCTACGTCGACCCCCCTCGAACCGGTGCCCACCTACCGCCACCCCCGGCCCATGCACGCCGGTGAGGTGGTGCAGGTGGACATTCCGTTGGGCCCCTCGTCGACGCTGTTCCGGGCCGGCGAGCAGGTGCGCCTGGTGGTGGCCGGCCGGTGGCTGTGGCCGACGAACCCGCTGACCGGCCAGATGCCCGCCGCGTACGCACCGGGCCCGCGCGGCACGTGCACGCTGCACTGGGGTGACGGGCGCGAACCGCGGCTGCTGGTCCCGGTGATCAGACGTTGAACACCAGACAGAACGTATGACCGGCCGGATCGCGGAACACCCGGAAATCGTTCTCGTCCAACGCATCTGTCACGCGGGTGGCGCCCAGTGCCAGCACCTTGGCCTGGGCGGCCTCGATATCGTCGACCTCGATGTCGAGATGGAACTGCTGCGAACCGCGCCGGTCGGGGAAGACCGGAGGTTCGTGCTCCGGGGCCAGCTGGAAAGCCAGCCGGCGGTTCTGCGGATCCGTCAGCACCACCCAGGTCTCGTCGTCGATCTGCACCTGCCCGCCGATCAGCTCGGCGTAGAACGCGGCCAGCAGCCGCGGATTCCTGCAGTCGAGCACCACGCTGCGAAGTTTCCCGATCACGGACACAGGGGTTACCCATTGCGGCTGAGGCGAATCACGCCAGAATGTAGCGATGCGGGTGGCGCTGTGCCTTGGCAGTGGTGGGGCGCGCGGCTACGCCCACATCGGGGTGATCAACGAACTGCTCGACCGCGGCCATCAGGTCGTCGGGATCTCCGGGTCGTCCATGGGGGCGCTGGTCGGCGGACTGTACGCCGCAGGCAAGTTGGACGAGTACACCGACTGGGCGAGGTCGCTGACCCAACGCGCGGTGTTGCGGTTACTGGATCCGTCGATCAGCGCGGCCGGCGTGCTGCGGGCCGAGAAGATCCTCGATTCGGTCCGTGACATCTTGGGCGACGTCACCATCGAGGACCTCCCGATCCCCTACACCGCGGTGTCGACCGACCTGATCGCCGGCAAATCGGTGTGGTTGCAACGCGGCCCGGTGGACGCCGCCATCCGCGCCTCCATCGCCATCCCGGGCGTGATCACCCCGCACGTGCTCGACGGCCGGCTCCTGGCCGACGGTGGAATCCTGGACCCGCTGCCCATGGCGCCCATCTCCGCGGTCAACGCCGACCTGACGATCGCAATCAGCCTGGCGGGCAACGATCCTCGCCAGCCCGCCGCTGCCGTCGAAAGCCGGGCGGGCACCGAATGGATGAACCGGGTGTGGCGCAGCACATCGGCGCTGCTGGACACCAAGGCCGCGCGGTCGGTACTCGACACCCCCTCGGCCAAGTCGGTACTGAGCCGGTTCACCACCTCCAGCGACGACGAGCTGGTGGACGCCGACAAGGAATCTCCCGCACCGAAGCTGGGCAGCTTCGAGGTGATGAACCGGACCATCGACATCGCCCAGGCCGCGCTGGCCCGGCACACCCTGGCGGCGTACCCGCCCGACCTGCTGATCGAAGTTCCCCGCACCGCGTGCCGCAGTCTGGAGTTCCACCGCGCCGCCGAGGTGATCGACATCGGGCAGGAATTGGCGGTCGCTGCGTTCGACTCGCTGCACCTACCGGACGTCGAGCCGTCGGCCTAACGGCTGATGAACTCGGCGACCGCCGCGGCGCAGCGCCGCCCCTGCGCTCGTCCGGCCACTGCAGAAGGCTTGCGGCACTGCGGGTCCAGCGGATTGGCGCCGAAGGCCGACAAGGCCTCCTCGTCGGCGAACAGCGCCAGCGTCGGCACAGGGAAAGCTCTGATCTCCTCGGCGGCGCCGCCGCCGAACGGGGACGGTGAGTTCTCCCCCGACGGCAGCAGCACCAGTACCGCGTCGCAGTCCGAGGCCACCGACATGTTGACGGTGCTGCCCACCCCGCCGTCCATGTAGCGCCGTCCCCCGATGGTCACCGGCGGCCACGCACCCGGCACCGCGCAACTGGCTGCCACCGCCTCCACCAGCGACACCCCGCTGTGGCGGTCGAAAACCGTGAGCTCGCCGGTCTCGACGTCGATACCGGTGAGCCGCAGCGTTCGGTCCGGCCACTCGTGGGACGGCAGCCGATCGGCGATCACCTGACGCCGGACCGGCTCGGCGACGGTGTCGGCCTTGGTGGCGATGGCCCCGATGCGCTGCAGCTTCTGCTCGCGGGTGGTGTCCGGCACCAGCATGGCCGTGATGAACAGCTCGGTGATCGCCTCGATTCCGATGCCGGGGTCGATCTCGCGGACCGTTCCCGCGACCTGCCGGTCGAACAGCTCCGACAACGGCACACCACTGCTGATCTGGGCGGCGACCGCCGCCCCGGCGGAGGTACCGACCAGCACATCGCTGCGCAGCACCGCGGCGGCGGCTTCGGGTTCTTCGTCGGCGATGCCCAACAGCACGCCGGTCTCCCAGGCGATACCGGCCAGACCACCGCCGGCCAATACGAGTCCGCGCTTGTTCGTCACGGTTGTCGAGTGTGCCACTTCGGAATTGACGCTCGGTGACCGCTCGCCTCACCCTGATGAAAGGTCATGCCCGACACCTCAGCGCACCGTTTCAATTCAAGGCCGCCGGGTACGCACAAAACACCCGCAATCGAAGGGCGTCCAGACAAGGAGAGAGCCAATGGGTAATAAGGCCGATGATCCTGTCGATCATGTCCGGACCACACGCAAACATGCCGGCCAGAACATGAAGAACACCAGGGCATTCCCCGCCTTGATCGCCATCGGTCTGGCGGTGCTGTCGCTGGTGATCGGCTTGTTCGGGTTCGCCGCGGGCCACCCCATCCTGGGGGTCGTCGCAGTCATCATCGCCGCGGTGCTGGCGTTCGCCGGCTTCGGCTGGCTGAGCAAGGAACGCCGGCGCGTGCGCCGGGTCGAGGCCGAGTACGTCAAGACCCACCCGGACGCGGACCGGCAGACACCCAGCAGCTGATCAGTGCTGCCGGTACTGCGCTTTGTAGATCAGCCGGCGCAGCTTGGTGCGGCGGGCATCCAATAGCCCGCCGCCCTTTGAGCTGGACCGCAGCAGCAGCATGCCCATCACCAACAACACCACTGCGGTCGCGGCGACGGCGACCGCACCACTGAGTACTCCGAGCGCCGCCGCGGTCAGGAAAATCCCCACTGCGGCCACACCCGCGAAAATCATCTCGAAACCACCGAGCACGGCGAGGTGCCGTGTCCACCCCCAACGTTTGGAAGACATGACGAGCGGATACCCGCCTCGCCGTTCGCCAACCACATCAGGGGTATGCCGGTCTGGCCAGATGTGGGGCCGCCTTGGCGGAGAACAGCGGTAGATCGAAGTAGGTGGCGATCCCGGGCTTGGCGGCGCACACCTCCGGGATCGAGTTGACGCAGTGCGCGGCGGTGGCCACCACACCGGCTTCGTGCTCGTCGTCTGCACCGTATTCCGACTGGAAGCCCCTGACCACGACCGTGAAATCCGGGTTGCCCTTGATCTCCATCTCGTAGCGCTGACCCTCGGGGCCGAAATCCCAAGCCGGATCCAGGTTTTCCTCACCCATGAGCCAGTTCACCGTCACCCGGGCAACGGGCTCGCCGTCGACGAGCGCCTCCCAGTGGAATCTGCGGCCGGCTACCTGCCCTGGTTCGATCACGCCGATCGGCGAGTCGATGGGGGCCGTGGCCACCGCGATCTCCTGCGTGGCACGCACTTTCGGGTCTGCCCTGAATCCCATCCCGTCGACGATCATCCGCACCGCTTGAATGAATCCACCGTCGAGCAGCTTCTGCATCGGCCCTGAAAGTGCCTTGTCCGGGGTGTCCCCGAAACCCATGACATGGCGCACCACATCCGGTGCCAGATATGTGCGCAGATCAGAGAATTCCTCGGCCCGCACAAACGTCACCCCGGTGGACATCACCGACAGCAGCAACGGGAACTTCTCGCTGATCCCGCCGGGCGCGATACCCGTGCCGTGCAGCGTGGCGCCACCTTCGGCGCCGGCTCGAGCCAGCGCGGCGCCCTGGCGTTCACTCGGATAGACCCAACCGACGGGAGTGACGACGTTCTTGCCCGAGCGCAGCAGGGCCGCCACCTCGTCGGGGTTGGGCAGCAATGGAGCGTAGATCACCGCGTCGGCGTCCAGGGCCAGGATGTCGTCGACGCTGGTGGTGGCCCGGACACCCACCGGCTCCGTGCCGATGAGTTCGCCGACGTCCTTGCCGCCTTTGGACTCCGCGTGCACCCAGCATCCGACGAGTTCGAGGTCGGGATGTTCCAACACCCCTTTGATGGCGGCGACGCCCACGCCTCCGGTTGCCCACTGCACGACCTTGAGCGCCACCGAACCCTCCTGGAGACAGTTAGAACACGTTCTATTTAGGTCTACACGAAACCGGCTGCGATCTGTATGTTTTGTGCTCATGCCCAACAAAGTGTTCGTCGTCGGCGTCGGTATGACCAAGTTCGAGAAGCCCGGCCGCCGCGAGGGCTGGGACTACCCGCAGATGGCCAAGGAGTCGGGCACCAAGGCGCTCGAGGACGCCGGCATCGACTACACCGAGATCCAGCAGGGCTATGTGGGCTACTGCTCGGGTGACTCGACATCGGGGCAGCGTGCACTCTACGAACTGGGCATGACGGGCATCCCGATCGTCAACGTCAACAACAACTGCTCCACCGGATCCACCGCGCTGTTCCTCGCGGCACAGGCCATCCGCGGCGGGCTGGCCGACTGCACGCTGGCACTGGGTTTCGAGAAGATGCAACCGGGATCCCTGGGCGGCGGCGCGGATGACCGTGAGTCGCCGATGATGCGTCACATCGTGGCGCTCAACGAGATCGACGAGATGGCGTTCCCGGTGGCACCGTGGATGTTCGGCGCCGCCGGGCGCGAGCACATGAAGAAATACGGAACCACCGCCGAGCACTTCGCGAAAATCGGCCACAAGAACCACAAGCATTCGGTCAACAACCCGTACGCCCAGTTTCAGGACGAGTACACCCTCGACGACATCCTCGGCGCCCGGATGATCTCCGACCCGCTGACCAAGCTGCAGTGCTCCCCCACCTCCGACGGCTCCGGTGCGGCCATCCTGGCCAGCGAGGCCTTCGTCGACAGGCACGGCCTGGCCGGTCAGGCCGTCGAGATCGTCGGGCACGCCATGACCACCGACTTCGCCAGCACCTTCGACGGCAGTGCCCGCAACATCATCGGTTACGACATGAATGTGCAAGCGGCACAACAGGTGTACCACCAATCCGGGCTTGGCCCCGAAGACTTCCAGGTGATCGAACTGCACGACTGCTTCTCGGCCAACGAGTTGTTGCTCTACGAAGCCCTGGGACTGTGCGGCGAGGGTGAGGCTCCGGCGCTGATCGACAAGAACGACACCACCTACGGCGGCCGCTGGGTGGTCAACCCGTCCGGCGGACTGATCTCCAAGGGCCATCCGCTGGGGGCCACCGGCCTGGCCCAGTGCGCCGAGCTGACCTGGCAGCTGCGCGGCACGGCGGACAAACGTCAGGTCGACGACGTCAGCGCCGCGCTACAGCACAACATCGGTCTCGGCGGGGCGGCCGTCGTCACCGCCTATCAACGCGCCGAACGCTGAGCACACCGGTTGGACCGCGCGGCAGCGGGTACGCGCCGCGCATGACATCACACGACAGCGGGCGTCCGGACGACACCACCGGCATCGACCCCGACGGCGATCCCGCTATGAAGACCAGCGGCGCCGGCACCCAGCCGGATCAGGCCGAAGGCGATGACACCCCGCCGGAAACCAAGCCCGCGCACCGGTGATTTCGGCGCGCGGATACAGCGCAGCGCCTATCGGTGGGCCCTGATCGCATAGGTTGGCCGCCGTGATGGTTGCCAAGTCGGTCCTGTTGTTCGCGGTGGCGGCGGTATTCGAGATCGGCGGGGCCTGGCTGGTGTGGCAGGGCGTGCGCGAACATCGCGGCTGGGTGTGGATCGGGCTGGGTGTCGCCGCGCTGGGCATCTACGGATTTGTCGCCACTTTGCAGCCCGACGCCAATTTCGGTCGCATCCTGGCTGCCTACGGCGGGGTGTTCGTGGCCGGATCCCTGGCATGGGGCATGGCGCTGGACGGCTTCCGGCCCGACCGCTGGGACGTGACCGGCGCGCTCATCTGCCTACTCGGCGTCGCGGTCATCATGTACGCACCGCGTGGGGCTTGAACAGCAACGTTCCACAGCGCCGCAGCGATGTACTTTCAGTAGTGATCGCCGGGGTGCAATCCAAGGAGACGGTTATGCGTACGGCAATGACAATCGCAGCGCTGGCGACGGCCGGGTTCGGCCTGCTCGCCGGTCCGGCCGGGGTGGCAGCGGCAGATCAGACCGCCGCCGAGACCATTGCGAATCTTCAGGCCCAGGGCTACACCGTCAACATCGACCGGGTGGGCGCCGGACCGCTGGCCGACTGTGTGGTGACCAATGTGCGGAATCCGCAGACCAACAGCGAGTACGTCGGCGTCGTCGGCGACGATGAACCCGGCGCGGTCCGGGTGATCACCAGCCAGACGATCTCGGTCTCGCTGAACTGCACCTAGCGCCGGCATCGGTCGCTCGGCTAGACCTGACTGCCTCGCTCCTCCTCCGGCCTCGTCCCTCGGCCGGCATCGGTCGCTCGGCTAGACCCCCGCGCGCTCCAGCTCTCGCGCCGCCGGACCCGCCAGCGCCTCCGGCGTCGCCATCCGGGCCAGCAGCGACGGCGTGGCCGAGGCCACCGAGTAGAGCGCCACGCGCCCCTCGAAGTCGGCGATGTAGAGCCGGCTGCCGTCCACGCTCTCGGCGACACACGACGGCACCGCTCCGGTATCGATACCGTCCACGATCTCGTGGGAGTTCGCGCAGACCACCACGACGGATTCCTCGGTGACGACGTACACCCGGTCGCCGACTGCGCTGAGCATCAGCTGTCGAACGGCGCTGCCGACCGACACGGTTCCCAGCAGACGACGCGAGCGCATGTCCACCGCGTCCACCAGTCCCCCGGCCTGTGCATCGTCGGTGGCCACCCACACCGTGGCGCCGTCGTGACTGACAGCCAGGCCGCGGATGGGCTCGACAACGGTCAGCGAGTCGATGACCCGCAGCTCCGCGGTGTTGATCGCCACCAGGCGGCCGCCGAGTTGGTCGGTGGTGGTCACGAACAAGGTGCGTCCGTCACCACTGAGGCGCAGGGTGTGGGCCGCCTCGCCGGGCCGGCTGATCAGCTCGACGATCCGGACCCCGCCGGTCGTGGTGTCGATGACCGCGACATCGGCGCCGTCATCGCCGGTCCGGGCGACGTACACCTGGCGGCCTTCACGGTCCACCACGACGTCCTGCACGGTGTCGCTCAACGGGTGGCTACCCACCACCGACTCGGCGTCCAGCACGGCCACCACGTCCTGTCCGCAGTCGAGCGCGCTGACGTAGGCGCGCCCCTGCGTGACGGTCAGCGCATAGGGCTCGGGCACGTCGGTGATGGTCGACACCACCGAGAGTGTGTGACCGTCGAGGACTGCCACGGCGTCGTCGGCGAAGTTCGCGACGAAGAGGCGGCCGTCGAAAGCGTTGGCCGCCATCGCGGTGATGGCACCCGATCCGACGGCGGCGCGACCGACCGCAGCGAAGCTGGTCTCGGCGCCGTCGACGGAACGGGCAGCGCTGCCGACCACCGGCTCGGCAACTTCTGCGGCAACCTTCGGCACCCGGTGCAGGTGCGACCGCAGCATGTTCGTCGGCATGGTGTGCGGGGCGGGGCGCCAGTGCGCCTTCCGCTGGCCGCGGTCGGCCTCGACCAAGCCGCTGATCGCATCAGTCACATCGTCCACATTCGCCACTTTGTTTGCCATGTTGTCCAGGCCTTCCTTGGTGACGGTCGCGGCAGTGTCGCGTTTCCCGTCTTGTAGAGCGCCACGTGGGCGCTGATCCCGGTCGAGTGTAGCCGCGCAAAACGGCGTCATTTCCGTTCCTGACAAACCTGGTGGTCAGTCGGGCGGAATGCATTCAGGACCTGCTCAGACCATGCCGTTATACAATCGTGTTGTTTGCTGGCAGCTATCTACTTCACGCCTTTGAGAAGCATTGACGTCGATACAGCTAACCGCCCGGCGCAAATTCTTCGACTACTCTTAATTATCAAATTCTTAGCTTCGCAAAGAAAATGAGGCGCGAATCACACCCCCCGTTTCGAGCGTGTCCGACGCACACCGCCCGCAGCGCTGGTAGCGGGCCCGTCACCACCGATTCGGCGTATCGCAGACCGCCTCAGGGAGTTTCTGGGTCGTTCGCTGGCGCCGCCGCCTCCGGGAGAAGGAGGCGCTACGGATTCCGTGGGAATCCGCGGATGCGTGTCCGGATCAGGCCGCCGTTGCGGAGCCCACGACGGTGCAGGTCAGCGCGCCGCGCGCGCTTCGCGGCGCAATCGCGGACCCAGGACGCACCGAGGCGAGATCCGCAAATCGCTTCATGGTGATGAACGGAGACTGAATCCGTAGCCAACGGCAAACCTAGCTGATGACCACGGCGCGACAACCCTGGCAAAGTCCGCGTCGCCGGAACATGCCACGACAGCCGTCTTGATGTCGTCCGTTCGGAAGATATTCGGGCCGAACCGCCACCACGGGCATTATGTTCACGCTGGCTCGTGATTTTCGGAGGCGAGGATGGCGACATACGGCGCAACACCACGGCGGATCGGCAGTGCATTGCTGGCACTGGCCGCAGCCGTGGTGCTCGGCGGGGCACCAGCGGTCCCCACACCCACAGCCGCTGCCGTAACGGCGCTGGTCATGGGCGGCACCGATCAGCCCAGACCCGCCGAGCTGGGCGACTACCTGCCGAAAGTTCGCCAGTACTTCCTGGACCCCGAAACGTCGTGCAAGATCGCTGATTGCCGGCTGCAGGGCGTTGACTACCCGGCCGAGTTCTGGCCGGTGCCGCAGTGGGGCGGCTGGGAAGCACTGACCTACGACCGCTCCGCAGCCGCTGGCGTGGTCAGTATGGAAACCGCACTGCGCGAACAGCGGTCCGCGTATCCCGACGAGGCCGTGGTCCTCTTCGGCAGCTCGCAGAGCGCAACATCGGTCACCGAGGTGAAGCGCCGTCTCGCCTCCGCACCTCCAGCGCTCCGGGACAACCTCGAGATAGTCCTGATCGGGAATCCCCACCGGCCCAACGGCGGCCTGCTGGCCCGCTTCTACCCCCTGACCATTCCCGTCCTGGAGTTCACCGCCAGCGGCGGGACACCCACGGATGTGGGCATCCCCACCACAGACATCGCCTTCCAATACGACATCGCCGCGGATTTCCCGCGTTATCCGCTCAATCCGTTCGCCCTGCTCAACACGATCATCGGCATCAACGTGCACGGCGATTACCTGCTGGCCCGCAACGGCTACACCGAGGAGGAGTTCCAGGCGGCGATCCAGGACCCGAACAACCGACAGACTTTCGGCGACACCACCTACGTGACGATCCCGATCCGCAACCTGCCCCTGGTACAGCCGCTGCGGGATCTGGGCGTCGCGCTGGGTGCCACCGCCATCACGGAACCACTTGTGGCACTGATCGAACCCACCCTGCGGGTGCTCGTGGAGCTGGGATACGACCGCGACATCGAATACGGCGTCCCCACCACCTTCGGGCTTTTCCCGCGCATCGACCTCGCCGAGTTGGGCGCCGATCTGGTCACGGCATTCGACACCGGCCTGCGCGACGCGCAGGCGAAAATCAGTGCGGCACAGACACCACCACCACCGGAACAACCGCAGCGTCCCACCGTGGGCGTCCTCAGCGCGCCGGAGCCGGAGCCGGACACCGCCATCGAGCCAACCGTCGAGCGGGGCAGCACTGCTGCGTTACACCGCCCGGATCGCGACCGACGCGACCCTGAGGTCCGCCGGGTCGCCGAAGAATCCCCGACCGGTACCGACCCGGCCGAACCCGACGGCCCGGCCGACGACGATCACGGCGATGCGGAGGACGCGCGTGACGAGCACGCTTCGACGGAGAGCACCGCGGATGCCCGACACCTCCGACGACACCGAGCCGGACACCTCGCCGTCCCGGGAACACCGTTCCGAGACCGGCAGGGCGGCCTGACACCGCCGCGGGAATCATCGCGCTCATTCTGGTGTCGTAGAGGTGACGGCGCCGAGAGGACTGAGGCATGCGAGTCGGAGTGGTGTTTCCCCAGACTGAACTGGGCGGCGACGCCGGGGCGGTCCGTACCTACGGCCAACGGGTCGAGGAGTTGGGTTTCACCCACATCCTGGCCTATGACCATGTGGTCGGCGCGGATCCTGCGGTGCACACCGGCTGGGGTGGCCCGTACGACGTCCACACGACATTTCATGAACCGTTGGTGATGTTCGGTTACCTGGCGGCGGTGACGCACGCCGTCGAACTGGTCACCGGCGTTGTCATCCTGCCTCAACGGCAGACCGTCCTGGTGGCCAAACAGGCCGCCGAGGTCGACCTGCTCAGCAATGGACGGGTTCGGCTGGGCGTCGGGATCGGTTGGAATGCGGTGGAATACGAAGCGCTCGGTGAGGACTTCGGCAACCGCGGTAAACGCTCCGGTGAGCAGATCGAGCTGCTGCGCCGGCTGTGGACGGAGCAGACCGTGACCTTCGACGGCAACTTCCACCGGGTGACGGGCGCCGGTCTGGCGCCGCTGCCGGTACAGCGACCCATCCCGGTGTGGATCGGCGCCGCCTCCGACCCGGGTTACCGGCGGGCAGGCCGGCTGGCCGACGGCTGGTTCCCGATGATGGACCCCGGGGGTCAACTCGACGATGCCCGCGGTGTGGTGACACAGGCCGCCGCCGATGCCGGACGCGACCCCGCCACCCTCGGCATGGAGGGGCGGGTGTCCTACCGCGGCGATGTCGACGCGGTGGCGCAGGGGCTGTCGGCCTGGGAGCACACCGGCGCCACCCACGTGTCCGTCAACACGATGGGTGCGGGTCTGGCCACCGTAGATGAGCATCTTGCGGTTCTCGGTGAGATCGCGGCGGCCCGATGAACAGCGCACCGGACTACCCGCAGGCGGCCGCGCAACGCGGCCGCGTCGAGCCCGCCCCACGGCGTGTGCGCGGTTTCTGCGGTGACACGCTCGTCTTCGATACGACGGCGGCGCGCTACGTGTGGGAGGTGCCGTACTACCCGCAGTACTACATCCCGCGCTCCGATGTGCGCCCCGGCCTGCTGCACGACGAGAACCACCCTCAGACCGTGCAGTTCGGCGCGTCGCGGCTCTACACGCTGACCGCGGGCGGACTCACCTACCCGGCGGCGGCACGGGTGTTCGACGACGGCGACATGGCGAGCCTGGTGCGGTTCGACTGGAACCGGTTGGACTGGTTCGAGGAGGACGAACCCATCTACGGGCATCCCAGGAATCCGTACGCGCGGGTGGACGCGCTGCGTTCACACCGCCGGGTGCAGGTCGCCCTGGAGGGCGTGCCGCTCGCCGACACCGCCAGCGCCGTCCTGCTGTTCGAAACCGGTTTGCCCACAAGGTATTACATCGACAAGACCGACGTGGCCTTCGCCAATCTGGAGCCGTCGGAAACCCAGACGCTGTGCCCGTACAAGGGCGTCACGTCGCAGTACTGGTCGGTGCGCACCGCCACCGGTCTGCACACCGACCTGGCCTGGAGCTACCACTATCCGCTGCCCGCGGTGGCGCTGATCGCCGGCCTGGTGGCGTTCTACAACGAGAAGGTCGACATCACCGTCGACGGTGAACCGCTGACGCGTCCCCGCACCCATTTCAGCTGAACCGCGGGTAGCCGTTCTCCTGCCGATCTCCAGGCAATCTCCACACAGCCTCCAAGCTGGAGGCACCCCTGCTGGGACAACATGTGTTCATCAGAACAACGAGCCGTACAGGCTCCCGCACAAGGGGTTTCATCATGAAAAGTCTCATCGTGGCAGCCGCCGGGTTGGCCGTCACCGCCGCCGCCGCCGGAGTTCTGTCGGCGCCGGCCGCACTGGCTGCCGGGTCGGCATCCACCACCATCGGGTTGCTCGAGGCGCAGGGCTTCGACGTCAAGATCGACCGCGTGGGCAGCGCACCACTCGACGAGTGCGAGGTGACGGCGGTTCGCAACCCCCGGGTGCAGCGCTCGTTCGCCGACTTCGACGATGACGACAACAACGTCTTCGATGTCGAGCGGCGCACCATCACCGTGTCCCTGAATTGCTCACGCTGATCACAGGCCGGCTGCGTTCGGGTATGGGAGCATCTGCGCATGGAGTCGCAGGACGACCCGGAAGCCCGGATCCGGGATCTGGAACGCCCCCTCACCGACCGCGCCCGCGCGTCGGAACTGGGCACCGATCCGCCGGGCGCCGATCCTTATCCCCCACCGACCCAGCCCTACGCCACGTACCCGACGCACCCGTATCCGGCGGATCCCTATCCACCGCCGCCCCCGATGACCGGGCCGTTGCCGCCGATGCCGCCGCCGGCCGGGTACGGTGCGCCGTACCCCGGCCCTGTCCAGCGCACCGGTCCGGGGGCACGCGCGGTCTGGCTGCTCGCCATACCGGCGCTGGTGGTCGGGGCCGTCGCCGCAGTCGGCATCGCGGTGTGGTTCTCCAACACCGTGACCGACACCCGATCGGTGATCGATTCGCTCACCGAGACCCCACAGGCGTTGCCGCCGATCGACATCGAGATCCCGCCGATCGTCATTCCCGACATCGACATCCCCGATGCCCCTCAGGCACCGACGGCACCCGTCGCGCCGGGCGAGGTGGGACGGGTGTCCGGGGTGGGCGCCCACCGGACCCTGGTGTGCCAGGGTGGCGACATCACGGTCAGCGGTGTCGACAACGTGGTCGAATTGACCGGGGCCTGCGGCACGGTGACGGTCTCGGGAGTGCGCAACGAGGTCAGGATCGAGGCCGTGGGCAGCATCGGGGTCTCGGGATTCGACAACACCGTCACCTACCGCGACGGCGCTCCGCAGATCACCCAGTCCGGCAACGGCAATTCAGTCGACCGGGGCTGAGAGCCGAAGCCGCAGGGCCGCTGCGGTGGCAGGACCCACCACGCCGTCCACTCTCAGACCCGTTGTGCGCCGCTGGAATTCCCGTACGGCAGCCTCGGTCTGCGGTCCGAAGATCCCGTCGACCCGCAGATCACCGGCATACAGCGGATACTCCGTCTTGAGCTGACGTTGCAGCTCGGCGACCTGGATGCCGGTGCTCCCGCGGTACAGCAGGACATCGGCGTAGCCGCCGACCGGCACCGGCGGTCGCGGGGTGGGCGCGGTCCCGTCGCCTGAGCCGATCTGGGCCTGGATGTCGGCACGCAACAGGTCCATGTCGATGGCACCGGGGTCCCATTTTCCCTGCGCCCGCCCGGCGTACTCCTTGTGGCCGATGGTGCGGCTGGAATTCTGACCGAGGCGGCGGTTGATCGCTGCGCAGCAGCGGACAAGCGCAAAATACTGTGCGTCCGGCCAATTCAGCCGATGCGGCGCGCCCGGGCGGGTTCCGCTGTTGGCGCACTCGATACCGATGGTGTGCCAATTGCCCATGTTGGTGGGCAACCACGGGTACTGCCCCACCCCCGCGTGCCAGGCCACCCCGACCGCCACGACGGTGACGGTGCCGTCGCGGGCGATGTGCAGTTGCGACAGCGGGCCCGCGAGATCCGGACGTCCCTCGGCGATCAAGGCGGCACTGGTGTTGTCAGATCCGGTGTGGTGCACCATGACACCGCGGATGTCCTTGAAATCGCCGTGCCCGCGGGTCTGCCAGCCCGGGTACTCGACGAGGTTCACCCCCTCGGCACGCACCACCTCGGCCAACCACGTCGGGTCACCGGTCCATCGTCGGTGTTGCGCTGGGGGTGTGGCGGCCACGCTCGCCGATTTTAGCGAGGTGCCGACATCACGCGGCGAAATGCGATTTATAGATCTGGCCGTGCACACCGACGGTGCGGTCCACCACCTGGGATACCGAGAAGTCCGCCGCGGCAGACAGGTAGGCATAGGCGGTTGCCCGGTCCATCCCCTGATCGGTCTCCAGGAAGTCGAGCGCGTTGACCACCGCACGGCGCATCGCCACGTCGAGGTCGCTGCCCTGTGCGTCGATCGCGCCGTCAGGGTCGGACAACCCGATCGGCACCCAGGCCTGTGCTGTCTCGGCAAACGGGTAGCGATAGGCCACCGACGGCGCGTCACCGGATCCCGCTTTGCACACCGTGAGTCGGTAGGTGCCGCGTAGCGACCCTTCCATCGCCGTCAGCGCCACCTCGCCGTCCCCCATCGCCATGTGCGGGTCACCGACGTAGAACAATGCTCCTTCGGCGAACACCGGGAGGTAGAACGTCGAGCCCTCGCCCAGCAGTTTGATGTCGATGTTGCCGCCACCGACGGTGGGAGGAATGGAATTGGCGCTCGCCGCGGTGGGATCGGGATCCTGGGAGAACGCCACCCCCATCATTCCCATGAACGGCTGCAGCGGAAAGCGCACCTGAGCGTTGCCGTAGGGCATCATCCCGTGACCGTCGGCGACGGCGGTGAAGGTGGACACGTTGCCGTACTGCGTCGGGTCGGGGTGCGGTCTGCCATCCGCGGCGATGGGCGGCATCACCTCCTCGGGAGTGATACCCGCGGGGGCACCGCCATCGGAGGTCCGGGCCAGCGCACCCTTGCCATGCCTGCTCGACACCACACCATAGGGAACCCGCGGAAGTGCCTGCAGGGTCTCGATTTTCAGGACATCGCCGGGCATCGCCCCTTCGACGAACACCGGCCCGGTCACCACGTGCGGGCCGTCCTTGTCGAAGTTGCGCGGGGTCCGGTTGTAATCGGAGGCGATATCGATGGCGTCCTGCAGCACATCACTTTCCGCCACTCCCTGCGCGCCGAAGTACTCCAGCGGGTCGCGGCCCTGGTCCTCGAGGATGCCTTCGTGCGATACCGCGTCGATGGTCACCGTTTCACCCGAGCGCATCTGAAGTGCGGGCGCAGCATGGACATTCGGTACATATCCCCACAGCACCTGGTCGGGCATGGATTGCAGGTAGTGATCTCCGCTGACGTCGCCCTGACCCGGTTGCAGGACGTTGAATCCTTCCGCGGCCGCGCCGGTGGGTGCGGCGGGTGCGGGGTTGCCGCCACCCGCACCGCATGCCGTGGCGATCCCCGCCACACCCGCGCCGGCTCCCACTGCCGCGACCGCCCGCACGAAATCCCGCCTGCCGATTCCGTGGATGAGCGTTTGGGCAGCGCCGCGCGCGAATTCGTTCATGGGACCTCCAGAATCGTAGGTCCGCCCGAAGCTACCCAGGTGATGTTGCGCCGGTGTTGCCCCCGGGAAAACCCGCAGGTGTCAGCGGGTCCGGGACGGGAACGGGTCGTCCCCGAAATCGATCTGCGCCGCGGGGTTACTCACCGCCGTCACCAGGCCAGTGCCGAACGCGCCCAGGTGATCGAACAGCGTGGACGCACCCACCGAGACGCCGTCGGCCGCCCAGTGCGAGTCCGCTTCCACGCCGATCCACTCGTCCAGCGGCAACCGCGACAGCGCCACGGTGAGATCACCGTTGATGTACCCGACCCCCGAGGTGCCGAGGTTGGTGACCAGGCTGGTGCCTTCGGCGGCCATCGCGGCACGCACGAACGGAGTGTTGCCGTGGCCTTCCACGACGTCGATGGTGCGGTTGAAACCGCGTTTGCGGGCGGCGTTCTGATGGTCCACGATCGCGGTGGTCCATCCGAGTCCGTCGCTGCCGATGTTGATACCGCGTTCCTCGTCGAGTTCCGCCGGCCGGGTGAAGTCGGAGGGCCGTACCCACTCATCTCCACGCGGGGCCTCGGCGCGCCGGTATTGCACCAGCACCGCGCGCGCCACCGTCACACCGTCCTGCACCAGTTCGCACTCGGAGTTGCGCACCCTCCTGCCATCTCGGATCAACACCGCTTTGGTACTGGTCGGCACGCCCCGCGCGGCCTTGAACAAATCCACCGTCAGGCGGGCCGGAAGGAACTCCGCGAGGCCGAACAGCGTCTCCAGCGCATGGGCGGCCAACCCGACCACCGCCGGGCCGTTGAGGTGATCTTCACCCCAATGGCTCTGCGCAAACTGGGTGGGTTGGTAGCGGTCCTCGTCGATCCGGGTGAAGTGCGCGGGGCGCTGGCTCATTTCCGCATCGTCGCACAGCGGCCGCCTCCGGCTGGCCGGCGGTCAGCCGGGTTCGACGCGGTAAGGTGCGCCCGAAGCGTCTGGCCCATCGAAAAGGACACGTGTGGAACCACTTCCCGTCATCGCCATCACGGGTTACCTGGGGGCCGGCAAAACCAGCCTGCTCAACCACGTGTTGCGGACACCGCACGCCCGCATCGGGGTGGTGGTCAACGACTTCGGCGATATCAACGTCGATGCGAGCCTGATCAGCGGCCAAGTGGATGAACCCGCGTCGATCGCCGGCGGCTGCATCTGCTGCCTGCCCGACGACGGTGAACTCGACGCCGCACTGACCCGGCTCGCCGACCCGCGGCTGCGCCTCGACGCCATCATCATCGAAGCCAGCGGGCTGGCCGACCCGGTGTCGATCGCGCGGATGGTCGGTTTCAGCGGGGTCGACGGGGTCCGTGACGGTGGCGTGATCGACGTCGTCGACGCGGTTGCCCACTTCGACACCGTCGACGACGGCGGCCTCGCGCCGGCCCGGTACGGCGCGGCCACACTGGTGGTGGTGAACAAACTCGATCAGTTCCCCGAACCGGAGCGCCCCGCGGTGGTCAGGCACATCGAGGAGCGCGTGCGTACGCGCAACCCGCGTGCCCACGTGGTGGGGGCCATCGGCGGGCGCATCGATCCGGCGCTGTTGTACGACGTGGCCTCCGCTCAGGACCAGTTCGGCCAACTGTCGTTCCGCGACGTGCTGTTCGACAGCGCAACCGATGCCGCGGCGGCCGAAGACGTCCACGACCACGTGCACGCCGACGCGGTGACGGTAACCACCGACGGACCGGTGGATCCCCTGGCGCTGGTGGACCTGCTCGAGGATCCCCCGGCCGGGGTGTACCGGATGAAGGGCACCGTCGCGGTTCGCCAGCGCTCGTCGACGCGGTCGTTTGTGGTGAACGTCGTCGGCTCGGCAGTGCATGTGGCCCGCTCGTCGACCCGCACGCCGGGTAACTGCCTGGTCGCCATCGGCATGCACCTGGACACCGGGGCAGTCGAGGCCCGGCTGGCCTCGGCGTTACGCCCCACCACCGCCCCACCGTCGCCGGCTGCCACCCGGCGGCTGCAGCGCCATCTTCGCCGGTGAACAGCTGTGCAATTTGCTACTTGGAGTGACTGATGAGGAAGACAGACACTTAAACCGATGGATCTATACCTGCACTAATTTGCTCACGCTACAGTGTGAGGCATGGCCGAGTTCTGCGCCTACGTGCTGGTGTCGTGGTTGAACAACCGCGCGCAGTGCCAGTGCGGGTGGAATGGGAAGCGCCGCACCTTCCGCGGCTCGGCAGTGCTCGATGTCCTCATGCACTGCTCGGATACCGGTCACTCCCCCCAGGGCATCCCTCCGGTGCGCCGGGTGATGAACACCTTCTGAGCCGGGCCGCCCGTTTGCTCGTGCAGACGCAGCCGGTGTGGCGGCGCTCCAACCAGGACGCTCTGCCGGTCGTGGGGCGCCTTCCCCCGACGGAGCGCCGCCGGTTAGCCAGCGGTCAGCCGACCGTAGGGAAACACCCGATTCGTTTCCGGGCCGCCGGCCGATAGCGTGCGATGAGCGGAAAGGTGCACCGATGAGACGCATTCTGGTGGCCGGGGGCGTGGTGGCAGCAACCAGCGCGCTGATCGCCTGTGGATCGAGCCCCGGCGAGAACACCATCACCGTGCACACCCCGACGGAGACCGCGGCGGTCGCTCCGATCGACGCGTGCTCTCTCATTTCGCCGCAGGACATCTCAGCGCTGTTGGGCACGCCGATCGAGGGGGTGTCCACGACCACCGATCCGAGCCTGGCCGGCTGCCTGTGGGAAAACCCGGACAACTACGAGTCGGTCTCCTTGCAGATCGGCAATCCCCGCACTGCGGTCAACGGCACCCTGCCACCGGCCGAGCCGGGATTTCCCGAGGTGGGAACTCCGGGGCCGGACGGGATGCGCTTTCTCGGCAACGGGACGGTCGAATTCCCGGCCGGCGGGCGCAGCAATGTCGTTCAGGTCGCGGTACTGAGCATGCTCGGTGAACAGGCCGACAACGCCGCCGTGGAGTTGGCGCGCAAGGTGGGTCCGCTGCTGCCGAACTAGCACCAGCGCTCAGTCGGATCGGGACGCGAAATCCAGATCGGTGGCGTTGGTGACCCGCTGGGCCGGGATACCCGCCTCGGCGCAGGTCTGGGCAACCGTCGAGGCGGAGTCGGCGGTGAAGACACCGAACAGCACCTCGTCGGCGGGAACTGCGAGCATGGCCGTCAGGTGCACCGGCACCCCGCGGTCGGAGAACAGCGCCGCGGTGGCACTGAGCCGGGCGGCCGTGCGCTCCAGCGACTCAGCGGCGAAAGCGAATCGGTACCATTCGACGAGGTAACACGGCACGGTGGTGCTCATCGACTGAACGCTAAACCGGCTGCGCCACTGGAGCTATCGGGGGTTTCCCTATTTTTCCGACAAGCTGATGTATCGACCCAGTTCAGCACGGGACCGGATGCCGAGCTTTGCATAGATGCGTGCGAGGTTCGCCTCGACGGTCTTCGGGCTGATGAACATCTCCGCTGCCACGCTGCGGTTGGTCATACCGGATGCGACGAGCTCCGCGACCCGCTGTTCGGAGGCGGTCAGTTCGCCGCCCCGACGGCCGCCATTGGCACGCCCCAGCTCGGCACGGGCCTTCGCTGTCCACAGTGGGGTGCCAAGCTCGTCGAAGGCGCGCAGCGCTTCCTCGAGGGTGGCCGCCGCGACGTCCTTCTGGCGTTGACGTCGTTGCAGCTGCCCCAGCAGCAGCTGGGTGCGTGCGCGCTCGAAAGGCATTGGCAATCGCTCGTATTGGGCCAAGGCGTGCGTCGCCGCGACCACCGCGGCACCCACCTGGCCACCGGCGGCGAGCAGCATCGCGCGGCCACGTCCGCCGTTGGCCAGCATCCAGGGCCTGTCCAGCCGGTTCCCGTTCTCCTCGAGCGCCGCCACCAGCGGCTCCGCATCGCTGTAGCGGTCGAGATGCACCATCGCCTCGATGGCCTCGGGTAAGTAGGAGGATCCGATGATCTCCGTGGCCCTCGGCAGGGCACGAAACCGGGACAGTAGCGGCTCTACTGTGCTCAGTGCCCTGCGGTAGTCGCCGAGGGAGACTTCGAGAAAGGCCAGCGCGGTGATGGGCCACTCTCCCAACCGGTCCGATCCGGCCCGCCTGCTGGCGGCATAGGCGGCCGCCACCTCGTCGCGCACCTTGGCAACGTGACCCGTGTAGGCGGCACTCAACGCGCTGCTGGTCAGCGCCACCGACAGCGGTAGATCCCCGCCGAGCTGCTGGGCACGTTCCACTGCGTCGTCGACGATCAACGCCGCCTCGGCCAGCCTGCCGCGCCAGATCGCGGTCAGAGCGCCATGGAACGCCACGAACATCAACTCGCCGTCTTCACCGTGCTCGACACACTCGCGGCGGATATCGGAGAACGAGTCGTGCGCTTCGTCGAGACGTCCGGTGCACGACAACAGCAGCGCGTGGTGGACGCTGGGACGCAACGCAATCGGGATGTCCGCTTCGGCCGTCTCGAGTTCCAGCGCCCGGTGCAGTCGCGGCTCGTCGACACCGTCCCCCTGCAGAAAACCCACCATCACTCGCATGCTCAGCGCCTGACTCAGCAGATCGGGCCGGCCGAGCTGTTCTGCGGAGTCGACGGCGTTGTCGGCACGCCGGATCGCCGCTTCGAGTCGGCCGGCGTTGAACAACGCGAAGGTGAGTGTGACGAGTATGGGCACCAAGGCATCGGGATGGCCCGCGGTATCCGCCAGCGCCTGCTCCAGCAGTTCGGCCGACTCGGTGAAACTGTCGTCGAGCAGCCGGATGTAGCCCAGCAGGTTCGCCGCTTCGGCACGCAACGCTCCGGGCGGAAGACGAGCCATCGCCTCCACCAGCAGCGCCCGGGCCCGGCCCGGTTCTCCGGCATCGAAACAGTGCTTGGCAGAACGTATTCTGCGTTTCGGCGTGTCTCCGCCGAGCTCGATCGCCAGGTCGATCAGTTCGGCCGCGGCCGCGGGCGCCCCGCGGCTGCGGGCCGTTTCCGCGGCCGCGTCCAAGGCTCGCAAGGTCATGGGGTCGCCGTGGGTGGAGCTCAACGCCAGGTGGCGAGCCCGCAGCTCCGACTCGTCGACCAGATCGGCCAACCGCCGGTGCATCGCACGTAACTGCCCTTGATCGGCATTGTGGTACACGCCGCGGGCGTAGATGGGATGACCGAACCGTAGCCGATCCCCTTCCAGGTGGATGACGCCCTTGCGTTCCGGCTCGGCCAGTGTGGTGAGCACCTGGTTCGGCGTCGTGTTGACGGCGTGGGCCACCACATCGACGGTGGGCACCGCCAGGCAGGCGGCCGCCAGGAGCGCTTCCGAGACCTCGGGATCCCGGTAGCTGATCTTCGAGTCGATCAGCTCGGCCAAGGTCGGCGGCAAGGACAACTCCGCGCTGGACTGTTCATCGTCGACCCCCTGAGCCAGCTCGAGCGCGTAGAGGGGGTTGCCCGCCGACACCTCGGCGATGCGGACCATGGTGGGCCGCGAGAACGACCGGCCCAGCCGCTGCGAGACCAGTGCGTGGAGAGCTCCCAAGGTCAAGGGAGGCAACGTGATTCGCCGGCAGTTCTCCGGCCGGGAGAGCTGTAGCCACGTGCCCATATCCCCTGCTGCGCCGGTGCGCACCGTGGCCAGCACACGTACCGTTCCGGTGAGCCGGCGCGCCGCGAATGCCAGGACCAGCCTGCTGGACGGGTCGAGCCACTGCAGGTCGTCGACGGCGATGAGCACCTGGGTGCGTTCTGCCAGTACACCGACAACCGAGAGGAAACCTGCTGCCACGGCACGTTGATCGGTCGGTGTCCCGTCGGCGTGCAACAGCACCCGGTCCAGGGCGTTGCGCTGCGGCGGGGGCAGACCACTACGTATGTCGGTGTCGACGGAGCCGAGCATATCGGCCAGCGAGGCGTAGGCCAGTACCGATTCCGCAGCCGCCGGACGGCTGGACAGCACTGCGAAACCTCGGTCGACGGCCTCATCCACGGCGGCCAGGAACAGGGTGGTCTTGCCGATACCCGCTTCCCCTGCAAGCACAACGGCTGTCGGATCGGCACTGTCGGAGCCCAGTAGGTCGGCGATGACGCGGGCTTCCGCTTCGCGGCTGACGAACCGGGCGGGCATGGTCGAATGATCGCAGCTGCGGCAGTTCGCGTCCACGGCAAACCCCAATATTCGTTGCCGCAACAGACGTATTGGTTGACTCTGCAATCACTTTGGCAGGTTGGCGCATTGACTGACCGCTCGGCGTCACTCCAACTTCATTGCCTGGGCAAGCTTTCGCGAACATCACGGCGCAGGTGCCGACCGGCGGGGCCCAAGCCCGAACATCACGAAATCGTAGGGAAACACCCTATAGGTGCGGCGATTCTGCGCTCCTAGACTCCAACACGACCGTTGGGCTTCACGTCGCTTCTGCGCGAGGCAACGGCCTGATTGTCAACCACCAGAGGGGATTTCATGACAACCAAGCGAGCGTCCACACACCTGGCCCTGGCCACCGTCGTCGCCGGCTTGTCGGCGTTCTCGGTGACACTGACGGCACCGGTGGCCAGCGCTGATCCACTCGACAACATCATCGCCACGGTCAAGAAGGACCGCGCCAACACCCGTTGCGCCCAGCTCAATTACAACCCGGCGCTGGAAGGAGCCGCGCAGACCTACGCCAGGTCGGAGAATCCCGTGGATTCGCAGGCACCCGGTTATGCGGGCAGCACCCTGGGGTTCCTCGGTTCCGGTGATCCACAGGCCGCCGCGACCACCAGCGCCTACCAGCGGGGAGCGGGAAACCTGATCGGCAACTGCGACTTCACCGAATTCGGTGTCGGTTTCGTTCGTCACGAGGACCGTGAGGTCGACGTGGTGACCATCGTGTTCGGCAAGCCGGCGGCTCCCCCGCCTCCCCCTCCGCCCCCGGTGGTGGTACCCGATCAGCCCAAGCCGGAGGAGCAGGCACAGAAGCCGCCGGAGAAGGTGCCCGCCCCGACAGACGCCATCAGCGTGGTGTTCAACAGAGCGGCGCTCAGTGTGAATGTCAACATCTCCAACAGCTCGGACATCGCGGGCTCGTGCACGTACGTGGCGACCCCGGTCAATGCCCCTCTGCTGCCCACCGTCACCCGCAACTTCAACATCGCGCCACGAGGTTCGGCCCAGCTCACCGTTCCGGCGCCGCCGCCGCTGACCACCTATCACGTCGTGACCTCGTGCACGGGCCCCTATGAAGGCCAGACGGTCCAGTTCGGGCGCGACGAGCAGGACGTGTCCGGCTGAATGCTTCCCCGCGGGCAGACGCAGAACCCCAACCTGGGGAGGAACGGGTGAGTTCGCGTCTGCTCGCGGGGGGTTCGGCGGGATTCAGTTGAGCCAGCACTCGCCTCGCCCGCTGTAGCGGTCCACGGCGGTGCGCCGGTCCATCACTCCGGCGTATTGCCGGTCGAACGCCGGGATCAGCGCGCGGTTCAGTTTCTCCAGATGGTCCTGCCACTGGCGCAGCTGCGGACCGCGCGCTTGCAGCTCGTCGAGCACGGCGCGCTCGTCGATGGTCGTCAATTGCTTGTCCTGCAGCACTATTCGCCCGTCGACCATCACCGTGGCGATGGAAGACCCGTTCTCCGAATACACCAGGTGTAGCTCGGGTTTGTTGCGCGGCGTGAAGGCCAGGGAGTTCATATCGTAGAACACCAGGTCGGCACGCTTGCCCACCTCGATACTGCCCGCGGTGCCGGCCAGCCGGGCCGACCGGGCCCCACCCAGTGTGGCTGCGCTCAGCACCTCCTGCGCGCTGGGCCACTGTCGGTAGTCGGGTCCGGTGACCTTGTGCAGCAGGGCTGCCGCTTTGACCGCCTCCGACATCCGGGCGGTGTCACTGCTGGACATGCCGTCGGTGCCGATACCGAGGTTCACCCCGGCGTCGAGGTACTTGCGCCACGGCGCGATACCCGAGCCGAGCTTGAGATTGGAGATGGGATTGTGGGACACCGACGCCCGGGTCTGGGCGAGGACGTCGACGTCTGAGTCGGTCATCCAGATACCGTGCGCCATCGTCACCCGTTCGTTCAGCAGGCCCAACGCGTGCAGATACTCGACCATGGTCTTGCCGTAGAACTCGCCGGCGGTCACCGCCTGCGTCCGCGTCTCCAACACGTGGATGTGGAACTCCAGATCGAACTGTTCGGCGATCTCGCCGATCCCGATCAGCAGCTCCGGCGAACACCGTTGCGGGGCAGACGGACCGAGCATGAAACGAAGCCGGCCATCGGCATAGCCGGCGTAGCGCTGGGCCGACGCCTTCGCGTATGCCAGGTACTCATCACCCCGCATCACCGCCACGGCATCCAGCTCGCGACGCAGATCCGGGTCGAGCACATCGGCCAGGAAGGGGAAATGGTCGACGAAGGGGCGATCCATGACGTGTCCGGAGATGTTGGCGCGGATACCGATATCGCGGTAGGCCTCGAACACAGCGGCCAGCTGATCCTCCGTCTGGCCGGGGATTTCTAGCACATCGTCGACCAGGGTGGTGACGCCGTTGCGCAGCGATTCGATGGCCACCAACTGGGACCGCAACCGGATCAGGTCGGCGGACACCGGGGCCAGGCCCAGTACCGGATAGGACAACAGCATCCAGTGCTCCAGCGGCAGGTTGTCCAGCCGCGCCCGGAACAACGCCTCCCACGAATGGGTGTGCGCGTTGACATAGCCAGGCACCACCAGGCGGTCGCGGCCGCTGAGTACGGTGTCGCCCGGCCGGATCTCGAGAGTGTCGGCGATGTCGGTGATCTCACCGTCGCGAACCCGGATCGAGCGGGTGACAGGGGCGGCACCGGTGGCCGCGTCCATGGTGAGGACCGTCGCCTGGTCGATCAGGTAGGTCGGGTTCACCGCTGCGCCCGTCGCCCGCCGATGGCTTCCAGCGCAAGGTAACTCGTGGCCGCCGCGATACCGCCGGCCAGCCACGACAAGTCGATGCCACCCATGAGCCCGGCCACCGGACCTTGCAGCAGCGGGATCATGCCGTACATGAACATCCAGGTGAACACGATGCCGATGCCCAAGGCGATCAGCGCGGTCGGTCGCACCGAGGGCAGCAGGCCCGCCTCCGGCGGGGCCAGCAGAGCGTGCGGGTCCACCTGTTGGCGGGCGATGACGAACCAGTGCACCAGCACCACGGCGGCCCAGGGCGCGAGCCAGCCGACGATACCGATCAACCACGCGTCGATGGTGGCCGCGAAGTTTCCGTTGAGCACGAACACCACGACGATGCCCATGGCGACCACACCGATGACGACATTGAGCACACGCCGGTCGATGCGGATGTCCAGCGCCTGCGTGGACACCGTGCAGGTGTAGATGTTGAGGATGTTGGTGGCCAGCGGGCCGTGCACCACCAGCAGCAGTACCGGCACGGCCAGCACGCCGTAGGCGTCGACGATGATCTCGCCGGGGTCGGACGAGGAACTCAGCGTGGCCAGCGTCGCGCCCAGCGCACCCAGCCACACCACCGGGATGAACTGTCCGAGCGCACTGGCCAGGAACAGCTTGCGTGACGGCACCGAGCTCGACACGAACCGCGAGTAATCACCCGCATAGCCCAACCAGGTGATGCCCCACCCGATTCCGATGGCCGTCATCACCGCGGAGATGGCCGCGATGTGCTCACCGGAGGTCAGGGCGGTGTCACCGGTGTGGCCCCAGTCGACGTCCAGACCGATCCAGGCGACACCGGTCATCGCCACCAGCACCAGGACGGTGGGTGGCACGGTCCACCGCTCGAAGGCCGCGATCACGCGGTAGCCGAACCAGGCGATGACCACCTGGATTGTCATGATGACGGCGGCGACGGCGAGGCGCGGTGCGGCCGAGGCGTTGTCGGGGTCCACCAGCCCGATCCGGCCGAGCAGCGCCATCACCAGATCCAGCACGATCCAGGTGTTCACGGCGCACCAGCCCATGCAGAGCAGAGCCTGCACGGCGGCGGGCACGTAGGCACCGCGACGGCCGAAGACGGCGCGCGACAACACCATTCCGGTGACGCCGGTGCGCTGACCGATCACGACGAACAGGCCGAACAACGACATTCCGATGACATTGCCGACGGCCAGCACCACGATGGTCTCCACCAGCCCGAGTCCCATGGTGACGCCCAGTGCGCCCAGCACCCAGTTGATGGGCGCGATGTTGGCGCCGGCCCAGATCCAGAACTGCCCGCGTAGATCGGTGGTCTTGCTGGATTCCGGGATGACGGAGAGCTCGGACTCGAGTTGCTCGGTCGCGGGCGGTTCCCCGGTGGTGAGAGCTGACATGGGCCGTTCCTGTCTGGTTGATGCATCGGACGGAGCGCGACGGTGCGTTGCCTCCATCGTCTGAGCAGCTGGGGTCAATTGGTGATAGACATTCTGTCTATAGATTTGTGGTTGTTGTATAGCTTCTGTACGGAGGTCGCGAATGCAGACGTCCATGAGTCTGCGCGACGTGCTCGACGACCCGGCGCTTTTCGCGGCGCGACCCCAGGTTCTCGCCGGGTGGGACCGCCTGGACACCGAGATCCGGTGGGTGCACACCAGTGAGGTGCTCGACATCGCCGAGTTGCTCAGCGGCGGCGAACTCCTGCTGGTGGCCGGGGTGATCCTGGGCGACTCCACCCCCGAGCAGCTGCACACCTATATCGATTCCCTGGCCGACGCGGGGGCCGCCGGTCTGGCGGTCGAGCGTCCGCGTGTCGGGGCCATCCCCGCCGCACTGATCGAACGCGCCGGCACCCGCGGCTTCCCGCTGATCGAGCTGACCGAAGTGGTGCGCTTCGTCGAAGTCACCCGCGCCGTCAACAGCCGGCTCGTCAACGAGTCGGTGCGGGCGTTGCACTTCAACGATGAGGTCACCCACCTGCTGGCCGGCGTGCTGGCCGCCCAGGGCGACCTCGATGACATGGTGACGGCGTTGAGCACGCTCAGCGGTTGTTCGATCGTCGTCCGCTCGGCCTCCGGTGCGGTGCTGGCGTCGGCCGACGTCGACGGTGCCCGCCCGCGCGGGTACGCCCAGGTGGCCACCATCGAGTCCGCCGGTGTCACCATCGCGACCCTGGAAGTGCTGCCCCGCCCCGGCGTTGACCTACAGATGGTCACCGCCGTCTGCCGCCGGGCCCCTGAATCGTTGGCGCTGGCGCTGCTGCGTTGGCGCCCGCTGACCCGTTCGGATCAGCATCTGCGCGAGGTCTTTCGGCTGCTGACGCTGGCCGAGGACACCAGCAGGCCGGCAGCGCTTCGCGTCGACACCGAGACGGCCTTGCGACGTGCCACCAACGAGCTCGGGTTTGCGCCGGGCGGCTGGTACGTCGGCGTCGTCGCGCTCAGCGTCGACGGTCCGCTGCAGGTCTCCGAGCTCGCGGCGGTGCTGCACCGTGATGACCGTCAGGTGCTCTCGGAGATCCGCGACGGCCGGCACCGCTCGATCGTCCGGTTCGACGGCCGCAGAACCGCCGGCTCGCTGACCGACGAGCTGGTGGCGCAGCTGTACTCCTCACCCCTGCCGCGCGCATTGCGGATCGGCGTCGCCGAACCCACCCGGGAGCTGCCCGCACTGGCCGAGGCGATGTCCACAGCGGCCACCGCGGCGCATCTGGCCACCGAGGCCGAGTTCGTCGGGCTGGCCCGCGATGTGGCGATCGATCACTTGCTGGCGCAGGTCGACGCCGGCGCGGTCGACCGCTTCCTGCGCGGAGTCCTGGGAGAGCTCCTGACCGTCGACCGGTCAACCGAACTCATCACCACCTTGGCGGTGCTGTTTCGCACCGGCTCGCGAGTGGCGGCGGCCAAGGAGCTCAACATCCACCGGCAGACCATGTATCAGCGATTGCACCGGATCGAAGCCATCCTGGGCCGGCGGATCGAGGACGCCGGCGCGTCGACCGGCGCCCTGGCGGTGGCCGTCGAATTGGCCGCCGCGCGCCGTCGCCTCAGCCGCTGATCGAAGGTCATCAAGAATCCGACAAGGTCGGTACCGGAGTCTCGGGCCATGCACACGACCTTGCTTCGCCGCACCGCCTCCGCGCTCCTGATCGGCGCGGCCCTCGCCGGTATCGGTCACCCCGCCGTCGCCGGCGCCGAGGAGACCGGGCTGCACGGCCACCCGGACACCGCCGCCGAGTACTGGAGCGAGCAGAGTTACGACGACTGCGCCATCATGGCCTCGGCGCACGTGATCGGAATCCTGACCGGCGACATGCCGGAGGAGGACGACATCGTGGCGGTGGCGGGCACCATCGCCAGCCGACAGCACGACGGCCCGATCTACGTGGTGACAGACTCCGATGACCCGGATGTCGGCGGAACCGATCCCGAAGACCTGCCAATCCTGCTGGCGCACTACGGTATTCGTGCCACCTACACCGACAATGAGGTCGCCGGCGCCGGCGGACTGCAGACGGGGCTGTCCGCGCTCGATCGGTACCTCGATGACGGCCGGGCGGTGATCGCGAGCGTGAACTCGTACAAGATCTGGAACGAGCCCGACGACGATGGCGGGGCCCACGCCGTCGTCGTCACCGGCGTCGACACCGACCGCGCGGTGGTGCATCTCAACGACAGCGGCACCGATGACGGCGCCGACGAGCAAGTGAGTATCAGCGTGTTCCAGTCCGCCTGGAACGACCTGGATCAGCGAATGGTTGTGACGGCCCCGTACTGACGCGCGTGCAGATTTCGACCAAAGTGATGCGTGACTGTGACCCTTGGCGTAGCGTATCGCCGTCAGCAAACAGGCGAAAGGAGGCCGGCATGGTCGGCAAGATCATCTTCTCGGCAGGCATCGCCGCGGCCGGCCTGGCGCTCGCGACGGCCGCCCCTGCACTTGCAGACGAGAACGACGACCTCTTCATCAGCGTGATCGACGGCGAGGCGATCCCGTATTCGTCCGCGGACAACGCCATCGTTCTGGCCCACGCCGTGTGTGATTACGTGGCGGCAGGACAGGCGCCCGAGCAGGTGGCCATCGAGATCAGCGGTCCGGCCAACTGGAGCGTCGAGCAAAGCGGCTTCTTCGTCGGCGCCGCCACCGAGGTGTACTGCCCGGCGTGACCAGGTGGGCCGGCGGTCAGTCGCCGGCCCCGACCGGCCGCGCCAGCGCGGCGGCACGGTCGGCATTGGCCAATAGTTGCGCAGTGCGTCGGGGCCACCAGAACAGCTCCAGCGCCGCGAGTATCAGGTAGATGACCGAGACGATGGCGCTACCGACAGAGCCCTGGACGGCATCCCAGATGGCGGTGCCGATCGCCACGATCAGGACCACCACGATCACCCAGCGCAGCGGTCTGGCCTGTGCTGCCGCGGCATGCAGGCCCTCGCGGTAGCCGGCCACCGCGGGAGCCAGACTCTCGTCGCCGATGCCGCGCCCCCGGCGCGCGGCGTCCACCACGGCCACTCGCTGGGCCCCGTCGAGATCGCGAGAGTCGGGCCAGTATTTGACCATTCGGCGTGACATCCAGGTTCCCGAGCCGACGCCCAGGATGACGACGACGAGGACGCCCGCGAGCAGCATCCCGGAGTCCAGCCAGGCCAGTGCGCCGAAGAAGAAGCCGACGCAGAGGCCGATCGTCACTCCGCGGCGGAGTGAACCCCCTCGCCAACCGGCGGCCGGAACGGTGAGCACCCGGTCATTGTGACGCCGCCGGCGTCGTGGCGCGGCCGAACCAGCCCGGTGATGGCCTCAGTCTTGGGCGGGGTGTTGGTCGTAATGCTTCACCAGGCCGGCCGACTCGGCGGCGTCGACCTGACGTTCCCAGCCGATGAAGGCTGCCGCGATGATCGTGATGGCCGTGGCGAATCCCAGTGTTGCCGGCACCATCTGTGTCGAGCCCTGCTCGCCGGCCAGGGCGATGCCCAGCAGAAGAGCGACGAACGCCCCGGCCAGCGCGCAGCGCAGTGCGGTCGCCTTGCGGTGCGGCGCTCTTGTCGTCGTAGCCGTGCGGCTACGGCGCTGGATCAGATCGGACATGACTCCACAGTGCTGCCGATAGGTAAGGAAGCACCAAGGGTCCGCTATGGGTATGGCCTGATTTCAGCGGCCGGTCAGAATGGCGTATTGCGCGGCGATCTGCTGCTGCGTGTCCGACAACGAGTCCCCGTAGGTGTCGAGCGCATACCGATCGGTCACCGCCGAACAGAAACTGCGCATTTCGGGCAATCCCGGTACGTCCAGTGTCAGGCACCGGCTGCCCGGAACGCCGGCCACCGGTTCGGCGGGAGTCCCGTACTCCGTGAACGCGTCCACCCGGTTGTCGCTGATCCGTTGTGCGGCCTGCCCGTCGCGAGCCTCGTAGAACGACACCCATCCGTTCACCCAGTTCGTCACCCCCGCGTCGGCCAACAGCCCAGCCGCGACGGTCGGGTCGTCCTCGAAATGGAGGGTGGCGCGTGCGTCGTACACACCCGGCATCCCGGGGGTGATCTCGGCGGGCGGGATCGGCAACGCCTTTGCCAGCAGGCCGGTGGCGTCAAGCGGCTGGGTCGGCAGCAGGGCCGGCGGTGTCGGCACGAACTGGTCGATCAGGGGGGCCTGCCGGTCCAGCGCCGCAGCGGCCAGTGCGGCGGCATCCTCGACACCGTCGGCGGCACCCGCCCGTTGCACGATCACGTACGGGCCGTGAGCGGTGAACGACCGCACCAGAGTGCTGTGTCGGCCGGCTTCGTCGACGAATGGATAACTCACAGCGGGGGTTTCGGGGTGCCCCGGCACCACCGCGGGGATCACCGGACCATCCGGCTGCGCAATGTCGGCCGCCACCGTCGCGAACTCCGCCGCGGCAGCGCCGGCGATCTGGGGGTCGGCGAAGCGGAGAACTGTGATGCGCAATTCCTTGCCGGGCCCCCGGCGCCCGCTGGCGAACCCGTCGATCACGTTGTGTCGCGCGCCGACTTCGGCCAGCTCCGCGGGTAGCTCCGCGAACAGCGACTCGGCGCCGTCGATGACACCAGCACTGTTGGTGAAGGCTTCGGTGAGCGTCGGATCCACTTCCCACGGGCCGACGACGAAGGCCGCCAGGCGCTGCGCTTCGACCCGCGCGCCCGCCTGCTGCGTGCCGGCGAGGCCGAGCGGGGCACTCGGTGTGGTCGGATAACTGCCGACATCGAGTGGACTGTCCACCGGCTCGGCGCTGGCAACGGCGGCCGAGGCCACCATCAACCCCGCCAATACCGCAGTGGCACCGAACAACCGGACTGATTCCCCGACTCTGTTGGTCACGCCAGCTAACCTACCCGAGCCTGTGCGTCCGCTGAGGGACGGTCAGGTGCGGCCGCGTTTCGGAGTCTGGTTGGCCACCCCGTGCCGAAGCGGTGTGTTCGCGGGAGCCGCGGTGGCCTCCTGTACGGGCGACCCGCCGGCCGTCCCGCTGATGTCCGGCGCCCGTGTCGGGTCTCCGCCGGAAGGCTGCGCCCCGGCCTGGATTTCGCGTAGGCGCGCTTCCACGATCTCGAACACCGGCACTCTGGCCGCGTGGCCCGCTTCGTGCGTGAGGATCTGGTTCAACCCGTCCTCGTCGAGCGAGCGGATGCGGTGGCGGATGTCGCCCAGCGACATCTGGTCGTAGTCGGGCAGTGGTAATCCGTGCGAGTCGCTCATCGTTGCTCCGTCTCTACTCGACTACCTGGAACAGTGAATCGCCGTCCTCGGGTGAGCCGTCGATCTGTCCTCGGTGGGTTCCCGGGTCGTCCAGCGCGGCGTCGGCACCGATCACCCCGTCCGGGCTTCCTGGCGTGCCGTCGGCGTCGGCCAGAACAATGTCGTCCGGTGTCACATCGGGGACCTCTTCGGACAGCCGTTGGTCCAGGGACTCGCCCTGTCGTTGTTCGTCCGCGGAGATGCCGAACTTGGTGACACCGCTCCAGCCTTCGGGCGGGTCCACCACGTCATCGCCGTCGGCGTTGCGCAACTCGTCGGAGTCGGTGGCCTCCATGGGACTCAGCATGTCGTCGGCACCACCCAGGTCATTGGCGGTGATGCCGCTGGCGTCGTCGGTGGTCATCTTCTCTCCTCACGTCGGGCGGCCTGACCTGTGCAGCGATAGCCTGCACGGCGCGGTCTAAACCCGATGAGTGAGATCGTCGTCCCGACAGGGACTTTCACCGGCGTGACGATCAGACATCCAGAACCAAGTGCTGCTCCCCGGGTGCCGCCCGGGACACGCAGACCAGAATCTGACCGGCGCGGCGCTGCTCGTCAGTCAGTGTGTGGTCGCGGTGATCCACCTCGCCGGCCACCACCCGTTGAACACAGGTGCCGCAGAAACCCTGCTGGCACGAATAGCTGATATTCGGTCGTGCCGCGCGCAGCGCAGCCAGCGCACTCTGGTCTCCGGCCACTGGAACCACCTCGCCGTTGCGCAACCGCAGGTGGAACGGCTTCCCGTCCACCACCGGCAGCGGCGAGAACCGCTCGACGTGCACCTCGGTGCCCGAATCGACCGGGATTGCCTGGCGCACCTTCTCGGTCATCGCCGGCGGCCCGCACACGTAGACCGCGGTGGCACCGTCGACCCCGTCCAGCAGTTCCTCGGCGGTGGGCAGGCCCAACTCGTCATCGGTGCGCACCCGCACCTTGTCACCGAATGCGAGCAGCTCGTCCAGGAACGGCAGACTGTCCCGGCTGCGGCCGGTGTAGCACAGCGACCACGGCACGCCCTGGCGGTCGGCGAGGCGCACCATCGGCAGGATCGGCGTGATCCCGATGCCGCCGGCGATGAACCGCAGCTTCTCGGCGCGCGACGCCGATCCGGGCAGCGGCATCATGAACGCATTGCGGGGATCGCTGATCTCGACGACCTGCCCCACGGTCAACGTGTGCGCCTCGGCGGAGCCACCGTCGCGCCCGATCCACCGCACCGCGATCCGGTACTCGTCGGCTTTCGCGGGGTCACCGCACAACGAGTACTGCCGGGTCCGTCCCGACGGCAGATGCAGGTCGATGTGGGCCCCGGCGTGCCATGCCCGCAGCGCGGTCCCGTCCGCCGATGCCAGCGTCAGTTGGATGACGTCCTGGTCGCGGGCCACCTGGCGTCGGTCCGCCACCCGCACCGCCCTGCGGTTGACAGCCACCGGAAGCTCGGGCAGCTCCTGATCGCCGCCGAGTCGCGTCACCACCGACACGAAGTGCGGCACCGCCATGCCCGCCACCCGGATCAGCAGGTCCGGCCGGCCCGGTCGGTACAGACCGGGCGGCGGTTCACCCACGTAGGGCCTGAGCAGACGCGCCAGCCGACCCCGGCCGTCAGCCATGGATGGCGCGGGCAGCCGGAGACGTCGCCAGGTAGGCAACCGCCTGAGCGGTGCTGCCCTCGTCGACCGGGCTGTAGTCACGTTTGAACAGCCGGCCCGCGGCACGCACGATCATCCCGCCGGTGGGGATGGCTCCGCGCGCGCCGGAGGCACGCAACTTCCACAACAACCGCGGATAACCGAGATTGGGTAGTGCGGGATCGGCATGCACCAGGAACTTGGTGCCGCGCAACACGATTCCCACCAAAGCGAAGCTGACGATCACCCCGGAGAGGGCCTGGGCCAGGTAGTCCATGTTGAAGTACTTGGCGACGTTGTAGGACACATGGCGGTGTTCGACTTCTTCGGCACCGTGCCAGCGGTACAGGTCGGCCAGCGTGGGGTCCACACCCATGTCGTCCCAGGAGTTGTTCAGCGCCCAGTGCCCGAGGACTCCGGTGAAGTGCTCGGCGGCGCACAGTGCATGGGTTCCCGACGCCAGCGCCCGGCGCCGGTGCTTGGGCGGGATCTTCGCCATCTGCTGGTCGTACTGCCCGGCGACCCACTCCAGTTGCGCCAGGAAACGGGCTGGATCGATACCGTGCCGCAGCAGATAGTCCACCAGAACCCGGTCGTGGGTCTTGGCGTGCACGGCCTCTTGGCCGATGAAGCCGACAATCTCCTCACGCAGGTGGTCAGCGCGCACGTACTCCAAGGCGTCGGAGAGCAGCTTGCTGAACCATCGCTCGGCGGCGGGCAGGAAGAGGTTGAGGGCCGTCACCGCATGCGACCCGTAGGGATCGCCGGGGATCCAGTGCAATGGGGCTTCGTCCAGCTGGAAGTGGACGTTGCGCGGGCGCAGGGCGATCTCCTCGGGTGCCATGCGATCAGCCGCACCCGTGGTCACACCATTCTCCGGTCCCAAGATGTCTCCTATCCCTTCCACTGTCCCAGACGCGCCGCCGTGGCATAACCCCATTCCGCGGGTTTAAACGGTCGACTCTTCAATGCATTCGTTGCCGACGGGCCGGCGGATGGTTCTTGCATCGGGAAGCGAACGGCGCCAAGCACATTCCTGCGCCAATTGTCACGGTTGCATTCGTTTGTCCAAACCGATCCAGGCGTGCGGCTGGTCCGGTATCCATCACAGTGACGCGGCGTGTCGACGCCGGAAGGAGCCGCCGCCACCAGCAACGGGAGGAGCGCACCAATGGTCAGAACACACATCGTCGTCGCCGGGGAAACGCTGTCGGCATTGGCCTTGCGCTTCTACGGTGACGCCGAACTGTACCGGTTGATCGCCACCGCCAGCGGCATCACCAACCCCAACGTGGTCAACGTGGGACAACGGCTGGTCATGCCGGACTTCACCCGGTACACGGTCTCCGCCGGAGACACCCTGTCGTCGCTGGCATCCCGCTTCTACGGTGACGCAGAGTTGGACCGGTTGATCGCCGGCAGCAGCGGCATCTCCGAATCCAGCGCCCTGTCCCCCGGGCAACGGCTCATCATCCCCGATCTCACCAAATACACAGTGGCCGCCGGCGACACCTTGTCGTCGCTGGCGACCCGCTTCTACGGTGACGCTTCGTTCTCGTCTCTGATCGCTACGGTCAACGGCATCTCCCCTACCGGCCCACTCAACGTCGGGCGGGTGCTGGTGATCTTCGTCGGCCGCACCGACGGGTTCGGCTTACGGATCGTCGACCGCAACGAGAACGACCCCCGGCTGTGGTACTACAGGTTCCAGACGTCGGCCATCGGGTGGAACCCCGGCATCAACGTCCTGCTCCCCGGTGACTACCGCACCAGTGGCCGGTCCTATCCCGTCCTGTACCTGTTCCACGGCGGTGACGCCGACTTCCGGCAGTTCGACTTCTGGGGTATCCGCGACCTCACCGCCGGAAAGCCGATCATCGTCGTGATGCCCGACGGCGGGCGGGCGGGCTGGCACTGCAACCCGGTCGCCTCCTTCGTCGGGCCGCGGAACTGGGAGACCTTCCACATCGGTCAGCTGCTTCCGTGGATCGAGGCCAACTTCCGGGTGTATCCGGAGTACAACGGGCGGGCGGTGTCCGGGTTCTCGATGGGTGGCTTCGGGGCGCTGAAGTACGCGGCCAAGTACTACGGCCACTTCGCGTCGGTGAGTGCGCACTCCGGTCCGGCCAGCCTGCGGCGTGATTTCGGTTTGGTGGTGCACTGGGCGAACATCACCTCGGCGGTGCTGGATCTGGCCGGAGGCACCGTCTACGGGGCGCCGCTCTGGGACCAGGCCCGGGTCAGCGCCGACAATCCCATCGAGCGCATCGAGAGCTATCGGAACAAGCGGATCTTCCTTGTCGCCGGCACCAGTCCGGACCCCCTGAACTGGTTCGACAGCGTGAACGAAACCCAGGTGCTCGCCGGTCAGCGGGAGTTCCGCGAACGCCTCAGCGCGGCCGGCATCCCCTCCGAATCACATGAGGTTCCCGGCGGGCACATCTTCCGGCCCGACATGTTCCGTCTCGACCTCGACGGCATCATCGCGCGGCTGCGCCCCGCCCACACCAGATCGGCCGATGACGCGCTATGAGGTTCCGGTCGACTCGACGGCCGACATGTTCGCTTCGCCGTCCACCAGCGCAACGGTGTCGCCGATGTTCACGGTGACGACGTGCTGGTCCTCGACGAACGGCAACCCGAGCAGGCCATGGAAATCGTCGGTCCTGACGAAGGTGTGGGCGCGGGCGAACAACGGATGCACGTCGAACACCCGAACCTGCAGCTGCTCACGGGTGAGCCGGCCCAGCTCCCTGCCGGATTCCGGGTCGGTGATCACCTGGCCGTCGTCTGCGTACACCGCGAACACCATGCCCGGCGTCACACCGGCCTCGGCGCCACGGTTGATCACGAGTGTGTAGTCGTCCTCGACGAGGGCGATCTGTCCGGTGAGTCCGCTCACGAAGCCGCCAGTGAGTTGCTCTCTCGCAGCATCGTTTTCGAGGTCGATCCGACGCGGATCCGCGGCCGCGAGTCCTCGGGCAAGGATACGCCGACGAGTTCCGCGCCGTCCTGCTCGGTGCCGAGCGTGAGTTCGACGGCAGTCTTGGCCTGGAAGAGGGCGATCACGGCCTGCTGGTGACGCTCGGTGCCGAACGTCGTCAGGGCCGTGGCGAGCTTCTTGTCGATGTACTCGACGGAACGGTGCAGCTCCGAGGTGGCCGGTGCGGTTTCGCGTGACGCCTGCGGAGCGCCAAGTCCGCTGTACCAGCGTTGCCCCATGGCACCGAGGACGAGCGCGCTCACCGGGATCACCACCACCGTGCAGATCAGGCCCAGGGTGTTCTGCAGCGCTATCGCACCGACCAGTCCCAGGAGCAGGAGCAGGCCGGCGACGAGGAACAGCAGCAATGCCGGTGGTACCGCTTCGAGCGCACGCCACAATCGGGTGACGTTGCGCCCAGCGAATCGCGCGACGACGGCGACGGCTCTGGCGATGCTCGACGCGGCGTCGACGGCAATGCGCCCCATCTTGTCGGCGTGTTTGCGGGTGACCGGGGCCTTGGGCATCACCCAGACCTTTTGCTGCGACGGTGCGGGCTCCACCGGCTGGTCGTTCGCCGTCGGCGCCGCGGCGGTCAGCGCATCCTGCGCCACGTTAGTCACATTTGCAACATCAACCACATGCGCATCATCCCGCGATCGGCGTCGGATCTCCTCCTGACGCGCCGTAGGGACGCGAGGTTTGGATCAGTGCGCTGCATCGCGGCAGATGCTGGTCATGGAACTCCCTCATCGGGAAGTTCCTCCAGCCCTTCGCAGAGCGGTCGGTAATCGATGTCCGGGGACACCCACTCCGACCACTGGCGACGACTCATGTTGTGAGTCAGTTTGTTGCACAGGTCGTCATGCCACGCGGCCGGACCGGGCCAGATCCAGGCGCTGACGGTTTCGTCGGGCGCGATGTTCAATGTGAGAACTCGGCGGTCGTCACCGCTGAACACCACGCCGGCCACACTGTCTGTTCCGGCGTCCAAGGGATCGCCGACCGGTCGGCCCTGCACCAGATCCGAGAACCGCAAGGTGTGATCCATGCTTCCCGACGCGATGAACCGGCCATCAGCTGTGATGGCGATATCGCCCACCGCATCGTCGTGCGCGGTGATCGGGTCACCGATGGGATCGCCGGTTTCAGCGCTCCACCGTCGTATGCTCTTCGCTCCTCCGGTTACGAAGAGGTCTTCCTTTGGGCTGACCACCAGACTCCCGAACAAGTTCAGGCCCGACTGCGGATCCCCGATGAGTTGTCGGGTCTGAGCGTCCCACAGTCGCAGAGAGTCGAAACTCGAGGAGATGACGCGCCGTCCGTCCGGCGTGAATCCGACGTTGTTGACGACGTCCCGGTGACCTGTCAGCGGCGCGCCGATCGGCAAGCCGGTACTCGCGTCCCAGAACCGCAGGGTGTTGTCGGCTCCGCCGGCGGCGACCGTATGCCCGTCAGGACTGAACGCCACGTTGCCGAAGTACACCTCGTACCCGCGCATGGGCTCGCCGACCGGGCGACCGGTATCGGTGTCCCATACGCGAATCGTCTTGTCCTCGCTCGTCGAAAGAACTCGGCGGCCATCCGAACTGAACAGGAGTTGCACGATGGTGCCGGTGTGCTCGGGAAGCGCCGTCCCAATTTGCCGGCCCGAATCGACATCCCAGATTCGAACCGTGAGGTCCGAGCCTGCCGACGCGATACGACGGCCATCCGGGCTGTACACCGCGAAGTCGACACCACCTCGGTGGCCCCACAACGGGCTTCCCACCGGCCGGCCGGTCTCCGTCTCGAAGATCCGCAGCGCCCCATCCCCGTAGCCTCCTACCATCCGGCGGCTATCAGGAGATATCGCAATGCTTTTCGCGAACGGGACTGCTCCATCAACCGATGGGGACCCCACCACCTGGCGACCACCGGATCGATGGTTGTCCGCATTCCATACTCGAACCGTGCCGTCGTGGCTGCTCGAGACAATGCGATTGCCGTCGAGGCTGAATGCCAGGCTGGTGACCGGTCCTGTGTGCCCTACCGCGGCGCCCATTGGCCGGCCCTGCTCGACGTCGGCCAACCTGATCGCCGGGTCGACCCCGCTGAACGCGATCCGGCGGCCGTCCGCGCTCAGCGCGATGGCTGTCACCGCCGACCGATCAGAGGCGATGATGCCGGCAGGTGCACCGGTGGACGAGTCAGAGATCCGGACCTGGCCGGCGTTGTCGCCGCTGACCACGCGTCGGTTGTCGGGCAGGAACAGGACCGCGTTGACGTCGGCCCCGACGTCGACCGGCTGTCCGTACCGCGACTGAGTGCCGGTGTCCCAAGTCAGGATGGTCCCGTCCTCGCCCCCGGAAACGATTCGCTGCCCGTCGGGGCTGAATGCCACGGAGTTGACCGTGCTCGAATGGCCGGTCATCGGGGCGCCGATCTCCGCCCCGGAGTTGGCGTCCCATAGCCGCACGGTCGAATCCGAGCCGCCGGATACGATGCGCTGCCCGTCCGGGCTGAAGCCAACGCTCGTGACAAAACCTCGGTGGCCTCGGAGCGGTTCTCCGATGGCCGTGCCGGCGTCATCCCAGATTCGCAACTGAGCCCCACCGGTGACGAGGCGGCGACCGTCCGGTCGGAACGCGATACTCATGTCGAGCAGCAGGTTCGTGTCGAACAGATTCTGACGCTTGCCAGTCTCACTGTCCCACATCCGCACTTGGGATCCAGCGGTCGCGATCTGCCGGCCGTCCGGGCTGAAGGCCACATCAAAAACCGGGTTCAGCTCGCGCGTCGTGATGGCTTCAGGGACCACATCAAATCCGGACAGCATCGGCTTCCCGGTGATGATGACCTTGTTGACGTCCGAGGTGAGTTCGAGAGTACGCAGCAGGACGCCCGGGTCGGCGGAGGGCGAAAGACTCTGTGAGGCAAGGGCTTCTTGGATGGCACGCACGGTGTCAGGCGCACGGCTGGCGGTCGATTCGGTTCGCGAGTGCTCCGCCAGCCGGGTGGCCGCCGCCTGAAGCGCTTGTTGGTCAGCGCGGTGCATCTGGAACACGGCCAGCCCACTGACGGCCAGCACCACCATGAAAATCGCAGCGATCACTTGGTGGCGACGTCGTTCTGATTTCGCGATGCGCTGCGTCAGGTCGTCGGTGGTTGACCCGACGATGCCGGCGACCAGTTGCACCCAGGGCGAGCCACGGGTCACCTTGGCGCGTCTGCCTTTACTGTTCCACGCCCGTGTCAGGTCCGCCGCAAGAGGGCCGTCGCCGAGAGCGACCTGCAGGGCATCGGGAAACGCCCAGTCCGCTGGATCGACGTTCGGGTCATTGTTCGGGCCCCCGCCGATCAATGCGGGCACAATACCTTCGGCGTCGCGCAGCTCGGCGAATCGGTTGATCTCCAAGCTGACGTATCCGGAGCGGCGTGCGGCAGGCGAACACAACACCACAAGCGTTCTGGAGTTCAACAGATGCAGTTCGAGTGCCGGGCCCAGACGGTTGCCCGTCATATCGCTGAGGTCGCGAAATACGTTGAGGTGTCTTCGCCCGAGCCGTTTACGCACTTCCCGTGGCAATGGGTACTTCTCGAGGTCTCGCTCGATCTTGTCCGCCACCGCGGCGTCGTGACGGGAGTAACTTATGAAAACGTCGAACTGCATTCCGTCAGGTGAGTCGCGCATGCCACCCTCGGTGGAATCCGTGGGAATGTCGGTTTCACCGGCATCGTCACCGGCTATCGCCCGCGAGTGGGAATGGACCAGGGATTGTCGGGTGGCAGCATTCTTGCGAAGGTGCATTCGACCTCACTCCTCTCGATCCCCGCGACACTGATGATCTTCACGGTGACGGGACAGTTGTGAGCGAGTAGAGCGCTACTCGAACGGTGATTGTTCTGTTTCAGGCCGGTTCGTCACTGCACCCGGGATACGTCTTCTTCAAGCTGTCGAGTTCGGGAGTGGGGTGCGCGTTTCTCCATTCGGCCGCAATATTCGACGACTCCACTATCGCATCGTTCATTCGGTTGATCGCGGCCCGAACGCCGTCTTCGGTACTGGCGGTTTCGATGTCAGTGGCGACAGCGTGGAGTTCTTCGACCAGCGATCGCGCAGCCTGCTCCACGTGCTCGTCGTCACCCACACCCTCACCGTTGGGCGGGTCGCCGAGTTCCTTCGCCTTCGCGATCACCTCCTCATACAGGCTCGCGATATCGCGGACTGTGGCCGCGAGGGCGGCCTGATCACCGAACTTGTCGGCAAATTCTCGCGTGAGATGGCCAAACCGGTTGTTGAAATCGACAGTGATCGCGCATTCCCGCTGAACGTAATCAGCGAGCGAGGAGCTGCGGGTGTCGTCGGTGGCACAACTGCAGAAAAGCATGGTCGATGCAGACAAGACCGCGATCGACACTTTGCGCATCCCGCCCATGTGATCGCCCCCAATCGAGCATGATCATTGCGACGATACCTACGAATGCAGACGGTGCACAGCGAATACCTTCCCCGCCTACTTGTGCAGGGAAGTACATCTCCCGACGGAATACCACAATGGAGGTGAACCGTGGTCACACCGGCCTCCCTGAGCGCGCGCCACTTTGACGGTTCCACGGGTGATGTATTCATCTTTCCACTAATGCCGGAGCGCGGGCCAGAACTCGGGCATTTTCGAAAGGCGCACAATGAGTGAGCCCCGACAACCTCAGAGCGACCCCCGAATACTGGACATCTACAAATTGGCCGTCGAGATGGCGGATCGAGTTTCGTCGCGGCGGGCAACCGCCAACGGCTTCTTCCTGACTGTGAACACCACGTTGATCGCGGTGGTGGGATTGTCCACGTCAGAGCCGGACTCCGCATTGCGGTTCGGTGCGGTGTGTATCGCGGGCGTCGCCGTGTCCACGTGCTGGTGGTTCCTCCTTCGTGTGTACCGCAGGCTGAACTCCGCCAAGTTCGCGGTGATCAACCGGATCGAGGCAGAGCACCTGCCGATCAAGCCGTATACCGATGAGTGGGCAGAGCTGATGCCCGACGACCAGGTGGTCGATCGACGCTTCCGGCTCGGCAAGGTCTTTCGGGAACTGGGCGGTGTCGAGCGTGTGGTACCGGTGGTTTTCGGACTGCTGTACGTCGTCCTGCTGCTCGGCAGACTGGCGATATGAGCTATCTCGACGCCGACGCCGAACTGATTCGGAGTTGCGTACCCGCAGGCACCGGGTTACCGGAGGACTGCGATGACCTGTTTGTCCTGTACGCCGTACTCATGCGCGCCAAAGGCCAACACACCCAGGCCTCCGATGTGCACGATGCCTGGTCGGCGTGGATGTCCCGAAGCCGACCCGACCACGAATCCATCCGCCCCTACGAGCAACTCGCACCGACGGTGCAGGCCCAGGACGCGCCATTCCTCACCGCGATCCGCCGCGCGGCGCGAGTTCGCGCCGAACGTGGCTGAGACAGCTCACTCATCCACCAGGTACCCGATCGCCGAAGCGAACAGCGAGAAAGTGGCATTTGCTCCGCCGGTGACCACAAGACTGTTTCCGCCGCGCACGTAAAGCCTTGCCGGTGAGCCGAATTGATGCCAACGACCGACGCCCTGGGCCGGACTGAATTGACTGACGCCCGAGACGAATTGCACCGGGAGGAAAACAACCGAGTTCTCACCCTGCGCAGCGGCCTGCAGGAACTGGACCACCTCGCCATCGCGGGCAGCCAACCTTCCCGAGACGTGCTCGACAACCAGGAGCTTGCCCACCGGCACCGCCGCCAGGATCACCTCGACGTCCGGTGTGGCCGCACCGTTGTTGTCGTTGGACTGCGTGTCGGCCCACGGTTCTCTTGCCATAGCTGAGTATGCGCAGACCTCCCGCCCCTACGTTCGCAACTTCGCGGCTTTGTCCGCGGCCGCGACCCCGGAGTGCGCCAGTGGCTGTTAGCTGGCTGGCGCGCGGGTATGTCCCTTCGCAAGCACATCGCCCAGCCCTCGGGATGGTCAGCGGGGCGACGACGGTTCAGATCCGAATCGAATCAAGTGGTGGTATCGCGAGCAGTCAAGTGAGGCAAACCGGCCCTGCCGCCGTCTGTGCGGCGAGCCCGCCTACCAGTCAACGTCTTTCAACACTCATAGGAGCTGGATAGCCGCCGAGGCGAACCGCACTTAGCTTTCCTATCGGATTTTGCGAAATTGAATACAACAAAACTTACTCTCGGGTAGTTCTGCGACTGTCGTGGTTACGTTCATGTAAAGGAAAGCCCATGCAAGTTGCTGCCCGTTCCTACCTCGCAGCAGGAGTGGCGCTGGTCGGCGCCAGTGCCATCGCAGTCAGCCCGGTCAGCCCGCCGGTGCCCGACGTCATGGTTCCCAGCCCCGCCGTCGCGCTCAGTGCCGCGGTCGACCCGATCACGCCGTGGCTGAACGTCTTCAACACCTCCGAAGTCAACTTCGCCAACCTCGTCGACAAGTGGCTGCAGGCGCCGGCTCCGGTGTTGCAGCAGGTCATCGCCAATCAGATCGGCTACCTGCGCCAGCTCCCGGACTTCCCCGCGATCGTCGAAGAGATCGCGGCCAACGCGGAGGCCGCAATCAAGGCGCCGTTCGCGGTGGATCTCACCACGATGGATGAGCTGCACGCGACCATCTACGACCTGCTCCTCAACGGGTTGCCTCCGATCATCGATCCGGTGGTACCCGCCGACTTGGCACCGCTGGTGCAGTTCAGCACGACGTACCTCAGCGGGGTGCTGCTCGGCTTGGTGGGCCCGGTGATCAACCCGGCACTGGCCCTGGGCGGCAGCCTCAACGCGGTGTTCGAGAACCTCACCGGCGAGGCTCCCGATCTGGAGGCCGCGCTCAACACGTTGCTCAACACGCCTGCGGCGATGGCCGACGCGTTCCTCAACGGCGGGCAGTCGATCGACATCACTCCCCTGCTGAATGCGGTGGGATTGGAATCGCCCATCCCCGGCTTGAACTTCAAGGCCCAGCTCGTCTTCGGCGGCCTGCTGAGCCCGGGTGGTTCGATCTTCAACGCCCTCACCATCGACCTCGGTGACGGCAGCGGACCGACCGGTGTCGGTCCGGGCGCCATCGGTTCGTTGATCGGGTTGACCCAGCAGATCGCCAAGGCCCTCGGCTGGGACGGCACGGGCAATCCCCTCGCCCCGCCGCTGCGCACGCCGCAGGAGACGCTGCGTGACGCCGAGACCTCAGCCATCACGTCGACGCCCAGCGACAACGCGACCCTGGTGAGCCTGGATCTGACGAAGGAATCGGCGACCGCGGAGCTCGGCACCGCTGACACCGCACCGGTGAAGGACGACACGGACACCGCCACCCCGCTGTCGGACACCTCCGGCGATGACGAGCCCACCGGCGGCGTCACCGCTGGCGGCGAGGCCTCGACCGACACCGAAACCGACGGCACCGCCGAGGACACCGAAGCCAGTCCGTCGCCGGACAAGGGCAAGTCCTACAGCGGCATTCGTACCCGTGCCGACCGCACCGTCAAGAACGGCGGCACGAAATCGGGCGCCGAGGACAGCTCCGAGAAAGCCGAGGACACCAAGGACTCCGGTGGGCCCGCGGCCGGCGACAAGGGCGAGTCGGGCTCCGACGGCGACTCGTCTACCGGCGGCGCCGAGTAGATGACTGTGGCAGCCCCGGTCCCGGCGGCCCGGGGCTGCCACATCCAATCACCGTCGGCGCAACATGTTCCGCAGCACCACGCGACTGACGATGGTGGGATACAGCAGGCGCACAGGATGGACCATCAGGCTGTTGACCTTGAAGAAGACGGCGGCCACCACAGGATCGGACTCACACGCAGCCAGCACCCAGTCGACCAGCCGGACGATCAGGCGCATCGATCCCGTCCGCCGCCCCTGCACTTCCGGGAACGCCAGATCAGAGACCGCGGCCATCCGCCAGGCCACGCCGACTGGCTTCGCCGAGGCACGGAAGTACCGCCTGGGCAGGTCGTCGACACCACGACTCAGGCAGTCTCGCAACGCGATCGCCTGCAAAGCCGCCACCGTCATCCCCTGCCCGTAGACCGGGTTGAAACTGCAAATGGCGTCACCGCACACCAGTAGCCCGGCGGGAAACCGCGCCATCTTGTCGAAGCGGCGCCACTGGCTTGAGGGCATACGGTGCTGTGACGGTGCACCGACAGGCTCACCGGCCCGCACCGCCGCGCGCAGGTGCGCGGGGCAGTACCCCTCCGCGAAGGAGAGCATGCCGGCCAAGCTGCGCGGCGGCTCGTGGCCCGCCATCCCGAACACCGTGAACATCCAGGTGTCGTTCTCGTAGCCGGTGAGGAACATCCCGGTCGGCCGGCCGGGCGCCGGGCCGATGTCGACCACCTTCTCCATCAGTGCGCCTTTGGGGATCCGCAACAGTTGGCTGACGTAGGTGGTGTGCATGACGATGTTCTCTTCGACCGGCCGGCCGTAACCGAGACTTTGCAGCAGCGCCGGCGTCCGTGCACCGCGGCCCGTCGCATCCATCACCACATCGGCGGTCAACAACCGTTCGGCGCCACCGTCGCGGTGAACCACCCGCACTCCGGTGATGCGGCTGCGATCCGCGGTCGAGGTCACCTCAGCCGCGTCGTGGCACTCCAGGATCGTCACATTGGCGATCGCGCGGAGCCGTTGCCGGACTTGCCATTCCAGCAGTGTCCTACTCGGTGAGTAGACGGCCAACTCGCTGGGACCGGTGGGCAGCGTGCCGGACCGGATCACCTCATGACCCCCGAACGACAGGTGCATCTTGGACAGATCCCCGTCGTTCCACACCGGCACACCCTGCGCCACCAGGTCATCGAGGAACCCGGGGAAGAGCTCGTCGAGGATCTGCGCGCCGCGCAGCAAGAGAACGTGCAGGTGCCGTGCCTGTGGCACCCCTCGCCGCACACCAGCGTTGTCGGGCAGGGCATCTCGCTCGACCACGGTGACGGTCTCGAAGAAATCGGCCAGCACTCTGGCGGCGACCAGTCCGCCCATACTCGCGCCGAGAACCACGGCGCGCTCACCCAGCATCGGCATGTCAACCCTTCCTCAAGTGTCGGTGAGGGTGGTCCCGGACCGACGGGCCGGTCGCAAGGACACCGTGGCGGGCGCAAGGACGGTGGCGGACGCCACGAGCGCGTCGAAACCCGCCGCGGCCGCCGCCGAACGGTACTGCGCGACGAACTCGCGGCACCTGTCCTCGTCGCCGCGCACGCTCGCCAGCAGTGCCCGCGAACGCAGAAGCGGAATCTCATTGAGCACGAAACCCGGATCGGTGGGCACCGCCGCCAGCCGGTCGAGCACCACCTGGGCTTCGTGCTGATCCGAGGCGGACCCACGAAGGACCAGCAGTTCCACCAGAATCGCCGAAGCCCGTCCGCGCCAGATCATGTCACCGCTGCGATAGGAACCGTCGACCACTGCGCGCGCCATGCCGATGGCGCCCGCGAGATCGCCGCTGCGGGCCGTCTCGACCGCGAACTCAGGATCCGCGATCGTCAACGCACTCAGGGAGAATCGCTCTGCGACGGCGGCGTTGCGGGCTTGCCGGAGCAGGTCCAGACCGGCGTCGCGTTGCTCGCCTTCGCCTGTCACCAGAGCCAGGCCTCGGCTCAACCGACCCATTCCGAGAAGGAAGTCGTCCGTGGAGGATTCAGCGATGCGCAACGCTTCGGCGATTTCGCTCATCGCGGTCGCATCGGGCGGCAGCGCCCCCAGCGGTATCGAGGCGACGTACTTCCACAGCAATGCGAACACGTAACTCGTCGGGTCCAGCGGAGCCGCCATCTTGATCGAGTGGGCGGCGTCGTCCAGCCAGCTCTTCATTCCCAGGCACATCTTGATGTGGCCGCGCATAGCGACCACAGTGCACAGCGGTGAACCGACGATCAGGTTGCCTTTGGCGGTATCACCGTCGGCCAGTTCGACAAGGCGGTCTGACAGGCGCAGCGCCTCGATCATCTCGCCGGCTTGGGTTTTCGCGTAGATCGGCGCGAACAGGAGGGCGACGGTCAGTGTCGAATCACCGATCGCCTCCAGCAGCTCGCTGAGTTCCGAGGCCAGCTGCGCCGCCTCGGTGAAGCGGTCGTGGAACGTCAACGCCATGATGTAACCGGCCATGCCGATTGCCAGCGACACGTCGTCCTCGGCGGATGCACACAGTTCGCGCAGTTCGTCGAAGCCGGTGTCGGCAACGGTGCTGCCGGCCCGCCAGGCGGTCCCGCACAGCAAGGTCCGAGCGGCGATCCGCATCGAGGCCCGACCCGCCGCGTCGGCAGGTAGTCGATCGGCCACCTGGCGGGCCCGCTGCCAACTGGCGCGCGCCGCGCGGCTGTCTCGGATGGCCGACCAACCGCCGGCGCGCATGTGCCAGTCGAACGCCTCATGCAGGTCCCCGGCCGCCTCCAGGTGTTCGGCGATCAACGCGGCGTTCTCCTCGACGTCGCCTGAGTGGCGTTTTTCGATGGCGGCGGCCAACCGTCGATGCAGCGTGATGCGCCCGGAATGCAATTGCGACTCATAAGCCACCGCTCGGACCAACGGGTGGCGGAACGCGAACTCGGCGCGCGGGGTCTCCGCCACCCGGTCCACCAGCTCGGCCTGCAGCAATTCGGTGATGGCCTCGGACCGGTCCTCGCCCTCGAGAAGGACGTCCAGCAGCCCGGGCTCGAACTGAGCGCCGACAACCGCGGCGGCGTACAACACCTTCTTGGCCGACCTGCTCAGGCGGTCGACGCGGGCGGCGATCGTCGCCTGCAGGGTGTCCGGCACGCCGATGTCGGCTGCGGTGTCACGGCACCGGTAGGCACCGCGATCCCCCTCCAACACACCGCGTTCGGCGAGATCCCGCACCATCTCCTCGACGAAGAACGGGTTGCCCGCGGCCTGCCGAGCGATACGCGACGCCACCGTCCGCACCGACGTATCGTTGCCCAGCAGGTCGGCAGTCAAGGCCGCGGTCTCGGCCGCGTTCAGCGGTGCCAGCGAGATATACCTGCTGTCCGGAAGCCGCGACAACACGCCACGGTATTCCGGGCGGTAGGTGATCAGCACCACCGCGTGGGTCTGCGGCACCACCGTGACGAACTCGGCGAGCATGGCCTCGCTGGTCTCGTCGATCCAGTGCACATCTTCGATCACACACAGCACGGATCTGCTCTGGTTGACGGCGACGGCGCTCAGCAGGGCCGCCAACCGACGGCGACGGGCGTCGGCGGTGATGGCCGGTGGAGCGGCGGCGGCATCGCCGATGCCGAGCAGGTCATCGAGCAGCAGCAGGTCTTCTGGGTCGGCGTCCGGAAGACTGGCCCGCACCCGTGCGCGGGCGGACTGCGCGTCGCGGTCACCGAGCCTGAACACGGTGCGCCAGAGGCGCGAGACCGCGTGAAACGGGACCTCACGGGCGTGCGATTCGCAACCGACGGTGAAGACGGTGACGCTGCGCTCGGCGGCAAGTGCCATTGCCTCGCGCGCCAGACGGCTCTTGCCGATGCCGGGCAGTCCGACCACTCCGACCACGCAGCCCGGACCATCGATCGCCCGGTCGAGGAGGGCGGCGACATCGTTCAACTCCCGGGCACGGCCGACCAGGGTCGGTTCCCGCCGCCTGATCTCCCGGTCGGCGGCGACCCCGAGTAACCGACGCGCTGGCAGCGGATCCGCCAATCCTTTGACAGACACCCACTCTGTGGGTGCCATCACGGTGGCGTGTTCCACCAAGCGCGCGGTGGACTCACCGAGCATGACCCCACCCGGCGGTGCTACCGATTCCATCCGTTGCGCAAACCCCACCTGCTGGCCCATCGCGGTGTAACCCAGAGGGCCGGTACCTATTTCGCCGGCGATCACCCGGCCCGAATTCAAACCGATCCGCAGCCTCAGTGCCACGCTGTCGCGGCGCAACACCTCATCGGCGAGCTGCGCCATCTGTTCCTGGATCTCCAGCGCCGCCAGACAGGCGCGTACCGCGTGGTCTTCCAATGCAACCGGCGCACCGAACAGTGCCATGATGCCGTCGCCGGTGAATTTGTCGACCGTGCCGCCGTAGCGTCGGGTAACGGTAGCCGCGCACAGGAAAACGTCCGCCATCATCTCCCGCAGGCGTTCTGCGCCGACCGCGGAGGCGATCGCCATCGAACCGACCACGTCGGCGAACATGACTGTCACCTGCTTGAATTCAGCTTGCTCCATCGTCTGAGGTGCCGCCGCTCCGCAGCTGTCGCAGAAGCGGGCGCCCTCGCGCAGGGCATTGCCGCATGCCAGACACGTCACGCCGGCCCCCTCCCGAGTGAAACTGCGCCCCTACACAACAGTAAGGCTCACGGCACCACCCTTGACGGCAATCGTGTTTCTCTCCGATTTTTTGAACACCGGCACCGGCGAGAGTTAGGTTGCCAGTGGCAGATTCCCGCATTCGAGGAGTTCCTATGTCTTCCGGCGAGGCGTTGGAGGCTTTGGATCGCGGTCAGTATGAGCGCGCGCTGGCGCTGCTGAACGGCGAACTCTCGCGAGCGGGGTCCAACGCCGAATTGCATGCGCTGGCCGGCCTGGCGAACTTCCAGCTCGCCCGCTACAACGAGGCCGCGCACCAGTACACGCTCGCGCTGCAAACCAACGGCGATCACGGCCCCTGGCGTGAAATGCTTGCTCTTGCAACATCCAACGCCGTCGCAGGCGTGCACGTCCACGTGCCCGCGCGGGACTACTTCACCCGCGAATCGCTGCTCGAGCCACCGCCCGTTTCCGATGACGCGCTGCCCCGACCACTCCCGCCGAAGCCCCCGGGGAGTTTTCTGACCAGGGCTCGCCTGCGCGCGGGCACGTTGTTGGGCGCCCTGGCAACGTCTTTGGTCAACCGGGCCACCGAGTGCGTGGGCCGTCGCGGCTACCGGGACGAGGTGTGGACCAACTGGTATTACCACCACATGGTGCCCGCGGTCTTGAAGCTGGCCTACATACGCAACCAGCTGAACTCCGAGAACTTGGAGAGCAGCTATCCGCCCGGAAGGCTGGTCGGATTTCAGCGCCCGGGCCTTCAACCACCGCGGGGCGTCACCCATTTCCGGACCGCCGACGGAAGCTGGAACAACCTCGCCGATCCCAGAGAGGGTGCCGCCGGCACGCGCTTCCTACGTAACGTCAAGCCCGAAGCCATCCGCCCGGAGTCGGGCGATGAACTGCTCACGCCGAATCCGCGCGAGATCAGCCGCCGACTGCTCACCCGCCCGGTCGGTTCCGACGGCCGGCCGGTGATGAAGGAAGTGCCGTTCCTGAACCTGCTGTCAGCGGCGTGGATTCAATTCATGAACGGGGACTGGATCAATCACGGCGAGATCTCCTACGTCAGGATGATCGACGTGCCGTTGTCTGAGGACGATCCCGCCCGCAGTCGTTACCGGCAGCACACACTCTCGGTCGGCAGGACTCAGCGAGATCCCACCCGTGGCGACGAGGAGCCCGCGGCCACCAGCGCGATCAACGAAGTCACCCATTGGTGGGACGGATCCCAGATCTATGGCAGCGACCAGAGGACCCAGCTCTGCCTACGCAGCGGCACACTCGGCAAGATGCGGGTGAACGAGGATGGCACCCTCCCGGTCGACCACACCGGCGTCGAGGTCACCGGATTCCGGCGCAACTGGTGGGTGGGTCTCTCGATGCTGCACACCCTGTTCGTGCTCGAGCACAACACAATCTGCGACATGCTGCACACAGCGCACCCGGACTGGGAGGGGGACGACAACCTCCTCTTCAATGTCGCGCGGCTGATCAATGCCGCGGTGATGGCCAAGGTTCATACCGTCGAGTGGACCCCCGCCATCCTTCCCAACCCTGCGCTGAATCTCGGCCTGAACGCGAACTGGTACGGCGTGGCCACCGTCTTCTGGCACAGGGCCGCGAAGAAGCGAAAAGCCAAGTCGAACGTCAATATCCGTAACCCCGAAATAGGCGGCATCGTCGGGAACCCGATCGACAAACACGGGTCGGCCTTCGGCCTGACCGAGGAGTTCGTCGAGGTTTACCGGTTGCATTCGATGCTGCCCGAGATGCTGCATCTGCGCCGCCGCGGCGACGCGGGTACCGCCGAGGAGGTTCCGTTTGCCGACACGCGCCAGAGTGGATCAGTGGCCGTCACCCAGCGGTATCCCATGCCCGACCTGTTCTACTCATTCGGCACTCAGCACCCAGGTGCATTGCAGCTCAACAATTATCCGCACTTCTTACAGGAACTCAGCATTCCCGGCTGTCCCTTCTTCGACATGGGCACGGTGGACATCGTGCGCGCCCGCGAACGCGGTGTACCTCGTTACAACGAGTTCCGGCACCAGCTGGGACTCACTCCGATCGAGAGTTTCGACGACCTGACCGACGACCCGACCATCCGCGCGCAGCTGAGGGCGGTGTACGGCGGCCACCCGGATGGCGTCGACAAGCTCGATCTACTGATCGGCACGCTGGCCGAAGGCCACCGGCCCACCGGCTTCGGATTCGGCGAGACCATGTTCCAGATCTTCATCCTCAACGCCAGCCGCAGGCTCCAGGCCGATCGGTTCTACACCGACTGCTACACCGAGGAGGTCTACACCGCCGAAGGTCTGCGGTGGATCGACCAGAGCGACTTGAAAACCGTTCTTCTACGCCATTTCCCGGAGCTCGCCAGCACCGGCCTGGCCAACATCAAGAACGCCTTCGAACCGTGGGACGAGGAGCCGTTTCTGAGACCCTGGCGGCACCCGCTGCGTGCCTACGACCGCGAAACCGAGCGGGACCCCTGGCTCGGTGACGGGTATCGCCGGCGGGTATAGGGACTTCTCGGGAGGGACACCATGCTGAGGTGGGTTGTGCGGCGCGGCTTCTGGAACGCGGTTGCGCTACTGAAGTTCAAAGCGGCCAAACCGCGCGAAATCCCACTGCCGCCTGCGACACGCCACGTCATCGAGCCGACTCCGATGGCCAGAGCCATCCGCGGTATCCCACTGCGCAACGTGATGGTGTGTGCCAGCGCCGACATCCCGGCCGAGGAGAGAGTACGCAAGAGCACTTTGTTCTATCGGGTGCAGGTCTGGCTCTACTCCAGGTACTCCCCGATGCAGCGGGGTCTGCCGTCCATCGACACCGACCCCCAGGTGGCGTTGGACAGGGCTCTGACTCGGCGACATCGCCGCCTGTTCCGGGCACCCGAGATGCCGGCCGAGTACCTGGGTAGCCCGGACCTCGGATCGTTGGCCGTACGCGGGCCCTTCGCCTGCTACACCACCCGCGCCGACGACGGCACCTGGGAATGGGATCTGCGCATACTCAACGACTACGAACATCACCCGGGGCTGCTGAAGATCGGCTGTCGGGTGGCGTTCGACCTCGACCCGCTTCGGCGTTCGCTTCGGGCCCGACGCATCGAGTGCGCGCTCGGCTCGGTCACACCGTCGCACCCGGACTGGAACCGAGCCGGCAAGATCGCCTTGTGCGCCGCTTCTACACACGTTTCGCTGGTGCGCCACTTCAACTGGGTGCACCTGGCAGGCGGCGCGCAATTGGCCCTCGCCACCCGTAACAGCCTGTCCCCCAACCACCCGCTGTTCAGATTGCTGTGGCCGCACATCTTCGCCACGATGCACAGCAATGACATCGTGACCCGCGGGCAGATGAGCCGCGGCGGCGATTTCGACACCATCTTCAGTTTCACCTTCGAGGGCATGTGCCGCCTGTTCGACGAGACGCACCTCTTGTACCGACACCAGGTCAACGATCCCGAAGTCGACGGTGACGCCCGAGGTGTGCGCGGCACCGGCTTCGACACACCCACGCAGGACAACCTCGAAGAACTGTTCGCCGTGATGCACCGCTATGCGCGCAACTACCTGGAGGTCTACTACCCGCGCACGTCGGCTGTCGGCCCGAGGTCGGTCAACAACGACACTGAACTGCTCTTCTGGCTCGAGGAACTGAATGAACGGGTTCCCAACGGCGTTGGCGTGACTCCCGGCGAGGTCACCTGGGACAGCCTCGCCCGGTTGCTGGCGCAGTTGCTGTATCTGGTGACCGCACAGCACGAGATCTTGGGCAGCTACATGTGGGACTACCAGCTGTGGACGCACCGTCAGCCGGCGCGGGTCTACGAACATTTCCAGCCCGAGCCGCTGGATGTGTATCAGCGGCTGCTCAATGCCAATTTCACCCTCAACGTGCGCAGGCGTGCGCTGATGAACGATTTCACCGCCCTTGCGCTCGACAACCGCGCCAAGAACGCGATGCGGCAGTTCCAAGATGAGCTCGTCGCGTTGCAGGCAACAAACGCCTCCCGCCCCCGTCCGGTATGGCGGCTCGACCCGCGAGATCTGGAGGTCAACATCAACGCCTGATCCCTCTTGCCAACTGACTGACGATCGGCAAGGAAATGATGCACAGTCGAACATCTGAAGCTCGACCGGCGAAACGACGCTGACGTGGAAACAGGCAGCGGTGAGAGCGGTGGACTGACCCAGGCGGGCTTGCTCTGCAGTTCCTGCGGCGCACAGTTGAATTCGACGGCCAAGTTCTGTAGCGAATGCGGGACGCGGCTCAGGCAGGCACCTCCACCCGCTGAGTACAAGCAGGTCACCGTCCTGTTCGTCGACGTGGTCCACTCGATGGACATCGCCGCAGCCGTCGGCGACGAACGCTTACGCGAGATCATGGCCGAACTGACCGACACCTGCCGGGCGGTGATAGAGCACTTCGGCGGCACGTTCGGCAGTTTCACCGGCGACGGGCTCATGGCGGTGTTCGGCGCCCCCGCGGCCCTCGACGACCACGCGGTCCGGGCCTGCCGGGCCGCATCCGCGATTCAGAAGGAGGTCCGCTCCCTCGCCGTACAAGCGCAACGCGCAGACGGTATCGACCTGCAACTCCGCGTCGGGTTGAACTCAGGAGAGGTGATCGCGGGCGAGATCGGCTCGCGTTCACTGGGTTACACCGCTGTCGGTGAGCAGGTCGGTCTCGCTCAGCGAATGGAGTCGGTGGCGCCGCCCGGTGGGGTCATGCTCAGCGCGTCCACCGCACGACTGGTCGACAGCTCCGTCGCCCTGGCCGAGCCCGAATGGGTACGCATCAAAGGCGCCGAGGAGCCGGTCCGCGCCTACCGTCTGCTGGGGATCGGCGAGCGGCGTCTCACACTCGGGCGTACCGAGTCGAGTCTGGTCGGTCGGCGGCGGGAGATGTCGGCCGTCGAAAGATCGTTGACTCGCGCGGTCGAGGGCCGGGGCGCGGTGGTCGGGGTGGTGGGGCACCCAGGGGTCGGCAAGAGTCGTCTGGTGCGTGAGGTCGCGACGATGGCCAGAGAGCGCGATCTGGAGGTGTTCACCGCCTTCTGCGAGTCACATGCCAGCCAGATTCCGTTTCATGCAGTGGCGCGCTTGCTTCGAGCGATCACCGGAGTCGAAGGCCTCGACGCGCCGGACGCCCGAATTCATCTGCGGCGCTGGGCCGGTGATGCGGACGCCGAGGATCTGCTGCTACTCGATGACCTGTTGGGCATCGGCGATCCCGATGCTGTGGTGGCCCGGATCGATCCGGATGCCCGCCGGCGACGCCTGACCGCTCTGGTGAATGCCGCGTCCCTGGCCCGGAACGTCCCGGCCGTGTTTGTTGTCGAGGATGCCCACTGGATCGATGAGGTCAGCGACTCGATGCTGGCCGAGTTCTTCTCCGTGATCCCGCAGACACCGTTGCTGGTGCTGGTCACCTACCGCCCCGAGTACACCGGTGCGCTGACGCAGGTGCCCGAGGCCGAGACGATAGCCCTGTCCGCGCTCAGCGCGGCGGAGACGGCGACACTTGTCGCCGAACTCGTCGGAACGGATCCGTCGCTGAGCGCGCTCGGTCAGACGATCGCCGACAGGGCAGCCGGTAACCCGTTCTTCGCCGAAGAGATCGTGCAGGATCTGGCAGAGCGCGGTGTGCTGCGTGGGAATCGCAGCGCCTACGTCTCGACGGTGGGCGCCGCCGAGGTCAGTGTGCCGGCCACCGTACAGGCGACCATCGCCGCCCGCATCGACCGTCTCGAACCGGCTGCCAAGCGCACCTTGAGCGCTGCCTCGGTCATCGGCGCACGCTTCGGACTCGACCTGCTGACCGCCGCCGGCGTCGAACCGCGCGTCGACGACCTGGTGGTCGGCGAGCTCATCGATCCGGTCGGTGTCTCCGGAGAGCCCGAGTACGCGTTCCATCACCCGCTGGTGCGCACGGTCGCCTATGCGACTCAGCTCAAATCGGATCGAGCTGAGCTGCATCGGCGCGTCGCAGCCGCAATCCAGGCACGCGACCCCACCTCCACCGACGAGAACGCGGCGCTGATCGCCGAACACCTGGAAACTGCAGGAGATCTGGGCGCCGCCTACGGTTGGCACCTGCGCGCCGCGATGTGGGCTGCCAACCGCGACATCGGGGCGGCGCGGCTGAGTTGGGAACGCGCGGCGAAGATCGCCGATGCCCTGCCCGCCGATGACCCGAACCGCATCCCGATGGCCATCGGTCCCCGGACCATGTTGTGCGCCACCGCCCACCGTGTCCAGATCGACAGCGCAGGCGATCATTTCGACGAAGTGCACCAGATGTGCACCACCATCGGGGACAAGGCATCATTGGCCATCGCCACGGCAGGGCTGTTGATGGATCACGCGTGGCAGGACCGCGTCATCGAGGCCGACCGGCTGGCCTCTGAGGTGTGGGAACTCGTCGAGTCGGTGGGTGACCCGACTCTGGCAGTGGGCCTTTCGGTGCCGGTGCTCTACGCCAAACTCGAGTGTGCCGAATGGTCCACGGTGCTCCGCTGGTCGCAGGAGGTCATCAACCTGGCCGACGGCGATCCATCCAAGGGCGACTTCCTGTTCGGCTCCCCGCTGGCGCTGGCGCTGACGACACGTGCGTGGGCCCGCTACTGGCTGGGCCACCCCGGGTGGCGTGACGACCAGCGGCACGGGATGGCCATGGCCCGCAGCGCCGAACCGGTCGCCTACGTCACGGTGGTCACCTACGTTTATCCGGCCGGAATACCGAATGGCGTTCTGTTACCCGATGATTCCGCGATGCAGGAGATCGACGAGGCCCTGCGCATCGCCGAACGTTCCGGTGACGACGTCGCGGTGGACTTCGCCCGGGCCACGCTCGGCCTCGCGTTGGTGCACCGCCCCACGGTTGCGGAACGCGATCGTGGGCAGGTGCTGCTGGCCGAAGTCAGCGTGGCGTCTCAACGCCGCCGGCACAACCTGTGCGACCTGCCCCTCATCACTGTGTATCTGGCACGCGAGCAGGCGCGTTGCGGCGGCGGTGCGGAGCCCGTCGCGGTGATGCGGACCGCCGTGGAGCATCTGTTCCGCGAGGGGCGCCTGCTGCTTCACGGCGTCGCTGCCACCGGCGTTCTGGTGCAAACGCTGCTGGATCGCGGCGACATCACCGAGGCGGAGGCCGCGATCAACCGGTTGGCGGCCGCGCCCGCCGACGACGGCCTTGTGCTACGGGACGTCTGGCTGCTCGGACTGCGGGCACTGCTGGCACAGGCACGGGGTGACAATGGTTCCTTCCTGGGGTTCCGTGAGCGCTATCGCGCGGTGGCCACATCGCTGGGCTTCGAAGGGCACATGGCAAGGGCCGAAGCGATGCGTTGACTTCAGACACGCGTGCTTGTCGACCAGGTGTGCCGTGTTCGCGAGTTCTCGAGACGTGGTGGACACATCTTGCGGGCAACTGACCAATCGGTCTAAATTCTGACTATGCGGTCAGAACCGGGGACTTTCACTGAACGGGCACGGCGGGCGCAGATCGTCGCTGCTGCGACACAGGTCATCGCCGAGGCAGGTTACGCCCAAGCCTCGGTGGCAAAGATCGCCGAACACATAGGCGTGGCCAAAAGCGTTGTGCTGTACCACTTCAAGACCAAAAACGACATCATCGAAGCCGTCGTGATCGCGGTGTTCAGCGCGGCAGCCGCGCAGATGGCTCCCGCTATTGCTGCGGCAGCTTCGCCGGGAGATCGTCTCGCGGCCTACATACGCTCCAATGTTGCATTCATCGAGCAAAATCCGATCGCCGCGACTGCCATGGTCGAGATCCTCACCGGATACCGGTCACCGAAGGGTTTGCGTCTCGATCAGGCCGCAGCTTCGGCGCCGCCATCAGATGCCGGATCAACAGCCCTGGATCCTGAGCCGATCTTCGTCGACGGTCTGTCGGGCGGCCAATTTCGGGAGCTGTCGCCGAGATTCATGAAGAACGCGCTGCGCGCCGCGCTGGACGGTGCGGTGTGGGAGCTGGCCCGCGATCCCGACTACGACGTGATCGGCTACGGCGAAGAACTGGTGACTGCGTTCGACCTCGCCACGCGAGGAACATCATGACCCGGATCGTGATCGCGGCTTTCGGAACGCGCGGTGATGTCGCACCGCTGACCGGACTCGGTAGCCGGCTCCTCGAGCGACTCGGAGCCGAGGTGGTCATCGGCGCGCAAAGCCCGTACGAACACCTCATCACCGCGGCCGGACTGCAGTACCGACGTTTGCCTGGCGACACCGAGGCCGACACCCGAGCCTCCGCGTACGGGCAGGCCGTTGTCGATGGCGCGCGTATGCGGCCGTCCAAGGACGTGCTGGCGCAGATGCGTGACGACCTGCACGGAGTGGGCGAGGCAATCGCCGACGCGGCCACCGGCTCCGATCTTCTTCTGCTGGAGGGCCCGGTGGGCTCCCTGCTGGGATATCACGTTGCAGAGGCATTGGACATTCCGAGCATCGGGGTCTTCTTCCAACCAGTCAGCGCGACAGGGCAATTCGCTCCGCCACCGTTGACGGATCGCTCTTTCGGGCAGTGCGGTAACCACTTGGCGTGGCGTCTTGGTGACCTCGGCGAAAAGGTCTACACACCCTTGATAAATGATCTGCGCGCCACGCTGGGGTTACCGACTCAATCCCGGCGCAGCTATCAGCGCCGACGCGCCGCCACGTGGCCGATCCTCTATGGGTTCTCCCAGCACGTTGTTGCTCGCCCCATCGATTGGCGCGACGGACTGGACGTGACAGGTTATTGGTGGCCCATCGATTCACCGACGTGGCAACCTCCGTCCGAGGTGGTCCAGTTCCTTCACGCTGGGCCGCCGCCGGTATTCGTCGGTCTCGGTAGCACGGCCACCGCACAGGGTGAACGCCTGTCCGCTCTGATCGTCTCGGCACTACGTCAGGCTGGTGTGCGCGGCATCCTCCAGTCCGGTTGGGCCGGCCTGCGCGGTGAGGGCTCCGACATCCTCACCGTCGGTGAGCTGCCGCACGCGTGGCTGTTTCCACAGATGGCGGCGATCGTGCACCACGGCGGCGCAGGCACGACGGCTGCCGCCCTGCGAGCGGGTGTGCCCTCGATTCCGGTCACCGGCATCATGGATCAGCCGTTCTGGGCTCGACGGGTCCATACCTTGGGGGCGGCGCCGGCTCCACTGCGGCGTAGCGCACTCACCACAAAATCTCTCGCCGAGGCCGTGACCGCAACTCTGACTGAACCGGGCTATACCCAACGAGCGCAGCAGCTTTCACACTGCCTCCGGTCCGAAGACGGCGAGGGCACCGCAACCGACCTCATCTCGGCACACCTGGACCGGTGGGACGTGGGATCGTCAGGAGGCAGCTGAGGGCTAGGCCAGAACCGATCCGGCAGACGCGCAAGCCGCCCCCAGGTCAGAAGCCTCCGTGATTTCGAGGGCGTTTCGAGTCGCCCGCCGCCGCCCCGGCTCGGGTGCGGTCACGATCAGCCCCGGAATCGCCGCTGTCCGAACGGCCGGAGGGATCGCCGGTCCGGTAGGAGCCGACTGAAGCGCGGACGCGATCCGGTCTCGAGCGGCGGTCGGATTTCGTCTCGGTAGCGGCGTCACGCGTCCTGACATCGACCACCTTGCTGGGCCGCTCATGATGCTGTGTTGTGGTCTCACCGGTGTCGGCAGGTCCGACCTGTACCTCAGTGTCGTCGGCGTCGACCGAACCGGTGGTGACTGCCGGATCTGTCGCCGTCTGCGGTTCGGGAGCAGCCTCGGTCAGCAGATCCTCTGTGCCGGGATCCGCGTCCGCGGCGTCCTTTGCGGGACCGGCGGTCTTCGCCTCGATCACCTCCGGCGTCACGGCGCCCGGTTTGGTGAACGACACCGGCTGCGGTGCCGGGGGCGTCCACACCAATCGGCCCTGCTCGATGCGGGGCCCGAGGTCTGGGGTCATCGACGAGTAGCCCGTCGCGATCAGCGGCATGAGCAGCTTGTCCAGCTCATCGACGAACGGGTCCGGGACGTTCATCTGTCGCAACACCCGTGTGATCGGAAGTTGCTGGCGCGGAATCATATACGTCGTCGTCGTGCCACCCAGCGAGTTGGTGGTCTGCGACACCAGAACCGCGTCGGCCATGCTGGCGAGCGAGCTGTGCGAGTGATCGTTGAAGCCGTCGAGGGTGATGAAGGCGCCGATGACGGCGTTGGTGACGGCGAGCAGGTTCCACGGGCGGTCCGGCGGATTGGCCCACCCGTCCCACTGTTCGTTGACCACCACGACGTCGTACTGGCTCTCGGGCACCGGACCGAACGTCTGACCGACGAACGGAATCGTCACCCCGCGCAGATACATCTCGCCGAGTCCGCGTCGCATGTCGCCGAACACGTGGAACGTGATGTCATCGGCATCGGGTGCGTCCGCCGCGGTTCGCAAGTACTCGAGTTCTCGGTCGATCACCAGGGTGCCCTCGCTCAGGCCCGCGACGACGACGGGTTCGCCCTTCTCGAGCTGCTCGAGGATGGTGGCGTGCAGGTTCTGCCGCCCGATCTCGGTCGACTGATCCACCGTCAACGCGAACGGTCCGGACAGAATCCCCAGTTGGGCTGGATAGTCCACCGCGACCGGCGTGGTTCCGGGCAGCCAGTTCTCGCCGACATGCAAGGCAAACGGCAGCCACGCCTCCTGCGTGAAGCCGGCACCGGCCAGCAGCGAATCGACTATCGGCCACTCACTCGGACGGGCGCCGTTGAGTCCGATGCGGGTCTGCGCGGAGGCCAGCACCGCGGGGCCGGCAACCAGCGCCATCGCCGCCACCACCGCCGCCGCGATCCATCGGCCGCCCCTTTGCGGCAGCCGTCGTGGTGCCGGTGCAGGACTCGTCTGTGTCAACGCAAACCCCCCGTGTGAAAGTGACGTTCATCGATACCAACATCGAGGAACCTCCGCAGGGTTTTTGCGCTGCAAGTCACTCCGGAATGGGGATGGCCGCCCCACCCGGAGGCAGGGCGGCCATCGTGTCACCCGGTGGTTCAGGACTGCGGCTCACCCGGAACAACCCAGTGACCTGGCGCCTGGTCGAAGAACGGATTGACAATGCCGTTCACCGTGGGCAGTTTCTTCAGCTGACCGGGAGGAATTCCGAAGAACGGATTCGACACACCATTTATGGACGGCAAATCCTTCAACTGTCCGGGAGTAATGGTTTCACGGGGCCATTGGAAGTAACCATTCAATTCCGGAAAATTCACATTCGGCACGTTCACATCCGGAATGTTCACGCTCGGCACATTGATGTCCGGCACATTGACACTCGGAATGTTCACATCCGGCACATTCACACCCGGCACACTCACATCGGGAACGTTGACGCTCGGGACGTTCACGTCGGGCAGATTCACCCCCGGCAGATTCACATCCGGCACGTTCACGCTCGGCACGTTCACATCGGGAACCTGCACGTGAGGCACGGTCGGACCGGGCCACGGCTCCGGCGTAGCCGGATCGGCCTGCGCCAGGCCCACACCCAAGCCCAGTGCGCCGAGGCCCAGCACACCGGTCATCGTGGTCGTTACCGCGAGTTTCTTGATGTCCATCATTCGCTCCTTCGCCTTGCTTCTCGACGACACCCACCGATCAACGGCGGAAATCGCGTGACGTTCGGTTTGGGAAATTGCTCGATCGTCGCTCGACGGTCTCGCCGCCTCTATGTCTGGACGACTACGCAACACCTCGTCCCCCCGCAATGTATGTCGGATGCCCGCGGCTCCGCGTTAACAGTGAGTACCGAATTCGGCCGGCATCCGCGCGTGAAAACACACGGTAGCCAGGTGTTTCACGAATCAAAATTGACGTCTATCCCGTCGGTCGCCGGCAGCGGAGGCGAGATGCACCCACGGGTGGGCGGTGCCGGGTCAGAACATCTGCGAGGAGGCTCAGCCCCGGCCGGCGCCGCCGAGTTCGAACAACGTGTGGGCGAACTGGGCGCTGATGAAATCCCGGGCCCGTTCTTCGGGCCACCCCAGCACGGTCACTGTGTAGTGGAAGCCGTTCTGTGGCCCGTAGTGGTACAGGGTGATGTCCGCGAAGTCGTCGTCGGAGAACGGCTTCGGAAACGCTCCCAAGTGCCGGATCTTCCGGGCGATTTCATGTAGCGCGCTGCGGTGGCGGATCACCGCTTGGGTGAGTGACCCCGTCGCCTCGGCGTCGTGCGCAGCGGTCGCGACGACAAGCTGGACGATGTCGTCGAACTGGCGCCAGAACTCGAGGTAGGAGTCTGCGAGAGCGTGCAGCGCGTCCTGGAGGTTGTCGGTCGCATTGATGGCATCGAGGGTCTGCTGCACCAGGGGTGCGGCGGTCCACATGTCCATCAAGGTGCGTAGCAGGCCCTGCTTGCCGCCGCACTGCTGGTAGACCGTGCCGGCCGAGACGCGGCTTGCCTCGGCGATGTCGTTGACGGTGGTGGCGAAGTAACCCCGTTCGGCGAAGAGAGTCCGCGCCGCATCGACGACAGCCTGTCGGGTCTGCTCGGCGTACTCGTCACGACGGGAGCGGCGCGGAGTGGAGCCCGTGTCGTCCGACGTCATCGGGGACCAGCCTGACGATTCATATGCGCCCGAGAATAACAGACAGTGGAAGCTGCACTGGAGTTAGTTCACTCAACGTAAGACGACGTTGGTACCAGTTCATTTAATCGACCTGTCATACATATTGTTGAGTACACTCTCATCCACTACAGTGCCACTACATCGAGTGAGTGCAGTGCGAGTGATTGGGGCTTCGCGTGGCAGAAGACCAGCGCGATCCGGTTGGGCACCCATGACCGTCACCGCGGTCGAACACCGCCATCCGTCGGCGGATTTCGTCGCCGCGCTCGCCGCCGGCGCGCCGACAGAAGGCGCCACGGCCGGTTCCTGGCCGGGCTTGACCTTCTACCGTTTCACCGCGCCGACGGCGCTGCAGCCGCAGACGCCGGAATTCTCGGTCGCCATCGTCATGCAGGCCTCACGCTGTCTGGTGGTCTGCGACTGCCCTGACCGCACCTGCCAGATTGCCGAGGGTTCACCCCGTCACCCATCGCTGTGCCTGAGTCTGGAAATCGACCCCGAGTTGATCTGTGAGGTGTCGGCCTCCATGGTGGGCCGCGCCAGATTCGTCGACGGCGTCCACCATGACGGAATCAAGTGTGCGGTCGCGACACTGGACGACGAGCTGATGAGTAGTGCCCTGCGTTTTCTGCGCTCACTGTCGGTGGTGTCGGACAGACAGGTCTTGGCGCCGTTGTACCTGCGCGAGCTCGTGTACCGGGTACTGCAGCGTGATCGGGATGACCGGCTGACACGGATTGCCACACAACAGGTTACGGCCAACCCGGTGGCCGCCGCTCTGGACTACATCGTCGACCATCTCGGCGAGCCGTTGTCAGTCGGTCAACTCGCCAAGCAGGTCAACCTGAGTCCGTCAGCCTTCTCACGCCTGTTTCGCGAGGTGATGGGATGTTCGCCCTATCAGTTCGTGAAAGACAAGCGGCTGAACCGGGCACGTGAGCTACTGGAAGCACGGCGACTCGGCGTGACGGAGGTGTCCCGCGCCGTCGGGTACACGAGTTGCTCGCACTTCATCAAGGAGTTTCGCGCCCGGTTCGGTTCCACGCCAGGTGATTACGCAAGTGTGGTCAGACCGACGCCTGCCGTTCGGTGAGAGCAGCGGGCTCAACCCGACCCAGGAATTCGCGGATGTATCCGCTGATCTCGGCTCCGTGTGTTTCCAACGCGAAGTGCCCCGTATCCAGCAGATGAAACACCCCGTCGGGGAAGTCCTTTCGGAACGCTTCCGCGCCCGCCACGCCGAAGATCTCGTCGTTGCGGCCCCACGTCACCAGCAGCGGTGGCTGATGGGTGCGGAAGTACTCGTGAAAACCGGGATAGCCGTCGAGATTGAACTGGTAATCCCAGAACAGCTGGAGCTGAATCGCGTCATTGCCCTTGCGGTCCAGGCCTGCTTGGTCCAGCAGCCATGCCTCGGGAGCGATTCGGTCCAGCCGGTCGGCGGGAACACCGTGGGTGTACTGCCAGCGAGTGGTTTCAAGGGTGAAGTACTCGCGCACCCCGGCTTCGTTGGCGGCGCGGTCCTTGGCGTGCGCGAAAAGGATGTCCCAGAAGGGGGTAAAGCCCTCGAGATAGGCATTGCCGCTCTGCGTGATGATCGCCGAGATCCGCTCAGGCCGCCGACTGGCGATGCGCAGACCGATCGGTGCGCCGTAATCATGGATGTAGATGGCGAACCGTTCCAGGCCCAACTGTTCGATCAGGGACTCCGTGACCTCCGTCAGCCGGTCGAAGCTGTACGTGAACTGATCGACCGAGGGCGCGGCCGAGCGGCCGAACCCGATGTGGTCGGGGGCCACGAGGTGGAAGCTGTCGCTCAACGACGCGATCAGGTTACGGAACATATGAGAACTCGACGGAAACCCGTGCAGTAATAGGATCGTCGGATTGGCGGGATCGCCGGCCTCACGGTAGAACACCTCCAAACCATCAACGGTGACGGTCTGGTAGCGCGTCGCAAAAGCAATCACGGTTTCCTCGAATCATTGGCTCTGGTGGCGTTCACCGAACGTGTATCGCCTCGACGGGAACTCTATGCCGTTGCCAGACAACCCAATAGCGTGATCATGCTCGGTAGGTGCCCATTCCGAGCGAATACCCGAGCGGACTCCAGGATGGGCAGATAGCCTGTGGACAGCGGTCACGCCCGAGGAGAATTCCATGGCCAAGTTGGTATCGGTGAATGTCGGCCGGCCCAAAAACGTTGCCTGGCGCGGTCGCACGGTCTACACCGGAGCGTGGAAGGATCCCGTCACCGGCAGCCGAATGGTCCGGCGACTCAACATCGATGGCGACGGCCAGGGTGACCTCGACGGGCACGGCGGCGAGAACCGTGCCGTCCTGGTGTACCAGCTCGAGTCGTATCGCCACTGGGCCGACGAGTTCGGCCGAGGTGAACTGGCACCGGGCACGCTGGGCGAGAACTTCACCGTCGAGGGATTGCCCGACGACGAAGTGTGCATCGGAGACCGCTATCAGATCGGGCAGGCGGTCTTCGAAGTCACCCAGCCGCGCGTCACCTGCTATCGCGCGGGGATGCGTATCGGGGTGCCGCAGATGGCGGCGCTCCTGGTCGCACACCGGCGCCCGGGTTTCTATTGCCGGGTCCTCACCGAAGGGGAGGTCGAGGCCGGACAGGACATCATCAAGATCGCCGCGGGGCCCGAACGGGTGACGGTGGCAGACATCGACGCCCTGCTCTATCTGCCCGGCCACGCGCGCGACGCTCTCGACCGCGCCCTGCGTATACCGGCGCTGAGCCCCGGCTGGAAAACCTCGCTCCGCAGTCTGGCGGCACAGCCGGACGAGCCAGCCGCCGGAGGCAACACCGGCCTCACCGCAGCGGCCGGTAGCCCACCCCCGGCGTGGGCGGGGTTCCGCCCGCTCGAAGTCACCGGTGTCCATGACGAGAGTCGGCACGTGCGCTCGCTGACGCTGGCCGACCCGGACGGCATCGGTCTGCCGGGATGGTTGGCCGGCCAGTCGATCACGGTGCGGCTGGCGATCGACAACGGGAGCTCCCTGGTTCGCAGTTATTCGTTGTCCAACCGGGCCGGCTCCAGCGAATTCCGGATCAGCGTGAAGCGTGAGACGCACGGCGCCGCAAGCAGCTACGTCCACACCCGGCTGAAACCCGGCGACCGTGTCGAGGTGGCCGCGCCGCGCGGCGCCTTCTTCCTCGCCGAGGGTGATACGCCGGTGATCCTGCTCTCCGTCGGCGTCGGTGTGACCCCGGTGCTCGCCATGCTGCATGCGCTGGTCAACTCATCGCCAGAGCGCCAGGTCTGGTGGTTGTACGGCGCCCGGGACGGTACCGAGCACCCCTTCAAAGCCGAAATCCAGGCCCTCCTGAACCAGCTGCCGCACAGCCGGTCTCACGTCTTCTACAGCCGAGCGGCCGCCACCGACCAGCGAGGCACCGACTTCACCGAAGACGGCCGCATCTCCGTGGCCCGACTCGGCGAACTCCACCTACCCCACGACGCGGACGCCTATCTCTGCGGGCCGCCTGCGTTCATGGCTGAACTGAGCGCCGGCCTCGTCGCCTACGCGTTGGATCCGGCCCGGGTACACACCGAACTGTTCGGGGTCGCCCCGGCACTCACACCCGGCATCGACGTGACAACGGTCCCGCCCCATCCGCCCGTCGGCCCACCGGGTCCTGGTCCAGAGGTCCACTTCGCCCGCAGCAGTCTCGTCGCGCCCTGGGGTCCACCGAACACCAGCCTGCTCGAATTCGCGGAGTCCTGTGATGTGCCGACCCGGTGGTCGTGTCGCACCGGGGTGTGCCACAACTGCGAGACCCCACTGCTGTCCGGGAGTGTCCGTTATGACCCGGAACCTCTGGACCCACCCGCCGACGGCAATGTCCTGATCTGCTGCGCTCAGCCCGCCGAGGCCGTCGTGCTCGACCTGTGAGCCTGCCCCACGGTCGGTAACCGTCGATTCCGCCTCGCGCCCTCGACCTTTCGCGCCCGTCGGACGCGCTGCGGAACCGTAATTTTTACACCGGAATACTTCTGGTGTCGGCGTCTCACGCGGCGTAGCATCGATGGCACGACGGGTTCGGGAGTGACCACTCCAAAGAGTCGGCAAGAGATGAAAGCCGACCGCGTGGACGGTATGAGACGCGCTCATGTCCTCCCGAACCCGCCCTTGTGTCTGCACAGGCCTCCCTCGCTTCGACGCATCCTCGGCGTCAACGTTGTTGGCGGCATGGCCATTTGATCGGCAATGCAGGCCGCCCTGGAGGCGGTCGAACAACGCCGACCCTCCCCGGGTTTACCGGAAACAGCCGGGGCTATCCTCGGAACAGCTTCACCGACACTCCTGGAGTTTCGAGACGAACGATGGTCCGCAACGACCCGTTGCCCACCCAACGGGACCTCCCCGCCGGCATTCCGGCGGAACTGGAAGCGGCCGGGTTCTCCGAGCCTGAGGAGATCGGCCGCGGCGGATTCGGAGTTGTCTACCGCTGTTGCCAACGCACCCTGGATCGCACGGTCGCGGTCAAGGTCTTGACCGCCGACCTGGAATCGGAGAATCTCGGCCGGTTCATGCGCGAGCAGGTGGCGATGGGCAAGTTGTCCGGCCATCCCAACATCGTGAACGTCTTTCAAGTTGGCACCATCGCCAGCGGGCGCCCCTACATCGTCATGCAGTATCACCCGCACGGTTCGCTGGAGTCGGCGATCCACGACACCGGAGCTCTCGGCTGGCAGGACGCACTTCGCGTCGGGGTGAAGATGGCAGGCGCCCTGGAGACGGCCCATCGGCGGGGCACCCTGCACCGCGACGTCAAGCCCGCGAACATCCTGCTCACCGAATACGGCGAGCCACAACTGACGGATTTCGGGATCGCCCGCATCGTCGGAGCGTTCGAAACCGGCGACGGGGCGGTCATCGGTTCACCCGCCTACACCGCGCCCGAAGTCCTGTTCGGCGAGACGCCGGGAGTCACCTCCGACGTGTACAGCCTGGCGTCGACGATGTTCAGCGCAGGCACAGGCCACGCCGTGTTCGAGCGCCGCAAGGGCGAGCAGATGGTGGCGCAGTTCCTGCGGATCACCCGCGACCCGATGCCGAACCTGCGCGACACCACCTTGCCCGCTGACGTCTGCGAGGTCATCGAGCAGGCGATGTCGCGCGACCTCGGTGACCGCCCGTCCACCGCGGAGGCATTCGGCGAGCAGTGCCGGGAGCTCCAGCGCCGACACGGCCTGCCCGTTGATGACATGGCCATTCCCGTCCCCGCACCCGCGATCCGTTACGACCCGACGTCAGCGTCGGGGACACCGTCGAGCGGGTATCCGCTGCGCACCCCGACGCCGCCGGCGCCCGCCACCCGGTTCCTGCTACCGGTGTCGACCAAGCCACTGGTCGAACGTGCCCGATTGATCGATGCGCTGCGGGCCCCGAAGAACAAGAAACTCACCGTGATCCACGGCCCGACCGGCTTCGGCAAGAGCACCTTGGCGGCGCAGTGGGCCCGCCAGCTCGCCGCCGACGGGGTGACGGTCGCCTGGTTGACCATCGACCACGACGACAACAACGTGACATGGTTCCTGTCGCATCTGATCCAGGCGATCCACACTGTCGCACCGGCGCTCGCGGCCGACCTGGGTGATGTGCTGGAGCAACACGGCGACGAGGCCGGCCGGTATGTGCTGACCACCCTGATCAACGACATCCACCAGAGCGGCAGGCAGATGGCTCTGGTGATCGACGACTGGCAGCACGTCACCGATCCCGCGACCATCGCGGCCCTGCGCTATCTGCTCGACAACATCGCGGTCGGACTGACGGTGCTGGTGACCAGTCGCAACCAGAGTGGTCTGCCGATGAGCCGGATGCGGATGCGAGATGAACTGATCGAGATCGACTCCACCGCACTACGTTTCGACGTCACCGAGTCGGAGAGCTTCCTCGTGGACATCGCTCGGCTGGACCTTGACCGCGCGGACGTGGAAGAACTGACCGCCAAGACCGACGGCTGGGTGGCCGCATTGCAGTTGGCCTCGCTGTCGCTGCGCGACCGCGACGATCCCGTCCGGCTCATCGAGACGATGACGGGCCGGCATCACGCCATCAGCGAATTCCTCGCCGAGAACGTCCTCGACACCCTGGAACCGTCGATGCTCGATTTCCTGCTCGCCACGTCGGTCCCCGAACGGATCTGCGGTGACCTGGCATCGGCGCTGACCGGTGTGGAGGACGGGGTGACACTCCTGGAACAGGTCGAGGAACGCGACCTGTTCCTGCACCGGATCGACGAGATGTGGTTCCGCTATCACAGCCTGTTCCGCGACTTCCTCCGGCACCGCCTCGGCCGGGACAAACCGGAGCGCGTCGACGAGCTACACCGGGTGGCCTCGGAGTGGTACGCCGACCACCGTCTGGTCAGCGAGGCGGTCGACCACGCCCTGGCGGGCGGGGACGACGCCCGCGCAGTACGGCTGGTGGAGAACGACGGGATCTGCCTGGTAGCCAACTCCCAGATGTCCACCCTGATCGGGTTGATCGCCAAACTCCCCGCAGCGTCGGTGCGGTCGAGTCCGCGGATGCAACTCGCGTTGGCGTGGGCGAATATCGTGCTGCATCGAATCCCGGCCGCCGAGAAGGCACTTGCGGCCGGGGAGTCCGCGCTGGCGGCCTCTGACCTGTCCGAGGACGAGGTCGCCGACCTGCGGGCAGATCTCGGCGTGGTGCGTGGAGTGGTGGACCTGCGCTCGGACCGGCTGGCCGGTATCGCCGACCACATCTCGGCGTGCCTGCAGCGTCGAGATCACATGCGCCCCTTCACTGTTGCCTCGGCTGCCAATGTGGCGACGTTCGAGGCCGCCTACCACTACGACCTGGCCGAGGTGCATCGCATCCAGGCGTGGGCGGCCCCGTTCTACGAACGCAGCGGCGACGCGTTCACTGTGGTCAACGGATTGTGTTTCACTGGGCTGGCGCACCACTTGATGCTCGACAACGCCGAGGCGGAGAAGTACTTCCGCCGGGCCCTGCGGATCGCCAAACGTTCCGGCGGTGTGCACTCCTATACCGCCCGGCTGGCCAGCTCGCTGCTGGGTGAATTGCTCTACGAGCGCGGCGATATCGAGGAAGCCGAACGCATGCTCGACGAGGGGTACAAGCTCGGCCCGGAGGGCGGATCCGTCGACTTCAAGATCGCCCGGTACGTGATCAGCGCGCGGATCAAGGCCTTGCAGGGTGACCGGCTCGCCGCGACGCAGCGCCTCGACGAAGCCGCCCGCGTTGCTCGGAGCCTGTCGCTCAATCGCCTGCGGGCGCTCGCCGAGCACGAGCGGATCCGGCTGGGTCTTCCCCCTCATCCGGAGTTCGGCCCCACCGAGACGGCCAGCTACGAGGCGCGCAGAAAACCCTGCGACGCGATGGACGAGATCGCGGTGCAGTTCGAGGAAGCCTCGGCGATCCGCCGTCTGATCGCCGACGGCGACCCGCAGCGCCGATCGCTGGCGTGCCGCTGGGCCCGCGAATGGGTGGACCACCTGGTCCCGCTGAACCGGCCGCAGGCGCTGCTGCGGGCGAACCGGCTGCTGGGTGCCTGCCTGGCCGCCGACGAACGTACTGAGGAGGCCAAGGCCACGATCGCCGCGGTGGCCGCTCAATGCGCCCGACTGCAGATGCTGCGGTATCTGGTCGACGGCGGTCCCCACGTGGTCGCCACCTTGTCCGAATTGCGTGACGACAAGCAGGCCGGCCGGTGGCACCCCGACTGGCCCGAGATCCCCGCCGAGTTCCTCGACCGTGCCCTCAGTGCCGATGTCCCCCAACGTGTGTGATCAGCGGGTCATTTCTTGGTGCCCCTGCCGCGTCGCGGCGGGCGGTTGGCGATGGCCGGGAACTCGCCGGTGAAGCCCTGGCGTTCCCGAGCCACCTCCAGCACCCGCCCGCGGACCGCGTACCAACCGACGATGAGTGCCGGAATGATGACCACCAGCGTGGCGACGGTCCAGGTGCCGATCGGTGGGTCGAGCGCCATCAGCACCACGACGCCGAACAGGAACGCCAACGTGAGGTAGCCGGTGTAGGGCGAGCCCCACAACCGGAATGCCGGCCTCTCCAAGATGCCCCGTTTCGACCAGCGGTAGAGCTGGAGCTGGCAGATGACGATCGTGGCCCAGGACGCGATGATCCCGAGAGCTGCCATGTTCAGCACGATCTCGAATGCCTCACCAGGGAACAGAAGGTTGAGGATCACGCCGAACAACCCGACCGCGGCCGTCAGCAAGATGCCGCCGTACGGCACGCCCCGGCTCGACATCACCGACGTGAACTTCGGTGCGCTGCCGTTCATCGCCATCGACCGCAGGATGCGGCCCGTCGAGTACAGCCCGGCGTTCAGGCTCGAGAACGCGGCGGTCAGCACGACGATGTTCATGACACTGCCCGCGCCGTCCACCCCGATCTTGCCGAAGAACGTGACGAAGGGACTCTCGTCGGCCTGGTATGCGGTGTAGGGCAGAAGAAGCGCCAGCAGGAACAGCGAGCCGACGTAGAAGACGGCGATACGGGCGATCACCGAGTTGATGGCGCGCGGCATGATTTTGTGCGGGTGGGCCGTTTCACCGGCTGCGGTTCCGACGAGTTCTACTGCAGCGTAGGCGAAGACCACACCAGACATGACAATCACCAGCGGGAAGAGGCCCGCGGGGAACAACCCGCCGTTGTCGGCGATCACGCTGAACCCGGTTGGCTGTCCCTGGATCTCATAGCGCCCGGCGAGGAAGATGGTGCCCGCAACCAGGAAAGCCATCAGCGCAACCACTTTGATGAGCGCAGCCCAGAACTCGAACTCCCCGAACAACGTCACCGAGATCATGTTGATGGCCACCACGGCCGCGAGCGCAGCCAGTGCCAGCACCCACTGCGGGACGCTCTCGAGCCCCGACCAGTAGTGGAAGTAGGTCGCGATGGCGGTGCAGTCGACGATGGCCGTCATCGCCCAGTTGAGCCAGTACATCCAGCCGGCAACGAACGCCGCCTTCTCGCCGAGGAATTCACGCGCATACGACACGAATGACCCCGATGACGGCCGGTGCAGCACGAGTTCGCCGAGGGCGCGCAGGATCAGGAAGACGAAGATGCCGCAGAATGCGTAGCTCAAGAACAGGCCCGGCCCGGCGTTGGCCAGGCGGCCACCGGCACCGAGGAACAGTCCCGTGCCGATGGCGCCGCCGATCGCGATCATCTGCAGTTGCCGAGGCTTGAGACCCTTGTGGTAGCCCTCGTCCTCCGCCTTCAGCGCGGAGTTGTCGTAGACAGACTGCTTGGGTGCGGTGGTCATGGAACCAGCCCTCCCTCTGGTCAGTTCTGGGGTGACGCGGGATCGATGGGGGTGCCTCGGACGTCCCACTGCTCGGCAGGTCCTGGTGCATCCCTGACATCACGAAACGTCATGACGAAGCCGACCACGGCGACTACCGCCGCGATCGCGTAGCCGATGATCGAATACCACCCGACGTGCAGGTACGCGGTGACCGCGACGATGAACATCGCCAGAAACACCAGGGCCATCCCGATCAATGGAATTTTCGCGAACAGATCAATGCGCGCCATGAGACTCACCTCGATAAACCCGAATGACGGTGGTATCAGTGAACACCTTTCGGGGTTCTCGCGCGGCGAAACCACAAGTCAGGGGCGCCGCTGACTGGGGCGAAAACGGGTGGATTCCATCCTCTGCGCAAAGGCGTTGTGCGATAGCACCTTTTGGTGGCACTTCGCCCGCACGCCAGGAAGCGGGGTAAGTGGGCAGGTTCGTTGCATTCATCCGCACGAGGCCCCGACAATCCGGATCCCATCCCAAAGGCGGTTCGCTACGAACCAGGGCTATGACGTCTTCGCCCAGGCTGCCCGCGCTGCGAGCCGCACTGACCGGGCTGATCGCGGTGCTCGCCGCGCTCGGTACCGGACATCTGGTGTCCGGCCTGCTGCTGCTTCCTGCCGCGTCACCGTTCCTGGCGGTCGGCAACGCGACCATCGACCGGACACCGGCGCCGGTGAAGGACTTCGCGATCGAGAACTTCGGGACCAACGACAAGCCCGCGCTGCTGGTGGGCATGGCGGTGGTGCTGGCCGTCGCCGGCCTGGTGATCGGACTGATCTCCCGCCGCAGCGCGGTGCCGGGCCTGCTGGCGATCGTCGTCCTAGGCGTGCTGGGTGCGCTGGCCGTGTCCGAGCAGTCGGTCGGTGGCCTGGTACTGCTGGCGCCTGCGGCGTCGCTGGTCGCCGGGTTGTCGGTGTTCTGGTGGCTGCACCGGCGCGCGCAGCCGCGTGAGACGGCTTCGTCGGCAGGGATGGATCGGCGCCGGTTCCTGGTGGGCTCCCTGGCAGCGGCGGTGGGGGCACTGGTGGCCGGGGCAGGCGGCTTCGCGCTCACCAAGCGGGTGGACGTCGCAGCGTCGCGGCGCGCCGTCGGCGAGCTGATTCCGACCACACCGGCCCCGCCGATCCCGGCCTCGGCCGCCTTTCCGGAGCTCGGCACGCCGACGTTCTTGACCCCGAGTGCGGATTTCTACCGCATCGACATCAACCTGGCGGTGCCGCAATTGCGCGCCGAGGATGCCGTGTTGCGCATCACCGGGATGGTGGACACTCCCTTGGAGTTCACTTTCGACGAGCTGCGGTCCATGCCCTTGGTGGAGCAGACGATCACGATGACATGCGTATCGAATGAGGTTGGTGGACCGTACGTTTCGACGTCGAACTTCATCGGGGTGCCGCTGCTGGAGCTGCTGGACCGGGCCGGGATCCAAGATGGCGCCGAACAGGTGGTGGGCCACTCTGTCGACGGGTTCACCCTCGGCACGCCGTTGGACCTCCTGCGCCAGGCGGGTGAGGACGCGCTGGTGGCGATCGGGATGAACCGCGAGGCGTTGCTGCCCGAGCACGGCTTCCCCATCCGCACCGTCGTGCCGGGTCTGTACGGCTACGTCTCGGCCACCAAGTGGCTGACCGAGCTGGAGCTGACCACCTACGACGTGCAGCCGTACTGGGTGGAGCGCGGATGGGACGGCCGGCCGCCGGGCGTGGCGCCCATCAAGATCTCCTCGCGCATCGATGCGCCGGCATCGTTTCAGCGGGTGCCCGGCGGCGAGGTCACCGTCGCGGGGACCGCATGGGCGCAGGGCCGCGGCATCAGCAGGGTCGAGGTGCGCATCGACCAAGGAGATTGGCAGGAAGCCGAATTGGCGACCGAGGTGAATGTGAACACCTGGCGGATGTTCCGGCTCACCACCCCGCTGACTCCCGGTCAGCACATGGTGTCGTGCCGCGCGTTCGATGGCTCCGGGATGATGCAGGCCGAGGAACGGCTGCCGCTGATCAACCCGGGACCCGTGCCCGACGGATCCACCGGCTGGCATTCGATTTTGTTCACGGTGCAGTGAGTTGCTGCAGTCAAGTCAAGCCATCCAGAACTCCTCGCGCAGCGGGCGGCTGCTGTGCAAGGTGATGACAATCTCGGCCCGCGCCACACCTGTTCCCCCTGACCAGGGTTACCAGAGTGTTCGCGCAAACACCTTGTGTGGCAATCGCTTACACCGCCGATCACGATGGCTGCCGGATGCACCGGCGTGAACACCGGGCGGGCGGTGATCCGGTCAGGTTTTCGTCGAACATGAATTTATGGGCGCTGGGAAAGACCGCAAAAACAGTGTGCCTGCCGGTGCCATGGCGATGATCGTGAAATGTCCGAATAACCGCCGCACAAAGGGAAACTCTGGTAAGCGAGTACGAATGGATCAGTACAGTCGCGGCGGGCTTGTATTCGACGTCATCGACGCCGGCCCTGCCGACGGACCAGTAGTGATCTTGTTGCACGGCTTTCCTCAACAGAACACCAGTTGGGACGCCGTGATCTCGAAACTCACCGCTGAGGGCTATCGCTGTCTCGCACCCAACCAGCGGGGTTACTCCCGAGGCGCACGACCGACACGCCGCCGGGATTACCGGGTGTCCGAACTGGTCGAGGACGTCCGCACGCTGATCAACTGGAGCGGAGCGCAGCGCGTACACCTTGTCGGGCATGACTGCGGTGCCCTCGTGACGTGGTTCGCCGCGGCGCAGATGCCCGCTCGCTTGGTCACTGCGTCAACGTTGTCGACGCCGCATCCCATCGGTGGCCTGAAGGCACTGGTGACCAGCCGGCAGGTTATCGCGTCCTGGTATGTGTACGTCTTTCAGCTGCCCCTCATTCCGGAGCGGGTCTTTGTGGGCAGCCGCGGCACTGCCACCGGCCTCTCGAAATTCCTTCGGGCGCATGGGCAGACACCCGAGCGCGCCGAGCGCGATGCTCGGGCGATGGCCGCACCTGGCGCGTTCACAGCCGCCATCAACTGGTACCGGGCCTTGCCACTGAACGGTTTTCTTCGCCTCATGCGCGCCAAGATCACGGTCCCGACAATGCATGTGTTCAGCGACGGCGACACCTTCCTCAGCATGAAAGGTGCGCAAGCCAGTGGCCGCGGCGTTGGCACCGAGTACCACTTCGAGGTGCTGCACGGGGTGTCTCATTGGATGCTGGACGAGGATCCCGGTGCGGTGGCCGACCTGTTGCTCGGATGGTTCGCCGCGCATCCTGATTGAGCCCAACGCGCACTGGCATGCGTTCCGGCTCAGGTCACGCGCCTTTGCCGTGCTGCTGTCACAGTGAGAGGGTATTTGACTGTAAGGCAGCGCTTTTGCGGGTTACCGGAACGCCTCACTTCTCGCGGAGCAACCGAAGGTCGGAGGGTTCGCGGAGCAGGTCTTCGAGAATCTTGTTGCCTTCGGTGTTGTAGGGCTGGCGCATGTGTTCGTCCCACGCGGCGCGCGAACGGAACATCTCGAGCATCATCCAGGTGTCCGAATCCTCCTGAGAAGCAAGGAAATGCATGAACACACACCCCGGCTCTGTCAGCGTGTTCTTGCGCATCGACCGAAGCTGGGCTTCGGCCTCGGCGAGGCGGTCGAGTCGCGGCTTGATTGTGACGACAAGGTACAGCGGCCCGTCGTGCTCGTCGCGGTCATGGTCCGACATGTGGCACCTCGATCGAGCCCTGCAGGGTGTCGATGAACCCGTCCGCGTTCTTGCTGCTCGCGAAGGACGCCACCGCGTCGTAGAGCGCCTGCTGGAAGTTCGTCGACATGACCTCGCCATGGGTCATCGACAGCAAGATCTTGTCGCCGAACAGCGCTTTGGACGCCTGGCGCTGGTAGGGAGGCAACGTTGCCACGTCAACGTCGTCGCGGATCGGCACCGACCCTTTCAGCTTGTTGAACTCCAGTGACGTCTTCGGGTCGGCGATGGTCTCCAAGAACTTCATGGCATTCACTCCGTCCTCGGCGTCCGCAGACACGACGAACGTGTCCACGATCGCAAGGTAGGCACCCGACGTTCCGGGATACGCGACGTAGCCGAAGTCCTTGCCTTCCACGGCCTTGTTCGCGACGAGCTCGCCGTAGACCGAATCGTTCATCGACAGGAAGGCGCACTGGCCGGTGGCCAACTTCTTCGCGGCCTCGTCCCAGGTGAGCCCGGGCGCATCCGGATCGGCCCGGGAGACGATGTCGCCGAACTGGGTCAGTGCCTGCCGCAGTTGGGCTCCGCGCCAGTCGAACGAATCGTCTCCGATCCGCGACCAGCCGTCGGCGCCGACCACACCCAGCAGGGTGTTCTCGAACAGTTCGGTGGAGGTGAACCGGTCCTTCCCGCCGAGGCACAACGCCGTCTTCCCGGCTGCGGCCACCTTCGCGAGATCGGCCTCGAAGGCCTCCACTGTGTAGTCGGGACCCGGCGGCGTCACACCGGCCTCCTTCAGCGCTCGCTGGCTGAACCAGAGCACGTTCCCGCGGTGAGACCCTGTCGGCACCCCCCACGCCTTGACCCTGTAGGTGGCCGCGTCGAGTAACGCCTGAGGCATGGTCCGATCCAGACCCGAGCTTTCGTAGACGCCGGACACGTCGACGATCCGGTCGGCGTTGACCCAGGCGCGCAGCGAACTGCCAAGGAATGTTTGCCACACGTCGGGGGGATCACCGGCCTGCAGGCGCGCGGCGAGCGCTACCTGGACGTTGCTTCCGCCGCCGCCGGAAATGGTGCCGTCGACGGTCTCCACGTCCGGATTCGCGGCCTTGAATGCGTTGAGCAGCACCTCGAAAGCCGGGTGTTCGGAGGGCGACACCCACCACGACACGACTTCGAGTCGGTTGGTCTGGTCGGAGAAATTGCCCTGTTGCCCGCCGCCGCATGCCGCGAGCACAACCGCCACGAGGATGATCCAATAGCGCTTCATGCTGCTAGCTCCTTGACCGTGCTGGGCGCCGCTCTCAGGTCGTAAACGGCGAAACTGGCGACGACGGCGAAGCAGACAGCAGGAACGATGAAGGAGATCGCCGGGCTCGTCGCGTCGAGCAGCAAGCCCTGGACCAAAGGCATGATCGCCCCGCCGACGATGGCCATCACGAGTCCGGCCGCGCCGAATTTCGTTGCCGGCCCGAGCCCTTGGAGAGCCACGCCGTAGATCGTCGGGAACATCAGGGACAGGCAGAAGGACAGCGCGACGACGGCGCCGACCCCGGCCACATTGGGCGAGAACATCGCGAACACACAGAGCACGACAGCCAGCAGGGCGAGGACCGTGAGGACCTTCGTCGCGCGGATCTTCCCGATGAGCCACGTCATGAAGAACCGGGAGATGAGGAACACGATCAGGCTCGCCTGCAGCAGATAGCCGCCCATCTCGAGCGATCCGTTCAGCGCCTGCTGCGAATACTGGATCAGGAACGTCCACGTGCACACCTGCGCCGCGACGTTGAAGAACTGCGCGATGACCCCGTACACGTACCGCTTGTTCGACATCAGGATCTTCAGCGGGGACTGGCCCTCCATGTCAGCGTCGGGGAACTCTTCGACGATGGGCGGAGATTTCTTGATCGCGATCACCAGTCCGATCGCGATGAGGACGAAGCCGAGGCCGAGATACGGACCCATCACGGCGCCCAATTGGCCGGCGCGTACGGCTGCCTCCTGGGCCGGAGTCACGTTGGCCATGTTCACCGGCTCGTCCAGTTTCGGCAGAATGAGGGTGGCGGCCAAGAGCACACCGATGTTCGTGCCGACCGGGTTGAACGCCTGCGCGAAGTTGAGTCGACGGGTCGCGGTTTCCTCCGGGCCGAGCGAAAGCACGTAGGGATTGGCGGACGTCTCGAGAATCGAGCACCCGGCGGCGATCGCGAACAGCGCGACCAAAAATGCTTCGTAGGTCATGATCTTGCTCGCCGGATAGAACGCGATGGCACCCGCGGCGGCGAGAAGGACGCCGGACAGAAGCCCGGCCTTGTAGCCGAACCGCTGATTGATGAGCGCGGCAGGAATCGCCAGCAGGAAGTACGCGCCGAAGTACGCCAGCTGCACGAGCGAGGCCTGGAAGGTGTTCATCTCGAAGATGCGCTTGAAGCCGGCGACCATCGGCGTCGTGAGGTCGGCGGCGATGCCCCATGCGGTGAAGCAACTGATGAGGACGACGAACAACAGCCCCATCCCTGGATAGACCAGTCCCACTTTTGCCGTACCGGCGTTGGGTGCGTCGGCAGGCTGATCGGCATGCTCGGTCGTCGTCATTCGTAGTGCCTCTCGTTGGCTGACAACAGATCAGCCCCGATGTGATCCAAATCACACTACGCGCTTGTGGATGCCGAAAGACCACATTGGACATGTGGTTTAACGTGGCCTTTTGCCCGTTTGCCCTGGTCTGCAGTAGACGGCGCTCGTCCGTCGTCAGCGGTCACCGCCGATCCGGTGCCTCACCGCTCGACAGGCCGACATTTGATTCTGTTCGCCGTGACGGTGCTTCCTCACCGTTGCGGCCACTCTGCCCCCTGGTGTCCTGGAACGGCGAGTGGTAGCGGCCGGCAACGCGCATGGACGCGAGCCAGGTCGTGACGGAACGGCCTGCGGGGCAATCACTTACATCGTCTACGGGGATGGTGAACACGACGGCGGCCGGATGCGCCGGCGTGAACTCCGACGCTGCCGGGTATCCGCCGGCATGGTCATAGCTGTTCGCAGCCTGGTTGCCGCGGTGGCGGCACTGCTGGTCGTCGCCTGCACCGAAGCTCCGCGCTCACACAGTGAACCGGCGGCGGGCGGTGTCACCGACGTCGCCACCGGCCTGGCGGTGCCGTGGGGCATCGCGTTCCTGCCCGACGGCAGCGCGCTGATCGCCGAACGCAACACCGGCGCGGTCATGCACCTGCCGCAGCCCGGTGTCGCCAACGAGGTGGGTCGCGTGTCCGATGTCGTGGCCCGCGGTGAAGGCGGGCTGTTGGGGCTGGCCACGTCGGGGCAGGCGGTGTACGCCTACCTCACCACCGGTGCGGACAACCGGGTGGTCCGGATGGACTTCGACGGATCGGCGTTGGGTGCGCAGACGCCGGTGCTGACCGGCATCCCGGCGGGATCGATCCACGACGGCGGGCGCATCGCGTTCGGGCCGGACGGCAAACTGTACGTGGCCACGGGCGAGCGAGGCACTCCCGCACTGGCGCAGGATCTTTCATCGTTGGGCGGCAAGATCCTGCGGATCAACCCCGACGGCTCTGTCCCGTCGGACAACCCCTACCCGCAGTCACCGGTGTGGTCGTACGGGCATCGCAACGTGCAAGGGCTGGCATGGGATCCCGCCGGACGCCTGTGGGCCACCGAGTACGGGGCACGCACCTGGGACGAGTTGAACCTGATCCAGCCGGGCGGCAATTACGGGTGGCCGACGGTCGAGGGCCGGGCGGGACGCGACGGCTTGATAGACCCGGCGCTGCAGTGGTCCACCGATGAGGCGTCGCCGTCGGGGCTGGCGTACCACAGCGGGTCGCTGTGGGTGGCGGCGCTGCGCGGCCAGCGCTTGATCCAGATCCCGGTGGCAGCCGATGGCGTGCTGGCATCGCCGTCGGCGCGGTTCGTCGGGCAGTTCGGGCGGTTGCGCACGGTGACGTCGGCGCCGGACGGATCGCTGTGGTTCACCACCAGCAACCGCGACGGCCGCGGTGATCCCCGCGACGGAGACGACCGGATCCTTCAGTTCCGTCCCTGAGCGGCTAGGTCAGGATCTCGGCGAGCGCAGCGCCGAGTCGCCGCCCTGACAGCCAGGCCGACTCGACGCGCGGAGCACCCGACGGGCACCACGCATCGCCACAGAGACCGAGTGGACGGCCCGTGCTCGTCAAGCCGAACTCGGCGTCGCCGTGGGTGCCCGCGGGTTTGGCGAACGTCCAGCGGTGCGCGTGCGTCCACAACGGTTCCCCGGCCGTGCCGAACAATCGGCGAAGTGCGGCGAGCACCGGCGCCACTGCGTCGTCCGGACGCTCCAGGTGCGCACGCGCACGTGTCGCGGTGGTGTGCGCGACGAGTACCGGTGCGCCGTCACCGCGCCGCGATCCGTCGTCGGCGACGAAGGAAACGTCCGGGTCGTCGTTGACGAACGCGGCATCGGCCACCGTCCAGTTCCGCTCGGACCAGCCGGCCACGACGGCGACCACCGGTTCGTACTCCACCCACTCACAAGCCTGCGGCGCCAGCCGGGCGGCCTGCGGGTCAGGCATGGCCAGCACCACGGCGTCATGAGTGAGATCGTCCAGGGATTCGACCGCCGACTCGAGGCGGACGTCATCGGGAAGCAGATCGCGCACCAACGACCGCAGCCCGTCCGGCGTCGCGAAGCGCACCGGCCCCGTCGTGACGTCGCGGCCGTCCGGGGAGATCACGTCGAAGGTGTCCGTCCACCGGCGCGCCAGTCCGCGGGCTGCCCACCCGTCGACGACGGCGGCGAAGTCCGGATCCTTGACGGTGAAGTACGCCGCACCCATGTCGACGCGACGTCCGTGCAGGGTCGGCGATGCCATGCGACCGCCCGGAGCGCGGCCACGCTCGAAGACCTCGACTGCAACACCGCGCTCCTGCAACGCCCGTGCGCATGCCACCCCGGACAGACCCGCTCCGATGACCGCGACGCGTGGTGATGCCATGCCCGCGAGGGTAGCCGGGGTGGATCGGGGCGTGGTGGGCACCGCGCGCGAATCGTGCTGGCGGTGGTGCGCAAGGTAGGTGCGGGTCCGGTCTCCGACACGCGGTGGCCAGCGGATCCACAGACGCCGAGATGAAGTTCTGCGTCGCGCGTGCACCCCGAAAACCAAGTGCAGCAGCAGGACTCGTGCGCCGGCGCTACTCGAGAACCGAGTAGATCCGGAACCGCTCTCTCTCATCTTCCGGCAGATACGGCGTCGAACGGGCCACTATCGTCCGCGCCCGAAACCGGTCATCGGCGGCATCCAGGATCTGCACACCGGCAGCCCGGTCGGTGACGCAGAACCCGTCCACCGACAGCGCGAGGGCGTCGAACGCGGCTTCCGTGTCGGCGAAGCGCCCGGGGGCGCCGTTCAGGCGCTCCAGCAGCGCCAACGCCTGGGCTGGGCCAAGCGACAGCAGATCGGCACCGGCCAGCATCACGGGGCTCGTGGCGGGCACCATGATCTCGGTCAGGCGATCTGTCATGTACGTCAGAATCAAGCCTGAACCCTTGCGCGTTTCCGTGACGCTCTGCGAGGAAGGCCCGTGCTCGGCGTAAGCGGCGATGAGATCCTGCTTCTCCTGGTCGCTCAATCCATCGCCGAACAGTTGCAGAGTCTCGTGTAGGAGATCGTCAGTAACCCCGTCACCCATTCGCGACTCCAGCGGGCCGTAGACCTCAGCGAGTGCGTCCACCTGCGACGGCGACATTCCGAACTCCAGCCCGCCCAGCCCCTTGCCGGGGACTAGTGTCCAGTCAGCAGCGGTCACAGAACCCGTCTCCCGTCCTCAGCCATCAGATGCTCAGCGTCGCATCCACCTGAGACAGTTCTTGAGACGGCGACTATCCGTCAAGTCCGCCGGCCTGGTGCCCCCAGTCGGACTCGAACCGACACTTGGCGGATTTTAAGTCCGCTGCCTCTGCCAATTGGGCTATGGGGGCGTTGCGGCTCAGAGCATACTTCAGCCCGTGTCAGCCTCCTGGCGCCCTAAATCCCTGTTAGGCAGTTCTTTGTCGGCGTGTCCTTCCGGCGGGTTCTTCGGTGGAGGGTGATGTCGACCAAGGCGGCACCGTTGGCGAGGACTGAGTTTCGTTTAATGACAGCACTTTGAAAGATCACCCCACGCGGGAAGTCAGTACACCGCGGCGTGCAGTGAGAGGAGACCAACCTGCCCGCACGGTGTTCCGTGCGGGCAGGCGGCGGTCGGTGGAATGCGGCGGCTATGCGGTGAGAGCGGACCCGGCCTTCTTCTGCAGAATTTCCAGTGCCTGCAGCAGGTAGGTGCGGAAGACGGCGTGGTTCTCGCTCATCGGGAAGTGTCCGATCTCCGTCATTTCGATGAACTCGCCGCCCTTGATCTGCCCCGCGGTCCGCGCGCTGTCCTCGGGAGTGGTGAGGTAGTCGTAGTCGCCGGTGAGCATGACGACCGGGCATCGGTCTCCGTCGATCTCGCCCAGATGGTCGCGCAGGTCATGGTCGACAGAGTAGAAGTACAGGTCGCCCTTGAACGCCTCCGAGCCTTGGCTGTAATAGAACCAGGTCTTCCAGCGATCGGCCTCGGGCGACTGCGGGGCCATCAGATCCCACACGCCACTGGCACACACCTGGGCTGCGTTGGCGTGCGGGTGCTGCCACCAATCGAGGTAGAAGCCTGGCGAGTAGTCGGCACCTTCGACCGGTATGACGCCGGCGAAGCGCTCGGGATGGCGCAGTGCCAGTTGCAGGGCGATGTTGCCGCCGAAGGAGGAGCCCATGAAGATCGGGTTCTCCAGCTCCAGCGCATCGACGAGCGCCACGATGAAGTTCACGAAGTGATCGGCCGAGAGCTGGTACTCCTCGGTCCACCACTGGGTGTTCTCCGGTGGGTCGGACTTGCCGTGCCGGGGCAGGTCGTAGGCGATCACGCGGTAGTCCTTGGTGATCTCGTCGTCTTCGAGAAGGCCGCGCCACTGGTGGTTGTGACACCCCGCGGTGTGCTGGCAGACCAGCGGTTGCCCCTTGCCGTTCTCGAGGTAGAAGACTTTGTACAGAAGCCCATCGACGTCGACGTCGACGTAGTGCCCGGTGACGGGGGAAATCTTGCTCATCGTTGTGTCCTTTGCTGTTTGGTGGGTGTCGCGGAAGTTGTTGGAGGGTGGTGAATTAGACGGGAACCCCGACGGCACGCAGCAGTTCGAATTGGCGGGTGAAACACCGCAGGTTCTGCATCAGCACCAAGATGTCGCCTTCGAGTTTCAGGTCGCGCTGAAAGCTCGCCGACCAAATGCCGTGATACATCGGCGCCGGTACCGGTACGCCGAAGTTCTGCCAGGTGTCCACGCTCGCGCGGAGCGCGAACTGATAGGCCACGTCGAGGGGGCCGGGATCGATGGCGACGTTGACGACCTGGCCGCGGCTGACCTCGACGACGAAGGTCCGCTCGGTCATGTCAAGTAAGTACGAACAAGTGAAGTACTTTCCGTGCGCCTGAATTTCGGGGTCGCTGTTGCTCGCGTGGGCGAACGCGTCGGCCCACTCGGCGGCAGTCGTTGCCGAGGTTGTGACAGTCATGATGGTTCCTTCGCGGAAGGTGAAAACCGAGACAGGATTTCTGCTCGTCATGCGGGCAAGACCGACGTGGAACGAATCGTTCCGAACGAATCGCCGTGCATGGTCCCCATCACACTCGCAATCGGTAGTGGCGTCCAATACCTATCGCCAACTGATCGATAGGCAAGAACTAATGGTGGTAACCGATGTGCTGAACTACCGTTGAGCTGTGCTCCCCTCACTGGACCTGCGACTTCTGACGTATTTCGTCGCGGTCGCCGAGGAACTGCACTTCGGTCATGCCGCCGCCCGCCTGCACATCGCGCAGCCGTCTCTGAGCACCCAGATCCGAAAGCTGGAGCACTCCCTCAACGCGCCGCTATTCGTCCGCACGAGCCGCCATGTCGAGCTCACAGCAGTCGGGCAGCTGTTGCTCGACGGCAGCAAGCGGCTACTCGGTGACGCCGAACGGTTGGCCTGGCAGGTACAAGATGCGGGGCGCCTCGGATCTCGCCGCCCCCTGGTGGTGGGCTTTCAAGCCAACGCCGCAGCCGAGCTCACCCCCAGGATCCTCAACGCGTTTCACGACCTCCATCTCGACATCGAGGTCGACATGCGCTCCCACGACTTCTCCGATCCCTATGTGGGATTGGCTGACGGTTCAGTGGACGTCGCATTTCTACGTCCGCCCGTGCTCGTGCAGGATTGGCTGGGCATCGAGACGTTGTTCGTAGAGCCACGCGTCCTCGTCGTTTCGGCGACGTCACCGTTGGCCGACCTCACCGAGATCAGTGTCGAGCAGGTATTGGACCAGCCTTTCGTGGCGCGCAAGTCGCCCGACGCGTGGCGCACTTTTTGGCTCGCCGCGGACAGTCGCCGGGGAACGCCCGTTCAGCTCGGCGCCGAAGCTTCCACTGTCGATGAATGTTTCGAGGCCATTCTCGCCGAGCGCGGGATGGCCTTCTCCCAGGCCTCCACCCAACGTTTTTATGACCGACCAGGGTTGGCTTTCATCCCCGTCACCGACATCCCTCCGACGACGCTGACGATCGCCTGGCGCACGGACGTGGACTCCCCCGTCGTGGGGGATTTCGTGGAAACGGCGAAAGCCGTCGCATCACTGAGCCCTATTCCCGGCGCTTGGATTCCCAACCGGCTCCCAGAAGCCCAAGTGCCGCCGACCAAAACCGGCGCCTGGCAAGCCGTTTCACATTTGCGTCGAGTGCAGTAGCTGGGCCGTGCTCGTCGAACCACCCCGCCACGCCGCCGTGGGGGGCAATCGGGTCGAGGGGCGCGCTCGTCGACACGGTGCCGATATCCCCCGGCGCTCAGACGGCTGGCGATGAATCGATCGGCCGTCTCGTCTGCGAGCTGCCGCCCAGGCGCTATCTCACAGCCCAGCGTCACCGGGCATGACCAGCGCGCCTTCTGCCCCGCGGAACATCCCGGGCGGAGGCGAGGTTGCAGCCACCAACTGCCGCCGACGACGAGGAGCGATATGCCCATCAGCCTGGTGAACCCCGACGGACTGCCCGAAGTCGACCTGTATCGGCAGGTGTCGATCGCCAGCGGATCACAGTTGGTATTCATCGCCGGTCAGGTGGCCCGTACCGCTGACGGCGGCAAGGTCGGCGAAGGCGACCTGGCCGCCCAAGTCGAGCAGTGCTACCTCAATGTCGGCACCGCGCTGGCGGCTGCGGGTGCCACCTTCGCCGACGTCGTGAAGTTGACGGTGTACTTCGTCGACTGGACGCCGGACAAGATGGGCGCCTACCTCGAAGGCGCGGCGCGCGCCTTCGAGCAGATGGGTATCGACGCGCCCGTCCCGCCGCTTACCGGCATCGGTGTGGCGGCGCTCGCGGAACCGGACCTGCTGGTCGAGATCGAAGCCACCGCCGTCCTCGACTGAGAGTCGTACGAAAGTCGCACAGACGCGGGCATTTCGGCCCATGGTTCTCCCGGCGTGACGGAAGTGGCTCAGGGCGCCTCGAACACCGACGCGTCGACGGGCTCACCGGTGACCATGGTGACCGCCTCGAAGATGAACTCGTCCTCGGTCATGCCGTTCTCGGCGGCCACCTGTGACAGCGTGTCGTTGATCAGCGGGAAGCCGGCGGCCAGATCGAACTTCCAGTCACCGGCGCGGACGAACTCCCAGTCCACCCCGCTGGGCACCGCATCCACCAGCATCTCGGCATACCCACGGTCGCCGTCGACGCGCACCTCACCGAGGCTGTTGGTCTCCACTGACGACGCATCGATCATGCCGTTGTCGACGCTGTAGACCAGCAGGCCCGCCCCGTCCAAGGCGGCCAGTTCCTCCGGCGGCATGGACACCCGCAACCGGGCGATCATGAGCCGGTCCATCACCCCTGCGGACGCGATCTCGGCGGGACCGGCGCTCTGCGCCAACCGCACCACCTGGTCGTAATGCGAGATGGTGGACGGGCTGACGATCTCGGGCACGGCCGCGCCGTTGCCGGCGAGCACCTCGGCGCGGTAGCGCTCGAAGACTGCCTTGATTGCCGCGATGTCGGCTGCCGGGTCGGCCGCCGTCGTGCTGGTTTCCGCGACCGGCGACGGCGACCCCTGCACCTGACGTTCGCCGCCACAGCCGGACAGCAGCGCCGCTGTCATCAACACGCCAGCCACCAGGTGCAGTCGCACCACAACCACCTCCGCATTTTGAATTCTTTTTGTCGACCCTAGTGCGTCAGGGCACCGTAAAGGTGCATCAGTGCAGGCCATCACACTCGCCGCAAGGACTCCGTAAAGAGCCGCAGTGCCGCTGTCAAGAAAGCGTCAAGGCCCGTAAAGACGACGTTCACTAGGCGTTGACTCCACAGCGAGCCCACCGGATGTGGGCCACGAAACGGAGTCGGAAGAGATGTCTGTAGTCGCCTATGTCGTGCTGACCGTCGCGATCTTCGCGGTCCTCGGCGGGGCAGTGAGGTTGCTCGAGCGATGAGCCTTGCCAACAGCGTCGGCCTGATACTGGCCGTCCTCATAGCCCTGTTCCTGATCGCCACCCTGCTGTTCCCGGAGAGGTTCTAGTGAGCACCACAACAGCCGGCGTGCTGTTCCTCCTGGCCCTCATCGTCGCGCTGGCCGCCGTGCACGTGCCGTTGGGCGACTACATGTACCGCGTCTACACCAGCGCCAAGGACTCCAGGATCGAGCGCGCCATCTACCGCACCATCGGCGCCGACCCCAAGGCCGAACAGAGCTGGGGCGCCTACGCCCGCAGTGCGCTGGCGTTCTCGGCGGTGTCCATCCTGTTCCTGTTCTTCTTCCAGCTGCTGCAAGGCAGGCTGCCGCTGCACCTCAACGATCCCGGCACCGAGATGACCCCGGCGCTGGCCTGGAACACCGCGGTCAGCTTCGTCACCAACACCAACTGGCAGGCGTACTCGGGCGAGTCCACCCAAGGTCACCTGGTACAGATGGCCGGCCTGACGGTGCAGAACTTCGTCTCCGCGGCGGTGGGCATGGCTGTCGCGATCGCCCTGGTCCGCGGGTTCGCCCGCACCAGAAGCGGTGAGCTGGGCAACTTCTGGGTGGACCTGGTGCGGGGCACTCTGCGCATCCTGTTGCCCATCTCGTTCATCGCCGCGATCATCCTGATCGCCGGAGGTGCGATCCAGAACTTCGCCCTGCACACCCAGGTGATCGACACCCTGGCCGGCGCGCAGCAGACCATCCCCGGCGGGCCGGTGGCCAGCCAGGAAGCCATCAAGGAACTCGGCACCAACGGCGGCGGCTTCTTCAACGCCAACTCGGCGCACCCGTTCGAAAACCCCACGGCCTGGACGAATTTCGTCGAGATCTTCCTGCTGTCGGTGATCGCGTTCTCGCTGCCGCGCACCTTCGGCAAGATGGTCGGCAACACCAAGCAGGGTCTGGCGATCGTCGCCGTCATGGCCACCATCGCCACCCTGAGCGTCAGCCTGACGATGTTCTTCCAGCTGCAGGCGCACGGCACCATCCCCACCGCCGTCGGCGCCGCCACCGAAGGGGTGGAACAACGCTTCGGCGTGGCGAACTCGGCGGTGTTCGCCGCCAGCACGACGTTGACGTCCACCGGTGCGGTGAACTCGTTCCACGATTCCTACACCAGCCTGGGCGGCATGATGACGATGTTCAACATGCAACTCGGTGAGATCGCACCCGGCGGTGTGGGATCCGGGCTCTACGGCATGCTGATCCTGGCGATCATCACCGTCTTCGTCGCAGGCCTCATGGTGGGACGCACCCCGGAGTACCTCGGCAAGAAGATCACCCCCCGCGAGATCAAGCTGGCCGCAAGCTATTTCCTGATCACCCCGCTGCTGGTGCTCACCGGCACCTCGATTGCGATGGCCCTGCCCGAGCAACGCGACAGCATGCTCAACACCGGACCGCACGGCCTGTCCGAGGTGCTCTACGCCTTCACCTCCGCATCCAACAACAACGGATCGGCGTTCGCCGGTATCAGCGTCAACACCCCGTGGTACAACACCGCGCTCGGACTGGCCATGCTGCTGGGCCGCTTCCTGCCCCTGATCCTGGTGCTGGCGCTGGCGGGATCGCTTGCCCGACAGGGCAAAACACCTGCCAGCGTCGGAACCCTACCGACACACCGTCCGCAGTTCGTCGGGATGGTGTCCGGGGTGACGCTGATCCTGGTCGCCCTGACCTTCCTGCCCATGCTCGCGCTGGGCCCCCTCGCTGAAGGAATCCACTGACATGACCGTCACCATGGTGACATCCGCGGCACCCACCGCACAGAAACCGAAATCGGTCCAGAGCGGCTTACTGGACCCGAAGATGTTGTGGCGCTCCCTGCCCGACGCCGTCCGCAAGCTGGACCCGCGCACGCTGTGGCGCAACCCCGTCATGTTCATCGTCGAGATCGGCGCCGTCTGGTCCACCGTGCTCGCGGTGCTCGAACCCTCGTGGTTCTCCTGGCTGATCGTGTTCTGGCTGTGGCTGACGGTCATCTTCGCCAACCTGGCCGAAGCCGTCGCCGAAGGCCGCGGCAAGGCCCAGGCCGACTCACTACGGAAAGCCAAATCCGATACCGTCGCCCGCAAGCTCACCCCGTCGGGGGCCGAGGAGACGGTGCCGGCGCCGATGCTGAAACAGGGCGACTACGTGGTGGTGGAAGCCGGTGAGGTCATCCCCGGCGACGGCGACGTGGTGGAAGGCATTGCCTCGGTGGACGAGTCGGCCATCACCGGCGAATCCGCACCGGTGATCCGCGAATCCGGCGGCGACCGCTCGGCGGTGACGGGCGGCACCACCGTGCTGAGCGACCGCATCGTCGTCAAGATCACCCAGAAGCCCGGCGAGAGCTTCGTCGACCGGATGATCGCCCTGGTGGAAGGCGCCAACCGGCAGAAGACCCCGAACGAGATCGCGCTCAACATCCTGCTGAGCGCGCTGACCATCATCTTCGTGTTCGCCGTCGCCACCCTGCAGCCGCTGGCCATCTACTCCAAGGCCAACAATCCCGGAGTGCCGGACAGTCTTTCACTCGACGGCAACGGCGTGACGGGCATCGTCATGGTGGCGCTGCTGGTGTGCCTGATCCCCACCACCATCGGCGCGCTGCTGAGCGCCATCGGCATCGCCGGCATGGACCGCCTGGTGCAGCGCAATGTGCTGGCCATGTCGGGCCGTGCGGTTGAGGCCGCCGGGGACGTCAACACCCTGCTGCTGGACAAGACCGGCACCATCACCCTCGGCAATCGCCAAGCGGGCGACTTCATTCCGCTGCCCGGTGTCACCGCCGAGGCGCTGGCCGATGCCGCGCAGTTGTCCAGCCTGGCCGACGAGACGCCGGAGGGCCGCTCGATCGTGGTGTATGCCAAGGAGGCATATGGCCTGCGGGCCCGCCACCCCGGCGAACTGGCCGGCGCCCAGTGGGTGGAGTTCACCGCAGCCACCCGCATGTCCGGTGTCGATCTGGAGGACGGCCCGTCACTGCGCAAGGGTGCGGCCGCGTCGGTGGCCGAGTGGGTGCGGTCGTTGGGCGGCGACGTACCGCCTGCGCTGACCGATATCGTCAACGACGTCTCCAACGCCGGCGGTACGCCTTTGGTGGTGGGCCGGGTGTTCAACGGACACGCCGAGGTGCTCGGCGTCATTCACCTCAAAGACGTGGTCAAGCAAGGCATGCGTGAACGCTTCGACGAGATGCGACGCATGGGAATCCGCACGGTCATGATCACCGGCGACAACCCGTTGACCGCCAAGGCGATTGCCGATGAAGCCGGTGTCGACGACTTCCTGGCCGAAGCCACCCCCGAGGACAAGCTGGCGTTGATCAAGAAGGAGCAGGCCGGTGGCCGGCTGGTCGCGATGACCGGTGACGGCACCAACGACGCTCCCGCACTGGCCCAAGCCGACGTCGGCGTCGCGATGAACACCGGCACCTCGGCGGCCAAAGAGGCCGGCAACATGGTCGATCTCGATTCCGATCCCACCAAGCTGATCGAGATCGTCGAGATCGGCAAGCAGCTGCTGATCACCCGGGGTGCGCTGACCACGTTTTCCATCGCCAACGACATCGCCAAGTACTTCGCCATCATTCCGGCGCTGTTCGTGACGCTGTTCCCCGGCCTGGACCTGCTGAACGTGATGCGGTTGCACAGCCCGCAGTCGGCGATCCTGTCCGCGGTGATCTTCAACGCGATCGTCATCGTGTTCCTGATCCCGCTGGCGCTCAAGGGGGTGCGCTACACCCCGGCCAGTGCGTCGAAGCTGTTGAGCCGCAACCTCTACATCTACGGCCTGGGCGGCATCATCGCGCCGTTCCTCGGCATCAAGCTCATCGATCTCGTCATTCAACTCTTCCCTGGGATGTCCTGACATGAAACTCTCGTCCATCGCCCGCCAGCACTGGGCCGCACTGCGCGCGTTGCTGGTGCTCACCGTGATCACCGGCCTGGCCTACCCGCTGGTGGTGTGGGCCGTGGCGCAAGTGCCCGGCCTGCAGCACAAGGCAGACGGCTCGATCATCCAGGTCGACGGAAAAGCCGTGGGCTCCAGCTTGATCGGTCAGCTGTTCACCGACGCCCAGGGCAACCCGCTGCCGCAGTACTTCCAGTCCCGCCCGTCGGCCGCCGGCGACGGTTACGACCCGATGGCCACCAGTGCCAGCAATCTGGGCCCCGAAGACCTCGTCGACACGGCAGACCGCACCAGCCTGCTGACTCTGGTGTGCACCCGCAGCCTCGAGATCGGGGCGGCCAACGGTGTCGACGGCAGCCGACCGTTCTGCACCGGCGACGGGGTGGGTGCGGTGCTGTCGGTGCACGGCCCCCGTGACGCGCGAGGCAACGTCGTCAACCCCACCGAGGTGATCAGCGTCAATCAGCTGTGCCCGGCGCGGCCCTTCGTGACCACCTACGAAGGAGTCCCGGTCCAGTGCAACGACGGCCGTGACCTCGCCACCGGACAGCTGGTCGCCGTCGAAGGGTCCGCCGAAGCGGTGGTGCCTGCCGATGCGGTGACCGCCAGCGGCAGCGGTCTCGACCCTGACATCTCCCCCGCCTACGCCGACCTGCAGATCGACCGGGTGGCGGCCGCGCGCGGCATCCCCGCCGAGCAGGTGCGCCGGATCGTCGACGAGCACACCACCGGCCGCGCGCTGGGTTTCATGGGTGAACCCCGTGTCAATGTGCTGGAGGTCAACCTCGCACTCGACGGGCTGGGTGGATGATGTTCAGGTGAGCACCGGCCCCCGATCCAAACGCGGTGAGCTGCGCATCTACCTGGGCGCGGCCCCCGGCGTCGGGAAGACGTTCGCCATGCTCGGCGAGGCGCACCGCCGTCTCGAGCGCGGCACCGATCTGGTGGCGGCCGTGGTGGAGACCCACGGCCGCCGCAAGACCGCCGAGCTGCTCGAAGACATCGAGATCGTGCCGCCGCGGTACATCGACTACCGCGGCGGCACCTTCGCCGAACTGGATGTGGCGGCGGTCCTGGCCCGCGACCCCGACGTGGTGCTGGTCGACGAACTCGCCCACACCAACACCCCCGGCAGCAAGAACCCCAAACGGTGGCAGGACATCGAGGAGCTGCTCGACGCCGGGATCACCGTCATCTCGACAGTCAACGTGCAGCACCTCGAGAGCCTCAACGACGTCGTCACCCAGATCACCGGGATCCAGCAGCAGGAGACCGTACCCGACGCCGTCGTCCGCAGCGCCGACCAGATCGAGCTCGTCGACATCACCCCGGAAGCGTTGCGGCGCAGACTGTCTCACGGCAATGTCTACGCCTCCGACCGTATCGACGCGGCCCTGAGCAACTACTTCCGGCAGGGCAACCTGACCGCGCTGCGCGAACTGGCGCTGCTGTGGCTGGCCGACCAGGTGGACGCCGCGCTGGCGAAATACCGTGCCGATCACCAGATCAGCGACACCTGGGAGGCCCGCGAACGGGTGGTCGTCGCCGTCACCGGTGGCCCGGAGTCGGAAACCCTGGTACGCCGCGCATCTCGGATCGCATCAAAATCCAGCGCCGAACTGATGGTGGTCCACGTCGTCCGCGGCGACGGCCTGTCGGGAGTGTCCGCCCCGCAGATGGGTAAGATCCGGGAGCTGTCCGCGAGTCTGGGCGCCACCGTGCACACCGTCGTGGGCGAGAACGTCACCGCTGCCCTGCTGGACTTTGCACGGGAGCGCAACGCCACCCAGTTGGTGGTCGGCACCTCACGCCGGTCGCGCTGGGCGCGGATCTTCGACGAAGGCATCGGCGCCCGCACGGTGCAGGATTCCGGCAAGATCGATGTCCACATGGTCAGTCACGAAGAAGCCAAACGGCCGTTCACCTTGGCGCGGCTGGCGCCACGCGAGCGGCGCGTGGTGTCCTGGCTGGCCGCCTTCGCGGTGCCGTCGGCCATCTGCGCGCTGATCTACGCATTCCTGGACCCGGCCATCGGGATCGGCGGGGACAGTGCGCTGTTCTTCATCGGCGTACTGGTGGTGGCGCTGCTCGGCGGAATCGGACCCGCGGTGGTGTCGGCGCTGCTGTCGGGAATGCTGCTCAACTACTTCCTGACCGACCCGCGTTACAGCCTGACCATCTCCGAACCCGACAGTGCCATCACCATTTTCGTGCTGCTGGTGGTGGCGGTGGCCGTCGCCGCGCTGGTTGATCGCGCCGCCACGCGGACCCGGGAGGCCCGACGCGCCGCCCAGGAGGCCGAGCTGCTGGCGCTGTTCGCCGGATCGGTGCTGCGCGGCGCGGACCTGACGTCGCTGCTGGACCGGGTCCGCGAGACATACCTGCAGCGGTCGGTGTCGCTGCTGCGCGAGGGCACCGGCGTGGTGGCCTGCGTGGGAGACAACCCCTGCGTGGACATCGAGTCCGCCGACACCGCAATCGAAGTGGGCGATGACGAGTTCTGGTTGCTGATGTCCGGGCGGCGGCTGCCGGCCCGCGACCGTCGGGTGCTCGGCGCCGTGGCGACGCAGGCCGCCGGCCTGGTGCGGCAACGCGAGCTCACCGAAGAAGCCAGCCGCGCCGAGGCGATCGCGAAAGCCGACGAACTGCGCCGCTCTCTGCTGTCGGCGGTGAGCCACGACCTGCGCACTCCGCTGGCCGCGGCCAAAGCGGCGGTCTCGAGCCTGCGCAGCGACGACGTCGAGTTCTCACCCGAGGACACCGCCGAGTTGCTGGCTACCGTCGAGGAATCCGTCGACGGCCTGACCGCACTGGTGGGCAACCTGCTCGATTCGTCGCGGCTGGCCGCCGGGGTGGTCAAACCCAGCGTCAACCGCGTCTACGTGGAGGAGGCCGTGCAGCGGGCCCTGCTCGGGATCAGCCGCGGCACAACGGCATCGCTGGACCGTGTGAAGGTCGACGTGGGCGACGCCGTGGTGCTGGCGGATTCCGGTCTGCTGGAGCGGGTGCTGGTGAATCTGATCGACAACGCGCTGCGCTATTCGGCGCAGGGGTGGGTGCGGGTCAACGCCGGACACATCGGCGACCGCGTGCTGATCAACATCGTCGACGAGGGGCCGGGGGTGGTCCGCGGCACCGAGGAGCAGATGTTCGAACCGTTCCAGCGGCTCGGCGACTCCGACAACAGCAGCGGCGTGGGCCTGGGCCTGTCGGTGGCCCGGGGTTTCACCGAGGCGATGGGCGGCACCGTCTCGGTGACGGACACACCCGGCGGCGGGCTGACCGTGGTGGTCGAGCTGCCGGCTGCCATAGGAGGTTTGTGATGGGCAAGACCCGGGTCCTGGTGATCGACGACGAACCGCAGATCCTGCGGGCCTTGCGGATCAACCTGTCGGTACGCGGCTACGAGGTGTTCACGGCCGCCACCGGCGCGGAGGCGTTGCGGGTGGCCGCCGAGCACCGGCCCGACGTGGTGATCCTCGACCTCGGCCTGCCGGACATGTCGGGTATCGAGGTGCTCGGCGGGTTGCGCGGCTGGCTGTCGGCGCCGGTGATCGTGCTGTCGGCGCGCACCGATTCGTCGGACAAAGTGGAGGCGCTCGACGCCGGCGCCGACGATTACGTGACCAAGCCGTTCGGTATGGACGAGTTCCTGGCCCGGTTGCGCGCCGCCGTGCGCCGCGGCGCCGCCGCCTCGGAAACCGATCAGCCCGTCGTCGAAACCTCCTCGTTCACAGTTGATCTCGCGGCCAAGAAGGTCACCCGCTACGGCATCGAAGTGCACCTGACCCCCACCGAGTGGGGCATGTTGGAGATGTTGGTACGCAACCGGGGCAAGCTCGTCGGCCGTGAAGAACTGCTCAAGGAGGTGTGGGGCCCGGCCTACGCCAAAGAGACGCACTATCTGCGTGTGTATCTGGCGCAACTGCGACGCAAGCTGGAGGCCGACCCCTCCAAGCCCAAACATCTGCTCACCGAAGCGGGGATGGGTTACCGCTTCCAGGAGTGAGCAGCGTGCCAGCCCCGCTAGCGGCGCAGCGGCACCGAGATGAGCCGGCTCCCGGCGGCTTTCACACTGTCGGGTAGCACCCGGCTGACGGTTCCCATCACCTTGGACAGCGGTGAGGCGGCGACCACCTTCTTGTCACCGCGCATCAGCGCCTCGAAGCCCTGCCTGGCGACGTCGGCGGGGTCGTCCTTGGACATCTTGCCCACCGGGGTCTCGTCCATCTTGGCGCGGTGGAAGAAGTTGGTGTCCACGGGCCCGGGCATCAGCGACGTGATGGTGATGCCGCTGTCACGCAGCTCGTCCTGCAGCGCCTCGGCGAAGGACTGCACAAACGACTTCGAGGCGTTGTACACCGTCTGATAGGAGCCCGGCATCATCGAGGCCACCGACGAGGTGAAGAGCACTTTGCCCTCACCCCGGTTGGCCATATCGCGCAGCACGAGCTTGGCCAGATGCGCGGTGGAGCGCACGTTCAGGTCGATGACGGACAAGTCGTCCTCGAGTTCGGTCTTCAAGAACATGTCACCGCGCCCGACGCCGGCGTTGAGCGCCGCGGCCGCCAGCACCCGGCCCCCGGCGACCGTGCTCTGGTAAAGGTGTTCGACGCCGCCGGGGGTGCGTAAGTCGACCTGCACCGCCTGCACCGACGCGCCGGTGTCGGCCAGCCGTTGGGGGACGTCGTTGATCTTGTCGCTGTCGGCGGCCACCACCAGGTCGTAGCCGTTCTCGGCGAAGAGCCGGGCCAGTTCGAATCCGATACCGCTGGAGGCCCCGGTGACCAGGGCCAGTCGTGCGTCAACCATGGGGCCCGGCTACCCGGCGATTGCACGGTTAATCGGGCTCGGGCCGGGGTATGCGGGGGGCCTACGGCGACGTCAAATTGTCGGGAGGAGGACGGCCATGACCACCAGTCATGCTCGAGTGCGGCGTCGTCCCCAAGTGGGGTTGCTCGCGGTGCAGGGCGCAGCGATTCTCGTGGGTTCGCTGTTCCTGCTGGCCGGTGTTCTGGGGTTCGTTCCCGGGGTCACCAGCCACCTCGACTCGCTGCAGATGGCAGGTCCGCAGTCGGAGGCCGAACTGTTCGGGATCTTCGAAACCTCGATACTGCACAATCTGATTCACATCGTTGTCGGCCTGCTCGGTCTGGCGATGGCGACAACGTTCCGTCGGTCCCGGGCGTATCTATTGGTCGGCGGCGTCGTCTACCTGGCGTTGTGGGTGTACGGACTGCTCATCGACACGCAGTCCCCGGCCAACTTCCTGCCGGTGAACAGCGCCGACAACTGGCTGCACCTCGGGCTGGGCGCCACGATGGTGATCCTCGGACTCACCCTCGCCGGCTGCAAGGTCCCCACCGGCGCGCGCGGCGAGGTCTTGGTCCCGCCGGAAGAGTCAGCAGGCCCCTTGCAACCATGACTTGACGTACCCCGCGGAGTGATAGGTATAGATCCACGCCCAGCCCCACGGGCTCAGCCTCGATGGGGTGTCCACCAGCACCAGTGTCCCGTCGAAGCACTTGCCGATGATGTAACGCGCCCGTGAGATGTGCGACGTCGAGGTCACGACGATCACCGTGCGCCAACCACGTTCGTCAGCCAGCCGGCGCAGCTCACGGCCCTCGCCCAGGGTCGTCCGGGGATCGGGCGCAAAACACTCGATGTCGAAACCGGCCTGCGGGCGAGCGCACAGTCCGTCCAGCACCGGGTCGGGAGGGCGGTACGGATTGGACAGCACCAGCGTTGGGGCCATGCCCTGCTGCGCCAGCTCCAGGCCTGCCAGATACCGTGCCGCTGACGCCGTGCCACCGAGGACCAGGATCGCGTCGGCCTGCCTGGGTTCGTCGACCTGCGGTCTGACGTAGACGGGAAAGCCCGCGGCGGCCAACGCCACGGCGAGGACGAGGAGCGCAACGACGGCCCGGCGAGCGCGCAGTCTTGCCCGTGTTTTCACGTGTGTCGCCGTACAGACACGCTCGCTCGCGGTTATTGGGGGGAGGGTCGCGGTCAGGCCAGGAGGGAGTAGGCGATGCCGTCGAGGATGTCGTGCTCACTGACCGTCAGCGTGGTGATGCCGGCGCGTGAACCGAGCGCCGCGGCCAGTTCCTGCACCACGATCGCGCCGCCACCGATCACGTCGACGCGGCCCTCGTGCATCGGCCCGAGCGCAGCGCGCTGTTTGCGGGTCATGGCGATCAGCTCGTCGCACACCTGCAACAGCCTGCCGAACGGCACCGTCGACAGGTGGATGGCCGCCGAGTCATAGGTGGTCATGTCCTGGGCCAGGGCCGCGATGGTGGTGAACGTACCAGCGACCCCCACCCAGGTGCGGGCCCGCTCCACGGCCACGACACGCAGCGCCTCGTCCAGCCGGTGGCGCACCACCTCCCGCGCAGCCTCCACCTCCTCGGCGGTGGGCGGGTCGGAGTGCAGGCAGCGTTCGGTCAGCCGGACACAGCCGATGTCGGCGGAGTACGCGGCCTGGGCGCCGCCGGCGTCACCCAGCACCACCTCCGTCGACCCGCCACCGAGGTCGACGACCACGAAAGGCGCCGCCGCGGAATCCAATTCGGCCACCGCGCCGTGGAACGACAGGCCGGCCTCCTCGTCGCCGGTGATCACCTCGGCGCTCGCGCCGGGCACCACCGCGCCGAGGATCTCGGACGTCATCGCGAAGAACGCGTCGCGGTTGCTCACATCGCGCGCCGCGGACGTCGCCACCATCCGCACCCGCGTGACGTCGTGGGCCCGCATGAGTTCGGCGTAGTCCGCCAGCGCCGCGCGGGTACGGGCGATCGCCTCCGGTGCGAACTCCCCCGTCGCATCCACCCCCTGCCCCAGCCGCACGATCCGCATCTCGCGATGCACATCGTGCAGCCCGTCGGCCTCGACATCGGCGATCAGCAGCCGGATCGAGTTGGTGCCACAGTCCACCGCCGCCACTCGTGTCACAGCCAGTACTCCTTGTCCAGGATGCCGGCCATGCCGGGGTCGACGGCCAGGATGGCCAGCGCTTCATCGCCGAAAGGGTTGACACCCTTGCCTTTTGCCAGCGAATGGGCGATCACCACGTGCAGGCACTTCACCCGGTCGGGCATTCCCCCGCCGGAGAACGTGGTGCCCAGTGGCTCGATGGCGTCACGTTCGGCCAGGAACTGCTCGTGTGCACGCCGGTAGGCGGCGGCCAGGTCCGGGTCCGAGGCCAGCCGATCGGTCATGTCTTTCATCAGACCGGAGGATTCCAACCGACTCGCCGCCGCCGTCAGCACCGGATGGGTCAGGTAGTACAGCGTCGGAAACGGGGTCCCGTCAGGCAGTTTCGGCGCGGTCTTGACCACCGCGGGCTCCCCGTTCGGGCACCGGTACGCAATCTCGAGGACTCCCCGCGGTTCCCGGCCCAGTTGGGCGGCCACGGCGTCCAGGTCTTTCGGGTCAACCACCGGTCACCGGCGCAGGTGGCGGGGGCGGCGGCACGGAGGCGGGTGCCGGCGGGCCGTGCGGATCGTCGGCGATGGTCTTCCACAGCGTGCTGTACCAGGGCCCCTCGGGAACGGCCGAAGTACCCGGAAGAGCTTCGGGCGCTTCGGGATTCGTAGCCGACGGCGGCAACTGCACCTGGTAGGGAATGTCACCGGGCATGACGAACCCCAGGCGTTCCCGGGCCTGGGCGGCGATGTAGGCCGGATCCGCCAGCTTCGCCTTCTGCTGTTCGAGCTCGGAGATCTGTTCGCGCAACGCGGCCTCGGACGCCATCAGCTGGTTCATCTCGGTGCGCTGGGCGAAGTAGGTGCGCACCGGCCCGGCGATCGTCAGAGTCAGCACACAGATCACCGCCGCCAGGATGGCCGCCCGCCGGGCGGTGAAACCCAGGCGCTGCTCCGACTGGCGCTCCGCCGACACGATGATCGACTGGCGGATCGGTTCATGGACAACTGCTTCCCGACCGTCGTCCTGAGCGTCGGCCTCGTCGGCGGGCCGCGGCTGTTCCTTGCGGACCAGCGAGGACGACTTGGTGGCGCCCTTACGCGGGCGCCCGGCCTTGGGGTCGCCGGAGCGCCCCGGACCGGAGGTCGGGGACCGCCGTTTCTCGGGGCGCTTCGCGTCGGACATCGTGGTTAAAGCGTACCGAGCCCTGCCGGGCTACCCGGTTATTTGCCGTCCACCGACAGTCGGGGGAAAGCCAGGTCACCGGCGTAGCGTGCGGCGTCACCCAGGGCTTCCTCGATACGCAGCAGCTGGTTGTACTTGGCGACACGCTCACTGCGGGCCGGGGCGCCGGTCTTGATCTGACCGCTTCCGACCGCCACCGCCAGGTCGGCGATGGTGGTGTCCTCGGTTTCGCCGGAGCGGTGGCTCATCATGGTGCGGTAGCCGCTGTTGTGGGCCAGCGCCACAGCATCGAGGGTCTCGGTGAGAGTGCCGATCTGGTTGACCTTCACCAGCAGCGCGTTGGCGGCACCCTTTTCGATGCCCTCCTCCAGGCGCTCGGGGTTGGTGACGAACAGGTCATCGCCCACCAGCTGCACCCGGTCACCGATCGCGGCCGTCAGCGCCACCCAGCCGTCCCAGTCGTCCTCCGACAGCGGATCCTCGATGGACACCAGCGGGTAGGCGTCCAGCAGACCGGCGTAGAAGTCGGCCATCTCGGCTGCGGTGCGGGTCTGCTTCTCGAACGCGTAACCCGTTCCGTCGGTGTAGAACTCGGTGGCGGCCACATCCAGGGCCAGCGCCACGTCGGTACCAAGCTTGAAGCCGGTGGTCTCGATGGCCGAGCTGATCAGGTCCAGCGCGGCCTTCGTGCCCGCCACGTCCGGGGCGAATCCACCCTCGTCACCGAGGCCCGTCGCCAGGCCCTGCTTCTTGAGCACCGACTTCAGGGCGTGGTAGACCTCCGCACCCCAGCGCAGCGACTCCTTGAACGTGGGCGCGCCGATCGGGGCGACCATGAACTCCTGGACGTCGACACCGGTGTCGGCGTGTGCGCCGCCGTTGAGGATATTCATCATCGGCACCGGCAGGATGTGCGCGTTCGGCCCGCCGAGGTACCGGAACAGCGGCAGGGCGGCACTGTCGGCGGCGGCCTTGGCCACTGCCAGCGACACGCCGAGGATGGCGTTGGCGCCCAGCCGCGACTTGTCGGGGGTGCCGTCGAGATCCAGCAGCGCCTGGTCGACCAGACGCTGGTCGTCGGCGGACAGGCCGATCACGGCGGGAGCGATTTCGTCGAGAACGGCCTCGACGGCCTTCTCCACACCCTTGCCGCCGTACCGGGCGCCACCGTCACGCAGCTCGACCGCTTCGTGTTCACCGGTGGAGGCACCCGACGGCACCGCGGCGCGGGCGAAGGTTCCGTCGGTCAGTGCGATCTCGACCTCGACTGTGGGATTGCCGCGCGAATCGAGGATCTCTCGGGCGCCGACCTGCTCGATGATGGGCACGGACGTCTCCTTGTGTCTTCAGCTGAATCGATTGCGCGTTCAGCCTAGAGGTTGGCCGCCCGGGGTGCCGAGGCCGGATCTCCTTGTTCACCGGCCCGCGGCCTGATCACCCCGCAGCGTCAGCACCGTGCTCGTCACCGTGGCCACGGTCTTGCCGTCTCCGCGGGTGATATCGCAGGTGTAGTGGGTGATGGTCCGGCCCGAATGCGTCGGACGGGCAGCCGCGATCAGGGTGTCGGTCCACACCGGACGCAGGAACACAGCGCGGATGTCGATGCTGGTGAAGGACTCGCCGGCCCGCATCAGGGTCGAGTGCGCGGTGCCGATGGCGGCGTCCCCCAGCTCGACCAGGAAGCCGCCGTGCACGGTGCCCTGCTGGTTGCCGTGCCGTGCGGCGTCGACTTTCACCTGTACCGAGGCGGTGCCGGCGCCGACGGCGACGATGTCGAACCCCAGCAGCTCGGAGATCGCGGTCGGATAGCGCATGTGCAGGTCAGCGGGGGCGTTGTCGCCGGCCAGCATGCCTTCGAGGAACGCCAGGACGGGCAGTTGTTCGGTCACGAGGCCGACGTTAGGAGGACGATACTGATGCAATCAAGAAATTGTCCTAGCTACATTGACGTCATGCGGGTGCAGCGCTACACGACCGTGGTCGACCGGCTGACCGAACAGATCCGGCGCGGAACCCTGCCGCCCGGCACCCGGCTGCCGACGCACCGGGCCCTGGCCAGCGAGCACGGGATTGCCGTGGCCACCGCCACGAAGGTGTACCGCGCCCTCATCGCATCCGGGCTGGTGGTGGGCGAGCCGGGACGGGGCACCTTCGTGCGTGATCTCAGCGGGTTCGCCGGGCTCGAGCCGCGCCGGCTCCCGCACGATCGCCGCGTCGCGGATCTGTCCTTCAATCAGCCGCTGGCACCCGCGCAGGCCGACCAACTGCGCACCGGACTGCGGGAGATGGCCGCCGAAGGCGACCTGACGGCGCTGCTGGCGCAACAACCTCCGGGCGGTCGCAGCCGCGACCAGGCCGCCATCGCGAGGTACCTGCTCGACCGCGATATCGACGTCGCCCCCAGGGACGTGCTGCTCACCGGCGGAGCCCAACACGGCTTGGACACGGCACTGGGAGCGCTCGCCGGTGCCGGATCGGTGGTGGCCGCCGACTGCCTGACCTACCCGGGGATCAAGCTGATCAGCACCGCCCGCAATATCGAATTGGCTTCGGTGCCAGCCGATTTCACCGGACCCGACCTCGACCACCTGGACCGGCTGTGCGGTCGCCGGCCAATCCGCGCCCTGTACACGATGCCCACCCTGCACAACCCGTTCGGCTTCGTGCTGGACAGCCAGGCGCGACAGCGCATCGTCGACATCGCGCGCCGCCACGACGTCATCCTCATCGAGGACGCGACATATGCGTTCCTGGAACCGGAGGCACCACCACCGCTGCAGACATTGGCCCCGGAACGCACCGTGTACGTGGGCAGCATGTCGAAGAACCTGGCCGCCGGCCTTCGGGTCGGATTCCTGGTCACCCCACCCCGATACCGCGCCGCACTGTCCCGCCAGCTGCGGGCCGGCAGCTGGGGAACCTCGAGCCTGTCGACCGCACTGACCACCCGGTGGCTCACCGACGGGACCGCGCAGCGGCTGGAGAAGCTACGCCGCGCTGACGCCCGGGACCGGCAGGGGCTGGCGCGGGCCGCATTCGCCGGCCTGGACTACCGCGCACATCCCAGCTCGTACACCGGTTGGCTGACGCTGCCCGAGGAGACCCGCGCCGATATCGCCGCCCGCCAACTGGCGCAGCGCGGGATCCTGGTGTCCACCGCCGATGCGTTCGCCCTGTCGGCTCCGGCGCCCAACGCCCTGCGAATCGCGTTGGCCACCCCGGCGCTGATCGACCTCAGCGACGCGCTCGCCGAGATCCGGGTGATGTGTGGCGTCTGAGCGCCGGTAGACACCCGCCCCTTACAGGGCGCGGCCGCTGGCGTAGGCGGTGGCCCAGTCCCGGACCGTCCGCGCGTACTGCTCGGAGTTGTTGTAGGCCTTCAGCGCGGCCATCCAGCCGCGCGGGCTGGACAGGTCACCGCCGCGCCAACAGAGGTATCCCGCCGCCGACAGCGCCGCATCATCCATGTTGTCCGGGCTGATCACACCGTCGTTGTTGGCGTCGACGCCGTAGAGCTTCCAGGTCTCGGGGATGAACTGCATGGGCCCCATCGCCCGGTCCAGATGCGGATCGCCGTCGAGGAGGCCGCCGTCGGTGTCCGGGATGTGCATGTTGCCCGCGGTGCCGTCGAGCCGCACACCCCGGATCGGCGGGGTGATATCGCCGTTGCCGGCCATATCGGCGTTGCGGTAGGTCCCGTGGTGGCTTTCCACCATCCCGATGCCCGCCAGCGTGGTCCACGACAGGTGGCAGTCCGGATTCTCCACCTCGGCCACCCGGGCCGCGTAGGCGTAGGCCTCCAGGGCGGTGGCGGGGATACCCAGGGCAGGTGCACGCTCGGCGGCCCACTGGTGAAGTTGATCCGCCCCGCGGCCGTCGGCATAGGTGTCCACGGCGGGCACCGGGTCACCCGAGGGCGGCGGAACACCCTCCGGAACTGGCGTGCCGACCTGCCACGAGCAGCTCGATGCCATCAGCAGTGCTGCCGCGCCTACAGCTGCGGCAGCCTGTAGCCAGCGCATCGACACAGGACTCCTCAACCCACTCTGGTCTTGACCCATGGTCGCATAGCGAACGAAGTACCAGGGTTTGGCCGCGGCGGGGCGCACAGGTGTAACGTCCGATTCGGCTCATCGTTAGGTGAGCCACACCTAGCTTTCGCCGGCGTGTTCGTCGGTGCTGCCGGGTGTACGTCGCGGCATGAAGGAACGTGGAATGACCACGGTGGTGGACACCTCGGTATCCGTGCTGGCCGCAGCTCCGAGCGTGTCCACACAGGTACTTGGCAGCTTACTCATAGGTTTGCGCGAGGGCCTGGAAGCAGCCATCGTGGTGAGCATCCTGGTGGCGTTCCTGGTGAAATCGGAACGCCGCGACGCACTCAGATGGGTCTGGCTGGGTGTGGGCCTGGCCATCCTGATGACGCTGGGTGTGTTCCTGGGAATCCAGTTCGGTGAGAAGACCATCAGCGGCCTGGGAGCCGAAGCCATCGCCGGGGTGGCCTCCCTGATCGCCGTCGTGATCGTCACCACGATGGTGCTGTGGATGAAGAAGGCCGCCGCCGGCCTTTCCGGTGAGCTGCGCGGCGAGATGTCGCGCGCCCTGGAGACCGGCGGTGTGGCCGTGGCGGTGCTGGCCTTCCTGGCTGTCGGCCGCGAAGGCGTGGAGACCGCCCTGTTCATGGTGGGGTACGCCGAAGCGGAGACACTGTGGCCGCTGACCGGCTTGATCATCGGGGTGTTGATCGCCGCAGCCATCGCGTACGGCATGTACGCCGGCGCGGTACGCATCAATCTCGCCAAATTCTTCAAGTACACCGGCGTACTCCTGATCGTGGTGGCCGCGGGCATCCTGTCCTACGGCGTCGGCGCGTTGCAGACCGTCGGCTGGCTGCCCGGGTTGTCCAGCCGCGCCTTCGACATCAGTTCCTGGTTCGACTGGTCGGCCTGGTACGGCGAAGTGATCCAGGGCGTGTTCAACGTGACGCCGACGCCCACGGTGCTGCAGCTGGTGTGCTGGCTCGCCTACCTGGTGATCGTCCTGGCGTTCTTCCTCCGGCCGGTGTCGGCGCGCCGCCAAGCTGCCCCGGCTCCTGACAGCGAATCCACATCCGAAAGGTCAACCAAATGAGCCGTTTTCCCTTTGTCGCTGTGACCGCGGCGGTGTTGGCGGGTGTGTCGTTGACCAGTTGCACGGCCAAGGAGTCGGCGTCCTCGGCCGAGCAGGACACCGGGGCGGCCGGGGCCGAGCAGGTCAGCGTGGAGGCCACCGACACCGAGTGCACCCTGTCGGGCACCGAAGGGGCCACCGGCGCCAACACCTTCGTCATCACCAACAACGGCACCAAGGTCACTGAGTTCTACGTCTACGGCGAAGGGGACCGGGTGATGGGTGAGGTGGAAAACGTCTCCCCCGGATTGCAGCGCACCCTGATCGTGCAGTTGACCCAGCCCGGCACCTACCAGACCGCGTGCAAGCCCGGCATGATCGGCGACGGCATCCGCGGTGACTTCACCGTGACCGGTCAGGAAGTGCAGGTCGACACCGAAGGCAAGTTCAAGGAAGCCTCCGACAACTACAAACGCTATGTGATCTCGCAGACCGAGGCGTTGGTGCCGGCGGTCGACGCCTTCGCCGCGGCCGTCAAAGCCGGCGACGTCGAGGCCGCCAAGGCGCAGTATCCGACGTCGCGGGTGTACTACGAGCGCATCGAACCGGTGGCCGAGTCCTTCCCCAACGACCTCGATCCGCGTATCGATCTGCGCGAGGCCGACCTCGAAGACGGCCAGCGTTGGACCGGCTTCCATGCGCTGGAAAAGCAGCTGTGGGTCACCGGGCTGCAACCCGATGCCGCCGCGTTGGCCGATCAGTTGGTCGCCGATGTCAACGAACTGGCCCAGGGCGTCAAAGCGCCGGACTACAGCATCGATTCCACCCAGATCGCCGGCGGCGCGCAGGGCCTGTTGGATGAGATCGCGATCAGCAAGATCTCCGGGGAAGAAGACATCTTCTCCCACACCGACCTGTGGGATTTCAACGCCAACCTGCAGGGCTCCCAGACCGCGGTGGCCTCGGTGCGCCCGATCCTCGACGAGCGCAATCCCGACCTGGGCACCCGGGTCGATCAGCGTTTCCAAAACACCGAAGCCCTGCTGCTGCAATACCGCCAAGGTGACGGCTTCGTCTCCTACGACACCGTCACCGAACCCCAGCGCCAAGAACTCTCCCGCGCCATCGACGCCCTCAGCAAAGAAGTGAGCCAGGTCCAAGGTGTCATCGCCCCACAATGATTCAGACGAGGACAATTCAGCTTCTCCCGTCCAGCCGGCCAAGGGATTCTCCCGACGCAGGCTGATCGGCGCCGCAGGTGTCGGTGCCGCCGTCGTCGGGGCCGCGGGTGCGGGTGCACTCGCCGGTCGCGCGTCGGCGGCCCAGCCGTCAACCGACCACCTGCAGGTGGAGGTTCCCTTCCGCGGTGAGCACCAGGCCGGGATCGTCACGGCCCAACAGGATCGGATGACCTTCGGGGTCTTCGACGTCACCACCGATTCGCGGGACGACCTGATTGCGCTGCTGCAGGAATGGACCGCGATGGCCGAGCGCATGACGCGCGGTGAGGAGGCGTTCGCCGACGGCGCCGTGGGCATGAATCCGTATGCGCCACCGTCGGATACCGGCGAAGCGCTGGGGTCGCCGGCGTCGCAGTTGACGTTGACCATCGGATTCGGCCCGTCGCTGTTTCTCAGAGACGGCGTGGACCGCTTCGGTATCGCGGACAAGAAACCCGCCCAGCTGGCAGATCTGCCGAAGTTCCCGAACGAGAGCATGGACCCGGCGCGCTCCGGCGGCGACATCTGCGTGCAGGCCTGCGCCAACGACCCGCAGGTGGCCTTCCACGCGATCCGCAACCTCGCCCGCGTCGGCTTCGGCACCGTCGCGGTGCGCTACGCGCAGCAGGGTTTCGGACGCACCTCCTCGACCACCCAGGAACAGGCGACTCCCCGGAATCTGTTCGGGTTCAAGGACGGGACGGCCAACATCAAGGCCGAGGAAACCGACAAGATCAACAATTTCGTGTGGGTGGCCGACGGTGACGGGCCGGCCTGGTTGACCGGCGGCAGCTACCTGGTGACCCGGCGGATCCGGATGCGCATCGAGAACTGGGACCGGACCACGCTTCTGGAACAGGAACGGGTGATCGGACGCCAGAAGGGCTCGGGTGCCCCCAACGGCCTCACGCAGGAATTCCAGGAACTCGACTTCGACCTCGTCGACGACAAAGACCAACCGCACATCGACGTGAACGCCCATGTCCGGCTGGTCTCCCCCGAGCACCTCGGCGGCATCGAGATCCTGCGTCGCGGTTACAACTTCACCGACGGCACCGACGGTTTCGGGCACATGGATGCGGGTCTGTTCTTCATCGCCTTCGTGCGGGACCCGGTCAAGCAGTTCATCCCCATGCAGGCGGAGATGTCCCGCAAGGACGCGATGAACGAGTACATCACCCACACCGGCACCGCGATTTTCGCGTGCCCGCCGGGGTTGCGCGAGGGCGACCCGACGGCGTTCTGGGGCTCGCAGCTGTTCGCCTGAGCGGGTGGCCTACGACTCGTCGTCGACCGGTACCAGTTCGTCGGCATCGAGCACGTCGTCGATTTCACTGGGCCAGGCGGCGCGCCACTCGTCCTCGCTGACCGCACCCAGGGCCACGTCGTCCAGATCGCCGACCGAGACACCCCGCGCCACCGCCACCGCCCGTTCGGCACTGCGCACGTCGTCCATGAATTCGAGAACCGCTGTGCGCAGGTGATTCTCGGCGTCGAACTCCGGCGCCAACGTGACCGCGAGCATGCCGGACGGGAAGAGATCGGCGGGCACCCCCGCCTGCTGGGCGCGCGTGATCACCTTCTGCGCCAATGCCAGAGCGGGTTGGCCCGTGGGCAGATCCGCCACCACCGATTCACGGGACGACTTCTCGCGGGCTTTGCGCTCCTCCCACTGCGCCAGCTGCTCCTCCAGGGAGATGGTCTCACCGGCCAGCACCGCGGGCACCCGATTGCGCAGCTTACGCACCAGCGCGTCGGCCACATCGTCGATCGAGAACGCCTTGTCGGTGGCGTCCTCGGCGATCCGCGCGTGAAACAGCACCTGCAGCAACACATCTCCGAGCTCGTCGCGCAGCTCGTCGGTGTCGCCGCTGCGCACGGCATCGAAGAGTTCGTAGGTTTCCTCGAGCAGGTAACGGCGCAACGAATCGTGGGTCTGCTCACTCTCCCACGGGCCGTTGGTGCGCAGCTTGTCCATCACCGCGACCGCGTCCAGCAGCCGCTCCCCGGGCTGGGGAGCCGGAGCCGAGATCACCTGCTCCCCCGCGGCTATCCGCGCCAGGACGGCGGGGTGCTTGGGGTCTGACGACAACAGCACGGGCGACACCTCGCCGGTGACATTCCCTACGAGCAAAGGCCTTGCCTTGGGAAGCGACCACGGCACCTTGACCGGCATCTCCTCGGTGTACTGCACCTCGCCGGCCAGCAGCGCCACCGCGTCGACGGGCACCAGCGTCGGACGCCTGGGGTCAACCAGAATCACGGTCACGTACCCGCCCCCTCCAGCTTCGTGATGTCCACTTCGCCCTGCGGTTTCCCGTCCAGTGCCAGCACCAGATCCGCCACCATCTGCGCCAGCTCGAGATCACGGATGCGTGGTGCGCCGATTCCGCTGCCCGCCCGCGGGATCGGCACCTGGATGGTCGACGTGGTGGCACGGTACGCAGCGCCCGGATACATCCGCTTGAGCCGTAGCTGCCCGGAATCCAGCAGCGTCAGAGGCGAGATCCGCAGCGTGGAGGGCTGCCCCGCCGAGCCGGTGGCCGACACCTCGGTGATGCCGTAACCACGGCACAGCAGCCGCAGCCGGGCCACCGCCACCAGCCGCAGCGCCGGCTCCGGCAGCGGGCCGTAGCGGTCGACCAGTTCGTCGACCACGGACAGGACATCGGCATCGCTGGTGGCCGCGGCGAGCCTGCGATAGCCCTCCAGGCGGAGCCGGTCGCTGTCGATGTAGTCCGGCGGCAGGTTGGCATCGATCGGCAGATCGATCCGGACCTCTTTGGGTTCCTCTGCGCCCGCGACGGTTTCACCGTCGGCAGCGGCACGGTAGGCCTCCACGGCCTCACCGACCAGGCGCACGTACAGGTCGAAGCCGACGCCGGCGACGTGGCCGGACTGCTCGGCGCCCAGCACGTTACCGGCGCCGCGGATCTCGAGGTCTTTCATCGCGACGGCCATACCGGCACCGAGTTCGTTGTTCTGCGCGATGGTGGCCAGCCGGTCATATGCCGTCTCGGTCAGTGGCTTCTCCGGCGAGTACAGGAAGTACGCGTATCCGCGTTCGCGGCTGCGACCGACGCGGCCCCGCAGCTGGTGGAGCTGCGAAAGGCCGAAGGTGTCAGCGCGTTCCACGATCAAGGTGTTGGCGTTGGAGATGTCCAGACCGGTCTCGACGATCGTCGTACAGACCAGGATGTCGTACTCCCGGTTCCAGAAGCCCTCGACGGTCCTCTCCAGCTGCTCCTCGGGCATCTGCCCGTGCGCCACCACCACGCGGGCCTCGGGGACCAGCTGACGGACCTTCGCGGCCGCCGAATCGATGGAGCTGACCCGGTTGTGGATGTAGAAGGCCTGCCCGTCGCGCAACAGTTCCCGTCGCAGCGCCGCGGCCACCTGCTTGTCGTCGTGCGGACCGACATAGGTCAACACCGGGTAGCGCTCCTCGGGCGGTGTCAGAATCGTTGACATCTCCCGGATTCCGGCCAGGCTCATCTCCAGCGTGCGCGGAATCGGGGTGGCGCTCATGGTCAGCACGTCGACGTGCGTGCGCAGACTCTTGATGTGCTCCTTGTGTTCGACGCCGAATCGCTGCTCCTCGTCGACGATCACCAGCCCCAGGTCCTTCCAGCGCACGCCGGTCTGCAGCAGCCGGTGTGTGCCGATCACGATGTCGACGGAACCGTCGGCCATTCCCTCGGTGGTCTTGCGCGACTCCGCGGGATCGGTGAACCGCGACAGCCCCTTGACCGTCACCGGGAAACCGGCCATCCGGTTGGCGAACGTCTGCATGTGCTGATCGGCCAGCAGCGTCGTGGGCACCAGCACCGCGACCTGCTTTCCGGCCTGCACCGCCTTGAACGCCGCCCGCACCGCGATCTCGGTCTTGCCGTATCCGACGTCGCCGCAGATCACGCGGTCCATCGGAACAGGCCGCTCCATGTCGGCCTTCACCTCGGTGATGGCCGTCAACTGGTCGACGGTCTCGGTGAACCCGAACGCGTCCTCCATCTCGTTCTGCCACGGGGTGTCCGGCGGGAACGCGAAGCCCGGCGCCGCTTGACGTTTGGCGTAGAGGGCCACCAACTCGGTGGCGATCTCGCGAACCGCCCTGCGCGCCTTGGTTTTGGTGTTCGCCCAGTCGCTGCCGCCGAGCTTGCTCAAGGTGGGAGCCGTGCCGCCGACATACCTCGACAGCTGATCGAGGGAATCCATCGGGACGTAGAGCCGGTCGGACCCGCCGCCCCGCTTGGCGGAGGCGTACTCCAGCACCAGGTACTCGCGACGGGCGCCGCCGACCACACGTTCGGTCATCTCGACGAACTTGCCGATGCCGTGCTGGTCGTGCACCACCAGGTCGCCGGCGGTCAGGGCCAGCGGGTCGACGGTGTTACGCCGTTTGGCCGCAAGGCGTTTGCCTTCGGTGGCGGTGACCCGGTTACCGGTGAGGTCGGTCTCGGTGATGACGACGAGGTGGGCACCCGGTAAGACGACACCGGTGTGCAGCGGGCCCTTGAGAACCCCCACGACGCCGGGCTTGGGAGTGGCACCGGGATCCAGCAGTGCGGCCGGGGTGTCAGCATCGGCGAGCTGTTCGCAGACGCGGGTGGCCGTGCCGGTACCCGGGGTGACGATCGCCGCGGAGCCCCCGGTGGCGCAGTGCGCCCGCAGCATCGCGAAGATCTCCTCGGCATTCTGTTGGCTGCCTCGGGCCGACGGCGCGGCTCGAACCTCGAGTTCGATCGCCGACTCGTCGGGCAGCTGGCTCAGTGTCCACCACGGATGGCCCGCCTTGCGGGCCTGCGCGCGCACCTCGCCGAGCTCACGGAATCCCGAACCCCCGAGCTGCTCGACGTCGATGGGTGCATCGCCGCCGATGGCGGCCACCGACCACGACGCCTCCAGGAACTCCCGGCCGGTGTTGATCAGATCAGCGGCGCGGGTGCGGACCTTTTCCGGATCGCACACCAGCACCGGGGTGCCGGGTGCCAGCTGATCGGTCAGCAGGGCCGGGTCCTCGGGCCGCAGCACCGGCAGCAACGCCTCCATACCGTCGACCGGGATGCCCTCGGCGAGCTTGGCCAGCATGTCGCCGACACTGCCCGTCACCACGTTGTCGGTGGCCGGGCTGCTGCCGGCCAGCATCGCCGCGCGCTGTTTGACGTCCTCGGTGAGCAGCAGTTCCCGGCACGGGACAGCCACCAGGTGCTCGATGGGGATCTCGGTGATGGAGCGCTGGTCGGCGATGGAGAACAGCCGCATCTCGGTGATCTCGTCGCCCCAGAATTCGATACGAACCGGGTGCTCGGCCGTGGGCGCGAACACATCGAGGATGCCGCCACGGACCGCGAACTCGCCGCGCTTGCCCACCATGTCGACGCGGGTGTAGGCGAGCTCGACCAGCCGGTGGATGGTGTCGTCGAAGTCCAGTTCGGCTCCGACGGCGAAGGTCAGCGGTTCGACGTGCGACAGCCCGGGCGTCATGGGCTGCAGCAGTGACCGTGCCGTCGTCACCACCACCCGCAGCGGCGGGCCCAGGCGGGCATCGTCGGGGTGGGTGAGCCGGCGCAGCAGCATCAGCCGCGCGCCGACGGTGTCCACCCCCGGGGACAGGCGCTCGTGCGGCAGGGTCTCCCAGGACGGGAACATGGCCGCGGCCTCGCCGAAGACGCCGCGCAGTTCGGCGGTGAGGTCGTCGGCTTCCCGGCCGGTCGCCGTGACCACCAGCAGCGGACCCTGCTGCGCCAGTGCCGCCGCCACGAAAACCTGTGCGCTGCTCGGTCCCACCAGGGTGAGCTCGTCGGGCCGCTGCTTGGCGCGGTCGATCAGGTCGGTGAATGTCGGCGCACTGAGCGCCAATTCGATGAGCCCCGCGATCGGGGTCTGAACAGAAGGATGCCCCGGTGCGGTCATGATGCACCCATTCTAGGCGGGTGGATCGCCGTCAAGAATCGACCCGTAGCTGTCAAGACCTCGTCAAGGCCTGTGCCTGTTCCCAGCCGGCGGGCGCACGGTGGATCCATGACGCTTCTGGACATCCTGCCCTCCTTGCGCACCGCCGTGAGGCCGCGGGTCGATCCCATGTTGTGGCCGCACACCACCCACGCCGACGAGGCCGGCCGACTGACCGTCGGCGGCATCGCGCTGGCCGATATCGCCGATGAAGTCGGCACCCCGGCCTATGTGCTCGATGAAGCCGACTTCCGGTATCGCGCCCGGCGCTACCGCAAGGAACTACCCGGCACCAAGGTGGTCTACGCGGGAAAGGCCCTGCTGACCACAGCGGTGGCCCGCTGGGCAGCATCCGAACACCTGGGCCTCGACATCTGTTCGGCCGGCGAGCTGACGACCGCCCTGGCCGGCGGCGTCGATCCGGCCCGCATCGTCTACCGCGGCAGAACCCACGACGACCTCGCCGCTGCCGTGCAGGCCGGTGTCGGCCGCATCGTCGTCGACTCGACGATTCAACTCGCCTACCTCGCCGGCCTGGCCCGTCAGCCGCAGAATGTGCTGGTGGGCTCGGCCGAGCTGGCCGCCGCCGTGGTGGACGAGCCGACCCTGCGACTGGCCGGTCTGCACTGCCAGGTCGACGAGGCCGGGCGGTGCGGCGAGGTGGTGCGACAGATGATCTGCGTCATGGCCGATGTGCGGCGGGCGCACGGCGTGCTGCTCGGCGAGCTGAACATCGGCGGCGACGTGGAACCGGATCCGCGTGCGCTGTCACTGTCCATCGAGGACGCACTCGACGCCTGCTGCGCCGAGCGGTTCCCGCGGCCCACGATCGTCGTCGCACCCGGGCGCGCGCTCGCCGCTCGGGCCGGCGTGACGCTGTATCGGGTGCTGTCTGTCGCGGAGGGGCAGGTGACGGTCGACGGCGGCAGTGGCGACTGCCCGGGATGCGACGGGCACACCGCGACGCTGGTCAATCGGCATCCGTTGGGGCCGTCGCAGCCGATGACAATCGTGGGCCTCGGGTGTGAGCTCGTCCGCGGCGCCGAGCTGCCCTGCGATGTCCATCCCGGTGACCTGATCGCGGTGGCGGGCACCGGCGCCTATCACCACTCCACGGCATCCAATCGCCACCTGGTGGGGCGGCCACCGCTGGTCGCGGTGCGCGACCGGCGCCTGCGGACGTTGGTGCGGCGCGAGACCGTCGCCGACGTGATGGCCCGCGACCGCGGGTGAACGAGTGTCACGCCAGGGCGGCATTCGACCCGAATTTCCGCCGCTGAGTGACTTTCGATTCTTGAAGGGTCCGCGCTGCCCGCACTCTCCGGGCTATCAGCACTTCGGAATCCTCCTTGATCACCCGCACGACGACCCAGCCCAACCGTGTCAGCTCCTCGAGTCTGTGCATATCGCGAACATATTGACGACGGTCGCTGCGGTGTTGGTCGCCGTCGTACTCGATGGCCAGCTTCAACTCGGGCCAGCCCATGTCCAGGCGGGCGACGAAATCGCCGAACTCGTCGCGCACTTCGATCTGTGTTCGAACCGGGGGAAGCCCACAGCGTTTCAGCAGTAGCCGCAGCCAGGTCTCCTTCGGCGACTCGGCCCCGGCATCGACGGAGGCAAGAACCCGCTCGAGGTTTCGCAGTCGTCGGGCGCCGCGGTGCCGTGCCGCCACTGCCTCGACATCTCCCACGCTGGTCCCCGTCGCACTGAGCAATGCGTCGACACCAGCCACGACGCGACAGCGTGCGTCTTCGTCCTCCCCGGTGTCACGGCGCGCGAGGTCAAAAGCGGTTCGTACAGGGGTGGTGACGAGCATGCCCTCGATCCGGCACGTCTCGCCCGCAAGAAGGCTGTCACGGTGAGCGTTGATCCGGGTGGGCGGCCTGGTGCTGGCGTAGTAGATGTCCACGTCGACGGTGGGCTCGATCCATTTCGCGCCATGCAGAGCCGCTGCCGCGTCGCCGGCGATGACCGCCTGTCGCCGGCTCCACAGCCATGCAGCCACCGTGCGGTCGTAGAGCGTGGGCACAACGGTCTTGTCGAGGTACACCCCCGGGAGGATGGCGCGGTAGCGCGTGCGGAGCTGATGCCGCGTCACAAGCCCGGCGGCCAACGCCTCTGCTCCGAGAAAGGGCCCGACGATCACGCCGGGAGCGTCGCAGATTCAGCGCGAGCCCGAGTTCGTCAATCCACAGCTCCATCGAGTGTCACACCAGGGCGGAAGCGGGCACGAATTCCCGCCGCTGAGTGACACTCGATCACTCGTCCTGCAGGTGCGGATCCGCTTCGAGATGGGTCAGGCCGTTCCACATCAGGTTCACCAGATGCGCGGCCACCACTTCTTTCTTCGGCTCGCGGGTGTCGAGCCACCACTGCGCGGTCATCGACACCGAGCCCACGAGGGCCTGCGCATACAGCGGCGCCAGCTCCGGGTCCAGCCCGCGGCGGGAGAAATCGCCGGCCAGGATCGACGCCACCTGCGACACGGCGTCGTTGAGCAGTGACGAGTACGTGCCCGAGCTGATGGACGCCGGCGAGTCGCGGATCATGATGCGGAACCCGTCGGTGCGCTCTTCGACGTAGGTCAGCAGCGCCAGGGTCACCATCTCCACGCGCACCCGGGAGCGGTTGTTGGTCAGCGACGACGTGATGCCGTCGAGCAAGGCCGACATCTCCCGGTCCACCACCACGGCGTAGAGGCCCTCTTTGCCGCCGAAATGTTCATAGACCACGGGTTTGGACACGTTGGCGCGCTGCGCGATCTCCTCGATCGAGGTGGCGTCGTAGCCACGCTCGGCGAACAACGAGCGGGCGATGTCGATCAGCTGATGCCGCCGCTCGCTGCCGGTCATGCGGGCCCGCGGGGCGCGCACGTCTTTGTCCGGAGCAGCCACGAGCATCAGACTATCGGCTTGCACTAGGATTTCCGGCGTCGGCAGTCCGTCGTGGTGTAATCGGCAGCACCTCTGATTTTGGTTCAGATAGTTCAGGTTCGAGTCCTGGCGACGGAGCTTTTATGACAATTCACGGTGAATCCGCTGTTCTCGTGCTGGCCGCGGGCGCCGGTACCCGTATGCGGTCAGACACCCCCAAGGTGCTGCACCCGCTGGCGGGTCGCAGCATGCTGGCGCATGCCATCCACGCTGTGGCCAAGGTGTCACCGCAACACTTGGTGACGGTGCTGGGCAACAACCGCGACCGCATCACCCCCGCGGTACAAGACCTGGCCGCCAAGCTGGGGCGCACCATCGACATCGCGATCCAAGAGGAGCAGCTGGGCACCGGTCACGCCGTGCTCTGCGGGCTCAAAGCCCTTCCCGACGCTTTCGCCGGCGTGGTGGTGGTGACCTCCGGTGATGTCCCCCTGCTGGACGCCGACACGCTGGCCGGCCTGATCGACACGCACCGGGCGGCCGCCGCCGCGGCGACGGTCCTGACGACGACCCTGCCGGACCCGACCGGCTATGGCCGGGTGCTGCGCACGCAGGACCGTGAGGTCATCGCGATCGTGGAGCAGGCCGACGCCAGCCCCAGCCAGAAGGAGATCCGCGAGGTCAATGCCGGGGTGTACGCATTCGACGTGGCGGCGCTGCGCTCGGCGCTCAACCGGCTGCGCTCGGACAACGCCCAACACGAGCTGTACCTGACCGACGTCATCTCGATCCTGCGCGGTGACGGGCAGATCGTGCACGCCCAGCACGTCGACGACAGCGTGCTGGTGGCCGGCGTCAACGACCGCGTGCAGTTGTCCGCCCTCGGTACCGAACTGAATCGCCGGATCGTCGCCGCCCACCAACGTGCGGGCGTCACCGTCGTCGACCCCGCCACCACGTGGATCGACGTCGACGTGACCATCGGCCAGGACACCGTGGTGCATCCCGGTACCCAGCTGCTCGGCGCCACCTCCATCGGCGGGCACTGCACCATCGGGCCGGACACCACCCTGGCCGACGTCACCGTCGGGGATGCGGCGTCGGTGATCCGCACCCACGGCACGTCGTCGTCGATCGGCGCCGAGGCGACCGTCGGCCCGTTCACCTATCTGCGCCCCGGCACGATCCTCGGCGACGACGCCAAACTCGGCGCCTTCGTCGAGACGAAGAACTCCACCATCGGAACGGGCACCAAGGTGCCGCACCTGACCTATGTCGGCGACGCCGACATAGGCGAGCACAGCAACATCGGCGCCTCCAGCGTGTTCGTCAACTACGACGGAGAGACCAAGCGCCGCACCACGGTCGGCTCACACGTGCGCACCGGTTCGGACACCATGTTCGTGGCGCCGGTGACCGTCGGCGACGGCGCCTACACCGGTGCCGGCACTGTGCTGCGCGAAGACGTTCCGCCCGGCGCGCTGGCGGTCTCCGCGGGCCCACAACGCAATATCGAGGGCTGGGTGCAACGCAAGCGTCCCGGTAGTGCGGCGGCGACGGCAGCCCAGGCTGCCCGAAAAGACCCAGCAGAAGATGCCTGACGTTGGGAATCTGGTAACCCGCCACCACACCCGCCGAAACGCTACGTACGATTGCTCCGTATCAGTTCCCGACCGGCGAGGGCAATGGTGAGCCACGACTGGACCGACAACCGCAAAGCGTTGATGCTCTTCTCGGGTCGGGCGCATCCCGAGCTGGCCGAGCAGGTCGCCAAGGAACTAGACGTTCCCGTGACCGCGACAACCGCACGTGACTTCGCCAACGGTGAGATCTTCGTCCGTTTCGACGAGTCGGTGCGCGGCAGCGACGCGTTCGTGCTGCAGTCGAATCCGGCGCCGTTGAACAAGTGGCTGATGGAACAGCTGCTGATGATCGACGCGCTCAAGCGCGGCAGCGCCAAGCGCATCACCGCGATCGTGCCGTTCTATCCGTACGCCCGCCAAGACAAGAAGCATCGGGGTCGCGAGCCCATCTCGGCGCGCCTGGTGGCCGATCTGCTCAAGACCGCAGGCGCGGACCGCATCGTGACGGTGGATCTGCACACCGACCAGATCCAGGGCTTCTTCGACGGCCCCGTCGACCACATGCGGGCGCAGAAGCTGCTCACCGGCTACATCGCCGAGAACTACTCCGATCACAACATGGTGGTGGTCTCCCCCGACTCCGGACGTGTCCGGGTGGCCGAGAAGTGGGCGGACTCCCTGGGTGGGGTGCCGCTGGCCTTCATCCACAAGACCCGAGATCCGCTGGTGCCCAACCAGGTGAAGTCCAACCGCGTGGTCGGTGACGTCAGGGGCAAGACCTGCATCCTGACCGACGACATGATCGACACCGGCGGCACCATCGCCGGCGCGGTGAACCTGCTCCGCGAGGACGGCGCCAGCGACGTCATCATCGCCGCCACCCACGGCGTGCTGTCGGACCCGGCCGCACAACGCCTGGCCGACTGCGGCGCCCGCGAGGTGATCGTCACCAACACCTTGCCGATCGGTGAGGAGAAGCGGTTCCCGCAACTGACCGTGCTGTCCATCGCGCCGCTGCTGGCCAACACCATTCGTCAGGTGTTCGACAACGGGTCGGTGACCAGTCTGTTCGACGGCTCGGCCTAGATGGAAGCTGACCCCGTGACAAGAGCGACGATCTACCACAACCCGCGGTGCACCACGTCACGCAAGACGCTGGATCTGTTGCGCGAGTCCGGGATCGAGCCGACGGTGGTGCAGTACCTGAAGACGCCGCCGTCACGCGCGGAACTGGCGCAGATGATCGCCGACGCCGGGATCGACGTGCGCACCGCCCTACGTAAGCGCGAATCGCTGTACACCGAGCTCGGGTTGGCCGACGCGTCCGATGACGAGTTGCTGGACGCCATGGCCGAGCACCCGATCCTGATCGAACGCCCCTTCGTCGTGACCGACAACGGCACCCGGCTGGCCCGGCCGATCGATACGGTCCGCGAGATTCTGTGAGACTCGTCGCTGCCGCCCTTGCGGTGGCGATCCTGGTTGCCGGCTGCGGCGCGGAAACCCCTGATTACCAATCGATCTGGACCGACAGCCCCACCCCCGCCACCCCGGCGCCGGCCACCACCTCAGCCGAGCCGGTGCCCTTCTACGAGTACCTAGAGGGCCTGGGCGTCACCGGCCAACCGATCGCCGTCGACGCGTTGAAGGACGTGACGCTGACCCTGCCGGTCCCCCGTGGCTGGGGCAAGGACGACGATCCCGAACTGCGCGATGTCGAACTGATCCGGCCGAACGACAGCCAGGACCACTACCCCAACGTCATGGTGATGGCGTTCAAGCTGTGGGGCAATTTCGACGTCGCCGAAGCGATGAAACACGCCAACGCCGATGCCCTGATGTCGAAGAACTTCACCAAACTCGGGGAGTCGTTCGACGAGTTCGACGGGTTTCCCTCGGCGATGATCGAGGGGAGCTACGACGCCCCCGACGGCCGGCGGGTGCACACCTACAACCGGGTGGTCATCCCCGTGACTCCCGGCTTCGATCGCTACCTCATCCAGTTCACCGCCAGCACCCTGGCGAATCAGGCCGTGGCGCAATCTGATCCGATCGAGGAGACGATCAAGGGTTTCGCCGTGACAGTTCCTCGCTAACCTGTCAGGCATGACCCAGTGGACAGCCGCCGACCTGCCGTCTTTCGCCGGACGCACCGTTATCGTCACCGGCGCCAACAGCGGGCTCGGTGAGATCACCGCCCGAGAACTCGCCCGCGTGGGCGCGAAGGTGATCCTGGCGGTGCGCAACACCGTCAAAGGCGAGAAGGCCGCGGCGGGCATGACCGGCGACGTCGAGGTCCGTGCACTCGACCTGCAGTCCCTGGCGTCGGTGCGGGCATTCGCCGGCACCGTGGAGGCCGTGGACGTGTTGGTGAACAACGCCGGCATCATGGCGGTGCCCTACGCGCAGACCGCCGACGGCTTCGAGAGCCAGATCGGCACCAACCATCTGGGGCATTTCGCGCTGACCAACCTGCTGCTGCCCAAGATCACCGACCGGGTGGTGACCGTGTCTTCGCTGATGCATGTGTTCGGGCGGATCAACCTCGACGACCTGAACTACAGGTCGCGGCCGTACTTCGCGTGGCCGGCCTACGGACAGTCGAAGTTGGCCAATCTGCTGTTCACCAGTGAGCTGCAGCGCCGCCTCGACCGGGCCGGATCATCGGTGACCGCACTGGCCGCCCATCCCGGCTACTCGGCGACCAATCTGCAGGGCAAGACCGGTAACAAGCTCGGCACCCCGGTGTGGCTGGCCGCCAACAAGCTGTTCGCCACCGACGCCTCCTTCGGCGCGCGTCAGACGCTGTTCGCGGCATCGCAGGACCTACCGGGCAACAGCTTCATCGGCCCCAAGTTCGGCAGCCGCGGCCCCACCCAGGCCGTCGGGCGCAGCCCACTGGCCCGCGATTCGAAGAAGGCCGCCGCGCTGTGGGCCCTGTCCGAGCAGCTCACGGAGACGCGGTTCCCACTCTGAGGATTTCTGTTCTCGCCTGATCGTGCGTTACCCTTACCGGCGATCACGGCGAGGGTGGCCAGGCCACCGTTATCGACGGGACCTCCGCGCAAATGCGCGTGACCCTGGCCGTGCGATGACAGCACAGGCACAGGAGAAACCACATGGCCAAGGCCCAGGCGCACGCCGCCAACAATCTGACCGCTGAGGTCCGCAGCAAGACCGGCAAGGGCGCGTCACGTCAGGCCCGCCGGGACGGCAAGATTCCCGCCGTCCTCTACGGTCACGGCACCGATCCCCAGCACCTCAACCTCCCCGGCCGCGAGCTGGCCGCGGTGCTGCGCAACTTCGGCACCAACGCGGTGTTGACCCTCGACGTCGACGGCACCGAGGCACTGGCGCTGCCCAAGCAGATCGAGATCCACCCGATCAAGCGCAGCATCCAGCACCTCGACCTGATCATCGTGCGCCGTGGTGAGAAGGTCACCGTCGAGGTCAACGTGGTCGTCGAGGGCGAGGCCGCCACCGGCACCCTGGTCACCCAGGACGCCACCGCCATCGAGATCGAGTCCGACGCGTTGTCGATCCCCGAGCAGCTGACCGTCTCGGTCGAGGGCGTCGAGGCCGGCACCCAGATCACCGCCGCACAGGTCGAGCTGCCCGACGGCGTGACCCTGGTGTCGGATCCGGAGCTGCTGGTGGTCAACATCGTCGAGGCCCCCAGCGCCGAGGAGCTGGAAGCCGAGGGTGGCGGCGAGTCGGTCGAAGAGCAGCTCGAGGAGCAGGCCGAGGCCGCTGCCGAGACCTCCGAAGCCGAATAAGACCAGCGCTCGTACTGCGACATGGCCGAACCGATGCTGGTGGTCGGCCTGGGTAACCCCGGGCCGAACTACGCCAAGACCCGGCACAACATCGGGTTCATGGTCGTCGACGTCCTGGCCGAACGGCTGGGCGAGAAGTTCAAGGTGCACAAGCGTTCTGGCGCCGAGGTGGCCACCGGCCGCCTCGGCGGCAGAGCCGTCGTCCTGGCCAAACCGCGGGTGTACATGAACGAGTCCGGCCGCCAGGTCGGACCACTGGCCAACTTCTATTCGGTGGCACCCGCTGATGTGGTGATTGTCCACGACGAGCTCGACATCGACTTCGGCCGCATCAGGCTCAAGTTCGGCGGCGGCGTGGCCGGCCACAACGGTCTGCGGTCGGTGGGTTCGGCGTTGGGCACCAATGATTTTCACCGCGTCCGGGTCGGCATCGGCCGTCCGCCGGGCAGCAAGTCCGGTGCCGCATTTGTGCTGGAGCCGTTCAATTCCCGCGAGCGGCCGGAGATTCCGGTGATCTGCGAGCAGGCCGCCGATGCGGCGGAGCTGTTGGTGCAGCTGGGCATCGAGCCCGCCCAGAACCAAGTCCACGCCTGGACCTGAGTCAGTTCCCCTCTCCCTTCTTTGGCGCGAGCGCGCGCGTTTGTCCGCGACACGCCGGAAGTTTTTGTACAAACGCGCGCGCTCGCCGGTGGTTGCGGGTCAGCGGCCGCGGATACCGCTGTCGACCACCTTGACGGCTTTGTGCGGGTATCGCTTCTCCGCGAACGCCTTGGCTTTCGAGTTGGGCAGCACGTAGAGCGTCTCGACCTTGTCCTGCAACGGCTTCAGGACCAGATCCATGAAGCCCTTGCGATCATCGAGGTAGGGCTCGATCACCTCTTCCCCGGCCGGACACACCGCCAGGCAGTAAGCCGCCTTGTAGTTGGCTTTGAACGACAGGCTCTGCCACATCGACGCGTTCTCGGAATCGCTGACACGGGACCGGAATTCGTCCGCATCGGCGCTGTCGGCGACGGTCTGCGCCCAGTCGGTGAACCCACCCATGAACTCGCGATAGTTGTGCACCGAGCACGCCACGAAATCGAAGTCCCCGTCCTTGCCGATGGCCCCGACCGGGCATGCCGCAACACACAGCTTGCACTCCAGACACGGTGAATAGTCCAGCGGCGCACCATAACTGCTGATATCGGCATCGACCATGACAGTGGCCAGCAGGATGAAGTTGCCGAAGCGCGGATGGATGACATTGCGATGGATGCCCATCACGCCGAGTCCGGCGGCGACGGCCACCGGCTTGTGCGCCACCACCCAGATGCGCCCCGGGTATCGGTCCATCTCCATCGGAAAGGTCGCCGACGGGTTCAGCGCGCGATAGCCGGCATCCTGCAGCGTGCGGGTGATCCGGTGCGCAGCCTCGTTGATGATCTCGCCGCTGCGGTGGAATTCCTGGTTGGCGACGCTGCGGGCCGTGGAACGCACGTTGTCGCGGTTCATCTTGACCACCAGCGAGATGTAGCTGCGCGCGCCGGGTAGCGCCGCCTCGACATGTTCCTGCTCAGACGCCAGGTCAGGGTTGGCGACGGCCGCGAACGCCACGTCGTCGGCCCCGGCATCCAGACACACCTGCCGCAGCCACCCGGCGTCGAGCACCCCCGGTTTGGGAGCGGGCTTGGCCCGCACTGCTCGCACAGTGGGGTGGTCGGCGATACGCGGCGAGATGCGGCCAGCAGTCATCTGCTGAGTATATATAGATATACCTAGCTGTCCAGGCTCGATTACGCCGTCAAGGATCCGTATGGATCGATGCCAGGCGCCCTGGCGGCGACTACACCTGGAGATATGGCAGTAGGTGGACCAGTGTGGGGCGCTCTGGATGTGCAGTCCGACCGCTTCGGGATGACCCGCTACCGCCTCACGGTGTATCCACCCGGCATCACGGCCCTACAGCGCCGGCGGCTGCGACTGTGGCGTGGCTTCCCCGTGTGGGGCGCTGCTGCCTGGATGGTCGCCGAGATCGTCCTGACCCAGTTCCTCAGCCCGTGGCAAGCGTTGGCGATGTCCACAGGGATCGTTCTGAGTGCGGGCGCCGCCAGTTGTTTTCAGGCCGGTCCCGAGCGCTCGCTGGTCCGCACCCGCACGGTCGCGCTCCTGCGAGGCCATCATGACGACCGCGCTCAGGCTGTCGCCGCGGAGATCACCACCCTTGCGCACGCACTGACGGTCGCCGACTCCCGCCTGAAGCGGGGTGAGATCTCCATGGTCGACCACGAAGTGATGTGGTGGCGGGTGTACGAGCGACTCACGCCTTCCGGCCGCGACGCCCGGCCGACCTCAAAAGCGTGAGTACCCCGAATGTCACCTGATTCATAGAACTTTCCTACGCAAGCGCTCCCCGGATATGGAACTCCTATGTAGCCATGGGCGGGGTCTTCAGACGTCGTTAGGTTGAAATCAACAGGCCCAACGACCTTTTCCTGAGGATCCCGATGACCAAGCTGCAGTCCGTCGACTCGCCCCAGACCATGACCACACGAATGGGCGGACCGCGGCGCCCGCGTTTCGAGTCCGCACGGACCTTCTCCGTGACTATCGAAGCCGAGGATCCGCTGCCCACCGGTAAAATAACAAGCGTACTAGAGGAATTCGAGCGATCGCTGTTCACCGACGACGGCGGTCGACTCAGCTCCCCTGCCGACGCGGCGAAAGTCTTCGCCGTACACGACGCTCTTCATGCGGCCACCGGCGGTGCCGTCGATCCGTTGGGTGGCTCAGGCACAGCGAGTGCGGGCCACCTGATCGACACCATCACCGCCGTGCTGCACCGGCGCGGGAGCGACGGCTTCGTGGTCGACGTCGACGGCGGCATGCGCCACAGCGGTACGACGGGATTGCATGTGGCGCTACGACACCCCGCCCAGCCCGATCTGGCCATCGGCGTCGCCACGCTCACCGACCAGGCGGTGTGCGCCTCCGCGCCGGAGTCCACAGCAGACATCGCCGCGGCGTGGGTGGTGGCCGACGACGCGGTGACGGCCCATGCGCTGAGCTCGGCGCTTCTGGTGACGCCGCCGCAGCGGTTGAGCCGGTTCTTCCGCTTCTCGTACGTGCGACTGTTCCACGACGGCCGCGCCGAAGTCTCCCGCAACTTTCCCGGAGCACTGTTCGCCCACCCCTGACACGTTAGGAGCGCCCCACCAACAGCACAGGCACGACCACCCAGTCATTTGAAACCCAACGCCTCTAGGAGTCAACCATGAAACGCTATCTGTTCGCCACCGCGGCCTGCGCCGCGCTGGCACCCGTCACCATCGGCCTGGCGGGCAATGCCGTTGCCGCACCGGCAGGTTCGTCGGCCACCGATACCATCCGAGAACTGCGCAGTCAGGGCTACAGCGTGCAGATCAACGGTTCGCGCAACGGCCCGATCTCTGAATGCGCGGTCAACGCGGTACGCGGCATGTCCGGCGATCCGACCGAGACGGTGTATGTGGACCTGAGCTGCCCGCACGTCTACATCGACGACTGAGCCCGCAACAGCACCTTCACCAAGGTGCACGCGTCCCGCATTTCGTCGAAAGCCTCCGGCCCAGCGGCAATATCGCGGACACCACTGGTCAGCGGGTCGATATCGACCATCCCGCGGTCCAGCAGGTCGATCGCCATGGCGAACTCACCCTCGTAGATGAAGCTGCCCTGAATGGTCAGTTCCTTGAACACGAGGTCCGGCGCTTGGTAGAACGGCGGTTTCGCCGCGACACCGGTGACGGTGAGTGTGCCTCTGGGACGCAGCACGCGCAACGCCATCTCGGTGGCGGCGGCGACGCCCGAGCATTCGAACGCATGCGACGGCGCCGCCGCCAGATCCGGGAACACCTCGCCTGCGTCGACGGTCAACGGATCGATCACCGCGTCGGCACCGACGTCGGCGGCCTTGGCTGCCCGCAGTGGCGACGGTTCGAACGCGGTGATCTGACCGGCTCCCATCGCGCGCAGCAGTGTGATGACCAGAAGCCCGATCGGGCCGCCGCCGAACACGATTGCCGGGTCGCCCATGCCGATTCCCGACCTGCGCACACCACGCAGCGCCGTCGCCAGCGGTTCCACCCAAGCGCCTTGTTTGGTGGTCACACCGTCGGGCAGGCGGTACAGCACCTTGGTGGGCACCGCCGCATAGGGCGCCATACCCCCGTGGCGCGCCACACCGACGGCCGTGCGGAACAGCGCCGTGCACAGGTTGTACTGGCCCGCGCGGCAGAATCCACACCGACCGCACCAGTCACCGTTGGGGTTGACACACACGCGGTCACCGACGGCGAAATCCGTTACCTGGGCACCGAGTTCGACGACCTCTCCGGCGAACTCGTGTCCGAGGGCGACCCCCACCCCGAAGCCCTGCTGTTGGGCGTGCAGATCGCTGCCGCAGATGCCGCAGTAGTCGACCCGCAGTACCACCTCATCAGCTGCCGGTGCCGGGTCGGGCAACTCGCCCACGTACTCTCTGCCGTCGGCACCGAGCACAACAGCATGCATCTAGTTGTTCTCCTTCAATCCGCTGGGCCAGGACACGTTCTGCACGTCGGCGGTGGCGGCCAGAACCTGGGCCAGCAGGTCCTCGTCGATGGGTTCACCGGCCGCCCGTACCGCCGAGTGGAGGTGATGGGGTTTGGTGGTGCCGATCACGGTGGTGGGACATCCCGAGCGCTGAATCGCGAATTGGTTGGCCAGGAAGGCGATGTCGACACCGTGCCGGATGCAGATGTCGTTGACCCGCCGCGACGCGGCCCGCACCGCGTCACTGACCGGTACATCGGCCTTCAGCCCGGCCGGTGTGAGCAGCCCCAGCGCCACCGCAGCGGCGTTGATCACCGCCGTCCCGTTCTCCTGCGCCATCGGCAGGAAGCCGGTCAGTTCGGTGTTCAACAAGGTGAAGTGGGCGTAGTTGAGCACCACGTCGAGATCGGTTTCGGTCACCGCCCGCCGCAACGTGTGCAACGGGTAGCCCGTCATCCCGATGAACCGGCATTTCCCTTCGTCACGCAACCGGACGAGTTCCCCGTAGGAGTCTGCGAAAACGCCGTCCAGCGAGACGAATTCGATATCGTGCAGCTGCAGGACATCAACGTGATCGGTCTGCAGCAGTTCCAGGCTACGGTGCACACCGTCGCGGATGCGCTGTGGTGAGAAGTCGAACTCGTCGAATCCGTAGCGGCCCGCCTTGGTGCCGATGATCACGTCGTCGCGACGGCCTTTCAATGCGGCACCCAGACGCTCCTCGGCCAAACCGCCGCCGTAATACGGCGAGGAGTCGAAGAAGTTGATGCCGGCATCCAGCGCCTCACGCACCGACCTGATCGCGGTGCCCTGGTCGGCGGTGCCGAACATGTCACCGAGCGGGGCGGTGCCGAACGACACCGCCGACACCTGCAGCCCCGTCGTACCCAGCGGCTGATACTTCACCGAATCGACACCGAGTCGGCGCGCAGGTGCACGGCATTCAGGATCGCGGTGTAGACACCGAGCTTCATGGACTCCCTTTCGCTTCTAGACGAGTGTGACGGCAGCGCAGCGGTATTGGGCTGATTCGGTGACTATCCGCCGTCAACGCACACCTTCCTGTGCGTACTGCGCGATCTGTTCGATGTTGGAGCCGTCGATGAAGGACGGACCGGTGAGGATCGGCTGACCACCGCCGAGGATGCTGCGGTTGTTGAGGTAGTTGGCCAGCGTGTCGACGGCCTGGTAACCCTGCAGCCAGGGTTGCTGGTCGACGGCGAAGGCCACTTTGTTGTCCTTGATGGCGTTCATCAGTTCCGGGTTGGTGTCGAAGGTGGCCACGGTGATCGGCCGGCCGGTGGCTTCGGTGACCGGTAGCGCGGTCATGGCGTACGAGGCGTTGAGGGTGATGAGCGCGTCGATGGCCGGGTCCTGGGCCAGTTTTGCTTCCATGGTGCTGCGTGCGGCGGCCATGTCGAAGCCCGACAGATAGATCCGTTCGACTGCGCCGCCGAAGCCGGCTTCGACTCCGTTGCACCGTTTGTCGAGTGCCGAGACGCCCTGCTCGTGCACCACGCAGAGCACCTTGGTGGCGCCCTGGTCCTTGAGTCGCTCGCCGGCTGCGGTCCCGGCGATCACTTCGTCCTGACCGATGTACATCAACGCTTCGGCACGCTTCCAGTCGTCATAACCGGAGTTGAAGGCGACCACCGGAATACCGGCTGCGACAGCCTTTTTGGAGACCTCCATCAGCGCTTCCGGATGCGCGAGATCCAGTGCGATGGCGTCGACGTCGGTGTCGATCGCGTTCTGCACCAGCGTGGCCTGCTTGTCGGGTTGCGGATCAGACGAGTAGCGCAACTCCACGTTGTTGGTGGCGGCGCCCTGCTCAGCACCCTTGCGCAGGATGTCGACGAACGCGTCGCTGGGGTCCCAGTGCCCGATCATCGCCACGGTGTGCCGGGGCAGATCGACGTTCATACTCGCTCCGTCCTGGGAGCCACCCTGCTCTTCCGGCTTCCCGCCGGTGCTGCTGCAGGCCACCAGGCCGAGGGCCACAGCGGCAGTGGCCAAGGCGATTCCTACCGCACGTTTCGGTGAAGCCACGGTGTCCTTCTCTCGATCGAATGATCTGACTTGCTCCGGTCTATTTGACCGGTCTAAGTCCCACTATGAGCGCGGTCACACCCGGGTGTCAAGAGTGGAGTGGTCGCTCGCCTCAGGCGGTATCAGCGTGGCGGCGCGGCGCCGCCGTGGTGGTGCGGAACACGAGCTCAGGGGCCAGAACCGAGGACAGCGGCTCGGTGCGGCCCGCGTCCAGCCGCGACACCACCGCACCGATGGCGCGATCGGCCTGCTCACGGGGCTGCTGGCTCACGGTCGTCAAGTCGATGTGGCCCAGCCGCGCCAGGGCACTGTCGTCGTAGCCGGTGACCGAGACATCGGCGGGCACGTCGAGCCCGGCCCGCCGGAAGGTGTCGATGACCCCGACGGCGATGCGGTCATTGGCGCACACCACCGCGGTCGGCAGCTCGGCGCTCAACAGCGACTTCGCCGCTGCCATGCCCGCCTCCTCGGTGAAGGCGCCCCCGACCACCTGCGTGGCGTCACCGAGACCGTGGCGTCGCATGGCCCGCAGGTATCCGTTGCGCCGGTCGGTGGCGATGACACCGGAACCGGCGTCGACGTGCACGATATGGCGGTGCCCGGCCTCCACGAGGTGGTCGACCATGGCGCCGATACCGCGGGCGTCGGCGGTGCGGACCACGTCCAGCGACTCCGAGGAGATCCGCCTGCCGACCACCACCGTGGGCACCCGCTCCCCCAACTCGGTCAGCGCTGTCCCCGCCAGCTCCGGTCCGATCAGCAGCAGGCCTTCACAGCGGAAGTCGAGCAGTGTGTCGATCACCCTGGATTCGCCGTGGGTGGGCGTCACCGCACCCAGCACCACCTCGTATCCTGCGCGGTCGGCGGCGGCGACGATGTGCTCCACCACCTCGGCGTGAAAGCTGTTCCGGATCAACGCCGCAACACCGATCAGATGCGACCGCCGCGCCGTCATCAACGCCGCCGTGCGGTTCACCCGGTAGCCGAGTTCCTCAGCGGCGGCGAGCACCTTCTCCCGGGTTTCCGCACTGGGGCCGGGCGCCTTGCGAAACACCAGTGACACAAGCGCCTTGGACACGCCGACCTTGTCGGCGATGTCCTGCATGGTCGGCCGGCTCTTGTCCTGTGGCACTGCTACCCCTAGCCGTCGGCGTTTGGGCACAGCATAGCGCTCGCTTCGACCGGTCCAACTGAACGTCAGTCGGATGTGCGCCGGGTGTACGCCCGCAACGCGAAGGGCGCGAACACCGCGGTCAGCGCCAACGACCACAGAATGGTCGCGAGCACCGGATGATGCAGTGGCAGTTGCGCGTCCGGCGCCGCAGCCGGGCCGTTGCCCCACAGTTCGCGCATGGCCTGCGCCAGCGAGGACACCGGATTCCATTCGGCGATCACCCGCAACCAATGCGGCATCGGTTCGGTGGGCACAAAAGTGTTGGCCAGGAACGTGACCGGGAACAGCACGGTGAACATGACGCCGTTGACGGCTTCCACCGAGCGCATCAACGAGCCGATCAGGATGCCGAACCAGATCATGCCGAACCCGAACACCAGCACCAGCGCGAAGGCCAGGACCGCCTCGCCGACGCTGCCCCGGATGCGCCAGCCGATGGCCAGGCCGGTGAACGCCATCACCACGATGCCGATCGACGAGTGGATCAGGCTGGCGACGCTGCGGCCGATGAGCACCGACGATCGGGAGATCGGCAGCGACCGGAACCGGTCGATGATGCCCTTCTCGACGTCGGCGGTGATGCCTGCGGCGACGACGAACGCGGAGAACACGATGGTCTGCGCCTGGATGCCGGGCAGCAGGAACTCCCGGTAGGACGCTCCGCCGGTATTGGTGATGGACGCACCGAAGACGAAGGCGAACAGCAGCACGAACATGATGGGTTGCGCGGTGACGTCCGACAACATCTCCGGCATGCGCTTGGTGTGGATCATGTTGCGTTTCACCATGATCCACGATTGGTACGCCAGCGACGTGCGGCGGGTCTGTGGACGCGCGGCGGTGCTGGGTGGCGCGCCTTCCCGGACGGTGGTCATGCGGTGGCCTCCTCAGCGGTGGTGCGGCCGGTCAATGACAGGAACACGTCATCGAGACTGGGCCGGGTCAGGCCGATGTCGTCGACCTCGATGTGGCTGTCCTGCAGCCAGGACGCGACCCGGGTCATGTCATCGAGCCCGTCGGCCGACGCGGTGAGCCTGCGCGCGCCGACGTCGACGTGGACCTCGGCACCGGTTCTGGCGACGATGGCCTGTGCGCTTTCCAGGTCAGCGGCGTGCGACACGGTGACGACCAGGCTGGCATTGCCCGCCTGCTCCTTGAGCTGAAGCGGAGTGCCCTCGGCGATGATGCGGCCGCGGTCGACGACGACGATGGTGTCGGCGAGTTGGTCGGCCTCCTCCAGATACTGCGTGGTGAGCAGCAGCGTGGTGCCGTCCGCGACGAGTCCGCGCAGCACGTCCCACAGCTCGCTGCGCGACCGCGGGTCCAGACCCGTGGTGGGCTCATCCAGGAACAGCACCGGCGGGGCGGCGATCAGGCTGACCGCGAGGTCCAGGCGGCGGCGCATCCCGCCCGAGTAGCCCTTCACCACACGATCGGCGGCGTCCGCAATGGAGAACTGCTGCAGCAGCTCGTCGCCGAGCCGGTCCAACTCCTTGCGCCGCAGCCCGTAGAGGCTGCCGATCATCCGGATGTTCTCCCGGCCGGTGAGCAGCTCGTCCACCGTGGCGGCCTGCCCGGTCAGGCCCATGTGGCGGCGTACCTGTTCGGGGTCGCGCCGCACATCGAAGCCGGCCACCCGCGCCGTGCCGCTGGTGGGTTCGGTGAGCGTGGTCATCATCCGCACCGTGGTGGTCTTGCCCGCGCCGTTGGGTCCGAGAAGTCCCAGCACCGTGCCCTGCGGGACGGTGAAACTGATACCGCCGACGGCGGTATGGTCGCCGAACCTCTTCACCAGATCGATGGCCTCGATGGCTGCCTCGGGCATGCCCTCGACCGTAGCGGGTGACTCCGACAAGCCCCACTGGATTTTGTGGGGTGCCCGGATCAGGCGGCGTTGTCGGCGCCGGGTGCGTCGGCGTAGCGGCCCGGCGACATCCAGGACGCGACGGCGCCGAGCACCATCATCACCGCCGCAGCCGCGAACACCACCACCAGACCCGCGTGGAACGGTTGGGTGATCAGCTCCGGGAAGAACGTCTTACCGGTGAGCACCTCGGCGTTGACGCCCGGCTGCTGCAACGCGTGGTACGGCTCCAGCAGTTCGGCGATGGGGTTGTAGCCCAGGAACGCCGCGAAGAGACTCCCGACGGGTGGCAGGCCGGCGACGTCGTGTGCGACGTCAGCGGACACGCCTTGCGCCTGCAGCCCGGTGCTGAGGGTGGAGGGCAGCGTGTTGGCCAGCCCGACGATCATGAGCGAGAAGAAGATACCGATCGACAGTGACGAGCCGGCGTTGAAGAACGTGGCGCGCACACCCGAGGCGGCACCGCGCTGGGATGCCGGCACGCTCGACATGATGGCCGCGGTGTTCGGGGCGGTGAAGATACCGCCACCCAGACCGTTGAGGAACACGATCACCGCGAACATCCAGTAGTCGAAGTTCACCGGGATCAGCAGCAGCGCAACGAATGTCACCGCCATCAACAGCATGCCGCCGACGGTGAACGGCCGGGCCCCGAACCGGTCGGACAGCGATCCCGCGATCGGACCCGCCACCAGGAACCCGATGGTGACCGGCAGCAGGTAGATGCCCGCCCACAGCGGCGTCGACTCGAAGCTGTAACCGTGCAGCGGAAGCCAGATGCCCTGCAACCAGATGATCAGCATGAACTGCAGGCCGCCGCGACCCACCGACGACATCAACCCGGCGAGGTTGCCCATGCCGAACGATGCGGACTTGAACAGTTTCATGTCGACCATCGGCTGCGACACCCGCAGTTCGATGAGGCAGAACACCACCAGCAGTGCCAACCCGGCGGCAATCGAACCGAGGACCAGAGGAGAGGTCCAGCCGGTGGTGGAGTCGCCATAGGGCTGGATGCCGTAGGTGATACCGACCAGCAGCACCGTCAGACCGACGCCGAAGGTCAGCGTTCCGGCCCAGTCGATGCGGCCCGGTGTACGGGATCCGAGTTCTTTGAGCGAGCGCAGGCTCCAGACCGTGCCGGCCAGGCCGATCGGCACGCCCACCCAGAAGATGGCCTGCCAGTGCCACTCGGAGAGGAAACCGCCGATCAGCAGGCCCAGGAATGAGCCGGCGACCGCGGAGACCATGTTCACGCCCAGCGCCATACCGCGTTGATTGGCCGGGAAGGCGTCGGTGAGGATCGCCGAGGACGACGACATCAGCATGGCGCCGCCGACACCTTGGACCACGCGCCAGGCGATCAGCCACACCGCACCGCCGCCCATGGAGAACGGGTCGAACGACAGGGCCACCGCGGCGACCGTGAACACCACGAACCCGAGGTTGTAGATCCGCACCCGGCCGAGCATGTCGCCCAGGCGGCCGAATGGCACCACCAGCACGGCGGTCACCACCAGGTAGCCCATCAGCATCCAGAGGAGGTAGCTCACATTGCCGGGCGCCAAGGGATTCAGGCCGATACCGCGGAAGATCGCCGGCAGCGAGATCAACACGATGGACGCGTTGATGGTGGCCAGCAGGGTGCCCAGGGTCGTGTTGGACAGCACCACCCACTTGTAGCGGGGGTGGTCGTGGTCCATCTTGATCCGGCGTCGAGCGGTGGCGGTGAGGCTCGCGTCGGTGGTGGTGAGCTCGGCAGTCATCAGCATTCTTCGTTTCGTATCGAGTGCGTGCGCAGCCCACCACGGTGTGTGCCGCAATTTACATATGTTAGCTATGCAAACCTTCGTGGTGCAATTCCCATTCCATCCCGTTCCGTCGTCCCGGGGTGTGGCACGGCACCGGACTGCGCTAGGTTGGTCGCGTAACCCACACGGGAGTGCACACCGAGTGCGCTGAGAGGACGGCTGGGGCCGTCGACCGTACGAACCTGACCGGGTAATGCCGGCGTAGGGAGTGAACTGATGAGTGCTGTTGCCGTATCCGTGACCCATGCCCCCATCTCGGGCAGCCACAAGACCTACCGCGAACTTCCCGACGGCGCCAAGGTGCCGTTCCGTCGGGTGAACCTGACCAACGGTGAGCATCTCGACCTGTACGACACGTCCGGGCCGTACACCGACGCCGAGGCGCACGTCGACCTGGAGAAGGGGCTGCCACGCCGTACGGTCGTGCGCGACCGGGGTACCCAGCTGCAGCGGGCGCGCGCCGGGGAGATCACCGCGGAGATGGCCTTCATCGCCGAAAGGGAAGGTGTACCAGCAGAACTGGTGCGTTCCGAAGTTGCCAGGGGCCGCGCGGTCATCCCGGCCAATCACAACCATCCCGAGACCGAACCGATGATCATCGGCAAGTCCTTCGCGGTGAAAGTCAATGCCAACATCGGCAATTCGGCGGTGAGCTCGTCGATCGGCGAGGAGGTCGACAAGATGGTGTGGGCCACCCGGTGGGGTGCCGACACCATCATGGACCTGTCCACCGGTAAGGACATTCACCTGACCCGCGAGTGGATCCTGCGTAACTCGCCCGTCCCCGTCGGCACCGTGCCGATGTATCAGGCCCTGGAGAAGGTCAACGGTGACCCGACGGCGCTGACCTGGGAGGTGTACCGCGACACCGTGATCGAGCAATGTGAGCAGGGCGTCGACTACATGACCGTGCACGCCGGTGTGCTGCTGCGCTACATCCCGCTCACCGTCAACCGGGTCACCGGCATCGTCAGCCGCGGCGGCTCCATCATGGCGGCGTGGTGTCTGGCCCATCACACCGAGTCCTTCCTCTACACCCATTTCGCCGAGCTGTGCGAGATCCTGGCCCGGTATGACGTGACGTTCTCCCTCGGCGACGGGCTGCGCCCCGGGTCGATCGCCGACGCCAACGACGCGGCGCAGTTCGCCGAACTGGAAACCCTGGGCGAACTGACGAAGATCGCGAAAAGCCATGGCGTGCAGGTGATGATCGAAGGACCCGGTCATGTGCCGATGCACAAGATCGTCGAGAACGTCCGCCTCGAAGAAGAGCTCTGCGACGAGGCACCGTTCTACACCTTGGGACCGCTGACCACCGATATCGCGCCTGCGTACGATCACATCACCTCGGCGATCGGCGCGGCGATGATCGCCCAGGCCGGCACGGCGATGCTCTGCTACGTCACTCCCAAAGAGCACCTGGGCCTTCCGAACCGGAAAGACGTCAAGGACGGCGTGATCGCCTACAAGATCGCTGCGCATGCCGCCGATCTGGCCAAGGGACACCCGCGCGCTCAACAACGTGACGACGCGTTGAGCAAGGCCCGGTTCGAGTTCCGCTGGGAGGATCAGTTCAATTTGTCGCTGGATCCAGACACCGCCCGCGAATTCCACGACGAGACGCTGCCGGCGGCCCCGGCCAAGACCGCCCACTTCTGTTCGATGTGCGGACCGAAGTTCTGCTCGATGCGCATCACCCAGGACATCCGCGAAGCCATGGCGGAGAAATCTGCGGAGTTCGCCGAGCAGGGCAACCGCGTCTACCTACCCTTGACCTCATGACGTACCTACCGCTGAGCCCGCCCGGGCAGACACCGCACCGGGTGATGACCATCGCCGGCTCCGACTCCGGCGGCGGTGCGGGCATCCAGGCCGACATGCGCACGTTTGCGATGCTGGGCCTACATGGCTGCGTAGCCGTCACCGCGGTGACGGTGCAGAACTCGGTGGGCGTCAAGGGCTTTCACGAGATTCCACTCGACGTGGTGGCCGGGCAGATCAGCGCGGTGACTTCCGATATCGGCATCGAAGCCGCCAAGACCGGCATGCTGGCGTCATCAGAGATCATCGGATGCGTGGCCGAGACCTGGCGAGCCGAGGCACTGACAGTGCCGCTGGTGGTGGACCCGGTGTGCGCATCGATGCACGGGGACCCGCTGGTGCACCCCAGCGCCCTGTCGGCCATCCGCACCGAGTTGTTCCCGCTGGCCACGTTGGTGACACCGAATCTCGACGAAGTGCGCCTGCTGGTCGACATCGAGGTGGTCGACACCGAGTCCCAGCGCGACGCAGCGCGGGCGCTGCACGCTCTCGGGCCGCAGTGGGCGCTGGTCAAGGGTGGGCACCTGCGCTCGTCGAGCGCGAGCCCCGACCTGCTCTTCGACGGCACGGAGTTCTACGAGTTCGCCGCTCCGCGGGTGGACACCGGCCACGATCACGGTGCTGGTGACACCCTGGCCGCCGCGACCGCTTGCGCTCTGGCACATGGTTATTCGGTGCCGGATGCGGTGCAGTTCGCCAAAGCGTGGGTGACCGAGTGCATCCGGGCCGCCTATCCTCTGGGCCGTGGGCACGGACCCGTCAACCCACTGTTCCGGTTGGCCGACGATGGATCTTGAGCCGATCGCCGGGGTGGCGCACGAACCCGACAGCCCGCCCGCCGGAGTCGTGCTGTTGACACACGGGGCCGGCGGCAGCCGCGAGGCGCCACTGCTGGTCCGACTGTGCGACGAGTGGGCCGGCCGCGGGTGGTTGGCCATCCGCTACAACCTCCCCTATCGACGGCGACGCCCCAAGGGACCGCCGTCGGGTTCAGCCGCGGCCGATCAGGCCGGCATCGTGGAGGCCATCGAATTGGCGCACACGCTGAGCGACGGCCCGGTGCTGGCCGGCGGGCATTCGTACGGCGGGCGGATGACGTCCATGGTGGCGGCGCGAGAAGAAGCCGGAGCGGCAGGCGGTGGCGGCCTGACAGCTCTGACGTTGTTCTCCTATCCCCTGCACCCGCCCGGCAAGCCGGAGCGGGCGCGCACCGAACACCTGCCGGACATCCGCATCCCCACCGTTTTCACCCACGGCACGGCCGACCCGTTCGGCTCGATCGAGGAGTTGACGGCAGCCGCGGCACTGGTGAGCGGGCCCACCGAGATCGTCGAGATCACCGGCGCCCGTCACGATCTGAACTCCAAGACGCTGGACGTGCCCGCACTGGCGGTCGACGCCGCGCTGCGCGCGCTCTAGGAGCGCAGGCAGCGCACCGCGATGTCGGCGACCGCGCTCAGGCGCTCGTGATCGACGCCGTCTCGGGCGCGCGCGGCCATTCCGTTCAGCATCACGATGAGGAACTCGGCAAGATCTTCGGGATCCAGTGAGTCCGGCAGGTCACCGGAGTCGGCACTGTCCCGCAGCCGGTCGGCAATGAACGCCCGGCCGTCATTGCGTCGTTGCGCCAACTGGGGATCCGCCATGACAAGGCACCCGCGGGGATGGCCGGCGTCGGTGTATTCGCGCGCCGCCGCGGTCAGCATCCGCTCGACCACGTCATGCGAGGTCGGCGCGGCCACCGCGCGCGTGGCCGGCGCCGCCGGTCGGCTCTCGTACATCGCCACGGCTTCGTCGAACAGCCCCCGCTTGCCTCCGAAGGCGGCGTAGAGACTGGGCGATGAGATGCCCATGGCCGCCGTGAGATCACTGATCGACGTGTGGTCGTAGCCGCCGCGACTCCAGAATTCGTACATCGCGCGCTCGAGCGCTTCGGTTCGGTCGAATTCCCGTGGCCGTGCCATGGCGCGATTCTAACCGTTCTGTGCCGACCGTTATAGAACCTGCTATCGTCGGCGTTCTGTGTCGAGCGTTATAGAACCAGAAGGAGCGGAAAGTGCAGTACGCGATCATCGGAGCCGGCAACATCGGCTCTGCAGTGGCCCGGCAGTTCTCTCGCGCGGATATCCCGGTCGGTGTCGCAGCCGCACGAGGTGTCGACTCGGTATCCCGCCTGGTGAGTGAGATCGGTCCCGCCATCAGGCCCATCGAGGTCGGCGACGCGCTTCTCGCCGATGTGGTGGTGCTGGCGGTCCCCTTCGAGGCCGTTCGCGGACTCGTCGAGCAGATACCGGACTGGCGGCAACGCATCATCGTCGATGCCACCAACGCAATCGACTACAGCGACTTCTCCCCGGCCGATCTGGGCGGACGCGCATCGTCGGACCTGGTGGGCGAATGGGCCGTCAACGCCCGCGTGGTCAAGGCGTTCGGCCACACCTGGGCCAAGGTCCTGGCCCGCGAACCGCGCGACACATCGGGTGCTCGCCGCGTCCTCTTCGTCTCCGGCAATCACCCGAGCGCAAACGAGGAAGTGAAGGCGCTGATCCAGCAGTTCGGATTCACGCCGATCGACCTGGGCCGCAACGACGAAGGCGGGTTGCTGCAGCAGTTCGGCGGGCCGCTGACGACGCTGAGTCTGCTGTCGCAGCCCATCGGCGGCAACAGCCCCGCGGAGATGGACCTGGCCGATTGAGGTAGCGCACTACGTAAGCCGGGGCCTCGCGCACCCGGCACGCTCGAACCCTGACACCTGAGCACAGGAATCGGGGGGATGGGTCATGGTGGACACCGCCACACGCACCGAGCTGACAGCACTGCCGCTGGCGCCGATGAATCCGCTCCCGCGCCGTCGACAACTGGCTCTGCTGCGCTCGTTCGTCGAAGGCCACGCTGTGCTGATCGCGTCCGGGGGCCGGATCTCACGCATCACCTTCGGACCCAAATGGTTGGTGCCACCCATCGTTCTCGTGGCCACACCGCAAGGGGCGCATGACGTCCTGAGCCGACGCGACGCGGTGTCCGACCGCGGCCGGTCGACGGCGATGGTGCAGATGCGCACCCTGATGGGCGGCAACCTGCTCGACCTGCCCCATGACCAGTGGCTGCCGCGGCGGCGTGCCTTGCAGCCGATGTTCACCAAATCCCATGTGCCGCGCTACGCCGGCCACATGGCCACCGCAGCGCAGATGGTCGCCGAGCGGTGGCGCGACGGCCAACTTGTCGATCTCGATATCGAAAGCCGGGCGCTGACCCTGCGAGCACTGGGGCGGTCGGTGTTCGGTCTGGATCTCGACGAGCGCGCGGATTCGGTGGGCCCGGCGTTGCGGACCGCGCTGGGATGGATCGCCGATCGCGCGTCGCGGCCCCTCAACCTGCCGCAATGGGTGCCCACTGCGGGCCAGCGGCGGGCCCGCGAGGCCAGTGCCACACTGCAGCGGTTGGCCGCCGAGATCCTGACCTCGGTGCGTGCGGACCCGGACGTCGATGCCCCACTGGTGCGGGCTCTGGTGGACGCGTCGGACCCCGCGACCGGTCGAGCGCTGACCGACGAGGAGATCTGCCACGAACTGGTGTTGTTCATGCTCGCCGGGCATGACACCACGTCGACGACGCTGACGTATGCCCTGTGGGCGCTCGGGCGCCACCCGGACCTCCAGCAACGGGTGTACGACGAGGTGGCAGCACTCGGTGGCCGACCCCTGACACCGGAGGACGTCCCGGCGCTCGGGTACACGGTGCGGGTGTTGCACGAGGCGTTGCGGCTGTGTCCACCGGCAGCCGGCATGCCCCGCGTCATCTCCGAGGAGATCACCGTCGACGGCCACCGCGTGGAAGCGGGCACCATGCTCAGCATCTCCATCTACGCGCTGCACCGGGACCCGAACCTGTGGGACGACCCGCTGACATTCGACCCGGACCGGTTCCTGCCGGAACGCTCGCACGGACGCAACCGCTGGCAGTACCTGCCGTTCGGCGGTGGTCCTCGGTCCTGCATCGGCGATCACTTCGCCATGTTGGAGGCGACCCTGGCATTGGCCACGCTGGTGCGCGGCGCCCGGATCGAGTCACTGAGCGCGGACTTTCCGCTGGCGACCCCATTCACGGTGGTGGCGGCGGCGCCGGCGTTGGCGCGGGTGCAGCTGCGCTGATGCCCCCCCCTTCGGCACCGCAGAAAGGGTCTAACGGCCCTAACTTACCCATGGGTAAGTTGAGGTATCGTCGTCGCATGACCACGGAGCAAGTGGACGTCGTCATCGTCGGCGCCGGTTTCGCGGGGATCGGGGCCGCGATCCAGCTCAAGCGACTCGGGTTCCACGATTTCGTCCTTCTCGACCGCGAGGACGACCTGGGCGGAACGTGGTACGTCAACCACTACCCCGGCCTCGCCGTCGACGTCCCCACCACCACGTACTCGTACTTCTTCGAGCCCAACCCGAACTGGTCACGGCTGTTCTCCACCGGCGCCGAGATCAAGCAGTACGCCGACGACGTCGCCGACAAGTACGACATCCGGCGTCACATCCGGTTCAACACCACCGCCGACGGCGCCCGCTGGGACGACGAGGCCAAGCTGTGGCGCGTCACCCTGGCCGGCGGCGACACGCTGAGCTGCCGGTACCTGATCACCGCCACCGGTTTCCTGTCACAACCGAAGATGCCCGACATCAACGGCATCACCAACTTCACCGGCCGGGTCATTCACACCACCGACTGGGACGACACCTACAACCCCGCCGATGAGCGGATCGCCGTCATCGGCACCGGCGCCACCGCCGTGCAGCTGATCCCCGAACTGGCCAAGAACGCCGCCGACCTCACGGTGTACCAGCGCACCCCCATCTGGGTGGCGCCCAAGCTCGACTTCGCGATCTCCGAGCGCGCCAAGCGGGTGTTCAGCCGGCTGCCCTGGACCCAGCGCGTGATTCGTGCCATCACCGACACGATCTACGAAGCCATGATCAACATCGGCGTCGTGCACTACCGCGTTCCGCTGTTCCGGCGGCTGAATATCTCCGCGATGGACCTCTGCAAGATCAACCAGTTCGTGCAGATCCGCGACAAGGAACTGCGCCGCAGGCTCACCCCCGACTACGACATCGGCTGCAAGCGACCGACCTTCTCCAACAACTACTTCCGCTCATTCACCAAGCCGCACGTGCACCTGCAGACCGACGGTATCGACCACATCACCGCCGACGGCATCGTGAACAACGACGGCACCAAGACCGAGATCGACACCCTGGTGCTGGCCACCGGATTCGATCTGTGGGAGGCCAACTTCCCGGCCATCGAGATCGTCGGCAGGGACGGGCGCAACCTCGGAAAGTGGTGGCGCGACACCAGGTTCCAGGCCTACCAGGGCGTGTCCATGCCGTACTTCCCGAACTTCCTGAGCCTGGCCAGCCCGTACGCGTTCCTGGGCCTGAACTTCTTCAACACCATGGAATACCAGATGCGGTTGATGGACCGGCTGTTCGGCGAACTGAAACGCCGCGGCGCCACCACCTTCGAAGTCACCGAGGAAGCCAACGCCGCCTACCTGGACCGGATGACGGAATTGCTGGGCGACTCGCTGTGGACGCTGGGCAACTGCGCCTCCTCGCGGTCCTACTATTTCAACCCGCAGGGCGAACCCAGCTTGCTCCGACCGATGTCGACACACGACGCCATCAAAGAAGCCAGTGAGTTCCCCCTGACCGATTACCAAATCGCCTGAGCAGAAAGCGGTTACCTTGACCCAGAAGTCACGCTTCCCCAGCTTGGCCGGACTGGCCCTGGCCGCCACCGGTGTCTCGCATTTCGTGAAGCCGCAACTCTTCGAATCGATCACCGCACCGGCGTTCCCGACGAACACCCGTCAGTACATCTACGTCAACGGCGGAATCGAGACCGCGATCGGCCTCGGACTGCTCAGCGCGAGGACCCGGAAGCTGGCCCTGGCCGGCGGCCTGGGGTACGTGCTGTATCTCGGCGTCAACGGGGTACGCAACCGCTAGACGCCCAGCGTCTGCGTCAACGGCTGACGGGATCGCCATCGACGCCGGACAACCGGAGAAGATCGCTCCGGGTAGGCGCGGCCTCCCAGTCACCGAGGCCGGTGCACGCCAAAGCGCCGCACGCTGAAGCAGTTTCCAGACATTGTTGGATGTCGGCGCCGCGGACCATGTCGGTCAGCCAGCCCGCGACGAAGGCGTCGCCCGCGCCTACCGTATCGGCCACTGCTATCCGATGGGCCTCCCGCAGTACGATTCCGCTGCGGGAGGCGGCGGCCGCGCCCATGGCTCCCCGCTTGATGGCCACTCGATCAACACCGAGTGCGAGCATGCCGTCGACCTGCCTCCGCAGGTCCGTCTCGCCTGTCACCAGCGCCGCCTCGTCCTCGCCGGCGAACACGATATCGGCGCGCTGGGCCAGGTCGCGGTAGGTGCTTGCCGCTTCACCGCTGTCGGCCCACAGACTGGCACGGTGATTGACGTCAAACGAAACGACGCGACCGGCCTGCTTTGCGTAATCGATGGCCATATGGAGAGTCGCAAGTGGACGTTCGCCCAGAGCTGCTGTGATGCCTGTGATGTGGAGGATCCGGCCCCGCTCGATAATTCCGAGCGGGAGATCTTCGGGCCGCAGATGACTCCCTGCCTGATTTCTGCGGTAGTAGGTGACCCGGCTGGCGCCGGGCCGTGGGCGCTCCTTGAGCATCAGAGCGGTTGCAGCCTCGTCATCCACGACCGCGACCGTCTCCACCATTTCCGCACGAAGCTCCCGCACGATGAGTTGGCCGAGCGGGTCCGCACCCACCCGACCGATCCACAGGGCGGAGCCACCCAGTCGCGCCACGCCTATGGCCACATTGCTCTCGGCGCCACCGAAACCCAGATGCAGATCTCGCACGTGCCGTAGGCTGCCCACCCGACCCGCGGTGAGCAATCCCAGACTCTCCCCTACCGTGACCACATCGACGGGTTCGCCGGCCGTCACTGCGGCCGCACCGACTCAGCCGCGGCCACGGCCGCCCGGCACGCATTCGCCACCGCCGCCGCACCTCCGTACGCGACGGCACCGATCCAACTCCCCGCGACGGCGAAAACATTTGGTAATACGAGAAATTCCGAGATATCGGTCTGCCGGATCCCACCGGAAGGCATGAACTGCATGCCGGGATAGACCTCCGCGAAGGCACTCAAGCAGGCGGCTGCGTTCAGCGCACCAGCGGGGAAGAGCTTGACGTGGTTGCACCCAAGGCGCGCCGCAGCCTGGACCTCCGACGGCGTGAGCACGCCTGGGATGATCGGGATACCGGTGTCGCAAACGTGGCGCACCACATCGGAATCGAGTCCCGGTGTCACAATGAATCGCGCTCCGGCATCGATCGCCTCGTCCGCCTGAGCGACCGTCAGCACCGTTCCAGCGCCGACCAAGACGTCACCGCGCGCCGCGAGCTGCCGTATCGCGCTGATGCCGTACTGACCTCGCAGTGCCACTTCACCCACGGGCAGCCCGCCGTCGACCAGCCCGTCGCCGATGACATCGACGTCCTTCATGGCGCGCACGGTGAGAAGCGGAACCACAGGATGGGTGAACAAGGTCTGAACAGATTCGGCCGCACTCATGCTGCCCGCGCGAAGGCCGGGTTCGTGCCGTAAGCCGCCAAAGCGTCAGGATTCAGTGTCACCCCGAGCCCGGGGGTTCCAGGAACAACCAACATCCCGTCGGTGTCCAGAGACCAGCCGCCTGCCACCAGTTCGTCGATGTACGCGGATCCGGTCTTGTACTCCACGAAATCGGTGGCGGCAAGTGCGGAGGCAAGCTGCAGGTCGGCCGCCAAACCCACTCCGGTGTTCCATCCGTGCGGGATCAGGCGGATGCCGTGATCTTGTGCCGCCCAACCGATTCGCCGTGATTCACTCAAGCCACCTCCTTTGGTGGTGTCCGGCTGCACGATATCGAACGCTCCTGCGGTGATGTATGGCGCGAATGTCTGCCGCCGGGTGAGGACCTCGCCACCGCTGATCGGGATCTTCGAGTGTGCTCGCAACGCCACGAATCCGTCGACGTCATCGGGGGCCAGAGCCTCCTCGAACCAGGCCACGTCATACGCAGCGAGCATGTCTGCCGTGCGTTTCGCCCAGGACAACCCACCGGGAAAGAACGCCTCCGAGCCGCCCGCGTCAACAGCCAGCAGCCGGTCACCCACCGCCTCACGAGCTGCCGCAACGGTGCGCTCGTCTGTGGCGCTGTCGACGCGGCCGAACTTCCACCAGCCGATCTTGAACGCGGTGAAGCCTTCAGCGACAAGCGATCTCAGGTTCTCGGTCATGACCTGCGTTTCATCCATCAGGACGGAAGCGTACGGACGGACTCGCTCTCGGTAGCGCCCTCCCAACAAGCGGCCGACCGGCTGATCCAACGCCTGACCGGCGAGGTCCCACAGTGCAATGTCGATGGCGCTGGTCGCGTGGGTCAAGGCACCGCCACGGCCCATCCAGAAGGCACTCTGGTGCAGCGTCTCTGTGAGCCGCTCCACCTCCAGCGCATCCTGTCCGATGAGATGCGGGCGCAGCAGATCGAGGGCTGCACGGACCAGGCCTTCGGCGGTGAATGCACTACCGATACCGACCTGGCCTGAATCGGTGTGTACGGCAACGAGGGTGTGGACGACATCGTCGGGACGCAGCTCGTTCGACCAACCGCCCTCCGGTGTGGCCCCACGCAGTCCGCATGTCTCGATTCGTGTGATCTTCATGTCTAGGTGTTCCTCCTTGTTGTTTGTGACTGTCAGCGCAGCATTTGGCCGGGCAGACGCCCGGTGTGCCGGGCACCCGATATGACCCCGACCCCGTTGACCCAGACGTATCGAGCGGCGTCGGCGTACTCATGTGGCATCGCCCAGGTATCCGTCTGCGACAGAACCTTTGGATCGAACACCACCACGTCGGCGCGGTAGTTCTGACGCAGATACCCGCGGTCGCGAATCCCGAAGTGGTCTGCCACCATGCCGGTCATCTTGCAGATTGCACTCTCCAAAGACAGTGTTCCCGCAGGCACATGGTGGGCGAGGTAATGCATGTGCCCGTAGTAGAAGAGCGGATCTCGGGTACGTGCGTGCAGCGGACCCTGACGGCATGCCGTGAAGGCGTCGACCCCGAGCAAGAAGTGATCGTGCGCGATGGCCTCCGTGAGGTGATCCTCGGTGAACAACAACCCGAGAAGCTGCACGCCACCAAGGTCAGACCCGGCGGCGGCGAGAATGTCGAACAGACAGTCCCATTCGTCGCGGCCGTGCAACTCGGCGATACGAGGGAACGGAAGCCCTTCCCACTCGGGGTGGGTGGCGGACACGCCCAGCCGCACCCTCTCCCACTGACCACGATGGACGAATCGCCAGTAGCGATCGCAGTCCTGTCGGACTCGAGCACGGACTTCGCTGTCATTGAGCAATTCAGCGGCTTCCGCGGCGGGGCGCTTCAAGAGCCAACCAGGCAGCAGACCCGCGGCCATGCCGATTCCGTGCGGATAAGGGGTCATGTCGGCGAGCACATCGGTACCGCGGCGCCTCTCATCGACCACCCGCTGCGTCACCTGTTCCCAGGCACCGGTCCGCGCACCGGTGTCGTACCGCACGTTCAGGTGCGAGAGCTGAGCCCGAATTCCGGCGCGGTTCACCACGTCGAAGAATTCGTCGACAGCTGCGCTCAGACCAGCGTCACGATTACGAATGTGGCTGGCGTACATGCCGCCTCGTCGGCCCGCAACACTGGCAAGATCGACGAGTTCTGCTGTGTCAGCGAACCGTCCGTCGCCGTATTCGAGACCACTGGTGAACCCGATCGCTCCTGAGTCCATGGCCTCCTCCAGAAGCCTGATCTTCTCCCGATCCTCGTCTTTTCCGTGTCTGTTCGCGTTGGATCTGGCTGCCGCCCGTATCGCGGTGTGCCCGACAAACCACATGAGGTTTTGGGCCGTTCCGCCGGAGTGCACCCTGTGCAGCAGCTCACCGAAACTGCGCCAGTCGACCGGCCCCTCAAACCCCAGAGCCCGCAGAGCGTTCTGCGCCGGTTCGACATCGTCGTCGCCCAGTGGGGCGTAGGTGACACCGCAGTTGCCCACCACCTCAGTGGTGACGCCCTGGTGAACCGTGCTGTAAGCCTCCCGGTTGCCCAGAACCGACCAATCACTATGGCTGTGCGGATCGATGAGCCCTGGAGTGACAATCATCCCCTTGGCATCCACCGTGTGCGCAGCCTGGACCTCGGTGTTCAGGCCAAGGTAGGCGATGCGGTCGCCATTGATTCCGATGTCGCAGCGTGTGGCAGGGGCACCTGTGCCATCGATGAGGTCGGCACCGACGATCAACGTATCGAGTGCGGGCATCTCACAAGACCTTGCTGAGGAACTCTATGGTTCTCGGGTTCTGAGGAGAAGTGAAAAGTACTCCGGGGTCCGCTATTTCGATGACACTACCCTTGTCCATGTAGATCACGCGGTCGGCTACTTCCCGGGCGAAACCCATCTCGTGGGTTACCACCACCATGGTCATGCCGTCGGCGGCAAGTGCCTTCATGACGGCCAACACTTCGCCTACGATTTCGGGATCGAGCGCTGATGTCGGCTCGTCGAACAGCATGATCTTCGGGTCCATGGCGAGTGCCCGGGCGATGGCCACGCGCTGCTTCTGGCCGCCGGACAGAGAATCCGGGTACACCTCGGCTTTGTCCGTCAAACCGACCCGGCCCAGCAAACTGCGGGCCCGTTCGTCAGACACCGCTTTGGTGCGCTTGAGCACTCGCTGCTGCGCCAGCGAAACGTTGTTCAGCACTGTCATGTGGGGGAACAAGTTGAAATGCTGGAACACCATGCCCACATCGCGACGGACGACCGCCAGATCAGCGGTGTTCTCCTGCGGACCGAGAGTATGGCCGTTGATGACGATACTGCCGTGCGACGGACGTTCCAGACCGTTCATACACCGCAGGAGTGTGCTCTTGCCCGACCCCGAGGCGCCGATGATGCACACCACCTCGCGTTCGGCGACCTCACACGAAACCCCGTGCAACACCTCGGTTTCTCCATAGCTCAGCCGGAGATTCTCGATCTGGATCATTTCTTGGCTCCTATGGTGAGTGCGGTGAGCGCGTCACCGACTTTGGGCGCGGGCACGCGAGCGCCGAGACGCAACTCGTACCGCCTGGCCAATGCCGATAGAACGAAGCAGATGACGAAGTAGAAGGCCCCGACAACGGCGTAGGCGAGAATCGGGTCAGCCGTCTGAGAGCTCACAATGTTTCCCGCGCGGGTCAACTCGATCAGACCGATCACCGCAACCAGCGAACTGTCTTTGATGAGGACTACCAGGAAACCCACACCGGGCGGCACGATCAGGCGCACAGCCTGGGGCAGGACTATCCAGCGCATCCGCTCGACGTAGGGCATTCCGAGCGCTTCAGCCGCCTCGAATTGGCCGCGCGGCACCGCTTGGATACTTCCTCGGACGAGTTCGCCGATGTAGGCCGATGCGAACAGCGACAGCGCGATCACTCCGGCCCAGTACTCCGGGAGGCTGGTTCCCGGGGCCAGCAGCGGTATTCCAAAGTAAACAAAGAAGATGATCAACAACACCGGGATGCCGCGGATGACGCCGACATAGACGCCGCTGACCCAGCGCAGCGGGCGCACGGTTCCGGTGGACATCAGCCCGATCACAAGGCCTAGCACGGTCCCGAACAACACGGACAAGACACAGATCTGCACTGTCACAAGTGCTCCGTGCAAGATCAGCGACATGTGTTCCCAGCCGAACGCTTCGAACATCACGCCACCTTCCATTTGATGAATTTGGTTTCAATGACCCGCGAGACGGTTGCGACGAGGAAAGCGACACTGAAATACAGCAGGCCCCCGACCGTGAACGTCTCGATCGTCCGGAATGTGGTCGACGTGATCCCCAACATGGCATGCATGAGATCGGGAAGGGCGACGACAGAGGTGACCGATGACGCCAGGAACAGCAGAATGGTCTGATTCGTGATGGCCGGCAGGACATTTCGCATCGCCGGCGGAAACAGCACGCGCCAGAACGTGTCCCGGGGGTTCAAACCCAACGCCGCTCCGGCTTCGCGGAGGCCGTTGGGCACAGATTCGAAGCCCGCGCGATAGATCTCGGCCATGTACGCCGCGTTGTTGATCGTCAGTGCCACGATGCCCGCCGCGACCGGTTCCAGATTGACACCGGCCTGGGGTAGGGCGAAGTACACAAGATAGAGCTGCAACAACAACGGGGTGTTCCGGATGATCTCGATATACGTACCTGCCGCTGCCCGCAAGGCTCGCATACCGGACGTCCGGCCCGCGTAGAGGAGGATTCCGAGGGCACCGCCGGCGACCGCGGCGGCAAGGCTGACCACGAGGCTGATCAGCAGCCCCTTCAGGAGTGGGCCGAGGTACGGAACAATATCGCCGTAGTAGATCTGCATGATGGTCGACCAGAGCTACTTGATCAGGTCGGGAACGTCCATGCCGAGCCACCTGTTGTATGACTCGTTTGCAGCGTCGCTGATGTTGTAGTTCAAGATGAAGTTGTTCAGGTAGTTCAGCCAAACCTGGTCGCCCATCTTGACGCCGAACGACACGAGCGACGGGGACAGCGCGGGCGCCTCCAACACCCGCACGGCGTCACCCTCGCTGTCACGGATGTCGGCGACAACCGCCGTGCTCTCCATCAATGCGTCCACCTTGCCGCTGCGCAGCGCTTGGATCGAATCAGCCACGGCATCAAAGAGACTGGCATTGGCTTGCGGGAATCGCGTTTCGAGGATCGTCGCTGGAACACTGCCACGAGTGGCCGCGACGTTGCGGCCGATTAGGTCGTCGTAGGTGCGGATATCGCTGTCCGCGGGTACTACGACAAGCTGGCCTTCTGAGGCATAGGGCCGCGTCATCGCAACAACCTGGGCGCGCTCGTCGAGGTTGGTCAACGCGGCGATGATCACGTCGACCTTGGCAGTCTCCAGCATGGGTATACGGCTGGCGTTGGTGGTACTGACGAACTCCACCTCTGCACCCAGCGAATCCGCCAGAGCACGAGCCTTGTCGATGTCGAAACCCTCGTACTGGCCCGAACTGTTCATCACGCCGTATGGCGGCGCATCCGCGAAAACCCCGACAACGATCTTCTTGGACTCGAGAATTTTCGTGAGCGTGCTCGGGCCTGTTGCCGCCCCGCCAGTTTGGCCGGCCGACGTACAGCCTGATGCCAGCACCACCGCCGCTAGCGCGGCGATCGCATTGCGAATGCCTTTACGCATGGTTTTCCTCTGATTCATTGAGTGGCTGCGACTCATCCGTCGCGCCAGATGGCGGTGATACCCGCGCGCCGGCCGCCCCGGCGTGATTGCAGATTATTTACAATCTATGATCTGTGCAACCCCTGAGTCGAAATCGCTTCGCGATCCGACTCGGCGGTTCGTGTTGCCTAGGATTGAGAATGCGCCGGCCAGGCGCGGAGGGAGACAGTCACATGACCCACGCCGCAGAGGGCTTGTCTGTGGCCGCACCAGGCATGATCGCCCCTTCACGACGTCACCAGATCGCAGACTGGCTCCGGGAGGAGATCGTCAAAGGCGCTCTGGCACCTGGGGCGCAACTCAAGCAGGACATCCTCGCGGCCCATCTCCGAACCAGCCCCGGGCCGGTCCGAGAGGCGTTGAGGCAGCTCGAAAGTGAAGGGCTCGTCCAGCACATTCCGAATCGCGGCGCCTTCGTCGGCTCTGTCAGTGCGGACGAACTACTCGGTGTGCTGCTGCCAGTGCGCTTGGCGATCGAGTCCTTCGCTATTGACAAGGTCAGCGACAATCCGGAGACGCTGGCCGAATTGGAGCGTCTGGTGGGGTTGATGAACACCGCCGCCGCCGCCGATGACCTCGATCAGCTCAACGAGCTCGATGTGTCCTTCCACGAGACGATTGTTCGAAGTGCACATTCCGAACACGCACTGCAACTCTGGGCGAACGTACAGCCTCGAATTCGGATGCAGATCCATCGCCTGGCTAGGCGCCACAGCAGCCCCTTCGCCATTCCCGAGGAACACCGCGTACTGCTTGCTTCGATCCGCGATGACGACCCAGAACAGCGACGAGTGGCGTTGGATGACCACATCGTAGCCAGCGCGCGGAACCTACTTGCCTGCGAACACTCCGACTAACCCTGTGCACGAAACGATCACACGCAACCGCTAGACGCCCAGCGTCTGCGTCATCAACCGGCACACACCGGCCTGAACCCGCGCCGAGTCGTCGTAGGACACCAGCCGGCCCACGTCGATCACCAGCGCCATGGCGGCGTGCACGGCGAATCTGGCATGCGATGAGCAGATGTCCGGCCTTGCGGCGCAGAGCAATTGGACCCAGGTGTTGACGGTGGCCCGCTGCACGTCGCGCAGCACGGTCTGATCGGAATCAGGCAGGTTCAGCCGCTCGGTGTAATACACATAACCCAGTTCGGGATTGGCGAACGAACTGGCCACGTACGCGGCGACCAAGCTGTGCAGCGCTGCACCGGGGTCGGTGTCATGAGCCGACACCGCCGCCGACAGATCCTGGGCCACCCTGTCGGCGGCGCGCCGGAACACCGCGGTGAGGATGTCGCGTTTACCCGAGAAGTACCGGTAGATGCCCGATGTCGGGATGCCCGCGGCGGCTGCGATCTCGCCCATGGTGGTCTCCCGGTAACCCTGTTTGTTGAACAGGCTCAGCGAGTGATGCAGCAGCAACTCGAAACGGCCACCCGCTCCGGTGACCGACAGCGCGTCGGGCGGGGCCGGCGCATCCCCCGGCACGAACAGGATCGTGCTCGTCACCGAAGTGGCCAGTCCCACCAGCAGGGCCCGCATCTCGTCGGCGTCGAGTCTGGCGCGGTGGTCGACCACGCTGCCGATCACACTCATCGCGGACGTCGAGAGCATCCAGCGTTCGCTGGACGTCAGTTCGGGCCGCAGGAGCAGCAGTGGCCGCTGGATCCGGCGATTGACCACTTGCAACCCCGCCATCAGGGCCGTCCGGTCGTCGCCGCGCAGGTACCTCCACTCCCAGCGGTACAGACCGCCGGAGGCACGGTTGACGATCGCCGTATCCGCCAGGGCGGCGAAGATCTGGGCCAGTTGGTCCGCCGGTGGGGTGCCCGTGAGCTCGTCGGCAAAGGCGGTGGCGTCCACGAGCTGCTGGCCGAGCGCCAGCGCCGCCTCGCGGAACAGATCGTATTTTCCGCTGTAGTGCCGGTACAACGCCGTGGCGGTGATACCGACCTGCGCGGCGATTTCATCCATGCCCACCGCGTGATAGCCGTGCGCGCTGAACGCCTCGGCGGCCGCGCGCGCGATCTGCGCTTTGCGGTCCTTGGGTCGGCGGCGGATGTCCTCGCCGATGCCGGTCCGTCTGCTGGGCACGTTCCCACGATAATGGGCGGGCACCGCAGTTTTCGGGCGAAACCGCACCACAAGGGGCAGAATCGCCGTTAACATAGCGCATCGGGAGCGGGTCGGGGGACCCGCGCCATCCGGAAAGGAGGGCGCATGCTGGAAAAGCTCCGGTCGGTGCTGAGCCACCAGTTCACCATCGCCGAACTCATCGGCCTGGGGATCATCCTGGGTACGCCGTACCTGGTGATCGGGACCATCTGGTCCATCACCCACACCGAGCACCTGACCCAATTGCAGGGCACCGATCTCGTCGTCTCGTTCCTGGGATCAATCGTGTCCTGGCCGGTACTCATCTTCTCGAATGTGTGCATGACATGACGGTGCTGACCACCGATCAGACCCGCATCCGAATCACACGGCGCACCGCACGCTGGGATGACCGGGAGGTCACCGTTGCCGAGGCGATGGATTTCTGGTCGTTCGCAGCCGGGGCCGCCAATGTCGTCATGCAATTGTCCCGGCCGGAGGTGGGCCACGGCGTCGCCGAGTCCCAGGTGATATCGGGCAGCCTGATGCACCACCCGTGGAAGCGCGCACGCACCACGTTCAGCTACCTGGCGGTGGCGATCATGGGCACCGACGATGACCGGCGCGCCTACCGCGAGGCCGTCGACGGCGCTCACCGGCAGGTGCGCTCGACACCGCAGAGCCCGGTGCGCTACAACGCTTTTGACCGTGACCTGCAGATGTGGGTGGCCGCCTGCCTCTACGTCGGCCTGGAAGACACCTATCAGTTGCTGCGGGGCGCACTGACACCCGAACAGGCGGAGACCTTCTACCGCTCCGGATTCACCCTTGGCACCACGTTGCAGGTCACCGAAGATCAATGGCCGGCCACGCGTGCCGAATTCGATGACTACTGGAACACCGCATGCGCCCGGGTGGCGATGGACGACACGGTGCGCGGCTACCTGCAGGACCTCCTGGGACTCCGGATGGTCAGCTGGGCCCTTCGACCGGGATCCGTTCCGCTGCTTCGCTTTCTGACCACCGGATTCCTGGCTCCGGTGTTCCGCGATGCACTGGGAGTCCGGTGGAGTGCCGCGCAGCAGAGACGTTTCGAATGGCTGTTCCTGATGGTGGCGTTCGTCAACAGGTTCATCCCTCAGTTCATCCGGCAAGGGGGCAGTTACGTGCTGCTATGGGATATCCGCAGGCGCATCCGGCGCGGAAGGCGGCTGATCTGATGAACGGTGAGCTGACCACTCGGCGACTGCTCGCGATGATCGCAGCGGCCGCGGTTGTCCTCATCGGCTTCCTGGGCATGTGGTGGCCGGTCTACCTGTCGGACTTCGATCAGTACGGGATCCAGATCGATTGCGGCTCAGGTTTTGTCAGCGATCTGTCCCATGCGCAACGAACGTCGGCGCCGCTGGCCGAAGACTGTGATACCGCACTGGCGGTCCGGCGTGCCTGGTCGATTCCGCTGATGGTGGGAGGTTCTGGCGTGTTGATCGCGCTGGCGTTGCGCGGCACCACAGTGGCCCGGCCGGTCAGTTCGGCGCCGCCAAGCCCGTGATCACGCGGTCGCAGACCAGATACATCTCCTCGCGGGCCTGCTGCGGATCCTCGGCGCGCGACACGTAGAGCGCGGCCTCGTCCAGTGCGCCGAGCAGTACGTGCGCACTGGCCCGCAGCGGCTGCTCCGGAATGGCCCCTTCGGCCACGGCCTGCGCCAGCATGGCTTCGATGACGCCCAGCCCGTACCTGGCGCCCATCGCACGCCACTGCTCCCACCCCAGCACCGTCGGCGCGTCCACCAACACGATCTGCTGTACATCCGGGGCTGAGCACAGGTCCAGGAACAACCGGGCTCCCAGGCGCATCGCCGCGACGGTGTCCGGGGGACCGTCCTCGGCGATGCGGGCGGCCACCGCCGCCACCAGCTCGGCTTCCACCTCCTCGTACACCGCGGTGAACAGCTCGGCCTTGTCGGCGAACTGATGGTAGAGCGCCCCGCGGGTGACACCGGCGGCCTCGACGATCGCCTGTGTGGAGACGTCATTGAAACCGCTGCGCGTGAACAGCTTTCGTGCGGCTTCGAGCAGCGCGGTGCGGGTGGCGGCGGTGCGCTCGGCTTGCGTGCGGCGCACCGGAGGGTTGACTTTCATACAGCTAGTACGTAACTTTCATACTCAGTGTTCGTAAGTTGCGGACTGCGAAAGGGTATCCGACATGCCGTACCTCACGCTCCCCCACACCACAATCGAGTACACCGAGGCCGGGCCCGCGGATTCGCCTCATCCGCCGGTGGTCTTCGTCCACGGCATGCTGGTGGACCACCGGCTGTGGTCCACGGTGGCCCAGCGGCTGGCTGACCAGGGATTTCGCTGTATCTTGCCGGATCTGCCCTTGGGTTCACACACCGTGCCGGTGACCGACCGCACCCGGCAATCCCCCACCGGCGTGGCCGAGACCCTCAACGATTTCCTGGCCGCGCTGGACCTGCGCGATGTCACCCTCGTCGGTAATGACACCGGCGGCGGACTGTGCCAGTTCCTCATCGACGCCCATCCCGAACGGATCGGCCGGCTGGTGCTCACGAATTGCGACGCATTCGACAAGTTCCCGCCGTTCCCGTTCAACGCGGTGTTCGCCGTTCTACGCGGCCCTGTCTCCATCAAGCTTCTGTTCACGGCTTTGCGGCTCAAGTCATTACGGCACTCCCCTCTTGGCTTCGGACTGCTCGCGGATGCGGATCCGGCGCTGACAGCCTCGTGGTTGACCCCCGCGCGCGACGACGCTCGCATCGCCGGCGATCTGGCCGCGATGCTGCGCAACGTCGCAGGCACCGACTTGACCGGCGTGGCACCGCGACTGGGCCGCTTCACCAAACCCGTCACGCTGGTGTGGGGTACCGCAGACCGCTGTTTCACCCCCGCGTTGGGACGACGGTTGGCCGCGCTGTTCCCCCACGGGCGCTTCCTCGAGGTGCCCGGCGCCCGAACCTTCGTCCCGATCGACAACCCGGCGGCGGTGGTCGACGCGATCGTCACGGTCGGCGCCACTCGGTGATCACCTGAGCGTGCTATGAGTGGGCGGTGAGTGCACCGCTGTCTCGTCGGCTCGGCCTGACCGACGCCGTCACCATCGGACTCGGATCGATGATCGGCGCGGGAGTTTTCGCCGCGTTCGCTCCGGCCGCAGCCGCAGCCGGGTCGTGGCTGCTCGCAGGACTGGCCCTGGCCGGGGTGGTGGCGTACTGCAATGCGAGTTCGTCGGCCCGGTTGGCAGCGCTGTATCCGGCATCCGGCGGCACCTACGTGTACGGCCGCGAGCGGCTGGGCCCGTTCTGGGGGTACCTGGCCGGATGGTCGTTCGTGGTGGGCAAGACCGCGTCGTGTGCGGCGATGGCCATGACGGTCGGCTTCTATGTGTGGCCCGCGCAGGCCCATCTGGTCGCCGTGGCGGCCGTGGTGGGGCTGACCGTGCTGAACTGTTTCGGGGTTCAGCGTTCGGCGCTGCTGACCCGGGTGATCGTGGCCGTGGTACTGGCGGTGCTGGCAGCCGTGGTGGCGGGTATCGCGCTGTCCGGATCAACCCGTCACCCGGTCTTCGACACCGGCGACAGCACAACACTTTTCGGTGTGCTGCAAGCGGCGGGCCTGCTGTTCTTCGCGTTCGCCGGCTATGCGCGGATCGCCACGCTGGGTGAAGAGGTGCGCGATCCGGCACGCACCATTCCGCGGGCGATCCCGCTGGCGCTGGGTATCACCTTGGCGGTGTACGTCGCGGTGGCGGTGGCGGTGCTGTCGGCGCTGGGCAGCGACGGCCTGGCCTCGACAACCGCGCCCATCGCCGAGGCGGTGAGCGCCGCGGGCCTGGACTGGCTGGCGCCGGTGGTGCGGGTGGGTGCGGCGCTGGCGGCATCGGGCGCGCTCCTGGCGCTGATCCTCGGCGTTTCCCGCACCACGCTGGCGATGGCTCGCGACCGCCACCTGCCGGCACTGCTGGCGACGGTGCACTCCTCAGGTGTGCCCCGCCATGCCGAGATCGCCGTCGGCGCCGTGGTGGCGGTGTTGGCAGCGACGGCCGATCTGCGTGGCGCCATCGGCTTTTCGTCATTCGGGGTGTTGGTGTACTACGCCATCGCCAACTGTTCGGCCTTCACCCTCGGGCGCCGGTTCATCCCCGTTGTGGGGCTGGTGGGCTGCCTGGTGCTGGCGGTCACCCTGCCCTGGGCCTCGGTCGTCACCGGCGCGCCGGTCCTGGCCGTCGGCGCCCTGCTCTACTACCTGCGATTTCGGCGCGCTGGTAACCGCTGAGCGGTTACCAGCGCGCCGAAATCCCTCGGACTCAGGCGACCAGCACGCCCGCGGCGCCCGCCATGTGGCTGGCGACGGTGGATGCGGCCAAGTCGGCATCGCCGGCCTCGATGGCGTCGACGATGTCCATGTGCCGCTTGGCGTCCATGTTCTTGATGGCCCGGTCCACGCCGGCGAACATGATCGACATCCGGATGCTGCCTTCCAGTGACGTCCACTGGTGCAACAGCGTCTCGTTGCCGGTGAGCTGGCACATGGTGCGGTGGAAGCGCAGGTCCGCCTCGATCCGGTCTTCCAGATTCGAGGCGGCCCAGCGGTCCATGTCCTCCACCGCGGCACGCAATAGCTTGACGAACTCACCACGCTCAGGGGACTCGGAGAGTTCCCGTGCGGCCAGCGATTCGAGCGCGGCGCGGACGTTGAAGATGTCGCGGATCTCCTTGGCGTCCAGGTGCCGCACCGACAGCCGGCCCCGCGCACCCGCCGAGATCAGTCCCTCCTGCTGGAGCTGACGCATCGCCTCACGCAGGGTGCCGCGGCTGATCTGCAACTTCTCCGACAGATCGGTTTCCACCAGGTGGGTGCCCGGCGGCAGTTGGCCGGTGGTGATGGCTCTGCGCAGTGCAGTCAGCGCCTGTTGGCGCAGACTCGTTTTCTCCAGCCGCAGCAGCGACGTCGTATCCACGGACATCGGCCGCTCCCGGTTCGTATGTATAGCTGTCAACACTTGTTTGTCAACAGACTACAGGCGGTCGAGCACGGTGGCGACGACTCGCGCCGTCGACAGGCCGTACCGTTCGTGCAGCGTGGGCAGAGCGCCAGTCGCGAGGAACTCGTCAGGCAACGCGACCGGGACCACCTGCTTGCCCAGACCGCGGCGCACCACCTCGGAGGCGACGGTCTCGAACAACCCGCCCACCACGGTGTGGTTTTCGCACGTCACCACCAGGCGGTCCGTATTCACCTGTTGCAGCACGGTTTCGGCGTCGAACGGCTTGATGGTCGGGGTGTGCACGACGGCCACGTCGACGTTGTGCGCGGCCAGTTCCGCGGCGGCCTGCAACGCTCGCATCGTCATCAGACCGCTGGAGATCAGCACGACATCGTTGCCGCCGCGCAGCACCTTGGCCTTGCCGAGCTCGAAGGTGTAGTCGTACTCGTCGAGCACCGTCGGGACCTGCCCACGCAACAGCCGCAGGTAGGTAGGGCCCGGGCTGGCCGCCAGCTGCGGCACCGCCTGCTCGATGTCCACCGAATCGCACGGGTCGACGATCGTCAGCCCCGGAACACCGCGGAAGATGGCGATGTCCTCGGTGGCCTGATGCGACGGCCCGTACCCCGTGGTGAGACCGGGCAGTCCGCCGATGATGTTGACGTTGAGGCCCGGCTCGGCGATGTCGAGGCAGATGAAATCGTAGGCGCGCCGCGCCGCGAACACCGAGTAGGTGGAGGCGAACGGCACCAGGCCGGTTTCGGCCATTCCCGCCGCGGCGCCGAACAGCAGCTGCTCGGCCATGCCCATCTGGAAGAAGCGCTCCGGGAACGCTTTTGCGAAGATGTGCATATCGGTGTACTTGCCCAGATCAGCGGTCAGGCCGACGATCCGGGGGTCGGCCTCGGCGGCCTGGACCATCGCGTGCCCGAACGGCGCGGGAGTGGTCTTCTGCCCCGGATCGGCGAATGACGCGATCATGGCCGACGTGCGGAGCTTGGTGGGGGAACTCATGGTTCAGACTCCTTCATATCCGGCTGTCAGCTGTTCGCGGCAGATCGCCCACTCGTGTTCCTCGATGCGCATGAAGTGCGCCTTCTCGCGGTTCTCGAGCAGCGGCACTCCGCGGCCGATCTTGGAGTCGCACAGGATGACTGCGGGCTTGTCAGCGTCCCGGATCGCGTCGAACGCAGCCAAGAGCGCGTCCACGTCGTTGCCGTCGACGCGTTCGACGTGCCAGCCGCAGGCGGCCCACTTGTCGGTGACCGGTTCGGTGCGCAGTACGCCGACGGTGGGTCCGTCGGCCTGCAACGCGTTGATGTCCACCATCGCAACGAGATTCGAGAGCTTGTGGTGCGACGCACCCATGGCGGCCTCCCACGTCGAGCCTTCGTCGAGCTCACCGTCGGACAGGAAGTTGATGACGCGGGCAGCCGAACCCTGGTAACGCAGGCCCAGTGCCATGCCGACGGCCACGGTCAGACCGTGCCCCAGCGAGCCACCGGAGATCTCCATGCCCGGGGTGTAGCTGGCCATCCCGGACATCGGCAGCCGCGAATCGTCGGACCCGTAGGTCTCCAACTCCGAGACGCTGATGATGCCGGCTTCGGCCAGGGCAGCGTAGAGACCGATGGCGTAGTGCCCGGTGGACAACAGGAACCGGTCCCGGCCCGCCCAGTGCGGATCGTCTGCGCGGTAATTCAATTCGTGTGCATAGACCGCGGCCAGCATGTCGGCGGCGCCGAGCGCCTGACCCACGTAGCCCTGACCCTGGACCTCGCCCATGTTGAGTGCGTAGTGACGGATGCGGTAGGCCGCCTCCCGGACTTTCTGGGAGGTGGTGATCACTGCGGTCATGCGATCGCCGACTGCGCTGAGTGCGTACGGGCCTCGGCCTCGGCGGCCAGCTGACGCTCACGCGGACCCCAGGTCTCGCGGGTCAGCAGCGCGGCCACCAAACCGATCGCGGCGTAAGCGCTGAACAGCAGCGCCGGGCCGACCCAGCCGAAGCCTTCGTAGAGCAGAGTGGTGATGAACGGGGTGAAACCGGAGACCATGGCCGAGATCTGGTAGGCCAGCGACGCTCCCGAGGTGCGGGTGTTGGCGTTGAACAGTTCGGGGAACCAGGCGCCCTGAGCGCCGGCCAGCGCGTTCTGGCAGACACCGTAGGCGATGACGAACGTGGCGATGATCAAGAACATCAGCCCGGTGTTGACCAACAGGAACATCACCACACCGAACGGGATGCCGAACGCGCAGACCCCGATGTAGACAGGGCGTCGTCCCATCCGGTCGGTCAGGGCCGCCCAGCCGAGTGTGGCGAAGATACCCAGGGCGGACGCGATGCACAGCGCGGTCAGGGTCTGGGTGGCCGTGGCCACACCGGTGCTCTTGAGGTAGGAGATCATGTAGGTGATCGACACGGCGTAGCCGGCGGTCTCGGCGATACGAAGGCCGATGCCGCGCAGGATGTTTCGCCAGTCTGTCTTGAACACCTCGACAATGGGGGCCCGCACGATGGTGCCGGACTCCTTGACCTCTTCGAACACCGGCGACTCGGGCACCTTGGCCCGGATGATCAGCCCGACGATCACCAGGATGATGCTGGCCAGGAACGGCACGCGCCAGGCCCAGTCACCACCGAGGTGCACGCTGAACAGGAAGACCAGGTTGGCCAACAACAGGCCGACCGGGAAACCGGCCTGCACGATGCCGGTGTAGCGGCCCTTCTCTTTCCACGGCGCGTGTTCGTAGCTCATCAGGATGGCGCCACCCCACTCCGCGCCGAAGGCCAGGCCCTGGATGACGCGGACGGTGACGAGCAGGATCGGCGCAAGGATGCCGACACTCTCGTAAGTGGGCAGCAGACCGATCGCGAAGGTGGCCAGGCCCATCAGGATCAGCGACGCGACCAGCACCGGCTTGCGACCGACCTTGTCGCCCAGGTGCCCGCCGATGACACCTCCGAGGGGCCGGGCAAGGAACCCGACGCCCAGTGTCGCGAAGGCGGCCAGCGTTCCGGCAACCGGGCTCGCGCCCGGGAAGAAGGCCGTACCGAAGTACAGTGCGGCGGCGGTGCCGAAGCCGATGAAGTCGTAGGTCTCGATGACGGCGCCGACGCCGGAACCGACAGCGACCCGCTTGGCTTCCGGTGTGCCTCGCACCGGGCCCCGCATTTTCAGAGCGTCATCGCTCATGGGAGTCATCCTCTCAAATCCTGCTCTACCTGGGCAATCACGGTCACTGTTGACGGTCAACAGTGCGCTGTGCCACCAGTGTGACCCCGGGCACACGTCATTGTCAACAGTCGACATCAAGTGACTGGTATCAGTTGACTGTTAACAGTCGAACGACGTAATGTGGCTGCCATCACAACCCCCGCACTACGTTTTCGAGGTCTTCCGATGCCCACAGCCGCAGCCCACGAGTTTCACAGCCGTCTCGGCTGCTCGACGATCAGCTTCCGGCACCAGGATCTCGCAACGGCTCTGGCCACCATCGCCGGCCTGGGCTTCACCGAGATCGATCTGGGCGCCCTGCCCGGTGTCTGCGACCACGTGCCCTATGTGCTCGACGAGGCCGCGGTGGCCGAGGTCGCAGCGACCGTCGCCGCCTCCGGGCTTCGAGTCCGTTCCATCAACGGGGACATCGGCGACCTGAACAGGCCGCTGACCGAGCAGGCCCGCACCGACCGTCAACGCCATCTCGACATGCTCGTCGAACTCGCCGCCACCACCGGCTCCCGTGCCCTCGTCCTGCCCTGCGGTGCGCTGGACCACGATCCGGTCGACTCGCTGGCCGCCGACCTCGACCTCGTCGCCGCCGAGCTCACCGCCGCGGCGCGCACCGCCACCGACAGAGGCGTCGAACTGTGGACGGAATCGCTGCACTACCACCGTCTCTGCTGCGATATCGAACGCGCACAACAACTTTCCGACCGATTACCCGAAGAGGTCGGCATCGTCATGGACTTCAGCCACATCGTGGCATCCGGTGGTGACCCCGGCGAGTTCGTCCGGCGCTTCGGCCCCCGCATCACGCACGTGCACATCCGCGACGCGGTGGCAGGCAACATCAACCTCTCGGTCGGCAACGGCCAAGTGGACTTCGGGTTCGGGCTCAAGGCGCTGGCACACGCCGGGTACGCCGGCCACTTCTCTCTGGAGCTCGAAACCCGCGACATCACCCACGACGAACGTCCCGCGGCCGCCGCCCGGGCCGGCCGCTTCATCACCGAACTGATCTGAAGGAGAAACATGTCCAACACCATCCAGCGCACCGCAGTCATCACCGGCGCCACCTCCGAGAAGGGCATCGGCGTCACCGTGGCGCAGCGGTATGCCCGTGAAGGCTGGGCCGTGGTGATCCTCGACCTGGACGGCGAGAAGTCCGCCAAGGTCGCCGCCGAGATCGGCAACCAGTTCACCGTTCCGGCCTTCGGCCACGCGGTGGACGTCACCTCCGAGGAGTCGGTGGCTGCGGCCGCAGCCGCCGTCGCCGCCGAGGTGGCCTCGGGCAACCTGCCGCCGGTCGGCGCACTGGCCAACATCGCGGGCATCACCTCCCCGGTTCCGTTCCTGGAGACCACCCTCGAGCTGTGGAACAAGGTCATGGCCGTCAACGCCACCGGCACCTACCTGGTGACCAAGGCGTTCCTGCCGGCCATGATCGAGCAGGGCTGGGGCCGCATCGTGAACATGAGCTCGGTATCCGCGCAGCGCGGCGGCGGCGTCTTCGGCAAGGTGCCCTACTCCTCGGCCAAGGCCGCCATCCTCGGGTTCACCAAGGCGCTGGCCCGCGAGGTCGCCGACACCGGCGTCACCGTCAACGCCGTCACCCCCGGCGCGGTGGACACCAACATCCGCGTCGGCTCCACCGACGAGCAGGAGGCCGCGCTGGCCGCGGCGATCCCGGTGGGCCGCACGGCCACCACCGAGGAGATCGCCGCCTGCATCACCTTCCTGTCCAGCGAGGATGCCAGCTACCTGACCGGCACCACGATGGACATCAACGGCGGCAGCCACATGCACTGACCATCGAGATTCACTCCAGGGCGGGATTTCGCCGGGATTCCCACCCTGTGGTGAATCTCGATGGCGGGGGTTCGGTGTGCAGCGCGGCGCCCGGTGGTGTCTCATCTACGGATGATTCCGCTGACCTGGAAGCCGGTCGCCAGTACCACCGACCCGAGTTTCGTCGTCGCTCCCGATGAGCGGTTGAGCTGGCCGAGGACCATCGGCATCGGCGCCCAGCATGTGGTGGCGATGTTCGGTGCGACGTTCCTGGTGCCGGTGCTGACCGGTTTCCCACCGGCGACGACGCTGCTGTTCTCCGGGATCGGGACGCTGCTGTTCCTGATCATCACCGGCAACCGGTTGCCGAGCTATCTGGGTTCGAGTTTCTCGGTGATCGCACCGGTGACGGCAGCCACCGCGGCCGCCGGCACCGGCAGCGCGCTCGGCGGGCTGATCGCCGTCGGAGTACTGCTGATCATCATCGGCGCGGTGGTGCACCTGGCCGGCACACACTGGATCGACGTCACCCTGCCGCCGATCGTCACCGGCGCCATCGTCGCGCTGATCGGTTTCAACCTGGCGCCGGCCGCCAAGAACAATTTCGTCGAAGGCCCGCTGGTCGGGTTCGTCACGTTGGTCCTGCTGGTTGCCGCGCTCGCCTTCTTCCGCGGATTGATCGGGCGCCTGGCGATCTTCCTGGCCGTGGTGATCGGCTACCTGCTGGCCTTGGCGATGGGTGACGTCGACACCTCCGGAATCGCGTCGGCCGCCTGGATCGGCCTGCCGGAATTCCAGGCGCCGACGTTCTCCCTCGCGGTGCTGCCGATGTTCCTGCCCGCGGTGATCGCGCTGGTGGCCGAGAACATCGGCCATGTGAAGTCCGTCGGCCAGATGACCGGAACCGATGTCGACCCGCTCACCGGCCGCGCGCTGGCCGCCGACGGTATCGCGACCGTATTGGCCGGTGCCGGTGGCGGATCGGCCACCACCACCTACGCCGAGAACATCGGCGTGATGGCCGCGACCCGGGTGTACTCGACGGCGGCGTACTGGGTGGCCGGTGTGGCCGCGATCCTGTTGGCGTTGTGCCCCAAGGTGGGCGCCACCATCTCGGCGATCCCGCCGGGGGTGCTCGGCGGCGCGACGATCGTGTTGTACGGACTGGTGGGTGTGCTCGGCATCCGGATCTGGCTGACCAACCACGTCGACTTCTCGCTGCCCATCAACCAGATGACCGCGGCCATCGCCTTGATCATCGGGATCGCCGACTTCACCTGGCAGATCGGCGATCTCACCTTCACCGGCATCGCCCTGGGCTCGATCGCCGCGCTGCTGGTCTACCACGGGATGCGGGGCCTCGGCGCCCTGCGGGGCCAGCCGCGGCACACCCCCGCGCCGCCTACGGAACCTTTGGTTTGATGTCGTCGATGACCCACTGGGCATAGTCGAGGTACTCGTCGACGTCGCGGACCCGCGGAATGAGGACCGCACTCATGGTGACGCCGGCCGCGTGCAGCCGGCCGAGCTCGTCGATGATCGCCTCGGCGCTCATGTCGGCGCGGGTCGCCGGATCATCCTGCGCCACATGTCCTTCACCGATCAGCGACGTGCCGACACCGTAGACCACCTCGAAGTCGCGACCGTCGTAGTGGGGGTCGGACTTGATGAAGTCGACCCGTGCGGCGATGTCCTCCGGCGCGGTCAGGAACGGGATCCACCCGGTGGCGAACCGGGCCGCCCGGCGCAGCGCGGCGTCGGCGTCGCCGCCGATCCAGATCGGGACGTGGGGTTTCTGCACGGGTTTGGGGTCGAAAGCCACATCGTGGAAAGACACGAACTCACCGTCGAAGCTCGGCGCTTCGCTGGTCCACAGTTCGATGATGGCAGCCAGGTATTCGTCACACATCCGGCCGCGCTTCTCGAAGGGCACCCCGAGGAGGTCGAATTCGTCACGCAGCCAACCCACCCCGAAGGTGGCGATGATCCGGCCGCTGCTGAGCCAGTCTGCCGTCGCCAGCGCTTTGGCGGTGATCACGGGATGCTGCAGCGGTAGCAGTGTCACGCAGGAAGCCAGCCGGATCCGCTCCGTGGCTCCCGCCAGGTACGCCTGCGCCGTGATCGAGTGCAGCCAGTGCGATCCGGACAACTCGATGTGCGTACGAGGCATCAGGAAGTGCTCGGGAATGGCGACCATGTCGTATCCCAGCTCCTCGGCGCGTTTGGCCATGCGCGTCTGATCCGCGCCCGTCACCGCGAGTTCCCACTGCTGGGTCATCGCCGAAAGCTCCATCAGGTGAGGCAGATTGAACCCGAATTTCACAACTCCTCCTCCGTGTTGGTGAGCAGACCGTCCCAATGACAGGCGGTGAGCGCCGACGACGCCTCCCACAGGCGCCGCGCGGCCTCGGGGTGGCGCACCTTGGCGCGCAGCGCGGTGACCCGGGGCCGGCCCCACTGGTTGAAGCGGGGCGCCAGATAGGTTCCGCTGGGTAGATCGGTGAACACGGCCTCCACAGACGCCCGCGCGCCTTGTTCAGCGGTCTGCAGCCACGGCGCCCTCTTGTCCGCGAAGTACTCCCCGGACCACTGCGTCAGCCCACCGCTGTCTCGGGTGATGTCGGTGTGGGCGGCACCCGGATCCGTGATGTAGGTGCGGACACCGCGGCGGGCGAGCTCGTGGGCGAACAGCATTTCGGCGAGCTTGGACTGCGCGTAGGCCGCCCATCTCGAATAAGGGCGGGACTGCCAGTTCAGGTCATCGAGGTGCAGGCGCGCGAAGCGGTGCAACGCACTACCCACGACGATCACCCGGTCGGTGATGCGGTCGGCGAGCAAGACCGTCAGCGCGAAATGCCCCAGGTGATTGGTGCCCATATGGGCCTCGAACCCGTCCACGGTGCGCGTCAGTGGCAGGGCGAAGACGCCGGCGTTGTTGACCAGCACATCGACATCGGAGACCGAGGCGGCGAACCGGCGGACACTCTCGAGGTCGGCCAGGTCGAGGTGGCGCACCTCGACGTGTCCACCAATCTCAGCGGCCGCCCGCTGCGCCTTGGCCACGGTCCGGCTGGCGATCAGCACGTCGTGTCCGGCAGCGGCGAGGGCCGCGGCGATCGCCTTTCCGACCCCGCTGCTACCCCCGGTCACGATGATGCGCATGTCGGCACCTTCGTTCTGCGATGAACGCGCCCTCATGCCGTCCTAGCACTTATGCGCGGGCCACACGGCGGTTCTGCAGAGGTGGGGTACCCCGGAGGTCTCAGGCCGTCGTCTGCAGGTGCCTCGGACGGACGGTCAGCACGGTGACGAGGCCGACGAGCGCAAGCGCGATGACGAAGAAGGCGGGCGCCAGGATGTTGCCGGTGCGCTCCACCAGCCACACCGCGGCATACGGCGCGGTTCCACCTGCCAGGATCACCCCGAGGTTCCAACCCATCGCAACACCGGTGTAGCGGGACTTCTGGTCGAACAGCTGAGGCAGCAATGTGTAGGCGCCCACCTGTGCGGCAACCGAATTCATCATCAGCACGATGTAGGCGAGCGCGGCGACGAACAAGCTGACGTGCATGACGCCCATCAACGGGTAGGTCAGCACGATGAATCCGACGAACCCCAGTGCGAGGAGCCGGGTCAGGCCGATCCGGTCACCGAGCATCCCACCGAGGGGCATGGCCAGCGCCGAGAGCCCGAGTGCGAGCGTGGTGACCCACAGCACCGAGGACGCCTCGTAGCCCAACTGCTTGCCCAGGTGGATCGCCATGTAGGTGAGGCCGATATAGGCGGTGCCGTTGACCGCGGCGCTGAATGCGGTGGCCTGCAACAAGGCTCGGGGTTGTTTACGGAAGAGCAACCCCACCGGCAGGTGTTCTTTGGCCTTGGACTCCGAGATGTCGTGGGTTTCGGTGACCCGGGTCCTGGCCCACAGGCAGAACAGGGTCAACGGGAACGCGAGCAGGAACGGGATCCGCCAGCCCCACGATTCCATCTGCGCGTCGGTGGTCAGGGCGGTCACGGCTCCGGCGACGCCGGCCGCCATCGCGAAACCACCCGTCGAGCCGAGCGGGGTGAACGCGCCGTAGGTCGCTTTGCGTTGTGCCGGAGCCGATTCCGAGATGAACGTGGCGGACCCGCCCACCTCACCGCCGGCCGAGAAACCCTGGAGCAGACGCACGATCACGAGAAGGACGGTGGCCCAGATGCCGACCTGCGCCGGTGTCGGCAACAGGCCCATGGCGGTGCTTCCGATGCCCATGCAGATCAGGGTCGCCATCAAGGCTTTCTTGCGGCCGAACCGGTCACCGATGTGGCCGAACACGATGCCGCCCAGTGGGCGGATCAGATAGGCGGTGCCGAACACCGCCAGCGCCGACAGAAGCGAGGTCACCGGGTCGTCGCTCGGGAAGAACATCGGCGCGATGACCACCGCCATGAAGCCGTAGAGACTGAAGTCGTAGTACTCGATGAGCGTGCCGACGCCGCCTGCCAGCGCCGCTCGGCGGGCTCGCTGACGGTGCTGCTGCACCGCGAGTGGAGGATGCACGTCTGTCTCTGGTGTAACCATGTGGCGCTCCGTACTTTCCGGAATCCCTGTGATCCAAGTCATGCTCTGGTCAGCCGCCATCCTGTAAGCCGATCGAACGTTTTGTCAACACTCGACTTGCATAATCGGACCAACATGGTCTTGAACTGCGGAAAAGTGTAATAACCAGGCTCATTGACAAACGATCGTTCGGTTGAGAGCATCGGCTGAGAGCTGAGTCTCGACAGCGGTACGTTGTGACACAGGCAACCCGGCGAGGAGGAAGCTGTGCAGCTGGACCGAGTGGCGGCACCCTGGACGCCGCTGTATCCCGCCGGGGTGTCCCCCGAATTGGCCGCCGATCACGCCACCCTGCTGGACGCCTGGGACACGCACCTGCGGGTGCGACCCGACGCTGCCGCCGTGCACTACTTCGACGCGACACTCACCTTCGCCGAGGTGACCGCCGCCGCTGACCGGTTGGCCTGCGCCCTGCGCGCCAACGGTGTGCAGCCTGGTGACCGGCTGGCCGTCTACCTGCAGAACGACCCGCAATGGTTGGTGGCGCTGCTGGCGGCATGGAAATCGGGCGCGGTCCCGGTGGCCGTCAACCCCATGCTGCGCGCCAAGGAACTCCTGCACATCCTCGCCGACTCCGGAGCCACGGCCCTGGTCTGCCTGGACAGCCTCTACCCCCAGGTGCGCGATATCGCTGCCGACACCGCCCTGCACACCGTCGTCACCACCCATCCGCTCGACATGACGCCTGCCGCCGGAATGCCCGCGGCCGTCGCAGCGACTGTGCCTGCCCGCCAATCCTTTTCCGGCACCCTGGACTGGCACGAGGTGATGACCTCCTCGGCTGCGGTGGCACCGCCGGCGCCGCGGCCGCGCGCCGGCGATGTCGGCGCGCTGGTGTACACCTCGGGCACCACCGGACGGCAGAAGGGCGCGATGAATCTGCAGAGCGCCATGATGCACAGTTCGACGGTGTATTGCCGCTGGTGGGACCTCCAACCCGACCGCGATGTGATCGTCGGACTGGCTCCGGTCTTCCACATCACCGGGCTCATCGCCGGTCTGGGGGTGCACATCGTCAGCGGCGCCCCGGTGGTGTTGATGCACCGGTTCGACGCCGAGGAAACACTCTCGGCGATCGAGAGGTGGCGTGGCACCTTCATGATCGGGGCCAGCACAGCATTCATCGCGCTGACCAATCATCCTGCACTGTCCCGGTTCGACGTGTCGTCGTTGACCAAGACACCTTCCGGCGGCGCACCCGTGAGCCAGGCCCTGATCGACCGCGTGCACGCGGCGGCGGGTTGGACGTTGCGGGGCGCCTACGGCATGACCGAGACCACCTCGCCCACCCATCTGGGTCCCGTCGACGTGGACCCGCCCACCGATCCCGAATCCGGTGCCACCGCCGTGGGTGTGCCCGTCCCGGGCGCACGGGTGCGGATCGTCGATCTCGACGACGGCCACGACCTACCGCCCGGCGAAACCGGGGAAATCGTGGTGTCCGGCCCGATGGTGATTCCCGGATACTGGCAGCTACCGAAGGAGTCAGCACACGCTGTCCGGGACGGCTGGCTGCACACCGGCGACATCGGCAGGATGACCGACGACGGATGGCTGTTCGTCGTCGACCGGCTCAAGGACCTGATCAACGCCGGTGGATACAAGGTCTTCCCTCGTGATGTCGAGGACGTCCTCTACGAACACCCGGCCGTCCTGGAAGCGTCGGTGGTGGGTGTGCCGGATGACTACCGGGGCGAGACGGTCCGAGCCTTCGTGTCGCTGGTCCGCGGCGCCAGCGCGACGCCCGAGGAACTGATCGACTTCTGCCGGGACCGGATGGCGGCCTACAAGTACCCGCGGTCGATCGTCATCCTCGACGAGCTACCCAAGAACGCCGCCGGCAAACTGCTGAAACGAGAGCTTCGACATGCCTGATGTGGTCACCGAGATCAGCCAGAGGCGCACTCCCCCGGCGCGTCCGGTCCGTACTGTGAGGCCGGTGAGCGGGAACGGAAGCCAGACCATCATCGCCGCGGCAGTGGACAACTTCCAGGCGCGCGGCTACCACGGCACGTCCATCCGTGACATCGCCCGCGACGCCGGGATGACACCGGCCTCGATCTATCACCACTTCCCCTCGAAACAGCACATCCTCCAACACATCATGGAGGCGGTGATGAAAGAGGTGATCGCCCGGACGAATGCGGCACTCATCCGCGCGGGCAACACGCCCACCGAACAACTCGACGCGCTGATGCGGGCGTGGGCGCTGTTCCACACGCAGCGCCGCGCCGAGGCACTGATCGGTGCCTCCGAGATCCGCAGCCTCGACGACGTCGGGCACCGGATCGTCGTCGCACTGCGCGACCAGCAGGAGCAGATGTTCCGAGAGATCATCGACCGCGGTGTCGCCGAGGGCAGCTTCACCACTCCCTACCCGCGGGAAGCGGCCCGGGCGATCATCAACATGGGGTACTCGATCGCCAGCTGGTACCGCCCGGACGGCAGCCTCTCACCCGAGGAGATGGCCGAACGTTACGCCGCGCTGGCGTTGGGAACCGTTGGGGCACAACCGTGAACCAGACCACCGCGCAGAGCGGACAGTCGCTGGACCCCGGCGTATCCGCACGGGTTCGGGACTGGCTTGCCGGCCGGGAACCCGTGGGCGGCGAACTCCGAACCCGGCTGATCGCCGGTGGCCGCTCCAACCCCACCTACGAGCTCACCGACGGGCAGCGGTACTGGATCCTGCGCCGCCCACCCGTGGGGCACGTCCTGCCCACCGCCCATGACATGGGACGTGAATACCGGGCCATGACAGCACTGTTCGGCAGTGCGGTCCCCGTCCCGAGAACCGTGGGCCTGTGCCTGGACCCCGCGCTGATGGGCGCGCCGTTCTACGTGATGGACAAACTCGACGGCATCACGTTGCGCACCGCCGACGACACCCGGCTGCTCACCCCTGCACAGCGTGCCGCACTCTCCGACAACGCGATCCGGACATTGGCCGCCCTGCATGACATCGAGCCATCCGCCGTCGGCCTCGGCGACTGGGGACGGCCCGACGGATACCTCGAACGCCAACTCCGGCGCTGGCTCAGACAGTGGGAAGCGTCGGCCACCGCGCCCCGCGGCGAAGTCGACGAGCTGCACACCCGGTTGGAAGCCGCCCTGCCGACCACCCGCTTGCCTGGAATTGTCCACGGCGACTTCAAGATCGACAACCTGATGGTGGACCCGGACGACCCGACACGGATTCTGGGTCTGCTGGACTGGGAGATGTCGACTCTCGGTGACACTCTCACCGACCTCGGGATACTGTGCTCGTTCTGGGACCAGGACGGCGAGTTCCACAACCCGATCACCGCAGGCGCCACCGCCCTGCCCGGGTTCCCCACCCGCGACCAGCTGGTCCACACCTACCTGACCGCTCGCAACATCGACGTGGCCGACATCGACTGGTATCTGGTGTTCGCGGATTTCAAGGTGGCGGTGATCCTCGAGGGTATTCATGCCCGGCACCTGCAGGGGCACACCGAAGGTGAGGATTTCGAGGGTGTGGGGGCCATGGTGGGCCCGCTGCTGAACCGCGCCCTGGAACGCGCCTCGAGCTCAGGAATTCCCGGCCTCGCCGGTTGACCCGCCTGCACCCTCGACCCCACCGGCCGGCCCTGCGTGCGGCGTCAGCCGCTACCCTACGAAGGGAGTTCCATGACCACGACACCGGTCTTACCGCCCGAAACCGACTCCGAGACACTGGATCTGCGGCCGTCGGCGCGAGCGCGGCAGCTGCGGGCGGAGCTGGTGGATTTCATGCACACCCACGTCTTCCCAGCCGAACACACGTACGAGCAGTACCGCCGCAGCGCCGGGCCGGATGACCACGCCCTGCCACCGGTGGTCGAAGACCTGAAGAAGGAAGCACGCGCGCGCGGATTGTGGAACCTGTTCCTGCCCGCCGAATCCGGGATCGGTCAACTGGACTACGCCGGCCTCGCCGAAGTCACCGGCTGGAGCCTGCATCTGGCGCCTGAGGCCACCAACGGCCAGGCACCCGACACCGGGAACATGGAGTTGCTGCACCTGTTCGGCACCGACGAGCAGAAAACCCGGTGGCTGCAGCCCCTGCTGGACGGCGAGATCCGCTCGGCATTCTCGATGACCGAGATCGCCGTGGCCAGTTCGGATGCCACCAACATCGAGACACGGATCGAACGCGACGGCGACCACTACGTCATCAACGGCCGGAAATGGTGGACCAGCGGTGCCGCTGACCCGCGCTGCCGGCTCCTGATCGTCATGGGGAAAACGGATCCGTCGGCCGCGCCGCACCGACAGCAGTCCATGGTGCTCGTACCGATGGACACCCCCGGCGTCACGGTGGTGCGCGATGTGCCGGTGTTCGGCAGGCACGACCAGCACGGTCACTGCGAGGTGCTCTACCAGGATGTCCGAGTCCCAGTCCGCAACATCCTCGGGGAGGAAGGCGCCGGATTCGCGGTGGCACAGGCCCGTCTGGGACCGGGCCGCATCCACCACTGCATGCGCGCGCTCGGCGCGGCGGAACGGGCGCTGGCGCTGATGAGCACACGCGCGACCTCGCGCGTGGCGTTCGGCAAACCCCTGTCTGATCAAGGCACCGTGCAACAGCAGATCGCCGAGTCACGTATCGCGATCGACCAGGCGCGGTTGCTGTGCCAGCACGCGGCGAAGATCATCGACGAACGCGGGAACAAGGCGGCCGCACAGTACATCTCCGCGGCGAAAGTGTCGGTTCCGCGCGTCGCCCTCGACGTCATCGACCGGGCGATCCAGGTCCACGGCGGTGCCGGAGTCAGCGATGACGTCCCCTTGGCCGCCATGTACGGCTGGCACCGGTCGATGCGCATCTTCGACGGCCCGGACGAAGTGCATCTGCGCTCGATCGCCAAAGCCGAACTGCGCAAGCACGGTTGAGCTCCGTCACGGTCCCATCGCGGGGCGGTGGCGCTTGTCCCGCCCCGGTACCCCGTTGGGCCCGTCGATCGACATCGCATACGTTCCGACAGCGAACGCCACCGCAGACCCCATGATGGCCAGCGCGTCCCGGTTCACCGCCTTGACGGTGTCGCGGGCACTGTGATGATTCGGGTCGAACGGCGCACCGGCTTTGCCGCCCCACAGCCGGGCCTGGACATTGGTCTTCTGCTGCGGGCCGCCGGTGGTGGCGCCGCCGATCGGGATGCCGGCGGTGAGAAACGGGTTGTGATCGGAGTCGGCGGCCAGCGGCATGTCGGCCGGGCGTTTACCGGCCAGGTTCAGATGGCCGGCCAGCGTGCGTTCGATACCCGCCGAGCCGATAGGCACATCCTCGGGGTCGACATCGGCTGTGGGCGAGCCGGATTGGTCACCGTCATAGGTGAAATAGCCGGCATTGGGCGAACCGAGCATGTCGAAGTTGAGGTACAGCGCGATGTCGTTGAGGTCGTCGCGGCCCAACCCGAAGACGTAATCCACTGATCCGGCCAGCCGATTCTCCTCGGCACCCCAGAACGCGAAGCGCACCGCGTTGGTGACCGACGGCTCGGCACCCATCTGCAGGGCCGTCTCCAGCACCGCCGCCACACCGGATCCGTTGTCGTTGAGGCCCGGCCCCTGCGGCACGCTGTCCAGGTGGGCGCCGACCATCACCACATCACGCGTCGAACCGGTCTTGGTCTGCGCCAACACATTCCGCGATGTCACCTTGACGGTTCTGCCGTCGAGCACCACCCGCGCCGGGCCGGTCGCTCGACGCAGCGCCGCTCCACCGTCAGTGCCGATGACCGCCACCGGGATGGTCAGCTGTTCGTAGTACCCGGGTTCGAAAAGCCCTGGCGGGCTGCCATTTCGGCCGCCGGCACTGACCACCACCAAGGCCGCCGCGCCCTTGGCCGCGGCGGCCTTCTGTTTGGCGACCACCGAGCAGCCGGTGTCGTCGACGACGGCCACACCACCTTTGGCGACCACACCGGGATAATCGGGGGCGGCGCAGCCGCCGGGGCTGCGGGTCGGCTTGATGACGGCTCCGCTGAGCCCGCCTGCCGGTGTCTGCAGCAGCAGCGATGCCTGGTCGACCCGAAAGGTGCGCCCGCCGACGCTGACCACCGGTTTACCGGGATTCAGCGTCTCCAGCCGGTCGAACTCCGTGGACTGGACGTCGAACCCCTTGTCCTGCAACACCTTGGCCACGTAGTCGGCGCTGGCGGCGAAACCCGGGGAACCGTCGGCGCGGTTACCGCCGTGGGCGTCGGCGATCTCCTGCAGCTTCTGCAGGTGCACGTCCATGCCCTCGATCGTGACCTTCTCCGGCAGCTCACCGGCCAGGTCGGCAGCCGGTTCGGGCGTCGGCTCGGTGTCCCTGGGCGCACACCCCGCCAGTACCGCAACCGCCACCAGCACCGCACTTGCACGCCTCACCCGCCCAGGTTAGCGGTCCGCCATCAGGACCGGGTGATCTCGTGCCGAGTGCGATCATCACGAATCGGCATACCGTTGCGTCCGGTCTGATCCTGCGCGTAGAGGCCGACGGTGTAGCCGACGCCGGCTCCGTGGATTCCCAGCGCGGTCTGGTCGATGTTGTCGATGTCGTCCGCCGGCTTGTGGTAATTGGGGTCGTACGGCTCACCCGATTGACCACCCCACTCCTGTTCCTGGGCTTCGGTCTTGTCACCTTCACCGCCGGAGAACAGTCCGCCGGCCGGGATCCCGGCGAAGGTGAAGGCGTCGTAGTCCGAGCGGCCGTCGAAGAAGGTGTCTTCGGCCGGCATGCCCGCCGACTCCAGATAGGCCGCCAGGGTCCGTTCGATCCCCGCCGATCCTTCGGGGACCCGCGCCGGCACCTGGTCGCGCTGGAACGGTGTCGACTGGTCGCCGTCGTAGGTGAAGTAGCCCGGGTTCGGTGAGCCCACCATGTCGAAGTTGAGGTACATCGAGATGTCTTTGAGTTGATCCTCGTTGAGTGACTCCACATAGCGCTGCGAGCCAACCAGGCCGATCTCCTCGGCACCCCAGAACGCGAAGCGCACCGCGTTGCGTACCTCCGGGGCCCCGCCGAGCTGCAGAGCGGTTTCCAGCACTGCCGCCACTCCGGAACCGTTGTCGTTGATGCCCGGGCCCTCGGGAACGCTGTCGAGGTGTGCCCCCGCCATCACGACATCCTGGGTGGAGCCCGTGGTGGTCTGCGCGATGACATTGCGGGTGGTCAGCTCGAGCATGCTGGCGTTGACCTGAAGGGTCACCTCACCGGGCTGCGCGCGAAGCTGTGCACCGTCGGCCTTGCTGACGCTGACCACCGGGATCTTGACCTTCGTGTCCTCGCCGAGGGTGCCTCCCATCCGACGTTCGTCGACGTTGTCGGCGATGACGACACCTGCCGCGCCCCGGTCGGCAGCCACGGCCGCCTTCTCGGAGAACGGGCAGTGGCCACGGTCCACGAGCACGATGGCACCCGAGACCGGTAGACCGTCGTAGTCCTGGGGTGTGCAGCCGGGGGTGTCCTCGGCGCGGGCGGGCACCAACGGCGCCGTCACCCCTGATTCGGCGGTGCCGGTGCTGTATTCGAGGGCCCGGGCCTCGAATTGGGCGCCATTCAGGCGAACGGTGCCGGGTTCGGACCGGAACACCCGGACGTCGAACTCCGGTGTCTGGACATCGAAGCCCTTGGCCCGTAGTTCCTCGGCGACGTAATCGACACTGGCGTCATACCCGGGCGTTCCGGCCGCGCGGTTGCCGTCGTTGGCGTCGGCGATCTCCTGGAGCTTGCGCAGGTGTCCCATCAGGGCGTCGGTGGTGACATCCTGCTGCAACGCCGTCGCGAACTCGACCGCCTCGGGTAGCGCGCCGGAGGTGGCAGGAGCCGGCTGCGGCGCCTCCGCCTCCCTGCTGCAGCCGGCGAGTGCCAAAACCAGCAACATGACTGCGGCAAGTGTCCTGCGGCCCATTGGCTCCAATGTACTGATGCGTTAATGCGTTGCAGTTTCCTGACCCGGACTGGCACTGTGTTGTGCGGCGCTGAGCCGGTGGCGGGCGAAGCGGGGTACCGCGCAGTTCCGTGAGTTGCGCCGGCGCCGACGGTACGGTCTGGAAAACCTGAGGTTCGAGTCCTCTTCAACCCTTCCTGATGCCGCCCCCGGGATTCCGGGTGCGCCGGTCTTGCGGAGCGTGGCTGCCCGTTCAGAGCCGCGGTTCCCCACCGGCGTATCCGCCCGGCGGCGGTATCCCCGTGCTCATGCGATGCCACAACCGAATACGACAGACCGCGACGTACGCACCAGGGAAAGGAGGTTCGCATGTCTGTCTCGATCGTCAACCGCCTGACCATTACCGTGGGTCAGAGCGCTCTGATCTACCGCAACGGGACGCTGCAGCGTGTCCTCCGCCCGGGCACGCACTGGATCGTCGGCAACACCACCACCGCGGTGGTCGAGATGCGTGAGCGCCTGGTGGCGCTGGCCCCGCAGGACGTGCTGACCGCGGACGCGGTGGCGCTGCGTATCACGATGGCGCTGCGCATCGCGGTCGCCGATCCGGTGGCGTACACCGAGACGGCCGCGGACCCGGTGTCTGCGGTGTACCTGGCTGCCCAGATCGCGCTGCGGGACACCGTCTCCGCCGTCACCGCCGAGGACGTGGTGCAGCGCAACCACCGGGTGGACGCCGAGGCGATCCTGAGCGCGGCCAGGACCGCCGGTGCACGCGTCGGTATCGAGGTGCGCGAGGTGTTCGTCAAGGACGTCATCGTGCCCGCCGAAATACGATCGGCGGCAATGGAACTGGTGACGGCCAAGGCGCGCGGTGCCGCGCAGCTGGAGACGGCGCGTGCGGAGACCGCGGCGCTTCGGGCACTGGCCAACGCGGGCCGGCTGTTGGATGCGCATCCGGCGCTGGCGCAGCTGCGGCTGGTCCAGGCGATGCCGTACGGCTCGCGGGTGGTGTTGTCCGTGTCAGGCGTCGCGCCGGTTGACGACGACGAGAGCTGAGACGAACAGCACCGCGGTGACGGCGGCGAAGTACACCAGTCCGCCCTCCGGACCCCAGCGCATGTCGTAACCCGGGTAGAGCCAGTCCACTCCGATGAACGTGTACGCGTTCTGAAAGGGCAGGTATGGCCCTACCCGGGGCCCGGTGCCCGGCAGCAGCCCGAGCACGGTTTCGATCACCATCGGCCACAGCAGCAGGATCGCGACGGTGCCCGGTGCAGCGCGGACCAAGGCGCCGACGGCGACACCGAGAACCGCCGCCACCGCCGCGTACACCGCGAAAGCGCCGGCGGTACCCCACGGCCGCGCACCGGCCGGTGACAGCGCCTCGGTGGTCAACGGCGGCGCCAGCATTCCGGCGACGAGCACCGTGACCAGCACCATCACCACCGTCGCAACCGCCGCCGCCGCCGCGCTCACCAGTGCTTTGGCGACGAGCACCAGGGAACGGTTCGGGACGGCCAGGAAGGTGGTCCTGATCATCTGCGTGCGGAACTCGGCGGTGATCGTCATGGATGCCACCACCATCAGCACGGGCACCGCGATCAGCGCCACCCCCAGCGCAGCCTCCTGCGGCGTCATCGCCGACATGCCGCGGGAGGACGCCTGCAGCGCCGCCAGGCCCACACTGACCGCGGCCGCGGCGGCGACCGCCAGCAGCGGGGCGCGGGTGCTGAACAGTTTGACGCGTTCGGCGGCCAGCGCCGAAACCACCTGGGTCATGACGCCGACCGGAAATCGGTGACCGCGTCGGTGAGCTCCAGATACGCCTCCTCCAGTGACGCGCGCTGCGGGCTCAGCTCGTGAAGCGTGATGCCGTTGCGCGCGGCCAGCTCTCCGATCACCTCGGCGGAGACGCCCGTGACAGACAAGGCATCGGCGTGCTCGACCACATCGATCGCGGCATCGGCCAGCGCCGAGTGAAGCCGCTCCAGGTGCGGGCTGCGCACCCGGACGACATCACCTCGGGACCGGGCCACAAAATCGTCGACCGATGTGGCCGCGACCAACCGGCCCCGCCCGATCACCACCAGCCGGTCGGCGGTGTTGGCCATTTCGGCGAGCAGGTGACTGGACACCAACACCGTGCGTCCCTCGGCGGCCAGGTCCCGCATCAGGGTGCGCACCCAGCGGATGCCTTCGGGATCGAGACCGTTGACGGGTTCGTCGAACATCAGCACGGGAGGATCACCCAGCAGCGCCACGGCGATGCCCATCCGCTGGCTCATACCCAACGACAGCGACCCCGCCTTTTTCGAGGCCACCTCCTGCAACCCGACGATGCCCAGAACTTCGTCGACCCGGGTGATCGGGATGCGGTTGGAGGCGGCGATCCAGCACAGATGTGCACGCACCGACCTGCTCGGGTGCACATTGCGGGCATCGAGCAGCGCGCCCACCGTCCGCAACGGATCGTCGAGGTCGCGATACCGGCGCCCGGCGATGGTGGCCGAACCCGACGTGGGTTGGTCCAGGCCGAGGATCAGTCGCATGGTGGTGGACTTGCCCGCCCCGTTCGGCCCGAGAAAGCCGGTGACCACACCCGGTTCGACGGTGCAGGTCAGATCGTCGACCGCGCGAGTGGCGCGATTACCACGGCCGAACACCTTGGTGAGCCCAGTGAGTTCGATCCTCGCGCGTTCGATCACTGCGGCGACCTTACGCGGCTCACCACCATCTCCGCGACCGCCGCCATACCGGCGGCATTGGGATGGAACGGGGCGGGGCCACCCAGGCCGGGCAGAGGGACGGGCACCCGTGCACCCACCGTCCACGGTATCGCTGACCAGGCGTGATGGCTCGAACTGGCGTCGGCGACGGGGAGTACTTCGCAGCCCGTCTCCGCAGCGGCGGCCGCCGTGATTTCCTGCAGTCGGGCGGCCAGATACCGGCCCAGGTCGGCCTCGGGCGGGGTCAGCGGTTTCGCCGGCCTGCCGGCCGGCGGCAGCAGCGTCAGGTACTCGACGAACAGCACGCGGGCCTCGGGTGCCCGCAGGCGCACGGCCCGGCCGACCGCCCGCATGGACACATCGAGCTCCCGCAAGGGCTGCTCCCGGGTCTCGGGATCGAGCAGCTGCTGCAGCCGGGGACCCAGCAGCGGCAGTCGCCGCAGCACGCGCGGCAGGCCGGCGGCCATCAAGGCAGGCACATAGCCGATGTCGTTGCCGCCGACGGTGATGGTGACCAGCGTTTCGTCCCCGCGCAGCGCCTCCAGCTGCGGCCGCGCACCGTGTTGGGGTTCGTCCAGGAGGTTGGCCGTGGTGGCACCCGAGTACGTGACGTCGGTCAGCTCGAGCTGCAGTGCGTGCGCGGCCAGGTGCGCGTAGTTGCGTTCCGAGCGCCCGGCCCGGCGCGGCGAACCCGGCACCCGGGGCGCGATTCCGGGGCCCGCCGCCATGGACGAGCCCAGCGCGACGTAGCGCCCCCTCACCACGTCAGGAGCTGACCGCGCCGGTGGGACTGGATGCCTGGGCCCAGAACCGCTTCGGAATCCGGCCGGCGTGCCGCGCCAGATAGCCGGCGGTGACAGCCGCCGCCATGGCGGCGGCCATCGCCGGTGGATCGGCGGCGCGCGTCACCGCGCTCGCCAGAAGCACGGCATCACAACCCAATTCCATCGCCAGCGCCGCATCCGAGGCGGTGCCGATGCCGGCGTCGAGGATCACCGGTACACCGGCTTGCGCCACGATCATCTCGATGTTGTGCGGGTTGGCGATACCCAGGCCGGTGCCTATCGGCGATCCCAGCGGCATCACCGCAGCGCAACCGGTGTCCTCCAGCCGCCGGGCCAGCACCGGGTCGTCGGTGGTGTACGGCAGAACCGTGAAGCCGTCGTCCACCAATTGCTCGGCGGCACGGACCAATTCGACGGCATCGGGAAGCAGGGTGCGTTCGTCGGCGATGACCTCCAGCTTCACCCAGTCGGTGCCGAGGGCTTCCCGGGCGAGCTGCGCGGTGAGCACGGCTTCGGCGGCACCACGGCATCCGGCGGTGTTGGGCAGCGCGGTGATGTTCAGTTTCTCGAGCAGCGCGAGCACACCGGTGCCCTCGGCGGCGTCCACCCGGCGCATCGCGACCGTGGTCAGCTCGGTCCCCGAGGCGATCAGCGCCTCCTCGAGCACCGACTGGTTGGCCGCACCGCCGGTGCCCAGAATCAGCCTGGAGCCGAAGCTGCGCCCGGCAATGGTCAGCATGTTCGTCATCTCAGCCACCTTGCACCGCTGTCACTACCTCCACCCGCGCCCCTTCGGAAAGTATTGTGTCCCAACGCGACCGCGGGAGCACCGCCCACTCGACGGCCACCGCGATGCCCTTCTCCGGGATCCCGAGCCGCACCAGCAGGTCGGCGACCGTGGTCTGCTCGTCGACCTGCACCTCTTCGTCGTTCACCGTGATCTTCATGAGCGATCCAGCACCACACTTCCCACCGCCGCCAACTCCGCACTGATCTTCTCCACAGTCCACGGCGCAAGCAGGAATCCCGATCTGCCATGACCGGCGGCCACCAGCGTGCGCTCGTCGAGACGCCCGACCAGCGGCAGGTTGTCCGGCGTCATCGGCCGTAGTCCCGCCGCACATTCGGCGAGCTCGTACTCCCCCAGCGCGGGCATCACCGCGCACGCATCGTCGAGCAGTTCCCGCACCCCGGTGACCGTGGGACTGGTGTCGCGGCCGTGTTCGTACTGGGTGGCGCCGACGACGACACCCTCGCCGCGCGGCACCAGGTACACCTGCCGGCCGCGTACCCGCGCACGGATCACCCGCTGGGGCACCGGCAGGCACCCCTTGCGCCAATGCAGCCGCAGCACTTCACCTTTCACCGGCCGGATCGGCAGGCCCGGCCACAACGCGGGCGCGTCGATACCGTTGGCGATCACCGTCGTCTCGGCGTCCACGTCCGACAGTGTGGTGACCGGCCCGGCGAATTGCACACCGAGCCGCTCGCACTGCGCGGCCAGCGCCTCGACCACGGCGCGGTTGTCGACGGCCAGTTCGGTGCTCGCCCGGAAACCGTGCCGGATTCCCTGTCCCAGCAGGGGCTCGATATCGCGTGCGCTGGTGGTGAACTCGACGGGGTGGCCCTGCCCGGACAGCCATTCGCCGACGGTGCGCAGGTCGGCGGCATCGGCTCGGTCGACGGCCACCACCAGGGACTCCCGCGCCGTCACCACGCCGGGGGGTAACCCGTCGAGGAAGGACCCGGGCCCCTCGGCGCGCCACAGCGCCAACGATTCCAGCCCCATCCGCAGCAGTTCCTCTTCGCCGGGCCAGCCCTCGCTGTGCGGAGCGAGCATGCCGCCGGCCACCCACGACGCGCCGGGGGTAGCGGTGCGATGCACCCGCACCGACCAGCCGTCCTGGGCTGCCCGGCGGGCTACCGACAGCCCGATCACGCCTCCGCCGATGACTGCCAGCTGCATGCTTCCTAGCTCCCTATCGCCGGCATGACCCGGATCAGGTGTGACGGTAAGGGCCGTGTCGTGTGCCCACTCTCAGTCCCGCGACCGGGACTCCCGTGTATCAGGCCCTCCACAGTACTCTCGCCGCATGGTTGAACAGCCCCAAGCCGATCGGCTTCCGCTGGACCGGCTGGCGAGCGCGCGGCTCTATCTGTGCACCGACGCCCGGCGCGAACGCGGTGACCTGGCCGAGTTCGTCGACGCCGCCCTGGCGGGCGGCGTCGACATCATCCAGCTCCGCGACAAGGGCTCGGCCGGTGAACGGCAGTTCGGCCCCTTGGAGGCCCTGCAGGAACTGCAGGCCCTCCAGATCCTGGCCGATGCGGCCCTGCGTCACGGGGCCCTGATCGCCGTCAACGACCGTGCCGACGTCGCCCGGGCAGCCAACGCCGACGTGCTGCACCTGGGCCAGGACGACCTGCCGGTGCTTGTGGCACGCGACATCATCGGAGCGCGTCCGCTCATCGGCCGCTCCACCCACGATCGGGCGCAGGTCGATCACGCCCTCAATGAAGAGATCGACTACTTCTGTGTGGGACCGTGCTGGCCGACGCCGACGAAGCCGGGCCGGGCGGCGCCCGGCCTGGATCTGGTGCGCCACGCCGCGCAGACCGGCACCGACCGGGCCTGGTTCGCCATCGGTGGTATCGACGAGCAACGGCTACCCGAGGTGGTGGAGGCCGGTGCCCGGCGGGTGGTCGTGGTACGCGCGATCACCGGCGCCGACGACCCGGAAGCCGCGGCCCGTCGCCTGCGTGCCGGGATTCCGGACTGAAGGGGACACCGGCCGAGCCAGGGACACCGGTCTAAGTAGTGGGTCGCTGACCGGTTGAGATCACGCCCAGATCTCTGAGGATCCCCAGGAGCTTCTGCCAGCTGGCGGCAAACCCCGGGTGCAGCGGCAACGTGGCCACCTCGTCGACGGGGACCCAGCGCAACTCCGAGCTCTCCCGGTTGGGCACGGTGTCCAGCATCGACGGGGCATCGGCGATCACGGTGGTGTAGGACCATCCCGGCACTTCGGCGGTGACGACGCTGGTGCGCACCACCAGCACATCGGCGGTCAGCCCGGCTTCTTCCTCGGCTTCCCGGACGGCGGCCTGTTCGGGGGTTTCATGACTGTCGCGCGCGCCGCCGGGCAGCGCCCAGGTGCCGCCCTGGTGACTCCACGGGGCGCGGTGCTGGAGGAGCACGGCGGTGGATCCGTCGGGGTGCGGGGCGCGTAACAGGAGTCCCGCCGCGCCGTGCCGGCCCCAGAAATGTGCACCCGTGTCCGACACCACCCAACCGTCGCCATCGCCATGCACGCGCTCAACAATAAGCGCACGAGTTCGTCACGCGTGGGCTCGTCGATCTCGCCCCACGCGTCACACAGATGCTCTTAGAATTCGCTTATACAGTTGGCAAGAGTCCGGACAAGCGCGAGCGGGAAACGAGGTCCGCCCAGGTGACGGTTGAGTTGGCGCACCCGTCGACGGAGCCGCTGGCATCCCGGTCGCCCGCCGAGCCCGCCCATCCCCGGTGGTGGTTCCTGTGGACCACACCCGGTCGCATCTTGGCGATCGGGGTGATTCTGGCCACGCTCGGCGTGATCAGCGCGTTTGCCACATCGACCACCATCGACCAACGTCAGCAGCAGCTCACCACCGTGCTCGACCACACCGAGCCGCTAGCGTTCGCCGCCGGACAGCTCTACACCACCCTGTCGGTGGCCGACGCCGCCGCGGCCACCGCCTTCATCGCCGGCGCCGAACCCCGGCCGGTGCGGCAACGCTACGAACAGGCCATCACCGACGCCGCGATCGCGCTGACCCAGGCCTCCAGCGGACTGACCGACCAGCCGATGCAAGAGCTGCTCGGCAAGATCAACGCCGAGCTGGCCGTCTACACCGGGCTCATCGAGACGGCGCGCACCAACAACCGCGCGGGCAATCCGGTCGGCTCGTCGTATCTGTCGGAGGCCTCGTCGCTCATGCAGGAGACCATCCTGCCCAGCGCCCAACGGCTCTACGAGGTGACCTCGGCGCGCGTCGACCAGGAGACCACGGCGTCCACCCGCATCCCGGCACCGGTGATCCTGGTCGTCGGCGCCACCATCCTCTTCGGCGCCTTCGCCCACCGCTGGCTGGCCCGCCGCACCCGGCGCCGGGTCAACATCGGACTGATCGCCGGCGGGCTGGCCATCCTGATCATGGTCGTCTGGGTGGGGACCGCGCTGACGATCTCGACCGCGGGCAGCCGCAGCGCCAAGAACACCGCGGCGGAATCGTTGAAGACCATCACTACGCTGGCGATCACCGCCCAGCAGGCCCGCGCCGACGAAACGTTGTCGCTGATCCGCCGCGGTGACGAAGATGTCCGCAAGCAGTCCTACTACCAACGCATCGACACCATGCAGCAGCAGCTCGCCGAGTACCTCCAACGCGAGGACGCGATCGACAAGTCCGACCTGGCCAACGCCGACGAACTACTGGCCAAGTGGCGGTCGGCCGATGAGCGGATCAACGCCTACATCTCGGTGGGCAATTACCAGGCGGCCACACAGGTGGCGCTCGGAACCGGTGAGGACGACTCGACCCCGGCCTTCGACAAGCTCGAAGAGGCGCTGGCAGGCGGAATCCGCGAGAGCCGCAACCAGCTGCGCAACGACATCGGCAACGCTCGCCGGGTGCTCTCCGGGGCCACCGTCGGCGGGGTGGTGCTCTCACTGGGGGCGGCGGTTGCGGTGGCCCTCGGAATCTGGCCCCGGCTCAGCGAGTACCGATGACAAGGCGGTTGGCGGCCGCGATGGCCGCGCTGATGGTCCTGCTCACCGGGTGCGCACAGACGGTCCCGCCGACACCGGCCCCGGTGCTGACCTTGCCGCCGCCGACACCCGCCGGTATGGAGGAGATGGCGCCCGAAGCTCCCGGCCCGCCCGACACCGACGACGAGGACTGCGACCGCACCGCCAGTCTGCGGCCGTTCTCCAGCCGCTCCGAAGCCCAGGATGCCGTCGCGAACATCCGCAACCGCGGCAGGCTCATCGTCGGGCTCGACATCGGCAGCAATCTGTTCTCGTTCCGCGATCCGATCTCCGGTGAGATCACCGGATTCGACGTGGACATCGCCGGCGAAGTGGCTCGCGACATCTTCGGCACCCCATCACAGGTGGAGTACCGCATCCTGTCGTCGGCCGACCGGATCAGCGCGCTGCAGAACAATGAAGTGGACATCGTGGTCAAGACCATGAGCATCACCTGCGAGCGGAAAGAGCTGGTGAACTTCTCGACGGTGTATCTCAATGCCTATCAACGCATTCTGGCCCCGCGCGACTCGGCGATCACGCAGGCCTCCGATCTGCCCGGCAAGCGGGTCTGCGCCGCCAAGGGCACCACATCGCTGGAGCGGGTCCGCCAGATCACCCCGGCGCCCATCATCGTGACCGTGGTGACCTGGGCCGACTGCCTGGTGGCGCTGCAGCAGCGCCAGGTCGACGCGGTGTCCACCGACGACTCGATCCTGGCCGGGCTGGTGTCGCAGGACCCGTATCTGCACATCGTCGGCCCGAACATGAACCAGGAGCCGTACGGTATCGGGATCAACCTGCAGAACGAGGGGCTGGTGCGGTTCGTCAACGGTACGCTGGAACGTATCCGTCGGGACGGCACGTGGAATACGTTGTACCGCAAGTGGTTGACAGTGCTCGGTCCGCCGCCGGCCCCACCCAGCGCCCGGTATGTGGATTAGGTGAGTCGAATGAGTGACTCCGATATCACCGACCGGTCCACGAGGTCGACGCACGAGACCACCGACCGGTCCACGAGGTCGACGCACGAGACCACCGACCGGTCCACGAGGTCGACGAAGGAGACCGAGGAAGGGCCGGGCGCAAGTACCGAGGAAGGGCCGGGCGCAATCATCGAGCATGGGCCGGACACGGACGACGACGAGGGACCGGGCACCCAGCCTGCCGAGGCTCTCTTCGACTCCATGTCGACCCTGCGCCCGATGGCCACCCAGGCCATTTTCCGGCCGAACTTCGACGATGACTCCGAGGGCACCTTCATCTCCAGTGGAGGCACCGAACCGCAGGACCACACCGTCGCGCTGACGCGGGCCATCTCCCCTACCCGGCGCCTGGGCGGTGGCCTGGTGGAGATTCCGCGCGTTCCCGAGATCGATCCGTTCGCCGCATTGATGACCAATCCGGTTGTCGCCGAATCGAAACGGTTCTGTTGGAACTGCGGCAAACCGGTCGGGCGGTCCACCCCCGACGGCAAAGCGCTCTCGGAGGGCTGGTGCCCGCACTGCGGTAGCGCGTACTCCTTCCTGCCCCAGCTCGGGCCCGGCGATATGGTCGCCGACCAGTACGAGATCAAGGGCTGCGTGGCCCACGGCGGTCTCGGCTGGGTGTACCTGGCCGTGGACCACAACGTCAACGAGCGACCAGTGGTGCTCAAAGGACTGGTGCACTCAGGTGACGCGGAGGCCCAGGCCATCGCGATGGCCGAGCGCCAGTTCCTCGCCGAAGTGGTCCACCCGTCGATCGTGAAGATCTACAACTTCGTCGAGCACCCGGATTCGCATGGCGAGCCGGTGGGCTACATCGTGATGGAGTACGTCGGCGGCACGTCGCTCAAACAGGCACGAGGCACACGACTGCCGGTGGCCCAGGCCATCGCCTACATGCTCGAGATCCTTCCCGCGCTGGGGTATCTGCACTCCATCGGGCTGTGCTACAACGACCTCAAGCCCGAGAACATCATGCTGACCGAATCGCAGCTCAAGCTCATCGACCTCGGCGCGGTGTCCCGGATCAACTCGTTCGGATACCTCTACGGCACCCCGGGTTATCAGGCCCCGGAGATCGTGCGGACGGGCCCGACGGTGGCCTCCGACATCTACACCGTTGGCCGGACGCTGGCGGCGCTGACCCTGAAGCTGAAAACCCGCAAGGGCCGCTACGTCGACGGGCTGCCCGACGACGACCCGGTGCTCAAGGAGTACGACAGCTTCGGTCGGCTGTTGCGCCGCGCCATCGATCGCGATCCGCGCCGGCGCTTCGCCAGCGCCGACGAGATGTCTAGTCAGTTGCTGGGTGTGCTGCGCGAAGTGGTGGCCAAGGACAGTGGCGTCCCGCGTCCCGGCTTGTCGACGATGTTCTCACCGTCGCGGTCGACGTTCGGGGTGGATCTGCTGGTGGCCCACACCGACGTTTACCTCGACGGGCAGCCGCACTCGGAGAAGCTGACCGCCGGCGAGATCGTGACGGCACTGCCCGTCCCGCTGGTCGACCCCAGCGACGTCGGAGCCAAGGTGCTCAGCGCGACGTTGCTGTCGCAACCGGTGCAGACGCTGGACTCGCTGCGCGCCGCCCGGCACGGCACGTTGGATTCCGACGAGATCGACCTGTCGGAGTCCACCGACCTGCCGTTGATGGAGGTGCGGGCGCTGCTGGATCTCGGCGATGTCGCCAAGGCCACCCGCAAGCTCGACGACCTCGCCGATCGGGTGGGCTGGCGATGGCGGCTCGTCTGGTTCCGCGCCGTGTCCGATCTACTGACCGCCGACTACGACTCAGCCATCAAACATTTCAACGAAGTCCTCGACACTCTGCCCGGCGAGCTGGCCCCCAAGATCGCGTTGGCCGCGACCGCGGAGCTGGCCGGCGACGCCGACGAGGCGCAGTTCTATCGCACGGTCTGGAACACCGACAATGGCGTGATCTCAGCGGGTTTCGGCCTGGCGCGGGCGCAGTCGGCCAACGGCGAACGCGAAGCCGCGGTTCGAACCCTCGACCAGGTGCCCGCCACGTCGCGACATTTCACCACCGCGCGGCTCACCAGTGCGGTCACCCTGCTGTCCGGGCGTTCCACCAGTGAACTGACCGAACAGCAGATCCGCGATGCCGCACGCCGGGTGGAGGCGCTGCCCGACAGCGAGCCCCGCGTGCTCCAGCTGCGCGCTTTGGTGCTGGGCACCGCGATGGACTGGATTGCCGACAACGAGGCGAGCACCAATCACATCCTGGGCTTCCCGTTCACTGCGCACGGCCTGCAGCTCGGCGTCGAGGCGTCGTTGCGGGCGCTGGCCCGGGTGGCGCCCACCCAGGCGCATCGGTATGCGCTGGTGGACATGGCCAACACGGTGCGACCGCCCTCCACCTTCTGAGTTCGGCGTGGTTCTAGAGGACTGCGGTGCAGGCCCGGGCGATGGCGAGTTCCTCGTTGGTCGGGATCACCAGCACGGTGGTCGGTGAGCGTTCCGCCGAGATGATCCGGGGGCCGCGGGCGGGGCTGTCGTTGAGATGCTCGTCGAGTTCGATGCCCAGCGGGGCCAGACCGGACAGGGCGTCGCGGCGTACCGCGGCGTCGTTCTCCCCGACCCCGGCGGTGAAGGTCAGCACGTTGACGGTGCCCAGCAGCGCAAGATAGGCACCGATGTACTTGCGCAGCCGGTGGATGTAGACGTCGTAGGCCAACTGCGAATCAGCGTCGCCGGCGTCGATCTGTGTGTGCAGCTCCCGGAAATCGATCTCCCCGCCCAGGCCCAGCACCCCCGCGCGGCGGTTGAGCATGGTCTCGATGTCTTCGACACTCATCCCGGCTGCTCGCCACAGATACATGATGACGCCGGGATCGATGTCCCCACTGCGGGTTCCCATCACCAGGCCCTCCATCGGCGTCAGTCCCATGGAGGTGTCGACGGGCCTGCCCCCGACGATCGCCGACGCCGATGCGCCGTTACCCAGGTGCAACACGATCTGGTTGAGGCTCTGCAGCGGGACGCCCAGGAATGCCGCGGCCTGTTCGCTGACGTACTGATGGGACGTCCCGTGGAACCCGTAGCGGCGAATCTTCCACTCACTGGCCACATCTCGGTCGATCGCGTACGTCGCGGCGGCGGGAGGCAGATCGTGGAAGAACGCGGTGTCGAAGACGGCGACGTGCGGCAGGTCGGGCAGTACCTTGCGCGCGACTTCGATACCGAGGACCGCCGGCGGGTTGTGCAGCGGAGCCAGGGGTGCCAGCTCGGTGATGGTGGCCAGCAGTGCGTCGTCGACGACGGTCGGACGGTACAGTTCCTGACCGCCATGCACCACGCGGTGCCCCACCGCCACCAGGCCCTGCTCACCCAGCCGGGCCCCGGCCTCGTCGAAGAGCTCGAATGCGGTGCGCAGTGCGGCCTCGTGATCGGCGATCGCGCCGTCGCGGCGCAACTCCTGATCGCCACAGACGAGTTTGGCCGTCGAGTTGTCCTCACCGATGCGCTCGACGATGCCGTGCGCGATCGAGGCGGCGCTATCGAATTGTATCAGTTGGAATTTGACGGACGACGAGCCGGAGTTCAGCACCAGAACGGTGCGTTCGTCGTTCACTTGCCTTGCGCCTGGATCGCCGTGATGGCCACCGTGTTGACGATATCGGACACCAATGCTCCTCGCGACAGGTCATTCACCGGCTTGTTGAGGCCCTGCAGCACCGGACCGATGGCGATCGCGCCGGCGCTGCGCTGCACCGCTTTGTAGGTGTTGTTGCCGGTGTTGAGGTCCGGGAAGATCAGTACCGTCGCGCGGCCGGCCACCGGCGAATCCGGCATCTTGGTGGCCGCCACCGACGGTTCCACGGCGGCGTCGTACTGAATGGGGCCTTCCACCAACAATTCTGGGGAACGCTGGCGGACGAGTTCGGTGGCGGAACGGACCTTGTCCACGTCGGCTCCGGTGCCGGACGTGCCCGTCGAATACGACAGCATCGCCACCCGGGGCTCGATCCCGAACTGCTGGGCCGTGCGCGCCGAACTGATGGCGATGTCGGCGAGTTGCTCAGCGGTGGGGTCGGGCACGATCGCACAATCCCCATACGCCAGGACCTGATCCTCGAGACACATCAGGAAGATGCTCGACACCGTGGACACATCGGGCAGCGTCTTGATGATCTCGAACGCCGGCCGGACCGTGTGCGCGGTGGTGTGCCGCGCTCCGGAGACCATGCCGTCGACGAGGTTGTTGTGCACCAGCATGGTGCCGAAATACGAGACGTCGTGGATGATTTCGCGAGCCTGCTCGACCGTCACGCCTTTCTTCTTGCGGATCTCGGCGTACTGCTGGGCGAACTGGTCGCACAGCTCACTGGTGCGCGGGTCCAGTACGTCCGCCGCCGACAGGTCGACACCGAGCTCGGCCGCGCGGGCCCGCACGGCTGCCTCGTCGCCGAGGATCGTCAGGTCGGCCACGCCGCGGTCGAGTAGACGACCGGCGGCTTTCAAGATCCGGTCGTCGTCACCCTCCGGCAGCACGATGCGTTTGCGGTCGGCGCGTGCGCGGTCGATCAGCTGGTACTCGAACATCTGCGGCGTGATCACCGTCGGGATCTCGATGGCCAGCTGGTCCAACAGATCGGCGGTGTCGACGTATCGGTCCATCAGTTCCAATGCGGTGTCGATCTTGCGCGCCGAGTCGACCGTCACCCGCCCGCGTGCATTGGCCACGGCACTGGCGGTGGCGAAGGTCCCGAGATCGGTGGCGATGATGGGCAGCCGCAGCCGCAGCCCGTCGACCAGGGCGGCGATGGAGTCGTGCAGGTCCAGGCCGCCGTTGAGAATCACACCGGACAGAGACGGAAAGCCCTCGGCCGCATGAGCACTCATCACCGCCAGGACCACATCGGAGCGGTCACCGGGGGTGATCACCGCAACGCCTTCGGTGAGCCGCTCGACCACGTGCTCGGCCGTCATACCCGCCACCAGGACATCGAGCACCTCGCGGCCCAACAACGACTCGTCACCTTTGATCAGCGTGCCACCGACAGCGGTGCGCAGATCACCCACCGACGGCGCGACCAGCAGTTTGTCTTCCGGCAGCACATACGATTTGGGCTCGAACCGACTCAGCGCGGCGGCCACGGCTTCGAGCTCGGCCGGCTCGCATCGGTTGGCCACGACGGCGGCGGCATGGGCGTGCTGGGCGCGCAGTTCGCCCAGGCACAGCTCCACCACCTGAGCCACCTCGTCCGGTGTCCGACCTTTGGCGCGGACGGCGAGCACCACGGGCGCGCCCAGGTTGACGGCGATGCGCGCATTGACCCCGAGTTCGCTCGGGCTCGCAACGTCGGTGTAGTCACTGCCCACGATCAGCACGGCGTCGCAGCGGTCGGCAACTCGGTGATAGCGGTCGACGATCTGCGCGATGGCGGCGTCGGGGTCTTCGTGGAGTTCCTGATAGCCGACGCCGACACATTCCTCGTAGGTGAGCCCGGCCGAGGTCTGAGCCAACAGGAGCTCGAGGATGTAATCGCGTACCTCGCCGAGCCGGGTGATCGGGCGGAACACCCCGACCCTGGGGACCGTGGCTGTCAGGCGATTGAGAATGCCGAGCGCGATGGTCGACTTGCCGGTGTCACCTTCTGGTGAGGCGACGTAGATGCTGGAGGCAAAACCCGGTCCTTGCGGCACCGTTACAGCCTTCCGCATCTTCCCGAGACGATCCAGAGGCCCCCCTGGCTAACCGAGTCAAACGCAGTTGTGATCAAGGTCACAGCCGAATGTATTTGTTTGCTGTAATCGCGTCAGCTAACGTTTTTGCCAGTTCGTAAATAACGTATCGATTCCAGAATCACGATGCTGGAAATGCAGGCCGACGTTGGGAAGCCGGTCGCACTCTACCGGCAAGAAAGTCGAGCCATGGTCGAATTCGCCGCCGTTCCCGCCCGGGGCGACGTCGAGTGTCGACCCTCACCCGTTGCGATTGCCGGGGGGCAATGCGGCGGGACCGGGGCAACGAGCGCATGGATGTGAGCACGTCGCCCGTCGTGCGGAGCGAGATGGCCTCCACCACTCATTTCGCACCCGCGCACCGGCGATCAACCCCGAAACCGCGGGGCTGAAGCGAATCGACAACGAAAACGTTGTCGAACCGACACGCGGTTGGCGCCGCCTTGCCCGGCGGCCGCACCGCAAGATGCGTACTGTAGGCCTTTGCCACAACGACCGTGGCACGTAGTCAGAACAGAGAACATGGCCCCCGATACCTCCGCGTACAGTGCAGGTTCCACTCACGCCGACGTAGCCAGCGACGATTGGGATCGAACACCGAACGTTGCCGTATCCGCACATCCCCGCATGAGTCGTGCGGAGATCTGGACGCGGATCTGGTTCGTCCTGGCAATCGGGACGCTCGCCTACTTCGTCCCCTTGAGTGAAATCGGCCGCGCTGCCTTTGCCGGTTCTCAATCGGCATACCTGGTGGTCGCCCCCGTACTGGCCGGCCTGGTGGCCTCGGGTTACATCCGCGCGCCGCGCGGAGTGGGCGACGCGGAGTCGGACTGGATCGGTGCCATCCTGGTCGCAGCAGCGGGGTTCGCCGCGCTATGGCTGATCGGGAGTCGCCTGCCCACCATGGCGGCACTGTGGCACATCGACAACGCTGGACTGCTGATCTGGGTCGCCGCCAGCGGCATGGTCATCTTCTCCGCTCGCCACATGCTGCGGATGTGGCACATCTGGGTGGCGGGCCTGTTACTGGCACCGGTTGTGCCCTTCATGTTGCTGACGGCTCAGTTCGGCGGATCCGACACTGCGATCGCCATGACTTCGGCGGCCCTCGGCACGTTCGCGGTCTACCTGGCGGCCCGGTTCGCAGACCTGCGCCGGCGATTGCTCGTCACAACTGCCAACGCCGTCGTCGCCATCGCAGCTGTGCTCGTGCTCGCCGAAGTGAGCCTGTACCTCAGGGTGGTCGTCGCCGCCGGTGTCGTCCCGCTGATCACCGTGCTTGCCGCACACCGATTCGCACGTTCGGGTCGTCGCATCGAAGTTCCCGCTGTCGAAGCGACGGTGCCGCGGCGCAGGCCCCAGTCTTGGGTCGCGCTGGCGGTTGCTGCTGTTGCGATGTTGTGGTTACACCTGCCGATGACCAGCCCTGCCCCTGTCGAGGAGGTGCGTTCCGACTGGATCGCTGCCGCCACCCTCGATCCTGTCGAGGAGTTTGGCTTCATCACGCGCTTTCTCGGCCCCGATGCCACCCTGACCCGCTACCGGGCCCCCGGCGGATCCGGCGAGTACCAGACGGTGGTCGATGTCATGAGCTCACCGAATCTGGCTCGGCTACAAGACTTCTCCAATGCAGTCTGGTATCCGTCGTCGGCCCCGGTGAACTACGCGCCCTACGACACCGGGCCCGACAGCCCGGCAGGCATCCAGACCGCACACAGCGACGCCGATGCCGCCGAAACCCAAGGCGCCCACAACTGGAACGCCGTCACGTGGGTGTGGCGCTCCGGCAACACTTTCCAGCGAGTCACCGTCATCACCAGTCAGGCCAGAGGCGTCCCGGCACCCGCGCCGAGACCACTGTCGGTGCACAACGTCGTGGTCGAGCCCGCCCTGTGGATGACCCGTCAGCAGCAGTTGCAGGTCGGTGTGGTGGATCCGATTGTCCTGGCGAGCACCAAGGTAGTGGTGAATCGCCTGCTCGCCGCGGGGCAGCCACAGACGGTGGAAAACCCGATTTCCTGAGCGCCACAACGCCATTGGGCTCGTAGCCACGCCGCTGCCTTCACCGCCACGTCTGCGCTTCACGGCACGCCCACGTCGGCGCGCCACTCACCTGCGGTGGCCGGTGACCCACACCCCTCAAACCCGTTGTGACTGAGATCACAGCGTATCGACTTTGTTTGCTAGATTTGCATGCAGTAACGTTTTTTCCAGTTCGTCAGTATTAGCTAGGCCTCAGTCTTGCGATGCTGGAAGTTGGTCAGCGACATCACCGGCCGATCGATCGCCCGGACTCCCCTCGACGAACCGCGCCGCATCGGCAACGCAGTGCGGGGGGCGTTCCACCGTATTTGAAGCACGTTTTGCCTGCACTCGAGGGGGAGAGTCCAGGCCGCCGAAATCGCTTGCGACGGAGGCAAACCGACCGCCATACCGCTGGTCGTGTCACCGGACGACACGACCCGTAATCGAGAACAGAGAACATGTCCATCGATCTCCCCCTGTACCGAGCCGATTCGAACGCTGCCGGCGCCGCCGGTGTGGAGCTGGATCGCTTCGACGATGTTGTCCGATCCGCGCGCCCGGCCGTCAACCCCGAGCTGTGGGCCCGGATCTGGTTCGTCCTCTTCGTCGGTGTGCTCGCCTACTTCGTTCAGCTCAGTGAGGCCGGTCGCACCGCCTTCGCTGGCTCGCAGTCCGCCTACCTGGTCATCGCGCCGGTCTTGGCAGGGCTGGTGGCGGCCGGATACAGCCATCCCCCCAGGGGTGTCATCGACGCCGAGTCGGACTGGATCGCGGCCGCTCTCCTGTGCGTCGGAGGGTTCGCCGCAATCATCCTGATCGAACGCCGCCTGCCGTCACTGGCCGCACTGTGGCACATCGACAACGTCGGCTTCCTGATCTGGGTGGCTGCCTGCGGGATGGTGGTCTTCTCCGCTCGTCATGTCCTTCGGTTGTGGAACGTGTGGGTGCTCGGTCTTGTCCTCGCGCCAGTCATGCCGGTCATGTTGATGACCGCTCAACTGGGCGGATCGGACACAGCAGTGGCCCTGGTCTCCGCCTTCATCGGGACCGTAGCGGTGTTCCTGGCCACCCGTTTCGTTTCATTCGGCCGACGATTGCTGAGCACGCTGATCAACCTCGGACTGTCCAGCCTCGCAGTCGTCCTGCTCATCGACACCAGCCTCTATGTTCGTGTGGTCGTCGCCGCCGGCGCCGTTCCTGTTGTGGTGGTACTCGCGCTGCACCGGATCACGGCACCTCGCCGAGCGCAGCAGACCGTCGCGACATCCCCTCTCCCCCAATGCAGGCCGCAGTCCTACGCGGTGCTCGTCGTCGCTGCGATCGTGATGCTCTGCCTGCAATTGCCGATGACCCGGCCGGCGCCGGTGGAACAGGTCAACACCGACTGGATCCAGAACACCGGACTCGAGCGCGCGCAGAGCTTCCCGTTCATCACCCGTTTCCTGGGCCCGGGCTCCAGTTTGGACCGGTATCGAGTTGCCAATGACGCCGGCGCCTACGAAACCGTGGTCGACGTCATGACGTCCCCAGATCTCGCGCGCCTGCAGGACTTCACGGACGCCATTTGGTACCCGTCGGCCGTGCCGGTCAACTACACGCCCTTCGATGCCCAGGTCGCAGCCCCGGCCGGAATCAAATCGGCCCACAGCGACGCGGACTCCGCTACCACGAATTCCGCGACGGACTGGGACGCGGTGACCTGGATCTGGCGTAGCGGGGCGGTCTTCCAGCAGGTGACGGTGCTGACCAGTCAGAGCAGAAATCAGGCCGCGCCGGAGCCACAACCCCTCACGCTGCACACGGCGTTCATCGAGCCCACCTTGTGGACGCTGCGCCAGCAGCCTTCCGAGCCGGGTGTGGTGAATCCGATCGCCCGGGCCAACACCGAGGCCGTGGTGTCCCGGCTCCTCGGCGAGCAGACTCCGGCCATTGCCGGGAATCTCGCGCAGTGAACCACGAATTCAGCTCGGCACAGCTGCCGCCTCACCTGTCCGCGCGCACGGTGCTCGACCGCCGCTCGATTGTGCGCATCGCTGTGGTGGTGGGGCTGGTTGTGCTCGCCTTCGCATTGATTCCGGACGGAACAGCAGCGGTGGCAACGACATTCGTGGCGGTGTGTTACCTCTTCACGTCGCTGGACCGAAACTGGTTGTTGGTGAAAGGTTTCACCTCGCCGTCACTGGTGCAGATCAGCGACGCCGAAGCGTTGGCGGTTCCCGATGACGAACTGCCCTTCTACACGGTGCTGCTGCCCGTCTTCAACGAACCGACGATCATGCACAATCTCGTCACCGGCGTGGGTCAGTTGAACTACCCGGCCGAAAAGCTCGAAGTCCTGCTCTTGATCGAAGAGGACGACCTGGCCACACAGCTCGCGGTGGCCGACATCCAGTTGCAATCCATCCGCGTGGTGCTGGTGCCGCCGAGCATGCCCCGCACCAAGCCGAAGGCCTGCAACTACGGAATGCTGCTGGCTGATCCGCGTGGCGAGATGATGACCATCTACGACGCCGAGGACATCCCCGAACCCCTCCAGTTGCGGCGGGCCGTGGTGGCGTTGCGCCGCGCATCGCCGGATGTCGGATGCGTGCAGAGCCGCCTCGGTTACTTCAACGAGAAGCAGAACCTCCTCACGAGATGGTTTGCGCTGGAATACGATCAGTGGTTCGGCGTGGTGCTGCCCGCCATACAGGACGCCCGCTGTGTGGTGCCCCTCGGCGGTACCTCCAACCACATGCCCACCCGGGTGTGGCGGGAAGTCGGCGGCTGGGACGAGTTCAACGTCACCGAGGACGCCGACCTCGGCGTCCGCCTGGCCCGGTACGGCTACCGGACGATCATCCTGGACTCGGTGACCTTGGAGGAGGCCAACTCCGACGTCATCAACTGGGTCAGGCAGCGCTCCCGTTGGTACAAGGGTTATCTGCAAACGATGATGGTGCACCTTCGTCACCCGGTTCAACTCAGACGTGAAATCGGCACCAAGGCGATCCTGCGGCTCATCACGATGATCGGTGCTGTCCCCCTGGGCAACGCGTTCAACCTCCTGTTCTGGTTCGCGCTGCTCTGTTGGATCGCAGGCCGGCCACCGTTCGTGAGCTTTCTGTTCCCACCGTTCACCTATTACCTGTGTCTGGCGTTGTTCGTGATCGTCGCACCGATGGCGGTGTTCGTCGGCCTGGTCGTCAGCTACGCCCAGGGCAAGCCGTACCTGTGGTGGGCGGCCCTGCTGGTCCCGCTCTACTGGGTCCTGCAGTCGGTGGCCGCGCTCAAAGCCATCTACCAGCTCGTATTCCGTCCCTTCTTCTGGGAGAAGACCGTCCACGGTCTCACCCAGACCCCTCTGACCCCCACCAGGCCTGCGATCAGCAGCGTAGAGAGCAACGGAGAAAAGTGACCGTGCACAAATCAGTTCGACGAATCATCTGCGCTGTGGGCGCAGTCGCCATGACCGCCGGCATGGCGGTCCCGCTGAGCGCGCCGGCATTTGCCGCACCGGGAACTTCCTCACCGGCCATCGGCTGGAGTCAGCTCGGCCTGTCAAACCAGATTCAGCTTCTGGGCGCGAACCAGCCGACCGACATCGAGATGCCGGTACCCGCAGGGGTGACGCCCGCGCGTCTGAGCGGCCAGATCGGCTCCGTCGTCAACACCACCGGCCGGATCGACGTGCTGGACGCGCGTGGGGTACTCATCGCCAACATCCCCATTCCGGCTGATCTGCAGACGGTTCCCTTCAACATCGACGTCTCCAAAGCGCAGGTGGTCGACGGAGTGGCCAAACTGAGCTTCCGGCTGCGTGACCTCGACAACAAACGCATCGACAGTTGTGTCCAGCCGCCCGAGGTGACGCTGAGTCAGCTCGCGGCAACATATTCCGGCGCTACACCGGATCCGACCACTGTCGCCGACTTCCTTCCTGGTTATCTCGACCGCATCACCATCGAGGTGGGCCCGGAGCCGACCCAGGATCAGCAGCAGGCAGCTCTGGACCTGGTGGCCAAGCTCACCCACCTGTACCGCCCGATGCCGGTCCGTATCGACATCGACACCGAGTCGGAGTCGGCCCAGGGCCCGAACAGGGGAACCAGCCGGACCATCGTCATCCGTGAAGACGGCGAACCCGGTGTGGCGGTGGAAAATCCGGACAGTCCCGAGGCGGTGCTGGCGATCACCGGCAGCGGCCCGGAGCTCCAGCAACAGGTCGAGTTGTTCGCTGATCGCCGATTCGGCCTGGCACAGAACCCCTCGGCAATAGTGCTGACCGCAAACCAGCAGCAGGCCCAGATCACCAATATCAAGACCTTCGAACAACTCGGAATGACCGGGCAGGCTTCAGTCCTCGGCCTCACCACGATGTATGCCGGCTTCGACGTCAGCACCTTCGGCGTCGGCTCGATCACCAACGCCAAGGTGCATCTGAAGGCCCGGTACACCCCGGTGGTGGGAGGCGAGGCATCGGTGCTCATCCGCTCGGGTTCCACGGTGCTCGCCACCCAGAAGCTCGACGAGTCCGGTGTCCTGGACGTCACCGGCGACATCCCGGCCGAGTCGGTCACCTCGAATATCGGTATGGCGCTGGAACTCCGATACTCACCGGACCAAGACTGCGCACCGATGAACGACCGGATCACCTTCGCTCTGGACCCGCAGTCGACGGTCACCGTCACCCCCGGCAGCCGCAACCGCGGCGGATTCCCGGTGCTGCCCATGGCCTTCAACCCCGACTTCGAGGTGGCGCTCGATCAGCCCGGTCATCTTGACTTCGCCGCGCAGGCGATCAACCTGATGGGTCAGCAGAGCACCGTGCCGCTGCGCCCACACGTCACCACGTTCACCGAGGCGGCCACCGCGGGTACCGGGCTGCTCGCGGTGACCGACGGCAGTCAGTTGGCCGAAGCGGGTATGCAACCGCCGTTGCTCCCGTCGTCGGCCTCGGCGGTGGACGTCAACGGCAGCCCGGAAACCGACGTCGACCTCAAGGGCGGCGTCGGTGTGGTGCAGGCATTCACCCACAATGACCGCACGGTGCTGGCGATCTCCGGCAGCGACGACTGGGCATTGGTGGACGCCAGCTTCGACTACATCCGGGGTCTCCCCAACCGGTGGGCTTCACTGACCGGTGATGTGGTGGCCACAGGCACCGCGGGCGATTCGGTGAACCTCACCCTCCATGAGGGCGGCGGTATGACCAACGAGTACCCCGGCGACGGCTGGAAATGGTGGGCCTGGGTGTCCATCGCAGCAGGCACCGCGGCAGTGCTCGGTGCGGTGACGTTCGTCTTCGTACGGCGCCGGCGTGCCGGCCACTGACGTCCTGACGCCCCCTGTCACGGTGGTGCCAACCGGCACCGCCGTGACAGGGCCGAACTCCGCACCCAAGAAGTTCTGGGGCGCAGCCCTTTTCGCCACGCTCTCGGGGCTCTACTTCACGGTGGGCGCGATACTCGTACTGCGGTACAACATGTTCGACCCCGACGCACCCAGCCGGGTCGCCAACGCCGGTTACGCGCTGTTCAGCCGGCAACCTCACCTCTCGGCAATCGGGTTCGTCTGGAACCCGCTGCCGAGCCTGGTGCAGATCCCCGTGCTGCAGTTCAGCGGCTGGTGGCCCGAACTGAAGACCCACGGGCTGGCTGCAGTGGTTCAAAGCGCGCTGTTCATGGCCGGCGCCGCGGTGATGGTCCGGCGGATCGCCCTGGACCGCGGGGTCGGAACGGTGTGGCGCAGGCTCGCCGTCGGCGTTTTCGCACTGCAGCCGATGATCGTCGTCTACGGCGCCTCCGGGATGAGTGAGGCCGCCCAAGCCTTCTTCCTGCTGTGGTGCGTCCGGCATCTGCTGCGCTGGCTGCAGGACAACTGGGTCGGCGACTTGGCTTGGGCCGGAATCGCTTTGGGCCTGGGGTACCTGGCCCGCTATGAGGTGATACCAGCAGCCTGCGGGGCAGCCGCCCTGGTGGGTGTGGTGACGTTCCTGCGCTCACGGCAGGGCTCCAGGTTCAACTCCGCACTGCTGGCGATGCTGATCGTCATGTTCCCGGTGGTGTCGGTCTTCCTGATCTGGGCGCTCACCGGATGGGTGGTCACCGGTGAGCTCTTCGCGACGCTGACCTCGCAGTACGGCAACGGAAGCCAGGTCGCCGAAGCCATGGAACGTGGCGGTCCGGCGGCACTGGCGGCCTCCGACGATTGGGTGGTGATTGCGGCCCGGCTGCTGGGCATGCAGCCCTTCGTCCTGATCGCCGTCGCAGTGGCAGCCGCACTTGCGGTGCTGCGCAGGAACATCGCCGCACTGGCGCCCGCGGTGGTGTTCGGTGCGGTGTTGACCTTCGCCGCGGCGAGCCAGTACTCGTCGACCACCTTCGGTTGGTTCCGGTTCTACCTCCTGGCCATCCCGTTGGTGATCTGTGTAGCGCTGGCACTGTGGACACCCAACGGCGCTGTGAAGCAGAGGGCCTGGCGAGCTGACGACACCACCAGCCGGATCGGCGCGGTGCTGTTGTCGTTGTCGCTGGTGGTCGGGATACCGGTCACCGTGATGGCGATGTCCGACTCCAGGGTCGGCAACCAACAACTGCAGTTCGGATTCAAATCACTGCTCGATCCGGCGACCTATCCCCCGGAAGAGCAGTGGTACCGGCGACTGATGGTCAACGACCGCACGCTGGCCCAGTACTTCGACAGCCGTGACCTGCCCGAGGGTTCGGTTCTGATGGACTCGTTCAACACCTGGGGCGTGTGGCTGGCATCGGACAACCCCAAGCAGTTCGTCATCACCAGCGATTACGACTTCACCGCGGTGATGAACCGTCCGTGGGACTTCGGCGTCCGCTACATCGTCGCGAGTAATCCGCGTGTCTCCGACGCAGACGCCCTGAACGTGCGCTACCCCGCTCTCTGGGATGACGGCGCAGGCCTGGGAAAGCTGGTGCTCTCGGTTTACGGCGCAACCGGCGACGAGCGGTTCCGGGTCTACCGGTTCACCGGAAGGCCGCCCTCGAGCGAGGACGAGGTCAGCCCAGCTTCCGCAGCCTCGGTTCCAGATCCCGCTGGAACAGTTCCAGGAAACGACGCTGATCGTGTCCCGGGGCGTGGAACACCAGGTGGTTGAGGCCCCAGTCCACGTAATCCTTGACCTTGGCGACGGCCTCGTCGGGATCTGAGGCCACGATCCAGCGCTTGGCCACCTGCTCGATGGGCAGCGCGTCGGCGGCCTTCTCCATCTCGATCGGGTCATCGATGGAGTGCTTCTGCTCCGCGGTCAGCGACAGCGGCGCCCAGAAGCGGGTGTTCTCCAGCGCCAGTTCAGGATCGGTGTCGTAGGAGATCTTGATCTCGATCATCCTGTCGACGTCGTCGGGGTTCTTGCCCGCCGCCTCGGCACCTTCGCGCATCGCCGGGATCAGCTTGTCTTTGTAGAGCTCCTCGCCCTTGCCCGAGGTGCAGATGAAACCGTCACCCGCCCGTCCGGCGTACTTGGCCACCTGCGGCCCGCCCGCGGCGATGTAGATCGGGATCCCGCCCTCGGGCACGTCGTAGATCGAGGCGCCCTTGGTCTTGTAGTACTCCCCGTCGAAGTCCACGCGGTCACCGTTCCACAGCTCTCGCATCAGCCGAACCGATTCGCGCAGCCGGGCGTAACGCTCCTTGAACTCCGGCCACTCCCCCTCGTAGCCGGTGGCGATCTCGTTGAGCGCCTCGCCGGTGCCGACGCCGAGGAAAATGCGGCCGGGGTAAAGGCAGCCCATGGTGGCGAACGCCTGGGCGATGACGGCCGGGTTGTAGCGGAACGTCGGTGTGAGCACCGAGGTCCCGAGCTGCAGGCGCTTGGTGCGCTCGCCGACGGCCGTGATCCAGGCCAGTGACCACGGGGCGTGTCCGCCCTCATGGCGCCACGGCTGGAAATGGTCACTGACCGTCGCACTGTCCATACCGTGCGCTTCGGCCTCGACCGCCAGTTCGACCAGTTCACGCGGCGCGAACTGCTCCGCCGACGCCTTGTATCCCAGTTTGAGTTCAGCCACGATCTCATTTCTACTCCTCGCGGCTACCGAGGGCACCGCCACCCGCGCCGAGACCCAGAGTTCCCGGCCTCGGTCCCCAGATAAACTCGCCCAATGGCAGCCGCCGTCAACGACCTCGTCCAGGTGACCGACAGCGTGTATCTGGCGCAAACCCACCTGGTGAACTGGACGCTGGTGGCCGGTACAGACGGGGTGATCCTGATCGACGCCGGCTATCCCGGTCAGCGTGCCGAAGTGCTGGCCTCGGTGCGTCAACTCGGATTCGATGTCGGCGATATCAACGCAATCCTGTTGACACACGCGCACATCGACCATTTCGGCACGGCCATCTGGCTGGCCGGCGAGCACGGCACACCGGTGTTCTGTCACGCCGACGAAGTCGGCCACGCCAAACGGGACTATCTGGAACAGGCCTCGCCGATCGATGTGGTGATGCACGCCTGGCAGCCACGGTGGCTGGCCTGGTCACTGGAGATCGTCCGCAAGGGCGCTTTCGTCCACGACGGCATCCCGTCGGCGCAGGTGCTCACCGAGGGGATCGCCGCGACGCTGCCCGGCCACCCGATTGCCATCCCGACGCCCGGGCACACCGGCGGGCACTGCTCGTATCTGGTCGACGGCGTACTGGTCAGCGGTGACGCGCTGGTCACCGGGCACCCCACTTCCCCCAAACACGGCCCGCAGCTTCTGCACCGTGTGTTCAACCACAACGAGGGCGACTGTGTGCGCAGTCTCGACGCCCTGGCCCTGTTGGAAACCGACGTCCTGATTCCCGGGCACGGCGACGTCTGGCGCGGGCCGATCCGGGAGATGGTCGACGAGGCCCGGCCTGGACGGTGAAACCGGCTGCGCAGCGCCTACTTTGGATGGTTCAGCCGAAGTTCCACTGTTTGGCGATCAGTTCGTGGCTGCGTAACCGGTCCTCATGCCGGTGCGCCACCGAGGTGATCACCAATTCGTCTGCGCCGGTGACCCGTTGCAACGTCTCCAGGCGCGAAACCACCTCGCCGGCGTCGCCGACGAACTGCGTGGCGGTCCGGTCGGCGACGAGCGCGCGCTGCTCGTCTGTCAGCGGCGCAACGGTGTCCGGGTCCGGATACGGCACGGCACCACCGCCGGCGCGAATGGAGTACACCCAGTGCCCGAAACTCGAGGCCAACCGGTGCGCCGTGGCACTGTCATCGGCGGCCAGCACATCAGCCGACACCGCCACATAGGGCGCAGCCAAACTACTGGAAGGCCGAAATGCGTTGCGGTAGGCGGTGATCGCGTCCAGCGCTGTCGCCGGCGTGATGTGGTAGCTGGCCACAAACGGCAGGCCTAGCTCGCCGGCCACCTGCGCGCTCTGCCCCTTGCTGCTGCCGAACACCCAGGGGACGAGACCGCTGCGTTCACCGGGCACCGCGTGCACATCGAAACCGGAGACGGTGTGCGTCCCGTTGATCATCGCCAGGATGTCGGAGAGTTGCTCAGCGAAATCCGGGGCGACGGCGTTCGGTTGCTGTAGCAGCGTCGTCGTCGCGCGGAGCCGCTCGCTGCGCATCATCGCACTCAGGTCGAACGGCGGCGGCACCACCACTCCGTCGATGTCTCGCCATTGGGTCTGCGGCTCAGGCTTTTTCGCCGTCTGCTGCTGCGCCTCTGCCCGTCGCTGCCCCGAGCGCCCGACGCCGAGGTCGATCCGGCCCGGGTAGAACGCCTCGAGCATCCCGAAGCTCTCCACCACCGCAGTGGCGGTGGTGAAACCCAGCTGCACCGCCGCCGCACCGACATGGATGGTGCTGGTGGCCGCGGCGATCTGTCCGATCAGCACCGCCGGCGCGGAGCTGGCCACCGCCACGAAATGGTGCTCGGCGACCCAGTACCGCGAAAAACCCCAGGCTTCCGCTTGCTGGGCCAGGTCGACGGTGTTGCGCAGCGCGGTGGCCACATCGGAACCGGCGCTGACCGGCGCGAGATCCAATATCGAGAGCGGCACAGTCATCGCTTGACCTCCTGATGGGCCGATTGGGTAGCCGGTCATCACTCAAGGGTCCAACGCCAGGACGGCGGATGCATTCCTGGGGGGCCATTCAACTCAGGCTGCGCCGAAATCCGGCACGCTCACGCCGCAAGCACATACTTGTCCATCAAAACTTGACAGGTGTAAAGTTCCCCGCCATGGACAACATCAGAGGTAAGACCATCGTGATCACCGGGGCCGCCCGCGGCATCGGCCTGGCCACCGCGAAGGCACTGCTGGCGCGCGGCGCGCGGGTCGTCATCGGCGATCGCGACGTGGCGGTCCTCGACGAATCGGTCACCGACCTGAACCGCCTCGGGCAGGTCAGCGGCTACCCCGTCGACGTCACCGATCGCGAATCCTTCGCCGTGTTCCTGGACAAGGCCCGCGCCGACGGCGGCGGCCACATCGACGTACTGATCAACAACGCCGGCGTCATGCCCATCGGCCCGTTCCTGGATGCCTCCGAGCAATCCATCCGCACCTCGGTCGAGGTGAACTTCTACGGCGTGCTCACCGGTAGTCAGTTGGTGCTTCCGGACATGGTGAAGCGGCGCAGCGGACACATCATCAACATCGCGTCGCTGGCCGGCCTGATCGCTTTGCCCGGCCAGGTGGTCTACGCCGGCACGAAATTCGCCGTCGTCGGGCTCACCACCGCCATGGCCGACGAATTCGCCCCCCACGGCGTCAACGTCACCTGCGTGATGCCCACCTTCACCAACACCGACCTGACCTCCGGCACCAAGAACACCGGCGCCCAGAAGCCGGTGCAGCCCGAAGAGATCGCCGCCGGGGTGGTCAAGGCTCTGGACAACCCGAAGATCACCCACCTGTCGGTGCCCGGCCCGTTGCGTTTCGTCGGCCTGCTCACCGCCTTGCTGCCCCCCAAGGGCCGGCGCTGGCTCACCAAGAAATTCGGTAACGACGACGTGTTCCTGAACTTCGATGCGACCGCACGCGCTGCCTACGAGCAGCGGGCGCAGAGCGCGGTGGGTGTCATCGAGAACAAGAGCTGACGTCGAGAGCCGGGCGCGTGCATCGTCGACCCAGCTACTTCCGCCCGTTCGTGCCGAACCCGCCCCGGCGCAGGATCTCGGCGAGTTCCTCACGTGAGGACGCCCCCACCCGCTGGCAGGCCCGGTAGATGTGGCCTTCGACGGTGCGCACCGCACTGTAGGTGCGCTCGGCGATCTGTTTGTTGGACAACCCCGCGACCACCAGCTCGGCCACTTCGCGCTGCCGCCCGGTCAGCGGGGTGGGCGTTTTCGGCATGCGGGTCGCGGGAGTGGACAACCCACCGCAGTCCGCCGCCAGCTGCGCGGAAATCGAGGCGGCGAAGAGCCCTCGGCTGCGCAGCTGAGCGCCGGTCAAGGTGACGGCCGCCTGCGCTGCGGCGTCGGCGGCGGTGGCCCGGTCCCCCAGCGCCTGATAGGCCCGCGACGCCGCCAGCAGTCCCTCCCCGTCGCGGCGTTTCAACGCTTCGGCGTGCAGCGCAACGGCATCGGCCACGGGCAGGGCCAACTGTTCGGCCAACTGCCGGGCCCGGGCGGCGATCTCGGACAGGTGCTCGGTGGCGCCCCATTGTGTCGCGGCCTGCAGGCAGGCCAACTCGTGCGTGGGTTGTCCCCGGCCGGCGGCCACCTTGGCCTCGGCCAGCACCGTGTCGATGCCCTCGGACAATGCGCCACCGGCCACCAGTGACCAGCCTGTCGCCAAGGCGAGTCCGGTCTGCATGAACAAGAACTCCGGCCGCACCACGCGTCGGGCCTGGGCCAGCATGTCCGCAGCCTCTTCGGCCTGCCCGAGCTTGGCGTGGGTCTCGGCGAGGGCGAACGTGCAGGCCGGTTGCAGCCCCGTGGTGATGCCGTGGTTCTCCACACCGGCCAGCGCCTCGTGCAGCAATCGTTGCGCCGATAGCAGGTCGCCGCGCATCAGCGCGGTACTGCCCATGAAGGATGCCAGGTTGGCATAGGCCAGTCCGGGCATGTCCTTGGCCAGCACCGCCAGCACATCGGCGGTCTTGTGGCACTCTTCGATCCGGCCGGTGAGCCTGCAGGCGCGGGCGTAGACACCCCCGAACCAGAACCGCATGTGCGCGGTCTCGTGCGAATCGGCCGCCCGGTCCAACGCCGCGCGGGCGGTCGGAGTGATGTCCTGGGCCCGGCCGAGCGCACCGGCCGCCATCATCAAGGCCACCGAGGCGAGCATGTGGTCGAGATCCGAGAGCAACCCGGATTCCAGCGCGGCCCGCGCCTTGCGTTCGGCGTCCAGACACCGCGCCAACACCGCATCCACCGAGGCTTCGGCGGCAAAACGCGACATCCGCTGCGCCTCGGTTTCGGGGAGCTGCGCCAGCTCCGCCAGCAGATCACCCGCCTCCGCAGGGCGCGCCAGCATCCAGATCAGGTTGACGGCCTGGATCGTCACCCAACGATGACGATGTTCGTCACCACGCTCGACCAGTGCACGCAGCAACACCGACGCTTCCTCACCACGCCCGGCGAGGAAGCGGTTGACCGCGCGAAGTTCCGCCGCCTCAACCGAACCCGACATCGCCGCCGCGCCGGCGAACCGGTCGGCCAGGTCGAGATCGAGCAACGTCATGGCATGGCGCGCCGCCTCGAGGTACAGGCCAGGATCCGGCGGCAGGTCCGATTCCAGGGTCAGCAGCGCCTGTCGCACGGTGACCTGCGGGTCGCGCTCATCCCGCCGGGCCAGCTGCGTGGCCAGTCCCCCGCGCACCTTCGACAGGTACATCTCCCCGGCCCGGGCACGACGCAGCTCACCGAACAGCGGGTGCGCCAACCGCGCCACCAACCCGGTGGCACTGCGGTCGACGGTGATCAGGTGCATGCGTTCAGCGGTTTCCAGGTTTTCGCGGCCCACGAGTTCGGCCAGCAGGTCGACCTCGAGCGGTTCGCACTGCGACAGCGTGTCGACCACCGCGGCGAGCTCGGCCGGCAGCTGGTCGAGCTGGGTACCCACCAGGTCGCTCATGCTCTGCGACACCGCGACCCCGCCGTCCCACATCCACACACCGGCAAGCTGCTTGAGATGCCCTGCCGCCACCTGGTCCTTGGTGAGCTGTTGCAGGAACAGCGGATTGCCGCCGGTGAGCTTCCAGAAACGTTGCGCGCTCAAAGAATCCACCGGACCGTCCAGGATGGCCTCGACCATGGACCGGGTGGATTCCGGCGAGAGGGGTTCGAGGTCGAGTCGCAGCAGCAGGCCGTCTTTCCACAGCGACTTGATGGCATCCGGCGCCGCGGCCCCGGTACGGACGGTGAGGATCAGTCGCGCTTCGCGGGTCTGGGCGAGCTGGTGCACAACGTGCGCGGAGAAGCCGTCGAGCAGGTGCGCGTCGTCGACACCGATCAGCACGCGACCCGGGCGTTGCTGGGCGACAAGTGAATTCATCACACGACGCACGCTGGGCGCGGGGTCGGTGATGGTGTCGCCGAGCGTCGCGCTGAAGGCGCCCAGCGGGATCGGCCGCGCCGAGGCGGTGCCGATGATCCAGCACGTACGCATACCGGACGCCGCGGCCTGTGCCAGCTGCTCACGGGCCAGCCGTGTCTTGCCGACGCCGGCGGCACCGGCTATCACCACGCCCGCATAGGTGCCCGGCCCGGTGAGCACACGGCGCATCGCGGTCAGTTCACTGTCCCGCCCCGTCAGCGCCTCGCCGCTGATCACCCGCTCAGCATAGCCCCGGACGCCCGGCCGCGTGCCGGTTCGCTGTCAGCCCTTGCGCAGCGCCTGATCCAGGTCGGCGATCACGTCGTCGGTGCCCTCGAGGCCCACCGAGATCCGCACCACGCCGTCACCGAGACCGATGGCGGCCCGGCCTTCAGGACCCATGGCCCGGTGTGTGGTGGTGGCGGGATGAGTGATGAGTGACTTCGCGTCTCCGAGGTTGTTGGAGATGTCGATGACCTGCAACCGGTCCAGCACGTCGAACGCCCGCTGCTTACCCGCCCCCTCCGCCGCGTCGAGCTCGAAGGTCACGACGGTTCCGCCACCGCGCATCTGCCGCTTGGCCAGGTCGTACTGCGGGTGTGATTCCAGGAACGGGTATTTCACCCACTTGACCGCCGGATGATCTTCGAGGAACTCGGCGATCCGCTGCGCCGATCGATTCGAGTAATCGACCCGGACCGCCAATGTCTCCAGGCCCTTCAGCAGCGTCCAGGCATTGAAAGCACTGATCGCCGGACCGGTGTGGCGCATCAGCTTCTGCACCGGACCGTCGATGTATTCCTTGTCCCCCAGAATCGCGCCCCCGAGCACCCGTCCCTGGCCGTCGATGTGTTTGGTGCCGGAGTACACCACCACGTCAGCCCCCAGGGGGATGCCCTGTTGCAGCAGCGGCGTGGCGAAGACGTTGTCCAGCACCACCTTTGCGCCCGCGGCATGGGCCAGCTCGCTGACCGCGGCGATGTCGACCAGCGACTGCATGGGATTGGAGGGGGTCTCGAAGAAGACGGCCTGGGTGGGTACCGAAAGCGCCTCCTCCCACTGGGAGAGGTCCTCCCCGTCGACGAACACGGTCTCGACGCCCCAGCGCGGCAGGATCTCGTTGCACACCACGAAGCAGGAACCGAACAGGCTGCGCGCGGCCACCAGCCGGTCACCGGCACCCAACAGCGCGCCGAGCGCGGTGAACACTGCGGCCATCCCCGTGGCCGTGGCGAAGGCCGCCGGTGCGTCCTCGATGAGCCGGAGCCGCTCTTCGAACATCGAGATGGTCGGGTTGCCGTACCGCGAGTACACATAACGGTCGATCTCGCCGGTGAACGCCTTCTCGGCATCGGCCGCCGATTGGTAGACGTAGCCCGAGGTCAAGTACATCGCCTCGGCGGTCTCCTCGAAACCCGACCGCAGCAACCCGCCGCGCACACCGATGGTGGCCTGGCTCACGCCGTCGGGAAGCGGCGCCGGGATCCGGACGCTGGGCACCTCAGGACTTTCGCTCATGACTGCACCCAGGGCAGACCGACCGCGCGCCAGCCCGTGGTGCCGCGGTGCCGGCGCTCGTCGAGGTTGCCCTCGAACCCGTCGAGCACGTTGTAGGACGGCGCGATCCCCGCGGCGGTGGCCGCCTCGGCGGCGCCGATGGACCGGTTACCGGACCGGCACAAGAAGATGACCGGACGCTCACCGGCCTCGATTCCGGCTGCGGCGAGATCCGACACGAAGTTGGTGTTGCGGGTGCCGTCGACGCTGTTCCACTCGATGAAGACGGCGTCGCGGCCCAGGTCCGACAGGTCAGGCACGCCGACGAATTTCCACTCGGCGTCGGTACGACAGTCGACGAGCACAGCGTCGGGGTTGTCGCTGAGTATGTTCCACGCCTCTTCGGGAGTGATATCGCCTGCGTAACTCACGTAGCCGAGTTTTCCACATGACGCGACGCGCCCGCGTCACGGACCGGGTGAGCACACCTTCCAGGAACCGTCCTCACGGACGAAGGTGGTCGCGGCGTCGATCAAGTCATCGGGCGCCTTGTCGAAGTGGTAGGTCACCGTTCCGGTGGCCTTGTCGCCGTCGATGGTGACACCGGCCACCCCGTCGATGAAGCGGGCACCCCTGGTGTTGACCGAATCCTGCTGCTGTTTCAGCACATCGGCTTCCTCGCCCACCTCGGCCTTGCAGGTGAAGGCGGCGAAATCGGTGTAGTCGGCGCGTTGCAGCGCGTCGTTCTGCGCGATCGCCGCCTGCGCCACGACATCGACCTCGGGAACGTCGTCGCCGCCGATCAACGTGGACAGGCCGATTCCACCGATTACAACCACGATGATCGCGAGGGCGATCATGAACGGCACCGGCGTGGAACCGCCTGAGTCGTCGGGCTTGGGCTTGTTCATTCCTGCCACAACTTACGCAGCGCCGTGGAGACCTGACGCACACGGTCACGTGCGGTGGTGACATCGGCGGCGGTGGACAAACCGAGCCCGAGCCGGCGCCTGGACAGCGCCGGGTGTCCGGGCGGATTGCCGTACACCCGAGCGTCGCTCTCGGGCACACGCAGCGCGGTCGCCAGGCCGGCGATCAGGCCGTCTCCCTCGAGGACGGTGGCGCCTGTGCCGTAGACCAGTTCCGCGGCCGCCGGCGAGATCATGATGGTGTCCACCGGGAGGCCGAGCACTGCGCGGGCATGCAGCTCGTAGACGTTGAGCCGCTGCGAGCGCAGCGTCACCACGCTGGTGTCGGTGGGGCGGGCGGTGACATCGGAGAAGTACACCTCGTCGCCACGGACCAGGAGTTCGACGGCAAACACGCCGCGGCCGCCGAGCGCGTTGACCACCCGGGCGGCGATCGATTTCGCCGCGTCGAGCGCCGCGGTGCCCATCGGCTGCGGTTGCCACGCCTCCAGGACCAACTCGCTGGAGAACCCGTCGACCTGCCGGTGGCCGATCGGCTCGCTGAAGTGCAGCGCGCTCGGCCCGTCACCGGTGCGCACCGTCAGCAAGGTGACCTCGTAGTCGATCTCGACCACCGTCTCGGCCAGCACCCGGTTGTGGGTGAACCGGCCACCGGCCGACACCGCGAGGTCCCAGGCGGGTTCGACGTCGTCGGGCCGCAACAGCACCGACTGCCCTTCGCCGGGCAGCGCGACCAGCGGCTTGACCACCAACGGGAAGCCGGCGTGGTCGGCGATGGCCGTCAGTTCCTCGACCGATCCGGCGAACCAGAACGGCGCCGTCGGCAGCCCGAGGTCGTCGGCCGCCAATCGGCGCAGGCCTTCCCGGTCCAGCGACAGGCGGGCGCTGCGCGCACTGGGAACCACCTCGGCGAGTCCGGCCTCGGCCGCCGCTGCCAGGGCGTCCGCGGCGACCGCATCGGTGGCGGTCACCACGTAATCGGGCCGCACCCGCTCGATCAACGCCGAAAGCTGTTCGGGGTCGGTCAGTTCGACCACCACCGCGTCATCGGCGACCGCATGCCCGGGTGCGTCGGCGTAGGTGTCGGCGGCAGCGACCGTGGCACCGAACTGCTGGAACGCGTTCACCAGGTCACGGCCGTACTCGCCGGCTCCGAGCAGCAGGATCACCGGCGCATGCCGCGGCGATGGGGTGCCGATCTCGGGTTCGGTGCCTTCCACCGGGGTGTCCTCGGCATCGCCGGGCACGGTCGGATCGGCGTCCGTCGACTCGTCACTCATGCCAGCAACTCCAGGTCGACGTAACACCAGCGCCAGCTCTCACCCGGTTCGATCGACCGCATCACCGGATGTCCGGTGGCCTCGTGGTGAGCGGTGGCGTGCCGCTTCGGGCTGGAATCGCAGCAGCCGACGTGACCGCATGTCACGCACATCCGCAGGTGTGCCCAGCTGGGCTCGCCGTCTTCGACGCATTCCTGACAGCGCATCGCGGCGGGTTTGGGTTCGTGGGCGTCGGCAGCAGCCAGCAGGTGCGCGCAGGGGCCTCGCTTCGCCGACGCGCCGGCCGCAGGGACCCGACGCCGCCGGGACAGTCTCAACAAGGTCGGGCACCTCCGGACGTCATCCTGCAAGCTGTGCGTCCAAGGATAGGTTGCGGCGAACGGAGGTCGGACGGACGTGGGTGCCCAGACGTTGGCGGTGCTGGTGACCGCTGTGTTGGTGGCTGCGCTGGCACGACGGTTCAATCTGTCGTCGCCGCTGTTGTTGGTGGTCGCCGGTCTGGGCGTCGGCCTGATCCCGGGGGTCCCGATGATCAGCCTCGAGCCGGACCTGGTGCTGTTCGTCCTGCTCCCGCCGTTGCTGTGGTCGGCCGGCCTGGAGAGCTCCTATGTGGACCTGCGGCGCAACAAGCGGGCCATCGGCATGCTGGCGGTGGGGTTGCCGCTGGTCACCACGGCAGTGGTGGGCATCGTGGCCTACGAGCTGGTACCCGATCTGACCTTGGCTGCAGCGCTGACGTTGGGTGCGATCGTCGCCCCACCCGATGCGGTGTCCGCCACCGCGATCGGGCGCCGGCTGGGATTGCCGCGCCGGATGATGACGCTGCTCGGCGGGGAGTCCCTCCTCAACGACGCCACCGCGCTGACGGCGTACAAGGTGGCGCTGGCCGCGGCGATCGGCGCCGCCACCAGCTGGCAGGGCGCCTTGGGCACGTTCGGCCTCGCGGTGGTGTGCGGCGTATTCGTGGGCGTCGTGCTGGGCCAGTTGATCGTCTTCGTGCGGGCCCGGCTCAACGACCCGCTGGTGGAAAGCGCGATCGGGTTGGTGGCACCGTTCCTGATCTACCTGATCGCCGAGGAACTCCACGGTTCCGGTGTGCTCGCCGTGGTGAGCGCGGCTCTGGTGGTGGGGCAGCGCTCGACGCGCGCAAGTTATGCGACCCGGCTTCTGGACGACGCCGTTTGGCGGGCGCTGCAGCTGCTGCTCGAGTCGTTCGCGTTTCTCCTGATCGGTCTGCAGCTGCCGAAGGTCATCGACGAACTGACCGGCATTCCCGGCAAGACCATCGCCCTCGCGTCGGTGGGTGTGCTGGCGACGGTGATCCTGACCCGCATCGTCTGGGTGTTCCTGGTCGCCTACCTGACGCAACTGCCCGGCATCCGCAACGGTTCCCCAGCGCCCAAACCTGCGCAGGTGTTCGTCGTCGCGTGGGCCGGCATGCGTGGTGTGGTGTCGCTGGCGGCGGCGTTCGCGGTTCCGTTGACCACGTTGTCCGGCGATGCGCTGCCGGGCCGGCCGCAGCTGGTGTTCCTCACCTTCGTCGTGGTCATCGGCACCCTGCTGCTGCATGGGCTGACGCTGCCGTGGCTCATCCGCACCCTGGGCGTGCAGGGCGACGAAGCCCAGACCGACGCCGTGCGCGCCGCTGCCGCGCAGAGCCGCGCCACCGCCGCGGCGGGCCGCCGGCTCGACGAGTTGCTGGCCGAGCAAGCCGAATCCGGGGAGTCCTCGGCGGTTCATCAGCGCGCGGCCGCGGTGTTGCGCCGGTGGAACAGCAGTCGCGGCGACGCTGCGTGGGAGCAGCTGGGCCGCGACGGCGGCGCGATCGGCGAGAGCCCGGCGGCGGTGTTCCGGCGGTTCCGATTGGAGATGCTGGCCGCTGAGCGCGCCGCGCTGATCACGGAGCGCGACGAGGAGCGCATCGACGACGAGGTGCTGCGTTCGATGCTGCACAACCTGGACCTCGAAGAGGCCACGTTGAACAGAGACTGAGGTCAGCCGGGCCCGGCCATTCCCTCCTGGAACGCGCGCATGGCCTCGACCAGTGCGGTGAACACCCGGTGCGCCGCCGCCAGGTCTTCGTCGGGGAGGTCGGCCAGCGCGATGCGGGTGTGCTCGGACAGTGGGGTGAAGAAGCCGCGCGCGACGGCCATGCCGTGCTGGTCGTAGCGCAGGATCACCTTGCGCCGGTCGGCGGGATCCGATTCCCGTCGGATGTGGCCGGAGGCGATCATCCGCTCGACCAGATAGGTGATGGCCGCGCCGGACAAGCCCATCCGCTTGCGGAGGTCGCCTGCCGTCAGCGGCGCTCCGTCGTCGTCGGCGACCAGGATGTGCACCAGCGCGCGGAAGTCGTTGGCCGTCAGATCGTGCAGGCCGGCGAACGAGCGGCCGATCTGCTCGGACTCGGCCGACAGCGCCCGGACATCGGCGGCGATCTGGCCTTCGAGGTCGCCGCGTTCGGTCACCCCGGCAGCTTAGCCTCTTTGTTCATTTGATTAATGTTTCAGTTACTGAAATATTGGGACGATGGGCTGGAATCGTCTGGCAGGGCTTGTCACCGCACCGCGTTCATGGGTTCTCGCGCTCGTCATCGCACTGCTGTCCGGGGCATTGATGGCGCTGGCCGGAAGCGACTCCTCGGCCGGGCAGTCCCCGGTCGCGCTCCCGGACTCGGCCGAATCGGCGCGGGCCAGCGCCCTGGCCGCGGAGTTTCCCGGCGGCGACCAGGCACCCGCCATCCTGGTGATCTCCCGGACCGACGGCGCCGCCCTGAGCCCGGCCGATCGCACGGCCGCCGAAGACGCCCGGCTCCGCGCCACATCCGGCGCCCCGGGAGCACCGCTGATGGTGTCCGAGGACGGCCAGGCCGCGCTGGCCGCGGTCCCGCTCAGCGGCGACCTGTCCGGTTTCGCGCTCGACGATGCCGTCACCGCACTACGCGAATCCGCCTCCACCGGCCTTCCTCCGGAGCTGGTGGCGCAGGTGACCGGCGGCCCGGCGTTCGGCGCCGATATCGCCAACGCATTCGCCGGCGCCAACATCACCCTGCTGGCGGTGACGGCATCGGTGGTGGCGCTGCTGCTGATCCTGACCTACCGCTCCCCGGTGCTGTGGCTGGTACCGCTGGCCGTCATCGGGTTCGCCGACCGGCTCGGCTCCGTCGTCGGCGGACGCGTCACCGCGTTGGCCGGCCTGACCGCCGACGGATCCACCGCCGGTATCACCAGCGTGCTGGTGTTCGGCGCGGGCACCAACTACGCATTGCTGCTGATCTCCCGGTATCGCGAGGAACTACACCGCGACACCGATCACCGCTCGGCGCTGCGCACCGCGGTACGCACCGCCGGCCCCGCCATTGTGGCCAGCAACGCCACGGTGGTGCTGGCACTGCTCACCCTGCTGTTCGCCGCCTCCCCCAGCACCCGCAGCCTCGGTGTGCAGGCGGCGTCGGGACTCGTTGTCGCCGCAATGTTCTCACTGCTGGTGCTGCCGCCGCTGCTGGCGGTGTGCGGTGTCCGGTTGTTCTGGCCGTTCATCCCCCGCCAGGGCGGCCCAGATCTGGCGGACGCGGGAGCCTGGCACCGGATCGCCACTTCGGTGGCGCGACGGCCGGCCCAGATCCTGCTGGCCTCGGTGGTGGCGCTGACCGTACTCGCCTGTGGCCTGCTAGGGCTCAACATCGGGCTGTCGCAAACCGAACAGTTCCGGGTGAAAGCCGAATCCGTCAGCGGATTCGAAACGCTGGCGGCGCATTTCCCCAGCGGACTGACCGACCCCACTTCGGTGATCGGCGCTACCGACAAAGCCGCGCAGCTGCAAGCCGATATCGACAACACCCCCGGCGTGGTGTCGGCCAACCCGACGGGCCAGTCTCCGTCCGGACTGACCCAGTGGTCCGTGGTCATCGAGGCCGCACCCGGCACCGACGAAGCCTTCGACACCGTTACCGCCCTGCGTGATTCGGTGCATGCCGCGGATCCGGACGCGGTGGTCGGCGGCTCGGACGCACAGGCACTCGATGCCCGCGACGCCGCCGTCCGTGACCGGCTGATCATCATCCCGGCGATCCTCGCCGTGGTGCTCGCGGTGTTGTTCGTCCTGCTGCGCGCCGTGGTGGCACCGGTGTTGCTGGTCGGTGTGACAGTGCTCAGCTCGCTGGCCGCCCTGGGCCTGGGCGGGTGGTTGAGCGTGCATGTGTTCGGCTTCCCCGCACTCGACAACAGCACCCCGCTGTTCGCGTTCCTGTTCCTGGTGGCACTCGGTGTGGACTACACGATCTTCCTGGTCACCAGGGCTCGCGAAGAGACGCGCGACCACGGCACCCGCAGCGGCATCGTGCGGGCGGTCTCGGCCACCGGCGCCGTGATCACCAGCGCGGGAATCGTGCTCGCCGCGGTGTTCTGCGTGCTCGGCGTTCTGCCGCTGATCGTGCTGACCCAGCTGGGCATCATCGTCGGATTGGGAATCCTGTTGGACACCTTCCTGGTTCGCACGGTGGTGATCCCGGCACTGTTCACCTTGATCGGCCCGCGGGTCTGGTGGCCGGCCCGCCTTGATCCTGCCGAGTGATCACTGCGCGGTGTAACCGCCGTCCACCCTGATGGTCGTGCCGGTGACGTACTGCGCGTCATCAGAGATCAGGTAGGCCACCGCCGCCGCAACATCATCGGGAAGTGCCAACCTGCGCAACGGAATTCGAGACACCACGTCACTCTCGGTCTGATCGGGATCAGCCGTGCCCGCCAGCCATTCATCGTAGAGCGGTGTCTTGGTCATGCCCGGCGCCACGTCGTTGACCCGGATTCCCCGAGGAGCGAGTTCGACCGCCGCCGAGCGGGTGAACGCCTGCACCGCCCCCTTGGAGGCGGCGTAGACAGCCATGGTCGGCACCCCGATGAGGGCCAGGCGTGAGGTGATGTTGACGATCGACCCACCGTGCACCATCGAGCCGGCGGCCGCTTGAACCATCGCGATGGTGCCGAACGTGTTGACCTCGAAGAGCCGGCGAACGGCGCTCATCGGGGTGGACAGCAGCTCCTGAGACAGGTCCAGTGCGGCATTGTTGACCACGGCATCGATGGCGCCGAACGACTCGGTGCAGCCGTTGACCACAGCGCCGGCGGTCTCGGGATCGGTGATGTCGGCGCTGATGAAGCGAATGCGCTCACCCAGCGATCGGACCAGCTCGTCGCCGCGGCCGGAGTCGCGGCCGGTGGCCAACACCGATGCCCCCTCCGCATGCAGGCGCGTCGCGGTGGCCCAGCCGATGCCGGACGTCGCGCCGGTGACCACCACGGCCTTGCCTGCCAGGCGCCGATCCGTCACGGCAGCTTGCGAGCGATCTCGTTGGCGCCTGCAATCACTTGCGCGCCAGCGTGTTCCAGACGTTCAGGCGTCAACCGGTGGGTGAGAAAGCTGATGCTCAACGCGTAGCGCGAGGGCCCGCCGCCGGCGGCGGGGACCGCGGCGGCCACGCAGGTCAGTTCTTCGGCGGCTTCTTCCCGGTCGACGGCGAAGCCCTGCTGGCGCACTTGCGTGATCTCGGCGGCCATCTTCTTCATGGTCGTGATGGTGTGCGGCGTCAGTTCCGGCAACCCTGCGGTGGCCACGATGTCGCGCCAGACGCTGTCGGGCATGCTCGCCATCAAGGCTTTGCCCAGCGCCGAGGCATGCCACGGGTCCGACTGCCCGACATTGCTCAGTTTCGTCACCGCGCGACGGCCCTCCACGACTTCGAGGATCACCACGCTGCGCTCCTTGTGCGCGGCGAAGTTCACCGTTTCGTTGAACTCGAGCATCAACCGCTCCATGGTGGGCAGCACCACGTCGCCGGGAACCTGGCCGGTGAAGGCCCGCTGCCCGAGGCGGAAGATCTCCCAGCCGAGGCGGTACTGCGCGGTGTTGAATCGCTCGACATAGCCCAAGGCCGCGAGACTGTTCAGGTACCGCAGCACGGTGGCCTCGTTCAGCTCTGTGCGCCTTGCTATTTCGGTCAGATTCCCGAAATCCGCATCCGCGATCGCACTGAGGATTCGCGCTGTGCGTTCGACACCGATCAGATTCGAGCCCTTCTCGGACCGAGCCTCGTTTTTCACCCAGTGAAGGCTACCAGTACCCAGTGAAGGCCACGGACTCGCCGCTTCCTATTGACACCACGCTTGCCATCTTTTAGTTTTTCATTCACCGCAGTTGATTTTCACTAAATGAAATTCAGAGCGGACCCGCACAGACCGTTCCCGAAGGAGATGCCATGCCCACCGCAGCCGACAGCCGTTCATCGAAGGTCGACGGGGCCAGCATTCTGGCTTCGCAAGGCCTGCTGTCCGCCGACGACTACACGCTCGCCTCGTCGGACAAGGCTTTCGACGACGGCGGTAAGTACCGGCTGGAAATCTCTGGTGTCGAACGGCTTTCGACCCTCGAGGTACTGCTGGACGAAGCCGAGAAACAGGACGTCTTCATCCACCGCATCATCGCCTTCGGAGGCGGCACCACCTTGCTCAACACCTCCGAGCTCCGCGACGTCGCGATGCTGGCGGCCGAGAACAACATCGAGCTGATCGCAGTCCCCGGCCCTCGCACCGGATGGGATCTCGGCCGCCAGGCCTTGAGCACCGAAGGCCAGGCCGGCGGCCGGCGCGTACGCGGTCTCGACAACGTCCGGTTCCTGCTCGACGACTACCTCCGGGTGTTCTCCACCGGTATCCGCGGCGTACTCGTCTGGGACGAAGGCGTTCTCGACATCTTGAACAAGGCCCGCGACGCCGGGCACATCCCCGCCGACGCCAAGTTCAAGATCTCGGTGTACGCGGGCCACGCCAACCCTGCTTCGATCCGGATCCTGCAGGACCTCGGCGCCGACAGCGTCAACCCCGTCGGCGACCTGAGCCGGCCGATGCTCGCCGCCATCCGCCGGGCCGTCGACGTGCCCCTGGACGTGTGGGCCGAGACCTTCGAGTCATTCGGCGGGATGAACCGGCTGTGGGAAGCCGGCGACATCGCCCGCGTGGCGGGCCCGGTGTACTTCAAGGTCGAGCCGGGTGAATCCGAGGCCGTGATGTACAACGGCTGGGTCCGGCCCGAGTTCCATGAAGAGCTCATCCGCCACAAGGTGCGCCACGCGGCGATACTCAACGAACTCGCCCACACCAGCTCCCCGGACGTGGCAGTGTCGCCGCGCCCCCGTACGGCCACCCCCGTTCTCGCCAACTGACCATCGGTCTCGCGCCCGACCCGAGGGAGGTGAACAGACTCTTCGACCGTGTGCCCGCCACTGATCTGCGGGCACATGGGCACGAAGTTGGCCCCGCGATCGTCACAATCCACGAGAGTTGAACGACTATGGACAACGTCACCCAGTCCTTGCCACCACAGCGCCCCACCAACAGAAGGCCCGTCAAGAACACGTCATCGTCGTCCGCCGGGGCCGCCCAGCTCGGCGGGCGGCGAAACCACGGGCTCAAAGAGAACACCCTCGGCGTGCCCAGCATTTTCTTCTACATCATCGCCGCCGCGTCGCCGCTGACCGTGGTGGTGGCCCTGTATCCGATCATCATCGGTGCCGGCAACGGCATCGGGATGCCGGGCGCGTTCGTCATCGCGGCCGTCGTCCTGATGATCTTCGCCGTCGGCTACGTGGCCATGAGTCGGCACGTCACCAATGCCGGCGCCTTCTACGCCTACGTCACGCTCGGCCTCGGCCGCATCACCGGACTCGGTTCGGCGTCGCTGGCGATCTTCGCCTACAACGCCATCCAGGCCGGGCTGTACGGCGGATTCGGTTACTACGCCGCGGAATTGCTCAATCCCGTTCTCGGCGTGGCCATCCCCTGGTGGGCCTACGCCTTTGCCGGGCTGCTGGCCTGCCTGGGCCTGGGCATCCAGGGCGTGCACTCCGGGGCCAAGGTACTGGGCGTCTTCATGACGCTCGAGGTGACCATGATCTCGGTCCTGAGCGTGTTCAGCCTGTTCGGCAAGGATGTCCCGCTCTCCGACTTCTCGCTGGAACCCTTCAATCCGAGCATCGTGCTCGGTGGCGCGCTGGGCGTGGCACTGATGTTCGCGCACGCGTCGTTCATCGGGTTCGAGGGATCAGCGATCTACGGCGAAGAAGCCCGCGACCCCGCCCGTACCATCCCGCGCGCCACCTACCTCTCGATCGCCTTCATGGGCATCCTGTACGCGGTGTCGGGCTGGCTCATCATGAACGCGTTGGGGCTGGACAACGTGGTGTCCATCGCCACCGAGACCGGCGGCAACTTCATCTTCGCCGCCAGCGACACCATCATCGGGCACAACATCTCGCTGCTTTTCCAGATCCTGATCGTGACAGCAACTTTCGCCGCGATCGTGACCTTCCACAACAACGTCTCGCGATACATGTTCTCGCTGGGCCGCCAGACTCTGGTGTGGAAACCGCTGGGCTGGACGCTGCCCCGCCGACAGACGCCGTGGGTGGCATCGATCGTCCAGAGCGTCACGGTCGGCGTGGTCATCGTCGCGTTCGCCATCGCCGGCCAGGATCCGTTCGCCACGCTGTTCACCTGGGCCACCGGTATCGGCACCATCGGCGTGATCTTCTCGCAGTTGGTCGCCGGGATCGCGATCTTCGCCTTCTTCCGCCGATCGGACGTCGACAAACGTCCGTGGAACACCGTGATCGCACCCCTCCTCGCGATCCTCGGGCTCAGTGCCTTCTTCATCCTGACGCTCGACAGCCTGGACGTCCTGCTGGGGGTGACGGGAGCGACGGCCGTACTCATGCTCTCGTTGGTCTTCCTCGCCTTGCTGGGAGGCATGGCTTACGGCCTCTACCTGCGCTTCTTCGCCCCCGAGAGGTACGCGCTGGTCGGCAGAGCACTCAACGAACGCGAGTTGGACGACCCGGCGCCCGAAGCCGTCTAGACGAATTCAGCCGAAGCCGAGCACGTCGGCGGAGCGATAGGTACGTTTGTACGTAACGATACGTACAAACGTTCCTAACGAGAGGTCGACCATGGCCACCGCTCCCCGGCGCGCCCGCCGTCACGACCCAGACAGAAAGGAGCGCATCGTGGAGTCGGCCCTGGCAGTCCTGGCCCGCGACGGTGTTGCAGGCATCACGCACCGCGCGATCGGCGAAGCCGCCGACGTCCCCCTCGGTTCGATCACGTATCACTTCAAGACGCTCGACGATATCGTCCAACTCGCCTTCCAGACCCACGTCGACAAGCTCGCGACCCGGTTCGAAAACCGGTTGGCGGCCTGCGAACCCGGCGCGGATCTGATCGAGTGCATCGTGCTGGCCATCACCGACGACCTGGCCGCCAACCCCAACGAACTCGCCGTGACTTTCGAACTGTACGGCGACGCCGTGCGTAGGGCAGACAACAAACGCATCACCCAGGAATGGATGGAGCGCGCCGAAGACGCCCTGGCACAGCACTTCGACCGCGCCACCGCCCGCCTGCTGGACGTCGTCATCGAAGGACTGATGGTGCACATGTCCATTGCGCAACAACCGATTTCCAAGGACGCGGTACGCGCCCTGCTGACCACGGCCGCCAACGCCGGCCCGAACTGAACTGGAGCAATCATGACCTTTCACGACAAGATGTTCATCGACGGCGCCTGGACCGACGCCTCCGGGGGCGCCAAAGACCAGATCCCCGCACCCACCACCGGGGAAGCCTTCGCCGAGATGGCCCACGGCACCGTCGCCGACGTCGACAAGGCCGTCGCCGCCGCTCACGCCGCCTTCCCGGACTGGGCCCGCACGCCCGTCGGCGAACGGGCCCGCGCCTTCCTCAAGCTCGCCGACCGCATCGAAGACGACGCACCCACCCTCGCCGAGATCGAGTCACGCAACGTGGGCAAGCCCATCGGCCTGGCCCTCGAGGAGATGGAGATGATCCCCGATCACCTCCGGTTCTTCGCCGGCGGCGCCCGCACCATGGAAGGCCGCGCGGCCGGCGAATTCGTCCGCGGCAAAACCAGCATCATCCGGCGCGACCCGCTGGGCGTCGTCGGCTCGGTGGCCCCGTGGAACTACCCCCTGCTGATGGCCATCTGGAAGATCTCGCCCGCCCTGCTCACCGGAAACACGCTGGTGCTCAAGCCTTCTGAACACACCCCGTTCTCGGTGCTGCGCCTCGCCGAACTTGCTGCCGACCTGTTCCCCGCCGGTGTGCTCAACATCGTCACCGGCGACGGCGAGGACGTCGGTGCGCGCCTGGTCTCCCACCCGCTGGTGCGGATGTCCTCACTCACCGGCTCGGTCGACACCGGCCGGGCCCTGATGCGCGCCTCGGCCGACTCCAACCTCAAGCGGCTGCACCTCGAACTCGGCGGCAAGGCCCCGGTACTGGTGTACCCCGACGCCGATATCGCGCTGACCGTCGCCAAGATCATGGAGGGCGCGTTCTGCAATTCCGGCCAGGACTGTATGGCGGCCTCCCGGCTCTACGTCCACGAGTCGGTGCACGACGATCTGGTGTCCGGTCTCGAAAAAGCGGTCAAGGAACTCGATCTCGGCGACATCGCCGATGAGAACACCGCCATGGGACCGGTCATCACCGCCGAGCACCGGGACCGGGTGGAAGGGTTCGTGGCCCGCGCCAAGGCCACCGGCCACACCGAACTGATCCAGGGCGACAACCCCGGCACCGGCTTCTACACCGCCCCCACCGTGGTGGTCGGCGCGCGCCAGGGCGACGAGATCGTCAGCACCGAGGTGTTCGGTCCGGTGACCTCGGTGACCAGGTTCAGCGACAACGACGATGTGATCGCCTGGGCCAACGACACCGAATACGGCTTGGCTGCATCGGTTTTCACCCAGGACATCGGCCGGGCCATGACCGCCTCGGCCGACCTGCAGTTCGGCACGGTGTGGGTCAACGACCACCTGCCCGTCACCCCCGAGATGCCGCACGGCGGATTCAAACAGTCCGGCAACGGCAAGGACATGTCGGTGTACGCGCTCGAGGAGTACACCGAGATCAAGCACGTGATGATCAACCGTGAGAGCGCCTGACATGACGGTCAGCGCCATCAACACGTTCCGGCTGCGCCCCGGGGTGCCGGTTTCGGATTTCGAGCAGTTCTCCGCCGAACTCGACCGACCTGTCTGTCTGAGCTTCGACGAGGTCCTCGGATTCGAGGTCTATCTCTCCGACGACGGCACCGTTGTGGAAATCATGACCGTGGCGTCCTGGCCCGAATGGGAGACGGTCCGCGACAACGCCCCCCAGTTGAAGCCCGTCGTCGCACGCTTCGACGAACTGGTGGAACCCGGCAGCGTCACCACCGTCTTCACCCGTCATTCCCCGCTGCCTCAGGAGATCTGATGACAACCGACTATGACGCCGTCATCATCGGCGCCGGCCACAACGGCCTCGTCACCGCCAACTACCTCGCCCGCGCCGGCAAGAAAGTGCTGGTGCTCGAGGCCCGCAACGTCGTCGGCGGCGCCTGCGTCACCGAGGAACTGATCCCTGGCTCGAAATGGTCGTCGTGCGCGTTCATCGCCGGCCTGCTGCGCCCGGAGATCATCACCGAACTCGAGCTGGCCAAGTACGGCCTGGATCTCTACCAGGGTGATGCGTTGTCGTTCAGCCTGTTCCGCGACGGTACGCACTTCACCATGTGGAAGGAGACCGACCGGACCCTGCGCGAACTCGAGAAGCTGAACAAGAAGGACGCGCAGGCGTTCCTCGATTTCGGGATCCGGTTGCAGCGCTTCGCCGGGCTGGTGACGCCCTACCTGCTCAAGCCTCCCCCGGAGCGCTCCGAGGTTCTCGCGGCGTTCGAGGCCGCAGGTGAGCAGACGCTGTTCGACGAGTTCACCCTGCTGTCGGTGCGCGATCTGCTGGACCGGTATTTCGACGACGAACGGCTCAAGAGCATGCTCACGTTCTTCGGCATGGTCTCGATCTTCGGCGGCCCGTCCACCCCGGGCACCGCCTACACCTACGGGCACCATTCCTGGGGCGAGTTCAACGGCAACTTCGGCCAATTCGGGATGGCTCGCGGCGGGATGGGGGCGATCAGTGAGGCGCTCGCGGCGGGCGCCCGAGCACACGGGGCCACCATCCGCACATCGGCTCCGGTGGACACGGTGATCGTCGAACGTGGAGTGGCCACCGGTGTCCGGCTCCGGGACGGCTCGGTGGTCACCGCCGCCCAGGTGTTCTCCAACGCCGACCCCAAGCGCTCACTGCTGGGGCTCCTCGATCCTGGTGTCCTTCCGCCGAAGTTGGTGCGCGACGTCGCGAACATCGACACCCGCGGCTCGATGGCCAGGATCCACCTGCTGATCGACGAACTGCCGCAGTACCTTCCGTTCGCCGACGCATCGGTTGGCCCGCAGCACCACGGACACCAGCTGCTGGGTCCCAGCCGCGAGGCCTTCGAAGAGGCCTACGAAGCGCAACGCCGCGGCACCTTCCCCAGCACCTTCGTCATCGAAGCCGTCACCCAGTCCGTCACCGACGACTCGCTGGCACCCGCGGGCCTGCACACCATGACCCTCGGTATCCAGCAGCTGCCGTCCGAACTCACCGGCACCACCTGGGCCGCCGAGAAGGAGAAGTGGGCGGACCTGGTGCTCGAAGAGCTCTACACCTACGCGCCGAACCTCCGGGAACACATCCTGGACCGGGTGATCATCACCCCCGACGATCTGCACAACGAGTACCTGATCACCGACGGCAACATCTTCCACGGCAGCATGATGCTCGATCAGCTGTTCGGTGCCCGCCCCATCCCCGAGCTCGCGAATTACCGCACCCCCGTGAAGAATTACTACCTCTGCGGATCCGGCACCCACCCCGGCGGCGGCGTGATGGGAGCCAACGGCCACAACGCCGCCAAGGTCGCTCTCGCCGATGCCGACGGGGTGGCTCCTGCACCCAGGGCCCTGTCAACTGCGGCCAAGGCACCGTGGCAGCAGCGGATGGTCGGGACGCTGATGGGCACCCGGCCGGGCCGCTGGTTCGGGTACCAGGCCGCGCGGCAGCCCGCGCTGCGCAAGATCACCGCCTACGCGGCGCGTGTCCGGTGAGCGAGTTACGCAGCGCCAAATGGTTCGCCGGGCAGAACGTGCCGGGGTTCGTGCATCGGTCGGCCATGCGGGCATCCGGGTTCTCACGGATGGCTTTCGAGGGCAGACCCATCGTCGGGATCTGCAACTCGTGGTCCGAAGTCGTGAACTGCAACATGCATTTTCGCGGTCTCGCCGACTCGGTGCGGCGTGGTGTGCTGGCAGCGGGCGGATTTCCGCTGGAGTTCCCCACCATGTCATTGGGCGAGCAGCTGATGAAGCCGACGACCATGCTGTTCCGCAACCTGATGGCGATGGACGTGGAGGAATCCATCCGCGCGTATCCGTTCGACGCGGTGGTACTGCTGGGCGGCTGCGACAAGACCGTGCCCGCGCAACTGATGGGTGCGGCCAGTGCGGATGTGCCGGCCATCGTCCTCACCGGCGGGCCCGCCGCCCCAGCGGTGTTCGACGGCAAGCAGATCGGGGTGGGCACCGACCTGTGGCAGTACATCGACGACGTTCGCGCCGGCCGCATGTCGATGGCCGACTACGAGCGGTTGGAGGCGGCCGCCGGCCCGTCGCGCGGGCACTGTCCGGAGATGGGCACGGCCTCCACCATGGCCACGCTCGTCGAGGGGCTCGGGATGACGCTGCCCGGCACCGCCGCGGTGCCGGCCATGGATTCCCGGCGGCTCCAGGTGGCCGAAGAGGTGGGCGCACGGGCAGTGGGGTTGGCCACCGAGGGACTGCGGCCCTCGCAGGTGCTCACGTCCGAAGCCTTCGACAACGCCATCACTCTGATGCTGGCCGTCGGCGGGTCCACCAACGCGATCGTGCACCTGCTGGCCATCGCGGGCCGGGTGGGCATTCCGTTGACGCTGGACCGCTTCCACGAACTGTCGGCCCGCACGCCGCTGGTGGTCAATGTCCGCCCCGCCGGTGAGCACCTCGTCGAGCAGGTCTTCCACGCCGGCGGCATCCCGGCGGTCATGAAATCGGTCGAAGCGCTGCTGCATACCGACGCCCTGACCGTCACCGGCAAGACCGTCGCCGACAACCTGCCAGCCACGTTGTCCACCGCCGCAGAGGTCATCGCGACGCTGGACGCACCGTTTCAGCCGCCGCAGGGGCTCGCGGTGGTGCGCGGCAACCTGGCGCCCAACGGCGCGGTGATCAAATGCAGTGCGGCCACCCCGTCGCTGCTGGTGCATCAGGGCCCGGCAGTGGTGTTCGACGACATGCGAGACATGATGGCCCGCTTCGACGATCCCGACCTGGACGTCACCGCGGATTCCGTTCTGGTGCTGCGTAATGCGGGGCCACGCGGTGCGCCCGGGATGCCGGAGTGGGGACAACTACCCATTCCCGGCAAGCTGCTTCGCCAGGGCGTCACCGACATGGTGCGAATCTCCGATGCCCGGATGAGCGGAACCGCCTACGGTACCTGTGTTCTGCACGTCAGCCCGGAGTCGGCGGCCGGTGGCCCGCTGGGCTTGGTGCGCGACGGTGACATCATTTCCCTGAACGCACCCGCCGGGACTCTCGAGGTACTCGTCTCGGATGACGAACTCGCGGGCCGGCAGGCCGCTGTGCCGCCGTCCTCCCACACCCGCGGATACGCCTCGATGTACGTCGACCGGGTGCTGCAGGCCGACCGGGGGTGCGATTTCGACTTCCTGGTCGGGCGCTCCCAACATCCGGAGAACGAGCCCGACGCCATCTTCGACGGCTGGGTCGGGGGCTGGTGAACTCGGTGATCGACGATTTCCTCGCTGAGCGAAATCTCGATCAGCCGCACCGCGCGTAACGTCGTGGCATGACGCCGCAAGCCACGTCACTACCGCCGCTGCACATGCGCCGCACCGATTTCAACCCCATTCCCGAGCTGGGTGAGATCCGCGAGAACGAGGGTGTGCGCACCGTCGTCAACGCTTTCGGTATGCCGGTGTACCTGGTGACCCGCCACGAGGACGTCAAAGCCGTGCTGGCCGATCCCGAGCGCTTCTCCAACGAGCGGCCAACCGGGTTCGTCGTGCCCGGCGCTCCTGCCGTCGACGCAGAGGAACAGAGGGCAGCGCAATCCGGCAACCTGCTGGGCCTCGACCCACCGCGGCACACCCGGCTGCGCCGCATGCTGACCGGGGAATTCACCGCCCGCCGGATGAAACGCCTGGAACCACGCATCGTCGAACTGGTCGAAAGGCAGCTCGATGCCATGGAGAAGGCCGGGCCGCCAAGCGATCTCGTGGCCGACTTCGCGTTGCCCATCCCGTCGCTGGTGATCTGCGAACTGCTCGGGGTGCCCTATGACGACCGCGAGGACTTCCAGCACCGCTCGGCCCGCCAGCTCGATCTGTCGATCCCGTTCGAGGAGCGGATCGAGTTGCAACGCACGGGCCGCGCCTACATGCACACACTGGTCACCGGCGCCCGTCGCGCCCCCGGAGACGACATGCTGGGCATGCTGGTGCGCGAGCACGGCGACGAGCTCACCGATGACGAACTGGTGGGCATCTGCAGTCTGCTTCTCCTCGCCGGACACGAGACCACCTCCAACATGCTCAGCCTGGGCACACTGGCGCTGCTGCGGCATCCGGACCAGCTGGCCGCTGTGCGTGACGATCCCGCCGCGGTGGGCCCGGCCGTCGAAGAACTGCTGCGCTGGTTGTCGATCGTGCACTCCGGCATTCCACGCATCACCACCACTGAGGTCGAGCTCGCCGGTGTGCAGATCCCCAAACACCAGCTGGTGTTCGTATCGCTGCCCTCGGGCAATCGCGACCCAGGCTTCATCGACAGACCCGAAACCCTCGACATCAGCCGAGGAGCCATGGGCCACTTGGCTTTCGGCCACGGCGTGCACCATTGCCTGGGTGCACCGCTGGCCCGGATGGAGATGCGTTTCGCCTTCCCGGCGCTGCTGCGACGGTTTCCCACACTGCGGCTGGCCGAGCCGTTCGACGAGGTGGCCTTCCGGTCATTCCACTTCATCTACGGCTTGCAGTCACTGGAGGTGGCGTGGTGAGAGTCCTGGCTGACCGTGAGGTGTGCATCGGCGCCGGAGTGTGCGTGATGAGCACCGAGGCGGTGTTCGATCAAGACGACGACGGCCTGGTGGTGGTGCTGACCGCCGACGTCCCCGCCGGCGAAGAGGACAACGCGCGCAAGGCCGTGCAGCTGTGCCCGTCGGGAGCACTGGCCATCGCGGACTAGGCGCCCGGCTCCTCGCGATGCAGATCGATCAGTCCGGCCCGCTTCAGCGCCATCACGCTGACGATCAGCACCCAGACGGGGAACGTCAGCGTCATCCACATCGACAGCTCGCTGGCCACCAACAACGTCAGCGCCAACACGTAGGTGAGCGCCACCAGCCACCGTGACACCAATCCGGTCTTGAGCCAGATGGTGGCCAGCGAGATCATGAACACGCCGGCCATCCGCAGCGCATACGTCTTGGACAAGGTCATCAGCAGCGTCTGCCCGAACGTACCCACCTCGTCCAGGTTCGCAGTCCGGCTGGCCACCAGGGCCACACCCACCGCCGACGCCACGAAGATCATCGCCAGGAACAGCAGACCGCTGCCCAGGAACACCGAGGCGAAGAACTTGTCCTCGAACTTGCCCAGCCCGTCGCGCACCACCCCGATGAACCACAGGAAGCAGATACCGGCGAACGGCATCAGCAGCGCCGCCAGCCGCAGCCTGTCTTCGGATCCTTCCACCCATTGCGAGCCGGGTCGGGCGCCCTCGGGCAGCGCGGTGTGTATCAGCGTGATGGCCGCACCGAACAACACCGCGAACAGTACGCCGGCCAGGCCGGCGGCCTTCGGGGTCGACAGCCGCCGCAGAGTGCGCTCAGAACGTGGGGTGCTCACCGGCTCATGGTGCCGCTGAAACCGCGCCCCGTGCGGGATTGGCGCGAAATTCCCGCGTCAGGGTTGACCGGCCAGCAACCGGATCATCAGGCCGTTGGCTTCGGCGAGCAGATTGCCCTCGGGGTCGCGTAGTTCGGCGTTGGTGAACGCCTTGCGGCCCTCGGCCTGGCGAATCCAGCCCGTGGCCGTCAAGGTGGTGTCGATCGGGGTGACCTTGCGGTACTCGACATGCAGGAACGCGGTGCGGCTGATCGGCCGGCCCGCAGCGTGGATCACCATGCCGAACACCGAATCGAACAGCAGCGGCAGCACACCGCCGTGCACGGCATAGTTGCCGCCCACGTGGTAGCGGCTGAACTCGACCGCCAGTTCCACACCGTCGGGCTCGAAGCGGGTGACCCGGTACGGCGGCATCAGCAGGCTGCCCGCGCCGGGCAGTTCGACCACGCGGTTGGCCGGGCCCACCCCTTCGCCGGCCTCGAACGGTTCCAGCAGCTCGACCAGGGCTTCCACCCGGTCAGCGGCGTCGTCCCAGGTGTCCGGACCGGGGTCGGCGGACACGGCCAGGTCCTGCAACCGTCGCATCGACGTCAGGAACCTGCCGAACCCGGGGCCCGGCTTGGCAGGTTCGAAGACCGGGAACCCGCCGTGATGCTCGTACTCAGGATCTTGATCCGTCACGGACGCGGAGCCAGGATGTCGCGCCGCACGATGGTCTGATCGCGGCCGGGTCCCACGCCGATGCACGAAACGTGCGCTCCGGCAAGCTCTTCGAGCCGCAGCACGTAGTCACGCGCCTTCGCCGGCAGGTCGTCGAAGGAACGCGCGCCGGAGATGTCTTCCCACCAGCCGGGCAGTTCTTCGTAGATCGGCTCGGCCTTGGCGATGTCGCTCTGTGTCATCGGCATCTCGTCGGTGCGCTTGCCGTTGACGGTGTACCCGACGCAGATCGGCACGGTCTCGAGGCTGGAGAGCACGTCGAGCTTGGTCAGGAAGTAGTCGGTGATGCCGTTGACGCGGGTGGCGTAGCGCGCGATCACGGCGTCGAACCAGCCGCAGCGACGTGCGCGTCCGGTGGTCACACCCACTTCGCCGCCGGTCTTGGACAGGTAGGCGCCGTACTCGTCGAACAGCTCCGTCGGGAACGGGCCCGAGCCGACCCGGGTGGTGTAGGCCTTCAGGATGCCCAGCACGGTGGTGATACGGGTGGGTCCGATGCCGGAGCCGACGGCGGCGCCCCCCGAGGTCGGGTTGGAGGAGGTGACGAACGGATAGGTGCCGTGGTCGACGTCGAGCAGCGTGCCCTGCGAACCTTCCAGCAACACCGTCTCGCCCTGCTCCAGCGCCCGGTTCAGCAGCAGGCGCGAATCAGCGATGCGGTGCTTGAAGCCTTCGGCCTGCTCCAGCAGTTGTTGCACCACCTCGTCGGCGTTCAGCGCCTTGCGGTTGTAGATCTTGACCAGGATCTGGTTCTTCAGCTCCAGCGAGGCCTCGATCTTCTGCGCCAGCAACGCCGGATCGAGCACGTCGGCCACCCGGATACCGATGCGGGCAATCTTGTCCTGGTAACAGGGGCCGATACCGCGGCCGGTGGTGCCGATCTTCTTGCTGCCCATGTAGCGCTCGGTCACCTTGTCGATGGCCACGTGGTACGGCATCAGCAGGTGTGCGTCGGCGGAGATCAGCAGCCGCGAGGTGTCGACGTTGCGCTCCTCGAGGCCGGACAGCTCCGTGAGCAGCACACCGGGGTCGACGACCACGCCGTTGCCGATCACGTTGGTGACCCCCGGCGTGAGGATCCCCGAGGGGATCAGATGGAGTGCGAAATTCTCGCCGGTGGGCAACACCACGGTGTGCCCGGCGTTGTTCCCACCTTGATAGCGCACAACCCACTGCACGCGACCACCGAGAAGATCGGTGGCTTTACCTTTGCCCTCGTCGCCCCACTGGGCGCCGATCAGGACGATTGCCGGCATGAAAAGATCTCCCGCTTGGCTCGCAGCTTATTGTGTTCCAGCCGGTGAGCTACCTTATCCGAACTTCGGCCCGCCCATCTCCGAGGAGCGACTTTGCCCGCCTCACCGACCGTCGTGCTGCGCTTCGGAAGCCGGACAGTGCCCCGGGCAGTGGCAGCTCTCCCCCGGGTGGACGTGACCGAGCCGACCGACGTGGACACTGCTGTCGACGGCGTATCGCGGGTGGTGGTGCTGGGTTCGAACGTTGATCTGGCAACCGTTCTGACCCGGTTGCTGCGCCGGGAACAGCTGGGAGTCGAAGTGGCTCACCTGACTGGACGGCGCGGCGCACGACGAGCGACAACGGCTGCAGCACAACGCGTTCCACTGATCCGGGATGAGACCGGACAGGTGATCGTGGGCCGCGCGGTCTGGCAGCCGGCCAACGCGGGCGGGCTTCTCGAAGGTGAGGGCATCGTCGATGACACCGTGCTGTTCGACGGCGCGGTCGCCGGCGTCGAGGTGGAGCCGACGGCCGTCATGCCCGGGCTGCGGGCCCGAGTGCTGGGTACCGGCTGGCGATCGGGGCCATGGGTCAGCGGACGCGCCGCCCAGTTGGGCACGCCGGGGGTGATCGTGGTGCGCGACGGCGTGCCCGCCTCCCGTCCCGCTCGCCGGTCGACGTTCTACCGGCACATCGAGGGCTGGTTGCGCGTCTAGGTAACGTCAATTCACGTGAGCATTCGCCCCGTGGGCCAGTCGGTGCGCCCCAGCCCGGTCTTCCTGGCGATCGTCGCCGCCACCGTGGTGGGCGGTGTGCTGGCGTGGCTGGCCGCGGAATCGGTGACCCTACTGGCCTACGCCGGGGTGTTCCTGTTCGTCATCGCAGGATGGGTGGTGTCGCTGTGCCTGCACGAGTTCGGGCACGCCTTCACCGCGTGGCGATACGGCGATCACGACGTGGCGGTACGCGGCTACCTGACGCTGAATCCGTTGAAGTACTCCAGTCCCCTGCTGTCACTGGGGCTGCCGCTGCTGTTCATCGCGCTGGGCGGGATCGGCCTGCCCGGAGGCGCGGTGTACGTCCGGACGTCGAACATGTCACCGCGTCAGCGCACCATGGTGAGCCTGGCGGGGCCGCTGGCCAACGTGGTGCTGGCGGTGGTGCTGCTGACGCTGACGCGGCTGTTCTACGACTCGGCGCACGGAGTGTTCTGGTCGGGCGTGGCATTCCTGGGCTTCCTACAGGTCACGGCCGTGCTGCTGAATCTGCTGCCGATCCCGGGTCTGGACGGCTACGGGGCGCTGGAGCCGCATCTGAGCTACGACACCCAGCGGGCCCTGGACCGCTTCAAGCCGTGGGGCTTCCTGATCCTGCTGCTGTTGCTGATCGCACCGGAACTCAACCAGTGGTTCTTCGGCGGGGTGTACTGGCTCTACGAATTGTCCGGGGTGCCGGGCCACCTGTCGTCGATCGGCGGTCAGCTCACCCGGTTCTGGTCAGCCTGGCTCTGAAGTGCGGGTCCGACGGCACGCCGGGGCGGAATCAGACCCCTCGGCGGGCTCACACGACCCCCTCTACCGTGCCGCCCGTTCTTGCAGATACCACCCTGGCGCGCCGTCAGACCAAACAAACATACAGGCGTGTATGTAAGTGCGCCAGTCAACCGGGCTTTTGTCAGCGGGCACTCTGGGCCAGCGCCCAGTCGGCGACATCGGGATCGACGATGCGACGCAGGTTGGCACTGGCACGCTCCCAGCGTCGCCGCGCTCGGCTGGGGTCGCTGTCCACGAAACTCGAGATGAGGATTCCGCGCAACGCGTCCATCGCCGTGTAGACGAAATCGGCCATCGATCGATGTATCCCCTCGGGGGCGAACTCCGCGATGACCGACAGCAACGTGGTGGTGGCTACGGATTCGAACTTTGCCACCTCACGGCCCAACTCGGTGTCGGTGCGACCGGCCACCCACAGTTCGACGATGGGAATGAAGATGGGAGCGCTGTGGATATCCCAGAGCAACTCCAGAATCGCGTCGATCACGTCGTCGGCCGAGGCGAAATCCAGTGAGAAGCGCGCCACCTCGGTGGAGATCCGCTTGGCCGTCAGGTGCTGCAACGCGGCCAGCATCAGATCATCTTTGGAGCCGAAATGGTGGACCTGCGCACCGCGGGTCACGCCGGCCAGCTCAGCGACGCGCGGCGTGGTGGTGCCGCTGTAGCCATAGCGCAGCAGGCATTCGATGGTGGCGTCGAGCAGGCGGGTCCGGGTTTCGGCGCTGCGCTCTTCCTGGCTGCGCCGCCGTGCCGGCTGCCTGATCACGGCTCCACAATACATTTGTCTGTGTATGTAAGTAGGGCTCCATAATCCGGGCTGCACCCATGGTTGCAACACATGCATGGATGCGCATATATTGCTGGCATGGGTGCCGGACACGACCACAGTCATGGCGGTGACACACGAGTCAGTCGCATGCTGATCGCCGCCGCGATCTTGAGCGTGTTCTTCATCGTCGAGTTGGTCACCGCGCTGCTGATCAACTCGATCGCCCTGCTGGCCGACGCCGGACACATGCTGACCGACCTGGTGGCGATGTTCATGGGCCTGACCGCGGTGCTGCTGGCGCGGCGCGGGTCCACCTCACCGGCCCGCACCTACGGCTGGCACCGCGCCGAGGTGTTCACCGCGGTCGCCAACGCCGTGCTCCTGCTGGGTGTCGCGGCCTTCATCCTCTACGAAGCGTTCGAGCGCCTGGACTCGGCGCCGGCAGTGCCCGGCGTCCCCCTGATCGTGGTCGCGCTGGCCGGACTGATCGCCAACGCGGTGGTGGTGTTCCTGCTGCGCGGCGATTCCGAGAAGAGCCTTGCCGTCAAAGGCGCCTACATGGAAGTGGTCGCCGATACGGTCGGCAGCATCGGCGTCCTGATCGCCGGCGTCGTCACCGTCACCACCGGCTGGCCGTACGCCGACGTCGTCGTCGCCGTCCTGGTGGCCCTGTGGGTGCTGCCGCGGGCTTTCTCGCTCGCGCGGTCCGCGCTGCGGATCCTCTCGGAGAGCTCCCCCCACCACATCGACGTCGACGAACTCCGCCGGGCGCTCGGCGCGGTGCCGGGTGTCACCGAAGTCCACGACCTGCACGTGTGGACGCTGGTCCCCGGCAGGGACATGGCCACCGCGCACCTGACCAGCACCGCCGACTCCGCGCGGGTACTCGGCGACGCCAAGGCCGTCCTCGCCGCTCGTGGGCTGGCCCATGCCACCGTCCAGGTGGAACCGCCCGGGTGCACCGACGACTGCCAGAGCCCGGCCGAGCCCGAATCCGAGCACGGCCACACCCACTAGAGGCGCTCAGCCGAGGCCGAGTTCCTTTCGGGCCTGCGGATCGCAGTCGTCGAGCAGATCCAGGCAGCGCGCGTACTCGGGTGTCTCACCGATGGCGTCGGCGGCGCGCGCCAGTGTCGCGACGCACCGCAGGAAGCCCTGGTTCGGCTCGTGCGAGAACGGCACCGGGCCGAAACCCTTCCAACCGTTGCGGCGCAACTGGTCGAGTCCGCGGTGATAACCGGTACGCGCATAGGCGTAAGCCGTGATCGCCCTGTCCTCGTCGAGCGCCTGCTCGGCCAACGCCGCCCAGGCCACCGAGGCCGACGGATGCGCCGCCGCCACGATCGCCGGGTTCTCGCCGGCCGCCAGATCCCCCTCCGCCTCGATATCACCGGGCAGAAGCACCGGTTCCGGTCCCAGAAGATCACCCATCCGCGTCATGGCGACTATTGTGCCGTGCTGGGCGGGAGTGGGGATGCGGCGGCTGGTGCTGCCCGTGGGCACTAGTCTCGAACACGCACAGCCACGCCACACGGGAGGACCTCAGATCCATGTCAGACCCCTCAGGGCCGGACCAGGACGCCGAATCGAAGGTCCCCGCCGACGATCACCCGCACGACGCCGACACCGAGAGTTCGCAGGCCCATGACGAGCCGGCCACCGAGGTGTTCGCCGTTCCGGATCAGCATCCGGAGACCGACAAGACCGAACCGGCCATCACCTCGGGCGAGCGCCGCTTCACCGCGCCCTCGGGAATGGACGCCGGCTCCACGCAGATCATCGGCCGCGCCCCCGAACCGGCCACGGAGATCATGTCCGTCCCGGGTGGGGCCACCGATCCCGCGTTCGCGCCGCCGATGATGCCGCCGCCCGGGTCGCCCCCACGGCCGGCGGCCCCGCAGGCCATTCCGCCGCGCTCCGACCAGCCCAAGATTCCCGGCCGCAAGCGCAGCTGGGGGTGGGTGGTCGCGGTGATCCTGGTGATCGCCGCCCTGGCGGCAGTGGCCATCCTGGGCACGGTGCTGCTCACCCGCGGCGAGGATGCGTCCGCCACTCAGGAAGACAAGGTCCGCGAAACCATCCAGAGCTTCGACACCGCCATCCAGAACGGCGACCTGTCCACACTTCGCAACGTCACCTGCGGCGAAACCGCCGACAGCTACACCAGGTACGACGATCAGCAGTGGTCGGACACCCACGCCCGGGTGGCCGCAGCCAAGCAGTATCCCGTGGTGGCCAGCATCGACCAGGTGGTCGTCAACGGGGACCACGCCGAGGCCAACGTCACCAGCTTCATGGCCTATGACCCCTCCACGCGGTCGACGCGCAGCTTCGACCTGGAGTTCCGCGACGAGCAGTGGAAGATCTGCCAGTCCCCGCAGTAATTCCTGTGATTTCGGCGCGCTGGTAACCGCTCAGCGGTTACCAGCGCGCCGAAATCCCTCTAAGCCGTGACGCTCTTGCCTGCGCTGTGCAGGTCGTTGCAGGCCTCGACGACGCGCTCGGACATCGACGCCTCAGCCTTCTTGAGGTAGCTGCGCGGATCGTAGACCTTCTTGTTGCCGACCTCGCCGTCGATCTTCAGCACGCCGTCGTAGTTGGAGAACATGTGACCGGCGAGCGGGCGGGTGAAGGCGTACTGGGTGTCGGTGTCGACGTTCATCTTCACCACGCCGTACCGCAGCGAGTCCTCGATCTCCGATTTCAGCGAGCCCGAGCCGCCGTGGAACACGAAGTCGAAAGGCTTGGATCCCTCGGCCAGCCCGAGCTTGGCGACGGCCACCTTCTGGCCCTGGTCGAGCACCTCGGGACGCAGTTTGACGTTGCCCGGCTTGTAGACGCCGTGCACGTTGCCGAATGTCGCGGCCAGCAGGTACTTGCCGTGCTCGCCGACGCCGAGTGCGTCGATGGTCTTCTCGAAGTCCTCGGCGGTGGTGTAGAGCTTGTCGTTGATCTCGGCTTCGACGCCGTCCTCCTCGCCGCCGACCACGCCGATCTCGATTTCGAGGATGATCTTGGCCTCGGCCGACAGCTTCAGCAGTTCCTTGGCGATCTCGAGGTTCTCGTCGATCGGCACGGCCGAGCCGTCCCACATGTGCGACTGGAACAGCGGGTTGGCGCCCTTGGAGACCCGCTCGGCCGAGATGGCCAGCAGCGGACGGACGTAGGTGTCCAGCTTGTCCTTGGGGCAGTGGTCGGTGTGCAGCGCGACGGTGATCGGGTACTTGTCGGCGACGACATGGGCGAACTCGGCAAGTGCCACCGCGCCGGTCACCATGTCCTTGACACCGAGGCCGGAGCCGAATTCGGCGCCACCGGTGGAGAACTGGATGATGCCGTCGCTACCCGCGTCGGCGAAGCCCTTCAAAGCGGCATTGATGGTTTCCGAGGACGTGCAGTTGATGGCCGGGAACGCGTACGAGTTCTCCTTGGCGCGGCCCAGCATCTCGGCGTAGACCTCGGGCGTGGCGATCGGCATGTGCGGACTCCTCCTGGCGTGCTGGCATGGCTTCTCGGCGTGTTACGTGCGTCCTAAGCAGTATCTCAATAGGCGCCACCCCACAGCAGCGCGGACCGGGTCAACCAGGTCCCGCCGGTACTCTGGTCGCCGTGACCGTGCTGGCCTCGACCGAAACCGTGACCCATCTGGCCCTGTTACCAGGGTTTCTGGAGCCGGTGACCCTGCTCAACTCCTTCGGCAACTGGACGCTGGCGGGGCTGCTGTTGGTGGTCTTCATCGAGTCGGGTCTGCTGTTCCCGCTGCTGCCGGGTGACTCCCTGCTGTTCACCGCGGGCCTGGTGGCCGCCGGCGGTTCCGAGGAGGTCCCGGCGTTCGCCCCGCTGTGGGTGCTGATGCTGACCATCCCCGTGGCGGCCGTCCTGGGTGATCAGGTGGGGTACTGGATCGGCAAGAGCGGCGGAGAACGGCTGTTCAAGGAAGACGCCAAGCTGTTCAAGAGGAGCTACATCGACGAAGCCCACGACTTCTTCGACAGGCACGGCCCGGCGATGATCTTCCTGGCCCGGTTCGTGCCGATCGTGCGCACCTACGCGCCGCTGGTGGCGGGCGCGGCGAACATGAAGTACTCCACGTTCATCAAGTGGAACGTCCTCGGCGGCATCATCTGGGGCGCCGGCTTGACGCTGCTCGGCTACCTGCTGGGGCAGATCAGCATCATCCGGGACAACGTCGACTTCATCTTCATCGCGATCGTGCTGGTGTCGATCATCCCGATCGTGATGGAAGTCGTGAAGCGCTCCCGCGGCCGGTCCGCCGGAACCAAGGAACCGGCCCCGGAGCAGCCTTAGGCACTCGCCGGTTGCAGCACCTCGGCCAGCTGCCGCAACGACTCACGCGGGTCGGCCACCGGACTGTCGCCGAGCACCTGCACCACCACGTGGTCGGCTCCCGCATCCAAGTGCGCGGTGATCTTCGCGGCCGCATCCTCCACTGAACCCAATCCCACGACGGCGCGGGCCAGCCGTTCAGACCCACCTCGAACCAGATCGGATTCGTCGAACCCCTGACGCAGCCAGGAGTTCCGGTAGTTCGGCAGCCCGCTGTACACGTTGAGATGCTGGTGGGCGTACTGCAGTTGCTGCTCATCGCTGCCACCGACGACGACGGCCTGCTCGGAGACGATCCACTTGTCCGGACCCAGGATCGAGCGGGTGGTCGCGGTCTGCTCCGGGGTCACCAGGTAGGGATGAGCGCCGTCGGCGCGCTCACCGGACAACTCGATCATCTTCGGGCCCAGCGCGGCCAGCAGCCGGACAGGGCGGCCGGAGCCCGGCTCGATCTGCTCGGGCAGGGCAGCCATCCGCTCCAGATAACCGCGCATGGTGGCAAGCGGCTTGCTGTAGGAACCGCCCATACCGTGTTCGACCAGCGGCCCGTGGCTGACCCCCAGTCCGAGCACAAAACGGCCCGGGTACAGCCCGGTGATGGTGCGTGCCCCCGCTTCGGCGGCGGACGCCAGCCGGATGTGGATGTTGGCGATCCCGGTGCCGATCACCAGACGCTTGGTGGCGGCCAGGAAGGCCATCGACTGGGTGAGGCATTCCTTGCCCACCGTCTCGGGCAGGAACAGCGAGCCGTAGCCCAGGTCCTCGATCTCGCGGGCCACGTCCTGGGCGTCGCTCATCGCCCAGGTGTCGCTGGCCCACCAGACCCCGACCCGGGAGGGGAAATCGATCCGTGCGCGCTCGCTGCTGGTCATGCGTCTCCCTGATTCCTGACAGGTGTCAACGGTTCGTCCCGACCCTACTGGCGTTGTCCCAGAGGACAACACCCGGGCCACATCGCATCCCACCCGGCATCGGTTGTCGCGTCACCCGCGAGGCGAGGAATGGCTCAACTCGCTCGGCGAAACCTGCTCGTGGTGAATCCGCCCGGCGGTTTCGGTGAGCGGACGGCCGGCCCCACCCCACCGCTTGGCGACGATCTCGGCCGCGATGGAGACCGCCGTCTCCTCGGGGGTGCGGCCCCCGAGGTCGAGTCCGATGGGGCTGGACATCAGCGCCATCTCGGCGTCGGTGACGCCGGCTTCACGCAGCCTGTCGAGACGATCGAGGTGGGTGCGCCGCGAACCCATGGCGCCGATATAGGCCACCTCGGGCAGTCGAAGCGCCACCTCGAGCAGGGGAACGTCGAATTTCGGGTCGTGGGTGAGCACGCATATCACCGTGCGCGCATCGATGGCGCCGGCGTCGGCCTGTGCGGCGAGGTACCGGTGCGGCCAGTCGACCACCACCTCGTCGGCGGTCGGGAAGCGCGCGACGGTGGCGAACACCGGCCGGGCGTCGCACACCGTCACCCGGTAGCCGAGGAACGAACCCTGCTGCGCGACGGCCGCGGCGAAGTCGATGGCACCGAAGACCAGCATCCGCGGCTGCGGCGCGTAGCTGGCGACGAAGACCTCCATCCCCTCGCCACGGCGTTGACCGTCGGGACCGAAAGTCAGGATTTCGCTACGGCCGGCCGCCAACAGGCCTCGCGCGTCGTCGGTCACCGCGGCGTCCGCACGGACCGAGCCCAAACTGCCCGACACCTCCCCGGGGCGCACGATCAGGCGTCGGCCGAGCCACAGCGGGTCGGTGTGGGCGATCACCGTGGCGACCGCCACCGGCTGGTGCGTGGCGATATCGTCTGCCACGGCATCGAATTCAGGGAAAGTGGTGTGCGAGATGGCTTCGACGAACACGTCGAGCACACCGCCACAGGTCAATCCGACCTCGAATGCGTCGTCATCGCTGACCCCGTAACGCTGCAGTACGGGCTCACCGGAGGCGGCGATCTCGGTGGCCAGCTCGTAGAGCGCGCCTTCCACGCAGCCACCCGACACCGAGCCGCTCACGGTGCCGTCCGGCGCGACGACCATCGAGGCTCCGGCGGGCCGCGGCGCGGACCGGAAGGTGCGCACCACCGTCCCCACTCCGGCGGTGCCACCGGCGCGCCATACCGCCAACAGGTCGTTCAGTACTTCTCGCACCAAACCAATCTAAGCCCGCCGGCCCGTTCGCCACCCCGTGGAGGGCAAGCTCACGACCTCCCGGCTTCCAGCGCACGGATCAGACTGGCCGCATCCCACGGTCCCTTGTGGCGTTTGCCGTTGACGAAGAACGTCGGCACCGACTGCAGGTCCATCAGCTCGGCGTCCTGAACGTCGTCTTCGACCCGGTGCAGCACCTTGGAGGACTGCAGGTCCTCGTCGAACTGCCGGATGTCACAGCCCACGCTGTCGGCGTAGCGGTACAGGTGCTCCCACTCGAGGTAGTCCTGGAACTGGAACATGATCTTGCCCATGTCGAAGTACTTGCCCTGCAGACCCGCGGCTTCGGCGGCCAGCGCCGCGTCCATGGCGCGGGGGTGCACTTTCTCCAGCGGCAGGTGCCGCCACACGTAGCACAGTTGGTCACCGAAGTACTCGCGGACCTCGTCGATGGCGCCGGTGGCCCGGCTGCAGAACGGGCATTCGTAGTCGCCGTACTCGACCAGTGTCAGCGGTGCGTTCGGGTTGCCGCGGATGTGGTCGCGGGACGGGTCGATATCGCGGATCAGCTTGGCGCCCACCGGTTCCGGAGGGCTTATCCGGTCGGTGACCCGGAAGATGGCCCAGCCCAGGGCGAATGCGGCCAGCGACGCCACCAGGACGCCGACGCGGGCTTCGTCCTGTTTCACCGGATCCTCGATCGCCAGGTCGATGATGAACAGGGAGATGGTGAACCCGATACCCGAGAGCGCGGCACCGCCGGCGATGCGGCGCAACGTGAGTCCGGGCGCCAACTGACCGAGGCCCAATCTGCGCACCAGAGCCGTGGCGCCGGTGATACCGATCAGCTTGCCCAGCACCAGACCGGCGATGATGCCCCAGGTCAGCGACGAAGCCAGCGCCGCCGACACCGTGGCACCGTCGAGCCGCACCCCGGCGTTGGCCAACGCGAACAGCGGCAGCACCAGGAAGGAGACGTAGGGCCCGAACCCGGTCTGCAGGCGTTCGTTGATCGAGATCGATTCGCGCAGACTGCGGCTGGCTTCCCGCGCGTACTCCGAGTTCGGCGACTGCCGGAAGGCGCGAATCACCTCGACGGCCGCCTCGACACGCTGTCGCTGCGGAGTGAACACCGGAATCAGCAGCGCCACACCGACACCCGCGAGAGTGGGGTGCACTCCCCCGTTGTACAGCGCCACCCACAGGGCGAAGGCCAGTACCGCATACACCGGACCCCGCCAGGCGGGCAGGTGCCGGACCAGTGCGATGGCACCCAGCAGCACCACCGCGGCCACCAGGGGCATCACCTCGACGTGCTCGGAGTAGAAGAACGCGATGACCAGCAGGGCGCCCACATCGTCGACGACGGCCAGCGTCAGCAGAAAGGTGCGAAGGCGGGCAGGGAATTTGGGCCCGATGATGGCCAGCGCACCCACCAGGAACGCGGTGTCGGTGGAGATGACGACACCCCAGGCGGCGGCATTCTCGCCGCTGGGGTTGAACAGCAGGAACACCACGGCGGGCAGGATCAATCCGGCCAGCGCGGCGACCACCGGGACCACCGCCCTGGCCCGGTCCGTGAGCTCACCGATCTTGAACTGGCTGGTGACCTCGAGTCCGACGATGAAGAAGAAGAACGCCATCAATCCGTCGTTGACCAGATGCTTCATCGTCAGCTCGACGTGGGCGTCGCCGAAGCTCAGGCCGACATGAGTGCCCCAGAAGGTGGTGTAGGTGTCGGCCCACGGCGAGTTGGCCCAGACGATGGCCGCGACGGTGAACACCAACAACATTGCCGCCGCGGTGTTCTCACCGCTGCGCGGCGCGGTGGGATCCTGCCCGAACCGGCGGGGCAGCAACCTGCCCAACCCGGAGCTACCGGCCGTGCTGGATTGATCCGTCGTCTCGGTCACGTCTGGGCGTATTCGGCGAAGGCGGACAAGAAGTCGGGGTGATCGATGGCGGTGGGCGCGACGACCTTCTCCGGGTCGGCTCCCTGCAGGATGCGTTTGATGGGGATCTCCAAACGTTTACCGGTCATGGTGCGGGGGATTCCGGGCACCTCGATGATGTCATCGGGGACGTGGCGAGGTGAGGCGTGGGTGCGGATCGCCGAGGTGATGCGGGCACGGAGATCGTCGTCGAGATCGGTGCCGTCGGCCAGCGCGACGAACAGCGGCATCCAGTAGCCGCCGTCGCTCTTGTCGACCCCCACCACCAGGCAGTCACGAATCTCGGGCATGTGCTCCACCGCGTTGTAGATCTCGGCGCTGCCCATTCGGATTCCGTGGCGGTTGAGGGTGGCATCCGAGCGGCCGTGCACGATCACCGAGCCGCGTTCGGTGATGGTCAGCCAGTCGCCGTGGCACCAGATTCCGGGGAACTTGTCGAAGTACGCGTCACGGTAACGCTCCCCGTCCGGGTCGTTCCAGAAGAACACCGGCATCGACGGCATCGGTTTGGTGACCACCAACTCACCCGGGGAGCCGATCGTGGATGTCCCCTCCTCGGTCCAGGCCTCCACCGCAGCGCCCAGGGCCAGACAGGACAGCTCACCGGCGACCACGGGCACGGTGGGCGCCGAGCCGATGAACGCTGTCACGACATCGGTTCCCCCCGAACATGATTGAACCGGGATCGCGCGTCCCACCCCGTCCTGCACCCAGCGGAAACCGGACGCGGGCAAGGGCGATCCCGTGGAGCCCACACTGCGGAGCGCGGACAAGTCGTACTCGTCGCCCGGGCGGAGATCCTCTTTGGCGCACGCGAGCAGGTAACCGGCGCCCGCCCCGAAGACGGTGACGTGGTGGTCGGCGACCACCTGCCAGAGACGGTCGGTGTGTGGATGCGTCGGGCTGCCGTCGTAGACCACGGTCGTCGCCCCCACCAGCAGCCCGCCCACCAGGAAGTTCCACATCATCCAACTGGTCGTCGAGTACCAGAGGAAGCGGTCCCCGGGATGCAGATCCACATGCAGCGAAAGGTATTTCACGTGTTCGAGCAGCACGCCGCCGTGGCCGTGGACGATACCTTTCGGGGTGCCGGTGGTGCCTGACGAGAAGAGCACCCACAACGGGTGGTCGAAAGCCACGTCGGTGATCTCCAACGGCACGTCCGCCGACACCGCCTCCGACCACGGCACCGCGCCTTCCGGGACCTCCAGTCCCAGTCGGGGTATCACGACGGTGGCGACCAGAGTGGGCAGTCGGCTCTGGATCTCGGCCAGATCGGAGCGCTTGTCATGCTGTCTGCCGCCGTACACCGTGCCGTCGGTCGCCACCAGAACCGTGGGTTCGAGTTGGCCCAGCCGGGCGATCACCCCTCCGACAGCCAGGTCGGGGTTGCACACTGCCCACGTCGCGCCCACCGACGCGGCGGCCAGGAATGCCACGACGGTTTCGGCGACATTGGGCAGATATCCCACCACCCGGTCCCCGGGCCGCACCCCGGCGCGGCGCAGATAGTGTGCGAAAGCGGCTGTCTCGGTGCGCAATCGGTCCCACGACCACTCCGTTGCGCCGTCCTCCCCGACGGCCACCACGGCGGCCCGGGTGTCATCTGCGTGCCGGAACACCTGCGACACGTAGTTCAGCCTGGCGCCCGGGAACCACACCGCCCCCGGCATCCTGGCCTCCGCCAGCACGGTCGAGGCGTGCACGCCGGCCTTGATGCCGAAGAAGTCCCAGATCGCTGACCAGAACCACGTGACGTCGCTGACCGAGGCCTCCCACAACGACGGGTAATCCGGGAAGTCGCCGCGGCCCGAGTCCCGCAACCAGTCGGTGAACCGGGTGATGTTCGCGTGCGCCACCGTGTGGACGTCCGGATCCCAACCACCGGGCTCAGCCATCGTCATCACCGCCGGTGGTCGACACGGCGTAGGCGGCCTCCATCAGCATCCAACCGGACAGCTGCACCGACAGATCCCGCTCGGGCACCTCGGAGGCATTCACCGCGCCCTCGACGAACTCGGCCTCTTTGCCTCCCGCGGTCGGAATGGTGGCGGCCCGGTCCCACGAGCTACCGAACAGCGGCAGGCCGTCGACCGTCTGGCGGTTGTCCCACGCCGACTCCGCCGAGCGCTGCACCAGTGCGCGGGCTTGGTCGGCCGCCTCCTGATCGGTCAGCGCGGTGGCCGCCAGCGCCAGGTAGCGCGCGGTCACCCCGTGGAACAGCCCACCGTCACCGCCGCCGGCGCCTTTGAGTACTCCGTCGGCGGTCATGTGGGTGTCGATCGCCGCGATCAACCGGCGCACCCGTTCCCCGTGGCGCGGGTCCTGCGTGCGCACCGCCAGTTCGGTCTCCAAACCGACCACCACCCCTTGGCAGTAGGTGTACTGCGCCCGCACCAGCGACCCGGCCTTGATGCCGTCGAACACCAGGTTGGTCTCGGGGTCGATCAGCGTCGCGTCGATCCAGTCGGCCATCTGCTGCGCGCGCCGCAGCCGGTCCCCGTGAGAAGTCAGGTATCGCGCCAGGAAGATTCCGGCGGGGCCGTTGGCGGGTGCGTTGAAGAACTGGTCCTGTTTGCGCCAGGGGATGCCGCCGCCGTCCTCGGGCACCCAGGCCTTCAGGAACTGGTCGGCCAACTTCTCCAGCGCCTTGGGTTTGGCAACGCCGACCAGCCTGCCGGCGCGCTCCAGCGCCAGCGCCAGCCAGGCCATGTCGTCGTAGTAGTCGTTGGTCCAGGCCAGGTTGTTGCGCAGCCGGTGCGTGCGGATCTGGCGGCTGATCCGGGTGACACGATCCGGCTGGGGGTCGCGCACCTGGGCGTCGACCAGGCAGTCCAGCACGTGGGCCTGCCACCAGTAATGCCAGGTGAGAAAGCGGGTGTCCCGTGAGGTCGGGGGCCAGGCGACCACCCCGAGTTGGGTGCCCGGCAGGCCCCAGAGTTTCTTGAGATGACGGGTGGTGACCGCGGTTTCGGCTGAGGCTGCACGATTGGCCCAGACCTCATCGTTTTTTGCACCCATGAGCCTCGATCTTTCCTTACCAGGCGGCGTCGAGGTCACCCCAACGGCGGATCCAGGCGTGCATCGCGATGCCGGCGGCCACGGAGGCGTTGATGCTGCGGGTCGACCCGAACTGGGCGATGGACACCACCTGCTCGGCGCCCTGGCTGGCCGCGTCGGTGATACCGGGGCCTTCCTGGCCGAACACCAGCAGACAGCGCCGGGGCAGCTCGGCGGTCTCGAGCCGGGTGGCGCCCGGGACGTTGTCGACGGCGACAACGGTCAGATCGGCATCCGCGGCGAACGCCAGGAGTTCGGCGGTGGTGTCGTGATGCTGCAATCGCTGGTAGCGGTCGGTCACCATCGCGCCCCGCCTGTTCCACCGGCGACGGCCGACGATGTGGACGGTGTCGACGGCGAACGCGTTGGCGGTGCGCACCACCCCGCCGATGTTGGCGTCACTGCCGAAGTTCTCGATGGCGATGTGGAAGGGGTGACGCCGGGTGTCGATGTCGGCGACGATCGCTTCCCGGGTCCAATACCGGTAGGCATCTACGACGTTGCGGGTGTCACCGTCGCGCAGCAGGTCGGGGTCGTACCGCGGGTCCTGGGGCCAAGGTCCTTCCCACGGGCCCACGCCGGTGGTGCCCGTTCCCCACTCGGTGGGTCCAGGTCCGGTCATTCGGTCCACACCGCGGCCCGTGTGCCCACCACCGACACCGTCGCGTACAGCAGCGCGGCATTGATCTCGCCCTGGGTGCACAACGAGGCAGCCATGTGCACGGAGTTCAAGGAGGCGTCCGGAAGGACCAGCAGTGCGGCGCCGTAGGTGGAGCAGGCCGCGTTGACGCCGGGTGGTGGTCGCGTCGGTGCCACGATCACCATCATCGGTCCGCCCCGGCGTGCCGAGTCGTCGCGGTACTGCTGGGCGACGGCGTCGATCTGCAGACCCAGCAGCATGTAGCCGTCCCCCGAGAACGCCGCCGGATCACCCAGCGACTCGGGGGTGAGCGGTACTCCGTCGGCGCGCCATGCCTCGACGCTCGTCGTGCTCACGGTCAGCCCGGTGTCGGCGGCGTTGGTGGGCGGCAAGCCCACCGGGAATGCCGCGGCGTAGGCCGCAGCCGTTCCCGGTAGGCGCTCTGCGGGTGAATAGGCGTACACGCCACGCACCTGCGCCTGGTCGCGGATCGGGCCCAGGCAGACGGTGCCGGAAAGGTGGTCGGGTTCGCGCAGCGACAACGGTGTGGCGGCGTCGAGCACCGCGTCGCAGCTGCCCAGGCCGGCGGCTTCGATGGGGTGGACGAGCGCGCCGTACAACCCGAACCGGATGTCCTGGGGTGCCGCATGCGGGGCAGCGGTGTCGGTGGGAACGGCGTCGACGTCGATGAGAACGTGATCGGCCTCGAAACGCAGGTTCGCCACCGACATGTTCCAGCCCAGCACCGCCAGTGACTCGCCGATACGCGCCTCGCCCGCGCCGTAGGGCGCGGTACTGGCTGCACTGTCGCCGCAGCCCGCCAGGAGGAGCACGACCACCACCGCGAGTGCGAGGCGGTGGCGCAGGACTCGTGGGAGGTGCACATCAGCTCCAGCTACAGGTGTTCGGTGGACGGGAACTCCGTTGCACTGTACGGTGCTCGCCCATCGACCGATGCCGCCGCCAAGCGCCGCGTTATTCGCTAGATGTCAGCGACGACGTCCCCGAACCGCAGCGTCCACACCCCCGCGGCGGTTCGGCAAGGCTTCCCTGAGCAAACACCGGGGCGCTCCTCGATCTTCTTGGGCGCAAACATCCGGCCGTGGCGCGCTATGACCGGCAACCGGTTCGGGAATAGAGTCCAGCGCACTTCCAATCGATGAATTCAAGGGGTCGGGCGTTGGACCGCTTGGCATCGATCCGGCAGTGAATGCAACCCCACCTGAACCCCGAAACGCGAGCCAGCATTGCATGCTTTCTGACGATCCCGCAAATTTTGAATTCAGGACGCGCCAGTTGCTGTACCCAACCGTTCTCAAACACCTACTGACGAGTTCGGATGGCAAACACACGGTAACGGACACGATCAGTCCGCAGTCGCACGCCCCCGACTTGCGGAAAGGCGTCTGAACTGGGCTAACAGTCGGAAAATCGCCCCATACCGGGCGATAATTAGGAGTGCTGATTAGCACGTCGGGGGGACGCGCAAACCGAATAAGGCCGTGGCAAACGCCCGGCTCCAAGCCCGACAGAAACGGAAGCACCGTGACCATTCCGCATCAGGACGCCGTTACCCAAACTCTGCACATGCCGGCCAGTGCGAGTTGGTACGACAGCGATACCGACTGCACGATAGTGATGTCGCAACCTCAGAGCGAGCAGAATTTGTGGGCAGAATACCTAACCGGCGCACAGCGCAGCTACCACAAATACGGCGCCGATGCCGCACTGGACTGGGACGAGATCGCAGATGGTACCGGCACCGCCCTGTTCTTTGCCGCGATCGACGGATCGGGCAAAGTTGTCGGCGGTGTCAGGGCCAAGGAACCCTACCGTAACGCTGATCAATCCCATGCCGTGCTGGAATGGGAGGGCCAGCCCGGACAGGGCACCGTGCGCAAGATGATCAACGACCGCATCCCGTTCGGACTCTCGGAGATGAAGACCGCGTGGGTGTCCGACGACCCGGATCGGAGCCGCGCCGTGACGACCACTTTGGCCCGTACCGCGATGCACACCATGGCAGTACTTGATATTCAGTTCATCATGGCCACCGCCGCAGCCCACGTCCTCGACCGCTGGCGCTCCTCCGGAGGGGTGGTGGTGTCCCGGATCCCGGCGACCCCGTACCCCGACGAACGGTACCGGACCAAGATCATGTTCTGGGACCGCCGCACCTACGCCAACCACGCCCAACCCAACCAGTTGGCCAAGGTGCTCACCGAGGCGGCGTACCTTGCCCCGGTGACCTATGGATTGCACGAGTTGCCAGCGACCTCCGCCGGTGCACGCCTGTGAGCCGACCCGCAGGCGTGGACGACACCCCTGGCGGAGCGCACAGGGCAACGCTTCTCGACGAGAGGGACCCGGAGCATCGAGGTGTGCTCGAGCAACTTCGTGCCGACCCGGCGGTCGAGGTCCTCGACACTCTCGCGCAGCAGCGCGACACGCTGGGCCGGTTGCGTCCCGCCGTGCCCGCTGAGCTCTTCGAGGAGCCGCACCGGTGGGCGTACTACCCGTGGCGGCGCACCGTCGTCGGAGTTCTGGGGCCGCGATCGTTCGCCGCGCTGCGGCTCGACCGGAACCGCAACATGATCACCGCCGCCGAGCAGGCCAGGCTGGGGCAGCTGACCATCGGCGTCGTGGGTCTGAGCGTCGGCCACGTCATTGCGCACACCCTCGCGCTACAGGGTGTGGTCGGCCGGCTCCGGCTCGCGGACTTCGACGAACTCGAGCTCTCCAACCTGAACCGGGTGCCTGCGACAGTGCTCGATCTCGGTCTCAACAAGGCCGTCATCGCCGCCCGCAGGATCGCCGAGCTGAACCCTTACCTGCAGGTGGAAGCGGATACCCACGGGCTGAGCACCGAGTCGGTGGACCGGTTCTTCCAGGGTCTGAACATCGTGATCGACGAGTGCGACTCCCTGGACATGAAAGTCGTCATTCGGGAGGCTGCGCGGGAACGGAAACTGCCCGTACTGATGTCGACCGGAGACCGGGGCCTGATCGACGTGGAGCGCTTCGATCTCGAGCCGGATCGCCCGATCCTGCACGGGCTCCTGCGCGGTATCGATTCGGCCCAGATGGCCGGCTTGTCGACACGTGACAAGATTCCCCACATGCTCCGGTTCATCGACGTGGCGCACTCGTCGGCACGCGGGGCCGCGTCGATGCTCGAGGTGAACTCCACGCTGACCACGTGGCCGCAGCTCGCGGGCGAAGTGATCCTGGGCGCCACCTCGGTTGTCGAGGGGGTGCGCCGCATCGGGCTCGGCGAGCCCCTGCAGTCCGGGCGGTCGCGCATCGACGTCAGCGCCGCCCTCGATGACCTGGATCAGCCACTGCCGCCGCGGGATCTGGTGGCCACCGAGGCCGTCGCCGAAGCCGGCGGCGCCTCTCCCGCTGAGATCGTCGCCGCTGCGGCCGTGCGGGCGCCCTCAGGCGGCAATACGCAGCCGTGGCGGATCAGCACCACCGCCGACACCGTGACAGTGCACCTGGTGCCCGAACGGACCTCGAGGATGGACGTCGGCTACCGCGCCAGTGCGGTGGCGCTGGGCGCGGCGGTGTTCAACGCCCGTGTCGCCGCGGCGGCAGTACACCGGCGTGCCGAGGTCACCGTGACGGAACTCCCGCCCGAGGCCGACGGCTCCCCGTTACGGGCCACCGTCCGGCTCACCGACGGCCAGACCGAGGACCTCGCGTCGCTCTACGAAGCCATGCTCGGCCGCGGCACGAACCGCCATCTCGGCACTCCGCAGACGCCGTCGCCCGAACTCACCCGCGTATTGCAAGCGGCGGCCGACGGTGAGGGCGCCGCGCTGCAGTTGATCGCCGACCGGCCGACCATCGACTCGCTCGCCACGATCCTCGCCGCCGCCGACCGGGTTCGCTATCTGACCGCTGAGCTGCATCGGGAGATGATCTCGGAGCTGCGCTGGCCCGGTGATCCCGATCCGGACACCGGCATTGACGTCAGCAGTCTCGGTATCGAACGCAATGACCTGGTGCTGCTGGATGTGCTGCGCCGTCCCGACGTCATGGCGTCCTTGGCGGACTGGGACGCCGGTCGATCACTCGGGGACGACACCTACGACCGGGTGGTCTCGAGTTCGGCGTTGGCGCTGGTGATCTTCGAGGGCGACACACTGACCGACTACGCCCGCGGCGGCGCCGCCACCGAAGCGGTGTGGATTGCCGCTCAGCAGCAAGGATTCGGAGTGCAACCGATCTCGCCGGTGTTCCTGTACGCACATGACGAGGACGATCTCACCGGGCTGTCGCCCCGCTTCGCCCCCGAATTGCGGGAACTGCAAGTTGCATTCAACGAACTGACCGATACTGCGGGTGCACGCCATGCGCTGATGTTGCGTCTGTCGGATACGACACGCGCACCCATCCGGAGCCGGCGCGAGGCCTACACTAGGAAAATGGTTGAGGCGTAACGGTATGTCGAGGCGCTTGGATCTCCTCGTGACATCAGTCGCCACGCGACTGATGGCGGCCGACGCTGAGACCCACGTCGAGCTGAGTACACAGGTGCTCGAGCACTTGGTCGAATACCTCGGTGTCGATGTGAGTTTCCTCCGGTACAACGACCACGAGATCCGTGCGACCAAGCTGATCGCGGAATGGCCGCCGCGCCCGTTCATTCCCGATCCCGATCCCATTGCGGTGGTCTACTTCGCCGACGCCGACCCTGTCTTCGCCTTCGCCGAGCACGCCAAGGAGCCGCTGGTCATCCGGCCCACCCCGGCCACCGACGACTATCAGAAGAAGATCGAGGAAAGCAGCGGCGTGGTCGCCACCTCCGGCGCCTTCGTCCCTCTGCTGTCCGGTGACGTCACCACTGGGGCAATGGGTTTCATCAAGTTCGGCGACCGCGAGTGGGGCTCGGAGGAACTCAACGCACTCAAGGCCATCGCGTCACTGTTCGCCCAGGTCCAGGCACGCATCCTCGCCGAAGAACAGCTCCGGTATCTGGCTGATCATGACGACCTGACCGGCGTCTACAACCGGCGCGCACTGATCTCCCACCTCGAGCACCGACTCAAGGCCGGCCAACCGGGGCCCGTCGCTGTCCTGTTCCTGGACCTGGACCGGCTCAAAGCCGTCAACGACTACCTCGGCCACAACGCCGGTGACTGGTTCATCCGCATCTTCGCCGAACGGTTGCGCGCCAAGGCCGGCTCGGACAGTCTGATCGCGCGCCTCGGCGGTGACGAGTTCGTGGTGGTACCGACGGTCCCCACCGATGTCGGCGACGGCGAGGCACTGGCCCAGCGCATGCAGGCTGCGCTTCGGGAACGCGTCGCCATTGACGGCGAAATGCTCACGCGCACAGTCAGTGTGGGCGTCGCACTGGGTGAACCGGGCCGCGACAGCGCCTCGGATCTGCTCCGCAAGGCCGACCAGGCGGTGCTGACCGCCAAGAACGCCGGCGGCAACAAGATCGCGGTGTTCTCCGAGGACATGTCACTCAAGACCGCCTTCCGCAACGACATCGAACTGCACCTGCAGGGCGTCATCGACAGCGACGCGCTGGTGCTGCACTATCTGCCCGAGATCGACATGCGCACCGGCGAGGTGCTGGCCGCCGAAGCCCTGGTGCGGTGGCAGCATCCGACCCGCGGACTGCTGTACCCGGATTCGTTCATCGCGGTCGCCGAGTCGATCAACCTCGCCGGTGAGCTGGGACGCTGGGTGATGCGCGCCGCGTGCGCCGAGTTCGGACAGTGGCGCTCCCGCGGCGTCGGGCTCGATGCCGTTCTGCGGCTCAATGTCTCACCGGTCCAGCTGGTAGCCGAGGGGTTCGCCGAGGCGGTGGCCGACATTCTGGACGAGTTCGGGCTCGCGGGCGAGTCGGTATGCCTGGAGATCACCGAAAGTGTTGTCGTACAAGACATCGAAACCACCCGGATCACTTTGGCCGCCCTCAAGGCGGTCGGCGTCCAGATCGCCATCGACGATTTCGGGACCGGCTACAGCGTGCTGTCGCACTTGAAGTCGCTGCCGGTGGACACCCTGAAGATCGACAAGAGTTTTGTGCACGACTTGGGCAGCAGCGCAGGCGATCTGGCGATCGTCCGCGCTGTCATCGCACTGGCCGAAGCTTTCGACCTGCAGTTGGTGGCCGAAGGAGTGGAAACCGAAGCCGCAGCCCGCACCCTGGTGCAGCATGGCTGCAACAGGGCACAGGGTTATCTGCTGTCACGGCCGCTGGTGGGTCCGGCCATGGAGGCCATGTTCGCCCAGAAGCGGATACCGGCTCCCATCCCGACGCCGGCCCCGGTGTCACCCTGATCAGGGCGACTCGCGAACCAGGAACTCCAGCCGGGCGAATCTGCTCGCGGTGCGGGAAACCAGTGCCACCTCGGCGGTTTCGCGCAGATTCAGGCCGGCGCCGTGCGCAGACGCGCTGACTCCGTCACGCAGAGGCAGCATCACCCCGTGCCGGGCCCGGACGGTGCGCTCGCCGTCGGGTGACTCCAGGACCGCCCCCACCACCACAGCGTCGTCGAACAACAACCGCGTGAACGTGTCCGCGGTCGCAGCCTGGTCACCCTGCGCGGTCGCCGACAGCCAGTGCTCCACGCTGTCTTCCGGGAGTTCCGGATCGAGGTCGATGGAGTCCAGCACCGTCGCCGCGATGGAACCGCCGGTCCCCGCGTAGGGCACCGAGAGAATGGGGTCGACCACGCGGGTGTACAGCAATCCGTAGGGCGACGACACACACGCCGTACCCCAATCCCGAAGTGCGGCACCGTAAAACGTCTCGAGCCGGGCCCGCCGCGCCGCTGGGCGCAGCGGCTCGCCCACAACGCGCGTCGGGATGCCGGAATGGGTCTCGGCCAACGGGCCGAAGTCCTCGGTCAGCGCTCGCAGATAGGCCACCGTCTGCTCGTCGGTGACCCCGAGTAGCCCGTCGAGGTGCTCGGCGTCACTCGTGGCGGTGTCGGGCCGATCGGACACCAGCACCTCCAGGCCGACCCTGCGGGCAGCGGCCGCGACCGCCTCACCGAGGCGCCCCCGGCCGACGCAGACGACGTCGACGACGTCATCCCACAGCGATTCGTCGATGTCGTCGATGTCATCGTGCTCGACGTCCGCCCCGGCGCGGCCGCGGGGCCTGCGGTAATCATGGTCGACATCGTCGACCCGGTACTTGGCCATCAAGTCAGCTGGACCGGCCGTCCGCGTCGCTCATCCCAGCCCCAGATCGCCGAGCCCGAGTGCACTGCGATACGGCACCCCTTCGGCCTCGATGATCTCTGCCGCGCCGGTGGCGCGGTCCACCACCGTGGCCACCCCGACCACCACGCCGCCGGCTTCCCGGACGGCCCGCACCGCGGTCAGCGGCGATGCCCCGGTGGTGCTGGTGTCCTCGACCACCAGCACCTGCTGGCCGGCGACGTCGAAACCTTCGATGAGCTTCTGCATCCCGTGGGTTTTCGCGGACTTGCGCACCACGAAGGCATCGATGGGCCGCCCGGCGGCGTGCATGATCGCGGTGGCCACCGGGTCGGCTCCCAAGGTGAGGCCACCGACGCCGGCGTACTCCCAGTCGCTGGTCAGTTCGCGCATCAGGGAGCCGATCAACCGTGACGCCCGGTGATGCAGCGTGGCGCGGCGCAGGTCGACGTAATAGTCCGACTCCTTGCCCGAGGACAAGACGACCCGGCCCCGCACCACCGCCAGGTCGCGTACCAGTCCGGCGAGTTCTGCCCGGTCGGCCTCGGTCATCGCAGGTGCTGTCACGGCTGTGCTGTCTCCTGTCACGTTCGTCCCCGGCCCTTGCCGAAGGTGGTGGCCAAGGCCCGGACCATGTTGCGCGGTGCCAGTCGGCCCACAGTGGTCAGTATCTTGTACTGCCAGCCCGGGACGATCACCACGGTGCCTCTGCCGACGGCCGCCAGGCTGTCTCGCACCACGTCCTCGACGGAGAGCCACAGCGGCGCCGGCGTACCGGCCATGCTGATCCCGGCCCGTTGATGGAACTCGGTGCGCACGAACCCGGGGCACACCGCGTGGATGGAGACGCCGGTGCCCGACAGTCCGCCCGCGAGCCCCTCGGTGAAGGACACCACCCACGCCTTGGATGCCGAGTAGGTGGAGCCGCGCCCGGACACCAGGCCGGCGACACTCGCGATGTTGATCACCGTGCCTTCACCGGCGGCGATCATGGCGGGTAAGGCGGCCCGGGTGAGCTGCAGAACCGCTGTCACGTTGACGTCCAGCTGCGCTTGCAGCAGCGCGGGGTCGGCGGTGAAGAACTCCCCCGATGTTCCGAACCCGGCGTTGTTCACCAGCACCCGGACCCCGGACGCCAGTCGCTGGGCCACGGCCTGGCGATCCTCGGCGACCGCCAGATCGGCGGGCAGCACCTCGACCCCGCGGCCGTGCCGCGCACGCAGGTGGGCGGCCAGTGCGTTGAGCCGGTCCACATCGCGGGCGACGAGAACCAGGTCGTATCCATCGGAGGCGAGCCGGCGCGCATACCCTTCACCCAGACCCGAGGTGGGCCCGGTGATCAGTGCGGTGGGCGGGCTGGGGTGTGTACCGGTAGCCACCCGACAACCCTAGCTAGCGCTGGTAATGCGGTGCTTGACGCCCGGTGCGCGGCAGTGGACGCCGGGCAGGTTCGGCCGGCGGCGCCTCCCGGCGGGTGAGCTCCGGGCTGATGGTGGGCCCGTCGGAGCGGGCGGGCGGCAGTTCACCCGGCCGGGCCGGCGCCAGCGGGCGACCGGGGGCCGCGTTCCGCCGTGGGTTTCCGGCCAGGGCGGCCTGCTGCGGAATCGGCGGCAGGACCCGCAACAGGTCGTTGAACTGGCGCACCGTGCGAAGCCCCTCGTCCCATTGGGCGCGGGTGCTGCTGATCGGCATGGACACCAGGGTCCAGTTCTGCTCGTTCCACATGATCTCGGCGCAATCGGGCGCGGTGTGGGCGAATGTCACCATCCGGCGGTCACAGGCGCGTCGCGCAGCGTCGAGATTGGTGGAGTACACCATCCGCGGGCCGATGGCACCGAGCAGCCACATGTCGTCCTCGCGGGGCTCTTTGAGGCCCTTGAGTCGCAGATCCATCACCACGTTGGTGCCCACCTTGCGGTGCAACGCGATGACGGTGGCGACGTCCTCGAGGTCGAAGATGAAGACGGCTTCACCGCGGATCTGTCCCAGCACGACATTGCGTGCGGTGACGTCACCGACTGTGGACATCACACCGCGCTTCCAGCGCTTGAGGATGTCGGCGGACTCCGGCTCGAAGTCGAAGCCATGGGACCGGGCCCACGACTTCCGGCGACGACCGAGCCCGCGACGTCGATCTTGATCGACGTACAGCAAAACCGCCGCACCCACGAAACAGAGTGCGGACAGCGTGAACCAGAGCGGGACCATTGCCCCCAGCCTACTGGGTGGGGGCCGTGTTGCCCGAACTCGAACGAATAACAGCTCGGTCACCTTCGGGCGCGGACAGACACAAACTCGCATGCTCAGCGCCTTGTGAGTGCGAGTCTGTGTCTGCCGAGCCCGGACCTAGCCGAGGATCAGGCCGTCGCCGTCGGCCGTGACATTGACCGGCACCACGTCACCGTCGTGCACCTCACCGGCCAGCAGCATCTTCGCCAACTGGTCGCCGATGGCCTGCTGGACGAGCCGGCGCAGCGGCCGGGCGCCGTAGAGCGGGTCGAACCCACGCTCGGCCAGCCACTTCTTGGCCGGCAGCGACACCTGCAGCTCGAGCCGGCGCTGCGCCAGCCGCTTCTGCAGCTGCTGCAGCTGGATGTCGACGATCTGGACCAGTTCCTCGGGGTTGAGGGCGTCGAAGATCAGCACGTCGTCGAGACGGTTGATGAACTCCGGCTTGAATGCCGCCCGGACCGCCGCCATCACCTGCTCCTCGGTGCCACCCGAACCCAGGTTGGACGTCAGGATCAAGATGGTGTTGCGGAAGTCGACCGTGCGGCCCTGGCCGTCGGTCAGCCTGCCCTCGTCGAGCACCTGCAGCAGCACGTCGAACACGTCCGGGTGGGCCTTCTCCACTTCGTCGAACAGCACCACCGTGTACGGGCGTCGCCGCACCGCCTCGGTGAGCTGGCCACCCTGGTCGTAGCCGATGTAGCCGGGAGGCGCACCGACCAGGCGGGCCACCGAGTGCTTCTCGCCGTACTCGCTCATGTCGATGCGAACCATCGCCCGCTCGTCGTCGAACAGGAAGTCCGCCAACGCTTTTGCCAGCTCGGTCTTACCGACGCCGGTCGGACCGAGGAACAGGAACGAACCGGTGGGCCGGTTGGGATCGGCAACGCCGGCCCGGCTCCGCCGCACGGCGTCCGAGACGGCTTGCACGGCCTTGCGCTGCCCGACCACGCGCTTGCCCAGCTCCTCCTCCATGCGGAGCAGCTTGGCGGTCTCGCCTTCGAGCATGCGGCCGGCTGGGATCCCGGTCCATGCCTCGACCACCTCGGCGATGTCGTCGGGCCCCACTTCTTCTTTGAGCATGACGTTCTCGCGGGCCTCGGCGGCGGGCAGCACCGCGTCGAGCTTCTTCTCGACTTCGGGGATGCGGCCGTACCGCAGCTCGGCGGCCTTGGCCAGGTCACCGTCGCGTTCGGCCCGGTCGGCCTCACCGCGCAGCGTGTCCAGTTGCTCCTTGAGGTCGCGCACCACGTCGATGGCGCCCTTCTCGTTCTGCCACCGGGTGGTCAGCTCCGCCAGCTTCTCCTTGTGGTCGGCCAGCTCGGCGCGCAGCTTCTCCAGACGGTCCTTCGAGGCCGCGTCTTCCTCCTTGGCCAGCGCCATCTCCTCGATCTCGAGGCGACGGACCAGCCGCTCCACTTCGTCGATTTCGACTGGGCGCGAATCGATTTCCATGCGCAGCCGCGACGCCGACTCGTCCACCAGGTCGATGGCCTTGTCCGGCAGGAACCGGCTGGTGATGTAGCGGTCACTGAGCGTGGCCGCGGCCACCAGCGCGGAGTCGGTGATGCGCACGCCGTGGTGCACCTCGTAGCGGTCCTTGAGGCCACGCAGGATGCCCACGGTGTCCTCCACCGAAGGCTCACCCACCAGCACCTGCTGGAACCGGCGCTCCAGGGCGGCGTCCTTCTCGATGTACTTGCGGTACTCGTCGAGTGTGGTGGCACCGACCAGTCGCAGCTCGCCGCGGGCGAGCATGGGCTTGATCATGTTGCCGGCGTCCATCGCCGACTCGCCGGTGGCACCGGCTCCGACGATGGTGTGCAGTTCGTCGATGAACGTGATGACCTGACCGGCCGAGTTCTTGATGTCGTCGAGGACGGCCTTGAGCCGTTCCTCGAACTCACCGCGGTACTTCGCCCCGGCGACCATGGAACCCAGATCCAGGGAGACCACGGTCTTGTCGCGCAGGCTCTCCGGGACGTCACCGGCGATGATGCGCTGGGCCAGGCCTTCGACGATGGCGGTCTTGCCGACGCCGGGCTCACCGATGAGCACGGGGTTGTTCTTGGTGCGGCGACTCAGCACCTGCACCACTCGACGAATCTCGTTGTCGCGGCCGATGACCGGGTCCAGCTTGCCCTCGCGCGCGGCGGCGGTCAGGTCGGTGGAGTACTTCTCCAGCGCCTGGTACGTGCCTTCGGGGTCGGGGCTGGTGACGCGGGCACTGCCGCGGACCTTGACGAACGCGTCGCGCAGAGCCTGCGGCGACGCACCGGCACCCGTCAGCAGTTTGGCCGTGTCACTGTCTCCGGTGGCCAGGCCGACGAGCAGGTGCTCGGTGGAGACGTATTCGTCGTCCATCTCGGTGGCCAGCTGCTGGGCGGCGGTGATGGCCGCCAGCGATTCACGGGACAGCTGCGGCGTCGAATTGGCGCCGCTGACGCTGGGGAGCCGGTCGACCAGACGTTGGCCTTCCGCACGGACAGTCGCGGGATCAACTCCGACCGCTTCCAGCAGCGGGGCGGCGATGCCGTCGTTCTGCGTCAGCAACGCCATCAACAGATGGGCGGGACGGATCTCCGGGTTACCGGCGGCGGTGGCCGCCTGCAACGCCGACGTCAGCGCCGCCTGGGTTTTCGTGGTCGGGTTGAACGAGTCCACGACACCTCCCTTTCCATGTACAACAGGGCCGCACGGAGGGCCCTTGAAATGCTTGTCGCCTTGCACAACGCAGTCAAGGTTGAGTCTGTTCCGCTCAACTCTAGGAATTTTTCGGATTCTTCGCCACCAGGACACGGACCGCATGCCCACTGTGACGGCCGTCAGTCGGGATAACGTCGCCAGATGTCCGACTCCACCCCTGGTGACTTCGAGTTCGAGCGCAAGTTCTTCCTCCGCGGAATGCCGCCGGTGGCGGCGTCCGACCCCAGCCCCCTGCTGATCGCGCAGGCCTATCTGTTCGCCGCGGACGGCTACGCGGTGCGCGTGCGACTGCAAGGACCGGCCCCCGCCGAGGTCAATGTCTCGCCCGCCGAGCTCGTCGCCGCGCTGGGCGAGCAAGACACCATCGGCACCATGACGGCCAAGGGTCCCGCCGCAGGCGGCACCCGCTACGAAGCCGAGCGTGATCTCGACCCACTGGTGGCGGGCCAGATCGTCTCGCGTGCCGAGCATGTCATCGTCAAGATCAGGTCATCGGTCTGGCTGGGCGAAGACGGCTGGGTCATCGACCGGTTCCTGGGCGGCAACGCGCCGCTACTGCTGGCCGAGGTCGAACGTGACGGGCCGGTGCTCGATCTGGCCATCCCCTCGTTCTGCACCACCGAGGTGTCCGAGGACGACCGGTTCCGCAACGACCATTTGGCGCACCACCCGTACAGCTCCTGGGCCGAGGACTACCTGAGCGAGCTGGACCTGCTCGGGCCGAGATTCGTCGACAACCTGGGACGCAATCAGTTCGAGGGCAGCTGACCAACCCGAAGCGCGAGCGCGCGGTGCCGTTACCTCAACCGCGAGTTGAATACATCCGCTCAGCCTGAGTTGAACTATTTCTTAAACCCCCTTGCGTCCGCGAGGCTGACCCGGCCTCAACGTTGCGGCCGAATCCGTTGCCGCATGCCTCCATGACCATCACCACCTGACCGGCAGGCTGATCACCGCCGGTGACGTCGCGATGCCATCACCTCGCCTAGGAGTCTTCGTGTTCCACCCGTCCAACCTGTCGCCCGGCATCGGCATCGCGCTGATGCTGGGCCTGGGCGCGTTCATGTTCGTCGTCGCCTTCACGGTCCGCTCGATGGTGAAGAACACCCACGACTTCGTCATCGCCGACCGCCGCATCGGCTTCGGGTTCGGCGTCGGCTCCGTCATCGCGGTCTGGACCTGGTCGATGGCCGTGATGATGTCGTCCGCGCAGGCCTACACCTTCGGCATCTCCGGCCTGATCTGGTTTGTCGTCCCCAACGGCCTGGCCGTCATGGTGATGGTGCCCTTCGCCCTGAAGCTGCGCCGGCAGATGCCGGCCGGCTACACCATCGTCGAGTTCATCCGCGAGCGTTTCCAGAACAAGCCCGCCACCACGGTGATGCTCGTCGCGATGCTGCTGGGCCTGCTGGCCGAGATCTTCATCAACCTGTTCGGCGTCGTGCTGGTCACCGGCGTGGTGTTCGGACTCAATCCGACCGTGGTGCTGATCGTCACGCTGGCCACCGTCACCGTCTACTCCTACTTCGGCGGGCTGTGGACCTCGGCGATCACCGCGACGTTCAACACCCTGCTGATCACCGTGCCCGCCGCCGTCGTGGTGCTGTACGTGCTGGCCAAGGTCGGCGGCCCGGACGTGATCTTCCAGAAGGTCGACGAAGCAGGGCCCAACACCCTCAACGCTTTTGACGGCCAGGCCGCCGCCGCGTTCGGCATCTCGCTGGCGCTGGGCCTGCTGGCCTCGACGATGGCCGACCAGACGTTCTGGCAGAAGGCGTGGGCGCTCAAACCGGCCACCATGGGCCGCACCTTCGTCTGGGCCGGACTGTGGTTCTACCCGATTCCGATCGCCATGGGTCTGCTCGGTCTGGTCGCCCTGGCGTTCAACCTCAACGTCGAAGACCTCGGCAGCGCCGGCCCCGGCGGTGTCGGCCCGTATGTGGTGAGTAACCTCGGCCTGCCGATCATCCTGGTGGCGCTGTACGTGTTGATCATCCTCAACGCGTGCTATTCCACGATCGACGGCGCGTTCTCGGCGCTGTCCTCGGTGGTGGCGGTCGACATCCTCAAGCGCGCCAAGCCCGACATCGCACCGAAGTCGTTGTTCCGCTGGACAAAAGCCTCGATCATCATCGCCGGAGTCCTGGGCGGCATCGTGGTCAGCTCCGGTATCGATTACGTCGAACTGGTCAACACCGTGTACTTCATCAAGGCCGCCTTGATCATTCCGCTGGGACTGGCGATCTTCTGGCGGCGCATGACCTCGACGGCGTTCGTGACCAGCCTGCTGCTGGCCATCGCCGTCGGCTACCCCGTCCGCGAATTCGTGGGCGAACTCCCCGGAATCATCACATTGGAGGCGATCTCACTCGTGGCTGCCGTCGGTATCAGCCTGTTGTCCAAGCAGTCGTTCGATTACGACTCGTTGAAGTCGCGTGGCGGCGCCCTGTCCGACGACAAACGCCGCGCGGCCTCCGGCGATCTGGACCCGGTCGCATGATCGCGTTCTGGATCGCCGTCATCGTCGGCCTGGTGGTCGGAGTCGTCTACATCGCGCTGGGAGTCCAGGCGTTCTTCCGGGTCCGCAAGGACGTGCTGGCCCTGGCGGCCTCCGGCGAGACCGCCGATCTGGACACCGATGCCCTGGAGGCCAACGACGCCGGCTCTTTCAGCTGGAAAGCGCTTGGCGCCGTGGTCATCTCGACCTCGGTGATCGCCTTGCTGGGCGTCAGTCCGGTGTTCTGGTATGTCCCCGCGATCCTGGCCATCGGCTCCGCCGTGGCCGTCATCGTGGCATTCCTCATCGACGCTAGGAGCGACGCATGACCAAGAAGAAGGCCCACCTGCTGGGGTTCGTCCAGCACGGTGTGATGAACCACGCCTCGACCATGTGGGCGCACCCGCGCGACAAGGTCGGCTACCACTGGTCCCGTCCCGAGTATTGGCGAGATCTGGGCCGCACCATGGAACGCGGGCTGTTCGACGCGATGTTCATCGCCGACGAGTTGGCGCCGTACACGACGTACAAGGGCAACTCCGATCCGGTGGTGAAGTTCGCGGGCCAGTGCCCGGTGCACGAACCGGCCAGTGTGGTGCCCATCGTGGGCGCGTTCACCAAGAACCTCGGTATCGGCATCACGTTGTCGACATCCTTTGTGCCGCCGTACATGATGGCGCGCCAGCTGTCGACGCTGGATCACCTCACCGGGGGCCGCGTCGGCTGGAACATCGTCACCTCGTACTCCAAGAGCGAGTTCCAGGCGATGGGCAAGGAGAACCTCACCCCGCGGGACAAGCGTTACGAGGTGGTCGAGGAGTACATGCAGCTGCTGTATCAACTCTGGGATTCCTGGGACGACGACGCCATCGTCTACGACCGGGAGAACGGTGTGTTCGCCGATCCGTCGAAGGTACGTGAGGTCGACTTCCAGGGTGAATTCTTCCGTTCCAAGGGCAGGCATTTCGTGGCCCCGTCGCCGCAGAAGCGGCCGGTGCTGTGGCAGGCCGGATCCTCGGATCAGGGTCGCGAATTCGCGGCCAAGCACGCGGAATCGGTCTTCGGCATCTTCCCCACCCCGAAGAGCATGCGGGCCTACGCCGACGACATCCGCACCCGCGCCGACAACGCCGGCCGCGACCCCGAATCGGTGAAATTGATCTACGGCCTGCAGACCATCATCGACCGGGACAAGTCCCGCGCCAACGACCGCTACGCCGAGTTCGTCGAGAACGTCCAGATCGAGAGTGCACTCGGAATCCTGTCCGGCCACACCGGTTTCGACTTCTCCACCCTCGGCCTCGACGACAACGTGGTCGACGCCGACGTACAGGGCATCCGCGGTCTGTTCGACGCGATCCTGGAGGCCAAGGACGGTGCCCCGGTGACGGTGCGCGAAGCCGCCCAGATCTACGGCGTGTCGATGGGTGCGCCCGTGGCGGTCGGCACACCGGCCGATGTGGCCGACCAGATGGAGTCCTACCTCGACGACGGCGGCTGCAACGGGTTCATGATGCTGGCCACCGACACCCCGGGTTGCTTCAACGACATGACCGAACTCCTGGTGCCGGAGTTGCAGCGGCGCGGCCGGTTCCGCACGCGGTACCCCGGAACCACCCTGCGCGAGAGCCTGCAGGAGTACTGAGCTGACTCGCAAAGCGCACTTTCTGGCCTTCATGCAGCACGGGGTGAGCAGTCACTCCGTGGGCATGTGGCGACACCCGCTGGACAAGGTCGGCTGGGATTACGCGTCGCCGCCGTACTGGCAGCACCTGGCGCGGACGTTGGAGCGGGGCCTGTTCGACGCGGTCTTCCTGGCCGACGAACTGGCCCCGTACAACTCGTTCGAGAACAGCTCGGATGCCACGGTGCGGTACGCGGTGCAGGCGCCGACGCACGAACCCGCGGCCCTGACCCCCATCCTGACCGGGGCCACCGAGCACTTGGGCGTCGGCATCACCTTGTCGACCGCCTTCGAGCACCCCTACTCGATGGCGCGGCGGCTCTCGACGTTCGATCACCTCTCCGGTGGCCGGATCGCTTGGAACATCGTCGGGTCGTACTCCCCCTCGGAGTTCGCCGCCTACGGCCAGGACATGCCGGACCGTTCCATCCGCTACGAGCGGATCGCCGAGTATGTCGACCTGTGCTGCCGGCTGTGGGATTCGTGGCAGCCGGACGCGGTGGTGGCCGACCGTGCCACCGGCATCTATGCACACCCGGACAAGATCACCGAAGTGGTGTTCGAGGGCAAGCACTTCCGGTGCCGGGCAAGGCATTTCGTGGCCCCTTCACCCCAGGGCCGCCCGGTGTTGTGGCAGGCGGGCGCCAGTGAACAGGGCCGGCAGTTCGCCGCCGGTACCGCTGAGGCCATCTTCGCGATCCAGCCGACCGTGTCTTCCATGCGTGCCTACTCCGACGACATGCGCCGACGGGTTGCAGCTGCCGGGCGTGATCCGGAGTTGGTGAAGCTCTATTACGGTGCGCAGGTCATCATCGGCGCAACCGAACGTGAAGCACACGAGAAAGCCGACTACCTGCGCTCGCTGCTGCGCCCGGAAGCGTCGCTGGCCATGCTGTCGGGGCAGCTGGGCGTGGATTTCTCCACCTTCGATCCGGCCGCACCACTGGACGACATCCCGGTTCCGGGCATCCAGGGTGTGAAGGACGCTCTGGTGGCCACCGGTGCCGGCGAGGCGGTGACGGTGGCCGAGGCGGCCGACATCTACGCCTTCCGCTTCTCCATGCCGCAGGTGATCGGCACGCCGGAGTCCGTGGCAGATCAACTCGAGGTGTTCATGGATGACGGCGGCGCCGACGGGTTCATGCTGCTGGCCACCTACACCCCGGGATGCTTCGAGGAGTTCGTCGACCTGGTGGTGCCCGAGCTGCAGCGCCGCGGCCGGTACCGCAGCCGTTACCCCGGGCGAACGCTGCGCGAGAACATCCGCGCTGACTGACCAGACTGACCGGATTGACCAGGAACCACCACCACCCCCACCCACCCGTGAGCGAGCGTGTCTGTACGGAACACGCCGGCCTCAGACGTACAAATGCGCGCGCTCGGCGTCCACTGGTTGCCACCATCGTTCGAACGTATGATCGAACAGTGGGAAAGCTGCCGTCGATCGGTTACAACGGTCAGCCGCTACGGGAGCCGTTTCGACGGGTGCAGCCGCCGATCACGGTGCTCGTGGACCTGACGGTGCTGTTCCCGCGCCAGCCTCACCGTGACGGCCGCTATCACCCGCACGGTCTGCAGATGCACAAGGTCGTCGAGGGCCAGCTGAGCTGCTGGGGGCTGTGCGAACAGGGCGACTGGTGGGGCCTGGTGACCTACGAGGTGGTCTACGGCTCGCGCCGCAAGCCCGTGACGCACTGGGTTCCGGCGTGGACGCTCAAGCCCCGCGGCAACGGCACGAGTCCCCGCTGAGGCGCGGCCTCCTCATCCGGAAGTCCGGGACGACCTGGAGGCCGGCACCGCGACGGCCACCTGCAGCGCGGCGGCGACGACGAGCAGGACCAACGCGGGTGTCCAGGATGACGTCCACTCGTGCAGCAGGCCCGCCGTGAAGGGTCCGGTGGCCGCCAGCAGATAACCGCCGGCGTTGGCCATCGCGGACAGGCCGGCGGCTTCCCTGGCGTCGGCGGCGTGGTAGGCCATGAGCAGAAACGCCACCGACAAGGCGCCCGCGCTGCCTGGCGCGGCGATGATCAGCCACGGCAGGGCGCTGCCGTCGGTGACCAGCAGGCCCACCGCGCCGATCAGCATCGGCAGGCTCGTCACCACGGTCACCAGGACGTAGCGGCCCGTCCGGTGCAGCCACCAGCTGACCACCAATCCGAACGGCGCGCCCAGCAATTGGTACACCAGCAGGTGCAGTGCGGCGCCCTCGACACCCACCCCGCGGGTGAGTTCGATGCTCGGCATCCAGTTGATGATCAGATAGAAGGTCAGCGACTGCAGGCCCATGAACCCGGTCACCGCCCACGCCACCGGTCGCTTGAGCTGACTGGCCCGCTCGGGTCGCGGCCCCAGGAACTCCTCGGGCCGTTCATCACGGCGCAGGAACCACACCACCGCCAGCGCGGCCGGCGGGACGGCCCACAACAGCAGCGTGCGCCGCCAGTCCCCGGTCCAGTCGGTGAAGACGATCGCCAGCCCCGACCCCAGCGCCGCGAACCCGCTCATCACCAGCGCGTTGGCGCCGGAGGCGATGGCGGCGCTGCTCGCGTAGTCGCGGCGCACCAGCACGGGAACCAGCACGTTGCCGATCGCGACGGCGCCGGCCAGGATCACCGTGCCCAGCCACAGCCCGGGAACGCCCGCGGTGGAGCGCACGACGATGCCGAGCACCAGGATCAGCGCCACCCAGCGCGCCACGACCGCGGGGCTGCCGTACCGCAGCGCCAGCGCCCCGAACGGTGCGACACCCGCGAACAGCAGCAGCGGCAACGAGCCCAGCATGCCGAGGCTGGCGTAGCTCAGACCGGTGGTGGCGTTGATGTCGGGCAGCAGCGGCCCCACCGCGGTGAGCGCCGGCCGCAGACAGGAGGCGAGCCCGAAGACCGATACCGCGACGAGCACTCGCCCGCCGAGCATTCCCCGCACTGTGCCTCCTCATACCGCGGTGCGACGAAGACCCGCAGTACGCGACGCCAACTACTTCAATGGTCCTGAAAACGTTAGCAGTGAGGTGAATTCGCCCGGGCAGGCAGCCGTGCGGCGAGCAGCTGCGCCAGGTGTGTACCGCTGCGGTCGGTGAGGTCGTCGAGTTGTGTGCGGCAGGAGAAGCCGTCGGCCAGCACCACCGCGTCGGGGGCGGCGGACCGCACCGCGGGCAACAGTTGCTGTTCGGCGACCGCCACCGACACCTCGTAGTGGCCTTTTTCCACCCCGAAATTGCCGGCCAGGCCGCAGCAACCGCCGAGCCGCGTCACCTCCGCACCCGCGGCCCCCAGCAGCCGCGCGTCCGGGCTCCAGCTCATGACCGAGTGGTGGTGGCAATGGGGCTGGGCGATCACCCTGGTGCCCTCCAGAGAGGGAGGCTCCCACCCGCGGGCGGTCAGCAATTCCGCCAGCGTCCGGGTGGCCGCGCTCACCGATTCGGCGCGCGCACCACCGATCAGTTCCACCGCTTCCGAACGCAGCACAGCGGTGCAGGACGGTTCGATCCCCACCACCGGCACACCACGGTCGACGCTGGGAGCCAGCGCCTGCAGCGTGCGGTCCAGTTTGCGTCGGGCGGTGTCGAGCTGACCCGTGGAGATCCAGGTCAGACCGCAGCACTGCTGCCGGTCGGTCAGTCGGGGCGTGTATCCGGCGTCCTGCAGGACCCGAACGGTGGCGATACCGGTGTCCGGCGAGAAGTAGTTGGTGAAGGTGTCGACGAACAGCAGCACCTCATCCCCCGTGTGCCTGAATTGCTGTCGCCGGAACCACGACCGGAAGCTCTGCGGCGCGAAGGCGGGGATGGTTCGACGGTGATCGACACCGGCCACCGCGAGCGCGGCCTGCCCCACACCGGGAATGCGCACACCGGCATTCGCCAGCCGCGGCGCGACGCTCGCCAGTTTCGCCCACCTGGGTAGCCAGCCCAGTGAGTAGTGCGAGGCCGGCCTGATGCGGCGCCGGTAACTCTGATGGAGCACCTCGGCCTTGTAGGCCGCCATGTCCACGCCCGTCGGGCAGTCCGACGCGCACCCCTTGCAGGACAGGCAAAGGTCAAGGGCCTCATGCACTTCCGGCGACCGCCAGCCACCGCGCACCTCGGTCCCGTTGATCATCTCCTGCAGGACGCGGGATCTGCCGCGGGTGGAGTCCTTCTCTTCACGGGTGGCCTGGTACGACGGGCACATCACCTCACCGATGCCGGTGTTGTCGGCCCGGCACTTCCCCACCCCGGTGCAGCGGTGCACCGCCTGGGTGAAGTCTCCGCCGTCGTGCCGGTAGGCCAGCGCGAGGTCGCGGCGCAGTACCGGTGCGGCGGGGATGCGCAGATCGGCATCCAGCGGCACCGGGTCCACCACGACGCCCGGGTTCAGCAGGTTGTCGGGATCGAAGGCGTGTTTGACGGCGGCCAGCAGCGCCAGCGCGTCGGGTGAATACATCAGCGGCAACAGCTCGCCGCGGGCCCGGCCGTCGCCGTGTTCCCCTGACAAGGATCCGCCGTAACCGGCCACCAACTCTGCCGCGGCAAACATGAAGTCCCGGAACACCTTCGACCCGCCGGGGCGGTCCAACGGCAGGTCGATCCGGACATGCATGCAGCCCTCACCGAAGTGGCCGTAGGGCATGCCGGTGACACCGAATTCGGCCATCAAGGCATCGAAGTCGCGCAGATAGTCTCCGAGACGGGCCGGGGGAACCGCAGCGTCCTCCCAGCCTGCGTGGGCGGGGCGACCCCGCGGGCTGCGCGCCGCCAGACCGGCGCCGTCGGTGCGGATACGCCACAGCGTCGCCGCCCGCGCCTGATCCTCGACCACCAGCGCATCGATGGCTCCACAGGTTCTTCCGGCCTCTTCGGCACGGAGCCGGGCCTCCTCGGCGGTGTCGCCGACGACTTCGACGAACACCCATGCCCCGCCGGCAGGCAGGGGCGGCACCGCGCCCTGCCCCTTGCGTTCGCGGACCACGTCGACGATGCGGGAGTCGATGCCTTCGCAGGCGGTCGGCCGGTGTACCAGAATGGCCGGCGTGGCATCCCCGGCCGCCGCGATGTCGGGGTAGCCGAGCACCACCAGCATGCGGTGTGGGGGTTCGCGAACCAGGTCCACCGTCGCCTCGGTGCACACCGCCAGCGTGCCCTCACTGCCCACCAACAGCCTGGTTACGTCAAATCCGTTCTCCGGCAACAGGTGTTCCAGGGAGTAACCCGATACCTGTCGGCCGAACGTGCCGAATTCCGTGCGGATCGTGGCGAGCCCGGAGCGTGTCACCGCCGACAACGCATCCAGGATGGGCGACGTGGGCTGAACCGCCCCGCGCGACGTCAACCGCAGGTCGTCGCCGTTCGCGGTGAGAATCCGCATCGCCGAGACGTTGTCCGAGGTGCGGCCGTAGCCCAAAGCTCTTGATCCGCAGGCGTTGTTGCCGATCATGCCGCCGATGGTGCAACGCGACAACGAGGACGGGTCCGGCCCGAACCGCAGTCCGAAGGGGGCGGCGGCCTTCTGCAATGTCGCTTGCACCAATCCGGGTTGGACGACGGCGGTGCGCGTTTCGGGATCGATGGACAGCACCTGGTTCATATATCGGCTGAAGTCGAGGACGACGCCGGCGCCGACGGCGTTGCCTGCGATCGATGTCCCCCCGCCACGGGCGGTGACGGGGACGCTCTCCCGACGGCAGACGTCGAGGACCGCCGCGACCTCGTCATGGCCGGCCGGGAACACCACCGCCGTCGGGGTGACCCGGTACAGCGACGCGTCCGACGTGTAGGCCGCCCTGCTGGTGCCGTCCACCCGTACGTCAGCGATACCGGCAGCGCGCAGGGCCTCACCCAGGGCTTCTGGCTTGATCATTCCTAGCATGCTACGACACTTGTAGCATGCTAGGCGCCGCGGCACCTTGCTACAGTGCGGAAATGGCCGAGGCCGAGCTCCAACTGTCACCCCTTCCCCAAGCGCAGGGCCGGCGTGCCGAGCAGGTGATGGAAGCGGTGCGGGCAGCGCTGGATGCCGGGGTGATGCGACCCGGCGTCAAGTACTCGGTGTACCAACTCGCCGACGCCCTCGGGGTATCCCGCACGCCGGTCCGCGACGCCCTGTTGCGCCTGGAAGAAGTGGGGTTGATTCGCTTCGAGGCCCGTCAAGGCTTCCGCATCCTGCTGCCCGATCCGCGGGAGATCGCCGATATCTTCGCCATCCGGTTGGCGCTGGAACTCCCCGCAGTCCACCGCGCCGCCACGGTGTGCGACACCGCCCTGGCGGCGCGTCTGCAGTACCGCATGGAGGTGCTCCACGGCGCCGCGGCCGCCGGCGACGAACGCACCTTCACCCGCCATGACCAGTTACTGCACGACCACATCATGGAAGCGGCCGGCAACACCCGCGCCCGGACGATTGTCAGGTCGCTGCGCGAGTCGACCCGACTGTTGGGCGCCACCACGGATCGGGCGCGCACGCTGTTCGACATCGACGCCGAACACCGGCCGATCATCGATGCCATCGTGGCGAATCAACCAGAGGTGGCCACCGAGGCCATGCGCACACACCTGACCTCCACCGGCCGCATCCTGGTTCCGCAGGCCATCCGGGACCAGGATTCGCACCTCGACGGCGAGGCGCTGTGGGCGCAGGCCGTCAACCGGCACGGCGACTGAACATCAGCGTCCGGTCGACTCACCCTTGCCCGCGGCCGACGGTTTGCGTCCGGACCCCTTGCCCTTGAACCCACCGGAGAACCGATACCGGGCGTGCTCCCACAGGTTGGACCGCGGAGTGCGCCAGCATTTCAACGCGTGATGCTCGTCGTGCATCAGACAGATGTTGCAGGACACGCACGCGGCACCGAGCTGGCCTCCGTCGGACAGCCGGCTGGCCAGGTCGGGTTCGCGAATGAAGGGCCGGGCCATCGACACGAAATCCGCCCGCCCCGAGGCGATCACGTCATCGATCATCGCCGCCGTGCGCATCCCTCCGACCAGGATGATGTTGGTGTCGACACCTTTGCGGACCGCATCGGCAAAGGGCAGAAAGTAGCCCTCGGGTTCTGCTGATCGGTGCAGGCGGTGAAAAAGCAGATCCTGCAACGCCCTTCGCCGGGTGACGGCGATGTAACCGCGGATGGACGCCGACACATAGTCACTCATCAAGTTCGACGACACCTCCACACCGTCGAGGCCTGCCGCGACGAAGCTCGCGACACCGGGGACCGAGTCGCGGATCTCCAGACCGCCCCGCTGGTCGACGAGATCGGCGAGCCCGACTTTCATCGTGAAACCTCGATCCGCGGGGATCTGCGCGCGCATCGCGCGGATGATCTCCAACGGAAATCGGTCGCGGCGCAGCTGATCACCGCCCCAGTCATCTTCTCGGCGGTTGGTCAGCGGCGAGCGGAACTGGCTGATGAGGTAGCCGTTGGCGCCGTGCAGGTGCACACCGTCGAAACCGGCCTCCATTGCCCGGCGGGCGGCGCTCGCGAAAGCGGTTATGGCTTCTTGTATCTCGTCTTCGGTCGCCGCCCGGACCGGGCGGCCGGTCATCACGTTGTCCACGCGCGACGGCGCCAGCGGCTCGGTCTCGAACATCATGGACTGGCTTCCGGCGTGTGCGATCTGAGCGAAGATGCGACCGCCGCGCCGGTGCACGGTGTCGGTGACCCGCCGGAAATCCGGGATCGCATCGTCGGAGTCGAGCCCGGCCTGTAGTGCGCCGTACCGGCCGCGGACGTGACTGAAGATGTGACCGGTGAAGGCCAGCCCCACCCCGCCCGCAGCCAGCGCTTCGTGCAATCCGACGTAATCGCTGCCGATACGCCCGGCGGCGTCGGCCATGGATTCGCCGGTTCCGGCCCGGATCAAGCGGTTACGCATGTCGATGGGCCCCAGGAAGGCGGGCCGGAATGCCGATCCTGCGGCGCGGGGGCGCGACTCGCACGGTCCACGCGACAGCTCTTCGGGTTGCCCCATCACGGTCTCCGTTCGACGAGGGCACGGCACCGCTCCAGGCAGTGATGCGTGAGCACGCGGCTATTCAACAGCATTAAAACACGAGATAGTGCAGTTCGCATATGAATCGGTCGCCGGGCCTGCGGTGATTGCTGCGCGCGCGACGGCGGAATCCGCAGATCGTCGCCGTTGTTGGGCGTGATCAGCATAAACCCGGCGGCGGCCACCCACGCCGCAAGACCGGCCGGGCATCACGGTCCCCGTGAACTGTTCACAAACCAAGTCTTGACGTAGCTCAACAACGCAGTAATCATTTTTGTATGGCTGAAATCACTTCGGACGAGCGGCCGGTACTCGACGTCGGCATCCAGGATCGTGTCCCGCTTCCGAAGATGGGGCTCTTCGGTCTCCAGCACCTGCTGGCACTGACCGGAATCTGGATCTTCCCGGTGCTTCTCGGCTCGGCGCTGGAACTGAGTTCTCTCGACGTCAGCCACATCGTGCAGGCCTGTTTCCTGCTCACCGGCATCGTCACCATCCTGCAATCCAGCCGGATAGTTCGCCTGCCCATCGTGCAGGGGCCCACCGCGGCCTTCTTCGCCGCACTGCTGGTGTCCGGCGCCACCTATGGCCTGGGCACGGCCTTCGGTTCGATGCTGGTGGCCGGTGTCATCTTCATGCTTCTCACCATTCCGGTCGGTCGTCTCGGGTTGTTCGGCCACATAAGGAAATTCGCGGCCGACCCCATTGTCTTCGGGACGTTGTTCATCATCATCGGTGCTCAGCTGGCGAGCATCGGCCTGCCGGGCTGGTTCGGGGTCCAGGGCACCTCCGGTTACGGCTGGGCGAGTTTCTGGGTCGGCGCTGTGGTGGTGCTGGTGATCCTGGCGTGCATGGTGTTCGGCGGCAACACCCTGTTCAAGCGCGGCGCCATCGTGTGGGGCATCATCGCCGGCTCGGTGCTGGCACTGGCGACGGGCCTGTGGTCGCCGCCGGACCTCAGCCAGGCCGCGATCGTCGGAGTGCCGTCGCTGTTCCCGTTCGGGTTCGGCGTCGCGTGGCCGGTGGTCGTCCTGATGCTCCTGGCGTTCCTGCAGGCCGGCGCGGAAGCGATGGGTATGTACACGCTGGTCGCGGGTTGGGGTGGTGAGAAGCTGAGCCTCAACCGCATCAATCGCGGCCTGTTCACCGAGTTCCTCGGCACCTCGATCGGGTCGATGTTCGGCGGTATCGGCACCACTTCGTATCCGGAAAACGTTGGCATCATTCGCGTCACGCGCATCGGCAGCCGGTTCGTCACCATGGCGGCCGGTGTCTTCGCCCTGGCGCTGGCCTTCCTGCCGCAGCTCAGCCTCTTCATCGCCGGGCTGTCCGGTGCGGTCCTGTCCGCCGCCAGCACGGTGCTGTTCGGCATCATCGCCTTCAGCGGTGTCCAGATGCTGCGGAAGGTGGACTGGGATGACCTGAACATCACCGTGGCGGCCACCTCCTTCATCATCGCCCTCGGCGGTCAGTGGATCCCCGAGGACATCGTGGCGTCGATGTCACCGGCGGTGCAGAGTGTGCTCACCACACCGATGATGCTCGGCATCCTGATGCTCATCGGCCTCAACATCATCGTGAACTTCGGTATCCGCCCGTTTCTGGAACGGCGACGGGAAGCGACTCCGGAGCCGGCGGTGCACCTGTTCGATGCCAAAGGAGAGGACCAGAGGTGACGACGCACCATCACTACGTCAACGGCGAGCGCCGCGATCTCGATGCCCGAGGTGTGTTCGCGGAGTATCTGGACCCGGCCCATACCGCCGTCATCTCCATCGACATGCATGCCGGTCATCTCTCCGAGCGCGAGGACTGCCCGTGCCCAGCGCCGCGGGGCCGGGAGATCATCAAAGGTATCAACGCATTCCACGCCGACGCCCGCGCGCTCGGGATACCGGTCATCCACGTGCGGTCGGAACTGCGTCCGTCCGGGCGAGATGATGTCCTGGGGTCCAGTTCCAGTGCCTGGCGGCTCACCTTCCCTCAGTTCGCCGGCCCCATCCCCGGCGCGGACCAGCATGCCCTGGCCGGTTCGCAGTGGACGGAGTTCGTCACCGAGGTACTGCCGGGTGACGAGATCGTGACCGGGAAGAAGCGCCTCTCGGCGTTCTATCCGACCGATCTCGATTTCCTGTTGCGGCAGATGGGGATCCGGGCGGTGGTCATCAACGGCATCATGGCCGACTGCTGTGTCCTCAACAGTGCCTTCGAGGCGTCGAACATCGGCTACCGGGTGGTGATTCCTGCCGACCTGGTGCGGGGCACCAACGAATCTCTCGAGCAGGCCGCCACGGCGATGATGTCATTGCATTTCGGGCTGGTCACCGACGCCGACGTGATCACCTCGGCCTGGGCGGGAGCTCTGCACCCCACCGCCTGACCGCAGACAGGACTGTCAGGGAACCAACAGCAGCTTGCCGACGGTGGCACGGGATTCGAGGGCGTCCAGCGCGGCCGCGACCTCGGACAGCGGGAATTCCGCACCCAGCTCCGGGCGCAGCACACCGCGGGCCGCCAGGTCCAGCAGCAGTGCCGCGCGCTCGGCCGCAACGTGCGCGTCACCGGCATAGTCGCGCCCTGCGGCGCGGGTGAGGAACAGCGAGGCCCGGCCCAGGTCTTTGGCGCTGATATCGGCGTCCTGGCCCGAGGCAGAGCCGTAGAGCACCATCGCTCCGCGTGGCCGCAGAGTGGCCAGAAGTGGTTCGGCGACACCGGCTCCCACTGCGTCGTACACCACGGCCACCCCTTGGGGCGCCACACCGCGGATCTCGTCGATCAGGTCCTCGCGGTAGGTGAAGACGTGAGAGGCACCCGCCCGGCGGGCCGCCTCGGACTTCTCCTGACTGGACACCACACCGATCACCTGCACACCGGCGGAGGTGAGCAGCTGGGTCAGCAGCACGCCGACGCCGCCGGCGGCGGCAGTCACCACCGCGACGTCTCCGACGGTCAGGTGCCAGGCGTCGTGGGCCAGGTAGTAGGCCGTGCCGCCCTGGAACAGCAGGGCGGCGGCCACCTCGTCGGAGACCGTATCCGGCACCCGGGCGAAGGACGCGGCGGGACCGACGACCACCTCGGCGAAGCTGCCCGGCACCTTGGACCACGCCACGCGTTGGCCGACCACGAGTCCGGACACATCGTCGCCCACCGCTTCGACGACACCGACACCTTCCGAACCCGGCACGCGGTGCTCGGGTACCGGGACCCGCCCGCGGCGTTGCATGACCTCCCAGAAGTTGACGCCGGCACGGGATACGCGCACGCGCACCTGCCCGGCCCCGGGCTGGGGTACGTCCGCCGCTTCCTGTACGGTCGGCGAAAGATTGTCGTCGAGAACGATTTTCAACGTCATGACATACCTCTGTCTGGTGTGGTGGTGCTCAGGCGTCGGCGGGCACGCCGATGTCGAACACCGCCATCAGCTGGGCCAGCGTCCGGTAGTAGCCCACCAGCGTGGTGAGCTCGACGATCGCCTGGACTCCGAGCGCCTCGCCGTATCGGGCGTAGTCCTGGTCGGAGACGGCGGCGTTGTCCAGCAGCGCCACACTCAGATCGGCCGCCGCCTGTTCGGCGGGATCCGCCGCAGCCAACTGCCCTGTCGACAGTTGTTCGAGCTCGCCGTCGGTGAGCCCGACCGCGCGCGCGACCCGCTCGTGGGCCCACCATTCGAAATCCGAGCCCAACTTGGAAGCGACCAGCAGGATGGCGATTTCGCGGACCCGGGCGGTGAGGCTGGTCCGGTAGCGGATGGCGGCTCCGAGTTCCTGGAGCGCGCCACCCATCCCGGGGACGTTCACCATGATGCCGAACGGCCCGTTCAGGGATCCGTCCTGGGCGACCACCGGGAAGTGCTGGGTCCCCTTGAGACGGTCACCGCCGGTGATTGCCTCGTACACCGCCCGCTGCTCGTCGGTGAGCTGGTCCGGTGTCAAAGCGCTCAGTCGCTGGGCCAACGCGGACCCTCGGGGTACGGGAAGTAACGGAAGGTGGGTTGCTGCTGCTTGCCGACCCGGCGGCCGAACACCACCCAGCTGAGCAGGAAGCCGAGCAGGCCGCCGATGAGCGCCTGGCCGTAGCGTTCCTTGATCATCGGCAGCACGAAGGACACCACGTCCAGACCGGCATCGCCCGCGGGAGCTGAAGCCGGAGCTGCTGCGGGACCGCCGACCGAGGCCGAGGGCGTGACCGGCTGTGCCGCAACACCGTTGCTCGAAGCGCCGCCGGGCGCGGTCAGCAGTGCCGACAGGTTGGTGACGAACTGCCCGATGAGCCGGTTGCTCACATCGGCGATGGCGCCGCGGCCGAACTGCGCCATCCGGCCGCTGATGTCCAGATCGGTGTCGATCAGGACACGGGTGCGGTTGGCTGTGACAGGCTCCAGCCTGGCGTGGATCTGCGCGTTGGCCGCGGCCTGCCCCTTGGGATCCTTCCCGGATGCCGAGATGACCGCGCTGTGGGTGGCGTCGTCCTTGTGGGTGAAGCGGGCCCGCCCACGGAAGTGCGCCCCGATGGGGCCGACCTTGATCTTCACATTGCCGAGGTAGTCGTCCCCCTCGACGCCATCGAGGGCGGCACCCGGCATGCACGGCATGATCCGAGGGATGTCGGTCAGCAGCTCCCAGGTGTGTTCCAGATCGGTGTCGATCTCGAACTCGTTCTTCAGTTGCATTGGCATTGGATGCCGCCCTTCGAGTTTCGGCCGACGATCAGCGGCCGGCGAGTCCTTCGATGACCTCGTCGGCACCGCAGTCGAAGAATGCCATGATGCGGCACGGGCAGGCCTCGCCGCCCTCGATCTTCCACGGGAAGGCGCCGATGATCGCGCGCTGGTTGAGAACGGTCTTCAGGTCACCGCCGACGTTCTCGGCATGGATGCAGCCGTCCTGGAAAGCCAGGTGGTGCATCGGGAAGATGTCGGAGGTGATCTCGCGGCCCGACATGTGGTGGGTATAGGTGTACTCGCCCAGGAATTCCTTGTAGGTCATCCCGACGTGCTCTTCGAACTTCTTGAGCAGATCAGGGCGCATGTTGCGGATCGTGGTGTTCATGGGGTGATCACCGGAGCCGGCATCGATTCCCCACCAACGGATTTCCATGTCGGCCATCCAACGGGCCAGCCGGATGCTGCCGCCCGGGTGCATGGTGAAGTAGCGCACCAGGTCCTGCCGCGGCATGCCTTGGTAGTAGTCGATGAAGCCGGTGTGGATGATCAGGATGTCACCCTTTTTGATCTCGACCTTCGAGGTGATGTGCTCGGGTTCGATGAGATCCCAGTCGCTGACCACGTCGGAGACGTCCACGATTGCGCCGGGGTGAATCAGCTTGTCCAGCGGCAGCGACGCCATGTCCAGGCCGCCGTCGGTGCCGTGCATGGGGCCGTCGAGGTGGGTGCCGGAGTGCAGCGAGCTCTCGATCCGTTGCGAGACAATCTGATTCGTCTGCAAGTTCTGGGTGTAGTACATCTTGCCACCCGGGTACCCGACCCAGCCGGGAGTGTGGATACCCCAGGGGTGGGTGAGATCGACAATCCGCATATAAGCCTCCTGAAATCAACTACGTTGAATCAAATTCTATGTCACTGAAATGGATTTGACCAGACGACGGACGAGATCCGGCCGAATCGGCACCGCGGTGATGCTGTTCGGCAGTCGCAGGGCGTCGTCGACGGCGGAGGCGACGGCGGCGGCCACGGCTGTGGTACCACCTTCGCCGGCCCCCTTGACGCCCAAGGGATTGATCGGGCTGGGCGCATCCTCGGTGACCAGCGTCTCCACGTCCGGGACCTCCAACACCGTCGGAATCAGATAGTCCATGAACGTCGTACTGGTCGGGGTGCCGTCCTCGGAATAGAGGAACTCTTCGTACACCGCGCCGCCGATACCCTGCGCGACGCCTCCGGCGATCTGCCCTTCCACCAACATCGGATTCAACGCGCGGCCAACGTCGTAACCGACGATGAAGCGTTCGATGGACAGGTTGCCGGTACCCCGGTCGATCGAGACCAGCGCGGCGTGCAGCCCGTACGGATAGGTCATGTGATCCGACCGGAACCAGCCGTCGGCGGACAGCCCGGGGTCTTCCTTCATCTCGCCGGCCCGCACCGGTTCCAGCAGCAGCGCGATCTCGCCCAGGGTCAGCACCTTCTGCTGGTCCTCGATGACGGTGACGGCACCGTCGGTCATCTTCGTCTCTTCGACGCTGACCTTGAACTGGTGTGCGGCCACCCGACGGGCCTTGTCCGCCAGTGCCTCTGCGGCGTGGGCGGCCGCCGATCCGGCCATCACAGCCAGCCGGGTGGCGAATGCGCCACGGCCGTACTCGAATTGGTCGGTGCGGCCCCGGACCACCCGGATCGAGTCGTGCGGCACCTGCAGGGTTTCGGCGACGATCTGGGCCAGCACGGTGTCCACCCCCTGGCCCACCGACGACGCGCCGCAGCTGATGGTGATCAGGCCGCTGCCGTCGACGGAGACCCGGGCACCCTCGTAGGGACCGATACCGCTCTTCTCGACGAAGTAGCCGAAACCGAATCCCACCAGTTCACCCTGGGCACGCCTGGCCTGGACCTCGGCGCGGATGCCCGGGAAGTCGAATTTCGCCGACACCTTGTCCAGCAGCAATTCGTAGTCACCCGAATCGTGCACCAGGTGGGTGCCCATCGCCTGGATCGGCCGTTCGTAGGGCATCTCGGCGACCGGGATGAAGTTGGTACGCCGCAGCTCCGCCGGGTCGAGCGACAGTTCGCGCGCGATCTTGTCCATCAGGCGTTCGCGGGCGAACGTGCCCTCGTAACGCCCCGGCGACCGGTAGGTTCCGGCCGGGGTCTTGTTGGTCAGGCGGACGTGCGCCGTGGCCCGGAAATGCGGAATCACATACGGCCCCGGCAACATCGATGCCGTGAGCGATGCGACGGTGGCACCGTGGGTACGGACGTAGGCACCCTGGTCCAGGATGAAATCCGCGTCGAGCGCTTCGACCCAGCCGTCGGCCACCCGGACCAGCGCCCGCAGCCGGTGATGCTGGCCGCGAGAGTGATTGGTGGCCACCAGGTGTTCCTGCCGGTCCTCGATCCACTTGATCGGCCGGCGCAGCCGCATGGCCGCCACGGTCACCAGAACGTCTTCCGGGTAGAGCTCGCCGCGGGGACCGAAGCCACCACCAACGTGGGTCTCCCGCACCAGCACCTGGTGCGGTGGCAGCCCTGATATCGCGGCAATGGCCTCACGGTTCCAGAACGGCACCTTGGCCGCACCGTCGACCACGAGCACCTGTTCGGACTCGTTGAACGCCGCCACCAGCCCGCGACACTCCATGGGCACCCCGGAATGCCGTCCGATCCGCGCGTCCATCTCGAACACACGGTGGGTGCCCGCGGCCACCAGCGCATCGGCCCCGGCGAACGCGGCGTCGACGTCGCCGTACTCTTCGACGAAAGAGGTTGCTTCCGAGTCTTGTTCGGGCATCTCCTGCCCCGTCCCGGCGGCCCAGGTGGCCTGCTCACCGTCGATCCAGACCCGCGGCTCCAGATCGGCGTCGATGCGCGCCTCCAGCGGCTCGATGTCGATCTCGACCAGCTCTGCGGCATCCTCGGCGAGGTAGGCCGACGTCGCGAACACCACCGCAACCGGCTCCCCGACATAGCGCACGAATCGCCTTGCCAGGGCCGGCTGTCGGTACGGCAGCAGTTCCGGTCGCGGGGTCAGCCGGAAGGCGATGGCCGGCAGTGTCTCGATGTCGGCGTAGGACCACGCCGCCACCACGCCGTCGACATGCAGGGCCGCCGTGACGTCGACAGACACCAGTCGCCCGTGGGCGATCGGCGAGCGGACCACCCGCATGTGCAGTTCACCGGCGTAATGGTTGTCAGCGGCGAAGCGCCCCGCGCCGCGAAGCAGCACAGGGTCTTCGATGCGCCTGGCGCGAGCGCCGATCATGCCGGGGTCTCGTCGGCGACGGGTTCCTCTCCGCGCATCACGCGCTGAGCGCTGAGCGTGGCTTTGATGATGTTCTGATATCCGGTGCAACGGCACAGGTTCGACGAGAGCATCTCGCGTATCTCGTGTTCGTCGGCGTCCGGATTCTCCTCCAGGAACCCGGCGATCAGGGTGAGGAAACCAGGGGTGCAGAAACCGCACTGCAGACCGTGGTTGTCCCAGAACGCCTGCTGGACGGGGTGCAGTGTGGTGTCGTCGGGTGCCAGGCCTTCGACGGTACGGATGGATGCACCTTCGGCCTGTACCGCGAACATCAAGCAGGCCCGGATGGGTTGTCCGTCCATCAGCACGGTGCACGCGCCGCATACCCCGTGCTCGCAGCCCAGGTGGGTACCGGTCAAACCGCAGTCGTCGCGCAGGGCGTCAGCGAGCGTGCGACGGGGTTCGACGTCCAGGTCGTAACGATCGCCGTTGACGTACAGGCGAAGTGAACTCATGAGGTGATCTCCTGCGGGTCGGCGGGGTGGCGGGCAGGCTGGATGTCGCGGCGCTGGCGGATCGCGGTCCGGATCCGGTGCGGGGTGGCGGGAAGATGAAAGACACCGACACCGAGCGGGCTCAGTGCGTCGCTGATCGCGTTGGCGATGGCGGCGGGCGCACCGATGGTGCCCCCTTCGCCCACGCCCTTGGCTCCGGTCAGCGACGCCGGCGACATCGTGTAGATGTGGGCGATCTCGATGTCCGGCACTTCGGCGATGGTGGGCGGCAGGAAATCCATCAGCGATGTCGTCACGAGAACGCCTCTGTCGTCGTAGATCAGCTCTTCGAACAGTGCGTTGGCGATGCCCTGGACCACCCCGCCGTGAATCTGTCCGTCGACGATGGCGGGGTTGATCAACTTGCCCGCGTCCTCGGCGACCAGGAACCGGGTGATCTCGACCTGACCGGTGAGCGCGTCCACCTCGACCTCGGCGACGTGGCAGGCGTTGGCGAACGTACCCGACGGGTCGTAGGTGCCGATGGTCTCCAGCGCCGGCTCACCCTTGTCCGGGATGAGGTGGCTGGAATGGTAGGTGTCCCGCGCGATCACGGCGAGGTCGACGGCCTGAGCCGAGCCGTTGAGCCTGGCCTTGCCGTCCTCGAGCACGATGTCGTCGGGCAGCCCACCGAGCCGGTCGGCCGCCAGCCCGCGGATACGCTCGGCCAGCTCCTTGGCGGCGATCAGTGAGGCCCCGCCGGCGATCACCATGGCGCGGCTGGCATAACTCCCCCAGCCGTACGGGGTGGCATCGGTGTCGCTGGCGATCACCCGGACCTGGTCCGGACGCATCCCGAGCTCGTCGCACACCACTTGCGCCAGAGTGGTTTTCAGGCCCTGACCGTGCGGGGAGGCCCCGATGCGCAGCGTCAGTCCCCCGGACGGGTCCATGGTCAGGATGACGCGCTCGAACCCGGGGGTGATCACCGGCGCGGCCTTGGTGGGGTCGAGCCCGAACGGACGTGACCGGGCCGCAAACGCGGGCGTGCCGTAGCCCGTGCGTTCGGCGAAGCAGGAGAAGCCGATACCCAGGTAGCGCCCGTCCTGCAAGGCCTTGGCCTGGCGTACCGCGAAGTCGTCGAGGTCGGCCAGTTTCGCTGCTGCGGCCAAGGTTTCGCGATGTGACGCCAGGTCCAGCACCAGTCCGGTGGGAGCGCGGTGGGGGAACTCCGAGATCAGGTTCTTGTCACGGATCTCCACCTTGTCCAGGCCCAGTTGGGCGGCGGCACGGTCCATCAGACGTTCCATCGCCAGCACCTGCATGGGCCGTGACACACCGCGGTACGGGGCGATCGGGCACTTGTTGGTGGCGACGGCCCGCGAGCGCACGTCGTACTCACCCACCTTGTACGGGCCCGGCAACTCGGCGAGTGCCATCAGCGGCTCCACCGCCCAGGTCACCGGGTAACAGCAGTAGGCACCGACGTCACAGATCAGATCGCCACGCAGAGCCAGCAATTCGCCGTCGGCGGTGAAGGCGCCCTCGATGTCGTAGACCTGCTCGCGGCTGTGCCACGAGGCCATGAAGTTCTCTTCCCTGGTCTCGATCCAGGCCAGGTCGCGGCGCAGGTGCCGCGACGCCCACACCAGGGCGACGTCCTCACGCGCCAACGTCATCTTGGCGCCGAAGCCACCACCCACATCCGGGGCGATGACCCGCAGGTCGTCCTCGGCCATACCGATACAGTCAGCGATCCCGGTGCGCGTGACGTGCGGCATCTGCAGGGTCGCGTGCAGGGTGGTGCGTCCGGTGCTGCGATCGTAGGCGGCGTGGGCGGCCCTGGCTTCCAGCGGCATTGCACTCTGACGGCCGGAGCTCACCCGCACCGAGACGACGGCGTCCGCTTCGGCGAACGCGTCGTCGGCCCCCGGGGTGGTGATCCGGCCGTCCACCATGGTGTTGGGGGCGTTGGGATGATCCTCGGGAACGGAGTCATGCACCAGCGGTGCGCCCTCGGACAGCGCGTCCACCGCCGAGAGCAACGCGGGCAGCGGTTCGATCTCGACATCGACGAGTTCGGCGGCGTCCTCGGCGGCGGCCTCGGTGTCGGCCACCACGAAGGCGATCGGATCACCGACGAACCGCACCACGTCGGTGGCCAGGATCGGGGTGCCGACCTCCACGAAATCGGGCCGGTGCAGTGCCGCCCGGATGGGCGCGACGTCCGCGAGATCCTCTGCGGTGAAGACGGTTACACCGGGCGCCGCCGTCACCGAGACGATACGTCCGGAGGCCACCGTGCTGCGGATGAACCGCACATGGGCGCAGCGCTTGTTGCGGGAGGCGACGTCGGCGACGTAGCGCCCCCAGCCGCGCACTATCGCGGGATCCTCGAGCCGGGGCAGCGCCCGGCCGGTCCAGGTAGTGGGTTGAGTGGGTGCCGCGGCCATCAGGCGCCGACCAAGGTGGCCCTGCTCAGCGCGCGGGGCAGCAGCGCACGGACCAGATCGCGGCGGTAGTCCGCATCGCCGTGCGTGTCGCTAGGCGGATCGACTTCGCCGGCGGTGGCTTCGGCGGCCGCCACCAGCAGTTCGTCGGTGAGCGGCTGGCCGACCAGTGTCTGCTCGGCGACGGCGCTGCGGAAGGGCACTTCACTGACTCCGCCGATGCTGACCCGGGCCTCCCGAATCACGTCGTCGACCACGCGAATCGCGGCGGTGGTGGTGACGATCCCGAAATCCCCTGCCCGGCGCGCGAATTCCGCAATGCCCGCGTTCCAGGTGTCATCGAGGACGGGCAGGGACACCTTGACCAGGATCTCGTCGGGCTCCAGAGCAGTGGTGAAGATGGACTGGAAGAAATCGGCGGCGGCGATGGTCCGCTCACCACGCGCCTTGCTGACCGCGGTCATCTCGGCATCGAGCAGCGAGGCCACCAGACACCACTCGGACGCGGCGTCGCAGTGCGCGATCGAACCACCGAAGGTGCCGCGGGTACGGATCGGCAGGTGCCCCACATAGGCGGCCGCTTTGCGCAACAGCAGTCCCAGCGGCCCTTCCAGTGAGTTGTGCTGGACCTCGATGTGGCGGGTCCTGGTCGCGATGGCCACCCGGTCACCGACGATCTCGATGCCGGACAGTCCGGGAACCCGGTTGATGTCCACCAGATTGGCCGGGCTGGCCAATCGGAAGTTCATCATCGGCACCAGGCTCTGGCCGCCGGCGAGGATCTTGGAGTCGTCGGGTTCGGCGGCCAGGATGTCCAGCGCTTCGTCGAGACTGGCCGGCACGTGGTACTCGAACGGCCGCGGCTTCACCAGGTTCTCCCTTCGTATGTCACGGCGTACACGTCGGTACGTCGGTCCTCGCGTGGCCGGATGCGCTCGCCACGCACCCGTGCGGCGCGAATTGCCTCGAGGTCCAGCGTGGCCGTCGCCGAGTCGGCGGCGGTGCGGGACAACGGTCCGGCGAGCAGCTCGCCGAATGCGTCACAGGCCACCGAACCGCCCAAGGTGGCAGGTCCGCCGCGCGCCGCCCCGGCGACCTGGCTCACCGCCACGACGGCCACCTGATCCAGATTAGCTTGTGCCAGAACAGAATCCACGTGACGGGTCCCTCCGGTCACGGGGACTGTCCGATCGAACCCCCCGACCCAGGCAGCCGGGGCGAGAACGATCTCGGCACCACGCAAGGACATCGTACGGAGGACTTCGACGAACCGCAGGTCGTAGCAGATACACACGCCGATTCGGCCAAAAGCGGTGTCCGCGACCGGAAGACCGAGATCCCCCGGGGTGTACACCCCTTTCTCCAGGTCGAACAGGTGGAGCTTGCGATAGTGCAGCACCGGGCCGTCACCGTCGACGATCACAACGGTGTTGAAGATGTTGTCACCGTCTCGTTCGCAGAAGCCGTACGCGACCAGGCGCTCGAATTCGCCGGCCAGCTCGACGAAGGCGGCCGACGTGGGTCCGTCGAGCGGCTCGGCGATCTCCCGGGCCAACTCGCGGTCGACGACGTAGCCACTGATGGCGAGTTCGGGGAGCACCACCAGATCGGCGCCGGCGCCCAAGGCGCCCCGCGTGCGCGCCAGGGCGGTGCCGCGATTCTCCTCGACCCGGCCGACGCTGACGTCGATCTGCTCCAGGGCCACCGTGACAACGGCGCTCTCGGCCGTCACCGGTTCACACCGGACGAGGAAGTTAAGGCTGACCGAATTTCGCCGGATGGAAACCGGATCCGGATCGCCTGTCCGCCCCGTCCGCCACTGCGCTCTGACACCCATCGAGCCGATCCGCGATCAGCCCGATTATTGCTGGTCCTGCCGTATGCGGCACGATTCAGACTGTCCGTCACCTACCGAGCGTAGCATTCAATAGCGTCGAAGTCATTAAGTGTGTTTGAAACACTTATGAGTCGTCGAGGTTAACCCACACTGCGATTGCGTGCTCATCCCCGGTGTTGGCGATCCGGTGCGGCCGATCCGAGGAGTAGGCGATCACGTCGCCGGGTTCGAGCACATGACTCTCCCCCTCCAACTCGATGGTCAACCTCCCGGAGATCAGCACACCGAACTCACGGCCGTCGTGATGGGTGGCCGACGGACCACTGGCCCCGCCGGGTTCGTACTCATTGACGGCGAGCTCCACGCCCGCAGCCGAATCATTGTGTGCCACACGGCGTGTGGTGCCTTCACCCATGCGCACCACCGTCTGCTCGGCAAGACGTGTCACCGGCGATCCGTCGGCGGAGTCCCGGTGCGCGAACAAGTCGTACATGTGCACACCCAGGGCCGAGGCGACGGCCACCAATGTGCCCACCGACGCCGTCGACACCCCCCGCTCGAGCATGCTGAGCATCGACACGCTGACCCCGGTCCGCTCGGCGACATCACGCAGGGTCAGCTGCTGACGGGAGCGGATGGCCCGGATGCGCGCGCCGACCACCAGCATCGTCTGTTCAGCGTTGCTGACACCGCGCTGCGTTCCGGCATCAGCAGAGGGCAGGGAGTCTGCGCCGTCGGCGGCCGCGCGGGACTTCTGCGCTTTACGGGGTTTGCGCGACGTCGGCTTGCTACCGGCGGAAGGGCCCGTGGGCGCTTTCCGGGTACCAGTCGGCACAGCGGACGAAGAAGGCGTCATGAAAACTCCGTTGAGGCGGGGTGAAGACGTGCGGTTTCAGCGTACGTGAACCAGTCCATTTACACGCCACTCGGCGCGTGTAATTCCGATGTTCCCTTCCGCTCACGGTGCGGGAATGTCGAGGACCAACCTGCCTTTGGCGCAGCGCGACACACAGAGCAGCATCTGCCGGTCGGCGCGCTCGGCATCGGTCAGCAGGTCATCGCGGTGCTCCACCTCGCCGTCGAGCACGGTCGTCTGACAACTGCCGCACGTTCCTTCTTCACAGGAGTACAGGACGTCGCCGCCGGCATCGAGGACGGCCTGCAGGATCGACTGGTCCCCCCGCACCGCGACCACCGGCCCGTCCGGCCCCAATTGGACCTCGCCTCCGGTGGCCGGGGCGCTCGCCCTGGTATCGGGTCCAGCTATCGCGGACACGAATCGCTCGAACCGCAGCGGTGCCGCACCGGCAGCCTGGACTGCCGTTTCCATGGCCTCGATCAGCAGAGTGGGCCCGCAGGTGTAGATGGCCACACCGGGGTGCGCGGCCACTGCGGCACTCACGATTGCCGGCACGTCGAGCCGGCCCAGTTCGTCATCCGGCCAGAACTGCACCCGGTCGTCGTACATCTCCAGCTCATCGCGGAACGGCATGGTCGCCAGGCTGCGTCCGCAGTACACCAGGCGCCAGTCCAGTCCCAGTGCGTCGACCGCCTCCACCATGGGCAACAGGGGCGTGATGCCGATACCGCCGGCCACGAACAGATAGGACTCCGCCCGCTCCAGCGGGAATCTGTTGCGCGGCGCGCTGATCTTGACCACGGTGTCGGGCCGCAGCGCCTCGTGCACCTCGCGTGAACCGCCGCGGCCGTTCGGCTCGACGCGGACCGCGATCTCGTAGTCGCCGGAGGTCACCGGCCCGCACAGTGAATACTGCCTGCACTGCCCCGACGGCAACACCACGTCGATGTGGGCCCCGGGCGTCCACGACGGCAGCGTGTCATCCACGCCGGTCAGCGTCAGTCCGATCACACCATCTGCACGTCTGATCCGGCGGGCGACGCGCGCCAGCCGCAATCCCGTTGTCACAGTGAGCCTCAGGCGCCGTAGGGCCCGAACACCTCGACCTTGGCCAACGACGCCAGTCGTTGCCGGTAGAGGAGGCTGGCGGCGTCCGGCACCTTGATGTGCAGCTCTTCGCGCAGTGAGTCGGGCAGCTCCTCGGGGCGCTGGCTCTCCACCACCGAGCGGTCCTGTTCCATGATCGTGTTGGTGAAATCGCCGAACTTGCTGTCGGGTTCGTCCTGGGAATGGTTGCGGACGATGAACACGAACAACTCGGTGGTGTTCGTGGTCCGCGGCAACGTGAACTGCGTGATGATGGTCTCCCGGCCGGTGCCGATCTCGATCTTCTTCAGATGGATCGTGAACGGGACCACCAGGGTGTATTCATAGCGGACCTTCTGGGTACCGCCGGCACCGTAGAGGTCGCTCGGTTCTTCCTGCTCCAGCCAGTAGTGCAGGCCGTTGTCGAGCTTTTCGACTGTGTAGGGCGCGATCTCGGCATTGTCCTCGGTACCGAGCAGGCCGTTGTGGACGTAGGGGAAGTGGGAGAAATCCATGAAGTTCTCGACGGCGCGCGCAGCCGACGTCTTCCAGGTCTCGCGGTAGGAGATGAAGGATTTCCACCCCGGCAGGTCGTAGATGTCGCCGGGGAACAACGGAATCTCGTCGCGGGGCTCGTCGATGGCCACCCACACCAGCCCGTACTTCTCGCGTACCTGGTAGGCCCGGGCGCGAGCTGCGTTCGGAATGGGCGCATCGGCGGGCCGCGAGGGGATCCGCACGCACGCACCGCTGCGGTCGTATTGCCAACCGTGGTAAGGACATACGAGGTTGCCGTTACGTACCCAGCCCAGCGAGAGTGCGGCGCCTCGGTGAATGCAGAGGTCGCGGAAGGCGGCCACACCGTTCTCGTCGCGGAATGCCACGACGAAATCATCGAGGAGGGTAAAACGTTCTGGCTGCTCGTCGATTTCGTCGACAGTGGCAATGGGGTGCCAGTAACCCGCGAGTGCAGGTGCAGACATGTGAAGCTCCGTTCATCAGAAGGTTGTGGTCAGGAAGAGGTGCTGCCGCCGCGCGGCCCGGACGCGCCGCACTCTCCCGCTATCAACCTCCAGTCGCCGCCGTCGACCAGGCCGCGACGAAACAGCACAAGCGCGATACCCGACACCTGTTGCATTGCTCGTCACCTCCTGGCTGTCTGCGGCACACCCCGCACCTACGCGGTGGACACTTCCGCGGCCGTTTCAGGGCCGGCCGTGTCGACCCGAATAGTCGGTGATCAGGGCTGTACTTCAATCGACTTGAAGAAGTTTAAGTCCATGTGACCCACGCCGCAACAAAACCGCCCACGTATTAGAGCGCCGGCGCCAGGCTCCGTTTCACGCCGCGGCCGCTGAGTCGACCGGTGCGTTTCAGCGCATATGAACGCACCCGCGTCTATGGCCGCCCTGTGGACCGATCGACGACGCGTAATGTGGACGCACATTCGGCTCGGCACCAAGGTTTTGGGGTGCAGCCTCCTCGAGGAGCCAAGCCCGCCACATCCCGAACTGTTCAACTAAGGTGAAGAGAGACCCGGGCTCGCCCGGCGAGAGTTTTTTTCAGTAGGCCAGAAAATCGTTTGATCTTATTGAAATGGGTGTTACCCTTCCCTCGTGGCTGAGCAGCAGACGACGATGACGGGAATGCGGGTCATCTCCCGCGACGAGTGGGGGCCCGATAGCGGCTTGCTCGAAAGTGGTACGTGGCGCGAGATCGTGGGGCCCGATGCCGGCGCCAAGTGCCGCGGTCTCTTCGACCTGCAGTTCGTCGATGACGGCAGTTCAGTGCCCCTCACCCACACCTCAGAAGCGGCGTATTACGTTGTGGCAGGCTCGGGTTCGGTCATTCACGACGGTGCAGACGAGTCCGATGCCCAGCCGTTGAGCGAGGGCTCGATGGTGCATGTCCGCCCCAACACGACATACCGGTTGCGGGCCACCGCGGGCACCCGCATCGTCGGCGGCCCCTGCCCGGGTGACGCCCCCCTCAACGGGGCGCCCGCGGTGCCGTCCCCTGCCGCCGACGTCTGGCCCGAGATCTCCGTTCATCACCGGGACAACCCCGGCCTGCTCGTCCCGTTCATCTCCAACGACGCCCGACTGGTCGTCTGGCTCGGTGTCGGCGCCGTCGCCGCCAACATGAACTACGTCGTCCTCGAACCGGGCGAACGAAACCGCGAGCACGTGCACGCCTACTCCGAGGACACCATCCACATCCTCGAGGGCCACGGCACCGCCGAAAACGTGACCACCGGAGAGAAATTCACCTTCGGCCCCGGCGACACCATCCACATCCGGATCGGTTTCTGGCATGCCGTCGCAGCGGATCTGGGCGAACGCGTCGTCAGCGTCGGCGGTCCGTGCCCCGCCGATGTCGACATGCTGCGCGCCGCGGGTGTCGACGTCGACACGATCGAACTCCCACCCGGCACCTCCCTTCCGGTGCGTCCGGACGCCGCCGCCCAGTCCTGACAGGCGCCACTAAGCCTCCACCGAAGCGAGCAACGCAAAGTCGGGAGGGCTGCCCCCATGCGTGAAGTATTGCCAGAGCTGATGCGATGGTGGGAAGCCGGCGACACCGTCGGCCTCGGAACCGTGGTGGCCACCTTCAAGTCCGCTCCGCGACCTGCCGGTGCGTCGATGCTGGTGGCGCCCGACCTCACCGTCACCGGTTCGGTGTCGGGCGGATGCGTCGAAGGGGCGGTCTACGACCTGGCCCGCGAGGTCGCGGGATCCGGGGCAGCGGTGCTACAGCGCTACGGCGTCTCCGACGACGACGCCTTCGCGGTAGGCCTGACCTGCGGCGGAATTCTCGACGTCTTCGTCGAGAAGGTCGACCGCCAGACCTTTCCCGAACTCGGCGACATCGCCGCCGATATCGACGCCGGCCGACCCGTGGCGGTGGCCACCGTGATTCAGCATCCCGATGCAGGCCGGGTCGGGCGGCGCCTCGTGCTGCGTCCCGGCCGGGAACCGCAGGGCTCACTGGGATCGGCACACACCGACGCTGCCGTCGGTGACGATGCGACAGGGCTGCTCGCCTCCGGCACCAGCGGCACACTCAGCTATGGGCCCGACGGCGAGCGGCGCGGTGAAGGCATGCGCGTCTTCGTCTGGGCGTTCGCGCCCAAACCGCGGATGTTGGTCTTCGGAGCCATCGACTTCGCCGCGGCAGTGGCAAGGGTCGGCGCCTTTCTCGGCTACCAGGTCACGGTGTGCGACGCCCGACCGGTTTTCGCGACCAAGGCCCGGTTCGCCGAGGCCGACGAGGTGGTCGTCGACTGGCCACACCGCTATCTGGCCGCCGAACGCGACGCGGGCCGCCTCGACGCACGCACGGTCATCACGGTGCTCACCCACGATCCCAAGTCCGATGTCCCACTTCTCGAAATCGCGCTGCGGCTCCCCGAGCTCGCCTACGTCGGCGCCATGGGCTCCCGGCGCACCCACGAGGACCGGGCGACGCGGCTGACGGCCGCCGGTCTCACCGCCGCGGAACTCGAGCGTCTCTCCAGTCCCATCGGGCTCGATCTCGGTGCTCGAACGCCGGAGGAAACCGCCATCAGCATCGCCGCCGAGATCATCGCCGGCCGCTGGGGAGGCACCGGCCGGCCGCTCGCCGACATCCGGGGGCCCATCCACCGAGCGCCCGCCGGCTGACCCCTCGACGTGTAGATCTGGCTACCACCCGTTCAACACCAGAGAAATACAGTGGTATCGAATCGTTATCGGGATTCGCTGCCCTGCGGCGCCCCCAACCCAGCTTCAGTTGGACTGCAACCAAAGCTGACGTGCGCATGTGCGCATCAACAGTTTGCCGCTGCCCGTGTGGTTGCAGGCACGCTGTCACCGGGACGCGCCCCCGGTTGGCCGCCAGCGCGCGTCGGAGCCGCTGCCCATCACGGTCTGAGCACGGTGGCCCCGGTTCGTTTCCGGTATCCCTAAATGCAGGCTGGGCAGCGTCTTTCACCAATACAACGGAACCCGAACGCACCGTTGCGCAGTGGGAGACGACCGGCAAATCGCATGATCGGTCGCATGACACCCACTCTCGGATTCACCGCACAGCCATTCAGCAGAGATGAAATCTATTTCGGTGGGACTTAGGTGGCGCTCACAACAATTAACCCGTCCTCCGGGAGCCCCGTCAGTCCTCCGAAGGGGGATTCGATCGCACGTATCCGCCGCCGTAAACCCTCTTGAACAGCCCGAATATGGCATAGTCGAGTCCCCGCGGCCTCACTGCGCACCCCCTCTTGCGATCTGGGTCACATTCCCTTAGTCTTTCAACCATCTTGAATTCCGACGTGGAACCGGGCGAGAAGATTAACGCCGCTGTAACGAGATTGAGCGAATAATTTTCAACCAGATTGTACGCTCGGCGGCAGTAGAGGCATCAGGTTTCACTCGGACAGCAAGTCCTGCCCGCCCGTTCTTGGAGGTCATTGAATGAAGTTGAAGTCCTGCACCACGGTCCTGGCTGCGGCTGCCGCTCTGGCACTCGTGCTGACCTCATGCGCCGAGAACGGCGATCGCAGCGGCGGCAGCGGTAGCGGCGGTGATGGCGGCGATTCCGCCAGCGGCGACATCATCTTCGGTCAACTCATCGGCGTCACCGGTAGCTACGCGCCGTTCACCCCGCCTGCCATCGCCGCAGCCAACATCGCCGTCGAGGAGATCAATGCGGCGGGCGGCGTACTGGACCGCAACGTCCGACTGGTCACCGAGGACAACCGCTCCACGGTCGACGGCGCCGTCGCCGGGTTCTCCAAGCTCACCTCGGTCAGCAACGTGGACGTGCTCGGCAGCCTCGAATCCGACGGCCAGGTAGCCCTTTTCGATCAGATCCAGCAGCGTCAGCTCCCCAACATCTGCTCCTCCTGCGGCACCACCTTCCTCGACGCGAAGGGTGGGAAATTCTCCTTCCGCGTCGCCGCCTCCGACAGCGACGCCGGCATCATCGTCGCTCAGGTCGCCCGCGACGCCGGCGTGAAGAACCTCGCCATGATCGTGCAGAACACCGAAGGCGCCTCCGGGCCTGCCGAAGTCGCCACCGAGGCGTTCAAGAAGACCGGCGGCACGATCAACCGTGTGTCCATCGAACCCGGAGCGTCGTCCTACAACAGTGAAGTGGCCAAGGCCTTCGAAGGCAATCCGGACGCGCTGTACGTCGGGACGGGTGTCGAGGCCGGTATCCCCATCCTGCGGGAGATCGAGCGCCGCGGTTACGACAAGCCGATCTACGTCTCCCCCGATCTGATCACCCATGAGGTGGCGGCACTGTCGAACTCCGACCAATTCTCCGCCGCCCTCACCGCTTTCGACACTGCCAGCCCCGCGTACAAGTCCTACGCCGAGCGTTTCACCGCGGCCACGGGCGACCAGCCGGAACCCGGTATGTACGACGCCAACAACTACGACCAGTACATCCTGTTCGCACTGGCGATGGAGGCGGCCAAGAGCACCACCGGCGCCGACGTGGCCGGCAAGATCATCGAGGTGGCCAGCGGTCCCGGCAAGGAGGTCTACTCCTTCCAAGAGGGCAAGGACGCACTGGCTGCGGGTGAGGACATCAACTTCCAGGGTGCGTCGAGCACGCTGGACATGAACGAGTTCGGCAACCTCGAGTCACCGCTGCTGGCCATCCTCACCGTCCAGAACGGCGATTGGACCCCGGGCGACCAGATCGAGGTCGACCCGTCCCTGCGCGCCGAGGGATGACCACCGTTGGTGGGGCGGGCGCATCACCGCCCCACCAACCGGCACGACATCGAGAAAGGCAACATCTCTTGAACAATCTGCTGTTCGGACTGCTGACCGGCTGCATGCTGGCGGTGGCGACGTCGGGATTCGCGCTGCTGCGCAACACCGAACGCTTCCTCCACATCGCACACGGTCAGTTCATGGCGTTGGGCGCGCTGATCGCGCTGGCCCTGGGCGAGATCTTCGGTGTCGTCGCCGGTATCGCAGGCGCGATCGTCCTCACTTCGGTGATCGCGGCAGTCTGCGGCAGACTGCTGTTCGATCCCGTCAAGCATCGCGGCGGTAACGTACTGCTGTTCACCTCGGTCGGCCTGGCCTTCGTGACCTACGGCGTGATGATCGCGGTCTTCGGTACCGAACTGCGGGTGTTCAACATCAATCTCGGTGCGGCGCAGCCCATCGGTCCCTTCGACGTCGCCCCGGGTGAGATCGTTCTGCTGCTGGTGGCCGCGGCCGTGATCGGCGGGCTGTGGCTGCTGCTCGGACGCACCGGCGTCGGACGCGACATCCGCGCGGTGGCCTCCAACCGCGAGCTGGCCCAGATCCGCGGTGTGGCCATCGGGCGCGTCAGCACCACGGTCTGGCTCATCTCGGGCGCCCTGGCGGCCGTCGCCGGCATCATGACCGGCATCCTCGGCTCGGTGTCCATCGAATCCGGTTGGGGTTACATCCTTCTCGTGCTGGCCGCCGCGGTGCTCGGCGGCACCGGCAACATCCTGGGGGTCATCGCCGCCGCGCTGGTCCTCGGTGTGGTGATGGACCTCAGCGCCCTGGTCATCGACACCACGTACCGGCCGGTGGTGGCATTCGCCATCCTGATCATCGTGTTGCTGATCCGCCCGCAAGGACTCTTTTCCTTCCAGTCCCGTAAGGAGGCGGCAGCGTGATCTCGATCGAATTCGTCGTCACCATCGCCACACTGGCGTTCGTGTTCGTGATGGCCGGCCAACTGCTCAACCTGGAAGCCGGCTGGGGCGGCATGTGGGACCTGGGTATCGCCGGTCTGATCGCCGTCGGCGCGTACTCCTACGTTCTTCTGACCACCTCCCCGGACTCCGCGGTACCGGGACTCGGCCTGCCGTTCTGGGCGGGCATGCTCGGATCTGCTCTGATCACCGCCTTGGTGGCCGTCCTGATCGGGTGGCCCGCCCTGCGGCTGCGCGGGGAGTACTTCCTGATCACCACCTTCGCCTTCGCCGAGATCATCCGGCAGGTGATCATCATCCAAAAGGACCTCACGGGCGGCACTTTCGGTCTGACCTCGGTCGTAAAGCCTTTCGAGATGCAGTTCACCTACGCGGCCTACCCCTACATCCGCCTGCTGCTCGTCATCCTGATGGCCGCGGTGCTGTGGATGATCTGCTCCCGTATCGCCACATCGTCGTACGGGGCCAGTCTGCGGGCAGCCCGGGACAACGAGCCGCTGGCGTTGGCCATGGGCAAGTCCATCAAGAGTCTGCGGCTGACCACCTACGGCACCGTCGGCCTGCTCTGCGGCCTGTTCGTCGGACCGGCCTACGCGTGGATTCTGGAAGCACTGGTGCCCTCGGCGTTCCGCTCCAGCCTGACGTTCACCATCTGGGCTGGTCTGGTGATCGGCGGCCTGGGTAGCCGGTTCGGTCCGATCGTGGGCGCACTGCTGCTCACCGCGGTCAGTGAGATGGTGCGTCTGGTCGAGGTTCCGCACGAGTACGCCAACCTGCACGCCGCAGCTCACCCGCTGCTGGTGGGCGTGCTGCTCATCGCGCTGCTGAGGTGGCGCCCAGACGGATTGCTCTCCGAGAGCGGCACTTTCGCCAGACTGCGCAAGCGCTACCCCCGGCCGGCCTCCGCGTCCGCAGCAGCGGCCGCATCGGCAGAGCAGACCACCAAGCAGCCGATCCTGAACGGGGACCGCGCATGAGCAAGGCAGCAGCCGATCTGGAAGTGATCGGCGTCAACAAGACATTCGGCGGGGTGCGCGCCCTGCGGGATGTCAACATCAAGGTCTCCGGCGAGGAGATCACCGCGCTGATCGGACCCAACGGCGCGGGCAAAACCACCCTGTTCAACGTCATCTCGGGTTTCGGCACGCCGTACACCGGCAAAGTCCAGTTCGGCGGCACCGATCTGACCGGGCTACCGGCGCACAAGGTGGCCCGCGCCGGCCTGGTCCGCACATTCCAGACGCCGGTCGGGTTCAAATCCATGACAGTGGTGGAGAACATCGCACTCGCCACCGGCGGTTCCGAGTTGGACTACCCGTGGACGCCGTTCCTGCAGTGGAAGAAGGACCGGCGCCGCCGCTCCGAGGCGCATGACGCCGCCTGGGCGCAGCTGGAACAGGCGGATGCCGCCCACCTCGGGGACCGGTCCATGGCCGACCTGTCCCCCGGCGACGCCAAACTCGTCGAGATCCTGCGCCAACTGGCGCTTTCGCCGCAGATGTTGCTGCTCGACGAGCCCGCTGCGGCCATGACGGTCAACCAGATCGAGACTCTGGCCGGCATCATCCGCAACATCTCGGCGCGCGGTATCGGCGTACTGGTCATCGACCACAACCTCAGCTTCGTCCTCGGCCTGGCGGCGCGGGTGCACGTGCTCGAGCACGGTGCCGTGATCGCCTCGGGCACACCGGATCAGATCGGCAATGACCCCGACGTCAAACGCATCTACCTCGGAGGAGCGGAGGAATCCGATGTTGCTTGAAACTCGCGGTCTGAGCACCGGTTACGGCCCACTGACCGTCGTTCGCGACGCCACCTTCTCGGTGGCCGAAGGCGAGATCGTCGCCATCGTGGGCCCCAACGGCGCGGGCAAGTCCTCGTTGATGAAGGCCATTGCGCGGTCGTTGCCCCTGCACGGTGGGTCACTGACGTTCAAGGGCGAGGATCTGTCGGCAGTCCCGCAGAACGCCATCGCCAAGCGCGGCATCGGCTATGTACCCCAGCAGGGCAATGTCTTTCCCGAGCTGTCCGTCGGCGAGAACCTGCAGGTGTCCTGCCGCGGCAGCCTCGCCGAGAGCCGTGCCATCACCAAACAGGTGCTGTCTCAGTTCCCCCGGTTGAATGAGCGGTTCACCCAGGCGGCAGCCACCCTGTCCGGCGGCGAACGGCAGATGCTCGCCATCGCCTGCGCTCTGGTGGGCTCACCGGCGTTGCTCATGCTCGACGAACCGACCACCGGATTGGCCCCGCTGATCGTGCGGGAACGCATCGCCGACATCCAGCGGTTGCGTGACCAAGGTGCCGGGGTGTTGTGGATCATCGAGGAGCACCCCCGTATCTGCCTGCCCGCCGTGGACAAGGTGCACTTCATGTCGGACGGCACGCTCGGACCCGCAACAGACGCTCGGTCCCTGCTGGCCGAGGGCGCGCTCGAAGAACTGTTCTTCGGTGTCGCGCACTGAGGGCGCCCGCTGAGGGTTCCCCGCTGAGCTGCCCGCGGGTTGGCGCGTTCCCCCGCATGCCGCCAACCCGCGGTGCACAGTGTGGACCCCGCGTTCCAGTCGTACTGCAGTCGATCCTGGCCGAATGTTGAGGAGGTACATGAGCGTCGGTGGCGAAAGCGCCTCATCCCCAGGCGAGCCCTCCCTCACCGGCCTCGTCCCTCAGCCGGCTCGTCGACCCGCCTCCCCCGACGCGGAGTCTGCATCGGAGCTCGCAACCCGACGGCTCGGCGCCGAGATCCGGCGTGTTCGCGCTGAGCGGGGCCTGACCCTCGTCGACATCTCCACCACCACCGGACTGAGTGTTTCGATGCTGTCCATGCTGGAGCGCGGCAAGACCGGTGTGTCGGTGGGATCGCTGGTGGCCATCGCCTCGGCCATGGGTGTCGCTGTCGGTGAGCTGTTCCAATCGTCCTCAGCGCCAAGCCTTTCACTGGTGCGCTACGACGAGCAGCAACAGCTGACGATCGGGCGCGGAGTGGTGCGCCGGGTGATCCAGCGCAGCCGCGAGCACGGACTGGAGGTGGCATCGCTTCACCTGGAGCCGGGTTCACACACCGGCTCGGAGCTGGTGCGTCACGAAGGACAGGAAGTGGTGGTCGTACAGAGCGGGACGCTGACGGTCCACATCAACGAGACGGTGACCGAGCTCGAGTCGGGCGACTCGATCCGCCTTGATGCCGAGGTCCCGCACCGGTTCGCCAACAACGGCGCCGTGGCATCGGATTGTCTTCTCGTGGTGCGTATTCCCGTTCCGCATCAGTACGGACACTGACCGCACCGAGGGCCGCCGCCGCCTCGGTGCCATCGAACACGAACACAGAAAGAAGAGACGTTCAGGCATGAGTCAGACGGTGCGTGGTGTGATTTCTCGGTCCAAGGGTGCTCCGGTGGAGGTCACCGACATCGTGATCCCCGACCCCGGCCCGGGTGAAGTGGTGGTCAAGATCATCGCCTGCGGGGTCTGCCACACCGACCTGACCTACCGCGACGGCGGCATCAACGACGACTACCCCTTCCTGCTCGGCCACGAAGCCTCCGGCACCGTCGAAGCCATCGGCGACGGAGTGGTCAACGTCGAACCCGGTGATTTCGTCATCCTCAACTGGCGCGCGGTCTGCGGACAATGCCGGGCCTGCAAACGCGGCCGCCCGCACCTGTGTTTCAACACCTTCAACGCCACCCAGAAAATGACCCTCACCGACGGCACCGAACTGTCCCCGGCCCTGGGTATCGGCGCCTTCGTCGAAAAAACCCTGGTCCACGAAGGCCAATGCACCAAAGTCGACCCCCAAGCCGACCCCGCCGTCGCCGGCCTGCTCGGCTGCGGGGTGATGGCCGGCATCGGCGCGGCCATCAACACCGGCGCCGTCACCCGCGATGACACCGTGGCCGTCATCGGCTGCGGCGGGGTCGGAGACGCCGCCATCGCCGGCGCCGCCCTGGTCGGCGCCAAAACCATCATCGCCGTCGACCGCGACGACAAGAAACTGGCCTGGGCACGCGAATTCGGCGCCACCCACACCGTCAACGCCGCCGAACTGGATGCGGTCGAGACGATTCAGGATCTGACCGGCGGGTTCGGCGCCGACGTCGTCATCGACGCCGTCGGCCGCCCCGAAACCTGGAAACAAGCCTTCTACGCCCGCGACCTGGCCGGCACCGTCGTCCTGGTCGGCGTGCCCACCCCGGACATGCAACTGCAGATGCCGCTGGTCGACTTCTTCTCCCGCGGCGGCGCACTGAAATCCTCCTGGTACGGCGACTGCCTACCCGAGCGCGACTTCCCCACCCTCATCAGCCTCTACCTGCAGGGCCGGCTCCCCTTAGAGAAATTCGTCTCCGAACGCATCAGCCTCGACGACATCGAAGACGCCTTCCACAAAATGCACACCGGCGAAGTCCTGCGCTCGGTGGTGATCCTGTGACGCCGAATCAGCTGTTGTAATCCCAGAATTGCAACCAGTGCACGGAGGCGAACAGCACCAGCGTCGCGGCGTAACCGGCCACAATGACGGACGCTCCCGCGCAGCCGGTCCGCCATCCACGGCCGTCGACCGGGTCCAGCCATCGCTTGAAGGGTGTGGTGGCCCACGGCATCAGCCACCACTGCATCAGCGAGATACTGAGCACCTGGCTCAGCCAGAGCGCGAGCCACGGCGGCGCGCCCCATTCGTCGAAGAACGGACCGGCGAATCGCGACAAGAGCATCACGGTCGGATAGAGCACGAGCAGCACCATCATGGCCGACTTCCAGTTCGGCGTCATGAGTGTGCGACCGTTCTCGATACGCACGGTTGTCGCGAATGGTGTCGTAGAGGTCAGCGGGGCGAATTCCTCGGTGAGCACCGAACGCAGCGGGGTCAGCGCCTGCGCCCGTTCCACGGACGCTTTCCACGCTGAAAGCTGTTCTGCAGTGCGGTATCGCACCAGCGACAACCACTCGTTGCCGACGGTGGGCCCGAACAGCGCGGCACCCTCGAACCCCGGATACCCGGCGCTGGCCTCGTTGAGCCCTCGCTGAGCTGCGGCGAAGTCCGCCTCGCGTCCCGGTGACACCGCGTGGCGAAAGGCGTCGACTCCGGTGGGACCGGGCTGGCCGTCCACCATCACGAGATCCGTTGTCCGCAAGTAGTAACCGCGCGCGTTACCCGCCTGCAATACCGCTGCCCGGTCGGGGCCGTCGAGCCACGCGTTCAACTGTGCGTCGTCGTCGAACGTCAGCGCCACGGCCCAGTCGAGATATGCGGCGTCATGCAGCGCGATCTGACCCGACCGAAAGCCTGCCGCGGAGCGGGCCGAATGCACGACATCCCCGGCCCATGTATCGAAGTCCACCGCATCACCAGCCTGGTGGAACACGCTGACAACGGTGGCGGGCGTGCTCACGTCGGTTCTGCCGAACCCGCGGCGATCCGGCGCCCCTGGACATACACCTGCACGATCGCCGCTTCCCGCAGTCTCATCAGCAGGGCGAAAAGCGTTTGATCTCTTGCCAATCGGGGATCACCGGAGCGCACTCCGTGGGTGAGCGCCGAATTCAGCGCGGGTACTGCGGAAGGATCGACGACCACAAAATCGGCTTCCTTGCCCGGGTCGAAGTTACCGAAGCGGTTCTCCATGTCGAGGGCCCGTGCACCGGCAAGGGTTCCCAGGAACAGCATCTCCGCGGGTTGCATGGACACCCCGTCGGGTTCGGTGATGTGCACCTTGAAGGCGTCTCCGAGCACCCGCGGGATCAGCCACTCGTCGCCACCACCGAAATCGGTGCCGGCGGAGATGTTCACCCCGGACGCGACGGTCCGTTTCCACGGCATGGTGCCCGACCCGAGGAACAGTTGCGAAACCGGGCAGTGCGCAATCGAGGTCCCGGTCTCTGCCATACGCTCCAGTTCGGCGTCCTGGCAGTGCACGCAGTGCGCCAGGACGGTGCGACGGCCCAGCAGACTCTTGCCGCCGACACTCGACCCGGGCAGGAATTTGCCGTCGTACGTGTCCAGGTATGAGTCCACCTGGTAGGCCTGTTTGGTGCTGTCCACTTCGCCCGTGCCGGGGCGGTTGTTCTCGTTGAGGTGGGTGTGCACGTACACACCGCGATGACGGACCGAATCGTAGAGCTCACCAAGGTTTCTCAGCGTCTCGGTGGTCACCGCCAACGAGAACCGGGGCACGATCGCGACATGCAGCAAGGCGGTGTCGACGTCCCCGGTGTCGGCGGCGTGCCAGGTGTCGATCTCGTCGCGGGTCAGCCGGATGGCGTCCTCCTCCGAAGTGATCAGCGCCGCCGCCGATTCCGGTCCTACCGTCTGGATGCCGCGACCACTGACCAGGCGCAGGCCGCGGCGCTGTGTTTCGGTGAACAGCGCGTCCTGGGCGTGCGGGAACGCCGAGCCGAAAACCAGGGCCGCCGTGGTGCCCGCCGCGACCCGGCGATCACAGAACTCAACGGCGGCTCGTCGGGCGAACTCGGGGTCGGCGAACCGCGACTCCGCCGGGAAGATGCACAGATCGAGCCACTCGAGCAGCTGCCCGCCACCGTAGGAGTCGCCGGCATAGGTCTGCGGGAAATGGATATGGGTGTCGACGAAACCGGGCAGCAGGTAGCCCGGCCGATGGTCGTGCACCGTCGCGGAATCGTGCCGGTCGAGCGCAGTCGCACGGTCGCCGCAGAACACGATGGCGCCCGCGTCGTCGATCACCAGCGCACCGTCGGGTATGGAGACCAGCGCATCGGCTGCGTCGCTGACCGTCGGGGCACCGGCGATGTGAAAGATGTGGCCGAGGTGGATCTGGGTCATGCGGCAACCTCCGATTCGGTGTGGAACCACACGAGCAATACGAACACAGTGGCTGCACGGCCGCTGCCCAGACACTAGGTTCATGGCGTGGCTACCAGCTTGGGTTCGGCACTGACAGAGCTTGTTCCGCTCTCGTTGGTCGTGGCCTTGTCTCCGCTGTCGATCATTCCCGCGGTTCTGGTGCTGCACACCCCGCGCCCGAAACCAACCGGCCTGGCCTTCCTCGCCGGGTGGGTGGCCGGACTCGCTGGGCTGACCGCGTTGTTCCTGGCCATCTCGAGTCTGCTCGGTGGCATGCACGACCAACCACCCACCTGGGCATCGTGGCTGCGCGTTGTCGTCGGCGCCGCACTGATCGTGTTCGGCATCTTTCGCTGGGCGACGCGGCATTCCAAGCCGCACCAGATGCCGGGTGCACGCCACCTGACCGAAGCCGGCCCCGGAAAAGCCCTGGCGCTCGGGGCCCTTCTGACGGTTGCCAATCCCAAGGTGTTGTTCATCTGCGCGGCAGCCGGTTTGGCGATCGGCACCTCGGGACTGGGCGGCGCCAGCACCGGTGCCGTCTTCGTCTTCGTCGTGTTGTCGGCGTCGACCGTGGCGCTGCCGATTCTGGCCTACGTGGCCTCCGGTTCGCGCCTGGATCCGACCCTGACCCGGGTGAAGACCTGGATGGAGAAGCACAACGCAGCGTTGGTGGCGTGCATTCTGGTGGTGATCGGCGTGATGGTGCTCTACAAAGGGGTCCACGGTCTGTAGCCGTTGGACGTTTTGACGCACTGGTAAGGTCCGGTGGTCGAGCGTTTCACAGGAGTTGTTGATGGTCGTGTCGGCCGAGCGATGGTGGCGGCAACCCGATCAGTTCGACTGGTTCAGCGCCTACCTGCGTGATCGTGGTCTGCAATCACGCTGGCGGGCCACCACCTTCGTGTTCACGGTGTTGCTTGCGCTCATTCCGGTGGTCCTGATCGCCAGCCCCACCGGCCCCGACCGACCCGTCACCATCGGGGTGTCACTGATCTCGTCGCTGGTCGCGGCGGCAAGCGGGGTGTTGTGGCTGCGGCGCTGGCCGACCCGCCGGCAATCGATGCTGTTTTCCATGGTGGCGATCGGGGTCATCGCAGTGACGTGCCTGTCCCAGTCCGACCCGTACGCCGCGCTGATGGGCTGCACCACCTTCGCCATCATCGGCGGCTTCGTGGCCTATTTCCACACCGTCGCCCTGATGACGGTCAACCTCGGCGCCGCCGTGGCCTGCGCAGTGATCGGCGCCTGTCGGCTCCTGCACGGCACGGGTGACGTCGCGCTGGCCGCATCGGCTTTCCTCATCGTCATCGCGCTCAACGTCGGAGTGCCGTTCGGCATCCATTCCCTGGCGCATTCCCTGCGCAGCGACCTGAGGAACTCGGGCTTTGATCCGCTCACCGGTCTGCTGAATCGGGGCGCGTTCTATCGCGCAGCACACGAGCTCCAGATGCAAGACAGTGCCCCGAGCAACCGCTACCTCGTGGTCACCCTGGTCGATCTCGATGAGTTCAAGCAGCTCAACGACACTCAAGGACACGCCGCGGGCGACCAAGCCCTCATCAGTGTGGCTGCGGCGCTGCGGGAGAACTCCCGCGACACCGCGGTGATCGGTCGGATCGGCGGCGAGGAATTCGTGATCGCCGATCGGCACAGTGCGGCGGATCCGGCGCCGCGGGCCGAATGGGTGCGCGCCGCGATCGAAGCGCTGCCCTACCCGGTCACGGCCAGCGTCGGCACCTGTGGCGCTCCGCTGGCGGGCGGTTCCCTTCAGCTCGAGGCGAACCTGGTCGAAAGGTTGGTCCGGGCTGCCGATTCAGCGATGTACGAGGCGAAGCGTGCCGGCGGAAATCAGGTGCGTCACCGCCCGGATTTCCCGGCACCCCACGACACTCACGGCCTGTAGCCGTCGGGCAGGCCCAATTCGTCGACGTCGGCGGTGAGGTAACGCTGCACGCTGGGGGCGATCATCCGCACGGCCTCCTCGGTGGACACCTCTGCGAGCGGACCCACGCGCATGATGTAGCGCAGGAACACCGTCCCGATCATGTTCGTGGCAGCCAGCACCGCGCGCAGCCTGGTGTCCGGCCCGCCGCCGAGTGCGCCGGAGACCGCGGTCAGGACGTACTCGCGCATGAAGTCGCGAAACGCCTGGTTCGCGTCGGGGTTGGACGTCGCCGACGAGAGCATCGCCACCATACTGGCCCCGGTTTCGGGGTCATCCCAGATGCCCAGATAGGTACGCACCAGTCGGGTACCGAGATCGTCGGCGCCGCCGCCGGCGATGGCGTCGACCAATCGCTGGGGGTCGATGATCAGCTTCATCGCTTCCCGGAACAGGCCGTCCTTGGAACCGAACAGATACAGCACCATCGATGGGTCGACGTGGGCGTCGGTGGCGATCTGGCGCAGCGTCGTCTTCTCGTAACCCTGCTCGGCGAACCGTTGTTTGGCGGCGGTCAACACCGCCTCGCGGGATACCGGACTCCCCTGCCGGCGGCCCCGTCTCCTCGAGGTCGGCGCAGGTGAGGGCATGAGACGACATTAACATTTCACCGACTGTTGAAAAGATCGGCTCGTCGCGTTACGCTGCGCTCAGTAATTCAACCGTCGGTGAAAAGAGTCGTGAGATGGCCACCAACACCGTTCCCGCGCCCAGTCGGCACGCCGCCCCCGCGCACCCGAGCTCACCCCTGGGCCACGCCGCCCGGATCATCCTGGGTCTGACCGCGGCCCTGGCGGTGGTGTTCATTGCGTTCGCCCTGCCCGCCGCCAAGTCCGCCCCACACGACGTGCCGATCGGGGTCGCCGGCCCGGCCGCGTCCGCCGCACAGATCGAAGAACGGTTGACACAGAGCGCACCCGGAGGCTTCCTCGTCACCAACTACGGTGACGAAGCCGCACTGCGTGAGGCGATCACCCGCCGCGACGTCTACGGCGGCGTCGTTGTGACACCGCAGGGCCCCACGGTGCTGATCGCCAGCGGTGGCAGTCCGATGATCGCCCAGTCCCTCAGCCAGATCGGCGCGGCACTGTCGCAGCATTCCGGCGTGCCGGTAGCCACTGAAGACGCCGCCCCACTGCCGAGCACCGACCCGCGCGGAGTCGGGTTGTCGGCCGCCGCACTGCCCCTCACGTTGGCCGGCATTCTGCCCGCCGCCGCACTGCTACTGACCTTCCCGAATCGGCCCTGGCTCCGCCTGGGTGCGTTCGCCACCGCGGCGGTACTGATGACGCTGACCATCACCACACTGCTGCGCTTCGCGTTCGGCTCCATCGACGCCCACTTCTGGGCCGTCAGCGCCGGCCTGCTGCTCGGTGTACTCGCGATGGGACTGCCGGTGCTGGGCCTCGGATCACTGTTCGGACGCGCCGGTATCGGCATCGCCGCCGCGGTGGGCGTACTGCTCGGCAACCCGCTGTCTGGCCTCGCCGGTGCACCGGAACTCCTGCCGCGCGGATGGGGAGCCTTCGGACAATTGCTTCCCCAAGGCGCCAACGCGACCCTGCTCCGGTCGACGGCCTACTTCCCGGAACCCTTCTCCGGCGCGACCGCTGCCGGCTCCATCACTGTCCTGGCATGCTGGGCGCTGGCCGGTGCACTGCTGATAGGTATTGCGGCGCTGCGTTATTCGGGATCAGACCGTTGACGCCCCAACCGCGCTGCCAGCTCCAACCGGCGCGCCAGGTCATAGTCGGACGTGCTGCGGTCCAGTGCGCTGGTCGCCCATAACGCCAACAGCACATCCGCTGCGGTGATGAACAGCCCCCACCAGTACATCCATTTCAGCGTCGGGTCGGGCTGCGCGGCGAAGTAACCGATCAAGAAAATCGGGCCCACGATGCCGAAGACGAACATCATCAGCTGGAAGCGCACGTAACTCCAGAACCGGGACACTCGCAGCCTCCTGGCATCGGTCAGCTCGGCGGTCAGTGTAAGGCTTAAAATCGCGCGAGTGGGCCTGGAAGATCGCGAAGCACTCGCCGTGCTGCAGTCCGCCCTACTCAACTCCGATGCGATGGTCGGCCGGTTCTACACCACCTGGTTCGCCATCGATGAGTCGGTGCGCGACATGTTCCCGCCCGACATGACCGGTCAGCGTGCGGTCTTCGGCCAGGCGCTGAACTGGCTGCTCGGTGAGTTCATCGCACAGCGCGCCGACGAGCCGGTGGCCTTCCTGGCCCAGCTGGGCCGCGACCACCGCAAGTACGGCGTCGCCGCCAAGCACTACGAGACGCTGGCGCACGCACTGTATGCAACCTTGAGCAATGAGCTCGGCCCGGCCTGGACACCGGCCGTCGAGGACGCCGCCCGGCAGGCCATCAACCTGATCGGCGGTGTCATGAGCGGGGCCGCCGCCGCCGAGGAAGGCCCCGCCTGGTGGGAGGGTACGGTGGCCGAACACCACCGCGTCTCGCGCGATCTGGCGGTGGTCCGGCTGTACCTCGACCGTCCCATGGACTACCACCCGGGCCAGTACGTCAACGTCGAAGTGCCGCAGTGGCCGCGCCGGTGGCGTTATCTGTCGCCGGCCATTCCCGCACAACCCGACGGCGGCATCGAGTTCCACGTCCGGGCCGTCTCGGGCGGCATGGCCAGCACCGCGATCGTCGAGGAGACCCGGCCCGGCGATCGGTGGCGGTTGTCGAGCCCGCACGGGGGTCTCGAGGTGAATCGCGACGCAGGTGACGTGTTGATGGTGGCCGGCAGCACCGGGCTGGCCCCCCTGCGGGCGATCATCATGGACCTGTGCCGATTCGGGGTCAATCCGCGCGTGCACCTGTTCTTCGGCGCCCGTTACCCCTGCGAACTCTATGACCTGCGCACCCTGTGGGAGATCGCCTCCACCAATCCGTGGCTGTCGGTCACACCCGTCTCGGAGTACGACACCGATCCCCCCTGGGCGCCCGAGTATCCGGATCCGCATCCGCCGCGGGGTCTGCACGTGCGGCAGAAGGGCTTGTTACCCGACGTGGTGACCCGCTACGGCGGCTGGGGTGATCGCCAGATCCTCATCGCGGGCGGGCCGCAGATGGTGCCCAGGGCCCGCGCGGCGCTGATCGCCAAAGGCGCGCCGCCCGAACGCATTCAGTTTGACCCGCTGGGGGGCTAGGGTCCGTCCGTGCAACTCCCCTGTCGCCCCATTTCTCCGCAGTCCCCTGCCGCGCCGTCGTTTTCTGCACCAGGGTCGTGAAATCGCGCGGTGCACCGCCCTGGCGCAGAAATCGACGAAGCACAGACGCCGCCCGCTAGGCTCGGGACATGCACATCGTCACTCTTCATGACGGACCCGTCGCGGCGCAGTTCGTCCCCGGCGCCGGGATGATCGGCATCTCGCTGACCGACGACGGTGTCGAGCTGCTGGGGCAACGGCGCGGCCTGGACAAGTACATCTCCGACGGCAAGACGATGGGTCTGCCGCTGCTCTATCCGTGGGCCAACCGGTTGAGCACCAATACTTTTGAGGCTTCGGGCATCAAGGTGGACATCGCACCGGATGGCGCCGGGGTGCGCACCGATCCGAACGGACTGCTGATCCACGGCCTGCTGGCCGCCCACAAGGACTGGCAGGTGGTCTCCGAGACCGCCGACGAACTGGTCGCGTCGTTCGACTTCGCCGGCCATCCCGAACTGCTGGCCAGTTTCCCGTTCCCCCACACCGTCGATGTCTCCGTCACGCTGCGGGCGCGGACGTTGACGATCCAGACCGTGGTCAGTGCCACTGGCGACGTCGGGGTTCCGTTGTGCTTCGGTTTCCATCCGTACCTGCAACTGCCCGGCGTGCCGCGCGATCAGTGGCTGGTGGAGACGCCCGCGATGCGACACCTGGCCGTTGATGACCGGGGTATCCCCACCGGAGCTGCCACCAGGCAGGAAGCAGACCGGGAGCTGTTGGGCGACAAGACCTTCGATGACGGGTACGACGAGGTCGCCGACGGTTCGGTGTTCGCGGTGTCCGGTGCGGGCCGGCGTATCGAGGTGCGGTTCGTGCAGGGGTACCCCGCCGCGCAGATCTTCGCCCCGCCCGGGGAGGACGTCATCTGCTTCGAGCCGATGGCCGCGCCCACCGATGCACTGACCCGGGGCGGGTACCGGACCGCCGAGCCCGGCACACCGAGCCTGGCGGAATTCACCATCAGCGTCTAAGCGTCACCACACGCTGGGGCGCCGCCCTTCGACTCGTTCGGGCGTGCACGCCACGTCCGTCATCCATTGGGCGAGTGAAAATCCCCAGCGCTGTTTCCATTTGACGACGCTGCGCAGATGCGAGAAGGGCCGCCGAGCTGCGGGCCTGACGGCCGTGCTCAGCGACCCTCGGTCGCATATTCTGTGTCCGCAAGCTCCGGGCGTCATCGTCGATTTCGGGGCTGACTGCTCATCTCCTCAGCCGCCCTCCGCAAGCTCCGGGCGTCATCGTCGATTTCGGGGCTGCCAGACCACGAGTGCCGTACTCGTCTTGGGGGGCCCGACATCGCGACGCTGGTTGGTCCGCAGCATCTCGATCTCCTGCGCCATCTCCTGCACCCGGCCCTGCAGCGCCTCGACCTGATTGGTCAGCTCGATGATGCGTTTGATACCAGCGAGATTCACGCCCTCATCCTGTGAGAGTCGCTGCACCTCGCGCAGCAGGTCGACATCACGCTGCGAATACCGCCGGCCGCCGCCCGAGCTGCGCTGCGGACTGACCAGCCCGAGCCGGTCATAGGTCCGCAGCGTCTGCGCGTGCATACCGGCCAGCTCGGCAGCGACCGAGATAAGGAATGTCCGTGCTTCCGCAGCTCGATCTGCCTTGCTCATAGCCGGTTGCCCGCCCATCCGGACCGCGGATCGAAACCGCTGGCGCGCTCGGCGGCGGCGTAGGCCTCCAGCGCCTCCAGCGCTTCGCCCTCGAGGCTCGGCGGCACCGCCACCTTGACGGTGACCAGCAGGTCACCATGACCGCCACTGCGCTTGGGCACTCCTCGGCCACGCACCCGCAGGATCCGGCCGTCAGCGGTGCCCTTGGGCACCCGCACACCGACCTTGCCCTCCAGCGTCGGGACCGAAAGCGTTGTGCCCAATGCCAATTCGTGGAAGCTGACCGGAACGGTCACGGTGAGATCGTCCCCGTCACGACCGAACACCTTGTCCGGACGCACGTGCACGGTGACATAGAGGTCACCCGAGGGCGCCCCGCGAAGTCCGGCCTCACCTTGTCCGGCCAGTCTGATGCGCTGGCCGTCTTCGACTCCCGGGGGAATCCGCACATTGATGGTGCGGGTCCTGGTGGTCACGCCGGTGCCCTTGCACTCGTCACACGGGTGCTCGATGATCGAGCCGCTGCCCCGGCATTCGGTGCAGGGCTCGGAGAATCCGAACGCACCCTGGTTGCGGTTGATGACGCCGGCGCCGTTGCAGCTCGGGCACACCTTCGGGCTGGTGCCCGGGCGCGCTCCGCTGCCGTGGCAGTTGGTGCACGGTGCCGGGCTGGTCAGCCGCAGTGGCATGGCCACGCCCTTGGTGGCTTCCAGGAAGTCGAGTTCGGTCTCGGTCTCCAGGTCGTTGCCACGCCGGGGGCGGCTCGGGCGCGGTTGTGCACCGCGCCCGAACAGCCCACCGAACAGGTCGCCGATGTTCGTCCCACCGGTCTGGCCGGCGGCGTCGAACAGATCGCCGAGGTTGAACTCGGCACCGTCGGAGCCGAACCCGCCCGGGAAGCCGCTGGCACCGCTGGTACCGCCGCCGTTGAACCGCCGACCGAAACCGCCGCCCGCGAACAAGCGGCGGGTTTCGTCGTACTCCTTCTTCTTGGCGTCATCCGAGAGCACGCTGTACGCCTCGGACACCGCCTTGAACCGCTCGGTGGCGGTGGGGTTGTCAGGGTTCTTGTCGGGATGCAGTTCGGAGGCCAGCTTGCGGTAGGCGCGCTTGATCTCGTCGGGGCCGGCGTCAGAGGAGACGCCGAGCTCCTTGTAGAAGTCCTTCTCAACCCATTCTCGCTGGGCCATCGTGCGTCACCTCCTTACCTGTCTTCATCGTCGTGTACGCCTCACTTAGATTCTGTCGCCTGATCGGCTGTCGCGCCGGAGTTCTCGGTCGTGTCGGGGCTCGAGTCCTCGGCGGGTGCATCGACCACGCCGACGAGTGCGTGCCGCAACACCTGCTCACCGAGGCGGTAGCCCTGACGCATCACGGTGCCGATCACCGGATTGGACCCGTCACCCTCGTGCTGCACGGCTTCGTGCAGTGAGGGATCGAACGGATCGCCCTCGGCGCCGAACGCCGCCAGCCCCACGCCGTCGAGAGCGGTGGCGAGCTTGTCGGCCACCGACTTCAGCGGCCCGGTCTCCAGGTCACCATGGCTACGGGCCCGGTCCAGGTCGTCGAGCACCGGCAACAACTGGTGCACGACGGTGGCCTTGGCGCGGTCGGCGGCGGCCTGCTCCTGACGCACGGAACGCTTGCGGTAGTTGTCGTACTCCGCCTTCACCCGCTGCAGCGTGGCCTTGAGGTCGGCGACCTCGTCGGTGTCAGCTGAATCAGCGGGCGCCGCCTCCGGCGCCGGCCCACTGGGGGCCGGGCCGGAGTTCGGTTCGCGTACTTCGCCGGTGGTCGGATCGATGCGCCGTTTGTCGGTGACAGTCACCGGCTCCTGCGGATCGTTCTGGCTCACTTGCGCTCCTGGTCGTCGTCGACGACCTCGGCATCCACCACGTCGTCGTCACTGTTCTTGCTGGCACCGCTGGCGTCTGCGCCGGCGGCCTGCTCGGCCTGCGTGGCTTCGTAGATCGCCTGACCCAGAGCCTGGCTCTCCTGGCCCAACTTCTCCATGGCGGCCTTGATGGCAGAGATGTCGGTGCCGGCCAGAGCCGTCTTCGCCTCGGCGATGGCACCGTCGACCTTGGTCAAGGTGTCTTCGGGAACCTTCGAGCCACCCTCGGCTTCGCGCTGTTCCTTGACGAACTTCTCCGTCTGGTAGACCAGCGACTCGGCCTGGTTGCGGACGTCGGCCTCTTCGCGACGCTTCCGATCTTCGTCGGCGTGCGCTTCGGCGTCCTTGATCATCCGGTCGATCTCTTCCTTGGAGAGGCCGGAGCCCTCCTGGATCTTGATCGTGTTCTCCTTGCCGGTGCCCTTGTCCTTGGCGGTGACGTGCACGATGCCGTTGGCGTCGATGTCGAAGGTGACCTCGATCTGCGGCACGCCGCGCGGGGCCGGCGGGATGCCGGTCAGCTCGAAGGAGCCGAGCAGCTTGTTGTGCGATGCGATTTCGCGCTCACCCTGGAACACCTGGATCTGCACCGACGGCTGATTGTCGTCAGCGGTGGTGAAGGTCTCCGACCGCTTGGTGGGGATGGTGGTGTTGCGCTCGATCAGCTTGGTCATCACGCCGCCCTTGGTCTCGATACCGAGCGACAGCGGGGTGACGTCAAGCAGCAGAACGTCTTTCACCTCACCCTTGAGCACACCGGCCTGCAGCGCGGCGCCCACGGCGACGACCTCGTCGGGGTTGACGCCCTTGTTGGGCTCCTGGCCGCCGGTCAGTTCCTTCACCAGTTCGGTGACCGCGGGCATACGGGTGGAACCACCCACGAGCACCACGTGGTCGATGTCGGCCACCGAGATGCCGGCGTCCTTGATCACGGACTGGAAGGGCTGACGGGTGCGATCCAGCAGGTCCTGCGTGATGCGCTGGAACTCGGCGCGGGTCAGCTGCTCGTCGAGGAACAGCGGGTTCTTGTCGGCGTCGACGGTGATGTAGGGCAGGTTGATCGAGGTGCTCTGGCTCGAGCTCAGTTCGATCTTGGCCTTCTCGGCGGCTTCCCGCAGCCGCTGCATGGCCATCTTGTCCTTGGTCAGGTCGATGCCCGAGGTGCCCTTGAACTTGTCGACCAGCCAGGTCACGACGCGCTCGTCCCAGTCGTCACCACCGAGGTGGTTGTCGCCGGAGGTCGCGCGGACCTCGACCACGCCGTCACCGATCTCGAGCAGCGAAACGTCGAACGTGCCGCCACCGAGGTCGAAGACCAGGATGGTCTGTTCCTTCTCGCCCTTGTCCAGGCCGTACGCCAGCGCGGCCGCGGTGGGCTCGTTGACGATGCGCAGCACATTGAGGCCGGCGATCTGGCCGGCTTCCTTGGTGGCCTGACGCTGGGCGTCGTTGAAGTACGCGGGCACGGTGATCACCGCGTCGGTGATGTCCTCACCCAGGTAGCTCTCGGCGTCGCGCTTGAGCTTCATCAGCACACGGGCGCTGATCTCCTGAGGGGTGTAGTTCTTGCCGTCGATCTCCACGGACCAGTCAGTGCCCATGTGGCGCTTGACCGACCGGATGGTGCGATCGACGTTGGTCACCGCCTGGTTCTTGGCGGGCTGACCGACCAGCACCTCGCCGTTGCGCGCGAACGCGACGACGGACGGGGTGGTACGGGAGCCCTCAGAGTTCGCGACGACGACGGGGTCGCCACCTTCGAGAACCGATACGACGGAGTTGGTGGTCCCGAGGTCGATACCGACCGCACGAGCCATAGTGGTGCCTCCTGAATAGCTTGATAGGGGTCTGAGTGGACCGGACTCAAGATTGCTCCCGTTGACCGTCTGCTGTCAACTCAGAGTTGAGTCTGATGCACTCAAGTTGGTGTCGAATGGGTCAACTGAGACCATCGCGGTTTTGTTCCCGGGCCGCTCATCGCCCTCGCCGGACCGCCGCCACGCCGGGTTTCCCGATCACCCTCCTTCCCAAAACGACCCGCGTGTGTTGCAATCGATTGCACAGCACTGGCCAGTCGACAGGAGCGGCCTCATGCCGGCAACGGGCTTTCCCGTGATCACCGAGCCCGTGCCCGGATCGTCCCGGCCGGTCAGCTACCGCCTGGCCGAGACCTTCGACGGGCTCTACGTTCCCTACGCACTGCGCCTCCCGGCGGAAGCCCCTGCCGGCCTGCCGTTCGTGTTCCTGGCCTACGGCAACGGCGGCGGTGGCCTGGAATGGCTGCGCCGCCGGGTCGCCACCCACGGCTACATCATGGAGCGCCTCCTCGATGCCGGCTACGCCTGCGCCTGGGGCCGATATCGGACCGAAGTCGAACTCGGATTCCACCGGGGCGGGCCGCTGGTCGTGGACCGGCGACAGGGCATGGATCTGATGAGCCGGTCGCCGCTGGAGTTCGAGGACGAGCTCGCCATCCTGGCCGACGTAGCCCGGCACCCGCAGATCGACGCCGACCGGCTCGGGCACCTGGGGGTGAGCCATGCCGGCGAGATGCTGTTCAAGATCGCCTCGCAGTACGACAGCCCGCTCAGAGCGGGAATCGCCTGCGAGCCCGCCAATCACGAGTTCCTCGATCTCACCCCGGACGACACAGCGTTCACCAATCCCGACACGCAGCTGCGCAACATCGAGGAGATGCAGATGCGCGACCCGGCGTTCGTCCGTTCCCGCATCAACGAACCGCTGGCCCTGGAACGGATCGCGCCCATCTCGCTACCCATGCTGGTGATGGGACGCGATGACGATCACCTCCAGGGCATCTTCCGGATCAGTTACGACCTGCTGGCCGCCAGCGGGAAGAACGCCGAATGGGTCTCGTGGGATCACCCCCTGCACGGCTATGTGTTCCCGGTCGCTGGCGCGGACGGCCGGGTCCAGGTCGACGACATCCAGGAACGCGCCATCGACGGGGTGATCGCGTTTCTCGACCGACACCTCGCCGGCTCGCGCACCGCCCGATGATCGAGGCCCTGCTCGAACCCTCGGTGATCTTCGTGGCCGGGGTGTGGGCCGGCGCGATCAACACCATCGTCGGGTCGGGCACTCTGGTCACCTTCCCGACGCTGCTGCTGTTCGGTTATCCGCCGCTGACGGCGAACATCTCCAACAACATCGGCATGGTCGCCGGTGGCGTCTCCGGCGTCTACGGGTATCGCCGCGAGCTACGCCCCAACCGGGACGTCCTGCTGAAACTGGCTCCCGCCTCCGTGGCGGGCGCACTGGTGGGCGCTGTCCTGCTGCTGGTGCTTCCCGACGACTCGTTCAAGGCGATCGTGCCCGTGCTGATCGCGATCGGGCTGCTCATGGTGATCATCGGGCCCAGTGTGCAGCGCCGGTCGGCCGCGGCGCGGCACCACGGGCCCCCGGGCACACTCTCCCAGGTGCTGCTGACCGCCGGGATCTTCGTCCTTGGCATCTACGGCGGTTATTTCGGTGCGGCGCAGGGCATTCTGCTCGTCGGACTCATGAGCATGATCCTCAGCGACGGCATCCAGCGCCTGACTGCGATCAAAAACGTGCTCGCCACCGTGGTGAACGGAGTGGCTGCGATTCTGTTCATGATCGTCGCGACGGACCGCATCGACTGGTCGGTGGTCGCACTGATCTCGGCCGGGGCGTTCCTCGGCGGTTATCTCGGCGCGCGGTACGGCCGGCGGCTCCCGCCCATGGTGCTGCGGGCCTGCATCCTGGTGATCGGCGTGGTCGCCCTGGTCAAGATCCTGGTGTTCGACTGACCCTTGACCACCGCAGCGCAGCGGCACATACTGACAGCAATCGATTGCAGTGCCTTCACAAGGGAGTGACATGGCCACCACGGACCCGCGCATCAGTTACGTGCCCTTCGAGCAGATGGACGAGCGCATGCAAGCGGAGATGGAGCGCTGCGCCCGGCACGGGACACCGCGACCGGAGAGTTCCGCGGTGCGCGCGCACTCCCCCGAAGCCTTCTGGGCCTTCGCCGACAGCTGGAAAGCCCAGTTCCACAGCGGCGTCGTCGATCACGCGATCAAAGACCTGTGCCGGGTCTACATCTCCAGAACGGTCAAGTGTGAATTCTGCGGTAACCAGCGCTCGGAGAAGGCCACCAGCGCAGGGCTCCAGGAGCAGCAATACGACCAGCTGCTGAACTTCGAGACGTCCGATCTCTATGACGGTCGCCAGAAGGCCGCACTGGCCTACGCCGAGGCCATCGCCTGGGGCAGCCAGGACCTCGACACCCTCTGGGCGCGTCTGCACGCTCACTTCTCTGAGCAGGAACTCGTCGAGTTGGGTTGTTGTATCGCACTGACATTCGGTCAGCAGAGCTGGATCCGGCTGCTGGGCATCGACCATCACCAGTACATGGCCGGTACCGCCGCGTCGATGGCGCCCGGCTTCACCACCGCCGAAGACCTCGCCGCCAGCAAGGCCGACCCCGCCTACTGGGCAGCGCAGAGCCACGCCTGAGACACCAGTGCCTTCGTTCCAGCTGACCGTCAACGGCCGTCAGTACCACGTCGACGTTCCGCCGGGTACTTCGCTACTCGAGGTGCTACGCAACGACATCGGCGACAAATCACCGAAATTCGGCTGCGGCCTCGGTCAGTGCGGGGCGTGCTTCGTCTGGGTCGACGCCCACCCCACGCCATCGTGTGACACCCCGGTCGAATACGTCCGCGGGGAGGTCCACACCGTGGCCGGCCTGGGCCGTCCCGGCGCCCCGCATCCGGTGCAGTCCGCATTCCTGGAACTGCAGGCCGGGCAGTGCGGTTACTGCATCTCCGGGATGATCGTCAGTGCTGCCGCGCTGCTTCGGGACAATCCCCGGCCGACCCGCGCCGAGGTGACGGCGGCATTGGACCGCAACCTCTGCCGGTGCGGCACCCATCTGCGTTTCGTCGATGCTGTTCTGGCAGCGGCAGAGTCGACCACATGACACCCGATCTGCCGCCGTCACTCTCCGACAACCCGTGGATCTCGACGTGGCTGAGCGTGAGTGAGGACGGTGTCTTCGCGCTGCGGGTGGGCAAAGTCGAGCTCGGACAGGGGATTCTCACCGCCCTCACTCAGATCGCAGCTCACGAACTCGATGTCCAGCCCGAGGCGGTCAGGGCCACCGGTACCAACACGGCGTGCTCGCCCGATGAGGGGCTCACCGCAGGCAGCCTCTCGATCACGTTCTCCGGAGCCGCCGTGCGCCGGGTGTGCGCCGAGACCCGGGAGTTGTTCCGCCGAGCAGCCGGACACAAGGCGGGTCTGGACATCACCCAGGTTCGGCTGGCGTCGGGAGTGTTCAGCGGCCCCGACGGCGCCCGCATCGGGTCCTATGCCGACCTCTCCGGCGTCGTCGACCTCGAGGTGCGGGTCGGCGACTCGGCACTGGAGGTCAAGCTCGCCGCCCCCACTTCGAAAGACCTGGCGCGCATCGACCTGCCCGACAAGGTGCTGGGCCGCGCGCGTTTCATCCACGACCTGGAATTCGAGGACATGCTGCACGCCAGGGTGGTGCGACCCCCCAGCCCTGGTGCCCACCTCGAAGAGGTGGCAGTCGCGGACTTCTCGTCGATTCCCGGTGTCGAACGCATCGTGCGGGAAGGCGACTTCCTGGCCGTCATCGCGCGCCGGGAGGGCCAGGCGGCAGCGGCCGCCCAGACCATCGCGGGAGCCTCCACGTGGTCGGCCGGGATCGAGTTGCCCGACCCCGGCAACGTGGAGAGCTGGCTACGGACGGCCGACGCCGAGACCAACCTGGTCCGCACCGACGGTGCCCGTCACCCGCAGGCAGCAGTGACATCCGCCAGCTTCTCCCGGCCGTTCCTGGCCCACGCGTCCATCGGTCCCAGCTGTGCCATCGCACGGTACGACGGTGCACTACTTCAGGTCTGGAGCCACAGCCAGGGCGTGTTCACCCTGCGCCACGCGATCGCGGCGGCGTTGGACCTGAGCCCCGCCGCGGTGGTGGTCCAGCACGTGGAAGGCCCGGGCAGTTACGGCCACAATGCCGCCGACGACGCGGCGATGGACGCCGCTCTGCTGGCGACCCGAGTCCCGGGCCGGCACGTACGGGTGCAGTGGAGCCGCGGTGACGAGTTCTCCTGGGAACCGTTCGGCCCGGCCATGGTGGGCGAGGTGACCGCCAGCATCGACCGGAACGGGACCATCACCGACTGGACCTACGAACTCTGGACCAACGGTCACACCGCCCGGCCGGGCTATGCGCCGAACCACAGCCTGCTCGCCGACGCCCACCGCGCCGGTATCGCGATGCTCCCGCCCGCTGTCGACCCCCCGGCCGCGCGCGGTCACGGCTCGGCCCGCAACGCCGAGCCGTACTACGACATCGCCCGGGTGGACGTGACGGTCCACCGGCTGCTGACGATGCCGGTCCGCACGTCGTCGTTGCGCTCGCTGGGCAGCCAGCTCAACACCTTCGCCCTGGAATCGGTGATCGATGACCTGGCCCAGGCCGCCGGCCGGGACCCGTTGCAGATGCGGCTCGACCACCTGTCGGACCCCCGTGCGCGTGAGGTGCTCAGCACCGCCGCGGCAGCGGCCGGCTGGGGAACGCCCGCACCGGAGGGACACGGACGCGGAATTGCGTTCTGCCGCTACAAGAACCGCGGCTCCTACTGCGCCGTCGTGGCCGACGTGGAGGCCACCGACCGAGTGCACGTCCATCGCCTGACCATCGCCGTGGACGTGGGTCGGGTGGTGAACGTCGACGGGGTGCGCAACCAGATCGAAGGCGGCGCCATCCAAGCCACCAGTTGGGCATTGTTCGAGCAGGTCCGCTTCGACCGGCGTGCGATCACCAGTACCGACTGGGAGTCCTATCCCATCGCCCGGTTCAGCCAGGTGCCCGCGGTCGACGTGCACATCGTGCACCGCCCCGATGAGCCGCCGCTGGGCGCGGGCGAGGCAACCCAGGGACCGGTCACCGCTGCCATCGGAAATGCGCTGGCCGACGCCCTCGGAGTGCGGGTCCGGACACTCCCGTTCACCGCCGACAACATCGTTGCCGCTATCGACGCTGCGGGGTGAGGCTGGCCGCCATCCAGTCGGCGGTGCGGTAGCGGTGTGCGGCAAGCACATTGGCGCAGCCATGGTTGCCGTCTTCGAGCAGTAGGAACTCGCTGCCGTCGACCTCGCGGTGCAGCCGCTGGGCCTGCTGCCAGGGAATCAGCCGGTCCTTCTTGCCCGCGACAACCAGCGTTGGGCACCGCAGCGTCGACGTCCGGCCCGCCATGGTGAGCGTCAGCGCCAGGGCTCTGGCCTGGTCTTCGTTGTCCGAGCGGGACCGCACCTGCAACGTCTCCCGGGTCAGCGCGGGCAGACCCTCCCAGTTCTCGCCGAAAGTGTAGGGGCCGCAGAGGCTCACGCAGGCCTTGATCCGCTGATCGCCACTGGCGAACCGTGGTGCGTAATAGCCGCCGAGACTGACTCCCCAGACGCCGATGCGGTCGGCGTCGATGTCGTCGCGCGCCACCAGGGTGTCCACGAAAACTCGGCCCGGAACTTCCCAGTCCGGCCGGATCGGCAGGTCGTACTCGGCCTCCCCCTGCCCGGGGCCGTCGACGCTGAATGTCGCGAGGCCGCGTTCGAGGAAGAGCTGCTCGGTAGCCCTGAGCTCCTCCTTGGTCGAGTCCAGCCCCGGGACCAGGATCACGGTGGGATGAGGTGGCGCCGCTTCGGGCTTGCGCAGGATTCCGTAGAGGGTTGAGCCCGCGAACGGGATCTCGATCCGCTCACCTGGCGGATCAAGGTGGGGCAGCGCCGCATTGAGGCACCGCACGGCCGCCTCGTGGGCGGTCCGCATCTGTGCGAGATCGCGGACGTAGACGAACTTCGCGAAGTGATACACCACGGCCGCGGTGCTCAGGTGCGCGCCCGCGGAGCGAAGCCGGCCCTGGTCGAGAGCTTCGTTCCCGAGATCTTCGTGCACCCGCGCTGCGGCCGACCACGCCGCACACCAGTCGTCCCATGCCTCCAGACCGCCCATCACGCGGTCGAAGTCCGCCGCTGGGACACCGTTGGCGGTGAATCGGGGTCCCCAGTGCGAACGGGCGGAAGCGACGTAGTCGTCCATGGTGTGAGCCTCTTCCGATTCCCTATTGCAAACGATTGCGGCCTCTCCTACCGTAGCAAGTGGCTCCCGCCGACGGAAGGACGAAAGTGCCTACACAATATGATCATTCGGCGGTGACTGATGTTGTCGTGGTCGGCGGCGGGCACAACGCCCTGGTGTGCGCCGCGTATCTCGCCGAGGCCGGGGTGTCGGTCACCGTACTCGAGGGCCGCGAGGTACTCGGCGGCAACACCGTGACCGAAGAACTCACCCTCCCCGGTTGGCAGCACGACTCCTGCTCCACGGCCCACGTTGTGCTGCAGTCCAATCCACTCATCCGCGACGACGAACTCGGCCTCATCGCGCGGTACGGACTCCGGTACCTCGTGACCGACCCGGCGGTGACCTTCCCACTCGCCGACGGCGACCTGTTGACGGTGCACCCGGACCTGCATGCAACGGCGGCCGAGTTCGCCCGCTACTGCCCTGCCGACGCGGACGCTCTTGTCACCATGATCGACGACTGGAATGCCGGTCAGCGCCTTGCGCACGCCCATGTGTCAGCGGGTCTGCCGCTGCCGGACAAACCGTGGTCACACAGCTATGAGGCGCTCCGCCGCCGCAGCGCCTGGGACGTCATCACCTCGACATTCGAGCACGCGGTGACGCGCCAGGTGATGGCCTGGATGGCTTTCGCCACCATCCAACCACCGGAACGGCCCGGCACCGGCGTGTTGCCCGCCGCGATCATGGCCGGTCGACTGGCCTACGGATGGGCCACCCCGGTCGGCGGCTCGGGCGCGTTGCCGAACGCGCTGGCGGCGCACATCACCGACCACGGTGGAACCATCGAGACATCGGCGTGGGTGCGCGCCTATGTGGTCGAGAACGGGCGCTGTGTCGGGGTGCGCACCGATGACGGCCGCGAGTTCCGGGCTGCCCGCGCGGTCGTCGCAGGCAGCCACCTTCGCGAGCTCCCCGGGATGCTCGACGCCGACTCCCGGGTGGCCGACGAGGCATCCCGGCGCTGGCGTCCCGGAATCCCGTTGTTCGCCGTTCATTTCGCACTACGTGCCGACGCGCGCTACCGTTCGGCGAATGGGCCCGTCACCTCGGCGGCCGGGGGTCTGGGCACCCCGGAAGGACTACTCCGCCAGGTCGCCGGCCTGGAGTCCGGACACCTGGAGACCGAAGACCCGTGGCTGCTGATGATGTCGTCGACGGCAGTCGATCCCGGACGGGCGCCGGGTGGCACCTTCAAGTTCCTGACCGCAGCGCCCATGATGCGCAACGGCGATCCGTGGTCCGACGACGACGCCATGGCCTACGCTCAGGTGCTGCTCGACATCGCCCGTCGCCACCTCGACGGACTCGACGACTCCGACATCCTGGCCGTCAGACCGGAATCCCCCACATCCCTTGCCCGGCACAATCTCTCGAACATCGGCGGATCGTGTCACGGCGGCGAGTTCACCCTCGATGACGGCACCGTCATCCCCGGCTGGCTCGACTACCGCACCGACATCGACGGCCTCTACCTGACCGGTTCGACGTCGCACCCGGGCGGCTCGGTGTCAGGGCGGCCGGGACGCAACACCGCGCGCACGGTACTGGCCGACCTCGGTCTCACAGCGCCGATGTCGACCCCCTAGACCGTCAACCGGACGATGTGCAGACCGTGGTTCTTGTCCGAGAAGTAGATGTTGCCGCGCGCGTCCACCACGACGTCCTCGGATTGGGTGACCAGCGTCTTGGGCAGTAATCCGCGGCGTTCGACGGGATCATCCGGCAGATACCAGGCGATCTCGCGAGGCAGGTAGGCGTCGCTGATGTCATAGACCCGTAGCCCGGCGTTGAACCACGTCATGAACATCAGGTTGTCATCGGCGAAGAGTTCGGGGCCTTGCGGGTGGTGCTGATTGTGCGGGCCGAACCGTCCACCGCGGGTACTGAAGTTCGGATAGGTCGCCCCGGGAGCCGGTTGGGGTATAGGGAGCAGCGACATCAGCCTGGGGTTGACCTCGTCGCTGACGTCGACGATGCCCGCGAAGTTGTACGGTTCCTGTTGCCGTTCGGCGATCGCTTCGGTGTTGACCAGCAAGAGGTTTCGCGAAGGGAGGGGGACGACGGTGTGCATCGCGATCATGCTGGAGAAGGCGGCGCCGATGTCCAACCGCGAGATCAGTGTCGGGTGTTCGATATCGGAGACGTCGAGGATGACCAGCCCGGCCGCGCCGTAGCTGAGGTAGGCCCGGTCGCCGAGCACATAGGGTGGCCCGTGCAGCGAGACCCGGCGGGGCGGCGCGTGGCCTGCCGCGGTGAACTGCTCAGGGAGAAACCACATCGCGATCTCGACCGGGTTTCGGGGATCAGCGATGTCCAGGACCACGTAGATGTTGCCGTCGAAACCGCGGCGGCTCGCGGTCACATGCAGGTAACGGCCACCGGTGAAGTGGTTTCGGTGGACCCCCTGATCCCCGGTTCGCCACTGGCTCAACAGTTTCGGTGTCTCCGGATCGTGGACGTCGAACAGCCGGATACCCTCGTCAGAGGTGTCCAGCGGGTCACCACCCCAGGCCGGTGGTCGCCGCTCCATGCCCTGGACCAGCAGACCGTCTGCGACCTGCACCTGCCACGTCGCGGCCTGGTCCGGGCCTTCGATGGCACCGACCAGGCGGGGATCGGCCGGGTGGGTCACGTCGAAGATGGACAGCCGCGGTTCCCAGAAGTGGCTCGCGTAGAGATACCAGCGGTCGCCGGACGGGGAGGGCACCACCTGCATCGCCAGCTTGAACACCGGCTTGCCGCCGACATCGTGGTATCCGACGAATTCCACACCCTCAGAGGTGAACCCGGGTGCGGTCAAGAAGCCGCCTCCGACATCAGATCCGCCAACTCCGGCAGCGGCTCCAGGCAGAAGACGCCACCGGTACCGCGGTCGGTCACCCAGATCAGACCCTGGTCATCGACGAAGAGATCATTGGCCTGCGGCACAGCCGAACCCGCGGGCGCCTCACTGACCCAGTGCGCGACCTCCCGGGGATCCTCTGGATCGGACAAATCGTAGACGCGCAGGCCGGCACTGAAGTAGGTGGCGAACACCACCCTGTTGCTGCGGTAGGACCCGTCCCGGTTCTCGTGCAGGTTGTGCGGCCCGTAGCGCTGCGGAAGTTCCTCGAACGACGCACCGGGCGCGGGCAACGTGCGCAGATGACGGGGCGCCGCCGGGTCGGCGATGTCGATCAGGTGGATCCGGCGTTCGGCGCCGTGGGGTCCGTCGTGCTGTTGCTCATCGGTGGCCACGAGCAGGCCACGACCCACCAGGGGCATGCAGGTGTGGGTCGCACCGCCGCCCCAGTGCAGACGCGAGACCTCACGGGGGTCCGTCGGATCGGACGTGTCCAGCACCACCAGGTTCGCGTCGTCGTAGCCGAGATAGGTGTGGACGCCCTCGGCCAGCCCATGGTGTGCCGCCACCCGGTGACCATCCGGCCAGTCGACGGTCTCACCGCCGTCGGTCCACTGCCCCGGCCACCACCAGCGTGCGGCGAGCACCGGCTTCTCCGGCTCGGCCAGGTCGATGGTCATCCAGATGCGGTCGGTGAACCCCGCTGGGGTACCGGACATGTGGGCATATCGCCCGCCCTCCCAGACGATGCGGTGGACACCCTTGCCACCGGACTCCCAGAACGAGATCTGCTCGGGTTGGAAAGGATCAGTCAACCGGTAGATCGCCACGCCGGCCGAATGCGGACCCAACGGTTTCTTGGGCCGGTACGGGAAGCGTTCGTGGTTGACGAGCAGGAGGCCGTCGGCGGTCTGCACCTTGTGCGTGTGGGTGTTGGGGGGAGCGTCCCACTGCGCCACCAGCACGGGGCGGTCCGGTGCGGACACGTCGAGGATCGACGTGCCCGCCCCGGTGGTGCCGGCGTGCCCGACATAGAGGGCGTCGCCATGGCGCATCACCTGCATCCCGTCGCCACGCCCGGCGAGGTCATGCTGGCCGATGAGCCGCACGCCCCGAGCTGATGCGGTTCTGGTGGTCACTGGGCGGACATTTCCTCCGGCGTGGGCCGCAATGGCAGATCCAGTGCCTTCTGTGCGCGCCACAGGGGGATGAGGTCGACGAACTCCCGCCAGTTCGTGCCTTCGGGGATCACCTTCAGCTCGATCTGCTCGTTGATGAACTGATCCATGTCGGCCACATCGAATCCGCCGTCGGCGATGTGATAGTCGGGGCTCTGCTCGTCGGCGTAGGCATCCCGGTAGGGCTGCGGGAGGTCGAAGTCCTTGGTGGCCATGAGGTTCAGCACCTCGTCCTTGTTCTTGACGTCGGTGATGAACTGCCGGGCCTTGAGTGTCGCGGTCAGGAACGCAGCCGCGGTCTCGGGGCTCTCGGTCAGGATCTTGTTCGCAGACCAGCCGTTCTGTGGCGCGCGTCCCAGTTCCTCGAAGAGGAAGGTGCCACCCTCGGCTTCCAGCAGCGATCGGTGCCGGAGCTGGAGGCTGGCGCCATCCACGGTTCCCGCGATCACCGACTGCAGCCGCTCATTGGACTGACCACCGGTGCTCACCAGGTTGACGTCGGTTTCGGGATTCAACCCGTTGTCCGTCAACAGCTTCCGGATCAAGAAGTCATTGCGACTTCCGAACTGGCCGCCGGTGATGGTCTTGCCCTTGAGGTCCTCGGCCGAGTTGATCCCTTCGCGCACTCCGAGAATGTTCGCCTCGCCGCCGAGGTACACCGAGAGATAACGCACGCCCGCGTTCGACTTCTTCGCCGCGGCGATGGTGGTGTCGGTGTCGTACAGTGCGAAGTCCAGCGACCCGCCGATCAGAGCCGGCAGCGGGTCCTCGACCGTCACGATCTCGACGTTGTCGATCCCCACCTCTTGGAAGTAGCCCTTGTCCTGCGCCACCAGGACATCGGAGTGGAACAGGTAGTACGGATTGTCCACTGCCACGGTGATCGACTTCTTCACCTTGGATGGGTCGATCGTGCCGTTGATCTCGTCGGCGGTGGTGGGCATGGCTGCAGCGGAGGTCTCGCCTCCGCCGCCGGAGTCGTCGCTGCCGCAACCGGTGAGCATCGTTGCGAACGCCACACCGGTACTCAACAGGGCCAGCAATCGATTGCTTTTCATGCACTTCTCCTTGGTTCAGCTGAAACGTCGGATGAGGGAGGTGGAGCGATCAGGCCACCGCGAAACTCCGCCAGGGCGCCGCTCGGCGTTCGATCCAGCGCATGCCCTGCACCAACCCCACCGAGATCACCGCCAGCAGAAGCAGAGTCGCGTACATCATCGGCGCGTCGAACTGGTCACCGGCGCGATCGAGCAAGAACCCGAGGCCTTTACCGCCTCCGCCGAGCAGCTCGCCGATCAACATCCCGACCAGACCGCGGGCGATGCCCTGATTGATACCGCTGATGACGAACGGCAAGGTGAAAGGCAGGATCACTTTTGCGTACAACTGCGCCTGGTTCGCGCCGAAGATCCGGCCGGCACGCACCAATGACGGGTCGACGGTCTTGACCCCCTCCATACAGTTGACCATCATCGGGAACACGGCCGACAGCACGATGATGGTGAGCTGCATGGAATTACCGAATCCCAGGATCAGGATCAGCAACGGGATGAGGGCCACCCGAGGCAATGCCGTCATCGCCCACACATAGGGACTGAGGATCTGATCGATGATCCGTACGCCGCCCATCAGCAGGCCGAGCGGGATGCCGATCACCCCGGCTATCACCATCCCGATGAGGAAATTGCGCAGGCTGTGCATCAGCTGCGGGCCGATGATGCCGTCGACGAACCCGTGGTACATCGCGGCGAACATGTCGGTCGCCTTGGGGAAGAACAGCGGGTTGATGACCTCTGACAGGGCGAGCAGTTGCCAGGCCGTGAAGAAGAGCGACAGGTTGATCACCAGGATGAAGAAACTCCGGAACGGCGCCCATCTGCTCCGGGTGATCGCCTCGGTGACCGCAGACGATTCGGGGCGTGTGCTCGTGGAGGCGATGGTCTCGGCGCTCATCGGGCCCCTCCGACCTTCGCACCCAACGCCTCGGCCTGCAGCTCGCTCCAAATGTGTTCGCGCAGTTCGCCGAATCGCTCACTGCGCTTGACTCCCTCGTCGAAACGGGACCGTGGCAGATCGACGTCGATGACCTCTTTGACCCGCCCGGGACGGTTGGACACCATCACCACCCGGTCCGCGAGCGTCAGCGCCTCGTCGATGGAATGGGTGATGAAGACGACGGTCTGACCGGTCTCGGCGATGATCTTCTCGAACTCCGCCTGCATGGCCTCCCGCGTCATGGCGTCGACGGCTCCGAAGGGTTCGTCCATCAGCAGGATCTCCGGTTCGGACACCAGAGCTCGGGCAATACCGACCCGTTGACGCATCCCGCCCGACAGCTCGTAGGGGTAGGACTTCTCGAAGCCGGTGAGGCTCACAAGGTCGAGAGCGTGGGCGATTCGGTCCTGCATCACGGCCTTCGACGGCCGGGGATGCCGGTTCTCCAGAGCGAATCGGACGTTGTTGTACACCGTGCGCCACGGCAGGACCGCGTAGTCCTGGAACACCATGGTCCGGTCCGGACCGGGTCCGTCGACGACGCGGCCGTCGACGCGGATCGTGCCTTCCAACGGCTTCATGAAGCCGGCGATCATGTTGATCAAGGTGGTTTTTCCACAGCCGGACGGTCCGACGATCGCCACGAATTCGCCCCGGTACACATCGAGCTCCACGTCCCGAAGGGCGATGAGCCGGGTCTTCTGTCTCTTGTTCTCATATCCGGCAGATACGCCGCGGATTTCGATCAACGGTGCGGCGGTGGCCGCGGTGTCGGTGAGGTGCGGCCCGGGATTCCGGGTCGTCGAGGGATAAGCCTGCGCCATGTTGCCCAACCACTGTCTCGAGGAGGGGTACTGCAATCGATTGCTTCATCCTGCGGTGTGATGTGGGTCATGTCAATGGCGTGAAGTAACTAATCTCACACGATTGCGCGCAGCGGATTGCACGGGGTCGGCGAGAACTCCATCATTGGAGACGGACTGCATCCGGGGTGCAGCAACGGAGGGAGTCAGGGTCGGTGCAAAGGGCGACGCTCCGCGAGGTTGCGATCAGGGCGGGCGTTCACCCGGCGACCGCCTCGCGTGCCCTGAACCGACAGACCGAAGGTCTGGTCAACGCCGAGACGGCAGCGCGGATCAAGAAGGTCGCCGCCGCCATGGGTTACTCACCGAACCCAATTGCGCGCAGCCTCAAGACTTCTCGATCGGCCAGCATCGGCCTGGTGATCCCGGATCTGACCAATCCCCTGTTTCCCCCGATCGTGCGGGGAGTCGAGGACGTCCTGCGCTCGATCGGTTACAGCGCCTGGATCGTGAACACCGACAATCGACCGGACATCGAGCGCGCGGCCATCGAGTCGTTTCGCCAGCGCAACGTCGAGGGCTTCGTCTTCGCCACGGCGCATCTCAAGCACCCATTACTGGACGAACTGGCCGCGACATCGACACCGATGGTGCTCGTGAACCGCCGCAGCGCCGGCGCCGACATACCGTCGGTCACCTCAGACGACGCTTCGGGCGTCGCCACCGCGATGCAGCACCTCGTCGACTTGGGACACACCAAAGTCGTGCACCTCGCGGGACCTCAGGACCTGTCCACCGGCGTGACCCGCCGCCGTGCGTTCATGTCCAGCTTGGAAGACTTTCACCTGCCCGCCGAGAAAGAGCGCACGGTCGTCTGCCGGGCCTGGTCGGAGCAGGCGGGCGCGGAGGCCATGCGAGCTCTGTTGACCGACGGTCCAGAATTCACCGCGGTTCTCGCCGGTAATGATCTGCTCGCGCTCGGCGTCTACGACGCGCTGGCCGAGCGGGGCCTGCGCTGCCCCGACGACATCAGCGTGGTGGGGTTCAACGACATCCCCCTCATGGACAAGGTCTCACCGCCGATGACAACGGTGCGGATCCCGCACTACGAAATCGGTGCCGAGGCGGCCCGGTTGTTGCTCGAAGTACTCAACGATCCCGCGCGGCATCCGCGTTCACTGTTGCTGCCGCTCACGTTGGTGGTGCGGTCGTCCACCGGTCCGGCGGCGGGGCGCCTTCAACGATCCAAGTGATCGCCAAGTGCGCTTCGCGAGACTGCCGCAGTGCAAGCGACACCCGTGCAGCAATCCCTGGTGCAACGCCTGTGGGAGGACGCCAAGCAACGGCCGGCGCGGCTTCGTCCCGGCTCCCTTCCGGTACCGCTGGAAGTGCTCGCGATACTCACCTGGCTCGGCGCGGCCACCGTGCTCGCCTTCGACTTCATCCCGGGCCTTTTCACCCCTGAAGAGACCTCGCTGTACGGCGGAGCGCTGACCTTCGAATACGCGCCGTTCTGGCCGCTGCTGTGCGGTGTTGCGCTCGGGTCGGCCGTGGCGGCGGTCGGCTACACATGCACCGCGATAGATCCGGGCGGGCCGCGTCATCACGTGGTGTTGGCCTGGTGCGCGGGCATCGCGACTCCGTTGATACCGGTCCTGGTTCTCGCGATCGACCGCGTCTGGCAGACGATTCCGGTGGCGATCGCCTGGTTGGCCGCGGCCATCCTCGTGATCGGGTGCGTGCACGTGCGGCGCCGGGCCCCCGGACCGTGGACGAGCCTGCTGCTCACCGGTTTGGTGGCGGCGCCATGGATTCCCGCCGTGTACGCCAACATTGCCCTGGGCTCCGCACTCAACACCACTCCCCGCGACGAAAGCGCCGTGCTGCACCTGCTCCTCGCCGATCTGCCCGCCAAGACCTACGTCCCCGGCATTGCACTGGCCTTCGTCGCCGCCATGGCCACCGCGGGTGTGGCGATCGCCGCGCATTCCCGCGCAGCTGTCGCACACCACATCTCGCGGCACCGCGCCGGCTGGCGACTCAGCGCGGTCATCTGTGTGCTCGCGGTCGGCGTCATCGCACTCGAAGTGTCGGGTTTCGCAGGCATCGACTCAGGGTTCCTGGACACCTATTGGGATCTCGGCGATCTGTGGACCTGGCCGCACGCAGTGCTCGTCGCCGGCGCCATCACCTTCGTGACTCGCCGCTCCTTCCACACCCCGCTCGTGCAACGCGGTGATGTGGCAACAACTTTGGCGATCGGTGTCAGCACGCTGTGTGGTCACATCGTGATCGCTCTCGCGATGGTGGTGAACCTGGTCGCCAGCGCGGTCATCGGTCCGACCCACACGCTGATCGGCCCGCCTGCCGGCCTCGAACTCGTCATCGCCTGGGTGGCCATGGTCACCCTGGTGCCTGTGGCGATCGGCACGCGATGGCGTGGGACGGTCGGCCAGTCGGTCGCCAGGGTGAGCCTGCTGTTCCTGACTCCGGTCTATGTGGGCGTCACGGGGCACGCACTGGGGCTGTCTTGGCCGATCCCGTTCTGGGCCAAGGCACCACAGGTCGCCATCTGCCTCACCGTCATCGGCTGCGCCGCGACCGTATTGGGTGTTGCGGGGAAGCGGTCGTTTCTGTCTCCCGAGATCGCCAACCGGTTGGTGCTGATTCCGCTGCTGATCGTCAGCGGCGCGTCCTGGCTCCCCAATGTGATCGCCACGCCGCTGACACCGGTGATCGCAGTGACGGCCGCCCTGTTCGCCCTGCTGTGGGCGTTGCCGCCGGACGAGGAAGGCGGCCACACCGGCGTTGTGCTCACCGTTTCCGCGCAGCTGCTCCTGGTGGGTGCCGCCGCCGGGGTCGTGGCGCTGCTGCCCGACGTTGCCGGCGACGATCCGGTTCTGGCGTTGCTGCTGTTCAGCGTTCCGCTGACCACCCTGCTGTGCGCGCAGGTCACCTCCGGCTAGTTCCCGCCAGCTGTCGTTCCGCTGATTCACCGTCAGAAGCGCCCCGCCCAGAGTGGGGCGCTTCGGATTCGCGTCGCCGGCGCGATATCGACCCGTTAACCAATCGAGACCGAGTCACACCCGCAACTCCTGCCACAGCGGGAATACGCTCGTGATGGTGGTGAAATCGGTGAAGTGGTGTCTGATCAGCGCGGGGGTCGTCGCAGCGACGGCGCTCGCCGGATGCTCGGCGATGACCGACGGAGAACCGACCTCCGACGGAGTCAGTACCTACGTCGAGCCCACGGCGGCCACCCCGCCCCCGACGAAGACCACAACCGAGACGACGACGCTGCCGCCCAGCCCCATCCCGACGGCGACCGCAGCCCCGCCGCGGGCAGAACAGCTCCCCACCAACGAGCAGGGTTACGTCTACATCGAAACGAAGACGGGCAAGACCCGCTGTCAGCTCAACAGCCAGACCGTTGGCTGCGAATCGGCGTTCGAGAACTCACCCGTGGTCGACGGCGCACCCGCCAACGGTGTGAGGATCACCTCAGACGGCTCCGTGGAGTGGATCCTCGGCAACCTCGGCAACATCCCCACCGTGACGATCGACTACCGCACCTACCAGGCCGCGGGCTGGACAATCGCCGCCGACAGCGAAGGCACCCGCTTCACCAACGACAGCACCGGGCACGGCATGTTCGTGGCCGTGGAAGGCGTCGACACCTTCTAGCGCACTAGGCTTGCGCAAGTGGACTTTCGCGTATTCGTCGAACCTCAGCAGGGCGCCTCGTACGCCGCACAACTGGCCGTAGCGCGGGCAGCGGAATCACTGGGCTACTCGGCCTTCTTCCGCTCCGATCACTACGTCGCGATGAGCGGCGACGGCCTGCCCGGACCCACCGACTCCTGGGTGACGCTGGCCGGTCTGGCACGCGATACGCAGCAGATCCGGCTCGGCACGATGGTGACCTCGGCGACGTTCCGCTTTCCCGGACCGCTGGCCATCTCCGTGGCCCAGGTCGACGAAATGAGCGGCGGCCGTGTTGATCTCGGCATCGGAGCCGGCTGGTTCGAGAAGGAACACCAGGCGTACGCCATCCCGTTCCCGCCGCTGGGTGAACGCTTCGACCGACTCGAAGAACAGCTCGACATCCTCACCGGGCTGTGGTCGACGCCGGTGGGCGACACCTTCGACTACAGCGGCAAGCACTACACCGTCACCGACTCTCCCGCTCTGCCCAAACCTGCTCAGCAGCCGGGACCGCCGATCATCATCGGCGGCAAGGGCAAGAAGCGCACGCCCGACCTGGCGGCCAAGTTCGCCTCCGAGTTCAACGTGCCGTTCTCGTCGCTCGAGGAGATCACCACCCAGTTCGATCGCGTCAAGGCCACCGTTGCCGAGGCCGGACGCGCCCCCGAGTCGATGACGTACTCGGCGTGCTTCGTGGTGGCCGCCGGTCGTGACGATGCCGAAGTGGCGCGCCGCGCTGCGGCCATCGGCCGCGAAGTCGAGGAACTGCAGACCAACACCCCGTTGGTCGGTACACCGGATCAGATCGTCGACAAACTCGGAGCTTTCATCGACGGCGGGGTGCAGCGGGTATACCTGCAGGTGCTCGATCTGGGCGACCTGGATCACCTCGAGTTGTTCGCCGACGGTGTCGTTCGGCAACTTCTCTGACTGAACTTCTGCATCATCAGTCCAGGCAAGGCCGTTAAGCTCGGTAGCTGTGGCTACACACGAACCCGAGCAGGGGGCCGGGTTCTTCGGTGGACGCACAGACACCGGAGACGCAGAACCCGAGGCTTCGCACGCCTCGAGTCCGCCCGACACCTCTTCGCGCACCCCAGCATCGGATCACGGTTTCTTCGCCTCCGACCGCGGTGACGAAGGGGGCGGATTCTTCGGCAGCGCCCCTGGCGCTCCCCCGAAAGCACCACCGCCAGCGCCGCCACCGCCCACTCCGCCACCGCCCACTCCGCCGCCGCCCACTCCGCCGCCGGCCCAGGAAGAGCCGCCGGCTGGGTTCTTCCGCGGCACGGCGTCGGAACCCGAGACACGGCCGGAACCCGAGCCCGAGCCCGTCGTCACCGAGGAGCCGGAACCCGAACCCTCCCGGTTCTTCACTGCCACCACCACAGCCGAGACCACCACGGCTCAGCCGCGGTATCCCGACGACCAGGACGACGCGCACACCGACCCGTCGATGCCGATACCGGCGTTCGTCGCGCCCCCGCCGTTCGAGCGAGACACCCCGTGGCACAGCAGGTCGTCGGCGAAGCTGGCGTTGGGGGCGATCATCGCCGCCGCCGTCGCGATCGTCATCGCAGCGGCGCTGCTGCTCGCGGGCGGCTCGGACGGCGACTCCGCCGATACCAACGTCGCACCCAGCACCTCGCCCAGCCCGACGGCGGAGTCCGCAGCGCCCACGTCGTCCAGGGCGCCGACGCTGGCACCGTCGAGCGTGGTGCCGCCGCCTCCGCCACCGCCGCCACCACCTCCACCACCCCCACCGCCGTCGGCCGAGAACCGGAACACCTACGTTCCGCAATACACCCAGCGGCCCCGCAGCACCTGGACCCGGCAAACTCCTGCTCCGGGCGGCCAAGGCGGGGTTACGGGCGACGACGGTCCCACGCGCAACTTCCCGACGGCGGGACGCAATCCCGACTGGGGCGGACGCGACTAGCTACTATCAGCCCGTGGCGCGTAACGACGATCCGAACGAGTATTCGGACCAGGACCCGACGCAGTACGCCAACTACACCGGTGACACCGGCACAGGTGGTACCGGTGGCCAGGCCTACAGCGAGTACCAGGGCCCGGAGTACAGCCAGACTGACTACGGCTACCAGCCTGACTACGGTCAGCCGGCCGCCCCGGAACCCACGCCGTGGTTCAAGAAACCCGCGACGCTGGTCGGCATCGGTGCGGCCGCGGTCATCGTGATCGCGCTGGTGATCTACGCGATCGTGTCGATGTCGGGTGATTCATCGAGCACCACCGACACCACCACGTCGACATCGGCCACCACCTCCGGGCAGGAGGCGACCACCCAGCCCGTGGTTCCGGCGCCGGGTCAGACCGAAACCGTGACGGTTCCGCCGTCGACCACGGAGTCGGCGCAGACCACCACCACAACGCCGCCCCCCACGACCACAACCACCACGACGACCACCACCACGCCGACCACGACGACGACCACCACCACGGTCCCGCCGAGCACGGTCACCCAGACCGAGACTCAGACCCAGACCGAAACCGTCACTCAGCCAGCGCCGGTGGAGCCCGCGCCGGAGGAGGGCGCGTAGGTCAGCGCCTGCCAGCCTGCCCGAACTGCGCGACCATGGCCTCGGCGCTGCGTACGGCGGCCCGACACGCCCGCGTGGTGAACGGATCGTTGAGCGGATGTTCAGCGCGGCGCCGCCACCGTTGCGCCGCCGCGAACGCGGCCCGCGGCCCGTCATAAGGCTCCTCGGGTCGCAGCCCGAGCCGGCTCGCGGCGTCGGTCCCGGAGCCGCCGATGATCCGCCGCAGTGAGGCCATCTCGTCGTCGTTGAGAGTCGTCGGCCGTGACCGCAACGCCGACAGCAGCCGCAACTCCTCGAAGGCATGTGTGTCGGCCAGGAGCGGGTCGATGTCGGCGACGATGTACGGCGTCGCACGGATCGGGTTCACCTCGACGAAGCGGCGCAACGACAGCAGCGCGGTATGCGCTTTGAGCAGCTCGGAGCGCTGTGCGAACTGCTGATCGATCACGTCGCGCAACGCCACCAGCCCGCTGCGCTCCAGCAGTTCGTCGGCCAGCGCCACCGAATCGGTGACACCGGCGCGCAGCACCGCGATGGAGATCCGGACCCCGAACATGCCGAACCGGTCCAGCAACCGCGCGCGGGTCGCTGCGTCGACGGGCAGTGTGCTGTCCTCGCGGACGAAGCGGTCCACCGACAGCATCGCCTTGTTGAGTTCCGCGGCGTCGACACCGGCCAGCTTCTCCAACGCGACGAACTCACCCTGCCGAAGGGTGCGTGCCGTCAGTGCCAGCAGTCCCGACACCGGGACGACTGCCTGGCAGATCCCGGTCTTGTCCATCTCGGTGGTGAACCGGGTGGCCACGTCCTTGGCCGAGAGCATGGCATCGAGCCGGCCCGCGCCGATCTCGTCGGCCCGCGAGGCCACTCCGATCACACCGAGCGCGCCCGACGAACCCCCTACCAACTCGCCGATCTGCTTGAGCAGGGCGATATCGGTGGCGTTGAGCGTGCGCAGCAGGAACACCACCGCATCGACGCGGGGCACCCCGTCCTCGGGAACCAGCAGCCGCAGCGTGCGTTCGGAGACGTCCCGCGACAGCGACGACGTGCCCGGGGTGTCGATGATCGTCGCATCGATCAGTTCCGCGGCGGGCCACTCGACGTCCAGGTCGGTGACGTCGGCGGGATCGAGCCGGCCGAGGTCGAAAGTCAGGCCGTCATCGCGGGTGATGGGCACATTGCTTCGACGGCCGCCGACGTGATTGGCGGTGACCTTCGGTGTCGGCCCGTGCCGAAACCAGGTGACGATCCGCGTGGCCTCGGTGGCATCGGTCGGGGCGATGTTCTCCCCCACCAGTGCGTTCACCAGGGTGGATTTGCCGGCTTTGAGGGTGCCGGCCAACGCGATCCTGATCGGTTGGTTGAGTCGCCAGCCGATCCTGTCCAGTTCACTGAACACGTCGGGTCGCTGCTGATAGGCGGGTTCGCCCTGGTAGGCGCGGATAGTTCCGCCGAGGATGGCGCGCACCTGGTCACTCGTGCTCATTGCCGCATGAGTTTACGGCCCGCAGCTGTTCGCAAGGCCCATCACGTTGCCAGTGCCGGCGCGCTCGCTAGTATCGGCGCCCGTGGCCCCAACCTCGAAACCCGATCCGGATCAACCGCCGGAGATGTGGTATCGCAGCCCGGCCGTCCTCTCCGTCGCCGGCGTGGTCGGGGTGGCGTTGATCGCCGCGCTCGTCGTCACCGTGGTGCGGATGTCCGACCAGTGGAGCAGCCCGTCCACCCCGACGGTGATGACCACCACCAACGCACCCACCACTCAGCAGACCTTGCGCAGCACGGAACCGTTCATCGCGACACCGTCCTACGAGTCGTCCACCTTCCCCACCAGTGTCGACCTGTCCACCACGGACATCGGTGTCCCTGGCGAGGCGACGAGCACCACCCCGAGTTCGGAGACCAGCTCCGGGGAGTCGACGACATCGCGGCCCAGCCGTACGCCGCGCATCCGCGACGATGATGACGATGACAACGAGACCACGACCACCCGAAAGCGGCCGCGGCTCAACGAGACTCGCACCCTGAGCCCTTAAGCCGACACGGCGGGCGTTCTCAGCTTCTGCACGTTCTCGTTGACCTGCTTGAGGATGTTGAGCTGGCGCTCGAGCTCCTTGACCCGCGTAGTACGCTCGGCCTCTTCGAGTTTGGCGGCAGCCATGGCGGCCTGTAAGGATTCGTTGAGCGACCGGGTGGTCTGGTTGGCGATGTCGCGGTAGTGGTCACGCAGCTGTCGCTGGACCCCTTTGAGCCGGTCGCGGGATTCCTTGCTGACCACGAACATCACGTCATCGACGAACTTGCGCAGGTTGGTCTTGGCCTCATTGCGCACCCGCAGCATCCGGTTCTCCATGTCCTCCCGATAGGCCTTGCGGCCCAAAAGGAGACCGGCACCCAGCGACAGCGGATTGAACATACCCAGCCCGGCCACCGAGGTCAGCATGCCGAACATCAGGATGCCGCCGTAGGAGCCGCGCATACTGGTGATGGCCTTGTGCCCCGCGCCGATCGGCTTGGACTCGAGTTTGGCCAGCGACTTCAGCCCATCGAAGCCCGCCCCCATCTCCCGTGCACTGACCTCGGGCATCTTCACCGCATCCAGGCCCGCCTCCACGAACGTGCGCGCCACTTCCTCGGCCAGCGCCTCGGCGCGCTGATAGGCCCAGACGAAGTTGTCGCCGACTGCGGTGGCCACGGCGTTCTCCACTTCGGCACCGATCTCGGCCCAGTGCACCGTGGGATCGCAGTTGTCGATCACCTGCTCGGTGTGATGGGTGATGGCACGGAAGCGTGAGCGCAGGTCGTGGTCCACGTCTGCGGTCAGATCGGCGATACCGTCGCTGAGGACCTGTTGCCACAACGCGGTGTGCGCCAGGGCCTCCTGCGCTTCCCGTTTGCGTCGCTCGAGATCGTCGGTGAGCCGGCGGGCGTCGTCAGGATCGTTGATCGCCGACAGTTCCGAGCTGACCGAGAGAGTGAGATGCTCTGCGGCTGCGGCGATTTCGTTGATCACCTGGTCGCGCACCCGGTCATTCTCCCGGGACAGCACTTTCTCCGACAGGAACTTCACAATGGCGGGAAAGTTGGATTCCTCGTTGAGTTCTTTGTCGTTGTGCGCCACGGCGTGGCTGCGCAGCAGCGAGGACGCCGGAATCACCGGCAGCGCAGCGAGTCCGGCGCGGTGCAGATGCGCGATGTTGGTGTCGACGATCTGCCGCCAGTACGGGTACAGGTCGGTCTTGGTCGCGACGACGGCGCCGACGGGGCAGATCTCGTGGGCCTGGCGGATGAACCGCATCTCGGGTTCGGTGAATTCCTGGCTGGTGTCGGAGATCATCAGCATCGCGTCGGCATCGGGCAGCAGTCCCAGGGTGGCCGACAGGTGCGGCTGGCCGTGCCCACCGACGCCCGGGGTGTCGACGAACGCCAACCCGCCTTTGAGCAGCGGACTGGGTGCACTGACCTCGACCCGGATCACCTCGCGGCCACCGGCCTGGGGTGCCCGGCGCAGATCCTGTTTGATGTCGGCGACCGGGATCTCGATGACCTCCGGCTCGGTACCCCCGGGTGGGGGCGCCACCACCAACCGCGCCGAGGCCTGCTCGGCGTAGGACACGATGGTCACCAGGGCCGTGGTCTCGTCGTCGCCGACGCGGGCCACCGGCATGTTGAGCAGGGAGTTCAGCAGCTGGCTCTTGCCTTGTTTGAGCTGTCCGGCGATCACCACCCGGATCTGCGGGTCGGTGATCCGCTCCTTGGCCACCATGAGGCGCTGGCGCAGGTCACCGCGATCATTCTGTTCGGCGATCCTGGCGGTGTGGTCGATGAGCTCGACGATCACCCTGACTTTTCTCGGGTCGACCTTTTCGGCTGCATTGGGCTGCGTCACTGAACTCTCCTGTCGGACTCGTCCAACTTAGGCGGCGAAACGGCGGGGACCGGTGTGCGGTCCCCGCCGTCTCAGCGGTCAGGTTCTAGAAACCCAGGTTGGCCACGCTGGTCTGAGAGTCGTTGGCCAGCGTCGTGTCCACGCCCAGCGACGGGTCATTGTCGGAAAGGACCTCCGTCGACACGGCGGTGTCGTTGCCCGAGAACATCTCATTCGAGAAATCGTTCTGCAGCGAGGTGTCGTTGCCGCTCAGCAGGCTGGTGTCGATCAGCGAGCTGTCCGAGTGATCCGAGCTGTCGATGGCGGTGGTGCTGCTGTCGGTCTCGCTGATCACCGAGGTGTCCGCGGAGTTGCCGCTGCCGTAGTCACCGCCGATCGCGGTCTGGTCGCCGCCGACCGAGGTCTCCTCGGTTCGGTTGTCCACCAGGATGATTCCGCCACCGCCGGCGTTGCCACCGTCATTGCCGCCGCCGATACCGATCAAGCTGCCGCCGCCGCTGGCGTTACCGCCGTTGCCGCCGGAGGCGTCGACATCCTGGAACACCGGGGCCTCGTTGTCGGTGATGATGCTGCCGCTGCCGGTGTTGGTGTTGCCGTTGTCCTCGATGTCACCTTCGCCGATGTTGACGTTCGAGCCGGCGCCGGCCAGCACATCACCGTTGTTGACGTCGTTGTTGTTGCCCAGGACGGCGCCGTCACCGCTCACGATGTCGCCGGTGTTGTTGCCGTCGACCACCACGCCGCCGTCGGTGGCGGTGTTGGAGGTCTTGTTGCCGAAAGTGATGTCACCGAAGCCCAGGTTGAAGGCGCCGTTCTGGGCGTTGGCCCCGGCGGCCTGGTCGGGGCTGGCGATCGGGACGCTGTTCCCGCTCAGCAGGTCGGTGTTGTTGCGGCTGGCCAGCTCGGTGTTGGTTTCCGGTGCGAAGCTCGGCGACAGCAGGCTGTTGCTCGGCGAGTAATCGGTGGCCGGGGCGAAGCCGTAGTTGTTGGACACGGCGCGCTGCAGGCCGACGATCGGGTCGCCATCACCGAGCACCAGGCCCGGAACCGCGGTGGTGGCGACGGCGCCCAGCTGGGCGGCCGACACACCGGCGAGGCCGGCGTCGCGCAGGGCCTGCTCGGGGGCGGCGACGAATGCACGGGCCACGTCTTCGCTGCGGAACAGGTCGAGGATCCAGTCGATGATGTTCATGTGAGTCCCTTTCGCTTGCTCGCTCCGGGGTGTCCGGGGCTGATGGGAACAACGTTATGGGCGCCGCAGGAGCCCGGAAACGGGGCGCAATCCCCTCCCTGAGCCGGAGGTGTCCGGGGTCAGCCGGCCCGGGGCGTTAGGGGATTAGGGGGTCGATAGGGGCTTGCCTCAGAAACCCTGAGAATTGCCCTCAACTGCACAAAAAGGACCGCCGGCAACGCAGTCGCATTGCCGGCGGTCCGGGGGTGGAGCTGTAGCCCCTAATCGAACAGGTCGAAGGCAGGGTGCCCCTGATCGTGGGGTTGGGGATCGATCGTGGACTGCTCCCAGGGGGCGGGCTGGTCGGTGCCGAACGGATCGGTGTCCACCTCGCTGAGCTGCACCGACTCGTCGGCCAGGAAACTGTCGGCGGTGGGTTCCAGGTCTGCCACCACGGATGCGGGCTCGGCTGACACCGCACTGGCGACGTCGATGACACCGCCGGCGTCGGGTATGTCGACGGGCGCCAGCGGTGCGAACGCGTCGAACGCGGCCGTCGCGGCGCCGCTGGTCCACACGTTGCTGTCGATCACCTCGTCAACGCCTGCCCCGAATGTCGGTGCGGCCATCGAGAGCGAATCCGACACCATGGGAATCAGGTTGTTGACATCGGCACTGGTCACGTCCGTCAAGTGCGCGTCAGCGATGGCCCGGGCAGGATCGGCGGCGTACCGTGCGGCGGCGTCCGGATCACGGACCAACCCCATCACGAAGTCCAGCAGTTCGTTCGCCATTCCGTCTCTCCCCTGGTCGACAACGAGTCCCCTAGTGCTGTCGATGCTATGGCCGACGCAGAGCCGCCGAATCGGTGCGCAACCCACCGCCCCGAGTCCGTCATTAGGGGGTGCCCCAATAGGGGATTGACTCCGGTAGGGGGATCGCGGCCCGGCGTAGCTGGTTCGACGTGGCGCGGCGGTTAAGGTGAGGGCCGCACCACGCGCAGAAGTTAGGTAGGGGATATGACCGACTCGTTGGGGTTGTCGATCGGGGCGACGAACCTGGTGGCAACTCGTACGGGGCAGCCCCCCGTGGTGCGCCGGTCGGTGCTCACGTTGTTCGAACACCGTGCGCCTGAGGTCGGCCTGCCCAGCGAGAACCCGAATCTGACCGAGCCCGGGCTGGTGATGTGGGGTTTCGTCGAGCGGGTGGGGGACCCTGTGCCGCTGGTGGCGCAGGACGGTTCCTCGCACCGCGGCGAGGCACTGACCGCCGAAGCGCTCGACGCCATGGCCCGCTCGGTCGCCGGCAGTGGCGCCCCGGATCGGGTGGCCATCGCCGTGCCCGCGCACTGGGGCCCGGCCACGGTGGGGGCGCTGCGCGGTGCGTTGCGCGCCAAGACCGGCCTGTTCTCCGACGGCGCCCCGCCCGATCTGGTTCCCGACGCCGCAGCCGCCCTGGCCGCCCTGAAAGCCGGGCAGGGGTTGCCCGAAAGCGGTGTGGTGGCGCTGTGCGATTTCGGCGGCAGCGGAACCACTTTGGCCCTGGCCGACGCCGGCGCCGGGCTGCTCCCCGTCGGTGAGGTGGTGCGCTATGCCGACTTCTCCGGGGACCAACTCGATCAAGCCGTCCTCAGCCAGGTTCTGGCCGGCATCTCCGACGCCGGCGCGGCTGAGACAGCAGGTACGGCCGCGGTGGGCGCTCTGACGCGGCTGCGTGGTGAATGCAAGTCGGCCAAGGAGCGGCTGTCCGCCGAGACCGCCACGGTGATTCCGGTCCAGCTGCCCGGCACCACCACCGATGTGCGCTTCACCCGGAGCGAGCTGGAGGCGCTGCTGGCCGACCCGCTGGCCGGCTTCTTCGACGCCCTCGGAGATCTACTGGAGCGCAACAGGATTCCTGCGGCGATGCTGTCCGCGGTAGCCACCGTCGGCGGTGGCGCCGCGATCCCGCTGATCACCCAGCGCCTCTCGGAGGAACTGCGGGTACCTGTCATCACGTCACCGGATCCCGCTGCGACGGTGGCCGTGGGTGCCGGACTGCTCGCGGTCCAGGGCCCCTCCCCCGATGCGCCCACCGGAATGGCGACCTCGGTCGATGCCGCCGACCTGCCGACGGGACTTGCGCCCGCGGCGTGGGCGGCGGGCGCGGCCGGTGCGGCGGCAGCCGAATCCGCTTCGGACGGTTCACCTTCGGCGACGTTCCGGGCGCTGGCCTGGTCCGACGACGATTCACCGGGCGACGAACCGGTGCCGTATTCCGGCGAGGACTACACCTTCGACACCTATGCCCAGCAGGGCGCCACCAGCGCGCGTCCGGCCGTGGACTTCGACCACGGCGACGACGAGACCTATGTGATGGAACCCCCGCCGCTGCCCTGGTACAAACGCCCGCCGGTGTTGTTCGGCGCCGCGGCCGCCGCGGCGCTGCTGGCAGTGGGCGGCCTGGCCGTGACGTTGACGGGCACCAGCAGCGACAGCGGACCGGTCACCGAAACCACCACGCTGCCAACCGAATCCGGTGCCCCCAGCTCTGAAGTGCCGCCACTCACCACCGAAACCGTGACGATCACCGGCGAGAACGGCCAGATCACCACCTCGGAGGTGCCCCCTCCCCCGCCGCCGAGCACCACCACCACACCGCCGACCACCACCACCACCTCGCCGACCACGACGACAACAACAACGACCACCACCACGACCACCACGACGACGACCACTCCCACCACCACGACGACGACGCGGACCACCACGACACCTCCGACGACGACACCGCCGCCGACCACGACGCAACCGCCGCCGACCACCACGTTCTCGCCGCCGCCGACAACACCCGATGAACCCGTGATACCCGACGTGCCGGATGTTCCCGACGATCCGGTGGTCCCCACCTTCCCGGATGCGGGATGACCATGGCCGACCCGGCGGGCACCCGCCGGTGGTCGACCCTGCTCTCCTCGGTGCACGACTCGCCTGTCAAGCTCCTCATCACCGGCGGGATCGGCACCGGAAAGAGCACATCACTGGCTGAGCTGCGAAATGCTCTGCGCAGCAATGGCATTGATGTGCGCAGCCGCCCACCCGCCGCTGGCGGGGACGCGGCGGTTCTGGTGGATGACGCCCATGTGCTGTCCGCGGCCGAGCTGAACTCTCTGGCCACGCTGGTGGCGGATCCGCACAGCACCGTGATCGTCGCGACCGAGGCCAGGGAACACAACGCCGCCCTGCGCGAGTTGATGGCCGCTCTCGAGCGCGAGAACCCGCGCATCGTCCTCGGTCCGCTCTCCCGCTCGGAGGTCATCGCACGGTTGTCGGATCCCCCTGCCGGCCGGGTCGATTCGATCATGTCAGCCACCGCGGGGTTGCCGTTCCTGTTGGCCGCAGCACTAGAGGCCGACACGGATCCCACCGCCGTCACACAGAATGTGCTCACCGAACGCCTGCGCCGCACCGAGCAACCGGTTGTCGATGCGCTGCTGGTCACGTCGTTGAGTCCGGATCTGGGGCCGACGGATGTCGCCGCGGCGCTGCGCCTCGGGCTGGAGGAGGCGCACGCACTCGTCGCAAGCGCACACGCCACCGGATTGTTGAGTCCGGCGCACGGAGCTGCTTTTCTGTCGGCGGTGCACGGTGCGACCACGCGGATCGTCGGCACCGCGCGTCACCACGAGATCGAAAGCTCTTTGCTGCGTTCACAACTCGACATGGGTGCCCTCGCCCCGGAGTTGGCGCTGCGCCTTGCCGAACACGGTGTGCGTGACCCCGCGCTCACCGCCGTCCTCAGCGACGAGGCCGCCCGCATCCGCGGCAGGCCGCAGACCGTCGCGCGGCTGCTGCGCGCTGCCACCGCCGCGGGCGCCGACGCGCCCACCGTCGCGCTGGCCGACGCGCTGGCCCTCACCGGCGACTGCGCCGGCGCCGCCGCGCTGACCGATGAGCTGCTGGCCTCCCCGAGCGCTGGTGAACGGGCATCTGCCGTGCGCATCGCCGCGGCTGTCGCCGCCCATGACGGCGACGTCGCGCACGCCGCCGAACTGTTCGGATGGATCGGGCCGCAGGACGACGCAGTACTGAGCGCCAGCGCCGTCGTCGTTCTCCTGGGAGCCGGGCAGGCTGTCGCGGCGCGCGAGTCGCTGTCGGCCCCGAGCGGTCCCCCCACCGCCGCGGCGCGAGCCGCACGCAGCCTGGCCGAGGGGCTGCTGAGCACGGTGGAACAGTCCTATCCGGCCGCGGTCACCCGATTCGGCCAAGCCATCGGCCCGGAGAAGGCCGCGTCCGAAGCACTTCCCGACAGCCCGGCCGCACTGGTGAGCCTTGCGGCCTTGCATGCCGGTGATGCGGTACGGGCTCGCAGTGTGCTGGCCAGGGCCGCCGGCACCTCGGAAACCGTGATGTTCAGTCACCGGCTGCAACTGCTGTCGGCGTGGGTCAAGATGCAGGACGGTCACCTGGCCGGGGCGGCTGCCGAGGTCAGCGGTATTCCCTCCTCCGGTCTGCACCGGCGCGACGCGCTGTGGGCCGCCGCGCTGCGCACCGGCCTGGCGCGCCGCAGCGGTGACGCCGGTGCGCTGCTCACCCACTGGTCAGCGGCCATGGATGTGGTGACCGAGTACTCGGTCGACCTGTACTCGCTGCTGCCGCTGGGCGAGTTGTGGGTGGCCGCCGCGCGGCTACGGCAGATGGACCGGCTCACCCATCCGATCGAGCAGGCATTCAGCATCCTGGCCTCCCTCGGTAATCCCGGCGCGTGGTCCCTGCCCCTGCACTGGGCCGGTGTGCACGCCGCGATTCTGGCCAATGCACCCGAGTCGCTGGCCCCGCACGGGCAGGCGCTGACCGCAGCCGGCGCCAGCAGCGACTTCGCCCGCGCACTGGCCGTGGCCGGGAGGTCATGGCTGCGTGTGCTCGCTCGGCAGGTCGACGTCGACGAGGTCACCGCCGCCGCTCGTGGGCTCGCCCAGTTCGGACTGACCTGGGATGCGACACGGCTGGCCGGCCAGGCGGCGCTGCAAGCCCCGGATCCCCGGGTCTCCGGCGCGATGCTGCAGATCGCGCGTGATCTGAAGATGACCTCAGGCGGTGCGGACCTGCCGGCGACGGAATCCCCGGTGACCGCATCGACGCCCGGCGGACCCGCGACACCTACCGGTTCCCCGTTGTCGGACCGGGAACGCGAAGTCGCCGAACTCCTGATCCTCGGGATGCCGTATCGGGACATCGGCGCCCAGTTGTTCATCTCCGCCAAGACGGTCGAACACCACGTCGCCCGGATCCGTCGACGCCTCGGCGCCGAGTCACGGTCGGAGATGTTGTCGATGTTGCGTGCGCTGCTTTCACCCCAGAGGTGAGACGCGTACCACATTTAGCGCCAAGTTAGGTAAGCCTCCGTAGCGGACATTTGCGCCGGGATGTAACTATGAGCTGGATCGCGCTTAAGTTACCGACCGGTAACATCCAATAAGTTACTGTTGAGTAACTTCGATTGGGGAGGCACTTGTGGGCACGTTGGAATGGGTCAGGCTGGCAATAGGCCTGCTCGGAACGGCCGTTGTGGCCGGCCTCGCCGTCAAGCGAGTGCTCTGGCTCGTTAACTTGATTCGCTCCGGACAGCCCATCAGCGATGCTGCCGGACGCAAAGACGACGTCCCCGACCGGATCAAAGCGCAGTTCACTGAAGTCCTCGGTCAGGCGAAATTGCTCAAGTGGAACCTGCCCGGCATCGCCCACTTCTTCACCATGTGGGGCTTCTTCATCCTCGCCTCGGTGTACCTCGAGGCCTACGGCGTGCTGTTCAATCCCGAGTTCCACATCCCGCTCATCGGCCGGTGGGACGCCCTGGGCTTTCTACAGGACTTCTTCGCCCTGGCCGTACTGCTCGGCATCATCGTCTTCTCGATCATCCGACTGCGGTCCGAGCCCAAGGAGCACGGCCGCGACTCGCGCTTCTACGGCTCGCACACCGGCGGCGCATGGCTGATCCTGTTCATGATCTTCCTGGTCATCTTGACCTACGCGATCTTCCGCGCCGCGGCCGTCAACAACCTCGGCGAGGCCTTCCCGTACGGCTGGGGCGCGTTCCTCTCCCACGGTCTGGCGATCGTCCTGGAGCCGCTGGGACACAGCGCCAACCACATCATCGAGACGGTCGCACTGCTCGCCCACATCGGCGTCATGCTGGTCTTCCTGTTGATCGTGCTGCACTCCAAGCACCTGCACATCGGTCTGGCGCCCATCAACGTCACGTTCAAGCGGCTGCCCGACGGCCTGGGCCCGCTGCTGCCCATGGAGCACAAGGGCGAACTGATCGACTTCGAGGATCCCGCCGAGGATGCTGTGCTGGGCCGCGGCAAGATCGAGGACTTCAGCTGGAAGGGCTACCTCGACTTCACCACCTGTACCGAGTGCGGCCGCTGCCAGTCGCAGTGCCCGGCGTGGAACACCGGCAAGCCACTGTCGCCGAAGCTCGTCATCATGAACCTGCGCGATCACCTCTTCGCGAAGGCGCCCTACATCCTGGGCGACAAGGAAACCCCGCTGGAGAACACCCCTGAGGGTGGTCTCGGCGAGGAGATCCGCGGCGAGAAGCACTCCGAGGAGCATTCGCACGAGCACGTGCCCGAGTCCGGGTTCGAGCGCATCATGGGCTCCGGCCCGGACCAGGCCACCCGCCCGTTGGTCGGCACCCTCGAGCAGGGCGGCGTCATCGACCCCGACGTGCTGTGGAGCTGCACCACCTGCGGCGCCTGCGTCGAGCAGTGCCCCGTCGACATCGAGCACATCGACCACATCGTCGACATGCGCCGCTACCAGGTGCTGATGGAATCGGAATTCCCCTCCGAGCTCGGTGTGCTGTTCAAGAACCTGGAGAACAAGGGCAACCCCTGGGGCCAGAACGCCAAGGACCGCCTAAACTGGATCGACGAGGTCGAGTTCGACATCCCGGTGTACGGCAAGGACGTCGACAGCTTCGACGGCTACGAGTATCTGTTCTGGGTCGGCTGCGCCGGCGCCTACGAAGACCGCGCCAAGAAGACCACGAAGGCCGTCGCCGAGCTGCTGGCGGTGGCCGGGGTGAAGTTCCTGGTGCTGGGCGACGGCGAGACCTGCACCGGCGACTCGGCGCGGCGCTCGGGCAACGAGTTCCTGTTCCAGCAGCTCGCCGCGCAGAACATCGAGACCATCAACGACCTGTTCGAGGGGGTCGAGACCGTCGACCGCAAGATCGTGGTCACCTGCCCGCACTGCTTCAACACCCTGGGCCGCGAGTACTCCCAGGTGGGTGCCAACTACACGGTGCTGCACCACACTCAGCTGCTGAACCGGCTGGTCCGGGACAAGTTGCTGGTGCCGGTGAACTCGGTGAGCCAAGACATCACCTACCACGATCCCTGCTACCTGGGCCGGCACAACAAGGTCTACGAGGCTCCGCGTGACCTGGTCGGCGCGTCCGGCGCCACGCTCAAGGAAATGCCCCGGCACGCCGACCGCGGCCTGTGCTGCGGCGCCGGCGGCGCGCGGATGTGGATGGAAGAGCACATCGGCAAGCGCGTGAACGTCGAGCGCACCGAAGAGGCCATGGACACCGGCGCCTCCAAGATCGCGACGGGTTGCCCGTTCTGCCGCGTCATGATGACCGACGGCGTGGACGACGTCGCCGCGACCCGGGACGTCGAGAAGGTCGAGGTGCTCGACGTGGCTCAGCTGCTGCTGGGCTCGCTGGACCTGAGCTCGGTGACGCTGCCCGCCAAGGGCACCGCCGCCGAGGAAGCAGAGAAGCGTGCCGCCCAGAAGGCGGAGACCGAGGCCGAAGCCGAGGAAGCGCCCGCCGAGGTCGAGGCCGAGGACATCGAGGCCGAGCCCGAAGCCGCTCCGGCCGAGGCGAAGACGCAGGCGCCGGTCAAGGGCCTCGGCATCGCCGGCGCAGCCAAACGCCCCGGCGCCAAGAAAGCCGCGGCCACACCGGCCGCCGCATCCGCCCCCGCCGAGGAAGCCAAGACCGAGGCACCCGTCAAAGGCCTCGGCATCGCCGGCGGGGCCAAACGTCCCGGCGCCAAGAAAGCTGCGGCCACACCGGCCGCCGAGACCCCCAAGGCCGAGGCACCGAAAACCGAGGCACCGAAAGCCGAAGCACCCGTCAAGGGCCTCGGCATCGCCGGCGGAGCCAAACGCCCCGGCGCCAAAAAGGCTGCACCCGCCGCCGCCAAGGCCCCTGAAGCCACAACCGAGGCTCCGGCTGAGGCGGCCCCGAAAGCCGAGCCGCCGGTGAAGGGTCTGGGGATCGCCGCCGGCGCTCGTCGCCCCGGCGCCAAGAAGGCCGCCCCCGCCAAGGCATCGCCGAACGAAGGCGCGGAGACGGTGGTGCAGCCGGCCAACGTCGACCCGGATCAAGCCAAGGCAGGCACCGAGGACGCCGACACGGCCGACTCCGATCTGGGCCTGGAGACCACCAAGCCGGAACCGCCGGTCAAGGGCCTCGGTATCGCACCGGGCGCCCGTCGCCCCGGCGCCAAGAAGGCTCCGGCAGCGCCGAAGGCGGCGCCTGCGCCCGCCCCTGAGCCCGCCCCCGAGCCCGAAGCGGAGCCCGAGCCGGCGCCCGCCCCCGAGCCGGACGCACCGTCATCCAACGGCAACGGTGAAGCACGCGTCGTCGGTGACGAGCCACCGGTGAAGGGCCTCGGGATCGCCAAGGGTGCCCGCCGCCCCGGCAAGCGCTAGAAAAGACGAACGCCGAGACTGCACACTGTGCGTGGATTCCGCCGAAATCTCGCACTGTGTGCAGTCTCGGCGGTGTTTGTCGCCCTCGGCGTCGCGGCACCCGCCGGCGCGGCACCCGACGCGTGCGTAGTGATCGACACCGATTTCGACATCGACGACATGATGTCCATCCCGACGGTCATCGGGGCACGCCACGTCGCCGCGATCGTGACCACGGAGGGGTACACGCTGCCGACGCTCGGAGCATCCGCCGTCAACCGGCTGATCGCCGAACCCGGGCAGCGCACCATTCCGGTGATCGTCGGCGCCGGGATCAACCGCGCGGAAGCGGACATCGCCCAGACATTCGGTGACTACGTGCTCGTCTACCGGGCAATCATGAACCGGCTGAACAACTTCCTGCCGGCCGCGCTGCCGCCCACCCCCGCCCGGCCTGACTACGCACAACAGGTGGCCGACGCGGTGGCCGGCTGCGCCACGGTGGACGTGTTGATACTCGGCGCCTTCACCTCCTTCGTGAACTACAGCCCAGCGATCCGCCCGAAGCTGGGCCGGGTGGTCATCACGGGCAGGCCGTTGGAGGGTGACCTGGAGCTCGAAGCCGGCGAATCCTTCAACTGCGTCTATGACCGGCCGTCCTGCGAGGAGGCGTTTCACCAGCAGCTGCCGGGCCTGGACCACACGTTCGTCGACGTCCCGAGAACCGGCTGCGATCTCACCCCCAACAAAGCGTGGTGCAGCGGCACGGTGTACGGCCCCACCTTGGCGATGGCGCGCTCCCTCGGCGAGACCGGGTTACCCAACACCCTCAAGCAGATCCTGCTGCACGAGTCGGGCACCTGGGCCATCGACACCTGGGAACAGTCGGGGTATGGCGGGCGCTCGATGTTCTGGGATCAGTCGACCGCGCTGGCACTGCTGGCGCCCGAGCTGTTCCGGCCCGTCGGCGCGCACGTCGAGACCGTGCTGAATCCTCAACAGTTCCAAGCGAAGTGGGCGCAACTCACGAACCTGGCGGCGGACTTCGGCTAACCCACCTTGGTCAGCGTGAACGGCGTCTGGGTGACGGTGCCGCCGGGGCAGCTGTAGTTGTCGTCCAGGGTGATGAGGCCGTTGAGGGTCGCAGGGTCGACCTCGAGTTCGATGTAGGCGGGCGCATAGCTTCCGTCGCTGCAGATCGCGCCATCCGGCTTGGTGATGATGAACTGCCACAGGCCGTGCACCATCTTGGCCGGCACCTGCCAGCCCTGGTTGCTGGCCACCGTTCCCGTGCATCCCTCCGTGGGACAGCTGGTGGTGACGGTCCAGACGTTCTCGGCGTCACCGCCGGCGTAGGTTCCGTTGAACGACGGCGGCTCGGCCGCAGCTGGGGCGGCCAGGCCCACCGCAACCGCCGTCGTAGCAACCACCGATGCCAGCCCGTATCCCGCTGTCAGCTTCATGTCCCGCCTCCCGTGTGTCGAAGCGAGTTAACAACCCTGGCTGTGCAAATCCTGGGAGCCGCGCGATCGTGTCGGGAAAAAGGCGTCGACAGCCGTGGGACACTGGTTCCCGTGAGCACCCACCAGCTGCCTTGGCAATCGACCGGCCAGGGGCACCGGCAGCGAGTCTTCACCCAGTCGACCAAGCTGCAGGATGTCCTCTACGAGATCCGCGGGCCGATCCACGAGCACGCTACCCGGCTGGAGAACGAGGGCCACCGGATTCTCAAGCTCAACATCGGCAACCCCGCACCGTTCGGTTTCGAAGCGCCTGACGTGATCATGCGCGACATCATCCAGGCACTCCCGTACGCCCAGGGGTACTCCGACTCCAAGGGCATCATGAGCGCCCGCCGCGCAGTGTTCACCCGCTACGAGCTGGTGGACGGGTTCCCGAAGTTCGATGTCGACGATGTCTACCTCGGCAACGGTGTCTCCGAGCTGATCACCATGACGTTGCAGGCGCTGCTCGACAACGGCGACCAGGTGCTCATCCCGGCGCCCGATTACCCACTGTGGACCGCGTCGACCGCCCTGGCCGGCGGCACCCCGGTGCACTACCTGTGCGACGAGACCCAGGGCTGGCAGCCCGATATCGCCGACCTGGAATCCAAGATCACCGATCGCACCAAGGCGCTGGTGGTGATCAACCCGAACAACCCCACCGGCGCGGTGTACACCCGCGAGGTCCTCGAGCAGATGGTCGAGTTGGCCCGCAAACATCAGCTGCTGCTGCTGGCCGACGAGATCTACGACAAGATCCTCTACGACGACTCCAAGCACATCAGTCTGGCCACATTGGCCCCCGACGTGCTCACGCTGACGTTCAACGGCCTGTCGAAGGCCTACCGGGTGGCCGGGTACCGCTCCGGCTGGCTGGTCATCACCGGCCCCAAGGAACACGCGAGCAGCTTCATCGAGGGCATCAGCCTGCTGGCCAACATGCGTCTGTGCCCCAATGTGCCTGCGCAACATGCCATTCAGGTGGCCCTCGGTGGACATCAGAGCATCGATGATCTGGTGTTGCCCGGCGGCCGGCTGCTCGAGCAGCGTGATGTGGCGTGGAACAAGCTCAACGAGATCCCCGGCGTCTCGTGCGTCAAACCGGCGGGTGCGCTGTACGCGTTTCCGCGGCTGGACCCCGAGGTCTACGACATCGAGGACGACGAGCAGTTGGTCCTCGACCTGCTGCTGCAGGAGAAAATCCTTGTGACGCAGGGCACTGGCTTCAACTGGCCCGCGCCAGATCACCTCAGGATCGTGACGTTGCCGTGGTCGCGTGACCTGGCCAACGCAATCGAACGTTTGGGCAACTTCCTGGCGAGCTACCGTCAATAGGTGCGCTGTCGTTTCCGGGCCATCCCGGCAATCCTGCTAACTGTCCTCGTTGCTGCTGGGTGCAGCGGATCCGCTTCTCCGTCGGTGACTGCGCCGATCGAGCGGGCTCAGGAACCCATGGCCTACAGCCGGGAGATGCCGGCCATCGCCCCGCAGGACTGGCAGGCACGCGGCCAGGTGATCACCTCCTCCGACGAAACGCCGTTCGACATGTCCGCGCTGCCGCAGGGTTCGTCGGCCACCACCATGGTCTACCGCTCGACATCGGGGATCACCGGCGCACCGACCGTGGTCAGCGGGGCGTTCTTCGTGCCCCCGGGAAACCCGCCCGCCGGCGGCTGGCCGGTGGTCAGCTACGCGCACTTCACCTCGGGAGTGTCGGTGGGGTGCGGTCCCACCGGCGACAAGGAACTCGCCGGCAGCATCAGCTTCGTCGCCGGCATCCTGGACCAGGGCTACGCGGTGGCGTACACCGACTACGTGGGTCTCGGTGACATCGGGTCCGAACCCAAACAGGTGCACCCCTACCTGGAGCCGAAGTCCGCTGCTTTCAACGTGATCGACGCCGTGCGCGCGGCGCGCACGTTCGATTCCGCACTGTCTGACCGCTGGGTCGCGGTGGGCAACTCGCAGGGCGGGCAGGCGGCGTTCGCCACCGCCGAGTACGCCAAGGCCTACGGTGACGGACTCCAACTCCTGGGTGCCGCTGCTGTTGTGCCCGCGCTGGACGTCAGCCAGTTGGGTGACCCCACCACCCTGACCGATGACCAGAAGGCGGTGTTCCCGTTGGTCGTCGCGGGGCTGGCTGCCGTCGATCCCGCGATCATCCCCTCGGACTACCTGCCCGAGGGCTCCGATGAGACGACGACGTGCGCACCGGGCAAGGTGGAGCCCAAAGAGGCGTCCCCCGAAGCGATCAGCCGTCTGACCGACCGGTTGGCGTCCTACGCACTGCCGCAGTTGCCGACACCGGTGCCGATCGCGGTGTACTACGGCGGCGTCGACAAGCTGGTGCTGCCGGAGTGGACCGAGGCGGCCGTGCGGCGCGCCTGCGATCTCGGCGACACCATCGAGGCCACCCGTATCGACGACGGCGGCCATGATCTGAATCCCGGTGAGCCCATGACCAACTGGATCGCCGCCCGATTCGCCGGCGAGCCCGCCCCCTCCAACTGCTGATGACGCACGGTCATTCGCACTCGCATTCCTCGAGCGGGCCCGCTCCCCTGGGACCGCTGGCAGCCCGCATCGTGGTGGGTCTGCTCATCGTCATCGGGGTGGCGGTGGTGGCGGGTGCGGTGGTGCTGTGGCCCAGCCAGCAGAAGGTGGACATCCCGCTGCCGTTCCAGGACGCCACGGGCGGGGCCGTCACCACCGAGGCCGGCCAGGTGGTGTCGACGGCGCTCGGCAACTGTGGCAGCCCGTCAGCCGGTCAGGTGTTGACATCGGCCCCGTTGCCCGGCCTGCCGGATGCCGGTGAATGCGTGCAGTCGGTGGTGGCCATCGATTCCGGTTCCAATGCCGGCGCCACCACCGTCCTGGAGTTCACCCTCACCCCAGGCCAGCCCAATCTGTCTGCGGGCGAAGACATCCGGATCATCCGCGCTGTCGACCAACAGGGTGCGACGACGTACGCCTTCTTCGATTACGAGCGCACCTGGCCGTTGGCGGGACTGGCGCTGGCCTTCGCCGTGATCGTCGTCGCCGTGGCCCGCTGGCGCGGCCTGCGCGCGCTGATCGGCATCGTGGTCGCCTTCGCCGTTCTGGTGGTGTTCCTGTTACCCGCCCTGCGGGACGGCGCTCCCGCGGTGCCGGTGTCGTTGGTGGCCTCGGCGGCGATCCTCTACGCGGTCATCTATCTGGCGCACGGGGTGAGCCTGCGGACATCGGCGGCGCTGCTGGGCACCCTGACGTCGCTGCTGATGGCCGCGGTGTTGAGTTGGGCGGCAATCGAACTGGCCCAGCTCACCGGGCTGTCGGAGGACCAGAACAACGAGGTGGCCGCCTACCTGGGCCACGTGTCGATCACCGGGCTGCTGCTGGCCGGGTTCATCATCGGTTCCCTGGGTGTGCTCAACGACGTCACCGTCACCCAGGCCTCGACCGCCTTCGAATTGGCTGCTATCGAGAACACCTCGCGGCGCGCCGTTTTCGTGGGCGCCATGCGGGTGGGCCGCGACCACATCGCCAGTACCGTCTACACCCTGGTGCTGGCGTACGCCGGCAGTTCACTGCCGCTGCTGCTGTTGTTCAGCGTTGCGGGCCGGTCCTTGTCGGACGTGCTGACCAGTGAGAGCGTGGCCATCGAGATCGCCCGCTCGGCGGTGGGCGGTATCGCTCTGGCGCTGTCGGTGCCACTGACCACGGCCATCGCCGCGGTGCTGGCTACCCCTGGCGCCCCAGCAGCTCCAGCAGGTAACCGCCATAGCCGGACTTGACCAGCGTCTCGGCCCGCTGGGCCAGGTGCTGGTCGTCGATGAAGCCCATGCGCCACGCCACCTCTTCGGGGATGGAGATCTTCAGGCCCTGCCTGCGTTCGATGGTGCGCACGTAATCACTGGCGTCCAACAGGGAATCGAAGGTGCCGGTGTCCAGCCAGGCGGTGCCGCGGGCCAGCACCTCGACGGTCAGCCGGCCCTGGTTCAGGTAGTGCTGGTTGATCTCGGTGATCTCGTATTCGCCTCGGGCTGAGGGCTTCAGGCCCCGGGCGATGTCGACGACGTCGTTGCCGTAGAAGTACAGCCCCGGCACGGCATAGTGGGACTTCGGGGTGGCGGGCTTTTCCTCGAGCGAGAGGGCCACACCGTCGGCGCTGAACTCCACGACTCCGTACGCCGACGGGTCGGCCACCCAGTAGGCGAAGATGGCGCCGCCGTCCACACGGGAGAACCGGCTCAGGCTGGTGCCCAGGCCGGGGCCGTAGAAGATGTTGTCGCCCAACGCCAATGCCACCGAATCGGTGCCGATGTGCCGGGCACCGATGACAAACGCCTGCGCCAACCCGTCGGGCTTGTCCTGCACGGCGTAGGTCAGGCTGATCCCGAACGCCGAGCCGTCGCCGAGCAACCGCTGGAAGGCCGGCGCATCCTCGCTGGTGGTGATCACCAGGATGTCGCGGATCCCGGCCATCATCAGGGTGGACAGCGGGTAGTAGATCAGCGGCTTGTCGTACACCGGCAGCAGCTGCTTACTGGCACCCAGGGTGATCGGGTACAGCCGCGTGCCGGATCCTCCGGCGAGGATGATGCCGCGCATCAGGCGTCCAGGTCGTCCTCGGTCAGGTCGGTGGCCTTCAGGGCCGACGCCAGGTCGGGATGCCGGAACACCGACGTCACCTGGTCGTGCACCACCCGGAACGCCGAGGCACCCGTGCTCTGCTCGGCAACCACCACGCCGTCGCGGACGTAGAGGCGACCCACGGTGACGTTCTGGGAGAACCCCTGCGCCCACTCCTGCAGCGCCTCCAGCCCCTGGGCGGCACCGTGCGCGTCACCGATCTCGATATCGTCGCTGGACAGGTCGACCAGAGTGCTGAGGTCTTTGGCGTTGAGGGCGTCGTGCCAGGCGAGGACGGTGGCGATCTCGGATGTGCTCATGATGTGCAACCTACCTTCGGCGGCGGGTCAGAAGGCCACGCGGTTCAGAAAGCGACGTGGTCCACCCAGGACTGCCACACCGTCTCGTCGCCGAAGGTCAGGATGGCCGATTCCTGGCGGGGACGTCGCCTGGTCAACGCCAGCAGCAGGTCGGTGGCGGTGCCGCGCAGCGCGACGCTGCCCTTACCGTGCTCGAACCTCCACGACACCACGTCTCCCCGGCGGGTCAGCGTCCACTCGCCGTCGTCGCCCAGCCCGTCGTCGGTGGCGTGCAGGTGGATCGAGTCTCCGTCGCGCAGTGCGGTCTTCGCCTGCTCGGTGTGCACCACGATGTCGAGCCATTCGCCTATGGCGTCGGCGGCCAGCGCGGGTGCCACCTGGAAAGGCCGTCGCAGCGCCAGCGCCGCATCGGCACGGTGCACCAGCACCTCGTGCAGGCGTCGGCGGGTCCACCAGGCCGCAGGCCGGGAACCGATGAATGTCCACACCGGCGCTTCACCGTCGCGGTTCACCGCGTCGACCAGCTTCCGTGCGCCCTCATGCAACCAGGCGGTTTCCTGCCCCTCCGGCGGCTTGCCGTCGGGAACCGCGCGCGGGTCCAGTCCCTCGGTGGCACCGTCGAGCACCATCTGGGCGGCCCACCGGTTTCCGCGGCCCACGTGGCGAAACAACTGCTGCAGCGTCCACCCGGGGCAGGTCGGCACGTCGGTGGCGGGGTCACCCGCCGCAACCACCGCTCCGAAAGCTTCCGTCTCGGCCAGGAATTCCGCAGCGAAGTCCACGCAGGTCAGGCTACGCGCCTACCCAGGCAGTGCACCTGCCAACCGGCGGCACTCCACCGGGAGATGTCCAGGCAGTTGCGCGCATCGACCACCACCTTGGCCCGAGTGGTGCCGGCCAGCGTCGCCGGGTCCAGGTCCACGAACTCCTGCCACTCCGTGAGGACTAGCACCGCATCGGCGCGATCGCAGGCCTCTAGCACCGACGTCGCGTAATTGAGTGTGGGAAACAGCTTGCGCGAGTTGTCCACGGCTTGAGGGTCGTACACGTTCACCGTCGCGCCGTGCAATTGCAGCATGCCGGCGACGTTGAGGGCGGGTGAGTCGCGCACGTCATCGGATTCCGGTTTGAACGCCGCACCCAGCACCGCGATGTTGGCGCCCAACAACGAGCCTCCGCATGCGGCGGTGGCCAGTTCCACCACCCGGGTGCGCCGGCGCATGTTGATGCTGTCGACCTCACGCAGGAACGTCAGCGCCTGGTTGGCGCCGAGTTCGCCGGCGCGTGCCATGAAAGCCCGGATGTCTTTCGGAAGGCAGCCACCGCCGAAACCCAAGCCCGCGTTCAGGAATCGACGCCCGATGCGCTCGTCGTAACCCAACGCGTCAGCCAGGACGGTGACGTCGGCGTCGGCGGCTTCGCAGACTTCCGACATCGCGTTGATGAACGAGATCTTGGTGGCCAGGAAGGCGTTGGCGGCGACCTTGACCAGTTCGGCGGTCTGCAGGTCGGACACCAGGAACGGCACACCGTTGGCGAGGATCGGTGCGTACAGTTCGCGCAGTGCCGCCTCGGCCCGCACCGACCCCGCCTGCACTCCGAGCACGATCCGGTCGGGCGCCAGCGTGTCGGTCACGGCGTGACCTTCCCGCAGGAACTCCGGGTTCCATGCGATCTCGACGTCGATATCGTTGGGTGCCAGCGCCTTTGCCCGCTGCGCCAGCTCGGCCGCGGTGCCCACCGGCACGGTGGACTTGCCGGCGATCACCGCCGAGCGGATCAGCCGTGGCACCAGTTCGTCCACCACGGAGTACACGTGCCGCAGGTCGGCGCCGTACTCACCCTTCTTCTGCGGCGTGCCGACACCGAGGAAGTGCAGATCGGCAAACGCCGCCGCCTCGTCGTAATCCGTGGTGAACCGCAACCGCCCGGCGTTGATGTTGTCGCGCAACATCTTTCCCAGCCCGGGTTCGTAGAACGGAACCTCACCGGCGGCCAGTTTGGCGATCTTGCCCGGGTCGACGTCCACCCCCAGCACGTCGTGACCCAGTTCGGCCATGCCCGCGGCGTGGGTCGCGCCGAGGTAGCCGGTGCCGATGACAGTGCAACGCATACCAGCATTTACCCCGGCGCGGGTGACCTAACCGCGTCGCGACTCTGAGCAGAGCACGAACAGGACGTGACCGTTGGGCGAGTTATCCGCCGTCGCCGAAGGGCCACAACGGCAGGATGCCGTCGCCGCCACCGCCGCCGAAGCCGCCGTCGCCACCGCGACCCGAACCGCCGTCGCCGCCGCGGCCCGAACCACCCGAGCCGGAGTCACCGCGCGAGCCACTCGAGCTCTCCGAGCCACCCGATCCGGGCCACTGCGGCAGCTGAGGCAACTGGATCTGCGGGACCTGCGGAACCTCCGGGACCGACGGTTTCTGCGGGGCCTGCGGCACCGTCGGGACGGTGATCACGGGCGCGCTGGGCTCTTTGGTCTGCGTGGGCTTCGGCTGCTGAGTCTGCGTCGGCTGGGGCCGCCACGGCGGCGTCCAGTCGTCGTCATCGTCGTCTCTGCTGGGCGGCGTCCAGTCCGGCCAGTTGTTCTGCGGCTGCTGTTCCCACGGGGGGCGGAAGATCGACGGCAGCCGGGGGGCGGGCAGCTGGATGATCGGCGGCGGCAACACCACGGCCGGCGGCACCACCGGGGCCACCACCGGCGGAGCAGCCGGAGCCGGCGCCGGGGCCGGGGCCGCCGGAGCAGGAGCAGGCGCGGCCGGGGCAGCGGGGGCCGGGGCCGCCGGCTTCTCGACATACACCGTGCGAGGCGGCGCCTGGGGTTGCGGCGCTTCCTGGACCACGGGCACCGGAGCCTGGATGGTTTCCGGAGGCGGCGCGGGGGCCGGCGGCACTGCCGCTTCGGGAACGGCGGGTAGCGCCTCGGGAGCCTGGGTGGGCACGATGACGCTTTCGGCGGGGCTGGGCCGCTGATCCACGGTCGGACGGATGCTGACCGCCAGCGAGATCACCAACGCGGTGACGCCGAGGACGAAGATCGACGTCAGCGCGCTGCCGACGAGCAGGAACGGCTTGCGGCCCTGCTGCTGTTCGGCCGGCTTCTCGGGCTCGTCGTAGATCGGGAAGACCTGCGAGTCCGGGTCGGCCTCGCTGTAGGCCAGCGCAGCCGGGGCGCCGGTGTACCCGATGCCGGCGGCCTGCGTGACGTCGGCGGCGGCCATGCCCGCCAGCGCGGCGCCGGCGGTGGTGCCGTCGACGCCGTCCTGCGAGTACGCCAGACCGACGGTCGAAGCCTCGAACAGCGGCGCATTGGCACTGGCCAGCGCCGCGCCGCGGGCCAGGGCGACTTCGGGCTCATCAGGGGCGTTCACCGGGAGCGATGTCGCCGACTCCAACTGCAGCTTGATGGCACCCACGCTGACGCCCGAGCCCACCACGAAGACACCCTGCGGCGGCGATTCGAGCGATTCCAGCCCGGCGACCATGGACGCGAGCTCGGCCACCGCATCGGTGGTGTGCAGGTCGTGGCTCTGCACCTTGACGATGGAGCCGTCTGAGGTCTCGACCACCGAGAGCGTGGCGGTGTTGCGTTCCAGGAACAACAGCGCGGTGCGCTCGTAGCCGACAGCGGCGCCCACCGCCTGGGCCAGCGCGCCCGCGGCATGCAACTCCGAGACGAGCATGACGTCGTCGATCTTGCGCGACGTCAGGGCGTCGCGAAGTGCGGCGGCTTCGGCGTGATCACGCCATGTGACGCCGGTGGCGACGAGACGGTGGCCGCCCTCGACAGCGCTTTCCCTGGTGCCCAGAATCGCGGCGACAACCTGGTCCGGCGCGGTTGCCGAAGGGTTGTCGGCGGGGATGTCGAACACGTCGTGATCGACTGTCACACCGTCGGCTTTTTCGCCTTCGACCAGCACCATACGGACCGTCGTCGGTGTCATGGACACACCAAGTACGATGTCCACTACCCCTCCAAAACTATTTGCTGTGACGGGCTCGACAACCCCGTTCGGGCACGTCACCATTGCTGCCAGCTAGATGTTTCATCGGCTAACCATCCGCTGGCGTTACAGCGTGTGCGAATTAGCTGAGCACCCCGTTGCCCCGCGGTTCCAGACTACGCGCCGAGCTCAATCCCGCTTGCCGAAATTCAGGTAGGACCGCGACGGGGTGGGCCCGCGTTGGCCCTGGTATTTGGATCCGACCTGCGCGCTGCCGTAGGGATGCTCGGCCGGGCTGGTCAGCCGCAGCAGGCACAGCTGACCGATCTTCATCCCGGGCCACAGCGTGATCGGCAGGTTGGCCACATTCGACAGCTCGAGGGTGATGTGCCCACTGAAGCCGGGATCGATGAAGCCGGCCGTCGAATGCGTCAGCAGCCCGAGCCGCCCCAGCGACGACTTGCCTTCCAGCCGGCCTGCCAGATCGTCGGGCAGCGTGCAGAGCTCGAGGGTGGAGCCGAGCACGAACTCTCCCGGGTGCAGGACGAACGGCTCCCCCTGGGCGGGTTCCACCAGGCTGGTCAGATCGTCCTGGCGCTGCGCCGGGTCGATGTGGGTGTAGCGCAGGTTGTTGAAGACCCGGAACAGGTTGTCCAGCCGCACATCGACGCTGGACGGCTGCACCATCGAGTCGTCGAACGGGTCGATGCCCAGGCGGCCGGAGGCGATTTCAGCGCGGATGTCGCGGTCAGAAAGCAGCACGCGACGAGCGTATCGGCCCTGGTGCTGACATATCTGCCCACGTCCGGTTCGACGAAAAAGCACGTCAGGCGCCTGCGCTTCCGCAGACGCCTGACGTGCTGGTGAGTACTAGTCGCTGTCGCTCTTGTCGGCCTTGTCGCTCTTGTCGGCCTTCTCGGACTTGTCGTCGCTCTTCGAGGTCTCGGTCTTGTCGGCCTTGTCAGCCTTGTCCGCGTCGTCGGACTTTGTTTCCTTTTCGGTCTCCGCGGACTCGTCCGAAGCGGCCTCGCGGCCGGCGCCGGTGAGCCTCTTCACGGTCGCATCCAGGTCGTCGCCGAAGTCCTGGAGGCTCTTGCGGATGTCGATGCCGGTCGGCTTCTCGGAGACCGTCTCGCCGTCCTCGACTTCAGCTTCCTCGACCGCGACGATCTCCGTTTCCACAACCGGTTCCTCGACGGACCCCAGGGATGCTTCGACAACCTCGCTGGTCTCAGCTGCGCCCTCGGACTCCTCTTCCGTGGCGGCGGCGTCGAGGGTGAGCGTGAAGAACTCGTTGTCGGGCACGCCGTCGTCCTCGACGACGGTGACGTTGCGGTCGGCGGGCCACTGGCCCCACGGGGTGAGCAGACCCGGAGCGGCCTGACGGGGCGCGTCGGGGTCACCGGTGAGCAGTGGGCCCAGATCGCCGTAGCCACCGTTGAGGAACGCCTCGATGATCTTGACCGGCGCGTTGAGCAGGGCCAGGTTCTGTCCGAGGCGGTCCCCGGCCATGCCGGCGTAGTAGTAGTCCTGGTGCACCGCGCCGGTGGCACCGAAGGCGCTCAGGAACGGGCCGACAACCCGGGCAAAAGCGTATTGGACGGCCTCGGGCAGGTCCTCACGAATCTGGTCGCCGTACTGCGGGAACACCTGAGCCACCGCGTCCGCCACGGCATAGTTGAACGGGCCGACCACCAGCGGCGCCACCGGCGCGAGCAGTGCCGCGGCGACCAGGCTGTGGTTCCAGGGCGTGAGGTTGATGTCGGCCCACTGTTCGACAACGCGGTCGAAGATCGCCGGAGTGTCGTACTGGAGGGCGTGGATGCTCTCCTGGACGGCCTGGACGGCGCCCGTGGCCAGGATCTGCAGAGCGCTGGCCAGCACCACGGGCTCGATCTCGGCGGTCACCACCCGAGGGGCGGAGTTGACGAAGGCAGCGGGTGCGGCGACGGTCACGTCCTCGAGCGGCGTGGGAGCCGGCACCGTGGCAAAGGCGATGGCTCCAGCGCCCGCCAGCGCTACGCCCGCTTTGACAGACCGATGAAACCTGTTGTACGCCATACCTTCTGGACTCCGATGCATTTGCTGTGACGCGGACCAGCGAAGTCTAGCCGACGGCTGAGCTGAATTGGGGGCTACCTTTCAGGCTTTACACAGGTTCCCCAGCGCCGCCCCGCAACCGGCCCCGGTCGGGCTCGGGCGCCGGGAATGCTAATCTCTCTAGCCACACCGCCGATGTAGTTCAATGGCAGAACATCAGCTTCCCAAGCTGAATACGCGGGTTCGATTCCCGTCATCGGCTCCACATATTCCCAGCGACTCTGACGCTGGTCGCTATTGAATCTCCGCGTGCGCCGACCTCTTTGCGCACCGCTCGCTTCCCCATCTGACCCGGCCGCGTCGACCCGCGGGGCACGCGCGTCCAGAACCCCCGCCGCATCGCCGCGTACTATTATTTCAGTTACTTAACTAACTCGGCGATGGGAGCTCCATGCACCTCAAGACACTGGTTCCGTCAGCACTGGCCGTCACGGCCACTGCTGTCATCGGTGGGCTGGCCAGCCGACCCGCGCAGTCATCGTGGTTCGCAGCGTTGAAGAAGCCGTCGTATCAACCACCGCGCCAGGCGTTCCCGATCGTGTGGCCCGCGCTGTACGCCGACATCGCGGCGGTCTCGTCGGCCACGCTCGACGAACTGGAGCGACAGGGCCGCCTCGAGGAACGCCGTGACTACACCCGGGCGCTGGCCGCCAACCTCGTCCTCAACGCCAGTTGGTCGTGGTTGTTCTTCAACCGACGGCTGCTGGGGACATCGGCGATTGCCGCGGCCGCGCTCGCTGCCAGCAGCGCCGACTTGACCCGTCGCGCCGTCGCCGTACGGGGCGCGACGGCAGCCCCGCTGGCTCTGTATCCGGCGTGGTGCACCTTCGCCACCGCGCTGTCCACCCACATCTGGTTCTTGAACCGCGGACGGTAGAACCCAGACGCGGCCCGCTCAGGTTCTCCCCACCACCGCAGACCAGGCGGCGATCGCCCCCTCGGCGATCGCCGACAACTTCTCCCGGTCCGCGCCGTCGCGCGCCTGTAGCGCCATCCCGTGGTTCACGGTGTTGTAGAACGCTGCGATCGCGCGCGCGTCGGCGTCTGCGGGCACATCGCCTTCGGCGATGCCGCGTCGGATGCGTTCCTCGAAATCGCGCTCGGTGGCCAGCCGCCACTCGGACAGATGCGCGTATACGTCCTGGGTGCGTTCGGTGGCCGTCGTCGCCGACAACACGATCAGGCACCCAGGCGGTTTGCCGGGTTCGATGAAGGCAGTCACGTTGTGGCGCAAGAACTCTGCGATGCCGTCGGCAGCCGTCACCGCGTCGCGCAAGGCTGCCAGCCCCGCCGCGCCCTCGGTGTTGTTGTAATGCGCGACGGCCTCGCGGAACAGCTGCTCCTTGCTGCCGAATGCCGCGTACAGGCTCGGTGAGTTGATCTGCATGGCCGACGTGAGGTCGGTCATCGACGTGCCTTCGTACCCGTGCAGCCAGAACTGCTCCATGGCGCGGTGCAGCGCCTGGTCTCGGTCGAAAGTCCGGGGCCGGCCACGTCCAGCCATGCCGACCCCTTTCTGTAACGAACGACACGAATACCTATTGACAGATGATAGTCGCGGCCATAAATATGTAGTGACCGATACATAAATGGAGGTGGACATGACCGAGCTGACCGGCAAGGTGGCCCTGGTGACCGGCGGCAGTCGAGGCGTCGGCGCCGCAGTCGCCCAGGCACTGGCCGAACAGGGAGCCGACGTCGCAATCACCTACGCCAACTCAGCCGAACGCGCCGACGCGGTGGTCGAGAAGCTGGCGACCCGGGGCATCGCCATCAAGGCGGACAGCGCCGACCCGCAGGACATCACGAACGCCGTGCACCAGACCGCGGCCACGCTCGGCGGCCTCGACATCCTGGTGAACAACGCCGGCGTCTTTCCTTCGGGCCCCATCGAAGAGACCCCGCTGGAGGACGTCGACCGCACCCTCGCCATCCATGCCCGCGCCGTCTACCTCGCCAGTCAGGCTGCGCTGCAACACATGCCGACCGGTGGCCGCATCATCAGCATCGGCAGCAACCTCGCCGAGCGAGTGCCGTTCGCCGGCGTCACGCTGTACGCGATGAGCAAGTCGGCGCTCATCGGGTTCACCCGCGGACTGGCCCGCGACGTCGGTGACCGCGGCATCACGGTCAACCTGGTCCAACCGGGTTCCACCGACACCGATATGAATCCGGCCGACGGCCCGAGCGCCGACCATCAGCGCACGCTCAGCGCCCTGGGCAGCTACGCCCAGCCGGCCGACGTCGCCGCGACGGTGGCGTTCCTGGCCGGTCCCGGCGGCCGCACCATCACCGGTTCCGTCCTGACGGTGGACGGCGGTACCAACGCATGACGGCCTGGATCATCCTGATCATCGCGGGCCTGCTCGAAGTGGTATGGGCGGTCGCGCTCAAGCAATCCGACGGGTTCACCAAACTCTGGCCCAGCGTGATCGCCATCGGCGGCGCGGTCACGAGTTTCGGGCTGCTGGCCGTCGCGCTGCGAAACCTCCCCGCGGGCACCGGTTATGCGGTGTGGGTGGGCATCGGAGCCGTCGGAGTCGCCATCGCGGGCATGGTCGCCTTCGGCGATGCCGTCACGACGAGTCGAATCATGTTCCTGAGCCTCGTCGTGGCCGGCATCGTCGGCCTTCGATTCGTGGAAGGGTGAACTCGCTCAGTAGCGGGTTTCACACCGAGATCGCGGCCGGGGCCTCTGCCCCGGGTTGCCGGGTCCGGGTGATCCATCCCCAGATCCCCTGCACGGAAGCCCTGTTCAACAACTCCTGATAGAGCTCGTCGGAAACAACCGGGCTCCGACTGAGCAGGAAACCGCTGAATCCGGTGGGGTCGCTGACGATGGCCCACTGGTAGTCAGGGTCCAGATCGACGATCCAGTAGTTACCCGGCGGGCTGTCGGACGCGGGGCCGAAGAACGTCACGTTGAGTTTGTTGTTCACCGTGTCGACCGGCAGCGCTACACCGACGATGCGGGACGACGGACCGTTGTTGACGAAGTAGTTCCCGGAGTTCTCCACCCGTACCGAGCCGTCGGGGTTGAGGCTGTACACCGCTTTGGTGTTCACCAGGCCCAGCGAGAAGAACTGCTTGACGCTGCCCACCTCGTACCAGGTGCCGAGGTAGCGGTTCAGGTCGACGATCGGCGCCGGAGCCAGCACCACGCCGGCGGCGTCACCGAGGACGAGGTACTGATCCGGCGCACCGTAGATGCCGGTGCCATCGGTTGGGCCCAGACCCTGGTAGAGGTCGGAGATCCAGCCGTTGGCCAACGTGTAGACCGCTGCGGTGTTGCCGGGCGGGGAGAATCGCGTGAACAACTGCGCGAAGAAGTCGACGATCAGGTTGCCCCCGATCAGAGCGTCGGCATGTGACCCGTTGACCAGGGTGACACCGACGAACTGACCCGGGCGGGCAGCCACCAGAGCATCGGTGGTGGCGCCGAAGGCATTCCAGGCCTGCGGCGGCGCGGCGATCTGGTACACGGGGATGTCACCGAGGCCGTCCAGCGCGCTGTCCAAGTCGCGGGATACGCCGTCGAACATCACCACGCCCCGCAGCCGGCGCTGGTTGGGATTGGTGGCGTAGAAGCCGCCCACCGCGGCAGCGAACCCTCCGCCGGCGGAATGGCCGGCGAGAATGAACTGCTCCGGCAGGGTGCCCTGGTAGCCGGCCGCGATGGCGCTGGTGTTCAAGGCCTCTTGGCTACCGTCGAACATGGTGGCCACGGCTTGCTGCATGTCGGAGTCGTTGAGCGAGCAACCCGAGCAGCCGAAGGGAAACGACGGTACGTTGGGCGCGACAACCACGCTGTTCGTCTGTTGCGACAGCGATTTCGCCAAGGCCGAGTACCACGATTTGTCACCCAGGAAGCTGTGCTGCAACCAGATGACGCCGGTTGCGGCCACGGAGCCGTCGGCCTGGGTCGGGAAATACCAGTCGGCGGCGGTGGTGAAACCGTTGTTGCCCAATGGGATCGTCAGTGACGAGTGACCGGCGCGGACGCCCGTCACGGGTGCGGGCGCCGGGGATGCGGCCAGTGCTCCCGGTGCGGTGGGCGAAGGGGTCGGCGCAGTCACCGTCGGAGCCACCGGCGGCGTCGACTGCACCGGTGTGCGCAACCGATGCGGCGCTGCCCGTTCGGTACGCGCGTAGCTCACCGACTTCCGTTCGACGCCTGGCTCGGCGCCGGTGTCGTCGATGACGATGGTGCGGCGGCCGTCTTTGCGAGTGGGCTCGCCGTCGGCGCTGTGGCGCCGTTGGAGCGTGACCTTCGCGCTGTCGTCGGTGCGCGACGGCGTGGACACATGGTCGGCGGCGTCATCGTTGTCGTTGTCGTTGTTGTCGTTGTCACGGCTGGTCGCGTCGGATCGATCGGTCGCCGGCGAGGAGGCGCGGTCGCCCGCGCTGTCGTCGGAAGCTGACACCGAAGTCGAACTGGCGGCGCCCTCCGGCTCAGCCTGAGCGAGGCCGGATCCAGCAGTCAGTGCTATGCAGGCGCCTGCCCCCAACGCACCCAACCAAAGTGCCCACCGTCGCGACGTCACGGCAGGAATCTAACGCCCACCGGGATGACCTGGAGAATATTGGCGCAGACGTCAGCACAACGTCACTTCATTGAATTCAGGCCGACGTGGCCAAAGCCCGCCGGTCCTCGTCGGCAAAGCTGTCCTCCAACTGCAACGGCGAGGAGTCGACGTCGATCTCGGCCAGCGGCCGCCCTCGCGCGCTGCTGATGGTCCCGAACCGCCGCATCCCCTTGTCGGCGGCGTACTGCTGGAACTCCTCCATCTGCAAGCCGAACGGCACCACGTCGTAGAGCGCCCACCCGTCTTCGGTGTTCTTGAGCGCCAACGGGATCAGCTCGTTCATCCGGGCCTCGAACACCGACCAGTTGGCGTCATCGGCGGCGACGTGACGCCGGCAGGTGAACGTTCCCCAGGCCATGTGCCTGCGCTCGTCGTCACCGATGCGCCGCACCAGTTCCTGCATGCCCGGGAGAATTCCGCGGTCCACGCAGATACGTTGCCAGGCATAGTATCCCGTCAGCGCCATCATACCCTCGATGACGTGGTTGTAGGTCACCGACGCCCGCACCTGCGCGGCCGGTGACGGGTCGGTGGTCAACGCATCGAGCGAGGCCGGTAACTCGTCGTAGAACATCTGCCGATAGGCGGGCAAGTCGTCGAGGTACCCCTGCAGATCGTCGGTCATTCCGACGGCGTCGAGCCACAACCGGAACACCTGGGTGTGCTTGGCCTCCTCGAACGCGAACTGCGTCAGGTACATCTCGTCACCGAGCCGGCCTTCGGCCCGCATCGCCGCCATGAACGGCTGGATGTCCTGCGTGACGGCTTCCTCGCCGGCGATGAACTGGGCGCACAACCGCGTGGCCCAGTGCCGCTCCAGACTCGACAGTGACTCCCAGTCCTCGCGATCACGGGTGAAGTCGATGTCAGCCGGATTCCAGAACTTGGCATTGCCGCCGGCAAAGAGCTTCAGCGGCAGGCTGTCCCAGTTGAGGCCTCCCGCGGCCAGGGAATCCGAGCGAGTTCTAGACATGATGACCTCCTGCGGTCGGTACTGCGGTGGTGGGCTGAGAAGGGACGGGTGCAAAAGCCGCCGACAAGACGGCGACGAAACGGCGCACGGCCAGTGCCGGCTGATCGGGCGACAACTCATCGAGTCCGAGCACCGGGTCCAGTCCACGGACGTACGGCGCGAGCGCCAGGTGCGGCAGGATCATCAGCAGCAGCGACAACAGCATGTCCGTGTCGGCGTCGCCGCGCAGATCGCCCCGCGCCTGGGCATCACGCACCAGCGGGCGCAGCACCTCGAGATAGTGACGATGGACCACCGCGCGCACGCTGACCCGGGCGTCGGTGTCCACTTCGAAGCTGGCCGCGGCGTGCAGGGCGCGCTCGCGGGGGTTGTCGGCGAAGTAGGCGACCCAGGCGTCGAGCAGGTCGGTCAGGAACTCGAAGAAGGGGCGGCGGGCGTCGAGACGGTCGATCTGCGCTTCCATGTAGACCCGGACACGTTGGCTGGCTTGGTCAGTGACGTAGGCGTACAGATCTCGCTTGTCCGCGAAGTACTGGAACAGACTGCCCTTGGCCACACCCGCCCGGCGGGCGATCACGTTCAGACTGCCGGCCGAGAACCCGTGCGTGGCGAACTCGTCCTCGGCGGCGGCCACCACCGCACCCCGGCGGTCGCCGTCAAGGCGTGCCCATGTCACCGTTGGCATGGCGGCTCCTCACGCTCGCGGTCCACTATGACCACTGGTCATATTAGTGTGATCCAGCGCACAGTCAAGACGCGAGCCGAAGCTAGATCCGCGTTCCCGCCGGGTCACCACCGATGCGCTGGGCCAGCCACACCGGCACGATGGCGACGATCGTCAGCACCGCAGCCACCACGTTGATCACCGGAGCCTGGTTGGGACGGAACAGGTTCCCGAAGATCCAGATCGGCAAGGTCTGCACCGCCGGACCGGCGGTGAAGGTGGTCACCACGATCTCGTCGAAACTCAACGCGAACGCCAGGATGGCGCCGGCCACCAGCGCACCCCGCATCATCGGCAGCGTCACGAATCGGAAGGTCTGCCAGGACGACGCCCCGAGGTCGGCCGACGCGTCCTCGAGACTGGTGCCGAGGCGCCGCAACCGGGCCTGGGTGTTGTTGAACACGATGACGATACAGAACGTGGCATGACCGACGATGACGGTCGCCATGCCCAGGGTGATGCCCAGCGCCGAGGTGAACGTGGCATTCAAGGCGATGCCGGTGACGATACCGGGCAACGTGATGGGCAGCACCACAAGCAGGTTCACCGTCTGCTTGCCGAAGAACTCGTAGCGTTGCACCGCGAAGGCAACCATGGTGCCCAGCACCAGGGCAATGGCGGTGGCCACCAACCCGACCACCACCGAGTTGCCCAGCGACACCCACATGCCCTCGCTGTGCAAGGCGGCGCGCCACCACTGCAGCGTGAAACCCGTCGGCGGGAAGGCGAAGGTATTGGAGGCGTTGAAGGCGTTGATCACCACCAACACCAGTGGCGCATAGACGAATACCAGAACCAGAACAGTCCACACACCGGTGAACCCGCGTAGCCTCGACCCCAGCATCAAACGTTCTCCAAAGCCCCGGTGCGCCGCATGGCCAACAGGTACAACACGATCGCCAGCAACGGGATCAACGACAGCGCCGCAGCCATCGGCTGGTTGTTGGCCGTGACCAGTTGGCCATAGATGACATTGCCCAGCATCTGGGTTTTGCCGCCGACGATGGTCACCGCGATGTAGTCACCGAGCGACAGCGAGAAGGTGAAGATGGAGCCGGCCGCGATACCGGGAAACACCATCGGCGCCACCACCAACCGCAGCGTGCTCAGATCGGAGGCGCCCAGGTCGGCACTGGCGTCCACCAGCGAGTCGGGGACCCGTTGAAAGGCCGCGAACACCGGAATCACCATGTACGGCAACCACAGATACGTCAGGGTGATCACCGTGGCGGTCAACCCGTAACCCGGTGACCATCCGGTGGCCCACGACAACGGCCCCTCCGGTGACAGCAACATTCGCCACGCGTACGCCTTGACCAGGTAGCTCGCCCACAGCGGGGTGGTGACGGCCACCACCAACACGATGCGCATGGTCGGTGACGCGAATTTCGCCATGAACAGCGCCAGCGGAACCGCCAGGACCGCACACAGCACGGTCACGGCCAGTGCCACCAACAGTGTTCGCAACGCCACCGCCCTGATCACCGGGTCGGTGAGCACCCGGATCAGATTGTCCGTGGTGAAGGTCCGCACCACCGCACCGGTGAAGCTGTTGGTTCCCCAGAATGCCGAAACCAACAGCACCGCAAGTGATCCCAGGTAGGCGATGACCAACCACGCCAGCGGCGGAATCAACAGGAACGCCAGCGCCGCCCTCTCCCGCACGCGCGGCGACAGCGCCGAGTGCATCAGCCCTTGATCTCCTGCCACTTGGTGACCCACTGGTCGTAACTGGTGCAGTTGTCACCACTGCCGTCCACACACTTGGTCTGCGGCGTTGTCCAGTAATGGATCTGGGCGGCGTAGTCACCGTCGGTGGCGTGGTAGGTGGCGCAGTGCTGCTTGTCGGCGGTCAGGTCACACGATTTGGTCTGTGCCGGTGCCTCACCGAAGTATTCGGCCACCTGGGCGTTGGCCTCGGGCGAGATGATGTAGTCCATCCACTTGTACATGCAGTTGGGATGGGCGGCCTTCGCCGACAGCATCCACGTGTCCGACCAACCGGTGGAGCCCTCCTTGGGCAGCACGGTGCCGATCTTGACCTTGCCGTCGGCCTCGATGGTATTGGCGATCACCTGCCAGCTGGTGCCGATCACGGTGCTGCCGGACTCGAAGGCCTGCACCTCTTTGGTGTAGTCCGACCAGTATTCGCCGATGTTCTCCTTCTGCTGCTTGAGCAGATCGGCCGCGGCCTCGAGCTGTTCGCTGGTCAGCGAGTACGGGTCATTGATCCCCAGCTCGGGTTTGGTCTTCGACAGGAACAGCGCGGCATCGGCGATGTAGATGGGCGAATCGTAGGCGGTGACCTTGCCCTTGAACTCAGGTGCCCCCGGGAACACCGCGCCCCAGGAATCCGGGGCAGGTGTCACGGCATCGGCGTTGTACATCAACAGGTTTGCGCCCCACCCGTGCGGAACGCCGTACATCTGGCCGTCAACCGAGTTCCACGGTTTGTCCTTGAGGAAATCGACGACGGTGGCGTAGTTGGGTGTCAGGTCGGTGTTCACCGGCGCCACGTCGCCCGCGTAGATCAGCCGCAGCGTCGCATCCCCGGACGCCGAGACCCCGTCGTACTGACCGCTGCGCATCAGCTGCACCATCTCGTCGGAGGTGTTGCCGATCTTGATGTTGACGTTGCAGCCGGTCTGCTGCTCGAACGGTGTCACCCAGTCCACCGCCGGGTCATTGGAGCCGTCCTCGGCGTAGCCGGGCCAGGCGATCAGGTTCAGCTCGCCCTCCCCGTCGCCCACCTCGGTGGCGGCCTCGATCTCCGGCGGACCCTCCGACGTGCCGCCCGAGTCGCTCGAACTCGAACACCCGGCCAGCAGCAGCGCTCCCGCCGCCAGCGCAACGCCCAGGCGGCGATAGGTGATTCTCATGGCGACTCCTTTGTTGGGTCCGAGGTGAGATCCAGAACCGCCGTGTCCGGCCAGGCCAAGACGACGGGGGTGCCGTGGGTGAGGGCGGTGGACGCTTCCGCCGACAGCAGTGTCGCGGTGAGCCGGGCGTCTTCGGACAGGCCGGTGACCGTGGCCGCGATCCGCGTGATGGGCCCGGCATAGACCACCTCGGCCACCTCGGCGGTGACGGTGCGCTGCCCGGCGGGCACCGGCGCCTCGGGACTGAGCACCGCGATGCGTTCCGGGCGGATGGCGTGCGTCCCCCGCTTCCCGATGACCGCTTCTGCCGCAGCGCCGTCCAGAACATTCGAGGTACCGACGAAATCGGCCACGAACCGGTTGGCGGGGTTGTCGTAGACCTCGCGGGCGGGTCCGATCTGTTCGATCCGGCCGTTGTTCAATACCACCAGCCGGTCGCACAGCGTCAGCGCCTCGTCCTGGTCATGCGTCACGATCACGAAGGTGATGCCGACCTCGCGCTGAATCGCTTTGAGCTCGACTTGCATCTGTTCGCGCAGCTTGAGATCGAGCGCACCCAGCGGTTCGTCCAGCAGCAGGACCCGGGGCCGTCCGACGAGGGCGCGGGCCAGCGCGACGCGTTGCTGTTGACCGCCGGACAATTCCGCCGGCTTACGGGCCGCGAACCCCGCCAACTGCACCATCTCGAGGGCCTCGCCGGCACGACGCCGACGTTCCGGCTTCGCGACACCGCGGACGCGCAAACCGTATTCCACGTTCTGCGCGACGGTCATGTGGGGGAACAGCGCGTACTGCTGGAACACGGTGTTGGTGTCGCGCTGGGCGGGCGGGAGCGCGGTGACGTCCCTGCCGCCCAGCTTGACGGTGCCTGCGGTGGGCTGTTCGAATCCCGCGATCAGCCGCAGCAGCGTGGTCTTGCCCGAGCCGGACGGCCCCAGGATCGCGAACAGCTCACCGTCGGCGACCGCGAGATCGGCGCCCTCGACGGCCACCACCTTGTCCCCGAACTCCTTGCGGACGCCGATCAGTTCGATCTGCGGGACAGCCGGGGCATGGCTCGGCCCCGCACCCTGCTGTGACACGGCCGTACCGGATGGCATGGAGGCATACTAAGAACTCCATTGCGTTGCCGCAGGATTAGCGCGATTCCCGTCAGGCGGCGGTGATCACCACGGCGAACCGCTGAACCACCCCGTCGTCGCCCTCCCAGGGCCTCCAGCACTTGAAACCCAGGGTCACCGACCCGGCACCACGAACCAGCACGCGGAACACCGCCACTCCGGACGCCCCGACCACCGACGGTGGATAGTCGGCCGAGGTGTCGAGGAGCTCGACGACAGCGGCGTCGACGTCCTCTGCGGCCCAGCGGTATCCGGTGGTGGCGTTCTCGGCCAGCCGGACCTCGACGGTGTCACCGACGCGCACGGTGACCCTGGTGCCGTTGTCGTGGTCGGTCAGCGTGATCAGAGTGTCACCCCGTAGCTCTCGTTGAAGAAGGCATCCCTGATGTAGTTCTCACTGGCGTAGGCGAATCCATCATCACCCCAGCCGGTGCCCCAGCTGTTGCGAATGATGAATCGCTCGTCGTCGGTGTAGCCCACCACAGCCACCGCATGTCCACCGCGGGTGGTCCCCGGCTTGAAGACGTCGAGCTTTCCACCGGTGTCGGTGGCCTTGCCCCAGGTCGAATCGACGTTGAGTCCCACCAGGATCGGGCCGCGCTGCACCAGCCAGGATCGCCAGTTGTCCAGTTCGAGACCGAGGTTGAAATAGGACGCCACCTTGTACCGCGCGGCAGCCGCATAGAAGGCGTTCTCGTTACCGATGTACATCGCGGTGTCGATCTTGAAGGGCAGCAGTGACTCCGGGACCGCCCCGTAATTGCGTAACACGTCGACCGCCGACTTGAGCGTGGTACCCGCACCCTCGATCATGGTCTGGGGTCGGCTGGTGAACACGTCGGTCTCCTTGCAGGCCATCCAGACGAACCGCGGTGAGAGTTTGGTGTCCTCCGGCAGTCTGCCGGCGGCGCCGAAAACACCGCGGGCCACACCGTCGGCCGTGGCCCAGCCCACGCATGACCCGGTGGCGCCCTGATCCCCGATGGTCCACCAGGGCTCACGCAGATCGAGACTCGACGGGTTCGCCCGTACCGCACCGAACGCCCCGGCCTCGACGGCATCGGTGAAACGCCAGTCGGTCCTCGTGCTCGCCTCCGGTGTCGGCACCAGATTGCAGATACGGCTCTGTTCGGCACGCTTGTTGGTTGTTTTCGCCATGATCGGGCCCCCTGTAGGAACAGTGGACGCGCGGAATTGCGCATCCGTGAAAATGGTGGCCGGACCGCCGGGGCCGAGCACGAGTAGCGCGGTACTCTATTCGCCCCGTCCAGCGGCGGGGACCATCGCGGGCAGGCGAAATTCCCTCGCCGGCGCCCACTCCTGCTGTGGCGTCTCACTTTTCGAAGGAGTTCAGATGTCCACAACAAAGACAGCGGTACCCAAGCGCAGCACCGACACCACCAACGTCGTCGCCGCCCCGGTGCCCGAGACCCATCTGGTGCTGGGCACCGGCGTCGGGGAGGATCCGCACGACAGTCCGGCGTCGCGGGACGGCAAGACCAATGGCAAGACCAATGGACAGCGGGCCGGCGCCAACGCCTACGGCTTCTTCTCCATCGAGACCTTCGCCAACTCCAGTCCACTGACCTACACCCACGACGATGCGCAAGGGTTCTACGACTACGTGGCCGGGTTCACCGCGCCCAACTTCTGGTACCGCGACGGCAATGTGGCCAACTGGGCTTACTACGAAGAGTTCGACAACTGGCAGGACACCTACGGAGCCGATGCCGTCAACGTGATGTACCACTCCGGCCACGGCGGCCGCCTGGCCGACGGCCGGGTGTGGTTCCCGATGGGTGCCAGTTGGTCGGATCAGGGCAGCGACGCCTGGTCTGACCAGATGCGCTTGGGCAACGAACGAGCCAACTACCTGTTCTGGTCGACGTGTTTGGCCTGCCCGGTCTACGCGCCGCTGAATCCGCTCAGCGCTTGGGGCAACTCGAATCTCGGCTTCCGGATGCTGTTCGGGTTCGAGACCATCAGCTACGACAACCCGAACTACGGTAGGTACTTCTTCGAGGAGTGGAACAAGGGCAAGTCGTTCAGCACGGCGTGGATGGATGCCAGCTGGCGGATCTCGACCGGCCAGGTGCCGTCGGTCGTCGCGGTGGGGGCCAACCAGGCCGAAGCTGCCGACCGTCTGTACAACGAGCGGTCTTTCGCGTGGCAGCATGCGAGCCGGGACTGGTGGGAGTGGCGCTGGTACAACGCCGCTCGGATGGCCCCGTCGAACATGGCGACGCGCGAGAAACTGACCGCCATCCCGGACGATCTCTCGGTGGCCCAGCTGCGACCGATTCAGATCGGCGAGAACGTGTTGCGTTCTGAGGTGAACCGGTACGGGTTACCGCTGACCGTGCCGCGCGAGATCACGGTGTCCCGCACCGGCGCCTACCGCGTGGTGCAGGACAACGCCGGTGTGGCATTCGGTGCGGACGGCTCGGTGGAGGCGCAACTCGCCGCATCCAATTACCGCAATCACAACCAGCTTTCGCTCGATCAGGTGGCCGCCATCGCCCAGGAAGCGGTGAGCCTGTACGGGTTGAACCGCGACGCGCAGCTGGTGTTCGACAGCGTGCGATACGCGATGGAAGCCGGTGGCAGCGCTCAGGGCGGCGGAGAGCTGCTGGACCCGTTCGTCACCGAGACGACGGTTCAGTTCAAGCAGCTCATCAACGGCCTGCCCGTCGTCACCCCCGGTGCCGGCGAAGTACGGGTGTCGGTGGACAACGACGGGACGGTCACACGCGTGGCGGACTCGACGCGCACCGTGGACCGGCTGACCCGGGGCAACGCCCAACCCACACCCGCGCCCGACGGCACCGAGGTGTCCGCACGCGCTTCGGCCGACAGTGCAGAAGCACGCCTCGGCGCCTCGTGGGCCAGGCACCTGTCGCGGTGGGCGCTGCGGGGTCAGATGCCGGTGGGGTACTCCGTGGTGCCCGCCACCACCGAGATCGGTTACGCCGTGGCCGGCGATCAGGCCACGCTGGTGGCCTCCCGCGATATCGAGGTCGACTTCGGCAACGGTCTGTACAAGCGCTACCGGGTGGAAGCGCCGATCACGGGCTAGGTCCACTCACTGCCGCCGCGGCACGATCATCGTCGGTACCGGCGCATGCCGGAGGATTCGTGCCGCGGCGGAACCCAGGAACACCTGGGCGGCCGGCCCCGCCGCACCGGAACCCAACAGCAGGAGGTCGCCGGGCTTCCACTGCAGGGAGTCCACCGCCTCACGCCACGTCGGCCCGGCCCCGATCACCACTTCGGCGTCCAGAGTGTCGATCCCCGAGCGGATCTCCTGCATCTGCTTGGCGATCCCCTCCTGGGTCCGGCGCGCCCATGCGTCGACCACAAGATCTTCGGCGGCCGGCTCGATGCCGCCGCGGAACATCCGCGGTGGGCGCACGGTGAAGGAGGCGATCCGCAGGCGCGCCGACCACCGCTGGGCCAGTTCCGCGCTGGTGGCCACCAACCCCACCGCGTCGGCCTGCCCGCCGTAGGCCACCGTCAGCCGATTGATCTGACCCGAATGTGCCGGATATCCGCGCGGCGCGATCGCCACCGGTACCGCGGCGGTGTGAACCAGTCGATCGGTCACACTGCCCAGGGCGACCCGGCCGAGCAGTCCAGACGATGACGACCCGACGACGACGAGCTCCGCGTTCATCTCAGCGGCGAGTTCGGTCAGACCCGCCGGAATGGAGGAGGCTTGATGCACCAGCTGCCACACGTCCAAGCCGCGGGGCATCTGCTCCGCCATCTGTGTCAGTGCGTCCTTGGCCTGGGCGGCAATGTAATTCAGATATTCGTTCTCGACGGCACCCGCCTTGGGTGGCCACGGCCGCTCGACGATGGCGACGGCCACGATCCTGGCTCCGGTGCACCGTGACACCTGCGCCGCCAGATACAGCGGCGCCATCCCCTGTCGGCTCGCGCTAAACCCCGCGATGATGGTCATCGCGGGACCTGATTGACCTCAACCGATCTCGCCACCACGTGGGTGACGGGCAACTTGAACTGGGCACGGGCGCGGTCCACGACGTCGAAGCGCTGCCAGATCGATGACTCCGGCGGCAGGGTCGAGATGACGATCTGGTCCGGGCCGAACCTCCCGACCGCGTGTTCCAGTGCCCGCAGGGGGCGTTCATCACCGAGTTCGCCGTCGGCGTCCAGGTTTTGACCGCGCAGTGCAGACAGGGTGGTGTCGAGCCGCGCCTGCGCCGCCTCCTGCGTGGCTTCGGAGACATCGCGCGGTCCGTGCGTGGCCGCGGCACCGGTGTCGACGGGGCTGGCGGGCACCACCACGAGATACCGGGTCTCCCGGTCGGCCCCGATGCGCTCCAGTTCCTCGAGCAGCTCCGCGGAATCGACGGTGTGATTGGCCAGCACGAGTACCCGGTGTGGCGTCACGGTCGACACCTCGTCCGTCACTGCCGGGCGCCGCTTCACGAACCACTTGTTCGCGGCGAACAACACGATCACCACTGCCCAGGACAGCAGGCTCAGCACCAACTGGGAGCGCAGCGCCGGATCGATGAACATCTGCACCAGAATGGCGACGATTGCCACCGCGGTGAGGATGGAAAGCACAGGGAACAACCACATTTTCACCCGCAGCTCCGAATCCGGAGTCCGGTAGCGCAGCACTATCTGCGACAGGGCGATCAGCAGGTACACGAACAGGATGATCGCGCCGCTCGAATTCAGCAGGAACGCAAAGATCGTGTCCGGTGACACCGCCGCGGCGATCACGCAGAGGAACCCGACCACCGACGACGCCAGGATCGCGTTCATCGGCACCCCTCGCCTGGTGACCCGCACCAGCGCGGACGGCGCCTCCCGTCGAGCGGCCAGCACGAAGAGCATCCGGGAAGCGGTGTACATGCCGGAGTTCAGGCAGCTCAGCACCGCGGTCAGCACCACGGCGTTCATCACGTGGTCGGCGTACGGGATGCCCATCTCGGTGAACGCCGCGACGAACGGTGAGGCCGCCATCCCCGCGTCGTTCCACGGCAGGATCGTCACCAGCAGCAGCACCGCCCCGACGTAGAAGACCAGGATGCGCACGATCACCGAGTTGGCGGCTTTGGCGACCGCCCGTTCCGGATCGGCGGATTCCGCAGCCGCGATGGTCGCGATCTCGGCACCCACCATGGAGAAGATGACCGTCACGATGCCGACGGTGATCACCCCGAAACCCAACGGCATGAATCCACCGTTGTCCGTGAGATTCGAGAAATCAGCCGACTTTCCGGGCCACAGCCCGAAGACGAACGCGGCACCCAGAGCGATGAACGCGATGATCGCGGCCACCTTGATACCGGCGAACCAGAACTCGAATTCACCGTAGGAGGCCACCGAGAACAGATTGGTGGCCGTCATCAGCACCATGAAGATCAGTGCAGACAGCCACAGCGGCACGTCGATCCAGTACTGCACGATCTTGGCACCGGCGATCGCTTCGAAGCCGACCACGATCACCCAGAAGTACCAGTACAACCAGCCGACGGAGAAGCCGGCCCAGTCGCCCATGGCGTTGCGCGAATAGTCCGCGAACGACCCGGTGGACGGGTTCGCGACCGCCATTTCCGCGAGCATGCGCATCACCATGATGATCAACACGCCGGCCAGACCGTAGGTGATGAAGGCGCCGGGACCGGTATCGCCGATCACCACCCCCGAGCCGACGAACAGCCCCGCGCCGATGACACCCCCGATGGCGATCATGGTGAGCTGTCTCTGCGAGAGCGCCTTCTTGAGAGTGGGTGCTGCGCTCATGAGATCCCCCAACCGCTACTGGACGCTGAACCAACCTGGGGTACCCGAATGTGATGCAGCTCACTCCCCCTGCGAGCTGGTCTGCCGCCGGTATCTTCGTGACATGCCGACACCGCTGACGATCATGTTCTGGCCCGAGTCGGCCTACGGGCCGACCAATCAATGCATCGGACTGGCCGCGATCCTGCGCGACCGCGGGCACACCATCGTCTTCGCCGCCGAGAGTTCCTGGGCCGGCAAACTCGCACCGTTCGGTTTCATCGAGGAACTCGTCGATCTGGCCGAACCCGATCCCGAGGCGAACGAGCAGGACGCGGGCAAGTTCTGGACCGACTTCATCGCCGAAACCGCGCCGGAGTTCCGCAAACCCACGATCGAGCAGCTCGAGTCGTTCATCCAGCCGACCTATCAGGCGTTGATCGACGGCGCGAAGTACAGCGAGCCCCGATTGCGTCAGATCATCGCCACTCACCGCCCGGACGTGATCGTCGAAGACAACGTGGTGCTGTTCCCCGCACTGGTCACCGCGGGGGCGCCCTTCGTGCGGATCGTCTCCTGCAGCCCGCTGGAAATCCCCGGCCCTGAAGTGCCTCCGCCGTTCTCGGGTCTGCCGAGCGCTGACCGCACCGACTGGGACCACTACCGCGCCGAGTTCGCCCGAACCCACCGCGCCATGTGGTCCGATTTCGACGCCTGGGTGCAGGCCCAGGGCGCCCCCGCGTTGCCGGAGCTGGAGTTCATGCCCCGCGCCAATGCGGCCAATCTGTACGTCTACCCCGCCGAAGCCGACTACACCGATGTCCGTCCGCTCGACGGCACCTGGACCCGGATGGACTCCAGCGTGCGGGAAACCGATGACGACTACCCACTGCCGGAAACGGTGACAGGCCGGCCCGCCGACAGCGGTCTCATCTACCTGTCGCTCGGCTCGCTCGGGGGCGCCGACGTGGCGCTGATGCAACGATTGGTCGACGTGCTCGGTACCACCCGACACCGTTACATCGTCAGTATGGGGCCGCAGGCCGACCGGATCACGCTGGCCGACAACATGGTCGGCGCACAGATGCTCCCGCAGACCACGGTCATTCCCCAGGTCGATCTGGTGATCTCCCACGGCGGCAACAACACCGTCACCGAGACCGTGCACTTCGGGAAACCGCTGATCGTACTGCCGCTGTTCTGGGATCAGTACGAAAACGCCCAGCGCATAGCCGAACTCGGCTTCGGCATCCGGCTCGACACCTACGCCTTCGCCGATCATGAACTGACCGCGGCGGTGGACCGCCTCCTCGCCGACACCGCGCTGCGGCAGCGGATGGACGGAATCGGCGCCGCGGTGCGCCGGCGCAACGGGCTGCGAGTGGGCGCCGACGTGATCGAAGAGGTCGGTGTCCAGCACCGGGCGTCGGTTGCCTGATTTCCTCGACGCCCTCGACCTGGGCGGCGGCAGGCGGCTCGTCATCGTGCCCGACGGCGACGGACTGGCCGCGCTCCCCCACATCGGCGACGTCCGCGCCCGACCCGGCGACGGTGCGGCCGAGGCGCTCCTGACAGTCCTGGCACGCGGATCAAAAGACCAGGGCCGCTTCACCATTCACTCGTGGAGCACCCGTACCGCCACCGGTGAGCGGACCATCGGCGTCGACCAGACCAACGAATCGGTGATCGTCGGCGCCACCGCGGTGGTCAAGTGGGCCACCCATCTCGAAGCCGGTCCGCACCCGGCGCCGCACCGGATCACCACGCTGCGCGAAGCCGGATTCACCGGCATGCCGACACCGTGGGGGCTGATCACCTGGCGCTCACCAGACGGTGACGAGACCCTGGTGGCCAGCGTGGACGAGTACCTGCCCGGTGCCGTCGACGGCTGGACCTGGGCGGTGGAGCTGATCACCCGGGCCGTCCTCGCGCGTGATCCCGGCCCTGTCGTCGAGGCAGCCACCGCGGTGGGAATTCTGGTGGCCGACCTGCACACCGCACTGGCGAGCACCACCACCACCGCCGCGCCGGAGGACGCTCAACGTTGGCATGAGGACGCGATGGGCACCCTCGACATCGCCTGCGCCAGCGGCGACTCCGCGAGTATCACCACCGCCCGTACCCGCCGCCACGAGATCGCGACCATCCTCGGCGCGGTGGGCACGCTGGGCGGTACACCGGTGCTCGACGGTCACGGTGATCTGCATGTCGGCCAGGTGTTGCGCAGCGGCCACCGGTTCGTGGTGACCGATTTCGACGGCAACCCGGTGCTCCCGGCACGGCAGCGGATGCTGCCGATTCCCGCAGCCCTCGATGTCGCGGGCATGACCCAATCACTGGCCCACGCCGCCGTCGTCGCCCGCAAGTACACCGACCTGGACGCCGACATACTCGCCGAGGTGGACGCCGCCGCACGCGCGGCGTTCCTCGGTGGCTACGCCGGAGAACTCGACCACACCGTCTTGCGCGCCTTCCGCCTGCAGCAGGTGCTGCGCGAGATCATCTACGCCGCCCGGCATCTGCCGCGGTGGATGTACGTCCCCGATGCGGCACTGCCCGCACTTCTCGATGAAAGGTCACCGCTGTGAAACCCGAAGGCTTCCTGGCCGACGTGCAGCGCAAGCCGGAGGTCCTGGGTCGGCTCGCTGAGACTCTGGCCGCCGAAAATCCCTGGGCCGCTGTCGTTTCGCCGGATGTCGAGCGGGTTGTCCTGCTCGGAATGGGCTCGTCGGCCTACGCCGGCGGGGTGGCCGCGGCGAGGATGCGCGCCCGCGGGCTCATCGTCACATCGGAGCTGGCGTCGTCCTCACTGCTGCCCGACTGGGGTCTCGGCACTCTGGTGGTGGCCACCTCGGCCAGCGGCGGCTCCGTCGAAACCCTCGACGCCCTGGACCGGTTGCGCCGGCAGGTGCCCACCGTGGCGCTGACCAACACCGCCGACTCCCCGATCACCGAAGCCTGCGATGCCACCGTGGCACTGCACGCGGAACCGGAGGTCGGCGGTGTCGCCTGCCGCAGTTATCAGCACACGCTGGCGCTGCTGATAGCGCTCGAATGCCACCTCACCGGCAGGGACACCCCGACTGACACCATCACCAGGTCGGCCGAAGCCACCCAACACCTCCTCGACACCGAAAGCACTTGGCAGCCGGAGCTTTCGGGACTCCTGCTGGGGCCGGATGGAACCCACTTGGCTGCGCCCGCACAGCGGCTCTGTTCTGCGCAGCAGGGGTCGCTGATGGTGCGAGAAGGCCCGCGGCTTCCGGCGGTGGGATGTGAGACCGGCGACTGGAGCCACGTCGACGTCTACCTGACCAAGACCACCGACTACCGGCTGCTGGTCTTCGCCGGCTCGGCCTGGGAGAACCAACTGGCGGAGTGGACCACCGCCCGCGGCAGCACCGTCGTCGGTGTCGGCGGTGAGGTGGCCGGCGCAGGGTACGGGTTGCGGTATCCGGGTGACACCGACGACGACGTCCGCCTGCTCACCGAGGTGGTGGTCCCGGAGTTGCTCGCCGCCCGCGCCTGGCAGAGGCAGTGACCTCAGCGCCAGCCGGCCAACACCTTGTCCAGGGTGACGGGCAGATCACGCACCCGCACGCCGGTCGCGTTGTAGACGGCGTTGGCCACCGCGGCGGCGGCGCCCACTATCCCGATCTCACCGGCTCCCCGCGACCCCATCACGTTGAAGTGCTCGTCCGGCGTGTTCAGCCAGATGGCGTCGACGTCCTCGACATCGGCGTGTGAGCTGATGTGGTAGGTCGCCAGATCCTGGGTGACCACATGGCCGAAACGCGTGTCGCGGACGCTTTCCTCATGCAACGCCATCGACAGGCCCATGGTCATACCGCCGATGAGTTGCGACCGCAGTGTGCGGCCGTTGATGGCCCGCCCCACGTCGAACACCCCGAGCATCCGGGGTACGCGGATCTCGCCGGTGTCGCGATGCACCCGAACCTCGACGAATTGGGCTCCGAAGGACTGCACGGTGAAGTCGTCGGACTCGGGACCCGATGATTCCGCCATCGTCGTCGCGCCGACGGCCGGGGGATCGCCGTGGTCGCGCCGGAACTGCTCGGCCGCCGTGACGATCGCGGTGCCCCACGACGTCATGCCGGACGACCCGCCCGCCACCGACGCCGGTGGCAGATCGGTATCACCGATCTGCAGGTCGACGGCGTCCACACCGCAGCCCAGTGCGTCGGCGGCGATCTGCGTCAGCGTCGTCCAGGTTCCGGTGCCGATATCGGCGGCGCCGATGGCGACCGCGTAACGCCCCTCGGCCGCGTAGGTGATGCGGGCGGCGTTGCCGGGCATGGCCATTCCGGGATACGTGGACGACGCCACTCCCATCCCGATGAACCAATCCTGGGACATCTGCTGTCCCGGAGTGGGGTTACGCGTTTCCCAGCCGAACCGTTCGGCCCCCAGCCGTAGACACTCCACCAGGTGGCGACCGGACCACGATTTACCCGTTTCCGGGTCGACCTCGGGTTCGTTGCGGATCCGGAGCTCGACCGGGTCGATGCCGCAGACCACCGCCAGTTCGTCCATCGCGGCCTCGGCGGCGTAGGTGCCCGGGCACTCCCCCGGCGCACGCATCCAGAACGGGATCGCCACATCGAGTTTGGCCAGCCGGTGCGACGTCCGCCGGTTCGGTGAGGCGTACATCTTGCGCGAGGTCACCGCGGTCTGCTCGGCGAATTCCTTGGCCGCTGAGGTCTGTTCCACCACGTCGTGCACCAGCGCGGTCAGCCGGCCGTCGCCACCGGCACCGAGCCGCAGACGCTGGATGGTCTGGGTGCGGTACCCCACCAGTGAGAACATCTGTTGCCGGGTCAGTGCCAGCTTGACGGGGCGCCCGCCGGCCCGCTGGGCGGCCAGCAACACCAGGACATCATGGGCGTGCGGCGCCCCCTTCGAACCGAAACCGCCACCCACGTGCGGGGCCACCACCCGCAGCTGTTCGGGTTCCACACCGAAGATGGGCGCCAACGTCTTTCGCACCACGTGCACGCCCTGGGTGGAGTCGTACATGGTGATCGACGGCTGCCCGCCCCGGGTGGACCACTGCGCGATGCAGGCGTGCGGTTCCATCGGGTTGTTGTGCTCGATGGGGGTCGTATAGGTCTGGTCCACCACGAACTCGGCAGCGGCCAGCGCGGCCTCGACATCGCCGTCGTCAGTGTCCGGATCGTAGGACGGATTCACCGATTCCGGTGTGTACAGACCCGGGTGATCCGGGGTCAGTTCGGCGTCGTGAGCCTCCTGCTCATACTCCGGCTCCACCAGACCCGCAGCGTGACGGGCGATTTCGGCTGTCTCCGCCACCACGCCGCCGATCAACTGGCCGCGGAAATGCACGCGCTGATCCTGGAGTATCGCCAGTTCGCCGTCGGAGTCATCGGCCAGTTCGGGTGCGTCGAACACGGTCAGGACATCGAGCACACCGTCCACCGCGCGCGCTTGGGCGGTGTCCATCGCGATCACCCGGCCACGGGCGATGGTCGACTGGATGGGGTGCAGATAAGCCGGGTTGTCGACGGCCTGTTCGAAGGCGTACGGCGCGGTGCCGGTGACCTTGGCGCGACCGTCCAGGCGGGCGACCGGCTGGCCGATCGAGCGGGGTTCGAGCATCGTCATGAGCGCTGTCTCCCACTGAGTGCACGCAGTTCGGCGATCAGGGTGCGGCGGGTCAGGTCGACCTTGAACTCGTTGCCGGGCAGCGGTTCGGCCGCCGCCAACTCGGCATCGGCAGCCGCGCGGAAGGTCTCCTCGGTGGCCGGTGCACCCGTCAGCAAACCCTCGGCTTTGCGGGCCCGCCAGGGTTTGTGGGCCACCCCGCCGAAAGCGATTCTGGCGGAGCGGATGTCGCCGGAGGGCGTCACCACGAGTTCGGCCGCCACCGAGACCAGAGCGAACGCGTACGACGCGCGGTCGCGCACCTTGCGATAGTTCGACACCGCGCCCTCGGGTGGTGCGGGCAGCTCGACGGCTGTGATGAGTTCGCCGTGGCGCAACACCGTGTCCCGTTCCGGCTCCTCGCCCGGCAGCCGGTGGAACTCTTCGACCGGCACACGCCGTTCACCGTTGTCACCCTGGATCACCACCTCGGCGTCCAGCGCGGCCATGGCCACCGCCATATCGGAGGGATGGACGGCTACACACTGCGGGGACGTACCCAGGATGGCGTGGTAACGGAGGTACCCGCCGATCGCCGAGCAGCCGCTGCCGGGTTCACGTTTGTTGCACGGGGTGGTGACGTCCTGGAAGTACACGCAGCGGGTGCGCTGCAGCAGGTTGCCCGCGGTGGTGGCCGCGTTGCGCAACTGTCCCGAGGCTCCGGACAGCAACGCCCGGGTCAGCACGGGGTAGCGGGACCGGATCACCGGATCCGCGGCGAGATCGCTGTTGCGGACGGTGGCGCCGATGCGCACACCGCCCTCCGGCAGCGCCGTGGTCTCACTGAGGTCGAGCCGGCTGACGTCCACCAGCAGCCCGGGATTGGCGACACCGAGTTTCATGTGGTCGACGAGGTTGGTGCCGCCGGCCAGGTAGGCGGCGTCCGGCCGACGTGCCAGGGTGGCGACGGCGTCAGCGGGGCTGGCCGCGAGGTGGTATTCGAACGGTCTCATCGGGTGGCCGCTTCCTCGATGGCGGCGACGATGTTCGGATACGCCGCGCAACGACACAGATTGCCGCTCATCCGTTCCCGGATCTCCTCGCGGGTGAGCTCGGCGACGTGCTCCAGGTCGTCGGTGACAAAGCTCGGGGCTCCGGCCTTGGCCTCGTCGAGCATGCCGACCGCCGAACAGATCTGTCCCGGCGTGCAGTACCCGCATTGGAAGGCGTCTTCGTCGTAGAACGCCTGGGCCACGGGGTGCAACTCCTCGCCGGAACCCAGGCCCCCGGCGGTGGTGACCTGACTGCCCTGCGCGGCGACCGCGAACGACAGGCAGCTGACCACCCGGCGGCCGTCGACCAGGACGGTGCACGAACCGCACTGGCCGTGGTCACAACCCTTCTTCGCGGTGCGTACGCCCAGGTGTTCACGGAGGGCGTCCAGCAGGGTGACGCGGTTGTCGACCCGCAGCTCGTGGCGCTGGCCGTCGACCTCCAGCGTCACGTCAGTACAGGGATTGGGCGCAGACATGTGCGCCGGATACCCGGGTCAGCTACCCCCAAACGCCGCTTCCAGGTGCCGCGGGTGATGGCAGGCCGCCGCATGCGCGGGCTCATGCGTCACCAACACCGGCTCCTCCGCGGTGCACACTTCGGTGGCCCAGCGGCACCGGGTGTGGAAGCGGCATCCCGACGGCGGGTCGATCGGGCTGGGGACGTCCCCTTCGAGGATGAGCCGCTCCCGCGCGGAGTTGCGTCGAGGGTCCGGGATCGGCACCGCGGACAGCAGTGCGTTGGCGTATGGGTGAAACGGCTTGTCATACAGATCGTTTGACATCCCGGTCTCGACGATCTTGCCGAGGTACATGACGGCCACCCGATCCGACACATGCCGCACCACGCCGAGATCGTGCGCGACGAACAGGTAGGACAGCTTGAACTCGTCCTGCAGGTCCTCGAGGAGGTTGATGATCTGCGCCTGCACCGACACGTCCAGCGCCGAGACCGGTTCGTCGGCGATGATCAGCTTCGGGCGCAGCGCCAGCGCCCGCGCGATGCCGATCCGCTGGCGCTGTCCACCGGAGAATTCATGGGGGTAGCGGTTGATGTGCTCGGCCTGCAACCCGACCCGGTCCAGCAGGTCCTGGACCTTGCGCTTGACGTCGCCGCCGCCGGCCAGGCCGTGCAGTTCCATCGCGTCGCCGATGATCTGTCCGACCCGCTTGCGTGGGTTCAGTGAGGCGAACGGGTCCTGGAACACCATCTGGATGTGCCTGCGGATGGGGCGCAGTTCCCGTCGCGACCGGCCCACCAGTTCCTGGCCGTCGAAGCGCACCGACCCCGAGGTCGGCGTCAACAGCTGCATGATCAGCCGGCACAGTGTGGACTTGCCGCAGCCGGACTCGCCCACCAGCCCCAGGGTTTCGCCTTCGTGGAGCACCAGGCTCACCCCGTCGACGGCGCGCACCCGCGCGACCTCGCGTTCGATGACGGCGCCCGCCTTGATCGGGAAGTGTTTGACCAGGTCGGTGACTTCCAGAAGCGGTTCAGTCATGAGGCGACCGGTTTCCGCAACCCGATCCGGCCGTCGACATCACGCAGTGTCGACTTCTGTTCCGGTTCCAGCCAGCACCGGTCCAGGTGCTCCGGGAACCTCCGGGGTTCCAGCGGTGGCGGGGTGTCGCAGGCCTCGAAGGCGTGCGGGCAGCGCGGGGCGAACCGGCAGCCGGAAGGCAGTGACAGCAGCGACGGCGGGGCGCCGCCGATCTGCGGCAGACGGCTGTGCTGCGGCGCGTCCAGCGGCGTCAGCGAGCCGAAAAGCCCCCAGGTGTAAGGATGCTGGGGATCGTAGAAGATGTCGTCGACACTCGCGTCCTCCACCACATGCCCGGCGTACATGACCAGCACCCGGTCGGCCACCTCCGCCACCACTCCGAGGTCGTGGGTGATCAGGATGACCGCGAGGTCACGCTGGGTGTTGAGGTCGTCGAGCAGCCTCAGGATCTGCGCCTGGATCGTGACGTCGAGCGCGGTGGTGGGTTCGTCGGCGATCAGCACGTCCGGTTCCAGCGACAGCGCCATCGCGATCATCACCCGTTGGCGCATACCGCCGGAGAATTCATGGGGGTAATCACGCACCCGCCGTTCAGGATTGGGGATTCCGACCGAGCGGAGCAGTTCGATCGCCCGGTCCCGGGCCTCGGCGCGGGAGACGTCGCGGTGGGCCCGGATCATCTCCGCGATCTGGTCACCCACCCGGTACACCGGGTTCAACGAGGTCATCGGATCCTGGAACACCATGGCGATGTCATTGCCCCGCACCTTGCGCAGGTCGTTGTCGCTGAGCGTCACCAGATCCGTGCCGCGGTAGCGGACCGAGCCCCCGATGGTGGCGTTCGGCGCCCGGGTCAGGCCGATCAGCGTCTGGGCGGTGACGCTCTTACCACTGCCGGATTCGCCGACGACGGCCAGTACCTCACCGGCGGACAGGTCGAACGACACGCCGTCGACGGCGTGCACCATGCCGTCCTGGGTGGCGAAACCGACTCGTAGGTCATTGACTTCGAGGATGGGGCTCATACCGGTGCCGCCTCTCCCAATCGGATGCGGGGGTCCAGGAATGCGTACGCGATGTCCACCAGCGTGTTGAACAGCACGATGAAGAAGGCGCCGAACATCGTGACGCCCATCAGCGGAGGCAGATCCAGCGAGCCGATGGCCTGCCCGGCGTACAAACCGACACCGTTGATGTTGAACACCGTCTCGGTGAGGATCGCTCCCCCGCCGACGACGGCCCCGAAATCCAACCCGAACAGGGTCACGATCGGGATCATCGAGTTGCGCAGCACGTGTTTGATGCGGACCTGACGTTCACTGATTCCTTTCGCGCGGGCGGTACGGACGTGGTCGTCGTTCATCACGTCGAGCATGTTGGAGCGCAACACCCTGCTGTAGAAGCCCACGTAGAGCACCGCCAGGGTGATCCACGGCAGGATCAGGTGATACGCCCAGTCCAGTGGGTCCTTGGTCAGCGGCACGTAACTGCTGGTGGGGAACAGCTCAGCTTTGAAACTCAAGTAGTACAACAGAATTGCCGCGAGCCAGAACACCGGCATCGAGATACCGACCAGGCTCAGCACCGTCAGCGCCCGGTCGGTGAGTTTGCCCGCGTGCACCGCGCTCAGATAACCGAACCAGATGGCCAGCGCCATCCACAGCACCGCCGCACCCACGCACAGCGACAGCGTGGCGGGCAGGCCCTTCCAGATCTGGTCCACGACGTTGAGCGAGCTCGCGTACGAGGTGAGCTCTCCGGTGAAGATCTGCTTCATCATCGTCAGGTACTGCACCGGCAGCGGCTGGTCGAGACCGAGGTCGGCGTTGACCCGCGCGATGAGTTCGGGGTCGGCGTTCTTGCCGGCGATGCGCGCCGCCGGATCGGAGTTGGGGATGACGTTGAAGATCAGGAACACCAGAATCGAGATCGCGAACAGCACCGCGACCATGCCGATCACCCGCCTGGCGACGAAACGAAGCATCAGTGCTCCATCCGGATCTTGGCGCGGGGATCGAGCGCGTCGCGCAACCCATCGCCGAACACGTTGAGCGACAACACCGTCAACACGATCAGCAGACCGGGGACGATCGTCAGATGCGGCGCGGTGTAGATCGTCTGGTAACCGTCGGCGATCATGGTGCCCCACGACGCGTTCGGCGCCCGCACACCCGCACCGAGGAACGACAGCGCCGATTCGAGCAGCATGTTGTTCGCGATGTTCAGCGTGAAGAACACGATGATGGTCGACACCACATTCGGCAGCAGTTCGGTGAACATGATGCGCAGCGGCCCCTTGCCCTGAGCCACCGCCGCTTCGATGAACTCCTTCTCCCGCAACGCCAGCACCTCACCGCGGATCGGCCGGGCCATGTACGGCACGTACACCAGGCCGATGATCAGGATCGGGATCCACAGCGAGTCCCCGGCCACCTGCACGTCGCCGATCTTGAAACCGCCCAACGCAAGTGCGGTGCCCAGCGCGATACCGAGCAACAGCACCGGGAAGGCCCACACCACGTCCATGACGCGTGACAGCAGCGCATCGATCCAGCCGCGGTAGTAGCCGCACACCAGGCCGACGAGGACCGCCAACACCGTGGTGATCGCCGCGGCGGCCACCCCGATGTAGATGGATGTCCGCCCGCCGTACATCAACCGCACCATCACGTCACGGCCGTTCTGGTCGGCCCCCAGCAGGTAGCGGCCGTGCAGTCCGGGTCCGATCGGTGTGCCGTCGGGTGATACGACGTCGGTTTCCTTGCCGTCGATCATCACCGTGTCGGTGATGTGGTTCTCGTTGGGTCCGGTGTGCGCCACGTGATCTGCCCACAGCGGCGCCGCCAGGCAGAACACGACGATCAGGACGAACAGCACCCCGAAGCCCAGCGCCACCTTGTTGCGGCGCAGACGTAACCACGCCAGGTACCACGGGCTCCGGCCCCGGATCTGCTCGGCCGGAACACCGGTGGGCAGCACCGGTTCCCCGGGTGCCTCCACCGCATCAGTAGGAGTGGCCATTTACTTGATGGCGAGCGCGGACCAGTCCTGGTTGAACAGGAGATGGCTGTAGGCCTTGTCGAAGTCCATCCGTTCGGAGACGAATGTCGTGTACTGCTCGTTGCCGTACGGCGCCCACACCGCCTGCTCCATATAGGCCTTGTCCAACGCCGCGTACTGCTGCTCGGTGTCCCCGTCGGTGAGCTGCTTGGTCAGCAACTCGTTCATCTTGGCGTCCAGCGCGGGGATGGAGGCCCGGGAGAAGTTGTTGCCGTTGGTGGGCAGGATGGCGTCGCTGTTGAGCAGCGGACGGAAGAAGTCGTCCGGGTGCGGGAAGTCCTGGAACCAGTTGGAGAATCCGGTGTCGAGGTCCGGCGTGGACTGGTTGCCGATCGTGGTGAAGTAGACGTCACCGGCGATCACTTTCAGCGTGGCGTTGAATCCCAGCTGGTTGAGCAGATCGTGGTAGTACTCGCCGATCCGCTTGCGGTCAGGCTCGTCGTTGGTCCAGACCGTGATGTCCTTGTCGGCCGGATTGGCCTGAGCCAGCAGCTCTTTGGCCTTGTTCATGTCAGGTCCCGGGTACAGCTTGTACTCCTCGTAGCCGGGCATTCCCGGCGGGAGGATCTGCTGGGTGGCGTGCATGCGACCGCCGAACACGCGGTTGAGGGCTTCGGGGTCGATCGCGTAGTTGATCGCCTGGCGCACCCGCACGTCATTGAAGGGAGCGGTCTGGTTGTTCATCCAGAAGTAGTAGGTGTTGATCGATTCCTCGAGCCGGAACCGTTCTCCGAAGCGGGTTTTGACCTCTTGGAGCCGGTCGGCGTCCGGCGGGTCGACCATGAAATCGATGGTGTTCTGCTCCACTCCGGTCACCTGGGCGGAGTTGCTCTTGTTCTGGGTGACCGTGATCTTGTCGACCTGGGCGTCGGCCACTTCGGTGGCGCCGGCGGATTTGACGGTCTCGAAGTTGGGGTTACGTTCCAGCGTCAACGTCTGGGGGGCTTCCACATTCGTGATCATGAACGGCCCGCTCGACGGCGGCGGATTGTTGGTGGTGTCATCGGCCAGCGGGGTGCTCGGCGGAACCGGCGCCGAGAACATCAGCGCGAGCACGTTCTCGAAGGTGCCGTTGGGCGCGTCGAGGGTGATGGTGATGTCGCCGGTGGCGTCGTCGGTGACGATGCCGGAGATGGTGTCCGCGGATCCGTCGGCGTATTGGGGCGCGCCGACGATGCCGCTGAAGAACACCGAGCCACCCGAGTCGGCCTTGAACAGCCGCTGGATCGCGTAGGTGAAGTCCGACGCCTTGATGGGCGTGCCGTCGGAGTACAACATGTCCGACCGCAGCTTGAGCTTGTAGGTCTTGCCGTCGGGCGAGACCTCGGGCATCGCCTCGGCCAGGCCGGGCACCACCTCGGTGCCGTCCTCGCCCTTGGCGTGCTTGTAGGTCAGCAGCGGGGTGTAGACGTTGTAGAGCGTCTCCCACCCTTCGACGGTGTACGACAGCTGCGGGTCGATGTAGTCGGGGAACGACGTCATCGAGATGTTGATCTCGCCGCCCCCGGATCCCGAGCTGGATCCGCCGCCCGCGTCGTCGTCTCCGCCACACGCGGCGACACCGAAGGCGGCGACGGTGGCGATGCAGAACAGGACAGCGGTTTTGCGCAGGGTGGTGCGCAGGGTGCTCATCGGGCTCCTCAGTTGGTTCCGCGGGGCGTGGGTGTACTGCGACCGGTCGGGTTCCGGTCCACGTTTACGCCTCGATCAGGATTCGAGGAGCCATCTTGGACGAGAAAAACAGTTTTGGCTCGCTAAGGATTGAAATTTTTCCCGTTTCACAGAGTTTTGACAGGAAACATTCCTGTAATTAGCGCCCACGCAACCGGTTGGTAGAGCGCCGGGGGCGTGGGGTATCTGTAGGGGGTGACCTCACCTGTTTCGGCGGAGCTTCCGCCCCCGCCACCCACCACACCGGCGCGCACGGCTGCTCGTCTGGTTCTGGCCGGCGCCATGGTGTTCGCCGGACTGAGTCACCTCTTCTGGGGCCGTCAGGAATTCCAGGCCCAGGTGCCGAAATCGCTCCCCATGGATCCGGACGGCGTGGTGATGGCCTCGGGTGGCGTGGAGATCGTGCTCGGTGCCGGTCTGGCACTTCTGCGCCGCGACCGCGTGCTGGTGGGCCGGCTGCTGGCGGCGTTCTTCGTGGCCGTCTTCCCCGGCAACATCGCGCAGTATGTCAACAAGCGCGACGGCTTCGGCCTCAACAGCGACACCAAGAGGTTCGTGCGACTGCTGTTCCAGCCGGTTCTGGTGGCGTGGGCGCTGTGGTCAACCGCCGCCGCTAAGCCTCGTCGGTAGCCGACCGATCCGCTTCGTCCAGCGCGCTGACCGCGATGCCGTAGGGCAGGAACCGCACCTTCCGCGTGGCGTCGGTGTTGTGTTTGTTGGCGCGGAGGGCGTCGAGTTCCGTGGCGAACACCTGCTCCACGGTCGCTGAGCCGTCCTCGGTCACGGTGTAGATGGCCCACACCCCGTCGCCGGTATCGCCGGTGGTCTCGGGCTCGGGCCGCGGCCGGTGACCGCCCTGATCGAAGAACATGTTCCAGCCCCCACGCTGGCCACCGGTCTCGAACACCCGCCCGAACGCTTCGCGCAGACCTTCACCGGCTTCCCGGACCATGCGATCGAAGTCCTCGGGATCGAAGCCGAAGGGATTATTGCTGCTGCTCATGACTCCAGTGTGCCACCGGCCCCCACCACCTCGCCCAAACGTGAGTTTGGGCCCGAAAGTGCGAGACGAAACCGGAATTACGTCGGTCTCGGCGCTGCCGCGGCGTCGCACACGGCGCTCAGCCAGCTCATCCACTCGTCGTCAACGGCGAACTGTGCCGCCTCCGGCCCGTAGAGGTAGACGCTGACATTGACCATGGTCTGGCCGCCCACGGTGCAGGTGCCAGCCACCAACACCCCGGCGGTGGGTTCCGTGAGCCGCATCAGCAGCTGCCGGAACCTGTGATTCTGCTGCGTCTGCTCCACCGTACCCAGGATGCGCGGGGTGCCGAGCGAGAGGACGTCGCCCACATCTGCCTCGCGGGCGCCGAGCGCGTCGACCAGCGCCTTCCACACGTGCGCTTCGGTACCGGACGGTGACGCGCCGACGTTGACGGTCGCGGCCGGCTCACCCGCGTGATCGGCCAGGTAGATCCGCAGGACCTCGAAGAACGTCGGCCAGCCCCTCTCGAAGCTCTCCAGTTCGTCGTCCCAGTCGTCGCGGTCGGTGAACAGGCTGTGCACCATCCGCACCACACACTGATCACCGCTGCGGCTGGTGACGGTGACCTCGGTGGCCACCGGCGGCGCCTCTCCACTCCAACCCACCTCTTCGTAGGCGAACCGTGTGGGCGGCTCCCAGGCCGTCACCGGTCCCGACGAGGTTGTGCCGTCCCCGAAGTCGAATTCAACTGTGCCCCCGACGTATTCGCCTATGGTGGCGGGGGCGAACCAGGCGCTGCACCCGGGGCCCGTCGCGATGGCCTGCCACACCTGTTCCGGCGACCCGGGAACGACGACCCCCACCTCGACCCAGCGGCGGCCGGATTCGTCTTTGTGCATGGGCATGTGGCGCTCCTCAGTTGGTGGAGTTCGGGGTTGGATAGGCACCGACCACCAGGCGATACGTCCGAGCGCCCGGCGCGCCGGCATTGTGGTACTTCGAGACCAGCGCAGCGACGGCGCCGGCGAGGTCGTCGGTGAACGCAGCCCTGTCGGCGGGAGAGGCGAAACTCAACTCGGTGTCGACCGCCAGGGTCGCCAGTCGCTTGTTCTGCTCGCGGGCCGCCCGCCAGAGCCCCCCGACTTCGCGGACCGTCCGTGCGGCCACGGCGATCAGATAGCTGGCGGACAACCGGTCCGTCATACGTCCCGGGTCGGCTCCGGCCGGGCCCAGCGCCGCCGGTGAGACGACATACGACGAGGCCGTGGCGACAAGCATCCGCTCTTTGATCCCGCCCCACCTGCGTTCGTCGGCGACGGTCACCAGGTGGTGGTCTTCGAGCGCGCGCAGGTGGTAGTTCACCTTTTGGCGGGCAAGGCCCAGTCGCGAGGCCAACACCGCCGCGGACGCGGGTTCGCCCAATTCGGCGAGGATGCGGCTGCGAATGGGGTCCAGCGCGCTCGCCGCGGCGGCCGGGTCTGCGATCACATCGACGTCGAACACCATTCGATGGTCAGCCTTGACAAATGTTTTTGTCAACGATCAGGGGAATGGCTGCTGCGACTCCCGGTTCGGCACCTGAATAGGAATCGGCACCGGTAGGAACGGGATGTTCAGGTGCGTCGTCGTCATCGGCGGCGGAGTGGTTGTCGGTGTCGTGGTTGTCGGTGTCGTGGTCGTCGGTGTTGTGGTCGTCGTCGTGGTTGTCGGTGTCGTGGTCGTCGTCGTGGTGGTGGTTGTGGTGGTCGTCGGAGGCGTCGTCGTGGTGGTGGTGGTCTCCGGCGGCGGTGGTGGGGGCGGCGCCTGGCTCGGGGTGATGGTGACGTACGTCGTCTCCGGCGGCGGAACGTACGTCGTTTCCGGCGGCGGCGGGGGCAGCGTCGTCTCGGGGGGCGGTGGCGGCGCTTGGGTGGTCAGCACCGGGGGCGCGATGCTGGGCGGGGTGGTCGGCTCCGTGCTCGACGAGTCGGTGGTCAGCGTGTAGGCCACACCGCCGAGAGCCACCACCGCGATCAGCGCCGCGGCGGCCAGCGCCAGTTGCGGGAACCGGAACCGCGACGTGGGTTCTTCGAAGGTGCCCGTCGCCGGGGTGTACTCGATCTGGGGCCGGGCTCCGGTGTTCATCGCGTACGGGTTCGGCGCCTCGTACGGGCTTTGATAATCACCTTCGTAGGGCACCGGATCGGCCGCGCTGTCGTCGTCCTGCGACCAGGCTAGTGCCCGGAACGTCGAGGATCCCGGCGCGTTGGGATCCGCCGCCCAGCCCGCTACACCGATCCCCGACGTGGCCGCCTCACCCAGAGCCGTCGACAACCCGGTGGGTGCGTCGGCGTCGGGCCCACGCGCGGCGATCAGTGCGGCGCCGACGGCGATGTCCAGCGCCGGCATCGGTGTCGTGACCACCGGCGCAGAGGATCGCTCGGAAAGCCGCTGTGTGACAAGTGGAATGGAGGCGCCGCCGCCGACTGTGCCCACCGCGGTGATGTCGGACCAGTTGATCCGGTTGCGCCGCAGCAGATCATCGAGCGCGGCCAGCACACCCTCCAGAGCCGGCCCGATCAGGTTCTCCAGTTCGGCTCGCGTGACCCGGGACTCGGTGCTCACACCGGGCAGCTGCACATTCACCGCGGTGGCGGTTTCTGCAGACAAGCGTTCTTTGGCTCGACGGCATTCGTCGCGCAGCCGGGCCAGCGACCCCACTGCGGCGGTGGCCGACGGGTCGACGTCGCCGCGGTTGCCGATGTCGGCCAGCACCGCGGTCAGCAGGGCCTGATCGATCTGGTCGCCGGAGAAATCCAGGTGGCGCACGGTCTCGGTGACCGGACGGAAGCCTGCCGCGGCATCGGCCAGGGTGATGCTGGTGCCGCTGCCACCGAAGTCGAGCAGTGCGACGATGCCGTTGGCGGCCAGGCCGGGGTTGACCTGCAGCGCGGTCAACGCGGTCACCGCATCGGACATCAGCCGGGGCAGCACGCCACTCGGGGCGAGTTTGCGGTCGCCCCGCAGCGCCGCCTCGAGAGCGCGGACGGCGGTCGGCGCCCAGTGCGCGGGCACCGCGAGGACGACGTCGCTGTTCGGACCGGGGCCTCCGGCGGCGTCGGCCATCGCTCCCAGGGCCTCGACCAGCAGCTGGTCAGCCTGGTGGGGCGAACCGTCGACGGCGACCAGCGGCACCGGGTCACCGATGCGTTCCACGAAACCACGCAGGACGAGGCCGGGCTCGGTGAGATTCGGATTGTCCGACGGCAGACCCACCTCTGCGGGACGGTGCCCATACAGGGTCAGCACGGAGCGGCGCGTCACGGGCTGAGCTCCGACACGCGCCGCGACCAGGTTGGTTGTTCCGATAGACAACCCGAAAGGGTCGCTCACTAGTTGCACCTTGTGTTCACCGGTAAGTGGCGGTCGAGAGGCCACCCTAGCCGCTACGGGCAGCGTGCGGGCAACTCGACACCCCGCCCCGCGCAATCTATGAGGCAGCTATGCGCGGCAACCACGCCAACGGCAATTCGGCCATGGTGACAAATCCCGCGGGTGCGGCACACACGGCGGGGACTGCGTTGACGGCCTGCATGGCGGTCGCGACACTGGCCGCGTGCACGTGTTCGCTCAGTGGCACGTCGCGCCGGAAACTGGCCAGTGTCACCACATGTGCTTGCAGCGACGGGCTGCCCTCGATGGTGATCGTCCAGCCGTGTTGCGGTGACGGCCAGTGCTCGGGTTGACGTTGACCGAGCATCCACAGTGTTTCGACCTGGATGACCGTGTGGCCTGCGCGCCGGCCGGACCAGCGCCACCGCTGCCCCGCGACAGTTCCCGCTTCGAGTGTGCGACCGAGGAATTCGCCGTCGACCTCGGCGGGAACGATCTCGAGTTCGGTGGCCACCTCGTCCAGATCGGCACCGAGTGCATCGCCGAGCAACCAAACCTGTTGTTGGAAAAGCTCACTGGTGTAGCGCAGCGACGGGCTGTCGACGCTGACATCAGCAAGCTCGGCGCCGAACATCATCTGACCGAAAGTGATCTCGGCACTGTCGTACATCGACCAGTCGGCGCGTTCCTGAATGGTGACCTGTTCGATCTCGCGGCACATCCCCGCCATGGCGAGGGGCAGGACGGCGCCCAGATTGCCGGGGTTGAGCCCAGTTCCGTGCAGTGAGCTGTTTCCGCGCTTGCAGGCCTCGAGTAACTGGGGCGCGCCCGCCCGCGCCTGGTGAAATGCGAAAGAGGTGGTCACCACGTTGATACCGGCCGCCAAGAGGTGGCAGACCTCGTCCACTGACGGCGTGCGCGGGGTGTAGAGCACACAGTCGACGGGCCCGGCCAGTGCGTCCTGCAGGGATGTGGTCGCGGTGACGCCTACTGACTCTTGCCCGATCAGGACACCGGCGTCGACGCCGTTCTTGTCCTCGCTGAATGCCTTGACCCCGGCCAATTCCAGATCGGGGTGTTCGAGGATGCCCCGCAACGATTCACGGCCGATCTCTCCGGTGCCCCATTGCACCACCCGATACGGCACGGGCTCAGACCACGGTCAGCGGCAAGGACTTACGGGCCTCGAACTGGAACGTCGCTCCCCCACTGAATTTCGCGACCTCCACTTCGGACAGTTCCTTTGCCTTGGTGTCGCGGTGCTGCAGTTCCAGCGTCCAGTCGTCGTCGGTACCGCTGAGCTGAACGCCGATGTAAGGGTCCACCGCAGTCGCGACAGCCTCGAGCGGTCGTGTTGATGCCGGCGTGCACAGCGAGATCCACGAACCGTCGTCGTGAGCCGCCGACCGGCGCACGTGTACACGACCATTTTCGATCTCGGCGTCAACGTAACCCGCCGGGTTCAGCAACGGGTGCAGTTCGAGGACTCGTTGCACGCCGGCAACACCGTCGGGCAGGCTCAGCGCCCTGTGAATACGTTCGGCGGCCACCCCGGCCAGACCGGTGAGCTGTTTGGTGCAGATCTCGGCGGCCAGCGCGTCGTCGGCCCGCTTCTTCACCGCGACGATGAAGGACAGGTTCAGTAGGTGCATCTGCAGACAGATCTCGTCGGCCATGCGCACCAGCGCAGAATGGGAGAACGCCGCGAAGTCGAAGTCGGCCAGCAGCGCACCCGAGTAGTCTGACTGTCCGTGGTCACCCGCCTCGATGGGCGCCAACTCCCAACTGGCAGCCCGGCTTTCGTTGACCAGAGCCAGATGAGGGTGATCCTCCACCGGCGGATGTGAATCGTCGATGATCACCGTCCACGCGCAATGCGGGTGACGATCGGCCGGAACCCGCGGCGGCCGGTGGATGGGGCGGATCTGGGCGCGGCGGTTGGTGGCCACCGCCGTCGCGTCGAACGTCGGGTCCTCGATGTCGTGGCACATCCCGCGCACGTAGTCCTCGCCCATGGGCTCGACGTCGAGCAGCGCGCCGCAGTGATCGAGGTGGAACTCCCCGTTCCACCGGTTATGCACGGTGTAGCGGAAGTCCATGAACTGCGGCGGGGCACCGATATCGAGTTGCAGACCCTTGAAGATGGTGATGACGTCGACGCCCTCGTAGTTCAGCGCCTTCTGCATTCGCCGGGTGTAGATGGGGCTGGCACCCATCCACTCCTCGATGGCCACCTGAAGCATCTCTTCGCGTCCGAAATTACTGATGCACCAAGCCATTCCGGAGCGGTCGATCAGCTGGCCGATGAGCAGGAGCTCAGGCACCAGGGTGGCGAGTTCCTGCCTGGACAGCGAGGCGTAACGGCTGTGGGCTGCAGTCACGCCCCAAACATAGACTCGACAATGTTATAAAGTCAACGATGACAAGTGTAGCCCCCACCCGGAAGACGTCCGCCCCTCGCAAGCGCGGCGATGACACGCGGGCCAAGATCATCGACGAGACGGTGAACTGCATCGTCGAGGAGGGCTTCCCCGCCGCGACGGCCAAACATGTGGCCGAACGCGCCGGCGTCACGTGGGGCGTCATCCAGTACCACTTCGGCGACCGGAATGGCCTGCTCATGGCCGTGGTGGACGACGGAGTGGCCAAACTGCTGGACAGCCTGTCGACGGCTGAGGTCAGCGACCTACCGCTGGCGAAGCGCATCGAGACCGTCGTCGACATCGCTTGGAACTGCTACAGCAGCCCCACCTCACTGGCGGCGTTCGAGATTCTGCGGGCCACCCGCGGTGAGGCTTCGATGCGTCATCTGCTGGAGATGAACGACGCCATCAGCGGTCTTGGGCGGCTGATCTCCGATGATCCCGCCCACCACGACGTCGCCGAAGTCATCTGGGCCGCGCTGCGCGGCATGGTGCTCGCCGAGATGATCGTCAACCAGTCCATCGACTGGCAGCGTGAACGGCGCACGCTGGTGGAGATGGTGATCCGCTACCTCAGCTGAGACGATCGGCCACCGAGACGACGCGCTTGGCCAGGTGATCCAGGGCGGCAAGGGTGGCGTCACTCAGCTCCGCCTTGTTCTCGGGTCCGGTGACGTGCCCGACGCCGTACGGGTTGCCGTCGGCGAATTTCAGCCCGTCGGTGTACCCGGGCGGGACGATGATCCCGCCGAAGTGCATGAGCGAAATGTAGAGCGCCAGCAGGGTGGTCTCCTGCCCGCCGTGATCGGTTTGGGAGGACGTGAATGCCGAGTACACCTTGTCGGCCAGCTTGCCCTGCGCCCACAGCCCGCCGAGGGTGTCGATGAATGCGCGGAACTGTGAAGCCGGCGACCCGAATCGGGTGGGCGTACCGAAGATGACGGCGTCCGCCCACACGATGTCGTCACCGGTGGCAATCGGAAGATCTTTGGTCGCTTCGTAGTTGGCCACCCAGGCGTCGTTCTTACTGAACGATTCGGGGTCCCGCGTCTCGGCGATATGCCGCAACCGAACCTCGGCACCGGCAGCTTCGGCGGCGTCGGCCACCCGCTGCGCCATCCTGGTGCCGTGCCCGGTCGCCGAGTAGTAGATGACAGACAGTCTGCTCATGTTTCGGATGCCTCCTTCGGCGGGGAAAGCTTGCTCACCAACGCGTTACCGACGATACCCACCGCGATCATGCCGATACCGGCGGCGTCGGGCAGCGCATCGGTGACGAGTGCGAAGATTCCGGCGATGAGGACGAACATCGGCAGCCAGTCGAACAGTTTCAGCAGCGACGGCGGCTGGTCCCCGGATGCCCGGTCCGGGTAGTACTCGGTGAACGCGATCGCGAAGAAGAGGGCCGCCAACTGCAGAACCCACGCTGTCCAGAAGTTGCCGGGATCGTGGAGAACCGCGTCGCCGACGAAGCCCATCACCGCGTTGAAGACGAACGCACCCGCCCACACCGTTGAGATCACGTAGTTGATCTTCAGGAAAAGCGGGCTGTCCCAATACTCTTCGGGTGTCTCCTTCTTGGCGTAGGCCAGAGTGAAAGGCCGGCGCGCGATGATGGTGGCGATGACGAACACCGCCAAGACGATGTTGGTGCACTCGCCCGCCCAGACCTCGAGGAACTCGATGGTGGCATCGTCGACGACCAGCCCGATGACGGCCAGGATCGCGAAGAACAAGACACCCAGCACGTCGAGCGCGTAGACACCGAGACCGCGGCGGTGGCCGAGCCACAGAGTCAGCAGAGCGAGACCGAGCGCGACGCAGACGGCCACCTCGAATTGCCCCGGTGTGGACAGCACCGAGAACAAGATCCATGGCGCAATACCCGACAGCGGCGACCTCAAGTACCCGTCGAGGAGTTTCGTCACGCTGTGACCTTATGGTCGAAAGCCGGCTCCGCAACTCGTTCTGCTCAAGTGAAACTAGAACGTGTGCTAATTGTTCTTGCATGGGTGATCGCGAAGACATCGAACGTGTGAAGTATCAGTACTTGCGGGCACTGGACACCAAGCACTGGGCCGACTTCGAAGACGCGCTCACCGAGGACGTGGTGGGCGACTACGGCTCGTCCGTCGGGGAGGAGCATCACTTCACCGATCGCGCGTCGCTGGTGGAGTACATGCGGTCGTCGCTGCCCGCGAACGTCATCACCGAGCACCGGGTGACCCACCCGGAGATCGTCGTCGACGGCGATACCGCCACAGGGACCTGGTACCTACAGGATCGGGTGATCGTGGCCGACTTCGACTTCATGTTGATCGGTGCGGCCTTCTACTCCGACACTTACCGGCGCACCCCTGCGGGGTGGAAGATCGCGTCGACGGGATACCAGCGCACCTATGAGGCGACGATGTCGTTGAAAGGGTTGGACTTCAAGCTGACGCCCGGTGCCGCGCTGGCGCTTTAAGCGGTTTCGGTGTTCTCCGGGGCCGAGCTGGCGGTTGTTCACCGAGGAGTAGCCACCTTGGTTGCCGGCGTTGGTGGTGCGTCGGACAGCCGGTTTGACGATCACCTTGTAACTGGTCCTGCAGTGAGGGCGGCGGGTTTGTGGTGTTCGGAGGGGTTTCTCGTTTCTGCCCCACGCGCTGCCGGAGGGGGACCATGTGCGCAGGCGCCCGGCTACAAGCGACTACTCAGCGACAGCGATGACCGCGCCCGGCCGCAGCCACTGCATGATCGACACCAGAGTGGCGTCATCGATCGCGACGCACCCGGCCGTTGGTCCCCCGTCGGTGCTGTGCACAAAGAAGGCGCTGCCCTTGCCGGGGACCCGGTCTTTGTTGACGCCCATCACGATGGCGTGGGCATACTGCGGGATCTGCAGATTCTCCGTGCCGCCGGACAGGCTGAACGGGCACTGGTCTTTCGGGCAGACCTGCATGGTGTTGTAGGTGGGGCTGTTCACGTCGCCGTCCCACCAGTGATCGGGTCCGACCTGGACATACTTGAGCCCGCCACCCGGACTCGGCGCCGTGCCGAAGGCGAAGTCCAACGTGTAGATGCCCGTCGGGGTCAGCATCGATCCCTCGTAGTGGTCGGGCGACATGCCCTTGGACCCCACCTTCGCCGCGATGCCCGCACTGACCAGTTGCCAGCCCGCGCCGTTGCGCTGCCAGACATCCATTTTCGCGTCGGAGCCGCCGGTGCCCGTCACCGCGAGCACCTGCGTGGCGTTGCCGACACTGTTGGCGAACCACGGGTTGTACTGCCCTTGTCCGATCGGCGCCGAGATCAGCGCCAACATCGTCGCGCAGGCGGCAGCGCAGAGCACGCGGAGTAGTCGGCGCATCCCTTAATCGTTCGGGGCGCCGCCGTCGACGGTCAAGTCAAGGTTTCGACACGATTGGGTCTTGTTCTGGAGACTGGGCGTCAGCCTCGCCCGTCGACCTCAACGCCACTGCCGCGATCACAAGCACAGAGCATCCGACATTGGCCCTCAAACCTCACGGGGCGGCGGAAGCTGCAAACCCTTCCAGATCTGCAACACCGACGTTAATCCCTCGGCTCGTCGCTGAGCGCCGGCGGGCGATCGGGGCGGCGGTAGGACGGCCACGCCGCATAAATCTTGTCACCGATCTTGATGTGCGAGCTCCGGAAGAACGCTATTACGACGAAACAAGAGCCGAAAACGAGAGCGCCGAAAGTGGCGTCCTTCCAATCTGGCACCTGAGAAATGAATAGACATACAACGAAAAATGCTGCGCCGCACCAAAAGAATCGGCGTTTGATCGAGTCCGGCGACAATACCGCCGACTTCCACATCGCGAACTCACTGCCGATCACGCCAACTGCGAGGCCCGCGGTTCCGATCCAAAACCACACGCGCGCAGCGGGAACGGCGCCGCCCACTGCGAGGTGATAAATGTCTGACATGTCCTAACTTCCGCGCGCAGGTGCTAGCCGAGTTGTCGGCGCCCGGTTGCGTTCTTGATGCAACGGGGCGTCAGTCTCGTGTTTCATCGCTGAGAGCTGGCGGGCGATCGGGGCGACGGAGATTGGGAAAGGCCGCGTAGATCCGGCCACCAACCTTGACGTGTCCAGTCCAATTGAAGGCGATCGCGATAAGTCCGAGCGCTATGCAGATGCCGAAGAACAAGCCCGACCGCCAATCCGGCAGCTGCGAAAGAAAGAACATCACCGCAGCCAGCGAACCGCTGACCCAGTACACCCGTCGCTGAATGGAGTCAGGTGAGAGCGTGGAGGACTTCCAAAGCGGGAACCACCCGCCTAACGTTCCTATCCCCATCATTGCGATACCGCACCAGAAGAAGGCAGATGCCATCAAATTCTTCAGCCCCCTACGGTCGATTTCGGTGGGTCGAAGGCGCTCCCAATAGTGCCGCCGATGTACTCACCAGTCTCACTAGAGAGATACGCGATCACACCGACTGCGATTGCCGCGGTCACCGGATTCGAGAAAGAGCCAGCGAGGGCCACCCCGCCTGCTGTTCCTCCTGCACCGAGGAGGAACCCGCCGACCGCGCTGCCGGAGTTTCTCATTCCGTCGCTCGTTCTGGGTGTTGGTGAAGCCTGCCGCGGTACACGAACGGCTGGCGCCAATCCGTACGACCTCAACGTCGACTTGCACGATCACCCCCAGTTAGCAAACGGCTATCGCCGAGCGTACTAGTGGTTCGGGGGTGGTCAATTCACCTTGAAAACAGAGTGAGACCTGACGCCCTAGTGATGAAATCCCTAGATGAAGAATGGCAGGTTGAGCTTTCGCCTACACCATCGAACCAAGACTGGCCGTCAAACGGATCCGCGCCGGGGGACTCTTGGCGAGAGTTAACTCGCCCAGAACTAGATAATCCGGGCGGTGCTGAAACCATCGCAGGGCCTGGGCCGCCGTCACCGGTGGGGCACGGCGGCAGGTCCGCTTCGCGGCGGGCTTGGCTCAGTTGGCCCGGGTCCTGGCGACGCACTTGTCGTCATCTCGCTTGCTCTCGCACTAGTGGCGACAACGCTTGGCCATCAGCACTTGTTTTCGGGTGCGAGACGAGCAAGAACCGCCTCAGGCGGATCTCGACAAAAAGTTTTCCCGAGCTGGAAAGCAATCAAAGGGAACCCGACTGGTGTCGTTAAGAAGCGTAACCTCAGCAACAGCCTGAGCAGTCGCAGGCGCTGCACGCAATACGTCCGTAGCGCAGTCCACGCTCGACACCCACTCGAGGCAGTCGCCCGACAGTTACTGACTTGACCTCCGGATAGATCGGTTCGCATATCGACGATCCCCGGCGTGGAGAGTCGCACTCCCTCGACTCGCAGCCGCTCTTTCGGGCCGTCATGGACCGGACGGTTGCGGGCAGGCCAAGCCCGCTGTCAGTCCCGCGCCTCCTTACTGAGGGCCGGCGGCCGGTCAGGGCGACGGTAGGACGGCCACGCCGCGTAAATCGTGTCGCCGATCTTAATGTGAGAGCTGCGAAAGAAGGCGAGAACGACGAAGGAAAACCCGAACAGACCGACTGCCATCGAGCCTTCCTTCCAATCAGGCATCTGTGACAGCAGCAGGCACACGAGGAAACCAGATACGCCTGCCCAATAGCACCGCCGTTTGATCGCTTCTGGAGAAAGCCTCGCAGATTTCCACATTGCAAACTCGCTGCCGAGGAACCCAATCACTAAGGGAATAAGACAGATCCAGAACCAACCACTCCCGGTGAGCCCCGGCCCATCGGCGATGTAGATGGTTTCGTTGATTTCCATGTCTTAGCCCTTCGGCACTAGTCGAGCTGCCTGCCAACTGCACCGCCCGCGGCTTTTCCGCCAAGCCCACCCGCAGCGCCAGCGATGATCACCAGCGCAGCTGTCGTCCACGGCCCGGTGACTGAGGCGGCGCCGATCCCGACTAGCCACGCTGCACTGGTCCCGCCCGCGAACCCACCCGCAGCCTCACCAGCCTTCTCCCACTTGTGCTCACCGCCTTGCAGGAATTCGTTGAGAGCGACGGCAATTTGGATGACATCCGTTGCCCGGGTAATGCGGCCGGCCACCTTCCCGAAAACTTCCGCATCCGAGGCGGTGAGGAAATCGGTGTAGCGCGCATGGCTGCCACGCGGAATCCCATCCGCGAACTCTTCGGCTCCTGTCGCTGCATTACCCATAGTTCCAGAGACCTCAGACAGCACCCGCAGTGCACCATCCGGTGACATCCCCGCCGCGGTGAGTCCGTTGTAAGCCTCCCTCACGACCGCGGCTCTACCCGCAACTTCGCCGTCGTTCATGAGTTGGGTGGCTTGGTCCGGGGTGAGGGGCGGAGCGCCTGAGTAACCCTGCTCGAATTGCCGTTGCAGTTCGAGTCGAGCTTGCGCTCGGGCGCGTGCATCGACTCCGGTCAGTGGGTCTCGTGGTAGCGGGCCCACGAAGTGGGCCATACGGAAGTCATCGAGTCTTTGTGCTGCCAACTCTCTAGCGTCAGCACTGGCCGCAGGGTTGGCAGTGATTGCGAAATCCCGCAATCGTGCTTCGGCTGCGGCCTTTTCAGGAGTCATGGGGCCGCCGCCGTTCACGAGCGCTTCGTCCTTGGCGCGCTGGTTGGCGTCGTAGTGTTCCGGCGCGGTGCGCCCCCGCTCCTCGGGACTGATCTCACCATCACCGTCCACGTCCTCAATAGCGGCGGGGTCATAGCCATGCTTGAGCCGCAAGTCGAAAGCTGCGCTTTCGAGCTTGTCGGTATAGGTGTCGCGGATCCGCTCGACCTCTCCGAGGGCGGAGCGCGTAGCTTCTTCTGCTTGGTCAAGCAGACCGGAGTAGTCCTCGTCATTCGCGATCGCCACGCCAACCGATGCGTCAAGTGATTCGAGGCTGCTGTTGAGGCTCTCGATCTTGGCGGTGGATTGCGACTCCGCCTCGGCCAAATCCGCCGCGATGTTCTGCAGATCAATTGCGATCGCAGGGAGTTGCTCCGATTGCACGAAAAGCCGGGTCACTGCCCGCTGAACCTCGGCGGAGTCATCGATTGGACGCTCGCCGTTCTCCCCGTTCCAGGACGCCTGAAACCGCTCACGCGCTTGGGCGAACTCCTTGAACGTTTCCTCGGTGCAAGCGGTTGCGTCTCGAAACGCGGTGGCTAGCTCCGCAATCTCCCCCGGATCGCCGCTTTGTAACGTCTCATCGGCACGCCACGGATCGCCTACGGCCAACAACATCCCCAAGGGGATGTTGTTCAGGCTTGGGTAAGTTGCCACGCCACCGCCCGGAGCGCTTCAGCGTTGCGGCGTTCCATATCGACGAATGCCGACGCCGCGACATGGGCCTTATCGCCGAGCACGCCCAGTCGCCGCTCGTGATTACGCAGGCGTTCCACATGCTGCGAGTGCGCCTCAGACAGGATGCCCTCGAAGTCGCCAGCAGCAGCAAAGCCACCGAAGATGCCAGAACCCACCGCACGACGAGCGAGCTTCTGAGCGCCCTCATCTGCGAGACCCGCCGCCGTGTAAGAACGATTCGCGCCCGTCCGCATGACTTCGACGTCAACTTGCACGATGACCCCCTGATAGCAAACACGTACATTCCGAGCGTACTAGGGCTTTGCGGGTCGTCAATTCACCAATCGCGCCCAGTAAGCAAATCCGGTCGCCGACGAGTCAGGGCATCTGAGTTAACAAGAACGTCCCGCCACCCCCAGCCTCTCAAGACACAGGTAAATGGCGGGAGGATCGTCGGCGATACCATCGAGCAATGACTGGCTCACCATACGGAGTCACGCCGGGGGGCTCCTGGCAACCGAACCCACCCGGTGTCCCTCCGCCTGCAGCGAAACCTCCCAACAGAGTGACGATTGCCGCTCTCGCCGTTGCGATTACTGCAGTTGCCGTGGCGGTGGGTTCGTGGTTTCGCCCCGAGGGCGCGGCGGACGCCCCTGCGGCAAACAGTGACACCACGTACAGTAAGCAGGAAATTGCTGACGCAAAAACTGCCTTATGTGAAGCACACGCGTTAGTCGGCAGAGCAACGCGGACCGCCGCTTCTCGGCGTAGCGATGACCCCACAATCGCGTACATCGTCGCGACTAATGTTCGCCTTAGCGCTTCTGCGAGCTCTGACTATCTCCTGCAGAAATTAGTCGATTATCCTGCTGCGCCATCAAACGTGTCGAACGGTCTCCGAACTCTCGCCGTCACCTACCAAAAGACCACGTTATTGAATCTGGCCGACGCTGAAGAGACGGAACTCGACGCCGCCTATGACTTGCTCGATGAAACGGATGCCGAAGTGGCGAAGGCCTGCCAGTGAATGGCGATCCGCCCGGCGCATGGTCAGAAGTTCTATTGGGGATGCTGAGCGTTCATCATTGACTGTGTCATCGTCGCAACGCCGAGCATCCATCCGAGACAGCTTCGACGACTTTCAGCATCGCCTCACGAACACCCGAAATGGCCCCTTATCGCCGCAGGAGGGTAGCTCTGCAAAAGAGGCTGGCGGGGAGTGTTCTCGCAGCCGAGACACACGCCGAACGTTTCAGGAAGAACAGCGTGACTCTGAATCTTATCGGGAAGTCGCGAATGCACTTTAAGGTTCTCCTCGGGGTACCGAGTCAACCCCCAGCCTCAAGAGATAGGTGAATTGCAGGAAGGATCATCGGCGATACCATCAAGCTATGACTGGCTCACCATACGGAGTCACGCCGGGGGACTCTTGGCAACCTCCACCACCCAGCCCACCCTTCGGTTCTCCGCCCGCGTCCAAGCAGTCCCGAGTCTTGGTAATCGCCTCTATCGTGATTGCTGTTCTTGCGACAGCAGTCGCAATTGGTTCCTGGTTCCGACCTATTCAAAATACACCGCCAGCAGAGCTCTCTGATCCCGCAGAGCAATACAGTTCTGAGGAGGTTGCCGGAGCAACTGATGCGATTTGCGGCGCCTATCATAAGGTCGATAAAGCAATCACCACAGCAGGTGGTCAAACTAGCGATGATCCGAACGTGCGATTCATCATTGCCGTCAACGCACGAGTGACGATTCTCGCCAACGCAATTCATCTAAGAGAGGCCTTGGCGGATAATCCATCTCTACCACCTGGCATTGCCCGAATATTCCACGATATGGCGTCGGCGTACGACGAGATCCTGATGGGTCAACTGTCAGACGCTCCGTCCGAGTCCTTCGAGGAGGCGAATGCGAAGCTTGACGCCGCCGACGCGGAAGCGCTCGAGGTCTGTACATGAGGGATCTTCCGCCGGACAAATGTTCCGACTTGCTGGTCGGAGGCTGGTGGCCTAGTTTTCGTTGCACCGAGACCACAGTGCATTAGCTTCGAACCAGATCGCTATTGCGACTGCATACGGGGACTACGGGAGCCTATTGAACTCAATGCTGCCTGGCCCTCTTTCTGATCTAGAGGGCTTCACCGCTGAAAGCGCCCAAGGCGCTTTCGACAGGGAATGCGGTGGCGCTCCGCAAAATTCTCCTGATCGACGCTTTGTAACGTCTCACCAGAACGCCACGGACCGCTTGCGGCCAACAACATCGTTAATCGAATGTGGTTCAGGCTTGGGCAATGCCACGCCGCCCAGAGCGCTTCAGCGTTGCGGCGATCCGACACCGCGACATGGACCTTGGCGCCGAGCACGCCCAGTCATCGCGCGTGATTACGCAGGCGATCCACATGCTGCAAGCGCGCCTCCGAAAGAGGGTGCTCTCGAAGTCGCCGGCAGCAGCAAAGCCACCGAGGATGCCAAATCCACCGCACGACGAGCGAGATTCTGAGCGGCCTCATCTGCAAGACCCGCTGTGCACGACGGTTCTCACCAGTTCGCAGGACCTCGACGTCAACTTGCGCGACAACCCTGCTATCAAACGACTATGGTCCGACCGTATTAGCGTTCTTCGCTGATCAATTCACCAATCGTGACCGCCCGTGACACCGAAGGGGGATCATTCGCGATTCAGAGGTGCCGGCCAGAACGAAGTCGGGCTTCGCTCGTGAGCTAACAGGTGAATGGCAAATCCGGCTATCGACGCTACCATCGAGCCATGACTGGCTCACCGTACGGAGTCACGCCGGGGGGCTCATGGCAACCGCCGGCCGGACCACCGCCCCAGGGTCCTCCACCCCCTCAGAAGCGACCTAACGCGTTAACGGTCGTTTCATTGGCGGTCGCCGCAATAGCAACTGTGGTCGCAATCGGGTCGTGGTTCCGTCCAGGAGACGAGGCGAAGCCCGTCTCCTCTCCACACCAGTACAGCCAAGAAGATGTTGAGGCGGCTCAGAACCACATGTGTGAGGCTTACCGCAAAATATTTGCCGCGATCAACGAGGCCGGCGGCCGCTCCAGCGACGATGCGAATTTGAACTTCACAATTGCCGTAAACACCCGTCTAGCGATTCACGCCAACTCGGATTACCTGAAACAAAAATTGGCCGAGAACCCAGCCACGCCGGCTGAGTTGGCGAAAACTTTTGAGGACATGTCGGACGCGTACGACGAAATTCTATTAGCGCAGCTCGCTAGCGCACCTGAAACCACGTTCGATCCTCTCAACGAGAAGCTCGACGCAGCGGACGCAGCGGCAGCACGGGCGTGCGGATGAGCAACGATCCTCCAGGTCAGTGGAGTGATTTGTTAGTCGGTCCATGGTGGCCGAGCTCCCAATCTACAGATGCCGCTCTCACGTCAAGCAGGAACCGAGCGTCCAACCGAGACACCTTCGAGGAATACGAACACGTTCTGATTCAGACACGTCATGGGCCACTCTCGGGCCAACTGGGCGCTACCGCTCTAGCTGCGGCCGACTCCTTCGATAGAGGCGAAAAGCAATCCAGAAGCATAAGTGAGAAGAATGAGGTGAAATCTAGCGCCTATCATAGCGCAGCCGAAGCGCTTGAAGGGCTTAGATCGGAATTACGTGGAATAGCCGCTCGCGGCAACCAAGAAATCGACAGGATTCAAGCGGACCAAACGATACTTGATAAGATCACGCCCACGCTTAGCACCATTCTGACAGCAAATAATGAAGCAGCCCAGAAGACCAACAACTGGGGGAATCAGATAAAGTCGGGAATCGAGAAGGTGCTCATTGCGGATGGCGACACAAGATCTCCCGAACAGTTCGCTCAGGCCAACGGGATAAACCTCAGACAGCCCGCAACCGCCGACACCACGGCTCTGACTGAGCAAGTGAAGTCACGACTGGCCACCAGCGCTGCGAACGAAAGTAACCAAGCGCCTGGCGAAGGACAATCTGCGCTAGCAGGGTCCGGTGCGGAGGACAGGGCAAATCTTCAATATGAGGGCCCGGCGGATGATGGAGTCCCCCAGCCAGTTGCAACCGGCCGCCTCGAGGCCAACCCCGGTCAGCAAAATAGCCCACCGCTGAACAGCATGTTGTCGGAGAGACTCGAACCTGCTCGCGTCGCTGATCACATTCTTGGCACACCCACCGCAAACCAAGGTCAGCCCGGCGCATCTATTTCAGCCCAACCGAGCCCTAGCACGATCGGCGCTGTGAGTGGAGGCGCGGGGCCGGCCAACGCCGGAGCCGGAACCCTGAGCGGGGCCACCGGCGGAAGCGGCATCGGCAACGCAGGCCTATCGTCCCCCGCCAACCTCGGCTCAAGTCCCCAGCCCCTGAGCCCGGAAAGCTTGGCACAGAGCTTCAACAGCGGCGTCCAGGCGGGAGCGCCGGCATCTGCCGGCGCAGAGGCACTGTCGCAGGGCATCTCCGACACCGTGCAGTCACAAGCCCCACAAAGCCCAGCCCCTCCACCACCACCGGTCGCCCCCACGGTCGCGTCCAGCGGCTTCGCCTATGAAGCGCCGCAGGTTTTTTCAGAGCCAGCCGCGCCACCCGCACCTGCAGAAGCACAATCCCAACCCATGTATGCGGCACCGGTCGCAGCGGCACCTGCCGCTCCCGTCGCACCCATTGCAGCAGCTCCACCCGCGGCACCAGCAGGCCCGCTACCGGCCTACGGTTCCGACCTTCGACCGGCTGCGGCGGCAGCCCCTCCCCCGCCCGCAGCAGCAGCGCCGCTGTCGGCTGCTCCGGTCAACCCGGCCAGCGGTACAGCGGCCGGCAACCAGCCCGCCGTCGTCCGTCAACAACCCGGTGCCGCAACACCAACCACCGCGAACCCGACCGGCATGGTCGAAAACGCCCTCACCTCAGCAACAACCGGCGCGGTCGCAGGCGCAGCGGCAGAACAATCCATGGCACAGGCCAGGCTCGACAGACTCCTCGAGGCAGTCGCCCGTCAAGAACCAAAACTCAAGTGGGCCATCGGAAATCGAGAAGACGGGTCGACGGTCCTCGTCACCGACTTGGCGTCCGGTTGGATCCCTCCGCACATCGAGATACCCAAAGGTGTGGACCTCCTGGCCCCGGAGAAGCGCCGCGGGGGCTTGGAACATCTTCTCGGAGAAACAACCAACCACGCGATCTGGACGCCAGGCCACTATCTACCGAACGCCAAAGATGTTGAGCCGGTTGAGATGACGTTCCGGGCCCGACAGGTCCCGGATATCGGTGAGCTCAACTGGGAGCTCACCCAGGCCACCAACTGGCGCGACGGGCTACCCCGACTGGCGCATACCCTGGCCAAGGCCGGCATCGCAGGTACTGGGGTGCTCGACACCGAAGCAGACCTCCTTTACGAGCACCTGACCACGATCCGCGACAAAGTGGTCAAGTCCTACCCTGATGCCGTCGACCTCAATGACGTCGGCAACTGGCAGCTGCTGGCTGCAATCAGCGGACTCATAGCCTCAGACAAAACCACTTTGAAATACCACTTCGCCTGGTTCCAGGCGTTGAGCATGGCAACACAAGGGGGACCACGATGACTTCACCAGCAGGACAGGACGGCCAAGGCGGAGTTCTCAACGTTGATCTGCAGGGTTGGTTCGCCGCCGACCAAACTCCACCGCCACCGCCCATCGTCTCGGATGCAGTGATGGCAGGCGCTGCTCCAATCGAACAGTTGCTCCAGGTACTCGGACTGGCCGCCAATCAAGGTGACCCCAAAGACAATCTGGAAGCTCAGGAGGGCCATGCGGAACGCAAAGCCATCACATCCGACGCCTTGCAGAAATTCCCCGCCCAAGACCAAGCCGCACAAGCGGAGATGAAGGGCGTCGACCAGATGTCCCAGATGGCCCAACAGATGCCGCAGATGATCGGCGGTGTTGCGGGGGCGATCTCGGGCGCACTGGGCGGGGCGCTGCAACCGCTGGCGCAGATTCCACAGCAGCTCGCCCAGACCGGTCAGCAGCTGCTGCAACAGGGCATGGGTGCCATGCAGCAGGCCGGCAAGGAAGTCACGCCGGCAGACCTGGCCACTCAGGGCCTCGACAGTGAAATCCTGGCCGGCGACAGCGAACTCGGCTCTGGAGGAGGCGGTTCCGCGGGTGGCGGCGGTGGCGGTATGGGAGCCACCACGCCCATGTCGGCGCTGGGACCGGCTGCCACACCGACGGGCTCAACCGTTCCGACATCGGGACGGGCATCGGTGGCCCCACCTGCACCACCGGCAGCGCAGGCAAGCGCCCCCATGGGCGGCATGGGCGGCGGCTACCCGATGATGCCGCCGGGCGGCATGGCCGGCGCAGCCGGTGGGCAAGACAAAGACGACAAGGCCGCGACAAAACGCGTGTCGGTGCCGTCGGTGAAGAACGGCGCCCCCGTACAGGGCCGCATCACCACCCCGCCGCCACCACCCGCGGCGCCGACGGTCACCAAGAACGTCGAGGGAAAGCCCGTCGCGACCAGGCGGATCATCGTTCCCAACGACAAAGCTGAGGCCAAGGCCGACGGCGACGACAAGGGCAGGTGAGTCCCTGTGATTAGGGTGGGGTGAATGAACCGCTGGCCGTGGCAACGCGCTCGAGGAATCCACCAGATCACGCAAGGCCTGGGCACCCTGGACCGCGAGGTGTTCGAGGCCATCGCGGAGTCCCCGACCCCGCTGCTGGACACGCTGATGCCGCCGCTGACGCGCGCCGCCGACCACTCCAAACTGTGGTTCGCCATCGCCGCGGCGCTGGCCGCATCGGGTAAGCCGAGGGCCACCCGTGGCGCTGCCCGTGGCGTCGTCACCCTGGGCGTCACCAGCCTGTTCACCAACCAGTTGGCCAAGCGGGTCTGGAAGCGGCCGCGTCCGCTACGCACCTCGGTGCCGCTGCCACGCCAGATCCGGCGTTTCCCCACGTCGAGTTCGCTGCCGTCGGGCCACTCCGCCAGCGCCGCCGCATTCGCGGTGGCGGTCGGCCTGGAGAGTCCGCCATTGGGTTTCGGCTTGGCGCTGCTGGCAGGCATGGTCGGGCTGTCCCGCGTCGCCACCGGCGCGCACTACCCCGGTGACGTGGTCGCGGGCTTCGGCATCGGCGCCGGCATCGCCGTCTTGGGCGGCAAGCTCGTCCCTCCCGTCGTCGAGACGCAGCTACCGAGAACCGAACCGCTCTACGTTCCGACGATCAACCGTCCCGAGGGTGCCGGGGTGGTGCTCGTGGTCAACCCTGCCTCCGGGAGCGGAAACGGTGCCCGGGTGATCGACGAGGTGCGCGACGCCCTGCCCAAAGCCGAGATCGTCGAGCTGACCCCCGACGACGATCCGGAAGAGGTGCTCCGCGAGGCGGCCAAGCGCGCAGAAGTGCTGGGCATCGGTGGCGGCGACGGCACCGTCTCCACCGCCGCGTCGATCTCCGTCGAAGCCGATCTACCACTGGCGGTCTTCCCCGCGGGCACGTTCAACCATTTCGCCAAGGACATCGGCTGTGACACGGTGGCACGCACGGTCGAAGCGATCCGCCACGGCCAAGTCCGCTGCGTCGACCTGGTGTGCATCAACGAAAACCGCATGGTGATCAACACCGCGAGCATCGGCGCCTATCCCCGCTTTGTGCAGACCCGCGAGAAGTACGAACACCGCGTCGGCAAACCCCTGGCCGGCATCTACGCCATGCTGCACACGCTCCGCACCGATTCTCCGGTCACGATTCGCTACGACAACAAGGTCGTGCAGACCTCACTGTTCTTCGTGGGCAACTCGGTGTACCTGCCAACCGGCTTCGCCCCGGCACGGCGCACCCGGATGGATGACGGCTTGATCGACGTCCGGCTGCTCGAGACCGGGAAGCGCCTGGCGCGGACCAGGATCCTGGTCGCGCTGGCGCTGGGGCGGCTACCGCGCAGCCCGCTGTATCACGAACTGCAGGTGCCCGAGTTCCGGTTCGAGTCGCTCGACGGTCCGATTCCGGTGTCGCGCGACGGCGAGGTCGGTGAGGAGTTCGACGAGGTCAGCTTCAGCGCCCGTTATCGGGAGCTGAAGGTGTTTCACCCCCCGATGTAGTCAGCGGCAGTGGCCGCAGCATTCGCAGGCACACCAGGTACCACAGAAAACCGAGCGCCCATCCCGCCAGGACATCGGACGGGTGGTGGACATTGAGGACCACCCGACCGACTCCGATGAGGATCACCACCACTGCCCCGACGACGATCAGCGGCGTGCGCCATTTCGCCGCGAGGAACGGCAGCAGGATCGTCAGCAGTCCCAGTACTGCTGCCATGACACCGACGGCATGTCCGGACGGGAACGACGTTCCGTAGGCGTACACCATCGCGGTGTCGGGTCGCGCACGGTCGGCCAGCAGTTTGGCCGCCTCGGTCACCAGTCCGCTCAGTTCCACGCTGAGGACCAGGAACAGTGCGGGACGCAGGTAGCGACGTCTCAGCAGCCAGATGATGACGACGACACCGGCGATCCGGAAAGCCGTCGGCCCCAGAACGGTACAGAACACGTGCCACGAGGTCACCCAGGCGGGGCGCTCCGCCCCGATTGGATACACGGCATCGAGAGCCCACGAATCCATCGCTGCCAGCCAGGACCAGTCCTGCACGGATCCGATCCACATCGCCGCGTAGAGCACGATCGCGGCGATGGCCGCCGCACCAGTTAGTCGACCCACCCTCACACACGTATCACAAGCTCGTGGTGCCGAATTTGCCCAGAGCCTCTACGATCCCCTTGGCCTACGAAGGGACGAGCATGCCGTCAGCAAAGTACATCGGTTATCTCGGCGGTGCGGCAGTCGCCGCCGGGGTCGGCGCGGCCATCGCCGTCGCCGGTCAGGGCACGGCCCATGCTGACACCCCCGACGGCACGTCCTCGTCAGCGAGCTCATCGTCTTCATCAGAGTCGGACTCGTCGAAACCGGAAGCGACTGCTCCCGATACAACGGAGAAGGCCGAAACCAAGGACGACGATGTCGACGCGGGCCCAGAGCGCGCGACGACGAATCACCGGCCGAAGTTCGATCCGGCCGAGGCCGTCAGGGGTTTGACCAAGCAGTTCGGGCTGGCGAAGCCATCCAAGACTGTTGAAGACGAGGACGACACCGAGAAAGACACCGAGGAAGACGAGCCCACCGCTGACGAGGAGGAGGACGACGTCGCCGCCGCGCCTCTCCCGGTGTTCCAGCCGGTCAGTGACCTGGCGACGAAGGCCTCCGAAGCGGTTGCCGCGCTGCCCAAGCCGTCCGACACTGACTCAGACACCAAGACAGCCCAAGCCGCCGCCGGTCCGGTGCCGTGGAGCATCAACCCGTTCCGCCCGATGCCGCCGGAGCCCGCTCCCAACGACATGCCGGGTGCGCTGTGGGACATCGAGCAGACGGTCATCAATGCGTTTGCGCCCGTGCCGTTTCTGCAGCCCGTCGTCCGCGAGGGTTTCGAAGCCGCATTCCGTGGCAGCCAGTTCATCCCCTTCGTCAACGCCGTGATTCCCGCGGTCAACATCATCGGGCAGCTGCCGAACCTCGCCAGTGGCGATCCCGTGGAGTTCCGCACCGCCACTCAGAGCATCATCAACAACCTGATCGTGACCCTGCATCCGGTTTCGGTGCTCTATTACGGTTACGACGAAGTCGCCGACTTCATCAACCTCGAGTACGAGGCGCAGCAGCTGAAGGACGTGTTCTACGCGACGGCCTGGGACATCCTCGACCCGTTTGCGTTGCTGCACAACCGCGGCCAGTCGGGGCTGCCACTGTCGCCGTCGTCGCCGGGCGCGAGTGTCGAAGTGCCCAGCGCTCCCTCGGTGCAGTTGGTCGCCGCGGTGGCCGACGCGCCTTCGACTGACCCCTTCCGCGCCGACGACCCGGATCCGATCGGTATGCCCGCCCCGCTGATCCAGGTGCGGGACTTGACGATGCTGTTCCTCCCGTCACCGCTGAAAGAGGTCTACCGCGAGGGCTTCGAGTTGGTGTATCGGGCCAGCCAGATCGTGCCGGTGGTCAACATGGTTGTGCCGGTGACCGCGGTCCTGCCCGCCGTCGTCCAGGCGCTCAGCGGTGACAAGGCCGGTGCGCAGATCGCCATCAATCAACTGCTGCTGACCACCGGTCCGGTATCGGTGCTGTACTACGTCTACGACCAGATCGCCGACCTTCTCAACACCGAAGAGGCCAGCTTCGCGGCCAAAGAGCAGCTCTACATCACCCTCTGGGATGCCGTTGACCCCAACTTCTTCCTGCACAATCAGGGTGAGTCTGGGCTGCTGTCCGCCTGAGACTTATTGACGCACTTGTTGATCCATAGCTTTGCGAAGGGAACATCGGCGTCACAGCCCTGAAACAAGGCGACCTTAGTGTCCTCGCATGACGCAGGAAGTCGCCGTCGATCAGCTGACAGCCACCAAAGAGACGCTGGAGGACTACACCCTCCGGTTCGCTCCCCGCAGCTACCGCAAATGGTCGACGCGCGTGGTGGGCATCTCGGCGTTGGGCGGCATCGCCTACCTCGCCGACTTTGCGATCGGCGCGAACATCGGGATCTCGTACGGCACCACAAATGCGTTGTGGGGCATCGGGATTTTTGCGGTCGTCATCTTCGCGACCGGTTTCCCGCTGGCGTACTACGCGGCGCGGTACAACATCGACCTGGACTTGATCACCCGCGGCAGCGGCTTCGGTTACTACGGGTCGGTGGTCACCAACGTCATCTTCGCGACGTTCACCTTCATCTTCTTCGCCCTCGAAGGGTCGATCATGGCCCAGGGGCTGGAGCTCGGACTCGGCATCCCGCTCCCCATCGGCTATGCGGTGTCGACCATCATCATCTTCCCGCTGGTGATCTATGGGATGAAAGTCCTTTCGACATTGCAGGTTTGGACGACACCCCTGTGGCTGGTGCTGATGGTCGCGCCGTTCGCCTACCTGGTGATCAGCCATCCCGAGTCGGTGAGCGAGTTCTTCGCCTACCAGGGCGAGGAGGGTTACAGTGGCTTCGATCTGGGTGCCACCCTGCTCGCGGCGGGAGTGTGCCTGTCGCTGATCGCGCAGATCGCCGAGCAGATCGACTATCTGCGGTTCATGCCGCCGCGGACGCCCGAGAACGCCCGCAGTTGGTGGACGTGGATGATCCTGGCCGGCCCGGGCTGGGTGATCTTCGGGGCGATCAAGCAGGTTGTCGGGTTGTTCCTGGCGGTGTACCTCATTGCGAATGTGGCCGACGGCGCCGGCATCGCCAACCAACCTGTGCACCAGTTCCTGGAGATCTACGAGAACTTCCTGCCGGGCTGGCTGGCGATGACGCTGGCAGTGGTGCTGGTGGTGATCAGCCAGATCAAGATCAACGTCACCAACGCCTACTCCGGCTCGCTGGCGTGGACCAATTCCTTCACCCGCGTCACCAAGCACTACCCCGGGCGGCTGGTGTTCCTCGGCGTGAACCTTCTGATTGCGCTGATTCTGATGGAAGCCAACATGTTCGACTTCCTCAACACCATCCTCGGGTTCTACGCCAACTGCGGTATGGCGTGGGTTGTTGTGGTGGCGTCGGACATCGTCTTCAACAAGTACCTGCTCAAGATTTCGCCCAAGCAACCAGAATTCCGGCGCGGCATGCTGTACGCCGTCAATCCGGTGGGCTTCGGGTCGATGCTCATTGCGGCCGGGGTGTCGATTCTCGCGTTCTTCGGCGGTCTCGGCGAGGCAATCCGTCCGTACTCCCCTTTGGTGGCGATCGGATTGGGCCTGGTGCTACCGCCCATCTTCGCCCTCGCCACCAAAGGCAAGTACTACTTGCGCCGCACCGACGACGGCATCGACGTGCCGATGTACGACGAGCACGGCAACCCCGGCGCCGACCATCTCACCTGCCATGTCTGCCACCACGATTACGAGCGCCCCGACATGATGAAGTGCGAAACACACGCCGCCTTCGTGTGCTCGCTGTGCCTGAGCACCGACAAGGTCGCCGATCACGTTCTGCCGGCGCAGATATGAGGACGGGCCCCCACCCACTCAGAAGGGTGGTTGGTCGTCGTCGGATTTCTCCGGTAAGGGAGGTGGGCGCCAGTCGGCGCTGATGGTGTGGTCTTCGTCAGGATCGTTGACCCAGGTGCACCAGGGACTGGTCGACGGTGCGCCTTTGAACCAGAAGAGTTTGAACCGCATCTCGTTGCGCCACTGACGGTCAGCGATCTCTTTGGCACGGCCCTGATTGACCCGCCGGATCTCGGCATTCGCCGCGCGTTTGGCCGCCGCCCCGGCCCGCGCCGCCGCCGTACGTCTGGCTTTGTCCCGGCGGGGATCCCGCGGGCGGGGCCACGGTTTCGGCGCACCCGCGGTGGCGATGTCCTCGAACAATTCCGCCCCATCCGGGGTCGACCGATAACTGCGCCCCGTCGGCGACGTCCACTCAATTGTCCCGTCCGCCAATTGCGTGGTGGTCCAACCACAGTCACCGGTCAGGAACGTCTTCAACCGGTGATGCTGCCGGCATTTCGGATCGAGGTTCGCGCTCATCGTCCACCCACCCCGCAGAGGGTGGTCGTGATCGAAGGCGATGCTGTGATCCAGATCCGCGGTCCAGGCGGGCCGGTTGCAGAACGGAAAGGAACACGTCAAGGACCGGCAGCGTACCCACCGATTCGTGGCGGCCGAGGGACGGTGCCGCAGCAGCACCGAGGTGCCGTCGCCGGTCACAGTCGGGGTGTCGGGGTCGGCGACCTCGCGCAGCACCGTGGCGGGCTGGGCGGCCAGCTCACGGACCTGGTCGGCGTCGACAATGCCGTAGCCCTCCAGGAAGCCGGGCTCGTCACCGTCGCCGGTCACGGTGGCCGCCGGGGCGATCACATTGATCACAAACCGCGCCCCTGCCCCCGCAGCAGCGGCAGCGTCGGGTTTCGGGGCCGCGCAGTCGTCGCGCCCACACACACACGCCAACACGAAGCTGCCCGCACCGATCGCGTCGAGGGCATCAACACGACGCTGCACCGGAGTGCGCGGATCCGCCGCACACACCAGGGCGGCCATGTGATCGAGGCGGGCCTCGACGCGGGCCACCACCGGCGCCGAGGCATAGACCCGGATTTCGCCCATCCCGTTGGGCAGCGATTTCACGCTCACCCGGCGGTCGGTGTCGGCGCTCACCCGGCGTTCCTTGGCGCCGTCGGGATCGACGTGCAGGATGGCGCGGTCGATGGCGCCCAGCAGCCGGGTGCGTGACCAGCACTGCCAGGTGGCGATCTTCGCGGCGAGGTTGCGATCCAGATCCTTGATCGCCGCAGCGGTGACGTTGGCGGTGCGATTCAAGATGACTTTCGTCGATTCCCAGTCCAGCCGCCCCGAGGCCAGCAGGCCATAGGTCTGCGGCATCCGTTCATCGAGGGCTTCGGCGTACCCGACGAGCCGGGTGGCCACCGCGGGCGGCACTCCCAACACCGGACCCACCTCAGCGGCGGTGCGCACGCAGCCGGTGACCAATGCATACCCCGGGTCACCGTCGGGGTCGTCGAGTGCCTGCTGCAGGGCTTCGGCGGTGCGCTGCGCCAACAACGGGGCGATCGCGGCCATCCGATGCGCCCACACCGCCGACTCATCGAGGCGGGAGCACTCCACCTCATTGAGTAACGCAGACGCATCGAATGTATCGAACATGTGTTCGATTATGCCATCGGGGGCCGACAAATCTAGCCGCCGAGCGTGATCTGTGGATGAATGCGAATCCGTGCACAGGCAAGCTGGAGTAGTGACCTCCGACGAAAACGTCCTCATCGTCCATTGGCACGACCTGGGCCGCTACCTAGGCGTCTATGGCCATGCCGACGTCGTCAGTCCCCGGTTGGACCAGCTGGCCGACGAGAGCATCGTGTTCACCCGCGCGCACGCCACCGCCCCACTGTGCTCACCATCGCGCGGCTCGATCTTCACCGGCCGCTATCCGCAGACCAACGGGCTGGTCGGACTTGCTCATCACGGCTGGGAGTACCGGTCAGGCGTGCGCACACTGCCACAACTGCTCGGCGATGCGGGCTGGCACACCGCCCTCTTCGGCATGCAACACGAAACCAGCTTTCCGTCGCGGCTGGGCTTCGACGAGTTCGACGTCTCCAACTCCTATTGCGAGTACGTGGTGGAGCGGACCGCCGAGTGGCTGCGCAACCCGCCCCCACAGAAGTTCCTGCTCACCGCCGGCTTCTTCGAGACGCATCGCCCGTATCCCCACGAGCGCTACCAACCCGCCGAGCCCACCGGCGTCGAGCTGCCCGATTACCTGCCGGACACCCCGGAGATCCGTCAGGACCTGGCCGATTTCTACGGATCGATCACCGTGGCCGACGCCGCCGTAGGCGAGCTGCTCGAGGTCCTGGACGACACCGGCCTGGCCGACTCCACGTGGGTGGTGTTCCTCACCGATCACGGACCAGCGCTGCCGCGGGCGAAGTCGACGCTGTATGACGCAGGGACGGGCATCGCGACGATCATCCGGCCACCGCGCAGCCGGCGGCAGGCCGGCCGCGTCTACGACGACCTGTTCAGCGGCGTGGACCTGGTGCCCACGTTGTTGGAATTGCTCGGCGTGCCCGTTCCGGACGATATCGACGGTTTGTCACACGCCGAGAAAATTGCGAATTCGGCCGAGGACGACACCGAAGTCCGCCCCGCAGTTTTCACCACCAAGACTTATCACGATTCGTTCGATCCAATTCGCGCCATCCGCACAAAGCAATACAGCTATATCGAGAATTACGCGCAGCGGCCGCTACTCGATCTACCGTGGGATATCGAGGAAAGTGCGCCGGGACAGTTGGTCGGCCCGCAGGCGTCTGCGCCCCGCCCCGAACGCGAACTGTATGACCTCATCGCCGACCCGACGGAAACGCGGAATCTGCTGACGGGTGAGGTCAGCGACAAGAACGAGGCGATCGCCCGTGAGTTGTCGATGCAGCTGAACGACTGGCGGGTCAAAACCAACGACGTCATTCCCTCAGAGTTTGCCGGCACCCGGATCGCCGAGCGCTACACCCAGACCTACGCGCACATCAAAGGCCTACGATTGCCCAGCAGATCGGCCATCGCGTCCGAGCGCGGCATCGACACCGAGACAAAACAATAGTTTTGTTCACGCTGACGGAAATTGGCTATATGCACTCGAATTGAATTGCGGTTAGGCTCTCGCGCATGGCATCCAGCCCGACCGCCTATTTGGTACTCGCGTCCCAACGCAGTGGTAGCACACTGCTCGTCGAGTCCCTGCGCGCCACGGGCGTCGCGGGCGAACCGCAGGAGTTCTTCCAGTACCTGCCGGAGACCAGCGCCGCCCCGCAGCCCCGTGAATGGTTCGCTGACGTCGATGACGAGTCGATCCTGCGCCTGCTGGACCCCCTGATCGAAGGCAAGCCCGACATCGCGCCCGCAGAGATCTGGCGGGATTACATCCGCACCGTCGGCCGGACGCCGAACGGCGTCTGGGGCGGCAAGCTGATGTGGAATCAGACGCCGCTGCTGCTCCAGCGCGCCAAAGACCTGCCTGACCGCTCCGGTGATGGCCTCCTGGCCGCCATCCGCGACGTCATCGGCAGCGACCCGGTGCTCATTCATGTACACCGCCCCGACAAGGTGTCCCAGGCGGTGTCGTTCTGGCGGGCGGTGCAGACACGCGTGTGGCGGGGCCGTCCAGATCCCGTTCGCGACGCCCGTGCCGAGTACCACGCGGGGGCCATCGCCTACGTGGTCAGCATGCTCAAGGCTCAGGATCAGGGTTGGCAGGACTGGTTCGCCGAAGAGAACATCCAGCCCATCGATGTTCCCTATCCGGTGTTGTGGCGCAACCTCACTCAGACCGTGGGCACCGTGCTCGAAGCACTGGGCCTGGATCCGGAACTCGCCCCTGCACCGGTCCTGGAGCGCCAAGCCGACCACCGGTCCGACGAATGGGTGGAGCGCTACCGCGCCGACGCCGAGCGAGAGGGTCTTCCGCTATGACCAGCACGATAGACACCACCCACGTCGACGAGCTGCGCCTGTTGGAAGCCGAAGCCGTCCACATCATCCGCGAAGTTGTCGCCGAGCTGCAGCGTCCGGTGCTGCTGTTCTCCGCCGGCAAAGACTCGATAGTGCTACTTCGGTTGGCGGAGAAGGCCTTTCGCCCCGCTCCCCTGCCGTTCCCGGTGTTGCACGTCGACACCGGTCACAACTTCCCCGAGGTCATCGACTTCCGCGATCGCCGCGTGGCCGAGCACGGCCACAAGCTGATCGTCGGCTCGGTGCAGGAAACCATCGACAGCGGCCGAGTCGCCGACCCCGGCCCCGGAGCGTCGCGCAACCGTCAGCAGACCCGCACCCTGTTGGATGCCCTGGAAGCCGGAGGATTCGACGCGGCCTTCGGCGGTGCACGCCGGGACGAGGAACGGGCGCGGGCGAAGGAACGCATCCTGAGCTTCCGCGACGAGTTCGGTCAGTGGGATCCGCGTGCCCAGCGGCCCGAACCGTGGTCGCTGTACAACGGCCGGATCAAAAAGGGCGAGCAGGTCCGGGTGTTCCCGCTGTCGAACTGGACCGAGCTGGACATCTGGCGCTACATCGAACTCGAGAACCTCGAGTTGCCGTCCATCTACTTCGCCCATGAGCGCGAGGTGGTGGCTCGCGACGGCATCCTGCTCGCGGTATCGGAATACGTTCAGCCGCAAGGTGACGAACAGTCCGCGGTGGAGTGGGTGCGTTACCGCACTGTCGGCGACCTCACGATCACCGGCGCCGTCCGCTCCCGCGCCACCGACATCACCGGTGTCATCAGTGAGATCTCCGCTGCCACAGTGTCCGAACGCGGCGAGACCCGCGCCGACGACCGCACCTCGGTGGCTGCCATGGAAGACCGTAAACGTGAGGGCTACTTCTGATGACCAGACAACTTCTGCGCATCGCCACGGCCGGTTCGGTCGACGACGGCAAGAGCACCTTGATCGGGCGTCTGATGCACGACACCGACAGTCTGCCGCTGGATCACCTCGAAGCGGTCACCGACGAAGAGGGCATCGCTGACCTGGCGGCGTTGTCGGACGGCCTGCGCGCCGAACGCGAACAGGGCATCACCATCGATGTCGCCTACCGCTTCTTCTCCACCGAGAACCGCAGCTACATCCTGGCCGACACCCCCGGACACGAGCGCTACACCCGCAACATGTTCACCGGTGCCTCCAACGCCCATGTGGCGATCCTGCTGGTGGACGCCCGCGCCGGCGTCTTGCGGCAGACCCGGAGGCACGCGCGCATCGCAAAACTGTTGGGTATCAAACATTTTGTCGCCACGGTCAACAAGATCGACCTGGTGGACTTCGACCAGACCCGGTTCACCGAGGTCGAAAAGGAACTCAAGCAGCTCGCCGACCGCCTGGGTGGCGCGGACCTGGCCGTCATCCCGATCGCGGCCAAGCACGGCGACAACGTGGTGCACCGCTCCGACCGCACCCCGTGGTATGACGGGCCGTCGCTGCTGGAATACCTGGAGACCATCGATCTTGTTGCGCCGCAACCGGAAGCCTCGAAGCTCCGGCTGCCCGTACAGTGGGTGTCCCGCCCCACCGCCGAGCAGCGACGGCGCTACACCGGGCGGCTCTCGGCGGGCACGCTGAGCGTGGGCGACCCGGTTGTGGCCCTACCGTCGGGCACAAAATCCACCGTGACAGCCCTGGACACGCTCGACGACGACCGCAGCGTCGGCGTGGCACCGCTGTCGGTATCACTCGAGTTGGCCGACGACATCGACGTCGGGCGTGGCGACGTGCTGGTCAGCGGCGCCGAGGACGCCGTGTTGCCCGTCCTTGCCCGCGAGCTGTACTCGACCGTCTGCTGGTTCACCGACACCCCACTGCGGGCCGGCGACCGGTTGGCGCTCAAGCAGGGTGCGCGGACCGTGCGCGCCACCGTGCAGGAACTGCACACGCGCCTGGACCCGGAAACCCTCGATGATCTCGACGGTCCAGTGGAATTGGGGCTCAACGACATCGGTGCCGTGACGTTGCGCACCAGCTCGATCGTGGTCGCCGACCCCTACGCCGACAACCGCGACAGCGGCGCGTTCATCCTGATCGACGAGACGTCCAACGACACCGTGGGTGCAGGCACCATCACCGAGGCCCGTGAGATCAAGCCAGGTGCCCAGACGCGCAACGACATCCGCTGGCACCCGTCCAGCCTGGACCGCGACTACCGCTGGCAGAAGACGGGACAGCGCGGCGCCACCATCTGGTTCACCGGCCTGCCCGCCTCGGGCAAGTCCACGGTGGCGGTGGCGGTGGAGCGGGCGCTGGTGGAAGCCGGTGACGTGGCCTATCTGCTCGATGGCGACAACCTCCGGCACGGTCTGTCCGATGACCTCGGATTCTCGGCCGGCGACCGCGCCGAGAACATCCGCCGTGTCGGGCACCTCACGCGGCTGCTGGCCGACGCGGGGGTGGTGGCGCTGGCATCGCTGGTATCACCACTGAAGTCCGATCGCGAGATCGCCCGAACTCTGAACGAGGCCGCCAAACTGCCGTTCATCGAGGTCTACATCTCGACCTCGGTGGCCGAGTGCGAAAAGCGGGACCCCAAAGGGCTTTACGCGCGGGCGCGGGCGGGCGAGCTCAAGGGGCTCACCGGGGTCGATGCGCCGTACGAGCCACCGGAGAACCCTGACCTGGTACTCGACACCACGGGTGCCGATATCGATGCCCTGGTGGCACAGGTGCTCGAGGCGTTGCACAAAGCGCGGGACTGACGGCGGGAATTTGAACACCTATCCATAGTCTGAGGCCGGCGGGAGTCCGTACCTTCGCCAGGTGGCCGAGTTCCGTACCTCCCTGGACCAGACCGTGCGCATCGATGCGGACCGACTGTGGGATCGCTTGGCCGCGGTCTCCCGATTCGGCGCCACAGCGGCGAACGGCCTGGACCGACTTGCCTTGAGCGACGCGGACCGGGACGCCAGGGATTGGTTGCTCGCACAGGCCAAAACAGCCGGTTACCACAGCGGCGTGGATGCGATCGGCAACATCTTCATCACCCGTCCGGGCACCAACCCGCAACTGGCACCCGTGCTGATGGGTTCGCATCTGGACAGCCAGCCGAAAGGCGGCCGCTTCGACGGAACATACGGAGTACTCGCAGGAATGGAAGTTCTCGCCGCCCTTGATGACGCGGGCGTTCAGACACTGCGTCCGGTGGTCGTGGCCAATTGGACCAACGAGGAAGGCTCCAGATTCAGCCCGAGCATGCTGGGATCAGCCGTATATGCCGGCAACTACCCTCTCGCCGACGCGCTGCAGCGTCCGGACCATCAGGGGGTGGCCCTGGGCGACGCCCTGCACGCCGTCGGTTACGACGGTGACAACGCCGCGGCGCCGGCGCGCCCCTATCGGTCCTTCGAACTGCACATCGAGCAAGGACCCGTCCTCGAGCAGGCCGGCATCGATATCGGCGTGGTCACCGGTGTCTACGGAATCCGTTGGTACGACGTGTTTCTCGAAGGCGCATCGGGCCACAGCGGCACAACCCCGATGGACCACCGCAAGGATGCCCTGGTGGCGGCCGCGGAGTTGATCGCCGCCGTCCGCGCGGCAGCCGTCCGGGAGGTGCCCGAGGTGCGAGCCACCGCCGGTCGCATCGACATCGCGCCGAACTCCCGCAACGTCATTCCCGGCAGTGCGGGGATACAGCTCGACATCCGGCACGACGACACCGACGTTCTGGACCGTATCGAAGCCGAACTGCATTCTCAGGTGGAACGCATCAGCCGCGCGCACGGCCTGACATGGCGGATCGAGCGTCCCCTGCAGGTGGCTCCCACCCGGTTCGATCCCGCCACCGTGGACGCGGTCCGCGCAGCGGCACAAGCATCCGGGCTCAGTTGGACCGATATGGTCTCCGGCGCCGGACACGACTCGGTGCATGTGTCGTCGGTGGCCCCGACGGCGATGATCTTCGTGCCGTGTAAGGACGGGATCAGCCACAACGAAGCCGAGGACATCACCAAACGGTGGGCCGCCGACGGCGCAACGGTGTTGTTGGCCACGGTGCTGGCCGCCGCGCAGGAAGGCGAAGCCACATGAGTGCTCCTGCCCTGGAAGTCCGCGGGCTGTCCAAGAGTTTCGGCGCGCACACGGTGTTCGACGACGTGAGCTTCGATACCGCCGTGGGTGATGTCACCGCGATCATCGGCCCCAGCGGCTCGGGAAAATCGACTCTGCTGCGGTGCCTCAACCGACTGGACACCCCGGATGCAGGCAGTGTCGCCATCGGCGGCAAGTACTACCCCGCTGACACCGCGCTGACCCGCTCGCAACGCGCCGAACTCAATCGAGCGGTGGGCATGGTGTTCCAGAGCTTCAACCTCTTCCCGCATCTGACCGCTCTGCAGAATGTGACGCTCGCCCAGCGTCGCGTCCTGGGTCGCTCGGCGGAGAGCGCACAGGAGTATGCGCTGCGGCTGCTGGACAGCGTCGGTCTGGCCGCCAAGGCCACGTCGCGTCCGTCGACTCTTTCCGGTGGCCAGCAGCAACGAGTGGCGATCGCCCGGGCCCTGGCCCTGGATCCGGATGTGCTGCTGTTCGACGAGCCGACCTCGGCGCTGGACCCCGAACTCGCGCAGGAAGTCCTCGCGGTGATGCGCGATCTCGCCGACCAAGGCCGCACGATGGTGGTGGTGACGCACGAGATGCGCTTCGCGCGTGGTGTCGCAGACCAGGTGGGGGTGATGGCCGACGGATCGTTGATCGAAAAGGGCAGCGCAGAACAGATTTTCGAAGATCCGCGTCACGAACGCACCCGGCGTTTTCTCCACGCGGTGCTGGGTCGTTGACCGGTGGACACCTTCGTCGAGACCATGTCGATCATCGCCAAGGGCGTCCCATTGACGGTCGGTATCACCGGCGCGGCCCTGGTGCTCGGAGGCGTGCTGGCGGTCCCGTTGGCCGCCGGACTGGAGAGCCGCAGGTGGTGGTGGCGCCGTCCCACCAGGTTCGCCGTCGACGTGATCCGTGCCGTCCCCATCCTGGTGTGGTTGTTCATCGTGTACTTCGGCGTGCAGATCAACGGCGCCGCCGTCGATGAACTCACCGCCTCCGTGGTGACCCTTGCCGGTGTCACCGCCGCCTACCTGGCCGAGGTCTACCGCGCCGCGGTGGCCGCCGTACCGCAGGGGCAGTGGGACGCCGCACGTGCGGTGGGTATGCACCGCACGGCCGCGGTGTGGTGGATCATTGCCCCGCAGGCTGTTTCAATCGCCATACCCTCATGCACCACGTTCGCGCTCACCCTGCTGAAGGACTCGTCGATTCCGAGCGTGATCGGCGTGACCGAGGTGACCTTCCGCACCGTCGCGCAGGTTCGCGAACACGGCGACGGCCTGGCCCCCTTCCTGGCGGCGCTGATCATCTACATCGGGTTGAGTGTGCCGGTGGCGATCGTTTCCCGCGGGGTCGACCACACGTTGCGCAAGCGGGTCGGCCGATGACCGAAACACTCTGGGAGAACCTGCCTGATCTGCTTGCCGGGCTCGTCGTCACCCTGCAGCTCACGGTGGTCAGCATCGGAGCCGGGATACCGGCCGGGCTGCTGCTGGCACTGCTCGCCGTATCCCGGAGGCGCTGGATCTCCTGGCCCATCATCACCGCTGTCGAGATCCTGCGCGGGGCACCGGTGATCGTGCTGCTGCAACTCGTCTATTACGGATTACCCGCCCAGGGCGTCACGATCGCGGCCATGCCGTCGGTGTGGATCGCGATCGGGCTCAGCACGGCGGCCTACAGCAGCGAGATCATCCGCGCGGGACTGCAATCGGTGGATCCCGGCCAGGTCGAGGCAGCGCACGCACTGGCCCTCGGCCGGCGTGACACCCTGCGACACATCGTGCTGCCGCAGGCGATGCGGGTGTCGGTACCGCCGCTGCTGGGACTGTCCATCCAGATGTTCCAGGCGACATCGCTGGCGTACGCGGTGTCGGTCCCCGAACTGATCAGCCGGGCCTACACCCACGGCTCGATGACGTTCCTCTACCTGGAGTACCTCAGTATGGCCGGCGTCCTCTACGCCGTCATCGCGCTGCCGGCGATCCGGATGGTGGCCCGGCTGGAGAGGCGGATGGGCCTGTCCCCCCTGAAATCGTTCGACAAGAAAGGCCCGGTCAATGCCTGACCCGAAACAATTCCACCTCGGGTGGTTTCTCAACTTCACCATCGACGGCTGGGCCGAACAGTGGTCGGACGGCGCCAAGGATTTCTCCGGCGCGGTATTCGTAGACGTGGCAAGGCAATTGGATCGCGCCGGGTTCGATTTCGTGCTGCTCGAAGACAAGTTGATGGTGCCGGACACCTACGGCGGTACGTTCGAAGCCGAACTACGGCACGCGGTACACGCCCCGAAACTCGACCCTGCACCGCTGGTGCCGCTGCTGGCGCAGGCCACCGAGCACCTCGGATTCATCGTGACCTTGTCGACGTCGTTCTACCCGCCGTACCTGCTGGCCCGGCTGATGTCGACCCTCGATCACCTCACCGGCGGACGGGCCGGCTGGAACATCGTCACCTCCGGTGAGGACCGGGCTGCCCAGAATTTCGGCCTCGACGCCATACCCGATCATGACCTGCGCTACGAAAAGGCCGACGAGTACGTCGATCTGGTACGTCGCCTGTGGGGATCGTGGGAACCCGATGCCGTCGTCCGCGACGAGACCACCCGCACCTACGTCGACCACACCAAGGTTCATGACATCAACTTCGAGGGCCGGTTCTACCGCAGCCGCGGACCGCTGAACACCGTTCCGTCACCCCAGCACTACCCGGTTCTCGCCCAGGCCGGTGGGTCACCGGCGGGTCGCGCGCTGGCGGCCAAGTACGCCGACACCATCGTCTCGCCGGCGTCGACGCCGGAAGCCATGCGCGCCTACCGCGAGGACATCAGGGCGCGGGCCGCGCAGAGCGGGCGCGATCCCGACGAGATCAAGGTGCTCTACCTGATCACCCCGATCCTCGGTGACACCGACGAGCATGCCCGCGAACGCGCCCAACGCCGCGTCGACGACCCCACCTTCATCGAACGCAGCCTGGTGGCGATCTCCGATGTCACCGATATCGATTTCGCCCAGTTCGATCTCGACAAACCGCTGCCGGAGGATCTCGAATCCCACGGCGAGCAGGGCACCTACCGGGCCATGGTCGAGGGCAGCCGCAATTCGACACTGCGCGAGGTGATCATCAGTGAGAACGGCCGCCGCAAGGGCGATATCGTCGGCTCACCGGTGACGGTCGCCGACCGGCTGCAGGCGATCCACGAGTTCGTCGGCGGCGACGGTTTCCTGATCCAGTCACCGAGTCTGCGGATCAACCGCAAGCACGTGATCGAGGTCACCGACGGCTTGGTGCCGGAACTGCAACGCCGCGGCCTGGTTCGGAAACAGTACGAGCACCGGCTCTTACGGGACAATCTGCGTCAGTTCTGACTAACAGCACACCGGTGCCATTGAATTCCCGCTGCTTCTAACCCGTGGCTTTCAGCCCGCCGTGAGCAGACTGGGTATCCATGACGTCTGCGACACTGAGCCGCGCTGTTTCTGATCTCTCCGCGGTGTGCCGGCGGCCCGTCGCCCTCAACGACCGGAACATGGTTCCGGTGGCCTCCACTCCCCACGAGGGCCCGATCGACGCCAGCCGGATGGAGCTGTTGTACGGCAGGCCAGCGCCGGTTCCGGTGCGGGATCGGTTGTTCGCCGAGGAGCTTGCCTCCGACCGCGGACCCAGGCACATCGCGGCGTTTCACGGACTGGATCTGGGCCGCGCATACGTGCCGGTGCACGCACCCGGCGGCGATGTCATCGGGCACGTGTGGATCATCGACCCCGACCGCACCATTTCCGCCGGCGGTCTGGAAGACCTCAGCCGCACCGCCACGGAGCTGCTCACCCGCCCGCTCAGCGCCATCGCCCCGTCGAACACCACCGATGAGGTGGCAGCCGTCGCCGCGCACTCCGAAGCCCACCGCGCTGTGGTGGTGGCGCGTTCCACTCCCCCCGTGTTCGACCCCACCGGCCAGGCCAACGTCAGCCTGCACGGCGTGTTGACCGGTGCCGATCTGCCTCACCGATTCGGTATCGATGCCGCGGCCGCACCGGCAGCCGATATCGACGGCGATGTCCTGGGTGTCGTCGTCCTCGGCGGGTCCCCCGCGGCGTTGACCCGCGATCGCACCGAGGAAGCCATGCGCGTGCTCCGGCAGCAATGGGAGCAGCAGTCGCAGTCCGCGCCGGGCAGCGTCCTGCGTATGGCGGTTTCGCCGAGTCGAGTCTCCACACAGTCCCTGGGTGTGGCCGCCTCCGCGCTCAAAGACCTGCTGCGGCACGGGAACAACGAACCCGGTCTGGTGTTCGCCGAGGATCACGACTCATTCGATTTTCTCGAGGAGCTGCGGGGCGCGTTCGGCGACACGACACCGTTGCAGCCCCTGAGCTCGGTCGAACCCCTGTTGAAGACACCACGCACTCGCGAGGTGGCCCGCACGGTCAAGGCCTACCTGGACAGCAATGACGACGCACAGCACACCGCGCAGAAGCTGTTCATCCACCGCGGCACGCTGTACTACCGGATCAACCAGGCGCAGCGGCTGACCGGGCTGTCGATGACGGGTGCTGGCCGGCTCCGGATGCACCTGGGTCTGGTGCTCGCCGAGCTGTCGGGCCGGATCTGACGTCGTCGAGGCTCACCAGAATCTGCTCCAGCAACGCGCTGTTGCTGCTGACCACCGGCACCCCGGCGGCCTCCTCGATCATCGAGAGGTGCTGCAGCGTACGAAGATTGGTGCAACTGAGCAGCGCCGCATCGGCCCCGTCCGAGCGTGTGCCGATGAGGTCGACCAGCGTGTTGGCGCCCAGGCGTGCGGTGTCCTCGTCGTCGACGATCGACAGGGCGGCGCTGTCCACCACCGTGAATCCTTGCGAGCCGAGGTAGGCGACCTCGGCATCCACGATCTCGGGCAGATACGGTGCCCCGAGCCGGATGCGCTGGGCACCCCGGCGGTTCAGTGCGGCCACCACGGAGCGCGCCGCCGTGATGACCGGCGCACCGGTGATCCGCTCGAGACGGGCCACGAGGTCGGCTTCGTGCTCGGCGCCGAACACGAATGTTCCGCTGGTGCAGGCGAAGACGACGAGGACCGGCTGCAGCCGCGCCAGCATGTGCGCCTGCGCGAGCGCGTCGGCTTCCATCTTGCGGAGATCGTCGACGGTGACCGAGTCCAGCACCATACGTGCGACGTGCACGCTGGCGCGGCCGGCCAGACGCGGCGGGAGTTCCAGCTCCACCGCGGTATCCGTCGCGGGCAGGAGGACGCCCACCCGCAACGGAGGTGCGGCCTCGGTCATGCGAACCGGGGATCGCCGGTGTCCGCGGCTGCCGGATCCAGACCGGCCTCTTCGAGGAACTTTGCGATGGAGCCGTCCTCGTGCAGTTGCTTGATCTCGGCGTTGAGTCCGTCTCTGAGTTCCGGCTTGTCCTTGGCCAGCACGAACGCCGTCTGGCCCGGCGCCGTGGTGGACTCCACGCGGTCGTCCGCGGGCAGCCGGGTGACGGTGAAGCCGTCGTCTTTGTAGAGATACAGCGCGGTGCCCTGGCTGTCGACGGCCGCATCGAGGCGGCCCGCGATCAGATCCTGCTTCAGTTCCGCCGACGAGGGATACAGCACCAGCTGATCGCCGTAGATCGCTTCGAGGTCGGGGTTCCAGTTGTAACCCTGCACGGTGCCGACCCGCTTGCCGGTGAGGCTGTCGATGCTGGTGATCTCCTCGCGGGCGATGAACGCGCCCGGCTCGATGTAGAGCGGGTCGGAGAAGTCGACACTCTTGTTGCGCTCCTCGGTGCGGAATATCGACCCGATCGCCACATCGATCCGGCCTTGCTGGACGGCGGGAATGAGCGCCGCGAAATCGTAAGGCTTGGCCACCACGTCGAGCCCGTAATGCTCGGCGATGGCGTTCACGATCTCCCCGTCCGGTCCGGTGATGGTCTCACCCTCCAGACCCACGAACGGCGGGAAAGTCGGCACCCCGACGGTCAGAGCACCGGCCGCCACAGTGGGGAACGGCGCCGACCCGGAATCCGGGCTCTCCTGCTGATCACTGGAGCAGGCAGTGAGCGGCGCGATCAACACAGTGGCGGCAGCGAGGGCGGACAACAGCCGCCGGTTCTGGACGAAACTCATGGTCGATCCTTTGACGTCGATCGTGCGCCACGATTGTGGCGCGTACACGCTCACACGCCGGCAACGGACGGCGACATAGACAGTTGTTCAAAGCACCGAAGTCCCGGCTAGTCCTTACGCGCCACCACGAAGACCCGCCGGAACGGATAGAACGTGCGGCCGTCGGGGCGGGCCGGGTAGGCCTGCGCCAAGATCGGGGCCAGCTCGTCACGGTACTGCTGCCACGCTTCCTCGGACAGCCTGCTCTTGACCGCGGTCAGCGAGGAGCCGGTGATCCAGTCGAGCACCGGTGTCTCACCGGCCAGTTCATGGACGTAGGTGGTCTCCCAGGCGTCAACGGTGCACCCGGCCTCGGTCAGCAACCCCGCGTACTCACTGGGCGTCCGTACCACCGGGCTGTCCTGAAACGGCATGTCGCGCAACGCCTCCGCATACGGCGGTCGTTGCGCCACCTCCAGCAGCGCCCGGTGCGAAGGCGCCTCCCAGTTGCCCGGCACCTGGAACGCCAGCCACGATCCCGGTGTGAGCTCACGAGCCCAGCGCCTGACCAGCTCGACGTGGTCGGGAATCCAGTGCAAGGTGGCGTTGGAGACCACCACGTCGGTATCGGCCGCCGGTGACCAGGCGCTGACGTCGCCCACCGAAGCGTCGATGCCGCGTTCACGGGCCGCGGCCACCATCTCCGGGGAACTGTCGACGGCCTCGATCACCGCGCCGGGCCATCGCTGTCCCAGCGTCTGGGTGAGATTGCCCGGCCCGCAGCCGAGGTCCACCACCCGGCGCGGCTCCGAGCTGTCGATCCGCGATGTCAGGTCGTAGAAGGGGCGACCGCGGTGGTCGGCGAAGGCCAGGTACACGTCGGGGTTCCACACCCTGACATCATCTATGAACGATGCAAGACACCGAAGACGTACGCCGCATCTGGGAATCGCTGGGCCTGCCCGGCATCATCGACGTGCACACCCATTTCATGCCGAAATCGGTGATGGACAAGGTGTGGCAGTACTTCGACGCCCAGGGCCCGCTGATCGGCCGGGAATGGCCCATCACCTACCGCGCCGACGAAACCCAACGGGTGCGCACGCTACGCGAATTCGGGGTGTGGGCGTTCACGTCGCTGGTGTACCCGCACAAGCCGAACATGGCGGCCTGGCTAAACCAGTGGGCCGCACAGTTCGCCGCCGCGACACCGGACTGCCTGGCCACCGCGACGTTCTACCCCGAACCGGATGCCGCCGAGTACGTCAGCGCCGCCATCGCGGGTGGCACCCGGGTGTTCAAAGCGCATATCCAGGTGGGCGACTACGAGCCCAACGATCCCCTGCTCGGCAAGGTGTGGGGCGCCATCGAGGACGCCCAGGTCCCGGTGGTGATCCACTGCGGTTCGGGCCCGGTGCCCGGCACCCACACCGGTGCGGAGCCCATCAGGCGGCTGCTGCGCAGGTTCCCGCGGTTACCGCTGATCGTCGCGCATCTGGGCATGCCGGAGTACGGCGAGTTCCTGGACTTGTGCCTGACCCACGACCAGGTGCGCCTCGACACCACCATGGCGTTCACCGCCTTCTCCGAAGAGAGCATGCCGTTTCCCGCCGAACTGCGGCCGCAACTGTGGGCCGCCGGTGAGCGGATCCTGTTCGGCAGCGACTTCCCCAACATCCCGTACAGCTACGGCGACGCCCTTCGGTCGATCACCGAACTGGACGGCGCCGACGACACGTGGATACGCAACGTGTTGTTCGACAATGCGGCGCGGTTGTTCGGTCTGGAATGACAACACCCGTTATCATCGCCGGTGGTGACTGACCCAATAGATCCGCCCGTCCTGGACATCCCCGGCGCCGACGCCGGCCGACGGGGTCTACCGGACCGCTCGGAACTGACGTCCACACAACGCGCGATCGTCGATGCGTCCGTGGTCGCCGACCTGGGCCTGCGCACGGCGGTGGCGTCGATGATCGGGGCGGCCATGCTGCCCAGGGTGCTGACGGAGGTGGTGCGCCCGGCGCGGGCCACCCGGGACCGCGACGCGATGGCGTTCTACGCCGAACTCGCGGGCCGACAAGACGTCAAGGCATCCTTCCCCGCACCCACGTCACCGCCCAGTGTCACATCGCGCCCGGCAAACGCCGTGGCTCGGTGGGTGGCACACGGCAACGTCGAGAATCTCGAATTCGACAGTTCGTTCCGCGCCATCAACCCCGATATGCGGGACGTGTGGAAAGGGTTGTCGCGCAACAACGTGGTACGCGCCCAGCACTGGCGTCACGGCGACGGTCCCCGCCCGACACTGTGTGTGATCCACGGTTTCATGGGGTCGGCATACCTGGCCAACGGACTGTTCTTCTCGCTGCCGTGGTTCTACCGGTCGGGATACGACGTACTGCTGTACCTGATGCCGTTCCACGGTCGACGCGCCGAGAAGGGGTCACCTTTCAGCGGTTACGGCATCTTCGCCAACGGCATGGCGGGATTCGCCGAGACCATGGCGCAGGCCATCCACGACTTCCGTTCCGTCATCGACCATCTCGAGGCCACCGGAGTCGACAGAGTGGCCGTGACCGGGCTGTCGCTGGGCGGCTACACCTCGGCGCTGGCGGCATGTGTGGACAACCGCATCCGGGCCGTTGTCCCCAATGTGCCGGTGGTGACACCGGAAGCCGCGTTCGACGACTGGTGGCCGGCCAGCACACTGGTGACCCTCGGCCGGTGCGCCGGTGGAGTGTCGAGGGAAGCGTCCGTGGCGGCGTCGGCCTACCATTCGCCGCTGAACTACCGGCCGCTGGTGCCGGTGGACCGGCGGCTCATCATCACCGGGCTCGGCGACCGGTTGGCCCCGCCCGACCAGGCCGAGAGGCTCTGGGAGCACTGGGATCGCTGTGCGCTGCACTGGTTTCCGGGCAACCATCTGATCCACGTCAGCCAGAAGGACTACCTGCGCCGGATGACGAAGTTCCTGCATCCGATCATGTTCTAGACGCTCAGTAGCTCAGTGGATTCCGGGTGCAGCGCAGCGAGGGTGTGCCGTTGCCGTCCGCGCAGCTGCTGCACCGCACCGACCGGCGCGCCGGCGGGTGCTTCCGCGGTGCGCACCGCACAGACCGCGGTGATCTCCGGGCGGGCCGGCGCCCCGGTCAGCTCCAGCACGGTCCACACCTCGGGTGCGTCGGTGGCCCGCAGTTCGGCGAGCGTCTCACTCAGCCGATCGTCGGCCGGCACCGAATAGCACGTGAGATAACCCTGGCCACCGTCCTGCACGGTCTTCCACCGTTCCTTGGACGCGGACCCCAGCAGGTCGGGTACGTCGACGTCGACGGTGCTCACCGAGTAGCCCAGCTCACGGAGGTGATCGGCGAGGCGGCGCAGAGTCACCTCGGCGGTCTCGCGCAGCGGGATGTCATCCGAACGCGCCTGCAAGGCAGCGAGGTTGGCGGCGGCGGAGAACGTGAGCCCCACCCACGTGGTGCGGCCTTCCGGCGTATCCCGGTGGGTCACCCGAACGGCCTCACACCGGACGCCGTACCGATCGAGATAGCTGCTCAGCGTCGGCAGCGGCAGCTCGTGCTCATCTCCGGTGAGCACCCGCAACACCACGGTGGTGCGGGCGTCGGTCTCGCTGTGCTGCACCAGGTGCCGGGGTTCGTCATGCCCGCGCAGCAGCGCCAGGCGGCGACGCAGCACCGTCGTCAGGAAGGTCCCCCGCCACCACGCGAACACCACGACCACCACCGCCACCGCGATACCGAGTAGCCACCAGTCCAGCGGGGTCTGCCACGGGTAGGCCATCGCCGCCGGGATGAGGACCAACAGCGCCAACATGATTCGGCCCGTCATCGGACGGTTTCCTTTCTTCGGTGCACGGCCAGTGCGGTCGCAGCCACCACGAGCACCAGTGCCGCGGTGCCGCCCAGGGCGATGTTGCGGGGCCGCTGATCCACCGGTTCGGGAACGACAGGTGCGGCGATCTGGGTGACGCCCTCGTCGCCTTCGGGTGCGGGCAGCTGCCATGTCAGTGCCGCCACCGGATCCACGGTTCCCGCCCCCACGAGGTTCGAAGGGGTTTGCGCACCGTTGCTGGCGGTGCCGGTGAGCCGTTCGATCACGTCCCGCGCCGGCATCTCCGGGAACCGGCTGCGCACCAACGCCGCCACCCCGGATACATACGCCGACGCATAACTGGAACCGTTGATCGGGGCCAGCCCGCCACGGTTGTCCGGGAGACCGTCCGCCAGTCCGCCGACCGGTGAGTTGCTGACCGAGACGATGCCCTGACCCGGAGCGGCGATGCCCACCCACGGCCCCGCCATCGTGAACGGCGACGGTTGTCCTTCCGGAGTCAGTGAGCCGACCGACAGCACATAGGGCTGCCACGACGACGGCACCGACACCGACGTGACGCCGGCCCAGTCACCCGGGTTCGACTGGCACGCGAGTCCGCCGCCGGTTCCCTGGGGGCCGGAATCGCCCGCGGCGGCGACGATCACGATGTCACGCTCGATCGCCGCGTACCGCAATGCCGCGCCCAGCGGGTTCTGGTCGATCGTGCTGTCGGGTCCCACGCAGGTGATCGTCGAGATGTTGATGACGCGGGCGCCTTCGTCGGCGGCGCGCACGACGGCGCGAGCCAGCGAGTCGATGGCGATACCCGCCCGCTGCGCGTCTTGATCCTCGTCCGGGCTGGCGGGCGCATACATCGCCGAGGTCTGCCGGATGGACAGCACCCGTGCGGCGGGCGCCACTCCGGAGAATCCGTCCGCACCGGGCTGCCCGGCGATGATGCCGGCGACCAGGGTGCCGTGGCCGTCGCAGTCGGTGAGGCCGTCGGTGCCGGCGACGTAATCACCACCGCCGTCAACGTTCGGCAACCGCGGGCCGGGCTGGACGCCGGTGTCGATGACCGCCACCGTCTGGCCTTCGCCACGCGAAAAACGCCAGGCACCGGCCAGATTCAGCATGGATTGGGCGGCAGGCACAGCAGCGTCGTCGAACCCCTGGGTGACTCCGGTGGTGACACATTCACCGCGCTGGGACATCGGCGCCTCCGGACCGGTGGTTCCGGGCGGGGGTTCGAAGTTGGGATCGACCTCCGGCGGGCTGATGGCCCACGCCGACGGCGCCGCCACGAGCAGCACCGCTGCCCCGGCGACCGCACACCGGATTCCGAGGCGGATCATCGATTGAGGATCCAGGTGAAGATGCCGACGAGGTAGGCCATCACCGGGATCAGCGACGCGTCGACACCGGAGGCCAGGAACCCGACCAGGCGTCGCATCGGCAACGAATAACTCTCGGCGGAGGCCAGTTTCGGGTTGGTGGCCACGAAGATCCACACCGCCACCAGGCCGAGCAGCACCACCGAGGTCCACAGCGCCGCCCAGTAGCGGTCAGAGGCGACGAAGATCACCAGCAGAGCCACGGCCACCAGATGCGGTTGCGCCAGCAGCCACGCCTTGCAGGCCACCGTGTCCCACACCCGCGCCCGCAGCACCGCCGCGACGCCGGTGGCCACCACGACGTACCAGGCCCACAGGCTGGGTGATTCGGGACGCCCACCGATGGCGACGGCACCGAGCACCGACAGCACGACGGCTCCGGCGATGAAACCGGTCTGGTGCGCTTCGCTGATCCGTACCCGTCGGGGCAGATCACGCAGCACCTGCACCGAGGGAGCCGAGGGCGTGGGATCACCGGGGGCCGGGATGACCGGCAGCGGCAGGCGTGCCCACATCGCCGACAGCTGCGCGGCTTGCACCGTCACCAGCAGCGCCAACACGATCAGGCCGCAGCCCAGGGTGAGCAGCGGCAGGGACGGCCAGAGGGCCGCCGCACCGGCCGCCAGCAATACACCTGCGCCGACGACACTGGCCGCGGTGAAGAAGGCCCTGGATCGCTCCGAGTTCTCGGGGGCGAGGATCACGCTGATCAACGACCATGCCGTCACCCCCGCCGCGGCGAGCAGCAGCTGTGGGGCACCGAAATCGCCTGGCACCGCGAGCCCGAACGCCGCACCGATGGGTGCCAGCGCGACGATGGACAGCTCCACGGCGGGTGCTTGGGCACGAGCCCGCAGCAGCAGTGCGGCCACCGCCGTGACCGCCGCGAGCACGCTGACGGCGTAGAGGCCGTAGGGCTCACCTGCGGCCAGGGTGTGCGCCACCCCCAGGCCGGTGATCGCCAGGATCACCGCGACCACCGCCGCGCGGGCCGCCAGCTGGATGTGCCGGATCCCCCACGGCTGCAGTCGGGAGGCCGAGAAGATGACGGCGGCGTCGGCGATGTCCTCGACGATGCCAGGGGCTGCCGGGCCCTTCGGAAGCGGTTGCAGCGCAAGCAGGTCCCCGTCGACCACACCCACCGTGTCCAGGGTGGCATCCAGGCTGAACGGTGCCCCGCCGACCGGGGCCAGGCTCAGCCGGCGCAGCGCGGTCTCGGAGGCGTCGCTGGGCAGCAGCCGATGCACCGCGGGCAGGATCTCGCGCAGCGGCAGTTCGGCGGGCAACGCCACCTCGGTCAGGCGGCTGTCGCTGAGGATCGCCACCCTGACGATGGGCAGCACCGGCGCCAGCGAAGTCTCACTCATCGGTTCTTCTCTCTCCGTTGGAAATTCAGGCCCAGCGCGCGCTGAAGTCGCGCGCCAGGTGTGCGGCGGGGAACCACTGCCCGTCGGGCAGCGTCGCGGTCAGGTTCTCGACGGCCACAGCGATGGCGAACGGGGTGCCGGGCGCAAAGGTCGAGACCCATTCACCGTCGGAGGCCTTCGCCGGGCTCACGACCAGCCGGCCCTGGGTGGTGTCCACCAGCGCGATACCCACTTCGGTCGTCGTGTGGACACCGTCACGCCGTTGCCCCGCCACCACTTCGACGTAGCTGCGCGGTCCACGGAAGACCGCTTCCACCACGGGCCGCGCCGACGGTGGCACACCCAGGTAGTCCAGCACGCCCGCCAGGTCGGCGCCCCCGCGCAGCTGCTCGTCGGCGCGCGCGCCCACCCGGGCCGGCAGTGAGAACTCGGCGAAGCGCGCCGGGTCTCGAGAGCCCAGGCCAGCAGCCAGGATCGGCACCAGCCCGTAGGGGTCGGTGACCGGCAGCGCGGTGAAGGTCACCAGCTGAGCGCTCCGCAACGCCACCACGGTGCGGTCGCCGCGGCGCGCGACGAGGCCGCGCAGCAGCTCACCGGATCCGCCCCGGACACAACGCAGCTCGAGCCAGCGCTCGGGGAAACAGACCACCCGGACCCATTCCTCGACCGCGGGCGAGATGCGGCCGGGCTCACCGGAGATCACCCCGAGCTCGGTCAGCTCCTGCGTCTGCGCAGTGCGGAAGGCATCACGTTCGCTGTGGTCGTGATACGGCGTCGTGATACCGAGCACCCAGGGAAACGCGCCGGCACCCACGGCATCGGCGATGAACCAGGCGGCGTCGACCGTCAGTTCGACGGCGTCAGGCGCAGCCATCGTCTCCCACTAGCCCCACTTGGCCCCTTCGGCCTGGTCGCGCGCCTGCATCGAGACCGTGTTGGTCTCGTGGGTGGTGGCCATCGCGCGGTAGGCGCGGACGAGCTCTTCCATGGCCGTGTTCCACTGCGCCTGCCATGCCTGGTAGGTCAGACCGGTGTCCCCCTGCCAGGCGCCCTGCAACGCCGCCTGTTCGGCGGCGATGTCGGCGCCGACCGCCTGCAGCGCCCCGGCGTAGCTGGACATCTCCCCGGCGTGGCCGATCATCGCCGGGTAGTTGTACATGATCTGCGACATCAGATTCCTCCGTAAGTGCTTGCGGCGGCGGCGTCCTCGGCGACGTAGGTGGCGCCGGCCTCACCGAGGTTGGCCTGGGCCAGATCCAGCAGCACGTTCACCTTTGCCGCGACCTCGACGAAGCGGGCGTGCGCGGCCTGGAACGCCGCCGAGGACTCACCCTGGTGGAAGGCCTGGGCGGACATCGCGGCCTGTTCGGCCTGGGCGAGGGTGCTGCGCATCAGCGCCGTCTTGGCGGCAAAGGCAGACTCCGACGCCACGATCTGCGGGATGTGGGCATCCAGCATGCTCATCAGTTGACTCCAATTCGTGTGATAGAGAATGGATTTCGGGTATCAGCGTCGTGGTTCAGGTGGTGCCCCCTCTCCGCCTTCGCCGTCGGCGGTCCAGGTGTTCGGCAGCATCGGGCTGGTGGGCCCGTTGCCGAAGGAGTCACCTTCCAGTGAGGTCATCCCGGCAGCGTCGGCCGCCCCGGTCTTGGTCTGGGTGCCACCGAGGCCGGAGGCACCGAGTGTTCCGGCGCCCTGATGTGACGACTGCGCGGTGGTGGGCCGGGTGACGGGCGTGTCTTCGGGCGGCGCGGCGGGACCGTCGTCCATGGTCATGTACTCGTCGCGGAAACCACGATCCTTGATCTCGGCACCGCGGCGACGCCGCGCCTTCCGGCGCGCCTGGGTGGCCGCGAGCGCCGCCGCCGAACTCGAAGCGGCCATATCGGATGCGGGCGCCCTCGCCTTGTCACCTTCGGTGAGTGTCGGTCCCGCGTCCCCATCGGGGTCCATACCCTGCACCGCGTACGGGACGGCCGGCGCCGCGGCCGACGCCGGTGCGCTGCCGGTGGGCACGGTGGCCGTGCCGGAGCCGGGGGCCGGCGCCGCGGTGCCCGCGGTTCCTCCGGCACCCGGTGAGGCAATGCCGGCCACCGGGAGGTTCGGCTGGTTCGCCGGAGCGGGTGCGGCCGCGGCGGGTGTTTCGAGCGGCGGCAGGTTGAGCAGCAGCTCCAGCAGCTTCAGCAGCTCCAGCAGCTTCTGCGCCAGGCCACCCAGGATGCCCAGCGTCAGTGCCAGCAACGGCTGGATCAGCAGCTGCGGGTAGGTCAGCGAGGCGCCCACCCACGAAACGGCTTGGTAGGCAACGGCGAACAGGAAGGGCCCCCAGGTCTGCAGCGCCGCCACCGGGTTGGTCAGGAAGTCGGTGATCAGCTGGATCGAGTTGCCGATCGGATCCTGGAAGAAGTCGATCAGCGGCTGGAACAGCTGATTGATGGTGTCCATGTACAGCCGCAGCAACTCCTGGAGGAAGTTGGCGATGTCGTTGGCCGAACCCGCCTCGGTGGCCTGGGCCTGCGCGGTGGTTCCGGTGAGCGAGGCGAACACGGAACCCGCCTCGCCCACGCCGGGGGTCAGCACGAACGGCGCCGGGGTGGTGCGCGGGGCCGAGGCCAGCGCGGTGCCCGCCACAGCCTGATAGGTCGCCATGGCGGTGGCTGCCTGGATCCACATCCGCACGTAGTCGGCTTCGTTCAGCGCGATGGGGATGGTGTTGATGCCGAAGAAGTTGGTGGCCATCAGAACGCCGTGCAACGCGTGGTTGGCGGCGAGTTCGGCCAGGGTCGGCATGGTGGCCAGCGCCGTCGTGTAGGCCGCGGCGGCGCTCTGCTGTTGCGCGGCGACAACTGCGCTGTTGGCGCTCGCCTGCGTCAGCCACGCGAGGTACGGGGCGTGGGCGGCCACGTACTGCTCGGCGCTGGGCCCTTGCCAGGCGCCGGCCTGCACGGCGCCCAGGATCGACGTCAATTCCGCTGCCGCCGCGGAGTATTCACCGGACAGCGCGGTCCACGCCCCCGCCGCAGCCAGCAACGGCCCCGGGCCGGGACCCGCCGACAGCATCGCCGAGTGCACCTCGGGAGGTGAGGCCATCCAGATGGGAGCCGTCATGAGCCGCCGCGGGCGATCAGATAGGCCTGAGCGGCTTGAGCGTCGCCGGTGGCGTAACTGGTGGCGGATTCCCCGATTCCGAGGCCGGAGCGGCCGAGTTCCTGCACCCCTTGCGCGGCGACGCCGGCGTGCTCGGCGCCCTGGGCGCTGAACCCCGCGGCGGTCTGAAGCGACACCGGGTCGGCGGCGGCGGGCACCACCGCGGTGATGGCAGGGGCGGCCGCGGCGTGCGCTGCGGCCAGCCGGGCAGTCAGGGCTTCGACCGCGGCGCTGGCCGCAGTCAGTCCTTCAGGAACCACACTCAGGGTCATGACTCATTCCTTCCTCTGAACCGTGGGCCCCCTTGCACTTCGGAGCCCGCGAGCGGGTTGACGAGTTGAAGGTGTGTTGCGGTGTCGCTGTCGTCGAGCAGCAACGCCCGGCCCGCCGGCTGCCGGGTGAACCGGTGCCCGCGGATCTTGCCGCTGTCGGCGGGGTTTCCGGACAACATCAGCGTGGTGGCTTGCAGATCGCCCAGCCGGCGCAGCAGCGGGTTGGTCATCAGGGCGTGCGCCGAGCCGGTGGCCCGGCCGGTGACGATCACCCGCAGGCCCAGATCGGCCGCCTGGGACAGCAACCCGATCAGCGGTGTCCAGGGTCGTTGTCCCACATAGGGTCCCGACATCGCAGGTGCATCAGGGATGGCGTCCACATCGTCGATGATCAGGTAGTGGGTGTGCCCCGAGTAACTCCAGCGTTGCAGATCCTGTGCGGACACGCCCTGGGGCGGGCGACGCTGGTCGATGATGGCCGCCAGGCCCAGCATCGCCGGGGTGATCCGGTCGATGTTGGCCGTGTACTCGTTGTCCGGGAACAGGGGTTCCTCGACGAGGTGCAGCCGGCGGTCGATCACGGTGAAGGCCACCCGGTCGGCCGTGGAGTTCTCCCGCACGGTCCGGATGATGTGGCGCAGCAGGGTCGTCTTGCCGGACCTGGTGTCGCCGAACACCATCAGCAGGGGCTGGTCGGCGAAATCGGCGACCACCGGCGTCAGATCGTCCTCGCGCTGGCCGATGACCACCTGTTCCGGACCCCGGTACAGCGGTGCCACCGCCGACGGAGCCAGGTCGGTGGGCAGCAGCCGAACCGGCGGTGCCCCGGCACCCGGGAAGCGCGCGTTGATCTCGGCGATCCGGTCCAGCTGCGGTGCGGCGAACAGGAACTGCTCCGCCGCCATGGTGAGGCCGCGGCCCGGTTGGTCGGCGGGCACACTCTCGGCCGGCCGGCGCAGCGCCCCGGTGACCCGCACGTTGCTGTCGCGGGGATCGGGCAGCCGCAGTTCCAGCCGCAGTCCCAGACCGTCGCGCATGGCCAGCGGCACCTCGAGCCAGTTGGGCGTGGTGACCACCACGTGTATTCCGTAGGCCAGCCCGGCGTTGGCCAGCTCGGTCACCTTGGCCAGCAACGGGTTCCGGGTGTTGAACTGGTCGGTGTTGTCGCGGCCGAATGCGTACAGGTTGTCGATCACCAGGAACACGTGCCCGTACCCGTCATTGACGGCGCGGTCTCCGGCCCGCTGACGTGACCGCAGCAGCGCCTCGATCTCGCCGAACGTGCGGCGGATCCGTTCCCCGTCCAGTGGGGAGGCAACGCTGCCGACGTGCGCGAGATCGGAGATCTCCTGCAGTGCACCGCCGCCGTAGTCCAAGCAGTAGAACGTCACGTCGCGGGGCGAGTGCAGTTCGGCGGCGGACTGGATGAACGTCAGCAGTGCCGTCGACTTGCCGGACTTCGGGCCGCCGTGGATCACCAGGTTGCCCGCCGCCGAACGGGCGTCGAACACCAGAGCGTCCCTGCGCATCTCGAACGGCCGGTCGATCTCACCGAGCGGCCAGCGCCACTGCCGCTCCCCGATTCCGGCATGGGCCAGCACCGAGGACAGCCCCACGGACTCGTCCAGCGGCGGCAGCCACAGCGCCGGGGCTTGTGGACCGTAGTGCGACAGCTGATCGCCGATGGTCGCGATCAGCTTCTTGGGCGGGCCCGCGAAGTCCTGCTCGGTATCGAGCACGACGACATCCTGATCGAGTTCGACGGCACCCGCGGTGAACAGCTTGGGTTCCGGCACCGAGGGCACCACGTAGGACGTGGGAGTGCGCGGCGGCTCGTAGATGCCGTCGACGTAAGTGCTGCGGAACTTCACCGGCTCGGCGCCGGGAGCGGGCACCAGGAACCCGACTCCCTTGTGTTCCCTGCCGGATTCGATGTGATAGGCGTCCTCGACGCCGATGATCTGACGCGAGACGGCCGAGCTGGCCACCTTGAGGCCGATCCGGTACGACGTGTTCTTGTCGATGTCCTTGATCTTCCCGACATCCAGCGTCTGCGAGGCGAACAGGATGTGGATGCGGAACGAGCGGCCTTTGCGCGCCACATAATCGAAGAGCTCGGCGTACTCGGGGTGATCGGCGAGCATCAGGGTGAACTCGTCGGCCACCACGAACAGGGTCGGCATCGGGGCCAGATCATGGCCCGCCTCGATGGCCGCCTCGTATTCGGTGACCGAGTTGAAGGCGCTGCCCTGGATGCGCCGGCCTGCTTCCCGCAGGACGTTCTCGCGCCGTGCCACCTCACCGCGCAGCGTGTCCGCGAACCGGTCCGCCAGCGACTTCTTCTCGGCCATGTTCGAGATGACCGCCACCACCTGGGGGAAGTTGCGGAAGATGTCGGCGCCGGCCTCACCCTTGAAGTCGGCGTAGATGACGATCAGCCGGTCGGCGGGGTGTGTGGTCAACAGCGACAACAGGATCGACATCAGAGTCTGCGACTTGCCCGAACCCGTCATACCGATCATCAGGCCGTGCGGTCCCATACCGCCCTCGGCTTCGTCCTTGAGATCGAAGTACAGCGGCTCGCCGGTGGCTGTCACCCCGATGGGCACCCGCAGCTCGTCCTCACGGCGGCGCGGAGCCCACAGCGTCGGTACGTCGAGTTGAGAGGCGTCGGCGATGTCGAGCAGCGTGGTGAAGGTGGCTCCGCGGGTGGCCGCCGACCGGAGTCCGGCGTGCGTGGGATTGGAGTCCCAGCGCGACAGTTGCCGGGCCAGATGAGCGGCCTCGGCGGCGCTGAGCCCGTCGGCGGTGTCCACATAGGGTTGCCAGCCACCGGTCAACCAACGCTCGATCCGGCCGTCGGTGACCCGCAGGACGGGCCGCTCGGGGTCGGGATACTGATCGTCTCCGGGGGTGGTCTCAGAGATCTGCACCACCGTGACGCCGGCCAGTCCCACCGACAGCACCGAACCGCTCAGGTCGTATCCGGGGTCGTCGACGACGATGACCAGATGGCGCAGGGCGTCATCGGCCGAGCCGGCCGAGCCGGTGAACATCGGCCGCTCGGCCAGCGCGGGCCCGATCTTGGCGATCAGCTCGTCGGGGTGGCCGGCCAGGTAGCGGGCCGGCCCGGTGCCGTCGACCTGTCCGGGAACATCGGTGTGCGGCAACCATTTCAGCCACGCCCAGTCGGCGTCCTCCAGACGGGGGCTGGCCAGCGCGACGCCGAGGACGCCGGTGTCGTGCCAGGTGACCGCCTGGGCGATCCAGGCCCGGACCGCGGCCCGCGCCTCGTCGGGATCGCCGACGACGGTGAGCCGGGAGACCTTGGTCAGGTCGATACCCACCGGGGCATCGTGCACGGTCCGCTGCGCGTCGAGCAGACCGCGCAGCGCGCTGTAGGACACCGGTTCGAGGTCGATTTCGTCGGCGGCATCCTTGACCCGCAAGGTGGTGTGCAGCGGCACGTCGTGAACACCGGCGCGGACCACGAGGAAGTCGGAATCGTGCGGGTCACGTTCCCATTGGCGCCGCGAGCCCGGCACCTGCGCCAGCTGGGCCGGGTCCGGGTGCGACCACTCCAGGGCGGCGCGCTGGGCATCGGCCTGGGCGCGCACGTTGTCCCGGACCACCGAAAGGTAACGCAGGTAATCGGCGCGTTCGGCGTCCACTTCTTCGGTGCGCATCTTGTTGTCGTTACCGCGGTACAGCGCGGTGGCCGCCAACAACAGCACGAACGGGAAGAACAACGTCGTCGGAGAGATCAACCGCATGCCGGTGGCCACCAACGCCACGATCATCCCCACGATCAACAACACGATGAGGTAGGGCAACGCGCGACGCAGCAGCGACGGCGGGACCACCCGCGGCAACTCGGGCGGCGCCTCGATGGTGATGGTGCCCATGCCGGACTTCGGCCGCGGCAGGCGCCGGTGCGCCTCGAAAATCAACCGGCTCATCGGATCTCCTGACCGCTCGCTGATTGGTAGGCGGTCAAACTCGCGTCCTTCGACAATGCGGGGCCGGGTGTGAGCAGCGACAGCACCGACCACGGGACGGGTGTCGCGGGCTCGTTCAACCCCAGCGCGGCAACGGTTTTGGTCAGCTCGTCGGCGTTTCCGGCGGCTTCGATGCCGTATCGGACGCCGGTGTCGGAGACCCAGAACAGCGCACCGGCCGGCGGGGCCGCGGGTTCGGAGGCCACCGTCTGGACCAGATAGCCGGTGCCGGCCGGGATCGCGACTCGGCGGGCCGTGCCGTCGCCCACCAGGTCGACGGTGCCCACGCCGTCGGCCACCGGAAGTGCGGCGCCGGAGAGCAGCGTCAGCGAGCTCGTGCTGGCGTCAGCGGGTTTCGCCCAATTGGCGCAGGTGACAGGGGAACTCGCCGCATCGACCAGGGACAGCTGCTGCGCGGGATAGGCATCGGCGTCGAGCAACCGGGATACCGGGAGCGCGGCGATCTCGTCGGCGCCCAGGCGTGGCGGCTGCTGCAGACCGTAGGAGTTGCTGTTGCGCAACAGCGCCGCCAGCACCGGTGAGATCTGCTGCAGACCGTCGGGCAGCACCGCGTAGTAGAGCAGGGTGTTGTCGGCGCCGTAGGCGACGACCACCGAACCGATGGGCGCACCGACCGGCAATCCAGGGAACTGCGCCCATTCGCCGGCACCGGGAATCTGGGGTGCCCGCAGCGGCACGCCTTCGGGGATCGCGTTGAACAGGCCTGACGAAATCGGGCGGGGGGCAGGGATGTTCGCACCGAATCCGAGCGCCCCGGTGGCGGCGCGGTCGGCGAGGTCGATGGCACTGCGTCGACCGTCCCACAGCAGCCAGGTTCCCGCCCCGGTGTCGACCAGCACGGCGCGGTTCGCGGCGAGCGCGGCGGCGCGCTCACCACCTGCGGCCGGCACACCGGACAACACCGTCACGCCCGGGGACACCGCGTCGCTGCCCTGGCAGACAGTCCAGTTGGCGTCGTGTCCGGCGGCCTGCACCATACGTTCGGGAGCGCCGGGGATCCCGATCATGCTGCCACGCGGGAAGCGGTCCAGCTCAGAGCTTTTCACCTGGGTCGGGTTCACGGCCTGGCCGGCGATCAACCGCGCCGAGGTGAGGTTGAGCACCGGATGCAACTGGTCGTTGACCCTGACGTAGAGCGCTGCGGTATCGCGGTCGGCCAGCACGGCGTCGTTGCCCGCCGCACCGGCGGGCCGGATGAACGAGAAGACGAAACAGCCGAGGACGCCGGTGATGAGGATCAGCACACCCATGAGCACCGCGCGCGACTGGGAGCGCAGCGGGTCGACGAGCATCCGGGTGTCATGCATCGCGACACCGGAGGCGATGCGGCGCATGACGAAACGCCAGCCGGTGACCTGGTGGCGCGTGACGAAGCCACGCCGGTACGTCACTCGCTGCGGGTTCGAGTTCTCCGGGGTGCGCGAGGTGAAACCCTGCCGGTCGTCACCGTTGCTCATGCCGGCACCGTCAGGCCCAGCCCGCGCAGCAGCGGCACCACCGCGCCGCGGACGTCGCTAGCGGTGATCGTCATCAACTCCTCGTCCGTGAACGTGCCGGCGCCGCCCTGCCCCAGATGCTCCTGGTGATCCAGGCGGAACTCGCGCTCCTCCTCCGACCGCTCCACCACGTTGCGGACGAAACGCCCGTTACCGGCGATGTCGAGCTTGCGACGTTCGATGCCGGTGGCATCCGGACTCGAGGATGTCGCCAGCTGGGTGAAGAGCTCCTGCATGTCCTCGAGCGCGGCCTTCTCGAACACGCTGTCGCGCTGTTTGGCCATCGCATTGGCGATCTCCACCAGTTCGGCGGCGCTGTAGGACGGGAAGTCGATGCTGCGGGTGAAGCGGGACCGCAGGCCTTCGTTGGTGTCCAGGAAGCGGTCCAGGTCGGCCCGGTATCCGGCGATGATCACCACCAGTCGGTCCCGGTCGTTCTCCATCCGGGCCAGCAGCGTGTCGATGGCCACCAGCCCGAAGTCGTTCTTGGCTCCGGTGGCCACCAGGGCATAGGCCTCGTCCAGGAACAGCACACCGTCGAGGGCGCTGTCGATGATCGCGTTGGTCTTGGCCTCGGTCTCACCGATGTGCTGGCCGATCAGATCGGCGCGGTGCACCTCGCGCACGTTCTCTTTCCGGAGCAGCCCCAGCCCGCAGTAGATCTTGGCGACCACCCGCGCGATGGTGGTCTTACCGGTGCCGGGAGGGCCGGCGAACACCAGGTGGTGTGAACGCTGCGCGACGGCCAGGCCACGTTCTTGGCGCAGCAGCGCCATCGCGACCGAACTCTTCAGGCGCGCCACCTGGTCTTTCACCTCGTCGAGGCCGATGAACTCACTGAGTTGCTGCTCGGCTTCGGCCAGCAGTTCGGCTTTGCGGTCGTGCGCGCCGGGGTCGACGAAGTCCGCTTCGCTGGGTTCGGTGTGGACATCCCACGGGTCCGAGCGCGCTTCGATGCGGGCAGCGGTGGTGGTGACGATGTGGTAGCTCGGATCGGAGAGCGCGATCTCGATCTGCTGGTTCTCCGGGTGTGCGGCGTAGAGGTCCTGCAGGGTCTCGGCGGCGGCTTCCTCGTCGCCGTGGGCGCGCAGGGCCAGCGCCTTGGCCAACGCGCCGTCGGTGGCGGCCAGCGTGCATGGGCCTTCGGGTTCTTCCAGATAGGACAGTGCCGGTGCGAACATGCCCAGCCGTGCCAGCGCCGTGCCCAGGGTGACCTTGGCGGCGTGGCTGAAGACCTCGTCGAGCGCGCCGTCGTTGACGATGGGGGTCAGCAGTTTCACGACGTCCGACCAGCGTTGCGCCCGGTAGTGCAGGGCCGCACCGACCCAGCGCGCCTCGGGCAGGCTGGGGCGACGCGTGATCACCTGCGTGACGAGTGCGTCGGCCTCAGCAAATTTGCCGTCGGCCGCCAGGGCCGCTGCGTAGGCGAGGTGGAAACCGTCCGGCTCGGCGGCGCGGAACTGGAGATACAGCCCGGTGTCGTAGCGGAAGCCGAGGGCCCCGGCCTCGAGTTCCACCTTGCGTTGCAGGATGCCTGCGGTACCGGCGGTGGATGAGACGGCCTGTAGTACCCGCAGCGACACATCGCCCGCGGCGGCCAGGCCCGTCCAGGCGTCGCACTGGTCGTGGGCGACCCTGGTCAGAGCGGCGAAACCAGAACGGGCCGCGGACAAGTCAGCGGGCCGGCGCCGGTCGTACACCGCCAGACCGAGCCCTTTGCAGCACGTCGCGAACCGACTGACGATGTCCCCGTCCACGCGCAGGGTGTCAACACGAGTATTCATGGGCTCCTGTGATCGAAGACGGCATCGGACAACGCGACCACCGCCCCCGCCCGACTCCTCAAGGTAGTTATGCCTAGGCTAACTTTGCTGAAGTTAGCATTGCATAAGCTAACTGTCGAGACGTCCCCGTGGCGCACCAGGTCCCTGCACAGGCCCGTTTCACCTGGTCGGACAGCATCTCAGGTAACCCGGGTCGGTTCCCGGCAACCCGGTGTTCAGATGTTTCGGGGCATGCTCAGACGAGCGGCCGGCCGGTGCGAATGCGCCAGTCCAGATCCTTGAGCAAGACGTTGAAGGGGAACTGCCGGACGGGTCCCGGGAGCACCCCGTTGACCGCCCGCAGTACCCGCATCAACCGGTTGAACCGGCGCTGACGCCGCGGGTCCCACGGCAGTTTCATCTCGTCGCGGAATCGCTGCGGCAGGAAACCCGTCGTGATCAACAGCGCCAGGTTCTCCGAGCGCTCCTGAAGTGGCCGGGGCAGCTTCGCGCCGCGCAACCGGTTGGCGGCGATGGGATAGAGGTACTCCCGCACCGCGTCGTCGATGTGGACCTTGTCCAGCGATTCCTGCCAGTACTTGTCGAACGCCGCGCGGTCGGCCGGCCACATCTCGGCGGGCACCTGCAGGGTGGTGCCGAGGCTGACGCTCTCGGCGTAGTGCTGGTCGGCGGTCTCGTCGTCCATTTCGCCGACGAAGGTGCGGTAGGCGTCGACGGCGCCCTTGTACAGACAGGCCGCGACCCACAACTGCAGGTCCTTGTCGAACGCGTTGTACTTCACCGGGCTCTCGTCGGTGGAATACACCTGAGCGTGGGCCTTGTTGACTGCGCGCCGGAACGCCGCTTTCTGCTCGTCGCTGCCGCGCCCCGCCACCGCCAGGTAGGTGAAGGTGGTGCGCGCCCGCTTGATCGGGTGCCGGTCCACCCGACCACTCTCGACGCGGCTCTCCATCACGCCGTAGCCGACGCCCGGGCGCGCCAGCTGCATGATCACGTTGGCGGGACCGAGCAGCAGTGCGATGCCCATCAGGCCCTCGTCGATACCGCCCACGCGGCGGGCCCACCTGGGGCGCCGGGAGGTGAGCGCTCGGGGGGCGTCACTCATGGAGCGCTCGACGTTGTGAACCGGATCAGCGATCGTCATGCAAGTCACCTGCCAGCTAAATGTGAGAACGAGTGTTTCCTGATCTTGCCTCCGTCGATAGACAGGTGTCAAGATGGATCCCGTGGCTCAGGTACGGCCCTACCGCGGGGTGGATGCGCGCGATCGCGACGCCTCCCGCCGGCGTCGGTTCCTCGACGCCGGCCTGGATCTGCTGGGCGGCGACGAGGCACCCGACGAGCTGACGGTGCGTGGCATCTGCAAGCAGGCCGGGCTGGCCGTGCGGTACTTCTACGAGAACTTCGGCGACAAGGACGACTTCGTCGCGGCGGTGTTCGACACGGTGACGGCGCAACTGGCCTCCACCACGCAGGCCGCGGTGGCAGCGGCGCCCTGGGCCGAACAGAACCGTGCGGGTATCGCCAACCTGGTGGCGATGATCTCCGATGACCCGCGGGTGGGGCGCCTGCTGTTCAGCACGCGACTGTCCAACGCGGTGCTGTTGCGTAAGCGTGCCGAACTCGGCGGGATCTTCGCGCTGCTGTCACGCGAGTACATCCAGTCCGCGCTACAGATGCCGGGTAACAGCCACATCAGCGCCATCGCCCACTTCGTGGTGGGCGGCGTGGGACAGACCCTGTCGGCGTGGCTGTCCGGGGAGATCGCCCTGACCCCCGAGGAACTGGTGGATCAACTCCAGGCCATCCTGGGGATGCTCAATGAGCCTCGACTGTTCCGGCCTTGACCGGTACCCGCCGATCGGCCGCGGTACGCGGCACCGTCTGGGTGTCGTTCGCGCCGAATTCTCTGGTCCAACAAGCGAACTCGAGAGTGATCCCGTCGGGGTCGGTGAAGTAGAACGACCTCACGTACACACCCGGGTGGACCGTCCGCGACACCTGCATCTCGCTCTCGTCGTGGTTCAGCACCGGTCCGACCCGAACTCCCTTTTCCTTGAGCCGGGCCCGGTATTCATCGAACTTCTCCGCGGGAACGTGGAAGGCAAGGTGGTTCATCGTCGATACCGCACTGACGATTTCGCCGATCCCGGGCAACGCCACCGGCGACGAGATGCCGGGAACACGATCCGGCGCGTCGGCGAACCAGAAGAACGCCACACAGTCGCCATTGCCGGCGTCGAAGAAGAAGTGCTGGCCCATCCCGCCCGGCAGGTCCAGCGATTTGATGAGCGGCATGCCCAGTACACCGGAATAGAAGTCGACGGTGCGCTGCATGTCCGAGCAGACCAGCGCCACGTGGTTGATACCGCCGAGTTCGAATTCGGCGTTGGTATTGCGCGGCTTGATCATGTCGAACCTCTTCTATGCAACAGCCATTGAAGAACCTAACATCGGATCCAGTTCTCGGGAAGGACACGCACCTGCCATGAGTACGCCGGGGGTCATTCGTGAATTCATTGGGTTGCCATCGCCGACCGCGCGTCGGGCCGGTGCCGGGGGGCACCCGTGCCAGGGGTTGTACTACCGCGGGGTGGGACGCAAACCCAAGGTCGCCCTGATTGCGACGCACTACCAAATCGATTTCTCCGAGCACTATCTCGCCGACTACATCGCCACGCGCGGCATCGGATTCCTCGGCTGGAACACCAGATTCCGCGGGTTCGAGACCAGCTTCCTGCTCGATCACGCCCTGGTGGACATCGGCGTGGGCGTACGCTGGCTCCGCGAGGTGGCTGGGGTGGAAACCGTTGTGCTGCTGGGTAATTCCGGAGGCGGATCGCTGATGGCGGCCTACCAGTCGCAGGCGGTGTCCCCCAACGTCCGGCCACTGGATGGCATGCGGCCGGCGTCGGGCCTGGGTGAGCTGCCACCGGCCGATGGCTACATCGCCAGCGCGGCGCACCCGGGACGCCCCGACGTACTGACCGCCTGGATGGACGCCGCCGTGGTCGACGAGTGCGACCCGGTGGCCACCGATCCCGAACTCGACCTGTTCGACGGCCGGCGGGCGCCATACGATGCCGAGTTCGTCGAGCGGTACCGGACGGCACAGGTGGCGCGCAACCACGCGATCACCGACTGGGCCCAGACCGAGTTGAAACGGGTTCGCGCAGCGGGCTTTTCCGATCGCCCGTTCACCGTCATGCGCACCTGGGCCGATCCCCGCATGGTGGACCCGTCCCTCGAGCCCACCAACCGCACACCGAACCTCTGCTATGCGGGTGAACCGGTCAAAGCCAATCGGTCCACGCACGGCATCGCGGCGAACTGCACATTGCGGAACTGGATCGGGATGTGGAGCCTGCGGCATGCGCAGACCCGCGCCGAACCACACCTGAGCCGCATCCGCTGCCCCGCGCTGGTGATCAACGCCAATCAGGACACCGGGGTGTTTCCGTCGGACGCACGCCGCATCCACGACGCGCTGGCAAGCCCCGACAAGACGCTGTGCACCATGGACACCGACCACTACTTCACCACGCCGGGGGCCCGCAGCGAGCAGGCCGATACGATCGCCAAGTGGATAACAAAACGGTGGCGCTGAGAGTTCTCGCGCATTTCAAGCCCAGCAGCAAAGCCGTCGAACAGGTCGCCGAAGAGTCCGAGTGGCTGGACGTGCACTGGGTCGCCGAAAACGATGACGAGGCTTTCTATCGTGAGCTGCCCGAAGCCGAGGTCATCTGGCACAACCTGCGACCACTGAGCGCCGAGGACATCGCCAAGGCGCCCAAACTCAAACTCATCAACAAGCTCGGCGCCGGCGTCAACACCATCGACGTCGAGGCCGCCACCAAGCAGGGTGTGGCCGTGGCCAACATCCCCGGCGCCAACGCGCCGTCGGTGGCCGAGGCCACCGTGCTGTTCATGCTGGCCGCCATGCGCCGGCTGCCCGAGCTGGACAAGGCCACCCGCGACGGCAGCGGCTGGCCGCCCGATCCCAGCCTCGGCGACACGGTGCGCGATCTCGGGAGTTGCACCGTCGGCCTGGTCGGCTACGGCAGTGTCGCCAAGCGCGTCGAACAGATCCTGCGGTCCATGGGCACCAAGGTGCTGCACACCAGCACCACGCGCGACGAGCACAACGTGGGCTGGGTGTCGTTGAACGACCTCCTCAAGAGCAGTGATGTGGTGTCGCTGCACCTGCCGTTGACCCCGGCCACCGAGCACCTGATCGACGCCGCGGCCATCGCCAAGATGAAGCCGGGCGCCATCCTGGTGAACACCTCGCGCGGCAAGGTCGTCGACGAGGCGGCGCTGGTCGACGCATTGCGCAGCGGGCAGTTGGCCGCCGCCGGGCTCGACGTCTACGCCGAGGAGCCCGCGCCCACCGACAATCCGCTCCTGGCGTTGGACAATGTGCTGCTCACCCCGCATGTCAGCTACTACACCGCGGACACCGTGCAGCGTTATCTGGTCTCGGCGCTGAGGAACTGCCGACGGCTGCACGAGGGCAAGAAACCCTATTCCGTGGTCAACGAGGTGAGTTAGGACTCGCCGAGTACGCTCGTTCCCAACCGACCGGTTATTTGACACGGAGGATGGGCAACGATGCCGATTGCGATCAATCCCGAGCATGTAGACCTGGCCGATTCGGTGCGCTCCCTGGTGGCGCGGGTGGCGCCGTCGGAGGTGCTGCACGAGGCGCTGGAAACACCGCTGGAGAATCCCCCGCCCTACTGGAAAGCCGCAGCTGACCAGGGCTTGCAGGGGTTGCATCTGGCCGAGTCGGTGGACGGCCAGGGCTTCGGCATCCTCGAGCTCGCGATCGTGTTGGCCGAATTCGGCTATGGCGCGGTACCCGGGCCCTTCGTGCCCTCGGCCATCGCGAGCGCGCTCATCGCCGCTCACGACGCTGACTCGAAGGTGCTCGCCGAACTCGCCTCCGGCGCGGTGATCGCCACCTATGCACTCGACTCGACGCTGACGGCCACCCGGCACGGTGACGGCCTGGTGATCCGCGGTGAGGTGCGCGCCGTGCCCGCCGCCGCCCAGGCGTCACTCCTGGTGCTGCCGGTCGCGGGCCTCGATTCGGAGACGTCCGGTTCGGAGTGGGTGATCCTCGACGCCGCTGATCTGGAGATCGAGCCGGTGGCCAGCGTCGATCCGCTGCGCCCGGTGGCGCATGTGCGGGTCAACGCCGTCGAGGTCCCCGACGAGCGGGTGCTGTCGAATCTGAGCCGCTCGCAGGCACGAGCGCTGATCTCGACACTGCTGTCCGCCGAGGCGATCGGCGTCGCGCGGTGGGCCACCGACACCGCCGCGGGGTACGCGAAGATCCGCGAGCAGTTCGGCCGCCCGATCGGCCAGTTCCAGGCCGTCAAGCACAGGTGCGCCGGAATGATCGCCACCACCGAGCGGGCCACCGCCGCAGTGTGGGACGCGGCGCGGGCCATCGACGAAGGTGACCAGCACGCCGAATTCGCCGCGGCCGTCGCCGCCACGCTGGCCCCCGTCGCCGCCCAGCACTGCACCCAGGACTGCATCCAGGTGCACGGAGGCATCGGCTTCACCTGGGAGCACGACACCAACGTCTACTACCGGCGGGCGCTGGCGCTGGCCGCCGCTTTCGGCCGGGCCGCGGACTACCCGCAGCTGGTGGTGGACACCGCGACCACCACCGGGCTGCGCGGTATCGACATCGACCTGGATCCCGACACCGAGAAGTTACGGGACGAGATACGCGCCGAAGTGGCTGCGCTGAAAGCACTTCCGCGCGAAGAGCGCACCACGGCGATCGCCGAGGCGGGCTGGGTGCAGCCGCACCTGCCCAAGCCGTGGGGCCGGGCCGCGACGCCGGTCGAGCAGATCATCATCGCCCAGGAGTTCGCAGGCGGCCGGGTGAAACGACCGGCCATGGGGATCGCCGCGTGGCTGATCCCGTCGATCGTCGCGTTCGGCACCGACGAGCAGAAGCAACGCTTCCTGCCACCCACCTTCCGCGGTGAGATGATCTGGTGTCAGCTGTTTTCCGAGCCGGGCGCCGGGTCCGACCTGGCCAGCTTGACCACCAAGGCCACCAAGGTCGACGGCGGCTGGCGGATCACCGGGCAGAAGATCTGGACCACCGGCGCCCAGGTGTCGCAGTGGGGTGCGTTGTTGGCCCGCACCGATCCCGGCGCTCCGAAGCATCAGGGCATCACCTACTTCCTGCTCGACATGAAATCCGAAGGCGTTGAGGTCAAACCGCTGCGCGAGCTCACCGGTCACGCCATGTTCAACACGGTGTTCATCGACGACGTGTTCGTGCCCGACGACATGGTGCTCGGTGAGGTCAACCGCGGCTGGGAGGTCAGCCGCAATACCCTGACCGCCGAACGGGTTTCGATCGGCAGCAGCGAACCGGGCTTCTTGGCGACCCTCGACGGTTTCGTGCAGTTCATCAAGGACGGCCACTTCGATCAGATCGAGCAGAACCAGGCAGGCACGCTGATCGCCGAAGGGCACGCCGCCAAGCTGATGAACATGCGCTCGACGCTTCTGACACTGGCCGGCGGCGACGCGATGCCGTCGGCCGCGATCTCCAAACTACTGTCGATGAAGACCGGTCAGGGTTACGCCGAGTTCGCGGTGTCGTCGTTCGGCACCGACGGCGTCATCGGCGATACCAATACACCGCAGGGCAAGTGGATCGAGTGGTTGATGGGTAGCCGCGCCACGACCATCTATGGCGGAACCTCCGAGGTGCAGCTCAACATCATCGCCGAGCGGCTGCTGGGACTCCCCCGCGACCCGTAGCCTTCTTTGGCGCGAGCGCGCGTGTCTGTACACGACTCGCCGACCAGATGCGTACAAAGGCGTGCGCTCGCGGAGCGGGGACTTGCATTCAACGGGCGCTCGTATTGCCACGGTGGGCGGTTCGGCCCCAGAGACAGTGCACGTCCGGCAGAATCCCCCAGCATGGCCGGGGAAGACTTTGAGCCGGAGTTCGTCTCGATCGTGGACGACGACGGGAATGTCGTAGGGATGATGGACTCTGCGGTGGTCAAGTTCCTGGAGTCCGAGGACCAAGATCCGACACAGGAATCGCTTGACACCGCGTTGGCCCGAGTCACCCGGATCCGGTTGGTCGGCAACCGTACTGTCGACGACATCGTGACGTACGACGTGGTGCGCCTCGACATCACAGATCCCGCGGATATTGCGGAATTGCGTGATGCGTTGCGTATCGCCGAGGCCGATACGTACGGGCACTGCTTGACCATCGGCGAACATCGTCTCGAGCTGTGGGCCGGCGATGAGGTCATCACGTATTTGGAGCTGATCGGCTGGGATTCGTTGCGTTGGACGGGGAAGTGGAAAGGCGACGCCGAACTCGCCGATCCGATGGTTCTCGAGAGGTGGCTGCTGCTCCACGGGCTCACCGACGCGCAGCAGGAGCGCGAAGAGATGGAGACGAGCAGGGCTGCACACCTTCGAGATCAGGAGCGCTGGACAAATGCCATGCCGCCGTGTCTGCTTCCCCTGTGGTCTTGGTCCACCCCATCGGGCGTCGCGCTCGACGTCGCCCACACCGCGCTCGAGCAGGCACAGCCGGATCCCGTCGAAAGAGTGCGAGCGCTCTTGATGTGGTTCGGCTCCGGCGCGGGGCCGTGGAACTGGTACCCCAGCTACGAGGGCACAGCCGAACAACTCCTCATGAAGTACCCCATTGCGACATTGCTGGCCGCACTCACCGAGCAGTCCGAACCCGGGCTACTCGGCGCAGCCCGACTTCTCTGTGGCTGGGATTTCGATCAAACCCGCAAAGGCGAACGCGCGCAATGCCCCGAGCCGCTTCGGCAGCGCATGCTGCAGGCGGTCGAAAGGCAAGGCATTGCCGACAACATCGGGAGCTTTCGGCATGCGTTCGACATGCCCGACAGCTGAGCAGATGAAGCCGCAGAGCTGTGCAAACACGAGCACAGCGCTGACAATACCCAGTCGCGCTTGTGATTTGAGTCTTGACGGAGTCAGGGGACGATCGAGTCGACATAGCCGCCGTCGGCGCGCACCGCGCCACCGGTGGTGGCCGACGCCAGCGGTGACGCCAGATAGACCACCATGTTCGCGATCTCCTCGGGCTCGATCAGCCGTTGCAGCAACGACTGTGGGCGATGCAGTTTCATGAACTCACGCTGCGCCTCATCCCACGGCAGGGACTTGTCCACCAACTGGTACACAAAATCCTCCACCCCGGCGGTGTGCGTCGGCCCGGCGATCACCGAGTTGACCGTAACCCCGGTACTGGCGGCATCTTTGGCGAAACCACGGGTCACCGCCAGCAGTGCGGTCTTGGACACGCCGTAGTGGATCATCTCGGCCGGCGTCACCAACGCGGAGTCGCTGGCAATCTGAATTGCTCTGCCCCAACCCTTTTCAGTCATGCCGGGGAGATAGCTGCGGATCAGCCGCACCGCGGAGAGGACGTTGACGTCGAAGTAGCGCCGCCATTGCTCGTCGGTGATCTCACGGGCGGGCACGGCTTCGAAGATGCCGAGGTTGTTCACCAGCACGTCGACGGCAGGTACCTGCTCCAGCAGGGTCGCCACGCCCTCGTCGGTGGTGACGTCGGCGGCGACACCGAGCACGTCGCCGTCGAGCCGGGATACCGCCTCGTCGACGCGGTCAGAATTGCGCCCGTTGACGACGACGCGGGCGCCCGCCCCGGCCAGTCCGTCGGCGATGGCCAGGCCGATGCCCTGCGTCGAGCCGGTGACGAGTGCGGTCTTTCCAGAGAGGTCAATCTTCACGCAGGAGTACTACCACTGCGCACCGGAGACTATTCCGCGACGAGCGCAGAAAGAGAGGGGACTATTCGGCGTCGGCTTTCTGGCCGTCGACCTCGATGTTCTTGAGCTCCCGCTTCAGGATCTTCCCGGTGGGGTTACGCGGAAGCTCGTCGAGGAAGACCACTTCACGCGGCACCTTGTACCGGGCCAGGTTCTCCTTCACGTAGAGCTTGATGGCCTCCTCGTCGACGCTGGCGCCTTCGACCTTGACGACAAACGCCCGCAGCCGGTGCCCCCACTCCTTGTCCTCGACACCAAGGGCCGTGGCCTCCACCACCTCGGGATGTCCGCTGATCAGGTCCTCGACCTCGGCGGGGAAGACGTTCTCGCCACCGCAGACGATCATCTCGTCGTCGCGGCCACTGACGTAGAGCAGGCCGTGCTCGTCGAAATAGCCCACGTCACCGGAGGACATCAAGCCGTCGATGATGGCCTTGCCACCACCACCGGTGTACCCCTCGAAGGGGAAGGTGTTGCCGACGAAGATGCGGCCCACCTCCCCCTGCGGCACCTCGGCGCCGTTCTCGTCGTAGAGCTTGACCTTCACCCCTTTGACCACGGGCCCCACGGTGGCCGGGTTCTTCTTCAGATCCTGTGGTCGCGCGATCGAGGCGAACGCGATCTCGGTGGAGCCGTAGAGGTTGTAGATCACCGGACCGAGATCGTTCATGGCCCGGGTGGCCAGTTCGGCGCCCAACTGCGAGCCCGAGACGAACACGATGCGCAACGTCGACAGGTCCGGCTTCGGATCCGTCTTCTCCAACTGATCGAGCAGGCGCGACAGCATCACCGGCACCACCACCATGGCCGTCACCTTGTGCTTCTCCAGATCGGCCAGCACGGTCGCCGGCTTGAACCGGCGCCGCAACACCAGCGTGGAGCCCAGCATCATCGCGATGGTGGCGTGCAGGAACCCGAGCGCATGGAACATCGGTGCCGGCAGTGATGTCACCTCGCCGGCTCTGAACGGCACATGCGAGAGCACCCCGCCGATCGGAGCGAGCGACGGCGGCGTGCTGCGGTTGGCGCCCTTGGGCGTTCCGGTGGTGCCGCTGGTCAGGATGATGATCTTGGAGTGCTTGCCCGACTTCGGCGGCGGTGCGCTCGAGGTGCGGGCGATCAGCGCTTCGAGGGTTTCCGCATTGCTCTCCGAGGGCGCGTCGTTGTCGGGGTTCGTCGGCAGGGCCCGCAGCTTGCCCAGTGGTGGATCGGCCGCATCGACGGCCTTGGTGTATTCGTCGTCGTGGATGATCAGCTTGGCGCCTTCGCGCTCGCTCACCTCTTTGATCTGCGGCCCCGAGAACTCACTGTTGAGCAGGATCAACCGCGCACCGACCTTCGCCGCACCGTACAGCGCGATCAGGAACCAGCGGTGATTGCGGATCAGCAGCGCCACCCCGTCGCCGGCCTTCACCCCTTTCTCCAGCAGCCCGTTGGCCACGGCATTGGCGGAGTCGTCGAGTTCCTTGAAGGTGATCTCGCCGTCGTCGTCGATCACAGCGGTGCGGTGCGGGGTCCGTCGCGCGTTGAGCGCCGGGATCATGCCAAATTCACCCCACCGGCGGATGTCAGCGAACATCGCCACGATGTTTTGCGGCGGCTCGACCTTGAGTGCACCGGCTTCGAACATCTTGCGCGCGTAGTGCAGTTCGGCCGAACCGCGCTCAGCGAGCTGCTGGACTTTGGCCGCCGCCTGGAATGGGAGGTCAGTGAGGTTGGGCATGGTGCTCACCCTATGTGACAGGTGTCGCATCCCGGTCGGGAAACAACCGCGCAATTACCATGAGGGCATGGCCGGTCCGCTGCAGTGGGAAGTGGGCGACCGAACTGTCACCGTCACCAATCCAGACAAGATCGTTTTCCCCGACGCCGGGGTGACGAAGCGAGACCTGATCACCTATTACCTGTCCGTCGCCGACGGGGCGCTGCGCGGTGTGAACGACCGGCCGATGATCCTGAAACGCTTCGTCAAGGGCATCACCGAAGAGGCGGTGTTCCAGAAACGGGCGCCGGAGAAGCGCCCGGACTGGATCGACGTCGCCGAGCTGAAGTACGCCTCCGGCACCTCGGCCAAAGAGGCGGTGCTGCGCGAGCCGGCCGGGCTGGTGTGGGCAGTCAACCTCGGATGCGTCGACCTCAATCCGCATCCCGTGCGCTCGGGCGATCTGGAGCATCCCGACGAACTGCGCGTCGATCTCGATCCCATGCCGGGTGTCACCTGGCAACAGATCCTCGACGTGGCGCAGGTGGCCAAAGAGGTGCTCGAAGATCACGGCCTCACGCCGTGGCCGAAGACCTCCGGCTCACGCGGCTTCCACATCTACGCCCGCATCCACCCGCACTGGCCGTACAAGCAGGTGCGGCTCGCGGCCGAGACGGTGGCCCGTGAGGTCGAACAGCGCGCGCCGCAGCTTGCCACCAGCCGGTGGTGGAAAGAGGAGCGCGAAGGCGTTTTCGTCGACTTCAATCAGAACGCCAAGGACCGCACCGTGGCCTCGGCCTACTCGGTGCGCTCGCGTCCGGACGCGCGGGTATCCACGCCCCTGCACTGGGCCGAGGTCCCGGATTGTGCGCCCGAGGCGTTCACCATCAAGACGGTGCCGGCCCGCTTCGCCGAGATCGGCGACCCCTGGGAGGGCATGGACGACGCACCCGGTGACCTCACGAAGCTGCTGACATTGGCCGAGGAACTGGGCCCACCGGAGAAGGCGCCCAAAGGTGCCCGCAAGATGCCGCTCATCGAGGTGGCCCGCACCAAGACCAAGGACGAGGCGCTCGCCGCGCTGGAGACCTGGAAACAACGCCATCCCGGTGTCGCGGCGCGCCTGCAGCCCATCGACGTCCTGGTCGACGGAATGCGGGGGCCCAGTTCCATCTGGTACCGGATCCGGATCAATCTGCAGCACGTGCCCGAAGGGCAGCGCCCGCAGCAAGAAGAGTTGATCGCCGACTACTCCCCGTGGGAGAACTACTCGGGCGCCCAGTTCAGGCCAAGGGAATCTCCTCAGTGAAAGTCTTACTGAAGCGTTAGTCCCTACTCCCAAGTACCTTAAGTTGGCCCCATACCTTGGGTGACACGGTGAAGTGACAGCCACTTCACCAGTCCTCGAGGGGAGGCGCTCCATGGCTACCGCGTTCCGTTATGGCAACCCGGCCGTCGAATGTGCTGGCGCTCAGGTCCGCTCACAATGCCGGCAACTTGCCACCGTTGTCTCGGTGACCGGCGATGTGAGCGCAAAGAATGTCGATGAACTGATCCGGCGGGTCACCCGGTCCGTGATCAGCGAAAAGCCTTACGTTCTCGACCTCAGCGGTGTGACGTCGTTCGCACCGATCGCCATCTCGCTCCTCACTGCCGTGGACGAGGCCTGCCGCCGTACCTCCGACGAATGGATGCTGATCCCCAGCCAGTCGGTGGCGGACATGCTCCAGGCGGGCATCCAGACCCACTTCCCCACTGCCGCTTCGGTTCCCGATGCGCTGCAGTGCTTTTCAGACGCGATGACCGAACGCCGCCGGCTGCTGCCGCTTCTGGCCAAGACCGCTTAGACCTCCAAGGAGTCACCATGTTGATCGACGTTCGTTGGCTCGCTTACCTGATCAAGGGTCGCCACAGGGCCGCACACGCGGGCCGTTCCTGAGATTCACCGGCCATGGGACGGGTAGCCCCGTCCCATGGCTTCTTCCACAACATCTCCTGCACATTCACTGGCCACCGGCCTGGGCGTCGTCAGCATCGGCCTCGGACTGACCGAAGCCCTGGCACCGGGACGCATCACCAAACTCGTAGGCGCGCAAGGTGCCAGCCATTCCATTGTCCGCGCGCTGGGCGTACGCGAAATCGGCCACGGGGCCGCGATTCTGCTCGGATCACCTCGTCTGGTGTGGACCAGGGTCGCCGGCGACGCCCTGGACCTGGCGGTATGGGCCCGCGCAGCGGCCAAGTACCCCCGGGCACGCGGACGGCGGGGGGCGCTGATCGCCCTGAGCCTGGCCGGCATCGCCGCCGCCGATGCCTATGCCGCCGTGCGCACCAACCGCGTTGTCTGACGCATGCGGATCGTCATCACCGGCGCCACAGGCAATGTCGGCACCGCACTGTTGAACCAGCTGGTCCCCTCCGGTGAACACGAGCTGGTTTCAGTGGTGCGCCGCCCTCCGCCACCCGAAGGGGTGTACAGCCAGGTGGCCTGGCATGCGGTCGACCTCGCCACCGCATCCGCTCCGCGCGAGCTGGCCCGCATCTTCGACGGCGCCGACACCGTGGTGCATCTGGCATGGGGATTCCAGCCCACCCGCAACACCGACTATCTCAGGCAGGTAGCCGTCGGCGGCAGCACCGCGGTGCTCGATGCCGCACACCACGCGCAGGTGGCGCAGCTGATCCACATGTCGTCGGCGGGGGCGTACGCACCTGGACGCTACGGACGACGCGTCGACGAGTCCTGGCCCACGACCGGTGTGCAGGCATCGCCGTACAGTCGCTTCAAGTCGACCGTCGAAGCAGCTCTGGACGACTACGAACGCCGCCAGGGTGACCGAGCTGTTCCCATCACACGCTTACGGCCGGGATTCGTGGTGCAGCGTGCCGCCGCCAGCGGTCTGATGCGCTACGCGTTACCGCCTTTTGTGCCAATGCAATTGGTGCGTCTGCTGCCACTGCTACCCGTCGATCGCCGGCTGTGTTTTCCCGTCATCCACGCCGATGACGTGGCCACCGCGGTGGTTCGGGCCGTCGAGACCCGGGCGACGGGTGCGTTCAACTTGTCTGCCGATCCACCCATCGGCCGCGACGAGATCGCCCACGTCATGGATGCCCGACCGGTACATGTCCCGTCCGGACTTCTCGGTGCGGTGGTGGACCTGAGCTGGCGGGCGCGGCTGCAACCGGTCGACCGCGGCTGGGTCGACATGATCTTCACGGTTCCGCTGTTGGATTGCGCTCGCGCGCACACCGAGCTGGGCTGGCAGCCCGCATGGTCTTCGACCGACGCCCTGGCGGACCTGTTCGCCGGGATCGCCGACGAAGCGCACACCTCGAGTGCCCCGCTGCGTCCGCGGTCGATGGTGGAGCTGTTGCGCCGGACGGTGTCCGACGGATTGATCTCCCAGCGCAGGCTGCCGTGAAGCCGGCGCGATCCCACGTCCGTCACGTGCTGCCGGTAGCCTTCAGGTCATGAGCGCCGGTCTGTTCGGGCTTCTCGACGACGTTGCCGCGATCGCACGACTGGCGGCTGCGTCAGTCGACGACATCGGTGCCGCCGCGGGACGTGCCACCGCCAAAGCCGCCGGTGTCGTCATCGACGACACCGCCGTGACGCCGCAGTACGTACAGGGCATCGAGCCCAAACGGGAACTGCCGATCATCAAGCGCATTGCCCTGGGCTCGCTGCGCAACAAACTGGTGTTCATCTTGCCGGCCGCGCTGCTGCTCAGTCAGTTCGCGCCGTTCCTGCTCACCCCGATCCTGATGCTGGGTGCCACGTACCTCTGTTTCGAGGGCGCCGAGAAGATCTGGGGCAGGATCGCCGGCCACGACGCGCATGCGACTCCGGTGGCGGCCGCCGGTGAAGACGCCGAGAAGTTCATGGTGACGGGCGCCATTCGCACCGACTTCATCCTGTCGGCCGAGATCATGGTGATCGCGCTCAACGAGGTCGCTGATCAGTCGTTCTTCCCGCGGCTGATCATTCTGGTGGTGGTCGCGCTGGTGATCACTGCCGTGGTCTACGGCGTCGTGGCGGGCATCGTGAAGATGGACGACATCGGGTTGCACCTGGCCCAGCGGAGCTCGGCGTTCGCGCAGAAGGTCGGCCGCGGACTCGTCGCCGCGATGCCCAAGCTGCTGACGGCGCTGTCGGTGATCGGTACTGCCGCCATGCTGTGGGTGGGTGGACACATTCTCTTGGTCGGCGTCGACGAACTCGGATGGCACGCCCCCTACGGGCTGGTGCACCACGCCGAGGAGGCCGTGCACCACCTCGCCGGCGTCGGCGGTGTGCTGGCGTGGCTGATCAACACCGCCGCCTCGGCGGTGATCGGCCTGGTGGTCGGCGCTCTCGTCGTGGCGGTCATGCACGTCCTACCGTTCGGTAAGAAGAAAGCCGCGCACTAGGACCGCAGCACGGCGGCGGCGGCGTGCACCGCGTCGGTGATGGCCGCGACGGTGGTGCTGTCGAGTTTCCAGCACTGCCAGTACAGCGGAACGTCCAGGTAGGCCTCGGCCAGGCGGACAAAGGAGCCGTCATCCAGCGCCGGGGTGGCCAGCTGCTGCGGGTACATCCCCCAGCCCAGCCCGGCGCGCACCGCTGCGCCGAATCCCTCCGCGGTCGGGATGTAGTGCACCGGCCGGGCGATGTGGCGACGGAAGATCTTGCGGATCAACATGTCCTGTAGGGCATCGTCGCGGTTCCAGGCCAGCGACGGCGCCTGTGCCACGGTTTCTCTGCTGAGCCCGAGTGCGAAGTGGTCGCTGAGGTAGCCAGGGCTGGCCACCGGGATGTATCGCATCACCCCGAGCGCGTGGGCCCGGCAGCCCGGCACCGCGGTGCGTTCGGTGGTGACTGCGCCCATCGCGGCGCCTTCGCGCAGCAGTCGTGCGGAATGGTCTTGATCCTCGATGCGTACGTCCAGCAGGACGTCCGGCAGGCCGGCCAGGACGGCCGTGAACCAGGTGGCCATCGAATCGGCGTTCACCGCGATGGCCACCCGCGTGCGGTGTACCGATCCGCCTGCGGTCTCGGCGAGCGCTTCGGCCTCCAGAAGAGCCGTCTGCGCTGCCAGCCTCAACAGCGGCACCCCGGCCGCGGTGACCCGGCACGGCTTCTCCCGGACCACGAGAACCTGACCGACCCGCTGCTCCAGCGCCTTGATGCGCTGACTCACCGCCGAGGGCGTGACGTGTAGTTTGTCGGCGGCGGCATCAAAACTGCCGAACTCGACGACCGCCGACAACGCCGCCAGTTGATCGGCTCCGAGCCGGTTCTCGTAGTTCTGGGCCATCCGATTCCTCACGTCGCGTGTCACAAGTTCATCACGATCGACATCACGATCATTTAAGGATCCGCGGCAAACTCTGAGAAATCTCAAGCGTTGTGCAGCTTTATTCGCCGTCGGCGTACCCGAAACCCCGGATTGCGGGGAACGTCACTCCCGTTGGGTGTAACGCCCGCCGACGCCGGGAATCCTGCCTCTTCATCCGAAAAGAGTGTGAGTTTCCCGCCTGTACCGTGGTTTTCGGGACGGGGAAGCAACGTTTGTCACCAAAGCGAAAGAGAAGTGATCATGAAGTTCAGTGGCATCTCCGCGCGTCGGCGCATCGCCGCAGCCGCGGCCGGCTGCCTCTTCGGGGGCGTGGCGGCAGCAACCATCGTCGCTCCGACGGCCTCGGCGGCTCCTGATTGCAGCCCGGCCGGCATCAACGGCACCGTCGACTCGGTGACGGTCGCGGCCCAGCAGTACCTGGCCGCACACCCGGGCGCCGGTGGCGTGGTCTCGGCCGCGGTCACCCAGCCGCGGGACGTGGCTGCAGCCAACATCCGCAGCTACTTCACGTCCAACCCGACGGAGTACTACGAGCTGCGCGGCATCCTGGCCCCGATCGGCGACACCCAGCGCGCGTGCAACACCACCGTGCTGCCGCCGTACCTGGCCAGTGCCTACGAGGAGTTCGTCGCGGGCTGACCCCCGCAGCGTGAAACGACCCGTCGCCGCATCCGCGGCGACGGGTCGTCTGCGTTCAGACTCGGTGCGATTCAGACTCTTCGGGCAACAGCTTCAGCCCCGCGACACAGGCCACGATGCCGCTGAGGAACACCAGCTTCCACACCGACGCCGACTCGGCGCCGCTGATCACCGCATAACCGACGGTCAGTGCGGCTCCGAGTCCCGTCCACACGGCGTAGGCGGTCCCGATCGGGATGACGCGCACCGCCCAGCCCAACCCGCCGAGGCTCGCCACCAGCGCCACCGCGAAGACCACCACCGCGGTGGCATCGGTGAACCCTTGTGAATGGCCCAGCGCGGTGGCCCACACCGCTTCGAGTACGGCGCTGATCACCAGCACGATCCACGCCATGGTCAACTCACCACCTTCAGGCCCACGACACTGCCCACCAAGCCGATGAGTAGCAAGCTCCGGGCGGCCGTCGCACGTTCCTCGCCGGTGACGATGCCCCACAGCACCGTCAGGCTGGCGCCGACGCCCACCCACACGGCGTAGGCGGTACCGGTGGGCAGCTGGGTCATCGCATACGCCAGACCGATCATGCTCAAGACCATCGCGACGACGAACACGGCCACCGCACCGAGGCGGCGAAACCCGCGCGACGCCGACAGGGCGACGGCCCATACGGCTTCCAGGACTCCCGCGATCACCAGGACGAGCCATGCCATGACAAGACCTCCTTGTGAGTCAGTCTTGTCCGGTGCGGGTACTGCTCCCTCGTCCGCGAGGTCATTTTCCGGCCTCCACGTGCGACGATACACCGGCGTTTCAGGCTCGTCATGTCCTCGAAACACTGCGCAGAACCGGTGCGGCGCCGTTTTGTCCCGGCGCGAACGGGGTACGGGCGAGTGGGCGCCCGCCGGTGCGCGCCCGGCGACCGGAGGTGAGTACGGCCTGTGCAGGCGCTTTGGGACTACATCACCGCGCACCACTCGCAACTGATCTTCGACTCGTATCAGCACGTGAGCGCAGTTGTGCAGAGCGTCATCATCGCCACCGCCGTCGGTGTGGTGATCGGAGTGCTGACCTACCGCAACGCGCTGGCGGCCAACCTGGCGACCGCCACCTCGAGCGTCATCCTGACCGTCCCCGCCTTCGCTCTGCTGGGCCTGTTGATCCCGATGTTCGGGCTGGGGGTGGTGCCCAGTATCACCGCGCTGGTGCTCTACTCGCTGCTGCCGATCATCCGTAACACCATCGTGGGCCTGAACGCGTTGGACCCCGCCCTGGTCGACGCAGCCCGCGGCCTCGGGATGGGCCGGCTCAGCACACTGGGCCGGGTGGAGCTCCGCCTGGTGTGGCCGTCCATCTTGTCGGCGATGCGGATCAGCACCCAGATGTCGATGGGCGTGCTGGCCATCGCCGCCTACGTCAAGGGACCCGGGCTGGGCAACCTGATCTTCGCCGGACTGGCCCGCGTCGGAAGTCCCACCGCCGTTCCGATGGCGCTCACCGGCACATTGCTGATCGTCGTGCTCGCATTGCTTCTCGACGCACTCCTGGTGCTCCTCGGGCGCCTCACGACATCGAAAGGTATTCGATGACAATCCAATCCGAGGTTTCCGGAGTACGCATCGTCCTGGACAACGTCTCCAAGGTGTACCCGGGCGCCGATCATCCCGCCGTCGAGGACGTCTCGATGGAGATCCCCGCCGGCGAGATCGTCGTCTTCGTCGGACCCTCGGGATGCGGCAAGACCACGACGATGCGGATGATCAACCGCCTCAGCGAACCGACCTCGGGCCGCATCCTGATCGGCGACAACAACGCGCTGTCCATCAAGCCCACCGACCTGCGCCGGTCCATCGGCTACTCCATCCAGCAGGCAGGGCTGTTCCCGCACATGACGATTCGGCAGAATGTCGGCCTGGTGCCCGGGCTGCTGCGGTGGGACCGCAAACGGATCGCCGCCCGGGTCGACGAACTGCTGGACCTGGTGGGCCTCGAGCCGTCCCAGTACGCGGACCGGTATCCGCGACAACTCTCCGGTGGTCAACAGCAGCGGGTCGGGGTGGCGCGGGCGCTGGCGGCCGATCCGCCGGTGCTGCTGATGGACGAACCGTTCGGCGCCGTCGACCCGATCACCCGCAGCACGCTGCAGGACGAACTCTTGCGCCTGCAGTCCGAACTGCACAAGACGATCGTTTTCGTGACCCACGATTTCGGTGAAGCGGTCAAACTCGGCGACCGTATCGCCGTGCTCGGGCAGCGCTCGAAGATCCTGCAGTACGACACCCCGCAGACCATCCTGGCCAGCCCGGCCGACGATACGGTGGCCGGCTTCGTCGGATCCGGTGCGTCGCTGCGCCAGCTGGGACTGATGCGTGTCGAGGATGTGGAACTGCGCGCCCATCCCGCCGTGCACCGCGACGACAGCATCGCTCAGGTGCGGAAAACACTGGCCGACAGCGAATTCGACTGGGCAGTGGTGTTGGACGAACGTGACCGGCCGGTGAGCTGGGTGCGTGAGAGCGAACTCGCCCACGCCCAGACTCTCGGCGAGGTCGTCGAATCACTGGACGTCGTGAGCACCCGGTCGACATTGGAGGACGCGCTGGAAGCCATCCTGGCCGAACAGCACGCGTCGGCGGTGGTGGCCGGCGCGGGTAGCCGGTACGCGGGGGTGGTGACCCTGGACACGCTGATCGACACCATCACGGGCCTGCGCGCCGAAGCCGATGCCAAAACCAGTGCCGGAGAGCACGAGTCGTGACGAGCACGGTAGACGCGGAGGCCCCGGCCGCGACACCCGCCGAGCGGCTGCGGCTCTGGGTGCAGCCGGCGCTGGTGCTCATCGTCGCTGCGGCGGTGCTGTTCTGGGCGTTCAACCGCGACCTCACCGCCACCCAGCAGGAGAACATCAACCCGGCCAACGTCGCCACCCTGATCTGGCAGCATCTGCTGATCACCGCCGCCGTGACGGCCATCGTCCTGGCGGTCGGTGTTCCGGTCGGGGTCCTGGTCACGAGGCCGGGGGCAAAGATGTTGCGGCCGTTGTTCATCGGCATCGCCAACATCGGCCAGGCCGCACCGGCAATCGGCCTGCTGGTGCTGCTGTTCCTGTGGACCGCGCAGACGGGCTTCTGGATCGGTGTCCTGCCGATCGCGCTGTACTCCCTGCTTCCCGTCTTGTCGAGCACCATCCTGGGGGTGGACCAGGTGGACCGCGCGTTGATCGACGCCGGCCTGGGACAGGGCATGTCCCGTCAGGCGCTGCTGTTCAGGGTGGAACTACCCCTGGCGGTTCCGTTCATCCTGGCGGGTCTGCGGACCTCACTGGTGCTGGCCGTCGGGACCGCCACCCTGTCGTTCCTGGTGAACGCCGGCGGCCTCGGCATCCTCATCGACACGGGCTACAAGCTGCAGGACAACGTGACGCTGGTGCTGGGCAGCGTGCTGGCCGTCTGCCTGGCCCTGCTGGTCGACTGGCTCGGTGGGCTCGCCGAGTTCTACCTCGGCCCCAAGGGGCTGCGCTGATGCGCCGCGCGGGATGGGCGCTGCTGATGGCGCTGACCTGCGCCGTCAGTCTGTCCGGCTGCGGTCTGGGCGCGGGCAGCACGGTGCCGTTGCGGGTGGAGCCCGGCTCCGTCACACCCAATCCCGAACTGGAAGGTGTGGCGATCACCGTCGGCTCCAAGGAGTACACCGAGCAGGTGATCATGGGCTACATCCTCGAGTACACCCTGGCCGCGGCGGGCGCCGACGTCCGCGACCTGACGGGCATCGTCGGTTCCCGCAGCACCAGGGAAGCTCAGCTGTCCGGCCAGGTAGATGTGGCCTACGAATTCACCGGAAACGCCTGGATCAACTACCTGGGCCACGAGAAACCGATTCCCGACACCCGCGAGCAGTTCGAAGCGGTGCGTGACGAGGACCTCGAGCGCAATGACATGGTGTGGCTGGAGCCCGGCCCCATGGACGACACCTACGCATTGGCCGCCAACAGGGCGACCGTGGAACGCACTGGTGTGCAGACACTTTCGCAGTACACCGAGCTGGTGCAGCGCGATCCGGGGGCCGCCAGGACGTGTGTGGACACCGAGTTCCGGGCCCGTCAGGACGGCTTTCCCGGCATGGCCGCGGCCTACGGCTTCGATCCGGCGCGGGTGCCGACACCGATTCTGCAGGTCGGAATCATCTACCAGGCCACCGCAGACGGGAACCAGTGCGATTTCGGCGAGGTGTTCACCACCGACGGCAGGATCGCCGCGCTCGATCTGGTGGTGCTCACCGACGACAGGCAGTTCTTCGCGCACTACAACCCCTCGGTGACCATGAAGCGCGAGTTCTTCGAGGCACATCCGCAGATCGCCGAAGTAACCGCCCCGGTGACCGCCGCACTGACCAACGAGGCGATCATGGACATGAACAAGCAGGTCGACGTGGACGGGCGCGACCCCAGCGTGGTCGCCCGCGACTGGATGGTGGCCAAGGGTTTTGTGACCGATCCCTGACCATTGGTCACCGATCGTTGAGACCGGCCCCTGTGGGTATCCGACTGCCATGAGCAAGGATTTCAAGAAGGGCGACAAGGTCACCTGGCAAAGCCACGGCAGCACCGCCGAGGGGACCGTCGAGGAGAAGATCACCTCGGATACCACCGCCGCAAAACGCACCGTCCGCGCGTCCAAAGACGATCCCCAGTACCGGGTCAAGAGTGACAAGAGCGGCAACGACGCTGTGCACAAGCCCGAAGCGTTGAAGAAGAAGTAGAACGCAGCGATGGCCGTCAGCAATCACCAGGACACTTGGAACGACTTCAAGAACGCGGTGAACATGACCGCCTCGGAACTCGAGAAGTGGCTCGACACCGACGATTCCAAGAAGGTGGGCCAGAAGTCCGACGGCGGCGAGTCAACCGGCCACCAGAGCGGCCGCCACATCGTCAGGATCCTCGAGAAGGCGAAAGCCGACCTCACCGACGCCGATTACGGCCACATGCGCACCGTCGTCGGGTACATCAAACGCCATCTCGCACAGGGTCCTTCACACGATGTCGAGAACAGTGCCTGGCGGTATTCGCTGATGAACTGGGGTCACGACCCGGTCAAGAAGTCGTGATCACCGGCCTCAGGCCCCTCGGCTCTCCGTCATCGCCTTGAGCGCCCGCGACCGTTCGCGGGCGGTCATCGCCCCCCACACCCCGAAGCGCTCCGGCACCTGCAGCGCGTGGTCGCGGCAGGTCGCCAGCACGGGGCACGTGCGGCAGACGCGTTTGGCCTTCTCCTCGCGTTCCCGCAGCGCCTGACCGCGGTGATCGTCGGGGAAGAAGACGTGTGCCGGGTAGGCGCGACACCGCCCCTGCAACTGCCACTCCCAGTCCGACTCGAGTGCCTTGGGCAACCGTCCCTCGTCCGGTCGGCATTCGCTGCTCAACGGTGTCCTCCCCACAGCTCCGGTATCGGGCACACCCATCGTCACGTCGATCGGCCGTCGGACCTACACATCTGCTCGTGGTGAATTTTGGAGCGGCCGGGCGAACTCAGGTGCGCGCCGGGGTAGCGGCGAACTGATCGGTGATGGCCTGGCAGAAGGCCGGCAGATCGTCCGGGGACCGGCTGGTGATCAGGTTGCCGTCGATGCAGACCTGTTGATCGACCACCGTCGCGCCCGCGTTGCGCAGGTCGGTGCGGATGCTGGGATACGACGTCAGCGTCCGGTCGCGGACCACGTCGGCTTCGACCAGCGTCCACGGTCCATGGCAGATGGCGGCCACCGGTTTGCCCGAGCGGACGAAATCGCGGACGAAGGCCACGGCGGACTCTTCGAGACGCAGTTTGTCCGGATTGACCGTCCCGCCCGGCAGCACCAGACCGTCGAACTCGTCGACCCGGGCGTCGCCGACCACGCGGTCCACCGCCACTGTGCCTGCGGGCTCGAGGTCGTGGTTGAAAGCCTGGATCTCATCCGGCTTGATGGACAGCAACTCGACCTGTCCGCCCGCCGCGACCACGGCGTCTCGCGGTTGTTCGTACTCGATCTTCTCGACTCCGTCGGCGGCCAGAATGGCGATCTTGCGGCCCTGCAGTTCGTTCGGCATCAGAGTTCATCCTTTCCTCGACTACGCGAGGGACTACCCGCAGCAGTGGTGTCGAATCGCACGGGCGTGAGCGGCGAGCCAACGGGTAACCGGTTGTGATGTTCGTCGCCGTAGCGCTGCGTGACTGGCGCGCGCTAATGCAGTGGTGACAGCATGGAAACACAGTCGTAACACATCCAGGTCGTGGTTAGAGGTCCCATCGATGCGGCATTCATCCTTCGTCTCGCGCTGCCGGTGGTTCGTCCGCGCCCTCGGGCGTAACCCACTGCTGCGGCCCAGCGACCGCATGGAAGCCCTCGCCGTCGTGATGGTGTTCGTGGTTGCCCTCCTGGCCATTCCCTTTGCGTCACAAGCGGGCGACAACACCTACGACGCACGCATGCGCATCATCGACGAACAGCTGCGCACCCGGCATTCGGTCGAAGCCGTCGCCGTCGGCAACAGCGGCGCGGCCGCACCCGGGCGCTACAACCGTCCCGGCCCGGTTCGCGCGGAATGGCGTGAGGGCACCGAGGTCCGCAGCGAGATGATCACCAGCCCGGTCGCCGTCCGCAAAGGTGACCCCCTGACGGTCTGGGTCGACACCACCGGTGCGGTGGTGCCTGCTCCGGAGACTCCTCAGGTGGCCAGTTCCATTGCCGCGGGCAGGACGTGGACCGTGTGGCTGGGTTCGGTGGGCCTGACGATCCTGTTGGCGTGCGCGGCCCGATGGGCACTTGACCGGGCGCGCGCCCGGTCGTGGGAACGTGAGCTGCTGCTCTTGACCCACAACGATGACGGCTGGGCCAACCGCCACACCTGAGCTGTCATCTCAGTCCAGGCCACGAGCGGTCAACGCTTCGGCGAAACCGTCGGCCGTGCGCAGGGCGGCCACCACCACCGGTGCCACCACGATTCGCGGTGAGAAGCGCAGCCCACGGGCCCGACGGGCCTCTTCGACCTGACGTACGGTCTCCACCATCAGCGGGATCGCCCGGATCGTCAGCGCCAGCGCCAGCGCCACCTGCTCGACCGGAAATCCGAGGCGCCCCAACGGCCGCATCGCGGCGGTGAGCGCGGCCAGCATGTCGGTGGTACGCGTGGTGGCGGTGACGACTGCAGCCAGAGCCACTGACAGCAGCAGGATTCCGCACACCACCACGGCACGATGCCAGTCGGTGAATAGCAGTTGGAAGCCGAACACGAACGCCACCACCCACAGCACCGGACGCAATTGTGCTGCCGCGGTGCGCACGCCGATCCGCGCGACGGCGTACAGCCCCAGCACGCCGACAGCGGCGGCACCGAGCCGCAGGGGTGTATCGACGAACACCGTCATGAGCGCGATCACCGCGCCGAGACCGACCAGTTTGATGCCCGCGGGCAACTGGTGCAGCGGCGTCGTTCCCGGTTGGTAAACCCCCAGCACGGTCATGTCATCAGCGCCCGGTAGGCCGCCAGCGCCACCGACGGCGTGTCATCGGCGACCACTTCCCCGTCCTCGAGAACGAGGACGCGGTCGAAGTCGTCGACCAGATCGAGGTCGTGGGTGACCACCACCAGTTGGGTGTCCAACGTGGCGAAGGCCGCCCGCAGCATGCGCGCGTTACGCAGGTCGAGCAGCGTCGTCGGCTCGTCGGCCACCACGATCTGCGGGTCGGTGACCAGCACGCTGGCCAGGGCGAGAAGCTGTTTCTGCCCACCGGAGAGCAGGTGCGCGGGGTGGTGGGCGTGCCCGGCGAGACCGAATCGCTCGAGCACCTGTCGCGTCCGGTCGGCGCGCTCGCCGCGGCTGAGGCCGTGGCGCGACAGCGACAGCTCGATGTCCTCGGCCACGGTCGGCATCAGGATCTGCCGGTCGGGGTCGGTGAACACGAATCCGACGGCGCGGCGCACCTTCCGGGCCGCTCGCCGCGTATCGAGTCCGTGAACTCGTACCGTTCCGCTGTCGGGGACCACCAGCCCGTTGATCATCCGGGCGAGTGTCGACTTACCGCTGCCGTTGGCGCCCACCACGGCAATCCGGTGTTCGGCCAGCGCCAGCGAAACATCTTTGAGGACAACCCGTTCCCCGAACGAGTGACTGACCCGGTCGAAGACGATGCCGGTGCCGTCAGGTGCCGGCACGACGGTCACGCCACGGGGTGATGAGGCCGGGCCGGGCCCGGTGCACCTGTGCGGCCACGAACGCGGCCACCACCGCTTTGGCGAGATCGCCCGGGATGTAGATGCCATTCGTCGACAGGGCCGCCCACCAGGACATGTCGGTCCGGATCATGAGGCCGACGGTGCCGAAGGCGTAGATCACCACCATGCCGCCGACGACGTTGATCAGGATGCCCCAGAACACTCGGTAGCGCGGGATCATCAGCGCGGTGAGTGCGCCGATGACGATCACCGCGGGCAGCCAGCCGACGAAGAATCCGGCCGTCGGCGAGGCCAGGGACACCAACCCGGTGCGGGCGCCGGCGAGGATCGGCAGGCCGGCGATGGCGAGAATCGCGAACAAGGCGACTGCCAACGCGCCCTTGCGCGGTCCGAGGATCGCGCCGGCCAACATCACCCCGAGGGTCTGCAGGGTGATTGGTACGCCGCTGGGGCCGATGGTGAGGGTGCCCGGCAGCCCGAGGGCGGCGATCAGGGCGGCGAAGACCGCGGCTTGGGTCAGGTCGGCGGGCGTGACGGCCGCCCGTTGTAGCCACGATGGTCCGGTCTGCATTCGAGGCATTATCGTCGCCCGGCCGTGCGCCGGGGACCGCGCCCTCCCCTCGCCGCGGTGCACCCGGGGCAAGCAGGCCGCCGCCGGGGGCGATCCAGGCCGAGCGGGGTTGCCTCTACCGGCTAGCTGGAATAGCTGATTCCGACTAGCGGTTGCGCAGGGTGGATGCCAGCGTCGATGTGCCAGCACGCCGTTCGCGGGAGTCTTGTTTCACTCATCAAGTCCTGCGAAAGGTACGAGCATGCGAAGCCCGTTCAGCGAGAAGTCAACCAAGCGGATGGCGAGCGGATTGGGCGCGGCCGCAGTGGCTTTCGCCGCCCTGGCCGGACCCCAGGCCGCCGGCGTGGCCGTTGCGGCTCCGTCACCGGCGTGTCCCGATGTCGAAGTGGTGTTCGCGCGCGGCACTTTCGAGGCACCCGGCGTCGGCGACACCGGCCAGGCGTTCGTCAACGCCCTGACCTCTCGCCTCCCCGGCAAGTCCGTCGATGTTTACGCCGTGAATTACCCTGCCTCGCTTGACTTCCAGGCCGCAGCCAATGGCGTGGCGGACGCCAGCAACAAGATCGAGTCGGTGGCGGCAAGCTGCCCGACCACCGATATCGTGCTCGGCGGTTACTCACAGGGCGCAGCGGTGGCCGGCTACACGACGTTCGACGCCGTGCCGGCGGGGTTGAATCTGCCCGCCGGACTGGGGCCGATGCCGCCCGCCACCGCCTCGCACGTTGACGCGGTGGTGCTCTTCGGCACCCCGGACACCTGGTTCCTGAATTTGGTGGACCGCTCCGCTCCGCCGATCACCGTCGGATCGCTGTATTCGGCAAAGACACTGCAGCTGTGTGCGCAGGGCGACCCGGTGTGCTTCCCCGGCGGCTTCGATCGGGCGGCCCACAGTTCGTACAAGAACAACGGCATGGCCGACCAGGCCGCGGACTTCGCCGCCCGGTCGATCGGTGGTTCCGCAGCGGCTTCCGGGGTCTGATCGACACCATAATTGTCGTTCACGCAAAACCAGAGTGAAATTTGTTTGTTAGTGAGGTTTATTCAAACCGTTATCTGGCAAATCTTTAGTCAGCGACCGCACCGGCCGCCCGGATCCGACAGCGATGTTTTCCACCTCTGAATAGGACACTCCCATGAATACCGTCCTCTATTTCAGCCCGAATGGTGTCGCCTACGAAACCCGCGCGTTCACCAGGGCTGACATCTCCGAACTGGTCACCGATCACGGCCTGGAAAGCCTCACCAGTGCCGACCGGCAATTCGACTTCTGGTTCGCCCCGACCACTCGGGGATGCCAACGCCGCGTCAATCGCAGCGCCACGGAAATGCTGCTGGCAACCACTAGGTTCGATGCCAAGACAGTCCCACTGCTGCGCGGTGCGGTGGTGATCGCCACCCATGATTCCGAGGGCGATCTGGACGGATTGAGCTGGCGGCAACTCGACCTCCTGGCCAAACGCCTGCACGCCCTGACCCGTCGGGACAGCCGGGCCCTGAGCCGTCGTATCGGGCACGACATCGAGCGCCGGCAGAAGACCCGCACTCCGCAGCCCGCACCCCGGCGTCCGGTGCACGCCGGCGGCCTCACCCCACGCTGAATTCCGCCCACCGCGAACAGCGGCGTCGCGACGGTGGATGACGCGTGATGATGGCCCCATGGGCCAGGTCACCCGCATTCACCCGGACCGTCGATCGCAGCCGGCTCCCGAACCGGAGCCGCTGTGGCGGGAATTGCTCGGGCGTCGGCTGCGGGCCACGCGTGAACACCGAGGCGACCGGCTGGTGGACGTCGCCGAGCGCGCCGGGGTTTCCCCGCAATACCTCTCCGAGATTGAACGCGGCCGCAAGGAGCCGTCGAGCGAAATGATCGCGGCGGTGTGTGGAGCCCTGGAGATCAACCTGATTCGCCTACTCGGCGCGATCTCGGCCGACCTGAGTCGCCCCACCGCCCGGCCGTCGTCCGGCCCGGTGCTGCTGGCCGCTTAACCCCGCTCCTGCAGGACACGGTCGGCCAGGCCGTACGCCACCGCTTCGTCCGCGGTGAAGACCCGGTCGCGATCGGTGTCATGGCGCAATTGCTCGATTGCCCGCCCGGTGTGCCGCGCCAGGATGGTCTCCAGCTGATTGCGCACCCGCACCACCTCGTCGGCCTGCAGGATCAGATCGGGAATGGTCCCGCGCGACTGGGCCGCCGGCTGGTGCAGCACCACCCGGCTGTGCGGCAACACCGATCGGCGACCGGGTGTGCCCGCAGCCAGGAGTACCGCACCCGCAGCCACGGCCTGCCCGATGCACGTGGTGGCCACGGGAGCCTTGATGAAACGCATCGTGTCGTAGACCGCCAGCATCGCCGACAAGTCGCCGCCCTCGGAATTCACATACAGGCTGATCTCCTGCTCGGGATTGTCGGCCTCCAGATGTAGCAGCTGAGCAATCAGTGCGTTGGCCACCCCGGAATCGATGGCGGTGCCCAGATAAACGATGCGCTCGGTGAGCAGATGCGAGTACACGTCCATGATGCGCTCACCGGAAGTGCTGCGCGCGATGACATTCGGGATCGTGTAGGTGCTCATGCGCTGATCCCGAACGATGACCTGTGGGCGGGGACGATCTGGCCGAATTCGGTCACCACCCGGTCCACGAAACCGTATTCGCGGGCCTGCTCGGCGGTGAACCACCGGTCGTGCAAGGAGTCGGTGAAGATGCGTTCGACGTCCTGGCCGGTATCGGCGGCTATCAACCCCAGCACGGTATCTCGGGTATGCCGGAGATCGTCGGCCTGAACCTCGACCTCCACTGCCGAACCAGCGATACCCGACGAACCCTGATGCATGAGGATGCGGGCGTGGGGCAGCGCGAACCGTTTGCCCGGCGTTCCGGAGGACAACAGGAACTGCCCGGCACTGCACGCCAATCCGAGCGCCAGCGTGCTCACATCGCAGGGCACCAGGCGCATCACATCGCGGATGGCCAGCATGGACGGCACCGATCCGCCGGGTGAGTGGATCCACAACGCGATGTCCTGATCGGAGTCCGTCGCCAGCGAGAACAGTTGGGTGACCAGAACGGTGCCATTGTCGTCGTCGAGCGCGCCGTCGAGGACGAGCACACGTTTGCGAAACAGATCGTCACGCAGTTGTTGGCTGAACAGTCGGGGTTTGTCGTCGGTCATGGTGTCGACACTGCCGCAGCTGTGGGCGTTTTCGCCGCCCACGCTGCTGTGGGCAGAACCGAGCGCCCTTCTACAGTGGTCACAGGGCCTCACAGGGGAGCAGCGGATGACATCGGCGGGCACATCGACATCGTCCACCTCGACATGGGCACCCTTGCGATCGCCGGTCTATCGCGCCCTGTGGATTGCGCAGCTGGTTTCCAATCTCGGTACCTGGATGCAGACCGTGGGCGCGCAGTGGATGCTCGTCGAGGACCCGCGCGCCGCGGTCCTGGTGCCGTTGGTGCAGACCGCCACCACGCTGCCGGTGATGCTGCTGGCCCTGCCGTCGGGTGTGCTGGCCGACCTCATCGACCGGCGCCGACTGCTCATCGCCACCCAGGGGGCGATGGCCGCGGGCGTGGGTCTGCTCGCCTCGTTGACAGGCGCCGGGTTGACCACTCCGGCGGTGCTGCTGACGTTGTTGTTCCTGGTCGGCTGCGGGCAGGCGCTGGTGGCGCCCGCCTGGCAGGCGATCCAGCCTGATCTCGTTCCCGCTCAACAGATTCCGGCCGCCGCTGCGCTGGGCAGCATGAGCATCAACCTGGCGCGGGCCATCGGGCCCGCGATCGCCGGTGTACTGGTGTCCCTGTCGGGCCCGACGCTGGTCTTCGCTCTCAACGCCGTGTCCTTCGCCGGGATCGTGATCGTGCTCGTCTCCTGGCGACGGCCACCGGTCGAGCAGAACTATCCGCCCGAGCGGGCGCTGGCCGCCCTCAGCGCAGGCGGGCGCTTCATTCGCAGCTCACCGATCGTGCGGCGGATCCTGTTGCGCGCGGCGTTGTTCATCGCACCGGCCAGCGCCCTGTGGGGGCTGCTGCCCGTGGTCGCGGCCAGTCAGCTCGGGTTGTCATCGTCGGGCTATGGGTTGTTGTTGGGCGCTCTCGGAGCCGGGGCGGTGCTCGGCGCGTTCCTGCTTTCACGATTGCGGACCCGGTTCGGCCAGAACATATTGCTGACGGCCGGTGCAGCGGGATTCGCGGTCACCACCCTGGTGCTGGCGCTGGTACCGAACTTCGTCGCTGTGCTGGTGGCCTTGCTGGTGGGCGGCGCCTCCTGGTTGCTGTCGCTCTCGACACTCAATGCCTCGATGCAACTGAGCCTGCCGTCGTGGGTTCGTGCCCGTGGATTGTCGGTGTATCAGCTGGTCTTCATGGGCGGGCAGGCGGTGGGGTCGCTGGTGTGGGGTCTGGTCGCCGGAGCCACCACCAGCGTCACCAGCCTGGTGATCAGCGCCGGATTGTTGGTGATCTGCGGGTTGTCCTCGCTGTGGTGGCCGCTGCACGCCAAGACCGGCGACCTGGACCTCACACCGTCATCGCACTGGCCCGAGCCCAACCTGATCTTCGACCCCGAACCGCTCGACGGGCCGGTGCTGGTGATCACCTCGTACCACGTCGCCCCGGCGGACGAGGACGCATTCCTGACAGCCATGGACGTCCTGGGCCGGTCCCGGCAACGCACCGGCGCGGCACAGTGGCGGCTGTTCCGCAGCATCGAGCACGAGTCGACGTTCGTCGAGACGTTTGTCGTGCGGTCCTGGGGTGAGCACATGCACCAGCACTACACCCGGCTCACAGGTCAGGACCGGCTGATCGAGGAGGCCGTCGAACGGTACACCGACGGTGTGCCGGTCTCCGAGCATTATCTGGCGGTACGCGGCAGGCGGTAGCGCTCAGGCCGCAACCTCTGAATTGGTTTGTGCCGCCTCGTCTCTCAGCGTGGGCAGGCTGATCGACATACCTTCGACCGTGATCGAACCCCAGTTGTAGAAGTTGAAGAACTTGACCGACGACGTGACGATCTGCACTGTCACCGACTGGCCCGGCTGGAGCGTGTGGGCCACCTGCTCCAGCGAGTACGTCACGGTGTGGGTCTTTCCGTCCAGCACGACGGGGATCGGGGTGGCGTGATTACCCAAAACCAGACCTGTCTCGTCATCGACGATCTGTGCGTACACATGCTCGGCGGTGCCGGTGCCGGAATAGGTCAGGGTCAACGTCGGGGCCCCCACCACGTAGGTCAGCCTCTTGGCATCCGGAACGTGGAGGTTCACGGCGTTGGTGGCGGCCGAAGCCGTGGGCAGGCCGAGCAGCGCTTGGATGGGGTCCTCTCGGAGGATCAGCCAGTTCGGGCCCGACCCGCCGAGGAACGGGATGTAGGGCAATGTCTTGCTCCCGGTCGAACGGGCCACGATCGGTGTCTGGTCCTTCTGCGCCGGGTAGGTCTCCGATTCGTGCCAGGTGCCGAGCTGGTCAACCCATTCGAACTGCGGTCCCACGTCGGACGCTTTGTCGTTCTTGACGTAGCGGTCCAGCCAGTCCAGCGTGCGATCGAGCACGACGTCGCCGCGGGGATCGTCGCTGAGGCAGGCGCCGTGGCCGCCGCAGTACCAGATGACCTTGGTGGTGGTGCCGGCCTTGATGAGTTGGCGGGCAACAACATCGGCTTGATCGAGGGTGAACAACGTGTCGACGGTGCCCTGGATCAACAGCGTGGGCGCGGTGATGTCCTTGATCTGGTCCTGATACCCGAGGTCGGTCACCAGGTCGATATCGGACTGCTGGGCGGTTCCGAACAGCACCCCCATGACGGCCACCGGGAAGATGCGCGGATGTTCGCGGGCCAACGTCAACAGCAGCACCGACGGTAGCAGGGTGCCCCAACTGCTGTTGACCGCGCCGCGCGGGAACAGCACGTCCACCAGACTGTTCCACGCGATCGTCGGAACAATCGCATCGACGCGGTGATCGATTGCGGCAGTGGCCAATTGGATTCCGCCACCATACGACGCGCCCACCATACCGATTCGCGGATCGTAGTCGGCGTCGATTTGCGCTTCCGGCAGCGATGCCACCCAGCTGATGATCGCCGAGACGTCGCGTCCCTCCAGATCCGGCGAGTTCAGATGCATCACCCCGCCGGAATGCCACTCCCCGCGCGGATCCCAGGTCACCACGTTGTACCCGGCGCCGCGCAGGGCACCCACGCCGATCACATCGTTGGGCAGCAGGCCGTCCCACTCCAGGTCCAGTGTCGTCGCTCCCGGCAGTCCCAAGCCGGGGCCGTTCAGCACGGTCGGCGCTTTATCCCCCGCCTCGAGCCCCCGCGCCGGCATGAAGTTGACGTAGATCTCGGTGCCGTCGAAGGAGGTCACCCGCACCGTACGCGGCCGAGGCGCCCCGGGTGGCGCGTCATGGTCGATCGGCCATCCGATCAACGGATGCAGGGCCTCGCCGACGAGCGGGATGGCATGGATGAATTGGACGATCGGCGTCACGACGAGCCGGCCCGCGACCGGAATGGTCTGCAGCCACTGCAACGGCGCCACGACCTCGGTGACCTCGACATCCGTCGGGACGGGGTAGGACTTCTCGGTGACCTCCCGGCCGGCGCCGACCACCGGCAGAACCAGCGACACCGCTGCCGGGCTGTCGGGTTCGTCGTCCCGCAGGGGGTGCTCCACCGTCGTGCTGTCGAGTTCAGTGGCGACAACCTCGGCCGGTTCGTCGGCGGCGGTATCGACCGGTTCCTCGGCGGCGTCCTTTTCGACAGCGGGTTCGCCGTCGTCCGCCTGTTCGACCGCGCGCTCGCGCTCGGTGTGCCCCCGGGCCGTCTTGCGGTCTTTCCTGCGTTCGCCGGCGTCCGTGTCGTCGTCGTCGGCTTTCGGATCCGGATCGTCCTGAGCCTTCGTATCGCTCTTGGTCGTGTCGTGATCGCTCTTGTGCTCCCGCTTGTCCGAGGACGGCTCCTGCTCGGCGCTCGCGGACGACGACGACGACCCGGCTGAGGTCGCGTCCTCATCGGCCGCCGCGACCGCGGCCCCGGTGAATATCGCCGCCCCGATCCCGAGCGCAACCGCCAACCCACCGACGCGTCCTACGTATCTCCCCGCTCCCATCCTTAGTGCCTATCAAGCCGGCGCTACCTCGCGGGACACTTTCGCGAATCTGTCAACGGTGAATTCGGCCGGGCCGTCCGGTACCGTGAGGACACCGGAAGTAAAAACGTGGGTCCGCCCCCGGCCGTGAGTGCTACGGCGGCGGGTGCACGCGCACACACGGTCTCGCCTGAGCCGTCACTTCTTCACATCGAAGAAGGGCTCAGATGCACATCAATTCATCCCGTCGCTCAGCCATGCCCGGATCACTTCGCGAGGTGTGGGTCGCCCTCACCGGGCTGTCGGCGGTGTTCCTGGTCGAGATGCTCGACAACTCGATTCTCAACGTCGCGCTGCCCACCATCGGAGGCGAACTCCGCGCCAGCACAACAGCTTTGCAGTGGGTCACCGGCATCTACGCTGTCGTGTTCGGCGGATTGATGCTGGCATTCGGCGCGGCGGCGGACCGGTTCGGGCGCCGCAGGATCATGCTGTCGGGTTTGGCGTTGCTGGGGGCAGCCAGCCTGGCCACCGCCCTTGTCGCCACCGTCGAACAGCTCATCGCAGTCCGGGCGGTCATGGGTCTGGCCGCCGCGATGACAACGCCGGGATCGCTGGCTCTGGCTTTTCGTCTGTTCGACGATGACCGACTCCGGATCCGTGCCACCACCCTGATCTCCACGGTGGGCCTGGTGGGGCTGGCGGTGGGGCCCACCGTGGGCGGGTTCGTGCTCGCCTACGCTCCGTGGCAGGCCCTGCTGCTGATCAACGTGCCGATCTCGGTGTTGGCGTTCCTCGGCATCCGCAATGGCATTGCCGCGGATACAGCCGGCGACCTGCACCGTCAGCCGATCGATGGCGCTGGAGCCTTGTTCGGTACCGCAACGATTGGCCTCGCGCTGATCGCTCCGACGTGTTTTGTGGATACGGGCGCACGAACATGGTTGCCCTGGGTCACGACGATCGCCGCCATCGCGGTCGGCACCGTGTTCGTTGTTCACCAACGACGTTCGCCTCGACCACTGTTGGACTTCGCGCTCATCGCTCGCCCGTTGGTGTCGAGCGGTTTGCTGTTCAAGGCCGCCACCGCGCTGGCGACCGCGGGCCTGAGCTACCTGGTGACGCTGCAGCTCCAACTCGACTGGCAGTGGACGGCGGCGCAGACAGCCCTCGCCATGCTGCCCCAGGTGCTGGTCCTTCTCGCCGGCGGCGCTGTGATCGGTCCGCTGGTCACCCGTGTGGGCCTCGAGAAGGCGGCTTGGCTCAGCGCCGTTGCCGTGGTGTGCGGGCTGGCGGTGTACGCGCTGCTGGGCAGGTTCGGCTATGTGTGGGTGGCAATTTCACTTGCGCTGGTCGCGGCGGGTATGCGCGTGGTGGGAGTGGTGGCCGGCAACAACGTGATGCGGGGCCTGCCGGCCGATCGCACCACCATCGGTGCCGCGTTGATCGACACCGCCGGTGAGGTTGCCATCGGAGTGGGCATTGCCGTCAGCGGCACGATCCTGGCTGCGGTGTTCACCGGCGATGTGGCGGCGTCCACCTGGAACACCCTGCAGGCGAACCAGTTTCGTCAGGCGATCACCTGCGCCGGTCTCGCGCTGACCGCCTTGGCCGCCGCCCTCGTCGGATGGGGGAGCTTTCGCGCCCGCCGCGCCGCCGACCGGCCGCAGTGCTGATCTGGGCAGTCGGCTACTTCAGCGACGCCCGGAGATCGGCGTCGGCGGCTTTGAGTACGTCGGCGGCCACTTCGATGCCCTCGATCCGGCCGAGTTCGGTGTCCTCGTGCTCGATGTTGACCATCATCTCGGGGTCGACGTCGTGCAGAGCGCGCAGGAATTCGGTCCAGTAGGCGGTGTCATGCCCCTTCCCCAGTGCGACGAAATCCCACGCCGAATTCTTCGGCCACTCGTTGGCCCATTCGTCGCCACCGAGGTTGGTCCGCGCTTCGTCGGGCCGCAACCGACGAAAACTGTTGTCCAGCACACCGTTGAGGGCCGCATGCTCGGCGTTGACCCGGACGTCCTTGGCGGCGGCGTGGACCACCAGGTCGCCGAGGTGCCGGACGACGGCGACCGGATCCATCTGCTGCCAGAACAGGTGGGAGGCGTCCAGTTCGACACCGACGTTGGTGGCCCCGGTCAGCTCGACCAGCTGCTGGATGGACGCGCTGTTGAAGACGATGTTCTGCGGATGCAGTTCGAGAGCCACTTTCACATCGTGATCGCGCGCCAGCCGGTCGGTTTCGCGCCAGAAGTCCGCGGCCACCTTCCACTGATGGTCCAGGACATCCAAGGCGGCTGAATTCCAGGCGTTGACAATCCAATTCGGCCGGGTGGCACCGGGCTCCCCACCGGGAAGTCCCGACATGGTGACCACCCGGTGCTGACCGAGCCGCTGCGCCAACCGGATGGAACGGCGGACGTCTTCGGCATGCTTGTCGCCGATGGCCGGGTTGGGGTGCAGCGGGTTGCCGTTGCAGTTCAAGCCGGCGATCGACACCCCGGTCCCCTCGAAGATCCCGAGGAAGTCGTCGCGCGCGGTATCGCTGTCCAGGATGTCGTCCATGGCCGGTACGTGCACCGCGGGCAGGAACCCTCCGGTGTTGATCTCGATCCCGGTCAGACCGAGACCGGCGATGACGTCGATCGCTTCGGGCAGCGACCGGTCGTGCAGGATCGCGTTGTAGAGGCCCAGTTTCATGATCAAACCCTTCTGAAGTGGTGTTGAGGTCAGAGGACCTTGACGACCGCACCGCCGGAGGCGGCCGATTCCGCGACTGCCGCCACCACGCGCAACCCGTGCAGACCGTCCTCGAAGCTGGGCAGTGGCCCGAGATCGCCTGTCCCGGCGATCTGGTCGAGGAAGGCACGGGTCTGGTAGACGAACAGGTCGGCTACGCCGTGCCCGACGCCGCCGGCGTCCATCGGCAGGCCGCCACGGATGTAGGGGTGCTCAGGCCCGATCAGCACTCGGCGGGGGCCGCTGAGTTCAGAACGCACGTCGTCGGCCGAGAGGGCGAATTCACCGGCGCGGTGCAGATCCCAGGCCGCAGAGCCTTTGGAGGCGAACAGCTCGAAAGCCAGTCCGTCCGGCAGGTTGTGTGCCACGCGGGAGGCCGAGAACGTTCCTGCGGCGCCGTTGTCGAACCGCGCGGTGAACGTGGCCAGGTCTTCGTTCTCCACCGGCGCGGTCTCGCCGCTCACCGCGCCTTTGGTGTGTCCGTACGTCACGCCCACCGGAACCGGGCGCTGCTTGATCAGCGTTGCGAACGTCGCGCCACTGACTTCGGTGATGGGCCCGCACAGGAACTCGGCGAGATCCAGCAGGTGGCTGCCGACGTCGGCGAGTGCGCCGGTTCCGGGAGCGCCGCGGTAACGCCAGGTGATCGGCGAGGTGGGATCGAGCGCGTAGTCGCACCAGTAGTGGCCGTTGAAGTGGACCAGTTCACCGATGGTGCCCGCGGCGAGTTCGCGACGGATCGCCTCGACGGCCGGAGACCGGCGGTAGGTGTACCCGACAGCGGTCACCCGATCGGACTGCTCGGCAGCGGCGACCATGGCCTCCGCGTCGGCCAGCGACCCGGCCAGGGGCTTCTCGCACAGCACATGTTTGCCGGCGGCCAGCAGACCTTCGACGATCTCGCGGTGCAGGTGATTGGCCACCACCACACTCACCGCGTCGATGTCGGGCGCCTCGGCGATGGCCCGCCAATCGTATTCGGCCCGCTCATAGCCGTACCGCTTGGCGGTGTCGTCGGCCACCGCTGCGTTGCTGTCCGCGATCGCCACCAGCCTGACATCGGGGCGATCAGTGCCGAACACGGTGGTAGCGGTGCGGTAGCCGGCGGCGTGCGCGCGCCCCGCCATGCCTCCGCCGATGACGGCGACGCCGATCGTTCCCTGTCCCATGGTTGCACTCCAGTCTGGATTCATTCGGTCTACTAGACCGGTCTAATTTGCCAACTATGGAGGGTCTACCGTCCGGTGTCAAGCGTCAAATTCGTTGTGAGCGCTCTCGATTGACCAGGGAAAGGCCGCGGTTCAAACGGGACGCCCCGCATTTGAATGTACATATGACTTTACAAATTACTTTCGCGCGTTAGTCTATGTGCATGTGACGGGCATCACCGCCGCCAGTCGGCACCAGAGATCCCGCAGGCCAAGCAACGGAGGACCCTGACATGACTGCACATGCGGACTCGGCGTCGGAAGCCGAGCTACCACCCCTGACAGAAGGCCCCCACCGGCGCCGGATCGGGCTCATCTCCATCGTCGCCTGTCTGGGCGGCCTCCTGTTCGGCTACGACACCGGCGTCGCCAACGGCGCCGAGGGTCCGATGGCCCAAGAACTCGGGCTCTCCCTGCTCCAACTGGGCGTCGTCATCAGCGCGCTGCTGTTCGCCGCGGCGATCGGGGCTCTACTGGGTGGAATCATCTCCGACGCCATCGGGCGTCGTAAGACGATCCTGATCCTGGCGGTGTTGTTCTTTGTCGGCGTGGTGCTGGTGGTGTTCTCGCCGGCCGGCCCCGAGCCGGGTACCTTCTCCCCGACCGGATTCGCGGTCCTGGTGGCCGGCCGCATTGTGCTGGGGCTCGCCGTCGGCGGCGCCTCGACGGTGGTCCCGGTCTTCCTGGCAGAGCTGTCGCCGTATGAGATCCGTGGCTCGATCACCGGCCGCAACGAATTGGCCATCGTCGTCGGTCAGCTGTCCGCGTTCGTGGTGAACGCGATCCTGGGCGTGACCCTCGGCCATGTGGACGGCGTCTGGCGCATCATGTTCGCGGTCTGCGCGTTGCCGGCTGTGGCGCTGTTCTTCGGCATGCTGCGGATGCCCGAGTCACCGCGCTGGCTGGTGGAGAAGGGCAGGAACGACGACGCGCTCGCGGTGATGAAGACCATCCGGTCCGAGGACCGGGCCCTGGCCGAACTCGGCCAGGTGGAACTGGTGGCCCGCGAGGAACGCGAAGAACACCAGATCGGGCTGAAGGCGATCATGGGCAGCAAGTGGCTGCGACGCATCATCTTCGTCGGCATCGGTGTGTGCATGACCCAGCAGCTCACCGGGATCAACTCGATCATGTACTACGGCACACGGGTGCTCGAGGAATCGGGCATGAGCGAGCAGCAGGCAGTGCTCGCCAACATCGCGTTCGGGGTGGTCGCCGTGATCGGCGGAATCATCGCGCTGCGCAACATGGACCGGCTGGACCGCCGCAAGACCTTCTTGATCGGCCTGTCGTTGACCACCACCTTCCATTGCCTCGTCGGTGTCGCCTCGATGCTGCTGCCGGCCGGCAACCCCGCGCGCCCGTACGTCATCCTGGTCCTAGTCGTCGGGTTCGTGCTGTCGATGCAGACCTTCCTCAACGTCGCCGTCTGGGTGTGGCTGGCGGAGGTCTTCCCACTGCACATGCGTGGCCTCGGTATCGGCATCGCGGTGTTCTTCTGCTGGGTCACCAACGGATTCCTCGGGCTCTACTTCCCCACCCTGGTCTCGACCATCGGAATCACCGGATCGTTCTTCCTGTTCGCCGGCATCGGGGTCGTAGCGTTGTTGTTCGTGTACACCCAGGTGCCCGAAACCCGCGGCCGCTCTCTGGAAGCACTCGAAGAAGACGTGTCGACCGGACAGATCTACGTCGGTATGCGCTGAGCCTGACCAGCCATGACGACAGAGGAGCTGAGCCGATTTCTCGCCGGCATCGAGCCGTTCGACGCGCTGTCCCCCACCCAGTTGGCGACGATCGCCGCGGCGGCCACGGTCCGCCAGTTCTCCGCCGGCGACCTGGTGGTCGACGCCTTCACCGCACCGCCCACCGAGATCTATGTGGTGCTCACCGGTGAAGTGGACCTCTGGCACGACCAGGACCGGGTGACCAAGGCCGGTGACGACCGGTTCGTGGCCGGTGAGGTGTTCGGGTTCTCGGCGATGCTCACGGAACGCCCGGTCGGGCCCCGGGTGGTCGCCACCACGTCGGCCAGCGTTGCCGTGTTGCCGGGCAACCTGGTCGAGCCGGCGTTCTACTCCCGCAGCGGCGCCCGGTTCCTGGCCGACTACATCTCCCGGATCAGACGGCTGTCCACCTCGACGCCGGCCTTCAGCACGGTGGAGGACCTGCTCGCGACCACCCCGGTGGTGGTCGACCCGGACACGCCCGTCGCCGTGGTCGCGCGGCAACTCGCCGACCGGGACGTGCACTGCGCCGTGGTCGACGCCAGTGACGGCACCTACGGGATCGTCACCGACGCGATGCTGGGCCGCCGGGTGGTCGGTGACGGGGTATCCGCCGACGCCCCCGTACATGTGGTGATGGCGCACCCGGCCACCACGGTCGAGCTCTCCGGATCGTCGGTCGAGGCGCTGATCACGCTCCTCGACACCCGAGCCGAGTACCTACCGGTGGTCGATCGATCCGGGAAGCTGCGCGGCGTGGTGGGCGCCCGTGATTTCGCACTGGCGCCCACCACGGCGGGAGTCGGGATGCTCGAACGCATCCACCGCGCCCGCAGCCGCAGCGAGTTGGTCGAGCGGGCCCGGCTGGCGCCGGCGGTTCTGGGTGACATCCTCGACCGGGGGCTGGCCGCCGACCGTGTCATCCGGGTGTACTCCGCGATTGTCGATGCCATTGTCCGCCAATCGATCCGACTGGTCTTCGCCGACCATCCCGACCTCGGCCTGGACCAGTTCACCTGGCTCACCCTGGGCAGCCACGGCCGGCGTGAAGCGGTGCCCTGTTCGGATGTCGACGCGGCGATCGCCTTCGACGACGGTGTGTCCCCGGAGGCGATGGAGCAGTACCGTCTCGCGTTCGCCGACGTCAACGCACTGCTCGCCGATGCCGGGCTCGGGGTCGACGTCAACGGCGCCAACGCGTCGAACAAGGCCTTCTCCCGGACCAACAGCCAGTGGCGGGCGGCGGCGACCCGCTGGCTGACCGTACCCGGGGAGCACTCCCGCGCGGCCATGGCAGCCCACAGCAAGGGGCTGGCCGTCATCGCCTCGCTGCTGGTGGACGCCCGGCCCGTCCACGGCACACCCGGGCTACCGGAGGTCGCGCGCGTCTTCACCGACTTCCAGCGACACCCCGCAGCAATGAACCTGTTGCTCTCAGAATCGGTTTCGCACCGCGCCAAGGTGCGCGAGCGCACGCTGCGTGACGTGTTCACCGGGAAGGGCGACACCTTCACATTCGATGTCAAGACCCATGGGCTACTACCGGTGGTGAGCATCGCCCGGTGGGCCGCACTCGGGGTGGGTTCCACCGAACTGCAGACCGTGAAACGACTCCGCGACGCATCAGGATCGGCGATCCTGCCCCGCGCCGAGGCCGACCGGCTGATCGAGGTTTTCGAGCTCCTCCAGCGGATGCGGTTGCGCCATCACCTGGATCGGCTCAGGGACGGGCACCAACCCAGCGACCTGATCGACCGCGACGAACTGTCGCCTATCGAACGCAGCATGATCGGGCAGGCCGTCCGCGAGATCAACACCATCGCACGCCGGATGGACCGCGTCGTCGAGCGCGCCGCACCCGCCCGGCGAAAGGCACTTTGACCGCAATGCGCATTGCCGTCATCGGCGACGTCGGTGGCCACGCCGAGCAGCTACGCCATGAACTCACCCGGCTCGGCGCACATCCCGACGGCTCACTGCCTGACGACCTGCTGGTCATCCAGGTCGGCGACCTGATCCATCGCGGTCCCGACTCGGCCCGGGTCGTCACCATCGTCGACCGGTACCTGCGCACCCAGCCCGGCCAGTGGGTGCAGCTGATCGGCAACCACGAGATCAACTACCTCCAACCGCCCGTCTTCCGATGGCCGGAAGAACTGAGCCGCAGGCACATTCGCACACTGAACCGCTGGTGGAAGAACGGCGCCGCTTGTGTTGCCGCCGCAGTCGACACCGCAGACGAGTCCTTCCTGATCACCCACGCCGGCATCACAGCGGAGTTCTGGGCCAGCAACCTCGGCGGTCCGTCCACCGCCGCCGAAGCCGCCCGCCGGATCAACGAACTCGCCAGAGCGGGAACCGATACGGTGTTCCGCGCCGGCATCTTCCTGCACGGATCCATCACCTCGGACGTCGGGCCCCTGTGGGCGGACACCGCAGGCGAACTGCTGCCCGGATGGACCGATCGCCGCCTGCCGTTCAGTCAGATCCACGGCCACAACAGCATCACCTCATGGCGCGAGGCCGACACCGCGGTCCCCCGCGCCGGCATCGAAGCCCTGGTCACTCTCGACGTCACCGCCAAACACGAGACCGTCCACCTCGCCGGCGGAAGGCTCATCGGCATCGATCCCGACCACCGCGAAACACCGACAGTTCCCTGGCATGCGCTGGAGCTGGACGGCAACGTCACGGCGCGTTGAGCCTCGCGAACGGCGATGATCAGGGCAGTACGCGGCGCAGCGCGCCTTTGGCGACCTCTTCGGGCCGATACTGCTCACTGGCGTAGGCGCCGACAGCCACCAACGCACCCGTGGTTGCGGGCACGATCCACTGCAGAGCCTTGAGCTGCTTCTGCGCAGCCGCCACGTCCGGTGGCGTCGTGAGAGCCGGTGTGGTGGCGTCGCTTGCCGGTACTGCGCCGTGCTGGGATACCTTGCTGCCGAGCATGCGACTGTAGCCGGTGACACCAAGCGCGAGGAGCGTCAGACCGGTCTTCACCCAGGCCATGGTAGGGACGCCGGCTTGTGTCTTCATCCTGCCGAAGTCGTGTTTCACCAGGCCTGCGGCGCCGACCAGGTGCACGCCGATGGCGGCTGCGTTGACCGGAGTCCAGCGATCCCACCCCTCATTCGCGACAGCGCCGACGTCCCTGGGGTTTCCCGCCGACGACGACGCAGGATTGAGTGTGACGGCATTGGCCAGGGTGCCCCCGAACCATGCGGCCAAGCCCACATCATGCAATTGGTGGAACAGCGTTGCGCGAGCCATGACATCTCCTTGTGACTGAATCGGATCCCCCGCTGGTACCCGTCACCTGTCCGCGTAAACGGTCTCGGCCGTCCGATCAAGGCGTAGTCACCTCTGCCCCGAAGACGTCATAAATCTCCTGTCGGGAAACGGGTTTCGGCCGGCCCGTACCGTCTATACCTGGCGAGGACGCGCCGGCGTGAGGTTGCGAGCGGCACCACAGAACCCTGCCCGAAGGCTGGCATGTCATCAGATAACACCGCTGTTCATGAGTGAGCGGCTCCGAATTCTCGTCACCGGCGCGTCGGGCAACGTCGGGGCCGGTGTGCTGCGCGCACTCGCCCGTCAGGAACCCACAGCAGAGCTGATCGGCGTCTGTCGACGGCCTCCCCCCACTGTTGGCATGTACGCCGGGATGCGGTGGTTCGCCATCGATCTCTCGTCTCCGGATGCTGCCGCCCGGTTGGCGCCGGCGATGCGTGATGTCCATGCCGTCATCCACCTCGCGCTGGCGGTCCGCCCCGTTGACGACGAGGAGTACCTCTACCGCGCGAATGTGCTTGGCACCGAGGCGGTATTGGCAGCCATGGCAAACGCCGGCGTGCGGCAGTTGGTGTACGCGTCGAGCCTTGGCATCTACGCGCCGAACAGTTCTGCGCTGCCTGTCACCGAATCGTGGCCGACCACCGGTCAGCCGTCCTCGACATACAGTCGGCACAAGGTGGCCGTGGAGACTCTGCTGGACCAGTTCGAGAGGTTCCAGCCGGGTACGGCGGTGGCCCGTTTCCGCCCGACCGTGGTGGTGCAACGCGAAGCTGCATACGAAATACGCTCGCTCTATCTGGGGCCGTGGGTTCCCCGAGCCGTGCTTCGGGGGCTGCGAGGACGGATGCTGCCGATTCTTCCACTGCCCAGAGACCTGTCCTTGCAGTTCGTGCACGCTGACGACGTCGGTGACGCGGTGGTGCGGCTGATGCAGCAACGCGCGCGGGGCTCGTTCAACGTCGCGTCCGACGTCCTGGACCACACCGCCCTGGCGGACCTGGTCGGAGCCCGCGCGGTCGGAGTGAGCCCACCGCTGATGCGGGCAGTGGTGGTTGCCCTTCATCGGTTGCACATGGTGGCGGTCACTCCGGGTTGGTACGACGTGGCAACCAGAACCCCGCTGATGGACACTGCCAAGGCACGCCGGGAGTTGGACTGGAGCCCGACGCGGACCTCCACTGACGCGGCGTTGGAACTGCTCGACGGGCTCGCCGATGGGGTGGTGGGCCCAAGCGCTGCGCTCGGATACGGGCTCGGCGACCACAACGGCGGGTCGGCGTGGGTGCACCGGGTGCACGACGTCACGTTGCTGCTGTGGTGTGCGGCCGCCGTGATGCGGGCCTCGAAGCCCGGCCGCCCAGGACGTGCGCACACTGCCGTCATCGCGGCCAACCTGGCCGCGGGCACTCCGGCGGCCGTTGCCCGGGTCCGACAACGGCGCCGGGACCCCGTCGCACTGCTGGCGCCGGTCGCCGTCGGCGCGGCCGTTCTGTCCAGCTTGCGGGGCAGTCCGCTTGCCCTTGCCGCCACCACCGTGTTGGGGGTGCTCGGCATCGCCGAGCGCCGCCGCACGCCAACTGAGGTGTCCGATGAATAACGCACAGCACAACGATGATTCGCGAACAGTCGTCATCACCGGCGCATCCAGCGGCATAGGGCGCGAGACCGCGCTGCGCTACGGTCGTCGTCACGCTCGCCTGGTCCTCGCATCCCGATCGGAGGGCGCGCTGCGCCGGGTGGCGGACGAAGCGATGGACGCCGGCGCCACCGACGTCGTGGTGCACCCCACCGACATCTCCGATGCCGGGCAGGTGCAGCAATTGTTCGACGTCGCAGTCGATACGTTCGCCCACGTGCACGTCGCGGTGCAATGCGCTGCGATCACAGCCTTCGGCCGATTCGAGGACGTGCCACCCGATGTGTTCGAGGCAGTGATCGGCACCAACCTCCTCGGGTCGGTGAACGTCGCGCGATCGGCACTCACCCAGTTCCACGCGCAGGACGCCGGGCAGCTGGTCCTGGTCGGATCACTCCTGGGAGTGACCGCGGTGCCGTATCAATCTGCCTATGTGGCAAGCAAATTCGCGATATGCGGGCTGGTTCGTGCACTGCGCCAGGAGAATCGTGAGCGACCGGAAGTGCGTGTGCACGGGGTCTACCCCGGCCCGGTGGACACACCTGTCTACCGTGACGCGGGCACGTTCTCCGGACAGACGCCGCGCGTGCCGCCGACAGCGGACGCTCCGGCAGTCATAGCTGCAGCGATTGTGCGTGCCGCGGAGCGAAACCATTCAAGTGAGCGCCAGGTCGGCTGGTTCAACCTACCTGCTATCGCCGCGTATCGTCTGCTTCCCAACGTATTCGACGCCCTCATCGGGCCGTTGGTGCGCAGGATCATGTTCACCTCTGAGTCAAGCGAGGTGTCGGTGGGCAACACCTTCTCCTCACTCAAGCACCTTGAATCGCTCTGACAGGCGGTGCGTGGGCCGGTAAGTGGGTGTCCGCTCCTGTTTGTGACGTCCCGACGCCGAGTGTTGACCGGTGCGCTTCGGCGGAGGGACCCTGAATCGGTGAACAAGGTGACTGAGCAACATGTCATTGGACAGATCGCGGATCGCCTCAGTGCGACGCATCAATCGGTTCCCGTGGAGACCGTCAGACGGCTCGTCGGCGATGTGCATGCTCGCTTCGACAGTCGACCGGTGCGTGACTTTGTTCCCTTGTTCGTCGAGCGGTACGCCAAGGCCGAACTGGCCAAGCTGTCCAGCTGACTCCACCGTTGCGCGCTGATTCGATACCTGTCAATATCGATGGGTGTCGAATCCAGAGGCTGTCGCGCCGGATGCCTGTTGTGTGACGCCGCCGCTGCTGCGTGAGCCGTTGACCGAGCCGGCGGCTGTCGACATGGCCAAGAAGTTGAAGGCACTAGCTGATCCGGTGCGGTTGCGGTTGTTCAGCGCGATCGCCAGCCATGCCGGCGGCGAGGCCTGCGTCTGCGACATCTCCGGCGGTATCGACGTTTCCCAGCCCACGGTGTCCCACCATCTCAAGGTCTTGCGCGACGCCGGCTTGTTGAGGTCGGAACGCCGGGCGTCCTGGGTGTACTACGCCGTGGTCCCGGAAGCGATGCGGGAACTGTCGGCGCTGCTGGACCTCGATGTCGCCCCGGTGACGGTATGACCGACACCGCGGCGTCGAATCCCGTGGCGCCGGTGGTGGGCAAGCTGTCGACATTGGACCGGTTCCTACCGGTGTGGATCGGCCTGGCCATGGTCGCCGGTCTACTTCTGGGCCGTTGGGTGCCGGACCTGAACACCGTCGTGGAAAGCGTTCAGATCGACGGTATTTCGCTGCCGATCGCGCTCGGCCTGTTGATCATGATGTACCCCGTGCTGGCCAAGGTGCGCTACGACCGCCTCGACACCGTGACCGGGGACCGCAGACTGCTGCTGAGCTCGCTGGCGCTGAACTGGGTGTTCGGTCCAGCCCTGATGTTCGCACTGGCGTGGCTGATGCTGCCGGACCTACCCGAGTACCGGACCGGCCTCATCATCGTCGGCCTCGCCAGATGCATTGCCATGGTGATCATCTGGAATGACCTGGCTTGCGGCGATCGGGAAGCCGCGGCTGTGCTGGTCGCGTTGAACTCGATCTTTCAAGTTCTCATGTTCGCCGTCCTGGGCTGGTTCTACCTCTCCGTGCTGCCCGGCTGGCTCGGCCTGGCGCAGACCAGCATCGACGCCTCACCGTGGCAGATAGCCAAGTCGGTCCTGATATTCCTCGGCGTCCCCTTGCTGGCGGGCTACCTCTCGCGCCGGCTCGGCGAAAAGACCCGGGGACGCGACTGGTACGAGTCCACGTTCTTGCCACGGATCGGGCCGTGGGCGTTGTACGGGCTGCTCTTCACCATCGTGGTCTTGTTCGCTTTGCAAGGCGACCAGATCACCAGCCGGCCCCTCGACGTGGTTCGGATCGCGCTGCCGCTGCTGGCGTACTTCGCCATCATGTGGGGCGGCGGCTACCTGCTCGGCTCAGCGATCGGCCTGGGCTATCAACGCACCACCACGCTGGCGTTCACCGCGGCGGGCAACAACTTCGAGCTGGCCATCGCGGTGGCGATCGCCACCTACGGTGCCACCTCCGGGCAGGCGCTGGCCGGAGTGGTGGGCCCGTTGATCGAGGTGCCGGTGCTGGTCGCCCTGGTCTATGTGTCACTGTCGCTGCGCCGGCGCTTCGCCGTCGCGACCCGAGAGACCAGGACAAGAGAATGACTGAATCGTCGCAGCCGTCAGTGCTGTTCGTGTGCGTCAAGAATGGCGGCAAGTCGCAGATGGCGGCCGGGCTGATGAGACACCTCGCCGGTGACTCCGTGAACGTCTATTCGGCGGGCACCAAACCCGGTTCGGCGATCAACGACCTGTCCGCCCAGGTGCTCCTCGAGGTCGGTGTCGACATCACCGCCGAGACACCCAAGCCGGTCGACTACGAGCTGGCCCGCGCCGTCGATCTGGTGGTCACCCTCGGTCGTGAGGCGCAACTCGATCCGTTGCCGGGAACGGTGATCGAGAACTGGGACACCGACGAACCGTCCGAACGTGGCATCGACGGGGCCGAGAGAATGCGGCTGGTGCGCGACGATATCGAGCGCCGCGTGCGCGAACTGCGTGCCCGGCTCGCATTGCTGCGGTAGGGGTTCGGCACAAACCTCGCGTCGGTGTTCGCAAACAACTGCGGGACCGCCTCCTGGGTCCTAGATTGTCAGCGGACGGCCACACCTGGTGGCTGCCGGATCAGAGGTGGTGCCGTGGCAGCAAACGCCGGACAGGCCTGGTTGCTCCAGACGTCACCGGAACTCCGCCCGTGAGTCAATGGCTGGTCAGCCACATCCCGTCCTCCGTCCTGTTGATCGGCCTGATCGTGCTGATCGCCGGAGGAGCGGTCCTGTCGCAGAAGTTCGTGCGGCGTCGATATCCCCAACTGGCCCAAGGCGAGCACAACGACGTCACCAAGTTCACCTATGGGTTCATCGGCTTCGTCTATGCGTTCTTCATCGGGTTCGTCGTCTCCTCGATGTGGGGCCAGATCAGCGCCGCCGACACCGCGGCGCGCAGTGAAGGGGCCGCGGCGGTGCAGATGGTCAGAGACCTCACGGTGTTCGAGCAGGCCGACCGCGACCGCGTGCGCGAAAGCCTGCTCGCCTACGAACAGGCCGCTATCGCCGAATGGACCCACGCCAACGATGCCCGCTCGGCGGAGGCAGACAGGGCACTGTCCGAGGTGTACACCGCCTACCAGCAGATTCAGGCAACAACCGACAACCAGAAGACCTCCCTGGCAACGTCATTCTCCAACCTGGACGCCATGAGCCAGGCCCGCACGGCCCGAATCCTGACCGCCCGGGCAGACGTCGGACCACCGTGGCCGTTGTGGGCAGTCATCTTCCTGACCAGCGCGATGGTGCTCGGCACCGTGATCATCTACGGCGTCGACAAGCCACGCCAGCACTATCCCATGGTGGCCATCGTCGGCACGATCATCGCGATGAACCTCTTTCTGATCCTTCAGCTGTCACACCCCTACGTCGGCGAGATCGCGACATCCTCCGACCCACTTCACGAGGTGGTTCGAGAACTCACAGCCTCGCGTTAATCACGCCCTGCCGGTGCCACCGTGGTACGGGCTGAGGTGGACGTGGCGACGGCGGTGGCAGCAGCCACCGCCGCGACTGCGCCGAGTGCGAGGAACATGGCCGCGTAGCCGCCGAGAATGCTCGCCAACGCCGCACCGACGAACGGGCCGATCGCGGTGGCGATCATCACCGGTGCGTTCAGAATGCCACTGAGATGGCCGTAATGAGTTGCGCCCCAACGCTCGGTGACCGCGGTCGCCTGCAACAACGTCATGATCCCGCGCATCACCCCGGCACCGATCGCCACTGTCAGCAGTGCGGCGTAGCTGTTGAACACTCCGAGGAGCGCAGTGGTGACGGCGACACCGGACATGATGATCACCGTGCGGGGCACCACACCCACGCGACGCACCAAGGTCTGATAGCCAAGGCGTCCCAGTACCTGACCGGCGCCACCGAGGCCGAGAGCGACCGCCGCAGCGCCGGTACTGATACCACGCTGGCCCATCAGAGGCACAAGATTCGCGATCACCGCATACGACGCCACCCCGGAAAGTGCAAACGCCGCCACCAACGCCAGGAAGGGGCCACTGCGCGCGATGCGGGTCGGGGATTGCACCGAGTGTTCGGAAACCACCGCCGGCCAGGGACGCCGCAGCCCGAAGAAATGCGCCGGGATGGTGACCACCGCCAGCACCGCCGCCAACACCAGATAGGTCTGGCGCCAACTCATTTGACCCGACAACGCCGCAGTCAAGGGTGCGAAAACGGTGCTCGAGAAGCCGGCCGCCAACGTCAACACCGTCAGTGCGCGTACCGCGTCGGCGCCGAAGTACCGGGTCAGCGCCGCGAACGCCGGAGCGTAGAACACCGCGCTCATCGCGACCCCGGCCAGGACCCACGCCGCGGCGAACCAGCCGTAGTTCGGCGCGGCCACCACCGCCACCACCGAAACAACCCCCAACACCGAACCGGCGGTCATGATCCAGCGCGGGCCGACGCGGTCCAGCCACCGCCCGACCGGGATCCCCACCAACGCCGAGGTCACCAGGCCGGCGGAGAACGCTGCGGTGACCGCGGGGGCGGACCAGCCGGTGTCGGCGCTGATCTGATCAGAGAGAACGGTGAAGGCGTAGTAGAGCACACCCCAGCTGGTGATCTCGGTGAGACAGAGGGTCAGCAGCACGCAGGGACGACCCGGCGCCGTCATCCGCCAATGGGACTGGGCGACAACAACAATGGCCGCGGCGAGGACGGCGCCGGTCCACAGCAGCCGGCCCCGGCGTTCTCGCTCTCCGGGCTGTCGAACAAGCCCGCCCCGTTGCACACGCCGGTATCGGGCAACGTCAACTCCACCCGGCTCGCGGCCTCGTGATCGCCGGCCAGCTCGGCGGCGACACTGCGAACTTGCTCGTAGCCCGTCATCGCCAGGAACGTCGGTGCCCGGCCGTAGGACTTCATGCCCACGATGTACAGGTCCGGCTCGGGGTGTGCCAATTCAGCCGCCCCATGCGGCAACACACTGCCGCAGGAGTGCATGTTGGGGTCGATCGATTCGGCCAGGCGGACCGGGGCCTGCAGGATCGGATCCAACTCGATGCGCATCTCCGACAGGAACGACAGGTCCGGCCGGAACCCGGTGAGCACCACCACGTGATGGGCCGGCGGCACTGTGCGCCCATCCTCGGCGGTCACCACCGCGCATCCGTCCGTGAGGTCGACGCGCTCGGTGCGGAATCCCGTCAGCAGCGAGACCCGGCCCTGGTCGACCGCTTCCTTCGACCGGACCCCCAGCGCCCCGCGCTGCGGGAGTTCATCGGCGGCACCACCGCCGAAGGTGTTGCCGACCACCCCACGACGCAGCACCCACGTCACCGTCGTCGACGGATCCCGGCGCACCACCTCACCCAGCGCAATCACCGCGGTCATGGCCGAATGCCCGCTGCCGATCACCACCACATGCCGGCCGGCCAGCGCCGAGGCCTGCGCCGATGTCGGTGGGAGGTAGGTCAGCACCCCGGCGGCCGCAGCGCTACGTTCCCCGATCGCGGGAACGCCGTCAGCGCCAGCAGGATTGGGCTGCCCCCACGTGCCCGATGCGTCGATGACCGCGCGCGCCCGCACCCGGGACTCCGCTCCTCGCGCGTCGGTGAGGTGTACGACGAACGGCGTCTCCGCGCGGCCCGGGCTGATCAGCCGGTCCCGTCCCAGCCGCGACACCGCCGTCACCCGTGCGCCGTAACGCACCCGCTCCCCCAAGGCGTCTGCCAACGGGGTCAGATAGCTGTCCCTCCACTCCCGGCCCGTCGGGAACCCGGCCTCCGGGGCCGTCCAGCCTGTGGGCCCCAGCAGCCGAGCCGCTGCAGGATCCACCAGCTCGGGCCATGGTGAGAACGTGCGGACGTGCTCCCACTGCTGGATCGCGGACCCGGCGGCTGCGCCGGCCTCCAACACCAACGGAATCAGTCCTCGTTCCAGCAGGTGCGCGGCCGCCGCCAGACCCAGCGGTCCAGCGCCGATCACCACGACAGGCAATTCCGACACGCTCGCCCCTCTCATCGACATTCTTCGATGGGTCGATGGTGCTCCACGTATCGATGATTGTCAATGCGTGTGTCATCATGGGTGACATGGCCACCGGGACTGCCCCTTTGACCGCCAGTGACGTGGCAGCCTGCTGCTCGCCGCTGACCGGCGGCGCGCTCGACACCGCCGCCGCCGAACAGCTGGCCGCGTTGTTCAAGGCGCTTGCCGATCCTGCGCGGGTCAAGCTGGTGTCGCTGATCGCGGCATCCGACGGCGGCGAAGCGTGCATCTGCGACCTCACCGAACCGCTGGGGCTGAGCCAGCCCACGGTCTCGCACCACATGAAACTTCTCGTCGACAGTGGGCTGGTGAGCCGTGACCAGCGCGGCAAATGGGCCTACTACCGCGTCAATGCCGAAGCGCTGAACCGCCTTGCCGTCGCCGTGTCGACCCCGACCGGATAGGTTTTGTCTCGCAGTGGCGTTCGCGGTTGGGCTTGACCCTCACCTCGCCGTCTTGCGCTGCACCTGGGCGTAAGCCGCGGTCGCGGCCAGGGCCATCAGTCCGACCAGCAGGTACTGCCAGGCCTGGGACAGCTTCAAGAAGATTGTCGCGTTACTGATCACCTGCAGCAGCAGCGCGCCGAACAGGACGCCGACGAAGCTACCCCGGCCGCCGAATATCGAGGCCCCGCCGAGCACCACGGCGATCGTGACGCGGCGGGCAGTGCCGCTCGGATGCGCGACCACCTGGTTGAAACAGTTGGGCTTCTCCTCACGCAATCCACCGGAGACCCCACGGTGGCTGCCTCATACGTGCCACCGCCACTGCCGGTCGAATAGCGCCGTCTTCGCCCAACCACTACCTTCCGGGGAGCAACCTTTTCGGCGGTCAATTACGCGGTGCACCATGACTATTGGCGCTCTGCTCGATCCGCTGTCCTTCGGAATGTCTTACGGCGCGCGTCCTGAACAAGTGTCGGATCTCAGACTCGGGACATCTGACGGCCGATCGAGCTGCGAGTATTCGGGCCTTCTCAGCTACGTGGCACACACTCATGTCTCATCTACCGGTTAAAACCGGAGACCGTGGGGGTTGTGTGCTTGACGGCGAACGGATTCAAAGAGGGGCAGAGCTAGAGCAGCTCTGTTGCGTTACCGCCGTTACGTTTTGCGGTGAACATCGCCTGGTCAGCTCGCTCGATCGTGGCATCGAGCAACGCAGCAGGATCACCGTCCGGGGCAGCAAAGTTGGCGACGGCCACGCTGGCGACGCCAACGCTTGCGGTGATGGCGTAGTCGGTTTGAGTAGCAATCGCCAGTCTGACGCGATCGAGGTCGCGATGGGCCCGCCAGCCCGAAGCTAGGTCGACGACGACGAATTCTTCGCCGCCTACACGCGCTACCAACGCACTGCCCCGCACTGTGGACTTGATGTGCCGTGCAGTGCCTATCAGCACCGCGTCTCCCACTTTGTGACCGAAGTTGTCATTGATCTCTTTGAAGCGATCTAAGTCGATGACCATCACGGTCACCTCGGCGTCCGTCGTGATGGCATTGTGCATGAGGTCGACAAACTGCATGTGCAAGCCGCGTCGGTTAAGCAGACCGGTCAGCGGATCGCTGATGGACTTATTCGCGTCGTTCCGAAGAGCCCAGATCGCGGCTTGGATGCCCAGAGGTGGCCCGACGAGAAGTGCCACCGACAGGAGTGTCTTTGCAGTGAATCCGACAACATCGAACTCCGCGTCGATGCCTATCCGAACGCCTAGGGCTGCCGTCGTAGCAAGAATCCAGGTTATATGTGCAACAAGCAATTTGGGGCCCTCAAAGAAAATCAGGTACACCGAGAGCATGGTGAAGAAACTCAACCCGAACGAGCCCATCACCCAACTTGCATCGAGCACAACCATCACGGTGATCGCGATGTCGGCGGTGACGACGAACGCAACGGAAGCCCACCGCGGCGGCCAAGGGCCGCGACACCATACCCACGCCCAGAAGAGCTGTAGCGCGACGAACACCGCTACGGCAAACCGCGACGCTGAAGTAGCGGCGGAGGGCAGCAAGACAACGGCTGAGATCACCGCGTCCAGGCCTGTTCCCAGGCCGATCAGTACCTGGACCGCCGTGGAGATGGACCGCTTGCTGAAATACTGCACCTGTGCCTCGTAGTCGACCGGCTCGCTCCACCAGTCGCGGACGAGACGGCCGAACAGCGCCACACTTCTCGAGTACGCCAACTCGCCACCCCCGTTAGCGGCAACAGAACCGACCTGGCCAGCTCAGTCGCGCGGTGAACCGAGGCCATCTGGCCGAGCAACCAACTATAGATGCCAGATCCGGCCTATAGATTCAATAAAATCCCCTGCTCGACACCCTCACGATGATCCAGCCTGCACACGGGACGTGGAGCCCTGGCGATCCCGCCCGACACGTCGGAGCGGGCACGCAGATTGAGAACTGACAGGTACCCGGTCCTGCTAAGGCCGTCGGACAGTGCCCCATAAGCTGAGCTAATGCCGATGAAGAATCATTAGCTGTACTGATCGTCTGGCGGCCCCTAGCGTTGGAGCTCGTGAGTACCACCGCGCTTGTCATCGCTACGGGATTTCTGACGTCCATGACCCTGATCGCTGCGATCGGGGCGCAGAACGCGTTTGTATTGCGTCAGGGGATCCGAGGCGAGCATGTCGGGGCCGTGGTCGCGTTGTGCACGGTCTCGGACATGGTGCTGATCGGCGCCGGCATCTTCGGCTTCGGTGCGCTGGTCGCCGCACATCCCAGCGTCGTCACGGTGGCCACCATCGGCGGCGCCGCGTTCCTCTTCGGCTACGGTCTGCTGGCCGCTCGCCGCGCACTCAACCCCGGCACGTTGACGCCGGCCGAAGCCACACCGGCCCGCCTGGCGGGCGTCCTCGGGACGTGCCTGGCCATGACGTTCCTCAATCCGCACGTCTACCTCGACACGGTGGTTTTGATCGGCGCACTGGCCAACGATCACGCCGACAACCGCTGGCTGTTCGGGGTCGGAGCGGTGACCGCCAGCGCGGTGTGGTTCACCACCCTGGGTTTCGGGGCGCGACGGCTGCGGGGTCTGTTCGCCACCCCGATGACATGGCGCATCCTGGACGGTGTCATCGCAGTCACCATGATCGCGCTCGGAGTTGTGCTGGCGTGGCCGTGACCATTTCTCGGCACCGCCAATTGAGTCTCGCTGAAAAGCATTGCCGCGCGCCAGCATCCATGGACCAGTCACTGAAATTGTGACCAATCGCCTCGACCTACCCACTTGGGTAGGTCGAGGCGACACGACAGCAGGCACAATGGACACATGGACCCTGCTCTCGGGCTACGAGAACGCAAGAAGATCAAGACCCGGCAGGCGATCCGCCGTGAGGCCTTCAGGCTGATCGAAGAGCAGGGCTACGGCAACACCACGGTGGAACAGATCGCCGACGCCGCCGAGGTCTCCACCAGCACGTTCTTCCGCTATTTCCCGTCCAAGGAATCGGTTCTGCTGTCCGACGACCTGATCGAGCCGATCATCGACGCCTTTGTCACCGCCCCCCGAGAGCTCAAGCCGATCGCGGCGTATCGGTATGCGGTGGAACAGACTTTCGCCGGGCTGTCAGAGGCAGAGCGCCAAGACGCGATGGCCGGTCAGCGGCTCATGTACGCCATCCCCGAGGCGCGCGGCCTGCTCTACGGCGAGTACATGCGTTGTGTCACCTTGATCACCGACGCGTTGAAGGAGCGGCTCAGCGAACCCGCGGACGATTTCGAGCGCCGCATGATGGCCGGCGCCATTGTCGGGGTGCTGATGGCCGCCTCGGACGGCACCCCGATGCCCGACGATCCGCTGGTACGGGGTCTGACGTTCCTGGAAAACGCGCTTCCGCTGAGCTGACGCGCGCTGACGTCAATCGGTGTAAAACCCTCCTGGGGTGTCGCGAGTGATGTTGAGCCCACCCGGGTCCAGGAGCGACAGGCCGCCGTCGGCGCACAACCAATCGTCCTCACACGGATACGGGAAATAGGGCAGCGCGACCGAGGCCCCCGAGCCACTGGCCCCTTCAGAGCACAGTGTCACACCGCCGGAACGGTCGCAGTCGGCATAGGCCGGGCCGGCGGTGACGATGGTGAGAGACACTGCGGGGAAGGCGAACACGACTGCAAGTGAGAGTTTGACGATCCGCACGGCACACTTCCTTTCTGCACGTGCCAGCTCGTGGCCCGTCGTCAGCCACGAGACCAGACGAGGCGCTATTCAGCTGGCAGACCCGGTGCGCCGCAACGGTTACGGAAGTCGACCATCGGCTGGCGGATGCCTTGCAGCTCCGCCCTCACTTGCGGGTTCGCGTCGGCATACTCCTGCACCCGGGCCCTCAGCTCCTCACGCGGCAAGCCCTTGAGGCTGGTGAAGAACGCGTTCACGTCTGGACGGGTGAACAGGTAGGCCGCCGTGGCCGCGGTGACGCCGGTCGAAACGCCCGCGAGGTCGGCGGCAGTGCAGTTCGGCGGTGGCGGAGGAGGCGGCGGCAGCGGTTCCGCGTTGGCGATCGCCGCTCCCACACCAACCAGCAATGCGCCAGTGCCGATCGAGATGGCGAGCGCTCGCCGCCCGCTTGTCCACAGCGACATGTTCTTCCCTTTCAATTGTGTTGGTTCAGTTGACCGTTCAGATCTGCTCATCGTCTGCCACCCCCACGGCGATTGGGCCGGTTCGGGCGGTCAGGGCGGCCCGGATTGTTGGGACGGTCGATATCCGCATCGACGTCGAAGGCAAACCCCCAGCCGTAGGTGTCGTCGCAGAGATAGTCGTATTCACACGGGTAGGGCATGTAGGGCCCGGCGCCTGACGGCCCGTCACCGGTGTTCGAGCCGCGGACGTCACCCTGAGAACACAGCGTGACGCCGCCCGAACTGGTGCAGTCGGCCGCCGCCGGACTCGCAGTGACGAGCCCGACCGCAAACGTTGAAACGGCCAGAATGGCCATGTAAGAACACAACTTTATCTGCACGGCACAACTTCCTCTCCGCATGTGCCGATCCAGGCCGACGCATCACGATGCGAGACCCCGACCAGTCGCACGCCGCTCAGATAAACGAACGGGAATGTCCGCTGACGTAACAATAAATCTGACGGGTGATCGGCGCGCACCTAATGCGAAAACCGCTTCTGGGTGGAACCATCTTGGTTTGAATTCATCTGCGGTTTGGATTCAAACTATTATTTCCGCGACCTGACGTCTTTCATCGCACAAATCGGCGAAATCAGAATGGGCAGGTGGCTTGTCGAGGGCGGTGCTAACGTTCAGCCTTGACAGCGGGTTTCAAGCGGAGGAGCCGCCATGTCCAACCAGCCAGATTGGTCGCGGCCGGCCGCAATGGCCATCCCGCCCGAGGGTTATCACGAACTGGTTCGCGGTCGATACGGTCCTGTTTATCCGCGTACCCCCGCCTGCTATGGGTTCTCCATCATCGCGAAAGTGAAGGAGGGCCGCGAAGAAGTTGTACGAGCGTACGGAAAAGAGATCGAAGCGGCCATCGCGGCATCCCCGGATGTCCTGGCCCCGCTGCGTCTGCATTACCTGCGCTGGGTTCTGTTCGACGTCGGTTCGGGGCTGCATTTTCAGTACCAGGGCATCTTCGACACCGATTTCGACAAATACACCGAAGACGCCGTGGCTCTGTTCAGCCAGACCGGGATCACCACCGTCTTCACCAATCTCGAAGGCTTTCCAGAAGACTGGAAGGAGAATCCGGCAGCATTCGTCGAATTCGTCCGCGCCCACCAATGCCCCAGTTTTCTCGAGTACGGCGAATACCCGTACGTCACTGCCGACGAGATCAAGAAGGCCTTGCGGCTGAAGAGCGCGTTCTCCGACATGCTCGATCAGATGCAGTAGGCACCCGGTGCTCGAGCTCGACGACATCCAGCACATCCTGCTCACACGCACCCCGGCGATGACGGGGCGGTACGAATTCCTGTCCTTCACCACCCCCGAGGCAGGCCGGGCCTGGCTGTCCGAGCTGGTGGACGTGGCGCAGTCGGCAGCCGATGTGCAGGCGAGTATGGACACTTCTGCACGATGGGTCACCCTCGCGTTCACGTGGGCAGGTCTGCGTGCACTCGGAGTACCCGAGGCCGCGCTCGCGACGTTCCCGGACGAGTTCCGCGAGGGAATGCCTGCGCGCGCAACGATTCTGGGTGATACCGGTCCGAATGCTCCCGAGCACTGGGTCGGCGAACTGGCCTCGGGCGACCTACACGCCATCGCGATTCTGTTTGCCCGTGACGAACCAGAACGCCAACGCTGTGTGGAAGAGCACGACCGGCTCCTGAGCCGGTGTCCGGGCGTACGCTCGCTTTCCCACCTCGATCTCAACGCCAATCCGCCGTTCAATTACGCCCACGACCATTTCGGTTTCCGGGACCGGCTCTCTCAACCGGTGATGAAGTACTCCGGGGAGGAGCCGACACCAGGTTCCGGCGCCGCCCTGGAGCCCGGCGAGTTCATCCTCGGCTACCCCGACGAGAAGGGGCCCCCCGCCAACCTCCCGCAACCCGAGATCCTCTCGCGCAACGGCAGTTTCATGGCATATCGCCGGCTGCGCGAACATGTCGGGCCCTTCCGCGACTACCTGCGCAGCAACGCCTCTGACCCCGCGGGCGAGGAACTACTGGCCGCCAAGTTCATGGGCCGCTGGAGAAGCGGTGCACCCCTGGTGCTGGCACCGGATCGCGACGATCCCGAGTTGGGCGCAGATCCCCAGCGCAGCAACGATTTCAACTACAAGGAGATGGACCCGCTGGGATACGCGTGCCCCCTGGGTGCGCACGCACGTCGTCTCAACCCCCGGGACACGGCGGTCAACATGAACCGGCGCAGGATGATTCGCCGTGGCGCCACCTATGGTCCCGCGCTGGCCCCCGACGCACCCGAGGACGGCGTGGACCGGGGAATCGCGGCCTTCATCATCTGCGCCAGCCTGGTCCGCCAGTTCGAATTCGCGCAGAACGTCTGGATCAACGACAAGGCGTTCCACGAACTGGGCAACGAGCACGATCCCATCTGCGGCGTACAGGACGGCACCCTGGATTTCACCGTGCCCAAGAGGCCCATCCGGAAAGTGCACAAGGGGCTGCCCGCGTTCACCACGCTCACCGGTGGCGCCTACTTCTTCCTTCCCGGCCTGCGTGCATTGCGTTATCTCGCCGCACCCGAAGGTCATTCGACATGACCGCGGCGCGCACCTACAACCAGGAGCACATCGCACGGCCGCACAACGGGCACAGGCGGGTGAGTGTCTATTGGACGTGGAGTTACCCGTGGGAGGCGCAACGGGATCCCGCCGCCATGGAGAACCGCTTCTCCACCATCACCGAGGTGCGCAACGTCGTCTGGCCCGCCTACGAGACACCGGAGTTCAGCGCCGACAACTTCCTCCAGGGTGTCGCCGGCACCCTCGAGTTGTTCCACCGGTCGACGTTGCTGTTCCAAGCCCTGGCCGGCGAGGTCACCGGACACCCCGTGGCGGTGTACCAGCGCACCGATCAGGCCGGCTACCGACTGCCGATCGACGAACGGATCCTCGCCGACACCGACACCCTGATGGTGTTCGGCCTGGACCACCTGCCGTCCGACCAATCCGCGGACACCGCCGAGATCGACGCTCTGCGCGCCTGGCTGCGCCGCGAAGGCACCTGCCTACTACTCGCGCCGCACCATGACGTCGGCTTCACCGACGACATGGACCAGCGTCAGATCGAATACCTTCACCATGGCGACCGCCTGGTCCCGCGGCGACAACGCTTCAGCGGCTACACCCGGTCTCTGATGCAGGCACTCGGCGTGCCCGTGCACAACACGTGGGGGCTGCGCCCCGCCGTCGTCGCGGGAACACGAGACCCGGTACCGCTGACGGCCTACCCCGACCTCGACGGCCATCGTCTGCTCCACGGTGTCACCAACCTGAGCTTCCACCAGCACCTGCCGCACTACGAACTGACCGACACCGAGAGCTCAGCCGTACAGGTGCTGGGCCGGCAGCGGGTCGATCCGGACCGCCCGCACCCCTTCACCGCTGCGGGCCACACCGAATTCAACGCCGTCATCTGGATGCCGCCGGCCCAAGACCGGGCCGGAGACATCGTGCTCATCGACTCCACACACTTCACCACGCTGTTCGGCGGCACCGACAGCCTCACCACACTGTGGCGCAATCTGGTCACAATGGGCTGATGGTCAACTCCCCAGCAGTGTTCATCACCGGCGCAGCCGCCGGTATCGGCCGGGCCACCGCGCTGGCGTTCGCCAAACGCGGTCACACCGTGGGCGCCTTCGACATCGACGAGATCGGGCTGGCGTCTCTGGCCGGGGAGATCGCCGCGCAGCACGGCACCGTGGTGACCGGACACCTGGACGTCACGGACCCCGACGAAATGAGCACGCGCATCAGGGAGTTCGTCGACGTTGCCGGCGGTCGGCTGGACGTGCTGATCAACAACGCCGGGATCCTGCTGGCCGGCCGCTTCGAGGACGTGGACCTGGCTGCGCAACTGCGGGAGATCGACATCAACACCAAGGGCGTGGTCAGCGGTCTGCACGCCGCATTCCCGTACCTGCGCGCCACCCCGGGTGCGGTGGTGGTGAACCTCGCGTCAGCGTCGGCAATCTACGGGCAGGCGGAACTGGCCACCTACAGCGCCACCAAGTTTTTCGTCCGCGGTCTGACCGAGGCACTCGACATCGAGTGGAATGCTCACGACATCCGGGTGATCGCGATGTGGCCGCTGTACGTGCAGACCGCGATGACCACCAACGTCAGCACCGGCACCACCCAGACCCTGGGCATCAACCTCACCGCAGAGGAGGTCGCCGACGCCATCGTCGCCGCGGCCGCCGGCTCCCGTGTCGGCCGCGCGCTGCACCAGGTGCACTTCCCCGTGGGCACTCAGAGCAAGTTGTTGACACTGGGCTCGCGGTTCTCCCCGGCTTGGCTCACCAGGGCCGTCAACAAGCGGCTCGCCAAACACTGAAACGTGTTCCATTCGCCCTGAGTAGAACGGTGTCTCGCGCCGTGATCGGCGATTACGGTCGGCCCGCATGAACGAAGACTGGCTCGCCGTCATCGTCGGCCTGGCCCTGCTGGTACTGGTGCTTGTGGGCGCGATCCCGGGCAGCGTGATCCCATGACCGAGTCCGCCGACACCGAGGAGCAGACGCGCAAACCGGTCTCGATCGGCACCGTCGCCGCCGGTGTGCTCGTGGTGGTGGCGCTCGGTGCGGCCACCCGGTTCCTGGAAGCTCAGGTGCCGGGCTGGGCGGAGGGTACGCCGTTGGCCAAGGTCGCCAAGTCCATCGAATTCCCGGTGTATGCAATCGCTTTGGGCTTGATCGGCAACATCGTCCTGACGAAGCTCGCGCTGCGCGACACCCTGTCGGCGGGCTTCCGCACCGAGTTCTTCATCAAGACCGGGTTGGTGCTGCTGGGCGCCTCGGTGAACCTCAAGGTCCTGGCCACCGCCGCCGGCCCGGCCATCATCCAGGCGCTGCTGTTGATCACCATCGTGTTCGGGTTCACCTGGTGGCTGGGTGGGCGGTTGGGTCTCGACGACAAACTGCGGGCACTGCTGTCCTCCGCGGTGTCCATCTGCGGGGTCAGCGCCGCGATCGCGGCCGCCGGAGCCGTGCAGGCCAAACGTGAACAGCTGGCGTACGCCGCGTCCCTGGTGATCGTGTTCGCGTTGCCGTCGATATTCCTGCTGCCGTGGCTGGCCGATGTGCTCGGACTCAGCCCCGCCGTGGCCGGCGCCTGGATCGGCGGCAACATCGACACCACCGCCGCCGTGGCCGCTGCGGGCGCGCTGGCCGGTGAGGACGCGCTGCAGATCGCCACCATCGTCAAGACCACCCAGAACGCCCTGATCGGCGTCGTCGCGATTGCCCTGACCGCGTACTTCGCGCTCAAAGTCGAACGCAGCGCGCACTCAGCACGTCCCACCCTGGGCCAGTTCTGGCAGCGCTTCCCCAAATTCGTGCTCGGCTTCATCGCTGCCTCGGTGATCGGCACGCTGTATCTGCAGTTCGCCGGTGACGGCAGTAAGGCCACCATCGCCACCGTCAACGACCTGCGCACCTGGTTCCTGATCTTCGCGTTCGTGGCGATCGGCTTGGAGTTCTCCCTGAAGGGTCTACGCGAAGCCGGCTGGCGGCCCATCGTGGTGTTCGGCTCGGCCACCGTGGTCAACATCGTCGTCGCCCTGGGACTCGCCGTACTCCTGTTCGGCAATTTCGAGGTGAGCTGACCCGCCGCGCCGATACGCTCGCCGGGTGCGATGCACTCGACGGGCGTTCCTCGGGGCCGCCGGAGTGTTGCTCGCCGCAGGGTGCGCGTCCAGCGAATCCGCCGGCGACCCGGGCGCAGTCACCGTCACCCACGCGTTCGGCGAAACCACGGTGCCTGCCCCGCCCCAGCGGGTGGTGAGCGTCGGTTTCACCGAGCAGGACGATCTGCTGGCACTCGGCGTGGTGCCGATCGCGACGACGGAGTGGTTCGGCGGCGAACCGTTTGCGGTGTGGCCCTGGGCGCGGGCGGCGTTGGGCGCCGCGCAACCGCAGGTACTCAGCCTCGCCGACGGTATCCAGGTCAACCAGATCGCGGCGCTGCGACCGGACCTGATCGTCGCCACTTGCGCCGGCGTCGACGCCGACACCTATGCCCGGCTGTCCGCCATCGCCCCGACCCTTGCGCAGGCCGGTCCGGAGGCCTTCTTCGAACCGTGGAAAACCCAGGCGGCCGGCATCGGCGAGGCCGTCTTCAAACGCGCGGAGATGGAAGCGCTGGTCACCGCTGTCGACGAGAAATTCACCTCGGCCGGGGCCGCCCATCCGCAGTTCAAGGACAAGAAGGTCGCGCTGTTGGCGGGCAGCCCGTGGCAGGGTGCGGTGACGGCGACGCGGGCCGGGTGGCGTACCGAGTTCCTCACCCAGATGGGCTTGGTGATGGCCGGCCTCGGTGCTGTCGCGGACGACGACAGGGTGCCGCTCCCCCTCGACCAGCTGGCCTCCGCCGTGGGCGAGGCCGATGTCCTGATCTGGACCACCGAAAGTGACGCCGAACAGGCCGCGCTGCTGGCCAACCCTGATATCGCGGCACTGCAGGACCGCAGCGTCTTCACCACGAAAGAGCTCGCCGGCGCGATCGCGTTCTCCTCACCGCTGTCACTACCGCTGGTCGCCGACCAGCTCCCACCGCTGTTGGCCGGGATGCTGGGCGGATGAGTCAGCCGGCTACGGCCGACAATGAGTCTGTTTGGATGTCCGGGTGAATCGGAACAACCTCGACAACATCGACCAGCACTCTGGACAGCCCACCGGGTACGCCGCGGTGGGCGCCTCCTACTACCCCATTCTCGTGGCGGTGTTCACCGCCCTCGTCCTCATCTCCAACATCACAGCTACCAAAGGCGTCGCCTTCGGCCCGTTGCTGACCGACGGCGGATTCCTGGTCTTCCCCCTCACCTACGTCATCGGCGATGTGCTCTCGGAGGTCTACGGACTCAAGGCGGCGCGCCGAGCCATCTACATCGGCTTCACCATGCAGGCGCTGTTCGTGGGTCTGCTCTGGGTCACCGTGCGTCTTCCGCAAGCCGAAGGCTATGAGAACCAAGCCGCGCTCGAGACCATGGTCGGTTCCATCACCGGGCTGGCCGTCGCCGGGCTCGCCGGCTTCCTGGTGGGGCAATTGGTCAACGCCTACCTGGTGGTGCGAATCAAGCAGCGCACCAAGGAGAACCATCTCTGGGCCCGGCTGCTCGGGTCCACCGTCGTCGGGCAGTTCGCCGACACCTTGGTGTTCTGCGCGGTCGCGGCCCCCATCATCGGATTCGGCAACATGTCGTCCTTCGCCACGTACGCGGCGATCGGCTGGATCTACAAGTGCGCCGTCGAAGCGGCCCTGCTGCCGGTCACTTACCGCGTCATCTCCGCGGTCAAGAATCGTGAGCCCAGCTATCAACCCATGCAGTGAGCTCTGAGCAGTCGCTAAGGCTCCTATGGCGACCTTCTAAGGTTTGCGGCGCGGCTCCCTACCCGGGAGTAACTTCGTGTCATGAGCGCCACCATCGATGACCGAGTGACCACCGTCCGTGAGTACGGCGATCAGGCGTTGCTCCTCGAATGCGGCAGCACCGACGACGTGCTGGCGTGGACGGAAGTGCTTGGCCGTGCCGAGCTGCCCGGTGTCCTGGACATCGTGCCCGCCGCACGGACGGTGCTGATCAAGCTGGCCCGGCCCGCCTTCCAGGCCCCCACCCGGCAGCGACTGTCGAAACTGTCCATCGAGGACGTCGAATCGAGCGCCCCACCGGGCGGGGAGGCCGACATCGCCCTCGACGTCACCTATGACGGCGCCGATCTGGCCGAGGTCGCCCGACTGACCGGGCTGGACGCCGCCGGCGTCGTCGCCGCACACACCGGCACCTTGTGGCGCGTCGGGTTCGGCGGTTTCGCACCGGGTTTCGCCTACCTGGTCGGCGGTGACTCTCGGCTCGAGGTCCCCCGCCGCGCCGAGCCGCGCACCAAGGTGCCCGCCGGCGCCGTCGGACTGGCCGGCGAGTTCAGCGGCGTCTACCCACGGGAGTCACCGGGCGGTTGGCAGTTGATCGGGCGCACCGAAGCGGTGTTGTGGGATATCGACCGACCCAACCCGGCGCTGCTGACACCGGGTATGTGGGTGCAGTTCCGGGCCGTGTGAAAGGACCACCGATGGATATCGAAATCGTCCGCACCGGACCATTGGCCCTCATCCAGGACCTGGGCCGCACCGGCCTGGCGCAGATAGGCGTCGGCCGATCCGGTGCCGCCGACCGCCGGGCGCACACCCTGGCCAACCGCCTCGTCGCCAATCCCGACGACTGGGCCACCGTCGAGATCACCTTCGGCGGGTTCGCCGCCCGCATCCACGGCGGCGACCTGGACATCGCCGTCACCGGCGCCGACACCCAGCCCACCGTCAACGGAATCCCGTTCGGCACCAACAGCATTGCGCATGTCCGCGACGGACAGCTGGTGGAACTCGGCGTCCCCGCCTCCGGGATGCGCAGCTATCTGGCCGTGCGCGGGGGCATCGAGGTCGAACCCGTGCTCGGGTCCCGCAGTTATGACGTCATGTCGGCGATCGGGCCGCGCCCCCTGCAGGCCGGCGACACACTGCCCGTCGGCAAGCACACCGACGACTATCCCGAACTCGACCAGGCGCCGGTGGCCCCGATCGAAAGCCGCCTGCTGGACCTGCGCGTGGCCCCCGGCCCTCGCGACGACTGGTTCGCCGACCCGGACGCCCTGGTGCACACGGTGTGGGTGGCCTCCGAACGCAGTGATCGGGTGGGCATGCGGCTCTCCGGCACCCCGATGCAGCACCGCTGGCCCGAGCGTCAACTGCCGTCCGAAGGCGCGGTACGCGGCGCCATTCAGGTGCCGCCCAACGGCCAGCCCGTCATCCTCGGGCCGGACCACCCGGTGACCGGCGGTTACCCGGTGGCGGGGGTGATCATCGACGCCGACATCGACAAGGTGGCCCAGATCCGGCCCGGACAGCCGGTGCGGCTGCACTGGTCGCGGGTACGAATGGCTGCCTGAGTGACTCAAACCTGGTAGACCTCAGGGTGTGCGCACGCAGGTTCACACCGCCCGCCTGGTTCACACCTCCGACCTCGATCAGGAGACGTACGACGGGGCCCGGTCCATGGTGGTCGAGGCATTCTCGAATAGTTCAGGGGGCGCGTTCACCGACGCCGACTGGGAACACGCCCTCGGCGGCATGCACGCGCTGATCTGCCACCGCGGTGCGCTGCTGGCCCATGCCGCCGTGGTCCAACGCCATCTCCTCTACCAGGGCAGGGCGCTGCGCTGTGGGTACATCGAGGCACTGGCGGTGCGGGAGGACCAGCGCGGGCAGGGCCTGGCCACTGCGCTGATGGACGCCGCCGAACAGGTGATCCGCGGTGCGCATCAGCTCGGTGCGTTGTCCGCCACCGAGCTGGGTCGCCCGGTGTACGAACGCCGCGGGTGGCTGCCATGGCAGGGCGCCACCTGGGTGCTGGCGCCGACCGGGCTCACCCGGACCTCCGACGACGACGGCGCCATCTACGTGCTGCCGGTCTCGGTGGAGCTGGACACGTCGTCGGATCTGGCGTGCGACTGGCGTGACGGAGACGTCTGGTAGGCCTCACAGGACTGGTCCGGCCGGAGTGAGCGCAAGTTCACGCCCGGGTGACCGGGGAGAGCCTCGGAGCAACATTCGGTTTCTAGCGTGGGCGCCATGAGCCCTTCTGACCACCGCGAACTGGCGCGACACGCGTGTGCAATCACGGGATAATGTCGTGGAAACAATCACTGAATACACAGGTCAGATGAGTGAGGTCGACTGGGCGCCGCTCACGGGCTACCGGGTGGCGGTGACGTCCGCGCGGCGGTCCGAGGAGCTGTGCACGCTGTTGCGCCGGCGTGGTGCCACGGTTACCAGTGCGGCCGCCATTGCGATGGTGCCCCTGCCCGATGACGAGGAACTGCACCAGTACACCGAGGAACTGATCGAGACCCCACCGGACATCGTGGTGGCCACCACGGGTATCGGCTTCCGCGGCTGGGTGGCTGCCGCCGACGGCTGGGGGCTGGCCAACGAGCTGATCTCGGCGCTGTCGCAGGCCCGGGTGGTCTCCCGCGGACCGAAGGCCACCGGCGCACTGCGCGCTGCCGGCCTGCCCGAGGAGTGGTCCCCGGATTCCGAGTCATCCCGTGAGGTGCTGCGCTACCTGCTGGAGAAGGGTGTCGGCGGGCAGCGGATCGCAGTCCAGCTGCACGGCGCCACCGATGAATGGGATCCGTTCCCCGAGTTCCTCGACGAACTGCGCAATGCCGGCGCCCAGGTGGTGCCGATCCGGGTGTACCGCTGGCGTCCGGTGCCCACCGGCGGGGCGTTCGATCAGCTGGTGACGGGTATCGCCGAGCAGCAGTTCGACGCGGTGAGCTTCACCTCCGCGCCCGCTGTCGCCGCCACCTTGATGCGGGCCCGCGAGATGGGCGTCGAGGACCAGGTGATCAACGCTTTGCGCACCAATGTGCACGCCATGTGCGTCGGCCCGGTGACCGCCCGACCCCTGGTGCGGCTCGGGGTGCCGACCTCGGCGCCGGAACGGATGCGGCTGGGCGCGCTGGCCCGCCACATCACCGACGAGCTGCCGGTTCTGCAGTCGCGGGTGCTGACCGCCGCCGGGCATCTGGTGGAGATCCGCGGCACCTGCGTCCTGGTCGACGGTGTGGTCAAGTCGTTGTCGCCCGCGGCGATGGCCACCATGCGGGCACTGGCGCTGCGGCCCGGCACCGTGGTGTCGCGCCACGATCTGCTGGCCGCCCTGCCCGGTGCCGGCACCGACACCCATGCCGTGGAGACTGCGGTGCTTCGATTGCGAACAGCGTTGGGAGACAAAAACATCGTGGCCACTGTGGTCAAACGGGGTTACCGCCTGGCGGTGGACGACCTGTGAATCCTGTTCTGGTGGCACACGGCACCCGCAAGGCGTCCGGCGTCCAGATGATCGGTACGTTGGCCGACCGGGTCTCCGCGCAGTTGGGGCAGCCGGTCCGGGTGGCGTTCGTCGACGTGCTGGGACCCACCCCGGCCGAGGTGCTCTCCGCGTTGGACGGCCCGGCCGTGGTGGTGCCCGCGTTCTTGTCCTCGGGGTATCACGTACGCAAGGACATCCCGGAGCACGTCGCGGCCAGCGGCCATCCGGACGTCACGGTGACTCACGCGCTGGGACCGTGCCCGCAGATGGTGCGTGTGGTCACCGACCGATTGATCGAATCGGGCTGGCAACCCGGCGATTCCGTGGTGATGGCCGCCGCGGGCACCTCGGATCGGCACGCTCAGCGAGATCTCCGGGTGACGGCCACGCTGCTGTCGGCGGCCGTCGGCAGCCGGGTCGAACTGGCCTATGCGGCCACCGGCGAGCCGAGAGTGGCCGACGCCGTCGCCGGTCTGCGCTCCCGTGGCGCCCGCCGCGTCGTGGTGGCGTCATACCTGTTGGCGGACGGCCTGTTCCAGGACCGGTTGCGCGCATCCGGCGCCGACGTGGTGAGCGAACCGCTGGGCCTGCACCCGGGAACGGTGCGGCTGATCGCCAGCCGGTTCCGCCGCGCCCGGGTTTCCGTCGCCGTCTAGCGGCCGACGTGGACGGTGCCGTCGTCGTCGACGCGGGTGGCGTAAACCGGCACCGACATCGTCGGATCATCCAGGCACACCCCGTCGTCGAACGCGAACGCCTGCTTCTTGATCGGTGACTGGACGCAGGCCCGGCCCCCGCGGTCACCCACGATGCCACGGGACATCACCGCCGCTCCCGAGAACGGGTCGATGTTGCCGACCGCCACCACACTGCCGTCGTCGAGGCGGAACAACGCCGCCTGCGACCCGTCATCGAGCAGTACACCGGCACCGCGGCCGGGAATCAGGAAGTCGTAGGCGCAGGCCGCGGTCCAGACCTGAATATCACCGAGCAGCGTCATTTCATCTCCCCTTTCGCGGGCATCGACGGCATGCCGACCGGCACCAACCGGCCGGATCGGTTCTCGAAAGTGACAGTGGGATCGGGTGCGTCGGGTGCGTTGACGAACGACACGAACCGCGCCAGCTTCTCGGGGTCCTCCAGGACGCCCTTCCATTCGCACGCGTAGCCGTCGACGTGCCGGGCCATCGCGGCCTCGAATTCCGCTGCCAGGCCCAGGGAATCGTCACACACGACCTCACGCAGGTGGTCCAGTCCACCCTCGAGGCTCTCCACCCACGGTGCGGTGCGCTGCAGCCGATCGGCGGTGCGGATGTAGAACATCAGGAACCGGTCGATGTAGCGGATCAGCGTGTCGGTGTCCAGATCGCTCGCCAGCAGTTCGGCGTGCCGCGGCGTCATCCCGCCGTTGCCACCCACATAGAGATTCCAGCCGTTCTCGGTGGCGATGACGCCGACGTCCTTGCTCCGCGCCTCGGCGCATTCGCGGGCACAGCCGGAGACCCCCATCTTGATCTTGTGCGGTGCGCGCAGACCGCGGTAGCGCAGCTCGAGGTCGATGGCCATCTGCACCGAATCCTGTTGGCCATAACGGCACCAGTCGCTGCCGACACAGCTTTTCACCGTCCGCAACGACTTGCCGTACGCCTGACCCGATTCCATACCGCCTTCGACGAGCCGGGCCCAGATCTGCGGCAACTGGTCCACCCGGGCGCCGAACATGTCGATGCGCTGACCGCCGGTGATCTTGGTGTAGAGCCCGAAGTCCTTGGCGATCTGGCCGATCAGGATCAGATGCTCGGGGGTGATGTCACCGCCGGGTACCCGCGGCACCACCGAGTAGCTGCCGTTGCGCTGGATGTTGGCCAGGAAGTGGTCGTTGGAGTCCTGCAGCGACGCCTGCTCACCGGAGAGGATGTGGTCCGAGCTGGTGGACGCCAGGATGGACGCGACCACGGGTTTGCAGATATCGCAACCCTTTCCACGTCCGTAGCGGTCGAGCAGACCCGAGAAGGTGCGGATCTCGGTGGCGGTGATGATCTCGTACATCTCCGCCCGCGAGTGCGGGAAATGCTCGCAGAGCGCCTTGGACTGGGTGACGCCCTCGGCTTCGAGGAGCTGTTTGAGCAACGGCACACACGAACCGCACGACGTGCCCGCGGCGGTGCACTTCTTCAACGCCGGGACATCGGCGCAGCCGTCGGCGATGGCGCACTTCACATCGTGTTTGGTGACGTTGTTACACGAGCAGATCTGGGCGCTGTCCGGAAGGGCACCCACACCCAGAGCTGCTCCCCCGCCACCGGTCTGGGCCGGGGCGATGAGCGCCATCGGATCGCCGGGCAGCTGGCCGCCGACCATCGGGCGCAGCACCCCGTAGGCCGAGGCGTCACCCACCAGGACACCACCGAGTAGCGTCTTGGCGTCGTCGGAGAGCACCAGCTTGGCGTAGGTCTGGTTCACCGCGTCGTTGACGACCACCTCGAGGCAGTTCGGGGTGGTCCCCATCGCGTCGCCGAAGCTGGCCACGTCCACGCCCAGCAGCTTGAGTTTGGTCGACAGATCAGCGCCCGGGAATTCCGCCGCACCGCCGAGCAGCCGATCGGCCACCACTTCGGCTCCGGCGTAGCCGGGGGCCACCAGCCCATAGCACCGGCCTTCGATGGCAGCCACCTCACCGACGGCGAAGATGTTGGGATCTCTTGTGGTGCAGGATAAGTCGGTGAGAACGCCGCCACGGTCGGCCAGCGGCAGGTCTGCGGCTCGGGCCAGCTCATCACGCGGCCGGACACCGGCGGCGAAGATCACCAGACCGGCGTCGATGACGGTGCCATCAGAGAGAGTGACAGCCAGCGTGCCGTGGTCGGTGCGCGCGATCCCCTCGGTGCCGACGTCGACATGCACCGCGATGCCCAGCTCGGAGATCATCCGGACCAGCAGCGCGCCGCCCGCGGTGTCGAGTTGTTGAGCCATCAGCCGCGGCGCGCGTTCCACCACATGCGCCTCGATGCCGAAGCTGCGCAAGGCATTCGCCGCCTCCAGCCCCAGCAGACCGCCGCCGATCACCACGCCGGCACGGGTGTGCCCGCCGGCCAAAGCCGTCTCGACATCGGCCTTGATGGCGTCGAGATCGTCGAGAGTGCGGTACACGTGACAGCCCGGCAGGTCGTGGCCGGGGACCGGCGGAACAAACGCGTACGAGCCCGTCGCCAGAACCAGCGCGTCGTAGCCGAACAGTTCGCCGTCGGCGGTGCGCACCGCTTTGGCCTCTCGGTCGATCTCGGTGACAGCGGCACCGAGACGCACCCGAACCAGCTCGTCACCGGCGTAGTCGTTGCCCGGCAGCGCCAGCTGCACGCGATCCCAGTGTTCGGTGTAAGCGGTCAAGCCCACCCGGTCGTACGCGGCGTCAGTTTCCTCGGACAGCACGGTGACGCGCCACAGGGCCGCCTCATCGCGCGCCCGCAAAGCCTCGACCAAGCGGTGGGCGACCATGCCATGGCCGACGATGACCAGATCCTGCTGTGACTGCATGCGGTGAGGTTAGGAAGCCGATATTGCCGCGATGTCGCGCTGTGTGAACCGGCAATCACACTGTGCTCACTTTCGCGGCAACAGGAGTGTGAGACCGTTCGCCGACGGCGAACGCGCACGTGGAACTTGAGCGTGGTCGACTCACGTTTACTCATCGAGAGACCGGCGGGGGCCGGTCGGACAACAGATGAGGAGAAGGTCATGAGCCGCAATCAAGTCACCTTGTGGAGCCGTCCCGCATGGAACGCGGACCGGTGGGTGCGCGACTTTTTCGGTCCCGCCGCCGCCGAAGAGTGGTTCAAACCGCTGGCTCAGTCCATTTCAGGGGCGTATACCCCTGCCGCCGAGATCGTCAAGGACGGTGACGACGCCGTGGTGCGGATCGAACTGCCCGGTGTCGATGTCGACAAGGACGTCAACGTCGAGGTGGAGAACGGTCGTCTGGTCATCCACGGCGAGCGGCGTGACGAGCGCGTCGAGGAGAGCGAGCATCGGACGTTGCGCGAGGTCCGCTACGGCTCGTTCCGCCGGTCCTTCGCCCTGCCCGAGCACGTCACCGGCGAGAACATCACCGCGTCCTACGACGCGGGCGTTCTGAGCATCCGGGTGGCCGGGGCGCACAAGAAGCCCGAGGTACCGGGCGCCCAGCGGATTGCCATCGAAAGCAAGTAGATCCACCACAAGAGGCCACCTCCAGGGCGGGAGGTGGCCTCTTGCGTTTCAGCGCACTCAGCCCCAGCGGCCCAGGATCTCCTTGGCACGCGCGGCCAGCGCGAACTGGAAGAACGGCCCGAAGCTGATCCGCCCGACGCCCAGCGGTCCGAAGGAGGCGGGGTCGTCCTGATCCGGCAGCGCGATGGCGTTGACCGGCAGCGGCAATTCCGAGGTCAGCCTGCGGTGGGTTTCGTCATCGTGCCGGCCCACCGGATACAGACTGTCCGCCCCCGCTTCGGCTGCTTCCTTCAGGCGCGCGATCGCGCGGTCCACCCGGTCGGATTCGTCCCCGTCCTGCTTGAGGATCACGTCGGTACGGGCGTTGATCACCACGTGTACGCCCGCGTTGTCGGAGGCCGTCCTCAGCGCGCCGACCAATGCCGCGTGCTCGCCCGACGAGCGCAGCCGGCCACCCTCGCTGTGCACGGTGTCCTCGATGTTGAGCCCCACGGCCCCGGCACGCAGCAGCCCGGAGATCAATTCTTCAGCGGGCAGGCCGTACCCCGATTCGATGTCCACCGAGATCGGCACGTCCACCTTCGCGGTGATCTGTGCGACCCGGGTGAGCAGATCCTCGAAGGACATGCCCTCGTTGTCCGGCTTGCCGATGGAGTCGGCCACGGGGTGGCTACCGACAGTCAGTGCCGTGAAACCCGCCTCCACCGCCAGAGCCGCCGACCAGGCATCCCAGACCGTCGGCAGGATCACCGGATCGCCCGGCTTGTGCAGTTCGAGCAGCGTGGTCGCCTTCTTGGCGAGGTCTTCCGAAGATGTCGCGGTCATCGAGCCTCCTTGTTGATCGAGTCGCCTGTACCCAATCGCAGCAACCCCGATGACATTCCGATACGTGACGCGGGTCACGTTCCGTTAGTGAAGTAGCTAGCATTGGGTGTCGTAATGTGATCCATGACACCTTCAGCCCAAGGAGGTCACTTGTCCAGCACCACCGAACTCGCCGAATTGCATGATCTCATCGGCGGCCTGCGGCGCTGCGTGACATCGCTGCGGTCGCGGTATGGCGACAGCCCGGCGATGCGCCGCATCGTTCTCGACGCGGAACGGATTCTCAACGACGTCGAGATGCTCGACCTCGACGCCGGAGATCTCGATCTGGCCCGCTGCGTGGTCAACCACGCCGGCGAGAAGATCGGCATCCCGGACACCCAGTACGACAGCGACTTCTGGCGCGATGTCGACGACGAAGGCGTGGGCGGCCACAACCGCACACGATGAGTCCGCCGCTCGTCGAACCGGGTAACACCGACAGCCTCCGCGGGGCAGCACCCCGCCCCGATGCAGGAGCCATGAGATGAGCGCGCCCACTGATCGCCGTGCGACCGGAGTCTTCTCCCAGGGGCGCGCTCAGATCTCGCAACGGACCCTGCGCACCGACAACTGGTTGAAGTCGCCGATCCTCACAGATCTCGGCTTCGCCGCATTCGTCATCTACGCGACGGTGCGGGCGTTCATGCAGAACTGGTACTACGTGCCGGAATACGGCTATCTGACGCCGTTCTACTCCCCGTGCATCAGCACAGGGTGTGTGCCGGAAGCCAGCCACTTCGGGCAGTTCCTGCCCGACTGGCCGATTCTGCCGTACGCCGCACTGTCGCTTCCGTTCCTGCTGCTCTTCCGATTGACCTGTTACTACTACCGCGGCGCCTACTACCGCTCGGTGTGGCAGTCACCCACCGCGTGCGCTGTCGCCGAACCCCATGCCACCTACACCGGTGAGACGCGACTTCCGCTGATCATCCAGAACACCCACCGGTACTTCTTCTACATCGCCGCGATCATCTCGGTGATCAACACCTATGACGCGATCATCGCGTTCCACAAGCCCGGTGGCGGTTTCGGATTCGGCCTGGGCAACATCGTCCTGCTGGTCAACGTGATCCTGCTGTGGACCTACACGGTCAGTTGCCACTCCTGTCGGCACGTCGCCGGCGGCCGGCTCAAGCACTTCTCCAAACACCCTGTGCGGTATTGGCTCTGGACTCAGATCAGCAAGCTCAACACCCGGCACAAGCTGTACGCCTGGATCACGCTCGGCACGCTCATGTTCACCGACTTCTACGTCATGGCCCTCGCGGCAGGCTGGTTCCCCGACCTGAGATTCATTGGCTGACAACTCAATACACAACAAGTGAGGTTCGAATAGATGGCTGAGCTGGAACGGCACTCCTACGACGTGGTCGTGATAGGTGCCGGCGGCGCGGGTTTACGAGCGGTGATCGAGGCCCGGGAGCGAGGTCTACGGGTGGCCGTGGTGACCAAGTCACTGTTCGGCAAGGCCCACACCGTGATGGCCGAGGGCGGCTGCGCCGCAGCCATGCGCAACGTCAACACCAAGGATTCCTGGCAGGTGCACTTCGGTGACACCATGCGCGGCGGCAAGTTCCTCAACAACTGGCGGATGGCCGAACTGCACGCCCAGGAAGCCCCGGACCGGGTGTGGGAGCTGGAAACCTACGGTGCGCTGTTCGACCGCACCAAGGACGGCAAGATCAGCCAGCGCAACTTCGGTGGCCACACCTATCCCCGGCTGGCGCATGTCGGCGACCGCACCGGGCTGGAGATCATCCGGACCCTGCAGCAGAAGATCGTCTCACTGCAGCAGGAGGACAAAGCCGAACTCGGCGACTACGACGCACGTATCCGGGTCTTTCACGAAACGTCGATCACCGAACTCATCAAAGACGGCGATCGGATCGCGGGCGCCTTCGGCTACTACCGCGAGACCGGCAACTTCGTGCTCTTCGAGGCCCCCGCGGTGGTCCTGGCCACCGGCGGCATCGGGAAGAGTTTCAAGGTGTCGTCGAACTCCTGGGAGTACACCGGCGACGGGCACGCCCTGGCGCTGCGCGCCGGCTCGGGCCTGATCAACATGGAGTTCATCCAGTTCCACCCCACCGGCATGGTCTGGCCGCTGTCGGTGAAAGGCATCCTGGTCACCGAGGGCGTACGCGGCGACGGCGGAGTGCTGAAGAACTCCGAGGGCAAGCGCTTCATGTTCGACTACATCCCCGACGTGTTCAAGGGGCAGTACGCCGAGACCGAAGAAGAGGCCGACCAGTGGCTCAAGGACAACGACTCCGCGCGCCGCACCCCTGACCTGCTGCCCCGTGACGAGGTGGCCCGCGCCATCAACGAAGAGGTGAAGGCGGGTCGCGGCACTCCGCATGGCGGGGTCTACCTCGACATCGCCTCGCGCATGCCCGCCGAGGAGATCAAGCGCCGGCTGCCGTCGATGTATCACCAGTTCATCGAGCTCGCCGAGGTCGACATCACCAAGGACGAGATGGAGGTCGGCCCCACCTGCCATTACGTGATGGGCGGCATCGAGGTGGACCCGGACAGTGGCGGCGCGGCGACACCCGGGCTGTTCGCCGCGGGTGAGTGCTCCGGCGGTATGCACGGGTCGAACCGGCTGGGCGGCAACTCGTTGAGCGACCTGCTGGTGTTCGGGCGCCGCGCCGGGCTCGGTGCTTCGGATTATGTTCGCGCACTCGAGGTTCGGCCGGCGGTGTCTCCCGAGGCCGTCGACCGCGCGGCCGCGCTGGCGTTGGCCCCGTTCGAGCCGAAGCCGAACCCGGAGAATCCCTACACATTGCACGCCGAGCTGCAGGAGTCGATGAACGACCTGGCCGGGATCATCCGTAAGCAGGGTGAGCTCGAAGAGGTGCTGGTCAAGATCGACGAGCTGAAGAACCGCTATGCCAATGTCACCGTCGAGGGTGGCCGCGTGTTCAACCCCGGTTGGCACCTGGCCATCGACATGCGCAACATGCTGCTGGTGAGCGAATGCGTGGCCAAGGCCGCACTGCAGCGCACCGAGAGTCGCGGCGGGCACACCCGCGACGACTTCCCTCAGATGGACGCCAACTGGCGCAACAAACTCCTGGTGTGCAAGACCGTCGACGGCGCCGGCGACAGACCCGGCGACCCGGTTGTTCCGGAGGTCAACGTGACTGCCGAACCCCAGGTGCCCATGCGACCGGATCTGCTCGAGGTCTTCGAGCTGTCCGAACTCGAGAAGTACTACACCGACGCCGAACTGGCCGAACACCCCCAACGGAAGAGCTGACATGGCTGCTTATGAAGCAAGCATGCGCGTCTGGCGCGGCGACCCCAGCGGCGGCGAGCTGAAGGATTACACCGTCGAGGTCAATGACGGTGAGGTGGTGCTCGACATCATCCATCGACTGCAGGCCACTCAAACTCCCGATCTCGCGGTGCGGTGGAACTGCAAGGCCGGCAAGTGCGGATCGTGTTCGGCGGAGATCAACGGCAGGCCACGGTTGCTGTGCATGACGCGCATGTCGACGTTCGACGAGAACGAGACCGTGACCGTCACCCCGCTGCGCACCTTCCCGGTGATGCGTGACCTGGTGACCGATGTGTCCTTCAACTACGAGAAGGCGCGCCAGATCCCGTCGTTCACCCCGCCCAAGGACCTGCAGCCCGGCGAGTACCGGATGCAGCAGGAGGACGTGAACCGCAGCCAGGAGTTCCGCAAGTGCATCGAGTGCTTCCTGTGCCAGAACGTGTGCCACGTGGTGCGTGATCACGAAGAGAACAAAGAGAACTTTGCCGGGCCGCGCTTCCACATGCGCATTGCCGAACTGGACATGCATCCGCTGGACGTGGTCGACCGCCAAGACATGGCGCAGGACGACTTCGGCCTCGGTTACTGCAACATCACCAAGTGCTGCACCGAGGTGTGCCCTGAACACATCAAGATCACCGACAACGCGCTGATCCCGATGAAGGAACGGGTGGCCGACCGCAAGTACGACCCGATCGTCTGGCTGGGCAACAAGCTATTCCGGCGATGAGCCTGAGCTTGCGAAGGCGATAGAGCCGGAACAATCAGACACCGCCGGCGATGAGCCTGAGCTTGCGAAGGCGATAGAGCCGGAGTCCGGATTCGCCTTGAATTCACAGTCGATGCCGGGGTGGGCCCCGTTCTCGACGAGTACGCTCGCAGTCAGCGGCCAGTCAACGATGAGAGGCAGCAACAACGATGCGAGAAACAATCAGCGTCAACGACATTCGCACAGCCATCCGCCAGCTCAGCGTCCGCGCGGAACTGGCCCACAAGGAGGGCAGGCCGGACGACGCGAAGGAACTCGAACAACGCATCCAGGGTTACCGCGACGAACTCGCCGCGCGACCCTGACGAGAGCGCCCGACTACGCGCCCAGCTTGCGGAATGTGCTGCGGTGGAACACGATCGGCGCAACCTCGTCATGCACGGTCAATGAGTTGACCCGCAGCACCACGATGGTGTGATCGCCCGCGGGCACCAACTGTTCGATGGCGCTTTCCAGCCAGACGCTGGTGCCGTCGATGAACACTGCCCCACCCTCGGTGGACACCGTGGTCAGACCGGCGAACCGGTCACCGGTCTTGGCGGCCAGGGTGCGTGCGGCGGCGTCATGTGATTCACCCAGCACGCTGATGCCCAGCAGCGGCAGATCCTTGAGCTTCGGCCAGGTGGTGGAGCTGTTCTGGACGCAGAACGACACCAGTGGCGGATCTAGTGAGACCGGCACGAAGGTACTGGCCGCCAAACCGACTCGGGTGCCGTCGACCTCGGCCGCTATGGCGATAACACCCGACGGGAAGTGGCCAAATGCTTCACGCAGGGTCGACGGAGACAGATCGCTGGGTGCACTCATCACTTGCGAACCTACGCGATCTGGGCCCGACGGTCATCAGCGGGAATCTGCCTGAGCAGAACTCTCAGTCCGGTGCCCAGCGATGCGCTTCCACGGCGGACGGATTCTCAGATCGCAGGGGTACGTCCAGACCGTCGTAGATTGCGGGTTTCTGCTGGGCCAGCCACGGCAGGGCACCCAACAAGCGGTTGGTGGCGGTGGTGTTGCCGCCGTCGGCCCGGGTGCCGCCGGGCACATCTGCGCGCACCGTGATGGTGAGGTCTGGATCGCCGTGCACGATGACGCGGTGATCGCCGGCTCCCTCTTCGGGCTGCGGCCAGTCCGGCGCACAGGACGGGTGGATGCGGGTGATGTGGTCGATCACCACCCGAGGCCGTCCGGCGACTTTGCCGATGACCTTCAACCAGAACGCACCCTGCGTCCCCGCCTCGAAGTGCCCCATCACGTTGTCGACACCCGCCTGAAGCGGCCGTCGCTCCAATTCTTCGGTGACCTCGTCGATCTCCAGCCCCAGCCCACGACCGATCAGCCGCACGTTCCCGCCCCACACCATCGTCGGGACGGTGGGCAGCAGCATCATCGGCGTCTCGTCCATGGATTTTCCGAACCCACACAGTTCCCGAACCGAGTACGGCTGGTCATAGGTGGAGTAGTCGAAGATCTCCTGGCAGTGAATGGTGTCGATGCGGGTGCACAGGCCCGCGGCGATCACGGCGAGCGCGTCGTTGCCCCAACCCGGGTCGACGCCACTGACGAACAACGAGGCGCCGCCGGCTTCGGTGGCGGCCGTGAGCCGGTCCCGCAGTTCGGCCGGCGCCGAGGCGGGGTCGTACAGCGAGTACAGCGCCGGGGTGACCACGTGCACACCCGCACGTAGGCAGCGCTCGATATCGGCGGTGGCCTCGTCGGGCCGGATATCGCCGGAGGCCATGTAGGCCACCGCGTCGCACTGAGCCAGGGCCGCGTCCACGTCGCGGGTGGCGAGGATGCCGGTGGTGTCGTCCAGACCCGCGAACGAGGCGGCGTCGACACCCACCTTCTCGGGCGATGAGGTGATGACCGCAGACAGGGCCAGACCGGGGAACGCGAGTAGCGAACGGATGGCGGTGGAGCCCATATTGCCCGTGCCCCATACCGCGACGCGCAGCTGCATGCCGTCACGGTAACCCAGGCTGGCCTGCGATATCGCGGTTTTGACGGGTGTCAATTAGACTGGTGGCCAACCGGTGGGTTGATTAGTGACGACAACTAGCTCACAGTGACTTGCGTTTGGGTTACTCGCCGGTATAGTTGAAAGAGTTACTGGTGGGTAACTTATCCCGGGTACCCAACCGGAAAGCGTGAACCACTGAGTGGATTCTCATCGAGGAGGAAGCACGTGAGCCACTACAAGTCCAACGTTCGAGACCAGGAATTCAACCTGTTCGAGGTGCTCGGCGTCGACAAGGCTCTCGGACACGGTCAGTTCGCTGATCTGGACGTCGATACTGCCCGCGACATGCTGCAGGAGATGGCTCGCCTGGCAGAGGGCCCGATCGCCGAGTCGTTCGTCGACGGCGACCGCAACCCGCCGGTGTTCGATCCGGAAACGCACACCGTCAAACTGCCCGAACCCTTCAAGAAGTCGATGCGCACGCTGCTCGACGGCGGCTGGGACAAGGTGGGCCTGTCCGAGGAACTGGGCGGCGTACCGATGCCCCGCGCGCTGCAGTGGGCCCTGATCGAGCACGTCCTCGGCGCCAACCCCGCGGCCTACATGTACGCGATGGGCGCCGGCATGTGCGAGATCTTCTACAACAACGGCACCGACGAGCAGAAGAAGTGGGCCGTGCTGGCCGCCGAGCGCGGCTGGGGCGCCACCATGGTGCTCACGGAGCCGGATGCCGGCTCGGACGTCGGCGCCGGCCGCACCAAGGCCGTTCAGCAGGAGGACGGCTCCTGGCACATCGACGGCGTGAAGCGCTTCATCACCTCTGCCGACTCCGACGATCTGTTCGAGAACATCATGCACTTGGTGTTGGCACGCCCCGAGGGCGCAGGCCCGGGCACCAAGGGACTGTCCCTGTTCTTCGTGCCCAAGTTCCACTTCGACCCCGAGACCGGCGAACCGGGCGAGCGCAACGGCGCGTTCGTCACCAACGTCGAGCACAAGATGGGCCTCAAGGTCTCCACCACCTGTGAGCTGACCTTCGGCCAGCACGGCGTTCCCGCCAAGGGCTGGTTGGTCGGCGAGGTGCACGACGGCATCGCCCAGATGTTCAACGTGATCGAGCAGGCCCGAATGATGGTGGGCACCAAGGCGATCGCCACGCTGTCGACCGGTTACCTGAACGCACTGGAGTACGCCAAAGAGCGCGTGCAGGGTGCCGATCTGACCCAGATGACCGACAAGACCGCTCCGCGGGTGACCATCACGCACCACCCCGATGTGCGTCGGTCGTTGATGACCCAGAAGGCCTACGCCGAGGGTCTGCGTGCGCTCTACACCTACACCGCGACCTTCCAGGACGCCGAGGTGGCCAAGGCCATCCACGGTGTGGAGGCGGATGTGGCGCACCGGGTCAACGACCTGCTGCTGCCCATCGTCAAGGGTGTGGGCTCCGAACAGGCGTACGCCAAGCTGACCGAGAGCCTGCAGACTTTCGGCGGGTCGGGCTTCCTGCAGGACTACCCGATCGAGCAGTACATCCGCGACGCCAAGATCGACTCGCTGTACGAAGGCACCACCGCCATCCAGGCGCAGGACTTCTTCTTCCGCAAGATCATCCGCGACAAGGGTGTGGCTCTGGCCCACGTCGCCGGTGAGATCGAACAGTTCATCAAGAACGAGTCCGGCAACGGCCGCCTCAAGGCCGAGCGGGAACTGCTGGCCACCGCGCTGACCGATGTCCAGGGCATGGCCGCCTCGCTGACCGGTTACCTGATGGCCGCGCAGGAGGATTCCGCCAGCATCTACAAGGTGGGCCTGGGTTCGGTGCGCTTCCTGATGAGCGTCGGCGATCTGGTGATCGGCTGGCTGCTGGCCCGCCAGGCCGCTGTGGCCGTGGAGGCGCTCGATGCCGGCGCCGCCGGTGCCGAGAAGTCCTTCTACGAAGGCAAGATCGCGGTCGCGTCGTTCTTCGCGAAGAACTTCCTGCCGCTGCTCTCCAGCACCCGTACGGTCATCGAGACGCTGGACAACGACATCATGGAACTCGACGAAGCCGCCTTCTGACGGCTGAGACGCAGATGCCCCCGCTACGGCGGGGGCTTTTGCGTTTCTCGGGGGCTTTCGCGTTCGACATATATGTGCACAGCTACGCCCAAGCGGCGTGTCGCGGCAATCAGCACATATATGTGGGCTGGGCGCCGGCCATCTGGCCTCGACATATATGTGCAGCGACGCCCAAGCGGCGTGTCACGGGAATCAGCGCATATATGTGCGGAGCCGGGAGCAGGTGCTCAACCTGGAGCCATGAAAACCGCCGCCGGAATCCCCTCTGTTCCAGCGGCGGTCGCCCTTCCCCCACGTCAATAAGGGTGGGAAAAGAGGATGCCCCGTGTTGCCGTCGGGTCGGGGGGTCAGACGGCAACACGGAGCTATCCGGTACATCGCTTACCCTGAGCGGCTCGTTACAAACCTCTCGAACTTTTTTTGACTTTTTTCTGGCAACCCCGCGAACGCCTCCGACGTCACGCTTCCAGGATTGCAGCGACGCCCTGACCGCCGGCGGCGCAGATCGAGATGAGCCCACGCACGGGCTGACCGGTCTCCCGTTTCCGCTCCGCGAGCTGCTTGGCCAGCTGGGCGACGATGCGGCCACCGGTCGCGGCGAACGGGTGCCCGGCCGCCAACGACGATCCGTTGACGTTGAGCTTGCTCCGGTCGATCGATCCCAGCGCCGAATCCAGCCCCAGCCGTTCCTTGCAGTACTCGTCGGACTCCCACGCCTGCAGGGTCGCCAGCACCACCGAGGCGAACGCCTCGTGGATCTCGTAGAAGTCGAAGTCCTGCAGCGACAGCCCGTTGCGGGCCAGCAGCCGCGGCACCGCGTACGTCGGGGCCATCAGCAGACCGTCAGCGCCGCTGACGTAGTCCACTGCGGCTGTCTCGGCGTCGACGAAATACGCCAGCGGCTCGTGGCCGTGCTGGGCGGCCCACTCCTCGCTGGCCAGCAGGGCAACCGACGCCCCGTCGGTCAGCGGCGTGGAGTTGCCCGCCGTCATGGTGGCGTCGCCGTTGCGAACCCCGAACACCGGCTTGAGTCTGGCCAGCTTCTCCGCCGTCGAATCGGCCCGCAGATTGTTGTCCCGGTACAGCCCGAGGAACGGGGTCACCAGGTCATCGAAGAATCCGCGGTCATAGGCGGCGGCCATGTTCTGGTGACTGGCCGCGGCCAGAGCGTCCTGATCGACGCGCTTGATGCCCATCTGCTTGGCGGTGACGGCGGCGTGCTCCCCCATCGACATGCCGGTACGGGGTTCGCCGTTGGTGGGGATCTCCACCCCCAGCGAGGCGGGCAGCTTGCCGACGAGCTTGAGCCTGTCCACGTTGGACTTGGCCCGCCGCAGACCGAGCAGCACCTGGCGGAGGTTGTCACCGAAGGCGATGGGCGCATCCGAGGTGGTGTCCACTCCCCCGGCGGCACCGGATTCGTACTGCCCCAAGGCGATGCCGTTGGCCACCGCGATGGCCGCCTGCAGTCCGGTGCCGCACGCCTGCTGCACGTCGTAGGCAGCGGTGTACGGCGAGAGCTTGCTGCCCAGCACGCACTCGCGCATCAGGTTGAAGTCACGGGAGTGCTTGAGCACCGCACCGCCCACCACGGCGCCGAGTCGCTGGCCCTCGAGACCGAAACGGTCGACCAGACCGTCGAGCACCGCGGTGAACATGTCCTGGTTGGACGCCTGGGCGTATGCGCCGTCCGACCGGGCGAATGGAATGCGGTTGCCACCGAGAACGGCCACACGGCGGCGAATCTGGCTGTTTGAATTGGTGCTGGCCACGGGAATCTCCGTCTTCGTTCACTAGGCAGGGTGGTACAGCCCATACTACCGACTGTTCTTACTCTGGAGTAAGTTCGTGGGAGACACCACCCGAACATGACATGAGAGGTAGTCCTGTGGCTTCCGACCTGTTCTCGCAAGTCGTCAACTCGGCGCCCGGCTCTTTCCTGGCCAAGCAGCTCGGCGTGCCGCAGCCGGAGACGCTGCGCCGGTACCGGGCCGGCGAACCCCCACTGGCAGGGCCCCTGTTGATCGGCGGCGACGGGCGTGTCGCCGAGCCGATGCGCACCGCGCTGGCCGACGACTACGACCTGGTGGGCAACAACCTCGGCGGTCGGTGGGCGGATTCGTTCGGCGGGCTCCTGTTCGACGCCACCGGCATCAACACCCCGGCCGGGCTGCGGGCGCTGTACGAGTTCTTCACGCCCCTGCTGCGCAACGTCGGCCGCTCCGGCCGCATCGTGGTGGTCGGCACCACCCCCGATCAGACATCCAGTGTCAACGAGCACATCGCTCAGCGCGCGCTGGAAGGTTTCACCCGTTCCCTGGGCAAGGAACTGCAGCGTGGTGCGACGGTGTCACTGGTCTACCTGTCGCCCTCCGCCAAACCCGGAGTCACCGGCCTCGAATCGACGCTGCGATTCCTGCTGTCGGCGAAGTCCGCCTATGTCGACGGGCAGGTGTTCTACGTCGGCGACGCCGATTCCACTCCGCCCGCCGACTGGGACAAGCCGTTGGCGGGCAAGGTCGCCATCGTCACCGGAGCCGCCCGCGGTATCGGCGCCACCATCGCCGAGGTGTTCGCCCGTGACGGCGCCAAAGTGGTGGCCGTCGACGTGGAGTCCGCCGGCGAGGCGCTGGCGGAGACCGCGGCCAAGGTGGACGGTACCGCGCTGACCCTCGACGTCACCGCCGACGACGCAGTGGACCGCATCACCGAGCACCTGCGCGAACATCACGGCGGAAAGGCCGATGTGCTGGTCAACAACGCCGGAATCACCCGCGACAAGCTGCTGGCCAACATGGACGACGCCAAGTGGGACTCGGTGATCGCGGTGAATCTGCTTGCGCCGCAACGTCTCGCCGAAGGCCTGGTGGCCAACGGCACCATCGGCGAAGGTGGCCGCATCATCGGCTTGTCATCGATGGCCGGTATTGCAGGCAACCGCGGACAGACCAACTACGCCGCCACCAAGGCCGGCATGATCGGGTTGACCCAGGCGCTGGCACCGGAGCTGGCCGACAAGGGCATCACCATCAACGCCGTGGCCCCGGGTTTCATCGAGACCAAGATGACCGAGGCGATCCCGCTGGCCACCCGCGAGGTGGGCCGCCGGCTCAACTCCCTGTTCCAGGGCGGTCAGCCCGTCGACGTCGCCGAGACCATCGCCTACTTCGCCAGCCCGGCCAGCAATGCCGTCACCGGCAACACCATCCGGGTATGCGGCCAGGCCATGCTGGGGGCGTGAGATGACCGAACAACCAAGCGGGCTGGCGAACCTGGCCCGGGCCGCCGCGGGCGCACTGCCCTTCGTCCGCCGCGGTGACACCCTGCCCGAGCGCACACTGAGCGTCGACGAACTGCCGATCGACCGCGCACATGTGGCCGCATACGCGGCGGCCACCGGACTGCGCTACGGCGACACGGTGCCGCTGACCTACCCGTTCGCGGTGACCTTCCCGACGGTCATGGCGTTGATCACGGCGTTCGACTTTCCTTTTGCCGCAATGGGTTCGGTGCATGTGGAGAACCACATCGTCCAGCACCGCCCCATCGCCGTCACCGACACCGTGGGCATCAAGACCCGCACCGAGAACCTGCGCGAGCATCGCAAGGGCCTGCTGGTGGATGTCGTCACCGACGTCAGCGTCGGCAACGAGGTGGCCTGGCACCAGGTCACCACTTTCCTGCATCAGCAGCGCACCAGCCTCTCGGACGAGCCAAAGGCCCCGCCCCAGAAACAGCACAAGCTGCCGCCGCCGCAGGCCCTGCTGAAGATCACGCCCGGGCAGATCCGGCGCTACGCCTCGGCCGGTGGTGATCACAATCCGATCCACGTGAACCCCATCGCGGCCAAACTGTTCGGCTTCCCGACCGTGATCGCACACGGAATGTTCAGCGCGGCAGCGGTTCTGGCGAACATCGAAGGCCAGTTCCCGGATGCGGTCCGTTACGACGTCAAATTCGGCAAACCGGTGATCCTGCCCGCCACCGCAGGCGTGTACATCGACCGCGCCGACGGCGGCTGGGACATCTCACTGCGCAACCTGAAGAAGGGCTACCCGCACCTGACGGGGACGGTGCGGCCGCTCTAACCAGTCAGCGCGTCGAGACCGTTCTGCGCGAGCGCATTCCACAACCGGACACCCACACCGGCGCCGTCCACTCCGAGCTCCAGCGAGGCGCCCACCAACGCGCCCGTCCGTACCATCAGCATGGCCTCGGCGGTCTCGCGACTGTCGGACCGTCCCGCCGCGGCCAGGGTCTCGGCCAGGAAGTCGGTGATCCACCGACGCTGCTCGACGGCCAGGCGCCGGGCGGGGTGCTCCGGGTCGCCGAATTCCGCTGCTGCGTTGATGAACTCACAGCCGCGGAAGCCGGTTTGGCGACGGTAGTCGTCGACCACGTCGGCGATCGCGGTCAGCAGTTGCGCCGGCTCTGCCTGCGCGTCACGCAGTGCCGTCAGCGTCGCTCTGGCCGTGGCCGCACGCCGTTCCAGATAGGCCGCGATCAGGTGGTCCTTGGTGGGGAAATGCCGAAACAGCGTCGCGCGCGCCACCCCGGCTTCGGCGATGATCCGGTCGACGCCGACGGCATGCACGCCGACGGAGAAGAACAGTCGGTCCGCGGTGTCGAGCACTCGATCGCGCGGTGACATCACATCCCCTTTCCCGGGCTCAGACAGTGGTGATCATCCCACCGTCGATGGTCATGTCTGAACCGGTGATGTTGGCAGCGCGGTCGCTGGCCAGGAAAACCACCAGGTCAGCCACCTCCTGCGAGGTGCTGAAGCGCCCGAGCGGGGTGTCTGCGACCACCGAGTTCGCGACGTCCTCCGGTGTCTGGCCGCTGGCGCCCGCGAAGGCGCTCGCGACGCCGCCGTCACCGAACCACAGCGGTGTCACCACCGGGCCGGGGCTGACGGAGTTGACCCGAATTCCTTTGGGGCCCAGCTCTTTCGAGAGTCCCTTGGAGAGGTTGGTCAGCGCTGCCTTGATGGCGCAGTAGTCCGGCAGCGCCGGATCGGGCAGGAAGGCGTTGACGGAGCCGACCATGACGATCGCCGCGCCCGGACGGTCCAGCATCGCCGGGATGGCGGCACGGGTGGTGCGCACCGCGGCCATCACACCAAGATTCCAGGTGCGGTCCCAGTCCTCGTCGGTGACGCTGACGAAGCCCCCGGGCCGCACCACGGCCGCCCCGACATTGTTGACCAGGACATCGAGGCCTCCGCGCGCCTGCGCGGCGGCCACCAGCAGCGCCGGCTGGTCCGGCCGGGCGAGGTCGACCTCGACGAAGCTCACCTGCCCCGCGCTCTCGAGGTCCTCCAGTTCGCGGGAGCGGGTCCGCGCACCCGCGATCACGTGCGCGCCCGCCTCGACCAGGGCCGCGGTGATGGCCAGCCCGATCCCCTTGCTCGCGCCCGTCACCAGCGCGTTCTTACCGTTCAGATGCAGATCCATACCCCGACCACCTCACCAACGAGACAGACCAATCTGTCTACCTGAGGGAACAGTAGCCGCCTCGAGCTGGCTTTGTGCCGGAACTGTCAGTTCCGCTCGGACAGCGTCATACCGTCGCGCTCACTCGGCTTGCCCTTCAGGCCACGCCAGAACAGGTTGATCATCAACTCGGAGGCGTCGTCGACGTCGACGTCGCCGGTGCTCACGCGGGCGGCCACAGCCTCGCCGGCACCCACCAGGGCGATGGCCATCATCTGGAAGTCGGTGTCGGGCTCCGGATTCCGGGTGCCCGCGCTGAGCAGCCGGGCCACCAGGTCGATGATCCGTTCACGGCCTTCGCGCACCGTGTGGGCGAAGGCCGTCGAGCTGGTGGCCTGGGTGTACAGCACGATCCATGACGCGCGATTGGCGTCGATGTAACGCAGGAACGACAGGATGGTGTTGCGCAGCATGTCCTTCGGCGGCAGCGTGAAGTCGACGTCAGCACGAACCGCCTCGACGAACCGGCTCAGCTCGCGGGTCAGGCAGGCGCCGAACAGTTCCTCTTTCGAGCCGTAATACAGGTAGAGCATCGGCTTGGAGATCTCCGCTTTGGCGGCGATCGCGTCCATCGACGTCTCGTGATAGCCGTTGACGGAGAACACCTGCACGGCGGCGTCGAGCATCTGCTGCTCCCGGACCGCACGGGGCAATCGCTTGGTACCACCTGCCACCTCTGTGAACCTCCTGTCGCGCCCAAGGTTAACCGCCGCAGCGCGGATGCGGCCCCTTCGCGTTCGCCATCCGCAGCACCGAGGCGTCGACGGCCGGCATGGACAGTTCACCGGCGGCCACCGCCTGCTCCAACCGGTCCAGCACCGCGGGCACCTCGGAGGTGCTCAGCCACAGTGCGTTGTCGGCGCCGGCCTGCAACGCCGCCAGCACCGCTCCGGGGACGCCCACGCGGTCGCTGATCGCCTGCATCCCCGACAGGTCGTCGGTGAACACCGGGCCGTTGAATCCGGGCCCGCCGTAGCCGCCGCTGCGCAGCAACTGGTAGGCCGCCGGGCTCAGGCTGGCCGGGTCGGCTCCGGTCAGACCCGGCACTTCCATGTGCCCCACCATCACAGCGACCGGCGCCTGCCCGGTCAGCGAGCGGTACGGCACCAGGTCGGAGGCCTGCAAAGCGTCCAGCGGGGGCGTGGTCACCGCGCCGGTGTGCGAGTCGCCGGAACTGTTGCCGTGGCCCGGGAAGTGTTTGAGCACCGGCAGCAGACCCGCGTCGCGCAAACCACGCGCGTAGGCGCCCGCGTACTCGGTCACCACCGCGGGGTCGGACCCGAAGGACCGGTCACCGATCACGGTGTCGTCGGCGTCGGAGGTGACGTCGACGACGGGCGCGAAATCGACGGTGATGCCCAGCCCGCGCATGGCCCGGCCCCGGTCCAGGGCGATCTGATACACCTGCTCAGGGGTGTTGCTCTGGGCCAGCACCCGCGACGACGGCTGGCTACCGATCAGGCCGGACAGCCGCGACACCCGGCCGCCTTCCTCGTCGACGCTGACCGCCACCGGCAGGGCGCCCGCCAGATTGTTGATCTCGCCGATCGAACCGTCGGTGAGCATCGACTTGTCCGTCCAGCTGCCGATGAAGATGCCACCGACATGGTGGTCGGCGACCACCGCACGGGCATCGGCGGCGCCCTGCACGCCGACCATCAGCAGCTGGGCCAGCTTGTCGCGGGTCGACATCGCCGCCACCTGGCCCTGCAGATCACCGCAGGTCGCCGGCGCGGGCGCGGCGGGCACAGGATTCGACAACGGCGCGACCTCCGGCGCCGGCGTCGCTGCCGGGGCGGCGGTGGGCGCCTCCGCCGCAGGTGAACAGGCCACCAGGAGGGCAGGCAGCGCCGCGACGGACACCAGCGTCCGGGTCAGTGCTCGAGTCAAAGCCATACCTTCACTGTGGCATGACGGTCCGCCCGCCTGAAACCGGTTACCGGGCTGCGTCGCCACGACCTGGCCTCATAAGAGAGGATGAGGCATGACGGTCTTGATGATCGCCTACGACGGCAGCCAGAACGCACAGCGCGCTGTCCACTACGCCGGTCGATTTCTCTCCGCTGAACGCGCCGTGGTCCTGACGGTGTGGGAACCGATGCGCGGCGGCCAGGATTCGGTGAGCATCGACCTCGACGGCCCGCCCGACCTCCCCGATGAGGATGACCTCGACATCGCGTTCGCCGACGCGCAGCGCACCAACGACGAAGGCGCCGATCTGGCCCGCGGCGCGGGCCTGAACGCCGAGACCCTGGTGGTCGCGGTCTCGGGCACGGTGTGGCGCACGATCATCGACGCGGCGGACAAGCTGGACGCCGATCTGATCGTGACCGGGACCCGGGGTACGACGGGCGTGCGCTCGCTGATCCAGTCCAGCGTGGCCGACCGTGTGTTGCGCCACGGTGGCCGCCCGGTGCTGATCGTGCCGCCGGGGCAGTGATCGGACCCGTGCTAGGTTGGCGAACAGTGTCCGCCGCCCGATCCACCCCGCTGAGGAGCCCCACATGACCCGGTTCGTGGTGCCAGCCGCCGCCAGCATCGTGGTCGGGTTGTTGCTGGGCGCGGCCGCGGTATTCGGTGTCACGCTGATGGTGGAGCAGGACACCAAACCGCCGCTGGTCGCCGGCGATCCGGCATCGTCGGTGCTCAACCGCGTCGAGTACGGCGACCGCAGCTAGTCTGAGCGCATCACCGACAGGGCTCGATCCGGGCAGTCCTGCTCACCTGTCACGCCGCTGGCTTTGGCTCGTCGGCGCGGTGTCACTGCTGCTGACGTTCGCCCAGTCGCCGGGGTTGATCTCCCCGGACACCAAACTCGATCTCACGGCCAATCCCCTGCGCTTCCTGACCAGGGCGGCCAACCTCTGGAACAGCGAACTGCCGTTCGGACAGGCGCAGAACCAGGCCTACGGTTACCTCTTCCCGCACGGGGCGTTCTTCCTCGCCGGTGACGTCCTCGGCCTGCCCGCCTGGGTGATCCAACGGCTGTGGTGGGCGCTGCTGTTGGCCGCCGGGTTCTGGGGCCTGCTGCGGGTGGCCGAGGCGCTCGGCATCGGCACCACCCCGTCGCGGGTGGTGGCCGCTGCGGCGTTCGCGCTGTCACCGCGGGTGCTGACCACGCTGGGCTCCATCTCCTCGGAGACCTTGCCCATGATGCTCGCGCCGTGGGTGCTGCTGCCCGTCATCCTGGCGCTGCGCGGTGACAGCGGCAGGTCACTGCGGGTGCTGGCGGCGCGGGCAGGCGTGGCCCTGGCGTTGATGGGTGCGGTGAACGCGGTGGCCACGTTCACGGCCTGCCTGCCCGCGATCATCTGGTGGGCATGTCACCGGCCCAACCGCAACTGGCTGCGGTTCAGCGGCTGGTGGCTGCTCTCGAGCGCACTGGCCGTCGTGTGGTGGGTGGTGGCGCTGCTGTCGCTGGGCCGGATCAGCCCGCCGTTCCTGGACTACATCGAGTCCTCGGGAGTCACCACCCAGTGGACGTCGTTGACCGAGATGCTGCGAGGCACCGCGGCATGGACCCCGTTCGTCGCCCCGGGCGCGACCGCGGGCACCTCACTGGTGACCGGTCCGGTCGCGGTCCTGGCCACCACGCTGGTGGCCGCCGCCGGACTGGCCGGTCTGGCGCTGCGCACCATGCCCGCACGGGGGCGGGTGGTGACGGTGCTGCTGGCCGGTCTCGTCCTGATGGGTCTCGGATACGCCGGCGGTCTGGGCTCGCCGGTGGCACATCAGGTGCAACTGTTCCTCGACGCCGCGGGCGCACCGCTGCGCAATGTGCACAAGCTCGAACCGCTGCTGAGGTTGCCGATCGCGCTGGGGTTGGCACACCTCCTGGGCCGGGTGCCGGCGTCGGTGCGTGCCTTCGCCCACCCCGAGAACAACAAGCGCGTCGCCGTCGGGATCGTGGCGCTGACCGCGCTGATGGCGGCGACGTCGTTGGCGTGGACGGGCCGGTTGACCCCGCCGGGCACCTTCAGCGCCATCCCGTCGTACTGGCAGGAGGCCGCCGACTGGCTCGACGAGCACAACACCGAACGCGGCCGCGTCCTGGCGGCGCCGGGTTCGCCGTTCGCCACCCAGGTGTGGGGCAGCAGCCACGATGAACCACTGCAGGTGCTCGGCGACAGCCCGTGGGGCGTGCGTGACTCCATCCCGTTGACCCCGCCGCAGACCATTCGCGCCCTCGACTCGGTGCAGCGGCTGTTCGCCGCCGGCCGGCCATCCGCTGGGCTAGCCGATACGCTTGCCCGACAAGGCATTTCGTATGTGGTGGTGCGCAACGATCTGGATCCGGACAGCTCGCGGTCGGCCCGCCCGATCCTGGTCCACCGGGTCATGGACAACTCCCCCGGACTGGAGAAGGTGGCCGAGTTCGGCGACCCGGTGGGGCCCGGCACGCTCGAGGGCTTCATCAGCGACAGCGGGCTGCGGTTGCGGTACCCGGCGGTGGAGATCTACCGGGTCGCAGGCGCGTCCAGCGCACCGTATCTCGTCGAGACCGACACCATGGCCCGGGTGCAGGGCGGACCGGAATCGCTGCTGCGCCTCGACGAGCGCCGCCGGCTGCTGGAACAGCCTCCGCTGGGGCCGGCGCTGCTGACCTCCGATGCCGAACAAGCCGGCCTGCCCAATCCCGTGGTGACCGTCACCGACACCCCGGTGGCCCGCGAAACCGATTACGGCCGGGTGGACGATCATTCGTCGGCGATGCTGGCCGACGGCGATCCGCGCCACACCCACAACCGGGTTCGCGACTACCCCGCGCCCGGCCAGCAGCTGGTGTACGGCAGCTGGGACGGCGGCCGCATCAGTGTCTCCAGCTCGGCCGCCGACTCGACCGCGCTGCCCGATGTCGCGCCCGCCTCCGGGCCGCCCGCGGCCGTCGACGCCGACTCCGCCACCAGCTGGGTGTCCAATGCCCTGCAAGCCGCGATAGGACAGTGGCTGCAGGTGGACTTCGATCATCCGGTGACCAACGCGACCATGACGTTGACGCCGAGTTCGTCGGCGATCGGGGCCCAGGTGAACCGCATCCAGGTCTCGACGGCCAACGGCAGCACCACCATCGGCGTCGACGAGCCCGGCACACCGGTGACGGTGGCCCTGCCGTTCGGGGAGACGCCGTGGGTGCGCGTCTCCGCTGTCGGCACCGTCGACGGATCCGGCGGCGTCCAGTTCGGCATCACGGATCTGGCCATCACGCAGTACGACGCCTCGGGTTTCGCCCACCCGGTGAACCTGCGGCACACCGCGCTGGTGCCCGGGCCGCCCGAGGACGCGCAGGTGGCGAAATGGGATCTGGGCTCCGAACTGCAGGGCCGGCCCGGATGCGTCGACACACCCGACGGGGTGCACTGTGCCTCACCGTTGTCGCTGGCACCCGAGGAGCTGGTCAGCCTCAGCCGGACTTTGACTGTGCCGCAAGAAGTTTCGCTGGCCCCGACGGTGTGGGTGCGGCCCCGGCAGGGACCCGAGCTGGCCGACCTGGTACGCCAGCCGGGGACCGCGCGCGCCGACGGGGACGCCGATTCGTTCGACGTACTCGGCACCGCCTTCGCGGCCGCCGACGGCGACCCACGCACGTCGTGGACCGCACCGCAGGGCGTCGTGCAGCACCGCACCGCGCCGACGCTGACACTGACACTGCCCGAACCGACCGAGGTGTCCGCGGTCGAACTGACCCCGAGCAGCTCACCGCTGCCGACGCACCCCTCGTTGGTGGCCGTCGACCTCGGTACCGGACCCCAGGTACGCAGCATGGAACCCGACGGCGCCCAGACGCTGGACCTGGCGCCGACGGTCACCGACACCATCAAGATCAGCCTGCTGGACTGGGCCGACGTGATCGACCGCACCGCACTGGGTTTCGATCAGGTCAAACCGCCCGGCCTGGCCGAGGTGGTGGCCCTGGGCCCGGACGGAAAACCGATCGCCGCGGCCGACGGAGAACGCAACCGGGCCCGCGAGATCACGGTGCCGTGCGGGCGTGGGCCGGTGATCGCCGCGGCGGGCCGATTCGTGCAGACGTCGGTCACCACGACCGTCGGCGCGTTACTGGAAGGCGCGCCCATCGCCGCGCAACCATGTGACCGGGCGCCACTGACCTTGCCCGCCGGCCAGCAGGAGGTGCTGGTCAGCCCCGGCAAGGCGTTCTTCGTCGACGGTATCCAGCTGACCGCGCCCGTCGCCGCCACGCTGCCCGGCCCACGCACCGAACCCGCCCGCACCGGCGACTGGGGACCCGACCACCGCGAAGTCGACGTCACCGCTGCAAACTCCGACCGGGTGCTGGTGGTGCCGGAGAGCGTCAACCCCGGCTGGACCGCACGCGCCGCCGACGGCGCCGCCCTGCGCGCGGTGACCGTCAACGGCTGGCAGCAGGGGTTCGTGGTGCCCGCCGGCACCGACGGCGTTGTCGCGTTGAGTTTCGAGTCCAACGGGTTGTACCGGGTGGGGCTGACCACCGGGCTGGCGTTGCTGCCGCTGCTGGCATTGCTGGCGCTGTGGCCGTCGCGGCGAATCAGCACGGGACGCACCGCACCCTGGAATCCCGGTCCATGGGCGGCCGCCGGCGTGATCGTCGCAGGCACACTGCTGTCCGGGTGGGCCGGTGCGCTGGTGTGCGCGGCGGCCACGGCACTGCTGTGGCGGCTGCGATCCCGGCCCCGGCTTGCGAAGGCGATCACGCTCGGTGGGGTCAGCGGAGGGCTGATCCTGGCCGGTGCGGTGCTGTCGCGGAATCCGTGGCGGTCGGTGGACGGGTACGTCGGGTTCTCCGTCGGGGTGCAGCTGTGTGCCCTGATCTCGGTGGCGCTACTGGCCGCCTCCGCGGTGATGTTCACCCGGGCGACCGATTCCGCCAACGAGGAGCGCGCGGGCTTCTAGCATCGGCACCGTGCCGAAAGTGAACACCGCGCGAGGACAGATCGACGCAGGAGACCTCGGCGTGACGTTGATGCATGAGCACGTCTTCATCATGACCACCGAGATCACCCAGAACTATCCCGAGGGTTTCGGCGATGAGGGCCGCCGCGAGGCCGACGCCATCAACCGGCTCAACGAACTGAAAGCGCGGGGCGTCGACACCATCGTCGACCTCACGGTGATCGGGCTGGGCCGCTACATCCCGCGGATCGCGCGGATCGCCGCAGCCACCGAGTTGAACATCGTGGTGGCCACGGGGCTCTACACCTACAACGACGTCCCGATGTACTTCCACTACCTCGGGCCCGGCGCCGAACTGGGTGGCCCGGAGATCATGACCGACATGTTCGTCCGCGACATCGAAGAGGGCATCGCGGGCACCGGTATCAAGGCGGCAATCCTGAAGTGCGCCACCGATCAACCCGGTGTCACCCCCGGCGTCGAACGGGTGCTGCGTGCGGTCGCCGTCGCACACCGGCGCACGGGCGTGCCCATCTCCACTCACACCCACGCCGCGACGCGCCGCGGGCTCGAGCAGCAGAAGATCTTCGCCGACGAGGGGGTGGACCTGTCCCGGGTGGTCATCGGCCACTGCGGTGACACCACCGACCTGGACTACCTCGAGGAGCTCGTCGCCGCCGGCTCGTATATCGGCATGGACCGCTTCGGTATCGACGCCTACCTGCCGTTCGAAGACCGGGTGAACACCGTGGCCCGGATGTGCGAACGCGGTCACGCCGACAAGATGGTGCTCTCCCATGACGCCGCGTGCTACTTCGACGCCCTACCCGAAGAGACATTGCCACTGGCGCTGCCGAATTGGCACTACCTGCATATCCACAATGACGTGATCCCCGCTCTCAAGGAGCGCGGTGTCACCCAGGAACAGCTGGACACCATGCTGATCATCAACCCGCGCAGGATCTTCGAACGCCAAGGCGGGTACTGAGTTGTATCCGACCATACCGGCGCAGATCTCCGTGCTGGCCGCCCAGGAGCCGGACCGCCCGGCCGTCACCTGCAACGGCCGTACGTTGAGCCGCGCCGAGCTGGATCGCTCGACAAACCGGCTGGCCCGGGCCTACGCCTCACTGGGAGTGACCGAAGGCTCCTATGTGACTGTCGCCCTGGCGAACTCGATCGAATGGCTGCAAGCCGTGATCGCGTGCTGGAAGCTGGGCGCGGTGCCGCAACCCCTGTCGCCGCGATTGCCCGACGCCGAGTACGCCGCCCTGCTGGACCTGCGGCCACGCGCGCTGCTGGTGGGCCGGGCCGACCCGCGTGGACTGGTTCCGGACGTGCCGGGCGGCCTGGACTCGGATTTCCGCGACGAACCGCTGCCCGAGGCGGTGTCACCGGTGTGGAAGGCGATGGCGTCCGGAGGCAGCACGGGCAGGCCGAAGCTCATCGAAGCCGGTGGCAGCAGCCGCATCCCGGCTGCGATCGGTCACCCGCTGGGCGCCGAGCCCGACGACGTGAACCTGGTGTCGGTGCCGCTGAGCCACAACACCGGATTCACCACTGCCGTGATGGGCCTGCTGCTGGGACACCATCTGGTGCTGATGCCGCGCTTCGAGCCCCACGAGTTCCTGCGCCTGGTCACCGAATACCGCGTCACGTACCTGGCCACGGTGCCCACCATCATGCAGCGGCTGCTGCCGGTGTACCGCGCGGACCCACACGCCTACGACCTGTCGTCGATCCGGCGGTTCTGGCATCTGGCCGCACCGTGTCCGCCCACCGTCAAAGAGGCGTGGATCGACCTCATCGGCCCCGACGCGGTGTGGGAACTGTACGGCGGCACCGAACTCCAGGCGTTGACCTTCATCTCCGGTTCGCAATGGCTGACCCACCGCGGTTCGGTGGGTGTCGTGGTGTCCGGGGAGATGACGGTCCTCGACGACGACGGCCGGCCGTGCGCGCCCGGCCAGGTGGGCGAGATCTTCATGCGACCCAGCCCCGGTAGCGCGCCGACCTACCGGTACATCGGCGCCACCGCGAAATCGCGCGACGGCTGGGATTCGCTGGGCGATCTCGGGTACTTCGACGCCGACGGCTTCCTGTATCTGAGCGACCGGCGCGTCGACATGTTCACCGTCGGCGGCCGCAACACCTACCCCGCCGAGATCGAGAACGCGCTCTCCGAGCATCCGGATGTGTTGTCCTGCCTGGTGGTTGGTGTGCCTCACGACGATCTGGGGCAGGTGCCGTACGCTTTGGTGCAGGCCGGTGTTCCGTTGACCGAGGCGGGTTTACAGGAGTTTCTGCGCGAGCGCCTCGAGGGGTACAAAGTGCCGGACACCATCGAGTTCGTCGACCGGCCGTTGCGCGACGACGCCGGCAAGGCCCGCCGGTCCGCGGTGCGCGACGAGATCCTGGCGCGCCTGTAAAGCCCGCCTTGTGCGAGCGTGCGTTCTTGTACACGACACGCCGCGCAGATGTGTGCAAACACGCGCGGTCAGCGGAGGTGACTAGAGGAGGCGGACCGGCTCACCGCGCAACCACGCGTGGATGTTCTCCACCGCCTGCGGGTAAGCCACGCCGTACGCGCTGTCGGTGACGAAGCCGATATGCGGTGTGGCAACAACATTCGGCAAGCTGCGCAGCGGGTGGTCCGCGGGCAGCGGCTCAGTGTCGAAGACATCGAGCGCCGCGGCGCCCAACGCGCCGGACGTGAGCGCGGCCACCAGCGCGGCCTCGTCGACCAGCGGCCCTCGCGAGGTGTTCACCAGCAACCCGTTGCGCCCCAGCAGGGCCAGTTCGTGAGCGCCGACAACCCCGCGGGTGCGCGCACTGAGCACCAGATGCACTGTGACGATGTCCGATTCGGCGAACAGCTGGTCTTTGGCCACCGGCGTCACGCCCAGCGCCCTGGCACGGTCGGGATCGAGGTTGGCACTCCAGGCGTGGACGGTCATCCCGAACGCCTGCGCGTAACGGGCCACCTGACTTCCGATATGACCGAGGCCGACGATGCCGAGCGTGCGGCCGTACAGCTCGGTGCCGACCGTGCTCTGCCAGCCACCACCGCGCAGGTTGTCGACCTCGGTGGGGATGTGCCGCGCCGCTGCCATCAACAGGGCCCAGGTGTGTTCACCGGCGGCATGTTTCGACATACCCGTGCCGCTGACGGGTATCCCGCGTTCGGCGGCCGCGGCCAGATCGATGGCGGCGTTGCGGGTGCCTGTGGTGACGATGAACCGCAAGTTCGGCAACGCCTCCAGGACGGTGCGGCTCAACGCCGTCCGCTCGCGCATGGCCACCACCACCTGGGCGTCGGCCAGCTCTGAGATGGTCTCCCGCTCGTCGGCGAACGCCCGGGTGAACACCCGGATGTCGAAACCCTCACGCAGCGAATCGAAGTCGGCGCTGGCCAGCGCCACCCCCTGGTAGTCGTTGAGGATCGCCAGTACCGGTTTCATCGCGCCACCACGGGCTCGGCGTCGTCGGTGACCGAGCTGTCCAGCGGCGGCGGTTTCATGCGGTACTCCCAGCGCCGCAACGCCTGCCGGCACGGCTGCTCCACCAGCGCGTAACTGACCGCGGCCAGTGCAAATCCGAAGATCAGCGTCAACACCAGCACCGTCGGCATGTGCCCGTTGAAGGCGAACTCGCCGATCACCGGGAACACCATGGCCAGCGCCGCGAGGTGCCACACGAACAGCCCGTAGGACCAGCGCCCCAGCGTCACCATCACCCGGCTACCGAGAATGCGGTGCTGCGTATCGGGTGTGTCGAGCACCAGCGGCGCCAGCAGCGCGGCGGCCAGCACTGCTCCCATCGCGGTCTTGACCGCGAACTGTGAGGAAGTGCCCGGCACCAGTCCCTCCGGTCCGGCCACCGGGGAGGCGGCCACCAGGAACGCCGCCACCGCGATGACGGCCATCAGGATCCGCTGACGTGCCAGCCGGTGCCAGAACCCGACGCGACTGACCGTGAGCTCGGCGATCAGCATTCCTGCGGCGAACCACGAGGTGAATGCCGGCGGCCAGTTCAGCGGATTGAGCCCGTCAGGCGCCAGGTCCGACGCCGCAACCGCCCACGCCCAGCCCCAACTCGCCACCGCCACGAAGGCGATCACCGGGATGCGCGCCCGCACCGGAAGCCGCCGCGCGAAGACGGCCAGCAGCGGCAGCGCCAGATAGAAACTGACTTCCACCGAGAGGCTCCACATCTGCGTCAACCCGGCCGTCAGCGTCAGCGGCACGTAGATCTGGGTGAGCGTCAGATTGGCCCACCACACCGTCCAACTGGCACCCGTGGCGTCGGGCATCAGCAGCAGGATGACCATCACCGCCACCAGGTATCCGGGCATGATGCGCACGATGCGCGAGCGCAGGTAGTGCCCCGTCGGCGGGGTGTGCCGCAGGCCACGGACCGCCGCGGCATGCCCGCGCCACAGCAGGAACCCGGACAACGCGAAGAACACCGCCACCGCGAGGTCGAACCGTCCGAGCAGGCGGCCGTCGACACCGGAGGAGTGTCCGGTCTGGAAGGCGACGTGGGTGATCACGACGCCGATCGCCGCGCACGCCCGCATCCCCTCGACGGCAGGAAGAAAGCTGCGCGTCCCTGTCACAGGTTGGTCGGTCATCGTTTCCAGTGTGCCGGGCCGCGAACTCGGGTAAGTCACCGCCTTAGAGTCTGCTGTTAGGGTCAACGGGGTTTGCCCCACCTGCGGTGTATTGGAAGGAAGGTACGCACAACGTGAACCGAGCAGTCATGTTGCGTATCGCCGCATGCGGCATCTTGGGCCTCGGCGCCGCGCTGCTGATCGCCGCGCTGCTGTTGACCACCTACACCGCGGGCAAGATCGAGCGGATCCCGCTGGACATCGACACCTCGCTGACAAGCGACGGCACCGGCACCGCGCTGGACCCGGCGTCCCTGGCCGGCGAGCGATTCGTCATCGACCGCGATGTACCGCTGGTGTCCCAGCAGCAGGTCACCGTGGAGTCGCCGTCGAACGCCGACGTGGTGACGTTCCAGGTGGGCACCACCGTGCGCCGGACGGATCAGCAACAGGACAACGGCCTGCTGCTGGCGATGGTCGACACCGTGACGGTGAACCGCGAGACCGCGATGGCCGTTTCCGATGACACCCACCCGGGCGGATCGGTGCAGAAGCCGCGGTCCATCGAGGACACCAAGCCGCCCACCAACATTGCGCTGCCACACGACGGCCTGTCCTACCGCTTCCCGTTCAACACGGAGAAGAAGACCTACCCCTTCTTCGACCCGATCGCCCAGCGCGCCTTCGATGCGAACTACGAAGGTGAAGAAGACGTCAACGGCCTGACCACCTACCGCTTCACCCAGAACGTCGGCTACGACGCGGACGGTCAGCTGGTGGAACCCGTGAAGTACGCCTCGCTGTACGACAACGAGGAAGACGGTGTGGTGACCGCCCGCGCGATCCAGTGGGGACTCGAGGGCGACCCCGAAGAGCCGATCACCATGACCCGCTACTACGCCGCTCAGCGCACCTTCTGGGTGGACCCGGTGTCCGGTGTGATCGTCAAGTCCGACGAACACGCCAACCACTACTACTCACGCGACGAACTGCGGCCCGAGGTGACGTACGCCGAGTACACCGTGACCTCCACCGAGGAGAGCGTCGAATCGCAGGTCGCCGCGGCCCGCGACGAGCGTGACCGGATCGGCCTGTGGTCACGCGTGCTGCCCATCACCTTCACCGCCGCCGGGTTGATCGCCCTGGTGGGCGGGGCGCTGCTGGGTTCGTTCAGCCTGCGTGCCGAAGCCGCACTGCTCGATTCGGGCGGTGAGGCCCCTGAAGGCGGCTTCTTCGCCGGACTGGGTGGCCGGCGGGGCGAGGACACCGGCCCGATGCCCGCCGCCGAAGCCGAGACCGAGAAGCTGCCGGCGCAACGACCGGACCTGCACCCCGACCCGGGTCCGCCCGACCGTCGGTAATCGGGTCGTGCCGGGGTACGCCCTGGCGCTGAGCCTGCTGATCACCGCGCCGCTGCTGGCGCCGGGCTACCTGCTGCTGCGCGATGCGGTGTCCACCCCGCGGTCCTATCTGTCCGACGCCGCGCTCGGCCTGACCGAAGCGGCGCCGCGGGCCCTCCCCCAGGATTTCGCGCTGGCCCTGGCCTCGCACCTGATCGACGGTGGACTCGTGGTGAAAGTCCTGCTGGTGGGCGGGCTGTGGGCGGCCGGCTGGGGTGCCGCGGCCCTGGCGTCAGCGGTGCTACCGCTCGCGGGCACAGCCGGACAGTTCGTGGCGGCGACGGTGGCGGTGTGGAATCCCTATGTGGCCGAGCGGCTGTTGCAGGGCCACTGGAGTCTGCTGGTGGGCTACGGGTGTCTGCCCTGGGTGGCGCACACCGTGCTGCGGCTGCGGGCCGGGGACAGCGGCTATGCGCGGCTGGCCTTCTGGCTGGCCCTGGCCGGGCTGACGCCGACGGGACTGTTGCTGGCCGCGGCGGTGGCGCTGGTGTGTGTGACGGCCCCGGGCCCGCGGTCACGATGGCTGGTCGGCGGGGTGGCGACCGGGCTGTCCGCGCTGGCGGCCCTGCCGTGGTTGGTGGCCGCTGCAGCCGCTTCGTCGCTGGCGACGTACCAGGCCGTGGGTGTGCCGGGGGTGGCGGCGTTCGCGGCGCGCGCCGAACCGGGGCTGGGCACCGTCGGCAGTCTGGCCGGGCTGGCCGGCATCTGGAACGCCGAGGCCGTACCGGGCTCCCGGTCGACGCTGTTCGCGGTCGTGGGCACCGCTGCGCTGCTGGGGGTGGTGGCTCTCGGAGTGCCGGTCGCCGCCCGCGCGCGTGCGGCGGTGCCACTGATGGTGCTGGCCGCGGTGGCGGTGGTGGTGCCCGCGTTGATGGCCACCGGCCCGGGTTTGGCCGCCACCCAGGCGGTGGTGGAGCTGCTGCCCGGCCTCGGGGTGCTGCGTGATGCGCAGAAGTGGGTGGCGCTGGCGATGCCGGGCTACGCGGTGGCGGCCGCGGGGGCGGTGCTGACCCTCACGAGCCGGCGCCCGTCGGTGAAGCCGGCGGTGGCGGCGACGGCGTGCTGCGTGGCGGTCATCGCGGTGCTGCCGGACCTGGCGTGGGGCGTGTGGGGCAAGGTGGCCCCGGTGCGGTACCCGGACGGGTGGGCGGCAGTCGCCGGCCAGATCAACGCCGACCCCCGGCCCGTCGCGGTGCTACCCGCCGATTCCATGCGTCAGTTCAGCTGGTCGGGTCCCGCGCCGGTGCTCGATCCGCTGCCCCGATGGGTGAGCGCCGACGTCCTCACCACGGGTGATCTGACCATCTCGGGTGACACCGTACTGGGCGAGGGCGGGCGGGCCCGGGCCGTGCAGAATCTGCTGTTGGAGGGCGCCGACGCTGCGCAATTGGCCGACGCCGGTATCGGCTGGGTGGTCCTGGAGTCCGGCTCGGCCGGCGAAACCGGTTCAGCGGCAACCACACTCGCCCAGCTGCCGGTGACCTACCAGGACCCCGAGATCACGTTGTACCGCGTCGGAGGTGACGCGGCGGGGGCGGGTGCGGGACCGCGCGCGGCGGTGTTGGCCGCACACTGGACATGGCTGGCGGTGCTGGTGGGTGGCGCCGCGGGCATGGCCGCCGGCGCCTGGCTCAGACGACGCCGCTGACCCGTCGCCCACTGTGCACGGCGTCGAGCACGGTGCGCATGGCCCGCGCGCTCTGCGGCCAGGAGAAGTCGCCGCTGCGGGCCTGCGCCTTGTCCCCCAGCCCGGACCGGAGTTCGGCGTCACCGAGCAGTTCCTCGAGCTTGTCGACCAGCTCTTCGCGGTCGTCGACCAGAATGCCCGTCACGCCGTCGACGATCGAGTCGGCCAGCCCGCCCGACGACGCGTAACCGATGGTCGGCACGCCGTGCTGGGCGGCTTCCACCACGGCCAGCCCCCAGCCCTCTTTGCGGGACGGCAGGACGTGCACCCAGGCGCGGTGCACGACGTGGTGTTTGGTGACCTCATCGACGTGGCCGTGGAAGGTGACCGCGTCGGAGATGCCCAGCAGCGCCGCGTAATCCACCAGCGGCTGATGCCACCAGCCGCCGCCCACCACGTCCAGGTGCAGATCCGGGATTCGCCTGCGCAGCACCGCGACCGCATCGAGGGCGTCCTCGATCTGCTTGTGCGGCACCAGCCGGGACAACACCGCAACGCGCGGCGTCGCCGAACGGGCCGCCCGCAGACTGGAGTCGGGGGCGTCGTCGAGTCCGTTGCGGACCACCGCGATGCGCTCCTGCGCCACTCCGAGGGCGGTGAGGTCACGCGCCGACGGCAGCGACACGGTGACGTACTGGTGGTGCTTGTGCATCCACGGCGACAGCCGCGACTCGATGAACCAGCCGATGCGGCCCAGCACAGGACCGGCCACCGGCCACTGCTCACGGTGACAGTGATGGACCAGCACCACGACTCGGCGACCGTAGGCGAGCCGGGCCAGGAAGGGGATGCCGTTCTGGGTGTCGATCACCACGTCCGGCCGCGCCGCGCGCAGCGGTCCCAGGCCGAAGCGGGCCAGCACCATCGCCAGACCGGCCCAGATGTACAGGGTGTAAGGGCTGCCGCCCCGGCTGATGTGCACGCCGTCGACGATCTCGTGCCGCGGAGCGCCGTCATACCGCGCGGTGCGCAGCGTCACCCGCACCCCGCCGGCGGCCAGTTGCGCGCCAATGCGCTGCAGGTAGGCCTCGCTGCCACCGCCCTGCGGGTGGCCGCTGTCGCGCCAGCACAACAACAGCACGGAGCGGACTCCGGGGTGATGCGGTGTGCTGGTCATTGTCAGCCAGCCTAACTGCGTAACGTGGCGCCGATGACCGCCACCGATCTGCTTGCGCGGCGGGCGACGCTCACGAGGTCGGTGCGACTGCTCTCCCAGTTCCGCTTCGAGCAGTCCGATCCCGCGCGGTTCTACGGCGCATTGGCCGAGGACACCGCCGCCATGGTCGACGAGTTGTGGCAGGGCGCGACCGGCGGGTCAGCGGCCGGCCGCACCGTGGTGGACGTGGGCGGCGGGCCCGGCTACTTCTCCGAGGCGTTCACCGCGCGGGGGATGTCCTATGTCGGGGTGGAACCCGACCCGCAGGAGATGCACGCTGCACCAGGGCATGCCCGCGGGGCGGGGGTGTTCGTGCGGGCCTCCGGGATGGCGTTGCCCTTCGCCGACGACAGTGTCGACATCTGCCTGTCGTCGAACGTCGCCGAGCACGTACCGCACCCGTGGCGGCTGGGCTCCGAGATGCTGCGGGTGACCCGGCCGGGTGGGCTGGCGATCCTGTCGTACACGGTGTGGCTGGGGCCGTTCGGCGGTCACGAAATGGGGCTGACGCACTATCTGGGTGGCGCCCGGGCGGCCCGCCGGTACACCCGCAAACACGGCCATCCGCCGAAGAACAACTACGGATCGTCGCTTTTTGCGGTGTCGGCGGCCGACGGGCTGGACTGGGCCGCGAGCACCGGCGCCCTGATCGCCGCATTTCCCCGCTACCACCCGCGATGGGCGTGGTGGTTGACCTCGGCACCCGGGGTGCGGGAGTTTTTGGTGAGCAACCTGGTGCTGGTTCTGCGCCCTCGTTGAAGTCGTTACTGGAACAGGTTCTCGTTCGGCTCGATTCTCGGTAGTGTGACGCTCATGACACAGAGCGTTGATGCTGTTTCACCAACCGAGGCGTACAAGACCTCCTACGACAAGCTCTTCATCGGGGGCCACTGGGTGGACCCGTCCACCTCCGAGGTGATCGAGGTCTTCTCCCCCGCCACCGGCGAGAAGGTCGGACAGGTGCCGTTGGCCGCCGAGGCCGACGTCGATGCGGCCTGCGCGGCGGCGCGGAAGGCGTTCGACGACGGGCCGTGGCCCACCATGCCGCCGGCCGACCGGGCCGCGGTGATCGGCCGTGCGGTCAAGCTGATCGAGGACCGCGCCGATCTGTTCAAACATCTGCTGAAACTCGAAACCGGCCAGCCCGCCACGATCGTCGACATGATGCAGTACGGCGCCGGCCTGTCCGGGCTGCAGTACTTCGCCGGCGCTGCAGACAAATTCGTCTGGCAGGACATCCGCGACGGCATCTACGGCCAGACCCTGGTGCTCAAGGAACCCGTGGGCGTGGTGGGCGCCGTCATCGCCTGGAACGTGCCGTTCTTCCTGGCCTGCAACAAGCTCGGCCCCGCGCTGCTGGCCGGGTGCACCGTCGTGCTCAAGCCGGCGGCCGAGACGCCGCTGACGGTCAACGCGCTGGCCGAGGTGTTCGCCGAAGCGGGCCTGCCGGAAGGCGTGCTGTCGATCGTGCCGGGTGGGGTGGAGACCGGGCGTGCGTTGACCAACAACCCGGAGCTGGACAAGTTCACCTTCACCGGCAGCTCGGCGGTCGGCAAGGAGATCGGCAAGCTGGCCGCCGAGAAGCTCAAGCCGTGCACGCTGGAGCTGGGTGGTAAGTCCGCGGCGATCATCCTCGAGGATGCCGACCTGGATTCGACGCTGCCGATGCTGGTGTTCTCCGGTCTGATGAACTCCGGTCAGGCGTGTGTGGGCCAGACCCGCATCCTGGCGCCGCGCTCGCGTTACGACGAAGTGGTGGAGAAACTGGCGGGTGCGGCCGCCGGCATGCAGGCCGGCCTGCCCGATGATCCCGCCGCCATGATCGGCCCGCTGATCAGCGAGAAACAGCGCGACCGTGTCGAGGGCTACATCAAGAAGGGTGTCGAGGAGGGCGCCAGGATCGTGGTCGGCGGCGGCCGCCCCGAGGGCCTGGACAGCGGGTGGTACGTCCAGCCCACGGTGTTCGCCGACGTCGACAACTCGATGACCATCGCCCAGGAGGAGATCTTCGGGCCGGTGCTGGCGGTGATCCCCTACGACACCGAAGCCGACGCCATCCGCATCGCCAACGATTCGGACTACGGACTGGCCGGCAGTGTGTACACCACCGACTTCGCCCGGGCGCTGGAGATCGCCAAGAAGATCCGCACCGGTACCTACGCGGTGAACATGTACGCGTTCGACCCGGGCGCGCCGTTCGGCGGATACAAGAATTCGGGCATCGGGCGCGAGAACGGCCCGGAAGGCATTGCGGCATATACGGAGTCGAAGAGCGTGCTGCTGCCGTTCGGGTACACGCCGCCGGAGTGAGTTCGAGCGGCCGAGGGACGAGGCCGCGAAGAAGCTCACGACCCAACAACCCGGAGTGAGTTCGAGCGGCCGAGGGACGAGGCCGCGAAGAAGCTCACGACCCAACAACCCGGAGTGAGTTCGAGCGGCCGAGGGACGAGGGTTCGGACCCAGTTGATATTCACCTCAGTCAACGGAATCGGCCGGTTTCTCTCGACTGAGTTCCGTCTCAAACAAAAAGACGCGCCCAGCGATGAGCTGGGCGCGTCTTTTGTCGTTGCGACTAGCGGACGTTGACGTAGACGGTCTTGGTGTTCTGCGGGGCGAACTGGTTGTCGGCGTTGGGGCCGTACCCGCCTTCGTTGCCGTTGTTGGGGTTGGTGTGGCTGAAGGTGGCGCCTTCACCGACGGAGACGACGCTGGCTTCGCTCAGCGGGGCGTTGGACAGCCGGTTGACGATCACCTTGTACCCCTGGTCCTGCAGCGAGGAGATGGTGTCCTGGGCGTTGCCGGCGCCGGTGGGGGCGGCCAGCGCGGGCGCGGCCAGCCCCAAGAACGCGGCAGTGGCGGCGGTGGCAATGGCGGTGGCAAATCCAAACTTGGTCATGATGGTTCTTCTCTCTTGATTCGTTGGGGTTCGAATCGTGGGTCCCAGAGAGGGTCTGTGGCTCGCGGTTCGTGGTGCTCTGATGGTGTAAACCAGCAGATCAGCGGTTTAATTCCACTGGCAGAAATTGATCGCCGGGTGGCAGGAACTTGCGTCTTCGCGCGGCACTGGCCATAGCCCACAGCCGTCTCCGGTGACGCACACGCGGTGCAAATCAGCTAAGTGACAGGAAACGAGTGGTGCTCGTGTGCCACCTGCCAGCGGCCGTCCTGCTTACGTAGCCCCAGTGAGAGCCGCAACCGCAGCGCCGGCTTGGCGGTGAGCTCGACCGGCGTCCCGCACCGCAGTAACGCGTGGGCGTAGGCAACGGTGTCACCGGCCGTCACATCCAGCTCGAGCAGGTCGAAGAACGCCCCGCTGGTCACGTATTCGAAGAACGGCGGCCAGCATTGGCGGTATGCCTCGATGCCGCGGATACCGTTGTGGGGCGGTGGCACATCGAACATCACGATGTCGTCGGTGTGGTCGGCGACCACCGCGTCGAGGTCGCGGGTTCGGATGGCGGCGACCCAGCGGTACACGAGGTCACGGATCTCGCTCTGGTTGTCGGTCATACCGGTTGAGACCGGCGCGGTTATGCCAAGTCATCGCGGCGGCGACGGTCGATCACGAAGGCGGGGCGACAGGCGTTACGGTAATATCATTCTTTGTAAACCAGAAGCGTCCTCTCGGCCCGAGTTCGGAGATCCCATGAGCAGCAGTAAAGCCGCCATCATCGCGGCAGCCCGCACCGCGATCGGAACCGCCCGCAAGGGCACGCTGGCCAACACCCCCGCGGTCGAACTGGCCAAACCGATCGTGGCCGCTGCCGTCGAGAGGTCGGGCCTGGACCCCAGTGACTTCGACGATCTGGTCCTGGCCGAGAGCCTGCAAGGTGGGGGCGACAGCGCCCGCTACATCGCCGTGGATCTCGGTTTCGACAACATCCCGGGCCTGGCCGTCAACCGCCAGTGCGCATCCAGCCTGGCCGCCATCGCGGTGGGCGCCGGACAGATCGCGTCGGGAATGAGCCGCGCAATCCTGGCCGGCGGCATGGAGTCGCTGTCGACCATGCCGCAGTTCACCAAGCGCAAGCCGTTCACCACCGGCAAAGAAGCAGGCGACTGGGAGCGCTGGGCGCCGATGTCCAATCCGATCGACAGCCCCGACGCTCCCCCGTTCGACATGTCCATCACCGTCGCGCACAACTGCGCAGTCGAATACGGCATCACCCGCGAAGACCAGGACGCCTGGGCGTTGCGCAGCCATCAGCGGGCGGTCAAAGCCGTCGACGCCGGATCGTTCGTCGACGAGATCGTGCCGATCCACGTGGCCCAACAGGATGGGTCGACGATGGTGTTCGCCGAGGATGAACATCCGCGCCGCGAGACGTCATTGGACGTGCTCTCCGGCTTGAAGGTGCTGCACCCGGAGATCGACGGCTTCACCGTGACGGCCGGTAACTCCTCGGGCACCAACGACGCCGCCGCGGTGCTGGCCCTGGCCGGCCCCGACACCCAGCAGAACGTGTTGGCCAACATCCTGTCGTGGGCCCAGGTCGGTGTTCCGCCGAAGCGCACCGGCAGCGGCCCCATCTACGCCATTCCGAAAGCACTGGAACTGGCCGGGCGCACCATCTCCGATGTGGCCCTGTTCGAGATCAACGAGGCCTTCGCGGCGCAGGCCGTCGCCTGCACCCGCGAGCTCGGTCTCGACGAGGAGATCGTGAACGTCTACGGATCCGGTATCAGCCTCGGACATCCGATCGCCGCGACCGGCGCCCGGATGGTCACCTCCGCCATTCACGAATTACGCCGTCGCGGAGGCGGATTGGGCGTTCTGTCGATGTGCGCCGGCGGCGGCATGGGTGCCGCCATGGTGATCGAGGTCAGTTAGCGCCCAAGCAGTGGCCGGCGGGTCACGGTGGCAGCCTCGCTGGTCAGCAAGAAGGGCAAGGCGAAGACCACCATCGCCAACCTGCGCCGTCATGTGCAGGAACACCTCGACCTGGGCTACACCGAGGACCTCGCCGAACGCGAGCGGGTGTACCGGCGCATGGTGGCAGAAGGTGAACAGCTCAGGGGTCTGGAGCCCCGATACCATGCGCTGGTCCAGGACGAGCCGGGGCTGCTGGACAAGATCGCCGAAGCCCGGCGCAGGCACGAGCAGGTGGAGGCCGCGCGCGACTGAAGGCGGGACGGACGTCAGTCGCTGGCCGGCAGCGGCTTGGCCTCTTTCAGCGCCAAGGGAGTGTCCCCGACCGACAAGCTGCCTTGACCTGCCTTCGTCACCAGGACCTCAGCGCCTGCGTCGTCGACATAACGCTTCCCCATGACCGTGCCCTCGGCAAACGAAGGGTCGATCGCGGCGCCGCTCTTGTCAGCGTCGAGGGTGACCATCGGTGCCCCGCCACAGCGCAGGTCGCCGAGGCTGTCGGCCGACTTCACCACGATCACCTGGGTGTCGTCGACCTGACTTTGCAGGCGGGTGCCGTTCTTCACCGTCATCTGGTCCTCACTTCTGTGCGGTTGCGTCTTCCAGGCTTGCGACGATCTCGCGACGCAGGATCTTGCCGGTGGCGTTGGTGGGCAACTCGTCGCGGAACACTACGCGGTCCGGGGTCCGTGACCCGCGCAAACTCTGGCGCACGTAGTCGCGCAATTCCTCGGGATCCGGCTGCACGCCGTCGACCGGAACCACCACGGCGACGATGGCCTGCCCCCACTGGGGATCCTCGGCGCCCACCACCGCGACCTCGTGCACGTCCGGGTGTTCGATCAGCACATCTTCCAACTCAGCCGGGGCGATGTTCTCACCGCCGCGGATGATGGTGTCGTCGGAACGGCCGCCGATGAACAGATAGCCCTCGTCGTCGAGCATGGCCACATCTTTGGTGGCGAACCACCCGTCGGCGTCCAGCACCGAACCGATTCCGGTGTACTTGCCCGACACCTGCTCGCCGCGGACGAACAGCTCGCCCGTCTGCCCCGGGCCCACCACATTTCCCGCGTCGTCGCGGATCTGGACCTCGATACCGGGCACCGGCCGGCCCACCGAGCCGAGCCGTCCCGCACGGTGATCCTCCGGCGTCAGCACCGCGATGGTGGAACTGGTCTCGGTGAGTCCGTAGGCGTTGACGAAACCGACCTGCGGTAACAGTTCGAGGGCCTTACGCACCAGAGGCAGGCCCACCTTTGAGCCGCCATAGGCCAGGTTGCGCAGCGAATGCAGTTGATGCTCACCGGTTTCCAGGACCTTCACGATCCGGTCCAGCATGGTGGGCACCACCGTCGCCGTGGTGACGGCCTCGTCACCGACCAGCCTGACCCACTCGGCGGCGTCGAAGTTGGTCAGGTACACCATCTTTCGGCCGGCGTACAGATTCGACAGCGCGGCGCCCACCCCTGCGATGTGATACGGCGGCACACAGATCAGCGCCGCGTCGGCTGCGTCGGCGGAGGCGAACTCCACGGTGCCGGTGACGTAGCTGGTGAGGTTGTTGTGGGACAGTTCGACGGCCTTGGGCTGCGAAGTGGTACCGGAGGTGAACAGCACCACCCCCACCTCGTCGGGGTCCGGGAACTCGGCAGCCGGCTCGTGTCCACGCGCAGCGGACACGAAGTCCGCCGAGTCGACGACGGTCTTGCCGGCCGAGCCGACCATCTCGGCGTAGCGCGCATCGGCGATCACCAAGGGCGCGGGCAGACGGTTGATCAGCGCCTGGATCCCCTCGGCCGACAGTCGGTAGTTGATGGGGGTGAACGCCCGGCCCGCGCGCGCCGAGGCGAACAGCAGCAGCGGCAACATGGCCCCACCGGCGCCGACGTAGGCGACGTGACCGGCGCCGGACGCGGCGATGACCCCGGCGGCCCCGTCGGCCAGATCGGACAGTTCCTGGGTGGTCAAGCGGGTGTCACCGTCGACCACGGCGATGCGGTCCGGGTCGCTCGAGGCGGCCATCTCGAGCAGCAGCGAAATGCTCATTATCGGAACTCGCTATCGACGCTTGCGGATCGGTAGAACATGATTCTCCGATTAAACCACAGCAGCAGGCTCCCACTTGGCGACCACAAAATCCCCGTTGCACGCCGACTCCACCAACCGCCACTCCGACCGCAGCGGCAGCACCCGCGAACCCGCCCCCAACGTGCACGGGGCATAGCTGACGATCACCTGGTCCACCAGGCCGTCGGCGACGAACTGGGCAGCGATGTCACCACCGCCCATCACCCACACGTCCTTCCCGGCGGCGGCCTCGACCAGCCTGGGGTGCAGCTGCGCCACACTGCCCGCAAACGCCTGGACCGGGTGCCCGTCAGCGATGATCTCCGGGCGATGGGTCAGCACCCACGAGGGTTGCTCGTACATCCACTCACCGGGCTCGTTCTTGCGCAGCCACTCATAGGTGGCCGACCCCATGACCAGCGACCCGATGGACGCCATGAACTCGTCGATCCCGAACGGACCGTTCTGGTCGATGTTCCTGGTGAGCAGCCAGTCCAGGCTGCCTTCGCTGTCGACGATGTAGCCGTCGAGACTGGATGCTGTGTAGTAGATGGTGCTCATCGGGGTCCTCTCATCCATTCCAGGGGATCACCGCGGTGGGTCTCGACGCCGAGCTGCGCGAGCATGGCCCGGGCGAGGTGCCGCCGGTGTGCGGAGTAGGTCAGTACGTGGGCGACGATGCCGAACAGCTGGAACGACTCCGGCGGATCACACAGTGCGTCGATCACGGTGTCGCCCATGCGCCCGTCGGCCGCCAGCCGGGTGATGGTCGCCGACCAGTGCGCACCGATGTCATCGTGGTGAGCGGCCAGCTCACGAGGGCCCGCCAGCGCGGGGTCGGTTTTCTGCCGTGACGGAAAGTCCCGCCCCTCGATGCTGGCCAGCCACACTTCCTTGGACCACACCAGCGCACCGAGCACCGCCCCGACACTCGGCTCGGGGCCGTCCCATTCCAGCACGGTCTGACCCGGTGAAACCTCCTGCAGCCATTGCTCTTTCGACAGGGCTGCGGCCCGACCGATCAGATACCCGGTGTCAGCGATGTCGTGAGACATCATCAGCCCGCTCACGTCCGGTACTGCGTCTGCGCTGGACTCCAGCCACAACGACTGCGGCGGGTGGAAGTGCAAGCCGTTGGGCGCCGGCAACCGGAACTCGGCCCCCACCCGCGACGGTGGCGTGCCGAAACCCCGCCGGAACGCCCGGGAGAACACCTCGGTCGAGGACCAGCCTTCATCCTCGGCCACCGCGGCCACCCCTTCGCCGCGCTGCAGGCGCCACGCCGCCCGTTCGAGCATGATGCGCCGCCGCAGTGCCGCCGGGGACTCCCCCGTCAACCTGCGCACCTCGCGGGAGAAGTGGAACTCCGAGACGAAGGTGCTGCGTGCCATGCCCTCGACGCTGGTGTTGGCGCCCTCGACGATGGCGTCGAGGAGTTCACGGAGCCGGTCCCTGCCCCGGGGCACCTGTTCTGCTGTCACGCCTACGAGTATCGTCACCGCACCGCGTCGTGGACATGACGTTTCCTGCTGTCTCGGCGTTGGCTAGTCTCCACGGATGGACGACGTGGGCGCCGATATCGAGACACCGGACACGATTCTGCGGCGCTTCTCCATCAGCGATGTCAAAGCCGATGTCGAACACGGCATTTCGGTGATGTCCATGCCGGTGGCGGATCTGGTCAACCCGTTCACCGGAGCGCCCACCATCGGCCCGCTGGCGATCCTGCTCGACGCGGCGGGCGGCAACAGCAACCACTTCAGGCGCACCCCGGCCGAGTGGACCGTCACCAGCGAGCTGGCCGTGGAGATCAGCCCCGACGGCACCGACGTACTGCTGGCCGGGCACGCCGAACCGGTGGTGGCCAGCAGCGCGCCGCTGGGCCCCAAGGGTGCCACCGCGCTGTCGGTGTGCACGTTCACCGTCGGCGAGGTCGTCATCGGCGGCGGCACCGTCCGCTCGTTCTACCTGCCGTCGGGACAGGAAGTGACCGGCACCGCCGAATACAACGTCCCCGAGCCGCGCCGGCCGCTGACCGACCTGATGTCGGTGGAGGTCATCGGCGACGCGGTGCTGGCGCAGCGGGTGGATCCGATCCTGAACAACTCGCTGGGCATCATCAACGGCGGGGTAGCGTCCGCCGGGCTGGAACTGGTGGCGTCAGCGGCCATTGCCGCCGGCCAGCCGATGCGGACTGCCTCACTTCGGGTCAATTTCCTGCGGCCATTCTTCGCGGGCGAGGCGTCGCGTTATGTTGGCACCCCGATGCGAGTGGGGCGCCGCACTGCCGTCGGGGACGCCGAAGCCATCGGCGACGACGGGAAGGTCGCCCTGACCGCGCGGATCACCGCCTACCAGTGATGGGGGTTCGATGACGGACACCGAAGAACTCGGCGAACTGCGCACGCGGGTGCGCGAGTTCCTTACCGCCGACCGTGCCGAGTTCGGCTGGCAACCCGAGGTGGACGCGTGGCTGTGCGGCGCCGACCCGGCCTTCAGCGCCCGCCTCGGCGCCGCCGGCTTCCTGGGGTTGACCATTCCCCCGGAGTACGGCGGCCACGGCCTGGGACATCTGCACCGCTACGTCGTCACCGAGGAGTTGTTGCTCTCCGGTGCGCCGGTGGCAGCGCACTGGTTCGCCGACCGGCAGGTTGCACCCGGCCTGCTGACCTACGGCACCGAGGAGCAACGCCGGAGCATCCTGCCGCGCATCGCCGCCGGTGAGTTCTATTCCGGCATCGGGATGAGCGAACCGCAGGCCGGCTCCGACCTGGCGGCGGCCACCACCAAGGCGACGCGCGCCGACGGCGGCTGGGTGCTCAACGGGCGCAAGGTGTGGACCAGCAGTGCGCACCTGGCCCATCAGATCGTGGTGCTGGCCCGCACCAGTCCGGCCGATCCCGAACACCGGCATGCCGGATTCAGCCAGTTCCTGGTGCCCACCGGGACAGACGGCCTGACCATCGATCCGATCGTGACCTCCGATGGCGAACACCACTTCAACGAGATCGTGTTCACCGATGCCTTTGTTGCTGATGACGCGCTGTTGGGCGAGGTGGGCGACGGCTGGCATCAGGTGACCGCCGAGCTGTCCTTCGAACGCAGTGGGCCCGAACGGATCCTGTCGACGGCGCCGCTGCTGCTGCCGTTGCTGCGCGCGCTGGCCGGCCGGGCCGACATCGACGACGGCACCGCCGCCTCGATCGGTCACCTGATCGCGCGGCTGGTGTCACTGCGACAGCTCTCGGTGTCGGTGGCACACGCCCTGGCCGCCGGTGAACCCGCCGCGAACCAGGCCGCCCTGGTCAAGGATCTGGGCACCCGGTTCGAGCAGGAGTCGGTGGAGCTCGCGACCGATCTGTTCGACTTCGTGCACCACAGCGACGACAGGTACGCCGATCTGGTTGCGCTACTTCGTGCTTCCCGGCTGCACGCACCCATGTTCACGTTGCGGGGTGGCACCAACGAGGTACTGCGCGGGGTGGTCGCGCGGGGAATGGGGTTGCGGTGAGTGCACTCTCTGGCGGCGTTTTCGCCACGGCCGTCGACGACGATCTCGCCGACCTGCGCACCCTGGTCGACGAAATCGGCGGCCGCGCAGCCCCACACCGGTTGCCCGAGCCGTTCGACGAGACCACTTGGGCGCACCTGGAGGAGACCGGGCTGAGCCGGCTCACCACCGGTGAGGACGCGGGACCGGCCGAGGCCGCCGTCCTGCTGCGCGGGCTGGCCCGGCACGCAGTGGCGGCCCCGGTCGCCGAAACCGACCTGTTGGCCGCATGGTTGGCGTCGTCGGCCGGCCTGGAGGTACCCGACTCAGGGGCGTTGACAGTAGCGGTCGCCGACGCCGATCACGACGGTGACCGGCTGGTCGGCACCGCCTACGACGTGCCGTGGACGCGCGCGGCGCAGCGGGTGGTGCTGGTGCTGTCGGTGGGCGGACGGTGGCAGGCGGTCGTGGTCGAACCCGGGGATCTCGATGTCACCGACGGGCACAATCTGGGCGGCGAACCGAGGGACCGGGCGGCATTCGACGTCCCGGCGGCGTCAGCGGTGGAACTCGACCCAGTGGTGGTCACCGAGCTCACCCGCCGGGGCGCCTGGGCGCGCTGCGTGCAGATCATCGGTGCGCTGGACGCCGCGGCGGAACTGTCGGTGGCCTACACCCGCGACCGCGTCCAGTTCGGCAGGACGTTGAGCAAATTCCAGTCGGTGCAGCACGCCCTGGCCGGAATGGCCGGCGAGGTGGAACGGGCCCGCGCCTCCGTCGAGCTCGCGGTCACCGCCGCGACCGAAAACGGATTCGACCATGCCGCAACCGATTACGCCGTCACGTTGGCGAAGGTGGTGCTGGGCCGTACGGTCCCCGCGGTCAACACGGTGGCCCATCAGCTGCACGGCGCCATTGGGGTGACCATCGAGCATCAGCTGTGGACGGTCACCAACCGGGCCTACAGCTGGGTCGGCGAGTACGGCAGCACGCAGTCCTGTGCCCGCCGGTTGGGACGCGCCGCGTTGACCCCGACCGACAGCGACGCAGCACTGTGGGACGTGCTGACTGGAAGCGACCTGCGGGCCTGGACCTGAGTCAGGCGTCGAGGACCTCGGTGATGCGTTTGTGGACATCGCCGAGGCCGCCCACGTCGATGCCGAACCGGTTCATCAGCACGTCGAGCACACCGCTGGCGTTGGCGAGCTCACGTCGTTCACTGCGACCGTCGCGGTGATGCACCGCGAGGTGACGACCGTTGAGGTTCCAGCGGGCCTCGTCGGTGACCACCGAGGCCATCAGCGACGTGACGAACTTGGACTCGGGATGTGTTGAGACATACCAACTTCCGACCTGGAGATCGATCTGCGGCCTGGCTTCGTCGGCGAAGACGTACAGCGGCCGCCAGTCGTCCTTGATCTGGGTCTCCAGTACGTACTGCTGACCGGCCTGCCGCAACCGGTACGGCTCGTGGCGGGTCCGTTGCGTCTCATCGGTGACGAACCGGATGGGTGAGGTCATGGTCTGACCGCCGAAGCCGACGTCCACCAGATAGCGGCCGTCGTCGCCGGGAATGCGCACGGCCAGGAGTTGATGGGTCTGCGCGGGCGGCGGGCTCTGCAGACCGTCCGGGTTCATCCACACCACCCGTGCGCTGAGGGCGTCGGCCTCGAAACCGAGATCGGTCAGCATGTAGCGCAACAGCCCGTTCTGCTCGTAGCAGTAGCCGCCCCGCGCGTGGTGCACCATCTTGTCGAACAACGCCCCGGCGCTCAGGTCGAAGACCGGTGCGCCCATCAGCGGTGTGAGGTTCTCGAAGGCGATGGTGCGCAGGTGCGCGGCCACCAGAGATTCGAGCGTGTCGAGCGTGGGGGCCCCGGGTCCGTCGTATCCGAGGCGGCTGAAGTACGCCGTCGAACAGGGGTGGCTCATGCCCACCATGATGGTGGCTCAACCGAAGTTGAGGTCAAGCGATTTTCGCTCAGGTACCGGTCCACTGCGGCGCGCGCTTCTCGGCGAAGGCCACGGCACCCTCTTTGGCGTCCTTGGAGGCGAACACCGGTATGAGGATCTCGAACTGCTTGTTCCACTGCTCCTCGGCCGACCATCCGGCGGATTCGACGATGATCTTTTTGGTGGCGGCCACCGCGAGGGGCCCGTTGGCGGTGATCTTCGCGGCGAGAGCCAGCGCGGCGTCCAGCGCCTGACCCGGTTCGGCCAGGACGTTGACCAGTCCCAGCTCGTGAGCCCGCTCGGCGGGAAGGTTGTCGCCGGTCAACGCCAGCTCCATGGCCACGGCGTACGGAATGCGTTTGGGCAGCCGCAGCAGACCGCCGCCGCCGGCCACCAGCCCCCGCTTGACCTCCGGTATCCCGAAAGCCGAGTCCCGGGCCGCCACGATGAGATCGGTGGACAGCGCCACTTCGGTGCCCCCGGCCAGGGCGAACCCCTCGACCGCGGCGATGAGCGGCTTCGCCGGCGGACTCTGGGTGAAGCCGAGTCCACGGCCTTCGATGTCGACGCGTTCCCCTCGGGCGAACGCTTTGAGGTCCATCCCCGCGCAGAACGATCCGCCCGCGCCGGTCAGAACGCCCACCGACAGACCCGGATCACCGTCGAGGCGGTCCATCGCGTCGGCGAGCCCCTGGCTGACGGCCGCGTTGACGGCGTTGCGGGCCTGAGGGCGGTTGATGGTGATGAGCAGGATGCGATCGCGCTGCTCGACGAGTACTTCCTCTGTTGCTTCGCTCACGCCGCTGATGGTAAACGCCACGGTAAGCACAACGGGAGCGAGGGTGAGGGAGCGAGGGTGAGCTCACCTGTGGGTACCCTCGCCGCGTGACTGACGAGCTGATGAGCCTGATCGCCGCCGAGAAATTCGTATCACTGACGACGTTCAAGCGGGACGGCTCGACAGTGTCGGTGCCGATGTGGATCGCCGGTGACGGTGACCGTCTGGTGGTGTGGACGCCCGCCGACGCGTGGAAGGTCAAGCGGCTGCGCCGCGATCCGCGCATCGAGCTGACCCCGTGCGGCCGGACCGGCAAGGTGGAGCCCGGCGCTCCCGTGCTGCGCGGCACCGCCGAGGTGGTGTCCGACGAGCCCGCGGTGGCGCACGCCGCCCGTCGCATCAGGCACAAGTACGGGCTGCAGTTCCGGGTCATCACCTTCGTCGAGGCCCTGCTGTCGGGCGGCCGCAAGCCGCGGGTCGCGTTGCGGATCCGACCAGCCGTGTAACGGCTGCCCCCCAACCGCTACCATGGAAAAAACTAGAACACGTTCCAATACCGCAAGGGGTGTCACGTGAACACCGACGTCGCGAAGTGGGACCCCGGTTTCACCGAACGGGTGATCGGGCTGCTGCGGCCGCTGATCAAGGGGTACCACCGGGCCGAAGTGCGCGGTCTGGAGAACTTCCCGGCCGGCGGTGCTCTGGTGGTGGGCAACCACTCGGGCGGCCTCTTCGCCATGGACATGCCGGTGTTCGCCACGGGGTTCTACGACCACTTCGGATACGAGCGCCCGGTGTTCACCCTCAGCTTCGACCTGATTTTCACCGGCCCCACCGCGGACTTCTTCCGCCGCATCGGCTTCATCCGCGCCAACCACGAGAACGCCGAGGAGGCGTTGCGGTCCGGTGCGGTGGTGATGGTCTTCCCCGGCGGCGACTACGACGTCTACCGCCCGACGACGGCCCGCAACAAGATCGACTTCGACGGCCGCACCGGTTACGTGCGCGCCGCCCTCAACGCCGGGGTGCCCATCGTGCCCGCAGTGGGGATCGGTGGTCAGGAAAGCCAGATCTATCTGACCCGCGGAACCTGGCTCGCCAAGACGCTGCGGTTGGACAAACTGCTGCGCGCCAAGATCCTGCCGATCGGCATCGGCTTCCCGTTCGGCCTCAGCGCAGTGATCCCGGTCAACGCCCCGCTGCCCACCAAGATCGTTATGCAGGTGCTCGAACCCATCGACATCACCGCCGAGTTCGGCGAGGAACCCGATATCGACGAGGTGGACACCCACGTTCGCCTCGTCATGCAGCGTGCGCTCGACAAACTCGCCGAAGAACGCCGACTACCCGTGATTGGATAGCCCGTGGTCGATTTGCCGCCTCTGCTCGGACTGGTCGCCACCATGGTGCGCGCCGGTGTCATCGCGCCGTTGCGTCCGGACAAGTACCTGCGCATCATGGCGGCCGCCCGACGCGACGGCCTCTCGGTCACAAGCGGTTTCGCGATGTCGGCGCAGCGCAGCCCCGACCGCGCCGCCCTGATCGACGAACTCGGCACGCTCACCTTCCGGCAGATCGACCAACGGGGTGACGCGCTGGCCGCGGCGCTGCAGGCACTGCCAGGTGGGGAACGCTCCGCGAGTGTCACCGTGGCCATCATGTGCCGCAACCACCGCGGCTTCGTCGAATCGTTGATGGCGGCCAACCGGATCGGCGCCGATGTCCTGTTGCTGAACACCTCGTTCGCCGGGCCCGCGCTGGCCGAAGTGGTCACACGTGAAGGCGTCGACGTGGTGATCTACGACCAGGAGTTCGCCGATAGCGTCGACACCGCCCTGGCCGGCAACACCGACTGCGTACGCATCCTGGGCTGGACCGACACCCCCGCCGGCGACCAGCCCACCGTGGAAAGCCTGATCGCCGAGCACGCCGGCCGGCATCCCCAGAAGCCCTCGGGCAAAGGCAAACTCATCCTGCTGACGTCGGGAACCACCGGATCCCCCAAGGGCGCGGCGCGCACCGGCGGCGGGATGAACGAACTCAAGGCGATTCTGGAGCGGGTGCCCTGGCGCACCGGCAAGACCATCGTGGTGGCGGCGCCCATGTTCCACGCCTGGGGCTTTTCCCAATTGGTGTTCGCCGCATCGATGGCGTGCACGGTGGTGACGAGGCGCCGGTTCGATCCGGAGGCGACACTGCAGCTGATCGACGAACACCAGGCCTACGGATTGTGCGTCGTGCCAGTGATGTTCGACCGCATCATGGACCTGCCGCAGGACGTGTTGGATCGTTACAGCGGCAGGTCACTGCGGTTCGCAACGGCCTCGGGCTCGCGGATGCGCCCGGACGTCGTGGTGAAGTTCATGGACAAGTTCGGCGACATCATCTTCAACAACTACAACGCCACCGAAGCGGGCATGATCGCCACCGCCACTCCTGAGGACCTGCGGGCAGCGCCGGACACCGCCGGCCGGCCCGTTGCAGGCACCGAGATCAAGATCCTGGACGACACCTTCGCCGAAGTCCCCGCCGGTGAGGTGGGACAGATTTTCGTCAGGAACACCAGTCAGTTCGACGGGTACACCTCGGGCACCACCAAAGAGTTCCATGAGGACTTCATGGCATCCGGGGACCTGGGTCGCCTCGACGCCGACGGCCGGTTGTTCGTCGTCGGCCGCGACGACGAGATGATCGTCTCCGGGGGTGAGAACGTGTACCCCATCGAAGTGGAGAAAACCCTGATGAGCCACCCCGCGGTGACCGAAGCCAGCGTGATCGGCGTCGACGACGAGGCCTATGGGCAGCGCCTGGCCGCCTTCGTGGTGCTCTCCGGCGCTGCCACCACCGATGCCCTCAAACAGCATGTCCGCGACAACCTCGCCAATTACAAAGTGCCGCGGGAGATCACGGTGCTCGATGAGTTACCGCGTAACAACACCGGTAAGGTCCTGCGCCGCGAACTGCAGGAGCGGGCCCATCGTGGGTAGACGCAGATGGCCGCTGGTGCGGGCGGTTGTCGAGTTGGCGAACGCCGCCAACGGTGTGCGTCCGCTCGCACGCAAGGGCTACGTCACCATCCCGGTCTTCTTCCTGGGCTGGCCTACCAGCGAGATGGCGCCGCTGTACCTGACCGGGTCGGTGCTCGACGCGGTGCGTCGAGGGGTGCGGGGCGACTTCCGCGGTACTCAGGGCCGGGTGGCGTTGGGGGTGACGGCGTTGACCTGGGCGCTGCTGGTGTTCATCCAGCGGCGCAATGTCGGTTCGGAGCCGGTTTTCGATGCCGCGCTTCGGAATTCGCTGGGTGAGGATTACCGCTCCATCGCGCAGTCCTCCCAGCCGGCACTGGAGGCGCGCAGACACGGCGGGGTGTTCGCCACCGGCTGGTCGCGGCGGCGATACGTCGAGAAGAAGAGCACGGTGCGCTACGGCCCCCACGGCCGGGCCAATCTGGCCGACATCTGGCGCCGCTCCGACCTGCCCCGCGACGGCAGCGCTCCGGTGCTGCTGCAGGTGCCGGGCGGGGCGTGGGCCATCGGAATGCGCCGCCCCCAGGCGTATCCGCTGCTGAGCCACCTCGCCGATCGTGGTTGGGTGTGCGTCTCGATGGCCTACCGGGTGAGTCCGCGGCACACCTGGCCGGACCACATCGTCGACGTCAAGCGGGCGCTGGCCTGGGTCAAGGAGAACATCGCCGACTACGGCGGCGACCCGAATTTCGTCGCGATCAGCGGCGGTTCGGCCGGCGGGCACCTCACCGCACTGGCGGCGTTGACGCCCAATGACCCGCAATGGCAACCCGGTTTCGAAGACGCCGACACCTCCGTCGTCGCCGCGGTGCCCGTCTACGGTCGTTACGACTGGTACAGCACCGAAGGCGAAGGGCGCCCGCAGTTCATCAAGTTCCTGCAGAAGTTCGTCACCAAGACGTCGTTCGCCCGCCACCGGGATCTCTACCTCGACGCCTCACCCATCGAGCGGCTCCGCTCGGATGCCCCGCCGTTCTTCGTCCTGCACGGCACCGACGACTCGATCATCCCGGTGCCCGAAGGGCGCGAGTTCGTCGAGGAACTGCGCAAGGTGTCGGAGTCGATAGTGGCCTACTGCGAGGTGCCGCACGCCCAGCATGCGTTCGACTTCTTCGGCTCACCGCGTGGCCACTACACCGCCGAGGCCATCGAGCGGTTCCTGTCCTGGGTGCACGCCAAGCAGCGCTAAGCCTGCGCCATCGCTTTGTCGATCACCGACAGTTCCTCGGAAAGGCCTGCCGCCCGGCGGATTTCGACGAACTCGTCGAGCATTGCCTGCGTGATCTCGTGAGGATCGTCGACGGTGGCGCCGTCGGTGATGACCGAGATGTTGAATTCGTCGACGTAGCTCCACACCGTGATGTTGATCCCGCTGCCCGAGGTCAGCGGTCCGACGCTGTAGATCTCGGTGACCAGCGCCCCGCCCACCCGACCGTAGTCCCGCGGCCCCGGCACGTTGGAGATGTTGAGGTTGAAGACCTTGCTCAGCCCGTCGTGGTTGTCCAACCACTTGAACATGGATTCGGCGGCGATGGGCGGCATGTAGTTGGACCAGCGGCTGATCAGTTCCGGCCCGATCAGGTTGTTGCTCTCCTTGGCCATGACGGCGGCCTCGTGGGCCCGCTGCACCCGTTCGAGTGGGTCAGGGCTCTCCACCGGGATGGTCATCAGCACGCCGGTGAAGAAGTTGCCCGAGATCCGCTCCTTGGAGAAGTCGAAGCTCATCGGCACCGAGGCCAGCAACGGATGATCGGCCACTCCGTCGTAGCGCAGCAGCAGTTTTCGCAACGCACCGGCCGAGATGGCCAGCACCAGGTCGTTGATGGAGACGCCGAGATGCTTGCTGGTCTGCTTGACGTCGGCCAGCGCCAGTGAGGCGGTGGCGAACCGGCGCTCGCTGGTGAGGGGGTGGTTGATGAAACTGGGCGGCGGGGCGAAGGGTCTGGTGAGCTCCGGCGACAGCTTCCGGTTGCTGTTGCGCACCCGGCCAACCCCTTCGGCGGTGTACTTGACGGTGGCCGGCACCCGGCCGAGCTGACGCAGGTGGTCCCGAAATGCGCTGCGCGCCAATTGGGCTCGTGACGGCGGTGGATCGGGAACGTAGGCGGTGCTGTCCGAGTCGGGGCCCGGTTGCAGATCCATGCCCTGGGCCATCAGGTTGGCCGAGGCCACCCCGTCGGCCAACGCGTGGTGGATCTTGCCGACCACCGCGATGCGCCCGTCGGCCAGGCCGTCGATGAAATACATCTCCCACAGCGGGTGTTTGCGGTCGAGCGGCGTGCTGGCGATTTCGCCGATGGCCTCATCGAGTTCGCGGCGGCCGCCCGGCGCCGGCAGGGTCAGCGGCCGGACGTGGTATTCCAGATCGACTTCGCAGTTCTCCCGCCACATGGGCCGGTGGAACTTCCACGGAATGTCGATCAGCTGGTACCCGAACGGGGCGAGCTTGTAGAGCCGGCTGCCGATGACGTCGCGGAATTCCTCGACACCGAACTTCCGGCCGCCGAGGTCGCCGAGCTCGATGATGGCGATCTTGAGCGTGTGCATGTGCACGGTGGGTGTCTCGCCGTACAGCAGCATCGCGTCCCACCCGCTCAGTCGCTTCATAGCAGGGACGATACAAGCTTTGACGGGTGTCAGATGACCTCTTTGGCCGGGATGGTGGTGTGGGTTCGATGAATGTGGTTCAGAAACAGTCCGATTGCGGTTGCCATGGCGCCGGTGCGGGCCCCGTCGGTCATGTCGAACGCGTGGCCCGCGCCCGGGAGCTCCATGTAACTGACCACCGACCGCGACACCGCGCGCAGCCGTTCGACGAAACTGCGGGCCTGCGCGACGGGGATCACCGAGTCGCCACTGCCGTGGATCACCAGGAACGGCGGGGCATCGGCATGGGCCACGGCGATGGGCGAGGCGCGCCGGAACACCTCGGGGTGCCGGTCGATCCTGCGTTTGACCACCACACGTTCGAGGAAGTCGACGAATCTCACCCGTTCGACGGTGGAGCGGTCCTCCCAGCAGTACCTGCCGTAGATGCCCACCACCGCGTCGACCGAGGTGTCCGAGTCCTCCGGTAGGTGCGCCTGCAGCTCGGGGTCGCCCGGGGTGAGCCCCGCCAGCGCCGCCAGGTGGCCACCGGCCGAGCAGCCGGCGATGGCGACGAAGTTGCGGTCGCCTCCGAAGCGGTCGACGTTGGCGCGGGCCCAGGCTATGGCCGCTTTGACATCGCTGATGTGTTGGGGCCAGCGATGATTCGGTGATACGCGGTAGTCGATCGACAGGCAGACCCAGCCCAGGGCGGCCATGTGGTCCATCAGTGCGTAACCCTGCAGGATGCGGCTGCCGTGCACCCAGGCCCCGCCCGGGATGAACAGCAGCACCGGCGCAGGCTCGGTGGTCAGGTCTTTGCGTCGCCACACATCGAGCATCTGCGCAGGGCTGTCGCCGTATCGGACCGAGGAGCGGTGGATGTTCTTGCGGTGTTCCAACGCCTTCCACAGCGGCGGCGTACGTTCCGGCGCGGGCCAGGTGATGTCGAGATCGGCCGCGGGAACCACACCCCGCAGGGCCGCGTCGGAAACGGCGTGCGTCTGGTCTCGTTCGCGCTTCTTGATCTCTCCGATTCCGGGAGTGAACCAGGATTTCGCCGAGGCTTCGAGGAACTCCGGCGCGTGCCGGACACCCCAGATACTCATCGCGGTCATGCCGCCGAGCGGTTCGAAGTACCGGCCCACCACCGGCAGCGACGCCGCCCCGACGCTCATCGCCAGTAGATAGTCAGAGGGGCGCGCTTTGGCCAGCCAGCGGGCGCGGGTCCACATGGTCGGTCCGGGGTACCGGACCTTGGGTTCTGCCGTCTTCACGTGGGTTCCCCCCTGGTTGCCCCTCGGTAATGACAACCTCGGGAATCTGTCTACCACACTGTGACAGACACCGCACGGCCGCGATGCCTCTTGCGACATCCCGTGGTACAGAACGAAATTCGCCACACCGGTGTGTCTGGCATCACCCTTCCCAAACGTCACAGACGGGCCGAGACCGATCTTGATCCATATTGGACTCGGTCCAGAATCAGAAAGGTGTACATCAGTGCGTGGGTCAGGCATTGCTGACCACCGAGGTGCTCGAAACCGTCTGACCTCGTTCAGCCGGTCGCGGGCACGCAGTTGTTGGGCACATCCGCGGCCGGCTGAATTCATTTCGCCTTCCCCCGGCAAAATGAACTTGTAGTCTCGGGCCCGTGGCGCTCACCGACTTCCATCCTGAATTGCGCAGCGCGGCACGCCGGCTGCCTCGTGCACCCATCCGACCGGCCATCCTGCCCGCGGTGCGGCGCCTGGAACGGCTGCAGAAGTTGCGCCGACCTCATGGCATCGAAGTGCTGACCACGACGGACGGGATCGAGATCCGGCTGCATCGCCCGCCCGGTCAGACCGAGCCCGGCCCGGCACTGCTGTGGATCCACGGCGGCGGTTACGTGATCGGCACCGCGCAGCAGGACGACCGGATGTGCCGCAGACTCTCCCAGGAGCTCGGCATCACCGTCGCCGCCACCGAGTACCGGCTGGCGCCCGAGAACCCCTATCCCGCGGGCCTCGAAGACTGCTATTCCGCACTGCGGTGGCTGTCGCGGTTGCCTGCCGTGGATCCGCAGCGCATCGCGATCGGCGGCGCGAGTGCCGGCGGCGGCCTCGCCGCCGCGTTGGCTTTCCTGGCCCGCGACCGCGGCGAGATCTCGCCCGTCGCACAGCTTTTGGTCTATCCCATGCTCGATGACCGCAGCGCGCACCACACCCACCTCGACCACGTCGAGGTGCGGCTGTGGAACCGCCGCTCCAACGCTTTCGGTTGGGGCGCCTACCTGGGCAACGCCGACCCCGCGGTCGCGGTGCCCGCGCGCCGCACCGATCTCGCCGGTCTGCCTCCCGCGTGGATCGGCGTGGGCACACTCGACCTCTTCCATGACGAGGACGTCGCCTACGCCGAGCGGCTGCGCGCGGCCGGCGTGCCCTGTGATCTCGAAGTGGTCGAGGGCGCCTTCCACGGGTTCGACCAGATCGTCGCGAAATCGCTTGTTTCCCAACAGTTCTTCGCCAAGCAGGCGGCCAGCTTACGAGCGGCGTTCGCGAGCTGACGGCCTTTCGCGTTCGGGCCGCACAGACCAGTCGGCCGGGCGTACGGTGAGCTGACCTGTTCCTCCGTCTTCGGAGCGCGCGATGGCCACCTCATACAGCTACAAACTTCTCCGGATTGCACTGGTCGCCTTCGGTGCGGTGATGCTGCTGCTCTATCCCCTTGCGGTGGTCTGGCCATCCGGCTGGGCCTGGCATCACGGTGCGCCGTACGAGTCGCACTACTTCATGATGATCGTCGGCCTGTACGCGACGCTGGGGGTCTTCCTCTGCAACGCCGCGCGCCGGCCCGAGGCCAATGTCAGCTTGATCTGGTTCGCGGTGTGGTCGAGTGCCGTGCACGCTGTGATCATGGCCGTCCAGTCCTTCGGCGACAGCCATCACCGAGGTCACCTCTGGGGTGATGTCCCGGCGCTGCTCGTGGCGGCCGTGGTGCTGGCAGCGCTGGTCAAGACCGCAGGCCTGAACTCCGCACTCAGATTTCCCGTGGATGATCCAGCGCGAGGTGGGCGGCGTTGAGTGTGCGCCCTGCGGCGATGCGGTGGGCGCGCTCTTGGACCTTGGTGCGTTTTCGCTTCGACATCATCGTCTTCGTCGTCAACGACGCACAGGCTGGCGTCCTCCTCGGCGAGGAACACCGCGGCCCATTCGGCGATCGCGGCCAGACGTTGAACTTCGCCGGCGGCGACGAAGCGGCCCCAGCCCACGGCGGCGTCGACGAGGGCGCGAACATCGCCGCTGCCCGTCAACTCATCGATCACCGTCGGCAGACTCAAACCGGTTTGTGGACGAACCGGTCCTCACCGAGAAGTGCGCTCAACGACGACTGAAGCGATCACGAACTGGGGATGGGGTGCCTGCGGAACTTCTCCAGCTCTCCGCCCAGCACCACCGGCAGTTGCTCGGCGACCGCGTTCGCCGGCTGCCCCAGATCGATGCGGCTCGCCTCATCGAGCGCTCGATACCACTCATCACCCAGCTGGACATCGAGTGCAGCCAGATACGAATCGGTCTGCTCGGGGGTTCGCGGCCCGATGATCGGCACCAGCCCGGTGCTGGACCGACGCGACCGTTCCAGCAGCCACGCGACCGCAACCTGGGCGGCGGGCACACCGAGCGCCTCGCCGGCGGCGATCACGGCATCGACGGTCGCGGCTTTGCGGGCGTCGTCCTCGGTGTGAGTCAAACGTCCCCACTGCGTGAGGCGGCCGTCGTTCCCGGTGCGGTACTTGCCCGTCAGCAACCCGCCGCCCAAGGGCGACCACGCCGCCACGCCCACCCCCAAAGCTTCGGCCATCGGCAGGTTCTCGCGATCGGCTCCGCGCTCGGCGAGGCTGTATTCGACCTGGATTCCGGCGATCGGGGTGATCCCCCGTAGTTCAGCGAGGGTGACGGCCCGAGACGTCAGCCAGGCCGGGAAATTCGACAGACCGGCATAGAGCACCTTGCCGGAGCGAGCCAGATCGTCGAAGGCGCGCACCACTTCGTCGACCGGTGTCACGGTGTCGGGCCAGTGCACCCACAGCAGGTCGATGTAATCGGTTTGCAGACGGCGCAGGCTGTCCTCGACGGAACGCAACATGGCCCGCCGCCCGTTGCCGGTCTGCAGCACACCGGTCCCTTCGGCACCACCGAGGGCGAACTTGGTGGCGAGGGTGAATTGCTCACGGCGACCGGCCAACAACGTGCCGAGGTTCTCTTCGGATTCGCCGACCTGGTAGGTGGCGGCAGTGTCGATGAGCGTGCCGCCGGCGTCGGCGAACTTGTCGAGAATCTTCCGGTGGTCGGCGGCGTCGGCGCCGTAACCCCACCGGCTCCCGAACATTCCGGCACCGAGCGCCAGGGCCGAGACGCGCAGGCCGTTGTTACGGCCGAAGGTGAAATGTTCCATCTACCGGTCAAGCATGCGGTGTGTGGATTTGTTCCAGGGTCACGACGGCGAGGGGGTATCCAACGGCAGGATCACGACGAACCGGGTGTCCCCCGGTTTCGATTCCAGCCACAGGGTTCCGCGGTGCTTGTCGACGATCCTGGCAGCAAGATCGAGCCCGAGACCGGTGCCCTCACCGACCGGCTTGGTGGTGAAGAACGGGTCGAAGATCCGCTGACGCAGTTCCTCAGGCACCCCGGGGCCGGTGTCGCACACTTCGACACGGACAGTGTCGCCAAGCCGGCGGGTACGCAGCGTCAGGGTGCCGCCGGATTGGGCCCGCATCGCGGTCACCGCGTTGTCGATGAGATTGGTCCACACCTGGTTGAGCTCAGCGGGCCAGCACGGCAACGGCGGCACCGACAGGTCGAAATCGTGCTCCACCGCGATGTCGCCGGTCAGCAGGTGCGAGAGCATGGCCTGGGTGTTGGTCAGCAGGTGGTGCACATCGGCGATGTCGAACGGCGCGCGGTCCAGTTGGGAGTACTGCTTGGCCTGCGACACCAGTGAGGACACCCGCACCGTGGAATCGGTGATCTCGTCCATCAGCAGTTCGGTTTCGACGGTGTAGTGCAGCCATTCGACGACACTGCCCAGCGACGTGGCCGCGTCGGCTTCGGTGACGGTGGCTTCGACGGTGTTCAGCCAGTCGACGTCCAGCCCTGCTTCGGCGAAGCACGACGCCAGCTCCCAGGCCGGGGCGATGCCACGCTCGTCCAGCCAATCCCCGATCGTCTCTTCGGTGTCGGATTTCTGCAGCGGGCTCAGGTCGTGTGACTTCGCGACCCTCTCGGCCACGCGGTCCTGCAGTTCGACCAGGGTGTGCATGGCAGCCTGGCTGAAGCTGCCTCCGGTCAGCACGGCGAGTTTGTGCCGCATCCCGGCGACCCGGCTGCGCAGCGTCGAGGTGGCCCGCACCGCAGCCGACGCGGGGTTGTTGAGTTCGTGGGTCAGTCCGGCGGTCAGCTGCCCCAGCTGCAGCAGCCTGTCGTGCGGGCCGACGATCCGGTGCTGATTCGAGCGCCCCAACGTCGCCCCCACCAGGAAGTGGCAGGCCATGGGGAACTCTTCCCGCAGAAACCGGCCCAGGGAGCCGGCGTCGATGACGAACATCCGCGACGGCGCCACCGCCCGGGCCGACGTCTCGTAGGTCTGTTCCTCTTCCAGGAATGATGACCACGCGCCGAAGTAGACACCGCGCTGCGAGGTCCTGATGGTCTCGATATCGGTGCCGCCGGACCGCTTGGACAGGGCCACCTCGCCCTCGAACAGCACGTACAGGCATGTCGCGGGATCGCCCTCGGCGAACAACGGGCCCGGCTCGAAGTGTACGACTTTGCCGTTACCACAGAGGGTTTCGAGCTGCGCGTCCGTCAGCGACTCGAACAGGAACAGCGTCCGCAGCTCGTCGCGGTGGCAATTGTCGGCGGCATCGGGTTCGGCAGGCACCCAGCAAGTATGCGCCCGGACTACGGGTTTTCCAGGGTTGCGCGGGACGCGACCGAGCCCTCGACGACGGTGGCCGACACCAGCCGAGGGTGCAGCTCCGCGAGCACCACATCGACGGGGGCGGCAAGGACGCACAGGTCGCCGGGGGCACCCACCTCGACGCGGCGTGGGGCGGCCGGGGCGCCGGGTGAGCCGAGGAACCTCTCCAGTGCTGCGCGCGGTGAGATCCGTTCGGCAGGACCGACGACGGCGCCGCTGGGCGTGCGCCGGTGCACGGCGGCCCGCATCGCTGCCCACGGGTCCGCCGCACCGAACGGGACATCGGTGGACAGCGCCACCGGCACACCGGCGTCCACCAACGTCGCAAGGCGCCACAGCTGGTCGTGTTCGTCGGCGGGCACGTCGGCCAGGTATTCGTCACCGCGCTCGGCGACGAAGTTGGGCTGGGTGACGACGGTGACGCCGAGCTCCGCCAGATCGGGAACACAGTCGGCGGGCACCATGGCCGCGTGTTCGATCCGGTCACCCGGGCGGGGGCCGGCACCGCGGAGCGCGGCAATGGTCACCACCAGCTGAGCGACCGTCACGCAATGCACCGCGACGGCCCGATCAGAGTTGTGGCACAACCGGATCCAGTGCTCCAGCGCGGCGAGATCGAGAGCGCTGTCGTCGAGGATCCGTTTGGTGGGCCCCACCGTCACACCGTCCACCGCGCGTACGTCCGGCGGCGCCATACAGTGCAGGCGCGGAGCGAAGTCGCCGCGGCGGCGCGCTTCAGCCAAGCCGGCGATGTCCTCGGCGCTCTGATCGGGGGTGGCATCGGTGACCCCGGTGACGCCGTATCGCAGCAAGGTGTCACTGAGCGCGCGCAGCGACGGCGGCCGCTGCCCCACCGCGGGACTCACCTCGGTGCGCAGCAACCTGCCGTCGACGTGATCGGCCAGACCGGCGCGCTGCAGAGCCGCGGAGTTCAGTATCCACATGGCGCCGCTGCGGTGCTGAACCCGCAGCGGAACAACGGGATTCAACTCGTCGAGCACATGCCGTGTCAGGGTTCCGGCCACCGACTCGTGATACCCGACAGCGCGGATCCATCCGTCGTCGTCCGGCTTCGCCGCACGGACAGCGGCGGCGAACGCCCCGGCGTCGCGCACCTGCGGTGGGCCCACCACCACCGAACCCATGGCCGCGGCCGCCGACCGGACATGGACGTGGTGGTCATGCAGGCCCGGGAGCACCAGCCCGCCGCCGGCGTCGACCACGTCTTCGTCACCGGCCGGCGCCAGCACCTCCGCGATCTCGGTGATCACCTGCCCGAGGCGGATATCGACCACGTCGCCCGACAGCAGCGAAGCCCGTCGAATCAGCATGCGGCCAAGAACCTTTCGGCCACCAGCGCGTCCACCGCCGCATTGTCGGCGCCCAGCGCGGCCGCGGCGGGTACCGGCGGGGGCGATACCGGCGCCACATCGATCAACGGCCGCGCCGCATGGTTCGCGGCCACCGCCGCCATGGCCACCTCGATCAGCACACCACCACCGCGTCCGACCGCCTCGTCGACGGCGTGCGCGGCTGCCACACCGGTCAGGGGGTCGGCGATCGCGTCGCCGAGGAACCGCGGCTCACCGTCGTGCCAGTGCACCAGCGCGCCGGCCACCGCGGCGTCATCGCCGAAAGCCACCCGGTCGGCGTTGTCGCCGGCGGTGCCGTAGCCGGTGACACGCAGCCACACCCGGCCCGGGCGGGGCGCGACGTCGTGCGGACCCAGACCGCGCCTGGCAAGTGCCGACGGCCGCGAGCCCTCCAGAACGACGTCGGCCACGCTCAGGATCGCCCGCAACCGCTCGGTGTCCTCGAACGACACTGCGTAACAGAGCTTTCCGTGGTTCATCCAGTCGAAGAACTCCGGCGAGCCGGCGCGGGTGCCATCTGCGCGGTCCGGGCTCTCCACCTTGACCACGGTGGCGCCGGCGTCGGCCAGAAGGCGACCGCACAGCGGCCCGGCCCACATCGATGTCAGGTCCACCACCAGCAGTCCGGCGACGTCACGGGCCTGGGACGCTGTGCCGCAGCCGAGCACCCGCGGCTCCGCGGGCTCGGCCTCCCCCAGTGCGGCCATCGGCAACCCGAGCAGACAGCCGCGTTCCACCACCTCGTCCGTCGTCCGCGACAGCGCCCACGCCTCGACAGCCGGCCACGGATCGGGCACGTCGGCTTCCACCAGCGCGGGCACCGCGGCGACGTCATCGAGCCGGGACAAGGTCAGCGCGCACCAGCCGTCGGACGCGGGGAACAGCCGGGTGGCCCCGCCCGCCGACACCCGGCCCTGCGGAGCGATGCCCAGCAGCGCGGCCCGGCCGGTCAGCAGCTGCGTCGCGTCAGGCAGATCCGGGATGAGCATCCGTCACAGTGTCACACCGTCAGGCGACGGCGTCGACCAAACCCCAGGACAGCGCGGTGCGCGCGTCGAGGGTGCGCCCGGTGAGCACCAGGTACGCGGTGCGCCAGCGCCCGATGCGACGGGTGATGCTGACGGTGCCACCCGCACCCGGAATGAGGCCCAGTGCCAGTTCCGGCAGCCCCAGCACGGCATCGGCGGCGCACGTCACCCGCCCGCAGTACGCGGCCATCTCCAGCCCACTGCCGAGCACCTGCCCGTGCACCTCTGCGCGACAGGCCTGACCGAGTCGGCGCGTGAGTTCGTCGAGCACCAGGGCGGGGCTGTGGCGGGTCCGGGCGAGATGCGCGCTGGCGGGGTCGGCGAAGGTGCCGAACTCGGCGAGATCGCCGCCGCTGCAGAACGACGGGCCGTTGCCGCCGAGCACCACCTCGTCGATCGAATCATCGAGCTGCGCAACGGCCAACGCGTCCAGCAGTGCGGCCCGGGCATCGGTGCTGAACGCGTTGTGCCGGGCCGCCCTGTTGAACGTCACCCGCAGGCAGTCTCCATCCCGGGAGACCAGCACGGGATCAGGGAGCGACACCGGACGGGCGGGGCCGCGGTCGGCGAGCCAGCGCGCGAACTCCGGGCCGGACTGCAGCGTCGAATACGCCAGAGACTCGGTGATGACGCCGGGAAAAGCCGGCGCGCCGGCGTCCACCGCACGCAGCACGTCATCGCAGACGGCCGACGCGTGCGGCCACCGCCGCACGCGCTCCTCCAGCGACGCCAGCGTCTCGGCCATCGAAGCCACCTGGACGACGCGGCGGTCCTCCGTAGGCGCCTCCGTGAGCGTGAAAGTCGCGTCCTCGACCCGGGACCCGTCTGGTGTGACGACGTTGTGTGTGACGATGCAGCCGTCACCGATCGCGACCGCCTGCAACTACCCGGCCGAGTACTTCTGGATCAGCGACTGTTTGTAGAGCTTGCCGGTGTCGGTTCTGGGCAGCTGCGTCTCGAACGAGATGGACCGCGGGCACTTGTAATGCGTCAGGTGCTCACGCAGCCAGGACAACAGCTCCGCGGCGAATTCGTCGGTGGCATCGGCAGGGTCGACGGTCTGCACAACGCCTTTGACGCTCTGCCCCATCTCGTCATCGGGAATGCCGAACACCGCCGCATCCATCACCTTGGGGTGGGTGACGAGCATGTTCTCGGCTTCCTGCGGATAGATGTTCACCCCGCCGGAGATGATCATGTGGTGGCGCCGGTCGGTGAGGTAGAGGTAGCCGTCGGCGTCGACATAGCCGATGTCGCCCACCGTCTTCCAGCCCTGCGGGTGTCGCGACTTGGCCGTCTTCTCCGCGTCGTTGAGGTACTCGAAGTCGAAGCCACCCTCGAAGTAGATCTCACCGGCCTCACCGGGCGGCAGCTCGTTGCCGTCCTCGCCGACGATGTGCAACGCGCCCGCGAGCGGTCGGCCCACCGAACCGGGATGCGTCAGCCACTCCTCGGCGGTGATCAACGTGGAACCGTGCGCCTCCGAGGAGGCGTAGTACTCGTCGACGATCGGCCCCCACCAGTCGATCATCTGCTTCTTGATGTCCACCGGGCACGGCGCGGCCGCGTGCATCACCCGCTCCAGGCTCGACACGTCGTAGGACAGCCGCACCTCCTCGGGCAGTTTCAGCATCCGGGTGAACATCACCGGGACGAACTGGCCGTGGGTCACCTTGTGCTTGGCGATGGCGTCCAGACATCCCTCGGCGTCGAACTTCTCGAGCACCACGGTGGTGATACCGCCGGCCTGGGTCTGCATGGACCACACCGAAGGAGCCGTGTGGTACAGCGGCGCGGGGCTCAGGTACACCGCGTCGGGGTGCATCCAGAACGACACCAGCGCGGCCATCAGACCCGGCACCTCCGAGGGCGGCACATGTGGCAGCGCGCGTTTGATGCCCTTGGGCCGGCCGGTGGTGCCCGAGGAGTACTGCAGCAGGTCGCCTTCGATCTCGTCGTCGATCGGCGTAACAGGATGGTGGGCAACGGCTTCCGGATACCGCTGCCAGCCGGGGGGTTGTGGTTGGGAATCTGAGTCGTCGGCGATCAGCAGCAGGTCCGGCAGCCCCTGGGGCAGGTGCTCGCCGAGATCCTGCAGCGTCTTGCGCAGGGCAGCCGAACCGACAATCGCCTTGGCGTTGCTGTTGTCGATGATGTAGGCCGCCTCCGCGGGCGCCAGATGACTGTTGATGGGCACGTAGTACAGCCCAGCGCGTCGCGCCGCCCACATCACGGCGTGCATGTGCGCGTTGTTCTCCATCAGGATCGCGACCGCGTCGCCCTCGACCAGACCGGCCTCGCGGAAGTGGTGCGCCAGCTGATTGGCACGCTCCTCCAGCTCACCGAAGGTCACCACCGTGCCGGACGGATACATGATGATGGCTGGCTTGTCCGGGGTGGACTGAGCGGTTTCACGGATCTGCATGCGCCGACTTTACTGTGCGCCAGTTGACACGTGTCAAGAGTATTCGCGCCCAGACCGGCGTTTTGCCGGAATCTACTCGACATTTCCCGCCCAAACGTCGGTTTGGGCGGGAAATGCTCTGCGTCAGTCCGCTTCGGCCAGACGGGTTTTCAGCGCGTCGAACTCGTCCTTGATACCGGTGGGCAGCTTCTCGCCGACGAACTCGAACCACTCCTCGATCAACGGGAGCTCGGCGCGCCACTCCTCGGCGTTGACCTTCAGCGCCGCATCGACATCGGCTGCGTCGACGTCGAGCCCGGACAGATCGAGATCCTCGGCGGTGGGCACGATGCCGATGGGTGTGGTCTTGCCGCCGGCCTTCTGCTCCACCCGCTCGACGATCCACTTCATCACGCGGCTGTTCTCACCGAATCCGGGCCACAGGAACCGGCCGTCGTCGCCGCGGCGGAACCAGTTGACGAAGAACACCTTGGGCAGCTGCGACTCGTCGGAGTTCTTGCCGATGTCGATCCAGTGCTGCATGTAGTCGCCGACGTTGTAACCCATGAACGGCAGCATCGCCATCGGGTCGCGCCGGACGGTGCCGACCTTGCCCTCGGCGGCGGCGGTCTGCTCGCTGCCCAGAGTGGCGCCGATGAACACTCCGTGCTGCCAGTCACGCGCCTGCGTCACCAGCGGCACCGTGGTCTTGCGACGGCCACCGAACAGGATCGCCGAGATGGGGACACCCTGCGGGTCATCCCATTCCGGCGCCAGCGTGGGGCACTGCGACATGGGCGTGCAGTACCGCGAATTCGGGTGCGCGGCTTTGGCGCCCGAATCGGGGGTCCAGTCGTGGCCCTTCCAGTCGATGAGGTGCTGCGGATCGCCTTCCAGGCCCTCCCACCACACGTCGCCGTCGTCGGTCTTGGCGACGTTGGTGAAGACGGTGTTGCCCGCGGCGATGGTCTTCATGGCATTGGGGTTAGACGACCAGTTGGTGCCGGGCGCCACGCCGAAGAAGCCGAACTCGGGGTTGGTGGCGTAGAGGCGGCCGTCCTTGCCGAACCGCATCCAGGCGATGTCGTCACCGACGGTCTCGGCACGCCACCCCGGGATGGTGGGCTGCAGCATCGCGAGGTTGGTCTTACCGCATGCCGACGGGAACGCCGCCGCGATGTAGTAGGCCTTGTTCTCCGGCGAGATCAGCTTGAGGATCAGCATGTGCTCGGCCAGCCAGCCCTCGTCGTGGGCCATGGCCGAGGCGATACGCAGCGAGTAGCACTTCTTGCCCAGCAGGGCGTTGCCGCCGTAACCCGAACCGTAGCTCCAGATTTCGCGGGTCTCGGGGAAGTGCGTGATGTACTTGGTGTCGTTACACGGCCACGGCACATCCTTCTGGCCGTCCTCCAGTGGCGCGCCCAGTGAGTGCAGCGCCTTGACGAAGAAGCCGTCCTCGCCGATCTTGTCCAGCGCGGCCTGGCCCATCCGGGTCATGGTCCGCATGGACACCACGACGTATTCGGAGTCGGTGAGTTCGACGCCCAGTTTGGGGTCCTCGGCACCGAGCGGACCCATGCAGAACGGCACCACATACAGCGTGCGGCCGCGCATCGAACCGCGGTACAGGTCCTTCATGATGGACCGCATCTCGTCGGGGTCCATCCAGTTGTTGGTGGGCCCGGCGTCGATCTCTCTCTCCGAGCAGATGAACGTGCGCGACTCGACGCGCGCGACATCGGAGGGATCCGACAGCGCCAGGTACGAGTTGGGTTGCTTCTCGTCGTTGAGCTTCTCGAAGGTCCCGGCCTCGACGAGTTTCGCAGCGAGACGCTCGAACTCCTCCTCGGAGCCGTCAGCGAACACCACCCGGTCTGGCTGTGTCAGTTCGGCGACCTCTTGGACCCAAGCCAAGAGGCCCTGGTGTTTGGTCGGTGCTGCGTCCAGACCTGGAATGGTCGCTGAGGTCATGAATTTCTCCTGGGTAGGTTTTCCCGCCAGAACGTAATGCCCATACCGCTAAGCGGATGCCCCGATGGCGAACACGAACGTCCCTGGTTCTAGAGGTTAACGCGGGTGACATACCCGCGGTAAACCGGAAGTATGTCCATTGACTCACAGGAACGATTCAGATTGGCTTTATCTGCAGTGTTCATCGATTCAGTTTCGAATCGACGCGCGGCGTTGAAACGATTTATCCGAATTCGTCAGGTTTTTCAATCGTTTACCCGCCGGTAGTGATGCGGCCCAATTCGGCGCGTACCGCCGCCAGCGCCCGATCCAGTGCCGGCGCCGCCGCGTCGCGGGCGGCGGCCGCCCGGGTGCGCGCCAGAGCCTGCTCGCGCAACTGCGCGTCGATGGTGGACACCTGTTCGGCGACCTCGCGGCGGGAGGTCTCCTCCTGCTCGGCCAGCGAGGCGGTCATCGCGGATTCGGCGGCGAGCACTCGTGTGGCGACCAGCTGGTCGGTCACGGCCCGAGTGGCGGCCATGACCTCGCCGACCCACCGGTCGAGCACCGCCCTGTCCTGCAGGAGCCCGCGGGTGCCGATCACCCACACGGTGACCCCCAGCCCGACAAGGGCACACGCCACCGCGCCCAGCACCGCCAACCCCGGCGCCAGATCGGCCAGCAGCCGGCTCAACGTCAGCGCCACCCCGAGCCCGAACCCCGCACCGAGCAGCATGACCAGACGATTCTCCAGACGGCGTGACCGCAGTGCCGGCGTACCGACCGTGGGCGCTGCCGGCCGGGCCGGGGCGGGCACCGCGGGCAACCGCAGTTCCTGCGCGACGTCGGCGAGGTGCTCGGTGACTCCACTGTCGACGTCGCCGAGCACCTCGTTGACCCGCTGTTCGACGTAGGGCGGGAACTGCGGCAACCGGCGCCGCGTCATGGCGGCGGCGTCCTCCTGCAACTCCGACAGCACCGAGGTGCACCTGCTGCGGCTGAAGAAGCCCAGTTGCACTCGGGCCTGCTGCATCTGACTGCGCAGTGCGATGGTGCGTTGCGATCGGTCCAACCGGGATTCGCTGAGCAGGTCGGCGCGGCGACGGCGTAGCCGTTGCGCCCGGATCTCGCGGTCATCGGCGGCCTCGTCATAACCCCTGCGGGCCGCTTCCAAGTGAGATTCCCACTGCCGCAACCGATTTCGTCGTTCCAGCGCGGTATCGGCGAGTTGCCGGCGTAATACGTCCACGAGATCGTCGACCTGCGCCTCGCCGAGCTGCGGAGCGGCGGCCACCCCGATCCACGGCATCGCCTGATACCGCGGAAGGTGGCTGCTGACCAACGCGCGGTCAGCCTCGAGCACGTCGCGCCACCGCTGGTGCGCATCCACCTTGGTGACCACCCCCACCACTGCGTCGGTGGCCGCGGCCGCTCCGTCGAGCAGCGCACAGTCGGATTCGGCCAACGGGGCGGCCGCCGACACGGCGAACACCACCACCGCGGGCAGGTCCCCTCCGAGATCGTCTCGTTCGGCGACCGTGACGTCGGGCATGCGCTTCCGCAGCGCGGCGGCCAGACTGGTGCAGCCGGCCAGCCACGGGCCGGTCACCAGCACCGTGCCGACGCGCCGCCCGCCCGGTGGCGCCACGGTGGGCACGATCCCGCGCACGAGTGCGTCGACCTCGGTCACCGGGCGCCACCCCACAGGCGAAGCGAGCCGTGGACCAGGTCGGACGCACACGCCCGGTGCAGCACCGTCACCGGTCCCGCGCCGTAGCGGCGCCAGTACCGCGCCCGCTCCACATGCGTTGTGGCGCCAGCGGCCTGCACTCCAGCGGCCCGCATCACCTCGTGGGCCGCCGCCATCCGTGCCAACACCACGTCGTCGCCGAGAAGGAAGGCGGCGAGCGACGGGTCCGTGATCGCGGCCGCGTCCAGCTCGGCGATCAGCTCGTGCAGCCGCCGGTACCGCGCGTCGGCGCCCAGCTGGGCGATCCGGGCGGCCACCACGTCGACCCCACTGACCCGGCGCAGCGCGCGGCGGACGTGGTCGGCCGTCACGGCACCGTGGCGTCGGGCCAGCACCACCGCGTGGGCGATGCCGAACAGATCGAGCGCATCCAACAGCCGCGTTCGCTGCGCCACGCTCACCGAATGCGGCCCAGAGAGAAAGGTCTCCGCGGTGCGCAGATCGGCGGGCTCCCCGGCCAGCGCCCGCACCGCGTCCATGAGCCCCGGATCCAGCACGGTGGGATCCAGCGCGGCCCGCGCCAACAACCCCACGATCGGCTCGGCGGGGGCGCCGGCGACCGCGGTCAACTCCGCGCACCGGCGTCGCGCGGTCTCCACCGGCCCGCCGGGGCCGAGCCCGCAGGTGTCGGCCTTGGTGAGAAGCACCAGACCGGGGACCCCGGAGTCGACGACCGCGCGGTGGTCCTCGGGTTTGACCGCCTCGGCCACCACCCGCACCACCACGTCGATGTCCTGGTTGGGCATGTGCTCACTGACCTCGAACCGGCCCAGACCCGCCAACGCCGCCGCGACGGTGCTGCTGCCCACTCCGGGCAGACCGCGCACCATCACCCGCAGCGGGGTGGTGGGCGACGTGTCGGCCACCCGCTGCTTCGCCTCGGTGAGCGTGAGCTGATGGGGTGCGATCATGTGAAGCCATCGTGGCAGCAGCCACGGTGTGGCGCGAGCCGCCCCGGCGATACCTGTGGACAGGCCGATCAAGGCAACTGTTGGGTATCAAATCGCACCACGATGCAGGTCTATTCCGTTTCATGAGAGACCATGGACCGATGTGTGCCCAACGTGGAGCGGAGTCGGTGGATGCGTCCACCCGGCCGACCGGCGCACCCGCCACGCACCCGCACCCCCGGATCACCAGTTTCCGGTCCCGTCGTTCCACCCTGACCGACACCCAGCAGAGCACCTGGGATCGGCTGTGGCCGCAGATCGGCACCCAGGCGCGCTGGGGTGAAGAGCCTGCACCGCGGCTCGACACCGACACCTGGTTCGGCCGCCGGGCCCCGCTGATCCTGGAGATCGGCTGCGGCACCGGCACCTCTACATTGGCGATGGCGCAAAGCGAACCCGAGATCGACGTCCTGGCCGTCGAGGTCTACAAACGCGGCCTGGCCCAGCTGCTCTCGGCGATCGACCGCGAGAACGTGACGAACATCCGGCTCATCCGCGGCGACGCCGTCGACGTGCTCGACAACATGATCGGCAGCTCGACCCTGACCGGGGTGCGGGTGTTCTTCCCCGACCCGTGGCCGAAATCACGCCATCACAAGCGCCGCTTCCTGCAACCGGCCACCGTGGCCTCGATCGCGGACCGTCTGCGTCCCGGCGGGGTGCTGCACGCGGCCACCGACCACGCCGGCTACGCCGAGCACATCGCCGACGTGGGAGACAACGAACCGCGGTTGCGTCGCATACCGGCCGATCGGGTGGCCGACCTGCCCATTTCCGTCACCCGCCCGGTCACCAAGTACGAGGGCAAGGCCCACCACGCAGGCAGTGACGTCGCCGAACTGCTGTGGGAGCGCGTGTGAGCATCGAAACCCAGCTCGACGAGGACCCGGCACAGCTCGACGGCGAACCGGCCGCGGCCGCCCCCGCCCGCAGCCGGGTGCTGCTGGTGTGGGATGCGCCCAACTTGGACATGGGCCTGGGCGCCATCCTCGGCGGCCGGCCCACGGCCGCGCACCGGCCCCGGTTCGACGCGCTGGGCCGATGGTTGCTGGGGCTGACCGCCGACATCTCCGCCGGCGGTGACGTGCCGGCCCTGGAAGCCGAGGCCACCGTCTTCACCAATATCGCTCCGGGCAGCGCCGACGTGGTGCGGCCGTGGGTGGAGGCGCTGCGCAACGTGGGGTTCGCGGTGTTCGCCAAACCCAAGGTCGATGAAGACAGTGACGTCGACATCGACATGCTCAACCACATTTCGCTGCGGCGCAGCGAAGGACTGGCGGCTCTGATCGTGGCATCCGCCGACGGTCAGGCCTTCCGCCAGCCGTTGGAGGAGATTGCCCGCGACGACGGCACCCCAGTTCAGGTGCTCGGATTTCGCGAACATGCGAGCTGGGCGCTAGCGTCGGATACGTTGGAGTTCGTCGACCTGGAGGACATTCCCGGCGTGTTCCGGGAGCCACTACCGCGAATCGGGCTGGATTCGCTTCCAGACGAAGGGGCATGGCTACAGCCCTTCCGGCCGCTGTCGTCATTGTTGGCGTCCCGGGCTTGACGAATCAACGAGAACTTCAGAGCCAAACGCGCGCCTAGCGGCAGCGCACCAAGATTTTGTGAGGGTTAGGAGCTTACGTGTTCGCCTGGTGGGGTCGGACGGTGTACCGCTTCCGATACTTGGTAATCGGTGTCATGGTCGCACTGTGCGTCGGCAGCGGCATCTACGGCTTCAGCCTGGGCCAGCACGTCACGCAGAGCGGTTTCTACGACGAGGGCAGCGAGTCTGTCCATGCGTCGGTGGTGGCCGACGAGGCATACGGCCGTGACACGTCGTCGCACATCATCGGTATCTACGCCGCGCCTGAAGGCAAGACGGTCGAAGATCCGGCGTTCCAGAAGAAGATCGTCGACAGCCTCGACCAGCTCGAGCAGGACCACCCCGACGAGATCCTCCGTTCCATCGGTTACTTCAAGAGTCCCGAGCTGCTCGAGAACATGTCCGATGCGGACAAGCAGCACGCGTTCATGTCGATCCAGCTCAAGGGCGACGACGACGACACCATCCTGAACAACTACAAGTTGGTCGAACCCGACCTGATGAAGTTGCGCGACGAGGGTATCGACGTCAAGTACGCCGGCCTGCAACCGCTGGCCAATGAACTCACCGGCACCATCGGCGAGGACCAGAAGCGCGCCGAGGTGGCCGCCATTCCGCTGGTCTCGGTGGTGCTGTTCTTCGTGTTCGGCACCGTCGTCGCCGCGGCGCTGCCGGCCTTCATCGGCGGCCTGACCATTCTGGGTGCGCTGGGCATCATGCGTCTGGCCGCCGAGTTCATCCCGGTGCACTTCTTCGCTCAACCCGTGGTGACCCTGATCGGCCTCGGTATCGCGATCGACTACGGCCTGTTCATCGTGAGCCGGTTCCGCGAGGAGATAGCCGAGGGTTACGACACCGAGGTGGCCATCCGGAGAACGATGATGACCTCGGGTCGCACCGTGGTGTTCTCCGCGGTGATCATCGTCGCGTCCTCGGTGCCCCTGCTGCTGTTCCCGCAGGGCTTCCTGAAGTCGATCACCTACGCGATCATCGCCTCGGTGATGCTGGCGGCCATCCTGTCGATCACCGTGCTGGCCGCGGCCCTGGCCATCCTGGGCCCACGGGTCGACGCGCTGGGCGTGAAGACCCTGCTGCGCTTCACCGCCCCCGACACCATCTACTCCGATCCGGCGGCCACCCGTACCAACCCGTTCGCGCTGGCTGCCCTTCCGCTGGGTCTGTTGCTCCCACCCGTCGGCATCGCCGCCGGCCACCTGGCCCGCCACCAGATCCGCCGCACCCAGGACAAGGGCGCCCAGTTCGCGCTCTATGGGCTGATCCTGGGCTACGTGACCATGGCCGCCTGGGTCGGTTACGGCCTCTACGAGCTGTACCGCTCGGGCACCGCGAGTTCGATCATCGTCTGGATCCTGGTCGGTATCGCCGTGTTCGTCTTCGGCGCCGTCGCGTTGCTGTCGCTGGCGCGGTACGTCCCCGGGTTCCGCAAGCCGTTTGAATGGTGGCTGCTCTGGCTGGCCGAGAAGACCCAGAAGACCAAGACGCGCCAGGAGGTCGAGAAGGGCTTCTGGGGCAAGCTGGTCAACCGCGTGATGAAGCGACCCGCCGTCTTCGCCATCCCGATCATCATCGTGATGGTCGTCCTGATCATCCCGCTGGGACAGCTCGCACTCGGCGGTATCAGTGAGAAGTACCTGCCGCCGGACAACTCGGTGCGCACCGCCCAGGAAGAGTTCGACCGCACCTTCCCCGGCTTCCGCACCGAACCCCTGACCATGGTCATCGAGAGCACCGACGGCAAACCCGTCACCGACGACCAGATTGCCGCGGTGCGCAGCAAGGCCATGGAGGTCCCCGGCTTCATCGATCCGAACAACGATCCGGAGACGATGTGGCAGGAGCGCTCCTACCTGGACGGCGCCTCGAAGGATCCCTCGATCCGGGTGATCCAGAACGGCTTGGAGAACCGCAACGACGCGGCGCAGAAACTCGAAGAGCTGCGCGCCCTGTCACCGACCCCCGGGGTCACGGTGTCGGTGGGTGGCACCCCCGCGCTGGAACAGGACAGTATCCAGAGCCTGTTCGACAAACTGCCGCTGATGGTGGTGGTGCTGATCGTCACGACGACCATCCTGATGTTCCTGGCGTTCGGGTCGGTGGTGCTGCCCATCAAGGCCGCCCTGATGAGCGCGCTGACACTGGGATCGACGATGGGCATCCTGACGTGGATGTTCGTCGAGGGCCACGGGTCCGGGCTGATGAACTACACCCCCCAGCCGTTGATGGCACCCATGATCGGTCTGATCATCGCCGTCATCTGGGGTCTGTCCACGGACTACGAGGTGTTCCTGGTGTCCCGCATGGTGGAGGCCCGCGAACGCGGAATGTCGACCGCCGAGGCCATCCGGATCGGCACCGCGACCACCGGCCGGTTGATCACCGGCGCCGCATTGGTGCTGGCGGTGGTCGCCGGGGCGTTCGTCTTCTCCGATCTGGTGATGATGAAGTACCTGGCGTTCGGCTTGTTGATCGCACTTCTGTTGGACGCCACCGTCATTCGTATGTTCCTGGTGCCGGCCATCATGAAGATGCTCGGTGACGACTGCTGGTGGGCGCCGCGCTGGATGAAGCGCATCCAGGTCAAGGCCGGTCTCGGTGAGACCCACCTGCCCGACGAACGCAAGCGCCACGTCACCCCGGAAACCGACGATCGTGAACTGGTCGGTGCGGGTGCGGCCGCCCCCACGCGGGCGCGCCCGCCGCACGATCCGACGCATCCTGCCGCCCGGCCGGGGCCCATGCGGGTACCGGCGGGACGACCCGAGTCGTCGGCCGCCACGACGCGGATCCCCTCCCCTCCCCCGGGTCCCGCTGACACACGCCTGGGCAACGACGAAGCGCCGACCACACGTTTCGCCTCGGCCCGCAGCGCCGTGCGCAATGCGGTCTCCGGCACTGCCGGTCGACCGCCGCGCCCCCCGCAGGGTGGGACCGGTGAGCGCGAAATCGAGTCCTGGCTGGGTGAACTGCGGGGCAAGCCGGGCGCGTCCGGTCAGCAGCCGCCCGTGCAGCCGCCGTCGGCGGAACCCACCCGCACCATGGGTTCGGGTGACAGCGACGCCACGACCGCCATTCCCACCACCCCGCCCGCGCCGATTCCCACCAACCCACCCGCGCAGACCCCTGAACCGGAAGCCGAGGACGACACCGCCACCCGCGCGATTCCGGTGTCGAAGCCGCGCAGCGGTGAGGCCGAGGCCGCTACCGAGAAACTGAACGCCCGCGGTGAGGCGGACGAGAAGACACGTCAGCGGCGCGGCGGTGGAGTGAGCGCGCAGGATCTGCTGCGCCGGGAAGGCCGGAAGCTCTAGGCCTCGGGCACTTCGTCGGGTTCGGCGTCGACAATGGGTCCGTCGTCGTCTTTCATCCTGGCTTTCACGGCGTCCGGATCCTCGGCCACCAGAACCCGGATGGCGCTGTTGAGGAACGCGATGAGCGGTACCGCCAGCAGGGCGCCGACGATGCCCGCCATCACGCCACCGCCCGCGATGCCGAGCACCACGGCCAGCGGATGGATGGACACCGCGCGGCCCATCACCAGCGGTTGCAGCACATGCGCCTCGAGCTGCTGCACGGCGATGATGAGGCCCAGTGTGATCAGCGCGTAGACGAATCCCTTGGCCAGTAGAGCGACGATGACGGCCAGGAAGCCGGTGATCACCGCGCCCACCAGCGGGATGAAGGCGCCGAGGAACACCAGCGACGCCAACGGCAGCGCCAGCGGGATGCCCATGATGGCCAGACCGGTGCCGATACCGATCGCATCCACCAGCGCCACCAGGAAGGTGGCCCGGATGTAGCCGATCAGAGAGTGGAACCCGGCCCGTCCGGCGTCGCTGACCCGGTGGCGGACATCGCGGGGGAAGAGCCTGGCCACAAACGCCCAGATGTTGCGGCCGCCGTGCAGCAAGAAGATCAGCGTGAAGAAGACCAACAGGGCGCCGGTGACGATCTCGGTGACGGTCGCCGCAGTCGAGAGTGCACCGCTGGTGACCTTCTCCTGGTTGTTGCGTATCGCCTCGATGGCGGAGTTACCGGCGTTGTCGATCTGTTCGCGACTCAGGTGCGGGGGCCCTTCGACCAGCCACTCCCGCATGCTGTCGATGCTTCGGGTGACCTCGCTGACGAGCTGCGGTAGGCCGGAGACGAACTGGCTCACGACAAAGGTCAGCAGGCCGCCGAGGATCGCGAAGCTGCCCAGGATCACCAGGGCCACCGCTCCCCCGCGCGGAGCGCCGCGGCGATCCAGCCAGTCGACCACCGGCAGCAGCAACGCCGTCAGCATCGTCGCCAGCGCCACCGGCACCACGATCACGAGAAGCTTCTCGGCCACCCACAGCAGGGCGACCACCGCCGCGAGCAGCACCAGCAACCGCCAGGCCCAGGCGGCGGATTTGCGGACCAGAGGAGTGACCGATGCGTCCTCGGCCGCAGGTGGCAGCATCCGGTCACTGTATCCGCCGCGGCCGGTTCCAAACCGCGACATTCCCGGGCACGCCGTGCGGGAACGGCAGGGAGCGACCACCTTGCGCCGTTACTCTGAAGGGCGATGTCCTCCGACGCGCAGGCCGGCCCGGCCACCCGACAGCAGGAGGGGACCCGCAGCAAGTACTGGTGGGTCCGCTGGGCCGTGCTGACCGTGGTGGTCCTCGTGCTCGCCGTCGAGGCCGCGCTGGTGTGGGATCAGCTGGCCAAAGCGTGGCACAGTCTCCTCGATGCCAACTGGTGGTGGGTGTTGGCGGCCGTCGCGGCGGCCATGTTGTCGATGCACAGCTTCGCCCAGATCCAGCGCACGCTGCTGAAGTCGGCCGGCGTGGGCGTGCGGCAATGGCGTTCCGAAGCCGCGTTCTACGCGGGTAACTCCCTGTCTACGACGTTGCCCGGCGGGCCGGTGTTGTCGGCGACCTTCATCTACCGCCAGCAGCGGATGTGGGGTGCCTCCCCGGTGGTCGCGTCGTGGCAGCTGGTCATGTCGGGTGCCTTGCAAGTGGTGGGGCTGGCGCTGCTGGGCCTGGGTGGGGCGTTTCTGCTCGGCGCCAAGAACAACCCCTTCTCACTGCTGTTCACCCTCGGCGGCTTCGTCCTGCTGCTGCTGCTCGCCCAGGCGGTGATCTCGCGACCCGAACTGCTCGACAGCATCGCCGTACGGGTGCTGTCCTGGTTCAACCAGCTGCGCAACAAGCCGGCCGATTCCGGGGTGGCGAAGTGGCGCGAGATCCTGCAGCAGCTGGAATCGGTGAGCATGAGCCGGCGCACGCTGGGCACAGCGTTCAGCTGGTCACTGTTCAACTGGGTGGCCGACGTCGCCTGCCTGGCATTCGCCGCCTACGCCGCCGGCGGCCACCCGTCGCTGGCCGGCCTGACCGTCGCCTATGCCGCCGCCCGCGCCGTCGGCTCCATCCCGCTGATGCCGGGCGGGCTGCTGGTGGTGGAAGCCGTGCTGGTGCCCGGCCTGGTGTCCAGCGGTATGACCCTGCCCGCCGCCATCTCGGCGATGCTGATCTACCGGCTGGTGAGCTGGATCTTCATCGCCGCCATCGGCTGGGTGATGTTCTTCTTCATGTTCCGCACCGAGAGCCAGATCGACCCGGACGTCCCCGAACCCTCCGCCGGGGCGCCGACAGCGGACGAACAGAACCCGAACCAGGACCGCTGACACGTGGTTTGATCGGCGCATGTCGATACGCGGGCTCTCGATCACGGTGCTGGCAACGGCACTGCTGGCAGCCGGGTGCTCGTCGGATCCGGCGCCACCGCCGGCAACCAGCACGGCCCCGGCGCCGATGGTCACCCCGCTGATCGGCTCGGCCGTGGCCGACCCCGTCCCGGTACCCGCCACCGACGGCCGCGTCCACCTGGCCTACGAGCTGACCCTGACCAACACCCTGCCCAGCCCCGTCACCATCACCTCGTTGTCGGCGCGCTCCGGCGACGAGACGCTGGCCACGCTGCGCGGCGACAACCTGAAGTTCTGGACCAGGGCTTTCGGGGGCGCGACCACGCCCACCAACAAAGTGGAGGCCGGGCAGTCGGTGACCGTGTGGATGGACGTCGCGATCGATTCCGGCGCCGAACCACCCACCGAACTGACCCATTCGGCTGACTTGACCGTCGCCAAACCCGTCCCCGGGCTGGTGCCCGCCACCCTCACCCAGCCCGTCGCCCCGGTGGCGGTGTCCAGCCGCAAGCCGGTGTCGGTCGCCCCTCCCCTCGACGGGCCGAACTGGCTCAACGGCGACGGATGCTGCGGTATGTCAGCCCACCGGATGGCACTCAACCCGATCAACGGAAAGCTCTACGCCGCAGAACGATTCGCCATCGACTACGTGCAGCTCGGCAACGACTTCCGGGTGTTCTCCGGGGCGGCGACCAAGACCGAGAGTTACCCGTATTTCGGGGCGCAGATCCACGCGGCCGGCGACGGGAAAGTGGTGGCGGTGCGCGACGGCCTGCCCGAGCAGACACCGACGAAGGCCCCGACCGGGCTGCCGCTGGACGAGTACGGGGGCAATCACGTGGTGCAGGACCTCGGCGACGGCAACTACGCCTTCTACGCGCATCTACAGCCCGGCACCATCACGGTCAAACCCGGCGACGAGCTCAGTACCGGACAACCTTTCGCCGAGCTCGGAAACAGTGGCAACAGCGACGCACCGCACCTGCACTTCCACGTGATGGACGGCCCGGATCCATTGATGGCCAACGGTTTACCCTTCGTCATCAAGACCTTCAGCCTGAATCAGCGGCTGGCTTCCCCGGCCGGCCTGGACGCGTTGCTCGCCGGGAAGCCGGCACCGCTGGAGCCGGGATTCGCCGCCCGCGAGGAGTCAGAGGTCAGCCCCCTGAACCTCGACGTGATGAATTACTCTGTCGGACAATGACTCTTGAAAAGACATCCACCGCCTTGGCCGCCGACACCGCGGCGGTCCTCACCTTCTGCGCCATCGGCCGCCGCAGTCACGCCGAAGGGGTGACCGTCACCGGGGTCGCCGAAACCGCATGGCCGTTCTTGACGGGCACCGCGGCAGGCTGGCTGCTCAGCCGCGGCTGGCGCCGTCCCACAGCACTGACACCCACCGGCCTGGTGGTGTGGCTGTCCACCGTGGTGGGGGGAATGCTGTTGCGTGCGCTGACCTCGCGTCCGGTTGCCGCACCGTTCATCGTGGTGGCGTCGTCGTTCACCGCGGCGCTTCTGCTGGGGTGGCGGGCAGCGGTGGGGTCCTCATTCGGGGGGAGCAGGCGCCACCGCGACGGTCAGCGTCGCGCGTAGACCACCGAGCGGGCCGTCGGACAGCTCGATCCGTCCGCCGTGCAGCAGGGCCTGCTGTTCCACCAAGGCCAGTCCCAGCCCGGAGCCGCCGGTCTCGGCGGTGCTCCCGCGCGAGAATCGCTGCAGTACCGCGGTGTGCTCTTCGACCGGCAGTCCACGGCCGTTGTCGTCGACGACGATCACCATCTGTTCACCCTGCCGGTGCGCCGAGAGCACGATACGGGTGGCGTGGCCGTGGGTGACGGCATTGCGCACCAGGTTGTCCACGGCCAGCCGCAGGCCGGTGGGCCAGCCGAGAATGGTTCCGGCACCCTCACATTCGACGCTGATCTCGGCCGTCACCGCCGAACGGCTGTTCTCCCGGGCCACCCGGTCCAGTAGCTCGTCGACGTCGACGACTTCTCGGTCCTCGGCTTGGGCCAACTGACCGGAGGCCAGCTGGCCGAGCGCGGTGATGGTGGCCTCCACACGCCGCTGGGCCCGGGACAGGTCGGCCACCACCTCGGCGCGCTCGTCGGCCGGCAGATCGTGGATGCGCAGGGTGTCCAGGTCGGCGCGCATGGCCGTCAACGGCGTCCGCAGCTCGTGGGCCGCGTTGGCGGCGAAGTCCTGGGCGGCCTGCAACGAATTGGTGGTCGACAGCTGTGCGGCGGCCAGCCGTTTCAACATCCCGACCATCGCCTCAGAAAGATCCTCGGCTTCCTTGACGCCGTGCACCGGGGTGATCTGTTCGACACCGCCCTCACCGAGGCGCCGGGTCTGTTCGGTGAGTTTGCGCAGCGGCCGGGTGGCCGCGCCGGCCAGGAACCAGCCCAGGATGCCGGCGAACAGCACCGCCACCACGCCGACGAAGACGTAGATCGGGATGCGCTGACTGGACAGCAGGATGCTGTCGGCCCGGATGCCGATCGACATGAGCACGTCGACACCCTGCTGTTTCAACGGCACGGTGCGCACGCGGTAGTCCACCCCGTTGACCGTCACGGTCTCGGTGCCTTCGGGAAGAGCGGGCAGCTGAAAGCCCCGCTGGAACACCACGTCGCCCCCCGCCCGGGCGCGCCCGGTGGTCAGGACGCCGCGACGCGGATCCTGCACCTGGTCGGGGTACATGCTGGCATCGACGATCGAGTCGAGCCGGCGATCCAGCTGAGCCTGGTCGTTGTTGGCCAGCACCACCGACGTCAGCACCGCCAGGACGGCGACCACCGCCGCCGACGCGATGCCGGCGGCCAGCGCCACCCGGGTACGCAGCGAAACCCGGTGAGTGAAGCGCTGCCACAACGACTCTGGCGCCTCTGCTTCGGACGTCACACTCAAGAGTCGTCCCGCAGCACGTAGCCGATCCCGCGCACGGTGTGGATGACCCGTGGCACCCCGTCGCGTTCCAGCTTCCGCCGCAGGTAACTGATGAACACGTCGGCGACGTTGGTGTCGACGTCGAAGTCGTAACCCCACACCAGCTCGAGGAGGCGTTGCCGGCTGAGCACCACACCGGCGTTCTCGGCGAGCACGGCCAGCAGGTCGAACTCCCGCTTGGTCAGGTCCACCCGCTCGCCGGCCACGAAGACCAGCCGGCGGGCCGTGTCGATGGTCAGCGGGCCCACCGTCATGGCATCCGACGGTTCCTCGGAATGCGCGCGGCGGCGCAGCAGCGCATGCAGCCGCGCCACCAACTCACCGAGATCAAACGGTTTGGTCAGGTAGTCGTCAGCGCCGGCTTCCAGCCCGGCGATCCGGTCGTTGACCGTGTCGCGCGCCGACAGCACACAGATCGGGATGTCGTTCCCCAGCGCGCGCAGCGCGGTCACCACCGCCACCCCGTCGAGTTCGGGCATCTGGACGTCGAGCACCAGGGCGTCGTGGGATTCGTTGGAGAGCAGCCGAAGCGCTTCCTTGCCGTTGGCCGCCACCCTGACGTCGAACCCCGAATGGCGCAGACCCCGGGCTACCGAGGTGCGCACATCCGGGTCGTCGTCGACCATGAGCACCATGTGGCCCGCCGTCCCCCGGGCGGGCGAATCAGTTCCAGGCGGCACTACAGGATGTCGACGTCGCCGTCCCCGTCGGTGTCACCACAGCGGATCCGGATGTCCTGCAACGGCTTGCGAATCCCGTTCAGCTCGGCGGCGATCTGCGGATTCGCGGCGAAGTACTCGTCGACCTTGGGCCGGATCTCCTCGTGCGGGAGGCCGTGGAGGCTGGTGAAGAAGTTGTTCACCTCGGGGTGGGTGAACAGGTATGCCGATGTGGACGCCGACACACCGGACGCGACGCCGGACAGGTCGGCGGCGGTGCAGTTCGGCGGCGGCTCAGCACTGGCCAACGGTGCCGCTGCGAGCAGCATCGCGCCGGCTCCTATGGCGCCGGCAACCGCGCGACGGGCTGTGAGCAACATTGATCGGCTCCTTCAAGAGGTAGTGGAACGCCATGTCAGATCCACCCGAAGTGATTCCGACCCGCAAAGCTAATCAGATTCCCGGGCCAGTTTCCTGGGTTGTGGGCAGACTATCGCGGCCGGGCGGCGAAACGACAGGTCGCCCGCACCGTCACGGCAGGCCGCTGAGTACGCCCGTCGAGGCCGGGACAGCCGCGCCCACCGGCGAGGCCGGGGACGTCCCGGCGTCGGCCGCCGCAGCAGGCGCACCGCTTTGCTGGGCGGACTGCATCAGGCCGAGCACCTGCGGCAGCGAGATCGGCAGCTTGCACTTGGTGGTCAGCGAGGTCAGCGGCTGCTGGATGGCCTGGAGATCCTTGGCGGCCTGCGGGTCGCGGTCGAAGTAGAGCTTCAGCGCCGCGATCGACTGCGGACCGGCCGGCTGCGCGGCGAGCATGGTCAGCACGTCATTGGTCTCCGGATGCGCCTCGAGATAGATGCCCGTGTTGGTCCCGACGGACCCGACGGTCCTGGCGATGGAGCTGGCGGCGCAGGGGTCCGGGGCGGCCCCGGCGGCCGGCGCGCTCAGCAGTGCGGCGCAGGCTGCGCCCGCCACGGCGATCGATGCGGCACCGGCGGTGATTCGGAAGGCCATGCGGCGCGCTCCTTCGGGTTTGTACTCGTGTTGCAGGACCCCCGACCTGGTCCACGGCCACTGGAGATAGTGCCATCCGCGGCCACAAGCGTGCCAATCCGAGCCCGCTCATCGAGATCTCGCCGAGACCCGATTACCAGGCTGCTGCGGTACGCTCGCGACACGTCATTCGGGGAGAATGCGGGGAGATCGACATCCAGCACTTCATGATGCGGCTGAGCAGCCTGCTACGCAGGGTTCGCTGGCTCGTCTTCACGGCATGGTTGCTGGCTCTGGTGCCGGCCGTCTGGCTGATCCTCAGTCAGTCGAGCAACCTGACCGGTGGCGGCTTCGAAGTCGAACAGTCGCAGTCCCTACACGTGCAGTACCAGGTCGAGGACCATTTCCCCGACGAGGGCGCCTCGCCCCTGGCTCTGGTGGCCGCCCCGCGCGCCGACGCCAGCTACAACGACATGAATGCTGCCGTCGCGGAACTGGAACGCATTGCCGCCGAGGTGCCCACCGTCACCGTCGTGCCCAACCCCGCGCAGCCTGCCCCACAGCCTGATCGCCCCTATGTGGTGTCGCTGAAACTCGGATTCGACAACTCCGGCGCCGTCGACACCGCCAAACAACTGCGCGCGAAGGTCGGCATCAACGGCGAGGAGCCGGGCGAGACCGCCGAGGGCAAGGTGCGGCTGTATGTCATCGGACAGGGCGCCCTGGGCGCCGCCGCCTCGGAAGCCACCAAGCACGACATCGCCGAAGCCGAGAAGTGGAACCTGCCGATCGTCCTGATGGTGCTGCTGGCGGTTTTCGGGTCGCTGGCCGCGGCGGCGATCCCCCTGCTGATCGGGCTGTGCACCGTGGTGGTGACGATGGGGCTGGTCTTCGCGCTCTCGACGGTCACCACGATGTCGGTGTTCGTCACGTCGACCGTCACGATGCTCGGCATCGCCCTGGCCATCGACTACTCACTGTTCATCCTGATGCGGTTCCGCGAAGAACTGCGGGCGGGGCGGGATGTCCAGCAGGCCACCGACGCGGCCATGGCCACGTCGGGGCTGGCGGTGGTGCTCTCGGGTGCCACCGTCATCGCGTCGGTCACGGGCATCTACCTGATCGACACCCCGGTGCTGAACTCCATGGCCACCGGCGCCATCCTCGCCGTCGCGGTGGCGGTGCTGACGTCGGCGACGCTGATCCCGGCCGTGCTGACGACATTCGGCCGCGCCGCGGCCAAGCGGTCGCGGCTGCTGCACTGGGGGCGCCGAGCCGAAACCACGCAGTCCCGGTTCTGGACCCGCTGGATCGGCGGGGTGATGCGCCGGCCGTGGCTGTCGGCCGTGTGCGCGACGGCGTTCCTGCTGGTTCTCGCGGCGCCGGTGCTGTCGATGTCGCTGGGCAACAGCATGTTGCGCCAGTTCGATTCCAGCCATGAGATCCGGGGCGGCATGGCCGCCGCAGCCGAAGCATTGGGGCCCGGCGCGCTGGGACCGGTGCGGGTGCTGGTCACCTTCCCCGACGGAAATGCCTCCTCACCGCAGAACACCGCCGTGGTGGACGCCGTCTCCGCCGAGATCGGCCGCGCGGTCAACGTCGCGTCGGTGACCCCGGCGGTGTTCTCCGACGACAACCGCAGCGCCCTGCTGTCCGCGGTGCTCGCGGTGGACCCCGAGGACGACGCCGCGCGCAGCACCGTCGACTTCCTCCGCGACCGGTTACCGGAGGTGCCCGGCGCCGAGTCGGCGACCATCGACGTCGGCGGGCCGACCGCTCTGATCAAGGACTTCGACGACCGCGTCGCCCACATGGAGCCGTGGGTCTTCGTCTTCGTGGCCCTCATCGCGTTCGTGATGCTGCTCGCCGCCATCCGGTCGGTGTTCCTGGCGCTCAAAGGCGTGGTCATGACCGTTCTGTCGGTCGCCGCCGCCTACGGCAGCCTGGTGATGATCTTCCAGTGGGGTTGGCTGCAGGATCTCGGTTTCGAGCCCATGGGTTCGATCGACAGCACCATTCCGCCGCTGGTGCTGGCGCTGACCTTCGGCTTGTCGATGGACTACGAGATCTTCCTGCTGACGCGGATCCGGGAGCGGTTCCTGCAATCCGGCGACACCCGTGACGCCGTGGCCTACGGCGTGTCCACCAGCGCGCGCACCATCACCAGCGCGGCACTGATCATGATCGCCGTGTTCATCGGTTTCGCATTCGCGGGCATGCCGCTGGTGGCGCAGCTCGGGGTGGCGTGTGCGGTGGCGATCGCCGTCGACGCCACCGTGGTGCGGCTGGTGCTGGTGCCCGCGCTGATGGCGATGTTCGACCAGTGGAACTGGTGGCTGCCCAAGGGATTGGGCCGGGTGCTGCCGTCGGTCGACTTCGAGAAGCCGCTGCCGAAGGTCGACCTGGGTGACCTGGTGATCATCCCCGACGACATCTCGGCGCTGGTCGCCCCGGGCGCCGACATGCGGATGGTGGTCAAGTCGGCGGCCAAGCTCCAGAACCTGGCACCCGACGCCATCACCGTCGCCGACCCGCTGGCCTTCAGCGGCTGCGCGGGGCTGAGCGCATTGACCACCGCGTTCAAGGACAAGGTCAAGGGCAGCGACGACGCCCGCGCGGTGAGCGCCCGGCAAGCCCGGCTGGGCCTGCCCCTGCGCCGCAACCGCGCCGCCGTGCGCACCGAGAACGGCAGCGGCGCAACCGGTTCCAACGCGCAGGCCACCGTGCGGGTGCAACGTCCCGTACACCCGGTGACGATGTGGCGCGGACGGCTGTCGGTGGCGCTGGACGCGTTGAGCGTGCAGAACGACCCGGAGGGTGACTTCCGGCACGCGCTGCGCAGGCAGTGCCCGATGGAGACCACCAACGTGCAGCTGCCCACCGGGGACCGGTTGCGGATCCCGACGGGCGCCGAGACGCTGCGACTCAAGGGCTACCTGATCATGTGCCGCAACAACCGCCGCGACTTCGCCGAGTTCGCCGAACTGGTGGACGCCATGGAGCCGCAGACGGCGGCGTTCGTGCTGGCGAGCATCGACAGGTACTACTCTGGTCAACCATCCGACGGACAATGGGTTGCCACCCAGTTGGTCCGCCGGCTTTCCGACCCGCGGCCGTTCGACGCGGCGGAGGACACCGGCGGCCCCGCCGCTGAGGCAGACTGGGAAAAGGTCAGGCAGCGTTGTCTGGCCGTGGCCGTGGCGATGCTGGAGGAGGCGAGGTGACGTTGGCCGCTGATGCTCGCCGACCCGGCTTCCAACCGGGCGCACGGGGGACGCGCCCGCAGGAGACCCCTCCACACAAGAACGGTGCCCGCACCGATCAGCCCGTCGAGTTCTGGTCCACCGCCGCCATCCGTACCGCCCTGGAAACCGGCGACATCACCGTCTGGCAGCGGATCGTGGTGGCCATCAAACGTGACCCGTTCGGCCGCACCGCACGCCAGGTCGAAGAAGTGCTGGAGAACGCCGAACCGCACGGCATCTCGAAGGCGCTGTCGGAGGTGCTGGTGCGCAGCCGTCAGCACCTGGAAGCCAACGAACGCGCTGAGGTGACCCGGCACGTGCGTCTGCTGCTGCACCGCTCGGGTCTGTCGGAGCCGGAGTTCGCGTCCCGGATCGGGGTGCCCGCCGCCGATCTGGTGGTGTACCTCAACGGCGAGGCCAGCCCGCCGGCGTCACTGATGATCCGGATGCGCAGGCTCTCCGACCGGTTCGCCAAGATGCACGCTCACCGTCCACACAAGTAATGACCTATGCCCTGCTGCCCGGCGCCGGAGGCGCCGCCTGGTGGTATTGGCAGCGGGTCGTTCCTCTTCTGGAGGCCGCCGGTCATGACGTCGTGGCCATCGAGTTGCCCGCTGCCGACGACTCCGCCGGTCTGGCCGAGTACACCGATGTCGCGGTGGCCGCGCTCGCTGACGTCGCCACTGCCCTGATCATCGTGGCCCAGTCGATGGGGTCGTTCACCGCGCCGCTGGTCGCCACGCGGGTGGCGGCGCGGCGGATCGTGCTGGTGAACCCGATGGTGCCCGCACCGGGCGAGGCACCGGGCCAATGGTGGGAGGCCACCGGCCAGCCGGCCGCCCGCGCGGCACACCTGCAACGAATTGGGTTGGGCCGCAGCGACTTCGATCCTGTCGAGGATTTCTTCCATGACGTACCCGATGACGTGCGCGCGGCCGCGCTCGCCCAGCCGGAACCTCCGCAGTCGGACACCCCGTTCGCCCAGCCGTGGCCGCTGACGGCCTGGCCGGACATCCCGACGACCGTCATCCAGGGTGCCGATGACCGGCTGTTCCCCCTGGAGTTCCAGCGCCGCGTGGTCCGCGAACGGCTGGGATTGGAGGTCGAGGTGGTGCCCGGCGGGCATCTGAACGCGCTGAGCCGGCCCGACGAACTCGCGCAGAAACTGCTGTCGTACGGCAGCTGAGAGAGGGGTAGAGGAGTCCACGATGGAACTCGAACAGATCTTGCGGCAGACCCGAACGGTGGCCGTGGTGGGCGCCTCGGCCAACCCGATGCGGCCCAGTTACGGGGTGTACCGGTATCTGCGGACCAACACCGACTACGAGCTGTACCCGGTTAACCCGACGATCACCGAGATCGACGGCGACAAGGTGTACCCCAGCCTGGCCGACCTGCCCGTGGTGCCCGACATGGTGGACGTCTTCCGCCGGTATGAGGAACTACCGTCGGTGCTCGCCGAGGTGCTGGCGCTGCCCACCCTGCCCAAGACCCTGTGGTTGCAGCAGGGCCTGTTCCACGAGCAGGTGGGGCGCGATGCGGCCGCCGCCGGCCTGCAGGTGGTGATGGACCGTTGTCTGAAGGTCGACCACGACCTGCTGATCAGGGGTTGACCGGCGCCACGTCGACCACCAGCCAGCGGTCGTCCTGTTTGGTGAACGCCACCCGCAGCGACAGCACGGCGCGGCTGGGCTGTTGACCTGGCACGTTCTGGGTGCCGCGCATCACCACCACCACACTGGCGGCTGCGGGTCCGATGGCTTCGACACCGGCCGAGATGGTCTGCGCCTGCGCCGAGACGTTGCGGCGCGCCAGGTCCGCGGTGGACTCGCCGAAGTTGGCCTTGAACGCTTCGGCCTGCTCGGGGGCCATCAACTCCGCGGCACGGTCGATCGAAGACGTCGGGTCCTGCGGTGAGAACGTCGCCGTCGCCTCCGACACCGCCGTCGCCAACCGGACCACCTCGGCGGAATCCTCGGTGAGTGCGTCATCGGGCACGGTCCAGTGGGTGTAGCCGACAATCGTGGCCGCCGCCAGCGCCGCGGTGGTCAACGCGACGATCGCCAACCGCAGCACCGGCCCGTCGTCGTCGGTACCGAAGGTGACGCGGTCTCGGCGCAGCAGGTAGTAGTTGACCGCCATGGACTGCGCGATCAACAGGCACAGCATCGAACACGCGGCCACCCACCACAGCGGCCAGGCCAGGAACACGCCGATCAGCAGCAGCCCGCCAATAGCCGCGAGCGGTGCGAGCACGTCGAAAGCCAGCACCCGCCACACGTTTCTCATCGCATGGACTCCAGCCGCGAGATCATCAGCCGGCCGTCGACCTCGGAGACGTCGAGCCGCAGATTCCAGCGCACGGTCTGCGGTTCACCGCCGGAGTTCTCGCTGAGGGAGGTGGCGATCACCAGCACGGTGTCGGTGCGCGCAGCCATCCCGGGTGACAGTGACGGGTCTTCGGGCGGCGGGGCGCTGCCGGGCTCGCGGTCCAGATCGTTGTGCGCCGATTCGACGGCGACGGCTTCGATGCTGCCGGTGGTGCTCGACTGCAGGGCTTGCACCACATCTCGGTAGGGGGCCACCGCCGCGTCGAAATCGGCGTTGAGCTGCCCGACGGTGCCCTCGTGCAGGGTCTGCAGACTGGAGTCGACGTTGCCGGCATTCATGTTGATCAGCACGCCGGTCCAGTCAGCGGCAGCCTGCATGGCCTGCGCCCGGTGCCGAAGCTCCTCGGTCGCGTCGCGGTGCCCGGACCAGATGATCGCGATCAGGACCAGGGCACCCACGCACAGCAGACCCAGCACCGCCGAGCCGATGCCGTAACCCGACCGGCGGGATTCCTGCTCGTCATCGTCGTCGGGCATGGCGGTGAGGCTACCTGTTCGCTTTCGCCGGAACTGAGCACCCGCTCGGTGTCTGGAAGACTGGCGGGGTGACGGTAGAAGCTATTCGTTCGGGCATCGACCTGAGCCACGTTGATTCCTCCGCCCGGCCCCAAGACGATCTGTTCGGACACGTCAACGGCCGCTGGCTCACCGACTACGAAATTCCCGCCGACCGGGCCACCGACGGTGCGTTCCGGTCGCTGTTCGACCGCGCCGAAGAACAGGTGCGTGACCTGATCACCGAAGCCGCCGGCGCTCACGCCGACAAAGGCACCGATCAGCAGCGCATCGGCGACCTCTACGCCAGCTTCCTCGACGAGGAGGCCGTCGAGCGGCGCGGTGTACAACCGCTGCTCGACGAGTTGGCGCTGATCGACGAGGCCGGCAGCGCGCAAGCGTTGGCCGCAGTGCTGGGCGGGCTGCAGCGCACCGGTGTCGGTGGTGGTGCGGGTCTCTACATCGACACCGACTCCAAGGACTCCACGCGGTATCTGGTGCACCTCACCCAGTCCGGGATCGGGTTGCCCGACGAGTCGTACTACCGCGAGGAACAGCACGCACAGATCCTGGCCGCCTACCCCGAGCACATCGCGGCCATGTTCGCGATCGTGTTCGACGGCAACGCCGTGGATTACGCGGCCACCGCCGCCAAGATCGTCGCGTTGGAGACCAAACTGGCCGCCGCGCACTGGGATGTGGTGAAACGCCGGGACGCCGACCTCACCTACAACCTGCGCTCGTTCGCCGATCTGCTCACCGAGGCACCGGGATTCGACTGGGCCGGCTGGGTGGGCGCGCTGGGCACCACGCCCGAGAAAGTGGCCGAACTGGTGGTGCGGCAGCCGGATTACCTGACGTCGTTCGCCGCGTTGTGGTCATCGGAGCCGTTGGAGGACTGGAAGCTGTGGGCGCGGTGGCGGCTGATCCATTCCCGCGCCGCGATGCTCACCGATGCCCTTGTCGCCGAGGATTTCTCGTTCTACGGCCGCACGTTGAGCGGCACCGAGGCCATCCGCGACCGATGGAAGCGCGGAGTGTCGCTGGTGGAGAGCCTGCTCGGTGACGTGGTGGGAAAGCTCTACGTGGAGAAGCACTTTCCGCCGGAATCCAAGGCGCGAATGGACGTGCTGGTGGACAACCTGCGCGAGGCCTACCGGGTCAGCATCTCGCAGTTGGAGTGGATGACACCGGAGACGCGGCAGAAGGCGCTGGCCAAACTCGACAAGTTCACCCCCAAGATCGGCTACCCGAAGAACTGGCGCGACTACTCGGCGCTGGTGATCGAGCGTGACGATCTGTACGGCAACTACCGCCGCGGCTACGAAGTGGGTTATGACCGGGAGTTGGCCAAGCTCGGTGGGCCGGTAGACCGCGACGAGTGGTTCATGACGCCGCAGACCGTCAACGCCTACTACAACCCGGGAATGAACGAGATCGTCTTCCCCGCAGGCATTCTGCAGCCGCCCTTCTTCGACGCCGAGGCCGACGACGCCGCCAATTACGGCGGTATCGGCGCGGTGATCGGCCACGAGATCGGGCACGGGTTCGACGACCAGGGCGCCAAGTACGACGGTGACGGCAATCTGGTGGACTGGTGGACCGACGCCGACCGCACCGAGTTCGGTGCCCGCACCAAGGCGCTGATCGAGCAGTACGAGCAGTTCACCCCGCGGGGCCTCGATTCCGGTCACCACGTCAACGGAGCGTTCACCGTCGGTGAGAACATCGGCGACCTCGGTGGCCTGTCCATCGCGCTGCTGGCGTATCAGATCTCGCTGGACGGGAAAGAGGCGCCGGTGATCGACGGCCTGACCGGTGTGCAGCGGGTGTTCTACGGCTGGGCCCAGGTGTGGCGCACCAAATCCCGTGAGGCCGAAGCAATCCGGCGCCTGGCGGTGGACCCGCATTCACCACCGGAGTTTCGCTGCAACGGCGTGATCCGCAACATGGACGCGTTCTACGACGCCTTCGAAGTCACCCCCAGCGACGAGCTGTTCCTCGAGCCGGAGCACCGCGTCCGCATCTGGAGCTAGGCCCGACGGAAACGGCCGCCCCCGTCTTCGGGGGCGGCCGTTTTCGTGTGCTCAGCAGATCAGAACAGCTGCCAGTCCTGGGCCCCGTCGTTCTGGTCATAGAGCCCGGTGGAGTTCTTGATCACGATCGGGTCGCCGCTGCCGAAGTTGTCGTAGAACCACTGCGCGTTCTCGGCGCTGAGGTTGATGCAGCCGTGACTGACGTTGCGCACACCCTGATCGGCCTCCGACCACGGCGCGCTGTGAACGAAGATGCCGCTGTTGTCGATGCGCACGGCATCCTCGACGTCGAGTTTGTAGCCCTCGTCATCAGTGACCGGCACGCCGTAGGTCGACGAGTCCATCACGATGTCGGCGAACTTCTCCAGCACGTAATAGGTGCCGTTCTTGGTCTCGTAGCCGGGCTTGCCCAGCGACACGGGGAAGGTGTTCACCAACTCCCCGTCACGCATGATCTCCATCATCTTGGTGTCGTTGTCGACGGTGGCGACCAGGGATTCGCCGACGCGGAAGCTGGACTTGGTGCCCGCGGCGTCGATGTTGACGACGGTGCCCTTCGGCCAGAAATCCTGCGGACGCCAGCGCACCTGCGAGTCGCTCATCCAGTAGAAGCGGCCCGGCACCGGTGGGTTGGACGAGATGTGGATCGCGTCCTCGGCCATCTGCCGGTTGGCGATCGGGACCGCGAAGTTGATGATGATCGGCTTGGCGACGCCGACCATCGAGCCGTTCACCGGGTTGAACGTCGGCGGCCGGAAGGGCGGCTCGCCGGTGAACGGCAGTGGATTCTGGCCTGCCGCGGTACCGGTGGTGGTGCCGGTCTGCCCCGGCACGGCCAGCGGATCGGCGGCCGGCGCGGCAGGGTTGAGCAGGTTCGGTGGGGGCGGCGGGAACCCGAACGGGTTGGCCGGGGGTGCGGGCGGTGCTGGCGGAGCCGGGACCGGCGCAGGCACCGGTTCGGCGACTGCCGGCGCCGCTGACAACACCAGTGACGCGGCCGCTCCGACCGCGCCGATCACGGCGATCATTCTCCGACGCATATCCCGTTCCCTCCGCTCTCTCGACGACCAGTCTGGCACAGCCAGTAGGTCAGCTACCGAGCGATATTGCTGCCGGCGAGGCCGTACAAGCACCTGGTCACCACGGTGAACTGTGAGGATGATCGTCGCTACGGTGTCGAGCGTTACTCCGGTGGAATTCAACCGGTGTTGCCAGCAACGTCGATGGGGCCGAGACGAGGCGCGCGAACAGCGAATTCGGCCGATTCCGGAGGGGTCGGCCACCTTCCTACTCGCAAGCCCCGGCAGATCGCCCGGCGGGGGTCAGCAAGCGGTAGTCAGTTCCCAGCGCCACACGGTGCCTTCCTCCGGGTCGCTCACCTCGCCTGCGAAGCGGAAGCCGAGGCGGCGCAGCAGAGCGTTCGACGGGTTCTCCTGGGCCAGGGTGTGTGCGATCACCATGCTCACCCCTGCGGCTTTCGCCTTCTCGAGCATGGCCTGCGCGGCGGCGGTGCCCAAGCCGCGGCCGCGGAATTCGGGTGCGATCTCATAGCCGAACTCGACGACACCCTCGGCGGGCGGCCCCACGAAACCGCCTGAGCCGACGAGGGTGCCGTCGCTCAGGAAGAAGTGCATCCACCACTGGTGTTCAGTGGGCTTCTCCCGCAGTTTGGCGATGGTGAATTCGATGGACTCGGGAAACTCCGGCCACCCGTCGGGCACCGGGCTGCCGATGATGGTCCCGAACGCCGCGCGGTCGGTGCGCAGGGCGTGCAGCAGTTCGACGGTGGCGGGCACCAGGACGACGTCGGTCACGGCCGCAAGTGTGTCAGGCTGGGCAAATGCTCATTGCGTTCAGCATCAGTCCCAGCGGCGGCGACGAGTCCGGTGGAGTCAGCGCAGCCGTCGCCGAAGCGGTCCGCATCGTGCGGGCCTCGGGTCTGCCCAACGAGACCAACGCGATGTTCACCAACATCGAGGGCGAGTGGGACGAGGTCATGGCCGTCGTGAAACAAGCCGTCGATGCCGTCGCGGCCGTCTCACCGCGGGTCAGCTTGGTGCTCAAAGCCGATATCCGGCCCGGCTTCACCGGGCAGCTGACCGCGAAAGTGGAGCGCCTGGAACAGCATCTGGAGGCCTAACTGCGCACCAGGCGGGCAATGGCCGCCGAGGCCTCGGCGAGCTTCTTGTCCGCCTCGTCGCCGCCTTCGGCCACCGCGTGGGACACGCAGTGGCCGAGGTGCTCGTCCAGCAGTCCCAGCGCCACTGACTGCAGGGCGCTGTTGACCGCGCTGATCTGGGTGAGGACGTCGATGCAGTACTTGTCCTCGTCGATCATCTTGGCGATACCGCGCACCTGTCCTTCGATGCGGCGCAGCCGTTTGGCGTAGTTGTCCTTGTTGGGCGAATAGCCGTGCGGCGCCGGTTCTCCCGTCACTGACCACCTCCGAGCATTGTCTTCATCCGATCGATTTCGGCCTGCTGTCCGTCGATGATCTGCTGCGCCAGACCCTTGGCGTCGACGTTCTCACCGTCGGCGAGTTCGGTCTCGGCCATCCCGATGGCACCTTCGTGATGGGCGATCATCGACTCCAGCCACAGTGTGTCGAATTCTGCCCCTTGCAGCGACTCGAGCCGCGACATCGTGGCCGGGTCGACCATGCCCTCCATGCCCTCCATGGACGACATGTCGTGCCCCTCGTGCCCGCCTGCGGCCTCGGGGTTCTCGTTCCACTGCACCAGGAACGCCTTCATGGTGGCGATCTCCGGTTCCTGCGCGGCCTGGATCTCACTGGCCAGTGCCAGCACTTCGGGGTTGGTGGACCGGTCCGGCACCAGAGCGGAGAGTTCGATGGCCTGCTCGTGATGGGGCACCATGTTGGTGGCGAAGCTGACATCGGCGTCGTTGAAGCCGGCCGGCTCGCCGCTGATCACCGGGGCCTGTTCGGTCTCGGACTGGGTGTGGCCGGCGTGCTCATCAGTGGCAGGCTGGGAGCTGCTACACGCGGAGACGAACAGTGCGGTGGCCAGGGCCGCCAGGGCCGCGGCGATGCGGGTGAAGTTCCGAGGGGTCATACCGCCACCGTACCTGATACCCCCAAGGGGTATTCAAAACCGCTGTGTGCGGCCGCGGGTGAACGGCATACTGGCACCCATGCCCTCAGACTCCGAGATCGACATCAAGCCCCGCAGCCGCGACGTCACCGACGGCCTCGAGAAAACCGCCGCCCGCGGAATGTTGCGCGCCGTCGGCATGGGTGACGACGACTGGGCCAAACCGCAGATCGGCGTCGGCTCGTCCTGGAACGAGATCACCCCGTGCAACATGTCGCTTCAGCGGCTGGCGCAGGCGGTCAAGGGCGGCGTTCACGAAGCGGGCGGGTACCCGTTGGAGTTCGGCACCATCTCGGTGTCCGACGGCATCTCGATGGGCCATGAAGGCATGCACTTCTCCCTGGTCTCGCGTGAGGTGATCGCCGACAGCGTCGAGACCGTCATGCAGGCCGAGCGCATGGACGGCTCGGTGCTGCTGGCCGGCTGCGACAAGTCGATCCCCGGCATGCTGATGGCCGCCGCACGCCTGAATCTGGCAAGTGTCTTCCTGTACAACGGCTCGATCATGCCGGGCGTCGCCAAACTCACCGACGGCTCCGAGAAGGAAGTCACCATCATCGACGCCTTCGAGGCCGTCGGGGCTTGTGCCCGCGGGCTGATGTCGCGTGAGGACGTCGACATCATCGAACGCGCCATCTGTCCCGGCGAGGGCGCGTGCGGCGGTATGTACACCGCCAACACCATGGCCTCGGCCGCCGAGGCGCTGGGAATGTCGTTGCCGGGCAGCGCTTCGCCGGTCGCGATCGACAAACGACGCGACGAGTACGCCCGCCGCTCCGGCGAAGCGGTGGTCGAGATGCTGCGGCAGGGCATCACCGCCCGCGACATCCTGACCAAGGAGGCCTTCGAGAACGCCATCGCCGTGGTGATGGCGTTCGGCGGCTCCACCAACGCCGTGCTGCATCTGCTGGCCATCGCATGGGAAGCCAATGTCGAGCTGTCGCTGGCGGATTTCACCCGGATCGGGAAGAAGGTGCCGCACCTGGCCGATGTGAAGCCCTTCGGCGCCTACGTCATGAAACACGTCGACGAGATCGGCGGGGTGCCCGTCGTCATGCGAGCGCTGCTGGACGCCGGCCTGCTGCACGGCGACTGCCTGACCGTCACCGGGAAGACCATGGCCGAGAACCTGGCCCACATCGAGCCGCCGGATCCGGACGGCAAGGTGCTGCGGGCGATGAACAACCCCATCCACCCCACCGGCGGCATCACGATCCTGCACGGCTCATTGGCCCCCGAGGGTGCCGTGGTCAAGTCCGCCGGTTTCGACTCCGATGTGTTCGAGGGCACCGCACGGGTTTTCGAGCGTGAACGCGCCGCCCTGGATGCCCTCGAGGACGGCACCATCACCAACGGCGACGTCGTCGTCATCCGCTACGAAGGCCCCAAGGGCGGACCGGGTATGCGCGAGATGCTGGCCATCACCGGCGCCATCAAAGGCGCGGGTCTGGGCAAGGACGTGCTGTTGATGACCGACGGCCGGTTCTCCGGCGGCACCACCGGGTTGTGCGTCGGCCACATCGCGCCCGAGGCGGTCGACGGTGGCCCGATCGCGTTCGTCCGTGACGGTGACAGGATCCGCCTCGACGTCGCCAACGGAACGTTGGACCTGCTGGTCGACGATGCCGAGTTCGAGTCCCGCAAGGCCGGTTTCGAGCCGCTGCCGCCGGTGTACAAGACCGGCGTACTGGCCAAGTACACCAAGTTGGTGGGCTCGGCTGCCGTCGGCGCAGTCTGCAGCTGACCCCCCTCCCTCCAGCGCGAGCGAGCGTGTCTGCACACAACACGCCGGGCTTTTTCGTGCAAATACGCGCGCTCGCGCTCGGAGAGATCCGGGTGCGCGCTGGGGTCTGGACGGTGCGAACCTGCCGCTTTACCCCGAGGCTCAGGTGGGTTACCCCGAGGCCCGCCATCGCCATGGCGCGAGCGCACACATTTGTACGGTGCGGGTCGGTGTTTCGTGTCCAGACACGCGCGCTCGCCGAAGGTGGGGACTCGAAATCTGCCTGGTACCGCCAGGACACCGCCCAGTAATGGTCTACGTCTTGGCTGTGCTGGGTGACCAACAAATTCCACCTCGGCTGGTTCCTCAACTTCGTCGCCGACGAATGGAACGGCACCTGGGGTGACGGTGGCCGCGACTTCACCGGCGAGTTCTACGTCGAGGTGGCGCGCGCGCTGGAACGGGCGAAGTTCGACTACGTGCTGATCGAGGACAAGCTGATGGTCTCGACCGCCTACGGCGGCACCATGGAGTACGACCTCAAACACGGGGTGAACCCGAAACACGATCCGGTACCGCTGGCGGTGCTGATCGCCGCCGGGACCAGCCGGCTGGGCGTCATCCCCACCATGTCGACCAGCTTCTACCCGCCGTTCCTGCTGGCCCGGCTGTGCAGCACTGTCGACCACATCGCGCGCGGCCGGTTCGGCTGGAATGTCGTGACCTCCGCCGAAGACCGCTCGGCGCAGAACTTCGGCCTCGACAAGCTCTACGAGCATGACGAGCGCTACGCCCGGGCCGCCGAGTACCTGGAACTGGTCAGCAAGTTGTGGGAGTCGTGGGAGCCCGACGCCGTTGAGCGCGACTACATGACGGGCGTATACGCCAACCACAAGAAGGTCCACACCATTGACTTCGAGGGCAAGTACTTCAAGTCCCGTGGGCCGCTGAACACCGCGCCGTCACCGCAGTACCGCCCGACGATCGCGCAGGCCGGCGCCTCGCCGCCGGGGCGCGAGCTGGCCGCTCAGCACGCCGACACCATCGTCTCCCCCGCCGACAGCGTGGAGTCGATGAAGGCCTACCGCGACGACATCCACGCCCGGATGAAGGCCAACGGCCGGGACCCGTCGCACTGCAAGGTGCTCTATCTGGCCTCGCCCATCGTCGCGGACACCAGAGAGGAGGCACTGGCCAAACGGGAGCGCTGGCTCACCGACCCGATGTACGTGGAGTACATGCTGGCCGAGATCTCGTCGATCACCGAGATCGATTTCCGGCAATTCGATCTGGACAAACCCCTGCCCGAGGACCTCACCACCAACGGCGAGCGGGGCACGCTCGCGGCGTTCGTGGCCGCGGGCAAAGACAAGACACTGCGTGAACTCGTCACCGGCAGTGGGCTTTCCAGCCACACCCCGTTCTGCGGCACTCCTGCGGAAGTGGCCGAGGAAATGGGTGAGGTGATGGCCCAGGTGGGTGGTGACGGGTTCCTGCTCACCAGCCCGGTGCTGCGGCTCAACCGCCGCTACCTCACCGAGATCACCGACGGGCTGGTGCCCGAGCTGCAGAAACGCGGGCTGGTGCGCACCGAGTACACCACCACCATGCTGCGGGACCACCTACGCGAATTCTGATTGCATTCATGGTGTTTTCGAATTCAACTGTCTCGAAACGGGATTCGAGGCAAAACCGTGCCACGCAAATGTATGCGTGCGACCCTGGGATCATCGGCTATACGCAGATGAAAGGGCAGCACTCATGCGTACGCCCACCATGTCTCACCGTCTCGCCGCGGAGTTCATCGGCACGTTCTGGTTGGTGTTCGGCGGCTGCGGCAGTGCCGTCTTCGCCGCCGCGTTCGTCTCCGGGGACGGGACCTTCCTCGGGATCGGCCTCCTGGGGGTGTCGCTGGCGTTCGGCCTGACCGTGCTCAGCGGCGTCTACGCGTTCGGCACCATCTCCGGCGGCCACTTCAACCCCGCCGTCACCCTCGGGGCGGCGCTGGCCAAGCGGGTCGAGTGGAATGTGCTGCCGGCCTACCTGGTCAGCCAGGTACTCGGCGGCCTGGCGGCGGGACTGGTCATCTTCCTGGTCGCCAACGGCAAGGACGGTTGGACCGCCAGCGGGAACATGGCCGCCAACGGATACGGCGCGCACTCCCCCGGCGGGTACTCGCTGGCCGCCGTGCTCATCACGGAAGTGGTGCTCACATTCCTCTTCCTGCTGGTCATCCTCGGTTCGACCGATGACCGCGCCCCGAAAGGCTTCGCCGGCTTGTCCATCGGGCTCACACTGACCTTGATCCACCTGATCTCGATCCCGATCTCGAACACCTCGGTGAACCCGGCACGTTCCACCGCGGTCGCGTTCTTCAACGGTGACGGCGCCCCGGCACAGCTGTGGGCGTTCTGGGTGGCCCCGCTGGTGGGGGCCGCGCTCGCCGGGGTTGCCTACCCGCTGCTGTTCGGCACCGCCGAGGAACTCGCCGACCGTCCGGTGCGCGACGACGCACTGCCCGGTGGCAGCCCCGACGCCTGACTACGTCACCAGCGCGAGCGCGAACCCGTCCCAGCCCTTGACTCCGACGGTCTGGATGGCGGCGGTGTCGAGCCGGGGATGGCGGCCCATCATCTCCAGCATGTCGCGCACCGCGGCGGCCTGCAGATCATCGGCTTCGGGATGGAGAACCCGCCCATTGCGAATGATGTTGTCCACCACGATGACCGTGCCCGGGCGACCGAGTTCGATCGCCTTCTGCACGTACGCGACGTTGTTCTCCTTGTCGGCGTCGATGAACACCAGGTCGAAGTCGCCGGCCAGGCCGGGCAGGGTGTCCAGCGCCGCGCCGACGATGATCTGTACGCGGTCGGCGACGCCGGCGCGGGCCAGGTTCGCCGCCGCGATCTCGGCGTGCCGCGGTTCGTACTCGAGGGTGACGACGCTGCCCTCCGGCCCCACCGCACGGGCCAGACAGATGGTGCTGTAGCCGCCGAGAGTGCCGATCTCGAGGACGCGGCGCGCACCGGACATCCGGACCAGCAGGCCCAGCAACTGCGCACTCTGCGGCGACACCTCGATTGGCGGCAGGCCGGCGGCCGCGCTGTCGGCCAGTGCCGCGGCCAGCACCGGATCCTCGGGCAGGATCAGCTGATCGAGCATCTCGTCGACGTCTTGGGCGGTGGGGCTCACGCGGCTCACCGTAGCCGCACGCCGTGCTTGGCGTACAGCACCCGCAACACGTGGCCGGCCTCGGGCCCCATCACCGTCCCCGCCAACTCCACGAACGTGGCGGCGAACTCAGGGCCGTGCGGCGGGTCGATCGGGCTCAGGTGATGAGCGACCTCGTGCAACACCACGAGTTCACGCAGCGCCCACCGGGTGGTCTGCTCCGGTACCGCGATGACGCCCGCCCCGTCCCGGTTCTCGTAGTGCGCCGCCTTGGCGCCACGGCGGGGACGAACGGTCAGCGCCGCCGCCTGGACGGAAGGCAAGGCCAGCACCTGATCGACATAACGCTGTACGTCTTGGACGGACCCGAACCGGGCCTCGGGCGGCAAGGTCAGGGAGGTGCCGAAGAAGTCGATGGCACCGGACCCGTGTTCGGCCGCGCGGTCGAACAGGGTCCGGGCGAACTCCTCGGCGCCGTACACCTTGGAGCGTTGACTGTCGCGCGCGGTCACCGGTCCAACGGGGTGCGCGCGCCCGGCAGCTCCGCACTGTTGCCCAGCCGGGCCCGTTTACCCGCCCGGTCACCGGCTCGCCGCGCCGCCGACGAGTACCCGGCCGATGCCCGGGTGGCCCGCCAGGTGCCACGCGCCTGCGATGCGCCGCGGTAGAAGTCGTGCAGTTCGATCTCCTTGTTGCGCAGCGCAAGTGCGGTACCCGCCGAACGCTGCTGGTCTTTGATGATCTCCTGCTGCGCTTCTTCCCTGGCCTCGGCGAGCCGCTGCCCCACCCGGGCGCCGAACGCCAGCTGGAAGTTCAGCCGCGCGGTGATGGTGGGGGTGGGACGGTGCGCACCCGATGAGATGTAGGAATCCGAGGCGCGCACCATCTGCACCACCAGGCTGGCGTAGAGGGCATGGGTGGCGTCGATGTCCTCGGCGAACCCGTAGGCGTACACGAACGCCGAGTTTGATGCCACATCGCAGCGGACGTCGTTGGCCGAGGCGATCACCGCGAACAACTGCACATAGGTGCGCAGTCCCTTGGTCCCGGCCTCACCGATGGTGATGGTGCGTTGTGTCGGCGCTTGCGCCGCTTCACGTTTGGCGGTGTGCGAACGCGCCACCGCCAGGTCGATCGAGGTGGCGGTGGCCAGCCGTTGGGCGGCGGCCATGAAAGCCTCCGCCTCGTGTGCGTTGTCGGTGCCCTCGGCCTGCCGCAGCAGAGCCGCGATACGGGCGAGCATCTTGTCTTCACTCATGGTCGCGCTTGGTGCTCCGTCGTCATGACCGCAATGCTAGGGAACCAGTACGACTTTCCCGCGCGCGTGCCCGGTCTGCAGATACCGGTGCGCATCGGCCGCACGCTCCAGTGGGAACACCTTGTCCACCGACACTTTGAGCAGCCCGGCCGCCGCCAGTTTGATCAGCTCCGGGCGCGACGCGTCGCGAATCTCCTGCCCACCGTCGGCCCCGGTCAGGACCGCGATACCCAATTCCCCGGCGCGGCCGAACCCGGCGATGGTGGCGATGCGGGACCTGTCGGTCACCAAATCCGTTGAGACATCGAGGGCTTCGTCGGTTCCCACCAGATCCAGGGCCACGGTCGGGGCGCCGAGCGCGCGCACCCGGTCGGCCAGACCGGCGCCGTACTCGACGGGTTGGGCACCGAGGCGGCGCAGCTGTTCGTGGCGGCCCGCACTGGCGGTGCCGATCACGGTGGCACCTCTGGCGACGGCCAATTGCACCGCCATCAGGCCCACCCCGCCGCCCGCGCCGTGGATCAGCACGGTGTCGTCGCTCCCCACATCGGTTTTCGTCAACAGGTGCCAGGCGGTGCCACCGGTCAGCAGCAGCCCCGCGGCCTCCTCGAAGCTCAGGGTGGCCGGTTTGTGGCCGACCTCGGTGACGTCGGCGACCACCTGGTCGGAGTATCCGCCGGTGATGTTGGTGGCGATCACCTCGTCGCCGACCTTCAACGGACCGGTGTAACCCGAGGACCGCCCCGAGGCCACCGCAACCACACCGGCGACCTCCATCCCGACCGGCAGCGGCAACCGGGCGGGGTCGTCGCCCATGTACCCGCTGTAGAGCTTGTAGTCGACGGGGTTGGTGCCGGCGGCGCGGACGGTGATCAGCACCTGCTCCGGGGACGGTTGCGGCAGCTCGACATGCTGGACCTCCAGCACGTCGGGCCCGCCGTAGGCCTGTGCGAACACGGTGCGGGTCATGCGCTGCCCTCGACGAACTTGCCGAGCGCGTCGGTCAGCTGTGGTGAGAGCGGACCCCCGTTGGCGTAGTTGGCGACGTTGTCGGTGGGATCGTCACGCAGCACGTGGTTGACACCTTTCAGTTCGACCAGGGTCAGCTTGGTGTGCCGCAGCGCGTCGGCCAGCGGTTTCATATCGGCGCAGTCGGCCTGGCCGTCGGAGTCCGAGCAGGTGAGCAGCACCGGTGTGCCGTTGGGGATGCTCGCCGCCAGCGCCAACGGGTCGATGGCGTCCTGTTCGGCGACGGCTTTGACGTTGCCCGCGTTGAGAATCGCGCTCAACCCGTCCGGCAGCTGACCGGGCGGCAGAGTGCCGTCTCTACGCACCTGGTCGACGGCCCCGAGCCAGGCGGCCAGCACGCCGTCGGCCTGCTCCTTGGTCTTGCTGCCCGCCTCCAGTTGTGCGGCATTGTCGGCTTTGACGCGGTTGGTGATCAGGTCCAGATAGCGTCCGGTCAACGGCTGCAGCAGGGCCAGCGAATGCACCAGTGGCGCACCGGGATCCGTGGTGGTGGCCAGCGCCATCGCGTGGGTGGTGCCCTCACCGAGTCCGTAGACCGAGACCTTGGCCTTGTCGGTGGCCGGCTGATCGGCCAGGTAACCGATGGCGGCCTTGGCGCCGGCGGTGTACACCGCGCTGCCCACGTCCTGCGGGCGCTCGGCGTAGGGACCCAGGCCGGTGGCTCCGGTGCCGATCTTGTCGTAGCGCAGCGACGCCACGCCGTGGTCGGACAGGTATTCGGCGAGCTGACGCATGTTGCCGACGGGACCTGCGACGCGGTTGTCGCCGTTGCGGTCGGTCTGCCCGCTCTCCGAGATCAGCAGCGCCGCCGGCCCCGGGGCGTCATCGGACAGATGCCGGTAGGTGCCGTGGATCGTCAGACCGTCCGCGTCGAACGTCACGTCCGTCTCGGTCCAGGTGCCGGCCTCGGCGCCCTCTTCCTGGGGGCCGGGAGGCTCCGAGGACGAGCAACCGGCGGTGAGCACCATGAGCAGCGAAAACAGGATGCCGGCAACCACTTTCACAGGCGTGCCTCGATCCATGCGATCACGTCGTCGAGCACTCGGTCACGCTCGGGTTCGTTGAACACCTCGTGGTACAGCTCGGGGTAGACCTTCAAATGCACATCCTCAGACGCTACGCATTCGACCAGGTGTTCGCTGCCCGAGGCCTGGATCAGCCGGTCCTGTCCACCGTGGACCACGAGCAGCGGCTTGGTGAAACCGTTCGCGCGCTTGGGCATGGTTTCCCCGACCAGCAGCAGCGCCCGGGCCACCCCGGCCGGGACCTTGCCCTGGTGCACCAGGGGGTCGGCCCGGTACGCGGCGACCACCTCGGGGTCACGCGATACCGCGGTGGCGTCGAGTTCCTGCACCGGCACACCCGGCAACACCGCGCCGACGGTCTTGCCGAGCCTTGCCAGCGCCGGGGAGACCGCGGCCTGTGCGGCGATGGCGGGGCCGGACAGGACCATCAGGTCGTAATCGGCGGGGTGCTCGGTGCCGTAGGCGAAGACGATCGCGCCGCCCATACTGTGCCCGAGGACGATCTTCGGCAGGTCAGGATGTTCCTTGTCCGCGATACCGACAAGGGTGGCGAAGTCGGCGGTGTACTCGCCCATGTCTTTGAGGTAGACGCGTTTGCCACCGGAGCGGCCGTGCCCGCGGTGGTCCAGCGCGTAGGTGAGGAATCCGGCGTCGCCGAACCGCTGGGTCACGTGGTCATAGCGGCGGGCGTGTTCGCCGAAGCCGTGCGCGAGCACGATGACGGCCCGAGGTTCGGTGTCGGGAGTCCAGGTGTCGTAGACGATCTTGATCTCGCGTCCGCCACCTCGACTGCCGGTGAACGTGCGCTCCGTCCGGGTGGAAACCATCTGGGCAGAGTAACCGCGCAACTCCCCTGGAATTGTCGGACCTACTGAGTAAGGTCGAGGCGGTGAGCGTCCTCGCGCATCAACTGGAACAAGACCGACCGGAACAAGAAGGCCGAGATGCGTTCCTGGCGGACGCGCAGCGGTACCGCCGCGAGCTGCTGGCGCACTGTTACCGGATGACCGGTTCCCTGCATGATTCCGAAGACCTGGTGCAGGAAACCTATCTGCGGGCGTGGAAGGCCTACGACAAATTCGAGGGCAAGTCCTCGGTCCGCACGTGGCTGCATCGCATCGCCACCAACACCTGCCTCACCGCGCTCGAAGGCCGGCAGCGCAGGCCCCTGCCCACCGGGCTGGGTGGGCCCGCCTCCGAGCCCACCGATGAACTCAACGTCCGCACCGAGGTGCCGTGGCTGGAACCGCTGCCCGACGTCAGCGGTGAAGACCCGACCGACCCTTCGGTGATCGTCGGTTCCCGGGAATCGGTGCGGCTGGCGTTCGTCGCCGCACTCCAGCACCTGTCACCCCGTCAACGTGCGGTTCTGGTCATGCGTGAGGTGCTGCAGTGGAAAGCGGCGGAGGTGGCCACCGCGCTGGACACCAGCACCGCCGCGGTCAACAGCCTGCTGCAGCGCGCCCGCGCCCAGCTCGACGAGATCGGGCCCAGCCAGGACGACACCATCGCCCCGCCGGAATCTCCGGAAGCCAAGGACCTGCTGGACCGCTACATCGACGCGTTCCAGTCCTATGACATGGACAAGCTGGTGAAGCTGTTCACCGAGGACGCGGTGTGGGAGATGCCGCCGTTCGACAGCTGGTATGTCGGACCCGAGGCCATCGTGGCGTTGTCGCGGGACAAATGCCCCGCCGAGAAGGCCGGCGACATGGTGCTGCTTCCCACCACCGCCAACGGTCAGCCGGCCGCGGCCATGTACATGCGCAACGGCGACAAGCACCTGCCCTTCCAGCTGCACGTCCTCGATATGAAGCCCGGCGGGGTGTCCCACGTCGTGGCGTTCCTGGACACCTCGGTGTTCCCGAAGTTCGGGCTGCCGGAAAGCCTGTAGCCGTCCGCACGCCCAGCGTGGACTTCAGCCACGCCTAGGCCCCCAAAGCGTGACACAAATCCACACTCGCGAATCACTACGGCCCAAGCACGATCCACGAATAGCGGGCAGTGATCCCACTGCCGTCCACCCAGGGGCAGCCATTGGCGCGCAGCGCGTCACACACCCGCCTCACGACCACCCATGGACGGTTGCGCAACATGTCAGCGCCGACGTGCACTATGCGCCAACCGAATTCGGCGAGTTCGACGTTCCTGTCGATGTCATGGGCGCGCTGCCTGGGGTCTGTCCAATGTTGCTCGCCGTCATACTCGACACCAACTTTGCAGTCTTCCCATCCCATGTCGATCCTGGCGAACGGATAGCCGCCCGCGTCACGCACGTTGATCTGCGTCTGCGGTCGCGGAAATCCGGACTCCACCAGCAGGAGCCTGGTCTTGGTCTCCTGCGGCGATTCCGCACCGCCGTCCATGAGTCCGAGCACCTGCCGCAGTTGCACCGCGCCCCGAACGCCTGGACGACGAGCTGCCAGCGCGCCGATCTCGGCCGAGGTCACGCCCGTGGCCCTGGCCAGTGCATCCAGCTGAATGACCGCCTCGGCGAGTTTCGGGCGGTGACGGCCGATATCGAACCCGGTGCGTGCGGGTGTCGTCACTGACATACCCCGCACGGTCATGAATTCGTCGTCGGCAAGTACCACTCGGTGCGCTCGGATCCCGCTGCCACACGCCTGCGCGCGCACCAGTTCTGCCGGCAGTCGGGCATCCAGCCAGCGCGCGCCCATCACCGCGGCCGCAGACACGCCCGCCACGGTCGCCGACCGGCCGGAGAACGACCAGGCTGCTTTGGCCTTGGCAAGCGGGGTGACGTCGTAACCGATCGGTATGTAGACGTTGCGGTGCATCTTCACGTATCTGCTTCGCAGAGTCCGCCTGGTGACCAGTCCGGCGGCGATGGCTTCGGTACCGAGGAACGGTTCGGTGAGGTTCATGCCCGGGACGCTCCCGGCGACCACTGACGCGATTGTTGACCTCAGCGACCCCGGGAGCCCGGCCCCGTGAATCAAGTCGACACTCGGGATAACGGCTATCGGCTACATCACGTAGTAGCCGGTTTTAGCACGTCACACAGGTTATCCGCTGCATCACTGGAACACGTTCCAGAAACGTGATTAAGATCTCCCACCATGAAGACCAAGGGCGCACTGCTGTGGGAGCTGAACACCCCGTTCCGCATCGACGAGATCGAGCTCGGCGATCCGGTCGACGATGAGGTGCAGATCCGGATGCACGCCGCCGGCATGTGCCATTCCGACTACCACCTGACCACCGGCGCGACCCCGATCGGGCTGCCCGCGCTCGGCGGACACGAGGGTGCCGGTGTCATCACCAAGGTGGGCAGGAACGTGAAAGGCCTGGAAGAGGGCGACCACGTCATCCTCGCGTTCATCCCGGCGTGTGGCGAGTGCCCGCCGTGCCTGAAGGGCTTCCGCTCACTGTGCGACCGGGGTGCACTGCTGCTGGGCGGTAAGGCGATCGCCGACGGCACCTCACGCGTGCACGCCGGCGACCGCGAGGTGTCCCCGATGAATCTGCTGGGCACCTTCGCTCCGTACATGACGGTGCACAAGGACTCGGTGGTCAAGATCGACAACGACATCCCGTTCGAGACCGCCGCGATCATGGGCTGCGCGCTACCCACCGGCTTCGGGTCGGCCACCAATGTCGCCGAGGTGCAACCCGGCGAGTCGGTGATCATCGTCGGTGTCGGCGGGATCGGCATGAGCGCACTTCAGGGCGCGGTCATCTCGGGAGCCCGACACGTCATCGCCATCGACCCGGTGGAGTACAAGCGCGACCAGGCCATCAAGTTCGGCGCCACGCACGTCTACCCCACCATGGCCGAGGCCATCGTTCCTGTCATGGAGCTCACTCACGGCATCATGGCGCAGAAGACCATCATCGCCGTCGGCGAGATCCGCGGCGACATGATCGAAGAGGCCATGACGCTGACGGCCAAGACCGGCACCTGCGTGGTGACGGGCATGGGCTCGATGTTCGATGCCGACGTCAAGCTCAACCTGTTCCTGTTCACCATGTTGCAGAAGACGTTGAAAGGCAACATCTTCGGCGGAGGCAGCAGCCACATCGAGACCCCGCGGCTGATCGGTCTCTACAAGTCCGGCCTACTGAAGGTCGACGAGATGGTCACCACGACCTATCGCCTCGAAGACATCAACCAGGGTTATCAGGACATGCTGGACGGCAAGAACATTCGCGGCGTCATCACGTTTGACGAGTCAGATTGGTGACAGCCGCGCCGAACACCCGCTCCAGCACCGCCAGCTCCTCGGCATCAACGCCGTCGAACATCACCGAACGCACCAGTTCGGCGTGACCCGGGGCCGCCGCGCGCAGCGCCGCGCGACCGGCGGGGGTCAGGGACACGGTGGCGCCGCGGCGGTCGTCCTCGCTGCCGCGGCGCTCGACGAGCCCACGCTCGCGCATCCGCCGCAGCTGATGTGAGAGCCGGCTCTGCTCCCAGGCGACGGACTCGCCGAGCTCGAACACCCGCAGCGGACCCCGTTCGGACAAGGCCACCAAGACGTCATAATCGCCCAGCGAGATGCCGCAGTCGGCCTGCAGCTGTCGGTTCATCGCCAGCTGCAGGCCGCTGACCACGGCCAGATACGCCCGCCACACCCGCTGCTGCTCCGCCGACAACCACATGACCGCAGCCTAGCGGAATACATGACGTGTCATCTATGTTGTCCGCTTCAGCGTCGGCATTTAGGCTGGCGAACACCTCACGAGGAGTGCTGATGACCACTGCCGCCACCGTTGACATCCGTCGCGCCGACGATCGCGCGAAGACGAAGATCGCCTGGCTCGACTCCAAGCACTCGTTCTCGTTCGGCCATCACTACGATCCGGGCAACACTCATCACGGGCTGCTGCTGGTGAACAACGACGATATCGTCAAGCCGGGCACCGGTTTTGACACCCACCCCCACCGCGACATGGAGATCGTGACGTGGGTGATGCGCGGATCACTGGTACACCAGGATTCCACCGGGCACTCGGGAGTCATCTATCCCGGCCTGGCACAGCGGATGTCAGCGGGCAAGGGCATCCTGCACTCCGAGAAGAACGACTCCTGGCGCCTCACCGGCGCCGAAAGCCATAGCGAGCCGGTGCATTTCGTGCAGATGTGGGTGGTTCCCGACGAGTCCGGGATCACGCCGGGCTACCAGCAGCTCGAGATCGACGACGAGTTGATGCGCGGCAACCTGGTGACCATCGCCTCGGGTATGCCCGAGCACCAAGGCGAGACGGCCATCAGCATTCGCAACAAGTACGCCGCGCTGCACGGTGCGCGCCTGCAGGCCGGCGAGACCGTCGAGCTGCCGGAGGCGCCGTACCTGCACCTGTTCGTGCCCCGCGGCGAAGTCACCCTCGAAGGTGCCGGCGCCCTGCACGAAGGCGACGCCGTTCGCTTCACCGCCTCCGGTGGCCAACGGGTCACCGCCACGGGACCCGCCGAGATCCTTGTTTGGGAGATGCATGCCGGAATTGCCGGTTAGAACAGCAGCAGTCAGCATGGCCGCGACCTTCTTGGTCGCGGCCTGCTCGGCGTCCACGTCGACAAACACCGCCACCAGCACCGAATCCAGCACCAGCCACGCGGCGCCGTCACCTTCGACCACGCCGCCGGCCGCCGCTCTGGCCGAGGTCACCGTCGAGGTCCCCGATGAGCTGGGCCAGGCCCCGTTCGACGAACCCCGCCGGGCTTTGATCCCGGAAGGGTGGACGATGTCAGTGTGGGCCAGGGTGCCCGAAGCGCGCCTGGCCCAGTGGATGCCCGACGACACGCTGCTGATCTCGGTGCCCGCCACCGGCGAGGTCCTCAAGCTCACCCCGAACGGAGAAACCGCAGAGTCGAGCGTGCTGCTCGACGGTCTGGAGCAGCCGCACGGCTTGGCGTTCCGGCAGGACACGTTGTATGTCGCCGAGAGCGATCAGGTCAGCGCCTACACCTACCGCGACGGCCAGGCCGTCGACCCGCGCGTCATCGCGCCCGGCCTGCCCGATGCCAAGAGTGCCGACCTGCGCGGCAGGTACTCACACGCGCTCAAGAGTGTGGCGCTGGGCCCGGACGGGTCGGTCTACTTCTCGATCGGTTCCACCGGCAACATCTCCGCCGAGGACCGCGACGCCACTCCGCCGCGGGCCAGCGTGATGCGGGTGCCGCCAGGCGGCGGGCCCGCCGAACCGTTCGCCACCGGCGTGCGCAACGGCACGGGTCTGGCGATCGCACCGGACGGTTCACTGTGGACCGCCAACAACGGGCGCGACAACATCGCCCGCCCCAGCGACGGCCAGGTGGTGCCGGAGTTCGTCAGCGACAACCCGCCCGAGCAACTGGCCAAGCTCACCGCGGGTCGCGAGCTCGGCTGGCCGTACTGCAATCCCGAGGGCGGGCCGGCCGACATGCCGATGGTCAACGACGTGCAGACCAATCCCGATGGCACACTGCTGGATTGCGCGGCGCTGCCGCCGATCGAGCAGAGCTTCCCGGCGCACTCGGCGCCGTTGGGCCTTGCCTTCACCGACAACACGCTGCCCGCGCCGTATGCCAGCGGAGCGCTCGTGGGCGTACACGGCTCCTGGAACGCCACACCGCCCCGGCAACCGGAGGTGTCGTTCTTCCCCTGGCAGGGCGGTGGTCTCGGCGATCAGCAGACGCTGGTCGGTGGATTCCAGGCCGGCGACGGGTCCCGCTGGGGCCGGCCCGTCGCCGCCGTCGCCGGACCCGACGGCGCGGTGTACATCACCGACGACGACGCGGGCGCGATCTACCGTCTTGCTCCGCCGGGGCGCTAGTTCTGCAGTTTGAGGCCTTTCGCAGTGTCGGAATGGATTTCGGACGCAGTGAGCTTGCCGTCGGAGTTGAACGTCAGCACCTGAGCCCACCGAGCGGTGGCACTCCCCTTGTCGTTCTCGACCTCGGTGGTACCGAGGACCACCACGCGGTCGCCGGCGTCGATGAACTCGTTGGCCTGCACCTCGAAGCGGCGCCACTTCTCGCCGATGGCCATGAACATGGCCATCACCTCGTCGACGCCGCGCTGCTCGCCGCCGGGTTGGATCTCCTCGGAACTCCACCACACCACATCGGGTGTCATCGTGTCTTTGAGCGCGGCCAGGTCACCGGTACGGAAGGCTTGGTACGCAGCCTTGGCGATATCGACATTCGACATTGAACTCTCCTTCGCTTCACAGACGTGACCCACCGAGTCTTCTCGCCCTGCAATCCGGCGACTGGGGTAGTGCACTACCCCACCGGCCGGCGTGTTCAGCAAACTCGATAGGCCCCAACGTGATTCACGTGAAACCAACCCGTTTCATGCCTGTTATCAAAGTTGACAGTGTGGTTGCTGTGGTTATTGTGATGTTTGTCGTATCGCCTCGTGTGCGCCGGAAGGGCAATCGTGAGAACCACTATCGCCGCCGCCCGGCGCGCCGCTGCCATCACCGCCGCCGTGCTGCTCAGCGCAGGAGTGACCGTTACCTCGGGTCAGCCCGTCGCCCGAGCCAGTGGCAAAGACGCACTCGCGCAGGCCATCGCCAGCACCCGCGGCGCGTATCTTGTCTACAACTTCGGCGGCGGACACCCGGCACCCATGCTCAACGCGGCCGGGAACTGGTACGAGATGGACAACGGTGGCCACCTGATGATCATCAAGGCCGCCTCCCAGCGACTGACGCCGCGCCTGCTGGTGGATTCGCACTCCGGCTATCAAGCGCGGTGCGAGCGCACACCGGGCGCCCGTACCGGCGAGGGCCTGTGGCAGGCCGCGGAGATCTACACCCCCGTCGCCGCCTGGCAGGCGCTGGGGCAACCCACCATCGCCGTCAACGCGAACTTCTTCGACGTACGCAGCCAGGCCGGCGGTTCGTGGAAGAACACCGGCTGCAGTTCACCGCTGGGCACCTACGTCGACAACACCCGTGGGCAAGGCAAAGCCAACATGGCGGTCACAGGCACCATCCCCTACGCCGGCAAGCAAGGACTGTCCAACGGCAACGAGACCTGGACGGCGCTGTCGACGATGATCCTGCCGGTGGGCGGCGCCCCATTCATGGTGTCGCCCAACTCAACTGATGACTACGACGCAGCTGGGCCGGTCATCCAGAAGATGATCGACGAGGGCAGCCGGTTCGTGGCGGTCGCCGGGATCGGCCTGTTGGCCCCCGGGGACACCGGACAGCTCAACGATCCGGGGCCCTCGGCGGCGCGCACCGCGATCGCGTACTCCAAGACCAAAGACGAGATGTACGTCTTCCAGGGCGGCAGCTACACCCCCGATCAGATCCAGGACCTGTTCCGCGCCTTGGGCAGTGACACCGCCCTGCTCCTCGACGGCGGCGGTTCCTCGTCGATCGTGCTGCGCCGAGACACCGGCGGCATGTGGGCCGGGGCCGGCGCGCCCCGCGGGTCCTGCGACACCTATGAGGTGTTGTGCGACTCCCGCGAGCGTGCGCTCCCGAGTTGGTTGGCCTTCAACTGATGTCGAGCACCGAGGTGGCGGCCGTGGCCACCTGACCGCGGTAGCCGCCACCGAACAGCACCACGTGCGCCAGCAGCGGATACAGCTGGTGCAATCCGGTCCGGTCACGCCAGCCGGGGGTCAGCGGATGCACCGCCTGATATCCCTGCACGATCATGTCCAGATACGGGCAGCCGAACAGCGCCAGCATCGCCAGGTCCGTCTCGCGATGACCACCGTGCGCCGCGGGATCGATCAACACCACTCCGCGCGCAGACCACATCACGTTGCCGCTCCACAGGTCTCCGTGGATCCGGGCCGGCGCGTCGGCGTCATCGAATTCACCTGCGCTGCAACGCCTGATCACCCTCGCGACGTCACGGACGGTGTCCTGGCGCAACTGCGGTCGAGCCTGTTCGAGCATGGGCCGCAGGCGCTCGTCGGCGTAGAACGCGCCCCAGCTGTCGTGACCGGTGAAACTCATCGCCAGCGGTCTGCCCAGCGGCCCGAAGAATCCCGGGCCGTTCCAGCCGCCCGGCGGCGCCCCGAACACGTCGGCGCCGGCGTCGTGGGTACGGGCCAGCCGGGCGCCGAACTCCCGGGCGGCCAACTCAGACGGGCCGACAGAATCGACGTGCTCGAGAGTGAGGCTCTGTTGGTCGTGCGCCAGTACCTGCGCGCACCTGGCACCTCCGGGCGCAGCCGAAAGCCATTGCAAGCCGGCGGCTTCGCAAGCAAAGAATTCCGGTGGCGCGTCTGGGTCACGCTTGACGAACGTCCGCACAGTGTCCGAGTATCCCGTGCCCCCGGCGCTCAGGCCGCCGCCGGCGAACTCGACTCGCTCTCCGACTCGGACTTGTCCGGCTTGTCGGTGTCGGTGTCCGTGTCGGTGTCCGAGGATGTGTCGGATTCAGCACCGGCCTGCTCCGTGAGAGTTTCGTCCGTCGAATCGTCTTTGTCTTCGCCACGGGCGGCCCGCCGGATGTCGTAGCGCCCCTTCTTCGCGATGTGGTCCAGCGACTTCAGCGCCCCACGAACCGAGGTGTCCACCTGCTCGAGTGCGTCGTCTGCCGCCTTCTCGGTGCGCTCGGCGGCTTCGATCACCGAGGCGTCGAGTTGAGTGCGGGCGTCGTCAGCGGCGTCCTGCGGCGTGTCGGCTTCCTCGACGTCGCTGTCCTGCGGTGTGGAGTCCTCGGCTGTCTCCTGTTCCTGCGTGGCTGCGGCCACAGCCTCGACGTCGGGGGCAGCAGGCAGCACGCTCTGAGCGGAGCCGCCGTTGATCAAGCCCTCGATGATGTTCACCAGGGTGCGCAGCGGGTTGTCCACCGACGTCGAGCTGATGATGCCGTCCTGCCAGGCCTGCTGGATCCCGGTGAGCAACGCTTGGAAGACGTCACCCGGGACGCGACCCCAGTCGATGTTCGACGGCAGTGTCCCGAACGGAGTGATGACGTCGGCCTGGTCGAGGGTGCGTTCGTAGCCGTTGTCCTGATCGACGTCGGTGAAGCCGAGATTGGTCAGGATCTTCAGCGCCGGTTCCAGCGCGGTGGCAAGCGGATTGTTGAAGTTCAGGCCCGTCACCAGGTTCAGGAAGTCCACCGGCAGCCGGATGGGCTCCAGCAGCGGCAGGCTGTCGGCGGGCAGCGTCAGGTAGAGGTTCAGCGCCAGCGGATCACCGGCGGCGACGGCCGCCAGCGCCTCGGCGAGCTGCGGCGATGCCTGGTCGGTGAGCGCGTCGACAATGCCGTTGACTGTGAGTCCGCGCAGAATGTACGTCGGAAATACCGCTGCGGCACCGGCATTGAGTATCGATACCGGGTTGAACCACGACGGGAAATCCGACAGCGGGTCGTACTGGACGGTGGCGTCGACCTTGACCGGGATCAGGTTCGCCCCACCGATGGCCAGGCCTGCCAGTTGGAGCAACGGCGGTGTGTCAGGGTGGTAGCTGTTGGTCACCTCCGTGTCGGGGGTGACGGTGTTGATTCCGGCCAGCGCCGCAAGGGGATAGAGCCGGGCGAACAGCCCACCGTTGGCCCGGCCCGGATTGCGCAGCAGGATCAGCGGCAGAACCGTGACGCTGCCCGCCAGCGGAGTGCTCGAGCCGTCGTACTGGGCCCCGCCGGGCTGGAACGGCAATTGCGCGACGACCTGCGGATAGGCCATCCCCGCGGCGAAGGCACCCAGCCCGAACCCCGCCACCACGGGGATGCGGAGGTCGACCAGGCTGGCTCCACCGACGGTGGCCAACGCGAGCTGCAAGGGGGTGAGCAGCGCGAGTCGCTGCGCGAAGCTGAGGCTGGTGTTGGCCTGGATTCCGCTGATCAGGGATTGAAGGATGGTGGACGCGCCGACGTCGAGGTAGGGGGTGCCGTTGATCTCGTCGGCCACCGAGTTCGGATAGCCGGGCACCCAGCCCAGGTCGACACCCAGGAACTTCAGCAGGCTGAAAGGCGGCCCGGCGGTGATGATCTCGAGGCCTGGAGCGGCTGCGCCGGCGAGGTTCAGGGGATCGCTGAGGTTGAGCCCGATCAACTGGGTGAGCTTGAGCGCGTTGTCGATCTGCGCTCCGGCCAGGAACGCGCCCACAACGGGCACGCCGCTGAGATCGACCGGGATTCCAGCCAGCAGCTGCGTCAGGGCGGTGCCCAACGCGTTATTGACGATCTCCTCCGGGTCATAGCCCAGCGCCCGCAACAGTCCGGAAAGGTTGACGTTGTCGAGGACGAGCCGTTCGAACGCTGCGGCCACCTCTTGGAAGCCGTTGTAGGCACCTGCTCCGATGCCGAAGGTGAGGTCAGGGATGGACGCCGGATCCGGCGCTCCGGGGGCCAGCTCCATCGGCGGGAGCCCCGGCCCGGCGGGGGTGGCCGCCAACGCCACAGGTACCTGGTCCGGTGCACCGATCAGGGCTGTCGCGAAACCGCCGACCAGGGCGGGATTGGGCACCGCCCCGGCAAGGTTCACGTGGTTGTCAGCGTTTGCCTGGGGAGGCGGGGCAGCGGTCATGGTCATGGCGGTCACCGTTGCGGTGGCCGCTCCTACGGTGGCGATCTTCTTTCCTGCACGGCTGCGCTTGCGGTGCTTGGACGCCATATGACCAGTCCCTTCGGGGGTTCTCAGCCTGTTCTCAGGGACCGTAACATTGCTGTGACGATTGGGGAAGCAATTGCTGCACATCAGGTGCAGCAGTGACGCCTCCCTATTTGTTGCATCAGTCAATTAGCTGAAGCTGCCGCCTTCACGGCTGTGCGAGGGCCTTGCGGACCAGGACGTCGGAAACCCTGGTGGGCAACGCGTTGATGGCGGCCATCTGGAGCCTTGGCCCCCACCCCAGGGTGTATCGGGCCCGCGGCCGCCGATCGGTCAACGCGGCCTCGACGACCTCGGCCACGTTCTCCGCGGGGACAGCCATTCTTCGCGACGCCGGGATCATCTTGCGAAATCCCGCAATGTGTTTCGCGTACAGCACCCGCTGGCCGGGCGTCATACCCGCCTCCATGTCATCGGCAGTCCGCTCGGCGTCGTCCCACATATCCGTTGCGGTTTGCGCCGGTTCGACGATGCTCACCCGAATATGCCACGGCCGCAACTCCATTCGCAATGCGTCTGCGGCGGCCTCCAACGCGAATTTCGAGGCGCAGTACGGACCCAGCATCGGCGTGGCGATCTGGCCATTAACACTGGAAATGAACACAATTCGGCCACCGGAGGCGCGCAGTCGCGGCAACACGGCCTGCGTCACCGCGATCTGCCCCACCACGTTGACATCGAGTTGGCGCCGCAACTCGGCGATTTCGACGGCCTCCAATGGGGCGCCCACGACAACGCCGGCATTGTTCACCACCGCATCGAGCCGTTCCGGCAGCTGCTCACCGAGGGCCGCGATCTGCGCGGCGTCGGTGACATCGAGTCGAATCGCCTTCACACCGGGCGTCGACCCGAGCGTCGCGGCATCCTCGGGCCGGCGCACTCCGGCGATGACCTGCCAGCCGCGTCCGGCCAGATACTCGGCGGTGGCCCTGCCGATTCCGCGACTCGCCCCGGTGACCAGAACTGTGGACATCCTTCGACCCTAACGCCGGGGTGTGTCCGTGGGCCGCGATCTCAGCGCCGGCGGACCGAACCGGAAGATCAGCAACGCCGCACCTACCCACCACCACACAAGGTGGTTGATTGTCAGACACCGGGGAAGCCGGGATCTTTCTGGCCAATGGCCCGATTCCAGCCTCTCCCCGGTGTCCGCCCCCGAACTCAGGTGGGGCATCACTGCCCGAGTCCTGCTCACTGCGGCGGGGAGGTACGAGCGCCCCGACACGTCGCACCCCGCCCCGCTCACAGCTTGCGGTAAGAAATGTACACGAGCGTGACCAGATTTATTGACGTTTCAGCAAGGCAGTTCTGCGCCGCGCGGTCAGAGCTGCGGCGTGAGATCCAGGGATGTGACGGTGTTCATGCTGGTCACAAGCCATCTCGAGGCATCCCGCTCCATCGTCAGCCGATAGGACAGATACCGCAAAGACGGGATGTCCTTCGACAGCGGACTGGTGGCGGTCGAGTTCGTGTAGACGATCGCGGTGGCTTCGGCGCCGTTCACCGACTCGACGGCCGCGCCCACCACCTGCGTGCTGTTGCTGACCTGCGCTTGTTTGTTGGTCGGGGCAATGGCATCGACGTACTTGCGGTACTGCGCCTCGAAGTCACCGCCGAGGAAACGCGCCGACCGGTCGGCCAGCGTCTCCATGTTGTCCGGCGTGTAGGTCCACAACGTCGTGATCGCCTCCGCCGCGGTGCGTGCGATGTCCAGTTTGGTGTCCACCAACGCGCGTTCCGCCAAGTACGGCTGCACGGTGGCTCCGGCGAAAGCGCCCGCTCCGACGAACAGGGCAGCGGCTGCCGCCACCGCCGCGGGCGCCCAGCGCGGTGCGCGACGGCGCTGCGCGAACACCACCGCCGGTTTCTCTGCGGTTTCCGTAGGTTCATCCTCCGCGACATCGGTTGCGGCATCGTCATTTTCGTCGTCGGCGGGAGTTTCGGCCGCCGCCTCCCCCGGTTCGGGACGCACCTCACGTCTGGCCTTGCCCACCGGCATCCGGTGCCGACGCCGGGACTGCCCCAGCTCATCGGCCGCTCGTCCCTCGCGACCTCGACTGGCGCCGTCCCCTTCTGGCCCCAGCTCATCGGCCGCTCGTCCCTCGCGACCTCGACTGGGGCCGTCGGTCAGATCACCTGCAGTAGATTGCTGATCTTCCACTGGTCTCCTTCCTGAACCGCGGTCGCCACCCACCGGGAGCCATCTTCGAACGTCCTGCCGTCCGGATAGGTGGTGACGGTTTCGGTGGCCACCAGGACGTCGGCGCTTCCGTCGTCATTCCAGCGCTCGACACCCGCGTCCACGACGGTGCCCTGCGTGGGTTCGAGTTGGGCCACCTGAACCAGGATCTCGTTGATCCGTTCCCGGTAACTCTGGGCCAGTTGGCCGGTGGCCTGCGCCAGCACCTGATCGGCATAGTCGTTGGCGCGCAACGGGTCCGGGGAGGTGTACTGCGTCATGAATGACCGCACATAACTGATCACCGCCACATCCTTGACCGCGGCCCGCCGATGTTGTTCGTGGGTGATCAGCAGCACGGTACTCACCGCGAGCGTGGCGATCAGGACCACCGACGCCGCAGCCACCAGAGCCGGCAGTCCGATGCGGCGACGCCGCGGTGGTGCCAGCTCGGCGAACGCCTCCGCCGCCGTCGGTTCGATCCTGCGCCGCGGGCTCACTGCGGTGCCCCCGCCGTGTTCGGGCTGGCCAGCACGGACAGCCCGGCCACCCGCCACTGGCCGCCGGACTTCTCGAAATCGGCGCGCACGGTCGCGGTGATGAAGCGTTGGTCGGGCGGGGCGCCGCGCTGGCCTTGCAACGCCAGCAGCATCGTGCCGCGGTCAGCGGTGTTGGTCAGTACGGCGCTGTTGGCGGTCCAGTATTCGTTGGCCACGGCCCCCGACTGGGAGATCGTGTTCTGCTGGGCGAGTAACTGTTCGCGGTAGCCGTCGGTGACCAGCCCCCTGGCGCGCTCGAAATCGGCTTGTAGCGTGGCTACGTCGTAGCTCAGCATGCCCTCGACGAGGTCGGGTCCCTGAACGGCCAGCTGTTCGCGCGCTTGAGCCACCCGCAGATCCGCTTGATACACCACCACATAACTCAGCGCCGCCGCGGCGACCGCCACCACCGCGGCACCCGAGACGACGTAACCGGTGAGCCGGCGCGCCTTCTCGGGGCGTTCTGCCATCCGGAGCACTTCGGTACCGACGAGAACATCGGCCAGCGTGCGTTTCCGCGCATCCCACAGCGGCCAGAGCCAACCGACGAAGGCGGTGGCGGTGTCGACCAGGTGGGCCAGGTCGCGCAGGAGCAGCCGCCACGGTCCTGGCACGGCGGCACCAGTCGAGGTCGCGAGGGACGAGCGGCCGATGAGCTGGGGCCCAGAACGCACGGACGCGTCGCGGCGCACCACCCGCAGGCCGAACAGCGCCCGGCCCAGGCTCCACCCGGTGAGCGCCGGCAGCAGTAGACGGTTCACCGCGACCGCGAGCACCACCAGACCCGCGGCCACCACACACAGCCACCACAGCCAGCTGCGCTGTGCGGTCGACCAGGCCACCAACACCAGCGTCGCCACCGTCAGCGCGCCGACGAACACGTCGACGCCGAACGCGCCGGCACGCGCGCCCCAGCTCGCGGGCACGATGTCCGGGCCGGTGGCGGTGTCTGCGGTGGTGTCGTCGTCGAGCACAGCGGTCACGTGGTCACCTGGTCGAGGCGGGCGATCTTGTACGTCCCGTTGTCGGGCGCCATCAGGACCCGCAAGCGGTAGCCGGTTTCCTGTTGTTGCACTTCGGTATTCGACAGTTTGACCCGCAGGGCCACCAGCACATCCATCGACCCGTCACCGTTGTGCCGTTCCACCGCGGCCTGCATGTCGGTGACCTCCACCTGGGCGTTGGCGGCCTGGTACGCCTCGACCAGCACACCGCTGTACAGGGTGGCCTGGGCGCTGTAATCGCCGGTGGCGCAATCGAGGATCTTCTGCTGGCTCTCGGCCATCGCAGCGACGTTCGGCGCCTGGGTGGCCGCCACACAATCCTTGGCCGCCTGAGTGGCCTGCGCCTCGGCGCGGGTCAGCGACTCCGCGTCCTGGTTGGAACGTAAAGCGAAGTAGCCGCCGGTGGCCAGCGTCGCGGCGAGCACCACCAGGGTGGCGCACACGCCGACGAACCATCCCCGGCCGGCCAGCCGGGTCACCCCGGGTCCCTCGGCTGGTTGCTGCTCGGGGACCGCGGGCTGTGGGGCGTCGTCGTCTTCTGCGGGGACGTCGTCGGAATTCAGCCGGCCGGTGCCAGCATCTCCTTCCATCCCTCTTCTCCTGTGTTCGTCGAGTTGCTCACGGAGTACTTGACCCCGTCGGGTCCCACCACCTCGCCGGCCTGCGGGTTGTATATCGCCGAGGTCGGTGCCCCGCTGTTCGGTGACGGAGTGTAGATGCAGGGGTTGGGCTGCTGCCCACTGCACTGCACGCTACCGCTGCCCGGCGGGGTCAACGGATCACTGACGATCGGTGGAGGTGGTGGCAGCATGTCGGCGGGCAGCGGGTTCATCCCGTTGTTGATCGACGGCGCCGGGATCACCCGTCCCGGGTTCACCGGCTGATCACACCGCGCGCCCGGTGCGGGGCAGTTCAGCAACTGGTTCGGATCGCCGTACCAGGGGTTGGACCCCAACGGCACGTACGGTTCCTCGCTGCGGCATTCCCGGGGCGTGGCGGCCGTCTTACCGGGCACGTCCGCGCACGGGTAGTTGCGGGCGCCGCGGACCACGTTGGACGGGGTGTCCTTCGGGATCTTGCAGTACGTCCCGCTGGGCAACGGCGCGGTGGTGGTATCGGCCGGCGAGCGCCATTCGCTGGCGGGCAGGAAGCCGGTCAGGCACGGCGGCGGCTGGTTGATCGTGAGGCTGAAGTTCAGCGCGGCGGCGTTCTCGAACGGCGCGGCCACCGCCTGGGCCACGGAAGCACCCTGCGGCAGGATCACCAGCGTCTGCTCGAGCCCCTTGTTGTAGCGCTTGAGCATGTCCAGCACGATCGCCAGATTGGCCAGCGTCTGCGGAAGCGCTTCCTGCACGTCACTGAACACGGCCGTCACCTGGTCGGCGGTCGGCGCGGCCTTCGACAGCCCGCTGCGTATCGCCTGATCCTGCTGCGCGGTCTGCGCGGCGATGCTGTTCAGGTTCGACGCCCACTGCCGGATCGCGTCACCGGAGTCGACCTGGCTGTCGATGATCGGCGCGGAGTTGTCGATGATCGCGTTGATGTCGCCGATGTTGGCATCGAAGTCCGTCACGATCGCCTGCGTGCCGTCGACGAGACGTTGCAGCGCCGGCCCCAGTCCCCCGACGGCCATGGCGGTCTCGTCCAGCAGCCCCGAGATCTTCTCCTTCGGCAGCACCGCCAGGCCGCGGTCAGCGGCATCCAGGGCGGGGCCGATCTCCCGCGGGACAGTACCGGTGGTGATGGTCTGGCCGGGTGAGAAGAACTGTCCCGCATTGCCTTCCGACACCAGATCCAGGTACTGCTCACCGATCGCCGACACCGAGTGCACGTTGGCAGAGGCGTCGACGGGGATCTTGTAGCGGTCCTCGATGCTCATCGTGGCCCGCGCACCCGACTCCGTGGGTTCCACCTCGGTGACCTTGCCGATGGTGATACCGCGGTAGGTGACGTTGGCCGTGCGGTACAGACCGCCGGAGGCGGGCAGGTCGGCGTGCAGCGTGTACTGCCCCACGCCGGCCAGGCTCGGCAGCCGCAGGTAGTACCAGCCCAGTGCGGTCAGCGCGATCACCGTCAGCACGGTGAACAGCACCAGCTGGATTCGGATGAAACGAGTCAGCATCGCCTATTCACCCCGCTCCACCAGCGGTCCGCCCGGCACCGAGTTCGGGTTCGGTGTGTAGCGGACGTCGGGGATCATCTGGTTCACGTCGCGACCCCAGGCCTGCTCCAGCGCGCGCAGCGCACCCGAGAAGCCGGTGCCGGTCAGGAACGCGTTGTCCAGGGTGCTCAGCGTGAGATCGAAGGTCGCCGAGGTGTTGATGTAGTCACCACGCACCACCTTCGGCACGTTGTCGATGGCGAACGGAGCGGTCAGGATGAGCTCGAGGGCACCGGCCAGATAGGGAGAGGCCCGGCCGAGCTGCTTGAGCGGCCGCTGCAGCAGCTCCAGGTTGGTCTCGAGGTTGCCCCGCGCCGCCGACAGGCTTTCGTCGGTGGCCCGGCTGAACCGCCCGAGTGACGTCACGGCGTCGGCGAACAGGTCGCGCTGGTCGGCGAAATACTTGATCAGCGGCGGGAATTCAGTGAGGACCCGATCCAGGGTGTCATTGCGATTGGCGACGATGGTCAGCAACTCGTTGGTGGAATCGATGGCCCGGGTGAGATCTTCGCGCTGCTGGTTGAGCTGCTCGGTGAAGACGTCGAGCTTGCCGAGGAACGCCCGGATCTGCTCGGCGTTGCCGTCCAGGATGTTGTTGACCTCGGTCTGGATCACCTCGAGGTTCGGGATCCCACCGCCGCGCAGCACGGTGGCGATGCTGGCCAGCGTGCGCTCGGTGGTCGGATACGCCGAAGCGTTCTGTAGTGGGATGGTGTCACCGCTGCGCAACGGCTGCGACGACGGATCCTCTTCTGGTGCAGCCAGTTCCACATGCTGCGTGCCCAACAGGCTGGTCTGGCCGATGCGCGCCGTGGCGTTCTCGGGCAACTTCACGCTCGGGTCGATGTCCAGGGTCAAGGTGGCGACCCAGTTCACCAGCTCGATCTTGCGGACCGAGCCGACGAAGACATCGGCGACCCGAACCCGGCTGTTGACGTTGAGCGCCAACGTGTCCGGCATCTGCACGTAGACGGTCATCTTGTCGCCACTGGTGCCGGGACCGCCGGGCAGCGGCACGTTGGCCACCCCGCGCCAGCCGCACGACGCCAGCGTCATCGCGAGTACGGACAGCACCAGGGCGCGCCACGCCACCCGCCTGGAGATCGTGAGGATTCGCATCAGCGGGCTCCCACTTCAGCTGGCAAGGGTGGCCCCGGCGGGGCGGGCTGGGCGGGTGCGGGTGCGGCCGGCGCCGGACCAGGGACCTGCTGCGACAGCGGCAGCGGGCCGGGGATCACGTCCGGAGCGGGAGCAGGCGGCGGGCCCGGCTGCGGATACCACGGCGGCGGAAGCGGATTGGTCTCGTCGTAGGCGTTGGGCACCGCACCGCCCCGGGGCCCGGCCGGCGGGACGGTGGCCGGGTCGGGCCCACCCATCAACGCCGCCAGCGAGTCCGGGGTCAGCATGTTCTTGGTGAACTGCTGCACCTGCAGCCCCTGCATACCCGGCGCCACGATCCAGCCCGGCTCGTGGTTGCCGTGGCTGAACAGGGTGTCGCGCGACCACACACCGGGCACGGTGGTGTCCTTGTACCCCGGCGGCGGCTGCAGCCGCGGCTCGGAGTACGCCACGTACTTGGGCAGGGTTGCCGCCGTAGAGAACTGGTTCACGCCGAACGGCGGGAAGTTGAACTTGATGGCGTCCAGCACCGGCGCCAGGTACTGCGCGCACAGTTCCGCGGATTCCTGGTAGCCCAACCGGCTACCCGCCTGGATGGAGCTGCAGATGAACTGCAGCGGGTTGGCGAAGCTGGCCACCACCGGGATGGCGCTCAACGAACCGTGCGTCGGTTCGTAGATGTTCACCAGGTTGGCGGCCAGGTTGGGGAAGATGTGCAGCGCGGTCTCCAGACCGTCGCGGGGTTCCGGCTGCAGGATCGCGTTGGTGGTACTGGCCAGGTTGTTGATGCTGGTCGACAGCTCGCTGCCGTTGTCGTTGATGAATTGCTGTGCGGTGGTGAGCAATCCGTCGATGTCCTTGAGCGCGGTGGCCAGCTCCTGGTCGCTGTTGCTGAAGGAGTTGGTGAACTCGGCCAGGTTGCTGTTGAGCTCGACGAACTGCTGATCGCTCTGGTGCAGCGCGTTGACGAACAGCGCCAGGCTCTTGGCGACGGCGAAGAAGTCACCGCGCCCCTGGTTCAGTGCGGTGATGGACTCCGACAGGGCGTTGAGGGTGGTGTTGATCTGCTCGCCCTTGCCGGCCAGCCCGTCGGCGAACGATTCGATGACGTCACCGAACGGACCCTTGGGCTGCTCGGGCGTCGGCCCCAACTGCGAGACGATGTCGGTGATCTGGTTGCGCAGATCGTCCCATTCCACCGGGACCTGAGTGCGCTCCAGCGGGATGACGGCGTCGTTCTCCAGCTCCGGGCCGCCGGTGTAGGCCGGGGACAGCTGGATGGTGCGCGAGGCCACCAGGCTGGGGTTCAGGATCGATGCGGTGGCATCGGCGGGCACCTTGTACTTGTTCTGGTAGCTGAAGGTGACCTTCATCCGGTCGCCTGCCGGTTCGATGCTGTCGATCGAGCCGACCTTCACACCCATGATCTGCACCTTGTCACCGGGATACAGCGCCAGGGCCTGCGGGAAGTAGGCGACGACGGTGTTGTAGGTGAGCTTCTTGTACAGCTGCCACCCGGCGATCGCGCCGACCAAGCCGAGCACGATCACCAGCGCGCCGATGATGACGGCCATCCGGGAGACGTGCGGCAGCTTCATGTTGCGCACGTTGAAGATGGTGGACATCGCTTAACCTCCCGTGCTGTCGATCGTGGTGGACGGGATGACCAGTGGCGGGTTGCCGGGCAACGGCGCCACCGTGTTGGGCGAGAGCTGTTGTCCCGGACCGGGTACCGGCGCGGGCGGGGGCGGCACCGGAGGTACGGGTACGGGCACCGGTCCCGGACCCGGCGGCGGGCCGACCGGGATGGTGCGCGCCCCGGGCGGACCCTGCTGCAGCGGCGGACCGGGCACACCCGGCACCGTCGGCACCGGGGCGCCGGGCTCACCGGCGATCGGCAGCCCGGGAGCCGGAGGCGGCGCGTCGGGATTGGGCGCCGAGGTCTGAACCCCGACCGGCCCACTGTAATTGGGGCCGTACGGGTTGTCCCCGAACGGACCGACGGTCAGGTCGGCACACGGCAACGGGTCGGCCGGTGACGGGATGCCGTCTGCCGGCGGCGTGTACGAACACGGCGAGCCCTTGGGCACCGCGGGTCCCGGGAAGTCGGGCGTGCCTTCGAGCACCCGCGGCGCCGGCGGCGGAGCCCCGTTGGGTTGGCGCTGCCCGTTCGGATCCGGGAACTGGAAGGCGGGCAGGCCGGCGTTGCGCCAGAACTGTTCGGGATCGATACCGCGCTTCTTGAACGCGGCGTCGATGAACGGCTGAACCGCCTGTCCGGGAAGCAGATTGATCAGGATGACCTTGAAGTACGGTCCCGAGCCGATGGCTTCGGCCAGCGACGCGGTGAACTTGCTCAGGGTGGACAGCGAGTCCTGCAGGTCGAACTTGTGCCGCTCGAGGATCCCGCTGACGGTCTGCAACTGCTCGACCACCTTGTTCAGGTTCGGGTTGTCGTTGATCAGCCCCTGGAACTGGCGCGACACCTGCGACACGTTCTCCAGCAGGTAGTCGATGGCCTGTCCGCGTTCGTTGATGGCGGCCAGCAGGGTCCGCGAATTGAGCAGCAGCTGGTTGATCTGCTCGCTGCGGTCGCCGAGAACGCCGGCCACCTTGTTGGCATTGGCCAGCAGCTGTTTGAACTGCTCGTCGCGCTTGCCGATGGTGTCGGAGAACCGGGCCACACCGTCGAGTGCGGCGGACAGGTTCGGCGAAGTCTGATCGATGGTCTCGCTCAACACGTTCAGCGACTGCTTGACGGTTTCGATGTCCCAGCCGGCCGCGGCCTTGGTGACATCGAAGAACGCGTCGTAGATCTGGTAGGGCGTGGTGCTCTGCCCGATCGGCAGGATGCCCGAGGACCGCAGGGTCTCGGTGCCGCGCGGCTCGATCTCGAGCACCTTCTTGCCCAGGATCGTGTCGGTCCGGATCGCCAGCCGTGAATCGGTGCCGATCTCGTTGCCGCCCAACGAGAACCCCATCTTGACGTGGTCCCCGTCGATGGCCAGGCTCTCGACCTGGCCCACATCGGTGCCGGCGATGCGAACCTTGTCCCCGACGTTGAGGCCACCGGAATCGCTGAACAACCCGTAGTAGACCGGCTGCGCGAAGATCATCGGCACGTTGGCGAAACTCTGCCCGATCCCGACGATCAGCACCAGGATGAGGACACCCATGATGCCGCTCTTGGCGCGGCTGGACCCTTCCAGTGCTCTCATCGTGGTGTGCACCTACCCGTCGGCTGGGTGAACACCTTGACCGTGCGAACCGGTCCGCCGGGCTGCAGGCCGTTGAGCTTCAGGTTCAGATCGCACAGGTAGAAGTTGAAGAAGTCGCCGTAGACGCCACCGGCGCGGCCGATGATCTTCAGTGCGTTCGGCACCTTCGTCAGGGTGTCCTCGACCTGGGCCTGCTCGTCGATCAGTGGCTGCTGGATGGTCTCCAGATGCCCGATGGTCTCCTTGAGCACCGGCCGGTTGTCGGCCAGCAGGTCGCCGAGAGTGCCTGCGGCGTTGCTGATGTCGGCCACCGACTCGGCCAGCGGGTCGGCCCGGTTCTTGAGTCCGGTGATCAGCACCTCGAAGTCGTTGACCGTCTGGTCGAACTCCTTCTGATGCTTGACCGTGGTGGCCAGGACGGTGTTCAGGTTGGTGATCACCTCGCCGATGGCCTGGTCACGATCGGCCAGCGCGTTGGTCAGTTGCGCGGTCTGGTTCAGGATGTCGTTGATGGTGCCGCCCTGACCCTGGAACACCGTGATGATGGATTGGGCGATGTTGTTCACCTTGTCCGGGTCCAGTGCCCGGAACAACGGCTTGAAGCCGCCGATGAGCGCGTCCAGATCGAGTGCGGGTGTGGTGCGGGCCAGCGGAATGAAACCGCCCGGCGGCAGCACCCGGTCGGCGCCCTCGCCCTGACCGCGCTGCAACTCCAGGTAGCGGTTGCCGATCAGGTCCTGATAGCGGATCTGCGCGGTGGTGGACTGGTACAGCGGAAGCGTGCGGTCGACGTCGAAATCGACACGGACACGCTGGCCTCCGTCGAGCAGCTGCACCTTCGACACCTTGCCGACCTCGACGCCGGAGGCCCGGACGAACTGGCCGGCCCGTAATCCGCTGGCATTGGCGAACTCTGCGGAGTAGCCACTGGTTCGATCGAAGCGGATCTGACCGAAGACGATGACGATGACCGCCGTGAACAGCAGCAGCACCAACGAGAAGGCGCCGAGCTTTATCGCAGTACCAGTGATTTTCATGGGTTGATCGTGTTCTCCCCGACTTGGCGTCCCCACACGTACTCAGTGAGGATCGGCTGGCCCAGTTCGAAGTGGTTGTACGGCGCGATCGAGGCGCCGGTGTCCATCACGAGGTACGGCGCGGGCCACAGCTCACGGGTGATCTCCTGCCAGCAGCCGGGTGCACCGCCGGGCCCGCCCTTGGCGTTCACCCGGGGCAGGTTGTCGGGATACACGTAAGGGTTCTCCGCACCGAGGAAGGTGGTGTTGGTGTTCAGCGAGTAGCCGTTGCCACCAAGCGACGCCGCCACTTTCGGGGCGACGGTGGCGTAGTTGCGCACGGTGCAGAACAGCGCGGGGCTGTATTCGTTCAGGGTGCGGGCGGTGGGAACCAGGTCCTCGGCGCCGCGCACCAGGAAGGGCCCGGCCCGCTCGAAGACATCCCCGCCGGTGTTGCCGAAGCCCACCGCCGCCAGCAGCGCGGCATCCAGATCGCCCCGCTGCTCGTTGAGCGTGCGGGCGGTGAACACGGCGTTGTCCAGCGAATCGAACAGATCGGGTGCCGCCGAGCTGTACACGTCGGCCAGGTCGGCCAACCGCTGGACGTCGTAGCGGAGCTGCGGCATCCGCGGGTTGATGTCGTCGAGGATGGTGTTGCCGCTGACCAGCGAGTCGCCGAACTTGCTGCCCAGTCCGGTCAACGCCTCCGCGGTGGCCGACAGGGTCAGGTTCAGCTTGACCGGGTCCACCTGCTCGGAGATCGACGTGATGGTTTCGAACAGCGTGTTGAATTCGGTTGTCACACCGGACACGTCGATGACGTCGGAGGACGTGATGCGGGCCGACTCCGGGTTCTCGGGCGAGGTGAACGACACGTACTTGTTGCCGAAGACCGTCGTCGCCTGGATGTCGGCGTTGACATTGGCCGGGATCAGGTCGAGGTAGCGGGGATCGACGTCCAGGGTGAGCTGAGCCTGGGTGGTGCCGTCGCGCTCCAGCGGATTCACCTTGGCGACGCGGCCGATCTCGACGCCGTTGTAGGTGACCTTGGAGCCGGGGTCCATCACCAGACCGGCGCGGTCGGACACCAGGGTGAGCTCGGTGGTCTTGGTGAACCCACCACGGAACTGGATGTAGACCATGGTGACCACCACCGCGGTGATGACCAGCAGGGCCAGACCCGCGATCTTGAACGGCGGAGTGCGACTGGCGTTCTGGGGCGACGTGACTTGTCCGGGTGCGGTCATGGCTACACCGTCAGGTTGAAGTTCGGGTCGACGCCGTAGAGCGCCAACGATGCCAACAGGACGACGACGACGATCAGGACCAGCGAGGCCCGCATGGACCGGCCGACGGCCTCACCCACCCCGACCGGGCCGCCGCTGGCGTTGTAGCCGTAGTAGCAGTGGTTCAGCATCACGATGACCGAGATGATGATGGCCTGCACGAACGACCACATGACGTCATCGGGCCGCAGGAAGGTGCGGAAGTAGTGCTCATAGGTGCCGATCGACTGCCCGTAGAAGAACGTGGTGGTGACTTGTGCCGACAGGAAGCTCATGATGATCGCCATCGCGTACAGCGGGATGATCACCACGAATCCGGCCAGGATCCGGGTGGACACCAGGTACGAGATCGATTTGATGCCCATGACTTCCAGCGCGTCGACTTCTTCGCTGATGCGCATGGCACCCAGTTCCGCGGTGGCACCGGCGCCCACCGTCGCGGCCAGCGCCTGGCCCGCCACCACCGGAGCGGCGATGCGTACGTTGACCAGTGCGGCGAAGAATCCGGTGAACGCCTCGACACCGATGTTGCCCAGTGACGCGAATCCCTGGATGGCGATCAGCGAACCGCCGGAGAGCGTCACGAAACCGACGATGGCGACAGTGCCACCGATGACTGCCATTGCGCCTGTGCCCATACCGATTTCGGCGATCAGCCGCAGCACCTCGCGGCGGTAGAACCGTAAGGCGTGCCCGATCGAGCCGATGGCGGTGATGACGAACCACGCGACCTGACCGACGGACTCCAGGAACCGAGCCGGCGAGGCGACGAACCGGCCGGCGTTGTCATAGGCGCGGGGGAAGCGGCCCCGGAGGACTTGTGTTGTCGACATGTCAGCTCCCCGTTCCGAACTTGACGCCGATGGTGGTCAGCACGACGTTGACCGCGAACAGCGCCACCACGCAGAGCACCAGCGTCTCGTTGACCGCGGTGCCCACCCCCTTGGCGCCACCGGCGACCGTCAGGCCGCGATAACACCCGACCAGTCCGGCGATCAGCCCGAAGGTCAACGCCTTGACCACGGAGATCAGCACTTCGGGCAGGCCGGTGACGAGTGTCAGGGTGGACACGTAGGCGCCGGCGGAAACGTTCTGGATGTAGACGCCGAAGATGAAGCCGCCGACCAGTCCGATGGTGATGACGGCACCGTTGAGCAGGAAGGCGACGAACGTCGACGCGACGACGCGCGGAACCACCAGACGGTGGATCGGGTCGATACCGAGGACCTCGAGGGCGTCGATCTCCTCACGGATGGTGCGCGCGCCCAGGTCGGCGCAGATGGCCGTCGACCCCGCACCCGCGACCACGAGCACCGTCACCAACGGACCCAGCTGGGTGACCGCGCCCAGCGCGGCGCCGGCTCCGGAGACGTCGGCGGCACCGAACTCCGCCAACAGGATGTTGAGCGTGAAGATGATGAGCACGGTCAGTGGGATCGAGACGGCGACGGTGGGAAGGAACGCCACGCGCATCAGAAACCAGCTCTGCTCGATGAACTCGCGCCATTCGAACGGGCGCAGCAGCGCTTTGCCCGTGAGCACACACATCCGGAAGAAGCCGCCGACGAGTTCCAGCGGCGTACGCAGCTGCTCGCGCACATAGCCCGTCAGGCCGCCGGTCGAGGCCGTCACGCTGCCACCGGGATCATGGGGGCTTCGTGGTCCACGCGGGCTCGCTGAAACACCGCTCGCTCACACGACGAGCTATCTGGCACGCTCTCTCCTCGGCCCGACCCGGAGTAAGTGTCGTCCGTCTCCCTACTCACGAGTAGTAAGACGGACCACAGGAATGTACCCGATGGCGCCGGGGGCGTGCATCGCATCGGCCCGATTAACCCTTCTCCGTCACGAGCGCAAATTTTGCACCCCCGTCAGCAATTAGAATCTCGTTCGAGAAACGGCCCGTGTCAGGGCTTTTCGGCACCAGAATCAGGTTTTGGCTCGGCGCTGAACCGAGTCCGCAACTCCGTCTTCAACACTTTGCCAGCGGGATTGCGGGGCAGGGCGTCCACGATCTCCAGACCGCGCGGGTGCTTGTACCTGGCCAACCGGTCGTTGAGGAACTCCTCCAGATCCTCCAACCGCAGGGTCGATTCGCTGACAGCCGCCACGGCAACAGGGACTTCACCCCACTTCTCGTGACGGCGCCCGATCACCGCCACCTCCACGATCGACGGATGACTGGCCAGGACGTTCTCCACCTCGGCGCAGTAGATGTTCTCACCGCCGGAGATGATCATGTCCTTCTTCCGGTCGACCACCCAGACGTAACCCTCTTCGTCCATTCGGACCAGGTCACCGGAATGAAACCACCCTCCGGCGAAGGCCTCGGCCGTCGCATCCGGGTTGTTCCAATAGCCCGCCATCAGAGTCGGTGCGCGATAGACGATCTCGCCGACCTCGCCCACCGGGACGTCGTTCATGTCCTCGTCGACCACCCGGGCGGCGACGGTCGGGATCACCTTGCCCACCGAGCCGAGCTTGCGAATGGCGTCCTCCCCCAGCAGCATGCACGTCACCGGCGACATCTCGGTCTGGCCGAACGCCGCCAGGATCAAGGTGTCGGGGAACGTCTCCGACATCTGACGCAGCAGGGTGTCCGAGGCGGGTGCGGCACCCCAGGACATCACCCGCAGGCGCAGGTCCCGCGGTTTGGCCTTCTGCGCGGCGCAGACCGCCTGCCACTGCGCCGGCACCAGGAAGATGCCGGTGACCTTCTCGGATTCCAGTACGTCGAGCAACTGGTCCGGGTCGAACGCGCCCAACGGGTTGACCACGGTCGGGATGCCCAGGGTCAGCCCGCTGAGCATGTTGCCGATCCCCGCGATGTGGAACAGCGGCACCCCGATGAAGCCGACATCGTTGTTGATGTCGGCGCCGTTGGTGTAGAGCCCCGTCATCGTCTGGCCGGTGAGGTTGGTGTGAGTGAGCACGGCGCCCTTGGGCCGGCCGGTGGTCCCCGAGGTGTACATGATCAGTGCGGGACTGTCGTTGGGCACGTCCACCACGTCGTGGGGCTCGCCCTCTTCGGCGATCAGGTCCTCGTAACCGAGGACGCCGTCGTCGGTGGGAGCGCCCGCGACCACGACGGTCTCGAGGGCCGGCGCGAGATCCCGCACGCCGGTGGCGACGGGGGCCAGCACCGGTTCGGTGATGACCACACGCGCGTCGCAGTCCGAGACCAGGAACGCGATCTCGGGCGGGGTCAGCCGGAAATTCACCGGCACCGCGATGGCGCCGAGCATGTTGGCGGCGAGGAAGGATTCGATGAACTCGGTGCGGTTGAGCATCAAGATCATCACCCGGTCACCCGCGCGGACCCCGCGGCGCGCCAGGGCGTCGGCCAGTGCGCTCACCCGGGCGTCGAGCTCAGCCCACGTGGTGGTGCGGCCCAGGAAGCGCAGTGCGGGTTTGTCCGGCTGCATCAGCGCATGCCGGGCCAGTTGGGTGATCCAGTTCTGCCGGCGGGCGAGGTAAGGCTGCGTGGCGGGGGTGTGGTTGATCGTCTGCCCGTCCAACTGTGCGGTCAACGATGACGCTCCTTCAGCGATCCATGTCACGGCGATCCGACTTGCGTGGATCTTACATTTGATCAAACATTGTGTTGTCCGGGTCACAGTAAATCGTGGACGGCTGTCAGACAACCCCGGTAGTCGAGATCGATCAGGAGTCCGAGGGACACGGTGAACGCACGAGTCGAGGCCAAAGCGCGGCGGGGCGTTCGGCGCACCCAACTCTCCGACGAAGTCGCCGGGCGGCTGCGCGCCGAGATCATGTCAGGGGCCCTGAAACCCGGCACCTTCATCCGGCTGGACGAGACCGCCGCCCAACTCGGTGTGAGCATCACCCCGGTCCGGGAAGCGCTGCTGACCCTGCGCGGCGAAGGCATGGTCCGCCTCGAGCCGCACCGCGGCTACGTCGTACTCCCGATGACCCGCCAGGACATCGAGGACATCTTCTGGCTGCAATCCACGATGGCGCGCGAACTGGCCACCAGCGCCACCCGCCGGATCACCGACGAGGACATCGACGAGCTCGAGCGCCTCACCGACAACCTCGCCGAGGCGGTCTCCTCCGCCGACTCCGAAGCCGTGGTGGCCGCGGAATTCGCCTTCCACCGCGCGTTCAACCGGGCCGCGGGCCGCATCAAACTCGCCTGGTTCCTGCTGCACGTGGCCCGGTCCATGCCGGCACTGCTGTACGCCGCCGACCCGGGCTGGGGCGCCGACGCGGTGGACAACCACCGCAAGCTGATCGCCGCACTGCGTGCGCGTGACGTCACCGCGGCCGTGGATCACACCACCTGGCAGTTCACCGACGGCGCCACCCGACTCACCGCGGTGCTGGAGCGCAGCGGGATCTGGGACTAACCCTGGCCGGGTTCCGTCGACCGGGCTGATGCGAGCTGCTCGGCGCGGGCCTTCAGATTGTTCGCCAGGTGATCGAGGGCCTCGTTGACCACCTTTTTCACCATCATGGCCGGCACCGGTACCGCCAGGTCCACCTCGACGTCCATGTCGACGGTGAGCAACGACACCGGCCCCATCCCGACGACAGAGAAGATCTGCTCCTGCTTGGAGAAGTGATCACCCTGCTGCATCACCGTCTGGATCTGGTTGGGCTGCGGGTAGTACACCGCCTGGATGTAGGTGCCCTCGTTGCCCTGCACCACGGTGTCGAGCCGAAGCTGGCTCGGCCGCCCGTCGTCGTAGCGGTGCAGGATCCAGCAGCCCTTGATCTCCTCGTTCCACTGCGGGTAGGCCTCGAAGTCCTTGACGATGGCCAGGATCAGAGATTCCTCGGCGGTGACCTCGACCGTCTTGCTCACCAGTGGCATAGGCGCGATCCTAGCGAGGCGCGCTTTCGGTGCTTCCGCCCAGCGGCGACTCGACGCGGATCTTCTCGTCGCGGATCAGGCCGCGCAGCAGGGCGGTGCTGAACTCGGCGGCGATACCCTCGGCCGACCGGCGACCGTGCGGCCGCAGCCATCGGTAGGCGCCCAGTGTCATGCCGATGTAGCCCAGGGCCAGGACATGCGAATCGCACTCGTAGAACTCGCCGCTGGCGATGCCCCGGTCGATCAGACCATGGACATGCTCGTAGACCTGGGTTTCCTTCTCCTTGATCTCGGCGACCTGTTCTTCGGTGAACCACTCGCTGATGTAGGGCTGCTCCTGGAAGTACACCGCCGCCCCCTCGGGATTGGCCGCGATCTGCGTCAGCAATCGCACCGTGTACTGGTACAGCGCCTCGCGCGCGGTCCACGAGGGGTCGTCGTGCACCGCGGCCAGCGTGTTGTCGGCCGCACGCTGGTAGATGTCGTAGAGGATCAGCGACTTGCTGGCGTAATAGTGGTAGACGGTGGCCTTGTTCAGTCCCACGACGTCGGCCACATCATCCATCCGAGTGCCGTGGTAGCCACGGGCGGCGAACAGCTTGGTGGCGACGGCCAGCAGCTCCTCGCGGCGGGTCAGCCCGTTTTCTGATGCCATGGTTCACTCTCTGCTTACGACGCCGCCGGTGGCCGCGCCAATCAATCAGTTGGTTGGCTAGTTTATCCCCATCGTGGTTTCGGACCGATGTGTGTTGTTCCGATACGTCCCGTGGCTACACTGCAAACACCGGTACCGCTGGGAGGCATCTGATGGATCCGAACCCGGATTACGACGCGAGCGACGAGATCGAGTACTTCTTCTCGTGGTTCCCATGGGCACTGCGCGGCGTCTACCCACCCCCGGCCTATCCCCCGGTCTAGAACCGTCGAGGACGTGCGGGCACCCACCCAATGCTGGCTCACCGACATGGACGGTGTGCTGGTTCGTGAAGAACACGCGCTTCCCGGCGCTGCCGAATTCCTGCAGCGGCTCGTCGACAAGAACCGCCCCTTCCTGGTCCTGACCAACAACTCGATCTTCACCCAGCGCGACCTGGCCGCGCGGTTGGCCCGCTCGGGCCTGATCGTGCCCGAGGAGGCCATCTGGACCTCCGCGCTGGCCACCGCCACCTTCCTGCACAGCCAGCTGCCGGGCGGGTCCGCCTACTGCATCGGCGAAGCCGGCCTGACCACGGCGCTGCACGACGTCGGCTACACCCTGACCGATGTCGGGCCGGACTTCGTGGTGCTCGGCGAGACCCGGACCTACTCCTTCGAGGCGATCACGAAGGCCATCCGGTTGATCGGTGCGGGCGCCCGCTTCATCGCCACCAATCCCGATGTCACCGGTCCGTCCGCCGAAGGTCCGCTTCCCGCAACAGGTTCGGTGGCCGCGTTGATCACCAAGGCAACCGGGCGTGAGCCGTACTTCGTCGGCAAGCCCAACCCGATGATGTTCCGCAGTGCGCTCAACCGGATCGAGGCGCATTCGGAGCAGACGACGATGATCGGCGACCGGATGGACACCGACGTGGTGGCCGGTATCGAAGCCGGTTTGGACACCATCCTGGTGCTGACGGGTTCGACCTCCGAAGCCGAGATCGACCGCTACCCTTTCCGCCCTGGCCGCATCCTGCCGTCCATCGCCGAAGTCATCGACCTGGTCTGACCCCCGCCCGATTACCGCCCAAACCGACACACGGGCCCGAAAGTTCGAGTGCGGTCCGGTATTTCGTCGGTCTCGGCGGTCGCGAGTGAGGATGCTCCCCCCACCACCTGCCGACCCGTCACGCGTCGAATCCGACGTTTGGACGGATCGCACTCGCACAAATGGGCCCAAACGTGAGTTTGGGCGTCGTTAGGCGGCGGCCGCTTTCACCGCACGCCCCACCTCGGCACGCAGGTCGGCGTACTCCGGCGAGCGGCGCAGGTCGTCGGGATCAACACCCGTACGCGGCAGATCCACCGGGATGTCGAGAGCCACCTGCCCGGGCCGGCGGGTCAGCACCACGATCCGCGACCCGAGGAACGCCGCCTCATCGGCGCTGTGGGTGACGAACACCGTGGTGCGGCCCGATTCGGCACTGACCTGACGGACGTCTTCCTGCAGCCGTTCCCGGGTCAACGCATCGAGGGCCGCGAACGGCTCGTCGAGCAGGAACAGCGGGGTCTCGGCGGCCAGTGCCCGGGCGATCGCCACGCGCTGCTGCTGGCCGCCACTGATCTCCCAGATCTTGCGGCCCGCAGTGCCTTCCAGCCCGACCCGCTCCAGCAGTTCGTCGCGGCGCTGAGCCCTTCTGTCCCGCGGCACCTTTGCGTACTTGAGCGCGAGATCGATGTTGCCGCCGACGGTGCGCCACGGGAACAGCCGCGGCTGTTGGAACACCACGCCTGCGCTCACGCCGGGGGTGGGCGGCGCACCGGAGACCGCCACCTTGCCTTCCGAGGGCTGCTCGAAGCCGGCGATCAGCCGCAACAGGGTGCTCTTACCGCAACCCGACGCGCCCACCAGCACCAGGAACGCGCCGGGCTCGACATCGAGATCCACTGGCCCCAAGGCGGTCACCTCGTTGCCGCCGTGGCCGTAGCGGTGGCTCACATTGTGTATGCGCACAGCGCCATCGGTCGCGCTACTGCTTGAGGGCATCCGGAAGACCCTTGGTGTAGATGGCTTTCTGGAAGGTCTCCAGCGGCGCGGCCTCCGGGATCTGCTGCTGCGAAGCCAGGAACTCCGAGGCGCTCTGCAGATTGGCGGCGATGTTGCCTGTCGCTCCGTCGGTGCCCAGCCATTCGGCAGAGGCCACCTCGTCGGGAGTCAAGTAGACACCCTGCTTGATCTGCTCGGCGGTTTCCTCAGGGGTCAAACCGATTTCGGCGGCGATCGCCTTGGCCGCGGCCTCGGGATCGTTCTTGATGACATCGAGGGCGCGGGCCTCCTGCTGCCGCCAGATGTCGACCACCTCGGGATGGGCTTCGGCGAATTCGGTGGACACCACCCCCAGATCGAGGGTGGGCTTGCCGTCCTTGGCCAACTGGCGGCTGGTGATCAGGTCCTTGCCGGTGGTGCGCAGCTGGTCCAGAGTGGGCAGCCAGGTGTAGGCCGCGTCGATGTCACCGCGCTCCCACGCCGCCAGGATGGCCTGCGGCTGCAGGTCGACGAGCTGGACGTCGGCGGGTGTCAGGCCGTTCTGGTCGAGTGCGGCCAGCAGGCTGTAGTGCGCGGTAGAGGCGAACGGCGTGGCGATGCGCTTGCCACGCAGTTCCGGAATGGTGTTGACACCACTCTCATTACGCGCGACCAGGGCCTCATTGTCGCCGGCCACGTCGAGCACGAAGGCCACCTGGTAGGGGATGTTCAGCGGCGCCGACAACCCGCGGGCCACCGGGCTCGACCCGATGGCGCCGAAGTCGAGCTCCTTGGCGATGAAGGCGGTGTTGACATCGGCACCGGAGTCGAACTTCGTCCACTTGATGTTGTAGTCCGGCAGCGCCTCTTCGAGCCACTTGTTGTTCTTGACGATCAGGTCGCCGCTCGGAAAGGTCTGGTACGCAAGGCGAATGGTCTGCTTCTCGGCGTCCTGGCCGGAGTTGTCCACCGCGCAGCCGGCAAGCCCGAGGGTCGAGACGGCCAACGCCGCAACCAGTGCTTTCAGTTTCATATTTTCCCTCTCCAAGGAACAGCGCGCCGCTCGAGGGCGCGAAGCAGGCTGTCGATGATCAGACCCGAGATCCCGATGGCGAAGATCCCGACCAGCACGACGGGGGTGTTGTTGTAGTTGCTGGCGTCTTTGACCAGCCCGCCGATTCCCGGGATGCCGTTGAACAACTCGGCGGCCACCACCGAGGAGTAGGCCATGCCGACCGCCAGCCGGATGCCGGTGAACGTCTCGGGCAGCGCCGAGGGCACCACCACGTCGCGGATGACTTCGGCGCGGCTGGCCCCGAGGGCGCGGGCCGCCTCTTGCAGTCCGACCGGTGCCGCGACGACGGCGGCGGTGGTGGCCACGGCTGCCGGCGGCAGTGCGGCCAGGGCCAGCAGCGTGATCTTGGGCGCCTCGTCGATGCCGAGCCAGATGACGAGAAGGAAGAAGTAGGCCAGCGGCGGCAGGGCGCGCAGGAAGGTCAGCCACGGCTCCAGCACGCTGCGGACCCAACTGATCGATCCCATCAGCAGACCCAGAAGCACGCCGAGTACGACGCCGATCACCACGCCGACGAGCACACGGCGCAACGTCATGTAGAGGTGCTCCCACAGCAGGTAGCCCGCGTATCCGCGGACCCCGTCGTGGGTGGTGGAGACGTCGACGAACGCTTTCCAGACGGTACTCGGGTAGGGCACGAAGGTCTGGTTCCAGATCCCGGCCAGTGCGACGAGCTGCCAGACGACGAAGAACACGAGCACCGAGAGCAGCGGCAGCGCCGCGCGGGTCAGTCGGCCTTTCCACTTGCCCGCGGCCGAGGTTCGCGGCGGCGAGGACGGTGAGGCGGCTTCGTCGGGCGTGATGTCAACGAATACGGACACGGATCGACTTTCTGTGCACTGAAAAGGAGGGGCTGTTGGCGCTAAGGCGCGTCAGCAACAGCAGCAGTCGACGACCGATGTCCCAGGCACAGGGCGATTAAAGAGGCCGGTGGGCGGTGAGGCCAGAGTAGGACTCACGGCGAATTTAACTCTGGCAGGCTACAAGGTGGCGCGCCACTGGTTGGTCGACCAGGGCTGCGCCTGCGGAAGAGTGTCGCGCACCGCGGCCACCACACCAGGCCAGGCGTACTCGTCGTAGTCGTCACCGGAGAGCCATCCGCCGGGAACCACCTTGGGCCGCCACGCGGTGATGTCGGCGACGACACTGTCGTAATCATGGCGGGCGTCCAGATGCACCCACGTCAGCGACTCATCGGGGAACAACGCGGCCGCACTCAGCGAATCGGAGATCAGGATCTGCACGGTGTCGGCCGCACCGCAGGCGATGACGTTGCGGTGCAACAGTCCGGCCATGGTGCCGGCACCGTGTTCCACCGCGGGGCCGTGCGCGTCGACATCGCTGACACCTTCCGGCCCGCTCCCCCGGCAGGTGTCGACTCCCAGCACCGTGATGTCGCGGCCGCCTGCGGTCACCACGTCCGCCAGCGAGCACAGGCTTTTCCCGAGGTAGACGCCCACCTCGACGAACCGGCTGCCGTCCGGGAAGTGGGCCACCGCTTCGCTCTGCCCGTCGCGCCACTGGAACCACCCCGGGATGTCCTCCCAGCTGGAGATCGGTGCGTCGAACTTGCTGGCGGGTTGCGTCTGGTTCGGCATGCCACCTCCATACCCCGAAGTCTCGGCGCTCATGCCACGCTCGCGGCGCTGAGCAGCCGGCGGTAGACGCCGGTGATCTGGGTCCGCAGGTGTGCGCTCAACTGATGGCGTTGTGCGCGCAACTCGGCCCCGGACAGCCGTTCGCCTGTCAGTGCTGCGTCGACCGCGCGCAGCAGGCTTTCCGTGTCGAGCTCGCTGCGGTTGTAGTGGTAGACCGGGAAGTCCTGTTGCTGCGAGAAATAGCCACAGTCGGGCACCACCGCACACACGCCGGCGTCGTAGCACGCCTCCACCCACCCGGAGTGGGTGCCGAACCGGTAGGGCAGCACCATGACGTCGATTTCCTGCAGGTACTCGCACAGCGCGGCGTCGGTGAACCTCGGGTGCACCCGAACATCAACGCCCGCAGCGGAATACCGGTCCAGGCGGGTCGCCGCCGCTTCGGCCGAGCGCGGCGAGCGCAACGCCTCGACGTCGACGTCGAGGCGCAACCGCCACCCTGCGCGGTCTTCGGCGAGCAACGCATCGAGCACGGGCCATGGGTCGATGTTGGCCCGCAGCGCCTTGGCGTGGAGGGCGACCACCGGTTCGCTGCGCCGGCCGCGCGGTGCGCCGATGTCGTCCAGCGGCAGTACCGGCGGATGCGGCAGCACCACACTGGTGCGACCCCACCGGCGTTGCACCTCGGCGGCCGCCCCAGCGGTCAGGGTGATCACCTCGGATGCCTCTGAGATCAGCACCCCGAGCCGCTCCCGATGCTCGGCCGGGTCGCGAAAGTGCGGGTTGTCCAGATCGTGAACCGTCACCACCAACGGCACCTGGTGCTCGCGCAGCACCGCCGCCACCGCGCGCAGAGCGTCCGGAGGCGTCGCGTCGAAACCGAAGTGGACGTGCAGGACGTCGATGTCTCCGATGTGTTCGGCCAGGAAAGTCGGGTCCAGCAGACGTGGCGGCCACCACTGACCCGGCACCGTGGCCCCCGGCGGTACCGGATCGGACAGCAGGGCAATGTGCTCGGGGTCGAGCACGGCGTGTACGTACGAGTGCCCGGCGGGTACCGATGCCAGCGAAATCACCGGTCACCTATACCCCGCAGCCTCGGCATCTACGCTTGCGGTGGTGAGCTCCGACCTCGGCCGCACGTGGCACTATCGCGACTTCTACCGGCCGCCGGGAACTCCGCAGCCGGAGGACAGGCCGCTGTGGCTGGTAGTGGGCAATTGCCAGGCCGAGGCGCTGCGTCGGGTCCTGGACGGTGTTCCCGACCGGCCCTACCGCACCGCCCGGATTCCCCCGGTGCACGAACTGGAGGCCGGCGACCTGCCGTTCCTGCGGACGCTGCTGGCCGACACCGCGGTGCTGATCAGTCAGCCGATCCGGCAGAACTACCGTGATCTGCCGATCGGGACCGCGGACCTGACTGCTGCGCTGCGGCCGGAAGCCGCGGTGGTCCGCTGGCCGGTGATCCGCTACGCGGGGCTCTATCCATTCCAGGTGATCGTCCGTCATCCCGCCGACCGGTCGGTCACCCCGCCGGTGGTGCCCTACCACGACCTGCGCACGCTGGTCGCCGCACGCGACGGCCTCGGCGTCGGGGACCCGTGGGATGTCGAGGTCGGCGCCGAGGCCATCCGCGCCGTCGCCGAGGCCAGTGTGGCCGAGCTGGCCCGACGGGAAGCGCGCGATACCGATGTCGGTGTCTCCGACGTACTGCTGCGGCATGGCGCCGACGCCGCCCACACCATCAACCACCCCGGCAACCCGGTGTTGGTGGATCTGGCATCGCGCATCCTCGCACTCCGGGATGTCGCCGCGACACCGGCCGCCCCACCACGGCCGCTTCTGTCCTCGGTGTACGCACCCCTGGAGGAAAGGGTGCTGCGTGCGCACGGCATCAGCGCACCCCCACGTGATCAGTGGCGGGTCGACGACGACGAGATAACGCCGCAGCAGGTTCACGAAGCCCAATTGCGGTGGTATCAGGACAATCCCGACTACATCGACCTGGCCGTCGAACGACACGGTCCGGTGATGGAACTCCTGGGCCTCGATGCGGCGAGGATCTCGTGAGCACGCCGGTCACCCATCTCATCGTGGGTCCATCGCGGCATGGTGTGGTGCAGTTCGGCAGTGAACTGCACGACGCCATGCGCGCCAACGGCGCCCCCTCACTGCTCTGGCATGCCGAGCACCACGATGAATTGGTTTGGGAGACCGCACCTTCGGCACTGCATCTGCAGTTCACCGACCGCCTGTTCGGCTCGTCCCCCGAAGACGCCGCTGCGACGGTGCGCGCGATCGTCGCCCGGGCCGTGGCCGCCGGCGGTCGGGTCACCGTGACGCTGCATGATCTCCCCCAGCCCTCCGACGGGCACAACTTCGCCCGGCGCATGAGGGCCTACGCCGCGGTGTGCGACGGCGTGCACGCCGTCGTGGTCAGCAGTGAGCACGAGCGGGCGCTGTTGGGCTCCTATGCGCCGGAGCGCGTCGCGGTGGTGCCGCTTCCGGTGCGGGCCGGAGCGCGCCCGAAACCCGTTGCTTCCGGGCAGCTCTCGGTCGGCATCTTCGGCTATGTCTATCCCGGTAAGGGTCATGAGGAAACACTCAGCGCCATTGCACATCTGGCCGCTGATGTCGAACTGGTCGCCATCGGGCAGGCCTCCGACGGGCATGCCGATCTGATCACCGAACTCGAGACCCGGGCCCACGATCTGGGCGTGCGGTTCCGCGTGACCGGCTATGTCAGCGACGGCCTGACCGAGGTGTTGCGCAACGTCACCGTGCCGGTGGCACCGCACCGGCATGTGTCCGCGTCGGGCTCACTGAACAGCTGGCTGAGCGCGGGTCGCCGCCCGCTGGCCCCGGTGAATCGCTACAGCGAAGAGATGGTGCGCCGCAATCCCGATGCGCTCGAACTGTATCCGGACACCGAGGTGGGTCTTCGTACCGCGATCAAACGGGCACTCGACGACCCCCAGCTCACCTGGTTGCCGGAGACCGTCGTCTGCACGCCGACCGCGGCGGACGCTGCGGCGCAGTATGCCCACCTACTGCAGACATGGCACCGGTGACACGCGCAATTCCGTTGCCGCAGGGTCGCTTCACCGTCCCGGGCAACCGGTGGGATCTCGTCGACGCCGGAGCGCGTACCCCATCGGTGGCGGTGGTCATCCCCTACTACAACCAACAGCGAGAACTGGACCTCGTACTGCGGGCACTGGAATCCCAGCAGTATCCACCCGACCTGCTCACGGTGATCGTCGCCGACGACGGGTCGGCCCAGGCGCCGACGGTGCCGCGGCGAGTCCAGGTGGTGCGCCAGCCCGATCTGGGTTTCCGCGCCGCCGCAGTGCGCAACCTCGGAGCCCGGGCGGCCAACGCCGAGATCCTGTGTTTCCTGGACGCCGACACCGTTCCGGAACCGTCATATCTGCGGCACCTGGTCGCCCTGCCCGCCGTGCTGCCGGAGGCGCTGGTGGTCGGCCGGCGCCGCCACGCCGACCTGAGCCGCACCGCCCCCGACGACCTCCCCGGTTGGTGGTCCGGCCGATGGGCGCCGCAGGAGCTACCCGAACCGACCTGGCTTAGCAACGAGTACACCCGCAGCGGTGATCTGCTGCGGGTCGACCACCGGTCCTACCGGTACATCATCAGTTCGGTGATGTGTTGCAGCAAAGAGCTTTTCGATGATATCGGCGGTTTCGACGAATCGTTTTCCCAGTACGGCGGCGAGGACTGGGAATTCGCGCACCGGGCACTGGCCGGCGGCGCGGTACTGCACCACGCGCGCGAGGCGGTGGCGTGGCACAACGGCCCCGACTGGGGCGAGCGCACCGCCGACGAACACAGCGCGCGGGTCCGTGCGACGCAGAAGAACACAGAGGCGCTGGCGCTGGCGCGCCGGATCACCGACCCCGATGCCCGCACCCACGGATTGTGTTACGCCCTGCCCGATGTCGCAGTGCGCATCGCTGCGGCCGGCCACACCGCGGCGTCCCTGGTCCGCACTCTCGGTTGTTTCCTGCACGAAGACGTCGGCGTCTGGGTCGACGATCCCGAGCTGCCGGCCGAGATCGGAATCGAGGACCAGAGGATCCACCACGGCGCGGTACCCGACGACGTCCTGCGCCGCTGCCGCTTCGTCATCGACGTGACCGGCCGAGCCGTGCTCCCGCGGTTGTCGGTCACCGAGATGCTGCGCCGGTGTTCGGGGCCCGGCGTCGGCGAGGTCGCGGCCCGTGCCGGCGGCGCCGAGGTGCGCTGCCGGTCCTCCTGGGCGATCAACCGCGCCCGCCGCTGGGCACTGGATCCCGCTGCGCTCAGCGAGACCGTCGAACTGCCCGCCCACGACCTCGGCCTGTCCTGCGGCGAGCCGGTTCCTGACCTGTCGTGGTGATCGGCCCGCCCGCACCCGGTGACTCCCAACTACACCGATACAGTCTGTGACCCAGGTAACGGGGCGCTCTCAGCGTGGCGCTCGTTTCCTACACTGACGTTTTTGCCCACGCCTGGGCTGAACAGATCGGATCGGACACAACGTGACCATCGGGATACCGCGCGAATCTTCACCTGGTGAAACGCGCGTCGCCGCCACACCGCAGACCGTCGGGCAGATCATCAAGCTCGGCTACAGCGTCGTCGTCGAGTCCGGCGCCGGAGCGGCCTCGAGCTTCTCCGATGCCGCCTACGTCGAGGCCGGCGCCGAAATCGGCGATCCCTGGGCCTGCGATGTCGTCTTGAAGGTCAACGCACCGGCCGACGAGGAGATCGCCAAGCTGCGCGACGGCGCGACCCTGGTCAGCCTGATCTCCCCGGCACTGAAGCCGGAGCTGGTCGAGAAGCTGTCCGCCCGCCCCATCACCGTGCTGGCCATGGACGCGGTACCGCGCATCTCGCGTGCCCAGTCACTGGATGTGCTGTCCTCGATGGCCAACATCGCCGGCTACCGGGCCGTCGTCGAAGCCGCACATGCCTTCGGCCGGTTCTTCACCGGTCAGGTCACCGCCGCCGGCAAGGTACCGCCGGCCAAGGTCCTGGTCGTGGGTGCCGGGGTGGCCGGACTGGCTGCCATCGGCGCCGCCGGCAGCCTGGGCGCGATCGTGCGGGCCACCGACCCGCGGCCCGAGGTCGCCGATCAGGTGAAATCCCTGGGCGGGGAGTACGTGTCCGTCGACCCGAACGCCGGCGAAGTGTCGGCCACCGGTTACGCCAAGGAAATGGGCGACGACTACAAGGCCCGCGAGGCGGCGCTGTATGCCGAACTGGCCTCCGACGTCGACATCATCATCACCACCGCGCTGATCCCCGGCCGGCCCGCACCGCGCATCATCACCGCCGACATGGTGGCCTCGATGAAACCGGGCAGCGTGATCGTCGACATGGCCGCGGCCAACGGCGGCAACGTCGAAGGCACCGTCAAGGATCAGGCCGTCGTCACCGACAACGGTGTCACGATCATCGGCTACACCGACCTGGCCGGCCGGCTGCCCGCCACGGCCTCCCAGCTCTACGGCACCAACCTGGTGAACCTGCTCAAACTTCTGACCCCGGAGAAGGACGGCCGGCTCACCCTGGACTTCGACGACGTCGTCCAGCGCTCGGTCACCGTCGTCCGCGACGGCGAGACCACCTGGCCGCCCCCGCCGGTGCAGGTGTCCGCGGCGCCCGCAGCGGCGGCTGCCGCGGCCCCGGTCCCGGTAACGAAAGCCAAGGCGCCGATGTCCACCCAGCGCCGCCTCGGCGTGGCATTCGGCGCGGCTGCGGCGCTGTTCGCCCTGATCGCGCTGTCCCCGGCCGCACTGCAGGTGCACCTGGTGGTGTTCGCGCTGGCGATCGTCATCGGCTACTACGTGATCGGCCATGTGCACCACGCGCTGCACACCCCACTGATGTCGGTGACCAACGCGATCTCCGGGATCATCGTCGTCGGCGCCCTGCTGCAGATCGGCCAGGAGAACACCGCGATCACCGCACTGGCCTTCGTGGCGATCCTGCTGGCCAGTATCAACGTCTTCGGCGGCTTCGCGGTGACCCGCCGCATGCTCGCCATGTTCTCCCGCAGCTGAGCAGTCTTCCCCAAGAAATGGATTCCATGTTCACCGTTGAAACGACTGCGACCGCTGCCTACATCGTCGCGGCCCTGCTGTTCATCCTGGCGCTGGCCGGGCTCTCCAAACACGAAACGTCCAAGGCGGGCAACACCTTCGGCATCGCCGGAATGGCCATCGCCCTGGTGGCGACCGTCGCGCTGGCGCTGGGCCGCGAGATCGAACCACTGGGTCTGGGGCTGCTGATCGGCGCCATGATCGTCGGTGCGGCGATCGGTCTGTGGCGTGCCCGGGTGGTCGAGATGACCGGGATGCCCGAGCTGATCGCCCTGCTGCACTCCTTTGTGGGCCTGGCCGCCGTGCTGGTCGGCTGGAACGGCTACCTGCACGTCGAAGCCCACCCGGACGGCGCCGAGGCGGCGCTGCTGCAAAGCGAAGGCATGCTCGGCATCCACTCCGCCGAGGTGTTCATCGGCGTGTTCATCGGCGCGGTGACCTTCACCGGGTCGATCGTGGCCAACCTCAAGCTCTCGGCCCGCATCAAATCCGCCCCACTGATGCTGCCCGGCAAGAACATCATCAACGTCGGCACGCTGGTGCTGTTCTTCGCGCTGACCGTCTGGTTCGTCATCGACCCGCAGCTGTGGCTGCTCATCGTCGTCACTGTGCTGGCGCTGCTGCTGGGCTGGCACCTGGTGGCCTCCATCGGCGGCGGCGACATGCCGGTGGTGGTGTCGATGCTCAACAGCTACTCGGGCTGGGCTGCGGCGGCGTCGGGCTTCCTGCTGGGCAATGACCTGCTGATCATCACCGGCGCACTCGTGGGCTCCTCCGGTGCCTACCTGTCCTACATCATGTGCAAGGCGATGAACCGCTCGTTCATCTCCGTCATCGCCGGCGGTTTCGGGATCGAGGCCGGCCCGGCCGAAGACAAGGACTACGGCGAGCACCGCGAGATCACCGCCGAGGCCGCCGCCGAACTGCTCGGCTCGGCCGACTCGGTGATCATCACCCCCGGCTATGGCATGGCGGTGGCCCAGGCCCAGTACGGGGTGGCCGACCTGACCCGCAAACTGCGTGACCGCGGGGTCAATGTCCGATTCGGCATCCACCCCGTCGCGGGTCGGCTGCCGGGGCACATGAACGTGCTGCTGGCCGAGGCCAAGGTGCCCTACGACATCGTTCTCGAGATGGACGAGATCAACGACGACTTCGACGACACCGCCGTCGTGCTCGTCATCGGCGCCAACGACACGGTCAACCCGGCGGCGGCCGAGGATCCGGGAAGCCCGATCGCCGGCATGCCGGTGCTGACCGTCTGGAACGCCGACAACGTCATCGTGTTCAAACGGTCCATGGCCTCCGGCTACGCCGGCGTGCAGAACCCGCTGTTCTTCCGGGAGAACACCCAGATGCTCTTCGGTGACGCCAAAGACCGGGTGGACGCCATCAACGCCGCGCTGTAACCCGCGCCCGGGCAGAAACTAGGATGTCCAACCATGCCCGTGGATCGGTTACTGCCGTCGGATGAAGCCGTCGAGCTGATCGCGCTCACCCGCGACATCGCCGACAAAGTGCTGGACCCCATCGTCGACCGGCACGAGAAGGACGAGACCTACCCCGATGGGGTCTTCGCGCAGCTGGGCGCGGCCGGGCTGCTGAGCCTGCCGCAACCCGAGGAGTGGGGCGGCGGCGGTCAGCCGTTCGAGGTGTACCTGCAGGTGCTCGAGGAGATCGCGGCGCGGTGGGCAGCGGTGGCCGTCGCGGTCAGTGTGCACAGTCTGTCGTCGCATCCGCTGCTGATGTTCGGCACCGAAGAGCAGAAGCAGCGCTGGCTACCGGGCATGCTGTCGGGTGAACAGATCGGCGCCTACTCGCTGTCCGAACCGCAGGCCGGTTCGGATGCGGCCGCGCTGCGCTGTTCGGCACGACGTGACGGTGACGGCTATGTGCTCAACGGGGCGAAGTCGTGGATCACCCATGGCGGGGTCGCCGACTTCTACACGTTGTTCGCGCGGACCGGGGAGGGAAGCAAGGGCATCTCCTGTTTCCTGGTCCCGAAAGATCTCGACGGCCTGAGCTTCGGCAAGCCCGAGGAGAAGATGGGCCTGCACGCCGTACCCACCACGTCGGCCTTCTACGACAACGCGCACATCGACGCCGACCGGCTCATCGGTGCCGAAGGCCAGGGTCTGCCGATCGCGTTCTCGGCGTTGGATTCCGGGCGACTCGGCATCGCCGCGGTGGCGGTGGGGATTGCGCAGGCGGCCCTGGACGAGGCCATCCGGTACGCAGGAGAACGAACCACGTTCGGGCGCAAGATCATCGACCACCAAGGCCTGGGTTTCCTGTTGGCCGATATGGCTGCCGCGGTGGTGAGCGCGAGGGCCACCTATCTGGACGCTGCCCGGCGCCGCGATCTCGGCTTGCCCTACGGGCAGCAGGCCAGCGTGGCCAAACTGATCGCCACCGACGCCGCGATGAAGGTGACCACCGACGCGGTGCAGGTGTTCGGCGGGGCCGGCTACACCCGCGACTACCGGGTGGAACGCTTCATGCGCGAGGCGAAGATCACTCAGATCTTCGAGGGCACCAATCAGATTCAGCGACTGGTGATCGCCCGGGGGCTCTCCGGCGGATGACGACGACGGCTCGGCCGCTTCCCGGATGGTCGGTGCCGCTCTTCTTCATCGCCGGCGCCCTGTCCCAGTATCTGGGCGCCGCCGTGGGTGTCTTCCTGTTCGAGACCACCGAACCGGCTACTGTCGCGTGGCTGCGCGCGGCGGCGGCCGGGGCGGTGCTGGTGTGTTGGCGCCGGCCCTGGAGAAGACGCCGCCAGGCGCCGTGGACGCGGCAATCCGTGCTCATCACAACGGGTTTCGGGATGGTGACCGTTTTGATGAACGTGGCGTTCTACGAGGCGATCGCGCGGATCCCGTTGGGCACGGCGGTCGCCATCGAGTTCGCCGGTCCGGTTGCGGTGGCCGCGTTGGGACCGCGCCGGCCACGTGATCTGGCCGCCGTCGCCCTGGTCGCGGGCGGCGTGGTGCTGTTGGCCGGTGTGCAGGGCAGCGCCGATCTGGTGGGTGTCGTCTGGGCGTTGACCGCCGCGGCACTGTGGGCGGGGTACATCCTGTTCGGTAAACGGGTGGCCGACACCGGCGCCGGCCTGGACTCGTTGGCACTCGGAATGGCGGCCGCGGCAGTGGTATTGGCGCCGCTGCTGATCACGCTGCAGTGGCGGGTCGATGCGTCGGTGTTCGGCGATCCGCGGCTGTGGCTGCTCGGCGCCGGTGTCGGTGTACTGTCGAGCGCCATCCCGTACGCGCTGGATCAGCGGGTGCTCACCAGCATCGGCCGGGCCCGGTTCGCCCTACTGCTGGCGCTTCTTCCCGCAACCGCGGCGGTGGTGGGAGCGGTGGTCCTGGCGCAGCGTCCCAGCATCGCCGAAATCGCCGGTATCACCATGGTGATGGCGGCGCTGGCTCTGTCCAGCCGGGCCGACGGGTGACGGCCGCGGAGAAATCGGACCTCAGTCGGGCACCGTGATGGTGGTCGTCGCGCCCCCGCCCGGGGTGGCGGTGAAGTCGATGGTCCCGCCGCTGGCTTCCACGGCCACCACCAGCGAGGCCAGTCCGATGTGCCCTTCGGCCACCGATTCGGCGAGCACCGCAGGGTCGAAACCGACGCCGTTGTCGACGATGGTGAGCGCCAGCATCTGGCCGCTGCGGCGCAGGTCGACAGAGATGCGCGTGGCCTGAGAGTGCTTGTGCGCGTTGGCCAGCAGCTCCCGGGTGGCGCGGTACAACAGCGCCTGTGCCGGCGGCCGGCCGACCTCCTGGGCGTGGATGTCGACGGGCACCCGGGTCCGCTGCTCATGCCCGCGGGCCAGTTCGGTGATCCCGGCGGTGAGACCCACCTGGGCGAGCACCGTCGGATGCAAAGTGCTGACGGTGCTGCGTAATTGGGCCACGGCGTCGCGCAGTGCGGAGTCGATGCGGTCCACCGCCTCGGACTGCCCGTCGCGCAAGTCATCGAGATCGAGCCGGACGGCCAGCAGATTCTGTAGGGGTCCGTCGTGCAGTTGCTCGGCCAACTGCCTGCTGTGCCGCTCATCGGCGAGCAGCGACTCGGCCACCAGCCGTCGGCGCACCTCCAACAGCCTGCGCACCCGAGCCGAACGTCGCGTCAGGACCACCGACAGCGCCGTCGTCGCCGCAGCCAGCCACAGCAGGCAACCGAATTGGACGTACACCACGTCCGGAAAGCCCACGGTGTCGTCGCGCCGGGAGTAGAAGATCCACGCGAACAGGTAACAGAGCGCGGTGCCGACACCGAGTGCGGCGGTCAGGGCCGGGCGGTCCAGGAACGCCACCGAGATCGGCACCAGGAAGAACACCGGCAGCAACCACGCCGTCGCACCCCCGGACACCACACACAGCGCCAGCACCGCGGCCAAGTCGATACCCCAGGAAAGGGGCACGCCCCAACCCGCCCAGCCGGCTATCGGGCGGGTGAGCACCAGTACCAGCCACGCCGTCGCCGCCGCCGCGTAGACCACCAACACCGTGGCGTACACCGCAGGCAGCCAGTGTTCGACGCCTTGGGCGTACACCAGCAGCGCGATCAGTCCGATCAGCGGCAGCCGCAGACAACCGGCGACGCGGACCGGGTCGGTGGCCAACAAATCGGGTGGGCGCAGCAACCCCTACTCCAACAACCCGCGCCGCATGGCCTCGGCCACCGCGGCGGCCCGGTCCCCGACTCCGAGTTTCTCGTAGAGGCGCTGCACATGCGTCTTGACCGTGGACGGCGCCAGGAACAGCTGCTCGGCGATCGCCGGAATGCTGCGGCCCGACGCGATCAGGCCCAGCACTTCGCGTTCGCGGGCACTGAGGGCGGGGCCGGCCGGCTCGGCGCGGCGCCGGATCTCCACCGCCAGGCCCGACGCCAGCCGGGGTGCCACCACGTCGCGGCCCTTGGCGCAGTCCAGGACCGCACTGACGATCTCGGCGCGGGTCGACTCCTTCGGCAGGAAGCCCGCGGCGCCCTGCTGCAACGCGTGATAGACGACGGCGGGATCGTCGTGCGCCGAAACCAACAGCACGCGGGTGGCCAGGCCGTCACGAAGGGCGGCCGCCGCCACACCGGCGCCGTCGAGGCCCGGCATCTGGTAGTCCAGCAGCGCCACGTCCGGCCGGTGCTCGGTGATGGCCTGCAGCGCCGCCAGACCGTCCGGCGCTTCGGCCACCACGTCGATGTCGTCGCTGCTGTTCAGGGCACGAACCAGGCCGTCGCGGAACAACGGATGGTCGTCACCGACCACCACCCTGACCTTCGGCCCCGACATGGTCACGCAGCTTTCCACATCGGGGTTGTCCCCCGATCGGTGGACACCGGATTCAACCTGCTCATCCGCCGGCAGGTGGACAGACATCGGGTCGCGGCCGCGGGAGAGTAATCACATCGGCAGCACGCCCCCGAGGACAGGAGTACGGACATGAAGCTCTTCACCAATCAGAAGGTCGCCCGCTACGTCGCCGCCCCGATGATCGGGCTGAGCATCCTCGGCGGGACTACCCTGGCCGTCGCGGACGCCACCACCTCGGCGACCGGCGACCCGGGGACAAGCCAAATCGTCTCCAGCGCAGACGGATTCAGCGGCTACGCCGCCTGAGAACCAGGAGATTCAGGACATGTTCCGCACGATTTCCCGCCGGATCACAAGCGCCCTGGCCATGCCAGTGCTGGCCGCAGGTTTGATCGGCGGGGGTGCGGTCGCCCTCAGCGGCGCGGCCTGGGCTGCCAACACGGAGCCCGCCGCGCCCGCTGTGGTGGCGGTGGCCACCGCACAGCCTCCCACCGGACACCGTTCACTTGGTCCGGCACCGGCGTCGACGACGCCGGTGGAACCCGCTCGGTACACGGACAGGTTCAACGGCGAACCCGTCCAGTACCTCACCAGCCTCTGACGAGGCGTCCTCCACAACCCCATCCACGACGCGAAGGAGGTGCCGTCACGTAGCAGACATCGCTCCTATTCCGTATTTTCCGCAGCACCCCGGCGCACCCCCTCGCGCCGGGGTGCTGGGGTTTTTCAAGCACCGCGAAGCATGCCCGCCGATTTATCGAATCAAGTTGCGTAAATTTCCTGTTACCCGGTTCGCAGACTCCGAAATTTCACCTATGGTGAAACCGAGGCCGTCAGGGGAACGGTCCTGACCTCCTCCTTCCAGGCTCGAAAGGACCGCTGCATGGCGAGTGTGACCTTCGCCCAAGCCACCCGTATCCATCCCGGCGCCGACCAACCGGCGGTCGACGGATTGGACCTCGACATCGCCGACGGTGAGTTCGTCGTACTCGTCGGCCCCAGCGGATGCGGCAAATCCACCTCGTTGCGCATGGTCGCCGGCCTCGACGAAGTGCACGCCGGGCGGATCCTGCTGGCCGGCAACGACATCACCGGGTTGGCACCCAAGCGCCGCGATATCGCCATGGTGTTCCAGAATTACGCGCTCTACCCGCACATGACCGTCGCCGACAACATGGCCTACGCCCTCAAGATCGCCGGCGTGAACAAGAGCGAGCGGATGTCGAAGGTCGCCGAGGTCGCCAGACTGCTCGACCTCGAGCCCTACCTCGGCCGCAAGCCCAAGGCGCTGTCGGGCGGTCAGCGGCAGCGTGTCGCGATGGGCCGGGCGATCGTCCGCCAACCCCAGGCGTTCCTGATGGACGAGCCGCTGTCGAACCTCGACGCCAAACTGCGCGTACAGACGCGGGCCCAGATCGCCGCACTCCAGCGCCGCCTGGGCACGACGACGCTCTACGTCACCCACGACCAGACCGAGGCCCTGACCATGGGCGACCGTATCGCGGTACTCAAAGGTGGTGTCCTGCAACAGTTCGACACACCGCGCGCCCTGTACGACGCCCCCGTCAACACATTCGTCGCGTCGTTCATCGGCTCACCTCAGATGAACCTGTTCGACGCCACCGTCACCGCCGGCGGCGCACAGCTGGGCGGGTTCACCCTGCCGATCGAGCGCACCCGGCTCGCTGCTGCCACGGCCGCCGGCGACACCGAGGTGACCGTCGGCATCCGCCCCGAGGATCTGGCGCCCGCGGCCGAAGGGGTGCCGGTGCGGGTGATGACCGTCGAAGACCTCGGCACCGACGCTTACGTCTACGGCCGCCTGGACGAGGCCGGTTCGGATATCGAGATCTCCTTCCGCGTCGACAGCAGGCAACCGCCGGCCCGCGACAGCATCGTCCGGGTGGCGCCACGGCCGGACCGGCTGCACGTCTTCGCCAAGTCCACCGGCCGGCGCTGCTGACACCGCATTTTCAACTGCACTTCAATCAATCCCTTTAACGCACGAACTCGTCTAAGTCGACGGCTGTCGACACCCCGTCCCCAAAAGGAAGCCCCACATGACCACAAACCGCTGGACTCGCGCCGCAGTGCTGACACTCGGCCTCACCTTCGCGCTGACAGCCTGCGGGCGTGACGCCGACGCACCCGCCGCTGATGCAGGAAACGACATCACCGCGGTGTCCGACGGTCCGGCCACCGGCGACATCACCATCTGGGCCATGGGCGTCGAAGGCGAACAGCTGCCCGCACTCGCCGAGGCCTTCGAGGCCGAGAACCCCGATGCCAGCGTCACCGTCACCGCCGTCCCCTGGGACGACGCACCGACGAAGATCTCGACGGCCATCGCGTCCGGGCAGACCCCGGACGCAACACTGCTGAACCCGTCGGCGCTCGCTTCGTTCGTCTCCAGCGGCGGGTTCTCCACGGTGCCCGACGGTGTGATCGACGAGGCCGACTTCGACCAGAACTCGATCGCCGCCACCAAGATCGCCGGTCAGGCCTACGCCGTGCCACTGTACGTCGACACCCGAACCCTGTTCTACCGCAAGGACTTCGCCACTGCCGCCGGTGTCGAGGCGCCCCGCACCTGGGCCGAATGGACCGGTTTCGCCCGCGCACTGCAGGACAACGGCGCCCAGGAAGGCATGCTGCTGCCCACCGGCGAGATCGGTTTCACCGAGCAGGTCCTGATCCCGTTCATCTGGGGCGCCGGCGGCGAGATCCTCAACGCCGAAGGCACGGAATTCACGCTCGACACTCCCGAAACCCAGGCCGGCCTGGCGCAATACCAGTCGTTCTTCGACGAAGGCGTCGCCAGCCGTACCGGCACCTATGAGCCGTGGGGTTCGGTGGAACAGCGGCTGGCCTCCGGTGAGGTGGGTTCGGTGATCAACGGACCCTGGCTGGTGCCCGCCCTGAAGGAACTGCTGGGCGACGAATACGAGCAGAAGATCGGCGTGGCGACCCTGCCGGCCGGCCCGGCCGGCGGAGCCAGCTGGCTCGACGGCGGCCAGCTGGCGGTCTTCCGGGACGCGAAGAACCCCGAGGGCGCCTGGAAGTTCCTGCGCTTCCTGTCCGGAACCGATCAAGCCGCCGAATTCTCCGAACTCACCGGTGATCTGCCTGCCGTCACCGCCGCATGGCAGCCCGCCGGCCTCGACGACGATCCCACCACCGCGGTGTTCAGCGACCAGCTCGAGAGCACCGGTCTGACACCCCCGATCTCCACCTGGAACGAAGCCGCCACCATCATCGCCGGCTACGGCGAACGCCTGGCCCGCGACACCGTCACTCCCGAGGACGCCGCCGCCGGGTTGCAGCGCGACCTCAGCGGAATCGGTATCGGCGGCTGACCGTGACATTGATCTCCGCCAAGCCGGCGTCGTCGTCGGAGGACTCCGCGGCGCCCAGTCGGTCGCCCGGTCGCCGCAAACCCACCTGGCGCCGCCGACAAGCGTTGGTGGCGTGGCTGTTCGCGCTCCCGTTCGCCGTGATCTTCCTGGTGTTCATGGTGGGTCCGCTGGTGGCGTCCCTGGCGCTCAGTGTCACCGACATGACCGGACGAGATCTGCGTAACCCCTTCGCAGTCCAGTTCGTGGGCCTGGACAACTTCATCGCACTGTTCTCCGATGACACCTTCCTGACGGCGATCAAGAACACGGCCTATTTCGTGATCGTCGGCGTCCCCCTGACCGTGGTGGTGGCGCTGGCGATCGCGCTGGCGCTCAACAACGGCATCCAGCGGTTCAGGTCGATGTTCCGGGTCGGGTTCTACACCCCGGTGGTCACCAGTATCGTGGCGATCGCGGTGGTGTGGAAGTACATCCTCGAACCGGACGGCCTGCTCAACCAGGCACTGTCCGGGATCGGGATCACCGGTCCGGACTGGTTGCACGACACCACATTCGCCATGCCGTCGCTGATCCTCATGGCGGTCTGGCGCAACATGGGCACGCTGATGATCGTGTTCCTGGCCGGGCTGCAGAGCATCTCACCCGAACTGCACGAAGCAGCACGGGTGGACGGCGCCAACACCTTTCAACGCTTCCGGGACATCACCTTGCCACTGCTGCGCCCCACCCTGCTTCTGGGCTGCGTGCTGATCTCGATCTACTACTTCCAGTTCTTCGAAGAAGCCTTCGTGATGACCGGCGGCGGCCCCCTGGATCACACGCTGTCGATCACCTACTTCACCTACAACCAGTTCGGGTACGGCAACTACGGCTACGCCTCGGCCGCCAGTTACGTGTTGGCCATCGCCATCGCCCTGGTGACCCTGGTCCAGTTCCGCGTGCTGCGTTCGAAGGACTGACATGACGAATCCGCTGACCGACAAACCGCCCCGCACCGGCCGGGACCGGTGGTACCTCTACATCCCGTTGATCATCGGCTTCGCCGTGACCATCCTGCCCTTCGCGTGGATGATCAGCGGTGCGTTCAAGCCGAGCCGGGAGATCCTGTCCGGCGAGTTCCAGCTGATCCCGGCCGATCCCACCTGGGCGAACTTCGTCGACCTGTTCACCAAAGTGGATTTCACGCAGTACTTCACCAACAGCGTCGTGGTCGCGGTGGCGGTGGTCGGCGGCAACCTGCTGTTCTGCCCGATGCTGGCCTACGCGTTGACCAAACTCGAATTTGCCGGCCGCAGTGCACTGTTCGCGCTGGTGATGACGATGCTCATGGTGCCCACCGTGGTGACGTTCATCCCGCTTTTTGTGCTCGTCACCAAGATGGGGATGATCAACAGCTACGGCGCGCTGATCCTGCCGTTCTTGGCCACCCCGCTCGGTGTTTTCATCATGCGGCAGTTCATGGCCGGCATCCCCGACTCACTGCTGGAGGCAGCGCGGCTCGACGGGGCAGGCGAATTCCGGATCTTCTTCACCATCGTGCTGCCGCTGTGCGGGCCCGCGTTGGCCACCGTGGCGATCCTGCAGTTCCTCACCACCTGGAACGAATTCCTGTGGCCGCTGGTGGCTGCCCAGACCGAGAACCGCTACACGCTGCCCGTGGCCATCGCGATGATCTCGGCCAGCGCCAACTCGGTGAACTACGGGCTGCTGCTGGCCGGTGCCACCGTCATCGTCCTGCCGATCATCGCGCTGTTCCTCTTGCTGCAACGCCATTTCGTGCAAGGCATCGCCACCACCGGCATCAAGTGACCGCCGGCCTCCGACCTCGAAAGCACCATGACTGCCACATCTTGTGACCTGCTGCCCTGCCCCACCGAACCCTGCGACCCTCGGCTGGTCGAATTGCTCGGCCTGCTCAGCCTCGAGGAGAAAGTACAACTGCTGACCGGACGCGACTTCTGGTCCACCCACGGCAACAGTCGAATCGGCCTGCGGCCCATCGTGTTCTCCGACGGGCCCGCCGGGATCCGGGGTCAGGTGTGGGACGAACGTGACCCGTCGGTGAGCCTGCCGTCGGGCTCGGCACTGGCGGCCAGCTGGGACCACGACATCGCGTACCGCTACGGTGAGGCGCTGGCCGGCGAGGCCCGGCGCAAGGGTGTCGACGTGGTGCTGGGTCCGACCATCAACATGCACCGGACCCCCGGCGGCGGCCGGCACTTCGAGTGCCTCAGTGAAGACCCGGTGCTCACCGGTGACCTGGCCGCGGCCTACGTCAAGGGAATTCAGTCACACGGTGTGGCCGCCACTCCGAAGCACTACCTGTGCAACGACTTCGAGACCGAGCGATACACCGTCGACGTGGTGGCCGACGAGCGGACCTTGCGCGAGGTGTACCTGCTGGCCTTCGAGAAGGCGGTGACCGAGGCCCACGCATGGCTGGTGATGAGCTCGTACAACGCCGTCAACGGTGCCACCGCCAGCGAGAACGACCTCCTGGAGACCCCGCTGAACTCCCAGTGGGGTTTCGACGGGGTGATGATCGGCGATTGGACCGGCGTTAGATCGCTCGAAAGTGCCCGGCATTCACAGGATCTGGCGATGCCCGGCCCCGACGGACCGTGGGGTGAGGCATTGGTGGCCGCGGTACGGGCCGGGACGGTCACGGAAGAGGCCGTGGACCGCAAGGTGCTGCGCCTGCTGCTGCTGGCGGCACGCCTGGGCCGGCTCGACGGGGTGGCCCCGGCGGTGCCGCCCGGTGCCACCGAGGTGGACGTCGAAGGGTTCGCCCGCACCGCCGCCACGGAGGCAGCAGTGCTGCTGGAGAACCGTTCGGTGCTGCCGGTCGATCCCACCGCGGTGCGGCGCATCACCGTCGTCGGCCATGGCGCCCGGCACCCCCGCATCCAGGGCGGCGGCAGCGCGACCGTCGTCCCCAGCCGGATCATCAGTCCCCTGGCGGGGATTCGAGCCGCCTTCCCCGACGCCGAGGTGCAGTTCTGCCACGGACCGCTGGTCGAGGACGGTATCGCGTTCCTGCCCCTGGACCAGCTCACCAACCCCGCCACCGGCCGACCCGGACTGCAGGTGCGCTTCCTCGACCGCGACGGCACCGAGCTGCACCGGGAGGACCGCCGCTCCACCAACCTGGTGTGGTTCGGCGGCAACGCCCCGATCCGGGCCGCCGCCTGCGTGGAGATCACCACCCGCTACCGGCCCGACACCACCGGAGGTCTTCGTCTGGGGGTCGGGGCCATCGGCCGGGTCGAGGTCGTCGCCGACGGCCGGACCGTGCTGGACCGCGACGTCGCCCCGGTGGGGACCGATCTCGGTGCGGCGCTGCTGGCCTCGCCCATCACCGAGGCGGTCATCGCCGGCGGCACCGACATCGCACTGACGTTGCGCATCCACCCGCCGGCCACCCGCGTCGGGATGCAGGACGCCCTCGGTGTGCGGTTCGGGCTGCTGCCGCCCGCGGTCGACGATGACGAGCTGATCGCCACAGCCGTTGCGGCGGCCGCCGATTCCGATCTGGTGGTGGTCGTGGTGGGCACCAACGCCGCGATGGAAGCCGAGGGCGACGACCGGACGGATCTGCGGCTGCCCGGCCGCCAAGACGATCTGGTGCGGGCATTGGCCGCCGCCAACCCGCGGACGGTGGCAGTGGTCAACGCCGGTGCGCCGGTGCTGTTGCCGTGGGCCGACCAGGTGGGCGCCGTGCTGCAGGTGTGGTTCCCCGGGCAGGAAGCCGGCTCGGCGCTGGGCGCTCTGCTCACCGGCGCCGCGGAACCGGGCGGCCGGTTGCCCACCACCTGGCCCGCGCGCCACGAAGACATCCCCATCCTGGCCATCGAACCGGTGGACGGTCAGGTGCATTACGACGAGGGCGTCCACGTCGGCTACCGCAACTGGCTTCGGCTCGATCGCCGGCCGGCCTACCCCTTCGGTCACGGCCAGGGATACACCACCTGGAGTGTCGGGGCCGTCGACGTCACGTCCACCGGAGTCGTCGGCGTCGAGCTCACCAATACCGGTGTGCGCGAGGGCAAGCAGGTGGTGCAGGTCTACGCGTCGCGTCCGGGTTCGGCCATCGACCGCCCCCGGTTGTGGCTGGCCGGGTTCACGGCCGCCCGGGTGCCTGCCGGTGAGACGGTGCGTGTCGAAGTCGAGGTACCGGCCCGTGCGTTTGCACACTGGGACGCGACGGCACACGGTTGGGCCTACGAATCCGGGGAGTTCGAGCTGCGCATCGGCTTCTCCTCGGCGGATCTACCCGCGGCCGCAACGATTCGGGTGGACTGAATGGGACAGAACGGGATGACCGGACTCGACGCCAAGGGCATGCGCCAGGCCAACGCCGGCGCACTGCTGAGCATCCTGCACAACGCGGCCGGTCCCATCTCGTTGGCGGCGTTGGCTTCTCACACGGGGTTGTCGCGCCGCACGGTCGAACTGATTCTCGGTGCCCTGGAGGATGACGGGTGGGTACGCGCGCCCGGCCAGGAGCTGCACTCCAGTGGCCGGGGCCGGCCCGCCCGGATGTTCGAGGTGCGGCCCGAAGCCGGCGCCGTCCTGGCCGTCGACGTGGAACACGACCGCTCGACCGTCCACGTCACCGACCTGCGGGGCCGGACGACCGGCAGGGCCGTCACCCTGATCTCCGGCGAGCCGGGTCGCGCCGACCGCATCGACCTGACCCGCCAAGCCATTGCCGATGTGCTCGACGAGGTCGGGCTCGGTCCGGACGATATCGGCGCCGTCACCGTCGCCACCCCCGGCAACGTCGACGACAACGGCATCGTCGCCGCCGACCTGTCCATGCGGGAATGGCGCGGGGTGAACCTGCGCGACGAACTGTGTGCCGAGTTCCGTTGCCCCGTCGTGGTGGAGAACAACGCCAAGCTCGCCATGCTGGCCGAGTTGTCGGAAGGCGCGGCCGTCGGTGCCGACCACATGGTGTGGTTGATGCTCGAGGGCGTGCACAACGGGATGGGCATCCTGGCCAACGGCCAGCCGTACCGCGGTGTGCAGGGCGCCGCCGGCGAGATCTTCTGGGCCAAGGTGCTGGGCCTCGACGCCATCGCGGACTCGCCGCTCAACGGTCTGGGCCGGTTGCAGAGCAAGCAGCGCCAGGCCACCGCGCAGGACCTGGTGCGCCGCGCCCAGCAGGGGGACGCCGCGGCCGTCGGGGTGGTCGACGAGTTCGCCTCCATCCTGGCCCGCGCGCTGTCCACCCTGTGCTGGGTGCTCGCCCCCCGCTACGTCGTCCTCGGGGGCACGCTCAGCCATGCGGTGGGCGAGCTGTTGGTGGACCGCGTGACCCACCATCTCGACGGTCAGGCACCGCCGTTCGTCGATGTCCGGTTGTCCCACCTGGGGCCCGACGCGGTGTTGCGCGGCGCCGTGCGCGCCGCGCTCGGCCGATTCGACTGGGCCACCCGGACCGCACTGTCCGTGGAGCTCGCGCATCGCTTCCGGGTCTGAACACCGCGCCGGGCACCTGTCTCGACGCGTGTCATATCGTGACGGTCATGGACTTCGCGATGTCGGCAAAAGCGCAGGACTACCACCAACGGCTCACCGCGTTCATGACCGAACACGTGATCCCCGCCGAGGCGGCCTACGACGCCTACCGGCACGAGAAAGGCCCCGGTGATTTCACCGTGCCGCCGGTGGTCGAGGAGTTGAAGAGCAAGGCGCGCGAGCAGGGACTGTGGAACCTGTTCCTGCCCGCGGTGTCGGGGCTGACCAACCTGGAGTACGCGCCGCTGGCCGAACTGTCCGGCTGGAGCATGGAGATCGGGCCCGAGGCGCTGAACTGCGCGGCACCCGATACCGGCAACATGGAGACCCTGCACCTGTTCGCCACCCCGGAACAGAGCAAGCAGTGGCTGGAACCGCTGCTGGCCGGTGAGATCCGCAGTGCGTTCTCCATGACCGAGCCCGCGGTGGCCTCCAGCGACGCCCGCAACATCCAGACCCAGATCGTGCGCGACGGTGACGACTACATCATCAACGGCCGCAAGTGGTGGACCTCCGGCGCCAACGATCCGCGCTGCAAGATCCTGATCGTGATGGGCCGCACCAACCCCGACGCGGCCAGCCACCAGCAGCAGTCGATGATCCTGGTGCCCGTCGACACCCCGGGTGTGCAGATCCTGCGCTCCACCAGCGTCTTCGGCTGGCAGGACCAGCACGGCCACGCCGAGATCGTCTACGACAACGTGCGGGTGCCCGCGTCGAACCTGTTGGGCGAGGAGGGATCCGGTTTCGCCATCGCGCAGGCTCGGCTGGGACCGGGCCGCATCCACCACTGCATGCGTGCCATCGGTGTGGCCGAGCGGGCGCTGGCGTTGATGGTGGACCGCGCCAACACCCGCATCGCGTTCGGCAAACCACTGGCCGAGCAGGGCATGGTGCAGCAGCAGATCGCCTTGTCGCGCAACGAGATCGACCAGGCCCGGCTGTTGTGTCAGAAGGCCGCGTGGACCATCGACCAGCACGGCAACAAAGAGGCCCGCAATCTGGTGGCCCAGATCAAGGCCGTCGCGCCGCAGATGGCCTGCAATGTGATCGACCGCGCCATCCAGGTGCACGGCGGCGCCGGCATCAGCGATGACACCGTGTTGGCCCGGATGTACGGCTGGCACCGCGCGATGCGCATCTTCGACGGCCCCGACGAGGTGCACATCCGGTCCATCGCCCGCGCCGAGATCGGCCGGGAGAAGAGCGCACTGGCCGCGGCGGTGACGCCGTGACACTGGGCGGCGCCTGGAACTTCCGCGACGTCACCGCGTCCACCGGGATCCGGCCAGGCCTGTTGTTCCGCTCCGGCGAGCTCAGCAACCTCGACGACTCAGGACGAAATCAGTTGCAGGCGTTGGGTATCGGCGACGTGGCCGATCTGCGGTCGGCGATCGAGGTGGACAAGCACGGCCCCGGTCTGGTGCCCGACGGAGTGCAGATCCACCTGCTGCCGTTCATCGACACCGTGGTCACCGACGGTGAGGCCCCGCACGAGCATGCCTTCCAGCGGTTGATGACCGAGAAGCCGTCCGACGAGTCCACCTCGTCCGCCGCGCGGCGATACATGGCCGAGGAGTACCGCGGTTTCGCGAAGTCACCGGGCGCGCGACGGGCCGTGCACCGGGTGATCACCCTGCTCGGCGAGCAGCGACCGGTGCTGGCGCACTGCTTCGCGGGCAAGGACCGCACCGGCTTCACCGTCGGCGTGGTGCTGCGGGCCGCCGGCGTCGATGCTGACGCGGTGATGGCCGACTACCTGGCCAGCAATGCCGCCTCCCCCCAGCTGCGCGAGCAGATCCTGGCGCGGGTGCGTGCCCGGTTCGACGGCGAGATCCCCGAGGAGATGGCCGAGCTGACCGAGACCCGGCTCTCCGATGATGTGCTGGGCGTGCGCGAGGAGTATCTGGACGCCGCTCTGCGCGTGCTGGACGACGAGCACGGTTCACTCGACGGGTACCTGGCCGCCGCGGGTGTCACGGCCACGGACCTCGACAAGCTGCGGGCGGCGCTGCGGTAGAGGGATTTGGGCGCGTTCGTAACCGCTGAGCGGTTACGAACGCGCCGAAATCACCAGAAGGCGACGGCACAGACCCAGACGACGGTCGAGGCAAGCGCGCCGACGAGTTCGACGCCGACGGACAGGGCCACCCCTTTGAGGGCGTGCACGGTCGACACCCAGGCGCGTGTCGAGTCCCGCCGGACACCGAGTTCGGCCAGGAACACCCCCAGCACGAAGCCCAGCACCAGCCCCAGCACCGGCACCACGAAGAACCCGATGACGCCCAGCACCGCGCCGGCCACCAGACTCTTCGTGCGTACATCGGCGCGGCGCATGCGTTTGACGGGCCAGGTGTACTTGATCACCTCGGCCGCGATGAACAGCGCCGCGACGATACCGAGGGTCACCCAGGCCACCGTGGTGCCCTCGACCCACGCCCACACCGCGATCGCGGCGAACACCAACAGCCCACCGGGGAGGATCGGCACGACGATGCCGGCCAGGCCGACGGCGATCGCCAGCGCGACGAGAACGACGCCTAGAGTGTCCATTCGCGATCCGTTCCCACGGTCGTAACCTACGGCTCGAGCACGAGCTTGCCCAACACCCCGCCCTCAGCGAGCGACTGCAGCGCGGCCGCGCCGTCGGCCAGCGGGAACCGCTGTGGCGGTGGCGGCCGCAGCCCGCCCGCCACCAGCTGAGCGATACCGGCGCCGATCTTGGCCTGCGCCCCGGGTGTCCGGTTGACGAACTCCCCGTAGCCGACGCCGAGCACCCCGACGTTGCGCAGCAGCAGGCGGTTCACCTTGACGGTCGGGATACCGCCGGCAGCAAAACCGATGACCAGCAGTCGTCCTTCGGTGGCGATCACCCGGATGGCGTCGTCGAAGGTCTGCCCACCCACCGGGTCGACCACCAGATCGGCACCGCGCCCGTCGGTGGCATCACGCACCGCCTGCGGCCAGCCCTCGGTCAGGGGTAGCACCACGTCGGCGCCCAGACCCTTCACGAAATCCATGGCGTGCGGGCGATGCACCATTGCGATGACCCGGGCGCCGAGCGCTTTGGCGATCTGCACCGCCGCGGTGCCCACCCCGCCCGCCGAGCCGAGCACCAGCACCGTCTCACCCAGCTGCAACGCGCCACGGCGGGCCAGCGCGAAATACATCGTGTAGTAGTTGCCCAGAAGCGCGGCGGCCTGGGCGTCGTCGATACCGTCGGCGGTGGGCACCACGCTGTCCGGGGACACCGCCACCTGCTCGGCGTAACCGCCCATCATGGTGAAGGCCGAAACCCGCTGCCCCACCGACAATCCCGAGGAGTCCGGGGCCGAGCGCACCACACCGGCCACTTCCATACCCGGGATGAACGGCGGAGGCAGCTTCAGCTGGTACTCCCCGCGGGTGAGCAGCAGATCCGGGAAGCAAACCCCGGCCGCGCGGACGTCGATCACCACATCGCCAGGGCCGCCGGTCACGTCGGGCACATCCGTGAAGGACACACCCGACGGGCCGGAAAGCTCCTGGACTACAACAGCTTTCATCTAGCGGAGGTTGAAAGCCGCTGCCTTGGCAGCAGACAGATCGGTGATCTCCGACCACTTCTCGGCGATGTCATCCACCGACGGCGGCGTCGAGAAGGTGATGCCGTCGTTCTGGAACAACGCGGTGCGCTGCACCTTGCCGCCACCGACGATGAAGATCGAGTCGGTGTCGGCCAGTTCCTCGGTGCACAGGTAGGCCACCACAGGGGCGACGAACTCCGGGGTCAGGTTCTTGAGCACCTCGGGCGGCAGGATGTCCTCGGTCATCCGGGTGGCGGCGATGGGGGCGATGGCGTTGGTCTTGATGTTGTACTTCGCGCCCTCCTGGGCCAGCGTGTTGATCAACCCGACCAGACCCAGTTTGGCGGCGCCGTAGTTGGCCTGCCCGAAGTTGCCGAACAGACCGCTGGTGGACGTCGCGACGACCACGCGGCCGAAGCTCTGTTCGCGGAAGTGCGGCCATGCCGCCCGGATCACGTTGTAGCCGCCGTACAGATGGACCTTGAGCACGGAGTCCCAGTTCTCGAAGGTCATCTTGTGGAAAGTGCCGTCACGCAGGATGCCTGCGTTGCTGACCACGCCGTCGATCTTGCCGAACTCGTCGAGGGCGGTCTTGATGATGTTCTCTGCGCCTTCGGGTTCGGCCACGGAGTCGTAGTTGGCGACGGCGCGACCGCCGGCCTCTTTGATCTCGTTGACCACCTGGTCGGCCATCGCGGAACCGGAGCCGGTGCCGTCACGCGAGCCGCCGAGGTCATTGACCACCACCGAGGCACCCTCACGGGCCAGCGTCAGCGCGTACTCACGTCCGAGCCCACCACCGGCACCGGTGACGACGACGACACGATCTGCAACTCCGGGCATGTGCTTCCTTTCTCCGACTGACACTCAGAAGATCTTGCGCGCCAACTTCCACGCCTTCTCTGTATACGGGGGGTAGATCACTGCGGATAAGTCGGGTCGGGTGGGTTTGGTCAGCACCGACTTGCGGTGGCTGAACTCCTCGAAGCCGAACTTGCCGTGGTAGGCGCCCATCCCGGACGGTCCCACCCCGCCGAAGGGCAGCTTGCTGGTGGTGAACTGGAACAGCAGCTGGTTGACCAGCATGCCGCCGGCCGGCACCTCCTTGATCACCTTCTCGCGGATGGCCTTGGACTTGGTGAACAGGTAGACGGCCAGCGGTTTGGGCCGGGCGTTGACGAAAGCGATTGCCTCGTCTTCGGATTCGACGGTCACCACCGGCAGGATGGGACCGAAGATCTCGTCACGCATCAACGGCTCGTCCAGGTCGGGATCGACGACGACGGTGGGCTGGATGCGCAGCTGGGTGGCGTCGGTGGCGCCGCCCACGGCGACGGTGCCCTTGGTGGCCGCCAGCGAGGTGGACAGCCGGTCGAAGTGGCGCTGGTTGACGATCCTCTTGCCGCTGGGGTTGTTCGCCTCGAACTCAGCCACCGCCTCGCCGATCTTGCTGACCAACCGGTCCCGGATGGTGGCATCAGCCAGCACATAGTCGGGCGCGATGCAGATCTGGCCGGAGTTGATCAGCTTGGTCCAGGCGATGCGCTTGGCCGCCACGTCGATATCGGCGTCGCGGGACACGATCACCGGGCTCTTGCCGCCGAGTTCCAGCGTCACCGGCGTCAGGTGGGGCGCGGCGCCCTCGTACACCCGGCGGCCGATGTCGGTTCCCCCGGTGAAGCAGAGCTTGTCGAAGCCCTGGGCGATGAGTTCCTGGCTGACGGCGCCGTCCCCCTCGACGACCACCACCGCTTCGCGATCCAGGTACCGGGGCACCAGTTCCGCCATCAGGGCCGACGACGCCGGCGCCACCTCCGACGGTTTGAGCACGACGGTGTTGCCCGCGGCGAGGGCGCCCACGGCCGGGCCCAGGGTCAAGGCGAACGGGAAGTTCCAGGCGCCGATGATCAGCACGGTGCCGTAGGGCTCGTACTCCACCCAGCCGCGGCCGGGCAGCTGCGAGAACTCCAGCAGCCGGTGTCTGCGTTTGGTCCACTTGCCGACGTTGCGGGCTGCGTCGCGGGCCTCGCTGGCGGTGCTGGCGACGTCGGCGAGCCAGGACTCGAAGGGGCTGCGGTCGAGGTCTTGAGCCAGCGCCTCGGCGATCCGGCCCTCGTTCTCGGTGACCAGCTTCTCCAGCGCTTTGAGCTGGGTGCGGCGCCATTCGATCGAGCGGGTTCGGCCCGAGGCGTAGACCTGGCGAAGGCCCGCGACGATCGCGGGTATGTCGGCGGGTGCGGAGGTGGCGGGCGCTACGGAATCGGTGGTCATCGCAGTCCTTCCTGACCGGCGGAAGCCTCATGGTAACCAACCACCCGGTTGGGCGACAGGGGGTCGCGCCGGACTGCGGCCGCGCCCGTCAGCCGCGTTCGGCCACCACGAACCGCGAGAACGAGTCGTCGCCGTCCTGCAACGGGACCTCGACCCAGCGCCCGAGCCGTTTCATCTCGTCCCGGGACTCGACGAACGTGGCACGCCAGCCGTGCGCGTTGAGCCAGTCGGCGAGATCTGCCCGGTCGGGTTCGTCGTAGGTGAGGTCCTGGATATCCGGCATCTGCGTCATCCCGAGCTTCTCGGCCACCCCGGAGAAGCGTTCGCGCATCTCCTCACGACGGTCGCTGGCCTGCGTGCGCATGGTCTCGGCCGCGATACGGCTCCCCGGTGCGCTGAGCGCCCCGATGTTCTCGAACAGCCGGTCCTGCGCCTCGGCCGGCAGGTACATCAGGAGCCCTTCGGCCAGCCAGGCCGTGGGCGCAGCGGGATCGAATCCCGCTGATTTCAGCGCCGCCGGCCAGTCGAAACGCAGATCGACGGGCACCTCGTGGCGGCCGGCGGTGGGCGTGACGCCGTGCTGGGCCAGCGTGTCGGCCTTGTACTGGAGCACCAACGGCTGGTCGATCTCGAAGACCTCGGTGCCCGCGGGCCACTCCAGCCGGTAGGCGCGGGAGTCCAGACCCGAAGCCAGGATGACGATCTGCCGGATCCCGGCGGCGGCCGCGTCGGCGTAGTAGGCGTCGAAGAAATGGGTGCGCACGGCCTGGTAGTTGCGCATGTGCGTGAAGATGACCGCCATGTCGGCGTCGATGTCGGCGAGCCTGGCGGTCAGTCCGCTGTCGAGGACGCTGTCCCAGACACCGGTGCCCGCGCCGTCGACCAGGATCCGCGCGTAGGGGTCACGGATCAGCGGGTCAGGCTGGTCGGTCTCGAAGGCCCGGGCGGCCGCCACCATGACGGCGGTGCTGCCCACACTGGTGGCGATGTCCCAGGTGTCATCGTGACTGCGCAGTGCACTCATCAGGAGGGTTCCTCGATCACGGGCCGGCGGGTTGCCGGCGTTCAGTGGCCATCGTAGCCAGATACTTAGGCCACCTAGCTGCCGAGCCCGTAGAGGTCAGACCTGGAACTCCCAGAGCTTCTGTTGCAGAAGGAGTTTCAGCTGATCGGTGATGCGGTCCAGACCGTCGTCGCCGCCGACGAAACCGGCGTAGAAGCCCATCCCCCACAGCACGGCGACCAGCATCTCCACCAGCGCCTGCACATCGGTGTCGGTGCGCAGTTCACCGGAGCTGATGGACTCGTTGACCGCCCACCTGACGAACTGCCGGGAGGTCTCCAGCGAATCGTTCGTCGCCTGGTTGAGCTCGGGATGGCGCTGCGATTCCAGCACCGCGGTGACCAGAAACGCCGCTGCCGACCGGTCCTTCTCGTCGGCCTGCACCGCCGCCGAGATGAAGGCCACCAGACGGTCCACCAACGAGGTCGCCGCCTGCGCGCGATCGGCGCCCGCGGTCACCACCAGACTGTTGGTCTGCTCGACGAGTTCTTGGTACAGCAGCCGCTTGCTCGCGAAGTAGTGGTTGATGGCAGGGCGGGTGAGATCGGCGCGGATCGCAATGGCCTGAAAGGTAGCTGCGTCATATCCGAGTTCACTGAACACCTGACGGGCTGCATGCAAAATTCGCTCCCGGGTTTCAGCAGCCTTCGCTGCCGGAGGACGACCGGGGCCCCTACTTGCGGTATGCGGCACGGTCAAATTGTGCCATAGGTCACTGGCTGACCTTTTCCCATATTCGCGACACGGAGTTGCGCGCCGATCTCGATCATCAAACTACGACCCCCTGAGATTCGTGAGCAGGCCCCGAATAAACGATTGTCGCACCGGCTCGAGACCGCCGCCATCACCACCGCCACCCCCGCGGTCGTGTCATCAAAACGTCACACTATCTGGCCCGATGCGGAAGTGCCGCCGAAAAGGCGCAACGTCGCGATCCGGCCGCCGCGACCGCTCGTCGCGACGAAAATCGCATACAAATGCCGAGGTGGACTACCGAATTTGCCAAATAATTCGCGCGTTGTGCGCTGGGGTATAAAACAGCCCGGCACCCTGTTTTAGGGTGGGGATTATGGCGACGGTTGTGACCAGAGAGGCCTACTTCAAGACGGGTATTGGAGTGCTGGCAGACCTGGGTTATGGGGGGCTCAAACTCGCCGAGGTGTGTAATCGGCTCGGAGTCACGACGGGCTCGTTCTATCACTACTTCAACAACTGGGCCGAGTACACCCATGAGTTGGTGGAGCACTGGCTGACCAGCTTCACCCGCGAGCGGGTCACCGCATTGACCGCCGAAACCGACCCGCACCGGCGCCTCGACCTGATGATCGAGATGGGCCTCGGACTGCCCTTCGATGCGTACGCCGCGGTTCGCGCCTGGAGTTCGGTGGATCCGCGCGTCCGCGCGGTCATCACCACACTCGATCAGATCCGCTACGACATGGTGCACTCGTCGGCGGTCGAGATCCTGGGCGACGAACGCCAGGCTGATGTGTTCGCCAAATGGGCGATCTATCTCCTGGTCGGCTACGAACAGTGCGCCCTGCCCCGCGATCTGGACGCGTTCACCTGGGTCGCCAAACAGCAGTTCCGCAGCGCTCTGGACAACGGCACCCTGGGGTCCGTGCCGGCCCCACGGCCCGACCGGACCTAGCCTCTACGGTTGAACCCATGAAGACCCCCGGCATGCTGCTGCGCCGGGCGCTGGACCGGGTCGAGAACCGCGATCCCGAGCTGGACGCTTTCCGGCGTGCGGCGCGCGCGGCGATGGTCATCCCGATCTCGGCCGGTATCGGCTTCGCGGTCGGCAACGGCCAGACACCGCTGTTCGCGATCTTCGGATCAATCGCACTGCTCATCGTGGTCGACTTCCCCGGGAACCGGGCGGGACGGGCGGTCTCCTACGCCGGACTGGCGGGCATCGGCGGGGTCCTGATCACGCTGGGCACTCTGGTGGCCCCGCATCCCTGGCTGGCGGTGGCGGCGATGTTCATCCTCGGTGTGGCGGTCACCTTCGCCGGCGTGCTCAGCACGTCGATCGCCGCGGGTCAGCGCGCAACCCTGCTGACGTTCGTGCTGCCCGCCTGCACTCCCGCCGGTCCCGTCGGGGAGCGGCTGCTCGGCTGGCTGATCGCGCTGGCGGTGTGTGTCCCGGCCGCCCTGTTCCTGCTGCCGCCCCGCCATCACGACGACCTGCGCCGCCACGCCGCCCGGGTGTGCGGGGCGCTGGCACACCACCTCGAAGGCCACGACGACCGCAGGGCCGTGAACCGGGCGATGAACGCGTTGTGGGCCAACTACGTCGGCAGCGATTTCCGGCCGGTCGGCCTGACCGCCGGCAGCAGGGCCCTGGTCCGGGTGATCGACGACCTGGAATGGCTCTGCGACCGGGTTCAGGAGGAGACGGCCGACAACCTCGGTGTGATGACCGAGCCCGCGGTGCGGGTACTGCGCGCTTCGGCACGGCTGCTGCGGATCGCGCGGGTGGCCGACCGGGCGCCGGCGCGGGCCGAACTCGACGACGCGCTGGCCGACCTGCGCGAGGTGGCCCAGGGCCGCTACCGCGAGGACATCGCCGAGATGCTGGACGGCGGCAGCGACTCCGAAGCCGTCGAGATCGGCCGGCGCCTGCTCACCCGCCGGACCTTCGGGGCGACGGTGGGCGCCACCGGCCGGGTGATCGCCACCGCGGCGGCCGCCGATGCGCGCCCGGTCCTGATGCGGGTGCTGGGCCGCCGGCTGCCCGAGATGGGCGCCTCGGTACGTGTGCTCTCGGAGGCCGAAGCCGTCGCCAACATCCCCTCCGGCTACCTCGCCACCCGCGCCGTCGTCGTCCGTAACAGCCTGCGCACGGGTCTGGGTCTGGCCCTGGCCGTCGCCACCACGCATGTGTTTCCCGTGGAGCACGGCTTCTGGGTGGTGCTGGCCGCGATGTCGGTGCTGCGCAGCAGCGCACTGACCACCGGCACCCGGGTGTTCCGCGCCGTGATGGGGACGGTGCTCGGGTTCGTCATCGGCGCCGTGCTCATCGAGCTGATCGGTGTCGAGCCCGCCGTCCTGTGGCCGGTGCTGCCCGTCGTCGCCTTCGTCGCCGCCTACGTTCCGGAAGTCGCCTCCTTCGCCGCCGGGCAGGCAGCGTTCACCATGCTGGTGCTGATCGTGTTCAACCTGATCGCACCCAGCGGCTGGGCGGTGGGCCTGGTCCGGATCGAGGACATCGTGGTGGGCGGCGTGGTGGGGTTCGTGGTGTCGATCCTGTTGTGGCCCCGCGGTTCCGGAACCGCCGTCACCAACGCGACCACCGCGGCGTTCGCGGTCGGCACCCGGTATCTGCAGGCCGCGGTCTCGCGCATCACCCAGGGCGGCGGTCGGCCCGCCGACCGAGACCGGGTGACGGAGCTGAGCTACCAGGCGCTCACGGCGTCACGCACCGTCGATGACGGTGTGCGCCAATATCTTTCCGAGAGTGGCGGCCCCACCGACACCCGTGGGCCGGTGGTGCGCCGCGCGAATCGCGCGATCCGGCTGCGCATCGCGGCAGACCTGATCGCCGATATCGCCACGGTCCCGGACCCGGGCGCGTATCCACGCGCCCGGGCGGTGCTCGACCGGCACACGGCCCTGGTGTGCGACCGGATGTCGGGCCGTACCGACAAGCCGATCGGCGACGAGCCCCTCACCGCGGATTTCGTCCTGGCGTTGCGCACCGAGGCCCCCGCGGAGGACCACCCCATCGCCAACGCGCTTCCCCTGGTGACGGTGGCCGCCAACCTCGGTGAGCTGGAACTGCTGTATCCGGTCAAACCCGATGCGGCATCAACGCATTCGGCGGTATGACGCCGAAGCGTCCGGCGTTGAAGTCCTCCACCGCCTGGATGAGTTCGGACTTGGAGTTCATCACGAAGGGCCCGTACTGGAAGACGGGTTCGCGGATGGGTTTACCACCGAGCAGCAGCACCTCGAGTGCGGGCCGGTTGGAGTCCTGCCCGGCATCGGCGCTCACCGAGATCCGGTCACCGGGCCCGAGAACGGCCAACTGGCCCTGCTGGATCGGGTTCTTCACCGGCCCCACCGTGCCTCGTCCGCTCAGCACGTAGACCAACGCGTTGAACTCGCGGTTCCACGGCAGGTTCAGCTCGGCGCCCGGCTCGATTGTCGCGTGCGCCAACGTGATCGGGGTGTGGGTCGCACCAGGACCGTGCTCCACCCCGTCTTCGGTCCTGATGTCGCCGGCGATGATGCGCACCAGCGCTCCGCCGTCAGCCGAGGACAGTAGGGCCGCCTGCTGCCCCTCGATGGACTGATACCTCGGCGCGGCGAACTTGTCCTTCTTGGGCAGGTTCACCCACAGCTGGATACCGTGGAAGACGCCGCCGCTCTCGACCAGCTCGGCGGGCGGGGTCTCGATGTGCAGGATCCCCGAGCCTGCGGTCATCCACTGCGTGGCGCCATCGGCGATCAGCCCGCCGCCGCCGTGGGAATCCTGGTGGGCGAAGCGCCCGTCGATCATGTAGGTGACGGTCTCGAACCCGCGGTGCGGGTGCCAGTCGGTGCCGCGGGGCTCACCGGGCTGGTATTCGATCTCGCCCATCTGATCCATGTGGACGAACGGATCGAGATCGGCGGCGCGCACACCGGCGAACGCGCGGACGACGGGGAAGCCCTCCCCTTCGTAGCCGCGGGGGCCAGTGGTGACCGACCGCACAGGGCGTTCGGTCTCCTCCGGCGACGGCGCGGACACGCGCGGCAAGGCCAACATGGTGGGCGTATCTACGGTGATGGCGGGCATATTCAAGCACCTCACTTGGGGTTGACAGCGATGCCCACTATAACCGGACTGGGGTCCGATTATTCCCCGGTCAGCCCAGCACGCGTGCCGCGGCGGCGCGCGCTTCAGCGGCGCTGGACGTGCGCAGGACAGCCTCCGCGGCGTCCCGGCACTGCTGCAGCGTGACCGTCGACAGCTTGGCGCCCACCGCGCGCACGGCGGCCGCGGCCGCCGACAACGAGCTGACACCGAGCCCGGCCAGCACACACGCCAGCAGCGGGTCCGCCGCCGCCTCACCACACACACCCACCGGCTTGTCGGCCTCGACCCCGGCCTTGGCGGCCAGCGCCACCAAAGCCACCACCGCGGGTTGCCAGGGGTCGGTGAGCGTGGCCAGCTCGGCAGACATCCGGTCGGCCGCCATGGTGTACTGCGCCAGATCGTTGGTGCCGATCGACAGGAAGTCGACGTGGGCCAGGATGCGGTCGGCCAGCAACGCTGCGGCGGGGACCTCGATCATCACCCCCGGCGTCAGCCCGTGGGCACGCACGCGCTCGGCGAAGTTTCGGGCTTCCTCGGCCGTGGCGATCATGGGCGCCATCACCCACGGCGAGGTCCCGGTGCGCTGCGCCGCCGCCGCGATGGCCTCGAGCTGACGCTCCAGCAACTCGGGATTGCCCGCCGCGATGCGGATGCCGCGCACACCCAGCGCCGGGTTGGCCTCGTCGGGATGACCCGCGAACTTCAGCGGTTTGTCCGATCCGGCGTCGAGGGTGCGGATCACCACCTTGTGACCGGAGAACGCCTCGAGCACCTCGCCGTAGATCTCCGCCTGTTCGTCCACCGACGGTTCGGAGTCGCGGTTGAGAAAGCACAGCTCGGTGCGGAACAGGCCGATGCCCTCGGCGGGCACCTCCAGGGCGGCCCGGGCGGCGGCTCCGTCCTGGACGTTGGCCAGGACGGCCACCGGATGCCCGTCTGCGGTGGCGCCCGGACCCGCCCAGCCGGCCGTCGCCGCGGCGATGACACCCGCCCGCTCGACCTCGGCCCGCGCCTCGGCAGGCTCCGGGTCGACGGCGATGATCCCACGGGTGCCGTCGAGCAGGACCCGTGTTCCGGCCTGCACGTCATCGAGGCCCCCGACCGCGACGACACACGGGATGCCGAGCTGGCGGGCGATGATGGCGGTGTGGCTGGTGGGCCCGCCGAATGTGGTGGCCAACCCGACGACCAGGGCGGGGTCCAGTCCCGCGGTGTCCGCCGGAGCCAGATCCTCGGCACACAGGATGGACGGCACGTCGGGCACCGGGACACCGGGTTCGGCCAGGCCGCTGAGTTCGGCCACCACCCGATCGCGGATGTCACGCAGGTCGGTGACCCGCTCGGCCATCAGACCGCCCATCTGGGTGAACAGATCGGTGAACTGTGCGACGGCGTCGACGGTGGCACGCACCGCCGGGCTGCCCTGACCGATCCGCTTCTCGGCGGCCCCCAGCCACGCGCGGTCCTGCGCCAGCATGGCCGTGGCGGCCAGCACTTCGGACGCCGCGCCGGTGGCGTGCGCCGCCCGGTCCCGCAGGCGTTGCGCCACTGCGTTCGCCGCGGCGACGAAACGGCTGACCTCCGCGGGACGGGCCGCTTCCTCGATCTCGGGCTGCGCGGCCAGCCGTTCCACCGGCACCGCGTGGCCGGGACGGATGACAGGCGCGTACTGGACGCCGGGGACCACCGGCACGCCCCGCAGGACGCTCCCGGCGACCTCACCGGCAGCAGGTGACACAGGTGCAGATGAACGGCTCATGTGAAGCAGATTACAACTTTCCCTTGACAAGTCAACACGTTCAAGCGTAAAACAACACATATCAACATTTAACCGGCTTGAATCCCACACAAACGGGATTCCACTGATCTGGAGCGCCGTGTACCCCGAAGAGCGTCAACAGGCCATCGCCGCACTGGTGATGTCGCGTGGCCGCGCCTCGGTGACCGAACTGGCCGAGGCCTACGAGGTCACCACCGAAACCGTGCGACGCGACCTCGCCGTGCTGGACCGGGCCGGTGTCGTGCGCCGTGTCCACGGCGGCGCGGTGCCTGCTCGCGCTCTGCACGTCGTCGAATCCGGAGTCGCCGAGCGCGACAGCACCCGGGCCGACCACAAGGATGCGATTGCGCGCGCCGCCATGGAGTTCTTCCCCATCAGCGGCGCCAGCGTGCTGTTCGACGCCGGCACCACCACCGCGCGGGTGGCCGCGATGCTGACCCAGGAGCACGAGCTCACCGTCGTCACCAACTCGGTGCCCATCGCGGCGCGGGTGGCGACGTCACCATCGGTGTCACTACAACTGCTCGGAGGCCGGGTCCGCGGCCTCACCCAGGCCGCCGTGGGCGAGCAGGTGCTGCGGGTGCTCGACACCCTGCGCGTCGACATCGCGTTCATCGGAACCAACGGCATCACCACTTCGCACGGCCTGTCCACTCCCGACACCGAGGAGGCCGCCGTGAAGCGGGCCATGGTGCGATGCGCCAATTACGTTGTGGTCGTCTCGGATTCATCGAAGATCGGTCGCGAGGAATTCGTCAGCTTCGCCGCCCTCAGTGAGGTGGACGCGCTGATCACCGACAACGAGATCGCCGACGATGCACGAGCGGCACTGACCGAACACGGTCTCGAAGTGGTGATCGCGTGATCGTCACCGTCACACCGAATCCCAGTGTCGATCGCACCGTCACACTGCCGACTCCACTGACCCGGGGTGCGGTGCACCGCATCGCCACCGTGTCCACCGAACCCGGCGGCAAAGGCGTCAACGTGGCCCGGGCGCTGACCCTGGCCGGCGTCGACGCGGTGGCCGTACTGCCCGCCGCACACGGCGACCCGTTCATCTCCGCCCTGGCCGGGACCGGCGTGCCCTATGCGACGGTGCCGATCGGGGATGCGGTGCGCACCAACCTGGCGATCACCGAGAATGACGGCACCACAACCAAACTCAACGAGCGGGGCGCCGCGCTGGATCAGGCGTCGCTGGCTGCCCTGACCGATGCGGTGGTCAAGCGCGCCGCGGCCGCCGACTGGGTGGTGCTCTCCGGCTCGCTTCCTCCCGGCGCGCCGCAGAGCTGGTACGCCGATGTGGTGGCAGCCCTGCGGGGACTGCCCTGCCGTGTGGCCGTCGACACCTCCGAGGGGCCCCTGCTGGCGTTGGCCGCCCGCTTCGACGACGCGGCCCCCGACCTGCTCAAACCGAACAGCGACGAGCTGGCCAGCCTTTCCGGGCACTCACCCGCTGAGCTGGAAGCAGCCGTCGCACAGGGTAATCCGGAACCCGTGGTGTCAGCCGCACTGACCCTGCTGGGCCGCGGCGTCGGCAATGTCCTGGCCACCCTGGGCGCTTCCGGAGCGGTGCTGGTCAACAACACCGGCGCCTGGCTGGCCACCCCACCACCGATCATTCCGAGGAGCACCGTCGGCGCCGGTGACTCCTCACTCGCCGGTTACGTACGCGCCGACGTCGCCGGGGCGGAAGCGCCACGACGCCTGCAGATGGCGGTTGCCTACGGTAGCGCCGCCGCCGCGCTGCCCGGCTCGGCACTGCCCGCACCGGCCGACATCGACCTCGACGGAGTCCGCGTCGTGTCGATCTCGCCCCATCTCCTGTGAACCACGAACCGCCGAAACCCGAGGTGTCTGACATGACCAATCCACGCCAACCGATCACCGAGACGGGTCTGGTGCTGCTCGACGTCGACGGTGGCCCAGACAAAGAGGCGGTGATCGGCCGACTGGCCGAGCAAGTCGCCGCCGTCGGCCGCTCCACCGACCCCGACGGTCTGCGGGGTGCAGCCATGGCCCGGGAAGCGCAGTCGGCGACCGGCCTGCCCGGTGGTATCGCCATCCCGCACTGCCGCTCGCCGTACGTGGACTCGGCGACCATAGGATTCGCCCGGCTGTCCCCGAAGGTGGATTTCGGTGCCCCCGACGGCCCCGCCGATCTGGTGTTCCTCATCGCGGCCCCCGATTCCGGCGGCGCTGAGCACATGAAGCTGCTCTCCAGCCTGGCCCGTGCCCTGGTACGACCCGATTTCGTCGCGTCACTGCGGGACGCCTCGTCGGCCGAGGAGGTGGTGGGCCTCGTCGAGGACGTGGTCAATCCCGCCCCCGCGCCGGCGCCGGTGGCCGCCCCGGCGCCGGCCGCGGAACCCGCTGTGGCCAACCAGAAGTCGATCGTGGCCATCACCGCGTGCCCCACCGGCATCGCCCACACCTACATGGCCGCCGATTCGCTGGCAGCCGCGGCCAAGCGGGCCGGCGTCGACTTCACCGTGGAGACACAGGGCTCCTCGGGCAGCACCCCGATGTCCGCAGCCACCATCGCCGCTGCCGACGCCGTCATCTTCGCCACCGACGTCGGCGTCAAGGACCGCCAGCGGTTCGCCGGGAAACCGGTGATCGCCTCCGGGGTCAAGCGCGCGATCAACGAACCCGACCAGATGATCACCGATGCCCTGGCCGCCGCCGACAACCCGAACGCCGCGCGGGTGGAAGGTTCTGCGGCTACCACGTCGTCCGCTCCGTCGGGATCCGCCGGCGTGGGCTGGGGTACCAGAACCCGGCAGATCCTGCTCACCGGTGTCAGCTACATGATCCCGTTCGTCGCCGCGGGTGGTCTGCTGATCGCGCTGGGCTTCCTGTTCGCCGGCTACGAGATCGCCAACACCCCCGAGGGCGGCTCACTGTCGTTCGGCAACATGTACGCCCTCGAGAACTCGTTGACCAACCTGCCCCCGGGCGGTCTCACCCAGTACATCGGTGCCGTGCTGTTCACCCTGGGCGGGTTGGCCTTCGGCTTCCTGGTGCCTGCGCTGGCCGGTTACATCGCCTTCGCAATCGCTGACCGGCCCGGTATCGCACCGGGTTTCACCGCAGGTGCGGTGGCGGTGTTCGTGGGTGGCGGCTTCATCGGCGGCATCGTGGCCGGTGTGATGGCGGGCTTCGCGGCGTTGTGGATCAGCCGGATCAACGTGCCCAAGTGGTTCCGCGGTCTCATGCCGGTGGTCATCATCCCGCTGTTCGCGTCGCTGATCATGGGCCTGCTGATGTTCTTCCTGGTCGGCCGTCCGCTGGCGTGGGTGAACACCAGCCTGACCGAGTGGCTGTCGAGCATGTCCGGCACCTCGGCTGTGGTGCTGGGCGTGATCCTGGGCCTGATGATGTGCTTCGACCTGGGCGGTCCGGTCAACAAGGCGGCCTACGCGTTCGCCACCGCCGGCCTGGCCGCGGCCACCACCGCGAGCTTCACCATCATGGCCGCCGTGATGGCCGCGGGTATGGTCCCGCCGCTGGCCATGGCACTGGCCTCGACGGTGCGGCCCGGGCTGTTCACCGAGCCGGAACGCGAAAACGGCCGCGCAGCTTGGCTTCTGGGTGCCTCGTTCATCTCCGAGGGCGCCATCCCGTTCGCTGCTGCAGACCCCTTGCGGGTGATCCCGTCGATGATGGCCGGTGGCGCCGTCACCGGTGCGCTGAGCATGGCCCTGGACGTCCAGTGCCGCGCCCCGCACGGCGGCATCTTCGTCCTCTTCGCCATCGACAACAAGCTCGGCTTCCTCATCTCGCTGGTCGCCGGGACCGTCGTCGCCGCGGCGGCCGTGATCGCGGCCAAGCAGTTCCTCGGCGCCAAGCCCAGGGAAACCGCCCCGGCCACGACCGAACTCGCCGCGGCCTGAAACCTGCGCCCAAACCGACACATGGGCCCAAAAGTACGAGTAGAACCCACCATTACGTCGATCTCGACACAGGAGAGAACAACAATGCACACCAAAACCGTCATCGTCGGCTCCGCCATCGGCCTGCACGCCCGCCCCGCCGCCATCATCTCCGAAGCCGTCGTCAAAGCCGGTGTCCCCGTCACCCTTTCGGTGGACGGCGGCGAACCGGTGGACGCCGGCTCGGCCCTGATGATCATGACCCTCGGCGCGGGCAACGGCGCCCAGGTGACCGTCGCCTCGGAGAACGAGGCGACGGTCGACGAGATCGCCAAACTGGTGCAGCAGGACCTCGACGCCTGAGGCTAAGCGGCGGTCTCGCCGGTCGGCATCAACCGGTCCAGCACGTCGGTGAGGGTGATCAACCCCACCGGCGCGTCACCGTCGGTCACCACGGCCAGATGCCCACGCGTTTCGCGCATGGTGCGCAGCGCCTCATACACCGGTGTAGCACCGCGCAGTACCAGCGCCGGCCGCATCAGATCAGCCGCCGTGGCGCCCGGCCGCGCCGACAGGCTGTCGCGGACATGCACCACACCCTCCACGCCGTCACCGAGCACCAGCAGCCGCAGATGCCCGGTGGCACGCGAGACCCTCTGCACCGCAGCGGGATCCGCGTCTGCGGTCACGGCGCTGGGCACCTCACCGGAGACCAGCTCCCCGACCGTCAACGCCTGCAACTCCAGCGCGCTCATCAGATTGGCGCTGTAACGCTCATCGAGTGTGCCGACCGTCGCCGAGTGTTCCACCAGATGCCGCAGGGTGTCCGGGTCCTGTCCGGAGGCCACCTCGTCGACCGGGGTGACACCGACCTTGCGCAGCATCCAGTTCGCGGCGTGGTTCAGTGCGATCAGCAGCGGCCGGAACACCGCCATGAACGCCCGCATGGGCAGCGCCAGCATGATTGCCGAACGCTCCGGGTGCGCGATCGCCCACGACTTCGGCGCCATCTCGCCCACCACCAGGTGCAGGAAGGTGACGATCACCAGCGCCAGTATGAAACCGGCGACGTCAGCCGCCCAGCCGGGCGCTCCCCAGGAGCTGAACACCGGCGTGAGCCAGTGGTGCACAGCGGGTTTGGTGATGGCACCAAGCGCCAGGGTGCACGCGGTGATGCCGAGCTGCGATCCGGCCAACAACACCGACAGCTCGCTCGAGCTGCGCAGCGCGGCGCGGGCGGAGCGACTGCTCGACGCAGCGTCCTCGATACGGTGCCTGCGCGCCGCGATCAACGCGAACTCCACGGCCACGAAGAACGCACTCGCCGCGATCAGCGCGACGGTGATGAGACCGATGACCAACGGGCTGTTCATCGCTGGGCCTCCTCGGCGCGGACGGCGACGAACACCGACGAGGGCACGTGCTTGTCGACGGCCCGGATCTTGATGGTCAGCAGATCCTGCGGCTGCGGTTCGTCGGCCACCAGATCGGCGGCTTCGGGCTCCAGCGCCACCGCCACCGTGTCGCCGACAGCGGGCAGCCCGCCGGATTCGGCGATGGCCAGACCGGCGATGGTCTCGTAATCGCCCTCGGGCAGAAGGCGATCGAACAGCCGGTGCACCTCGTCGAGCGGGGTGTCGCCGGGCATCACCCAGCCGTCACCTTCGGCCACGGCGTCGTCGTCGGAGTCTGCATCGTGCTCGTCGTCGATCTCCCCGACCAATTCCTCGGCCATGTCCTCGATGGTGACCACACCGGCGAATCCACCGTATTCGTCGATCACCAGCGCCATCTCCTCGTCAGCGGCGCGCAGCGCCCCCAACACCGACGGCAGCGGCATCGCTGTCGGCACGATCACCGTTGGGCGACAACGTGTTCCAGCGGTTCCGCCGGACACCTCGGGATCCAGTAGATCCAGCATGCGCACCACACCGCGCAGATCATCGACGTCCTCCCCGACGACCGGGTACCGGGTGTGCCCACGGGCCATCAGCGCCAGCACGGCGTCAGCGGGTTCGTCGGCGTGCACCACATCCACGCGCGACCGCGGGATCATGGCGTGCTCGGCGGTCCGGGTCGGGAAGTCCAGCGTCCGGTCCAGCAGCGCGGACAGATCGCGCGGCAGCTCCCCCGCATCGCGGGAAGCGGCCACGATGTGCTCGAGATCCCTTGGCGTTGCCGAGTGTTCGACATCGTGCACCGGCTCGATACGCAGCGCCCGCAGCAGCAGGTTCGAGCTCTGGTCGAACAGCCAGATCAGCCAGCCGAACAACCGCAGATACCAGGTGGTCGACAACGCCAGCGCGCGGGCCACCGGCTCCGGCCGGGCGATGGCGAGGTTCTTGGGAAACAGCTCGCCGAAGAGCATCTGCACCAGCGTCGAGAACACGATTGCGGCCACCGCACCGATGGCGATGCCCACCCCGGTGGGCACGTGAGCGCCACCGAGCAGCACTCCGATGCTCTCGCCGATCAAGGGTTCGGCGACGTACCCGACCAGCAGGCCGGTGACCGTGATGCCCAGCTGGGCGCCCGAGAGCATGAACGACGTCCGTCGGGTCACGGCCAGCGCGCGTTGTGACGCGCCGTCACCGGATTCGGCGCGCGCTTTCAGGCGCGACCGGTCGACGGCCATATAGGCGAATTCTTGAGCAACGAAGTATCCGGTCAGCGCGGTGATGAAGAGCACCACGACGACGCCGAGCGCGATACCGGCAACCGCTGTCACCATCTCCCCACCTCCGGCCTGCAACTCGTCGCGGCATCAGTCCGGGGTGGGACGGGTCTTCGGGGTTCGGCGGGCAAGCGCCTCATCACTCCCTCTGCGGTCGATTTCGGATAGAGGATCCCGAGCATAACGGAATCCCACATCAACGCAGGTCAGCGCTCAGGTCGCAGCCTCGGAAGCCGAAATCCGGGCGCCGCAATGGCACAGTGGACAACCATGAAGCTGCGCAGAGTCCTGACCGACAATGTTCTGCACACCCAGCGGCTCCACAACGGAACCTGGCAGGAACTCCCGGGCGCGTCGCCGCTGGGGCCGTCCCCGTTCACACCGGAGTGGGAACTCGCCACTGCGAACCGTCACCTGCAGCACTCGAATGCACTGCTGCCGTTCACCCCGCTGTCGTTCCGCGACTTCCTGCTCAGCGAAACACACAACGTCAACGCCGCTCGCGGCATGCTGGCCCGGTTCTACCCAAAGCAGGCGCGTATCACCTCGGTGGCCGAAAGGCTCACGCGCCGAACGTTTCCCCTGTTCCGGCCGAAGAAACTCTTCTATCAACAACCGATCTACTACATGTCGAACGCCATGACGATCGTGCCGACGGGCACCCCGGTGGCCTTCCCCGGGTACTCCCACGGGCTGGATTTCGAGCTCGAACTCGGTTTCGTGTTGGCCGAACCCCTGCACAACGCCGGTCCGGCCGAGGCCACCGACGCCATCGGCGCATTCGTCCTGCTCAACGATTTCAGCGCACGCGACGTGCAGCGCAACGAGATGAACAGCGGCCTCGGCCCACAGAAGTCCAAACACTTCCTCAGCTCCATGTCGGAGATCGCGGTCACCGCCGACGAGGTGCTGCCGCGTTTCGACACGCTCACCGGCTCGGTGGCGATCAACGGCGGGGTGGTGAGCACCGTCGGCACCTCCGGACTGCAGTGGACCATCGGTGACGTGCTGGCCCACGCCTCGCGCGATGAGCAGTTGTTGCCGGGCGAGCTGATCGGCCTGGGCACCCTGGCCGGCGGGTCCGGCATGGAGACCGGGAACTGGCTGCGTCCGGGCGACACCCTCCGTCTGGAACTCGACGGGATCGGAACCGTCGAACACGAGATCCTGCCGTGACGGGCACGTCCGGCGGACGGTTGGGCGCCTTCGTCCGGGAGTCGGGTTACCTCCGCAAGTGGCTGATCCTGGGGGTGTCCATCGGCGTCATCGCCGGCCTCGGGGCGGTGGTGTTCTACCTGGCGCTGAAGTACTCCACCGAGTTCCTTCTCGGCTATCTGGGCGGTTATGACGTCCCGACGGCGTTCGCCGACGGCAATGACCGCGGGTCCGAGGGCTTCGACCGCCCCTGGGCGATCCCGTTGATCACCACCGCCGGCGCGCTGGTCTCGGCGCTCATCGTCGCCGCACTCGCCCCGGAGGCCAGAGGGCACGGCACCGACAACGCCATCGAAGCGGTGCACACTGATCCACGCGCCATCCGCGCCCGGGCGGTCCTGGTCAAGATGGTCTCCAGCGCGCTCACCATCGGGTCCGGCGGTTCCGCCGGACGTGAGGGCCCGACGGCGCAGATCTCTGCGGGGTTCGGGTCGCTGCTGACCAGGTGGCTGGATCTGTCCGACGCAGACGGGCGGGTGGCGGTATCACTGGGAATCGGCAGCGGTATCGGCTCGATCTTCGGTGCGCCCCTGGGCGGCGCGGTCCTCGCGGCCTCGATCGTCTACCGCGAGGATTTCGATTACCGGGCCGTGATACCCGGCTTCATCACCTCCGGTACCGCGTATGCGGTGTTCGGGTCCATCGTGGGTTTCGACCCGTTGTTCGGTTACCTCGCCACCGACTATCGCTTCGACCCGGCGCAACTACCCTGGTTCCTGCTGATCGGAATCGTCTCCGCCGCAGTCGGTTACCTGTACGCCAAGATCTTCTACGGCACGGTGGCGTTCGCGGATCGCCTCGCCATTCCGGGTGGGTCCGTTGTGAAACCGGCCGTCGGCGGTCTGTTGGTGGGCCTGCTGGCGTTGATGATTCCCCAGATCCTGTCCAGCGGTTACGGGTGGGTGCAGCTTGCGGCTGACCGGGACACTCTGATGGCGATACCGCTGTGGATCGTCATCGTTCTCCCGATCGCCAAGATCGTGGCGACCTCGCTGTCCATCGGGACGGGTGGCTCCGGCGGCATCTTCGGGCCCGGCATCGTCATCGGCGGGTTCGTCGGGGCCGCGATCTGGCGGCTGGCCGAGTTGGCCGGTGCCCCAGCGCTTCCCGACGGGCCGGCGGTGTTCATGATCATCGCGATGATGGCGTGTTTCGGCAGCGTCGCCCATGCGCCGCTGGCGGTGATGATCATGGTTGCGGAGATGACGGGGTCATTCTCCGTGATTCCCGGCGCGATGGTGGGAGTGGGCATCGCCTACCTGCTGATCACCCGCACCACGGTGTCGATGTACCGGGCGCAGCGACTCGACCGGGACACCGCCGCAGCCGAACGCGGTGTCCTACCGGCCCGCAAGGCCACGGATTCCGAGTACTGATCCCGCCCAACATGATTCAGGCCCGCACCACAGCGGCGCGGGCCTGAATCGAGTGTTGGCTACTTCTTGGCCTTCTGCTTGGCCTTGCGGGCGGCTCCCTTTTCGGTGCTCTCGCCCGAGCTGACGATCTCACCGCCGGAGTTCTCCAGGTGTGCACGCACGAACCACTGGAACTTCTCCAGCTCGGCGGAGTGCCCGATCAACATGTCCTCCGACACCGGATCCAGGTCGCCGAGGGTTTCGATGTATTTGCGGGTGTCTTCGATCACCCCGTCGTACACCAGGTTCACCGCGGCCAGATGGGCGAGCACGTTGTCGCGACCCACGGAGTAGTCATCCCAGGTGCGGTCCTTGAGGATGGCGCCGGGGGTGCCCTGCGGTGACGCACCCAGTGCGGCGATGCGCTCGGCGGTTTCGTCGGCGTACCCGCGAACCAGTTCGACCTGAGGGTCGATCATCTCGTGCACGCCGATGAAGTTGGGTCCCACCACGTTCCAGTGCACGTGCTTGAGGGTGAGGTGCAGGTCGTTGTACGTGCTGAGCTGCTTCTGCAGCAGGTCGGTCACCTTGCGGGCCGTGTCCTGCGACATCCCGGGAACAGTGAAGCTAGGCATAGTTGCTCCTTTGCCTGAAGTATTTGCCGATCGGGTGTGGTGTACCCGGACTGCCGCTCCCGTAACAGGCTCAGGTCAGAGCGCAGAAATGTTCTGCACCGGCAGCCGTGGTCCCCGCCGCGGCTCATGCGCATACCCGCTGACGTACAACAGCCGCACCACGCGGTGCCGGTGCGGCCGCATGGGCTCGAGCAACTCGACCATCTCGTCGTCGTCCACCGGGTAACCGAGCAATGTCCAGCCGATCATCTTGCAGACGTGATAGTCGCCCACCGAGAGCGCGTCGGCGTCGCCGAAGGCACGCTGCGCGGTTTCGGCGGCGGTCCAGACGCCGACGCCGGGCAGCGACATCATCGCCGTGCGCGCCTCCTCAGGGGCACGGTGCACCAGACGCTCCAAGGAGTCGGCCCGCTGCGCGCACCCCACGACGGTCCGCGCACGTCCGGGGTCGATGTTGGCGCGGTGGAACTCCCATGACGGAATACGCCGCCACACCTCGGCCGCGGGAAACACCCGCATCCGCTCCGGCGCCGGCCCCGGAGCCGGTGTGCCGTACTTGGTCACCAGCAACCGCCAGGCGCGGAACGCGTCGGCGCCGGGCACCCGCTGCTCGATCACCGCCGGGATCAGCGCCTCGAGCACCTGCGATGTTCGTCCGAGCCGCAGGTGCGGCGCCTTGCGCAACGCGTCGGCCACCAGCGGGTGCGTCGGCACGAAGTCGCCGGCGTCGTCGTCGGCGCCCAGGTACGCCGGGAGGCCGTCGGCGAATTCCGCTGCGCCCGGACCCCACATCTGCGCACGCACGGCATTCGGCGCGGTGCGGACGATCCGCGCCGTCACCGGCCCGGAAGTCAGCAGGCTGGTACGCCAGATCGCGCCGTCGGCAATCTGGAACGTCGGGTCACCCGAGCCGCGCCGCAGCGGGGACAGTGTGGCCCCTGGGCTGGCCGGGCCGTCGAAGATGACGGTGCGTTCGAGGGCGGTCAATCGTCGGTGACGCTGATCTCGGCTTTGTCCGGGTAGAACGCGACATGCCCGGCGATCGCCGCCACCGCGGGGTAGGAATGCTCGTAGGCCCAGATCGCGTCGTCGACGGTGGTGCCCCCAGCGGTGACGCTGTAGTAGCTGGCGGCACCCTTGTAGGGGCAGTACGTGGTGGTCGTGGTGCACGTCAGCCCGTGCTGCGCCACGTCGGTGAAGGGAATGTATTGCACCGCAGGGTAAGTGGATTCCTGCAGGGTCAGGGCGGAACGGGTGTCGGCGACCACGTCGCCGTTGACCCGGACCACGACGCGGCCCGCGGTGGGCTCGATGGTGATGGGATGGTCGGGACCGGGCTGCAGGACCTTGCGCTGACCCATTCTGATACCTCCTGGCGATGCTCCAGAGTAGCTGTTCGGCGGCGCCGCGGCGGCTGCGCTTCCGGCTTGACTGCGCCGGGCTCACCCACCGTGACGGCCACTGTGGAGATCAACGCCGACCCTGAGCAGGTGTATGCCCTGAGCTCCCTGGAACGCCGGGGCCACCGCACGTCCTGTCAACGGCCACCGAATGCGTAGCGATGGTAGGTCGCCATGTTCCGCAGGGCGGGTACCGAACTCATCGCCGCGCCGAGGATTCGGTAGGCCCGCGGCACCGCACGGAAGCTGTCGGCCTGGAAGGCCGAGACCCAGGCCAGCAGCCGCGTTCCCGGAACGGCGCCGGTGATGTCATCGGGAGAATCGATGCCCCACGACAGCGTCGAGCCGGACCGCCGGACCACGGAATTGGTGAATTGCGCACGAATGCCGAGGCGGTTGAACGCGTCGAACTGCAGCTCACCGGACCCAAAGTGCTCGACCACCCGACGCAGCATGGCCACCCCGTCCTCACGCGTGAGGTACATGGTCAGGCCCTCGCCGATCAGCAGGGCGGGGCGGTCTGCGGCGATACCGGTCAGCCAGCCCGGATCGGTGACCGAGGCGGCGACGACGTGCGTGTGGTCACGCTGCGGATAGACCTGTGTACGCAGGCCGATCACCTCGGGGTGGTCGACATCGAACCACTCGACGCCCGGTCCGGGGTCCAGGCGGAACACCCGCGCGTCCAGGCCGCAGCCCAGGTGCAGCACCGCTGCTTTCGGATGAGCGGCCAGGAACTGCGCCGCCCAGTGGTCGAAGTGTGCGCTTCGGGTGGTCACCGCCGGGGCGCGGCGGGCGTCGATCGTGGTGCGGGCCCAGTCGTAGTCGATCTTCTCGACGGCCGCCTTGGCGAACCGATCGCCCAGGATCGGCCGGGGCGCGTCGGCGTCGAGCGCTTTGGCATACAGCGTCGCCAACATGGTCTGGGGCGGGCCGTTCAGATTCACGGGAACACCCATGAGTCCACGCTAATCCGACGCGCGGGCCTTCTTGCGCTCCGCGCGCATATCCGCCCAGAACCGCGCGGCTTCGCGCACCGACTCCTGCACCGGCCGGGGCTCCCACTGCAGTTCGCGACGTGCCTTCGCGCAGTCCACGCGCGCTTCGGCCCGCATCAGCCGCACCGATTCCAGCGTCAGCCGCTCGTCGGTGCCGCGCAGTCGCGCCTTGAGTGTGCCGACGGCCGCCATGGCCCACAGCGCGGGCAGCGGAATGGTCCGTGTGGGTGGGTCCACGCCGGCCTCGTCGGCGGCTATCCGGACCACCTCGGCGTTGCTGATCATCCGCTCGGAGACCAGGTAGCGTTCACCCGGGCGACCGTGTTCGGCGGCCTTGATCAGTGCGTCTGCCGCGTCTTCGACGCCCACCGCCTCGAGTGAGATCCGGTCGAGTACAAACGGCATCTTCCCGAACACCGTCCCGGCGATCAGCGCGCCGTGCGGTGTCATGCCGTAATCGCCGCGGCCGTAGGTGCTGGCCACGCACATCGCCACCGCCGGCAGACCTTTGGTCCTGGCGTACTCCAACACCAGGTCCTCGGCCTGCACCCGCGAGCGGACGTAGGCCGTCAGTCCGCGCCGGTCGATCTCGTCGCTCTCGGTGGCGACGCGCCCGTGCTTGCGCCCCACTGTCGAGTAGCTGCTGGTGAACACGAACTTCCGCAGGCCGCTCGAGACGGCCACGTCGAGCACCCCGCGCAACCCTTCGACGTTGGTGCGGAACAGCGGCGCAGGATCTCGCAACCACGCGCGGGTGTCGACCACGCAGTAGTACACGACGTCGCAGCCGGCCATCGCCGCGCGCACGGTGTCGAGGTCGAAGATGTCGCCGACGAACCGGGTGACGTCCAGGTCGTCGATGCTGACGGTGTTGGCGCTCGGCCGCACCATGACGCGGACGTCCTCGCCGGCAGCGACGAGCCGGCGCGTGACGTGCGAGCCGAGGAATCCGTTGGCGCCGATCACCAGAGCCGTCGTCCCGCGCCCGGTCCTCTCTCCCCCTCGTCCCTCGGGCTCGTCGACCGGGCTCATGAGCGTTTCCCGTACTTGGCGAACCACGCCGCCGCCTCGTCGTTGAGAGTGCCGAGTGCCTCCGCTTTGCGGCACCACTTGACGCTGGCCGCCACGAACCGCAGCGGGTTGTAGATGTCCTCCTGACGCCGCCATTTGCCGTCGCCGGCGTAGGTGACGATGGAGATGTTGGTGGCACTGATGACGGTGCCGTCGCCGGGATCGCGCATCGGGTTGTCGAGTTCGCAGATCACGCGACCGGTCGGCTCGTCGATGACACTCCACAGCGACGGGAACGACGTCATGTAGCTGCCGGGAAACACCGTCATGGTTTTCCAGATCCAGGAGCGGACCTCGTCACGGCCGTGCATGGTGCCCGCCGCGTGCTCGACATAGGTCACGTCGTCGGTGTAGTGCTCCACCCAGGCGTCCCAGTCCTGGGTGCGCGCCGCGCGGTCCACCGTCTGCTCGAACGTGGCGAACGCGGCGGTCAGCTCGTCGCGGGTGAAAGTGCTTGCAGCCGTCACAATCAGAACTAGAACACGTTCTAGCCGCGTTTGTCGAGAGTGGTCCACCCTGGTGAAGCGGGTCGGTGGCGTGCAACCCCGGACGGCTGGGTACGCCGGTAAACAGGACGGTTGCAGGACTATCTGAACGTGACTTGAGGTTATACAGACAGTCTGACAAGGAAGGACACATGACCAGGGCCTATAACAAGAATCCGGACGCGATCAACGCTTTGTCACCCGAGCAGTACCAGGTGACGCAGAAGAACGGCACCGAACGCCCGTTCACCGGCGAGTACTGGGACAACCACGAGCCCGGTATCTACGTCGACGTGGTGTCCGGCGAGCCGCTGTTCGCCTCGGTGGACAAATTCGAGAGCGGCAGCGGGTGGCCGAGTTTCACCAAGCCCATCGAAGCGGAGAACGTGCTGGAGAAGCGCGATCTGAGCCATTTCATGATCCGCACCGAGGTGCGCTCCGCACACGGTGACAGCCATCTGGGACACCTGTTCGACGACGGTCCCCGCGATCAGGGTGGGTTGCGCTACTGCATCAACTCGGCTTCGCTGAGATTCATCCACCTCGACGACCTCGAGTCGGAGGGGTACGGCCAGTACACCAAGCTCTTCAAGGAGGCACAGGCGTGAGCGCTACCAAGACCGCGATCCTGGCGGGCGGCTGCTTCTGGGGCATGCAGGATCTGATCCGCAAGCAGCCCGGCGTCGTCTCGACCCGCGTCGGCTACACCGGCGGCACCAACGATCATCCGACGTACCGGAATCATCCCGGGCACGCCGAAGCCATCGAGATCGAGTACGACCCGGCACAGACCGACTTTCGCACCCTGCTGGAGTTCTTCTTCCAGATCCACGATCCGAGCACCAAGGACCGTCAGGGCAACGACGTCGGCACCAGCTACCGGTCGGCGATCTTCTACCTCGACGACGAGCAGAAGCGCGTCGCGGAGGACACCATCGCCGATGTGGACGCCTCCGGTCTGTGGCCCGGCAAGGTGGTCACCGAGGTGACTCCCGCAAGCGACTTCTGGGAAGCCGAGCCGGAGCACCAGGACTACCTGGTGCACTACCCGAATGGCTACACCTGCCACTTCCCGCGCGCAGGCTGGAAGCTGCCCAAGCGGGCGACCCAGAACGCCTGATCAACCGGAGTGGGCGTGTGCGCGCGCCCACTCCGCCAGCGCGGCCTCGGTGGTGAGGTGGTCCAGGCCGCGTAGGACGGCGCCCAGCAGCGGCGCTTCGTCGCCGTGCAGTCCATCGAGCACGGGTGGGGCCGCGGCCTTGCGGAACGCCATCAATCCGTCCAGATAGGCCTGCTGAAAAGATGCGGGCGCAGCACCGCGCAAGCCCACGGCCAGCCCACCGAGTGTCACCACGTCGGGATCGTGCAGATTCACCAGTCCCCCCACCCCGCGCCCCAGGGCGGTGGCCACCTCGGTGAACGCTGCGCGGGTGCGGGTCGTGGACGTAGCCTCCAGCAGGCTGTGGGCGTACTCGACCGGATCGTCCGGCGGAGCCGCCCCGAGATGACGCGCCAGCGCACGCCCGTCGACGGTCAGGTCCCAGCAGGCCCGGGCCCCGCACGGGCACACCAGATCCGGGTCGCCGAACGGCACATGGCCGTACTCGCCGGCGGCGCCGTGGGCTCCGGCCAGCGGAACGCCGTCGACCACCAACGTCCCGCCCAAGCCGACCGCGACGATGAGATGCAGTGCGGTGCCCGCCGACCGGGCCGCACCCGTGCGCGCCTCGGCCAGTCCGGCCAGGGTGGCGTCGTTGCCGATCAACAGCGGCACCCCGGCAGGTAGCCGTTCGGTCAGTACGGACAACTCGACGTCTTTCCAGCCCCTGGTGGTGAACTGCACCAGCCGCGACCCGCTGACCGTGCCGGCCACCGACACCGAGACCGCGCCGATACGGTCGGGATCGCGCTCATGGGCCGCGGCCAGCGCCGAGCCCAGTTCGGTGAGCAACCGCGGCAGCCGCTTGCCGGCATGTTCGCCGCGATCGATCACCTGCCAGCGGCCGTCCAACCCGGCGGTGGCCAACCGCCAGTCTGCGGCCCGCACCTCGGCGGCCAGCACCAGCGGGCCTTCGGGGTGCGGCACCAGAACGCTCGTGGGCCTGCCCCGCCCCTGGGCCGGCGCGGGTAGCTCGTCGAGCAGCCATGCCCGCCGTAACCGCGCCACCACGTCAGTGGCACTGCCGCTGCCGATGCCCAGCCGCGCAGCCGCGGCCGCCCGGGTGATGCCGGGTTCGGCGCGGACCAACGCCAGCAGTTGCGCGGCGCTGAGCCACCGCAACTGGTCGGCCGATCGCTGCTCCTGGGGCATATCGGCGAACACCTTACCCAGCGGGCTTATCCGGTTGAATAAACTCGACGGCTGAGTATATTCATTGCAGTGACCGCAGTTCAGCCTTCTCGCCCGGTTCAGACGAGCGTGCGCCAGAGCCTGCCCGGCCTGTTGTCGCTTGCCCTGGCGTCGTGCCTGGCGGTCACCACCGAGATGCTGCCCATCGGTCTGTTACCCGCGATCGGTCAGACCTTCGGCGCCTCCGACGCCAGCACGGGCCTGTTGGTGAGCCTGTACGCAACCATGGTCGCGGTCCTCGCGGTACCGCTGACGCTGATCACCGCTCGCCTGCCCCGCAAGCCGCTGCTGCTGTCCACGCTGGCGTGTTACGCCCTGAGCAACGCCGTGGTGGCCCTGGCGCCGGCCTTCGCGGTGCTGGCCGCGGGACGCGTGATCGGCGGCATCACCCACGCACTGTTCTTCTCGTTGTGTATCGGCTACGTGCCACGCCTGGTGGACCGTGCGCTCGTCGGCCGGGCGTTGTCCATCGCCACCGGCGGCGCCTCGGCGGGTTTTGTTCTGGGCGTGCCGATTTCGACATCGCTCGGCAACGCCGTCGGATGGCGGCTGTCGTTCGGGCTGTTGGCCGCCCTGGCCGTGGTGACGCTGCTGCTGGTGACCCGGCTGCTGCCCGCCGTCGACTCCGGCACACCGGAGCGTCCGGCCGAGAGCAGCGGCCGCCGCCGCGACCTGACCGCGGTCGCCGCCGGGAACACCCTGACCTACCTGGGTCAGTTCACGCTGTACACGTTCATCAGCGTTCTCCTGCTCGGCGCCGGGGCGGCACCGGCGTTCATCGGTCCGATCCTGTTGGTGTGCGGCGCTTGTGGACTGCTCGGGCTGTGGCTGGCCGGCCGCGGTCTGGATCGCAATCCCCGCCGTACGACGTGGCTGTCGCTGGGCGCCGTTGTGCTCGCCGTGACCGCGTTCGGCGCGGGCTTCCCGGCGCTGATTCCATTGGTACTGGCCGCCGCGGTCTGGAACGGGGCCTTCGGCGGGGTGCCGCTGATCTACCAGGCCTGTTCGGTGCGCACCCACGCAGTGTCGCCGGAAATGGCCGGCGCCTGGGTGAATTCGACCGCCAACATCGGTATCGCCGGCGGAGCGGCACTGGGCGCTGCCCTGTTGCCCACCCTGGGTCCGGCCTGGCTGCCCTGGGTGGCGGTCGCCCTGGTCGCCGGCTCACTCACCCTGAGTCTGTTCACGCCGCGGGCGTTCCCGGCGCGCCCGTGACTGCGCGGCGGTGCACGGTGACCCGGCCGCCGTTCTTGGGTGTGAACGCGATTCCGCGGGAATGCCACTTCTCACCTGCGCGCGAGGTGGTGTCTATTCTGAAGTCGCGCAACACCGTTCGCAGCACCACGTCCATCTCCATGTTGGCGAACGCAGCGCCGACACAGCGCCGGGTGCCGCCACCGAACGGCACCCAGGCGAAGGTGTTCGGCCGCTTGCCGAGGAAGCGTTCGGGGTCGAACACCTCCGGGTCGGGGAATTCGTCCGAGTTGCCGTGCACCTGGCCGATCGCGACGCTCACCGAATAACCCTGCGGTATCCGGTATTCACCGAGTTCGAACCCTTGCGCCAGGACGTGCCTGCCCGCGAAATCGATGACGGTGCGGTTGCGCTGCACTTCCAGGATGACGGCCTGGCGGTATTCGTTGCCGTCGCCGCTCGCTTCCTCGACCAGCCGGGCCAGCACGGCCGGATGCCGGGAGATCCGCTCGAAGCTCCATGCCAGCGTCGACGCGGTGGTCTCGTGGCCGGCAGCCAGCAACGTCAGCAGCTCGTCGCCGATCTCACTGCGCGACATGGGCGAGCCGTCCTCGTAGGTGCTGCGCAACAGCAGCGCCAGGATGTCGGTGCGCTGCTCCAGCGCCGGATCGCGGCGCGCCTGTTCGATCAGCTGGTCCACCACGGCGTTGTATTCGCGGCGGTAGGACTCCAGCCGGCCCCATGGGGTCCACGAACCGAAAGTCCTTGCCGGCGTGGGTAAGATCGCCAGCCTGGAGCCGAGCGTCACCCACGGCGGGATGATGCGCTGCAGCGTCTGCAGACGCGCACCGTCGGCACCGAAGATGGCGCGCAGGATGATGTTCAGCGTTATCCGCATCATCGGCTCGAGGGTTTCGAGCTCCTCGCCGTCACGCCAGGAAGCCGTCTCCCGCACCGTCTCCTCTTCGACGATGCGTTCGTAGTTCTTCATCGCCTTGCCGTGAAACGGTGGGGTCAGCAACTTGCGCCGACGGCGGTGTTCGGCGCCCTCGAGGGCGAACACCGAGCCGGGCCCGAAGATCCTGCTCAGGTTGGGCTGGATGTTGCCCAGGTCCTCGGTGCTGGCGGTGAAGACCTGCTTGGCCAGCAGCGGGTCGGTGACCACCACCATGTTGCCGAACACCGGTACGCGGATGGTGAAGGCGCTGCCGTAGCGGGCGCGCAACACGCTGATGGTCTGCCTGCGGAACAGCGCGTAGCCGAGGCCCTGAAGCACCTTGGGCACCGGCGCCATCGGTGGCACCCGGAGTGCGATGTCCGGTTCTGGTTCGGCGTGCACGGTCATGGGATCGGCCCCCTCCATTACCGCGGTACCGCACCGTACCGCGTGGTGTCCCCCCACGGTACCCGGTGGTACCAACGGTGGCAAGGCATGCCGCCCTGCCCGGGCGACGGATGGGGGAGGATGGTGGCGTGGCCGATGTCGATGTCCCCGGGTCCACCGCTGGTGAGGACCCGTTCCGGACTCGCCTCCTCGAAGGGCTGGCCGCCTCCATCGAAGAGCGCGGTTACCGGGAGACGACGGTGGCCGACATCGTGCGGCACGCCAAGACCTCCAAGCGGACGTTCTACGACCAGTTCGGCAACAAGGACGACTGCCTGCTCGAACTGCTCGACATCGACAACGCGCGGATGATCGCCGATATCCGCACCGCCGTGGATCCCGACGCACACTGGTACCGCCAGGTGGAGCAGGCCATCGAGTCCTACGTGAACACCATCGCCTCTCGGCCCGCGATCTGGCTGGCGTGGATCCGCGAGTTCCCGGCACTCGGCGACCGCGCCCGGCCGGTCCAGCGTCGCAGCATGGAACGTCTCACCGACATGCTGATGGACCTGACCGCCAACCCGGGCTTCGTGCGCGCGCAGTTCCCTCCCGTGACGCGGCCGCTGGCGCTGATCCTGCTGGGTGGGCTGCGCGAGTTGACCGCCAACACCATGGAAGACGGCGACGACATCCGCAGCATCACCGACACCGCGGTGGCCGCCTGTGCCGCACTGCTCAGCCACGGCCACCCGGGAGCGCACTCCGACCTCGGGGGGCGGGATTGATCGGCCGTGTGCCGCCGGACCTGACGCTGGCCAACTGGCAGTCGCCGGAGCAGCTGCACTGGGCGTTTCAGCACATGGCCGATTTCCTGCCCGTCGCGGCGATCTCACGGGGCACGGGGCCGGTCGCCGAGCTGCCGCCGGAACCCACCGCGCTCGCGGAACTGCCGTTCTACGACGCCACCCACGCCAGGCAGACCACCGTGGGCGACGTGATGGCGGAGACGGTCACCGACGGCTGGATGGTGGTGCATCACGGCAGAACCCTCGCCGAGCACTACCACGGCGGGATGACCCCGGACACCGTCCACATCCTGATGTCGGTTTCCAAGACGCTGATCGCCGGCGTCGTCGGCGCACTGTCGGGTGCCGGCGTACTCGACGTCGACGCTGAGGTGACCGCCTACGTACCCGAGCTGGCGGCGTCCGGTTATGCGGGCGCCACCGTTCGCAATCTGCTCGACATGCGTTCCGGCATAGCGTTTTCCGAGGAGTACCTGAACCCGCTTGCCGAGGTGCGGTTGCTCGAGCAGGCCATCGGCTGGGCACCGCGTACCGTCCCCGACCTGCCGGCCACGATGTACGGCTTCCTGGCGACGTTGCGCCAGGCCGCACCGCACGGCGGCCCGTTCCACTACCGCTCGTGCGAGACCGACGTGCTGGGCTGGGTGTGCGAGGCCGCCGCCGGGCAGCGGATGCCGGAACTGATGTCCACACTGGTCTGGGGCCACCTGGGTGCGCGCAACGACGCCAGCATCGGCGTGGACCCGGTGGGCACCGGCATGTTCGACGGCGGCATCAACGCCTGCCTGAGCGACTTGGCCCGGTTCGGCTCCCTGTTCCTGTCCGACGGGGTATCACGCACCGGTGTGCAGGTGTTGCCGCAGGCGTGGGTGGCCGACACTCTGACCGGCGGGCCGGACTCCCGGGCCGCGTTCGCCGCCAGCCCGGATGACAACCGGATGCCCGGCGGCATGTACCGCAATCAGATCTGGTTGCCCTATCCCGGTGACAACGTACTGATGTGCATCGGCATCCACGGCCAGATGATCTACATCAACCGCGCCGCCGACATGGTGGCCGCCAAACTGTCCAGCTGGCCGTTGCCCCAGGACACCGCCAAGCTGTTCTCCACCCTGGCCGCCTTCGACGCGATCGCCGCCTCGCTGAGCTAGGTGCCCAGGTCCGGCACCACGTAGCCGAACACCTGGGGGAAGCCGAGACCACCACGCAACTCTGCGGGTGTCGCCAGCAGCACGTCGCCCCGGCCCGGGTCATAGATGCGGAACCGTCCGCCTTCGAATCCGATCAGCAGCACCCAGTGCCGCGGGATCACCTTGCCCAGCAGCATCGGCACCGGCCATCCCGCGGTCACGGCGGTACGGATGGCGTCCAGCTGAGCGGCTCGGGCGAACCGCCAGTGGTAGCGCACCCCCTTGCTGTGGGCGTTGAGCGCCTCCACCATGCCGAACGGTGTGGTGCCCAAGGCGCGCGGCCACACGGTGTTGAGCTGCCGGTGCAGGGTGGCCTGTTCCGACTCGAACCAGCCGGTGAGTTCCAGCCGGGCGGCGTACTCGGGGTCCAGCATGGCCGCCGCGACGATCGCGGTACTGGGCCCACACGTCACGCCGTCGCGCTGGCGGAGCTTCAGCTTGGTGAAATCGAGCGTCATCACCTGCCAGGGTAGGCGCGATGATGGTGGGTATGGCCGACGAGGAGCTTGCTCAGCTGTACGCAGCAAGGCCGGAGGAGTTCACCGCACTGCGCACCGCATTGGCCAAGGCCGCCAAGGACCGCGGAGACACCGAGGCGGCCACACGGATCACCGCGGCGCGTAAGCCGACGACGGCCGCCTGGGTGGTCAACTCCCTGGTGCACAGTGACGACGACGCCCGCGACCGGCTTCGTGATCTGTCCGCCCAGCTACGCGACGCGCACGCCGAGATGGACGGCGACCGCATCCGGGCGCTGTCGGCCGAACAACGCCAGCTGGTGACCCAGTTGAGCAAGGCGGCGTTCGCCGCCGCCGACGTGGCCAACCCCTCGGCCGCGTTGCACGATGACGTGACGGCCACCCTGCAGGCGGCGATCGCCGACCCTGAGGTGGCCGAGCGGCTGGGCACGCTGGTCAAGGCCGAGCAGTGGTCGGGGTTCGGGTTCGGTGTGTCCACCGCCAAAGGGCCGGCCCCGAAGAAGCCGCCGCCCGCGCCGCCGGTGAAGAAGCCCACCGAGAAAACCCGTGAGCGGGCCAGCGAGCAGGATCGGACCCGCCGTCGTGAGCTCGAAGCCGCCCGCGCGGCGATCGCCGAGGCGCGGCGGGCCAAGTCGGACACCGACGAGTTGATGCTGAGCCGCCACAAGGATCTCGCCGCGGCCAGGACACACCACGAACAGGCGCAGCGCCGCCTCCGCGATGCCGAACGTGCCCTGCAGGAGGCGGAACAGGCCTACGCCGACGCCGAGCAGGCCGGGCTGGCCGCCTCGGCCCGCATCACCGAGCTACGGGACCGGCTGGATCAGTTGCGCGGCTGATCAGGTGGCGGAAAGCCGCCCGTGGCCACCGGCCCCCAGCGGGCCGGCGTGATCCGGATCAGACACTTGCCCTGGTCCTGCATGGCCTGCCGGTACTCGTCCCAGTCGGGGTGTTCACCGGCGATCGCGCGGTAGTAGTCGACCAGTGCGTCCACCGCCTCGGGCAGGTCGACGATCTCGGCGTCGCCGTCGATCTGGACATACGGACCGTTGAACTCGTCGGAGAGCACCACGACGCTGGCGGCGCCGTTGCGCCGGATGTTGACGGTCTTGGCGCGCTGCGGATATGTGGAGATCACCAGGCGACCGTCGTGAACCCCTCCGGTGACAGGTGAGCTCTGCGGACTCTTGTCGGGCCGAAAGGTGGTCAGGATCATCTGGTGCCGCGGCTTCACGAACTCCAGCAGCTGATCGAGTTCCACACGGTCAGCGGTTGCGTACTTGCGGGCCATGGTGCCCACCGTAGTCACTGCCGGTTCGGTCAACGCCGGATGCGGGTCCCGCTGACCTCGGCACCGGTGTCGCGGGGCAGGCGAACGGTTTCGATGAGCGTCAGCGCCAGCATCCCGGCGAGCACCAGGTACGTCCAGGTGTAGGCCGTGCCGAGGTCGCCGCCCGCCAGCGGGGTCAGCTGGCTGAGCAGCAGCGCCGCCACCGCGATGCCCACACCGGCGGCGAGTTCCTGCACCGAGGCGTTCAGCGTGTTGCCGTGGGTGAGGTTGTCGCCTTCGACGTCGGCGAAGGCCAGGGTGTTGTAGGCGGTGAAGCCGATGGAGCGCAGCGCGCCGCTGACGTAGAGGATCACCACGATGGCCCACACCGGCAGTCCCGGCTGCAGCACCGCCAGCAGCGCGAACCACCCGACCGACACCACACCGTTGACGAGCAGCACCCGCTTGATCCCGAACCGTCGCATCAGCGGCGTGGTGACCGGCTTGATGGTCAGATTGCCGGCGAACAGCGCGGCCACCATCAGCCCGGCCATGAAGGGGGTCCAGCCGAACACCAGCTGGAATTGCAGCGGCAGCAGGAACGGGACCGAGGTGATGACCATCCGGTACAGCGATCCGGCGGTGACGGTGATCCGTAACGACCGGAACCTGAGCACACTCAGCCTGATCAGCGGCTGTGCGGCGCGGCGCAGGTGGACGACGGCGCCCCCGAGCAGGACCACGGCGACGGCACCACCGATCGCCACGAGCAGCCAGTCGGTGCCGGTGACGCGGATGCTCTCCAGGGCGATCAGCGCCGCCGCGATTCCCGCGCCCAGGGCCAGCAGGCCGCGCCAGTCCAGAGGCCGCGCCGAGTCGGCGGGCCCGCCGCGCATCAGCTTGAGCGCCAACAGGAAACCGGCGACCCCGATCGGGATGTTGACGATGAAGATCCACCGCCATGAGCCGAGCGTGGCGATGGCACCGCCGAGGACGGGCGCCACCACCGGTGCGGCCAGTGCCGGCCAGGTGAGCAGCGCAATGGCGCGCACCCGGTCGAGCTTGTCGCTGTAGCGCAGTACCGCGAGCCTGCCGACGGGCACCATCATGGCCCCGCCGATTCCCTGCAGCACCCGCATCCCCACCAACATGGGCAGCGAGACGCTGAGCGCGCAGCCGATCGAGGCCAGGGTGAACACGACGATCGCGGTGAGGAAGACGCGGCGGATACCGAACCGGTCGGTCATCCATCCGGTGGCGGGTATCAGCACCGCGACGGTCACCAGATACGCCGAGATCGCGACGTTGACGTCCACCGGTTCGACGCCGAAGGACGAGGCGATCAGCGGGATGGCCGGGGTGATGATCGTGGCGTCGAGGATCTCCATGAAGAAACACCCGGCCACCAGCAGTGCCATTCCCAACGGGAACGCGGTTCGCTCAGCGGATGACACCGCACAAGTGTTCCAGTGGGCGCGTCGCCGGACGCGGCCGGATTGCTTTACAGCCGATAACGAAACGCGGGTAGGGTTCCACCGGTGACGGCTGCACCTGCACCGACCGCGGGCCGGCCGCGCGATCCCGAGAAGGACATCGCCGTCGTGGCGGCCACCCGCGAACTGCTGGTGGAGGCCGGCTATCAGGGCGCCACGGTGGTGGCGATCGCGCGCCGCGCCGGTGTGGGCGCCCCGACGATCTACCGCCGCTGGCCCAACAAGGAAGCGCTGATCGAGGAGGCCGCGTTCGGGCACGCACAGCCCGCGCCGCTTCCGGTCGCCACCGGCGACCTGCGCGCGGATCTGCGGGCGTGGACGGCGATGTTCCTGGAGTGGCTGGCCGACCCGGTGACGCGGGCCGCACTGCCCGGATTGCTGGCCGCCTACCATCGCGACGAAGAACTCTACGAACGCCTGGTGGTGCGATCCGAACTCGACGTACGCACCGCCATGGCCGACCTGTTGGCGCCCACGCTGGCGAAATTGCCTGCAGCACAACGGGATATCCGGTCCGATGCGGTGTTCGACTTCCTGGTGGCCTCGACCGCGACACGCGCGATGACGCGCGGGTTGGCGGATCGGGAGGCCTACTGCAGCCGAACGGCCGACGCCTTGGCCGTCCTGGCGACGGCGCCCTGAGGCGTCATCCGCCGAACAGCAGGTACAGGCCGGTGAAGGTGTAGGCGACCATCACCAGCATCATCGCGAGCTGCCCGGTCAGCTGATGCCTCTTGGGTAGCAGGCGCAGGGCCGCGTCGTGCGCGGCGACCACCCCGGCCATGTGGCCGGCGACCACGCAACCGACCTTGATGGTGGCCAGCACGCCGGGGTGGGTGGACAGGATGTAGTGCACGTCCCAGCTCAGGCCCAGGGGTTCGACCAGCAGGATCACCGTCTGTTGCCCGCGCTCGACGAGATACGAAAGGTAATGCGCCGCAACGTATCCGATCACGATGGGAATCAGCGAGTGCGCCAGCTGCCCCGGGAGCCGACGGCGACGCTCGGCGTCCACTCCCCCGGTGGCCCGCGCCGCCCCCCAGAACGACACTCCCACCACGGCGATGAACACCGCCAACCCGAGGGTGCGCACACCGCTGGCCACCCACGGGTCATCGCTGATCCCGTCGACGAAACTGCGCCACCCCGGCATGGCCGAGAAGCTGTCGAACGCCGTCGATCCCAGCAGCACGGCCAGCACCGTGACGGTGCCCGGACGCACCGGAAGCGTACGGAGATGGTCGAACGGATTACCGACCACCAGCACACCCGCGGAGTTGCGCCGAAACGGCGACATGCGCGACGCGGCAACGCTGTAGACCTCGAACGGGTCTGCCCGCGTGAACCAGCGGGCGCCGCAGACGGCCGCTCCGGCGAACATCGCCACCGCATACACCAACAGCCACAGCGAAATCGCGGACACCGAGCCGGGATCGGGGCTGGCCAGTTCCAGCCACACGAACGCGAACAAGCCCAGCGCCGCGGGCCGGTACCCCCACCCGGGCGGGTAATCGCGCCGCCCCGCGGCCAATCTGGTTGGCAGGAACCGCCATACGGTGCGCACGGGAGAGATCACCCGCCATACCGGACCCACCACCACCGACACCGCCACCACACCCACCCATAGCAGCACATAGAACGTCCCGGGCAGTGGATTGTCGGCGTCCTGTGGAGCGGTCGCGGCCAGCACCAGCACCCAGACCGCCAGCACCAGCACCCAGACCGCCAGCGCGAGCACCAGGATGGCAGCCGTCCACCGGGTGACCGGGCTGTCGACGACGCGGCTGAGCCGATCAGGCAGGCGGCGGCCCGGTTTGGCCGGATCGAAGCGCGGAGAGCGCCACGCGAACGCCACGACGACGAACGTCAACGTCAGCGCCCACGCCGCGCCGATCAGGGCGTAGGTGGGCGGGATCGGCAGATCCGTCGAGCCACCGAGCCCATGGGCGAGCACGGCGGCCTGGGTCACGGGCGAACCTGGATGGTCGCCACGGTGCGGTGCAGTTCATGCAGCTCCACCTCGACGCGTCCGGGTATGTCGACGGTGAACTGAAAGGTCTGCGCGGGAGCGGCTTTCACCTCGAACGTGTACTCCGGTACGGCGTGCACGTGTAGCTCATCGGCGGCGTCGCTGGTGACGTTCACGGTGATCGGGGTACCCACCTGCGCTTCCAGGGTGGCGTTGGTGGGGGTCACCGTACCTGCGGCGATGGTGATGTCGAGAGAGGGACCGGATGGTGCCGGCTCGGCCTGGCTGGACGACACGCCGCTCGCCGGCGGGGCTCCCGCGGACGCGCTGCCTGACGGCATGGCACCGGACTGGGCGGGGCCGGATTGGCTTGTGCCGCAACCGCTGAGCACCAACGCTGTGCCGATCAGCACGCACGCAGTACGGTACCTCACTGTTCCCCTTCGTTGGGTTCCGCCGGATCGTCACCCTGACGCCGGTCGCGTACCGCGATGAAGAGCACCACCCCGGCGACGATCACGGCGGGGATCAGGGCGGGCAGAGCGAGCAGCAGGGTGTGGTCGGCGAGGTAGATGACGTCGTGGTGCGTTGTCATGTACCGGGGGACACCCTCGGTCGGGTGTCCTTGCGCTGAGCCGGTTCGGGTTCGCTGCCGTTGATCCGGCCGGCACCCCACGTCAGGGCGGCGATCAGGATCAGTGTGCAGATGAGCACCACGATCGACGCCGCCGTGAACAGCCAGCTCGGGTGGTCGAAGTTGCGTTCGCGCTGCAGGATGGTGATCTCGGGGACGAAATCCCGGGTGGCGTTGGCCTCGGCCGGCACTTCCTGGGCGCCGATTCCAGGGTCGCCGGCCAGGAAGATCGGCACGCCCGCCATGGTGGTGCCGTCCTGGACGCGCAACAGCGTCTTCCACGTGCCTGACACCGGGATGGGTCGGGTGGACCGGTAGTGCCCGGGGCCGACCCGATCGAGCCGGTCTATCACCAACCCGCGTTCGTTCTCCAGACCACCCTGCCAGGCCAGAATCGTCACCCACTCAGGGTTGTCACTGATGAGGTCCGGCGGATTGATCCGGACGTCGGCCGACACCATCCGCTGGTCATTCTGCGCGGGTAGGTCGGTCAACGCGATTGTGGCCGTGGCATTCTCCGGAACCTCGGTGCGCAGACCGTTGGCCACCGCGCCGCCGATGACCAGTACCGTCAAGACCACCAGGCTGATTCCGATCGCGGGCCGCGGTAGCCGCACCCCGGTGAGCACCATGGCCAGCAGCGCACCGCAGACACCCATGAGCACCGCCACCGGGATCGCCATGCCGAGGGCTTCGGCCCACATGCTGGTGGGCCACGGGTAGTGGTAGACCGCCGCGATCCACAGCGACTCCAACCACAACCCGGCGGTGCCCACGAGCAGTCCCGCGACCGCGCCGAAGACGATGTGCCGCTTGATCAGCGGGGTGAGGGCCAGCAGTTCGACCACGATGGCCGGGCCGAGATACAGCGGGAACCAGCTGGTGGGCGCCCCCAGCACCGGGCCCACCACGAGTGCCACGGCGCCGCGCAGCCCGATCGCGATCAGCGCGGCGGCGATGGCCGCACCACGGCCGAGCACCAGACGCGCGGCCACCAATCCCAGCGCCGCGGCACCGGCGATCATCATCGGCTGCAGGGCCAGGCGGAACTGCTCGACGCCGAAGTCGTATTCGATCTGGTACACCGACAATCCGATGAGCAACCCGCCGAAAGACAAGTACTGGACGAACTTCAGGAACTTGGTGTCCGGGGGCGCGTCCGGTCCCATGGCCCGTCTGCCTTCGTATTCCAGCAGCAGCACCGCGATCAGCGAGAGCCCGGCGCCGCCGATCAACATCAGGTGCGTCGGGCCCCACAATGTGACGTCTTGGCCGAAGATCCGGTGCCACACGTCGTCGAGGGGGAAGCCGATCAGCGCGTACAACCCGCACGCCGTCATCAACAGACCGCCCACCGGGGCGAACCAGGTACGCGTGATGCGCACCGCGGCCGAGCCTGGCTTGTCGTACGGCAGTACGACCGAGAGCGCTCCGGCGATGAACAGCAGGAAGAGCCCGAACAGGATGAAGTAGTGCGCGGGGTTCGCCAGCGGACCCGAGTCGCGACCCTTCCCGATGTGCAGGCTGACATCCCAGATGAAGCCGAACAGCGCACAGATGATGGTGGCGGTGAACAGGAAGACCTGCAACGCCACCCAGGGTGGCCGGTTGAACTTGGCACCGGTACGGCCGGCGAAGGTCTGGAGCCACGTGATCTTGCGGGTCCGGTGCTGGTAACCGATCCACAACAGCACCACGGTCACGATGCCGGCGGCCACGGACAGACCGAGCACTTGATCCAGTGCGGCGCCACCACCTTCACTCGTGGCGGCCAGGATGGCGGGACCCGAGGTGGCATTCATCGACGTCACAAGGCTGAGTATGGACGGTTCGCGGGCGGTTTCAAGGGGGTTCGGGGGATTACCCGGACCGCCGGTACCGCTGTGATGGGGTGAACGCCCACTTCGGACCCGGTTTTACGTTCGGGCGAATTTGTCAAAAATCTTTCTCGTCGGGAGAAGATAGGGCGGCTGCGGAGCGGGTAATTGAGCGTGGTGCGTTCCGCTGCGGTTCTCTTCGATGTCGACGGCACCCTGGTCGATTCGAACTACCTCCACGTCCACGCCTGGTCCCGGGCCTTTGCCGAGGAGCACTTCGAGGTGTCCTCCTGGCGGGTGCACCGGTGTATCGGAATGGACGGCTCCACTCTGGTGGACACGTTGTCCGATGGCGCCGAGGAGGATGTGCAGCACCGGCTCAAAGATCTGCACTCGCGCTACTACCAGGAGACGGCCGGTCTGTTGAAGCAGCTGCCGGGAGCCCGGGCACTGCTCGAGCGGGTCGAGCAACTGGGTCTGCAGGCGGTGCTGGCCACCTCGGCGCCCGAAGACGAACTGCAGTTGTTGCGCCGGGTTCTCGACAGCGAGGACGTGGTGTCGACGGTGACGTCGTCGGAGGACGTGGACACCGCCAAACCCGAGCCCGACATCGTCGCAGTGGCGTTGGAGCGGGCCGGAGTGACGGCAGAGCGCGCCGTCTTCGTCGGCGACGCGGTGTGGGACGTCGAAGCGTGTGTGCGCGCCGGCGTGCCCTGCATCGGCCTGTTGTCCGGTGGCTTTTCACGTGGCGAACTCGAGACTGCCGGTGCGATAGCGGTTTTCGAGGACACAGCTGATCTGCTCGAGAATCTGGAGTCCACCCGGATCGGCGGGCTCGCACGGAAGGGTGGCTGACCGATGTCCATTAGGCAGGCCGAACAGGGCCTCGACCGCCGGCCCGCCGGGGTCGATGACGCCACCGTAGAGGCCACGGGCAAGCTGTCCGAGGCGCTGGAGACCATCGAACGCGCCCGGGGCGCGCTGTACACCTTCCACCAGCTGATGGGACACGCCGACTTCCAGGTGGGCGAGGCGTGCGAGAAATTGCGCGCCGCCGGCCACGACGAGATCGCCGAACGGTTGGAGACCGACCTGGTGGGGCGCAACGTGCTGCCGGGCCGGTGGACGTTCCAGGTGGTCGAAGAGTTCGACGACGTCTACTGGTCGGTGTTCCGCGAGCACGAGCGGACCGTGCGCCAGGAGCTGCTGGGTGGGATCCGCCACGTTTTCGAGGCAGAGATGAAACAGGACCGACGCACCCCCGGCCGCCCGGGACACGAGGCGACCCCCGGCTGAACCCACCCCGGGGTTATTGCCGCAACGGTCAGTTTCACCGGGTCCGTTTCGGGTATCCCGCAGCTCGAGATCGGGCGCCCGCCCGGACCTACGAGAGGGAAAGGCACGAACGGCGACATGGCGAACACCACATCCGAGCACCAGTGGACACCCGACGCGAGCTCGGTTGACGCAGGCGTCGTCGCCGCCGATCTACAGCTGTTCGGCGACCCTGGCCTGGCGTTATTCGGTGGAAACGGGTCACTGTCACCCACCACGCTGCGCTCGGGTACCAGCACCGCCTCCCTCTATCACGGTCGGCACCGTGCCGCCGAATGACGCTCCTGCCGCCAAACGCGCCAGTGTGCACCCAGAAAGGTCAGTGGATAGGTTGAACCCCTCACCCCCAACGCGAGGAGTCGACCGTGATGACCGCCCGGCGCAAGCGAGCCAGCACGTGAGCCCGGCATCCCAGCCGGCCGAGATCTGGCCCGGTAAGGCGTATCCGCTGGGCGCGTCCTATGACGGCTCGGGCACCAACTTCGCCCTGTTCAGCGAGGTCGCCGAGAAGGTCGAACTCTGCCTGTTCGAGGAGGACGGCGCCGGAGGTTACCGGGAGACCCGTTACACGCTCCCCGAGGTCGACGGTTTCGTCTGGCATGGTTTTCTGCCCGGCATCGAACCAGGTCAGCGCTACGGCTACCGGGTGCACGGACCGTATGATCCCGGTAACGGTCAGCGGTGCAACCCGAACAAACTGTTGCTCGACCCGTACTCGAAGGCCATCGACGGCAACTTCGACTGGAACCAGTCGCTGTTCGGATACAACTTCGGTGAGCCGGACAGCCGCAATGACGACGACTCCGCGGCCAGCATGCCGAAGTCGGTGGTGATCAACCCGTTCTTCGACTGGGGCGTCGACCGCCCGCCCAAATACGAGTACGCCGACAGCTTCATCTACGAAGCGCATGTCAAAGGGCTGACCGAGACCCACCCCGACATCCCGGACTCGATGCGCGGCACCTACTCCGCCATCGGCCATCCGGCGATCATCGATCACCTCAAGGCGCTGGGTGTCACCGCCATCGAGCTCATGCCGGTGCACCACTTCGCCAACGATTCGACCCTGATCGACAAGGGCCTGTCGAACTACTGGGGTTACAACACCATCGGCTTCTTCGCCCCGGATTCCAAGTACTCCAGCAGCGGCACCCCCGGTGGCCAGGTGCAGGAATTCAAGGCGATGGTGCGCACCCTGCACGAGGCGGGTATCGAAGTGATCCTCGACGTGGTCTACAACCACACCGCCGAGGGCAACCACATGGGCCCGACGGTCTCGATGCGCGGTATCGACAACGCCGCCTACTACCGGCTCGTCGATGACGACAAGCGGTACTACATGGATTACACCGGCACGGGCAACAGCCTCAACGTCGGGCACCCGCACTCCCTGCAGCTGATCATGGATTCCCTGCGGTACTGGGTCACCGAGATGCACGTCGACGGATTCCGGTTCGACCTCGCGTCGACACTGGCCCGCGAGTTCTATGACGTGGACAAGTTGTCGACGTTCTTCGAACTGGTGCAACAGGATCCGACGGTCAGCCAGGTGAAGCTGATCGCCGAACCGTGGGACGTCGGCCCCGGCGGCTACCAGGTGGGCAACTTCCCGCCGCAGTGGACCGAGTGGAACGGCAAATACCGCGACACCGTTCGCGACTTCTGGCGCGGGGAGGCCGCCAGCCTCGGCGAGTTCGCCTCGCGGCTCACCGGGTCGGCCGATCTCTACGAGCACACCGCACGCCGGCCGGTGGCATCGATCAACTTCGTGATCGCACACGACGGTTTCACGCTGCGGGACCTGGTGTCCTACAACGAAAAACACAACGAGGCCAACGGCGAGGACAACAACGACGGCGAGAGCCACAACCGCTCGTGGAACTGCGGCGTCGAAGGCCCCACCGATGACCCGGAGATCAACGCACTGCGGTCACAGCAGCAGCGCAACTTCCTGACCACCCTGCTGCTCTCCCAGGGTGTTCCGATGATCTGCCACGGTGATGAGCTGGGCCGCACCCAGGGCGGCAACAACAACGGCTACTGCCAGGACAACGAGATCACCTGGGTCAACTGGGACGAGGCCGACCAGGAACTGCTGGACTTCGCCCGCAAGGTGTCGAATTTGCGCGCCGAGCACCCGGTGTTCCGGCGACGCCGGTTCTTCAACGGCCGGCCGGTTCGGCAGCGCGGCTCCGCCGGTGTCCCGGACATCTCGTGGTTCCGCCCGGACGGATCAGAGATGAACGACGAGGACTGGGACTCCGGCTTCGGCAAGTCGGTGGCGGTGTACCTCAACGGCCACGGCATCCCCGACCTCGATCCGCGCGGTCAACGCGTCACCGATGATTCGTTCGTGATCTGCTTCAACGCCCACCACGAACCGATCGAGTTCACGGTTCCGCCCGAGGAATTCGGTGCGGCCTGGCAGCCGGTCATCGACACCGCCGCCGATCCCGGTGCCGTCGACGGTGATCCGGTGGCGGCCACCCAAACCCTCAAGGTCGGGGCGCGCGCCATCGTGGTGCTGCAGGCGGTCGCGCAGCAGTAGGTCCCCAACGGTGTGTTGAGCACCCGAGGGAGGCCTCGCGCGGTGATAATCGGGCGTGCTGTGGCTCCTGCAGGTACCTCCCCCGGTGCTCGGCGCCCTCTGGGTGGCCGCGATCGTCGGGATCTCGGTGGGTGGACTCATCCTGTTCCGCAAGCTGGTGCCCCACACCAGGTTCGAGAATGCGAATGCGGTCTCGGGCACGGTCTTTCAACTGGGCGGTGTGCTGTATGCCGTGCTGGTGGCGTTCGTGGTGGTCGTCGTGTGGGAACAGTTCGGCGACGCCCAGGACGCCACCAGCGATGAGGCCACCGCCATCACCGACCTGTTGCGGGATTCGGCAGCCCTGCCCGCCGAGGCGCAGCAGGAGGTGCAGCAGAACCTGCTCGCCTACACCCGGTACGTGGTGGACGAGGAGTTCCCGAGGATGCGTCGCGGAGAGACGGTCGACGAACAGTCCGGTCAGCTGACCGCGGTCTGGGAGAGTTATCTCAAAGTCCAGCCGGAAACCCGCAACCAGATCGCGTTCTTCGATCACGCCATCGTCCGGCTGAACGATCTGACCGCCGACCGCAAGATGCGCGTCTCCACCGGCGACGCCCAGGTACCCGGCGAACTGTGGGTACTGCTGCTGGGCGGCGGCGGCGTGATCATGGCCTTCACCTTCCTGCTGGGAACCCGGGATCTGCTGGTGCACTGCGTGGCGGTGGGGCTGACGGCGGCGCTGCTGGGCTTCGTCGTGTACCTGATCTTCGCGTTGGAACACCCGTATGTCGGTGGACTCTCGGTGTCACCCACCCCCTATGTGAACCTGCTCAAGGACTGGAGCCAGTAGACACTTTCGGGAATCTGCACACACGGCGGGAACGATGCCCTAGCGTTCGGCTGGTGGCCGCTCGCAATCCGCACGCTGGGGTGCCGTTCACCGATTCCGACGCCGACATCGCGGCGGCCCTGGAAGACGTCTCCATACCCGCACTGCTGCTGTCCTGTGTGCACATGAGCGGTGACGCCGCCCTGCTGGACGGTCCGCTCAAACCGGCCGGGCTGTTCCTCAACGAAGTCCAGGGGTTCATGAGCGAGCAGGACAAGACGGCCGCCCGCGCCCTGGCGCTCGACACCATCCGCGACTACCGCGACCGCGGCTGTCCCGAACCCGCGGCCGTGGACGGCGCCCTGCTCAAGCGGATGATGGACTGGCTGGTGTGTGAGGACGTCGCGCCCGAGTACGTGCCCATGATGCTCGAGGAGATGGAGCTCGACGGCCGAGACCAGCGTGACACCACGTTCCGCTCGACCGCGGCCGCCCGGTCCGAGTTCCCCGTCGTGGTCATCGGCGCCGGACAGTCCGGCCTGCTGGCCGCGATCCGCCTGCAGCAGGCCGGCATCCCCTACACCGTGATCGAGAAGAACCCCGGCGTGGGCGGAACCTGGTGGGAGAACACGTATCCGGGTGCCCGGGTCGATGTCGGCAATCACTGCTACTGTTACAGCTTCGAGCCTGACGACCACTGGTCGGAGTTCTTCGCCCAGCAGCCGGAACTGCAGGCCTATTTCCAGGCGGTGATGGACAAGCACGGCGTCACCGCGCACGTCCGGTTCAACACCGGCGTCACGTGCGCCGAATGGGATGAGGCCACCTCGACCTGGGCCGTCCACCTCGACACCGGGGAGATCCTGCGCGCACGGGCGGTGATCAGCGCCGTCGGCCAGCTGAACGCCCCGCACGTCCCGGACTTCATCGGCGCGGAAACCTTTGCCGGCCCGGCCTTTCACACCGCACGCTGGGACCATGACGTCGACCTGGACGGCAGGCGGGTGGTGATGATCGGCGCCGGTGCCACCGGGTTCCAGGTGGCACCCGCCATCGCCGGCCGGGTGGAGAGCCTGACCGTCTTCCAGCGCACTGCCCAGTGGATGTTCCCGAACCCCAACTATCACGCCAAGGTGGGCCCCGGGGTGCAGTGGGCGCTGCGGCACCTGCCGTTCTACGGACGCTGGTACCGCTTCCTGTTGTTCTGGCCGGGTTGCGACACCGGGTTGGCCGCCGCCAGGATCGACCCCGACTGGCCCGATCAGCAGACCTCCGTCAGCGCCGCCAACGACCTGGCCCGGATGATGTTCACCGATTGGATCACAAGCCAAATAGACGGTGACTCAGACCTTCTCGCGAAGGTGATCCCCGACTATCCCGCCACCGGCAAACGGACCCTGCAGGACAACGGCAGTTGGCTGCGCACACTGACCCGCGACAACGTGGAACTGGTCCGGGACGGCGTCGCGCGTATCGAACCCCATGCCGTGGTGGCGACAGACGGCACCCGGTATCCCGCCGACGTCCTGGTCTACGCCACCGGTTTCCGGGTCAACGACATGCTGTCCTCGCTGAAAGTACACGGCCGCAAGGGAATCGAACTACACGACTACTGGGGACCCCAGCCGTCGGCATATCTCGGTATCACCGTGCCGGACTTCCCGAACTTCTTCTGCCTCTACGGCCCCGGCACCAACCTGGCCAGTGGTGGAAGTCTGATCTTCCACTCCGAGTGCGAGGTCCGCTACATCATGGGGTGCCTGGACCTGCTGATCGCCGGCGGTAAGCGCGCCATGGAGCCGCGGCAGGACCGCTATGACGACTGGTACCGGCGCAGCCAGGCAGAACTCGAGACCATGGTGTGGTCACATCCGGCGATCGAACACAGCTTCTACAAAGACGCCGCCGGAAAGGTGCACTCGCTGAGTCCCTGGCGGCTCGTGGACTTCTGGACCTGGACCCGCAGCCCTGACCCCGACGATTTTGTCCTGAGCTAGGGGGACCATGCGCACCGTACTGATCGACGCCCCCGGGCAGATCCGGGTGGACACCGTCGCCGATCCCGCCCTGCCCGGATCCGGCGGCGCCGTGGTGGCCGTGGACACCGCCGCCATCTGCGGCTCCGATCTGCACTTCTACGAAGGTGATTATCCACTGCCACAACCGGTTCCGCTCGGGCACGAGGCGGTGGGCACCGTCGTCGAGGTGGGCGCCGACGTGCGCACCGTGACGGTGGGAGACCGGGTGCTGGTGTCCTCGGTCGCCGGCTGCGGCCGCTGCGCCGGCTGCGCGACACACGACCCCGTCACGTGCGTGTCCGGGCCGCAGATCTTCGGATCCGGCGCTCTCGGGGGTGCACAGTCGGAACTGCTGGCCGTGCCCGCCGCGGATTTCCAGCTGTTGCCGATTCCCGACGGTATCGACACCGAAGCGGCGCTGCTGCTCACCGACAACCTGGCCACCGGCTGGGCGGGCGCCCAACGGGCCGACATCCCGCCGGGCGGCACCGTGGTGGTGCTCGGCCTGGGCGCGGTCGGGCTGTGCGCGGTCCGCAGCGCCATCGCCCAGGGCGCGGGCACTGTCTTCGCGGTCGACCCGGTGCAGGGCCGCCGCGACCTGGCCGTGCGATCGGGCGCCACGCCGCTGGCACCGCCGGCGGTGGGTGCCGTGTTCGATGCCACCGCCGGCCGCGGCGCGGCATCGGTGATCGACGCGGTGGGCAATGACACCACCATGACCGACGCGCTGACGTGCGTACGCGCCGGCGGCACGGTGTCTGTGATCGGCGTCCACGATCTGAACCCGTTCCCGTTCCCGGCGCTGATGAGCCTGGTGCGCAGCGTGACCCTGCGGATGACCACGGCACCGGTGCAACGCACCTGGCCGGAGCTGGTGCCGCTGATCCGGGCCGGGCGCCTCGACACCAGCGGCATCTTCACCGACTTCCTGCCGTTGGACGCCGCGCCGCAGGCCTATGCCGCCGTCGCCGCCCGGACCGCCGGGTGTGTGAAAGTGGCGCTGACAGTCAAGACGTAGCGAGATGAACCGACTCTCGGCGGCACTGTCGCAGAGGCGGTAGCAGCACCGTACTGCCGTCTGATCTGCTGCGGGTCGGCGACCGGGTGCTGTCGACGCCCAACAGCGGCGGCCTGTCAGAAGGGTGGCGGGTCGTTGGGGTCGGCGTTTTGGGTGTACTCGCCGAAGAAGAGCCGGTATCCCCAGTTGTCTTTGAGGGCCGCGCGGTGGGTGGGAGCACCGCCGCTGGCGCGATAGGCAGCATTCAATGCGCGCTCTGCGGCGATGCGGTAGGCGCGGTCCTTGGCCTTGCTGCGTTGTCGTTTTGGCATCTTCACCGACTTGTCGGCGGCCGGTTGCTTTCTGGGGCTGCCCCGCTGCACCGGGGCCGAGGTGGTGTTCACGCGCGGGAACAGAATGCGGCTCAACGGGATGCTGGTGTACGTGTGACCCGTGGGCGTGGTGATAATCAGTGTGCCGTCGGGCTTTTGGACGTCTGACCAGCCGGCGCGGAAGGTCTTGAGCAGGTGATGGTGCCTGCAATAGCCCTTCTCGTTGGAGGGGTGTGTGGGCCCGCCATCACCCCAGGAGATGGTGTGGTCCAGGTCGGCGTCGTGGATGGGGCGGTCGCAGCCCGGCATCCGGCAGGTCAGATCCCGGGCTTGCACGAATTCGCGGTCGGCGTCGCGGAGGCGGTAGCTTTCGGTCGGCTCGAGCGACGGTGCCTTGACATGGCGAACTTCGGCACCGGCGGCGATCAATGCGGCGATCAGCGCATTCGGCACCACGCCGTATCCGGGGATGAACCCCGGCGCCCGGCCCACTTTCAAAGGTCCTGTGGAAGGAGTGGTTTCGGCGCCATCCTGCTCGTCGACGTGCTCAGCGGTTGCGTCGATGGCCTGGTCCGCCTCACCCCGGGCAGTCTCCTCCGGCCGGCCGTCTGCGGGCGGCTCGGCGTCCTGGACAGCAGGAACCGGGCAGTGCCGCGGAGCCGACGAGCCCGGCCCTTGGCCGGTGGCGGGCTCGTCGATGGCCTCGGCGTCGGGCTCAGCAGTCTCCTTGGCCGTCTCGGATTTGCTTGCGGACGAGTCTATTTCGTCCCCGGAGGGTGCGTCGACGTGCTCAGCAGCCTCGGCCTCGGCGACAGGGGCGTCTGCCGACGCCGGCTCGGTCTTTTTGCTGCGGTGTGTGACGGTCACGTTGTCCGGGCCGGTGGGGAACACGCCCTCGCCGTGGATCAGTGGATCCGGCGGCGCGTCGAGCAGGTCGGCGTCGGCGTAGATGTGCACCACGAATCGCGAGGCCACTCCGTCATCGGCGGCGGCGGCACAGGTGTCGGAGCCGCACAGGCATGTGAGGTGGCGGGCGCCGACGTGCAGGGCTTCGGTGGCGTCAGCCATGCGTTGATCCAGAGTTCGGGGATCATCGGCGCAGACGGCCTTGGCCATGGCGCGCAGTGTCCCCATCAACAGGGCCCCACCCGGTTTGCTCAACCGCATCTTGATGGTGGTGATCCCGGCCTGGTCGTCGGTGTGTTCCACACTGACCCCCCGCCCGCGCACAGTGTTGCGGACCCGGCGTACCGCATCGGGATCGAACCGTTCGACCTACACATCGACGGCGTTCTTCAAACGGTAGTACGACAACCCGCTCCACCCATACAGCGCGGCGGCTTCTGTGCAGGCGTCGTCGAGCTTGGCCAGGGCCTCGTCATCGACCACCAGCAGGGTGCGCTCCACGACGGTGGACATCACCCGCGCCGAGATCTCCCCCCGCAGAAACGCCGCGGCCAACTTGGGGAAGCGTTCCCGCATCGCCGCCCCGACCTGCAGATCGGTGAACGCCCACCTCGGGGAGATCCCGAACGCGATGCCCATCTGGGCCACCACATCGTCTTCGCCGTCGATGGCACACAAACCGGCGTCCTCGTCGGCGTCGGCGAGGAACACCGCGGCCCATTCGGCCATCGCGGCCAACCGCTGGGCTTCGCAGGCAGCGCCCGCCCGCGCCCACCCCACCGCGGCATCAACGACCGGGGCGGCATCACAGCCACCTCGCAATTCGTCGATCATCGTCGGCAAGGGGGGAACATGCTTCGACCATAACGACCGGGTCCGACAGAACCTGGCACCCAAAAGCGTTGTCAGAGAATCACATCGGTGTCGCACAATTGTCGCACAGACGCGGGCACAACGACTCCAGCAGTCACCGATGTTCCGCCGGTTGGAAGTTCCCGTGGGCAACTCCGAGCCCAGAGCGCGCACTTAAGCCCGCGCCGCGCTACGTCACGAGGTGGCTTCGTCCTCGTCGACGATCTCGTAGAACGACTCGCCGTCCTCAGGTGTCCCGTCGATCTGGCCCCGGGTGCGTCGCGCCGGACGCTCCTGCTCGTCCCCACCGGTGAGCACATCGGGCACCTCGTCGGCGAGTCGCTCGTCGAGCGTCTCCTCCTCCTTCGCCTCGATCCACTGTTCCGGCGGGTCGACGACGATATCGCCGTCGTTGTTGCGCACCTCGTCGGAGTCCAGCGATTCACTGGGGCTCAGCGTGTTGTCGGGCCCTTCATCGTCGTAATCACCGTCCACGCGCACGAGTGTGCCCCATCCCCGGATTCACAAAACCTGGGGGTTACTCGCCAGTACCAAAAGTATCCGGTACCGCGGGTATTGACTAAGCCCCATCGGGGTCCATACCGTGGGTTCATGGTTGCGCCGACTGCTCCGGGGACCGCCCGCGAAGAATTCTCCGACCGTTTGCTCAAGGGCTCGGTCAAGAAGTCCTATGCACCGATCGTCGACATCGACTGGGACGCACCACTGGATCCCGACAAGTTCTATCTGCCACCCCAGGTCGTGACGATCTTCGGCACCCCGGAATGGGAGGCGATGACCCGTGAGCAGCAGATCGAACTGTCGCGGCAGGAACTGATCAACATCCTGTCCGCGGGCATCTGGTTCGAGAACATCCTCAACCAGGCGCTGCTGCGCGACCTGATGCACAAGAACCCCACCGCCAGCTCCACCCACTACGCGCTCACCGAACTGGGTGACGAGACCCGGCACATGGTGATGTTCGGCAAGACCATCGCCCGTATCGGCGGTGTACCGGTGCGGCCCAAACTGGCGCAGCGGATCATCATCAACTCGCTGCCGTTCCTGTTCCGCGGCAGCGTGCTGTGGGGCGCGGCGCTGGTGGGCGAAGAGATCTTCGACGCACTGCAACGCCAGATCATGGAGGATCCGGATCTGCAGCCGATCGTCCAGCGGCTCATGCGGATTCATGTCACCGAGGAAGCCCGCCACATCCAGTTCGCACGCGACGGGCTGCGCAAGTCGGTGCCGGCGATGCCCCGGTACCGGAAGTTCGTGCTGGCGAATCTGCACGGCGCAGGCGGGCCGTTCTACCGGATGCTGTTCACCCTGCCCATCCAGTACCACCGGGCCGGGCTGGACGGCACCCGGATGCGCCGGGTGGCCAGGAACAGCCCGCATTTCCAGGCGATGTGCGTGACGTCGTTCGCCTCGTTGAACGCCTTCTTCGAAGAGGTGGGCCTGATGGGCCGGATCGGCCGCAGGATGTGGCGGCGGGCCGGATTCCTGTGAGCGTCATCGTCATCCGCGACAGCGCCGACCAGGCCCGTTTCGACCATTCCACCGAGACCTGGACCGTGACCACCGCCGACGGCCGGTGCGAGACGGCCGCGGTGGTGATCGACACCCGGCGCTCCGGTGACACCGCCATCGCCGTGCACGGCATCCCGAACTACTTCCGCGTCCCGGGCCCTGATGTGGAACACCAGACCCGGTTGGTGCAGCGCTGCCTGGACCTGTTCGAGCGCAGCGGAGCCGCCCGGATCGAAGCCCGCTCGCGCGTCACGGCCAGCCGGTGGAGCCCGGTGCCGTTGGCGCGGCGGTTCTACCTCAGTGGCACCGCTCCTGATGATGACGATGTCTACGAAGGCCCGGCCACGGTCGGGCTGCCCGACGGCGACGTCGACGTGCGGGCCCGGCTGTCCGGACACCTGGCGGCCATCGACGGTCGGTATCACTGGCGCGGGACCGTCACCGGAGCGCTGCCGACCGACGTCCTCAAAGGTGCGCGCACCGTCACCGTGTCCACCCCCGGACACAGTGCACAGGCCAAGATCGTCGAGCAGACCCCGTGGGGCGGCTACACCGTCACCGGTGTCGATGCCCCGCCGTACGCACTGGCCTAACGCGTCGCCGTGTCCAGCCGCTGCAGCAGGTCGTGCGCGGCCAGTTCGACCTCTTTGTGGCGCCACTCCATCGCCCGGTACACACAGGCGATCAACCCGGAGCGGTGCAGCCGCCGAAAATCGCCGTAGGCGAACGCATATCGGGCTTTGGTCTCGTCGGTGGCGCCATCGGTCAGCGCCAGGTGCCATTGCGCGTACTCATCCCAGGTGTGTGTTTCCAGGAAGTCGTTCTGCGCCTGCGCCTTGGGCTGGACCTGCCCCCAATCACTGTCCAGGACGTACTGACGGGCCCCGATCAGCTCGTGTGCCTTGCTCACCGCCGCGTCGTTGACGACGTACTTCGCCATGACTTGCTGGTATACCCCCGGCGGCAGTCGGTGTCACGCCGCCGTGCCAGAACGGCCGATGTGCCGCACACTGTGTCCATGTTTTCGCTGGAGGGTAAATCGGTTCTGGTCACCGGGGGCAGCAAGGGTATCGGCAAGGGCATCGCCTCGGTGTTCGCGCGAGCCGGCGCCGACGTGGCGATCGCCGCGCGTTCGGCCGCCGATCTGGATTCGACGGTGGCCGAGCTCGACGGCCTCGGTTCCGGAAAGGTGCTGGGCGTGACCGTTGATGTGCGGCAACCGGATTCGTGCGCCGCGATGGCCGCGGCCGTGGTGGAGGCGTTCGGTGGCATCGACGTGCTGTGCGCCAACGCGGGCGTCTTTCCCGACGCGCCGCTGAAGACCATGACACCCGAACAGTTCGACGACGTCTTCGACATCAACGTCAAGGGCAATGTCTTCAGCGTGCAGGCCTGCCTGGACGCGCTCATCGCCTCGGGCCGGGGGCGGGTGGTCCTGACGTCCTCGATCACCGGGCCTATCACCGGTTTCCCGGGCTGGTCACATTACGGCGCCTCGAAGGCCGCACAGCTGGGGTTCATGCGGACGGCCGCGATCGAGCTGGCTCCGCACCGCATCACCGTCAACGCCGTCCTGCCGGGCAATGTGTACACCGAGGGCCTGGCCGATCTCGGTGAGGACTACCTGGCGCAGATGGCCCGCTCCATCCCGAACGGCGCGCTGGGCAAACCCGAGGACATCGGGTACGCCGCAGCGTTTTTGGCCTCCGACGAAGCCGGCTACATCACCGGCCAGTCGATCACCGTCGACGGCGGGCAGGTGCTGCCGGAATCGCCGGAGGCCGTCACACCCTGAATCAGTTCATGTTCCAGGGCGCGCCGTAGGTGGTCACGCTGTCACCGGCCGAGGAGATCAGCCGGGCATAGGGGCGCAGCAGCACGCCACCGGCCGCACCGGTCACGGTGCCGTGCGCGTTGGAGACCGCCACCGCACCTCCCGAGCCGGTGACGTCCACGGAGAAGGTGGCGACTTCCTGGATGCCGGGGCCGTTGCCCAGGTCAGCCGAGATCGAGACGCCGGGGAACAGCGGCGGGGTCACGATGGCCGGGATGAGGTCCAGATCGAAACCACCGGTGATGGGGTTGAACGTGCCGTAGTCCTGGCCGTCGAACGCGATGTTCGGGGTGGTGTAGCTGAAGTTGATGCCCACACCCAGCGACCACGGGAAGCCCACCTGGTAGCCCAGCTCCAGCACGCCCTCGAAGTCGTCCGCGCCCGCACCGGTCACCGCGTAGACGGCCTTGCCGGAGTGGAACCACTCCCGGGTGAGGCGGTTGCGGTCCAGCGGGAAGACACCGTTGAGGAACGTGTCCCACTGCTGGATGGTCAGGGTGCGGCCCTGACCGTCGACGAGGCTCAGCTCATTGTCCAAGCCAGCATGTGAGGTGCCCGTGCTCGCGAACAGAGCCGCGACGGAGGCGATCAACGCCACCAGCACCCGTCCGATTACCTTCATTTTGCCCCCAGCCTGGTCGGCGGTGAATTCCCGGCAGTTTGTTCAACCGGGGTCGGCGGTTACCGCACTGAGGATGCTGGCACCGTCCGGGGCCAAAAGGTCACAAATGAGAAACTTCACATGCTGCTCTTAATTAACGCTAACGATTGCGTCTTGGATTCAAAACAGCAGGTCAAGGGCCGCGGTGACAATGCTGTCGGTGTCGATGCCGTGGTAGCGGTACACATCCTCGAGGGCACCGACCTGCCCGAACCGGCTGACGCCCAGCGCAATCGAGCGGACGTTGTTGATGCCGGAGAGGAACGACAGCGTGTGGGGATGGCCGTCGAGCACGGTCACCATCGGTGCGGCGCGTTCGGCGCCGAACACCTGCTCGAGAACCCAGGTGGGCGCCTCGGAGCGCCCCCGCCGCGCCTGCACGGCATCGAACAGCAGTCCGGGGCTGGTCACGCACACCACGTCGGCATCGATCCCCTGCTCGGCGAGACGGTCTGCGGCAGAAAGGGTTTCGGTGATCATCGCGCCCATCCCCACCAACGTCACCGCGGGAGAAGCGGCCCGCCGCAGCAGGTAGGCGCCGGCGACCACCTGGCGTCGGCGGCGCTCGCGTGCCGCCGGATCCCCGGGGACCGCCGCCAGTTTCTGATCCACCGGCCGCGTCGACAACCGCAAGTACGACGATGTGCCATCCACCCGGCCCAGCCGCGCCAGACACGACAGCAGGGTCCACTCGACATCGATGGCGAAGGCGGGTTCGTAACTGACACACCCGGGTTGTTCGAGGCCGATCGACGGTGTCTTGATCGACTGGTGCGCACCGCCTTCGGCGGCCAGAGTCACCCCCGACGGCGTGCCTACCAGAATGGACTGGCCGCCGGCGTAGATGCCGTATGACCACGGCTCCAGCGCTCGTTCCACGAACGGGTCATAGAGCACGCCGATCGGGAACAGTGGCTCACCCCAGCGGCTCCAGGTGGCGCCGAGTTCGCCGATGAGCCCCACCAGGTTGGTCTCGGCGATGCCGAGTTCCATGTGCTGGCCGGTCGGTTTCTCGCGCCAGTGCATGATGGTCTCGGCGTCGTCGTCGAACCAGTCGCGCCGCTCGGTCGTGGACCACACCCCCACCTTGTTGAGCCAGCCGGCCAGGTTCGTCGTCGAGCTCACGTCGGGGCTGACGGTGACCACCCGCCCGGCCGCCTCGGGCGCTTCCCGAGTCAGGTCGAGCAGCGCGCGTCCCAGCGCCGCCTGGGTGGTGGATGTCCCCGTCGGGGTGCGGCCGATGTCGATGGGGACCGCAGGCGGTGTGCCGTCGGGCACCGGCCGCCGCTCCAGACGGTCTCTGGTGGCCGCACACAGCACCGCCTCGTCGCTGCCCTCGTCGAACCGCCGCCACGGGTGTGTGGGGTCCATGCCCAGCTCGGCAGCCAGCTCGTCATACTGTTCGACGGTCAGCAGGGAGGAGTGGTTCTGCGGATGTCCTTGTGTAGGAAGGCCGTAACCCTTGATGGTGTAGGCGATCACCACCGTCGGCCTGGTGTCGTCGATCTGGCTGAACGCCTCACGCAGCAGGTCGTGGTCGTGGCCGCCGAGGTTGCGGATGGCCGACAACAGGGTGGCGTCGTCCAGCCCCGCGATCAGGTCGCTGATGGCGCCGGCGCCCTCGCCCCCGCCGGGCAGGCGTGCGCGGAGCTCCTCGGCGTCGCAGCGCAGCAGGCGCTGGTACTCGGGGTTCGGCATCTCCACGATGCGGCGTCGTAATGCGTCACCACCGGGTTGTGCGAACAGGGCTTCCAGCAGCCGGCCGAACTTGCAGGTGATCACCTGCCATCCGGCGGCGGCGAACATCCGCTCCAGCCGGTCGGCGGCGATGTGTGGCACCACCCGGTCCAGCGACTGCCGGTTCATGTCCACGATCCACACGATCTCGCCGTACTCGGCCACGGCGGGGTCCAGGATCGCCTCCCAGACCGCGCCTTCGTCGAGTTCGGCGTCACCGACCAGCGAGTACTGCCGCCCCGTTCCCCCCGCATCGCCGAAACGGGACACATACCTGCGTGCCATGGCGGCCCAGATCGGTGCCGTCGCGCCGATCCCCACCGAGCCGGTCGAATAGTCCACCGGGTCAGGGTCTTTGGTGCGGCTGGGATAACTCTGCAGACCGCCGAACTCCCGCAAGGTGGTCAGGTACCGCTCGTCGAGTTCGCCGATCAGGTAGTTGATCGCGTGCAGCACCGGTGACGCGTGCGGTTTCACCGACACCCGGTCGCCGGCCCGCAGATGCTCGAACCAGAGTGAGGTCATGATCGTCGCCATCGAGGCCGACGAGGCCTGGTGCCCGCCGACTTTGAGGCCCGAGGTGTTGGGCCGGACACGATTGGCGTGGTGGATCATCGCGGTGGACAGCCACAGCACGCGTTTCTCGATCTCGACCAGCGGATCGCTCATGTCACCCTCCTCTGACGTGCGAAGTCACCTCGAGTCTGGATTCTCGACGTGAATCTGCGCAACGATGTCCGCAGACTCTGTGCAGATTGCACAGCAGAGACGAGCAACGAAGCGGGGAGACGAGCACTATGCCTGAGGTACGCGACACCGTCGACACCATCGACACGCGCATCCTGTCCGCGCTCAACGACGATCCCCGGGCCGCCGCGGTCACCCTCGCCGACCGCACCGGGCTATCGCGCAACACCGTGCAGGCCAGGCTGGCCAGGCTGGAGGCCGGCGGCGTGCTGCGCCGGTTCGAGCGGCGCATCTCACCGGCTGCCCTCGGTTATCCGTTGACGGCATTCATCCTGACCACGGTCACACAACGGAAACTGCAGCAGGTCGCCGATGCGCTCGCGGCGATTCCCGAGGTTCTCGAGGTGCTCGGCATCAGTGGACCGGTCGATCTGCAGGTCCACGTGGTGGCCCGCGACGCCGACGATCTGTACCGGATCGCCGGGCGCATCCTGGACATCGACGGTGTGGAACAGACCAACACCTCGCTGGTGATGCGTCAGCTGGTGGATTTCCGGCTGACTCCGCTGCTCGAACAGCAGTGACCCGCTGAGCCTCAGCCCATCTGGAATTCGTCGAACGCCGCGATCAGATCGGATCCGGCGAAGGAGGCGCCGCACTGGCTGCGAAGGGTCAGCAACGGTGCGGTGATGTTGCGCAGGTCGAAGTACTCTCCGGGGTTTGCCGTGAAATAGGACCGGACGGTGTTGGTGGCCTGATCCCGCGGTTGCGTCAACGCGTTGGACAGGGCGTCGTTGGCCCCCGGATGCGAGGCCAGATATTGGCTGGCCGCACCGGAGACCTGGCTGATGGTGGCGGTCGCGGCGTCGGCTCGGCAGGGCTCCGCCGCTGCGGTCGGTGCGGCCAGGACGGCTACCGCGAATCCTCCGGCCAGCGCTCCGGCCGCGCCCCGACGGACGATGTTCCCGGTGAGGTTCATAAAAGTGTTTCCCTTCGAGTACGCCCCGTCCCTGGCAGCTACGTACCCGCCGGGGTGGGCGGTAAACGCCGGCCCCCACCCGACACGCCCACGGGCGGATGTGATCGAAACGTTATCCAGGCAGGTGACAAGGGGTCCCGCGAACCGAATCCGTCTCCGTGTTACCAGTGAGTAACCTACGTCGGCGTAACCTCCGCTATCGTCGGGCAGACGGACCACCATCTCCACTCTCCACGGAAGGACGGTCCCCATGGACGAACTTCGTTATCTCGACCTGCATGGCAATCGTGTGGCCTACCGCGACGCCGGCCCGGACACCGACGACGGCAGCCACGAAACCCTGCTGTTGATCCACGGGATGGCGGGTAGCTCGGAGACGTGGCGCTCGGTGATCCCGCAGCTCGCCCGCCAGCACCGCGTCATCGCGCCGGACCTGCTGGGACACGGCGGCTCGGACAAACCGCGCGGTGACTACTCACTGGGCGCGTTCGCGGTATGGCTGCGCGACTTCCTCGACGAGCTGGGCGTCCCGCATGCCACCGTGGTCGGGCAGTCGCTCGGTGGCGGCATCGCCATGCAGTTCGGCTATCAGCACCGCGACAAATGCGAACGGTTGGTCCTGATCGGCAGTGGCGGACTGGGCCCGGACTTGAACTGGATGCTGCGGCTGCTGAGCGCGCCGGGGGCCGAGCTGGTGCTGCCCGCGGTGGCACCACAGCCGGTCCTGAACGTGGGCAACTCGATCAGGTCATGGCTGTCCTCGGCGGGCATCCACTCCCCGCGCGGCAGCGAGATGTGGAGTGCCTACACCTCGCTGGCTGACCGCGAGACGCGCAGTGCTTTCCTGCGCACGCTCCGCTCGGTCGTCGACCACCGCGGTCAGGCGGTCAGCGCGCTGAACCGGCTTCATCTGACAGCTCAGGTGCCGGTGCTGTTCATCTGGGGTGAGAGCGACCGGATCATTCCGGTGACCCATGGCCATGCCGCTCATGAGGCGCTGCCGGGCAGCAGGCTCGAAGTGCTGCCGAACATCGGACATTTCCCGCATGTCGAGGCACCCTGGGACGTGACCCGGATCCTGGAGGATTTCATCGCCTCCACAGATCGCCGGTCGACCGCCGTCACCCGCTGCTGAGGAGGACAGATGAGCCCCGAGGACACCGTCCGCGTGGTGGACGGTGGCCCGCGTCAGGTCAGCCGGTCGGTCGACGTGAACGCACCTGCCGCCGACTTGTACGCAATCGTCGCCGACCCCCGACGCCACCATGAGGTCGACGGCTCGGGAACAGTGCGGACCAACGTCACGTCCCCGACGGAGTTGACTGTGGGATCGCGCTTTTCGACCCGGATGACGATGTTCGGGATCCCGTATCGGATCACCAGCACCGTCACCGCGCTCAAACCCGGCGAACTGGTCGAGTGGCGTCACCCGTTCGGCCACCACTGGCGGTGGGAGTTCGAGCAGCTCTCCCCCACCTCGACGCGGGTCACCGAGACGTTCGACTACCGCGACACCGGTGCGGTCAAGGACCGCACCAGGTACTACGAGCGCCTGGGCTTCGCCAAGTCGAATGCCACCGGCATCGAGTCGACGCTGACCCGGCTGCGGGACCGCTACGCCTGATCAGTAGGCGATGAAGAGGATCTCGTCGCGCGAGTAGTCATGCCCGGGATGGTTCTCGGACAGGTGCTTCTGCGTCTTCTCGACCAGATCGTCCTCATCGGTGCCGACGATCGCCTCGCCGCACGGGCAGTTCAGGTGAGTCTTCATGAGACAGGTCTACCCGACGTGTCGCAGTCAGGAAAGTCAGAACTCCTTGTCTGATGCAACTGCATCAAGTCATGATGATGTCGCTTCACAAGTGAGTCCGCTTCAACGCCGAGACGGGGTAGTGACGATGTGGGATTTCGAGACAGACCCGCAGTACCAGACCAAACTCGATTGGGTCGACGACTTCATGCGCACCGAGGTCGAACCGCTCGACCTGCTTCCACTGGACCCCTACGACAAACACAACCCGGCGGTGATGGCCGCCCTGCGACCGCTGCAGCAGCAGGCCAAGGACCAGGGCCTGTGGGCGGCCCACCTGACCCCGGAGCTCGGCGGTCAGGGCTACGGCCAGGTCAAGCTGGCGCTGCTCAACGAGATCCTGGGCCGCTCGCGCTGGGCACCGTCGGTATTCGGTTGTCAGGCACCCGATTCCGGCAACGCCGAGATCCTGGCCCTGTTCGGCACCGACGAGCAGAAGAAGCGGTACCTGCAGCCGCTGCTGGACGGTGAGATCAGCTCCTGCTACTCGATGACCGAACCCCAGGGCGGGTCCGACCCCGGCCTGTTCGTCACCCGCGCCGACCGAGACGGCGATTCCTGGCTGATCAACGGCGAGAAGTGGTTCTCGTCCAACGCCCGCCACGCCTCGTTCTTCATCGTCATGGCGGTCACCGATCCCGACGCCCGCACCCGCGACAAGATGTCGTTGTTCATCGTCCCGGCCGAGACACCCGGCATCGAGATCGTCCGCAACGTCGGAGTCGGCGGTGAATCCCCTGAGCACGGCACCCACGGTTACGTCCGCTACACCGACGTCCGGGTACCGCTCGACCATGTGCTCGGCGGTCAAGGCCAGGCCTTCGCGATCGCGCAGACCCGGCTCGGCGGCGGCCGCATCCACCACGCCATGCGCACCATCGCATTGGCGCGCAAGGCTTTCGACATGATGTGCGAACGGGCTGTGTCGCGGCAGACGCGCCAGGGTCCGCTGGGCGACTTCCAGATGACGCAGGAGAAGATCGCCGACAGCTGGATCCAGATCGAACAGTTCCGGCTGCTGGTGCTGCGCACCGCGTGGCTGATCGACAAGCATCACGACTACTCGAAGGTGCGACGTGACATCGCCGCGGTCAAAGTGGCGATGCCGCAGGTGCTGCACGACGTGGTACAGCGGGCCATGCACCTGCACGGCGCGCTCGGGGTGTCCAACGAGATGCCGTTCGTCAAGATGATGGTGGCGGCGCAGTCACTCGGAATCGCCGACGGCCCAACGGAAGTGCACAAGCTGACGCTGGCCCGACGCACCCTCAAGGAGTACGAGCCGGTGGACACCCTGTTCCCGTCGGCGCACATCCCGACCCGGCGCGCCGAAGCGCAGGCCCGGCTGGCCGAACGGTTGGAACGCGAAGTGGCAGAACTGTAGTCGCCGATGCCCGCCACCGAGACGCGCGCGAACCTACTGGCCGCCGCCGAGCAACTGTTCGCCCATCGGGGTGTCGACGGCGTGAGCCTGCGTGAGATCGCCCGCAGCGCGGGCGCCAAGAACGTCATCGCCGTGCAGTATCACTTCGCCGATCGCGACGGGGTGCTGCGCGCCATACTCCACAAACATCTGCCCGGAGTCGACGAGCGCCGACACGCGCTGCTCGACGCCGCCGAAACCCGTCCCGCCCTGCCGGTGATGGCCGGGGCGTTGGTGCGGCCGTTGGCGGCCAAACTCACCGATGACGGCGGCGGCCCCGAGTTCTTACGTGTGTACGCCGACCTGCTGAACCGGCCCAAGCCATGGCGGGATGCCATGGAAGGAGAAGACGGCCGGTTCGGCAGCTTGAGCCGGTGGCGCGCGATGGTGGCCCCGCTGCTCGATCCCGAGGGCGCCAAGCTCCATCTGCGGATGGATGCGCTGCTCTACACGGCCGTGCAACTGGCCCGCCGCGCCGAATCCGGCCCGCACACCGATGACCGGCTGTTCACCAGCCATCTGATCGATGTGGTGGCCGCCATCCTGGCGGCGCCGGTCTCGGAGGAGACGCGCCAGCTGTCCTCCGAACGGGACCGGCGGCGGGGCCGCTGAAGCCGGGTCATCTCACTCGACTCAGATCCCGCGCTTCTCGGCTTCCTCCCTCAGCACCGGCATGACGTGCTCGGCGAACAGCCGCATGGTCCGGTGCACGTTCTCGGTGGCCGTTCCCGGCGGGCGGACCTCCAGCCCGATATGTGTGATCAGGCCCCGCTCGCCGCGCACGATCGGCAGGAACTTCTCGATGATCTGCTCGACGGTGCCGGGGTTGGGCACGGCGAAACCGACCTGTTCGCCGGTCTGCGCGCCGTGTCGCATCATGTCCATGGTCACGCGTGCCGACTCCGGCGGCTGATTGCCGTCGAGATCTCGCCGCAGGGCGTACTGATTGGACACCCACATACATGGCTCGGCGGTGGCCTCGAATGCGTCGTCCCAGGTGTCGGCGATGCTGAGGTGGTTGACGAAGCCGATCAGCTTGTCCTCGGGGCGCTCACCGCGGTCCCGGGTGATCTGCTCGTACACCCCGGTGACGTCGGGCGCGATCAGGTTGTAGCCGCGCTCGGCAGCCCGTCTGACCCCTTTGGGCCCGAAACCACCCCAGAAGATCGGGATCCGCTTCTGCACCGGCTGCATGATCCACCGCACGTCCGGGAAGGTGAAGTACTTTCCGTCGATGTCGAATTCGGCCTCGCCACCGTGCAGACAGCGTTCGAGGATGTCGATCACTTCCCAGGTGCGGCCGAAACGGGTGCGGGGATCGACACCGAAGGTGTGGAACTCCTCCCATTGCGAGCCGACGCCGATGCCCAGATCGAAGCGCCCGTTGGAAGCGATGTCGACGGCGGCGACGTCCTCGGCCAGCCTCAGGGGGTTGTGGAAGGGCGCGCAGATCACCGAGGTCCCCAACCGGATGCGGCTGGTGCGGCCGGCGACGGCTGCGAGCATGGTCAGCGGCGATGAGTTGCCCGAGGCGAAGCAGAAGTGGTGCTCACCGAAATACACTGCGTCGTAACCCAGTTCCTCGGCCAGGACGGCATCGTTGACGTAGTTCCACCACGCGTCGGCAGCGGATTGACCGAGGTCGGTTCGCTGCCGCGGGCCGGCGATGATCGAGAAACGCATCTACTTCTTTCGTTCGGGCTCAGCCAGGGACACGTTCACTCTGCCGGTCGTGGCGCCATCAGTGAAGGCGAGATTTCTGATGGCGGACATAAACTCGGCTTATGCAGGACAGCCGCGGCACGCCGTCGTTGGTCAACCTGGATCTCAACCTGCTGGTGACTCTCGACGCGATCCTGACGCACCAGAGTGTCACTCGGGCCGCCGAGCACCTCGGCGTCAGCCAACCCGCTGTCTCCGCGGCCCTGGGCCGGCTGCGTCGTCACTTCGGTGACGAGATCCTGCGGCGCGTGGGCAACCGGTACCAGCTGACGCCATTGGCCGTCGATCTGCGTCAGCGCACCCGGCTGGCGCTCACCGGCGTCGAGCGGGTTTTCGCCAGCCGCTCGGACGTCACCGACACCGCCCGGGAGTTCTCGGTGATCGTCAGCGATTACGGTTCCGCCGTGTTGGGGCGCCGCCTGATCGAACTGGTCACCGCAGCGGCACCGCGGGCCCGCATCCGGTTCATCCCAGCCGCTCCGGAACTCGTCGACCGGGCCGAGCAGAGCCTGACCGCCGCCGATGTCCTGCTCGTCCCGCACGGTTTTGTTGCCGACCTGCCCCACGCCGAGGCCTTCCGCGACGAGTGGGTGCTCGTCGCCGATCACCGGCACCCGTTTCCGGGCGAAACGCCCTCTGTCGACGATCTACGGACCAGGCCGTGGGTGTTGCTCTACAACACCCAGACCGCGTCGACTCCCGCTGCGCAGCGGCTGCGGATGACCGGTATCGATCCCCACGCCCAGGTCACCACGGACAGCTTCCTGGCCGTGCGCAGCCTGGTGGTCGACAGCAGCCGCGTGGCGCTGCTCCCTCGGCGGCTGCTGGACATCGCCGGCATGAGCGACGGGCTCCGCGTGCACCCCAGTCCGGTGCCCCTGGACCCGCTGGTCCTGGTGATGTGGTGGCACCCCGTTTACGAGCACGACCCCGAGCACCGGTTCCTGCGCGAGGCGATAGCCCAGGTGGCCCGCGAGTACGCCTGAGGCGGGCGTATGCCAGACTTTGTCAATACATATGTCCTCTATGAATAGGCCCGTGCGGCAATGAGCTGGGCTGATGTCACGTTGCTGCTCGTCGCCGGTGTGGCGGGCGGGCTCACCGGAAGTATCGCCGGGCTGGCGTCGGTGGCCACCTATCCCGCCCTGCTGGCGGTCGGGCTGCCGCCCGTGACCGCGAACATCACCAACACGGTCGCGTTGGTGGGCAACGCCGTCGGGTCGATCATCGGCTCGCGACCCGAGCTGCGCGGACAACGGCCGTTCCTGTTACGCACCGTCCCGATGGCCGCGCTCGGCGGTGCGCTCGGTGCCGTGTTGTTGTTGTCGACGCCGGCCGAAGGTTTCGAGAAGCTGGTGCCGCTACTCATCGGGTTCTCCTCGGTCGCGATCGTGTGGCCGCGCCGGGAGAAGGCGCCCACGGATCACCCCCGCCGGAACCGGACCGTGTTGCTCGCCGAGGGTGCGGCGGTCGTGGCCATCGCCATCTACGGCGGTTACTTCGGCGCCGCCGCCGGGGTGCTGTTGCTGGCCTTGCTGTTACGGGCGGGCGGCGCGACGCTGGCGCACGCCAACGCCTCCAAGAACGTGCTGCTGGGCGCGTCCAACGGCACCGCGGCCGTCATCTTCGTGGTGGTGGCGCCGGTGCACTGGCCGTCGCTGATCCCGCTGGCGATCGGCTGCATCATCGGCTCGCGGCTGGGCCCGATCGTGGTGCGGCACGCGCCTTCTGCGCCGCTGCGCTGGCTCATCGGCGCCGGCGGCCTGGTGCTGGCGATCAAGCTCGGCCTCGACGCCTACTGACCCCCTCCCAGGCCGCCCCCCCTCCCAGGCCGAGCGCGCGTGTCTGTACACCAACACGCCGCCTCTGGCGTACAAAACTGAGCGCTCACCCGATCAAGACCGTGCCGTCGCTGCGGGGATCGGCCCCGGCATCAAGCAACCCGTCGGCACCGACCCGGGCAATCATCGAATGCCCGGCATCGTCGTTGAGGTGGTCGACCTCCTCGACGGTCAGCGATGTACGGCGAAGCTGGTCCATGGCGGCGGGGTCCAGACCCGGCTCGATCATCACGTGATCGTCGGTCTGACCGGCGCGTCGCGCACCCACGATGAACCGGGGTGCCGCAACGATGTCCTGCGCGCTGAACCCCGCGGCGCTGCGCAGCAGCAGTTGGGTGTGGATCTGCGTCTGCGCCTTGCCGCCCATGGTGCTGTGTGCGGCCACCGCGCCGTCGCGGTGTTCGACGATCACCGGCACCAGGGTGTGGCCCGGCCGCTTACCGGCCGCCACCCGGTTCGGCGAGTCGGGGTCCAGCGAGAAGAACGAGGCACGGTTGTGCAGCAGCACGCCGGTCGACGGGTCGAGCACCTGGGCGCCGAACGCGTGGAACACCGACTGGATCAACGACACCGCGGTTCCGTCGGCGTCGACGGCCGCGATGCCGACGGTGTCCCCGGTGGGCTTGTCCGAGGGCGCATTGCGAACACGCGAACCGCCGCCGGCACGGCGCGCCGCCTGTTCGCGAGCGTCCCGATAGGACTGTTCGGTCAGCAGGGCGGCGACGTCGAACGGCGCCCATCGTGGATCGGCCAGCACGCTGTCGCGGTGGGCGTTGGCTGCATAGAAGATCTCGGCCAGCACCCCGGCGTCCGGTGTTCCGGCTCGCCACGCCCCCAGCGAGTACAGCAGCGCGTAACCCTGCGAGTTGGGGGCGGCTGTCGACACCCTGTGGTCGCCGAAGTCCGCGGTCAGCGGGTCTTCGATACTGACCTGGTGGCCGGCTAGGTCCGCGGCGGTCACCGGCACACCCAGCGCATCGAACCCGGTTGCGAGCCGACGCCCGGTGGCGCCGCGGTAGAAGGACTCCAGGCCGTCGCGCGCCAGGGCTTCCAAGGTGTCCGCCAGCGCCTCCTGCACCAGCGGTTCACCAAGGGCGAACGGTCGCGGACCCGCGAACAGTGTCGCATGGCACCCGGGGTCCTGTCGCAGCGTCGCGGCCTCGTTGCCGAGCGCGCGGGCCAGGTTTGGGCTCACCGGAAATCCCTTGCGCGCCAGCCTTATTGCAGGCTCTAGCAGTGTCTCGAGCGGCAACGAACCGCCGCGCTCCAGCAGTGCCGCCCAGCCGGAGACCAGGCCGGGCACCGAGACCGCCAGCGGACCGCGGGTCGGCATCGCGGACAGCTGGTGCAGGCCCGTCGGTGCCGATCCGTACGCACCGGAAGCGTTGAGACACAGCGTGGTTCCATCGGGCCGGCGCAGGAGGATGATCGCGTCGCCCCCGATGCTGCACATGTGCGGGTAGACGACGGTGAGCACCGCTGCGGCGGCCACCGCGGCGTCGACGACGGTGCCACCGGCAGCGGCGATGTCGCGTGCGGTGTCAACAGCTGCCGGATGCGGGGCGGCGATGGCGATGGGAGGCATCCGGTAATCCTGCCCTCCCTCCGGAGACAGCGGCGGCGGACAGGAGCACAGTGTCCCTATGACATCGAAAGGCCCGGTGACACCGAGACCGCCGCTGCCGCCGTTCACCCACGACACCGCGGTCCAGAAGGTCCGCGCGGCCGAAGACGCCTGGAATACCCGCGACCCCGCCCGGGTGTCCCTGGCCTACACACCCGACAGCTGGTGGCGTAACCGGTCGACGTTCCTGAACGGCCGAGCCGAGATCGTCGAGTTCCTCACCGACAAATGGTCACGGGAGCTCGATTACCATCTGATCAAGGAACTCTGGGCGTTCGATGGCAACCGCATTGCCGTCCGGTTCGCCTACGAGTACCACGACGCCGACGGCAACTGGTTCCGCGCCTACGGAAACGAGAACTGGGAGTTCGACGACGACGGCCTGATGCGGAAACGCCACGCCAGTATCAACGACGTCCCCATCACCGAGGGCGACCGGCTGTTCGACTGGGACCGCTCGGGTCCGCGGCCCGAGGATCATCCCGGGCTCAGCGACCTCGGCCTGTGAACTCCAGCGTCGCTTTCCGGCCCGGTCGGCGAGCGCACAGTTGGTGCACAAAGACCCGGCGTGTTGCCGGACAAACACGCGCGCTCGGCCGTTGAGGGCTAGCTGACGTAGCGCAGGATGCTCTCCGCCACGCATGCCGGTTTGGCGGCGCCCTCGATCTCGATGGTGGTGGTGACGATGATCTGCACCGTGCCCTGGCCGACGTCCTGGGTGTCGGTGAGGGTGCTGGTGGCGCGCACCTTGGAACCGACTGGCACGGGCGAGGGGAACCTGACCTTGTTCAGCCCGTAGTTGATGCCCATCTTGACGCCGTCGACGGTGAAGATCTGGTGCATCAACCGCGGCAGCAGCGACAGCGTCATGAAGCCGTGCACGATCGTGGTGCCGAACGGACCCTTGGCGGCCTTCTCCTGATCGATGTGAATCCACTGGTGGTCGCCGGTGGCGTCGGCGAACAGGTTCACCTCGTCCTGGCTGATGGTCACCCAGTCGCTGGAGCCCAGCTCCTCGCCTTTGGCTGCCACCAGTGCTTCGACCGACTCGAACGTCCGCATCCCTGTCGTTCCTTTCCTTGGTTGTGTTCTGCAAACTACTCGCGCGCGGCGATCAGACCTTCCTGGACCACCGTGGCACAGACCGCGCCACCGGCGTCGACGAATTGACCGGTGACCACGCCGCGGCCACGTGCCGCGGCGGGTGAACGGGTTTCCAACAGGTTCCACCGGTCGGCGCGGATCGGCCGGTGGAACCACACCGACGCGTCGGTGGTGCCGCTGCGGTGGCTGCGGTCGCGCATCGAATGGCCGTGCACACGCAGGGCGGCATCGATCATGTAGACATCGGTGACGAACAGTCCCAGACAGGTGTGCAGAAGCTCCTCATCGGGCACCGGAACAGTTGTCCGCCAATACAACCGGCGCGTGAAGCCAGCACCTTCGCCATGGTCGGCGATTCTGATGTCCAGCTCGTCGAGGGGCAATCCGGGCGCCGGACCGGCCGGGCCGGTGGCGGGTAACGCCTCGGGATCGTCGGGCAGCACGCCGAGGTCGCCGTGTTCAGGGCCCGGCAGTGGGAGTGCGAATGACACGGTGGCCGAGGTGATGACCCGCTCCCCCTGGCGCGCCAGCACCCGCCGGGTCATCGCGGTGCGCCCGTCGTACAAACGCTCCACGGCGTAATCCACCGGCGCACCTGAGTCACCACCTCGCAGGAACTGCAGGTGCAGGCTGGTGGGCACCGCCTCCGGCTTGACGGTCTGTCCTGCCGCAGCCAGCGACTGCGCCAGGAACTGACCGCCGAAGGCGCGCTTGCCTGCCGGCCCGTGTCCCGGCGCCTGAAACCAATCCTCCTGTGTCGCGGACAGTTCCAACAGATCCAGCAGAGCGCTCACTGCACCACCCCGGATTCCGTCAGCCGCTGCACGTCTGCGGCGGAGACTCCCAGTTCGGTCAGCACCGCGGCGGTGTCGTCGCCGAGTGCCGGCGCGGGCACTGCCACGGATCGAGAACCGTTGACCGACAACGGCAGCCCCGGCGCCAGGTGGTCACCGATCCGCGGCTGGTGCAGGGCGGTGAACAAGGGGTTGGCCGTCACCCGTTCATCGGCGGCCGCCTCGGCGAAGGTGCGGTAGCGCTCCCACAGGATGGATGTCGACGCCAGGCCGGCGGCGATCTGGTCGGCGGTGTGTTCGCGGAACCACACCGCGAACAACCCGCTGAGTGCCTCGCGGTGCCGGTATCGGCTGCCCTCGTCGGCGAAGTCGACGTCGAGCGCTTCGGCCAGTGCCGCAACGGCTTTGGCAGAACCGGTCAGTTCGGCCAGGTCGCGGAAGTGTCGTGGGGTGAGTGCGACGAGCATGAAGGACACCCCGTCGCTGCTGGTGAAGTTCTGCCCGTACTGGCCGTAGATCGCGTTGCCGAGTCGCTGCCGCTGGGTTCCGTTGATCATCGGCTCGGTGAGGAACCCGAGGTTGCCCGCCGTGGCCAGGGCGACGTCTTCGAGCGGCAACCGGATGTGGCTGCCCGCTCCGGTGGCGTCACGATGCCGCAGAGCGGCCGTGATACCCAGTGCCGCGTACAGTCCGCACGCCACGTCCCAGGCCGGCAGGACGTGGTTGATCGGACCTTCTTCGGTATCCGGGCCGGTGACCATCGGGAACCCGATGCCGGCGTTCACGGTGTAGTCGACCCCGGTGCCGCCGTCGGCGCGCCCGGATACTTCGAGATGGATCAGATCGGCACGCAGCGCCGACAACTGTTCGTAGGAATGCCATGGTCGCCCAACAACATTGGTGATCACCACACCGGCGTCGGTGATCAAACGCCGCACCAGGTCCTGCCCCTCGCCCGAGCGGAAGTCCACGGCCACCGAGCGCTTGCCCTTGTTCAGGCCCGCCCAGTAGATGCTGTCACCGCTTTCGGCCAGTGGCCAGCGCCGGTAATCGGCGGCGCCACCCACCGGGTCCACCCGGATCACCTCGCAGCCCAGTTGGGTCAGCGTCATGCCCGCCAGCGGGATCGCCACGAAACTGGAGATTTCGATGACGCGCACTCCGGCCAGCGGTCTCGTCGCATCGACGGTCATGACGGTAGTCAACCAGTTGCCCGTTCTCCCCACCGTGAGGACCCGGCGCAGGTCGGCGGGCCCGCCGGTCGAGAACGCGGTTCTTCGTGCGTTAGAGTCACGTTCTATGCTGGATCCGGCCGACCTCTTCCACACCGGCATCGTGGTGGCCGACCTCGACGCCGCGATGCAGCAGCTGAGCGCCGTTGCGGGATACCGCTGGACCACCCCGATGACCAACACCATCCCGGTGGTCATCGGGGACACCGAACGTGATGTCGAGTTCCGGATGACGTACTCGGTGCAGGCGCCGCACCTCGAACTGGTTCACGAGATCCCCGGGACCTTGTGGACAGCCGCACCCGGGATCGCGACGCATCACCTCGGCTATTTCGTCGACGACGTCGCCGTGACCTCGCGTGACCTCGACGCGGCCGGATTCGCCTTCGAGGCCGGCACCGCGGTGTTCGCCTATCACACGAATGCGCTGGGCGTCCGGATCGAGATCGTGCAACGCGGTTTGTTCGGCGATTGGCAGGCATTCCTGGACGCCGCATGACCGTCACTCCCGGGCAGCTGAGCCTCGACGGCCGCGTCGCCGTGGTGACGGGCGGTGGTTCCGGGATCGGGCGCGGCATCGCCGCGGGCCTGGCCGCCTTCGGCGCATCCGTGATGATCTGGGAGCGCGACGAGCGGGCGTGTGCTGCCGCATCCGATGTGCAGGCCATCGCGGTCGACGTCCGCGACAGTGCCGCCGTGGACACGGCCCTGGCGCAGACCGTCGCCGAACTCGGCACCCCGACCGTGCTGGTGAACAACGCCGGCGGCACCTTCTTCTCGCCGCTGCTGGACACCGGTGAGAACGGCTGGGACGCGCTGTACCGCGCCAATCTGCGGCATGTGCTGCTCTGCACGCAGCGGGTGGCCCGGGTGATGGCCGGCGCGGCGCTGCCCGGCAGCATCATCAACGTCACCTCCATCGAAGGCGTCAGGGCCGCACCGGGTTACGCGGCCTACGCCGCCGCCAAGGCCGGCGTCATCAACTACACCCAGACCGCGGCGCTGGAACTGGCGCGCCACGGCATCCGGGTCAACGCGCTGGCACCGGACATCACGCTCACCGAGGGGCTCACCACACTGTCCGACGGCGACCACACCGACCGGTTCGCCCGCATCGTTCCCCTGGGCCGGCCTGGTCATGTCGACGATCTGGCGGGTGCGGCGGTGTTCCTGGCCTCCGATCTGGCCGGCTACATCACGGGGCAGACGTTGCACGTCGACGGGGGGACGCAGGCCGCAGGCGGCTGGTATCACGGCGCCGACGGCAACGGTTACGTCTACGGTCCGAGTTGACGGGTACTCCCCTGCCATGACTGATCCGAAAGACCGCAAGGACGATTCCGAAGAAGACGTCAACGACGACGACCATGTGGCGTCCTCTCGCGCCGGTGGCAGCGACTCCGACGGCGGCTCCTACGTCGGCCGAACGGGTTCGGACGACGCCTTGGACACCGAGGAATCCGGTGCGGAGGCACGCGCTAGAACAGAGTGATGCGCCTGCTCCTGATCGCCGATACCCACCTGCCGAAACGTGCCAAGGACCTCCCTGTACAGGTGTGGGACGAGGTGGACACCGCCGACGTGGTGTTCCATGCCGGTGACTGGGTGAACGTCGAGTTGCTCGACGCGCTCGAGGGTCGCGCCGAGCGTCTGGTGGGGTGTTGGGGCAACAACGACGGCCCCGAACTACGCGCCCGGTTGCCCGAGCGCGCCGACATCACCCTCGAGGGTGTGCGCTTCACCGTGGTCCACGAAACCGGCGGATCCCAGGGTCGTGACGCGCGCATGGCCCGCGAGTACCCGGACAGCGACGTGCTGGTGTTCGGGCACAGCCACATTCCGTGGGACACCACCTTCTCTGTGGGGCGGCCCCAGCCTTTACGCCTCCTCAACCCCGGATCACCCACCGATCGGCGTCGGCAGCCGTTCTGCACGTACATGACGGCCACGGTGGCCGACGGCGAGCTCAGCGACGTCGAAGTGCACCAGGTGCCGAGATAGCTCTGCGACAGAGGTATCTTGGATCCGTGGAGTCCCGGACCGAACTGACCAGCGTGCTGTTTGGCACCATCGGTCGGTTCCGGCGCCAGGTCCGGCGCTCGGCGGGCCGGTCAGCAGATCGAAGTTTCGCCGCCGGTCTCACCGAATCCCAGGCCGAACTCCTGCGCCTGGTCGGGCGGCAGCCCGGCATCTCGGTCAGCCAGGCCGCCGCCGAACTGGGCCTGGCCGCCAACACGGCCTCCACCCTGGTGTCGAAACTCTGCGCCGAAGATCTGTTGTTACGCCAGGCCGATCCCGCTGACCGCAGGGTGGGGCGGCTGCGACTCACAGAACCGGCGCAGCAGCTGGCCGACGCCTCGCGCGCCGCCCGGCGGGCAGTGCTGGCCGACGTGCTCGACACCTTGACCGATGACGAGATCGATTCCCTGCAAGCAGGATTAGAGGTGCTGACGAAGATGACCCGCCTCCTCGAGGACCGCGCACCATGAGCGTCACCCCGGCGATCGACTGTCGTCACCTCACCCACCGGTACGGCGACTTCACCGCCGTCGACGACCTCACCCTGACCGTCGAACCGGGTGAAACGCTCGGACTGCTGGGCCCCAACGGGGCGGGCAAGACCACCGCGGTGCGGGTCCTGACCACACTGACGCCCGTCCAGCACGGCGACGTGTCCATCTTCGGCTTCGACGCCAAGCGCGACACCATGGACATCCGGTACAACATCGGCTATGTCCCCCAACAACTCTCCATCGAATCGGCATTGACGGGCCGGCAGAACGTCGAGTGGTTCGCCCGGCTCTACGACGTGCCCCGGCGGCAACGCACCGCCCGCGTCGACGAGGCGCTGTCCGCGATGAATTTGCTCGACGTCGCCGACTCCCTGGCCAGTACCTACTCCGGCGGCATGGTGAGGCGCCTGGAACTCGCCCAAGCCCTGGTGAACCGGCCCTCGCTGCTGATTCTCGACGAGCCCACCGTGGGGCTGGATCCCATTGCCCGCGACGGGGTGTGGACCCAGGTGCAGCGCATGCAGGACGAGTTCGGTATGACGGTGCTGCTGACCACCCATTACATGGAGGAGGCCGACGTCCTCTGTGACCGGGTGGCGTTGCTGCATCACGGCAAGCTGCAAGCCGTGGGCAGCCCCGCCGAACTCAAGGAGACCGTCGGCGCGGAGGCAACTCTCGAGGATGTCTTCCGCCACTATGCCGGCTCGGATCTCGACGAATCGGCTCCGCAGGGCCTCAAGGAAATCCGGTCCAGCAGGAGGACGGCGCGCCGTGGCAGCTGAAACAGTGGTAGCTGAACTCGTCCGCGCACCCCGTGGGCTACACCGGGTGCGCGGAATGGCTTTGCGCATGGGCACATTCGCCCTGGTCGAACTGCAGAAGCTGCGCCATGACCGCACCGAACTGATCACCCGCATGGTGCAGCCGGCGTTGTGGCTGTTGATCTTCGGGCAGACGTTCAGTCATCTCGATGTGATCGACACCGGGTCGGTGTCGTATCTGGCGTTCCTGGCGCCGGGGATCATCGCGCAGTCGGCGCTGTTCATCTCGATCTTCTACGGCATCCAGATCGTCTGGGACCGCGACGCGGGCATCCTGGCCAAGCTGATGGTGACCCCGGCGCCGGCGTCGGCGTTGGTGGCGGGCAAATCCTTTGCGGCGGGGGTACGTTCGGTCGCCCAGGTGATCGGCGTGCTGGCGATCGCGTACCTGATGGGCGTGACGCTCACCTGGAACCCCCTGCGCATCCTGGCCGCCATGGCGGTGGTGGTACTGGGTGCGGTGTTCTTCGCCTGCCTGTCGATGTCGCTGGCCGGGCTGGTGCGCAACCGGGACCGGCTGATGGGCATCGGGCAGGCCATCACCATGCCGCTGTTCTTCGCGTCCAACGCGCTGTATCCGGTCGACATCATGCCGCAGTGGCTGCGCTGGCTGTCCGCGGTGAACCCGCTGAGCTACGAGGTCAACGCGTTACGCGGACTGCTGATCGGCACGCCGTCGAACATGGCGCTCGATCTCGGGGTCCTGGTGGTGGCCGCCGTGCTCGGGGTGGCCGTCGCCTCGACGCTGCTACGCCGACTGGTCCGCTGAGTCCACCACCGCACGTGCGGTGAACTCGACGCGGCGGCCTTCGGAGGTCCACTGCAGCGCAGCGGTTCCCGACAGCTGCACCGTCGCGCCCGTGGTGTAGTCGGTGAACAACAGCGCGGCCTCGTCGTCGACCGCGAGGTTACCCAGACTGTTGAACATGTTGTTGCCCGGGAAATCTGGCCAGCTCACCGTGGTCGGCGACGTCACCTCGACGAAGCCGGGCGGGCCGCCGCGATGGGAGGCGTCGTTGCCGCGCGTCGGGTGCGTGGTGCCGAGGAAGAACGTGTCCGCCGCGGCCACCAGGCCCTGCGCGGCGGCCGTCAGCGCGGTGCCGCGCGCAAAATGCGGTGCCGCCGACGCCGCGGCGTCCGTGTCGTGCCGGTGGATGTGTTCTGGGCAGTTGCCGTACGCCTGGTCCACCTGGACCACCAGAGCGTGGTCGTCGGCCGCCGTGAGAGTTCCGTTGATCCGGACCCGGCGCCGTGCCGCGAAATCGATGGCGATGAGGCCGACCTGCTGGTCCGCGGCCACCTCGCGCAACGGATCGCCGACGCGTGGGACCGCGGCGATGCGCAGGACGTCGGCGTCGCCGTCCAGGAAACCGGGCGGCCCGGCCAGGGGTGAGGTCCACAGCACGCCGTGGCGGTCGCGGGCGGTCAGCACGGCGTAGCGCTGCAGGGCGAGAAACCTCTGCCCGCCACCGGAAAGATCCGCCGGGGCCAGCATGCCCTGCAGTCGATGCGCCTGCAGTTGCACACCCGCCTCGCGTTGTACGGCGAGCTCGCCTTCGTGAAATCCCCAGACCATTGCGGTTACAACAGCGGGAGGCGCGCGTAGCTTCCGTGCCGCCGGACACAAACTCACGCAGCAAATCATCCGAGGCGTCAGAATGTGGCGGTGACTCAGGACTCCCCGCCGCTGCCGCCGTCGTTCGGCTACACCCTCAAACGACTGTTCCTGGGCAAACCGCTGACCACCAGCCAGCTCAAGGACGAGAAACTCTCCAATCGGGTCGCCCTGGGAGTCCTCTCACCCGATGCGATCTCGTCGAGCGCCTACGGCACCGAGGTGGTGCTCGTGGAGTTGCTGCCGTATGCCGCGCTGGCGGCTTTTGTGCTGCTGCTGCCCATCACCGGCGTCATCCTGTGCATCCTGGTGCTCGTCGCGGCGTCGTACTGCCAGGTGGTGATGACCTACACCAAAGCGGGCGGTTCGTATGTGGTGGCGCGCGACAACTTCGGGCCGCGGGTGGCGCAGGTGGCCGCGGCGGCACTGATGATCGACTACGTGGTCACCGTGGCGGTGCAGGCCGCCGCGGGAACCGTCGCGGTGGTGTCGGCGCTGCGGATGCTCGGGCCCTACAGCCTGGAGATCACCGTCGGCATCGTCGTGGCGATGTGCTTCGTCAACCTGCGCGGCTTACGGGAAGCGGGCCGGCCGTTCGCGATCCCCACCTATTTCTTCATCGTGATGATGACGGTGATGATCACCACCGGTGTGGTCCGGCACCTGATCTGGGGCCTGCCGCAATACGATCCGACCACCCTTGTCGGCGCCGTGCCGGTCGAGCACGCCGACGGGCTCATCATGGGCGCCACCCTGCTGGTGTTGCTGCGGGCGTTCGCCAACGGCGGCGCCTCACTGACCGGGGTGGAGGCGATCTCCAACACGGTGGGCTCATTCCGGGATCCGGCCGGGCGCAACGCCCGCAAGGTCCTGATCGTGATGGCGACGGTGTTGGCTTTCCTGCTGGCCGGCGTCGCCTACCTGGCCTACGCCACCCATGCCACCCCCTACTCCGCGGGCTACCCGTCGGTGCTGTCCGAAATCGCCCGCGCGGTCTTCGGTTCCGGGCCGCTGGGCCACATCCTGTATGCGCTGGTGCAGATCGCCACCGCCGCCATCTTGTTCACCGGCGCCAACACCAGTTTCAATGGTTTCCCCGCGCTGGCGAATTATGTTGCCGGTGACCGGTTCCTGCCGCGCCAACTCGCCAAACGGGGCCACCGCCTGGTGTTCTCGAACGGCATCATCCTGCTGACGGTGCTGTCGGTGTCCCTGCTGATCTTCACCGGTGGCTCGGTGAGCGACCTGGTGCCGTTCTACGCGATCGGTGTGTTCACCGGTTTCGCCATGGCCGGCTACGGCATGACCAAACACCATCTGACACAGAAGGAACCGGGCTGGCGGTACAAGCTGGCGATCAATCTGTCCGCCGGGATCGTGTCGACCATCGTGGTGCTGATCTTCGCCATCGCGAAGTTCACCGAGGGCGCCTGGCTGGTGGTGGTCATCTTCCCGATCCTGGTGTTCGCCCTCATCCGGCTCAACCGCGAATACCGCGCCGAGGCCGCCATTCTGGAGACCATCCGCAGCGATCAGAACGGAAACAACTATGACCGTCTGCGGGTTTACGTGCTGGTGAATTCGGTGGACCTGGCCTCGCTCGAGGCGCTGCGGTACGGCCAGGGACTGGAGGCCGACGAATTCAGCGCCGTCCACTTCAACATCGACGACGAGCGTGCCGAGCAGTTGCGCACGCGCTGGGAGCACTTCGGGCTGCAGACGCCGTTGCGGATCATCGACTGCCCCGATCGCCGATTGATCAGGGCTGCACAGGAACTCGTCACCACCGCGGCCGCGGAGCAGCCCGGCACCAGCGTCACCCTGCTACTGCCGCGCCGCAGCTACGCGCCGATGATCGGGTTCTTCCTGCACGACCGTACTGCCGACCGGATCGCCAGGGCCGTCAGCAGGTTGCCTTTCGCGGTGGCGACGATCGTGCCCTACGACGTGCAATCCCGGATCCGCCAGACGTTCCCGGACCGCTTCGAGGAACGCATCACCCGGGAACTGGAACGGGTGCAGGCACGGGTCGAGGGTTCCGACAGCAGCGCCCAACCGCGCACCCCACCCGGGGTGATCTCGGTGGACAACCTGGTCAGCGGGTTGGGGGCCACGGTGGAAGGAACCGTGGTGCGGGTCGAAGACAAGGTGCGCGACGGCGAGCCGTTGCGGATCGTGGTCCTGGGCGACGACAGCGGTGAACTCAACGTGTTGTTCAACGACGGCCGCGGCGACGGGATCCAGCCCGGCCAGCGGTTACGGATGACGGGCAAGGCCCGTCAGACCGGAACGCGGCCGATCTTCCTGGAGGATCCGGCGGTGACGGCACTGGCCGCGGAGTAGGGCGGCCGCGTACCCTCGCCTTGACAGATCGTTGGGTTTTCCCAACACTTGATTAGGTGAGTCCGGTCAGACGTGGGGAATCTCTTCCCATCTACAACCGCATCCGGGTGCTTCGCGCCGAGCGGCAGATGAGCCGGGCCGACCTGGCGGGCCGGATCGACGTGAATCCGCAGACCGTGGGCGCACTGGAGCGAGGCGATCACTATCCCAGCCTCGATCTGGCGTTTCGCATCTGCGACGTGTTCGACCTTCCCGTCGAAGCCGTGTTCTCGCGCACGGAGTTCACTCCCTTGTCCGCCGAGGTGTACCGAAGGCAATCCCATGGCTGATACCGACCTGATCGAGCGTTACCAGACCTACCGCACCAACCGATTCCTCAAACAGGAACGCAGCTGGGCCAATTCGCTTCCCGGGTGGCGCGGCCGGCACCGGCGCCGGATCCTGGTCGCGGCCTTGGCGGCGGACTTCGTGTTCATGTTCGCAGTCGGCGTGGCATGTGCGTTGGGCGTCCAATGGGCGCCGCTGCTCTGGTTGCCGGCGTGCCTGGTGTTCTTCCCGTTGTGGATCGCGCTGCAGATCGTCTCGGGGCGACGCGGCGACGCTCCCGAAGGCGCGCTCGACGAGTTCGAGATCGCCCAGCGCAACAGCGCGCGGTCCATCGGTCTGACCATCACGCAGAACCTGATGATGATCCCCGTCGCGTACTTGATCTTCGGCGCCGTCTTCACGGGCGGGACCGACACCGAGATGGCCTACGCCGGCGGGCTGATGGCACTGACGATGCTGCTGGCCGGCGGCTGCTCACCCGCGATGATCCTGGGTTGGGTCCGTCCCGATCCCGACGCCGACGACAACTGAGGCGCGGTTGACAGCATCACCTGTCACCATGACCCGGTGATCACCCCAGTCCACCGCCTCCAGGTGATGTCGGGGCGCGACCCGCACGAGAGCGGCCGCGTCGCCACCCCGCTGGAGTTGCTGTTCGACCTGACGTTCGTCATCGCCTTCGGCGTGTCGGCCTCCGAACTGGCGCACATGCTCGCCGAGAACCACCTGGGTACCGGGCTGGCCGGTTTCGCGTTCTCGACATTCGCCATCAGCTGGGCCTGGATCAACTTCAGCTGGTTCGCCTCGGCCTACGACACCGATGACTGGGTGTACCGGCTGACCACGATGCTGCAGATGGCCGGCGTTGTTGTTCTGGCACTGGGCATTCCGCCGGTGTTCTCGTCGATCTACGAAGGCGAGCACGTCGACAACCGGGTCCTGGTCGCCGGTTACGTCGTGATGCGGGTCGCGATGATCCTGCAGTGGCTCCGGGCGGCCCGCCAGGACCCCGCCCGTCGCGCGGCCTGCCTGACCTACGCACTCTCGATCACGGTGGCGCAGGTCGGCTGGATCGGCGTGATCGTCGTCGACACGTCGGTGCCGGTGACGTTCCTGCTCGTGACCATCATGACGCTGGTCGAGATGACGGGTCCGTGGCTGGCCGAGAAGCGGATGGGCGGCACACCCTGGCATTCCCACCACATCGCCGAGCGCTACAGCCTGTTGGTCATCATCGCTCTCGGCGAAGGGGTGATCGGCACGGTCGCCTCCCTCACCGCCGTCGTGCATGAACAGGGCTGGACCGCCGACGCCGTGTTCGTCACGGCCGCCGGTATCGGACTGACGTTCGGTATGTGGTGGGTGTACTTCGTGATCCCCACCGCCGACCTGCTGCACGCCCACCGGGAGCGGTCCTTCCCGTGGGGGTACCTGCACATCATCGTGTTCGGATCGATCGTGGCCACCGGGGCGGGACTGCACGCCGCGGCGTACTACCTGGAGCACCATTCGACGCTCAGCTCGATGTCCACCGTGCTGGCGGTGGCCATTCCGGTGGGTGTTTACCTCGTCTTGATCTGTACGCTCTACGTTTTGCTGGTAGGCCGCTTCGACGTCTTCCACGCGGTGCTGCTGGCACTGGCGGCCCTGGTGCTGGCGGTGGCCATCGCGATGGCTGCCGCAGGGGTGGGAATGGCCGTCTGCCTGCTGGTTGTCACGCTGGCCCCGGCCGTCACCGTGCTCGGCTACGAGCTGGTGGGGCACCGGAGGGCGCAGGCGTCCCTGACTCACGTCTGAGGGGGTGCGCCGGACCGACACGCCCGGCGACCATAACAACCCGGTGTCGAATGGGCCTCTGCCCGAGGCTCAATCGTTGTCCAACCGCGACAGCGGAACCGGGTTTTGCGGGCGGGTCGCCTGGAAACCACATGATTCACTTTCGTCACACGAGTAACAAGCCTGTAAGTCACTGAATCATGGAGGAGCGACTGTCGTGAGGCTCGCAAGAAAAGTTGGTGTGAAGTTGCGCGGGGCGGCAAAGCGGCTGACAGTCGCAACCGTTGCGGCCGCCGCGCTGCCCGGCTTGATCGGGATCGCCGGAGGGTCGGCGACCGCCGGGGCCTTCTCCCGGCCCGGCCTGCCCGTCGAGTACCTCATGGTTCCGTCACCGTCGATGGGACGCGATATCAAGGTCCAGTTCCAGCCCGGCGGCGCCAAGGCGGTTTATCTGCTCGACGGCCTGCGGGCCCAGGACGACTTCAACGGCTGGGACATCAACACCCCGGCATTCGAGTGGTTCGAGAACTCGGGCCTGTCGGCGATCATGCCGGTGGGCGGTCAGTCCAGCTTCTACGCCGACTGGTACCAGCCGTCGCAGGGCAACGGCCAGAACTACACCTACAAGTGGGAGACGTTCCTCACCCAGGAGCTGCCGACCTGGTTGTCCGCCAACCGCGGCATCTCACCGACCGGCAATGCGGCCGTGGGCCTTTCGATGGCCGGTTCCGCATCGCTGACGCTGGCCATCTGGCATCCCCAGCAGTTCATCTACGCCTCTTCGCTGTCGGGCTTCCTCAACCCGTCCGAGGGCTGGTGGCCCACGCTGATCGGCATGGCGATGAACGACGCCGGCGGCTTCAACGCCAACAGCATGTGGGGCCCGTCGGCTGATCCGGCGTGGAAGCGCAACGACCCGATGGTCAACATCAACCGCCTCGTCGCCAACGGCACCCGCATCTGGATCTACTGCGGTACCGGCACCCCGTCGGATCTCGATGCCGCGGGCAACATCGGCAACCTGATGGCCGCACAGTTTCTGGAAGGCTTCACCCTGCGCACCAACCTGACCTTCCGGGACAACTACATCGCCGCGGGCGGACGCAACGGCGTCTTCAACTTCCCGGCCAACGGCACCCACAGCTGGGGCTACTGGGGACAGCAGCTGCAGCAGATGATTCCGGACATGCAGCGGGTGCTCAACGGCGCCCCGCCTGCCGCCTAGGCTCCGGTTCCGTACCAGATCGATCAAGCGGCCCCTGCCACGGCAGGGGCCGCTTTGTCGTTCTACGCCGTCATACCGCGCCCAAACCGACACACGGGCCCGAAAGTGTGAGGCGGATTCATACGGTCAGAGAAACATTTCTGAGCGTGGGGGTTTGCTGTGCCGAGTGGGGTTCCTGCGTCGCGGTCGTTGAAGCGGGCGTTGTTTGATCGGGTGTGTGCAGGACAGTCGGTGTCGGCGGCGTCGAAGGTGTTGGGCGTGTCGCATGGGACTGGTCATGAGTGGTGGCACAAAGCTGGCGGGATGGCGTTGGCAGCGGGCAAGCGTGGCGGTATCGGTGATGCTGTCGGTGGTGGCGGGCCGGGTGGGTCGGGGCACCGCCTCAATCTCGACGAGCGAGTCGCGATCATGCGGGGCCTCGACGATGGACTCAGTTACGCCGAGATCGGGCGGCGGATCAACCGGGACCGCTCGGTGGTGTGGAAGGAAGCCACCCGCAACCGCGGCGCCGACGGTGACTATCACGCGTTGATGGCCCATGCCCGCGCACACCATAAAGCCAGGCGCCCCAAAGCATTCAAGCTCAATGACCCCGACTTGTGCGCCGTGGTCGAGTCGTGGATGGATGACGGGTGGAGCCCCCGGTTGATCGCACAGGTGTTGGCCCAAGACCATCCCGATGACAAGCTCAAACAGGTGAGCCACGAAACGATCTATCAGTGCCTCTACGTGCAGACCCGTGGCCAGCTGCGCGCTGATCTGCATCAGTGCCTGTCGACCAAGCGGGCCACCCGCAAGACCCGCGGCGCGGCCGGCGGGCCGCGCGGGGTTTATGGCAGCGGCGACGAGTTCACGATCAGCGACCGGCCCGCCGAGGTCGCCGACCGGGCCGTGCCCGGGCACTGGGAAGGAGATCTCATCGTGGGGGCCGGCCACCAAAGCGCGATCGGCACGCTGGTGGAACGCAGCACCCGGTTCACCATCTTGTTGCACCTTCCGCTCGACCACACCGCCGAGTCCGTGGCCACCGCGATGATCGAGGCGATGAGGGAGCTACCTGAGCATCTGCGCCGATCGATTACCTGGGATCGCGGCTCGGAGATGGCTCAGTGGCCCCGGATTCATCTCGAACTCAAGGCCCCGGTGTACTTCTGCAACCCGCATTCACCCTGGCAGCGGGGCACCAACGAGAACACCAACCGCCTGCTGCGGTTCTGGTTCGAAAAGGGCACCGACCTGGCCGTGCACACCAAAGCCGACCTCAAACGCGTCCAAGACAAACTCAACTCCCGGCCCCGACCCACCCTGGACCTCGACACCCCAGCCCAACGCTTAGCCGCACTCGTTAGCCAAACCGCGTAAATGTTTCTTCAACCACTTGACTATGAGTGAGTGGAAACCGGCATTTCGTCGGTTTCGGCACGGTTCACTCCGCCAGCCGTTGCCGCAGTCCCGTCGCCCGCACCACCCGTCGCTCCAGCGCGGCCCGCACCCCGGCCTCGGTGCCGACCACCCGCACCCGCGCCTTGGCCCGGGTGACCGCGGTGTAGAACAGCTCACGAGTCAGCAGCCGGGAATCGTCCGGCGGCAGCAGCACGGTGACTTCCTCGGCCTGGCTGCCCTGGCTCTTGTGGATGGTCATGGCGTGCATGGTCTCGACATCGGCGAGCCGGCTGGTGGCGAATTGCAGTACCCCGGACGCGGTTCCGATGGCCGCCCGCAACGTGTCGCCGTCGAGCACCGCCACGCCGGTGTCGCCGTTGTACAGCTTCAAGCCGTAGTCATTGGCCGTCACCAACACCGGGCGGCCCACGTACCAGCTTGTCCACAACGCATCACCGGTCTCCTCGGTGAGCCACCGCTCGATCTGCCGGTTCCAGTGCCGCACACCATGAGTGCCCTCCCGGTGCGCGCACAACAGCCGGTGGGTGTCGAGCGCCGCCAGCGCACCCGTCACGTCACCGCGCGCCGCGGCCGCCCGCACGGCCAGAGCGTGCGGCACCAGCACCTCACGCAGGGCGGCGTGGGGTTCTGGTGCCTCGACGTACTCGATGTGCGGGCCGCCGGCGCGCAGCAGCTCCAGCACGGCATCCCCGTCACCGCGCCGGATACCGTCGGCCAATTCACCGATGTCCGCCCCGAACCGGTGCGAGGTGTGCAGGGCCGCGACCCGCAGATCCGGCCGGGCGCCGAGCCCGTCGACCAGGTCGGCCAGCACCGCTCCCGCTTCCACGGACGCCAGCTGATCCGGATCGCCCACCAGGATGAGTCTGGTTGACGGGCGGACAGATTCGAGCAGCCGGGCCATCATCGTCAACGACACCATGGACGTCTCGTCGACGACGATCACTTCGTAGGGCAGCCGGTTGCCGCGATGATGCCTGAAGCGCGCCGATGTCTCCCGCAGCCGCCCCAGCAGCCGGTGCAGGGTCACCGCCTGCAGACCCGCCAAGCGCTCCCGGTCCTGCGGCTCCAACTTGTCGATCTCGGACTGCACGGCCTGGTGCAACCGTGCCGAGGCCTTGCCGGTGGGCGCCGCCAACGCGATGCGGGGCCGGGTCAGGCCCGCCAGCTCCGCCTGTTCGGCCAGAAGGGCAAGCAGACCGGCCACCGTGGTGGTCTTACCGGTACCGGGTCCACCGGTCAGCACAGTTGTCCACTGCGACAATGCGATCTGCGCCGCGGCGCGCTGTTCGACGAATTTCGGCGCGGGAAACACCCGGTCCAGCCCGGCGGCCAGAGCCGCGTCGTCCACCGGGACCTGCTGTCCGCGGGTGGCCAGCAGGTCGGCGCACACCTGTTCTTCTTCGCGGTAGTAGCGGTCGAGGTACAGCAGGCTCCCGCCGTAGAGCCGCAACACCGGCGGAGTGCCGAGCAGCGGGCTGCGCTGTACCGCCGCCAGCCACTCGGTGCTCTGCGGCCAGGGCAACTCGGGATCGATCTCGGTAGCCACGGTGCGAAGGTCGACACACACCGAACCCGACCGCAGCCCCCGTACCGCCAGCGCCACCGCAAGTGCCACCGTCTCGTCGGTGTCCTTGGCCAGCTCGGCGAGCCGGGTCGCGACATGCACGTCCGCGGCTTCCAGCACACCGGCGTCGTTGAACACCCGCAGCAGCCCCGCCGCGCAACGAACCCGGCGCCAGTCCTGCGGGTCGTCCAGTTCGGCGACGGTCACGACACCCCTCCGTCCAGCAGATCCGACAGCGCCACCACCAGATCCGCGGGCGGCTGCCAGCTGAACACGCCTGCGGGATGCCCGCCGAACAACGGCGTCTCCCGCCCGCACATACCCCGCACGAACAGATAAGCCACGCCCCCCAGGTGCCGCGCCGGATCGTAACCGGGCTGACGCCACCGCAGGAACCGGTGCAGCACAACGCAGTACAGCAGGGCCTGCAGTGGGTAGTCGGAATGCAGCATGGCCGCCGCCAATTGTGGCGGGCCGTAGTCGGCCGCGGTCAGCGTACGGCCCGGCTCACCCAGGCGGTTGGTCTTGTAGTCCACCACCACATAGCGGGGGTTGTCCTCGACGCGCACCCGCAGCACCGCGTCGATGGAGCCGGTGAGATATCCGCGCAGCGACTGCCCGCCGAGCACCGGACCGCTGAGCCGGGCGGCGTAGCCGGCCATCGGGTCATCGGCGTGCAGGTACCGGCCAAGCAGTACACCGGCATCAGCGAGTGACGGTTCACCGGCCGCCGTGCGGCCCAGGTCACCACCGGCCAGCGGCATCTCGAAGTCCAACTCGCACAACCGGTCCGACAGCGCCACCTCCCGCAGGGTGAGGCCCGGCAGCAACGGCCCCAGCGGGGTGTCGTGCACCGCGACCAGCGCGTCGGCCACCGCCTCGGCGGTGGCCTCGACACCCCACCATGCGGCGTGCCTGTCGACCTCTCGCGTCAACTCCTGCGCCAGGTCCGGCGCTTGCGGGTCGGCGGTCTCCAGCACCGCGTGCACCAGCGAACCGAACGCCGCCCCACCGGGCAACTCGTCCATCGGTGAGGCCACATCGGTGCCCAACTCGGTCGACGGCGCCGCGGCCGGAATCTCCTCCGGCTCATCCTCTTTGCCGCCGGCCTCCGGTTCGCTGGTGACCCCGGGAGCATCTGACACCCGGATCAGGGCCGAATAGGACGTCCGTCGCCAACCGAGGTCGATACCGCGGTGGAAGTGCCGCACACCCAAACCGGTGGGCACGGCGGCGGGCGGCACCGGAGCCGCGGCCGCGATCACCGACGCCTCGACGCTCGGGCCACCTTCGGCCGACCACATCGAAAAGCACTCCAGGGCATCCTCGTCGGTGATTCCCCGCCGGCAGGCATCCGGCACCTCGGCCTCACCGCGGGTGCGCCCCCGCAGCAGGCGGGACAGCCCGGCATTGACCTCATCCTTGGTCGGAGCCCACCACACCACCACCTGGGACTGCGCCCGGGTGAGCGCCACGTAGGCCAGCCGTAGCCGCTCCTGGGTGTCCTCGGCACGGGCCGCATTCACGGCGTCATGGAAATCGTCGGCACTCTCACCGCCGATGTGCAGGCAGCGGCGCCCCTGCTGGTCGTGGTAGGCCACCACATCGTCACTGCCGACGTAACGGTTGAAGTTGAAAGGCAGGTAGACGATCGGGAACTGCAATCCCTTGCTGGCCCAGACCGTCATGATCTGCACGCCGGCGGCGTCGCTGTCGAGTCGCCGGTTCCGCTCGGCACGGCGATTCTCGGCGCACCGCTCACGGAGCCAGTCGCGCAGCGCCGGAATCCCCAGGCGCTGTTGGTGGGCCACGTCCAGAAGTAGTTCAGCGACGTGCGCCAGGTCGGTCATCATTCTCTGCCCGCCCCGCCGGGCCAGCACCCGCCTGCTCATGCCGGCCACGTTGGCAGCCTCGAACACCGCGGCGACACCGCGTTCCCGGGCATGGTCGGCCCACTGGCGCAGCACGTCGGCGACGTCGTCGGTCAGCGATTCACCATGCTGCACCAGGTCTTCGATGGTCCGGCCGAAGAAGGAGGTGGTGGCCGCCGCCCGCACCAGCGCACTGCGATGGGTCTGATCGAAGGCGTCGAGCAGGGTCAGCCATTCCGTGGCCGCTTCAGAGGAGAAGATGTTGGAGTCGCCGGTGTACACGGCGGGTACCCCTGCGGCCGTCAGCGCCGTATGGCACCGGCGCGCATCGGCATGGCTCTCGACGATCACCGCGATGTCACCGGCGAGCAGTGCGCGTTCACCGAACGTCGGCTTCGCTGCCAGGGTGGCTGCCACGTCGGCGGCCAAGTCCGCCACCACGTGTCTGCGTGCATCGTCGATCGGGATGTTCTGGCCGCGTGCGAATCCCAGCGACGCGCGGCTGATCACTCGCAACCGGAACGGCGCGTTGTTCGGTGCGCCGGCCAACCGGTGGCCCTGGTGGGCGGCGTCCACGTCATGCACGAGGATCTCCGGACTACCCAGTGCGGCACCACGCAGCACGGCCTGCAAGCTGTCCACCAGCGCGCTGTCGCTTCGCCAGTTGGTGGCCAGGGTGAACTTGGTCCCGGCCGTGCGCGACGCGTCCAGATAGGCGTCGATGTCACCGCCACGGAAGGCGTAGATGGACTGTTTGGGATCACCGATCAGGATCAGCGTCGAATGCCCGCGGAAAGCCCGGTCCACCACCTGCCACTGGACCGGGTCGGTGTCCTGGAACTCGTCGATCATCACGATGCTCCACCGCCTCCGCATCCGCTCACGCGCCGGTGAATCCTCCGGCGCCAGCGCGTCGGCCAGCCGGCTGAGCAGATCATCAAAATGCAAGATGCCCAGACGGCGTTTGCGGATCTCGAGTTCGGCCAGCACTTCTCGGGCGAACTCGACGCGGGCCTGTGCCACTGAGCCCGGTGCCGGTTCGGCGGGCCGCAGCTCGGTTCCGGCCTTCTCCACCACCGCGGTGGCCAGCCGCAGTGCGGCGGCCCGATCGAACACCGGGTCTGCGGTCTGGCTGCCGAACCGGCGCAGATACACATCGTCGACGACCTCGCGGACCAGGTCACCGAGGTCCTCGACCAGAGACACCCCGGCGTCACTGTCTCCGGCGACCCCCAGCGATGTCAGTACCAGGCGACAGAACTCGTGGGTGGTGGCGATGGTCGCAGAATCGAACTCCGCCAACGCATCACGCAGACGCCGGTGCCGGGCCTGTCGTTGCGCCGGGGTACCGGTGAGCAGGTGGCGGAGCAGCGCCGTGTCGGGGGTGGCGCCGGTGCCGTCGAATGCCGCGACCGCGGCCACGATCTGGTCGCGCACCCGTTCCCTCAGTTCGGCGGTGGCCGCCCGGCTGAACGTGATGAGCAGCATGTCGTCGAGGGTGGCCGCACCCTCGGCCAGGTACCGGGTGACCAGACCGGCCAGCACGAAGGTCTTGCCGGTCCCGGCACTGGCTTCCAGCACGGTGGTCGAGCCGGCTGTGGGCAATGGGCCGAGCAGGTCGAATCTGTCTGTCACGGACGGCCTTTCCGCTCGGCCCGCAGCAACGGCAACCACAGCCGGGCGGCGAAAGCTCCCAGCCGGGTGTCTTCGCCGGGCGTCTCCTCACCCTCGCGGGGCGGTGTGGTGAGCGCGTCGAAGGGCGCCGGCGGGCCGCCCCAGACCCGCACGATGGCCTCGTCCTCGTGGTCTCCGCCGTACTTGTTACGCCACATGCGCAGTGCGGCCTGCCATGGATCACGGCCGCGCAGCCGGTTCTCCGCCCACGCATACGAGGTCTTGATCGGCAGCGGCAGTGGTTCACAGCATCCCGCGTCATACAGCGCCACAAGGCTTTTCAGTACGGTCGGCGCACCTTCGGCGGGTAGCCCGAGGATCCGGGTCAGCACGCCGTCACCGCCGCGGCCGATACAGACCGCCGACCACTCGGGTCCGGGGTCGGCAGCGGCCAGGACCAGGATCTTCACCCACGGTTCGAGTAGGTGCCTGCCGTCGAGTCTGGAGAAGGTGGTGGCGACCACCCGGTCGCCGTAGACCGGGAGCACCGTGCCGGTCAGCCTGCGCCCCGCGCCCAGATCGAGGTCGACGTCGACGGCGTGCGGCGCACTGCCGCGGAACGGGGCTTCGGCCCGCGCCAGCACCACCGCCTGATCGCGGATCTCCTTGGCCAACCGCCAGCCGAGTTGGCCCGGCGGCAGTGTGCCTCGCCGCCATTCGGCGTCGAGGACCCACCGCGGATCCTTGCCCCGCCGCAGATCCGACAGCATCTGCTCGCCGACCTGCCAGCGCTGCAGGCCGTCGAGTTCGATCGGCATCGCGTCCTCGATGCCTTCTTCCTCGCGGGGCAGCGCCATGTCGAGGGTGCGGAAGAACCGCCGCACCGGGTTCTTCACGAAGGCGATCAGGTCGGCCAGCGCGATGTCCCCACCGGCACGCGGCAACAACGGACCCTGGGGGAACGTGGGAGGTTCGGCCTGGGCTCCGGCCGCCGCGGTGGCCGCGGTCAACACGGTGGGATCGAAGGTGAACGGTGTCGGCACCCCCAGTTCTCCGGGGGTCACATTCCGAACATCGAAGGGCTGCAACGGATGTTCGACGATGATCCGGTCCCGGATCGGTTCCTCGGTGGTCAGGTCCAGGACGTCGAGCACCTCGGCCAGCGGCACCGCGGGTGGCCGCCGGTGGCCGCTGTAGTCGTCGGCGCCGGTGTAGGTGACCACCAGTTTCTCGGTCGCCGACATCACCGCGTCGAGCAACAGCTGCCGATCCTCGGACCGGATGTCGCGTTCACCGGTGAGCGGCGCCCGGGCCAGCACGTCGTCGCCGTCGGCCAGATCGATACGGGGAAACACCCCGTCGTCGAGACCCACCAGGCACACCACTCGATGCGGAATCGAGCGCATCGGCACCATGGTGCACACCGTCAGTGTGCCGGTGCGGAAGTTGGCCCGGGTGGGCCGGCCCGCCAGCTGCCGGTGCAGAAGCGCGCGAATGTCCTTGAGCTGCAAAGAAATGGCGGCGTGATCGCCGGCCCGGTCCAGGATGTCGGCGAATTCGCGCTGCAGTTGTCCGGTCTGCCAGCTGTCGTCACCGTCGGCCCGGGTCAACAGGGCGACACCCTCGCCCAGGGTGGTGATCCACTCGTCGAGCGGCCGGGTCCCGGCCAAGGCGTCGATCACCGCGGTCAACCGGTCCAGGAATTCAGCGAGCCGGCCGGCGAGTTCTACCTTGTCACTGCCCACGTCGTCGAGAGGCAGGGTGGCGTCCAGCCAGGCCTGCGCGTCATCGGACATCGCCACACCGGCCAGCACCCGGTCGGTGCCGAACCGCCAGGTGTTCTGCACGTACTTGTCGAGCCCGTACCGCGCGCGGTGACCTTTGTCGATCCCCCACCGGATACCGGACTCACGCACCCACGCCGTCACCGACTCCAGGTCGTCGTCGGTGAACCGGAACCGCGCCCGCACCGGGGCCGCTTCGGCGAGATTGAGCACCTCGCTCGCGGTGGCACGTCCGTCGGCCAGGCTGAGCACCTGCGCGGCCACCCCCAGCAGCGGATTGGTCTGCACCAGAGCACGATCGGCCAGACGCACCCGCAACCGGTGCGCTGGATGCCGTTCGCCGGCGATGTCACCGAGCCCGAAGCCCGCCACGATCAGCGGCGCGTAGGTCTCGATGTCGGGACACATCACCAGGATGTCGCGCGGTTCCAGTGACGGGTCGTCGGCCAGCAGACCCAGCAGCACCTCACGCAGCACATCGATCTGTCGGGCCGGGCCGTGGCAGCTGTGCACCTGGATCGACCGATCGTCGGGTCGGCGGCGCCGGCCACGCGGATCGACCGCGTTGGCCGCGATATCGGCCTGCAGCCAGCCGAGCACTGTGTCGGGCCGGTGCTGGTTTCCGCCGATGTACTCGTCGCTCACCCCCGCGACGGGCAGGCTGCGGCGCAACTCCCGCAGATCGCGCCCCAGCGTCGCCAGCAGCGGATGGTGGGCGCCGAGGTGGCTGTCGTCGTCGGCCCGGGCGATGGGCCCGGCACTGCCGGTGAAGCCGCGCCACAGCGCATCGCTGGAGTGGGGCAGCCACAGGTGCAGATCGTGGTGGGTGGCCAGCGCCTCCAGCAAGTCGATGTCGGTGGCCGACAAGCGGGTGTGGCCGAACAGCGACAGCCGCTCGGGCAGGTCCATGGGTGCCGTGCGCAACCGCATCAGCGTCCGCACATGCCGCTCGCCGGGCGTCGGGCCGGGCACCTGCCGGCACAGGGCACGCCACAGCTGCGGTTGCCAACTCAGGTCCGCGTCGAGGTCCTCACCGGTGCCGTCGGTGGCGACGCCGGTGCCCCAGTCACGCAGTAGCCGGGGCCGCTGCGCGGCGTAGGAGGCGAACAACCCCGCCAGCCGCCGCGCCGTCGCATACCGCCTGCCCTGGCGTAGTGCGGCTTCTTCCCCGGTGTCGAAGTGCCCGAGGTGCGCCGCCAGGGTCCGGCACCACGGCTCGTCGAGGTGCGCGTCGATCACGTGCAGCAGCGGCCACACCAGCGCGTCCGGTGCCCAGGGGTCGTTGTCGACGGTGCCGGTGATCTCGGCGATCAGGGACCGTGGCGAACGGAACGCCACCCCGGCGCACACGCCGTCGGAAAGCCCGGACCGCCCCAGCACGTGGGACAGCCGCTGGCTGAGCCAGCGTTCGACGCCGCGCGCCGGAACCAGCACCAGTTCTTCGGCGAACGGGTCGGCCAAAGGTGTGGACAACAGTTCGCCGAGCCCGTCCGCCAGCAGGTCCGTCCGCTCGGCGCGGTGGATGTGAAACGCCACTGGCCCCCTTCGCCACGACACCGTCGACCCAACTTACAAAACGACCGACCGCGCAGAACTGTGTTGTTCTGACAGTGCGGCGGGCCGGCTTTACCTAGAGTGTGTGCGGTAGGTCTCACCTTCCCGGCCGACACCTCTCCACAGTCTGCGACAACACATCGCAAGTGTTTGCATCCGCATGATTTCTACACTGTCTCGGGCGAGCACCCCGCCATAAACTCCGCGCGTTGATTTCTGCGCCTGCGCAGCTGTTGCAGGCGGCGGATACGCCCGACTGTGGACGGTTCTGGGCAAACCTCTCTGGAGTGGAGTTTTGATGTTGCGTGCCAAAGTCACCGCGGTAGCGTCCGCTGCCCTGCTCGTGACATCAGTGGTGTCTGCGTGCAGCGGGGGCGGTGGCGTCAGCGATTCGACCACCGCATCGGGCAAGAAGGCCTCCGAGGCCACCAGCCTCACCGACTTCGGTTCCATGGACCAGCTGGTGGAAGCCGCCAAGGCCGAAGGTCAGCTGAATGTGATCGCGCTGCCTCGTGACTGGGCGAACTACGGCACCATCATCGACAACTTCTCGTCGAAGTACGGAATCAAGGTCAACGAACTGCAACCCGAGGCGTCCAGCGCCGACGAGATCGCCGCCGCCAAGAACAATCAGGGCCTCGACACCGCGCCCGATGTGTTCAACATCGGTGACACGGTGGCGCACCAGAGCATCGACGTTCTCGCCGAGTACCGCAATCAGCAGTGGGACTCGTTCGCCGACAGCCTCAAGGATCCCGACGGCCGGTTCGTGGCCTGTGAGGGTGGCTACATGTCGATCGGGTACGACTCGGCGACCATCCCGGCGCCCACCACGATCACCGACCTGCTCAAGCCGGAGTACAAGGGCACCGCCATCAGCGGCGACCCGACGAAGAACGCGGTCGGGCTCGCCGGCGTGGGCCTGGCCACCCTGCAGGAGGGTGGCACGCTCGACGACTACCAGCCGGGCATCGACTTCTTCGCACGTCTCAAGCAGGCGGGTAACCTGGTCAGCGTGCAACCCGGGGCAGCCACGGTGACCTCCGGGGAGACCAAAGTGGTTATCTCCTATGACTATTCGAACGCCTCGTACGGACGTGACGTGCCGACCTGGAAGGTCGTGATCCCCGAGGGCACCGCGTACGGCAGCTTCCTGTACCAGGCCATCAACAAAGACGCTCCGCACCCGGCGGCGGCGCGGCTGTGGCAGGAATACCTGTACACCCCCGAGGTGCAGAACCTGTGGATCCAGTCGGGCGCCCGGAGCCCGATCGCAGCCGCTCTGACCGAGAGCGGCGAGATCGACCAGGCCGCGCAGGCCGCACTGCCGCCGGAGCCGGCCGACTTCGTGATTCCCACAGTCGAGCAGGCCACCAAGGCAGGCGAACTCGTCAACAAAGAGTGGGCGGCAGCTGTCGGTTGAGTCATCCGAGGACGACCAGCAGTAGGGTCCGCGGTCTGACCGTCGCCCTGGGCACCACCGTCGGGCTTCTCCCTTTCACCGCCTATGTGCTGTTGTTCCTGGCGATTCCGACGGGCATCGCCTTGCTGTCCGGTTTCCAGGATGACGACGGCCACTGGACCACCCAGAATCTCTCGGCGCTCACCGAACCGGTGATCTGGCGCACGATTCTGAATTCGCTCTGGTTGGCAACGGTCACCTCCGTGGTCGGTGCCGTGGTGGGGGCGCTGGTCTGTTACGCGTTACTCGGGCTACGGCCAGACGGTTTCATCTTGCGCGGAGTCAACGCGGCCTGCAGTGTGCTGGCGCAGTTCGGCGGGGTGATGCTGGCGTTCGCGTTCATCGCGACCATCGGGATCTCCGGAACGGTGACGACTTTGTTGAGTCACCAGTTGGGCGTCGACCTCTATGCCGACGGCGTCTGGTTGTACGAACTACGGGGTCTGGTGTTGCCGTACCTGTATTTCCAGATCCCGCTGATGGTCATCGTGTTCTATCCCGCCATGCAGCTGCTCAGGCCTCAGTGGGCGGAAGCCAACCTGACCCTGGGCGGCACCCGGTGGATGTTCTGGCGACGCGTGGCGATTCCGTTGCTGTTTCCGTCTTTTCTCGGTGCCCTGCTGTTGCTGTTCGCCAATGGCTTCTCCTCGTACGCCACCGCCGCGGCGTTGATAAGCCAGGCCTCGCCGATCGTTCCGCTGCAGATCCGGCTGGCGCTCAGTAGTGAGACCGTGCTGGGCCGCGCGAATGTGGCCGGTGTTCTGGCGTTGGCGATGATGGTCGTGATGACGGTGACGATGGTGGTCTATGCCCTGGTGCAGCGGCGGGCCCGCACGTGGCAGACATGAGCCGGCCGCTGATCAGCCCGAGCCGGACGGGGCGCTGGGTCATCCTGGGCGGTGTCGGATTCCTGTTCGCGCTACCGCTGTTGTCGATGCTGGAGTTCACGCTGCGCGACCAGGCGACCGGCGGGTACGGTCTGGCCAACTGGCAGCGAATGTTCTCCGGCGACAACGCAAGCCAGTTCGCCGTCATCGGTGTCGGTCTGCAGAACTCGGCGGTGCTGGTGGTGGTCACCGTGGCGATCGTCCTCCTGGTGGTGGCTCCCACCACCATCTTCGTCGAAGTGGCCGTGCCGCGGCTGTCGCGGGTGCTGGAGGCGATCTGCCTGATTCCCATGGCTTTACCGGCCGTGGTACTCGTGGTCGGATGGGCGCCGATCTACCGCGAGATCGGGCGGATGTTCGGCACCGGGGTGTGGTCACTGGGGCTGGCGTATGGCATCACCGTGCTGCCGTACGCCTACCGGGCGCTGAGTTCCAGTCTGGCAGCGGCAGATCTGCGACTGCTCAGCGAAGCCAGTCGCACCCTGGGTGCCGGCTGGTTCGGGTTCCTGCTGCGGGTGGCGGTGCCCGGTCTGCGCGCCGGGCTGTCGGCAACCGTGCTCATGGCCATTGCCGTGGTGCTGGGTGAGTTCGCCATCGCCTCGCTGCTCAACCGCACCAACATGCAGACGGCGCTCGCGGTGGTGAACTATCAGAGTCCATATGTCTCCGTGGGGTTTTCTCTCTTGGCACTCACGTTTGTCTTCGGTTTGTTGGTGATCGCCGACCGGATCGGCAGTTGGGCCGGCGCCCCTGTCGGCCCGGCTGCGGAGAGGGCGAAATGACCGGCGGGCACGTCCAGTTCGTCGGCGTGGGGATGCGCTACGGCAAGCACGAAGCGCTGGTCGACTTCAACCTCGACGTCGCGCCGGGCGAGTTCGTGGCGCTGCTGGGCCCCTCCGGTTCCGGGAAGACGACGGCGCTACGGCTGCTCGCTGGGTTGGAGCAGCCTACCGCCGGACGCATCCTGGTGGACGGGGATGACGTCACCGGCATACCGACCAACAAACGCGATCTCGGGATGGTGTTCCAGTCCTACTCGCTGTTCCCGAACATGACCGCGACGGCCAACGTCGAGTACGGGTTGCGGGCCCGCGGCCGGGACCGCAGACAGGCCCGGGCCGACGCGTTGGCCGGGCTCGACCTGGTGGACCTGGCACACCTGGCCGACCGCTACCCCCACCAACTCAGCGGTGGCCAACAGCAGCGGGTCGCGCTGGCGCGGGCACTGGTCACCGAACCACGAGTGCTGTTGCTCGACGAGTCGCTGTCGGCACTGGACGCACAGGTGCGAGTCCGGTTGCGCCAGCAGATTTCCGAGCTGCAGCGCCGCCTCGGCATCACCGCCATCTTCGTCACCCACGATCAGGAGGAGGCGCTCAGCATCGCGGATCGGGTGGCAGTGCTCAACGACGGCCGGATTGCCCAGGTCGGCGCGCCCCAGGAGCTCTACCACCGTCCTGCAACAGCTTTCGTCGCGCAGTTCGTGGGTCTGACCAACGCGGTGCCCGGCCGGATCAGCCGCAGCGGGCACGTCGAGGTGCTGGGTACCGAGTTGCCGACGGCGGCCGACGGCGGTGTGGCGGGCACGGTGGTGGACGTGTACCTCCGGCCCGAACGACTCTTGATCGACGCCGATGGTTTCCGGGGAACAGTGACCGGTACCTCGTTCCTCGGATCATTCAGCCGAACCACGGTGGAACTCGCGGACTCCCCGCTGACACTGCAAGTGCAGCACCCGTCCGACGACGCACCCCCACCGGGTAGCGAGATTCACCTGCGTATCTCTCCCGGACCGGTTGTGGTCCGGGAGAGCTGATCGGCTCTACGTATTCTGTAGCAGCGCGGTGCCGAGGTCGATGTACCGCTGCCGGACCGGGTCGTGCAGGGTGTGGGTGCGCGCGTTGCGCCAGAACCGGTCGGCCCGCAAGCTTTCCGATGCGGTACGCGCCCCGGTCCAGCTGAACATGTCGCTACTGGCCTGGTTGGCCACCTCGACGGCCAGCGCCTTGGTTGCGGCCAGTTGGGCGCGCAGTTCCGGCAGGTGAGTATCACCCGGGCTGCTCTGCGCCAGGTCCAGGGTCCGTGCCGCCTCCCGCTGCAGCGCCGCCACCGCCTTGATTTGCGCGGCGGTACGCCCCACCAGGTACTTCAACACGGGATCGTCTGCCAGGCTGCTGTATTGGGCGAGCTCGAACGGCACCCGGTTGGTGGCCAGCACTGACCGCACTCCGTAACGCACCGCGCCTTCGGCGATGCCGATGTCGATGGCGGCGTGAACCAACCTGCCCGCCTCGGCCCACGCCTTGGGGCGGGTCTGCTCCGACCACGTGAAGACGTACTCGGCCGGCACGGCGACCTCGTCCAGGGTCGCGGTGCCACTGGCACTACCCTTCTGCCCCATGCCTTCCCAGTCGTCGATGATGCCCAGACCGGGCGAGTCGACCGGCAGGTACGCCATCACCAGCACGCCGTCCTGGTCGCCGGCCATCACCGTCAACCACGCCGCGTCGATCGAACCGGTGGCGTAGTACTTGGTACCAGACACGCGGTAGCTGCCGTCGGACTGGCGAACGAATCGGGTGCTGAAATCTGCACTGTGCCTTCCGGACCGCTCGCTGGCCGCGTTGGCCAGCCGCTTGCCGGCGAGCACATCGGCATACACCCGTTCCCGCGCCTGGGCCGACCCCAGCATGCTCACCGCATCGGTGAACCCGTAATGCGGTTGCAGCAGTTGCGCGATGCCGGGGTCGGCGGAGCCGAGGATGCGGCACACCTCGACGGCGTCGTACTGGCTGCCGCCCGGGCCGCCCGCCTCCGTCGGGACCCGCAGTCCCAGCAGGCCCGAGCGTTCGAGGATTCCCCGCGCCTCGGCGTAATCGCCTGAGGCATCGGCGTCCAACGCCACCTGGTCGAGTTGGTCTCGGGTCTCCTCGGCGATGGCCAGCCAGTTGTCACCCACGGTTGTCGGGCTCCTTTCGATCTGAGGTACGGAATCGGGCGGCGGGATGGCTGTCCGGGAGCCGGTCGACTCCCTGCAGCGCCGCCCGCATGGTCCCCTTCGGCGCCGAGTCCCGGTAGAGACCGCGACGCTGAAGCTCGGGCACGACGAGTTCGGCGAATTCCTCGATGGATCCGGGCACGACCACCGAGTACAGATTGAATCCGGCCACACCTGTTTGCGTGACGTAGCGGGTGATCTCGTCGGCGATCTCCGCCGGTGTGCCGACGATGTTCACCGTCCCGTTGCCCAGGGTATTGAACCGGCGGCGGATATCGCCGATGGTGAGCTTTCCCTGGCCGGTGTACTGCGCCGCGGCACCCTTGCCGTGGTTGGAGGTGGTATCGGCGATGCGCTCGTCATCGCTCATCCCCGACAGGTCGAAACCGGTGGCGCCACCGAAATGCACCTCGTGTGCCCGCAGGTTCTGCCACCGGGAGAACTCGTCGTAGCGGTCTTGGGCGGCGGCGCGCGTCTTGCCCGCGATCACGGTCAGGCCGACGACGGGATGCAAGTCGGTTCGCGGCCTGCCATGGTGTTCGGCCCTGGTGTAGAGCGCGTGGGTGTAGTCGGCGATCTGCTGCGGATCGGCGGCATGCAGGAAGATCACTTCGCCGTTGGCGGCGGCGAAGTCGATGCCGCGCGTGGAGCTGCCCGCCTGCGCGATCACCGGCGTGCGCTGCGGCGTCGGCGGCACCAGGTGAGGCCCCTGGACCTTGAAATGCCGGCCCACGTGGTTGATTCGGCGTACCCGCGTCGGGTCGGCGTATCGCGCGGTGGTCCGGTCGGCAACGACGGCGTCGTCATCCCAACTGCCTTCCCACAACTTGTAGCAGACCTGCAGGTACTCCTCGGCGATGGTGTAGCGGGCGCCGTGCTCGAGTTGGTCTGCAAGTCCGTGATTACGCGCGGCGTTCGGCAGATACGAGGTCACCACGTTCCAGGCGATCCGGCCCGCCGAGATGGCGTCGAGTGTGCTCATCCGGCGGGCGAGGGAGAACGGCGGCTCGTAACTCGTGGACGAGGTCACGATGAAGCCCAGCTGCCGGGTGGCCGGTGTCATCGCGGCGATCAGCACCGTGGGGTCGTAGACCGGGAACTCCACCGCGCCTTCGATCGCGGCGTCCGGAGAGTCGCCGTAGGTGTCGTACACACCGAGCACATCGGCGAGGAACAGCGAGTGGAACAGCGCGTCGTCACACAACCGGGCCAGCGGCAGCCAGTAGTCGAGGCTGCCGACCTGCAACCGGGTGTTCTGCGGATGTGCCCACAGCCCGTGCGGCCGCAACCCGACGCAGGCCTCGTCGAAGACGTTGAAAACCAGCGGTTTCAGCTCTGTCATGCGCCCACCTCATGAGCCGGGTGCCGGGACGGCAGCCGGGCATCGCCGAACCATCGGCGGCGCAGCACCGGGTCGGCGGGACCCTCGCGCATCAATCCGCGCTCACGCAGTCGCGGCGCGATGTGTTCGGCGAAATCATCGAGCGTCTCCGGCGACACCACCGGCTGCACATTGAACCCGTCGAGCCGACCTGCCACCGCCCTTCGAGTGATCTCGTCGGCCACATCCTCCGGGGTGCCCACGATCGGTTGCACATACGACCCGAGAGTGCCGAAGTGCGCCTTGAGGTTGCCCACGGTCCTGGGCGTACCGGACGCCGAGAACCGCCGGGCCTGGGTCTGCACGTGATCGGTGTTCCCGTCGGCGAATACCGTCGAGTCGTCATGGGCAGACAGATCGCGACCGCTGACCCCGCACCAGTGCGCCAGAGATCCCTCGGCGGACAGAAAGCTGACGTACTCCTCTGCCCGGCGCTCGGCCTGATCCGTGGTGGCGCCGACGATCACCTGCAAACCGCCGATCAGTCGGACATCGGCTGGATCGCGTCCCGCGCCGACGGCGGCTTCGGTGATCTGGTCACGCGCGCGCAGGTGTGCCTCTGCGGTGTCACCGCCGACGAAGATCACCTCGGCGTGGGTCCCCGCGAAGCGCACGCCGCGTCCTGAGGTGCCCGCCTGGAACAACACCGGGGTGCGCTGCGGACTCGGCCCTACCAGATGCGGTCCGGCGACGGAGTAGTACCGCCCATTGTGATCGATCGGCCGCACCAGACGCGGGTCGGCGTAGATCCGCCGCTGCCGGTCGGCCAGCACCGCCCCGTCGGCCCAGCTGTGCTCCCACAGCCCGTAGACCACCTCCATGAACTCATCGGCGCGGTCGTAACGCTCGTCGTGCGAGAGCTGCTGCCGCATACCGAAGTTGCGAGCCGCCGACGGCAGATATGAGGTGACGATGTTCCATCCGATTCGGCCCGCGGTGAGGTGGTCCAAGGTGGAGTACCGACGGGCATGCGGGAACGGATGCTCGTAGGTGGTGGACGCAGTGACGACGAAGCCCAGGTGGGTGGTCACCGCTGCCATCGCCGGAATCAGGGCAGCCGGATCGAGCGCCGGGAACTCGACAGCCTGCTCGATCGCGATGTCGGGAGTACCGCGATAGGTGTCGTAGACGCCCAGGACGTCGGGAAAGAACACGGCGTCGAACCCCGCCGCCTCGTAACGTCGGGCGCGGTTCAGCCAGTGTTCCATGGTGGCGAACCCCAGCCGGTCATCGCGCGGGTGCGCCCACAGACCCTGCTGGATGTTTCCCGCGGAGGCGCCCTCGAACGCGTTCCAGATCAACGGAGTCGTCATGAAAACCGCTCCGGGGCAACAAATCCGTGTTCGAGGTCGCTCCGCCCGTCGATCACCAGATCACCGACCAACGCGCCGATCGCGGGCGCGTGTTTGAACGCATGCCCACTGTCGCCGCCCGCCACCACCACCTGGCCGGAGATCCGGCCGACCACGAACTGACCGTCCGGGGTCCTGGTGATCATGCAGGGGTCGACCCGGTGCGGCACCGGATCCACCCCCGGCAGGTACTGCGCCACCGTCGCACTGATCGCAGAGCTGTCGGAAGCGTTGACACCGCGGTCGAACTCGTCGGGGTCGATGCGTGTCCGGGGCACACCAACATCGTTGAGACCGAGTTTGACCACACCGTCCCCGGTGTGACCGTGACCCCACAGCAGGTGGGCCGGCGAGATCTCGCGGATGAAGATCCCGAGATCCTCTATCGAATGCTGTGCCGTCCCGGTGAACCATGTCATGGGCGTGCGGACCGGCTCGAGTGGCAGATCCGGCAGGAATCGCGGAATCCACCCTCCTGCACAGATCACCACAGTGTCGGCGACCCACCTCGCCGCGGGGGCAACGATCTCGACACCGCGTGCCCCGGAGCGAATATCGGAGATCCGCACCCCTTCGAGGATCTCGGCCCCCGCGCCGCGGGCTGCGGTCAGCGCGGCGGAGACGAAGCGTTCGGGATAGCCGATTCCCGCGCCGGGGTCGACCACACCCACGTCACCGGCACGGATCTCCGCGTGCTGGCCGTACCGCCGGATGATGTCCGGCGCCGGTAACACCTCGGGCTCGTCACCGACCCGGCGGGCCGCCGCGAGGGATCCCAGCACACTCTCGGACTCCCGGTCACCGATGGTGACACCACCGGTGATATCGAGAAGGGAAGCGCCGGTGGACTGTTCGAGCAAACGGAATCGCTGCTGTGCCAGCACGGCGTACTCCGACAACGCCGGATGTTCCAGGCACGCCTTCCGGAACAACCGGGTGCGGCCGTGGGTGGAGCCCAGCGCCGTGGGTACGGGGAACTGGTCCACGCCAAGCGTCGAGAGGCCACGGCGGGACAGCTCCCAGACCGTCGCCGAACCAAGCGCCCCCAGACCGATGACAGCGACGTCGTACCGGTTGGTCATGGTGTCACGCTCACAGCTCGGAGGACACCTTCCACGGGTTCACTCCTGCGTCGATGACGGCGAACTCGTCGATGCGGGCCAGCTCGTCAGCCGAGAAATCCAGACTGTCCAACGCTTTCAGATTCTCTTCGAGTTGTTCGATGCGCGAGACACCCACCAAAGCCGAGGCCACCCGCTGGTCGCGCAGTGTCCACGAGACCGCCAACTGCGCCAGCGTCTGGCCCCGCCCCTGGGCAATCTGGTCGAGTCCACGGAGCCGGCGCAGATTGTCTTCGTTCAGCGCATCGGCGGGCAACTCGTTGCGTTGGCTTGCCCGACTCACCTCCTCGTATCCGTTGAGGTACTTCGAGGTCAGCAGGCCCTGCGCCAGCGGGGTGAAGGCCACGGCGGCAGCGTTGTTGCGATCCAGCACGTCGAGCAGTTCGTGTTCGATCCAGCGGTTCAGCATCGAGTACGACGACTGGTTCACGATCAACGGCGTTCCCAGCTCAGCGGCGATGTCCAACGCCTCAGCGGTACGCGCTGCCGAGTACGAGGACACCCCGACGAACAGTGCCTTGCCCTGACGGACCAGGTGGTCGAGCGCGCCGATGGTCTCGTGAAGCGGAGTATCAGGATCGAAGCGGTGCGAGTAGAAGATGTCGACGTGATCGGTGCCGAGCCGGGTCAGGGACTCTTCCAGGCTGCGCAGGAGGTGTTTCTTGCCGCCGAGCCGGCCGTTGGGACCGAGCCACTGTGGCCACCCGGCCTTGGTGGCGATGACGAGCTCGTCACGGTAGCGGGCCAGGTCCTTGGCCAGGATTCGGCCGAAGTTCTCCTCGGCGGCCCCCAGCGGCGGGCCGTACTGGTTGGCCAGATCAAAGTGATTGATCCCGTTGTCGAACGCGAACCGGACGATGTCCCGTTGCCCCTGGAAGGGCTTGTCGTCGCCGAAGTTGTACCAAAATCCCAGCCCGATAGGCGAAACCACGAGGCCGGTATTGCCCACCCGGGTGTAGTCGAACCTCTTGAACCGGTCCTCCGGTGCGATGTATGGGGCGTGTGAGTCTGCGCGCTTGTCCCTGAAATCGACGCGACGAGTCATGCGGTGGTCGGTGTCCTTTCGTTGTTGTCAGTCATGATTGCTCGGCCAGCCGCGTCGTTGCCGCCGGGTGTGGTCCCTCGAGTCGATCCCCGTTGCCGAACAGCGCCCGGCGGTGCGATATCCGGCCCGTCGGCGGTTGGAGCACTCCGCGCGACTTGAGGATCGGCATCACCTCGGCGCTGAACTCCTCGAAATCCCTTGGCGTGACGAATTCGTGCAGGTTGAACCCGTCCACGCCCGTCTCGGTCAGGATGGTCTCCATCTCGGTCGCGATGTCATCCGGGGTTCCCACCAGGGTGCGGGCGTACGGTGACAGGTCGACCAGGCGTGCTTTGATGTCACCGATGGTGTCCGGCCGCGACTTCTCGGTGGTGAATCGCGCGGCTTCGGACTGTGAGAACTGGGTCAAGGTGTCTGGGAGCACCTCGTCATCGCCGAACCGGGACAGGTCGAAACCGCTGGCACCGCCGAATGCCGCGTACTGCGCCTCCGGTGATTGGGCGCGCCGCACCTCGTCGGCCCGACTCTCGGCGTCAGATCGGCTGCGGCCGAGCACAACCGACAGATCGGTGACGACCTTGACGTCGTCTGGCGCGCGACCTGCCCGCACCGCAGCCTCGCGCAATCTGGCCGTGTTCTTGGCCAGGCCTGAACGATTGAGTCCGTTGACGAAGACGACTTCGGCATGGGCTGCGGCGAATTCGAGACCGCGGGCCGACGCCCCGGCCTGATAGATGACCGGTGTGCGCTGAACCGACGGCTCGGTCAGCGCTGGGCCTTGCACGGCGAAGAACTCGCCGCGATGGTCGATGGTGTGCACCTTCGCCGGATCGGCATACACCTTGCGCACCTTGTCGTATACCACGGCGTCGTCGTCCCAACTGCGTTCGAGGAGTTTGTAAACCACCTCCAGGAACTCCTGCGCCCTGCGGTAGCGGACGGCATGCGGCAACTGATCATCGAGCCCGTGGTTGCGGGCGGCGTTCGGCAGGTACGACGTGACGACGTTCCAGCCGATCCGGCCTTTCGAAAGGTGGTCGAGAGTAGCGAATTTCCGCGCCAGCGAAAAGGGATTCTCATAGCTGGTCGATGCCGTGACCACAAAAGACAGATTCTGCGATTTCGTGAGCATGGCGGGGATCACCATGAAGGGATCGTTGAGAGGAAAGTCAACCGCGCCCGCGATGGCTGGATCAAATGAATCGCGGTAGACGTCGTAGATGCCGAGCACGTCGGCGAAGAACAGCGCGTGGAAACCCGCCTCGTCCAGCAATTGCGCGCGCTGCAACCAGAATTCGAGATCTGTGTACCGGTGGCGCGTGCTCTCGGGATGCGCCCAGGTGCCTTGGGCGTAATACCCGACACCCGCCATCTCGAAAGCGTTCACGATCACATCGACACCAACCCTTGACTAGTCCGGCCGTAATTACTACCAGAGCGCAGTCTGGGGACTGAGCGGTGCAAAAAATCAGCGCGAACGAAACCATTGTGATTCCAAAGCGCCGGGCGAACTCCTGCAGGCGGCTACTGCGCCACCGACCACGCCACCGGTAACCGTTTGATGCCGTGCACGAAGGCCGACTTGAGGATGGCGGGCTCTTCGACGGCGACGATATCGGGCACCCGCCGGTGCAGCTCCTCGAACGCAACCCGAATCTCCCGGCGGGCGAGGTTGGCACCCAGGCAGAAATGCGCGCCACCGCCGCCGAAGCCGACCTGAGGATTCGGGTCGCGCGTGACGTCGAACATCCACGGGTTGGCGAACTTTCGCTCGTCCCGGTTCGCCGAGTTGTACCACATCGACACCTTGTCGCCGGCTTTCATTGCCACCCCGCCCAATTCGATGTCGCGGGTCAGGTTGCGGCGCATGAAGATGATGGGTGAAGCCCATCGGACGATCTCCTCGACGGCGGTGCCGGCGACGGCATCGAAGTCGTTCCACCAGATCTCGCGCTGTTCGGGATACCGGGACAGTGCCACCATGCCGTGGCTGATGGCGTTGCGGGTGGTCTCGTTGCCGGCCGCCGACAGCAGGATGAAGAACGAGGCGATCTCCTCGGAGGACAGTCGCTCGCCGTCCACCTCGGCGCGGACCAGGTTGGTGGTCAGGTCTTCGGCGGGCTGTGCGCGCCGGGCCTCGGCCAGGGCGATCCCGTACATGGCGAGATCGGTACCCACCTGGATGAATTCCTCCGCGTCATGCGCCACCTCGGGGTCACCGGCCCCCAGCAACACCGAGGTCCAGTGGAAGATCTTGTCCTCGTCCTCCTCGGGGATGCCCATCATGTCGCAGATGATCTGCAACGGCAGCGGCCCGGCGATGCCGGTGACGAAGTCAGCCTGCCCGTCCGGGTGGCCGGCGATCAGCTCGTCGACCAACCGGCGCGCGCGGTCGCGCACACTCTGCTCGATCTGCGCCAGCACCTTGGGCGTGAACGCCCGGTTGACGATGGCGCGCAGGCGCTGGTGCCGGGGGTCGTCGAGGTTGATCATCGAGCCGAGGAACTCGGCGAGTTCGACCACGGTGTCGTTGAGTGCCGTCGACGTGGGCACCGAGCTGAAGATCTCCGGATGTCGACTGGCGTGGTGCACGTGTTCGTACGACGCCAGCGCCCAGTGTCCCGCCCCGGTCGGAAAGCCGGCGATCTCGGGCACCTCGTGGAACGTGATCGGCGCTTCGCGGCGCAGGGTGGCGAAGGCGCCGTCGCGGATGTCGTCGTCGAGCTCCCAGAAGTCCAGTTGATCCAGGCGCACGTCGCTGAGTGCCACATCCGGTGGCGGCGCCCCGTTCTCCCGTCGCGCGATACCAACCGGACCGATGGTTGCAGTCATGGTGTCCGCCCTTCCGCACGCTTCGCGTCAGTGTGACATTGGTCACCTCGGGCGTCTAGAGTAGGCCGCTACCTCACATTTGCCCCATCCGTAACAGCAGCGAGCGCACGGTTTTGCCCGCAAGCCTCGGCGTGTCGCAGGACGAACACGCTCGGTCGCGTGTATGGGGTTCGGGAGACAGCGGCGGCCGGTTCTGAGAACCTTCAACGATGACGCCCCGCCTGCAGCGCCAGGAGCGCAGCCTCGTCGCGCTCAGCGTCACCGTCATGGTCGCTGCCGCCACGGTCGTCGGCGTCAGCGCCTTGCACCGCGCCCGCGTCGCATTCGACGAGGAGTTCGCCCGCACCTTCGCCGTCGGTGACTGCGTGGTGGTGCCGCAAGCCGAACCGAACCGGGTTCAGGCGAAGAAGACCTCCTGCACCGAGGACCCCAGTTACACCGTCGGTGCCACCACCACCGCCTCGGGGCAGTGTCCCGACCCCGAGTACCAACACTTTCCGGCCGATGTCGCCGACGAGGCCACTGCCACACTGTGTTTGGTGCCCAACCTGCTCGCCGAGCACTGCTACCTGATGCAGATGCCCATCGGCGCGCTGCAACGCGCGGACTGCGATTCCGCCGCGGCCACCCCAGCGGGTGGGCTGCTGGTTCAGGTCACCCAGCGCTTCGACGTTCAGGACAAGCAGATGTGCCCGGACGCCGGCAACCAGTATGTCTGGCCGTACCCGTCGCCCGAGCGCACCTACTGCACCGAAACTCTCTTGTAGGCTAGCCCGAGATCTCCTCCAGCACCGTCTGCCTCGTCTCCGGCAGCGCGACAATGGCAATCAGCGATCCGATGACGAACAACACGGCGCTGCAGGTGAACACGACGGTGGGTCCGCTCGAGGCAATCACCATCGGAACCACCAGGGGGCCGAAGATGGACCCGAGGCGGCCCGCGGCGGTGGAGCTGCCCATACCGATGGCACGCGCGCGGGTGGGAAACAGCTCCGGGGTGTAGGCGAAGATCGACGAGAACATGCCGAAGAAGAAGAACTGCAGGAACGACCCGGCGATGATCAGCTCGGCAACCCCGGCCGCGTTGCCGTAGGCGAAGGCCGCGACGGCCGAGCACAGGGTGAAGCCCACCAAGCACATCTTGCGACCCACAACCTCGATCAGATACGCGGCGGTGAGGAAGCCGGGGATACCCCACAGCGCCATCAGCACGATGTAGCCGACGGACTTCACCATGTCGAAGCCGGAGTCGGCGAGCAGCTTGCCCAACCACGTCGTCAGCCCGTAGTAGCCGCCCAGCAGACAGAACCACATGGCCCAGCTGGCCAGCGTGCGACGGCGATACCGCGTGCTGAAAAGTGCACGCAGACCGCCCTTTCCGCCATCCTCACCGACGGCCACCGGGACCGGCGCCGGCAGCGGCTTGCCGTACGCCGCCTCGGTGCGCCGCTCGAGTCCGTCGAGCACCTGCGCTGCCTGCTCGTAGCGTCCCCGGGAGACCAGCCACCGCGGCGACTCGGGCAGATTGCGCCGCACCATCAGCGCCACGACGGCCAGCACCGCCTGCATGACGAAGAAGCCGCGCCAGCCGAGCGTGGTGGTGAGCAGGATGAACGACAACACTCCGGCCAGGATGAAACCCAGCGGCCAGGTGCCCTCCATCAGCGCGACGTAGCGGCCCCGTTTGGCCGATGGCACGAATTCGGAGAGAAGTGCTGCGGCGACAGGGAATTCAGCGCCCATGCCGATACCGAGCAGAAACCGGAACGACGCCAGGCTGCCGAAATCCCACGAGCATGCCAGCAGCAGGCTCGCCGTGCCCCACACGATGATGCTGTATTTGAACACCGCCAGCCGGCCGAACCGGTCCGCCAGCACCCCGGCCCCCACCGCGCCGATGAACATGCCCGCGAAGGTGGCGCTGCCCACCAGGCCCGCTTGTGTTGCGCTGAGCCCGAACTCGCGGCTGATGGGCGCGAGCAGGAATGTCAGCGCCCCGAGGTCGATCGAGTCGAACAGCCACGCGGTTGCGATGACCAGGAACAGGCTGCGCTGATGACGCGTCCACGGCAGACGTTCCAGACGAGCGGACACCGCTGCGGTGGTGAGCCGTTCGGCGTGGACCGCCGTAGGCAGGGTGGGATCCATGGGGGCGACCTTCCATTCCAGTGACGTCACCACTTCAACAGGTGACGGGAAGATCATCGGGAGATAGAACGTCACCTGTCAAGCAGGTGACGTTTCAGTGGTGTAAAGCTTCAGGCCTGCTCGCGCTTGCGGGCGCGGTAGGCCGCCGCCTTGACTCGGTTGCCGCACTCGTCCATACCGCACCAGGTGCGCCGCATCCCTCGCGACCGGTCCAGGTAGATGCGGGTACAGGTGGGACGGCCGCATTCCTTCATGGGCGCAGCGGCATCAGCCAGAACGACGGCAGCCGAGCGCGCCACCTCCGCCAAGGCCGCCCGGGCTCCCCCGGTCCTGGTCACGCCCTCGGCGGTGAGCTCGACGCCGAACCCCGGTTGCACTGCCCAGCGGTTAACGCATACCAGGTCATCAGCATCAAACGCGGCACCCGAGATCCGAGCGGCCGCCAGCCGGTAGATGGCTTCGCGCAGAACCAGCCCCGCGTCGAACACCTCGGAGTCCACCTGGATACCCGCCGGCATCTCGCCGGTCTCGGCGAACCAGCGGGCCAAGGCGTTCGCGTCGGGCAGCAGTTCCTCGGGCTCGGTACGCCGCCATTTCCTGGTGCCGGCCAGGTCGAGGCCGAGGTTGCCGCTCACGAATACGAAGTCCACATCACCATCTTGACCGGTGACGCCCCATGAGGCAAACTTCGTCACCGGTTCAACCGGTTACTACTGAAGGGACGCTGCGGTGCTGACGCGCGACGACTATCTCTATTTCACCGACCGCGCCCTGGATGGCATGGTCTCGATCGTGGAGCAGCTGGGCGACGAGCGGGCCAATGCGCACGCCTATCCCGGCGCCAACACCCCCTACGCGCTGCTGCACCACTGCCTGGCTGTGGTCGACACCTGGGTGGGGGGCTTCGTGCGCGGCAGGCCGGTGGACCGCGACCGTGAGTCCGAGTTCACCGCCAGCGGACCCGTGGACGAACTGCTGGGCCGGTGCATTCAGACCCGCGTCCGCATGCACGCCGACGTCGACTCAGCTCAGCCCGCCGAGGCACTGTCGCAGCAGCCACCGTCGGAGTTCCTCGGCCCGACACGAGAACTCACCCAGGGCGCCGCACTGCAGCACGTCTTCGAAGAGCTCGCCCAACACCACGGCCAAATGGAGACGCTGCGTGACCTCCTGATGTCCAGACCGCCGGGCAATCCCGAACGACTGCGCGACGGGCACGGCGCCAAGTGGACAGCGGTACCGGCGACGGTGCTGCCCGCCTGGGTCGCTGACATGGATCTCGGTGTGCCGCCGGCCGTTTCGGCGGCACTGCGCCGTACCGTCGACCTCCAGGACCTCGGATATCCGTACTGGCCGGAGGGCGACCCGGTGATCACCGCGTTCACGGACCGGATGACCACCCGCTACGGCTGGTCCCCGGAACCCGACCGCACCCGGGTGTTCAGCGATCTGATCCAGATCCTGCAGGTGGTGATCGAACACACCACCCACCCGGGTGAGGCTGTGGCACTGCATGTCCCGACCTACCCGCCGTTCCTGGCGGCGATCCAGCGCGCCGGCCGGACCATCGTCCCACTGCGTTTCCACGACACCGGGCAACTTGATCTCGAGCAGCATCGTGCTGCTCTGGTGCGGCACACGCCCCGGCTCCTCGTCGTGGTCAACCCGCACAATCCCACCGGGCGGGTGCTCGATCGTCAGGAACTGCGCGCACTGTCCGAACTCGCCATCGAGCACGGGATTCCGGTGTTCGCCGACGAGATCCACTCCGACCTCACCTATGCGCCGCACACCCACGTTCCGTTCGCCTCGCTGGGGCCTGACGTAGCCGCGCTCACCATCACGGCCACCTCGGCCACCAAGGCGTTCAACCTGGCCGGAACCCGCTGCGCCGTCGCGCACATCGGACATCTACCCACCGCGCACGCGCTGGATCGGGCGCCGCTGGACTTCTTCGGCACCCCGAGTGTGCTGAGCCGGGTGGCCACCGTCGCCGCGTGGCGCGACAGCGACCCGTGGCAGAAGGAACTTGCAGATCTGTTACACCGCAACCGCACCCGGGTGTCCGAGTGGGCCGCGGCCCAACCCGGACTGACCTACCGCGCGCCGGAGGCGACCTACCTGGGCTGGCTGGACTTCAGGGGCACTTCGCTGGCCGCCGATCCCGCCGCTCGAATCCTCGCCGGCGGCGTGCAGTTGAGCCCCGGCGCCGATTTCAGCCAGCACACCGACGTAGACACCTCGTCCTACGCGCGGCTGAACTTCGCGACGACGCCGACGCTGCTCGACGAGATCCTGGACCGGATCGGGCGGTGCCTTTAGCCCCGGCCGGGCATGCATCAGGTCACCAGTCGGGCGATCGAGCGCATCGGGATCGGCAGCCACGCGGGACGATAGCGCGACTCATACGCCGCTTCGTACACGGCTTTGTCCAACTCGTATGCCGCCAGCAGGGCATCGTGTTCGCGGGGGTCGGTACCCGCGACGGCGGCATAGCCGTCGCAGAACGCCGTGCGGTTGTCGTCCACCCAGGCCGTCGCCTGTGCCACCGCGTTCACCCCCACCTCATTGCCGACCAGCGGCTGGTAGGCGGCGTACTCGTAGGAGCGCAACATGCCCGCCACATCGCGGATCGGTGAATCCGGTTTGCGACGCTCCTCCAGGGGCGCACCGGGTTCACCCTCGAAGTCGATCAGCAGCCAGGTCTCCGGTGTGCGCAGCACCTGCCCGAGATGAAGATCGCCGTGCATGCGCTGCACGGTCATCGGCACCCCGGCCAACGCCCGGAACCGACTCTGGATGGCCGCGACATAGTTCCCCAGGTCGGGCACCTGCGCGGCGGCGGACTCCAGCCGGGCCAGGGCCGTCTCGACCGGGAATTCCGCTGTGGCAGAACCCAGTTCGTCAGCCAGCGCACGATGCACGGAGGCGACGGCCTCACCGAGGCGGTAGGTCTCGGCCGCCAGGTCCCCGCCGGGCTCACCACTGTAGAGCGCACGCGAGCTGGCGGTGGCCATATCCCACCCCTCGGTGGAATTGGCCGCGAAATCGGTCACCATACCCAGCGGGCAGGGCTGGCCGTCCCACACCGTCTCGTAGGCGCCGAGCAGTTTGGCGACGTTGCTGTTCCCGGCGCGGCCCAGCACCCGGTTGATCTCGATATCCGGGTTGATACCGGGGCTGACCCGGCGGAACGCCTTGAACATCGCCTGCTTGCCGAAGATGACGCTGGTATTGCTCTGTTCGGCCGACGACACCCGCGGCAGCGCCTCCACGGGCAGCACCACATCGGGTTCCCGCTCGAAGCCCACGTCATCGCGGCGCGCGGAGCCGTCGATCAGTGCCAGCAGAAAGGCCGCCGACGCCGGGTGGTACAGCGCGTCGTAGCCCGTCCGGGCCCCGTCGACGCCGATCCGTGCATTCTCCGGCACCCCGTCGGCATCCCACGCGACCAGCACCTGGTACCGCTCCGCGGGGCCGTCGGCGTACCGCGCGTCCACCAGCACCAGGTCCAGGTCGTCGCGCAGCGCGGTCACCGCCGCGGGCTGCGCCGAGACCAGCTCACGGTTACGACCGGCGTACCAGCGTTGTCTCGGCAGCCACTCGTCGAATGCCAGATTCACGAGTTTCCTCCCACGAGTCCCATCGTCTCTCCCATTACCCGAACCCGGCCACCCTCAATCGGGACCAGCCGCCGGTACAGTTCCCACGTGCGTGCCACCGAGATCGTCCTGCGCTACATCGAGCAGCAGCTCGAGGCCGGGGACCTGCAGGTCGGGATGCGGTTGCCCGGCGAGCGGGGGCTGGCCGAGCAGCTCAACGTCTCGCGCGGATCGGTGCGCGAGGCACTGCAGGTGTTGGCGGCCATGGGTGTGGTGCGCCGCTCGGTGGGCTCAGGGCAGGAAGCCGGCGCCATCTTGATCGCTGAACCTGCCGCGCCGCTGGACGCGGCGTTGCGGCTGCACGTGGCCACCCGTGCGTTTCCCGTCGCCCAGGTGGTGGAGACGCGGGTGTTACTCGAGTCGTGGGCAGTGTCCCGCGCCGCCGCGGGTGACGCCCCACTCGATGAGGTGCTGCGGCTGCTGAAGCTGATGGACGCGCCCGAGATCGACGTCCGTGAGTTCCTGCGCCTGGACGCCGAACTGCATGTGGCGATCGCGGCCCTGTCCGGCAACGCGGTGGTGGCGCAGATGATGACGTCCCTGCGCGGTTCGATCGAGACCTATGTGGTCGCAGCCATCCCACGCATCGCGGATTGGCCCAACCTGATCAACAAGTTGCGCGGTGAGCACCACGCCATCGTCGACGCCATCGCCCGCTCGGACCCCGACCAGGCCACCGCGGTGATCACCCGCCACATCCACGAATTCTACGAGTACTCGGGCCTCAACCCGTCACCACCAGGACCGGGGCTGCAGCCACCCCCACCATGACCTTGTCGCCCGGACTGAACTGCTGCGCCTGCGCGCTGGGCATCTGCGCGATGACGAGCGTGCCGTCGGCCAGTGTGGTGCTGACCCGCGACACCGGGCCGAGGAAGGCCACCGCGGCGACGGCCGCGGTGCCGTCGGGATCCGGTTGCACGGTCACCGACTCCGGACGCACCATCGCCACGCCGGCACCGGCGTCGATGGACCCGGCCAACGCCGGCATGGATGTGCCCAGCACGGTCGCGGTCCCGCGGCTCACCTCGGCGCTCACCTTGTTGTTGAGCCCGACGAATTCGGCGACGAACGGCGTGGCCGGGTTGGTGTAGAGCTCGGCCGGCGCGGCGATCTGCTCCAGCTTGCCGCGGCTCATCACCCCCACCCGGTCGGCGACGGCCAGAGCCTCTTCCTGATCGTGGGTGACGAACAGCGTCGTGGTGCCCACCTCGAGCTGAACGCGGCGGATCTCGTCGCGCAGCTGTACCCGGACCTTGGCGTCCAACGCCGACAGCGGCTCGTCGAGCAGCAGCACGCTGGGCTCGATCGCAAGCGCCCGCGCCAGCGCAACCCGCTGCTGCTGCCCGCCGGAGAGCTGGGTGGCGAATTTGTGCGCGTGTTCGCCCAGCCCCACCAGCTCCAGCATTTCCATCGCCCGGGAAACCCTGTGCTGCTTCGGCTTTCCGCGCAGCTTGAGTCCGAAGGCGATGTTGTCGACGACGGTCAGGTGCGGGAACAGGCTGTAGGCCTGGAACACCATGCCCATATCGCGTTTGTTGGCTGGCACCTTGGTGATGTCTCGCCCACCGACGGCCACGGTGCCCGTGGTGGGATCGTCGAGACCGGCCAGGATGCGCAGCGCGGTGGTCTTGCCGCACCCCGACGGCCCCAGCAGCGCCACCATCTCGCCCGGCTCCAGATGCAGGCTCAGCCCGTCCAGCGCCTTCACCGGGCCGTACGCACGGGTCAGGTCGTTGAGATCGACGGCAAGGCCCATACTTTGGGTCATGTCCCTCCTAGCGGGGCAGCGGCCTCTTCCACGGTCGCACCGCGCCTACCCCGGCGGCGGACCAGCGAAAGACCGAGCAGCAGAACAAATCCGAACAGCAGTACCGCCAGCGACGCCGCCACCGATGTGGGTCCGTCGCTCTTGCCGATCGCCACGATCTGCACCTGCAGCGTGTTGTATCCGGTCAGTGAGGCGATGGTGTACTCGCCGAGCACCACCGCGATCGAGATGAACGACGCCGACAGCACACCAGACCAGACATTGGGCACGATGACGTGGGAGATGGTGGTGAACCAGCCGGCCCCCAATGAGCGTGCCGCCTCCGAAAGCGTCCGCAGGTCAATGGAAGACAGTGCGGCGTCAAGCGCGCGGTAGGCGAACGGCAGCACGATGATGACGTACACGAACGTCAGCGTCAGCGCCGACTCACCGAGGAAATACGTCACCCAGAGGTACACGTTGCGCAGTCCCACCACGATGACCAGTGCGGGAATGGTCAACGGCAGCAGGCACAAGAACTCCACCAATCCGGTGGCCCAGGGCGCCCGCAGCCGCACCCAGATCATCGTCGGCAACAACAGCAGCAACATCACCGCGACGGTCAGCACCGACAGCAACAGCGACGTGACGATCGACGAGAACAATGCGTCGTCTTCGATCAGGTTCACCCACGCCTGCAGTGTCCGACCGCCCTGCAACAGATTTCGCGTCGAGAAGTCCGCCATGGCGTACAGCGGGAACAGGAAGAACAGACCGAACAGCACCCACAGGACGCCACGGACCACCCGGTTCGCCGCCATTCTTTGACTCGCCATTCTTTGACTCACCGAAGCCACCGGCTCGTGCGTCGCACCAGCAGGTTGTACGCCACCATCACCACGGCGACCACGATGATCATCTCCAGTGCCAGCGCGTAGGCGAATCCGGACTGTCCCAACACCACCTCACTGGTCAGCGCCGCCCGGATCAGCAGCGGCAGGATGGGACTGCCCTGGCTGACCAGCGCCGCGGCCGTGGCGTAGGCCGCAAAAGCGTTGGCGAACAACAGCAGTACCCCACCGAGAAAGGCCGGTGTCAACAACGGGAGCGCGACTTCCCGCCAGTACTGCCAGGTGGTGGCTCCCAGGCTGACCGCCGCTTCGCGCCACTGTTCTCGCAACCCCTCGAGTGCGGGAAGGAACACGATGACCATCAGCGGGATCTGGAAGTAGGTGTACACCAGCACCAGCCCGGACAGGCCGTACAACCAGCCGCCGCCGGCGAGGTTGAACCCGGACAGGTCGACCACCCAGACGGTCAGCACACCGTTGAGCCCGATCGTCGCCAGGAACGCGAATGCCAGTGCCACACCGCCGAACTGAGCCAACACGCTGCACAACGACAGCGCCGCCCGCCGGAACGCCGACGTCGCCGGGCGGGCCAGGATCAGCCACGCCAGCACCGCCCCCAGCACCGCACCGATGATCGCCGTACTGCCGGACAGCAACAGGCTGCGCCACAGTGCGGCCAGGGCGGTGTCCGAGAACAACGCGGCCACCAGGTCGAACGTGAAGCCTTCGTCCCCCACGAAGGCGTTCACGATCACCGTCACGGTCGGGACGATCAGGAAGATCGCGACGAAGGCGAAGAACGGCAGCAGCGGCAGCCCGTCCCGCAGCCGGCGGACCAGCACGGTGGTGTCAGCCAACGGCCGCGGCCCAGTTCTCCGCCAGGTACTTCGACGCCGCGTCCGTCTGCTCCTTGGTCAGGATCGTCGTCGGCCCCTCGATCTCGGGAAGCTGCACCCCGCTCTTGATCAACGCATCGGCCCGCACCGGTCGCACCCCGCCCTCGGCGTAGAGCTTCTGGCCCTCGTCGCTGTAGAGGAACTCCTGCCACAACCGGGCGGCGGCGGGATGCGGAGCGTCCTTGTTGATGGCCTGGTAGTAGTAGCCGGCCACGGCGGCGTCCTGCGGCACCAGCGTCTGCCAGCTCGGCAGCTTCTTGGTCTCGGCTTCGTTGAGGTAGTTCCAGTCGATCACCACCGGGGTCTGACCCGATTCGATGGTGGCCGGTGTCGGATCGACGGGCAGGAAGTTGCCCGCCTCCTTGAGCTTGCGGAAGAACTCCACGCCGGGGGCGATGTCGTCGGCCGATCCGCCCTGGGACACCGCCACCATGACGACACCGGAGAACGCCGCGCCGGCCTGAGTCGGGTCTCCGTTGAGCGCGACCTTGCCCTGGTACTCGGGCTTGAGCAGATCGTTGACGCTGGTGACCGGCGGCACCTTCGCCGAGTCGAACCCGATCGACATGTAGCCGCCGTAGTCGTTGACCCACAGGCCGTCGGCGTCTTTGAGTTCGTCGCCGATCTCGCCGAAGGTCTCGACCTTGTACGGGGCGAACATCGCGGTGTTGGCCAGCGCCACCGACTGACCGAGGTCGAACACGTCAGGCGCGGTGCTGCGGCCCTTCTGCTGGTTCGCGGCGTTGATCTCGTCCTGGCTGGAGGCGTCGGGCTGAGCCGAGTTCACCTTGATGCCGTACTTCTGGCTGAACGCGTCGATGACGGCGCCGTAGTTCGCCCAGTCCGGCGGCAACGCGATCACATTGAGCTCACCTTCGGCCTTGGCGGCTTCCACCAGACCTTCGAGCCCACCGAAGTCCTCCGCGGAGGTGGCTTCCGCGGCATTGACGCCGCCGTCGGTCTGCTCGCCGGAGCTCTCCTTCTCCGGCGGTGCGCAGGCAGCCATCGCGAGGACCAGAGCACTGGCCGAGACAGCGCCGAGGAGGCGCTTGGACGTGAGGACAGATGTCATGGCCGAACCTTCCGATGGTCATTCGACTACCACGTGACGCGCCGGTTTACGCCGCACGGCGCCGGGGTGAACGTAACCGGAGAACACGGCCCACAACGAGAAAATCCCCCAACTGTGACAGTTGGGGGATCTTCTCGTGATTCGGGTCAGCCGATCAGATGCGCCTGCAGGTCCGGCTTCATGGCCTGCAGCTCCCGGCCCCAGTAGTTCCAGTTGTGGGTGCCGTTGTTCGGGAAGTTGAAGACACCGTTGCTACCGCCCGCCGCGATGTAGTTGTCACGGAAGGTGATGTTGGTGCGGATGGTCAGGCCCTCCAGGAACGTGGCCGGCAGGTCGCCGCCACCGAGCTCGTTGGGCTGGCCGTTACCGCAGTAGATCCAGATGCGGGTGCCGTTGGCGACGATCTGCGGGATCTGCACCATCGGGTCGTTGCGCTTCCAGCCGCTGTTCGGGTCTTCGGTCTTGCCCCACATGTCGTCGGCCTTGAAGCCGCCGGCGTCACCCATCGAGATGTTGATCAGGAACGGCCACCAGCCCTCGGAGGGGTTCAGGAAGCCGGACATGGAGCTGGCGTAGGTGAACTGGTTCGGGTGGTACACCGACAGGATCAGCGACGCCGAGCCGGCCATGGACAGGCCGACCGCGGCGTTGTTGGTGGAACGCACCTGACGATTGGCGGCCAGCCAGTTCGGCAGCTCCGAGGTCAGGAAGGTCTCCCACTTGTAGGTCTGGGTCGGGCCCTTGTTGCGGGCCGGGGCGTACCAGTCGGTGTAGAAGCTCGACTGTCCACCCACCGGCATGACGATCGACAGACCCGAGTCGAGGTACCACTCGAAGGCCTGGGTGTTGATGTCCCAGCCGTTGAAGTCCTCCTGGGCACGCAGGCCATCGAGGAGGTAGACCGCCGGCGAGTTCGGGCCGCCGCTCTGGAACTGGACCTTGATGTCCTTGCCCATCGAGGGCGACGGCACCATCAGGTATTCCACCGGCAGGCCCGGGCGCGAGAACGCCCCTGCCGTCGCGGTCATCCCGGTCACGCCGAGCAGTCCGGGCAGAGCCGCGGACGCCACCGCCGCGACACCGAGCCGACGCGCCCAATTCCCACGCAGCTTCGAGAAGAATTTCATCAGTTGATTTCCAGCCAATCTGTGCTTACGACGCAGATGCCGTCGCGACTCCATTGCCGACGCACCGTGGCGCGACGGCGATCCTGTACCAGTCGTCTTCGTTGTCACACATGACGCTCCCCTGCCGGCTGACCCTACAGGGGACACCCAGCTAGCGATAGTGGACGCTAGCTGATAAAGGGGTGGTTACGCGAACCGTAAAAACTGACCGTTTCGGCAAATATGCCATCCCGCGGGGGCCTCGGTCAGCTCCGGTAGCGTGGCGGCGATGGTCCGACCTGCACAAACAGCCCGCAGCGAACGCACCCGCGAAGCGCTGCGCCAGGCCGCGCTCGTCAGGTTCCTCGCCCAGGGCGTGGAGGCGACGTCGGCCGATCAGATCGCCGCCGATGCCGGCGTTTCGCTGCGGACCTTCTACCGGCACTTCACCTCCAAACACGATTTGCTGTTCGCCGACTTCGACGCCGGCCTGCAGTGGTTTCGCGCCGCGCTGGCCTCCCGGCCCGCTGACGAACCCGTCCTGGTGGCAGTCAACACCGCCATCGCGGCCTTCCCCTACGACGCCGAGGCCGTCACCAAGATCGCCCGGCTGCGCGCCGGCGAACTGGACAGCGAGCGGATCGTGCGCAACATCCGCCAGGTGGAAGCGGACTTCGCGATCGCTGTCGAAGCGCATCTGCGCCGCACTCACCGGGGCAACGGCTCCGGAGACCGGCGTCTGCATCTGACCGTCGCGGCCCGGTGCATCGCCGCAGCGGTGTTCGGTGCCATGGAGGTCTGGATGGTCGGCGAGGACAGATCGCTCGACGAACTGTCCCGGCTGTGTCAGACCGCGTTGTCATCCCTCGAATCCGGCATCGTGCACGACCTGGTTTCGTCATAATTGACAAAACTTTGACGTGAGGGAGCCCGGTCATGCCCGATTTTGACGTGATTGTGGTCGGCGCCGGGCACAACGGGCTCACCTCCGCGGCCATCGCGGCGGCAGCGGGCCTGCGCACGGTCTGCCTGGACTTCAAGCTCTACGCCGGTGGCATGGCCTCGACGGTCGAACTCTTCCGGGACAACGGGGCTGGCTATCGGTTCGAGATCGCCGGCTCGCTGCAGTTCCCCACCTCACTGGAAGTGAGCGCAGAGCTGGGCCTGGACACCTTGCCCACCATCGACGTCGACGTGATGTCGGTGTCGCTGCGCGGCGTCGGCGATGCACCCGTCGTCTACTACACCGACCCCATGCAGCTGATGACGCATCTCAACGACGTGCACGGCGCCGAGGCCGTCAACGGCATGGCCGGCCTGATGGCGTGGAGCCTGGCGCCCACCCGGGCCCTCGGCCGGTTCGATGCCGGCCGGCCACCGAAGACGTTCGACCAGATGTTCGCGTGCGCCACCAACGATTTCGAGCGCGCCGCGATCAACGACATGCTGTTCGCCTCGGTGTCCGACGTACTGGACCGTTACCTCCCCGACCGGGAGAAGCACGGCGCGCTACGCGGAATGCTCGCCTTCCTCGCCGTCAACACCACCTACCGCGGACCGCAGACACCCGGCAGCGCCGCGGCGCTGGCCTACGGACTGGCGGTACCCGACGCCGGCGCCGTGCTGATGAAGAAACTCAAAGGCGGCATCGGCGCGCTCACGGTGCACCTACGCGAGCGCGTGGAGTCACACGGCGGGCAGGTGCGGTTGCGCAGCCGGGTCGACGAGATCCTCGTGACCGACGGCCGCGTCAGCGGCGTGCGCTTGCAGGACGGGTCGGTGCTGACGGCTCCGATCGTCATCTCCAGCCTGGCTCCCGATGTGACTGTTTCTCTTGTCGATGGCGGCACAATGCCGGTCGAGGTGCGCGACCGCTACGCCCGCATCGACCACCGCGGCAGTTATCTGCAGATGCACTTCGCCCTCGACGGCATCCCCGAATTCGCCGCACCCTACGAGGTACTCAACGATCCCGCGATGCAGTCCGCCATCGGCTTGTTCAGCACTCCCGAGGAGCTGCAGGAGCAGTGGGAAGCCAGCCGCCGCGGCCACGTTCCCCGTGATCCGGCCATCGCGCTGCAGATTCCGTCGGTGCATGATCCGGAACTGGCGCCCGAGGGCAAGCATGCGGCGTCGGCATTCGCGCTGTGGTTCCCCGTCGAGGAGCACGAAGCCGGTTACGGCGAACTGAAAGCGGCGATGGGCCAGCGGGTCATCGACAAGATCACCCGGTTGGCGCCCAACTTCGAACGGTCGATCATCCGGCACACCACCTTCACCCCGAGACACATGGGCACCATGTTCGGCGCGCCCGGCGGGGACTATTGCCATGGGCTGCTGCACTCCGATCAGATCGGGGTGAACCGCCCCGGGCCGCGCGGCTACGTCGACCAGCCTCTGCCTGTCGAGGGGCTGTATCTGGGTGGCGCGGGATGCCATGGTGGGCCGGGCATTACCTTCATCCCGGGGTACAACGCCGCCCACCAGGCGCTCATCGATTCCGGCTAACCGCCGACCGATCGCAGGCATACTGGCGCCATGGGCGCCAATCCCCGGAAGATCCTGCTTCTGCACAGCTTCTTCGGCCGCCCGTCGCTGTTCGGCCCGTGGATCGACTACTTCACCGCCGCCGGCTACGACTGCCACGCCCCCGCCCTGCCCGGCCGCGACCCCTCCGACGATGCGGTGCTCACCCGCACCGGCATCGACGACTGTTACGCGGTGGCCCTGTCCGCCTACGACGCCCTCGGGGAACCGGCGATCGTGATCGGACACAGCCTGGGTGGCCTGCTCGGCCAGAAGGTCGCCGCGGCCCGTGATCCCGCCGCACTTGTTCTGCTCGCCTCGATTCCGCCGGGGATCCTCGTGCCGCAGGCCAGAGTGCTGCGACATCTGGTGCCGCTGCTTCCGGACATTCTGCGCGGCCGGCCGTTCCTGCCGTCGGAGTCGACCATCCGGAAGGTGCCGCTGAGCACGCTGGCGCGTGCCGAGCAGGACGTCCTGCTGCCGCGCCTGGTACGCGACTCCGGTCGGGTGTTCCGTGAGATGTCCCTGGGCGCCTCGTCCACCAGAGTGAAGTCCTCGGCCGTGACGTGCCCGGTTCTGTGTGTCAGCGCCGGCGAGGACCGGAATGTCGCGCAATGGATCTCGCGCCGGATCGCAGCGCGGTACGGCGCCGCACACCAGGTGCACCCGATGCTCCCGCATTGGATCATCGCCGAATCGGCTGTCGAGACAGTGGCGCCCCCGGTGCTGTCCTGGCTGCGGCGTACCGTCTGACATTCGACTTCGCCATCTGAACCTACGAGGAGACATGTGGCAAACCGTGACCATGGCGACCCCGGCGACGCGCCGTCCATCCCGCCGCCGCTGACCCAGCCCGTCAATCCGGTTCGGCCGTCAGCTGCCGAGGAGGCCCGCACCATCGCGGCCTCCACCAACACCGGGACCCTGGCCACTCTCACCACCGACGGTGACCCGTGGGCGTCCCTGGTGACCTATGGCTTGCTCGACGGAGCGCCGGTGCTGTGCGTCTCGCACATGGCCGAGCACGGTCGTAACCTGGCCGGCGATCAACGCGCCAGCATCGCCGTCGTGGCGCCGGCCACCGATACCGATCCACTGGCCAATGCCCGCATCACCCTCGCCGGGGTGGTGCAGCATCCCGTCGGCGCTGAACTGGAGGCCGCTCGCGCCGCTCACATCGCTGCCGTGCCCGCCGCCAAGTACTACATCGACTACAGCGACTTCGCGCTGTGGGTCCTGCGCGTACACCGGGTCCGCTGGGTCGGCGGTTACGGCCGAATGGATTCGGCCACCGGTGCCGATTACTCTGCGGCAGAGCCGGATCCGGTGACACTGCAGGCGGCCAATGCGATTGCGCACTTGAACGCCGACCATGCCGGCTCCCTGGCCCTGATGGCCCAGCACCTCGGCGGCTTCCCCGACGCCACCGCAGCCACCTGCACCGGCGCGGACCGCTATGGCCTGGACCTGAAGGTCACCACCCCGCGCGGCATCGCTTACACCCGCGTGGGCTATCCGGAGCGACTGAATGCCGTCGCCGAGATGCGCGCTGCCAGTGTGGCTTTGGTGAAGGCCGCGCGTGAAGCAGGTGCGGGTCAGCCCTGACCCGCCCAGCCCTCGGGCGGGGGCCTACTCCGTCCACCATCTTCGAGGGCGCGTTGGGTGGCGTTGTATTCGCGTTCGGCGTCGATGCGTTGTTGGCGGTCTTGTTCTCGGGTGCGTTTGCGTATGGGCATGGTGGGGCCCGGGTCGGTCTTGCGTCGTTTCGTGCGTTTGGCCGGTGGTGGGAGTTTGGCGGTGGTGGGGTCCCAGTCGGAAAACACCAGCCGGGTGCCGGGTTCGGTGAGGTACTCGTGTCCCGTGGGTGCTCGCCAGATGACTTCGCCGGTGGGCAGTTGTTCGTCGGTCCATCCCTCGGGCCCGGTGCGGAACGTCTTGGCGAGATGATGCTCGCGGCACAGCACTTTGCCGTTGGAAGCGTGGGTGGGGCCGCCGTCGCTGTCGGGGATGGTGTGGTCGATGTCGGCATATTCGGCGCGGCGGTTGCAGCCCGGGAACCGGCAGCGCATGTCACGGCATTGCACGAATTCGCGCAGTGTTCCGGTGAATGCGTATCCCGTCCTGGGCTGTTCGGTGGGGATCGGTAAGGCCTTGACTGTCGCCCCGGTGCGGATCAATTCGGCCAGCAGCCCGGTGGGGATGACGGCACCGGTGAGGGTGACCGCCGGCCGCACCGGTGCGGCGCTCGCGGCGGGTGGGGTGGCCTCGGCCGAATCCGGCTGCGGTGCACAGCATTCCGGGTCGGTGCCGGTCTCGGGCGCCGCGGCGTCGCTCGAATCACAGGGCCCGGGTGATGGCTCCGGTGTGGTGCGGGTGGCACACGGCGGGCCTTTCTCGTCCTCGTCATCGTCGTCGGGCGATGTCGACTCATTCGAATCATCAAGCGGTCGAGCGTGTCCCGAGGTGTCCGCGCCTGGTTCGGGGGTGAAGTCGTCGAGGGCGGGTGGTTCTGCCCCGAGGTCAGGTGCAGTGCAGTTCCAATCCGCCCAGCCCTGCTCACCTGAGGTCGGCGCCTCCAGATCCACCGTCGGGGCTGGGCTGTCATCGGGCTGAAAGCTCCGGGCGGCCGCGACGTCGGCGAGGGCGGCCTCCAGGGTGGCTTGTTCGGCCAGCACATGCACGATCACCGACTCGACTCTCGAGGGGATGGTGGTCGCAGCACACTCGGGGTTGCCGCACTGGCACACCAGGCGGTCCTGGCGGCGGAACATCGCCCCGTAGGCCGCGGCGCGCAATTCGCCCCGGGAACGGGGGTCGTCCTTGCAGACGGTGTCGGCGTAGGCGTTCAAGATCCGCACCGACAGGTCGGCGTCGATGTCGGAGACCCGCCCGTAGAGCGATTTGGTGCCGGTGGCGTCATCACGTTTGCCAACCGCCACATCGCAGTTCTTGACGGCCTGGCGATACCGGCGCACGGCATCGGGGTCGTGTTCTTCGATCACCGCATCGATGGCGGTTTCCAAGTCGGTCTCCGAGAGGGTGGTGAACCCACCGGCACGCTCGGCGATCTCGGCATCAACGGCGGCTTGGGCGCCGGGGCGACGAGTGCGGTGCGGTAGACGATGGTGGCGGCGACCTGCGCGGAGATCATGCCGTGCTCAAGCAGTGACGCCACCTGCGGCAGGCGCACCGCCAGGGCTTCGGCCAGCCGCATCTGGCCCGAGGCCCGGCGCGGGCTCAGACTCAAGGCCGGGCCGACTTGATCGCATACCGCGGCCCAGGCGTCGTGCGCCCAGTGCTGTTGCTGCCGGGCTGCTTCCTCGTCTTCGTGATCGCGCAGCAGCATCGCGATGAACGCCCAGGTCCGGGCGGTCGTGGTGGCCTGCAGGCGGTGGTATTGCCGGATCGCGGTGACCATCTGCGCGCGGGTGATCTCCCCGCAGGTCGCCGGATCCAACAAGTCATCGAACATGTGTTCGATTCTAACTCCACCCCCCGACAATCCGGTGGCGACGCAGTTGCCCTCGGGCAGCGCGGCTTTGGGCCGGCCGATTCCGGTCTGACCTGTGACGCGACAGGCGTAAAATTCGGCTGGACCCGGGTTGGGGATCGATCGAGGGAGGCCTGCCATGGCGGGCACAGTTCACCGTTTGGAGATCATCGGCGTGTCCTCGTTGGCGCCGCTCGCCTTCGTGACACTGATGTCACCCGGCGTCGCTGACGCAACCGAATGCGGTTGGGGAACCGTCTACGACCCGCCGTCGAACACATGTGTGGCAGCACCGCTTCCACCGCCGCCGCCCCCTCCGCCACCGGCGTGGAACGGGGACCTGACGCCGGGCTTCGGGGTGGGAGTCTGCGTGCCGATTCCGGTTCCGTTCGCACCGTCGGTGTGCACCGGCATCTGAGCGCAGTCACCCAGCCCAGCGGCGCAACAGGGCACGGGTACGCGCCCGGCCCTCGGCCGAGCGGTCGAACGTCGCCCCCACGAACTCGTCGACACCAGCGGCCCGCAACTCGTCCAAGCGACCCGACACCACCGACTCGTCGCCGATCAGAGCCGCGTCCTCTGGACCGGCGAAGCCTTCGCGGTCCAACATCGCCCGGTAGGACGGCAACTGCCCGTACATCGCGAACTGCTTCGCGGCCACCTTCCGAGCCCCGTCCACGTCGTCGGTGACACTGACCGGCAGCGCAGCCACCACACGCACAGAACGCGCGGCTTCGCCTGCCGCACTTCGTAACACCGGTCCGATGTGGGTCTCCAAGGTGCGCGGACCGGTCATCCAGGTGACGGTCCCCGACGTACGCCGCCCGGCCACTTTGAGCATCTGCGGACCCAGGGCGGCGACGTAGACGTCGGGAGCCGGGGCACCAGGGATCTGTACCGCGCCGCGGGCCGTGACGAGCTCACCACTGACGTCTGCCGGTTGCCCGTTGAGCAGTGGCAACAGCGCGTCGAGATACTCGGTGAGACGCCGGATGGGCTTGGCCCAGGAGATACCCCACATCCCCTCCGACACCGCAGCATGCGTCAGCCCGATACCCAGTGTGAAACGGCCTCCCGCAATGGCATTCAAGGTCAGTGCACGCTGCGCCAGCAACATCGGATGCTGGTTCTGGATAGGCAGGACGCCGGTGCCCACCTCGATATCGGGGACTTCACGGAACGCCACCGCCAGCGCGGTCAGCAGATCCCGCTCATACGGCAGCTGGGTGCTCCACAGCCGGGCGAAGCCCTCGTCACGCACCTGCGCCAGCTGCGCCACGTAGGAGTCGATGGTGAACGGGTCGCCGGTGTACTCGAGGACGCTGATCTGCATGCGTCGATGATGACGCACCTAGTCTGAAGCCATGGCCGAACCCCCGCTGCCGGCGCAGTTCATCGACGCGCCGGTGGCCAGACTCGCGACCGTGGGCCCCGGCGGCGTACCGCACCTGGTGCCCGTGGTGTTCGCAGTGCAGGGCAACACTGTCTTCACCGCCGTGGACGGCAAGCCCAAGTCCACCACACGGCTCAAACGCCTGGCGAACATCCGGGAGAACCCCCACGTCAGCATGCTCGTCGACCACTACGACGACGACTGGACACAGCTGTGGTGGATCCGGATCGACGGAACAGCCCAGATCGTGGAGAACCGCACCGCACTGACCCTTTTGCGCGCCAAATACCCTCAGTATCAACACATCCCGCTGGACGGACCGGTGATCGAAATCGAGTTGCAGCGGTGGGTGTCCTGGGGACTACCCTGAGGCGCATGTACATTCCACCGGCGAATCGACTCGACGACGACGAGGCCATCCGCGCCCACGTCGCCGCGGCGGGTTCGGCCGAGTTGGTGACGGTGGCCGGAGACGGTTTCCCGGTCTCGACCCTGCTGCCGATTCTGTGGGACGGCGATACCGTCGTCGCGCACATGGCACGCGCCAATCCGCAATGGCGCGCAATCAGCGACGGTGACCCCGTCCTCCTGATCTGCGCGGGCCACCAGGCCTACATCAGTCCGTCGTGGTATGCCGCCAAAGCCGAGCACGGCCGCGTCGTGCCCACCTGGAACTACAGCGCGGTCCACCTCACCGGCACGGTGCGTGTGCACGACGATCCCGGCTGGTTGCGCAACGCCGTGGAACGGCTCACCGACAACCACGAAGCCGGTCGCGCACAACCGTGGCAGGTGGCCGACGCACCGGAGCCCTATATCCAGGGCCAGCTGAGGGGCATCGTCGGTATCGAGGTGACCGTGCTCCGCGTCGAGGCCAAAGCCAAACTGAGCCAGAACCGCTCGCAGCCCGACCAGGCCGGGGTGGTCACCGGCCTTCGCGGCGAACCGTTCGCGGGCGCGCGCGCCATCGCCGATGCCATGGAGTCGCAGCTCTAACATGATCGGGTGACGCCGCCGGGATGTGTGGTGCAGGGCCGGGTATGGCGCTCGGGACACCTGCAGCAGGATTTCGACTTCGACCGCATCTCCGACTACCTCACCGAGCCGGAAACCCTGGTGTGGGTCGACATGTACGACCCCGATCACAGCGCACTGGCTGATCTCGCCCAGGAACTCGGCCTCAACGTCTGGGCGGTCGAGGACGCCGTCGCACCGTCGGAGCGCGTCAAGGCCACCGTCTACCCCACTCACACCTTCTTCACGGTGTACGCCGTCGAGATGGCCGCACCCGATCCCAACGGGGAACCGCGGTCACTGCTGTCCAAGCACCGCATCTCGGCGTTCGTGTTGCCCCAGGCGCTGGTGACGGTCCGGCTGGCGCCGCACTACGACATCACCGCGGTGCTACAGCGGTGGGACGACCTCGGCGGCCAGCAGTACGGAGTCGGCGCGCTGGTCCATGGCCTGCTCGACGTGGTGGTCGACGAACACTTCGACGCGGTGCAGGTGCTCGACGACTGTATCGAGGACATCGAAGACGCCCTGTTCGATCCGCCGTCGCGCGACGCGAACATCCAGCGCCGCAGCTTCGCCGTGCGCAAGGACCTGGTGAACCTGCGCCGGGTGGTCCTGCCGATGCGTGAGGTGATCAACGCGATCCAGCATCACCGCTCCGACGGCACCCAGGCTCCGGAACTCGACCCGCTCTACGTCGACCTCTACGACCACGTACTGCGGGTGTCGGAGTGGACGGAGTCGTTGCGCGACATGATCACCACCGTCTTCGAGACCAATCTCTCGCTGCAGGATGCGCGGCTGAACATGGTCATGAAGAAGCTCACCGGGTGGGCGGCCATCATCGCGGTGCCGACGGCCATCACCGGTTTCTACGGGCAGAACGTCCCGTATCCGGGGTTCGACACGTTCGGCGGCTTCGTGGCCAGTACGGCTCTGATCCTGATCATCGGGTTCGCGCTGTATGTGACGTTCAAACGCCGCGACTGGTTGTGACGTTCTGTTCACCGAGCACCACTAAGGTCCCCGCCATGGCGTACACCCGCTATGTGGCGCTCGGCGACAGCCAGACCGAAGGACTCTGGGACGGTGACGACGACACCGGTGTGCGCGGCTTTGCCGATCGACTCGCCGCGCACCTGGCCGAGCTCTATCCGGGGCTGCAGTACGCGAACCTCGCAGTGCGTGGGCGCACCACCCGCGATGTCCTGGACAACCAGCTACCCGCGGCGCTGGCCATGGCACCGGATCTGGTGACGCTTTGCGTGGGGATGAACGACATGGTCCGGCCCGGCCGCTGGTTCGACACCGCACTCGTGGAACTCGAAACCGTCTACACCCGGCTCGCCGAGACGGGCGCCACCGTCGTCACCACCACCTTCCCCGATGTGGCCAGGATCCTGCCCGTCGGTCGGGTGCTGGCCGCCAGGCTCCGGCAGATCAATGCCGTCATCACCAATTCGGCCGCCCAGCACGGCTTCGGGCTCGTAGATCTGTTCAGCGCACCGTCCATGCTCGACTCGCAGGTGTGGAGCATCGACCGCATGCACGCCTCGCCCTACGGCCACCAGCTGTTCGCCGATGCCGCCGCTGAAGCCCTGGGACTGCCTGGGAGCAACCATGATTGGGCCACTGCCCGGGGGTCGGGGGAGCAACCCGGCCCGGCGGCGCGGATGCGGGCGCAGGCCCAGTGGACCCGCAACATGCTCGTACCCTGGGTCTGGCGCAATCTCCGCAGCCTCCCCGCCGGACACGGCAAGACGGCCAAATTCCCCGAGCTGACGGCCGTGCCGACCGATCGATGCCGGATGTAACGGCCGGCCGGCAAACACCGACGTCCCGGGTGACGGGCCGCTACCATCGGTGGTCCACCGCAGTGAAGGGAGGATCACCGTGCGGCATGCGCTTCGATTCATCCTCGTTCTGGCTATCTCGGTCCTGATGGTGCCCACGGGCTCGCCCGGGCCGGCCTCGGCGGCGGTCCCCACCACCCCCGTCACCGACGTGGTGCCCGCGGCAGGGGATCGCGTGGGCGTCGGGCATCCCGTCGACATCACCTTCGGCGGACCGGTCAACCGGCGCGTCATCGAGGATTCGGTGACCATTCTCGAGCCGAAAGACTCTGCGGTTCAGTTTGATTGGCCAACCCCCGACACACTGCGGGTCACCCCGCAGCGATTCTGGCCGGCGCACTCGACCATCCGGTTGTCCGTCGCCGGCACACCGCTGAGCTTCAACACCGGGGCGGAGGTGCTGGCGGTGGCCGACATCTCCGCGCACACCTTCGTGGTCAGTATCGACGGTGTGGTGGCCAGGGAGATGCCCGCCTCGATGGGCAAGTCGGGATTTCCCACCCCCGTCGGATCGTTCACCGCGCTGGCCAAGGAGCGTGACGTGGTGATGGACTCCCGGACCATCGGTATCCCGCTGGACTCCTCTGAGGGCTACCTGCTCGACGTCAACTACGCCGTGCGGGTCACCTGGGGCGGTGTCTACGTGCACTCGGCACCGTGGTCGGTGGGCTCACAGGGGTACGCCAACGTCAGTCACGGCTGCATCAATCTGAGTCCCGACAATGCCGCCTGGTACTTCGACACGGTCAGCGTGGGCGACCCGATCGTCATCAACGCCTGATCTCAGCCGGTTCCGCCATTCGGCCGTGCCGGCGGCCCCATCCGAGCACAATCGGGTGGCAGGAGGACCGTCATGGCTGACAAGACGAACGCGTCCCGCGACGCAGCGCCCACTGCCACCGCACCGGAGGCCATCCGCAACATCGTCCTCGTCGGCGCGTCCGGCGCGGGCAAGACGACTCTGATCGAAGCACTCCTGGTCGCGGCCGGGGTGCTGACGCGGGCCGGTTCGGTGCCCGAGGGCAGCACGGTCTGCGATTACGACGACGCCGAGATAGCCCAGCAACGTTCGGTCGGTCTGGCGCTGGCCTCACTGCAATACCGCGGCATCAAGGTGAACCTGATCGACACACCCGGCTACGCCGATTTTGTGGGTGAGCTCCGGGCGGGGCTCCGCGCCGCGGACTGCGCGCTGTTCGTCATCGCCGCGAATGACGGAGTCGACGCCGCAACCAAGGCGCTGTGGCATGAATGCAGCGATGTCGGCATGCCGCGGGCAGTGGCCATCACCAAGCTCGACCATGGCAGAGCCGATTACCCGGCCGTCCTGGCCGAGGCTCGAGAAGCGTTCGGCGAGAGGGTGGCTCCGCTGTACCGCCCGGAACCCGACCGTCTCGTGGGCCTCCTCGACGACCCGTCGTTGATCGAGGCCATCATCGAGGAATCCGAAGACGAGTCGCTGATGGAGCGCTACCTCGGCGGTGAGCAGATCGACGAGGCCGTGCTGATCGCCGACCTCGAGAACGCCGTGGCCCGCGGGTCCTTCCACCCGGTGATCCCGGTGTGCAGCACCACCGGCGTGGGCCTCGACGAACTGCTGGACATCGCGACCCGGGGATTCCCGTCGCCGTCCGAGCATCCCCTCCCCCAGGTGTTCACCCCGGTGGGCAAGTCCCATCAGCCCCTGTCCTGCGATCCGGACGGTGCACTGCTGGCGGAGGTGGTGAAGACCACGCAGGATCCCTATGTCGGGAGGGTCAGCCTCGCCCGGGTGTTCTCCGGCACCATCAGGCCCGACACCACTGTGCATGTGTCGGGCCATTTTTCGGCGTTCTTCGGGGACGCGGCGGCCAACTCCTTCCATGATGACCACGACGAGGACGAGCGCGTGGGAGCGCTGACCTTCCCGCTCGGTAAACAGCAGCGTCCCGCCCCGTCGGTGGTAGCGGGCGACATCTGCGCGATCGGGCGGCTGACGCGCGCCGAGACCGGTGACACCCTGTCCGACAAGGCCGATCCTCTGGTGCTGCGGCCGTGGACGATGCCGGAACCGTTGTTGCCCATCGCCATTGCCCCGCACGCCAAATCCGACGAGGAGAAACTGGCCGGCGGTATCGCGCGCCTGGCCGCCGAGGACCCGGCGTTGCGCATCGAACAGAACCCGGAGACGCATCAGATCGTGTTGTGGTGCATGGGTGAGGCGCACGCCGGGGTGGCGCTCGAGGCGTTGTCGCACCGCTTCGGGGTCGGCGTGGACACCGTAGACCTGCGAATCCCGCTGCGCGAGACGTTCACCGAGTCGGCGACCGGGCACGGCCGGCATGTGAAACAGTCCGGCGGGCACGGCCAGTTCGCGGTGTGTGACATCGAAGTGGACCCGCTGCCGGAAGGCACCGGGTTCGAATTCGTCGACAAGGTGGTCGGCGGCGCGGTGCCGCGGCAGTTCATCGCCAGTGTCGAGAAGGGTGTCCGCGCGCAGATGGAGAGGGGGCTGGAATCAGGGAATCCGCTCGTCGACATCAGGGTCACGCTCGTCGACGGCAAGGCACACAGCGTGGACTCCTCGGATCACGCCTTCCAGATGGCCGGTGCGCTGGCGCTGCGTGATGCCGCCGCCCGGTCCGAGCTGGCGGTGCTGGAGCCGGTGGATCAGGTCTCGGTGGTGCTGCCCGACGATCTGGTGGGCACCGTGATGAGCGACCTGTGCGGGCGGCGCGGACGGGTGCTGGGCACCGACACCAGCGCCGACGGCACCACGGAGGTCAAAGCCGAAGTGCCGCAGCAGGAGTTGGTGCGGTATGCGATCGACCTGCGGTCGATGTCGCACGGCGCGGCCACCTTCACCCGGACATTCGTGCGCTACGAGCCGGCCGCACTGCCGAAGGCGGTCAGCTCACGGTGATCGCGTGTTCGGGGCACGCTTGCGCCGCCTCGCGCACGCCATCCTCGTGCTCGGGGGCCACGTCACCCTCCTGGGCTTCGGCGTAACCGTCGTCGGTCACCCAGAACACGTCCGGGCACACCGCCTCACACACCCCGTGTCCGCGGCACAGGGCGTCGTCCACGCGGGCCCTCATTTGACGTCGAACTCCAGGTGCAGCGCGGTCACTCCGCGCAGGATGAACGTCGGGACGTAGGTGAAACGCCTGTTTCCCACCGGACCGTGATGCTCCTCCGACAGCCGGATGTCGTTGGTGCGGGCCAGCATTCGATCCAGGGCCACCTTGGCTTCGGCCCGCGCCAGCGGTGAGCCCGGGCACGAGTGCACACCGCGGCCGAAGGCGATGTGGCGCCGGGCATTCGACCGGTCGACGTCGAGGGTGTCGGGATCGGGGAACTGGCGAGGATCGCGGTTGGCCGCACCGTTCATCACCATCACGGTGGTGCCCGCGGGAATCTCGACACCGCCGATGGTCATGGTCTTGCGCGCCAGCCGGAAGTCACCCTTGACGGGGCTCTCGATGCGCAGCATCTCCTCGATGAAGTTGGGGATCTTGCCGGGTTCCTTGCGCAGCTGATCCTGGACGTCCTTGCGTTCGGCGAGCACCATCAGCGCGGAGCTGAGCAGACGGACGGTGGTCTCTTGGCCCGCGGTGTAGAGGTTGGCGGCGATGCGCACCACGTCCATGACCTCGGGGGTGGAGCCGTCGGGGAACTTCGCGTTGGCCATCTCGGTCAGCGCGTCGGCACGCGGGTGGCTGCGGCGGTCGGCGATGTAGGCGGAGAACTTCTCGTACAGGTACTCCAGCGGGCTGTGCGACAGCGAGCCCTCGCCGGTGCTGCCGACGCCACCCTGGCTGTGATCCATCCGCTTGGCGAACTCGGCCCGGTCCTCCAGCGGCACACCGAGCAGATCGGCGATCACCGCCAGGGTGAACGGTGCGGCGAAACCCTTGATGTACTCACCACTTCCGCCGGCAAGGTACGGGTCGAGCACCTTGTCGTTGTGGTCCCACATGAACTCTTCGTTCTCTTTGAGCCGCTTGGGGGTGATGAGCCCCATCAGCAGGGCCCGGTGCGCGGTATGCGTCGGCGGGTCCATCACGGTCACCTGGTCGCTGAACGGCAGTTCGGCGCGGTGCGTGTCGATCAGCTCCGCGATCTCGCTCTCGGACCGGCCTTCCAGCGGTACCGGAAAGCCGGGGAACGGCCCGGTGACCGCGGTGCAGGAGGAGAAGTTCTCCGAGTCGCCGAACACCGCCAGGGCTTCGTCGTAACCGGTCACCACCATGACGTTCTGGTGCGGTTCACGACGGACCGGGCAGCCGCTGCGCATGGCCTCCATATAGGGGTACGGGTCGGCGACAAGGGTCTGGTCGGTGAAGAAGTTGAGGGTCTCGAGTTCCGTCTTCGCGAGATCTGACACGTGGCACTCTCCTTTACGATCGACTAGTAAGCTACTATACGATCGTAAAGTTGGTACAGCGTTTTGCAGACTCGGGAGAAGGGATCAACCGCATGGCCACCCCTTCCCCCGTCGAAGTCGACACGCGCCAGCGATTGATCGATGTCGCCGTCGATCTGTTCACCAGACACAGCTTCGCCGGCACATCACTGCAGATGATCGCCGACGAGCTCGGCTTCACGAAAGCCGCCATCTACCACCACTTCCGGACCCGCGAGCAGTTGCTCGACGCGGTGGTGGCCCCGATTCTCGAGCAGCTCACCGTGGTGATCGGCGCCGCCGAGCAGCTTCGCGGCGCCCATGCGCGCGCCGATCACATGCTGACCGGTTTCGCCCAGTTGGCCGTCGACAACCGGGTGGTGGCCGTGCTGGCGGCCGACCCCGCAGTGGGCGAGATGCTGCGCACCCGCCGCGAGTGGGACGAGCTGATCGAGCGCCAGATGCGACTGCTGGCCGATGTGGAGCCCGGGCCGGCCGGCATGGTCAAAGCGGCCGTGGTGCTCGCCGGCATGGCCGGAGCCTCGGGCCCGACGTTCGTCAACCTCGACCGTGACGCACTGCGCGAACACCTGGTGGACGCCGGCCGAAAGGCCCTGGGTCTGCGGGTGCCCCGCCGTAAAGCCTGAACAACAACTGACAACCAGCCCCAGGAAAGGACACGCGATGCCTGCGCGCAACGACACCCCCAGAGTCGCCGTGGTGACCGGCGGTGCCTCCGGTATCGGCAAAGCCATTGCCGAGCGACTGGCCGAGGACGGCCACCAGATCGCGGTGTTCGACCTCAATCCGGGAGAGGCGAAGTACTCCTACGCCGTCGACGTCACCGACCGCGCCGCGATCGATACCGCGCTGGCCCAGGTTCACGACGACCTGGGTCCGGTGGGGATCCTGGTCAATGCCGCCGGCTTGGACGGCTTCAAACCGTTTCTGAAGATCTCGTTCGACGACTGGCAGAACGTCGTGAACGTCAACCTGCACGGCGTGTTCCACATGGTCCAGGCGGTGCTGCCGGAGATGACCGAGGCCGGCTGGGGCCGCATCGTGAACATCTCGTCGTCGAGCACGCATTCCGGCACGCCGTACATGTCGCACTACGTGTCGGCCAAGTCCGGCGTCAATGGGCTCACGAAGTCGCTGGCGCTGGAGTTCGGTCCCACCGGTGTCACGGTCAACGCGGTGCCGCCCGGTTTCATCGACACCCCGATGCTGCGCAAAGCCGCCGACCGCGGTTTCCTCGGGGATATCGACAAGACCATCGAGGCCACCCCGGTGCGCCGGATCGGCAAGCCCGAGGACATCGCCGCCGCGGTGGCATTCCTGGCCTCCGAGGAGGCCGGTTACATCACCGGCCAGATCCTCGGGGTCAACGGCGGCCGGAACACCTAGCGGCGGCCGACGGAGGAGTGCCGGCGCCGTCAGACATCAGAACCCGGAGATGATGACGCCGTTGCAGTCGGCAGCGGCCTGACGCAGCTTCGCCGCCGCCTGGTACTCGTCGGAGTAGTACCAGGCCTTGGCGGCGTCCACCGAGTCGAACTCCAGGAGCACGGTCTGCGAACCGTGCCATTCACCTTCGATGGTCTCGGCCTTGCGATCGGCGGCCAGCACCGTGGCGCCACCCATCGCTTTCATCGCGGCTTCCCCGTAGGCCTTCATCGCCTCGGCGTCCTTGATGTCTTCGGTGATGATGACGTATCCCTTCGGCAATGCCCCACTCCTTCGACGTGTTCGAGAATCAGGTTCTCATTATCGGAGGGTGACATTACCTCACTTCACGCCCGGCCCCCCTGACTCCTTCGTCGCCGCCTCTGCGACCGGGCCTCAGTGCAGGGCACCCAGGAGCTGGTTGAACGCCTCCGTCATCGACGGGTGGGTATAGATCTCGTCCCGGAGCGCCGAGGCGGTGATGCCGTGGCGCATGGCCAGGGCCACCGTGTTGATCACCTCATGCGAATCGTGGCTCAACAGGGCGGCGCCCAGGATGGTGTCGGTGTCGGCGTCGACCACCACCTTCATCATCCCGCGGGGGTCACCGACGATGCGGGCCCGCGGTACCGTCGCCATGTCGGCGACCCGCATCGCGGCCACCTTGACCCGGTACCCGGCCGCGCGGGCCGCCCGCTCGGTCAATCCCACCCGCGACAACGGCGGGGTGACGAACAACGAGTACGGCACCGCCACGCGGTCGGCGGTGCTGCGCACACCGGAGCCGGCCAGTTGGCCGGCCACGATGCGGTAGTCATCGAGTGAGATGTAGGTGAACTGTGGGCCGCCGTTGACGTCGCCCACCGCGAAGATGTGCGGCCGGCTGGTGCGCAGATGCTCGTCGACGAGAACCGACCCGTCGGCCCGCAGATCCACCCCGGCCCTGTCCAGCCCCAGCCCCGCGGTCACCGGCCGACGTCCCAGTGCCACCAGGATGACATCGGCGTCCACGGTGGCCGCTGCCCCGTCGTGCACGAAATGAACACGGCCACCGTCGATTTCGGTCACCTGCGCAGCGGTCAGCAGCTTGACCCCGGCCTCGGTGAGGATATCGCCGACACTGGCGGCGATATCGTCGTCCTCGCCGCCCAGGATGCGCTCGTGCTTCTCGAGCACCGTCACCGCCGAGCCGTACCCGGCGAACATCGCCGCGAACTCCAGCCCGACATAACCACCGCCGAGCACCACCAGGCGCGCGGGCAGATTGTCATGCACCAGGAGTTCGGTGCTCGTGACCACCCGTTCATTGCCGGCCAGCCCGGGAATGTCGGGCAACACCGGTTCCGATCCTGTGCCGATCACGATGTGGGGTGCGCGGAGACGGTAACGGTCACCGTCGTCCGCGGTGACCTCGACGGTGTTGGCGTCGGCGAATTCGGCGCGTCCGGTCAGCACCGTCACGGTCTCGAGGTTGTCCAGCATGGCGAAGTTCTTGCCGCGCAGCAGTGCGGTCAGCTCCTGGGTGGTCTGCACCGCAGCCCGATACTCGGCATCGTGCGACGCCCCGGCGTCGAGGTGTTCGGCCTGATAGACCATTGATTTGGTCGGCACACAGCCGATGTTGATGCAGGTGCCGCCGTACATCCGCGCGGACTGCTCCACCATGATCACCCGCCGGCCCTGCGCGCCCAGTGCCGCGGCCAGCGTCTTACCGCCTTTACCGAAACCGATGACAACAAGATCGACGCTGATTTCCTCGGGGCTCATGCCCCATCCAGCGCGCCACCGCCGCGGTTGATTCCGGCGGGGCGAAGTTCACCCGGACGTCCTGCGCCGGTCCTCTCATCCTGGGATCATCCGTCAGATGGCCACCAACAACCCTCAGACGATCGCGTACCCGTCGCCCAGCGCCCGCCCGCGCCGCGGAGAAGAGCCGCTGACCCCGCATGTCATCGTGCTCTTCGGCGCCACCGGCGACCTGGCCAAGCGAAAACTGCTGCCGGGGATGGCATACCTGGTCAAGTCGGCGCTGGCCCCCAAGATCAGAGTGGTGGGCACATCGCTGGAGGACCTGTCCGACGACGAGTTCCGGGCGCTGGCCCGCGAGGCCATCAACTCGTTCGGCAACCACAAGCTCACCGACGAGGAGTGGGCGGCGTTCGCCTCGAGGGTGTCCTACGTGCCGCAGGGCGCCGGTCCGGACGCCCTGGCCGCCGCGGTCCGACAGGCCGAAGGTGAGCTCGGACCAGATGTCCGGCGGTTGCACTATCTCTCGGTGCCGCCGAAGGCCGCACACGCCGTCATCACCATGTTGCGGGAGGCCGACCTGGTGGATCGCTCGCGGGTGGTGATGGAGAAACCGTTCGGCACCGATCTGGCCAGTGCCGTCGAACTCAACGACTTCGTCCACCAGACCTTCCGGGAGCGTCAGATCTTCCGGATCGACCACTTCCTCGGCAAGGAAGCAGCCCAGAACATCCTGGCCTTCCGGTTCGCCAACGGTTTGTTCGAACCGATCTGGAACCGCAATTTCATCGACCACATCCAGATCGACATCCCCGAGACGCTCGGCCTGGACCAGCGGGCCAACTTCTACGAGAGCACCGGCGCCTACAAGGACATGGTGGTGACACACCTGTTCCAGGTGATGGCGTTCGTGGTGATGGAACCGCCCACCGCACTGGAACCGCGGGCCATCAGCGAGGAGAAGAACAAGGTCTTCCGGTCCATGCTGCCGATCGACCCCGCCAACGTGGTCCGCGGCCAGTACACCGGCTACCGCGAAGAGCCCGGCGTGGCAAGGGATTCCGACACCGAGACGTTCATCGCCCTCAAGGTCGCGATCGACAACTGGCGGTGGGCCGGGGTCCCGGTGTACCTGCGCACCGGCAAGCGGATGGCCGAAGGGCAGCGCATCATCTCGATCGCGTTCAAGGAAGCCCCGCGCACCATGTTCCCGCCCGGCTCGGGAGTGGGCTCGCAGGGCCCCGACCACCTGACCTTCGACCTGGCCGACTCATCGAAGGTGTCGCTGTCGTTCTACGGCAAGCGGCCCGGGCCGGGGATGAAGCTGGAGAAGCTCTCGATGCAGTTCTCCACCCAGGAAACCGAATACGTCTCCGATGTGCTCGAGGCCTACGAACGCCTGATCCTGGACGCCATGCGCGGTGACCACACGTTGTTCACCACCGCCGAAGGTATCGAATCGTTGTGGGAGCGTTCGGCTCAGCTGCTCGACGACCCGCCGCCGGTGAAGATGTACCCGCAGGGCACCTGGGGTCCCAACGCCATCCATCAGCTGATCGCCCCCAACGGGTGGCGGCTGCCGTTCGAGCGGGTGTGGCGGGAGAAGAAGAAGAGTTAACCGCATCGCCGACTAGAACGTGTTCTAGATTGGTGCCATGAGCCGCGACACCTTCGACCTGTCGAGCGTTTTCGCCACCGTTGCCAGCACCATCCCGGATCACACCGCGCTGCTCTGGCGTGGGCGGCGGTTGACCTATGCCGAACTCGACGGCCGCATCGACGGTGTGGCGCACTATCTGGCATCGGTGGGCCTGGGCTGCCACACCGAGCGCAGCGACCTGGGCGGCCACGAATCCGGACAGGACCACATCGGGCTGTACCTGCGAAACGGCAATGAGTACCTGGAGTCGATGGTCGCCGCGTATCGCGCCCGGGTGGCGCCGTTCAACGTCAGCTACCGCTACGTCGAGGACGAGCTGCTGTACCTGCTCAACGACTCGAAAGCCACCGCGGTGGTCTACAACGCCGAGTTCGCGCCGCGGGTGGCCGCCATCCGGGACCGGCTTCCGCATCTGAAGGTGCTGATCCAGGTGGCCGATCACACGGGCAACGAATTGCTGCCCGGGGCCGTGGATTACGAGTCGATCGTAACCACGCCGGCACCTGCCGAGGGTATGCCCGCCCCGACCGGTGACGACCTCTACATCCTCTACACCGGCGGCACCACCGGCATGCCCAAGGGCGTGTTGTGGCGGCAGCACGACATCTTCATCTCCGCGATGGGCGGCCGGCCCTTCGGCAGCAGCGAGGCGCTGACGTCCTACGAGCAGATCGCCGAGCGGGTGAAAGCGGCCGCCGGGGCGATGTCGCTGCTGATGTTGCCGCCGTTCATGCACGGCGCGGCGCAGTGGGCGGCCTACAACATCATCACCATGGGCGGCTGGATCGCGATCCCCGACGACGTCGAGCGCTTCCGCGTGGCCGACGTGCTGCGGCTGGTCGAGCGGGAGAAGGTGCTCAGCATCCCGGTGGTCGGTGATGCGATGGCGCGACCGCTGATCGACGAGATCGAGACCGGCGACTACGACCTGTCCGGCCTGATCTCCATCACCAACGGCGGAGCGCCGATGTCACCGACCGTGCGGGACCGGATCCGGGCCGCACTGCCGCATGTCCTGCTGATCGACGCGGTGGGCTCGTCGGAGTCCGGTCAGCAGATGACCACACTCGCGAACACTGAAGCGGGCGACGACTCCGGCACCTCACCGGTGTTCACCCCGCAGGCCGACACCGCCGTCGTGGCCGCCGATTTCAGCCGGGTACTGGCCCCCGGCGACGGCGAAGGATGGTTGGCCCGGCGCGACCTGATCCCGCTGGGCTATCTGGGCGACGAAGCCAAGACGGCGCGTACCTTCCCGACAATCGACGGTGTGCGCTGGTCGGTTCCCGGCGATCGGGCCCGCGCCCTGGCGGACGGCCGCATCGAACTTCTGGGCCGCGATTCGGTGACCATCAACTCCGGTGGCGAGAAGATCTTCGCCGAAGAGGTGGAGCGCGCCATCGCCGCGCACCCTCACGTCTACGACGTGGTGGTGGCCGGGCGGCCGTCCGAGCGTTGGGGCAGCGAGGTGGTCGCCGTGGTCCAGCTGGTCGACGGCACCTCGGTCACCGACGACGAGCTCATCGAGGTCTGCCGGCGCACCATCGCCGGGTACAAGGTCCCCAAGGCATTCGTCCGCACCCCGAAGGTGGTGCGCTCCCCTGCGGGAAAGGCGGACTACCGTTGGGCTAAAGCCGTTGCAGCAGAGGCTGTTTCGCTGTCTCCCTGATGGTCAGCACGGTGATCAGGGAGACGACGGCCGCGACACTGAGATAGATCGCCGGGGCCAGGATGTTGCCGGTGCGGTCGGTCAGCCAGGTGACGACGTACGGCGTGGTTCCGCCGAACAGTGCAACGCAGATGTTGTAGCCGATCGAGAAGCCGCTGTAGCGGACCCGGGTGGCGAACATCTCCACCCCCGCTGTCACCGCGGTCGAGACGAAGATCGATTCCAGCACGGCCAGCGCGCAGTGTCCCGCGATGGCCGCCGCCACCGAACCCGACGTCATCAGCAGGAACAGCGGGTAACTGAGTACCACGAAACCCACTGCTGCACCGAGCAACAGCGGCCGGCGGCCGATCCGGTCCGACAGTGCGGCGAACGGCAGGATCAGCACGATCGCCACCAGGCTGGCGGCCGTCACCGAGGCGAATGCCTGGGTCTTGCTGAACTCCAGGTTCTTGATGAAGTACGTCGGAAGGAAGGTGAACACCACGTAGTAGCCGACGTTGAACAGGATGAACAATCCGATCACCCGCACGATGGCCGGGCCGGCGTCACGCACTGCCTCCCGCAGCGGTGATGCGGCCACGTCGTCGGATTCGCTGAGGGCGGTGAACTCCGGGGTGTCGTCGAGTTTCAGCCTGATGTAGAGCCCTACGAGCCCCAGCGGGCCGGCGATCAGGAACGGGATGCGCCAGCCGTAGGCGTCCATGGCCTCGGCGGACAGCCCCGCCTGCAGGAGCGTGACGGTCACGGATCCGATCAGAAAACCCACCACCCCGGACCATGCCATGAAGGTGACCGTCCTGCCACGGTTGTCATCGCGCGCGTACTCGGCGAGATAGACTGCGCCGCCGCCGTATTCACCCCCGGCGGAAAAGCCCTGCAGACAGCGCAGGAGCAGGAGCAGCAGGGGCGCCGCCACGCCGATGGTGGCGTAGGTGGGCAGTAACCCGATCGCCAGGGTGGCGGCCGACATCAGCAGGATGACGATCGCCAGCACCCGCTGCCGGCCGATCCGGTCCCCGAGCGGGCCGAACACGAAGCCCCCGAGTGGGCGCATGAAGAAGGCCGCGGCGAAGATCGCGAAGGTGTTGAGCAGTGCCGCCGTCTCGTCGCCGCTGGGAAAGAAGTTCGCGGCGATGAAGGTGGCCAGAAAGCCGTAGATGGCGAAGTCGAACCACTCGACGGCGTTGCCGATGGAGGCACCGGTGATGACCCGCTTGAGTGTCCCTGGCGCTGTCATGGAAACCATCCTCTCGTCCAACGAGAAGACAGTTTACAGTCAGCTGCTTTAACTTCGGTATACGCCTTTCCCGGTAACCAGCGGCATGTCCAGCGTGGTGCGAATCCCCGGCGGAGCTGCGACGACGTCGGGAATCGCGTTCACGATCCGGCCGGCCGCCACCAGGATGGCCGCGTAATTGTGGTCACCGCGGCTGCTGGTGGGGCAGATGTCGACGGCATACGACGGTTCGCCGGTGATCTCGACGCGGTAGGAACCACCCGGCTGTGCGGGCTGGGCCCAGTCCGGCCGCAGATCCTCCCGCACGCGGGTGATGTGTTCGACCACCACCACCGGTTTGCCGCCGGCCATACCGTTGATCTCGAAGCGCATTGCGGCCACGGTGCCTTTCTCGATGACGCCGAGGGCCGTCTCGATGTCCTCGGGTGCGGGCTCCAACTCGTAGTTCTCGGTGATCTCGTCGAGCTCGACCCCGATCCCCGCCGCCAACATCTTCAGCGCCGTCCCCCAGGCCGCGCTGAGGACCCCGGGCAGCAGCAGCATGCCCGGTTGGTCGATCGGATTGCCGAAGCCCATCACGATCTTCATCACCACCTCGCCGTCATAGGTGGCGTAGTCGGCGATCTCCATGGTGCGGATCTGCTCGATCCGCTGACAGGTGCCCGCCAGCGCGAACGGCATCAGGTCGGTGGCAAAACCCGGGTCCACGCCGGTGATGAACACTGTCGAATTGCCTTGTTGCGCCGCGTCTTCGACACGCTGGATGGCCTTGTCCGGCATCACCCCCCAGGGGAACTGCAACCCACCGGGCGCCGATCCGACGACGTTGATGCCGGCCGCCAGCGCAGCGGTGACGTCCCGGGTGGCCTCGATGGGCCGGGTGTCGCCCATGGCGCAGTAGACAAGACAGTCGGGTCTGGTGGCCAGTACCCCGTCGAGCCCTCTGGTGGCCACGACTCCGGTCGTCACGTCGAGGCCCGCGAGGTCGCCCGCGTCCATGCCCAGCTTGTCGTCCGTGGAAACCCCCACCGCGGTGAGTTCGAAGCGGGGGTCCTCGATCAGCTGGGTCAGGGCGATGCGGCCGCAATTGCCGGTGCCCACGAGTGCGACGCGGATGGTCATGATTGGCAGTATGCGGGCTCAGGCACGGAATTGAAACATGTTCTAGTTTTTCCGCGGTCGGGTAGCCTGACGCCTCATGGGACGCGTGGACGGAAAAGTTGTACTGATCAGCGGCGGCGCACAGGGCATGGGTGCCGCACACGCCAAGTTGCTCGTCGCCGAGGGCGCGAAGGTGGTGATCGGCGACATCCTCGACGAGAAGGGGGAAGCGCTGGCCGCGGAGCTGTGTGCCGCAGAATCGGGATCAGCGCGCTACGTCCACCTCGACGTCACCGACGCCGAGCAGTGGGACGCCGCGGTCAAGACCGCTGTCGACACCTACGGCGGGCTCACCGCACTGGTCAACAACGCCGGCATCGTCGCACTGGGCAAGATCGGCAAGTTCGATATGGCCAAGTGGCAGAAGGTCATCGACGTCAACCTGACCGGGACGTTCCTCGGCATGCAGGCCGTCGTCGGGCAGATGAAAGCCGCCGGCGGCGGGTCCATCATCAATGTGTCGTCGATCGAAGGCCTGCGGGGCGCACCGATGGTGCACCCCTACGTCGCGTCCAAGTGGGCGGTCCGCGGCCTGGCCAAGTCGGCCGCACTGGAGCTGGGCCCCGACAACATCCGGGTGAACTCCATTCACCCCGGCTTCATCCGCACCCCGATGACCAAACACTTCCCCGACGACATGGTGACGGCCCCGCTCGGCCGGCCCGGCAAATCGGAGGAAGTCGCGACGTTCATCGTGTTCCTCGTCAGCGACGAGTCCTCCTTCGCGACGGGCAGTGAGTTCGTCATGGACGGCGGCCTGGTGACCGACGTCCCCCACAAGAACATCTTCTGAAGGTCCCCCTCTCGCGACGACACCCCACTCTCCGCGAGCGCGCGTGTCTGTACGGCGGCACGCCGCAGATCCCGTACGAACACGCGCGCTCGCGCCCGCTTTTGACAACGGTTGCTTTCGAAGTGGCAGTGGATGCCACCCGGTTGCAGCGCCACTCTGGCGGCGAAACCGGGCGGCCCTCGATCCGACGACGTGCCGGTTTTGCCAGCCCCCACTCCCGGGGCGCGGCGACGCAGGGCCGTGTACCCCTGGTTCGTGGCAACCTTCTCGTCCTTGTGTTGTGAACTACCACGAGAGATGAGTTCCCGCACCGCACCACCTGCGGTGATATTGACGCAGACGCCAGTCCCCGGGTGGACGTTCGATCCACCGACGGACAAATGTCCGCGACCGGCAAAGCTTTGCAAAACGCAACCAACCTGGTTGCAGTGCGTCTGAACAGCTAGCTTTCCGATGCCGCAAACGCATTTGCTCGACTTGACAGTCGTCATCCAAGGCGAATCTGTTTTTACGAAAAGCGACTCTTTGTCAACTTACTGTGGAGTAGATTCCGGCTGCCCATTTCTTACGTTCTCGTCAAGGAGAGTCCATGTACGTTGCAGCCCGGTCGTACCTAGCAACGGGTGTCGCCGTCGTCGGAGCGAGCGCTCTGGCAATCAGCCCGTTGTCGCCGGTGAGCACTCCGCTCTCCGATGTCACCGTTCCGGCCATCTCGACGGCTGCCGTCGATCTGACGTCACTTGCCAATCCTCTCGAGCTGTGGGTTCAGGTCCTGTCGAAGGCGGTCGACAACGCCGGCGCGCTGGGCCAGAACTGGCTCTCCGACCCCGCGCCGATCCTCCGGCAGCTCGCGGCCAACCAGATCGGGTACATCGAAACCCTGGCCGCCGCCGCCAACGGTGTGGTGGCCGGTCTCGGTGAGTACTTCTCCCCGGACAACCCGTACGGGGCAGCCGTCGAAATCGAGCGCGCAAAGCAACTGTTCGCCGCCGGCAACATCGGCGGGGCCGTCTCCGCCCTGTCCGGGGCCCTGATCACCGGAACCATCATCGTGGGGTTCGGCTTGCCCCTGTTCGAGTCGGGCGTGCTCGACATTCCGTCGAAGATCGCTCAGAACGCCGCCGACGTGGTCACCGCGATGTTCAGCCTGACCACGGCATTGCCTCTGCTGACCGGTGTTCTCGGGCCCATCATCAACCCGATCAACGCGCTCGGCGCCACGGCCCAGGATGTCCTCGACTCCCTCGAGGCCGGGGACCTGCTTGCCGCGGTCACCGCCGTGGTGAACATCCCGGCGGTCATGACCGGTGCACTGCTCAACGGTTTCGAGGCCGCCGACGGCAGCTTCCTCCCGGGTCTGCTGTCTCTGGACAGTTTTGCCGGTGGTCTGGTCCAGGGCCTGTTCATCACCCTCCCGCGCGCCATCGCCGGTGCGCTCGGCGCCAACTCGTCGCTGGCCAAAACCGCGGCCACCGATGAGGTATCCGCCCTCACCACCGAGCCCGCGGCAACGGTGACCCTGGATGTGCCCGGCGCCGCGCCGGCCGTGGTCTCCGAGCCCGCAGACGAGGCCGCTGCACCCGAACCGTCCGGCGTTGAGCCCGCCGTGCCCGTCGTCGATGACGAGCCGGTCGAGGAACCGGTGACCGACGAGGCCGAGGTGCCGGCCGAGGAAACGGAGGCCCCGGTGGAGGAGCCGGCAGCCGAGGAGGAGCCGGCCGCTGAGGAAGAGCCGGCAGCCGAGGAAGAGCCCGCCGCCGAAGAAGAGGAGCCGGCAAGCGAGGAAGAGCCGGCGGACGAAAGCGAAAAGGCCGACAGCACAGACGATTCGGCCAACGAAACGGGTGATTCCGACTCCGACAGCTCCGACGCGAGCGACAAGGACGTGGCGGCGTAACCCCCTTCGCCGCCAGGCGCGGGCCCTCACCTGCACAGGTGAGGGCCCGTTGCCGTCAACGCGCCTTGATCAGCGCGACCATCTGGTCCAGGGCGGCGCCCCAACCGTCGGCGAAGCCCATTGCCTCATGCTGTTTGCGCGCGGATTCGCTGTCGTGCAGCGCGGTTGCGGTGTAGCGGGTGCCACTACCTTCGGCCACGATGTCGATGATCGCGGTGAAGTGGAACTCGCCCTCCGGCACCGGAACCGGTCGGTACCCCGGCCCCAGCGCCGACGTGAAGACGAGCCGACGGCCATCGACCACCTCGAGGTAGCACCCGGTGGACGGGTATTGCTCACCTTCGGGCGAGGCCATCACGGTGTGCATCTTCCCGCCGGGCCACAGATCCACCTCGACCGCCACCGTCGACCACGGCGCCGGGGTGAACCACTGCACCAGCTGGTCGGGAATGGTCCAGGCGTCCCATACGGCCCTGGGGTTCACGTCGACAAACCGGTCCAGAACCAGGTCGGTGGTGGGGTCGACGTCGACGGGGCGAAGTTCGGTCATGGCAATTACTCCTTGGTCAGGTGGCGGTCGATCAGGTAGACCCGCCACGGGTCAGAAATTCATCGAGCTGGTCGAGCCTGCGCTCCCAGCGCGAGTGCTGTTGTGAGAGCCAGGTTTCCGCTGTGGCCAGATGGTCAGCGGTCAGCTGGTACGTCCGGACCCGGCCCGCCTTGTTCGACGCCACCAGGCCGGCATGCTCCAGCACCGTCATGTGCTGGGTGAAGGACGGCAACGCCATCGAGAACGGCCGGGCCAGTTCCGAGGTGGACGCGGGGCCCCGGCTCAGCCTCTCGATCACGGCGCGGCGGGTGGGATCCGCAAGCGCGTGGAAAACACCGTCCAGCGGTTCACCCGTCATCACGGCGCCGGATTGCTTAGGCATACACCTAAGTATTACGACACCTGAGGTCTCCGGTCAACCCTTGATCTGTCAATCCAGATACTGCTGCGCGATCAGCTGCCGGTGCGCGGCCGGCGAGCCCGCCAGAGCACGGTTGAGCGTCGCCCGCTTCAGGTACGCAGGCACGCCGCTTTCCCAGGTGTACCCGATGCCACCGTGCAACTGCAGTGCCTTACCGGCGATTTCGACGGCCGATTCACCGGCGAACGCTTTCGCCTTCGACGCCGCCACGCCGGCGTCCGGGCGCGCGCTCGCCACGGCCTCCACTGCCTCCTGGACCAGCTGACGCGTCACCGCGATCTGCACCAGCATGTCGGCGCAGGCGTGCTTGACGGCCTGGAAGGAGCCGATGGGCCGGCCGAACTGTTGACGCAGACCGACGTAGGACACCGTGCGCGCGAGCATCGCCTCACTGAGGCCGAGGCTGTCGAGGGCCACCGCAGTGGCGGCGCGGGCGGCCAGCAACCGCAGGGCTTCTCGCGGGTCACCGGCGAACCGCAACACCGACCGCGCCTCCACCGTCACCCCCTCGGCGACGATCACACGCAGATCGCGCGTCTGGTCGGTCACCGGTTGCGCCGTGACGGTCAGGCCCGGGCTGCCCGACGGCACCACCGCAACCACCGGTTCTCCCGACGGGTCCTGCGTCACCAGCAACAGGACGCCGGCGCCGCCATCGGGAACGAATCGGGCTCTGCCCTGCACCCGCCACCCCGCCGATGACTCCGCCACGGTGAAACCTGGTGTGAAGCAGGCATTCTGGTGGTCATCGCCGAGGGCGACCGCCACCGCCGACGATCCGGCGGCCATGCCGGCCAGCAGTTCGTCGCGCACACCGTTGCGGTGAGCCGCCAGTAACACCCCCACCGCGAGCGTGCCACCGAGGTAACCCGTACGCGCGGCGGCCCGCCCGATCTCGATCAGGATCACCGCGGTCTCCCGGAACGTGGCGTCCGCGCCGTCGAGAAGTCCGGGCACCTCCAACCCGGTCCAGCCGGCCTGCGCCAGCAGCTTCCAGGTCACACCGGCTTCCTCTTTGGCGAGCAAATCCGCTGCCACAGAGCGCAATTCGTCATGCAGTTCGGCAAACTCGGTCATACCGCGCTCGGCTCTCGCGGCAGGCCCAGCCCACGCTCGCCGATGATGGTCCGCTGGATCTCGCTGGCGCCCCCGGGAATGGTCCACTCCCAGGACCCGATGAAATCCAGTGCCCAGGCGCCGGATTCCCAGCCGCTCGACAGTGGTTTGCGGATGTGGGTGTGAGCGTCCAGACCGCCGATCTCGGTGCCGAAATCGGTGAGCCGCTGCAGCAGTTCGCTGTAGTACAACTTGACGATCGACGCGTCCGCGGGCCCGCCACCCTCGGACTGTACGAGTTGGCGGGTCAGCCCGCGCAGACCGGTGATCTCGATATCGAACTGCGCCAGTCGATCCCGTACCCGCGCATCATCGGCTTGGTGGATTCGGCACAACTCGACCAGCCACCGGAAACCCGCATGCCCCAACCGCTCCGCCAGCTCCAGCATCGTCATGCCCCGCTCGGCGCCCAGAGTCGCCTGCGCCACCCGCCAGCCGTCGTTCTCCGCGCCCACCAGGTTGGTCTCGGGGATCTCGACGTCGTTGAGGAAGATCTCGCAGAAATGCGAATCGCCCACCGCATTACGGATGGGCCGCACCTCGACACCCGGTGTGGCCATGTCCATCAGGAAGTACGAGATACCCTTGCGCTTGGGTGCAGACGGGTCCGTCCGCGCCAACAGGAGGCACCAGTCGGCGTGCAGTCCTCCGCTGGCCCAGAGCTTTTGGCCGTTGACCACAAAAGTACGGCCGTCACGGCGTGCGGTGGTACGCAGGCTCGCGAGGTCCGAACCGGCCTCCGGCTCCGAAAAGCCCTGCACCCAGATCTCACCGTCCAGGATCGCGGGCAGGTGCTTTCGGCGCTGTTCATCGGTTCCGGCCATCAACAATGTCGATGCGGCATGGTGGATCCCGACGAAGGCCAGGACCAGGCGCGGCGCGTCATGCGCCGCGAGTTCCTGGTACAAGACGACCTGCTCGGCCACCGGCATCCCGCCACCCCACTCGGCCGGCCAGTGCGGAACCGCGTAACCCGCGCTGTGCAATTCGGCGAACCACGCCTTCTGGAAGTCAACGAAGGTGTGGTCGTCGGCACCGGTCTGCGACGTGCGCCAGTCGCTGGGCACATGCTCGCGACACCACTGCCGGACCTGTGTGCGGAAAGCGTCGAGACCGGCAGTCACGGCACGAACAACCCGGTCAGACCACGACGGCCGAGTCGCCGGGTCAAATGGGCCCGCGTCGCTGACAAGCCGAACGGCAGCCTGCGCAGCGGTTGGCTGTACCGCGACAGCCAGGACACGGTGGTCTCATCGCAGAACCCCACGGCACCGTGCAATTGATGACACACCCGGAACACCACCTCTGCGGCTTCGATGGCGGCCATCCTCAGCGCCAGCGCGTCCTCGAGGCCCGACATGCCGTTCAGGCTCCACAGTGTGTACTTGGCCAGGATGTCCAACCCGCTTCGTTCCACCTCGGCGTCGGTGAGTTGGAACTGCACGCCCTGGAAGCCGGACAGCGGCTGACCGAACTGCTTGCGTAATCCGACATGGGCCACCGTCTCGTCGATGGCCCGGTCGAGCATGCCGAGCAGGGTCCAGCACGGCAACACCAGTGCCAGCCTCAGATCCTCGCCGCCGTTGTCGTCGATGTGGTCGAGCGCCAACTCGCCGGTGAAGGCCGCACCCGTCCCGCGTACGCCCGTCACCACGCTGCGCCTGCCGTCGATACCGACTGCGGCCCAACGGTTGTCCAGACCCGCCAGACCTGCCTCGGCGCGCGCCTCGTCCACCACCACCACACCGTCGACCTGGAGATCGGCCGGGCGGGCCAACCGCTCGGCCACCGGGTACGGCAGCGCCCAGTACCCGGCGCTGCGGCACAGCGCCGCGGCGGCCTCGAGGGATTCCGCGTCGGCGCGCGGCTCCAGCTCCCACGCACCGAGCTCGGCAAGTGCCGGGCCGACCAGGGTCTCACGCAGTTGCGGTTTGGCTTCGGCTTCGATGACCAGCTGATCACCTCCGGCGGCCTGGAATGCGCGCCGCGCCTGCTTTCCGTATTCCACCGCCTCGGCGGACAGTTCGAGGTTCACCGCTGCGCCGCCAACATGCTGCGTGACAACAGGATCCGCTGCATCTCGATACTGCCGGAGGAGACGGTGGAGGCCTGTGCGTACCGCCAGTGATCCTCCACCTCGGCCCGGAAGTGATCGGTCGCGGGCAGCCCGGCCGCAATCTCCATCAACACCTCGGCGCTGTCCTGGTCCAGTTTGGTCACTGCGATGCGATACGCTGCGGCATCCCCGGGATTCACCCGACCCTGCGCCTGCATGGCGACCACCCGGTAGGCCATCAACCGGGCACGCCGGCAATGGGTCAGCATCCGCGCCCACCGGCCGCGCAACTCCTCGGGCAGGCCGTCCCAACGCTCACCCACGGCCTCGGGCGCCAGCGCAAGCAGTCGCTCGCACCGGGCGTACCTGGCGATCCCCACCCGCTCGAACGACATCACGTCCTGCACGATCGACCAGCCCGCGTCGACGGTGCCGAGCACGTCGGCGTCGGTGACCCGCAGGTCGTCGAAGAACACCTCGTTGAGGTGGTGCGGCCCCAGCATGGTGCGGATCGGCCGCACCTGGATGGCCGGGTCGTCCATCGGCACCAGGAAGATCGTCAAGCCGTGCTGCTTCTTGGCGGCGCCTTCGACGTACCTGGTGGTGCGTGCCAGCAGGAAGCACCACTGCGCCATGGTGGCGTACGACGTCCAGATCTTCTGACCGCTGATCAGCCAGCTGTCACCGTCGCGGCGAGCGAAGGTGCGCAGCGACGCCAGATCGGAACCGGCCTCCGGTTCGGAGAAGCCCTGGCACCAGATCACCTCGCCGCGGGCGATCGGCGGCAGATGTGTGCGCTGCTGCGCGTGCGTGCCGTGGCGCATGATGATCGGGCCCACCCAGTTGACCCCCATGTACTGTGCGCCGCGTGGTTCGTGATGGGCCCACATCTCCTCGCGGACCACGGTCTGTTCCCACACGGTGGCGCCGCGGCCGCCGAACTCCTCCGGCCACGCCATACACAGCAACTCCTGCTCGGCCAGGGTGCGGCAGAACTGTTGTGCCACCGCCAGATCCGCCGGATCGTCGGTGAAGGCGCCGAGGAACCCGGCGGGCACGTGCCGGTGCACCAGATCGCGTAGCTGCCCACGCAGTTCTTCTGCGCCGCTTCCCATCTCGAAGTCCACGCTCACGCTCCGAACAACGAGGTACGGATGCCGAGCTCACGCAACACCGCATCGGTGTCGGCGCCCAGCTCCGGCGCCGGTCCGTGCACCCGGCCCGGGGTACGCGAGAACCAGGTCGGGACGCCGGGGAAGCGCACGGGACCGTATGCGGTGTCGACGGTCTCGAACAGACCGACGGCGTTGAGATGCGGATCGTCGAACAGTGCGTCTGGGGTGCGCAGCGGCGCGGCCGGGATCTCCAGCTCCCGGAACAGGGTCAGCCACTCGTCGGTGGTGCGCTCGGCCAGGGTCTGGGCCACCAACGCGTACACCGCGTCGATCTGTTTCGCGCGCCGTTCCAGCGTGGCGTACAGATCGCTGCTCCAGGGCGGCTGCACCGCTGCGATGAACGCATTCCAGTGTTTGTCGTTGTAGATCAACGCGGCGATGTAGCCGTCCTTGGTGCGGTAGGGCTTGCGGTTGGGGGCCACTGTGCGTGGGTAGACGGCAGGGCCCAGCGGTGGGCTGAACATCGCCCCGTTGGCGTGCTCGACGAGCATGAACGAGGCCATGGTCTCGAACATGCTGACCTCCACCTCCTGGCCTTCGCCGGTGCGTTCACGGTGGAACAGCGCCATCATGGTGGCGTACAGCGCGGTCAGCCCCGCCACTTTGTCGGCCATGATGGTGCCGACGTAGTTCACCTCACCGGTCAGTTGCTCCTGGACCGCCGGCAGCCCGCACTCGGCCTGGATGGTGTCGTCGTAGGCGGGGCGGTCGGCCTCGGGTCCGCGACGGCCGTAGCCGTAACAATTGGTGTAGACGATCTGCGGATTCAGTTGCGCCACCTCGGGATAGGCGAAGCCGAGCTTGGCCACGGCCTTGGCCCGCATGGAATGGATGAACACATCCGCCGACTCGATGAGCGCCTGCAGCGCACGTTTGCCCTCCGGGGTCTGCAGATCCAGGACCGCACTGCGCTTGCCGCGGTTGACGTTGACGAACACCCCGCTCATCCCGGGCGCCGGGCCCACCGAGATGTAGCGTGTGTTGTCACCCTCGGGTGGTTCGATCTTGATGACCTCAGCGCCCATATCGGCCATGATCTGCGTGCAGTAGGGACCCATCACCATTGCGGTGAGGTCGACCACCCGCACCCCGGTCAGGGGGCCGCTAGACATGTTCGGCCGCTCGGGAGAAGCTGTACCGGATGTGGTCGGCGTGGCCGCCCGGCACCGGCGGGAAGATCACCGGAGCGCTGAGATCCCTGATCTCATCCAGGGATTCGGCCACCTCCTCGATGGACCACGACGCGCGATACGCACCGGGTGATTCGGCGATCACCGCTCGGGCCACCCTACCGGCCAGGGCCACGAAGATCTCCCCCGTCACCGAGCAGCTCTCGTGCGACAACCACCCCACCACAGGCGCCACCAGTTCCGGCCCCATCGGCGGGTACGCGGAAGTGTCGATACCCTCGGCCATCCGGGTGACCGCGGCGGGAACCACGACATTGCACCGCACATTTGCCGGCGCCCCCTCCAGCGCGGCGACATTGGACAGCCCGATGATGCCGGCCTTGGCGACGCCGTAGTTGGCGACCTCATGATTGCCGTACAGGCCGCCGATCGACGACGTGAGCACAATCCGCCCGTACTCACGCTCCAGCATCACCGGAAACGCCGGCCGCACCACGTGAAAAGCGCCGCGCAGATGCACGTCGAGAACCGCGTCGAAGTCGTCGTAGGACATCTGCGCCAGCGGCGCGCGCCGTACGTTGCCCGCGTTGTGGATCAGCACGTCGACCCGTCCGAATGCCTCGAGGGCGGTGTTGATGATCGCCCCGCCCCCGTCTGCGGTGGCCACCGATGCGGCGCTGGCCACCGCTACCCCGCCTGCGGCCACGATCTCGGCCGCCACCTCGGCCGCGGGCCCGGCATCGGTACCGTCACCGGTGAGGGTGCCGCCGGAGTCGTTGACCACCACCGCGGCGCCGCGCGAGGCGAGCAACAGTGCATACGCCCGGCCCAGACCGCGTCCGGCGCCGGTGACGACGGCCACCCTGCCTTCGAAACCCAGTGGGTACCTGGCTTCGCTCATCGGGTTCCGAGGTCGAGTCCGGCCAGCTCTCCCTGAGAGCGCCACTGCGCCAACAGGTCTCCGAAGGCGTAGAACCCGGGGCCGTACGGTTCACCGAGATGGCTCCGGATACCCTCGCCGCCGCCACCGCCTTCGTTGTTGTAGTACCCCGGCGTGCAGGACGCGTCGAACGCGGAGTTGTCCACCGCGCTGTCCTTGATGGTCCGACACCAGTCGTCTTGGGCCTCCTGCGTGGGTTCCACCACGGTCACGCCGCGGTTCAGCGCCTCGGCGACGATGTAGGCGATGTGCTCACCCTGCAGTTCGTAGTTCGCGGCGATGTTGGCCGAGATACCCACTTGTGTGAAGCCGGTGAAGAACTGGTTGGGGAAGCCGCGGCTGGTCATACCGTGCAGCGTCTGATACCCGTCGCGCCAGTAGTCGTAGAGCGATAGCCCGTCGCGGCCGGTGATGGCGTCGATCGAGTAGCGGCGGCTGATCTCGGTGGTGATCTCGAACCCGCTGGCGTAGATGATGCAGTCGACTTCGTATTCCCTGCCGCCGGCGACGATACCCGTGGCCGTGATCCGCTCGACGCCACGGGAATCCGATACGTCGACCAGGGTCACGTTGTCGCGGTTGAACGCAGGCAGGTAGTCGTCGTTGGACAGCGGGCGTTTGCACAGGAAGCGGTAGTACGGTTTGAGCGCTTCGGCGGTGTCCGGATCGTCCACCAGATCACCGATGCGGCGGCGCAACCGCTCCATGATCTTGTAGTCCTCTTCCTCCCGGAGCGACATGAACAACTCCGGTGTCATCGAGGCCGGATCTTCCAGCGCCAGCACCCGCGCGGCGGTGTTTCGGCCCAGTTCGGTCCAGAAGTCGCACACCAGATCCGGTTGTCCCGGCGCCATGCCTTCGAAGGTCCACGCATGGAAGTTGCGCTGGCGCTCCTTCTGCCACCCGGGTTGTAGGGTCTTGACCCACTCGGGATCGGTGGCGGTGTTGTTGCGCGCATCGACGGTGGACGGCGTGCGCTGGAAGACGAACAGCTCTCCGGCATCCCGGGCGAGGAAAGGCACCACCTGGATGCTGGTGGCCCCGGTTCCGATGATCGCCACGCGCTTGTCGGCGAGCTTGTGCAGACCCCCGGTGCTGTCGCCGCCGGTGTAGTCGTAGTCCCACCGCGACGAGTGGAAACTGTGTCCGGTGAAATCCTGCATCCCAGGGATGCCCGGGAGCTTGGGCCGATGGAACGGCCCCGACGCCAGCACCACGAAGCGGGCCCGGATGTCGTCGCCGCGGTTGGTGCTGATGCGCCACCGGGAGATCGCGGTGTCCCAGTGCAGCTCGCGCACCTGGGTCGAGAAGATCGCCGAGTCGTAGAGACCGAAGTGCTTGCCGATGCGCCGGCAGTGCTCGTAGATCTCCGGGCCGTCGGCGAACTTCTTGCTGGGCATCCAGTCAAGTTCTTCGAGCAACGGTATATAGCAATAGGATTCGTTGTCGCATTGGATGCCGGGGTACCGGTTCCAGTACCAGACTCCGCCGAAGTCGCCGCCGAGTTCGATGATGCGGACGTCCTCGACGCCGGCCTTTTTCAGGTGTGCTGCCGACAGCAGTCCGCCGAAGCCGCCGCCGAGCACCGCAACGTCGATGTCCTCGGTGATCGGGTCACGCGGCGTCACCTCGGTGTACGGGTCGGTCTCGTAGTAACCGGCGAAGTCGTCGGTCAGTTCGACGTACTGTTTCGACCCGTCCGGCCGGAGCCGTTTGGCACGTTCCTGCGCGTACTTCTCGCGCAGGGCGTCGATGTCGATGTCTGTGGGAGTGTCCGTGGGTTCACAACTCATGCGGGCGCCTTCTCCGGCAGTGCCGCGGCGTGCAACGGCGCCTCCATGTCGTGGACGGCGGGTAGCACCTCCTCGGCGAACAGCTTCACCGAGTCGATGGCGTCGTCATACGGCATGCTCCCGAACTGCGGGACGATGGTGACCTCGGAGAACGAGCACGCCTCTTGGGCGGCCTTGAGCTTCTTGAAGATCTCCTCGGGCGAACCGATCAGCAGATTGGACGCGTGATATCCCGGCGGGCCCTTCTTTTCCTTCGGTTTGACGCCTCCGGTGCCATCCCCCTGCACGGACTCGGCGAGCACCGCGGTGGCGGTGGCCTCCCGGTTGGCATACGACTCGTAACCTTTGATGCCCTTGAAGTTGGAGGCGTCGGCAAAACCGTAGTGCACGTTGACGTCACGGTTGGCGGTGTAGATCCACTCCTCCGTCTTGGACTCCAGCTCCGACTTGTCGCCGGTCTCCGGCACGCAGTACATGAACATCACGTTTTTCGGCTGGCAGGGCGGCAGGCCTTCCTCGGCGCGGAAGGTGTTGACCTTCTGCACTTCCAGGCCGGCATCCCAGATCGGCTTGTTTCCGACGAACAACGGCACCATGCCGCGGCGCGACAGGATCTCGAGCGACTCCGGCGTCGACGACGAACTGTAGATCCGGCTGTACAGATCGTCACTGAAGGGTGCGGGACGCAAGGACATCTCGGGGAAGGAGAAGATCTCGCCGTCATAGGAAAAGCGTTCACCGGAGAACGCCAGCTTCAGGATGTCAAGGCATTCGTTGAACCGCTGCCGGCTCTCTTCGCGCGGAACACCGACGGCGTCGAACTCCGATTTCGACACTCCTCGCCCGATGCCGATGGTGGTGTAGCGGCCCTTGGACACGATGTCGAGGTAGGCGATCTGGTGGGCGAGACGCACGGGATGCCACCACGGCGCCACGGCCACGAACGTGCCCAGGCTCACCCGCTCGGTGCGCCCGGCGAAATACGTCAGGGCCTGAATCGGATTGGGGGTCATGCCGTAGGGCGTGCCCTGGTGCTCGGGGAACCAGATGCCGTCGAACCCGAGCGGCTCGGCCAGGTCGCCGAGTGCCAAAGCGCCCTGGACGCACTCCCAGTCGGGGGTTGCGGGCGGGCTGGCGAAGTCTCCGGCGAGCACCCGCTCCCAGTCCTGCGAATTCTGCGCTCCGGTACCGAGGTTGACTTTCACGTGCCTACTCCTTGAGCTCTGCAGGGGCTCCGGTGCCCATGTACTTCGACAGCTGATAGTGCAGGTTGACGGTGCTGCGCTCGCGGTACGGGTTGGGCAGCGTGCCGGGGAACCCGGCCGACTTCATCCCCCGCTGCACCGCGGCCATGTTCGAGAAGTCCTGAGGTAGCACCGACAGCCAGTTCGGCGAGTCCTTCGGGGTGTGCTCCCACGCCGTCTGCGGCTCTTGGCCTTTCGGATACAGCTCCAGACATGCCGCCTCGAAGATGCACTTGTCGGGGTCATAACTCGGGTCGGGTCGCGCGCTGTAGCACAGTGCGCTGGTCAGCCCCTGGCCCACCTGGAAGTTCGGGAACACCTGCCAGGCGGTGCCGCTCTGGCCCAGGATGTCGGGCGGGATGACCGGCCAGATCACCCCACGTGCGGCGTCGTCGCGGCGCGCCGAGGTCAGCCAGTGTTCGAGCACCTTGTCGGCCGGCGTGCCCTCGGGCAGTTCGTCCACCAGTCGTTTGGCGGCGTTGACCAACGTCTCGGTGGTGGTGGCGTTGGTCTCCTCCATGGTGTAGACCTGCATCTCGGCGGTGGAGATACGCGGGTCGCCGGTGCCGAGCCGGATCTTGGACTTGGTCTCGTCCAGCCCCTTCGGCGCGTCATAACCGATATTGCTGTGTTTGCCTTGCGCTTTGGCCCAGCCCTTGAACTCACCGAACCGGTTGAACTCCGGGTGGGTGGTGAAGACGTGATAGGTCTCGTTGAACGCTTCGAGAGCGACCTTCCAGTTGCAGTCGAAGTGCAGCCACTTGCGCCATTTGAAGCGCATGTTCTCCAACCCGAACGGGTCCAGGATCTTCGCCGCGGGAAAAAGGTAGTCCGCCAACGGTTCACAGTCCGGGTCCATGTTGATGAACAGCCAGCCACCCCAGGTGTCCACCTGTACGGGAGCCAGATGGGTGTTGCGCGGTGTCAGGGTGCCCTGCCAGTCGTCCTGTTCCCGGATGTGGGTGCAGGCGCCGTCCAGACCGTAGGTCCAGCCGTGGAACCCGCAGACAAAGGATTTACGGGCCCTGCCGAGGGCGTTCTTCTCTCCCGGCGGGGTGTCGACGAGGCGACGGCCACGGTGCATGCAGACGTTGTGATGCGCCCGGAACTCTTGTGGGCCCGTGCGCACCACGATGATCGAGTCGTCCAGGATGTCGTAGGTGAGATAGCTGCCCACCTCGGGGAGCTCCTCGACCCGGCCCACCTGCTGCCAGACCTTGCGCCACAACTTGTCCCGTTCCGCGCGGGCGTACTCGGGTGAGATGTAGGCCTCGACGCCGATGGTCATCGGCGTCGAGAGCTCTTCCACCGTCTCGATGTTCAGGTCGGTATCGGTCACGCTTCCTCCCAGCGGGTGATGGCGGCACGAAAGTTCTCGTCTTTCAGGAACAGCGAGGTGTTGTCGGCGCCGACGTGGGTCCAGCGCAGGTTCAGCCCGCCATCCACGAGGAGGGTCTGCCCGGTGATGTAGCTGGACAGCTCGGACAGCAGGAACAGGATGGCGCCCGCCTGTTCGGCGGGGGTGCCGCGGCGGCCCATCGCGATGGCCCGGCGGTCGCGGTCGGGGTCGTCGTCGACATAGGTGCCCGACGCCGGTGTCTCCGTGACGCCGGGGGCCACCGCGTTGACCCGGATCCCGGACTGCGCCAGCTCGGCGGCCATGGTCCTGGTGGCCGCGACGACGGCGGCCTTGGCGGTGCCGTAAGCGATGTGGAACGGGGCGGTGTTCATTCCGCTGATGGAGGAGACGGACACGATCGATCCCGGCCGCCCGGCGGCGCGTACCTCCGCGGCCACCGCCTGGCTCATGAAGAACATCGTCTCCAGGTTCTGGGTGAACAGCTCCCGCCACTCGGTCCGGCTCACCCGGGTGGACGGCATCCACGTGGCCGGAGCCGCGCCGCCTGCCACATTGACCAGTCCGTACAGTTCGCCGTCGGCCTCACCGGCGGCCGCCAGTGCGGTCCCTATGCCCTCGTCGGTGGAGGCGTCGGCGGCCACCGGCACGATCGGCAAGCCCTTGTCGATCAGCGGTCCGAGGTGCTGGTCCAGCTTCTCCTTGGACCGACTGACCGCCACCACGGTGGCGCCCGCTTCGGCCACCAGAGCGGTCACCGAGGTGCCGATCCCGCCGCCCGCCGCGCCGGAGACCACCACCACGCGTCCGGTCAGCCCGAAGGGATCAACCGTCATGACGGGCCCCACTCGGCCTATTTGTCCGGACCAGAATGTATGATGCTTCCATTTGGAGAGCATCATTCTCCTATGTTCGGGCGCACGTCAAGCAATGATTCACGTGAAACCTTGGCTGTTGTCTGGACGAAATACCGTTGCTATTGTCCGACCGATGGACGACGGCCCTCCCTCTCGATACGCGCACGCCGCCACCTACCGCCTCGCGGACGGGTGGGCGTGCCGGCGCGTGACGCCGCCGAGTCGGCTGTTCGGCGCCAACGGCCTGCGCACGGGTCCCGACGGGCGCGTCTACATCGCCCAGGTGACGGGCAGCCAGATCAGCGCCCTCGACGTCAACACCGGCCAACTGGACACCGTGAGCGCCAAGGGCGGGGAGATCACCGCCCCTGACGACGTGGCGTTCGCCGACGACGGGACGCTGATCGCCACCGAGGTGATGGACGGCCGGGTCAGCGTGCTCGAACGCGGCCGCACACGGGTACTGCGCGACGACATCCCCTCCGCCAATGGCATCACCGTGTATCAGGGCCGGCTGTTCGTCGGCGAATGCCGCGAGGGCGGCCGCCTGATGGAACTGGACCTGGCCGGCGGCGCACCGCGGGTCCTGCTGGACAACGTACCGTCACCGAACGCCATGGAGTTCGGCCCCGACGGCCTGCTGTACTTCCCGGTGATGGGCGCCAACGAGATATGGCGGATCGATCCCGGCGCCGGCCGGCACAGCCAGCCCGAGCGGGTGGCCGCCGATCTGGGCGTACCGGATGCCGTCAAGTTCGACAGCGACGGGAACATCGTCTCGACACAGGTACACAGCGGACAGGTGCTGCGTATCGACCCACGCAGCGGTCACCGCACCGTATTGGCGCAACTGACACCGGGTTTGGACAACCTCACGTTCGTGGACGGCCGGCTGTTCGTGTCGAACTTCACCGGTGAGATCACCGAGATCCTGGACCATTCCGGTACCCGGACCGTGTTGCCCGGCGGGCTCAACTGGCCGATGGACCTGGCGGCCGGTACCGATGGTGAGCTGTACGTGGCCGACGGGACATACCTGTACGTGCTACGACCGGGCAGCCCTCCCGAGACCGCCGGAATGCTGTTCTCCCCGGGCTATCCGGGCTTCGTGCGCGGCCTGGCGGTTGCCGGACCCGGTGAACTCGTGGTCACCACCTCGGGCGGCCAGGTCGCCCGCTACTGGCCCGCGAAGAACGAGAGCGAGTTCCTGGCAGACGGTTTCGACCAGCTCTACGGTCTCGCGCTGACCCCCGACGGCACCCCCGTCGTGGCCGAGTTCGGCACCGGCCGCGTCCTGGCCGTGCACCCCGACGGTCCACACGTCCTGGCCACCGGACTGGTCGATCCCGTGGGTGTGGCGGTGACCGCCGACGGTGCGGTGCTGGTGGCCGAATCCGGTGCCGGACGGGTGCGCAAACTCGTTGGTGCACAACGTGAGACCGTGGCCGACGGCCTGCAGCGCCCGCAGGGCCTGCTGCTGCGCGGCGACACCCTCTACATCGTCGACGCCGGAGCCAAAGCGGTGATCGCCGCCGAGTTGAGCAGCGGAGAGCGTCACACCATCGCCGCCGACCTGCCGATCGGGCCGCCACCGGGGGTGGTGCCGAAACCACTGCTGGGCATGCCGCCGTTCTCGGGACCGCAGGGCCCGTTCGCCGGTATCGCCGCCGGACCGGACGGAGCGCTGTTCGTGTCCGCCGACGGTGAAGGTTCGGTCATCGAGTTACGGCGGGTGAGGCAGTGACCGAACTGCGCGCCGACGATCCCCGCTACCTGCAAGTGGCCCGGACCCTGCGGCAGGAGATCGTCGAGGGCGTCTATCCCGTCGGTTCACAGCTACCCACCGAACACGCTTTGTGTGAACGCTTTTCGGTGAGCCGATATACCGTCCGCGAAGCGCTTCGCCGACTCCGCGACGACAACCTGGTGTCGTCGCGGCCCAGGACGGGCACGCTGGTGGTGCCACGCGCCTCGACCGGTTCCTATGCCCAGGACGTGATGTCGATCAACGATCTGCTGGCCTTCGCCAGTGGCGCCCTGTTCGTCATCGAGTCCAACCGCATGGTCGACATCGACGACGAACTGGCCGCACGCACCGGACTCACCCCCGGCGACAGTTGGCTCGCGGTTCGCGGATTCCGTCGGGCCGAGGGCGCATCGTTTCCGGTGTGCCGCACCGAGTACTACATCAACCGCTCCTTCGCCGCGGTCGGCCGGATGCTGCAACGCCACAACGGCCCCATCTTCCCGCTGATCGAGGACATGTTCGGCCGCACCATCATCGAAGTCCACCAGGAGATCTCGGCGGTCCTGATGCCCGCCGACGTGGCCGTCGAACTCAAGGTCGGCGTGGGATCGGCGGCCATGGAGGTGTGTCGCACCTACACCACCTCCGACGGCGAGATCGCACAGGTCACCATCAACACCCACCCCGCGTCGCGATACCGGCACTCGATGACCATGCGCCGGGTACGAGGATGAGGCCCCACAGGTGAAAGAGGCCGCCTATGCCGCCGGTCTGTGGGTGCACCGCACACTGGCCGATGACCTGCGCGAGGCCGCCGCACGATCCCCGGAACGCGAACTGCTGATCGACGGTGAGCAGAGGCTCACCAGCGCGGACCTGCACCGGCAGGCATCCGCTGTGGCACAGGCGATGTCAACCAGAATGCCCGTCGGCAGCGTGGTGTCGTTCATGTTGCCGAACTGGTACGAAGCCGCCGTCGTCTACCTGGGCGCCACCCTGGCCGGAATGGTGGTCAATCCGATCCTGCCGTCGCTGCGCGACCGGGAGCTCGCCTTCATCCTCGAGGACTCCGGAGCCCGGATGCTCGTGGTGCCCGAGGAGTTCCGGGGCCACGACTACGCGGCGATGGCGGGCCGGGTGACCTCCGGGCTGGCGAGCCCGCCCGAGGTGGTGGTGGTCCGCGGAAACCACCACACGCACACCCCGTTCGCGGCCTTGCTCGACACCCCGCCCCAGGCGACACCGGTGGCGCTGGACCCTGACGCCGTGAGGATGGTCCTCTACACCTCCGGCACCACCGGTCGACCCAAAGGTGTTCTGCACAGCCATAATTCGATCCATGCCCTGATCTGTCAGCTACGCCGGCACTGGCAGATCAAACCGGGTGACCGCTTCCTGGTGCCCTCCCCCATCGCCCACATCGGCGGCTCGATCTACGCCTTCGAATGCCCGCTGCTCCTGGGGACCACCGCGGTGTTGATGGACCGCTGGGATCCCGTGGCTGCCGTGCAACTGATGACCCGGGAGCGCTGCACGCACATGGCCGGCGCCACTCCCTTCCTCGACCAACTGCTCCGCGCCGCCGAAACCGCGCACACCCGTCTCCCGGACCTCGAGGTCTTCATCTGCGGTGGCGCCTCGGTGCCGCCGGCATTGATCCGCCGCGCGGCGGCCTACTTCGAGCGCGCCAGGGTGACCCGGGTGTACGGCTCCACGGAGGTGCCCGTGACGACGGTGGGCTCACTGGACACCGACCATGGCGCCGACACCGACGGCCGGGTGGGAATCGCCGAGGTCCGGCTGGGCGGCTCCGGTGAGATCGAGGCGCGCGGCCCGCAGATGCTCACCGGCTACCTGCGCCCGGAGGACGCTCGCGAATCCTTCACAGGCGACGGCTTTTTCCGCACCGGCGACCTGGGGCGCTGGGTCGACGGGGACCACCTGGTGGTTACCGGCCGCGCCAAGGACATCATCATCCGGAACGGAGAGAACATCTCCCCCAAAGAGATCGAGGACATGCTGGCCGGACACCCCGGCATCGCCGAAGTCGCCGTGGTGGGGATCCCCGACCCGCGGACCGGAGAACGGGCGTGCGCCGTCATCGTTCCCGGTACCGCGGCCGCGCCCGGTGTCGACGAGCTGCGGATGGTCCTGCGCGACTCCGGACTCGCAACCTTCAAAGCTCCCGAGCAGGTGGTGGTGTGGGACTCACTGCCCAAGAACGACGCCGGCAAGGTACTCAAACACCGGATCCGAGAGGTACTCACGTCATGACACAGGTGGCCATCGTCACCGGCGCCAGCAGCGGGATCGGCTTCGGCTGTGCGACCACACTGGCCGACGCCGGGTACGCGGTGCTGGGCACGGGCCGCGACGCCGGGCGACTGGCCGAACTGGAGAACGCGGTCGGGGACAGCGAGCGGATCGCCACCGTCGCGGTTGACCTGACCGACGACGACGCCCCCGCCCGCATCGTCGATGCCGCCGTCGGGCGATGGGGTCGCATCGATTTCCTGATCAACAACGCCGGGGTGGGCAGCCCCAAACCGTTGCACGAGACCACCGACGACGACCTCGACTACTTCCTCGGCCTGATGCTGCGCGCCCCGTTCCGGATGGCGCGCGAAGTGCTTCCACACATGCGCGCCGGGTCGGCGATCATCAACGTGACGTCGACCTTCGCGGTGATCGGTGGGCTTCGGGGCGGCGCCTACTCCGCGGCCAAAGGCGGCCTGACGGCACTGACCACTCACATCGCCTGCCAGTACGGACCCGAAGGAATCCGCTGTAACGCCGTGGCGCCCGGTGTCACGGTCACGCCGATGGTCGAACACCGGCTCACCGATGAGCGCTTCCGCAAGATCAACACGGAGATGACACCGCACCAGCGGCTGGGCCGCGTCGAGGACATCGCCAGCACGGTCGCGTTCCTGTGTTCTCCGGGTGGGGGTTTCATCAACGGTCAGACCATCGTCGTCGACGGCGGCTGGAGCTCCACGAAGTACCTGTCCGATTTCGCGTTGAACTCCGACTGGGTGCCGCGGTGAACCTGTTCCAGATGCTCGACCAGGCCGCCGCACGGTTCGGCGACCGCGGCGCGGTCTATCGCGGCGAGACCTGCCTGAGCACCTGGACCGAGTTGCGCGACCGGGCGCTGCGGCTGGCCGGGTCATTGCGCGTCCCGGCAGGTGCGCGCATCGCGATCGCCAGCGAGAACCGCCCGGAGATCGTCGAGCTGTTCTTTGCGATCTGGGCCGCGGAATGTGTTGCGGTGCCCATCAATTTCAAGCTGCACCCGCGGGAGATGCAGCAGATCCTCGAGGACTCCGGCGCTGTCGCGGTGTTCGCGTCGCCGAAGATCGGCGCCGCGCTGGAACCGCTGACCGACATCGGGGTCGACATTCTCGGCTCCGCCGCCTACCTGGACCGGCTGTCGGCCGAACCCGCGGAGGTACCCGAGACCGACCCGGCGACCCTGGCCTGGCTGTTCTACACCAGCGGCACCACCGGCAGATCCAAAGGCGCGATGCTCTCGCACCGCAACCTGACCGCCATGACGGTGGCGCACCTGGCCGATATCGACGCCCCGGACGAGGACTGCAGCCTGATCCACGGTGCGCCGATGTCACACGGTTCCGGGCTGTACATCACGCCGTATGTCCTGCGCGGCGCCCGCCAGGTGGTACCCCCCTCCGGTGCGTTCGATCCCGACGAGTTCCTGGACCTGTGCGACCACCACCCTGGGTCCAGTGCGTTCCTGGCGCCGACGATGATCCAGCGCCTCGTCGAGACGGGGCGCGCGCGTCCGCGCCACCTGCGCACCATCGTCTACGGCGGCGGACCGATGTACGTCGACAGCCTCAAGAAGGCGCTGGCGGCGTTCGGCCCGGTCTTCGCTCAGATCTACGGCCAGGGCGAGTCGCCGATGACCATCACCGGGCTTTCGGCGGCCGGCCACACGGACGCCGACGACACCGTCCTGGGCTCGGTGGGGTGCGCCCGGTCCGGGATGCGCGTGGTGATCCTCGACGCCGACGGGCACCCGGCGCCCGTCGGTGCGATCGGCGAGATCGCCTGCCGCGGGGACGCCGTCATGGCCGGGTATTGGAACAACCCGGCCGCCACCGCCGACGCGCTGCGGCGGGGCTGGTTGCATACCGGCGATATCGGATCGTTCGATTCCCGGGGATTTCTCACGTTGCGCGACCGCTCGAAAGATGTGGTGATCAGCGGTGGCAGCAACATCTACCCCCGCGAGGTGGAGGAAGCGCTGCTGGAGCACCCCGGCGTCGCCGAGGCGTGTGTGGTCGGTGCGCCGGACCCGCAGTGGGGTGAAATCGTGGTCGCATTCATCGTGGCTGCGGTGCCGGAGGGACCCGGCGACAACACACTCGAGGCCACCCTCGACGCGCACCTCTTACAGCGCATCGCGAGGTTCAAGCGTCCCAAGCGATATGAGTTCGTCGCACGACTCCCCAAAAACAGCTACGGCAAGGTGCTCAAGCGCGAACTTCGCGCGCAGCTGAGCTGACTCCGAGCGCGTTTGCGCAGGTCTCGACCCCAAACGCATCCCTTGGTACCGTTCGGACATCGAGTCCAGAGGCTGGTCGCGCACGAGGCGAGGAGGCGGCTACCCGGTGATGGCCCTACGGCGCTGGTGGCGCCAACCCGATCACTTCTACTGGCTGACATCGCTGCTGGCATCGCGGGGGCTACAGGCCGTCACATGCCGGGTGTTGGCCGTGACCTTGCTCGGCCTCGGGGCCGTGAACATCGCGATGCTGTTCAGCCCATCCGGGCCTGCGGGCGTCGTGCCCCGCGCCGTGGCCATCGCGGTGGCGACGGCCTGTGTGGTGATGGCCGCGGTGTGGCTGCGGCGCCGATGGCCGGCCAAGGCGGTCTCGGCGGCGTTCGTGGTGATCGGCAGCCTGTGCGTCGCGGCGTCGTGTCTGGTGCAGACGCATCCGATGGCGGGCATGTTGGGCTGCACCGCATTCGCCGCCCTCGGGGGCTACGTCGCGTTCTTCCACCCGCCGCGCTTCATCGCATTCAACATCGTGGTCGCCTTGGCCACCGCGGTGGTGCTGGCGCAGCGGCTCGCCGGCGTCACCGACACCGTGTTCGCGGTGTGCGCATGGGTGTTCATCTCGGTGGTCACCATGTCGGTCCCGGCCGCGTGTCAGGCGATGGTGCACTTGCTGGGCATCAACGTGCTGGCCACCGAGATCGACCGGCTGACGGGCCTGTTGAACCGGGAGGCGTTCTACCGGGCCACCGGGGCGCTGATCTCGGCGCGGGGTCGCGTCGACGATCGCTACCTGGTGGTCCTGCTGGTGACGCTGGACAATTTCAGTCTGTTGCGGAGCACCAAGGGCACCATCGCCTGTGAACGCGCCCTCGTGGCGGTGGCACAAACCCTGCGTGAGACCACCCGCAACAACGCCATCGTCGGCCGGTTCGGGGACGCCGAGTTCGTGGTGGCCGACACGTTCTCCTCGACGGATTCCTCACCGCTGGTCGAGCGTATCCGCGGCGCTGTGGCCACCACTCCGCCGCGACTGACCGCGAGTATCGGTGTGGTGTGCACACCGCTGGGGGTGCTGTCCGACTGCCCACCGCAGGAACTGCTGGACGAGCTCGTCGGGCTGGCCGGCCAGAGCATGGCCGATGCCCGGCGCGGTGGCGGGAACCAAGCGCGCTACACGGTGTGCCCGACGCCGGCGGCGATCGACAAGCAGAACCGGTTCGATTCCGACGACCCGTGGTGAGCTTTATCATCCAGCGGTGAATCTGGACGAGCTGCGGTGGTTCGTGGTGCTCGCCGAAACCGAGCACGTCACCGAGGCTGCCACCGCGTTACGCATCAGCCAGCCCACGTTGTCCCGGGCCCTGGCCCGCCTCGAAGAGCAGGTGGGCGCCCCGCTGTTCGACCGCATCAACCGCCGGTTGACCCTCAACGGGTACGGGCGGATCCTGCTGGAGCACGCCCGCCGGTGCACCGCCGAGATGGATGCCGCGGTCGAGCGGATCACCGCCCTGCGCGACCCGGACACCGGAACGGTCCGGCTGGCGTTCCTGCACTCGGTGGCCAGTTGGTATGTGCCCGAACTGTTGCGCCGCTTCCGCACCGAGGTGCCGCACGTGGAGTTCGATCTGCACCAGGGTGCGGCGCACGAGATCTCGGAGCGGCTGTGGACCGGACAGGCCGATCTCGCGATCACCTCCCCGCGTCCCTCGGGCCCCGGGTTCGGATGGCACGCGCTGTATGTCGAGCGACTGTGCCTGGCCGTGCCACGTGGGCATCGTTTCGCCGGCCGCACCGCGGTGCGGCTGACCGACATCGCCGCCGAACCGCTGGTCGCGCTGCCGGTGGGCTTCGGCATCCGGCAACTGAGCGACGAGATGCTGGCCCAGGCCGGGGTGTCGCCGCGGATCGTGTTCGAGGCGATGGAGATTCCGGCGGTCGAAGGCCTGGTGGCGGCTGGCTTCGGGGTGGCGGTGGTACCCGAGCCCCGACCCGGGCGGGGCGAGCCGATGTGCGAGTACGTCGCGCTGTCTCACCGCGGCGCACAACGACACGTCGGGCTGGCGTGGACAGCCCACCACGACCTCCCGCCTGCGGCCGAACGCTTCGCCTCCTTCATCCGCGCGACACGTCCCGACTGATCATGCTTTTTGCGCATCAACTTCATCACTTTCATACATTGGACACATTGCCGACCGCTGCTTAGCGTGGACCGGGTGTCCGTCGAGATCCAGTCGCAGAACCGCCCCGAGTGGGCCGGGCACCCGAAAGGCTCCACCGAATATCGCCGGCTGCTGGCCGCGCTGTTCTGCGCAGGTGTGGCCACCTTCGCCCAGCTGTATTCGCTACAGGGGGTGCTGCCCCAGGTCGCCGAACAGTACGGGATCGGGGCGGCGGACGCCGCACTCACCGTGTCCCTGGCCACCATCGGCCTCGCGATCTCGGTGATTCCGTGGTCGATGGTCGCCGACCGAGTGGGCCGGGTGCGCGCCATGTCCATCTCCGTCTCGGCCGCCACCGCGCTCGGTCTGTTGGTGCCGCTCGCACCGGCCTATCCGCTGCTCCTCGGCGGCCGGTTGCTCGAGGGCCTCGCGCTCGGCGGGGTTCCCGCGGTGGCCATCGCCTATCTCACCGAGGAGATCGAGCGACGGCATTCCGCGCGCGCGGCGGGTATCTACGTCGCGGGCACCACCATCGGCGGCCTGCTGGGCCGGGTGGTCGCCGGCCCGTTGGCCGAGACGGTGCACTGGCGGATGGGCGTCTTCGTCGTCGCCGTGCTCTGCGCCTTCGCCGCGGTGGGTTTCATCGCGCTGGCGCCCCAACCGCGCGGGTTCGTGCCGTCGGCCGGGCGCGGATTGGTCCAGCGCCTGGCCACCAACCTGCGCTCGCCGCGTCAACTGGCCTTGTTCGCACAGGCCTTCCTGCTGATGGGCGGGTTCGTCGCCCTCTACAACTTCCTCGGATTCCGGCTCACCGCAGCACCGTTCAACCTGCCGCAGCATCTTGTCAGCCTGGTGTTCCTGGCTTACCTCGCCGGCACCTGGGCCAGCTCACGAGCCGGCGCGGAGGCCACCCGGTTCGGCCGCAAACCGGTGCTGCTGGTCGCGGTGGCGGTGATGGCTGCCGGTGTCGCGATGACGCTGTCGAGTCATCTCCTCGTGGTGCTGGTGGGCCTGGTGATCGCCACCATCGGCTTCTTCGGCGCGCACGCCGTCGCCTCCGGGTGGACCGCCGCCGAGGCCGGGACCGGAAAAGCGCAGGCCTCTTCGCTGTACAACCTGGCCTACTACGGCGGCTCCAGTGCCGTGGGCTGGCTGGGCGGTGTGGCTTTCGACAGTCACGGCTGGCCGGCGGTGGCGGGTACCGTGCTGGCGCTCACCGTGGTCGCCGGAACGATCGCGACAGTGGTGTTGCGCCGGAACTGATCTGGTGCGTCTCAGCAGAGGAACGGCACCAGCAGCAGGATCGGCCACAGCACCGTCGACTCACCGAACGCCACCAGATTCGCCCCGGCAGGCAGATAGAACTCGAGCTGGCTCTGCATCACCTGCATGGGCACCGGATCCAGGAACGTCAGCACCAGACCGATCAACAGATACGGGATGGCCAGCCACAGTCCCGTCTCCAGCAGCGCCTCGACACTGACGCGGTAGCCGAGCACCTTGCGCAACATCAACATTTCTTCGGCACCATGCTCAATACCTCCCCCGCCACCGCATCGTAGGCAGAGGAACGGGTCAGGCGAGGCCGAACTGCGCGAACAGAGATTGGGTGCGCCACCAGACCAGTGCGACGAACACCACCAGCAGAGCCAGGACGAGGCCGCCCTGGATCAGACTCTGCCGCTGCCGCGGCGTGTACACGAACGCCGCTGCCACCAGCGCGCCCGCGATCAACCCACCGAGGTGGCCCTGCCAGCTGATGTTCTGCGAGGTGACCAGCGGCACGATCAACGTGAACGCGACATTGAGCCCGATCAGCGCGACGATGGGCCGCACATCCAGATGCTGGCGCTTGGCCACGATGAACAGCGCACCGAACAGTCCGTAGATCGCACCCGAGGCGCCCGCGGTGGCGGAGTTCAGCGGCGAGAGCAGGTACACCAGCACTGAACCGCCGAGTGCGCTCATCCCGTACAGCGTGCCGAAGCGCAGTCTGCCGAACGTCTGTTCCAGCTGTGGGCCCATCACGTACAGCACCAGCATGTTGAACAGGATGTGCACGATGCCGTAGTGCAGGAACGCTGACGTCACGAGCCGGTACCACTCGCCGTCGGCGACCGCCGGCGCCCACAGCACCAGTTGCCGTTCGAGATCCGGGGACACCATCTGCACCACGAACGCCAGCACATTGATGGCGATCAGCGTGTAGGTGACCAACGGTGTGCCACCGGTGGGTCGCACCCCGCCGAACTGACCGCGCGGCTGGCGGACGCTCTTGTTGCCCTCGTTGACACACTCGACGCAGTGATGGCCGACCGCCGCCGATCGCATGCACTCACCACAGATGAAGCGGCCGCACCGGGTGCACCGGACATACGTCTGCCGGTCGGGATGGCGGTAGCAGGTGGGGGTCTCCGTCGGCGGCGGCGGGGGTGTGCCGGGATAACTCATCGGCCAACTCTCATGGCCGCGAGTCTAGTGATCATCGGTGACGCAACCCGTGCCCGAACCGGAACTCCGGGTCCACGGTGTCGAACGCAACGTCGGCACCGCGACGTCGCCGCGAAGCTCGGCGGATCGGCTCATCTGAAACGCGCCCGAACTTGCCAAATCCTGCAAACTTGCCAGATCGGGAACCGGTATGAATACAGTGTCCCGATGAGTGGCGGCGCGATGAAGACGGGGCTACGTGAACAGAAGAAGGCCGAGACCCGGGCAGCGTTGAGCAAGGCTGCGCTCGACCTCGCCACCGAACACGGGCTGGACTCGGTGACCGTCGACGCCATCGCCGCACGCGCGCACGTCTCCAGTCGGACGTTCCGGAATTACTTCTCCAGCAAGGAAGACGCCATCCTGGCGCTACTCGAAGACGTGCACCGCCGTGTTGCCGACACCCTCGACGCCCGGGATCCCGACGAGCATGTCCTGGACTCCCTGGCCGCCGCGGTGCTCGAACTGTTCACCTCCGCCGAGGCCGTCGACCGGACGGTCAGCGTGGTACGGCTGGTGAGTCAGACCCCTCCGCTGATTGCCCGCTCGCTGGTGGCCCACGACGCGATGACCACCAGGATGGTGTCCGAGATCGCCCGTCGCACCGGCACAGAGCCGGACCTCGATCTCTATCCGCGGCTGGTGTATCACGCGGCGAGTTCGGTCATGGCGGCCATCCTGGACTTCCTGGCCGCCGCTCCCCCGGATGCACCGTCAGCAGAGTCGTTGGTACGCAACGGCTTCGCACAGCTGCGCGGCGGCCTGGCGGTGCCCCGGTGATGGTCACACCCGGCCGTCAACCCAGCACCGCAATCACGGTTTCACCGAACCGCGCGAGCGTCTCCACCAGGTGATCACGGCTGTCGCCGGGGACCGTCACCTGGAGCCAGGTCACCCCGAGCTTCTCCAACTCCGCAATTCCGTCCAGATAGGCCGCGGCGTTGAAGTCGTCCGCGCCAGGATCTCCGCCCCGGAGGTTGGTGAACGTGATGTCCACGGCCGCAGGGTCTTTGCCTGCGGACTCGATTCGGCGCCGCAGGTCATCGGCCGCAGCCGAAAGCCGCTCCACGCTGTCCAGCGCCGCGGTGCGCGCGGTGGCGGCCAGGCCGGGCGGCGCGGGGAACGGGCACCAGCCGTCACCGTGATCGGCGACGCGCTGCCGCGCGGCGCCGGTGTTACCGCCGATCCAGATCGGAGGATGAGGCTCACTGGCCGGGCGCGGATGAGCGGTGATACCGCCGGCCGCAAATCCCTGACCCACAATGGAGAGGTCGTCCTCGGTCCAGATGCGGCGGATCACCGCCAGCGCTTCGTCGAACAGCGCGGTCCGCTGGTCGTAATCGACACCGAGAGCGGCGAACTCCCGCTTGAGGTAGCCGGCGCCCACGGCGAGGGTGAACCTGCCGCCGGAGAGCAGATCCAGTGTGGCACCGGCTTTCGCCACGATGAACGGGTTGCGGTAGGGCAGCACAACGATATTGGGGATGAGCCGCAACACCGTGGTGTGGGCGGCGGCGAAGGCCATTGCCACGAACGGGTCCAGCGCATCATGCCCACCCGCGTCCAGCCAGCGCTGAGTGGGTGCCGGGTGGTCGGTGAACCCGAAACCGTGGAAGCCTGCGGACTCCGCGGCAGCGGCGACGCCGGCCACCCCGGCGCCCGTGACCAGCTCCGGGTTGTAGGGGTGGGTGTGCATCGGGTAGGTGAACGCGAAGCGCATCACCGGGCTCAGCCGCCCGACGCCGCAGGGATCAGGTCGTCGGCCAGACCGCGTAGTGCGCCGCTGCAGAACAGCTCGATGCCGCCGACGGAGTGCGTCGCGACAGGCGCGGCGGCGCGCAGGGCGTGGGCCTTGAACGCCTGCGCCGCCGAGCTGAGCACATGCTCGACGCTGGCGAACCGGGCGCTCAATTCGGTGGGAATGGCCTCGCCCCAGACGGTGACTTCCAGAAGATCTCTGTCGTAGGCGTGCAGCACACGATCTCTGATCCGGGCGTCCATGGTGAACAGGTCAGCGGCCACAGCCACCGCGTCGGCACGCGTGCTGCGGTTCGAAGACGGCTCGTGGCGCAAGCTCGATGCCGACGCGCCGAGAATCCGCAACGGCCGTGCCGCAGTCTCATCGAGCTCCGGCACCGCCACCAACACCTCGACATCCCAGCCGGCGAGGGCCCGGTCGGCCAACCAGCCGCCGGCCCGGTGCACCACGTCGTCGACGGTTCCCGCGAGCACATCCAGACGAGGACGTGCCGCCGGTCGACTGACCGCCGGCCGGCGTCGTGGACGCCGGGATGGCTGACCGGCGGCCGCGGCACCGACCGTCATCGAACTCCGCTCCCAGATGTATTCCACGACATGAGCTGAGCGTGACATTATCTTCTCGATTTGTAAAGATCGGTTCAGAGCGGTTTCACGGGAACGGAGGACACGATGAGCCTGGTCGCCGGTCGCGGTCCACTGAGCGCCGACCCGTCGGGCTGGTTCACCCCGGCACTGACCGCCGACGTCGTGTTCGTGGAGCCTCATCCGCGCCGGGTCCAGGCCATCCGCGGTGGCCAGACCGTCCTGGACACCGAACAGGTGCTGCTCGTGCACCGACGCGGCCACCCCCTCGGATATGCGTTCCGCGCCGACGCGGTGGCCCATCTGCCCGCTGCGCCGCTGCCCGAAGCTCCGGGGTTCGTCACAGTGCCGTGGGACGCGGTTGACACCTGGATCGAGGAGGGCCGCACCCTCGTGCACTATCCGCCCAATCCGTACCACCGGGTGGACTGCCGGCCGGGTACCCGGCGGCTCACGGTCACTGCCCACGGCGTGGCGCTGGTGGACACCACCGACACGGTCACGGTGTTCGAGACATCGCTGGACCCGCGACTGTATGTTGCTCCCGCGCACGTGCGGACCGACCTGCTGCGGCCGTCGACCACCACCAGCTACTGCAACTACAAAGGTGTGGCCGCCTACTGGTCCGCAGTCGTCGACGGCACCGTCATCGACGATGTGGCGTGGAGCTACCCGGATCCGCTCCCCGAGAGTTCCGCGATCGCCGGGTATTTCAGCTTCGATGCGGCACACGTGGACCTGACCGCCGAACTACCGCAACATCCGATCAGAGAGGCCACCTCGTGGGCATCGTGACCACCAGTTCGGCGACGGCTTTCACCCAGCCGGCGGAGACGGTGTACGACTTCGTGACCAATCCGGCGAACTGGACCAAGACCTACCCCGGCAGCAACTACGTGGGCAAGCTCGACGAACTCCCCCTCAAGGTGGGTGACACCTGGGAGGAAGGCGGCCCGGACGGCGAGCGCATCTTCACGTGGCATCTCGCGATGGCAGTGCGCCCGACTCTGTGGATGTTCACCTCGGTGGGCCGCCTGGGCCACGACCGGGAGGGCAACGGCGGGATGGAGGGCCGGATCACGGTCCAGTACCACCTCACCCACCCCGCACCCGAGGTCACGCTGTTCACCAGGACCATGACCGTCGAAGCGCCCAGACACGCACCGATGCCCGACGGCTTCTTCCGGATCGTCAACCCCGCGAACATCGACAAGTATCACGCCGCGATCCAGCGGGAGCTCGCCTAACTCACATGCAGCGCCCGTCGCAGCGCAGAACCCTGCTGCGCGAACAACTCCCGGCTCACCGCCCACTCCGGGGCCAGGGAATCGAAGCCGTGAACAGTCCCGGGGAACACGCGTAGTTCGGTGCCCACTCCCGCCCACATCAGCCGCAAGGCGTAATCGATGGCCTCATCGCGGAGGGGATCGAGCTCCGAGCAGGTGATCAACGCAGGCGCCATCCCGGTCAGGTCGTCGTGGCGTCCCGGCGCTGCGGCCCAGACATCCTGCGCCGCAGCATAATAGCTCCACATCTGCGCACAGGCGGGGCCGTCGAATCCCGGGGTGGTGGTGAATTCCTGTTTCGACGGTGACGGCCTGTCATCGAGAACCGGCTGGTGCAGCAACTGGAAGGCGACATCGGGTGCGGCCCCCGCAGCGGCCAATCGGGCCAGGGTCGCGGCCAGCGCTCCCCCGGCGCTGCTACCCGCCACGGCCACGCGGTGCGGGTCGAGACCGAGCTCGTCGGCCCTGTCCACCGCCCACATCAACACCGTCAGCGCATCGTCGAGTGCGGCCGGGTAGGGGTGTTCGGGTGCCAACCGGTAGTCAACCGAGATCACCACACAACCGCCGCGGCGGGCCAACTCGACACACTGCCGATGATCGGTGTTGAGATCGCCCAGCACGAATGCCCCTGAGTGGCAGTAGATCACCGCCGGAGCGCGGCCACCGATACCCCGGTACAGCCGGACCGCCACAGTGTCGGCGGGCATCTCGGTGATCTGCACACCGGTGGTGTCAACCGTGCGGGCGGTTTCCCCACGGCGTCGGTTCAACCCGGCCCGGACGGTCTCGAGCACGTCGCCCGCGAGGTTGGTCCTGGCGTCCAGCAGGTGCCGAAGCGCAGGGTCGAGACGGGTTTCGACGCTGCTGTCCACGGCCGGGTTCACCGGAGCGGTCCGTCGAAGGTGAAGTCGGACGGCTTGAACCGGCGCGTCATCGCCCAGAAGGCGCGGGCGCTGCGCGGCCACTGGGTGACGACGCGGCCGCCTGCGGTACGGAAGTAGTTGCTGCACCGTGTCGTCCACACGGTGCCCTCCATCCACGTATCGATCTTGGCGAGGAAATCGGCCATCACCTCGGGGCGTACCACGATGGAGGACTTGCGGTGTCTGCGCATGTACCGCAGCGCCCGGACGATGTAATGCGCCTGTGCCTCCAGCATGAAGATGACGCTGTTGGAGCCGACATTGGTGTTGGGCCCGTACAGCATGAAGAAGTTGGGCACCCCGGGAACGGCCATTCCGAGGTAGGCGTATGCCCCGTCGCGCCAGCGCTCCCGCAACGTCGTACCGTCCGCACCGGTGACCTCGATCTGCCCCAGATAATCGGCCGCGGCGTACCCGGTGGCGCACACCACGGCGTCGACGTCGAGTTCACGGCCGTCCTCGGTGACCAGCGAGCGTGACCGCAGCGCGCGGGCCGCACTGGAGATCACCTGGACGTTGGGGCGCGCCAGTGCCTGCAGGTAATCCGTGGCGAACACCAGCCTCTTGCAGCCCAACGGGTGCTCGGGTGTCAGCTGGGCGCGCAGTTCATCGTCGGAGATCGTGGCTTCCAGCACTTTCAACGCGATGGCCCTGAACTCCTGGGTCTTGTCACTGCCGTTCTCGATGACGGAGATGTTGGATTCGCTGCGCAACCACAGCCGGGTGCGGTAGACCTTCTTGGCGAACGGCACATGCTCGAAGACCCACTTCTCGCGCTCGGTGTAGGCCCGGTCCGGCTTCGGCAGGATCCAGGTGGGCGAGCGCTGCACCGAGTACACCGTGTCGGCCACCTTCGCGATCTCGGGAAGCAGCTGTGCCGCAGTCGATCCCGTCCCCAGCACCGCGACCCGCCGGCCGGCCAGCTCGATGTCGTGGTCCCAGCGTGCGGTGTGCATCACCGTGCCGGCGAACGGCTGCTCCTGCACCAGCGCGGGCATCACCGGCTGGGTGAACAGGCCGACAGCCGAGACCACCACGTCGAACGTGTGCTCGGCACCGTCGGTGGTGGTCAGCCGCCAGCACTGCTGTCCGGGATCCCAACGTGCTGCCGCGATTTCGGTGTTGAGGCGCAGATGAGACGCCAACCGGTAGCGCCGGGCACACTCCTCGAAGTACGCCAGGATCTCCGGCTGCCCGGACCAAAGCCGCGACCACCGCCCGTTGAGCGCGAACGAGTAGGAATACAAATGCGATTTCACATCGCAGGCCAGGCCCGGGTAGGTGTTGATTCGCCAGGTGCCGCCCACCCCGTCTTCCCGGTCGAAGACGGTGAACTCGGTGAACCCGGCTCTCCTCAGGAAGATGGCCAGCGCCAGACCACCGGGGCCTGCGCCGATGATCCCCGCGGACAGTTGTCTGGCCATCTGTCAACCAATCTGGAGGGTTTGGCCGCCGTCGACGACGAGCTCGGAACCGGTGATGAAGGACGCCTGCTCGGACAGCAGGAAGGCCACCGCGTCGGCCACCTCCATCGGCGAGCCCAGCCTGCCCGACATGGCCCGTGCGGCCAGGCGGGCCTGGGTGGTCTCGTCGAGCATCGGGGTGGCGATGGGCCCCGGGAACACGGCGTTGACCCGGATCCCGGCGGGGGCCAGTTCGGCGGCCGCCACCTGGGTCAGACCGCGCAGCGCCCATTTGGCCGAGCCGTAGGCGGCGTGATTCGGGAACGGCCGGAGGGCGCCGGTGCTGCAGGTGTTGACGATAGCGGCGCCCTCGGCGCGGGTCAGTTCGTCCAGCGTGGCGCGCATTCCGAGGAACGGGCCCAGGCAGTTCACCCGCCAGCTGCGTTCGAATCCGTCGACGGTCTCGGTGCCCAGGGGCGCCCGGTGCAGGATGCCGGCGTTGTTCACCAGTGCGGTCAGCCCACCGAACCGATGGACCGTGGCGCTGACCGCCTGCGCCCACTGCTGCTCGCACGTCACGTCCAGCGGTACCGTCAGCACGGCGTCGGCAGCAGATGCGGCCAGCTCATCGGTGCGCACGTCGCACGCCGCGACGGCATACCCGTCGGCGCGCAAGCGGGCCACGATCGCAGCCCCCTGACCGCGGGCGGCGCCGGTGACCAGCGCGACTCGTTGACCCATTCAGTGGTATCCCTTCGACCTGCGCCCGGCGGCGTCGATACCGGCCAGCCGCAGCTGCTCGGCTGCGCCGTGCCGCAGGGCCTGCCCTTCCGACATGAGAGTGAGCATCCGAAAACCTCGTTCGCTGAACAGTTTTCCCGCTTGCCCGTGCCCGGCATGGATCCCGGCCACCAGTCCGGCTTCGGAAGCGGCATGCTGGATGCGGTCGATCGCGGCGTCCACTTCTCCGCCGCCGGCGGCGGCGAACCCCGAGGACACCGCCAGGTCTGCCGGTCCCACGTAGACACCGGTGAGCCCGGGGACCGCACAGATCTCGTCGACCACGGCCAGCGCCCGCGCGGTCTCGATCATGACGAACACGCTGACACGGTCTTGCAGTGCGGCGGTATCGGATCCGAGACCGGCGCGCAGCGGACCGAAGCTGCGTACACCGGCGGGCGCGTACCGGGTGGCCGCCACTGCCGCGGCAGCTTGATCGGGAGTCTCGACCATGGCGATGATCACCGCGTCGGCACCGGCGTCGAGGACGCGCCCGATCGGGGCCGGTGCCGCTGACGGCAGACGCACGGCGGTGGCGATGGGCACCGGCTCCAGCCGGCGCAGCAGCACGGCGACGTCGGCATCGTCGAGATAGCCGTGCTGGGTGTCGAACCCGACGTAATCGTAACCGGCCCGGGCGAAATCCTCCGGGCCCGAGAACGACGGTCCGGTGATCCAGCCGCCCCACACGTGTGGTTTGGCGGTCAGTGCCTGCTGCAGCCGGCTGGCGCTCACTGCGCGATCACGATCTTGACCCGTGCGGGGTCGGGTCGGGCCGCCTGCTCGAAAGCTGCTTGTACGTCGTCGGTTCCGAACGTGTGTGTGACGTACGCGTCGAGCAGGTCGGGGTGGGCGGCGGCGAATTCGTCGGCGCGGCGCAGTACCCGCCGACGGTCCAGCGTCACGCCGGATTTGAGAGTCAGGTTGTTACGCAACAGGGTACGCATGCTGATCGGGTACCAGTCGTCGTCCGGCACCCCGAAGTAGAACACGGTGCCTCCGAACGCGACTGCCTCGATGGCGTGCCCCAGCGTGGCCACCTGATGACCGACCGCTTCGATCACGATATGAGGCCGGTCCTCGGAGCTGCGGTGCCGCACCCACCGGTCGCTGGTGGCCCGCACCGCGGTGTCCACCCCGAACCGGTGGGCGATCGCCGACCGGTCGATGGGGTCGATGCCGGTGACATGTTCAGCACCAAGGCTTTTGGCGACGAAGGCGAACAGCAAGCCGATCGAGCCCTGTCCGATCACCGCGACCCGGCGGCCGGCCAGGTCAGGTAGCTGTTCGAAGGCGTACAGCACACAGGCCAGCGGTTGCAGCCCGACCGCGTGCCGGGGTTCCAGCGCAGGCCGGTAGGCGGCCACCCCGTCGCCGTCGGTGATCACCTGTTCCGACAGCCCGTCGAACCCCGAGGCCCAGCCGACCACCCGGTCACCCGGATGGTGATCGGGATGGCGGCTGGCAAGAACCTCTCCGACGATCTCATGGATCGGGAAACCCACGATGCCCGCCGTACTGGCGCCGGTATCGCCGGGCAGCCGACCCTGCGTACCACGAAAGCCGGGCATGTCGCTGCCGCAGATCCCGGCGGCCAGGAAGCGCAGCAGCACCTGACCCGGCGCCGGCGCCTGCGGTTCGGGTACGGACAGCTTCTCGAAGACGAACGGGGCCACCAGCCGGTATGCCCACATGCTCACACCTGCACCGGGATGCTGTTCCAGCCCCACTGGAAGCTCGACGGCGGGCGTACCGCTGCCGCGGCATCGATGTGATACTCGGGTACACGTTTGAGCCACTCCTGCACCATGATCGTGATCTCCAGGCGGGCCAGGTGTACACCCAGACAGAAGTGCTGACCGCGGCCGAACGCCAGCAGCCGTCGGATCGGGCGGTTCCAGACGAACGCGTCGGGGTCGTGGTACTCCCGCTCGTCGCGGTTCGCCGATGCGAGCAGGGTGATGACACGCTGGCCGGGCTGCAGCGTGGTGCCGTGCAGGACGAACGGCTTGCGTACCGTGCGGGCGAACCACTGCGCCGGCGCGCAGTAGCGGATCATCTCTTCCCGTGCGATCACCGCGTTGGCCTCGGGATCGGCGCTCACCTCCGCGAGCTGTCCCGGATGGCGCAGCAGTTCCCACAGCCCGTGCGCGACGATCTTCGGCACGGTCTCGGTACCGCCGATGAACACCCCCAGCATCTGGGTGGCCGCCTCCGCGTCGGTGAAGGCGGAGCCATCCGGCAGCCGGAAGTTCACCAGCGCCTCGGCGATCGGTGTCTGCGCGGCGCCGGCCCGCTGCCGTTCCACGATGGGTGTCAGGTAGCTCAGGTACCCCGGCCGGGCGTTGGCCACATTCACGCCGCTACCGGGCTGCGCGAGACTGCCGGCGTTGACGGTGGCGAGCACGTCGGAGGCCAGTTGGGTTGGCAGACCCAGTAGTTCGCAGACCACCGCCGACGCGACGATACCGCCGTAGTCCTGGGTCAGGTCGAAGCCACCGCGAGGAAGTAGCTCGTCGAGTCGTTCGTTGGCCAGGGTCCGGATCCGGTCGGCCAGCTTCGACACCGACCTGGGGCGGAACTGCGCGGACGTGCAGCGCCGGACATCCTCGTACAGCGGCGAGTCGAAATTGGCGTGGAACGGCATGGGGTGCAGCGGTGGATCGGCGACCGCGCCATGATTGTGCTCGGCCAGAACCGTTGCGGCGGGCAGGGTTCCCTCTGATGCCACGAAGGTGCCGTCGTGAATTTCGAGCACCCGCCAGATGTCGTCGAAACGCGACACGGCGTAGGTGTCCCACTTCTCGACGTAGTACAGCGGGTGGTCGTCACGCAGCACCCGGTAGTACGGCAGCGGATCCGCCATCACGGCCGGATCGAACGGGTCGTACGAGAGGTCCGTCTTCATCGCAGTGGCGAGGGGGGTAGGGCTTGCAATATCGAGTCCTCCCAACCGTCGCGCAACGCCGGCGCGACGCTCATCCAGGTGACGATCTCGGCCGGCGGGTTGTCCTTCCAGGACGGGTAGTGGTTCTCGAAGCAGTCCCAGCCGCCGTCGAGGGCCCAGTAGTGGATCACCTCGTTGTAGCGGAAGGTAGTGATGAACGAACCCAGCCAACGCTTACCGGTGCGCTCCGACCACGGCACGTACAACCGTTCCAACTCCCGGATGTAGTCATCCTGGCGGCCCGGTTTGGTCTGCATGATCTCCTGTATCACCAGGCCCGCCCCGAAACCGTTGTCCTGCAGCTCGGCCAAGGTCTTGTTGCTGCGGCCCGCATACATGATCCGGCCCTCACCGGAGGCGCCGTTCCGGGTCAGGAAGGCAGCCCACTCGCCGGCGGGCCCGCTGTGGGTTCCGCCCGGTGCTTGCGCGCGCCCGATCCGGGCGTAGTCGGCGAACGCGTCGAGTTCCCAGATGACGGTGGCCTGCGGCCAGTGCCCGTTGTAGGGCGTCGTCTCCCAGATCGCGAACAGCCGGGCCCCCAGATCGCTCATCATCGGGTGGTAGACGGTGTTGAACGTGTCGGTGAACCGCTGACTGCCGATCGCACCCAGTGCGACGGTCTCGTGCAGGTACAGCAGCGTGTGGCCGTGATACTTCTTCATGCGGTGCGCTTCGTGGTTGACACTGACACCTTGCGAGCGTGACACTTGAGACGTGTTTTGTAAAGGCATGGTGTGAAACCGGTCCCGCTGGCCAACGGCTTCTGTTTCGGTGAGGGTCCTCGCTGGTTCGAGGGCATGCTGTGGTTCTCCGACATGCTCGGCGAGGCGGTGCACACGGTCACCTTGGACGGCTCCATGACGACGCTGCCGCTGCCCGGACATGCCCCGTCGGGCTTGGGTTTCCGCCCCGACGGAACCCTGCTGATCAACTCCACCCGGCTCCGCCAGGTATTGCACTACGACGGCGAGAACGTCGGCGCCTGTGCCGATCTGAGCGATCTGGTTCCCGCTGATCTCGGCGACATGGTGGTCGACGACACCGGTCGCGCCTACATCGGCTCCCAGGCCCGCAGCGGCGGTGTCATCGTGCGCCTCGATCCCGATGACACCGCCACCGTCGTCGCCGAAGATCTCGACTTCCCCAACGGCATGGTGATCACCCCGGACCGGCGGCTCATCGTGGCCGAGTCGACAGCGCGCCGGCTGACCTCGTTCCCCATCGACGACGCCGGCGGTCTCGGTGAACGCTCACTGTTCGCGGATGCGCTCGCCGGACCACCGGATGGGATCACCCTCGACGACGAGGGCGGGGTTTGGACGTCGATGACCCTGGCCTGCCGGTTCGACCGGATCATGGCCGGCGGCAGCGTCACCGACCGGATCGACCTCGGCGACCGGACCGCAATCGCCTGCACGCTCGGTGGCCCCGAACGCCGGGTGCTGTTCCTGCTGTCGAGCACCGACGCCTACCCGCAACGACTGGTCGGCACCAAGCTCTCCCGGCTGGACACCGTGACGGTCGCGGTGCCCGGTGCGGGCCTACCGTGACCCGAGAAAGGTGACGAATGTCGGACGCCTACTACGAACTGATCGATGAAAACGATTCGCGGGGAGAGAAATTCACCGCCAGCGATCTGGTCCGGAGCACCTGGACGGCGGCGATTCAGCACGCGGCTCCGGTGTCGGCGCTGTTGGTCCGCGCACTGGAACGGTGTGCGCACCGCGACGATACCCGGTTGAGCCGCGTGAGCATCGACCTGCTGGGCGGGGTGCCCGCCGACGGCGACCTTTGGGTACGCGGCCAGGTCGAGCGGCCCGGCAGGCAGATCGAACTGGTGAGCGCCGAGATGCTGGGCCCCGGTCGCGACGGCCGGCCACGCCCCGTCGCGCGCGCCAGCGGATGGCGACTGCAACAACTCGACACCGCTGAGCTGTTGCATGCTCCGGAGCCACCTCTACGGCCGGTATCCGAGGCGGTCAGCCGCGACATGAAGAAGGACTGGGATCGCAACTACGTGCACAGCCTGGACTGGCGATGGCTCACCACGCCGCTGGCGCCGGGACCTGGCGAGTCCTGGATCCGGCCCGAAGTGGATCTGGTTCTGGGCGAGACGATGACACCGCTGCAGCGGCTGTTCGCGGTGGCCGACGATGCCAACGGGATCGGCTCCACACTCGACATCCGGAAGTGGACGTTTCTCAACACCGACCTGGTGGTGCACGTGCACCGGATCCCCACCGGCGAGTGGACCGGCATCCGCGCCCAGACCAGCTACGGGCCGGACGGTATCGGGACAACCGTCGGCACACTGTTCGACGAGGCCGGGCCGGTCGGCGCGATCCAGCAGTCGGTGCTGGTGCGTCCGCGGCCCGCCGGCTGATCAGCCGACGTACGCCGGCACGCGTTTGATGCCGTGCACAAAGCTGCTGTGTAGGTGGTCGGGCTCACCGAACTCGATTCGATCGATCCGGGTCAGCAACTCGCGGAACAGGTTCCGCAGCTCGGACCGGGCCAGCTGGACACCCAGGCAGAAGTGCGGGCCGCCACCGCCGAAGCCCAGGTGCGGGTTGGGTGAGCGGGACAGATCAAAACGGTCCGGGTCGGTGAACACGGCTTCATCACGATTGGCCGAGCAGTAGAACAAGCCCACCTTGTCCCCCGCGCTGATCTGCGTTCCCGCGATCTCGACATCGGTGGTGGCGAACCGGGCGAACTGCAGCACGGGCGTGGACCACCGGACGAACTCCTCGACCGCCGTGCCGATCCGGCCGTCGAAATCCGCCATCAGCCAATCGCGTTGAGCGGGATTGTCCGTCAACGCCATCATGGCGTGCGTGGTGGCCTGTTTGGTGGTGTCGTTACCCGCCGATGACAACAGGATCAAAAAGGCCCCGATCTCGTCGTCGGTCAACCGGTGCCCGTCCACCTCGGCGTTGACGATGCTGGTCATCAGGTCATCGCCCGGGTGCTGACGGCGGAATTTCGCCAGTTCCACCCCGGTGCTGACCAACAGCATCATCTCGTTGATGGTGGCGGTGGCCCGCTCCTCCAGGGTGGAGTACTCGTCATCGCTCATGCTGAAGAGCTTTTCGGCGGCCTGGGCCACCGCGGGTCGGTCCGCCGGCGGTACACCGAGCATCTCCATGATGGTCAGCATGGGCAGCCGCGCGGAACATGCGGCCACGAAGTCGATGTCGCCCGCGCCTATCAGGTCGTCGACGATCAGTGCCGCGTTCTGCTGGATCTGCTGTTCGATCGTGCGGACGTTGCGCGGGGTGAAGGCCGAACTGATCAGCCGCCGGTACACGGTGTGCTGCGGCGGATCCATCGCCAGGAAGAACGTCGCGATCTTCTGCACCTCGGCCGGCATCGGGTCGAGCGCCACCCCGCGACTGGAGGTGAACAGCTCGGGATGCTGGCTGACGAAGGCGACATCAGCGCGCCGGGTCAGTGCCCAGAAGCCGTCCTCCTGCAGATCGAACAGCGACGACATGGGTCGCTGCCAGGACAATCCGTCGGCGGCGCGCAACTGCGCGAAGACCAGGTCGCGTTCGGCGAAGGGCCGGCTCCAGAATGCATGGGAGGTGATGTCCAACGAACTGTATTCGCGTGTGTGCGTTGAGCTTGCGACGGCCACGGGCGCTCCTTCCACAATCGCATCAGCGTGACATTGTTGATGCTATTTGTAAAGCTCGGCCAGGATCTCCGCGGTGTGTTCACCGAGCGCAGGCGCCGGCCCGCGCGGTGCCCAGGGTGTGGCGGAGAAGTCCACCGGCGAAGCCACCATGGGGACGGTTCCGTCGGGAACGGGGACGTCGACGATGCCGCCTGCGGCGTGGAACTGTTCGTCACCGAGGACGTCCTCCAGTGTGTTGATCGGAGACCAGAACAGGTCGGGCTCGGATGCGAAGATGTCAGCCCATTCAGCCAATGTCCTGGTGGCGAAAACAGCGTCCAGTTCGGCGATCAACGTTTCAGCATTCCTGGCGCGCTCCCGCGGACGGGTGTAACGCGGATCGTCGAGCCAGTCGGTCCGGCCCACAGCCCGGCACAGCGGCGGCCAGTGCCGTTCACCCTCCAGTCCCACGAGCCAGAACGGCTTGCCGTCCCCGGCCCGGTAGTTGTTCATACACGGATTGCCCATCGACTCCCGGCGCCCGATGGCGATGGGATGCCCGGTGGCCAGGAAGGTGTTGAGGTCGAAGCTCACGGTGTAGACACCCTGCCGGTACAGCGACGTCGCCACCAGTTGGCCTGCGCCGGTGCGGCCACGGGCCACGAGCGCCGCGCAGATGCCGGCGGCCAGTGTCATACCGGCGGCGTGGTCACCCATTCCGCCGCGCTGAAACGGCGGGGTCTCCCCGGGGCTCGTCAGCAGATGCGCCAACCCGGCGCGCGCCCAGAACGCCGCCACGTCGTACGCCGCACGGTCGGCGTCGGGTCCACCGACCCCGTAGCCGGTGATCAGCCCGTACACCAACCGGGGGTGGCGCAGCGCCAGCGTATCGAAGTCGAACCCGAGCCGCCGCAGCGCAGCGGGGCGCACGTTCGTGAGGAAAACGTCTGCGCGGGAGATCAATTCGTCGGCCACCGCCCGGCCGTCATCCGTCGACAGATCGAGGACGACACTGCGCTTGGACCGGTTGTCCATGTCGAACGGCGGATTGACCTCAGGGTCCAGCCCCAGCATCCGCCCGAACCGCCGCGCGGGATCGCCGGCCGGCGGCTCGATCTTGATCACGTCGGCGCCCCAGTCGGCCAGCAGACCCCCCGCCGCGGGTGCAGCGACCCACACTCCCAACTCGACAACCCGGATGCCCGCCAATGGTCCCGTCACGGCTTGCCAGTTTACAAACCCGCTGGGCTTTGTAATTCTGAACGGACGAGCCGAAAGGGGCCTGTGTGAATCGACCACCGCCCGGCTCGCTCGCGTCGCTGGACAACGAGTCCTCGTCGCGACAGCGGATCCTGCGCGCCACCGCAGAGGTGTTGGCCCGCAGTGGCCAGTCCAAGCTCAGCCTGTCCGATGTGGCGGCACAAGCAGGCGTCTCGCGGCCGACGCTGTATCGCTGGTTCGCCTCCAAAGGCGAATTGCTCGACGCTTTCGGCGCCTTCGAACGGGACATGTTCGACGACGGGGTCAACCGGGCCACCGCGGGGCTGCGCGGCAATGACCGGCTCGATGCCGCGTTGCGGTTCATCGTCGAGTACCAGCAGTCCTATTCGGGGGTCCGGGTGGTGGACATCGAACCCGAGGTCGCCATCGCCCAGTTGGCCCGGGTGATCCCGCAGATGCGCGCGCGGTTACAGCGGTTGATCCCCGGCACCGGTGGCGCCATCAAAGCCGCCACCGCCATCCGCGTCGCCGTGGCGCACTACATCGTGCGCAGCGACGACAGCGAACAGTTCCTGGCTCAGCTCCGGCACGCGGTGGGCCTCAAACTGTAGCCACTACACCGTGACTCGATCATTCTCCAGTGCCCGGTTGAGCTTCTCGCCTTCGATGTCGAGGTCCGGCAGTCGGCGCTCCAGGCGCTCGGGCAGCCACCAGGCCCGGTCACCCAGCAGCGACATCACCGCGGGCACCATCGTCATCCGCACCACGAAAGCGTCGATGAAAACGCCGAAGGCCAAGGCGAATCCGATCTGTTTGATCATCGGGTCGGCATTGAACACGAAGCCGACGAACACGGCCATCATGATCACGGCGGCAGCGGTCACCACCCGGGCGGCCTGGGTGAAGCCCTGTGTCACTGCCGCATCACCGCGGTGGCCGTGCACGTGCGCCTCTTTCATCGACGACACCAGGAACACCTCGTAGTCCATGGCGAGGCCGTAGAGCACCCCGGTGACGATGATCGGCAGCAGGCTCAGAATGGGCCCGGTGGCACTGAGGCCGAACAACTGCTGCAGCCAACCCCATTGGAACAGTGCGGTGGTGGCACCGAAGGTGGCCAGGATGCTGAGCAGGAATCCGGCAGTGGCTTTCACCGGTACGGCGATGGAGCGGAACACCACCATCAGCACCAGCAGCGAAAGACCGACCACCACACCGATGTACAGCGGGATCGCACTGGCGATGCGGTCGGAGATGTCGATGCCCATGGCGGTGATCCCCGTGACGCCGAGGTCGACGTTGTGCACATCGGCGAGCGGGCCAGTGTGGTCGCGGATACCGCGCACCAGGTCGGCGGTGGACTCATCGGTGGGTCCCGCGGTGGGGACCACCGAGAAGATCGCCTTGTCCGAATTGTCCGACACCATCTGCATGTTCACCGCCTGCACACCGTCGAGGCGGCGCAGATCGGTGTAGACGTCGGCGATCTGGGCCTCGGTCAGGGTGTCCGCGTCACGGGGTTCGGCGACCACCACCAGCGGGCCGTTGAACCCGTCGCCGTAATGGTCGGCCACCATGTCATAGCCGGCCCGCTGCGGGGTGCCCTCGTTGTAGGAGGAGCCGGCGGGCAGGCCCAGGTGCATACCGAGGGCAGGCACTGCGAGCATGCCGGTGAGCAGCACCCCGGCGATGGCCACCGGAACGCGGTGCCGCAGCACCGCACCCACCCAGGCGGCGGCGAAGCGGGGAGTGCCGGCGCCGTCGGACACCTGGGTACGGGCCTTGTCCGAGCAGATGCGTTCACCCACCAGGCCCAGGAGTGCGGGCAGGATGGTCAGGGCGGCCAGCACGGCCACGATCACGGTCGCGGCGGCGGCCAGCGCCATGGTGGTCAACAACGGGATGCCCGCCACCGACAACGCGACGAGGGCGATCACCACCGTCGTGCCTGCGAAAACCACTGCGCTGCCGGAGGTTCCGACGGCACGGGCGGCGGCGTCGGCGGCGGTCAGGCCCTGGTCGAGGATCAGCCGCCGCTGCCGGTTGACGATGAACATGGCGTAGTCGATACCCACCGCCAGGCCCAGCATCAGCGCCAGCACCGCGGTGATCGACTGCATGGTGAACAGATGGGAGAACAGGAACGTGCCACCCACCCCGACGGCGACCGAGGTCAGCGCCGTCGCCAGGGGCAGGCCGGCTGCCACCAGTGAGCCCAGGGTGATCACCAGGACCAGCGCAGCCACCATGACCCCGATGACCTCGCCGACGCCGACGATCTCGGGCAGTTGGGCCATCGACGCCGACGGCAGCACCTGCAGATCGGTGTTGGCCACGGCAGACTCGGCCGCCGAGACGGTGTGCTCCACCGCGCCGGTGGGCAGGTCGCTGGTCTGCTTGTCGAACTGGAATTGGAACAGCGCGGTCTGGCCGTCCGCGGAGACGACGACACCGGGCACCTGCTGTCCGTTGACGGTCAACGGGATGGGTGCGTCGGCCGGCGGCGGCAGCTGATGCTGGATCCGCGCGATCGCCGCCCCCGCGGTCAGGGTGGGGCTCGACGCGCCCTTGGCGAGTTCGGCCTGCGCGAGGGCGCGGGGATCGATGACGTGCTCGGCGTGCGACACCGCGTCGACGGCGGCTGTCAGCGCGGCCAGGTTGGCCCCCTGGTCGACCCGCTGCCCGTCGGGCGCGGCGAAGGCGATCATGCCCTGGCCGCCGGCCATCTCGGGCATCTCGGCGCCCAGCTGATCGATGACCTCCTGGGCGGGCGTGCCGCTGATCCGCATCTCGTTGGAGATCTTGGGCGGGTTCACCACCAGCAGGCCTGCGACGACGGCGATCAGCGCCAGCCAGGCGGCGAGCACCGCCCAGGGGCGGCCGAACGCGAAGCGTCCCAGACGATGGAGAAAGGTCGACATGTAAATGAGAGTAGGCTCCCAAAATGGGAGCGAGCTATCAATTGTCGCCAACACCACCACCGGCCTGACAGGATGATCTGGACCACTACTCGGAGGTTCCCGTGACCGAGATTTCGGCGGACGCCGACGCCGCCACCGCACCGGCCAAGCGCCGCCGCGCCGACGCATTCGCCAACGTCAACCGAATCGTTGCCGCCGCCCGCGAGGTGTTCTCCATCCACGGCGACTCGGCCACGCTCACCGACGTCGCAGCTGCGGCCGGCGTCGGCAATGCCACTTTGTACCGACACTTCGCCAACCGCCAGGCCCTGGCGGCGGCGGTGTACGAGGACATCTTCGTCACCGAGGTCGAACCGGTGATCACCCAGCTCGTCGAGAGTGAGGCGCCGCGTGAATCCTTCCTCGACGTCATCGAGCGCCTCACCGAGGTGATGTGCCAGCAGCGCCCATTGCTGTCCTCACTGGATCATCTGGCCGAACTCACCGTCGCCCTGTTCAACCGCAACTCCGAGCTCGTCGCGGCCATCGTGGCGACCGGTCAGGCCAAGGGTGAGCTGCGCCTGGATCTGACCGCGGATGACGTGGCCACCTTCGTGGCCATGGTCACCACCGCTTCAGTGGCCCTGGATCAGCCACCGGAGTTACGCCGGCGCTACCTGAGCCTGATGCTCGACGCGTTGAACCCGGTCGGCGCTCAGCCACTTCCCTAGCTAGACGTACCGGTTGCGGCCGGCCACCGCGCCGGTGGCCATCTGCACGGCATACACCGCGAGGAACAGGATCCACGGCACCGTCCAGCCACCTGTGACGTCGTGCAGCACTCCGAACAGAAGCGGTCCCACGCCGGCTATCAGATACCCGATCCCCTGCGCCATCCCGGACAGTTGCGCGGTCTCGTCCGCGGTCCGGGCCCGGAGTGCGATCACCGCGAGCGCCAGCGCGAACACACTCTGGCCGATGCCGATCAGCACACTCCACAGCACCGGTTGGGCCGCCGGCGCCAGCATCACCCCGAGGATGCCCACCACCCCGACCAGTCCGAGGCCGACGATCCATCCGCTCTGGCTCCCGCGGCGGGCGGCCATGGGCGCCACCACCAAGGCGATCGGCACGCCGATCAGCGCGGTCAGGCCCACCAGGATCCCGGCCTGCAGCTTCGGCACCCCGTTGTCGATGAAAACCTCTGGCAGCCAGCCCATCACGATGTAGGCCATGAAGGCCTGGCACCCGAAGAACACGGTGACGATCCAGGCCAGCCGATTACGCAGCAGCGAGCGTCGCGGCTCGGAGTGCTCGGCCCGTCGCGTCCAGGCGGCACCGTGGCGCCGGGACACCGGCACCCACACCGCCAGCGCGATCAAGGCCAGCGCACCCCAGACGGCGAGCGCCGGGCGCCAGCCGCCCAGCGGTTCCTCCAGCCCCGGCGTGAGCGCGGACCCCAACGCTCCCCCTGCCTGCAGCGCGGCCGTGTAGATGCCGGTCATCACGCCGATCCGGGCCGGGAACGAGCCTTTGATCACCACCGGGATCAGCACGTTCACCAAGGCGATTCCCGCGCACGCCACCAGGCTGGCGCCCAGGACCACGGTGGCCCCGCCCACCGCGCGGATCACCAGGCCCGCAGCGATGATCATCAGCGACAACGACACCGTGCGCCCCAGCCCGATTCGAGCGGACAACCGCGGTGCGGCCAGTCCGGCGGCGGCAAAACACAGCGCGGGCAAGGTGGTGAGGACACCGGCCCAGGTGGCCGAGACGCCGAACTCGGCGCGCATCTCGCCCAGCAGCGGCGCCACACTCGTCACCGCCGGACGCAGGTTCAGCGCCGTGAGGATCACCGCCACGGCCAGCAGCGCCCCTCCGGCAACCGCCGTGACAGCGGTCGTCCGCAACTCCGCTGCGGACCCGTACTGACGATCCGATTGTTTCATCCATGTTTCGGCCCTCACGGCTGCTATGGTCGCATACATCCCATGATTGGATGAAAGGACGTCCTGTGCCGTTGACCACTACCCGTCGAGCCGGCCTGGTCGAGCAGGTCATCGAGCAGTTGCGAAGTTCGGTCAACAGCGGCGAATGGCCGGTGGGTGAGCGCATCCCCAACGAAGCCGTGCTCGTCGAGCACCTGGGCGTAGGCCGCAACACCGTTCGCGAGGCCGTCCGCGCCCTGGCTCACGCCGGCATCCTGGAAGTCCGCCAGGGCGACGGCACCTACGTGCGTGCCACCAGTGAGGTGTCCGGGGCACTACGACGACTGTGCGGCAGTGAGCTGCGGGAGATCCTGCAGGTGCGCCGCGCACTCGAGGTCGAAGGCGCCAGGTTGGCAGCGCTCAACCACACCCCCGACGAACTCGCCGAACTGCGCCGACTGCTCGCCACGAGTCATCAGTGCCTCAGGACCGGACCCGACGAGTTCGCCCGTGCCGACGCCGATTTCCACCTCGCGGTGGTGCAGTACTCGCACAACACGATCCTGATCGAGCTGTATCGCGGGCTGCGCGAGACCATCGCCGCCAGCGTCGCAGCTACCACGTCGACCTTCGCCGAAGCTCTGGCGGACGAACACAGCGCGGTCGTCGAGCACATCGCTGCCCGCGACGAACAGCGCGCGGCCCAGTCCGCCGGCCGGCTCTTCGATCATCTCCTGGCGGGCGTGGCCCGGTAAACCGGCCGGCCCAAGCCCAATTCGTGCTGGGCGATCATGTTGCGGAACACCTCCAGGGTGCCGCCATAGATCCCGGTCGGTCCGGCCAACCGGAAGACATACTCCGCGGCACTGTCCGAGAGCGCCGAAGCACTGCCGAGGATGTCCATCAGATCCGGTGCGACATCCCGCATGGTCTGGGCGATGGCCACCCGGCCGTACACACCGGAGGTACTCAACGCGGCCTCCTGCCGCGCCACGCACCGCCCCAACCGGAGAGCGACGTCGTCGGTGGGCGTGCCCACCGACGCGGACACCGCGTCGAGCGCCTCGGCGGTCAGCAGGGCATGTTCGGTCATCACCGCGAGCTTCTGCAGGCCTGCCGAATCCGGCTCTCTGACACCATGTTCGGCAGCCAGCGCGGCTCGCATCACCGTCCACCCGCCGTTGACGTCGCCGATGCGGTATCGGTCGGCCACCCGGACGTCGCTGTAGTAGACGATGTTGGTCCGGTCACCGTCGACGGTACGGACGGGTTGGATCTCGATCCCGGGGCTGGTCAGCGGTACCAGGAACAGGGTGAGATTGTGATGCCTCGGCCCGTCCGGGTCGGTGTTGGTCAACAGGAACACATACCGGCTGTTGTGCGCATTGGAGGTGAACATCTTGGACCCGTTGACAATCCAGCCCTGACCGTCCCGGACGGCCCTGGTCTTGCACGTGGCCACATCCGAACCGCCGTCGGGCTCGGTGTAGCCCAGGCACAGCAGGATCTCACCCGAGAGCACCCCGGGCAGCACCTCGTCGCGCAGCTCTCCGGAGGCGAACTGCGCAACGAACTTGGCCACCAGAGCCGTTGTCCCCCAATGGAACCACGGAGTGTGCGCCCGCCCGATCTCCAGCTCCCAGATTCGGCGGCGCACCGCGGAGAAACCGCCATCGGCTTCGTCGGCCCAGTCCGCCGCCAGATATCCGGACGCGCCCAGCGCACGGTGCACCCCCTCGTCGAAGTTCTCACCGGTCCGGCGGTCTCGCTCGATCACCTCGCCGGTGACGTGCTCGGCGAGGAATGTCCGCAGGCCGTCCCGGAACGCCCGGTCCTCGTCGCTGAGCTGCACGTGGGAGAAGTCCATGAGCATTCCCGCCTATCGGCATTACATATTCTGCTATCACTGTAAACCATGACGTATCGTGGGGATTCGGTCGGCCTCGCTCTTCACCTGGGCCGCGGGATACAGCGCGTCCTCACCCAACCGTTGATCGGGTGGGCCCGGCCGCTGCCCCGGCGGCCCGCCCAGCTCGACGCGCCGGCACTGTCCCGGCTGCTCGGGCGACGCGTAGCCTCGGCATCCCCACTCGGCGGTGACGACGGAACCTCCTCGCGTGTCCGGCTGGCCCTCACCGGCGACGACGTGCCCGCCACCGTCTTCGTGAAGATGCCCGCCCGCACCGCAGGCACCCGGTTCATCGGCGAGCTGGGCCGCCTCGGACACACCGAAGTCCGCTTCTACCAACAGATCTCACAACAGATCGACGGGGTGCCGCAGTGTCATGCCGCGGCGTTCGATCCACTCACCGGTGGTTTTGTCCTGGTGCTCGAGGACCTGGCGGCCGGCCCCTGCGACTTCCCCGACACGCTTCACCCGCTGGGCGCCGACCGCGCCGGCCTGGTGATCGAACTGCTCGCCCGGCTGCACGGCCGGTACTGGGAACGGCCACTCGCGTGGACCTATACCGCCTCCGAGGACCCCACCTCGCAGCTCACCGGCTCGCTGCTGAACACGTCGGCGCGCCGGCTGACCCGCCGCACCACCATCCCGATCGAGGATGGCCGGTTCATCATCGACAACTACCGCGCGGTCGCCCGGCTGATCGACCGGCCGCCGCACACCGTCATGCACGGGGACGCCCACCCGGGCAATGTGTACTTCCGCGGCGGGGGCGCGGGGCTGCTGGACTGGCAGGCAGTGCGCCGCGGCCACCCCGGCCGCGAACTCGCCTACACCCTGGTCACCGGCATGACCCCCGACGAACGCCGGACCCACCAACGGGATCTGCTGGACCGCTACCGCGGCGCGCTCGCGGCCGCCGGCGGCCCGGCGCTCGACCCCGACGAGCTGTGGCTGCGCTACCGCCAGGGCGCGCTGTATGCGTATGTGGCCGCCCTGGCCACGGCCGGGATGGGCGGGATGCAGAACGAGGACATCGCCCTCGAGGGTCTGGCCCGCAGCGTCGCGGCCCTCGGCGACCTGGACACCGTCGCGGCACTGCGGCGGGGACTCTAGAGTTACATCTTCGATTTGTTGTGTAATCCAGCGCCGGTCGTCTTAGATTGAGGCCATGAGGATTCTGGTGGCTGTCGTCGCGATCGCCGCGTCGATTCTGGGGCTGGCGCCCACCGCGCATGCGGCCAAGATGTACTACGGCGCCTACAACGTCGCCATCGACGGCCGCTACGACTTCCACACCTGGATCTTCTCGATCAGCGGCTGCAACGAATCGGTGCCCGACTGCGTCAGCGTCATCACACTGCCGCAGCCCATCGCCAAGGCCTATGAGGCGTATGTCAACGCCTACTACGCCGACGGCAAGTACACGATGACGATCGACGACCCGTTCGGCCTGCGCTGCGGCAATGTCTACTACGGCCCCACCATCCCGACCCGCGACGTCTACACCTGGGACGCCAACACCCTCACCGGAGCCATGGTCTCGTCGTTCGCCACCGGCTGCGACGGCGCCCCGGGCGGCAGCTACACATATCCGATTCGCCTGACCAGGATGTGAATCATCCGCTCTTGGCGGCGATGAGCCTGTCGATGGCAGCACGGGCCGCCGGGGTGATCTCGTCGATGTCGGCACCGGGACGGGCGCTGTAGCCGTCACCACGGACGGCCACGATCGGATCCTCCACATCCCGGTAGTAGCCCATGGCGTACGCACCCTGCTGGTAGCCGATCAGCCTCAGCATGTCGTCATCGAGACCCGCGGCCACGTCCGGCGGGCAGGCCAGATACTGGTTCTCCTCTTGCCGCACCCACCCGACCGCGTAATTGATGTTGACGGCCTTACGGATCCGGCTCGACCGGTTCGCCCCGCCGCTGTGCCAGATCTTGCCCGAGTACAGAAGCACCGAACCGCGTTCCATCTCCGCTTGCAGACAGTCGGCGTCGCTGAACTGCGCGTCGGGCCCGGCCGTATGGCTGCCGGGTACCACGCGGGTGGCTCCCATCTCAGCGGTGTAGTCCGACAACGCCCACAAGGTGTTGCACTGTACGTGATAGTCCAGCGGGAAAGGGAAGTAATCCCAGGCGTTTTCGTCCTGATGCAGACCCTGCGCCGACTCGCCGGGGTAGATGGAGATCACCTGGGTCAGCATCAACTGGTAGGCACTGGCATGCCCGAGGAAATCACCGACCGCACCCAGGATGGTGGGGTGGCGGATCAGCCGGTGTGACAACGGTGAGCGGGCCACCAGGGCACCGGTGCGACGGGTCTTCTTGCCCAGGTGGTCTTCGGCACCGACCGGACTGTCGTTGATGTACGGGTCCAGTTCGGCCTCCAGCTCGTCCATGAACGCGGAGGAGACGAGGTTGTCGATGATGACGTAGTTGTCGCGCCGCAGGGCTGCGATCACCTCGTCGAGGGGCGCGGTGGCGGGCAGGTGGTGCAGGGTCACCCGAACCAGTCTGGCGCGGGCCGTGTTTCACGTTCCGCCGACGGCGTAAACGACGCGTTACGGCAGCACGATCCGCAGCTCCTCCCAGCCGCGCACCGTCGAGGTGGGCGCCAGCCGCGCCGTGTCGTGATCGATGTCCCACTCCGGAAACCGGTTGAGCAGTTCGTCGAGCGCGACCCGGCCCTCCAGGCGCGCCAGGTTCGCCCCGAGGCAGTAGTGCGTGCCCTTGCCGAACGTGAGGTGGCTGTTGCTGCGGTGGATGTCGAAGGTATCGGGGTCGATGAACCGGCGGGGGTCACGGTTGGCGGCGCCGAAGAGCAGCAGCATGGCGCTGCCCGCCGGCACGGTGGTGCCGTACGCCTCGAAATCGCTTGCCATCCAACGCGCTACGTGCGGGCCCGTGGGTTCGAACCGCAACGTCTCGTCGATCACCTGGTTCAACAGCGAGCGGTCCTGGGCGACCTCGCGGCGTTGCCCGGGATGGTCGGCGAGCACCTTGGCCAACCACCCGATCAATCTGCCGGTGGTTTCGTTGCCCGCACCCGCGACCACCTGGGTGTAGTGCAGGACCTCGGTGCGGGTGAGCTTGCGGACCGTGCCCGTCTCGTCCTCGAACTCGACGGTGAGCAACGCGGTCATCAGGTCATCGCCGGGGTTGTTCACCCGCCAGTCCACGTAGTCGGCGTACATCCGCCCGTCGGCGATCCGGTCTGCGTTGGCGACCTTCATCGGGGCGCCCGGCCTGGTTCGCAGATTCGCGTCGTTGGCGTCGCGGAAGCCGGTCTGCTCGGATTCCGGGATGCCCAGCAGCATCCCGATCACCCGCATCGGCATCATGGCGGCCAACTCGGCCACGATGTCGAATCCGCCTGATCCGACAAGAGGATCCAGGCATCGCACACAGTACTGCCGGATCTGATCCTCGATGGCGGCCATGCGCCGAGGGGTGAACACCCGTGACATCAGCCCACGCAGCATGGTGTGCTGCGGCGGGTCCTGGAACATCATCACCCCGGGCGGCATGTCGAAATCCGACTGCACCAGTTCCAGGATGTCGCTTCGGCTGTTGGAGAACGTCTCCCAGTCGCTCAGTGCGTGAGCGACGTCGGCGTGCCGCGACAGCGCCCAGAAGTCGTAGCGCTCGTTGTGATAGAGCGGCGCTTCTTCGCGCAGCCGCGCGTACACCGGATACGGATCGGCCACGATGTCCTGGTCGTACGGGTCGTAGTAGACGCCCATCGCGTCATGCTATGCAGCTGCTCAGCATGGGGTCAAGGTGCGCCCTCGTCGACCCGGCTCACACCGGCCACGAGCGTTGGGCCGACGCGGGCGCACCGACGTCCCGGGGATCCACCTCCACCGCATAGGACGTGATGGCGGCGATCCGGTTCCCGTCGAATTCGAAGATGTGGCAATCAGATACAGCGGTCACCCCGCCGGGGCTCTGATAGCGGGTCATCGAATCGATCACCACCGCATCCGGGCTGGTGACCACCACGCGTCGATCCGTCACCTCGGTGGTGTCCTCGAGACTGCCCGCGGTCTCACGACAGGTGCGCCGCAGGGCGTCGGCACCTTCGAGCACCATGTAGCCGGGCACCGTCCAGCGCACATCGGCGGCCAGGTGGGGGAAGACGTCGTCGAATCGGTGCTCACAGAAGGCGAGGCAGATCTGCTCCCGGTCCACCGGTTCGTCCGCCACTGCTCGACCGTACCGCCTCCAGGACGTCGCCGAAGGTAGTCTGGCCACCTCGTCACCCGCCGGAGGTTCAGCTATGGATGCCGCGACCGCTGTGCTCGAACTCGACTCGATCAAGCAGCTCAAAGCCCGTTACTGCCGTCATCTCGACGCCAAGGACTGGCAGTCCTGGCGCACCGTGTTCGCCGATGACTTCATCAGTGACACCGCGGCCGCCGGTGGCGCGGTGATCATGGGCGCCGACGAATTCGTCGCGTTCACCAGAAAGAACATCGGCCGGCGCTCCCAACCGACCGTGCATCAGGTGCACGCCCCGGAGATCGAGCTGACGTCCGATACCACCGCACGCGGTGTCTGGGCCCTCCACGATGTGGTGCGCCTGGCCCCCGGGGTCAATCTCAATGGATACGGCCACTATCACGAGACGTACGAGAAGCTCGACGGCCAGTGGCGGATCACGAGTTCCACCCTCACCCGGCTGCGTGAGGACATCTTCAATCCGTTCTTCTCGATACGTATCTCCGACGGTATGAGGCGTACGGGGGCGCGGTTGGCTCGCCGGCTGACCACATGACCCCCCCGGCCGGAGCCGACGCGGTCGCCGCAAGTCCTGCGGGAGCGCACATCGGCGCCTTCTTCGACGTGGACGGCACCCTGGTCGACGGTTTCACCGCGGTACCGCACGCAGGTCACCGAATCCGACGGCGCCAGGCCAGGATCGGCGAGGTTCTCGGAGTCATCGAAGCCGCGACGCGCTACCGGCTCGGCCGGATGGAGTTCGAACGCCTCGTGGTGCGCGCTGCTGGTTATCTGCGGGGCGAATCGCTGGCCGATCTCGACGTCCTGGGTTCCGATCTGTTCAACCGCCGCATCGAAGCGCGGATGTTCCCGCGGATGCGCGAAATCGTCGCGGCCCACCAGAGCCGGGGACACACCGTCACCATCCTCACCTCGGCCCTGAACATCCACATCGACGAAGTGGCCCGCTCGCTGGGCATCACCAACGTGGTGTGTAACCACTTCGCCGTCGATGACCACGGCCGGCTCACCGGCGACATCCGTAAGCCGATCATCTGGGGCACCCGCAAGGCCGAGGCGCTCGCGCGGTTCAGCGAACAGCACCAGCTGGACCTGGCCGCGAGCTACTTCTACTCCGACGGCGAGGAGGATCTCCCGTCGATGCGATTGGTGGGGAACCCCCGCCCGGTGAATCCGCGCCGGACCCTCGCCGCGGCCGCCGCCGAAGCCGGGTGGCCGGTGCTGCGCGTGACCCGGGCTCTCAGTTAGCTCGTCTATTCTTGTCTGCTGTGTGGACGAAGAGATCAGCAGCATGGGTATCGGCGCTGGCCCTTGCGGGCCTGTGCGTCGCGGGCGGAACAGCCCACGCAGAACCCGAGCCCGCACCGCCCCCGGCGCCCAAGACCTCCATCGACACCAGCGGCACCTACGCGGTGGGCACCGACATCGCGCCGGGCACCTACCAGTCCCCCGGGCCGGTCGAGGGTGATGCCTGCTACTGGAAGCGGGTGGGCGGCGACCAGATCCTCGACAACGCCATGAGCAAGAAGGCCCAGGCCGTCCAGATCGAAGCCACCGACACCGCGTTCACCACCAGCGGCTGCCAGCCGTGGCAGAAGACCGACTGTGCGCCCGGCTGCCTGCCGGTACCCGCGTCCCCGCTGGACGTGTTGGGCCAGCTCGGCCGCGTCCTCACCGGCCCCAAGACGCCACCGGCTCCGTCGGCCCCGGCTCCCGCAGAAGCGCCGTCCACCCCGACGCCGTAATGACCGCGGACGGGCGGATCGCCGTCCCGAAGGACCTCGACTCCGTCACCGCTGTCGGTGACGAGGACCGCACCGGCATCGACCCGGCTGCGCTCGAGCGCATCTGGCAGGCGGCGCGGCACTGGTACGCCGCCGGAATGCAACCGGCGATCCAGGTCTGTCTGCGCCACCGCGGCCGGGTGGTGCTCAACCGGGCGATCGGACACGCCTGGGGTAACGGCCCCACGGACCCGCCGGATGCCAGGCAGATCCCCGTCACCACCGATACGCCGTTCTGCGTGTACTCCGCGGCCAAGGCCATCACCACCACCGTGGTGCACATGCTCGTCGAGCGCGGCGAGTTCTCCCTCGACGACCGGGTCTGCGACTACCTGCCCACCTACACCAGCCACGGCAAGGACCGCACCACCATCCGTCACGTCATGACACACAGCGCCGGCGTGCCCTTCGCCACCGGTCCGCGTGTCGATCTGAAGCGGATGAACGACAGCGAGTACGCCCGCGAGATGCTCTCCCAACTCAAGCCCGTGTACCGACCCGGCTTGGTGCACATCTACCACGGGCTGACGTGGGGACCGTTGATGCGCGAGATCGTCTCGGCGGCCACCGGCCGTGACATCCGCGAGATCCTGGCGACCGAGATTCTGGACCCCCTCGGCTTCCGGTGGACCAATTACGGTGTGGCACATGACGATGTGCCACTGGTCGCACCGAGTCACGTCACCGGTAAGCCGCTGCCCGCACCGATCGCCAAGGCGTTCAAGATCGCCGTCGGCGGCACCCCACAACGCATCATCCCCTTCTCCAACACCCCGGCCTTCCTCACCAGCGTCATCCCGTCATCGAGCACGGTGTCGACAGCGTTCGAGCTGTCCCGATTCGCCGAGATCCTGGTGCGCGGCGGCGAACTCGACGGTGTGCGGGTGCTGCGACCCGAGACGCTGCGCGCCGCGACGACGGAAGCCCGCAGGCTGCGCCCGGATCTCGCCATGGGCCTGATGCCGCTGCGCTGGGGTACCGGATACATGTTGGGCTCCAAGCGGTTCGGCCCGTTCGGCCGCGACGCAGCCCAGGCGTTCGGCCACACCGGACTCACCGAGATCGCGATCTGGGCCGACCCCGAGCGTGAGCTCGCGGCCGGCGTGGTCAGCAGTGGCAAGCCCGGCCGCCATCCCGAGTCCGGCCGTTACACCGCGCTGTTGGACAGCATCGCGGCGGCCATCCCGCGCGTCTGACCCCGCCCCGTCCCCTCTCGCGCTCGACCGCCACCTCTCTCTGCTGCCACATATATGTGCCCAGCCACGGCCACACGGCGTGTCGCGCGGTAAACCGCATATATGTCGCCGAGGGTCGGCGCTCGACCGCCACATATATGTGCCCAGCGACGGCCACACGGCGTGTCGCGCGGCAACCCACATATATGTCGCCGGGTGTGGGGCGCGAGTCGCCGGGTGTGGGGCGCGAGTTGCCGGGGCAAGCCGCTCGAACGGTCACCCCGCCCGGAGTTGACAGAAGTCAATTTTCTACAGTGGCGTGATGAGCACCACATCTGACGAGGTTCGTGTCGCCGAACTCGCTCGAGCCGTAGTGCAGGAGCACGATCCGAAATCGGTCCCCGTCCGCGAGTACCTCGGCGCCTGCTACGACGCCGGGCTGTCCTGGGTGCACTTCCCCGAGGGCATGGGCGGCCTCGGGGTCTCCCGCGGCTTACAGGCCGTCGCGGACCGGATCCTGCAGGGCGCAGGCGGGCCGGTTCCGTTGGGGCTCAACCCCATGGGCTACGGCATGGCCGCGCCCACTGTGCGTGAGCACGCGCAGACCGACGAGGTGAAGCAACGCCTGCTCCGTCCGCTGGCCACCACCGAGGACATCTGGTGCCAGCTGTTCTCCGAACCCGGGGCCGGTTCAGATCTGGCCGGGCTGGCCACCTCAGCGGTCCGCGATGGTGACGACTGGGTGATCAACGGCCAGAAGGTCTGGACCAGCCTGGCGCACCGGGCGCGGTGGGGCCTGCTGCTGGCACGCACCGATCCCGACCTGCCCAAGCACAAGGGACTGACCTACTTCGTCATCGACATGCACTCTCCTGGCGTGGAGACCCGGCCACTGCGGCAGATGACCGGCCAGGCCGAGTTCAACGAGGTGTACTTCACCGACGCCCGGATTCCGGACACCATGCGCCTCGGCGCAGTGAACGACGGCTGGCGGGTGGCGATGACCACCCTGATGAACGAGCGCAGCGCCCTCGGCGGCAGCGGATCTCGCCGCGGAGCGGGCACCATCGCCGACGCCACCGCGCTGTGGGCGTCCCGCCCCGAACAGCAGACACCGGTGCTACGTGACCGCCTCACCCAACTGTGGCTGCGCGCCGAGGCCCAACGCCTGACCTCGGAACGGTCCCGCGCCGCGGCGACGGTCGGCGGACCGGGCCCCGAAGGATCGATCGGGAAACTGGTGGGCGCCGAGCTCAATCAGCACATCTACGAATGGTGCATGGATTTCCTTGGCGCAGAGGCAATCCTGTACCACACGTACGACCTGCTGGATGAGGACGACAACGCGGATTGGCGGGGACCGGTACAGCAGCGGTTCCTGCGCAGCCGCGCCAACACCATCGAGGGTGGCACCTCGGACGTCATGCGCAACATCCTCGGCGAGCGCGTACTGGGGCTGCCCGGCGACCTCCGCGCCGACGCCGGGATGCCCTGGAAGGAGATTCCCCGTGGCTAGTGAGTTCGTGTTCACCGACGAGCAGGAGCAGCTGCGCCGCGCGGTGCGCAAATTCTGCGCCGACAACTTCGACGAGCAGTCGGTGCGCCGTCTGATGGAGACCCACCCGCCGTTCGACGCCAAGGCCTGGCAACGGCTGGGATCGGAGCTCGGTGTGCTGGGCCTGGCGGTTCCGGAGGACGACGGCGGCGCGGGCGGCACCCTGGTGGATCAGGCCGTGGCCGTCGAGGAGCTCGGCGCAGCCCTGGCCTGCGGGCCGGTGTTCGGCACGGTGTTCCTCGCCATCCCCGCGCTTGTCGCGGCGCCGGCCTCCCCCACTCGTGACGAGCTGCTGGCCGAGCTGGTCGAGGGACGGCGCACCGCGGCAGTCGTGGTGCCCGACCATGCCGGCATGTTCCACCCGGAGTCGGTGTCCATCACCGCGACCGCGGCAGGCGACGGGTTCACCCTGACCGGGTCCGCAACCCAGGTGGTCGACGCCGGCGCAGCCGATGTCCTGCTGGTGGCGGCCGACGGCCCCGACGGCGTGGCGTTGTACGCCGTCGACGGCTCTGCCACGGAGCGCACCGACCTGGCCACCCTGGACCTGACCCGGCCGCAGGCGTCAGTGCAATTGACCGGTGCGCCGGCGAAACTCGTTGCCGGTGCCGGTGAAGCCGACCGGGTCATCAGCCATGCGCTGCACGTCGGCGCCACGCTGCTCGCGGTCGAACAGGTGGGTATCGCCGCACACCTGCTCGACCTCGCCGTCGACTACGCCAAGGCGCGGCTGCAGTTCGGTCGGCCCATCGGCTCGTTCCAGGCCGTCAAACACCGACTGGCGGACATGCTGGTGGACGCCGAGCATGCCCGCTCGACCGCCTACCACGCAGCCTGGGCGTTGACCGACGGCTCCGATGATCCGGCGCTGGCGGCGAGCATCGCGCAGTCCACCTGCTCTGCCGCGGCGGCCCGCATCGCCGCCGACACCATTCAGGTGCTGGGCGGGATCGGCTTCACCTGGGAACACCAGACCCATCTGTACTTCAAACGCGCCAGCACCGATGCGGCCCTGCTGGGTTCGGCTGAGCAGCACCGGGATCGGGTGGCCGCGATGGTGCTCGACACGGCGTCGGCAGACCGGGCGCCGCGGGTGGCAGCGGGCTAGCGCCGGATCCCGCGGTAGATTCCACGCCGGACGATCCACGGTTGCAGTACCCGATCGATGGACCACGCCGGAAAACGGAACGCGTGACCGGACGGAGCGAACACCTCCAGCCCGTCCGGTTGCACGCCGAGCACCGAACCCCACCGCCGCTTCGGCGGCGTGTAGGTGCGCAGCGGTGCACCGTCGAGTGACGCTGTGACGTTGTGCGCCAACAGTTTGTCGGCGCGGTTGCGTGCTGAGCTGCGCAGCGGATCGGTGGCCGCCACATCACCGACGGCGAACACGTCCGGATGGCCCGGCACCGACAGATCGGGTAGGACCCGGACGAAGCCGTGTTCGTCGAGCATCGTCGACGGTAGCCAGCCCGTGTTCGGCTGCACCTTCCCGACGGCCCACAGCACCGCATCGGCAGTGGCGGGCGGCTGGCCGGTGGTCCACTGCACGGGCCGGTCGGTGATCCTGTCGAACCCGAACCCGTGCGGGATCTCGGCCCGGTGTCCCGGATGCAGCACGACCCCGCGGTCGACCAGACGCCGCCGCACCGTCGTCCAGGTCTTGAGGTGGTGCGCCGGCAGCGCGCGCTCACCCGGGTAGTACAGGTGGACGGACTTGCCCGGCCATCTGCCGGCCAGATTGGCGGCGCTGCTGACCGCTGCCGCGCCGCCCCCGACGACGATCACCGACGTCGCGGCCGACAACTGGGCATGTGCCGCATGCAGATCGGCGGCGATGTCCGCACCGGACTGCACTGTGGGTCGTCGCCAGAAGCCGTTGGTGACACCCGTGGCGATGACGAGCACGTCGTAGTCGAGTCTGACGGTGGTGGCGTCGGCGACCGTCACCGTGACCGTGCGCGCGTCCGGGTCGGCGCCGGTGAGAGTGCCCTGCACGGTACGTACGTCATCCAGGCCGCGGAAACGTTCGAAGGCGATCCAGTAGTCGCGGGCCCACTCGTCGGGCCGCGCCAGACGCACACCCAGCTCTTGACCGCTGAGCAGCCCCGGCTTCACCGACACACCCACGACGTCGGCGGTGCGGGCCAACCGGATCGCCGTCAGGACACCGGAATCGCCGAGACCGGCGACCACCACGCGTGGACGGGTCACACCCGCGCCTTCTTCGGCGGGCGCGGCACGAACCGCGGCACCCGGGTGATCACGTCGCCGTAGTGCGGCCGGCGTTCGAGACTGCGAGCCTCCATCATCGGGATGCTCGCCCCCAGGAACATGGCGAGCATCGAGGCTGCCCCGAGCACCAGCCACCACCAGTCACCCGGAGCCGCGGCGATGCCGAAGAGCGCCAGCGCGAGCCAGAACAGGAACTCGCCGAAGTAGTTCGGATGCCGCGACCAGCTCCACAGGCCGCGATCCATCACCTCACCCGGCGCACGGTGGCGGACAAAACGATGCATCTGCACGTCTGCGACGAGTTCCAGCAGCACCGCGGCCAGGCCCAGCGTGAATGCGGCCACGGTGAGCCACCCGATCCCGTCGCTCGGCCGCGTCACCGCGATGTACACGGGGAGCATCGCCAGAAACACCTGGAGAGTGGGGATCAGGTGGATCGCGACCAGATCGGCGACGAACTCCAGCCGGCCCGCCCGCTCCCGGAACATGGGGTAACGCCAGTCCTCGTGGTGCAGCCCGGGGAACGCGTACACCCAGTTGGCCGTCAAGCGAATGGCCCACGCCACCACCACGATGGCGACAAGCCAGCAGCGGGGATCATCGAACCCGGCCTCACCACGGAGCCACCAGTAGAACAGCAGCAAAGGTGGGACAACGCTCCAGAACGCGTCATAGAAGCTCGAGTTGCCAAAAGCGCGGGAGAACGCAAACACCACCAGTGTCGCGAGGACATCGGCGATCAACGCATCCAGCCACAGCCGCCCGGTGTCCGGACCCCACACCAGCCAGCAGACCGCCAGGACAACGGCGACGGAATAGGCGAGCACCACCCACGCCAGCGACGCCGACTTGCTCCGTGGTCTAGTCAAAGATGGCCACCGTTCCTCCGCCGCTTTGCATCGCTCCGCACTCACGCCGGCCCGCTCGGCCGACGCTCGATGCGAGCCGACGAAACGGCCGCCACGGCAGGACGATCCCGAGTGATTCTGTTGTGGCGCAACCGGGAAACGCGCAACCAGCGTGCGTCTCACGGGAGCGCCCCACCGGCACCGTCATGAGGGCGACGACCGCAGAACTGTAACACGTTCCAGTAACGGTGGGGCCCGGTTCGCCGACGTACCCGCTATGCTGTCGGCAAACAGTTGCGGATGCTTGTCCCGTTGGCGTCCCAGTCTTCACAGGATGGACCGATGACCGACACCGGCGCGCCAGCCCGACGGTGGCGGCGGCTCCTCTCCATCACCCTGCTGGCCACGCTGATCGCCGGCTGCTCCAACGCGACCTCGGGGGCCGGCTCGGAAGACGCTCCCGACGGCACCGTGTCGCTGTCCGTCCTGGCGTTCACCTCGGCCGCTCCCGGGTGGAATGCCAGCATTCCGGCCTTCGGCGCTACCGAGGCCGGCGAAGGCATCTCCGTCCGGACCACCTACGGACCGTCGGCCGAACTCGTGCAGTCGGTCCTCGACGGGGCCCAGGCCGATATCGTCTACCTGGCCGATCAACCCAATATCGATCGGCTGGTGCGGGAGGAGAAGATCTCCGCCGACTGGAACACCGGACCCCACCACGGGCAGCCGTTCGGTTCGATCTCCACTCTGGTGGTGCGTGAGGGCAACCCGCTCAACATCCAGACGTGGAACGACCTGCTTCGGCCCGGCGTCGAGGTGATGGCCGCCAATCCCGTCCTGTCCGGCTCCGGCAAGTGGGGACTGATGGCGGGGTATGCGGCCGCCAGCCGCGGCGGGCAGGACAGAGCCGCCGGCATCGACTACCTCAACAAGTTGATCCTCGAACACGTGCTCGTCGGCCCCACCACCGTCCCGGAGGCCATCGACCTGTTTCTCGCCGGCACCGGCGACGTCCTGATCGCCCCGGAGAACAGCGCCATCGACGCCGAACGGCACTCCTCCGGCGTGGAGCGCATCGTTCCTCCGCAGACCTTGAAGATCGACAACCAGGCTGCCGTCGTCAGTACCAGCGAGCATCCTGACGAAGCGGCGCGACTGGTGGACTACCTGTACACCCCTGAGGCGCAACGACTCTGGGCCGAGGCCGGCTTCCGTCCGGTACTGCCGGAGATCGCGGCGGAGTTCGCCGCGGACTTCCCGACCCCGGAGAAGTTGTGGACCATCGACGAGATCGGTAGCTGGGCGGTCCTGGACCCGCTGTTCTACGACCCGGAGAACGGCATCATCACCCGGATCTTCGATCAGGCCACCGCGTGAGCGACATTCGCCTGTAGTTTCCTCGCCGGCAATGTCGCGCAGGTAGTTTCGCAGGCTGTGACGGGTGCGGTCCTGGCGCTGCCCGAGGTCATGGACCCGATGTACTGGCTCGGTGACACGGGGCCATTCGGGTCGGCGGTCCTGCTGGGTGTCGTCGTCATCGTCTTCATCGAGACAGGGCTGCTGTTTCCGTTCCTGCCGGGGGACACCCTGTTGTTCACCGCAGGTCTGATTGCGGCCCAGCCACATTCAGCCGTCGACCTGTGGTCGGTCGGTCCGTGCGCGGCCGTCGCCGCGGTGGCGGGCGGTCAGGTCGGTTACGGGTTGGGCCGGCGTATCGGTCCGGCGTTGTTCGGCAAACCCGATGCGCGGTTCTTCAAACAGCGCTACCTGCGTGAGTCGCATCGTTTCTTCGAGCGCCACGGGGCCAAGGCCCTGGTCATCGCGCCGTTCATCGGCGTGGTGCGCACTTTCACACCCGTGGTCGCCGGTATCGCCGGGATGCGCTACCGGATGTTCCTCCTGTTCAACATCATCGGCAGCAGCTTGTGGGGCCTGGGTCTGACGACGGTCGGTTATTTCCTGGGCAACGTTGCGTTCGTCGCGCAGCACCTGGAGCTCATGGTGCTCGCCATCGCGGTGCTGTCCACCCTGCCCGTGGCCATCACGGTGGTGCGCGCGGCGGTGGTCACGCGATCGCGCCGGACTCCTTGAGCTCGGCGATCCGGTCCCAGTCGATGCCCAGTTCCATCAGCACCAGCTCCGTGTGTTCGGAGGCCTGCGGGGCGCGGGTGGTCTCCAGCGGTTCGTGGTTGAACTGGACGGGTCCGCGAACCACCTTGAACGGGGTGCCACCGTCGCCGGCTTCGACCTCGACCACCATGTCGTTGGCGATCGCCTGTTCATCACCTGCCAGGTCGACGAGGCTCTGGAAGGGCGCCCATTGGCCGCGCATCGTCCTCAGATGCTGACGCCAGTATTCGAAGGGTTTACTCCGGATCGCTTCGGCGATCAGTGCCCCACCCTCGGCGGCGTTCTCGATCAGCGGCATCACTTCGGAGAACCGGGGGTCGTCGGCGAGTTCCGGCAGGCCCAGGTGCTCGAAGGCGTCGCGGATGTAGCCGGTGGGGCTGACGATGCACAGGTTGATGGTGCCGCCGTCCGAGGTCTGGTAGTTGGCCATGAACGGATTGACGGACGGCCCTGTGGAATTCGGCATCAACGAACGCATGGTCTGACCGGTCTCCATGCCCTGCGTGACACTGGCACCGGCGGCCCACCACGCGGTGGACAACAACGACACGTCGATTTCGGTCGCCTCACCAGTGCGTTCCCGGTGGAACAGCGCCGCCGAGATGCCGCCGGCGATGTTCATCCCGCCGATGGAGTCGCCGAACGCCGGAATGCCCTGCGACAGAGCGCCGCCCAGCTCTTCCGGCGTCAGCGCATGCCCCACTCCGCTGCGCGTCCAGAACGCGGTTCCGTCGAAGCCGCCGGTGTCCCGCTCCGGACCCTTGTCACCGTAGGCGCTGCCGCGGGCGTAGATGATGTCCGGGTTCACCGCGCGGATGTGTTCGACGTCGAACCTGTTCTTCTGCCGTTGTGCGGGCAGGTAATTGGTGAGGAAGACATCTGCGGTCTTGGCGATCTCGTAGAGCACTTCCTGCCCGCCCGGGGTGGACACATCGATCCCGACGCTGCGCTTGCCGCGGTTGGGATGTTCGATCAGCGGGTGGCGGTCCGGGTCGAGCTGGAATCCGCCCATGTTGATGAATCCGCGTTGTGTGTCACCCCGGACGGGATGTTCGACCTTGATGACATCAGCTCCCCAGTCCGCGAGGATGGCGCCCGCGGCGGGTACGAACGTGAACTGTGCTACTTCCAGGACCCGGACACCTGACATCACCTTGGTCAACTCTGACCCTCCCGTTCGACTGATGGCTCTTGCCGTATGGCGAACAGTATGCCTTGCAGCAGTGGTACTCAGTCGGTGTCGTCGTCGGCCGGTTCCAGTGCCACGCTGTGCGAGCGCGTGTACCCGCTGCTCTTGGGGCGAGGAGTCTTCACCGGCCGCAGCCGCACCCCGCGGCCGACCGCGCGGCGGATTCCGGGTGGCTCCGGTCGCTGGAAGAAGCGACTGAACCGGCCGGCACCGGACCGCAGCGGCGATCCGATGAACTCCCCCATCACCACCCCGCTGCCGATCGCGAGCGCGGTGGCCCCCGCGGCCAGCATCTGGGCCAATCCGTCGTCGAAGCGTTTGTCCACCGCGAAGGCGAACACGGCCTGGAAGACGGCCAGCCCCGGGAGCAGCGGAGTGATGCCGGCGGTCGCGGTGACCAGCGCCGGTGCCCGCCGGCTGATCGACATGACGGTCGCGACCAGGCCGACGCCGACGGCGGCCATCCCGGTGGCGACCACCTGACCGAACCCGACGGCGCTGAGACCGATGACGAATGCCGATGCGAGCGCGGCCGCGAATCCGGCCGGAACGGCCGACCGCAGCGGGCCGTAGCTGGCGATGGTCAGGCAGACACCGGACAGCGCCGCCCCCGCCACCGCGACGGCGATCGGCAGGGGCTGCGAGGGGGTGACGAATGTCTGGCTGACGTCGACGTGCAACTGGATGGTCACGCCGGCGACGGTGACGACCTGCAGCGCCGCCAGGATTCCGACCACGATCCCGCCGGTCAGGAACAGCGCGTCACCCAACCGGGCCAGCGCCGTGATCATGTAACCGGTCAGTGCGTCCTGCATCGAACCGACGATCGTCATCCCCGACAACAGCACCACGATTCCGGTGGCCACCAAGGCGGCGAGACCCTGCCCGGCGAACTGCGCCACCACGACGGCGACCAGGGTTGCGATGGCCGCGCCGACGGCGTGTTGGAAGAAGAACGGCGTCTTCATCCGGTTCAGGACGCGGCCCACCCGGTCGATCAGTGCCGCGGTGACGGCCGCGACCAGGCACGTCAGCGGTGAGCCGCCCAGCAGCATCGCGATGCCGAGGGCGAAACCCGCCCAGCTCACCGTGGCCAGCCAGCGTGGGTACGGATGGGGACGTTCGGTCAGGTCGTCCATCGCGGCGTGGGCGTCGTTGACGGTGACTCCGCCGGCGGTGATGCGCTGGATCAGCCGGTTCAGCTGGTCGAGACGGGTGTAGTCGATCGATCGGGTCCAGACCGACCGCACGATCGTCACCGGCGGACTGTCCGCCGTGGGCAGCGCCGAGACGATGATCGTGGTGAAGGTGACGTCGACGACGCAGTCGGTGAGTTGATAGGCCTGGGCCACATCCTGGGCGGTGGCGACGACGTCCGCGGTTCCTGAACCGGAGGACAGCATCACCTCGGCGAGGCGGATGGTGAGGTCCAGGACGCTGCGGGTGTGGACATCGCCCATGCCGCCGGACGTCCGGCGGCGTTGTCCGGCCAACGGCGCCGGGTCCCGGCTGCCGTTCAGCGCCGCTTTGAGACCCCGGCTGAGGCGGATCCTTCCGCTCGATCGATCGTGCGCCATCGCCAGCAGGATACTGACGGGCGGCCCGGTCGGTGGCGGGTCAGTTGTCGGCCTGTCAGTTGTCGTCGTAACCGCGGGGCATCGCGTCGTGCCCGTTGACCCTCTCGTCGACGGCCACGCCACCACGCTCGTACTCGCGGGCCCGCTCCTCGGCTTCCCGGCTGCCGCTGAACACCCCGGCGGCGGCCTTGGGCTGACCGTTGTGACCGTTGCGGCGGGCGAGTTCCTGCGCCGGCGCCGACTGGACCTCCTCGAGCCGCTGATGCGGCAGGGCACCCCGGTTGGTGCGCTGCAGCCAGTCCACCAGTCCTTCGCGGACAAAACAGCGCAGGTCGAACAGCGCGCTGGCATTCGGGGCACTGAGCAGCATGCGGACCCGCACGACCCCGTTGATGGCGTCGGTGACCTGCAGGACGCCGGTGCGGCCGTCCCACAGATCGCTCTGCTCGAGCCGGCGCTGAAGTTCCACCCGCATGTCCTCGATCGGCACGGTGAAGTCGACGTCGAATTCGACGGTGCCCAACAGCTCGGTGGCGTTGCGGGTCCAGTTCTGGAACGGCGTGGTGGTGAAGTAGGTGGTGGGCAGCACCAGTCGGCGCTGGTCCCACAGTTTCACCACGACGTAGGTGAGGGTGATCTCCTCGATACGGCCCCACTCCTCCTCGAGAACCACCACGTCACCCACGCGGATGGCGTCGGAGAACGCGATCTGCATGCCCGCGAACACCGACCCCAACGAGGTCTGCGCGGCCAGGCCGGCGACCACCGACAGCACACCGGCCGAGGCGAACAGCGTCGTGCCGATGTTGGCGAAGGCGGGGAAGGTCATCAGCGCTGCGGCCAGTCCGAGTAGCACCACGACCGCGATGACCAGCCGGCGCACGGTCGTGACCTGCGTCCGCAGCCGGCGGCGTTGCCGGTCGGCGTCGGTCATCTCCTCGTCGCCGCCGCCGAACTTGGCGATGACCCGGCGCTCGACCACTTTCACGAAGCTGGCGATCAACCAGGTGACTGCGGCGATCAGCAGGATCACCAACGTGTGGTCCACCCAGGACCGCCAGCTGGCACCGGGATCGGCGAAGCGCCGGATCGCGATGTTGGCCGCCATCACCATCAGCAGGAAACGGAACGGTGTGCGCGTGATCAGGGCGACGTCGAGGATCGACGCGCTGCGGCGGCCGAGCCGCCGCAACAGCCAGGGCACCAGCAAGCCCAACAGGTACGCGATGGCGATGGCGCCCGCCACCCAGGCGAGCGTCACGGCCAGGGATGTTGCGGATTCGAGCTCGATCTCTTCGGGCATCGTTGACTCTGCGCTCCCGTTCGAAAAATCGTGGGCGGGTTCAGGGGGTCGTCATCGACCGTACGGGACTTCCCCTGATCCCGTCACATCGAAACCCGTTGAAAACCCTTGTGGCGCCGCCTGGTTCAGCGGGTTTTGTGTTCCGCACCACATTCGGATTCGGCAGCGGCGTGGACGGTTATGCGACGGTGTCGACTGAGGTCAAGGGCATGTGTCACGCCCTGGGCCGAGAGACTCGCCACAGTCCGGGCTCGGCTCGAGGCCTGGATTTCGCGCTACCGACGCCGCGCCCCGATAATCGAGGTGTTGACGGGCCCGGGCTGACTGCCCCGGAAAGGGGTTTCAGTGCTGGCGGTGTTGGAGGCCTTCGCCGTCATCGCCGTCATCATCGCGGTGGGCATGATCGTGGGCTGGCGCGGCGTCCTCGGAGAGAACGCCCGCATGGTGCTCAACCGCGTGGCGTTCCATGTCGGAGTGCCTGCGCTGCTGCTGCTGTCACTGTCCGACTCGACACCTTCGCAGGTGTTTTCGTTCCCACTGCTGGTGTCCGCGGTCACGACGTTCATCGTCTTCGCCGTCTACTTCGTCATCGCGATGGCACTGCGGCGGCGCAGCCGTGGTGATGCCACCGTCGGCGCCTGGGCCGCGTCGTGGGTCAATTCCGGCAATCTCGGCATACCGCTGAGCACCTACGTCCTGGGCAGCACCACCGAGGTGTCGGCCCTCATCGTGTTCCAGACCGTGGTGCTGGTACCGCTCGGCGTGGCGATCATCAACTCCGACGGCCGCGGCGCCTCATCGGTGAAGGCACAGGTCAAAGACCTCGTCACCAACCCGATCATCGTGGCAAGTGCCCTCGGACTGGTGATGGCCTTCACCGGGATCACTCTGCCGCGGGCCATTCACGAACCGCTGGACCTGTTGGCGGACTTGGCAATTCCCACCGTGCTGTTGGCCTTCGGCATCGCGCTGGTCACCCAGCGCGGAGGTTCCGGCGAAGAGAGCCGCGTGGATCTCGTTCTGGCCGTGGTGTTCAAGGTGATCCTGATGCCGGCGCTGGCGTACGTGCTGGCCCGCTGGGTGTTCGACATGTCGGCGCACGGGATAGCGGTGGCGACGGTGCTGGCAGCGCTGCCTGCCGCTCAGAACCTGAACACCTACGCCGCGGTGTTCCAGCGCGGTGAGAAACTCGCCCGCGACGCCACCTTGATCACCACCGTGGCCTCGGTTCCGGTGATCGCTTTCATCGCCTTTGCACTCGGGCTGTAGTACTCAGCGCATCTGGTCGAGCAGCGCAACGAGTTTGACGGTGGTGGTCCAGCTGCGGATGGTCATCTGCTTGTACTCGGGCTTACCGACGATCTTGCTCATCTTGCTCTTGGTCCGTTCGGCGCCGAGCCGGGCGAAATAGACCACGCCGGGGCCGGGCCAGGCCTGGTCCACCCCGTCCCGGAGTTCAACGATTCCCATCACCTGCTCGGTGGTCAGTGGCGCTTTCAGGAACACCGCGTCGGAGTAATAGGTGTCAGGGTCCGTCCCGAAACCGGACGGTGCCTGCTTGAGCACGTTCTGCATCTGCCGGTGCGAGCGCAGCACCACCACCAGCGGGACGCCCAGACGCTTTTGCAGGGTGGCTTCGATCTCGGCTTCCAGCGCAGCGCGGGCGGCATCGGTCTCGAACAGGACATTGCCGGACTGGATGTAGGTGGACACGTTGTGCAGACCATGATCTTCCATCGCGGCGCGCAGGTCCTTCATGCCGATGAGGTTGCGGCCCCCGACGTTGATGCCGCGCAGCAGCGCGACGTATCGCGTCACCGGTCGCTCAGTCCGGCGCACGCAGCAATGCCACGTCCGACACCATGCGGATGTGGTCGGCCATGGCGCTGGCCGCCTCATCGACGTCCTTGTTACGGACGGCCTCGGCGATCCGGCGATGCCCTTCCAGAGAAGACCGGGGCCGGTCCTGTTGGGACAGCGATTCGATACGCGTCTCACGTACCAGCCCGGAGATCTCGTGCATGAGCTTGGCCAGAAGTGACGAGTGCGCTGCCGCGGTGATCGCCTCGTGAAACATCTCGTCGCCGACGACTCCGCGATCACCCGACTCTACTTCCCGCTCCATGGTGGAGATGGCTTCGTCGATCGCGGCCATTTCAGCGTCGGTGCGACGCGCGGCCGCAAGTGCGGCCAGCTTCACCTCCAACGCCTCGCGCGCCTCGATGATGTCGGGGATCCGGTCAGCGTGTTCACGCAGCGCTTTGACGGCCCGTTCCTCGGTGGGGCGCCGGACCAGGATGGCGCCATCGCCATGGCGTACCGCCAGGACACCCTGCACTTCCAGCGCGACGAGGGCCTGACTGAGGGATGCCCGGCTGACGCTGAGCTTGGCCGCCAGTTCGCGCTCCGCCGGAAGCCGATCCCCAGGGGTCATCTCGTTGTCGGAAATATAAGTACACAACTGCTCGACGATCACTTCGTACAGCCGAGGACGCGTCACAGGCCTCAGTTGCTCTACCACTCACTCACCCACTCTCTAGGCCACACCTTACTCGGCGACGTGAGGCGGCCGCGCCCTTCAGATCACACTCGCAGTTGACAGTGACCTGCCTCACTGGTGTAATGGCTAGGCCAGTGAGCCACCTGGCGTAGCTCTCACGATTCGGAGTCTCCGATGCCGCTCGAACTCATTCCGATCCTCGCCCTCATCGCGATGTTCGCCGCGGCGACGCTGTTACCGATCAACATGGGCACCCTCGGGTTCGTCGCGGCGTTCCTGGTGGGCACACTCGCGGTGGGGATGAATACCGACGACATCATTGCCGGGTTCCCCAGCGACCTGTTCCTGACATTGGTGGGCGTGACCTACCTCTTCGCCATCGCCCAGAACAACGGCACGGTCGACCTGATGGTGCGCGGCGCGTTGCACCTCGTCCGCGGACGTGTCGCGTTCATTCCCTGGGTGATGTTCGGAATCACCGCCATCCTCACCGCCCTGGGCGCCCTGGGTCCCGCCGCTGTCGCGATCATCGCGCCGATAGCACTGACCTTCGCCCGCCAGTACCGCATCAACGCCCTTTTGATGGGCATGATGGTGATTCACGGGGCCCAGGCCGGCGGCTTCTCTCCGATCAGCATCTACGGCGTCACCGTGAACAACATCGCAGCCAAGGCCGGCCTGGTGAACAGCCCGCTGACCCTGTTTCTCGGCAGCCTGCTCTTCAACGCCGGCATCGGCGTACTGCTGTTCATCTTCCTCGGCGGGCGTTCTCTGCTGGGCCGTTCCACCCACGATGAGGTCGACGGAACCGGTCCGGGAGCGGTCGGTTCGAGCGTGCCGCCGAAAAACACTGACACGCCGACATTCTCGGGTCACGGCACCGCCGCCTCGGCGAAAACGCTCACCGCACCGCCCAATACGCCGACCAGTCCGCTACCCCGGCACACTGTCTCCTTCGACCAGGTGCTGACCCTGATCGGCCTCGGCGCACTCGCCCTGCTGTCACTGATCCTCGACCTCGACATCGGGTTCGTGTCCATGACAGTGGCCGCAGTTCTCGCGCTGGCATCCCCCAAGGCGCAGAAGGGCGCAGTATCGCAGATCAGTTGGTCCACAGTCCTTCTCATCGGTGGCGTGCTGACCTTCGTGGGCGTCCTGCAGGAGGCCGGCAGCGTCGAGTGGGTGGGCAACGGCGTGGCTCAGATCGGCATGCCGCTGCTGGTGTCGCTACTTCTGTGCTACCTCGGCGCCATCGTCTCGGCATTCGCCTCCTCGGTGGCCATCCTCGGTGCCACCATCCCGCTCGCCGTGCCACTGTTGATGGCCGGTGAGATAGGCCCGGTCGGAGTCATCGTGGCCCTGGCGATCGCTTCCACCATCGTCGACGTCAGCCCGTTCTCCACCAACGGGGCCCTCGTTCTGGCCAACGCGCAGGGCGTGGACCGCGACGTCTTTTACAAACAGATCCTCAAGTACAGCGCGCTCGTCGTGATCATCGGACCACTCATCGCCTGGGGAGTGCTGGTGTTGCCCGGCTGGCTCTAAGTCCTAAGAAACAACGTGCCCTGCGTGAATTACGCAGGGCACGTTACCTTTTGGGCAGTGATGCATGCCACGAAATTCAATGAGCACAAGGTTGACTCCAGCCCGCAAGCGTGTTTTCCTAAATTGGCTAGGCCACTCAGCCAGTAGCTCTCTCCTCCACCGGCCAAGGACTCCCATGACTCACTTCACGACTGCTAGCACCACGCCAGGCTCGTCGGGCCCCCTCCATGGGCTTCTCGTCGTCGACCTCACCCGGGCCCTCGCAGGCCCGCACGCCGCGATGATGCTCGGCGATCTCGGAGCCGAGGTCATCAAGGTGGAAAGCCCGGACGGTGACGACACGCGCGGCTGGGGACCACCGTTCGTCGGCGCCGAAGCCGACCGTCAATCGACGTATTTCCTCTGCGCGAACCGCAACAAGAAGTCCGTCACGCTCGACCTCAAGGCCGACTCGGGCCGCCAGGCACTGGAAGCGCTGGTCCGACGCGCGGACGTATTGATGGAGAACTTCCGGCCCGGTGTGATGACGCGCCTCGGCTTCTCCGAATTGCGACTCCGCGAACTCAATCCCCGCCTGATCATGTTGTCCATCAGTGGTTTCGGCCATGACGGACCCGAGGCCGGACGTGCGGGATACGACCAGATCGCCCAGGGGGAAGCCGGCTTGATGTCAATTACCGGAGGCAGCCCGCATGACCTCCAGCGGGTTGGGGTTCCCATCGCTGACCTGCTTGCCGGCATGTACGGGGCCTTCGGCGTCCTCGCCGCGCTGCAGGAACGAGCCAGAACCGGGAACGGGCAGGTGGTGCGGTCGTCACTGTTGGCTGCCGTTGTAGGAGTACACGCCTTCCAGGGCACGAAATGGACCGTCGCCGGCCAAGTGGGTGAGGCGACGGGCAACCACCACCCCTCCATCTGTCCGTACGGCCTCTTCGACAGCGCGGATGGTGCAGTGCAGATCGCCGTCGGCAGCGAAGGACTGTGGATGCGGTTCTGCGAGGGTTTCGATATCGACCCCACCACCGCCGGTATGGAGTCCAACCCCGAACGGGTTGCCAACCAGAAGCGTGTCAACGAACTCGTTCAGAGCGCCTTCGCGCTCTACAGCACCGACGAACTGCTCGCCAAGCTGGATCGAATCGGCGTGCCCGCCGGGCGGATCCGCAACATCCGCGAGGTGTACGAGTGGGATCAGACCCGATCCCAGGGTTTGTTGGTCGACGTCGACCATGACACGCTGGGCACCATCACGCTACCCGGGCCTCCCTTGCGGTTCTTCGACTTGGACGGAGAGGAACGCACTCGGCGCTCACATACCGCACCTCCGGTGCTGGGCGCCGACAACAACCTCATCGACGCCTTGGAGACGGAGCAGCGATGACGCGACTGACAGCACTTCAATTGATCGACGAGGTTGTCGACGACCAGTCGTGGACGTCCTGGGACACCACCCCGATCGACATCGACACCGACGAAGGCTATGCCGCCGACCTGGCCCGCGCCCGCGGAGCCACCGGTCTCGACGAAGCCGTGATCACTGGGACAGCGACCCTGCGCGGCCGCCGAATCGCGCTGCTGGCATGTGACTTCGGATTCCTGGGAGGGTCGATAGGTGTGGCAGCCGGGGCACGGCTGACCGACGCCATCCGACGTGCCACCGCGGAAGGACTACCACTTCTGGCCATGCCGACCTCCGGTGGAACCCGTATGCAGGAAGGCACGACGGCGTTCCTCCAGATGGTCAGGATCAGCTCGGCGATCGTGGCCCACAAGGCTGCCCACCTGCCCTACCTGGTGTACTTACGCAACCCGACGACAGGTGGCGTCTTCGCCTCATGGGGTTCGCTCGGGCACGTCACCTTCGCCGAACCGGGCGCGCTCGTGGGATTCCTGGGACCGCGCGTTTATGAGGCGTTGTACGGCAACCCATTCCCCACCGGTGTGCAGACAGCCGAGAACCTCTATGCGCGCGGGCTCGTCGATTCTGTGGTGGCCAACAACGAGATCGGCGACGTGTTGCACCGCGCTTTGACGATCCTCACGCGGACGCCCCCGAACTCGGTATCGATGACCGCCGTCCCCGCCCGAGCCGTGTCCGAGGTGACCGCTTGGCAGGCTGTCTGCGCCACCCGGCGGCCGGATCGACCGGGCGTTCGCGACCTCCTCAGGTATGCCGGTTCAGATGTCCTGGAACTCAACGGAACCGGCCAAGGCGAGAACGAAGAGGGGTTGCTCCTGGCCCTGACCCGGTTCGGCGACATCCCGTGTCTACTGCTGGGCCAGGATCGGCGTGCCCAGACGCCCGACGCTCCCCTGGGCCCCGGCGCGCTTCGCCAGGCCCGCCGCGGTATGCGGCTGGCGGCTGATCTCGAACTGCCGCTGGTGACGGTCATCGACACCGCCGGAGCGGCACTGTCCAAGGAGGCCGAGGAAGGTGGTCTGGCCGGTGAGATCGCCCGCTGCATCGCTGATCTCATCGCCCTTCCGGTGCCTACCGTATCTGTCCTGCTCGGGCAGGGCACCGGAGGAGGCGCTCTTGCGCTCCTGCCCGCTGACCGGATCCTGGCGGCGCAGCACGGGTGGCTGTCCCCGCTACCACCCGAGGGTGCCAGTGCGATACTCCATCACGATGTGTCCCATGCCGAGGTAATGGCCGAGAGGCAGGGCATCCGGTCCATGGACCTGTATCAGCAAGGTGTCGTCGACTCCGTCATCGCCGAAGTACCCGATGCCGCAGATGAGCCGGAGGCGTTCTGCCGGCGGGTCGGGCGGCTTGTGCAGCACGAACTGGGCGCATTGGGCCATGACCACCACGAGAGCGGCATCGCTGCTCGCACACTGCGATTCGACCGCATCGGCACCCCGGGGCGAGTACTCGCCCGGGTGGGCTGACCACTTGGGTCACCGTCGCAGCGACACAGCGCACCCGGCACACAGAACGGCGGCGGTGGCGGCCAGCACTCCCGCGGCGCCCAGAGAGGCGGCCACGGCACCAACCGAAACCGGCAGCACCACCACGCCGAGTCGATTGGCCAGTAACCGCAGCGTCATTGCCGTTCCGCGCTGACCTGACGGGGCGCCATCGGCCACCGTGGCCATCGTGACGGGCTGCGCTACCCCCAGCCCCGCGCCCAGCGCCACCGCGGCCGCCACGAGCACCGCCTGCGTTGGCCACGCTGCGGCCGCCACCAGTGCGGCGGCCGACGTGAACATTCCGGTGAGCAGTACAGGAGAGCGCCCGAGAACACGGACCGCCACTCCGGTCACCATCCGGATCGCCATGGACGACAGCGCCCGTACCGCCAGCACCACCCCGACGAACGCCGCACTCAACCCGACCTCCTGCCCGAGAGCGGGCAGATAGATCACGGTGATGTCGACGGCGGCCATCACGATGCCGCTCACGACCACCGCTGCGCGGATCCTCTTGTCCCTCAGCAAGGCCATGGCGCCGCCGGTGGGGCGCACACTGGGAGCCGGCGTGCCGGTCCCGATGAAGAACGACGTCAGCAGCACCAATGCAGACAACCCCAGCGCCCCGAACAACACGGGTTCCAGGGCGAACAGCGATCCATCACCGAGACCCAGCAGCAGCGGACCCGCCGCTTGACCCAAAGATGACGCGAAAGTGTAAGCGGCGAAGCGGCTGTCGCTTGAACCGTCGGACATGTTGGCCACTGCCGTCTGTTCGCCGACGACACACAACAGGTGGCTGATGCCGGCAACCATCAGTCCGGCGATCAGGAGCGCCGGCCGCCCGGTTCCCCCCATCAGGATGACGCAGGCGACGGCCGCCAGCACGGCCCCCGCGATCAGAACCGGCCGCTCCCCCACCTTGTCCACGACGCGGCCCGTCGGAAGCGCGAGAACCAGCGGCGCCAACGCATAGCTCGCAGAGAGGACACCGAGCAATGCCGGCGCCACACCGGCATCCAGGGCTGCGTACGCCACGGCCGGACGAACCGACAACCCGACCGCCTGCACGCAGAGTGCGTGGACCCCGATCGGAGTCCACGCACCCCACCTGCCACGCGGCCTTAGGTCAGCGGCCATGCTCCTGGCTGGCCGGCACCTTGTCCTCTGGAACATTGTCCGCGACAAGACGTTCTGTTCTACCTCTGCGCCACCGCCACAGCAGCGGCATCACGAGCGCCAGTGCCAGCAAGGCGTACAGCGCGAGGGAGAATCCCGAGGCCACCAGAGCGCTGGGGTCACCGCCACTGAGTTGCATCGCGCGCCGCAGCTGCAGCTCGGCCAGCGGTCCCAGGATCACCCCGATGATGACGGGCACCACGGGCAACCCGAACCGCCGCATGATCACCCCGAGAAGACCCATCACCAGCAACAGGTACAGGCCCATGTTGGAACCGTCCGCGGCGTAGGCTCCAACGGCGGCGAACACCAGGATCCCGGCATAGAGGTAGGGCCGCGGGATGAGCAGTAGCTTTGCCCACAGTGGCGCCAGCGGCAAGTTCAACGCGAGCAGCAGGAAGTTGCCGATGAACAGACTGGCGATCAGACCCCACACCAGGGCTGGCTCGTTGTCGAAAAGCAGTGGCCCAGGCTGTATTCCGTACTGCTGGAAGGCTGCCAGCAGTACCGCTGCGGTCGCCGACGTAGGCAGGCCCAACGTCAGCAGCGGGACCAGTACACCGGCAGCGGAGGCATTGTTGGCGGCCTCCGGTCCGGCGACGCCTTCAATGGCGCCTTTGCCGAACTCCTCAGGGTGTTTCGACAGTTTCCGTTCGGTGGCGTAGGAGAGGTAGGTGGGGATCTCCGCACCGCCGGCCGGCATCGCCCCGAACGGGAAGCCCAGAGCCGCACCGCGCAACCACGGTTTCCATGACCTGGACCAGTCCTGGCGGTCCATCCACGGGCGCCCCACCGGGATCACCTCGGGTGCCCGCCGCCGCAGATGCAAAGCGATCCACAGCGCTTCGCCGAGCGCGAAGATCCCCACCGCGACCACGATGACGTTGATGCCGTCCATGAGGTGGGGTAAGCCGAAGGTCAGCCGTTCCTGGCCGGTCGAGCCGTCGATGCCGATCAATCCGATGAACAAACCGATTCCGAGGGAGGCGAATCCGCGGATCCGCGACTTGCCCAGCACCAGGGTGACGGCGCCGAAGGCCACCACCATGAGCGCGAAGTAGTCGGCCGGAGTAATCGAGATCGCGATGTCGACGACGAGCGGAGCGACCATGACGAGCAGGCCCGTGGCGATGGTGCCGGCGACGAAGGACCCGATGGCCGCGGTGGCCAGCGCCTGGGCGGCGCGGCCGGCCTTGGCCATCTTGTTGCCTTCGATCGCCGTCATCATTGCCGACGCTTCACCAGGGGTGTTGAGCAGGATCGAAGCGGTTGAGCCGCCGTACATTCCACCGTAGTAGATGCCGGCGAACATGATGATGGACCCGGTGGCATCGAGACTGAACGTCAACGGCAGAAGCAGAGCCACCGTCATGGCGGGTCCGATGCCGGGCAGTACCCCCACGGCGGTGCCGAGCAGCACGCCGATCAACGCGTATAGCAGATAAGTCGGTGTCAGCGCGGACGCGAAGCCGTCGAGCAGAAGTGTCAGTGAGTCCATCAGATCACCGCCTGCAGGATCCCGGCCGGCAGGTAGGCACCCAGCGCGTACACGAACAGCAGATAGCTTCCCAGGGCGATCACCGCGGCAACCGCCAGTGTCATCACGATGCGCTTACTGCCGAGGGCGACCGCGCTGCCGAAGAACAGCAGGGTGCCGGTGATCGGCCAGCCGACCGATTCGATCAGCACGGCGTTGGCCAGGAAAAACCCGCCGACGGCGAAGAACGGGATCCACGCGGTGGGCTGGTCGAGGTCGATGTCCTCGCCACCCTCCATCTCACCGCGCCCGCCGCGCAGAACGTCCACCACCAGCGCCACCCCGACGACGAGCAGCAGCCCGCCGACCACTGTGGGGAACACTGCCGAACTGAGCGGCCCGACACTGGCGGCATTGGTCTCCAGCGTCGCGGCATCCATCAGCGCCACGGCGCCGAGTGCGAAAAGCAGTACCGCAACCAGTAATTCGGACTTCCCAGACAGACGGGCCCGGGAAGTGGTCAGCGCACTCACGGCTCGACCCCATCAAGTGCCTGCTTGATGTCGGCAGCCTGGTCGCTGAGGTAGGTACCGAACTCTTCGCCGGACATGAATGCGTCGACCCAGCCGTTGCGTTCGACGGCGGCCTTCCACTCTTCTGTCTGATGCATCTTGTCGAAGGCCTCGATCAGGGCTTCTGTGGATTCGTCGCTGATCTCCGGCGGCGCAACGACGCCGCGCCAGTTGGCCACCACGACATCGGCGCCCTCCTCGGTGAGTGTGGGGACTTCGGGCAGGAATTCGGCCCGCTCGGCGCCGGTGACGGCGATGGCCTTCAGATCGCCCGACTTCACCTGTTCGACGACGTCGGCGGCGCTGGTGACACCGGCGTCCACCTGGCCGCCGAGCACGGCAGGGAGGATCCCGCTGCCGCCGAAGGTCACATAGTTGACGTCGGCACGCGGAATACCATTGGCCTCGGCCATCTGCAGGGTCGCGACATTGTCGGCGCCGCCGATCGCCGAACCCCCGCCCACGTTGAGGCGGTGATTCGCCTTCCATGCGGCAACCAGATCGTCGTAGGTGTTGATCGGCGAATCGCCGGGCACGATCACGGCGAGATATTCGTCGAGCAACTTCACGATCGGCGTGGTGTCGGCGAAACTCACCGGCGACGACTGCGAAACCGTCGCTGCAACAAGGCCGAAACCCATCTGCATGACCAGCTCGCCATTGCCCTTTTCGTCCACCAGACGGGACAACCCCACGGTGCCGTTGGCGCCGTCGACGTTGAACACGTCGATGCGATGCGCGATACTCTCGTCCTCCATGATCTTGGCTGCCGTCCGGGCTGTGGTGTCCCAGCCGCTGCCTGCCGAGTTCGGCACCAGATAACGGAACTGGCCGAGTCGGTCACCGGAACCGCTGGCGCCAGAGCCGGAGCCGCATGCGGCCACCAGGCTGACAGCCGCCGTGGCTGCGGTGAGCGCAACGACTTTCGTGAGCCGACTCATGTTGTACCTCCTGTGGTGAGCACTACGCTTCCATCGAACAGTGACGGCGACCACACGCGCCTGTCACGCTTGCGCTGACAGATTTTCTTGTGCTCCTTGTGATCGGAGGTGACCTCCCCGGTGGCGAGACCCACGCCCGTCCGGTGGCTCGCCAGACTGCCGTTGGCACGGCAGCTCCTGGTGCTGCAGTTCGTGCTCATCCTCGCGGTCCTCGGCGTCGTCGTGGCGATCACATATGCCCAGTCCACCACCGACTTCCAGCGCTCGACCGGCAACCGTCTGCTCGGCCTGGCCGAGACATTCGCCACCGATCAGCTGGTGCGTTCTGCGCTACGCGGCGACTTGCCGCTCAGCTCGATTCCACCGGCCGCGGCACGGGTCCAGTCGGTGTCAGGTGTCGACTTCGTGGTGGTGGTCGACCGCGACGGCGAAGTGCTGGCCAGCCAGGATCCGAGCCATCTCGGCCAGCCGTGGTCGTTCGCCAGCGGCGACGTGCTGTCCGGGCGGGCGTGGGTGGGTTCGGCCACCCTGCCGGACGGCCGGCTGTCGATGCAAGCGCACGTCCCGGTACTCGACCCCGACAACCGCGGCCGGTTGGGGTACGTGGTGATCGGCAGCTATTCGCGCAGTGTCGTCGAACGTCTGGAGGGTGCGGTTCCCGACCTGTTGATCTACCTCGGGGTGGCCTCGGCACTCGGATTGCTCGGGTCGGTGCTGCTGGCAAACCGCATCAAACGGCAGACGTTCGGCCTGGAACCTCGCGATATCGCCGGCCTGGTCGAGCACCGCGAGGCGTTGTTGTACGGGATCAAGGAAGGGGTTCTGGGCCTGGACCTCGAGCACCGCATCACCATCGTCAACGCCGAGGCCATCGAACTGCTCGAGCTGCCCGACGACGCCGTAGGCCAGCGACTCGCGAAGCTCAGCCTCAGTCCGGAGGTGGTCGAGGCGCTGACCGACAAACGCCGAACCACCGACCGGATCCTGGACACAGAAGCCCGGCACCTCATCCTGAACCGCATGCCCGTGACCACCAGGGGGCGGGTCATCGGCGCTGTCGTCACGTTGCGTGACCGCACGGAGCTGTGGGGACTGCAACAGGAACTCGACGTCACCCGGCACACCGCCGACGCCTTACGTGCCCAGACCCACGAGTTCTCCAACCGGCTGCACACCATCGCGGGCCTGCTGAAGCTCGGCCACGTCGAACGCGCCCAGCGTTACGTCACCGAGGTCCAGACCGGGCACAACAAGTTCCTGAAAGCAGTGACATCGCGCATCGACGACGCAACCCTGGCGGCGCTCGTCATCGCCAAAGGCAGTCTGGCTTCCGAGCGTGGGGTCGAGTTCACCGTCGACCAGGCCTCCGACGTCGGCGCGCTGACCCTCGACCTGGCCGCCGACCTGGAAACTGTGCTCGGCAACTTCGTGGACAACGCACTGGAAGCCTGCGTGGGAACGCCGAGTCCGAGCATCAACCTGCTCCTCGTCGACCGCGGCGACTGCATCTGGATCGAGGTGCGCGACAACGGTCCCGGTGTCGACGACACCGTGATGAGCTCGATCTTCGAACGCGGCGTAAGCACCAAGTCCACCGACCGCACCCGCGGTATCGGCCTGGCGCTGGCCCGCAACGTGTGTGAGCGACGCGGAGGCCACGTCGCTGTGCACAATGACGACGGCGCGGTGTTCACCGCCGAGATCCCCACAGGTCACGGCGCCCGCTCCGGCACCTGACTAGCATGGGTGGCCCGTCAGAAAGGGTTGCTCGTTGCCAACAGACACCGCCGAACTCGGTGGCCTCGCCGGCTGGGCGGTGAATCTGATGGAACGCATCGGAGGCCCGGGAGCCGGGCTGGCCATCTTCATCGAAAACCTGTTTCCTCCGGTGCCGAGCGAAGTGGTCCTCCCGATGGCGGGGTTCGCCGCGCGGCTGGGTCAACTCTCGCTGACCGAGGCGATCGTCTGGACCACGCTCGGATCGGTGCTCGGGGCTTGGGTCCTCTACGGCCTCGGAGCGTGGTTGGGTCATGAACGCCTGCGCACGCTTGCGGCGAAGATCCCCCTGATCGACGTCGAAGACATCGACAAGACCACGGCGTGGTTCGCCCGCCACGGCACCAAAGCGGTGTTCTTCGGCAGGATGGTTCCACTGTTCCGGAGTTTCATCTCGTTGCCTGCCGGCACCGAGCGAATGAACTTCGCGCTCTTCACGCTTCTCACGCTCCTGGGCAGCGTCACGTGGAACAGCGTGTTCATCGGCGCCGGATATCTACTGGGTGCCAACTGGCACGCGATCGAGCCCTACACCGCAGCACTGCAATACGTTGTGCTCGCCGCGGTCGTCGGCTTCGTGATCTGGTTCGTCGTCACGCGGGTCCGTCGCCGACACGCCAACTAGGAGCGTCTCGACCACAAAGAGCACAACGACAAATGTCAGCTCAAGATTGACCACACTTCGGTCGGCAAGTGACCTTGATCTCACCAGTAACGAAGGAGATCGATGAACGCCCGCCAGAAACTCAAGCAGCTGCTGCAGTCCCCCGACATCACCCAGGTGCCTTCCGTCTTCGACGGCATCTCGGCTCGCCTGGCTCAGGCCACCGGTTTCCAGGCCGTCAGCGTGACGGGCAACGGGGTGGCCGCCAGCCTGCTCGGGCGGCCCGACGTCGGCCTGGTGTCACTGACGGAGAGCTCCCAGGTGGCGCGCAATATCGCTGGCGCGGTGGAAATTCCGGTGATCTTCGACGCGGACACCGGTTACGGGACCGCACTCAATGTCACGCGCGCCGTACAGGAGTTCGAGAACTCCGGCGTCGCGGCCATCAAGCTCGAGGACCAGGTGACACCGAAACGCTGTGGCGTGCTGGATGTTCCGATTCCCGTGGTCACCGAGCGTGAGTACCTCGGCAAGATCGAGGCCGCCCTCTGGGCGCGTAAGGACCCCGACTTCCTCATCATCGCCCGCACCGATGCCGCCAACACCCTCGGTGTCGAGGCAGCCGCCAAGCGCGCCAAGCGCGCCATCGAAGCCGGCGCGGACTCGGCGCTGGTGATCGGGGTGCGGGAACGCGAGGACATCGAGACCGTGATGTCGATCATCGACACCCCGTTGCTCACCCTGGTCGAGGAAAAAGGGCCGATGTCCACCTTGCACATCTCCGAGATCGAGAAGTTGGGATTCTCGCTGGCGCTGTACCCCGGGCCCATCCGGTTCTCGATGGCCGCCGCCGCCAAGAGAGCGCTGGAGACCCTGCGGGACGAAGGGCAGGCCACCAGCGTCCGGCCTCAGATGCTGGCCCCGGACGACTGGTACGCCTTGTTCGACATCGAGTCCTACTTCGACATCGAAAAACGCTTCGTGCGCGGGTCGGGCGAAGCCCAACAGCCCGTATCGTAAGCGAATGCGGCCGGGAGAGACGGCTGACCTCGCGGTCCTGGTAGTCGACGACGACTTCATGGTGGCGGGTATCCACGCGGAACTCGTCGAGGAGGTCGACGGCTTCCGGGTCGCGGGCACCGCGGTCAATGGGCAGCAGGCATTGGACATGGTGACGTCATTGACGCCGGACCTGTTGCTGCTGGACGTCCACCTGCCAGACATGAGTGGTATCGATGTGCTCCGACGCCTGCGTGAGCGTGGGGATGACGTCGATGCCATCGTGGTCACCGCCGAGCGCGACGCCGAGTACGTGAAGGCGGCGTTGCGCGGCGGTGCCGCGCAGTACCTGATCAAGCCGTTCGATCTCGACGAGCTCAAGGCGCGCATCCTGCGCTATGCGCGGGTCCGGCTCACGGCTGGCAAGGCAGACCAGAACGCGGTGGACGCCGCCTTCTCCGTGTCACCGCAACCCCGCACGGTGAGTGCGACTGCGCCCCTGCCCCCTAAGGGATTGAGCAACGAGAGCCTCGACCTGGTGCGGGCCGCGCTGGCCGGCGGCGAGGAGCTGTCGGCCACGACGTGTGCGGAGGCCACCGGGATGGCCCGGCCGACGGTCCGGCGCTACCTCGAGTACCTGGTGGAGGTACGGGAAGCCAAGGTCCGGCTCAAGTACGGCGGCGGCCGCCCGGAACGGCTGTACCGGGTCGGCTAGGCCCCTGGGATGCGCACCCGGAACATCGCCGGCCAGTTCTTGCCCGTCAGCAGGAACTCCTCACCGTCGATGTGGGCGATGCCGCTGAACACCTGGGCAGGCGAGCGCTCACCGAAATGCCACAGCCCCGAGGTATCGACGATCATCGTGATCGCCCCGGTCGCCGGGTCGATACGCGCCACCTCGTCGGTGGGCCAGAGGCTGGCCCAGACGTGGCCGTTGACACATTCCAACTCGTTGAGCCCGGTGACCGGCACGCCATCGCGGGTGACGGTCACGGCGCCGGTCTCGGCGAAGCTCCCCAGCTCGCGGAACTGCAACCGGCCGGTGCCGTCGCTCATGATGAAACGGCCGCCGTCACGGCACAATCCCCAGCCTTCGCCCGCCACCGGGATCTCGCGCAGCGGGGTCAACGTGGCCTTGTCCCACACGATCGCCACACCGTCCTGATAGGTGAGCTGCCAGATGGTGTCGTCGACGAGCGTGATGCCCTCGGCGAAGTAGTCGCCGGGCAGCGGGACCGCGCGGCGCACCACTCCGGTGCCGGGGTCCACCTCACGCAGTTCGGAGCGGCCGATCAGTCCGGTGGCCTCGTACAGTGTGTCGCCCTCGATCTCGAAGGCCTCGGTGTAGGCACCCGGGTCGTGCGGGATCTCGGCCAGCACCACCGGTTGCACCACCGGGATGGGGATCGGCTCGGCCCGCGCCACCGGCGTGACACCGGCCAGAAGTGCCGCAGCGGCAACGAGAAAGGCGGAAGCGCGTCGCAAGGCCATGACCGCAGTTGTACCCGTTGCGCGTCGCGTACCGCACGTTCACGCACAGTTCACGGCGAGTACCTGCGCCGATTAGGTGCTGACGACGAAACGCACTAATCTTTGCTGCGGTCTTGCGACGACAGTCGAAGCGCTCCCAGAAAGAAAACTCATGCCCATTCAGCCCACGCTCGCGCATGCGTCCGGTCTCCGCAGACGACGTGTTGCCCCGCGCGCCAGCTTCACCACCGTCGGACAGTGTTTCGACATCGAGGTCAGCCGCGACGCGTCCGGATGGGTGATCCGGGTGCCCGAGATCGACGCCGTGACCTATGCCCGCCGCCGGGCCGCGGTATCGGCAGCCGCACGCGAATGCATCGCCGCGCACACCGGCATCCCGATCGGCTACATCGCCGTCATCGTCCGGGACTGATTTCACTCAGGTGATCGCGTCGATCGCCCGGTAGATCCGTTTCTCACTGACCGGCATTGCCGTCCCCAGCTGCTGGGCCCACAGGCTGACCCGCAGCTCCTCGATCATCACGGCGATGTCCCGCACGTCTTCGGCGGCGGCGCGTACCGGCGAAAGCGCCTGCCGCAGTTCGTCGTAAGCGTCCTGCACCGCGTGAACGCGCTGCATCCGCTCCCGGTCCGCCGCGGGCGCCTGCGGCAGCCGTTCCAGGCGCCGGACGATGGCGATCAGGTACCGCGTCAGATGATTCAGCTTGGCCGCGCCCGTCCGCGCGACGAATCCCCGTGGCATCAACTCGTTCAGCTGGGCCCGGATATCGGCGACGGCCTCGGCCTGCGCCGCCGTCGGGCGCTCGGGCAGGGCGATCTGCGCGTCGTGGGCCGCGACGAGTACCTTCTGCACGCGCTTCACGATGTCGAGCGTGGTGGGCACCAAGGAGGCGGCCACCCGGTCTCGCGCTGCCGTGAAATCGGCTTTGCTCCAGACCGGTGCAGGTGTGATGACGGCGACGGCGGCGTCAGCACAATCGTCGATGAGCGCCGCCAGCGACCCGTCCGGGTTCGACCCCAGAGTCAGCCGTGCCCGCGGATCCAGGGCCCGTTCGACGTTTTTCGACGGCGACGGGACCGTCAGCCGCAACAGGCGACGGGTGCCCGGTCCCATGGCGGCCTGCTGCTCGGCCTGGGTGGCGAACACCCGCAGATCGACGGTGGCACCGTTGTCGACGAGCGCGGGGTAGCCGCGCACGGTATGCGCGCCGCCGCTGCGGGACACGCTGCGCGGGATCTCGTCGAGATCAGCCGGCCACGCGCGCAGGCCCGTTCGCTCCAATTCTCCTGCCACGGCCTTGGCCACGGCTTGGCGCACCGGGGCCGCCAACTGGGTCTGCAGCGCGTCCAGATCTTTTCCACGTGCCACCTCGGTGCCGTCGGCGCTCTCCACCGCGAACGTCACCCGAAGATGCGGCGGCAGCTTCTCGAGGTCGAAGGCGTCGATCGGCACCAGGATTCCACTGCGTCGCTTGAGTTCTCGCTGCAGACTCTCCAGCAGGGCGCCCTCGTCCGGGGACAGGTCGGCCAGTACCGCGCGGGCGGTGTCCGGTGCGGGTACGAAATTGCGGCGCAGTTCCTTGGGCAGGGAGCGGATCAACGACGTCACCAGTTCTTCACGTAGAGCCGGTACCTGCCAGGCGAATTCGTGGCCACCGAGATTGGCCAACACCTCGACGGGCACGTGGACGGTGACGCCGTCGTCGGCGGCCCCCGGCTCGAATCGGTACGTCAGCGGAAGCGAGACCTCGCCGGACCGCCAGGTGTCCGGGCGGTCGCCCGCGTCGTCGTCGCTGCGCAGCAGTTCCTCACGCCTGAAGGTCAGCAGCTCGGGGGTCTTGTGTCGTTGCTTCTTCCACCACGCATCGAAATGCCTTGCCGATACCGCGGACTCGGGAATTCGCGCGTCGTACAGCGCGTAGATCTCGTCATCGCCCACCACGAGATCCCGTCGCCGGGCCCGCTCCTCGATCTCCGCCAACTCCTCCAGAAGCCGGGTGTTGTCACGGAAGAAATGGTGCCGGGTCTGCCAATCGCCTTCGACGAGCGCGTGCCGGATGAACAGTTCCCGGGCCAGCACCGGATCCACCTCGGCGTAACCCACCCGACGGCGCGGAACCAGCGGCAGTCCGAACAACGTCACCCGCTCGAAGGCCATCACGGCACCGCGTTTGGCGTCCCAGTGCGGCTCACTGTAGGTGCGCTGGACCAGGTGCGACGCGATCCGCTCGAGGGCCTCCGGCTCGATCCGCGCGGCGGTGCGGCCGTACAGCCGGCTGGTCTCCACCAGTTCGGCGACCACCACCCACCGCGGGGGCCGTTTGGTCAGCACCGAACCCGGGGCCAGGACGAAGCGGGTGTTGCGTGCTCCCAGGAAGTCTCGCGTCTCCCCCTCGCGTACACCGATGTGTGACAGCAGACCCGCGGCCAGGGCCCGGTGCACGGTGGCCGCATCGGCGGGTTCGTCGGACTCGGGGGCTTCGCGGATACCCAGGTCGCGGGCGATGCTGCGCAGCTGCCCGGTGAGGTCCTGCCATTCGCGGATCCGCAGGTAGTGCAGGAACTCCTCACGGCACATCCGCCGGAACGAACTGCCGGAGCGCTCTTTTCGCTGCTCCGACAGATATCGCCACAGGTTCAGATAGGACATGAAGTCGGAGTGCTCGTCGGCGAACCTGGCGTGTTTCTGCCGGGCCGCCTCCTCGTGCTCGGCCGGGCGCTCGCGGGGGTCCGGTATCGACAACGCCGCCGCCAGCACAAGAACCTCGCGTACACAGCCTTCGTCGTGCGCGGCCAGGATCATCCGGCCGATGCGGGGATCCAGCGGTAGCTGAGCGAGCCTGCGCCCCACCTCGGTCAAGGTGCTCTGCCCGTCGAAGGCGCCGAGTTCCTGGAGCACTTGCACACCGTCGCGGATGCTGCGGTTGTCCGGAGGGTCCAGGAACGGGAATGCCTCGATCTCGCCGAGCTGCAGGGCGGCCATCTGCAAGATGACGGCAGCGAGGTTGGTGCGCAGGATCTCCGGGTCGGTGTAACGCGGCCGGCTCTGGAAATCCTCCTCCGAATACAGCCGGATGCACACACCGGGCGCGGTACGGCCCGACCGTCCGGAGCGTTGCGCGGCCGACGCCTGCGAGATCGGCTCGATGGGCAGCCGCTGCACTTTGGTGCGCCGGCTGTAGCGCGAGATGCGGGCGGTGCCGGGGTCGACGACGTACCGGATGCCCGGCACGGTCAGTGACGTCTCGGCGACGTTGGTGGCCAGCACGATGCGCCTGCCGGCGTGCGGTTGGAACACCTTCTGCTGCTCGGCGGTGGGCAGCCGGGCGTACAACGGCAACACCTCGGTGGTGTGCCGGTTGAAACCCGGTGCACCGCGCAGCGCTTCGGCGGTGTCGCGGATCTCGCGCTCGCCGGACAGGAACACCAGGACATCACCGGGGGGCTCGGACTCGAGTTCGGCCACCGCGTCGACGATCGCCTCGGTTTGATCGCGCATCACGGTGCGCACCAGATCATGGTCGGGATCGTCGGGGTCGTCGTCGGTCTCCGGCGCTACGCCCACCTCGAGCGGCCGGTACCGGATCTCGACGGGGTAGGTGCGGCCGGACACCTCGACGATGGGTGCGTCACCGAAGTGGGCGGCGAATCGGCCGGGCTCGATGGTCGCCGAGGTGACGATCACTTTGAGGTCGGGGCGGCGGGGCAACAGCTCGCGCAGATAGCCCAGCAGGAAGTCGATGTTGAGGCTGCGTTCGTGCGCCTCGTCGAGGATCAGGGTGTCGTAACGCAGTAGGCGACGATCACGCTGGATCTCGGCGAGCAGGATGCCGTCGGTCATCAGCTTGATCAGGGTGCGGTCGCTGGCCTGGTCGGTGAACCGGACGGTGTAGCCCACCGTCTCCCCCAGTGGGCTGCCGAGTTCGTCGGCGATACGTTGGGCGACCGTGCGCGCGGCAAGCCGGCGCGGCTGGGTGTGTCCGATGGTGCCCCGGATCCCGCGGCCCAGCTCGAGGCAGATCTTGGGCAGCTGCGTGGTCTTGCCGGAACCGGTCTCCCCGGCTACCACCACTACCTGGTTGTCGCTGATCGCTGCGGCGATATCGCGACGCAGGTCACTGACGGGCAGGTCCGGGTAGGTGATCTGCGGGACGGCCGCCAGCCGGGTCGCCACCAGGGCTTCCGCCGCGGCGATCTGCTGCGCGATCGGTTCGAGCTTGGCCGGGTCATCACCCCGGAGGCTGCGCAGCCGGCGGCGCAGGAGCGCCTCGTCCCGGAAGGTCAGTGCCTCCAGCCGCTGATAGAGCTCGTTGCGGGACTTCTCGGACACTCCGGCAAGGATAGGCGGGCGTGCCGGGGTTACGGCAACTGGACGGCCGGCGGGCTCGCCGGCACCGGTTCGGCGCGCTTGCGGGACGTGATCAGCCACGCGGCGCCGGCCACCGCGGTGACGAGCAGTGTCGGCCACAGCAGGATCTGTGCCAGCCAGACGCGGCGCTGGATGCGCACGACCCGCCGCTCTGTCCGCGCGGCGGTGCTGACGATTGACTTGGCTTTGGTGATTGCCGACATGCCTGTCTGTGCCCCGCCAGGGCCGGGCGGAAACTTACCCACTTCCGTTCGGGAAGCATCCCGGCTGACGAGCCGTTGGCACTGCCATGAGCACCTGTCCCACGGGCCAGCACGACCACCATGACGTGTACGCCGAAGCCTGCCCCTGTCGGGCGTTACTGGATCTGCTGGCCAACAAGTGGTCGGCGTTGATCATCGGGTTGCTCGAGGACGGCCCGCAGCGGTTCACTCACCTGCAGGCCGGCCTGCCAGGGGTGGGGCCCAAGATGCTCACCCAGACATTGCGCCGCCTGGAGAACGCAGGGCTGCTCACCCGTACCGTCTACGCCGAGGTGCCGCCACGCGTCGAGTACCACCTCACCGAACTCGGTATCAGCGTCAGCGACCCGCTGGCACGCCTGCGGCAGTGGGTGGAAGACCACATCGACCACGTGCCAGCTCGCGTCGACGCGCTGACCGGCGAACCTTCCCTACAGGGAAGTTAGTGCCCTTGCAGGGAACCGCGGTAGCGGGCCTACCATCGCACCATGTCCTCAATGAAAGCCATCGGTTCCTTCGCCGGCTCCTCAGTCGACGACCCAAATGTCCTGCAAGACATCGACATCGACATCCCTGAGCTTCGGCCCCACGACATCCTGGTCCGCGTCGAGGCGGTGTCGGTCAACCCTGTCGACGTCAAACGACGCAAGTCCCTCGATTCTTCGGACACACCGGTCATCCTGGGTTTTGACGCGGCCGGGGTGGTCGAAGCCGTCGGCCCCGAGGTCAGCACGTACGCCGTCGGCGACGAGGTCTGGTACGCCGGGGACATCAGCAGGCCGGGCAGCAACGCGCAATTCCAGGCCGTCGACGAGCGCATTGTCGGGCGCAAGCCGAAGTCGTTGTCCTTCAAGGATTCTGCGGCCTTGCCGCTGACGGCCATCACGGCGTGGGAGGCTCTGTTCGAACGGTTCCGGCTGACGAAGGAGTCCACCGGTGACCTGTTGGTGCTGGGCGCCGCCGGCGGCGTGGGCTCGATCATGATCCAGCTCGCCAAGGCGCTGACCAGTGTCCGGGTGATCGGCACCGCCAGCCGGGATGACTCACGGGACTGGGCCCGGCAGATGGGCGCCGACGTCGTGATCGATCACCGTGATCTCGAGGCTCAGGCCTTGGACGTGGCACCCGATGGCGTCAGCTATCTGTTCTCCCCGCACAGCGCCGGCAACATCGAGACCTATGCGAAGATCGTCCGGCCGTTCGGCGAGATCACCGCGATCGACGAGCCGCCGGGCCTGGATCTGGTGTCCCTCAAGCAGAAGAGCATCGCCTGGCACTGGGAGCTCATGTTCACCCGGTCGCTCTACGGCTATGACCTGAGCTACCAGCAGGACCTGCTCAATTCTGTGGCTGAGTTGGTGGACGCCGGCACGGTGCGTAGCACGGTGACCGCGGCCATCGACGACTTCAGTGCCGAGGGTATCCGCGAAGCGCATCGCCAGGTCGAGTCCGGTCGCATGGTCGGCAAAGTCGTCATCCATCGGTGAGTTCGTTGGTGAGCAGTCAGCGTGCCGTGGGTACCCGCGTCATGTGACCGACCTGAACCGCGAGCTGTTGCAGGAGTTGCTGTGGGCGTACGGACCCTGCGGCCAAGAAGATGCCGTGCGCGACATCTGCCGCCGCGAACTCGAGAAGCTGGTCGACGACCTGTGGGTGGATGACGCCGGAAACCTGGTGGGCCTGATCCGCGGCGATCGCGGTCCGGTGCACCACCCTGGCGTGCGCGTGATGGCTCACCTCGACGAGCTGTCGACGATCGTGAAGCGGGTGGACCCGGACGGCACGCTGCACCTGTCCGCGCTGGGGTCCATATACCCCGGCAACTTCGGGCTCGGCCCGGTGGCGGTGCTCGGCGACAAGCAGACGCTGGTCGGTGTGCTCACCGTCGGCTCGGAGCACACCACCGCGGAAAGCCAGCGGATCTGGGAGACCAAACCCGGCCAGGGTGACAAGGCGCTGGCCCTGACCAATGTCTACGTGTTCACCGCCTGTTCCCCAGATGACCTGGCGGACGCCGGTATCGGGCCGGGCACCCGCGTGTGCATCGAGCGCAGTAAGCGGACGCTGACCGATATCAACGGCTATCTGGGTTCGTATTTCCTGGACGACCGCGCTCCGGTGGCGGCGCTGCTGCACACCGCGCGGTTGTTCGCCGAACGTGGAGTCCGGCCGGCGCAGGACAGCTATCTGGTGTTCACCACCAATGAGGAGATCGGCGGCGTCGGCGCGGCGTACGCAAACCGCACGCTGCCCGGCGACCTGACTCTCGCCCTGGAGGTCGGTCCCACCGAAATCGAGTACGCCACAACCGTTCACGGCGGACCCATCGTCGGTTACGGCGACGCGCAGTGCGTGTACGACAAAGACGTCGCGGACCGGTTGATGAACATCGCCGACGGACTCGGTTTCTCCCCCCAAGCGGCGGTGCTGGGTGCGTTCGAATCCGATGCCTCTCATGCCAAGTCGACAGGACTGACACCACGTGCGGGGCTCCTGTGTGTACCGACCCTGAGTACGCACGGTTACGAAGTGATCGCCCCCGAAGCGATTCCGCAGGTGGCCGCCGTGGTGGCCGACTTCCTGCTCAATCCAACGGCTTGACCGCCTGCAGGGTGTAGGTCAACGGCATCCGGTCGCGATCGCGCGCCAGGACGAATTCGCCCGGGAAATCCGGGCTTTCGACCATGACGTCGCTCTGCCCGTCGAAATCCAGTGGATTCCACGGCACTTCACGATGCTCCTCGAGATGGGTCACCGTCAGGCCGGCTTCGGTGAGTGCCGTGAAGATCTCTCCGAGGCCGTGGTTGAACGACATCGCCCGCGGCTGGGTAACCGTCGCAGTACCGGCGTAACTGGTGTCCTCCTCGAAGATCACACCGTCGGCCTCGAAGTACGGGTACTCGATCACCAGCAACCCGTCCGGGCGGGGCTCGCACATCGACCACAGCACGGGGTGGCCCTCCCGCATGAAGAAGCGCCCGCCCGGTTCCAGCAGCGTCGCCACCACGTGGGCCCAAGGTTTGATGTGCGGAAGCCAGCAGATGGCACCGATTCCGGTGTAGACGAGATCGAAACGGGTTCCGAGCGCGGTCACGGCGTCGTACAGATCGGCCTCGACGAATCGGCAGTTCACTCCAGCACGCGCAGCCAGTTCCGTCGCCGCCCGCACCGCGGATCCGGAGAAGTCGAGACCGGTCACCGAGTTCGCACCCAGCCGCGCCAATGACACTGTGTCGGTTCCGATGTGGCACTGCAGATGTGCGACGTTCAGCCCGTCGAGCCGCCCCAACCTCGGTGCGTCGTAGCGCACCACATCGGACAGGTGGTCGGGATCCTCGAAGGCCGCCAGGTCGTAGCCGTCGGCCGCGGTGTGCACCGGCACCCGCGACTCCCAGTTGGCGTGATTGAGCGCCCGCCAGTCTTCGTCCACCGGGCGATGGTAGCCCCGGAGCTCCACTGCACCAAAGGAATTTCTTTTCAGGTTCGGGCGACGCCTTGGAAATCCCTCCGGCGAGTCGTCCCACTTTTCCTGGCAGCCCAGCGCCGACGGCTCAGCGCAACTCCGCGCCCTTGGTCTCCGGCAGTAGCCACGTCACCACCAGACTGACGGCGACGAGCACGGCCATCATCACGCCGATCACGTCGGGACCGAACAGGTCCACCAGCGGCCCAGCGACGATTGGGGGCACCGCGCCACCGACGATGCCGCCCAGGTTGAACGCCAGACCGGCACCGCTGTACCGGTACCTCGTTGCGAAGATCTCGGGCAGGAACGCCGCCATCGGTCCGCTGGCGATGCCGAGGATGGCGTAGGTGCCGACGATGGCCACGCCGAACAACACCGGAGAGTCGGTGTCCATCAAGGGCATCACTGCGAACGACCACGGCACCGCGAGGGCGAACCCGCTCAGGATCATCCGCCGTCGGCCTACCCGGTCGCACAACCCGGCTGAGATCGCCGTGCACACCAGCATGGCCACCCCACCGAGCACCCCTACCGACAGCACGAGCTCGCGCGGATGCGCCAGGATCGTGGTGGCGTAACCCATCAGATAGGTGCCGCCCATGAAGCTGAACGTGAAGATGCCGATCATGCACCCCGAGGCCAGCAGGGTGTGACGCAACTGTGCACCGAAGAGTTCCGACAGCGGCGCCTGCGCCGGACCGTGCACCTGGGCGGAGAAAACCGGTGTCTCATCGATGCTCACGCGGATGTACAGGGCGATCACCAGCAGGACCGCGCTGAACAGGAACGGCAGCCGCCATCCCCAGTCCATGAAGGTCGGGCTCTTCTCCCCGACCGTCAGGTTCACAACCAGGAACACCGCGTTGCCCAACACCAGGCCGGCGCCCACACCCAATTGGGTGAACATGCCGTAGCGGCCGCGTTGGTCGCGCGGTGCGTACTCCGCACTGAGCAAGGCCGAACCGGCCCACTCGCCACCGACTGCGAAACCCTGCAAGAGCCGCAGGGCCAGCAGGAGCAGCGGCGCGGCCATGCCGATGGTGTCGGCGCTGGGCACCAGGCCCACCGCGACCGTGGAGAACCCCATGATCAGCAGCGTGGCGACCAGAGTTCGCTTGCGCCCCAGCCGATCCCCGAAGTGACCGAACACCGCGGCACCCACCGGCCGGGACAGGAAGGCGACCGCGAACGTCGACAGTGAGGCCACTGTCGCCACTGTCGGACTCAGATTGGGGAAGAAGACCGACGGGAACACCAGCGCCGCGGCAGTGCCGTAGATGAAGAAGTCGTAGTACTCGATGGCCGTGCCCACGAAGCTCGCAGATGCGACGCGGCGCAAGCGGAGTTTCGTCGGCGTTGCTGTGAGGGTCACCGACGAAGATTAGGTGACCCCGGTTCCGATTGCGCGCGCAGCGGCAGAACGACCCCGCCGATCCTCACATCGCCTGCTGCAGCGCACCGACGAGAACGACGAGCCGGAGCCGTCGTAGGGGACTCGGCAACGGCAGCCAACGGCCATTCAGCCCGGTGTTCCCAGCGACGTAAATCTGGCGGTTCTACCATCGCCCTGGTCTGCCCACCCCGGCCGCGGTCATACTTGTGGGATGCCGGAGCGCAATGTCCTCGGAGGCCCACTGGAGCCGTGCGGCACCGATCCGGTCACCGGGTTCTACCGGGATGGCTGCTGTTCCACCGGTGAGGAGGACGCGGGCCGACACATTATCTGTGGTGTGGTCACCGCTGAATTCCTCGCCCACCAGCGCTCCATCGGCAATGACCTGTCGACGCCGATGCCGCAGTACCGGTTTCCCGGGCTGGTGCCGGGTGACCGCTGGTGTGTCACCGCCGCGAATTGGTTGCGTGCGCACCGTGACGGCCAGGCATGCCCGGTGGTGTTGGCGGGCACCCACGAACGCACACTCGAGTTGATCAGCCTGGACGAGTTGCGGCAGTACGCCGTGGACGTTCCCGACGATCTGGAAGGTCTCTGAGCTCCCGGTCAATCCGGGACAGCGGCGCCACCGGTGCGGCGACTCCTCTAGAACGGTGATTTTCGTGGGGGTTTCCCCAACGCGCGTTGCAGGGCGTTGTGTTCGCGTTCGGCGTTGATGTGTTGTTGGCGGTCTTGGTCGCGGGTGCGTTTGCGGGTGGGCATGGTGATACCCGGGTGCGCTGTGCGGTGTCTTGTGGGTGTCGGGGGTGGCAGGGCGGCGGTGGTGGAATCCCAGTCGGGGAACAGCAGTCTGCTCGTCGGTTGCGTGATGTAGGTGTGGCCGGTGGGTGCGGTCCAGCGGACGTCGCCGTTGGGCAATTGCTCGTCACACCAGCCGTCACCAAAGGTCTTCGCGAGGTGATGTTCTCGACACAGCACCTTCCCATTGGAGGGATGGGTGGGTCCGCCGTCGCCGTGCGGGACGGTGTGGTCGATGTCGGCGTATTCGGTTTTGCGGGTGCAGCCCGGGAACCGACATCGCATATCGCGGCATTGGATGAACTCGCGGGCCTTGCCGGTGAACTTGTAACCGCGGGCAGGTGCCGCGGGCGGGATCGGGAGAGCGGTGACGGTGGCGCCGTCGCGGAGCATGGCGGCGAGTTGGTCGAGTGGGATGAGGGTGCCACCGAGGGTGACTGCAGGGCGCGGCCGTCGTGGTGGGGTGTGCGCGGCCGGTGTCTGCGGCAGATCCTGGGTCCAGACCTGCTCGGAGGCAGCGTCGTTCACCCGGTCGTCTGCGTCGGGGGTGGCTGCGGTGGTTCCGCCGCCGGTGTCGGGGGTGGTGGGTCCGGGTGGGGGTGGCGGGGCACTGCCGGTGCCCCACGGCGGCTCGCCCTCGTCCCCGTCGTCAGCGTCGGGGTCGTCGGTACCGGTGTCGCCGACGGCGCCGTCGGACTCGTCCGTCTCATTGATGCGGTCAGCGCCCTCGTCGATGTCGTCGCCTGTTTCGTCGCCGGCGCCGTCTGTCTTGTCAGGTGCTTCCAGCGCGGGTGGGGTGGGGTGCGCCCAGGGTGGCTCCTCCCCGTCGTCGTCACGGGGTGAGGTGGTCCACCAGTGCGACCAGTCGACGCCACCGTCATCGGCGGCCGGTTCGTCGGGCTGCCCAGCCTCTGGCTCCGGCTTGGGTTCGGGTTCGGTTGTGGGGGTGTTGTTTTCCCACGGTGGCGGTTGGGGTGGGGTGGGGATGCGGGCGGCTTCGGCCGCGGCGGCCTCGCGGGCCAGCACCTCGTAGTCGATGGTGGGTGGGGCCGCGGTGGCATCGGTGGACTGGGCTTGGCGCAGGGCGTCGATCTGGGCCAGCACATGTTCGAGGGCGCCTTGTTCGGCCAGCACATGAATCACCGCCGACGGCACCGCCGAAGGCAGACTGGCTGCCTCGCAAGTGCGGTCACCGCACTGACAGGCCAGCCGGTCGTGACGGGCGTAGACCGCCCCTTGCGCCGCCGCGCGGAGCTCGCCTTTGCTGCGGGGATCGTTGCTGCACACGGTGGCGGCCAGTGCATCCAGCACCCGCATCCCCAACTCCGCATCAGCTGCCGAGATCCGCCCATACAGCGACGCGGTGCCGGTAGCGTCATCGCGTTTACCGAACCCCACATCACAGCCTTGGGCAGCCTCACGGTAGCGGCGCACCGCATCGGGATCGTGTTCTTCGATGATCGCATCCACGGCCAGCACCAAGTCATCATCGGAGAGCAGGGTGTAGCCGCCCGCCCGGGCGGCGAGCTCGGCATCGACGGTGGCCTGCACCGACGGCAGCAGCAGCTCGGTGCGGTAGATCAGGGTTTCAGCGACCCGGGTGTTGATCACCCCCGCCGCCAAGAGTGCCGCGACCTTCGGGCACCGGGCCAGCCCTTCGGCCAGGCGCATCTGGGTGGAGGCCCGCCGTGCGCTCAGCCGCATCACCGGGCCCACCTGATCCCGCACGGCGTTCCATTCGTCGTAGGCCCAGGTTTTCTCCTCGGCGGCGGCGTGGTCTTTGTGGTGGGCCAGCAGGCGGGCGATCATCGTCCATTTGTGCGCGACCATGGTGGCCTCAGCCCGGTGGAAAGCGCCGATGGCATCGACCATCGCCGCGGGGGACAAATCCCCGCAAGTGGTCGGATCAATCACGCCTTCGAACATACATTCGAGACTACCCACGCCCACCGACAAGACATGCGCCACAAGGCAATCCACCACGACAAGCGCCTACTTATCCACAGTCAACGCTTCATCCACAACCCCCACGCACGGGGCTTGACACGGGACGGCAGGTTGCGCTCGCACATCGGAAGTGGGGAGGAAGCGGGTAGTGAGACTATGCCTGAATCAGGCCGGGCCGCTGATATTTCCGCGGCGCACGTCGTCCCGGCACTCGATGCGGCTCTTGCCGGTCTGCTGCACGCACAGCTGCACCTGTTGTTCGATGCCGGGCGGGTAGACCTCATCGGACGGGCCGGGGGTGACGGTGGGGCTGGGCAGGGTGCCCTCGTACAGCGACCACACCGCTTGATTGGCCGCGGGCAGATGCGCGCAGTACGCCTGCGCCCCGGTGGTGCTCTCGCCCGCCGCGCCCAGCGGTTCGCAGTCCGCGCCGATGATCACCACCGGCAGATGCGGCACCGCGGTCGGTTGGGCGCCGGTAGCCGGCTCGTCCGGTTTGCGGACTTCGAGCACCACGATGGTGGCCACCAGCGCGGCGATCAACACCACCGCCGCAATGCCCCCGACCCACAACATGTTTCGCCGCGGCGAGCCACCCCGGGCCTTACCCGGGCCTGACGGGAACGCCAACTGGGTGGCGTCCGAGTCGTCGTCGGGCACACCGAGCTGCTGTTCCAATGCCCTGGCGAACTGCCGGCAGCTGGCGAACCGCTCCCGGGGTGTCTTGGCGAGCGCACGCGCGAACACCGGACTGAGCGCCGCGAGCTCGGGTCTGCGCTCGCCGATATCGGGCGGCTCGGAGCTGATGTGCTGACTGATCACCACCGCCTGATTCCCGTGCTGGAATAGCGGTTTACCGGTGAGCAGCTGAAAAGCCGTGGCCGCCAACGCATACTGGTCGGCGCGGCCGTCGACGTCGCCGCCCATCAACTGCTCGGGCGCCGCGTATGCCACCGTTCCCACCGCCACGTCGGTGGCGGTCAGCTTGCTGGTGTCATCAGCCCAGCGCGCAATACCGAAGTCGCCGAGGTAGATTCGCGGTTCGTCCGAGTCGACGTCGGTGATCAGGATGTTGGCCGGTTTGATGTCGCGGTGCAGCAGCTGGCGCTGGTGCGCGTAATCGAGCGCATCGGCGATGCCGCGGACGATCCGGATGACGAGCTCGACCGGCATACCGTCGGGGTACCGGTCGGCCAGCAGCTTGCCGGCGTCGGTGCCGTCGATGTAGTCCATGGCGATCCACAGCTGGCCGTCGGCCTCGCCACGGTCGTGCACGCTGACGATGTTGGGGTGCGAGAGCCCGGCAACGATGTCGGCCTCGCGGATGAAGCGCTGACGGTATTCCTGGTCCTCGATCACGGTTCCGCGGAGGATCTTGAGCGCGTCCCGACGGGGCAACCGGGGATGCTGACCCAGGTACACCTCACCCATACCGCCGACACCCAGCGTGCCGACGATCTCGTAGCCGGCGAACACCTGGCCCGCCTCTAGCGCCATGACGGTCCGTCGCTGCCGGTGGGACGGTGGACGCAGCGCACGGCGGATCTCACCGATGATGTCGATCTCAGCGCCGCCACCTCCTCCCGCTGCCTACCTGTTGACTTCGGCGGAGTCGAGTAAACCCTGCGGCTTGTCGCGGTGCACAGTGAACCCCACCCTCGGCGCGCGGTCGATCACCGGCGCCGGGCCGCCACCAGTCCGCCCTCCAGCCGCTGGAGCAGCCGTTTCGCCGAAGCGATGTCTCGGTGATCAGCACCGAGGCCGACGTCGAGGGCATGCGCCCACTCGCGTCGCACCAGCTCCAGATTGCGCGCCGCCCGCGGGGTCGGGAACAGGTTGACTCCCCGCCCGTCGTTGGGGTCGACGCGGCGCTCGACGAATCCACGCGACTCCAGATCGCGCAGGGCCGTGCTCAGGTTGCTGCGCCGCAGGCCGGTCGCGTCGGCGACCGCGCTGGGCGTGGTGCCGGGGTGGGTGTCGATGTAGCGCATGACGTTGGCCTCCGAAGCGTTCAGGCTCACCGCCTCGGGGTCGTCGTATCCGCGGAACCGGATCTCCCGCGCGACGCTGAGGATCAGCTGGGCCAGTTCGGCCAGTTCGTCGCCGTCGGTCATGCCGCGATCGTACGACAGGATAGTTATGATTGTATAGTTATCAATAAATAACTACTTTGAAGACTTCCATGACTGATATCGACGTGGCCGGCGCACGCCACGCGGGGGTGACCACGCCGGACCGGGGCATCACCACCTCTCTTCTCCTGGCGCTGGCGCTGCTGTCGGCGGTCGCCCCGGTGGCCACCGACCTGTATCTGCCGGCGTTTCCGGAAATGGCCGGAGTACTCGAGGCCAGCGCGTCAGCGGTGCAGCTGACATTGATGGCGTTCCTGCTCGGCATCACCCTCGGCCAGCTGGTTTTCGGCCCGCTGTCGGACCGACTGGGCCGGCTTCGGCCACTACTGGCCGGCACCCTGCTGTGTGTCGGTGCCAGCGCGGTGGCTGCGTCGGCGCCCACCATCGAGGTCCTCACCGGCGCTCGCTTCGCGCAGGGCTTCACCGGGGCCGCCGGCATGGTGATCGGCCGGGCCATCGTGTCCGACCTCGCCAGCGGTAAGGCAGCGGCGCGGGCCTTCAGCTTGATGATGATCGTCGGCGGGGTGGCACCCGTCATCGCCCCGTTCGCCGGCAGTCTGCTGGTGGGCCAGATCGGCTGGCGCGGCATCCTGTGGGTGGTGTGCGCCGTGGTGGTGCTCATGTTCGTGGTCACCGCCGCCGTGGTGCGCGAGTCGCACCCCAAGGAGCGACGGCAGGAGTTGCGCGCGGCCACCACCGGGCCGACGGCCCGACGCGCGCTGCTCACCCGGACCTACGCCGGCCACACGGTGGCGTTCGCCTTCGGCTTCGCGGTGATGATGGCCTACATCTCCGCCTCGCCCTTCGTGTTCCAGACCATGATGGGAATGACGCCGGTTCAGTACGGGCTGACCTTCGGGGTCAACGCGCTGGGAATCAGCGTGATGAGCGCCCTGTCGGCCCGGTTGTCGCAGCGTTTTGCGGTACGCACCCTCCTCGGCGTCGGACTGCTGACCGCTTCGGCCGCCGCCTTGGTGTTGCTTGCGCTGGTCCTCACCGGGGCGCCCGTCTGGACACTGGCGATACCGATCTTCGTTGCCGTGGCCAGCCAGGGTCTGATCCTGGGCAATGCCACCGCACTGGCGCTGGCCGCCGTCCCGCACCAGGCGGGGACCGGATCCGCGGTGCTGGGCGCCCTGCAGTTCGGCATCGGCGCCCTAGTGGCGCCACTGGTGGGCCTGGGCGGCGAACACACCGCGTTGCCCTTGGCGCTGGTGATGGTGGGGTGCGCCGCCGTGGCCGTCACCGGGTTCGTCACCGCGGCGCCCCGCCCGGAAAGCTCTCCCACCTCGGACTAACCGCGAGGCCGCGCCGCCGACAGGATTGGTCCGTAGGGTGGTTTCTCATGTCGGGGATGTGCCCAGTGTCGCCGTGGGCGGTTTTATCTGCGCCTGGGGTTGGCAATACCCCCTAGAACGCCCGCGGCCGACGCCAACGCATCGACGCGGCTTCACGAGCCTTCTACTACGAGCTTTTCGCGAAAGGGATTCATGACTCAGGCGGCAGAGTCGGAACGCGATGATCAAGCCCGCGAGGATCAGACGAACGAGCCGACCGAAATCACGTTCGACGAGCACCTGCATCCTGCGCGCCCACGCTCACTGCGGTTCCGGCCGCGCGTCAAGACCTCGTTCACCCGGCGCTCGCTGAACCAGGACGGCCCCGCCCGTGGCGACAACCCGGCCTATGTGTCGTGGCTGTTGTCCCAGTCGATGCTGTCCGACGCCAACGAGATCAGCCAGCAATTCTCCGGTCAGGGTTCGATGTGGCAGAACCCCTACGCCACACCGAGTCCGCGCGGCGCGGTGGAGACGGCCGCGGTCTGGTTCACCGCCTACCCGCTGTCGTTGATCACCCGTCCCAACGAGTCGTTCCTCAAAGCCATGGCCGACGAGGACATGTGGCAGGCCTTCTCCGAGATCGGCATCGAGGCCGTCCACACCGGTCCGGTCAAGCGCGCGGGCGGCATCTGGGGCTGGGAGCAGACTCCCAGCGTGGACGGCCACTTCGACCGCATCAGCACGCAGATCGACCCGGCGTTCGGCACGGAAGAAGAATTCCGGCAGATGTGCGGCACCGCCGGCTGGTACGGCGGCACCATCATCGACGACATCGTCCCGGGCCATACCGGCAAAGGTGCCGACTTCCGCCTGGCCGAGATGAAGTACGCCGACTACCCCGGCATCTATCACATGGTCGAGATCGACCCCCGGGACTGGGAGCACCTGCCCGAGGTTCCGCAGGGCGCCGACTCGGTCAACATCGACACCGCCACCGAAGAGTGGTTGGACAAGGCCGGTTACATCATCGGGCGGCTGCAGCGCGTCATCTTCTACGCCGAGGGGGTCAAGGAGACCAACTGGAGCGTCACCCGGCCGGTGGTGGGGATCGACGGCGTGGAGCGGCGCTGGGTGTATCTGCACTACTTCAAGGACGGGCAGCCGTCGATCAACTGGTTGGATCCGTCGTTCGCCGGTATGCGCCTGGTGATCGGCGACGCCCTGCACTCACTGGCCGACCTCGGCACCGGCGGTCTGCGCCTGGACGCCAACGGTTTCCTCGGCGCGGAGAAGACGGCAGCCGAGGACAGCACCGCCTGGTCGGAAGGCCACCCGTTGTCGGAGGCGGCCAATCACCTGATCGCCAGCATGGTGCGCAAGGTGGGCGGTTTCACGTTCCAGGAGCTCAACCTCACCATCGACGACATCCGTGAGATCGGTGAAGCCGGCGCCGACCTGTCCTATGACTTCGTCAACCGGCCCGCCTATCACCACGCCCTGGCCACCGCGGACACCGAATTCCTGCGCCTGTGTCTGCGCACCACCCTCGAACTGGGCGTGGACCCGGCGTCACTGGTGCACGCACTGCAGAACCACGACGAGCTCACCTACGAGCTGCTGCACTGGTCGCACGGGCACCGCGACGACCACTTCACCTACAAGGGTTCGGAGATCACCGGCGAAGAGCTCGGTGCCTCCGTACGCGCCGATCTCACCCAGCACCTCACCGGTGAAAATGCCTCGTACAACCTGGTTTTCACCACCAACGGAATCGCCTGCACCACGGCCACCGTGATCGCGGCGGCCCTGGGTATCTCTGATCTGGACCGGATCGACGACCCCGTTGTGGTGGACCACGTCCGTCGGGCCCACCTGCTGCTGGCGATGTTCAACGCGTTGCAGCCGGGTGTTTTCGCACTGTCGGGCTGGGACATGTGCGGCATGCTCACGCTGCCCACCTCCCAGGTCTCGCAGCTGCTGCAGGGCGGTGACACCCGGTGGATCAACCGCGCCGCGCACGATCTGATGGGTGTCAACCCCGACGCCACCCAGTCGTCGGCCGGAATGCCGCGCGGCAGAAGCCTTTACGGTTCCATCCCGGAGCAGCTGGCCGACGAGACCAGCTTCCTGCGCCAGCTGCAGGCCATCCTGCGGGTGCGGTCGCACTACGGCATCGCGACCAGCCGGCAGGTCGACATCCCGGAAGTGGCCCACCGCGGCATGCTCGTGCTGGTACACGAACTGGCCGGGGAGGGTCGCTATCAGCTGACGGTGCTCAACTTCGCCAACGAAGAGGTCTCTGGCTCGGTCCGTTCCGAGACGCTGCCGCCCGGTTCCACCGTGTCGGACATGTTCACCGGCAAGCACATCGCCAGTGTCGATGACCTGCACAGCTTCGCCGTGGAGATGCCCGCGCATCACGGGATGTCGCTTCTGGTCGAAGCTCCTGTCGAAGGGCCGGTGCTGGCATGACAGTTCAGCCGGGCACCGGCGTCATCCCGGTCACCCTCGATGACCGGTTCGCCCGCGAGCTGCCGGAAATGGCGGTCCGCTGGCAGGCTGAACCCGCACCGCACCCGCAGCTACTCGTGGTCAACGATGCCCTGGCCGTGGACCTGGGTCTGGATCCCGAGTGGCTGCGCAGCCAGGACGGGCTGGGGTTTCTGGTGGGTGCCGCGGTGCCCTCGAACGCCGCGCCGGTGGCGCAGGCATACGCCGGCCACCAGTTCGGCAATCTGCAGCCACGGCTGGGGGACGGCCGGGCGCTGTTACTCGGGGAACTGCGCGGCCAGGACGACCGCGAGCGTGACCTTCATCTGAAGGGCTCGGGCCGCACGCCGTTTGCGCGCGGCGGCGACGGGTTGGCCGTGGTGGGTCCCATGCTGCGCGAGTACATAGTCAGTGAAGCCATGCACGCCTTGGGAATTCCGACCACCCGGTCGTTGGCGGTGGTGGCGACGGGCCGGCCGGTGCAACGGGAGACCGTGCAGCCCGGCGCGGTGCTGGCCCGGGTGGCGAGCAGCCACCTGCGGGTGGGCAGCTTTCAGTACGCGGCGTTGACCGGTGATCTCGGGCTGGTGCGCCGCCTCGCCGACCATGCGATCACCCGGCACCACCCGGCGGCCGCACAGGCCGACAACCCCTACCTGGCCTTGTTCGATGCGGTGATCGACGTTCAGGCCGCACTCGTGGCCCAGTGGATGATGGTCGGCTTCATCCACGGTGTGATGAACACCGACAACACCACCATCTCCGGCGAGACCATCGACTACGGCCCGTGCGCATTCATGGAGGCCTACGCCCCGGAGACGGTGTTCAGCTCGATCGATCAGTGGGGGCGCTACGCCTACGGCAATCAGCCGGCGATCATCGGCTGGAACCTGGCGCGGTTCGCCGAGACGCTGTTGCCGCTGCTGGCCGAGGAACCCGATGAGGCGATCACCATCGCCCAGAACTCCCTCACCGGTTTCCGGGCGCGCTACGAATCCGCGTGGTCGACGGGCATGCGTGCCAAACTCGGTCTGGCCGAGGGTCTTCCGGATGACCTCGTGGCAAGTCTCATCACCGATCTGCTCGCACAGCTGACGCAGAGTCGGGTCGACTTCACGTCGTTCTTCCGTCACCTGAGCGCCGCCGCCCGCGGCGACAACGAACCGTCCCGCGGCTTGTTCGTGGACTTGGCCACTTTCGATGCGTGGCTGGACCGCTGGCGCGCCCTGGGACCCGACGCCGAGTCGATGGATCGGGTCAACCCCCTCTACATCCCGCGCAATCATCTGGTCGAGGAGGCGCTGGCGGCGGCAACCGCAGGTGACACCGCACCGATGGAACGGTTGCTGGTCGCGCTCAGCGCACCCTACGACCAGCGGCCGGGACTGGAACGCTACGCCGAGCCGGCGCCGGATGATTTCGTGAACTACCGGACGTTCTGCGGCACTTGATCTTTCAGTCCGGTCGGACCGTACTCAGACAGAACGGGTGCCCCACCGGGTCGAGCAGTACCCGCCACTGCTCGGGTGCCGCCTGGACCTCGGCCTCGACCGCACCGATGGCTTTCGCCGCCGCCACCGCCTGTTCCAGGTCATCGACTGCGAGGTCGAGATGCATCTGCTTGTGCTGCGGCCCGTTCGGCCATGACGGCGCCTGGTACTCGTCGACCCGCATCAGGGTGACCATCGGACCAGCACCGGACAGTGAGATGACGCCCCGGTCCGGAGTGGCGAAAAACTCCTCCAGACCCAGTAAATCGCAGTAAAACCGCACCAGGGCATCCGGATTCGGACAGTCGATGGATATCGACGCCAGGTATCCCACGGGAACGCTCATACCGTTCAGACTAACGTTCGCGGTAGCGCCGGGGCACCGACCAGGGACGGCCGAACACCTCGTCGAACGATTCGGGATCGAATGGGCTGTCCCCGCCCGCGGGGAAGCTGGTCAACTCACCGAAGACGACACGATTGTCTGCGCCGTCCGGAACCGCATACAGGTCGACGCGCACGAAATCGGTGTCTGCGCCCAATCGCTGCGCGATGTCGATCATCTCGGCCAGGCAGGCAGGCCGGGAAGGCTCCGGATCCGCCCACGGCAGGCCTCCCCTCAGCGGAAGATGCCGCCAGTCGGGCTGGAAGAAATCCTGGGTGCGCCGGCCGAACCGCCCACTGTCCACCTGCACGAAGGCGCACTCGCCGTGGAAGACGAAGAATTTGTAGTCATCGGGGACCGCCCCGTCGGGTCCGGCGAGCATCTCCTCGACGATGATGCGGCGGGGAATCTGCCCGTACACCCATTCCCGGTTGGGGCCCTGGCCGTAGAGCTGGGTCACCCAGCCGCGCGCGATCCTGATGATGTCCTCCCGAGGCGCGAACTCGGGCCGGACATGCTGATACACCCAGCTTCCCGGCTCCCGGGACAACCGGGCCTGCGCATCGGCACGGTCGGACACCACGATGGCGGCTCCGCTGCCGTGGGTGGGCTTGACCACGTAGGACTCGGGCAGGTCCACCTCGCGCAGCGCCGCGGGATCATCGACGACGGCGTACACCCGCGGCAGGTAGTGCTCCCCGACGGCGGCGGCGACGTAGGCGCGCACCGCCGCTTTGTCCGCGAACGTCACCACCAGCTGCCGGCGGTCGCGGAGCATCTTGTAGCGCACCTTCTCCCGAAACGTCCGTGGACGCCTGGTGCGCCACAGACGCAGGACACGGACCAGGGCACTTCGCTCACGCCAGCGGACACTCACCGGCACATGCTACGGTCTCGGCGATCAGGCGCAGGGCACGACGGGTCGCTACGGGATCGTGCGCGGTGCTCTGCTGTGAAAAGTGCTCCACAGCAAGGATGTCGACGAACGGTGAAGGCACACCCTCGTCGAGGTCGTTTCTACCGACGACGGCGAGCACCGGCGTGGGGAAGGCCCGGGCGGCCACCGCGGCGGGCAATTTGCCGCACAGCGTCTGACCGTCCAGTCTCCCCTCCCCGGTGATCACCAGATCGGCATCCTCGCACAGGGTCTCGAAGCCCAGTAGGTCGAGGAAGAAGTGCGCCCCGGAGACGATCCGGGCGCCCAGCAGCGCTGCCGCGAAACCACATCCCCCGGCCGCACCCGCCCCGGACAGCTCCGCAACCGCCGCCGCGTCGGTCCAGCCCGAACGGTGAAACGCCTGAATCAGGGTGTCGTATCCGGTTTCGAGCGCGTCGATCTCGGCCTGGGAAGCGCCTTTCTGAGGGCCGTACACCGCGGCCGCACCGGACGGGCCGGACAGTGGGTTGATCACATCGCCGGCCACCACCAGCTCCACGGCGGGCCTGGCGCTCCCCCACCTGACGGTGTGGATGGCCGCCAGGTTGCGCGCCGAGGCCACCAGCACTTCCCCGCCGACGTTCAGGAATTCACATCCAAGCGCTGCCAGCATGCCGATACCGGCGTCACTGCTGGCGCTGCCGCCGAGTGCCAGCACGACCCGGTGCACGCCGAGTTCGATCGCGCTCCGAATCGCCTGCCCGAAGCCGCGACTCGAGGCATCCAGCGGTGCCAGTCGCCCCTGCGGCAGCGTTGCCAGCCCGCACGTGTTGGCCACCTCCACCACCGCGGTGTCACCGCGGACGGCGATGACACTGCGATGAGGGGTTCCGAGCGCGGACTCCACGATGACCTCGTGAGCGGCGAAACCGGCGGCCAGAGCGGCGGCGACGCTCCCGTCGCCGCCGTCTGCCAGTGGCAGGGTGAGGACGTCCATGCCGGCCGCGGCGAACCCTTCGGCCAGGGTGTCGGCGACCTCCGAGGCCGTCAGGCTGCCCTTGAACTTGTCCGGCGCGATCAGCACGGTGCTCACTTCGTGGTACTCGCCAACACCGGTGCGTTGTCAGGCGCGGGCACCTGCTGTGGGGCCGCAGGCTCAGTAGGGTCGCTGCGCAGCGGCGGAACGTCTTTGCCCGCGAACACCTTTCGCGCCCGGTCGATGTCGACCTCACCGTTCCACTTGGCGACGAACAGCGTCGCGACGGCGTTGCCGATGAAGTTGACCAGCGCACGGCACTCCGACATGAACTTGTCGATGCCGAACACCAGCATGATACCGATGGCCGGGATGGTGCCCAAGGTGCTCAATGTGGCTGTGAGAGCGATGAATCCACCACCGGCCACCCCGGCGGCACCCTTGGAGGTCAACAACATGACGGCGAGCAGACCGATCTGCTGGCCGATCGACAGATCGGTGTTGGTGGCCTGGGCGATGTACAGCGCTGCCAGCGACAGATAGATGGCTGCGCCGTCGAGGTTGAAGCTGTAGCCGGTGGGCACCACCAGGCCCACCGTCGGCTTGCTGACACCGGCGTGCTCGAGCTTGCGCATCAGGGCAGGCAGCGCCGGTTCGGCGGTGGAGGTCCCCAGGATCAGCAGCAGCTCCTCCTTGAGATACCGGAGCATGTGGAAGATGTTGAGCCGCAGGTACGCCATCACGGAGCCGAGCACCACGAACACGAACAGGGCGGAGGTCACGTAGAACAGCAGGATCAGGCTGCCCAGGCTGGTCAGTGTCGAGACTCCGTACTTGCCGATGGCGTAGGCCATGGCCCCGAACGCGCCCAGGGGAGCCAGTTTCATGATGTAGCCCAGCACCTTGAACACGATGGCCGTCAGCCGGTTCACCGCATCCAGCACGGGTCCACCGATCTGGCCGACGGCGTTCAGCGCCACACCGAAGATCACCGCCAGGAAGATCACCTGCAGGATGTCGCCCTCGACGAACGGACCGAACACACTGTCGGGCACCAGATGGGTGATGAACTCCCACCATTGTTTCTCTTCGCCCGCGGTGATGAGTTTCTGCGCGGACTCACTGGCCTCGATGGTGTCGGGGTTGGCGTTCACCCCGTCGCCGAGCCGGAACAGGTTGATGGCCACCAGACCGGTGACCATCGCGAGGATGGTGCCCACCTGGAAGTAGGTCAGCGCTTTGATACCGGTCATGCCAACCTTTTTCAGGTCGGCGACGCTGGCGATACCGCCGACGATCGTCAGGAAGACGATCGGGCAGATCAGCATCTTCATCGCGGTGATGAACGTGGTGCCGATGGGCTCCATGGCCTCGCCGGTGGATGGCGAGAGCCATCCGACCAGGACGCCGGCGACGATGGCGATCAGCACCCAGAAATACAGCTGCCGGTACCACCGCTTCTTCTCACGTGCCGGCGTATCCGCCGGGTCGATGTCGATCATGGTGTCAACCTTCCCGATCAGGCGTGCGTGAGGGCAGGAGTGAGGGCGGCGACAATGGCATCGGTCATGGTGTCGGTATCGGCGGTGCCGCCGATGTCACGCGTCAACACCCCGTTGCCCGTGGCGATCTCGATGGCCGCCTCGACACGGCGGGCTTCGTCGTGCAGACCGAAGTGATCCAGCATCAGTGCGGCGCTGGCGATGGCGCCGACAGGGTTGCTCACGCCACGGCCGGCGATGTCGGGGGCTGACCCGTGAACGGGCTCGAACATGCTCGGGAAGCGGCGCTCGGGATTGAGGTTCGCACTCGCGGCCACGCCGAGGCTGCCTGCCAGCGCCGAACCCAGGTCGGACAGGATGTCGGCGTTGAGGTTCGAGGCCACCACCACCGACAGTTCTTCGGGATGCAGGATGAACTTCGCGCTCATCGCGTCCACCAGGACGCTCTCGGTCTCGACGTCGGGGTAGTCGGCTGCCACCCTGGCGAATACCTCGTCCCAGAGCACCATGCCGTACTGCTGCGCGTTGGATTTGGTGACACTGGAGACCTTCTTGACGCGGCGGGTCCGGGCCAGGTCGAACGCGAACCGCATGATCCGCTCGCAGCCCTTTTCGGTGAACAGCGCGGTTTGCAGCGCCACCTCGTTGCCCGGTCCGCGCCCGCTGAGGTTGCGGCCACCGAGCCCGGCGTATTCGCCTTCGCTGTTCTCCCGGACGACCACCCAGTCGAGTTCGGTGTCATCGGCCTTGCGCAGCGGGGACACCACTCCGGGCAGGAACCTGACCGGGCGGACGTTGGCCCACTGGTCGAAGTTCTGGGTGATGTTCAGCCGCAGCCCCCACAGGCTGACGTGGTCGGGCACGTTGCGCCAGCCGACCGCACCGAAGTAGATGGCGTCGAAGGATTTCAGGGTGTCCAGCCCGTCGTCGGCCATCATCGTGCCGGTCTGCGCGTAATACTCACAGCCCCAAGGGAATTCGGTCCATGCGAAGGCGAAGCGGCCCTGTGACTGGTCGGCCAGCGCGTCCAGCACGCGTCGCCCCGCGGCCACCACCTCTTTCCCCACGCCGTCGGCCGGAATCGCCGCGATGCTGAAAACCTGATCTGCCATCTGTTCTCTCCCTGAATCCATTGTTGTGCGCGTCACACAGCGCGTAGATCCCATTAGCAGTCACAGTGGGGGCGAGCGTCCAAGACCAAAGTGCGATCCGGGGTATAGGCTGGCCCTATCGACGCAGCTGAGAGGGTCTGCTCGTGGACGTTCGCCAACTCAAGTTCTTCCTCGCCGTGGTGGACCACGGTGGTTTCAGCAGGGCCGCGGAACAGCTGATGGTGGCGCAGCCGTCCCTGTCTCAGGCCATCGCCGGTTTCGAGCGCGAACTCGGTACCCCGCTGTTCCACCGGGTGGGACGCGGTGTGGTGCTCAGCGAGGCGGGCAAGGCGCTGGTGGGCCCGGCCCGCACGGTCCTGCGCGACGTCGACGAGGCCGATGCGGCGATCCGTGAACTCCGGGGGCTGCGCGGTGGCCGGGTGGACCTGATCACCATGCCGTCACCGGGCATGGAACCGCTGACCACCATCTTGACCGAGTTCGCGCGAGAGCATCCCGACGTGACCATCAACGCCGAAGCCGGCTTCACCCCGGAGGAGATCCTGGACAGCGTCCGCAGCGGAGCCTGTGAGATCGGTGTCCTGGGTTCCCCGGAACCCACCCGGGCCCCTGACTTGACCGTGATTGCGCTGGAAAGCCAGGCGCTGGTGCTGATTTCGGGCCCGGATGATCCTGTGAGCCCGGGGCCCACCGTGCGCCGCGACGAGCTCGACGGCTGCCGGCTGATCGTCTCGCAGCGCGGTTCGCTGATGCGTGCACTGGTCGACGAGGTGATCGCCGAAGGCACCCGGATCACCATCGCCGCCGAGATCGCGCACCGCACCTCGATCCTGCCGATGGTGCTCAACGGTCTGGGCCGTGCGGTCATGCCGTCGGCCTGGACCGAATCCGCGCGCCGCGCCGGAGCCCGCGTACAACGCATCGTCCCGGAGTCCTATCTGCACGTGGCCGCTGTCAGCCGGGGCAGGCACCTCACCGCGCCGGCCGCCGCGCTGATGGAGCAGGCCCGTCGTTACTCGCGCTCGCCGTACTCGTCGAACCAGTAGGCGAGCTTGCCCCGGCGGCTGACCGCCCTGAGGCGTCGCTCTGCGGCAGCCCGGGTCTTGCTGGTGGTGACGATCAGCAACTCGTCACCGGTCTCGATCCGCGTATCGGGGAGTGGCACGAACGTGTGCCCGTCGCGGATGATCAGCGTGATCACGCTGGGATCCGGCAGCCGCAGTTCGAGCACGGTGACGTTGTGCAGCCGCGATTCCGGCTGCACGGTCATGGTGAGCAGTTCGGCGTCCAACACGTCCAGCGGTGCCGCCTCCACCTGGATCTCCCGGGTGGAGACGCGGGAGATCAGGCCCAAGCCCTGCGCCACCGGGCGCAGGCTCGGGCCCTGGATCAGCGTGAACACCACCACCAGGACGAACACGATGTTGAGCAGCCGGTAACTGTCGGGCACGCCGGCGACGATGGGAAACGTCGTCAACACGATGGGGACGGCGCCGCGCAGACCGGCGCAGGACAAGAAGAACTGCTCGCGCCAGGGAATGGTGAACCCGAGCAGCGACACCACCACCGACACCGGTCGCGCCACGAACAGCAGCACCAGGCCGATCACGATCGCCGGAACGACGTCGGGCAGCAGTTCACTGGGATCGATCAGCAGGCCCAGGATCACGAACAGCCCGATCTGCGCCAGCCAACCGAGCCCTTCGGCGAAGGACCGGGTGGCCGACCGGTGCGGCAATCCGCTGTTGGCCAGCACCACCGCGGCCAGGTAGGCCGCCAGGAATCCGCTGGCGTGCAGGCTGCCCGCGGCGGCGAACGCCACCATGCCCAGCCCGAAGATCGCGATGGGATAGAGCCCGGACGCCGGCAGGGCGACGCGGCGGATCAGCGTGGCACCCACGGCACCGCACGCCAGCCCGACGGCAGCACCGGCACCCAGCTCGTACACCAGATCGAAGGCCGCCCCGTCGGGTTCGAAGACGAACGGCACGACGCTGAACATCAGCACCAGGATGACGGCGGGCGCGTCGTTGAAGCCGGACTCGGCTTCCAGCAGCCCGGCCACCCGGCTGGGCAGCGGGATCATCCGCAGCACCGAGAACACCGCCGCGGCGTCGGTCGAGGACACGATGGCGCCCAGCAGCAACGCCAGCTGCCAGTCCATCCGCAGCAACACATGTGCCCCGGTCGCGGTGATCACGGTACTGACCACCACCCCGACCGTCGCCAGCATTCCCGCCGGTGCCAGCACTCTGCGGATGTCGCTGAACCGGGTGGTCAAACCGCCTTCGACCAGGATGACCGCCAGCGCGACGGTTCCGACATTGCGGGCCAGCTCGGCGTTGTCGAAGTCCAGGCCGAGGATGTCCTCGCCGAGCAGCACACCGACCAGCAGGAAGAACAGCAGGGCCGGAAAACCCACCCGGGTCGCCACCCGCGTACCGACGATGCTGAACAGCAGGACCAGCCCGCCGATCAGCAATGCCAGGTACAGCTGCTGCAAAGTCAATGTCAGTCCTGTCGGGCCGCTGTCAGATGGCGCTTCGATGCGTGCCCAGTAAATCAGCACCGGGACTGCGCGGCCGCGCGTGAAGTGCGCGAAGATAACCAGGTGGCAGCGCGGAAACTGCGGATCGCTGTTGCCGGGGCAGGCAACGTCGGTCGCTCCGTCGCGCGCGAACTCCTGGACTACGGCCACAAGGTGCTGTTGATCGAGAAGGAGCGCCGCCGGTTCGACCCGCCGGCAGTGGCGGCGGCCGAATGGCTCATGGGCGACGCGTGCGAGCTGTCCACTCTCGAGGAGGCCGGCGCGCAGACGTGCGACGTGCTGATCGCGGCCACCGGTGACGACAAAGCGAATCTGGTGGTCGGCCTACTGGCCAAGACCGAGTTCGGCGTGTCCCGGGTGGTGGCCCGGATCAACGAGGTCCGCAACGAATGGTTGTTCAGCCAGGCCTGGGGTATCGACGTGGCCGTATCCACTCCCGGGGCGCTGGTGGCGGGGGTGGAGGGTGCGATCGACGTCGGCCACCTGGTGCGCCTGATGGGTTTCCGCGAAGGCCAGGCCGAGCTGACCAAACTGACCCTGCCCGACGACAACCCGCTTGTCGGTGCCCGGGTTGGCATGCTGGAACTGCCGGAGAACACCGCCCTGGTCACGGTGCTGCGGGGCAGCGAGGTCATTCTTCCCGCGGCCGATTACGTGCTCGAAGCCGGTGACGAGATGGTGTTCGTGGCCGACAGCTCCGCAGAGGGCTCGGTCCGGGACGCCATCCACGGCGCCGAGCTCTTGCGCGCTCGTCCTCCCGGAGGCTCGGACAGCGGCCTTTGACGGGTAGCATCGTCGTCGCAATGAGCGAGAACGTCCCTGGTGTCCGGACGACCGCCGACGGGACGAATTCCAACCATGTCTCCGCCGAAGCGCGTCGTCGTCGGACCTTCGCAGTAATCAGCCACCCCGACGCGGGTAAGTCGACGCTGACCGAAGCGTTGGTGTTGCACGCCCGGATCATCACCGAGGCCGGCGCCATCCACGGCAAGGCCGGTCGCCGGTCCACCGTTTCCGACTGGATGGACATGGAGAAGGCCCGTGGCATCTCCATCACGTCCACGGCGCTGCAGTTCCCGTACTCCACCAACGGCCAGGACTGCGTGATCAATCTGCTGGACACCCCTGGTCACGCCGACTTCTCCGAGGACACCTACCGGGTGCTGTCGGCGGTGGACTGCGCGGTGATGCTCATCGACGCCGCCAAGGGCCTGGAGCCGCAGACCCTCAAACTGTTCCAGGTGTGCAAACACCGGGGCATCCCGATCATCACGGTCATCAACAAGTGGGACCGCCCGGGCCGGCACGCCCTGGAACTGATGGACGAGATCAACGAGCGCATCGGTCTGAAGACCACGCCGCTGACGTGGCCGGTCGGTATCGCCGGAGACTTCAAGGGCGTGCTCGACCGGCGCACCGGCAATTTCATCCGCTTCACCCGCACCGCCGGCGGTGCCACCGCCGCACCCGAGGAACACATCACACCGGACCGCGCACACGACGCCGCGGGCATCGACTGGGACACCGCGGTCGAGGAATCCGAACTGCTCGAGGCCGACGACGCCGACTACGACGAGGCGTCCTTCCTGGGCGGCAGCTCCACTCCGGTGCTGTTCACCTCCGCGGCCCTGAACTTCGGCGTCAACCAGCTGCTGGACGTGCTGGTGCAGCTGGCCCCGTCGCCGTCGGGTGCGCTGGACGTCGACGGCAACCGGCGTTCGCCGGAGTCCCCGTTCAGCGCCTTCGTGTTCAAGGTGCAGGCCGGCATGGACTCCGCCCACCGCGACCGCATCGCCTACGCGCGGGTGTGCTCGGGCACCTTCCAGCGCGGTGACGTGCTGACCCACGCCGCCACCGGCAAGCCGTTCGTCACCAAGTACGCCCAGTCGGTGTTCGGGCAGAACCGCTCCACGCTCGACAGTGCGTGGCCCGGTGACGTCATCGGGCTCGCGAACGCCGCGGCACTGCGCCCGGGTGACACGTTGTACCGCGATGTCCCGGTGCACTACCCGCCGATTCCCAGCTTCTCCCCCGAACACTTCGCGGTGGCCCGCGGCACTGACCCCAGCAAACACAAGCAGTTCCGCAAGGGTATCGAGCAGCTGGAGCAGGAGGGGGTGGTCCAGGTGCTGCGCTCCGACCGGCGCGGTGACCAGTCCCCTGTGCTGGCCGCGGTCGGACCCATGCAGTTCGAGGTGGCCACCCATCGGATGGCGACCGAGCTGTCCGCACCGATCGCGCTCGAACCGCTGCCGTATCAGGTGGCCCGCGCGGTCGACCCGGCCGATGCCGACTTCGTGAACAGGCAACCGTCGGCCGAGGTACTCACCCGCAGCGACGGGGTGATGCTCGCACTGTTCTCCACCAAATGGCGGCTCGAAGGTTTCCAGCGCGACAACCCCAAGGTGACGCTGCAGTCGCTGGTTGCCGCCGGCGACGATTGACGACTACCGGCTAGCAGGTAGTCAGGTTGGCGGCTGGCGTTGACGACGCCGGGATGCTGACCGAGCAAGGTGGTCGGCATGCCTACCATCACTTCCTCCACCGTGAGAACACCTGACGGCATCGACATCTTCTACAAGGACTGGGGCACCGGCCAGCCCATCGTCTTCAGCCACGGCTGGCCGCTGTCCAGTGATGACTGGGACAACCAGATGCTGTTCTTTCTGTCCCAGGGTTACCGGGTGATCGCCCACGACCGCCGCGGGCACGGCCGCTCGACCCAGGGCGCCAACGGCCACGACCTCGATCACTACGCCGACGATCTGGCTGCCCTCACCTCCGCGCTCGACCTGCGCGACGCCATTCACATCGGCCACTCCACCGGCGGCGGTGAGGTGGTGCGTTACCTGGCCCGCCACGGCGAGGACCGGGTATCGAAAGCTGTTCTCATCAGCGCGGTTCCGCCCCTGATGGTGCAGACCGACACCAACCCCGAAGGCCTGCCCAAGTCGGTGTTCGACGACCTGCAGGCACAGTTGGCCGCCAACCGTTCGGTGTTCTACCGAGCCCTGCCGACCGGGCCGTTCTACAACTTCAACGGTGAATCCTCTGACGAACACGAGGCGATCATCGCCAACTGGTGGCGCCAGGGCATGATGGGCGGCGCCAAAGCCCATTACGACGGCATCGTGGCGTTCTCGCAGACCGACTTCACCGAAGACCTGAAGCAGATCTCCGTGCCCACCCTGGTGATGCACAGTGAGGACGATCAGATCGTGCCGTACGTGGCCTCGGGCCCCAAGTCGGCGAAGCTGCTCCAGAACGGAATCCTCAAGACGTACCAGGGTTTACCGCATGGCATGCCCACGACGCACGCGGACGTCATCAACGCTGACGTGCTGTCCTTCCTGAAGGGTTGACAACGGTGATCGGAGACCCGATCGACCGCGTGGAGGGCAAGGCGAAGGTCACCGGCCACGCCCGCTACACCGCGGACACGCCGGTGGCCGGACTGACCTACGCCGTGCTGGTGCAGGCCGACGTGCCACGTGGTGTGGTCACCGCCGCGTCGCTTCGCGCCAGCTCCGGCCGCGCCGCGGCCGTCCCAGGTGTGCTGCACGTCCTCACCCCGCTGAATTGTCCTGCGCTGCACGAGCCACCGCGGGAGCTCACCTGGGACCTGCCCATCGAACGCAGGCCGCCGCTGTCGGATCTGACCGTGGTGCACGTCGGCCAGCACATGGCGATGGTGGTCGCCGACACCTGGGAGACGGCCACCTACGCCGCTTCCCTGTTCGACCTGCGTTACGGGCCGGGTACCGATGGCGACGACGGCCGGATCCGGCGCGACAGCTACCTACCGGATCACTTCGTCAAACTCGAGGACGAGAAGCTGCAGGACCAGCGCGGGGCTGCCCCCTCCGAGGCCGCGCACCGGGTCGCGTCGCACTACACGACACCGATCAACGCCCACTACCCGATCGAACTGTCGGCCACCATCGCGCAGTGGGACGGCGACCACCTCATCCTGCACGACACCACCCGGTGGATCACCGGCGAAAGACGCGTCCTCGCAGCCTATCTCGATATGCCCGAGGACCACATCCGCATTCTGTCGCCGTTGGTCGGTGGCGCGTTCGGCTCCAAGAGCTTCCTGTGGATGCACGTCGCCCTGACCGCCGTTGCGGCCCGCGAAGTCGGGCGGCCCGTCAAGCTGGTACTGACGCGCAATCAGATGTTCTCCTCCACCGGGCACCGGCCGCGCACCGCGCAGGACCTGGTGTTGGCCGCCGATGTGGCCGGGCACATCCTGAGCACCGAACACCACACCGAGACGGAGACCTCCACCGTCGCGCATTTCTGCGAGCCGGCGGGGTTGTCGAGCCGATTCCTGTACCGGTCACCGCATCTGGTGGTGTCACACCGCACCCAGCCGATCAACGCGCCGACGCCGTGTTTCATGCGCGGGCCGGGCGAGGCACCGGGGCTGTTCGCCCTCGAGGTGGCCATGGACGAGTTGGCCGTCGAGGCCGGAGTCGATCCGCTGGCACTGCGCATCCGCAATCATGCCGACCACGACCAGACCACCGGCCAGAGGTGGTCGGGCGCCCACCTGCTCGACTGCTATCACGCGGGCGCCGCCCGCTTCGGCTGGCAGGATCGACCCCTGACGTCGCGTTCGTTGCAGCGCAACGGCACCCAGGTCGGGTGGGGAATGGCCACCGCCACCTATCCCGGCCGCCGGATGCCGGCGTCGTGCCGGGTGAGCACGCTGGCCGATGGGCGGGTACGGTTCGCGTCGGCCACCCACGAAGTGGGCACCGGCGTACGCACCGTGATGACCCAGATCGCCGCCGACGCCACCGGGCTTGGGCTCGAACGCGTCGAATTCGTCTCCGGCGACTCGCATTTCCCGGATGCACCCTATAGCGGCGCCTCCCAGACCAGCGCCACTGTGGGTTCGGCGGTACTGCAGGCGGCGCAGGAATGGCGCAGGCGCGCCGAGGCCGGCGAGGAACTCGACTTCACCGTCACCAGCACACCCGACGGCGGCGCCGGCGGGGTCTCGCAGTCCTTCGGTGCACATTTCTGCGAGGTCGAAGTCGACGAGCAGCTCGGCCGTGTGACGGTGACCCGCTGGGTGGCCGTGATGGACTGCGGGCGGGTGCTCAACCCCAAGCTGGCACGCAATCAGGTGATGGGCGGCATCACGTTCGGTCTCGGCATGGCATTGCTGGAAAGCGTTCCCTACGACAAGAATTCGTCACAGCTCATCGGCGAGTACTACGTACCCACCCACGCCGACCGTCCCGACTTCGACATCACCTTCGTCGACACTCCCGACTACGGCCTCGACCCGGTGGGCGTGCGCGGTATCGGCGAGATCGGCGCCTGCGGTGTCCCCGCCGCGATAGCCAACGCAGTCTTTCACGCCACCGGAAAGCGGGTGCGTGACCTTCCGATCACACTGGAGGACCTGATGATTCCCTACCCATCCCCGGATGTCCGATGAACATCGAACTGACCGTGAACGGCCACAGACACGACCTTGCGGTCGACGTCCGCACCACCCTGCTGGACGTGCTGCGCGAGCGGCTCGCCTCGACGGGCACCAAGAAGGGCTGTGACCACGGGCTCTGCGGCGCCTGCACCGTCGCGGTGAACGGGGAGCGTGTGGTGAGCTGCCTGACGTTGGCGGTGTCCGTGGACGGAGCCGAGGTGGTGACCATCGAGGGACTCGCCGACGGTGACACGTTGCATCCGCTGCAGGAGGCGTTCCTGGAACAGGACGGATTCCAGTGCGGCTATTGCACTCCGGGGCAGATCATGTCGGCGCATGCGATGCTGCGTGAGCATGCCCGGGGCGACCTCAGCGTGGCCTCGTTCGAAGGATCCGGGTGCGCCGCCTTGACAGCCTGCGAGATCAGAGAACGCATGGCGGGCAACATCTGCCGGTGCGGTGCGTATGCCAATATCGTCGCCGCGATCAGCACGGTGGCCGAAAGCGGCCGGCAGTGAAGACCTTCGATTTCCAGCGCGCCACCTCACCCGAGGATGCTGTGCGCCGCGTCACCGAGACCGGTGGCCGCTACTACGCCGGTGGCACCAATCTCCTCGATCTGATGAAGAACGGGGTCGAGCAGCCCGACACTCTGGTGGACCTGCGGCAGCTGAACCTGTCCGCCATCACCGCCACCCCGGACGGCGGCGTCGTCATCGAAGCGGGCGTCACCAACTCCGCCGTCGCCAACCATCGGCTGATCCGCACCCAGTACCCGATGCTGTCGCAGGCCATCCTCAGCGGGGCGACCACCCAGCTGCGCAACATGGCCACCGCCGGCGGCAACCTGACCCAGCGCACCCGGTGCCCGTACTTCATGGACCCCGCGTTCGCCGCCTGCAACAAACGCCGGCCCGGTTCCGGGTGCGCGGCGCTGCACGGGTTCAACCGTGAACACGCCATCTTCGGCGCCGGCGACGACTGTGTGGCCGTGCACCCCTCCGACATGGCCGTCGCCCTGGCCGCACTCGACGCCACCGTTCAGATTCACGGTGCCGACGGGCGACGGAACATTGCCATCGCAGACTTCTTCCGGCTCCCCGGCACCACCCCGCAGCGTGACAACACGTTGCGGCCCGGCGACTTGATCACCGGTATCGAGCTGGCGCCCTCGCCGTTCGCCGCGCACTCGTGGTATCTCAAGGTCCGTGATCGGCACAGTTACGCCTTCGCCCTGGTATCGGTGGCCGCGGGCCTGGTGATCGACGACGGTGTGATCCGCGCGGCCGCACTGGCTCTCGGTGGTGTCGCGGCCGGCCCGTGGCGCGTTCGCGACGCCGAAGACGCCTTGATCGGTCAGCCGCCGGGCCCCCAGGCTTTTCACGCTGCGGCCGAGGCGGCATTACGCGGGGCAAAACCCCTGAGCCAGAACGGCTTCAAGGTCGACCTGGGCAAGCACAGTGTGGTCAGGGCGTTGACGCTGGCCGCGCAGGAGCGCTGAAGCAGCGCACGGCTCGGCGGGCATGGAACAATCTGGCGACACCGCTTCGATGCAGGAGGCCGCCATGAGTGACGTACGGGTCGTGATCGCCGACGACGACGTCCTGTTACGCGAGGGACTGGCCAGCCTGCTGGAACGGTCCGGCTTCGAGATCGTCGGGCAGGCCGGCGACAGCGATTCGCTGCTGTCGGTGGTCCGGGCACACAAACCCGACCTCGTGGTCACCGACATCCGGATGCCGCCCACGCACACCAGCGAAGGCCTCGATGCCGCGCAGGTGATTCGAGCCGAGTTCCCCGATACCGCAATTCTGGTGCTGTCCGCGCACGTCGATGTGGACCATGCGATGGAGCTGCTGGCCGGCGGACGCGCCATCGGTTACCTGTTGAAGACCCGGGTCACCGATGTGGCCGACTTCGTCGACACGGTGGGACGGATCGCCGGGGGCGCCTCGATCGTCGACCCTGCGCTGGTCCAGGAACTCGTCTCAGCCCGTCGGCGCGATGACCCCCTGGCGGCGCTGAGCACCCGCGAACACGAGGTCCTGACGCTGATGGCCGAAGGACTGTCCAATGCCGGGATCGGCCGCCGGCTCTGGGTCACCGAAGGCACCGTGGAAAAGCACGTGCGCAGCATCCTGACCAAGCTGGATCTGCCGGAGACCGGCGATGATCACCGCCGGGTCCGCGCGGTGATCATGTACCTCGACTCCCGCTGACCATCCTGCGGATCGATTCCGGCGACAACGAGAATTTCGGCAGGAACCCCAGCGCCGGGCTGTCGGCGATGAGGTCGGCGAAATCCTGCTCCGAATGTGTCGAGATCAGGATCACCGACGGCTCCGGCGGGCCTGCCCGGTGCAAGGCCTCGGCCACGTCGAAACCGCTCTCGGCGCCCAGGTCGATGTCGAGCAGGATGACGTCGGGCTGCAGGTCCTGGCTGCAGCTCAGCGCTTCGGCTTCGGTGGTGGCCATACCCACCACGTCGATCCCCGCCCGTTCGAGCATGCTGCGCGCAGCCGCCCGGAAAGCGGCGCTGTCGTCGACTATCAGACAGCGCATCGGATCACCTTGTTGCCGCACATTTCCAGATTGTCAGAGCGTTGCGGCGGTGGCATTACCGCTACCGGGAAGATCTGGCCGAACCCCGGCCGGACCGGTGCTGAGCACTGTCTTCGGCCTTACGATCAGCGGGTGATGAGCATCGGTCCAGGCGATATCACGCCACCGGACCACACCGACGGGTCGCTCCGCACCCGCTTGCTGGCATTGGTCCTACGCCCCACCGCACCGCCGTTGACGGCGGGCGTGGCCACCGCCGCGGTCCTGATCGCCGCCGAGGTCATGCTGGTGCACCTGCTCAAACAGGTGGCGCCGGAGAACGCCTTCGGTGCCGTCTTCCTGCTCGGCGTGCTGGTGGTCTCGGCGAGCTGGGGATTCGGCCTGGCCCTGGCCACCTCGCTGGCCAGCACGCTGGCCTACGTGTGGTTCCACGTCATGGAGGGCAGTGGCAGCCTCGCCCCGGCGGGTCTGCTGTTCCTGACGATTGCGCTGCTGTCCAATGTCCTGGTCGGGCAGGCGCGGCTGCGGGCGCTGGAAGCCGACCAACGTCGCCGCGAGGCCGACCTGTCCGCCGAGTTGGCGCGCATCATGTTGCGCGCCGCCGACCTGCCGGCCGCACTGGAGGCGGCCAGCGCCCGGATGGCCGAAGTACTGGAGATCCCGTACGCCACGCTGACCACCGAAACCGGGCTGACCGGCGACGGCCACCACGTCGTCGCGCTCAGCGACGGGACTGCCCCGGTGGGCAGTCTGCTGGTACCGGCGACCCTGTCGAACGCACAGACCGAGCGCGTGCGCCGCTTGGTGCCGTCGCTGGACGCACTGTTGTCCGCGGCTCGCGACCGGGAGCAGATCAACGCCGCTGTCAGCAGCATGGCCGAGCAGCAGGCTGCGTTGCGGCGCGTCGCCACACTCGTCGCCCGCGGCGCCGACCCCACCGACATCTACCCCGTTGCCGTGGCGGAACTGGCACGCGGCCTGCGGGCCGAGCACGTGACGCTGGTGCGGTACGAATCCGACAGCGAGGCGCAGGTGCTGGCCGGTACCGATACCGATATGCACCGCAGCTTCTCCCCCGGCGAACGTGTCTCGCTGGTGGGTGACAGCGTGACCATCCGGATCAAGGACTCCGGCCGGCCGGCGCGCGTGGACGACTACAGCGGCGTCATGGGCCCCATCGCGGCCCGTATCCACGAACTGGGCCTCGCCTCGGGGCTGGGCGCTCCGGTCACCGTGGACGGCCGGGTGTGGGGTGCGCTGATCGTGGGCTCCACCCGGTCGACGTCGATGCCGCCCGAAACCGAGGCGCGCGTCTGCGATTTCGCCGACCTGGTGGCGACGGCGATCCTGAATGCGGAGACCCGCGCCGAACTCAAGGCCTCCCGGGCCCGTATCGTCGCCGCGGCCGATCAGGCCCGGCGCGGTTTCGAGCGTGACCTGCACGACGGCGCCCAACAGCGCATCGTCTCGCTCGGCCTCGAACTCGGCGCCATGCAGGCGTCCGTGGCTGCCGACAATCCGGAACTGGGCGCCCAGCTCAGCGGTGTGGTCGAGGCGTTGTCGGGGTTGTACGCCGACCTGCAGGAGCTGTCCCGCGGCATCCACCCGGCCATCCTGTCCCGCGGCGGCCTGGGACCCGCGATCAAGACCCTGGCGCGACGGTCCCCCGTGCCGGTCGAGTTGACGCTGGAAATCGATGGCAAGATCCCCGACTCGGTGGAGGTGGCCGCGTATTACGTTGTGGCCGAAGCACTCACCAACACCGCCAAGTACGCCCAGGCCTCCTTCGTCACCGTGCACGCCCGCGCCCACGGTGAACACCTGGAGCTGGCCATCACCGATGACGGTGTGGGCGGCGCCCACGCCGGCGGCGGCTCCGGCCTCATCGGGCTCAAGGACCGGGTGAACGCGCTGTCGGGTGAGCTCACGGTCAGCAGCCCACCCGGCGACGGGACCACCCTGTCGGTCTCGATCCCGCTAGCGCCCGACCACTGACGCCCGCTGCAGACGATCGTCGAGTTCGCTGACCGTGGCATTGCCGAGGTGCAGTCTGCGCAGTTCATCCAGAGCCGCCAGGCCGATCCGCTCTTCGGCGTCCTTGCGGACCACCAGCGTCGCCCGATCTCGGCCCCCGAGAACACCTTTCGGATCACCCAGCTCACGAATCCGGTAGCGGTGGTGCAGCCATTGCGGATGCCACAGCGGGACGACCACCCAGCGCTGTTCGGCGACCGCGCGGATGAAGCGGCCGAAGCACTGCTCTTCGGTACCGGCGCGGAACTCGTACCCGTGTTCCGCCAGACCGTACTCCTCGACCGCTCGCGCGGAGAACCGGCTGATGCCGGCGCCGGGATTGATGCCCTGGATCAGCCGTTCCATCTGTTGCAGGGCAACGGGTTTCCTCAGATCCCCGATCTCGGCCACGTAATCCATGGGCACGTAGTCGGGCACACCCCAGATGCAGTACGGCTCGTACAGCACGGTGATCATGCTGACCTCACGCGCGAACGGGGCGAGGTACTGGCCGTGGCTGTGCGGTAGCCAGGCTGCGACCAGGACGTCGATGTCACCGCGGCGCAACCGGGCGAACATCTCCTCGTGCGGGGCAGCCGAGCGCTCGATCGCGTGGCCGTGTTCGGCCAGTATGCGCTCGACCTCCCAGGCCGCGGCGTCGTGGAAACTCAGGTCGATGTGCCCGACTCGGATCGGTTCGGTCATCTCTTCAGTCCACCGCACCCGGCGGGCTGAGCCAATGGGGGCTACCACCAAAATCGCAGGTGGGGAAACCCACCATCAGTGAGCCCGGACAGCGAGAAGTCGGCGCCGCCAAGGGCGATGGCCGCTGGCCGCATCCGTGACCGGTTGTGCGGCGAGGCGGCACAGCACACCGAAATGATCCGAGGGGAAGATCCTGGGCAGTGACTGCGAAATCGGTTCGCGGCCCAGCAGTTCGATGCTGTCCGGGGACCACGCCGTCCCTTTGACCAACACCCTGTCGAACCGCACGTGGCGATGCTTGTTCTTCATGTCGTAGCGCATGTGATTGATGGAGGTGTCCTCGGTGAACCCTGGATCATCGGGGTGCAGCACAGGCCAGATGTCACGGTACTCGGGGCGCAGCAGATGGTTCTCGTTGTCGCGCATGTTGAAATCGCCGAGCATGATCACGTGGTCCGCGCCACGCAGAGCCCGGAACACACACCACAGTTGGCGCGCCCGCAGCCGTTTCGCCTTCTTGCTGCTCTCCAGGTGCAGCGAGACGATGGTCTGCGCCACGCCGTTGACGTCGAACTGCGCGCTCAGATATCCCCGGGCCAGATGCGTGGGCAGGCGGGTGTAGGTGGCGCGCCGGATCGGCAGCCGCGACAGCATCAGCATCCCGTACGGGCCCAGATCGCCGCCGGTGATGGCCACCCGCGCGTAATGCTTCCTGACCCAGGACTGCGCGAGGAAGATCTCGAGCGCCTGCTCGGTGACTTCCTGGAACACCATGACGTCGGGCAGTTCCCGGGACAGTAGAGCTGCGATGGCGCGGTAGCGTTGCGCGGCGTAGAGATCGTTGAACCAGATGTTGTACGTCGCCACCGTCAGGTGGTCACACTCGACGGGGCGGGTGGCCGGCGCCCTGTCGCGCCAGCTGTCGGAATGCACGTCGAAATAGCCGACCGGTAGGGCGATCTGGTGACGGCGCAGCACGTCAACCGCCCGCCGGGTCGGCGCCTGGCGGGCGGCGCGCAAGGGTGGTGCTCAGGTCCACGTGGGGTTGATACCCGGCATCGGTGACACCCAATCGGATGTCCGGATTCGATCGCGCCCAGACGGGTAGCCGTTGGGGACCACCGAAAAACCGCCGACGAAACGGGAGGTGAGCCGCGTGTCCGCACACGTGGACGTCGACAGCGAACTGTGGAATGAATTCCACCGCGTTGTGAACATGACCTCGCGGGAGCTCTCGGAGTGGTTGCGCACCCGTGCGGCCACCGAGGACGCCGAGGAATTGCCCGACCAGGCCGGTAGCGAAACAGGTAAACACGTTCTGGCGATCCTGCAGAAACGCCGGACCGATCTGACCGACGACGACGTCCGGGTGATGCGCAACGTCGTCGACCGCATCCGTGCCGAGCGCGGCGACGAACCGGAACCCACTGCCGGTCAGGCGCACTGGCGCTACCGGCTGATGACACTCGGGCACGATCCCCTCAAGGAGGGACGATGATGGAACGCGGAAGCTCCAAACACAGTGCACGCGAGGACGACTCGCTCAAAGCCGAGCTACAGGGCACCATCAAGGGCAATCGCTCCAGTCGCGCCGAAGAGTGGCGTGATCCCGAGCCGCCTGCCGACGACGATCCCGACGTGCCGACCGCGGGCCCTACCGACCGCTGAGCGCCGTTGCCAGGCCGCGCGACACCGCGGCACGGTCGATGTCCTTCTTCGCGGTCAGAGGAAGTTCACCCACCGTCATGATGCGCTGTGGGATCTCGAACGGCGCCAGTAGGCTGCGGCAGTACTCGGTGAGTGCAGCCATGTCGACGGGTGCCGACGAGCGGGTGACCACCGCTGCGGCCACCTGTTCGCCATAGAGGTCGTCGGGCACCCCCACCACGGCGGCCTGGACGATACCGGGGAAGGTCAACAGGACCTGTTCGACGTGCTCCGGGGAGATCTTCTCGCCACCGCGGTTGATCAGGTTCTTGATCCGCCCGGTGACCACCAGGTTGCCGTCGAGGTCCAGCACGCCGAGATCGCCTGTCCGCAGCCAGCCGTCGCGGAACGGATCCGCGGGCTGTGTTCCGAGATACCCGCGCATCACCGTCGGCCCGCAGAACATGATCTCTCCTGACTCACCTGGGCCGCACTCGTTCCCGTCGCTGCCGACGACGCGCGCGACGAGTCCCGCGGGCGTTCCCACGGTGTGTAGACGCACCGGAAGCGCGTCGCCGGGCCGCACCGAACTGGCCTGGTGGGTGGTCTCGGTCATCCCGTACGCCGCCACCACCTGTGTGTCGAACCGCGCTTCCAGTTCGGTGACCAGATCCGGGCTCAGCGGCGCGCTGCAGCTGCGGATGAACCGCAGCGCCGGCAGCACATCACCGCGTTGCAGGACTATCCGGTGAATGGTCGGCACCGCGGTGTACCACGTCGCTCCTGCGGCCCTCATGTCGTCGGCGAACGTGTGCGCGGTGAACCTGCCGTGGCTCGGCAGCAGGACCGCGCCCCCGGCGGTGAGGGTGGCCAACAGCGCCGCCACCAGGCCGTGCCCGTGGAACAACGGCATCACCGCCACAGTGGCATCGGCCGCGCTGAGCCCGTAGCTGTCGACCACCGCCGCAACGCCGGCGGACAGGCCGGTGTGGGTCCAGGGCACCATCTTCGGCGTACCGGTCGTCCCGGAGGTCAGCATCACCAGCGCGTCGTCCCCGCCCAGACCCACCGGCCCCGCCACATCACGGAGTTCACCGACGGCGGCCTGCCCGTCGGCCAGCACGGTCCGTGCTCCCACCAGGTCGAGACGGCGGTGCCGCTCCTCGTCCGGCAGCGCGGGATCCAACGGGGCCGCCACCATCCCGGCGCTGGTGGCCGCCAACAGGTTCACCACATAGTCGACGCTGTTGCGGCCCTGGATCCCGATCACCTCACCCGGGCGCAGCCCCTGGCGCGTGAGCGCGGCGGCACGGACGGAAACCCGTTGCCCGAGTTCGGCATACGTGATCTGCTCGCGCTCGTCCCCGGCGATCAGTGCCGTCGACTGCGGCGCGGCATCGGCCAGCAGATCCGCCAAGTGTTGCCACATCAGCGTTGCGCCAGGTGGGTTTCACGGATGATCCCCGCGGTGCTGAGCCCGGCGATCTGCTCGTCGGTGTAGCCCAGGCCGGTCAGCACTTCGGTGCTGTGCTCACCCAGCAGTGGCGCACCCGTGATCTGCGGGGTGAAATCGGAGAACTTGACCGGGCTGCCGACGGTCAGGAACTTGCCGCGCCCCTCCTGCTCCACCTCCACGACGGTGCCACTGGCGCGCAGGGCGGGATCGTAGGCGATCTCCTTCATGCTGAGCACCGGCGCGCACGGCACGTCGTACCTGCGCAGGATGTCGACCGCTTCGTATTTGGTCTTGTCGGACAGCCACTTCTCGATATCGGCGAAGATGTCGAAAAGGTGTGGTTGCCGGGCGGCCGCCGTGCGGTAGGCGGGATCGTCCACCCACTGCGGCTTGCCCAGCGCCTCACACGTCTTGGCCCAGTTCTGTTCCTGGATGGTGAAGTAGATGTAGGCGTTCGGATCATCCTGCCAGCCTTTGCATTTGAGCACCCAGCCGGGCTGCCCGCCGCCGCCGGCATTGCCGCCGCGGGGCACCGCGTCACCGAACGTGCCGTTGGGGTACTGCGGATACTCTTCCAGGTATCCGACCGCTTCGAGCCGTTCCTGGTCCCGCAGCTTCACTCGGCACAGGTTCAGTACGGCGTCCTGCATCGACACCGAGACCTTCTGTCCTACGCCGGTTTTCTCGCGAGCCAGCAGCGCTGTCAACAACCCGATCAGCAGGTGCATACCGGTGTTGCTGTCCCCGAGCGCCGCCGCACTCACCGTCGGCGGGCCGTCCCAGAACCCGGTGGTGGATGCGGCACCGCCGGCGGCCTGGGCGACGTTCTCGTAGACCTTCAGATCCTTCCAGGGGGACTCGTCGTTGAATCCCTTGACCGATCCGAAGATCAGACGCGGGTTGATCTCGTGAATGTGTTCCCAGGACAAGCCCATCCGATCCATCGCGCCGGGAGCGAAGTTCTCCACCAGGATGTCGGCGCCGCGGATCAGCTTCTCCATGACCTCGAGACCCTCCGGAGTCTTGGTGTTGATGGCCAGCGATTTCTTGTTGCTGTTGAGCATGGTGAAGTACAAAGCGTCCAGTTCCGGGACGTCGCGCAGTTGGTGCCGGGTCACGTCACCCCCGGTCACCCGCTCGACCTTGAGGACGTCGGCTCCGAACCAGGCGAGCATCTGCGTACAAGCCGGTCCGGCTTGCACGCCGGTGAAGTCGATGACCTTGATACCGGCCAGCGGTGCAGTCATGGCGATGTCCTTTCAGTGGGCAGCTTGCAGTGCGCTGCGCGGATTGAGGTTGGTCAGATGTCCGCTCTCGGTGCCGGCATGGATGTCGAGTTCGCAGTCGATGAGTGCCGGCCGCCGCGCGGCGATCGCTTCGATGAGTGCGGACTGCAGTTCTGCGGAGGTACGCACGTGGTGGCCGGTGCCGCCGAACGCCTGGATGAGGTGTTCGTGATGGGCGCGGGCGGCCAGTACCGTCGGAGCGGGGTCAGGGGCCTCGGGGCCGCCGAAACGAGATGGGTCGTCGCCGCGGTACACCCCGCCGTTGTTGAGGATGACGACGGTGACGGGAAGCTGGTAACGGCAGATGGTTTCGATCTCCATGCCGCTGAATCCGAACGCGCTGTCACCCTCGATCGCCACCACCGGCTGGCCCGACTCCACCGCCGCGGCGATGGCGTATCCGAGGCCGATTCCCATGACGCCCCAGGTGCCGCAATCGAGGCGGTGGCGTGGCACGGTCATGCCCAGCACGTTGCGCCCGATATCGAGGGTGTTGGCGCCTTCGTTGACGACGTACGCCTCCGGGTGGTCGCGCAACACGTCGCGCACTGCGCGCAGTGCGTTGTAGAACCGCATGGGTTCGGGGTCTTCGGCCAGTCGGGTCGCCATCTTGGCGTCGTTGACGCGGGTGCGTTCGGCCAGCTCGTGCCGCCAGGCCTGCGGACAGCTGACCGGGTGCCGGTCCAGGGTGTCCACCAGGGCGCTGAGCACCGAGCCGATGTCACCGGCCAGGGGCACCGCGGTCGGCTGGTTGCTGTCGAATTCCGCTGCATCGATGTCGATCTGGATGAACTTGGCGGTCGGCGCCCACTGCGGTGCCTCGCCGTGGGCGAGCAGCCAGTTCAGCCGCGCTCCGATCAGCAGCACCACGTCGGCCTCGGCCAACGCCAGTGAACGGGCCGCTGCAGCCGATTGCGGATGGTCATCGGGCAGCAGGCCTTTGGCCATCGACATCGGGATGAACGGGATGCCGGTCTGCTCGACGAAGTTCGTGATGGTGTCGTCGGCCTGCGAGTACGCAGCGCCCTTGCCGAGGACGATCAGCGGTCGCTGCGCCTGGGCCAACAGGCCGATCGCCTCCAGGACGCTGCGGTGTGACGGGAATTGCGGTGGTGCAGGGTCGTTGACCTTCCAAACCGATGCCGCACCGGCGGCGGCGTCGATGGTCTGCGCCAGCACCGATGCGGGGATGTCGAGGTACACCCCGCCGGGCCGGCCCGACACGGCGGTGCGGATGGCGCGGGCCACCCCTCGGCCGATGTCTTCCACCCGGTTGATGCGAAAGCTGGCCTTGGCGAACTGCTTTGCGGCGTTCATCTGATCCAGTTCTTCGTAATCGCCGCGCTGCAGATCTACGATCGCGCGGTCACTGGAGCCTGCGATGTGCACCATCGGGAAGCAGTTGACGGTGGCGTTGGCCAGCGCCACCATGCCGTTGAGGAAGCCGGGTCCCGAAACGGTCAGCAGGATGCCGGGTTTCTTGGTCAAGAAGCCCGCTGCCGCTGCGGCATGGCCGGCCGCGGACTCGTGCCGGAAGCCGATGTAACGGATTCCAGAGGCCTGAGCCAGCCGGGCGAGGTCGGTGATGGGGATGCCGACCACGCCGTAGATGGTCTCGACGTCGTTGAGCTCGAGCGCGTCGACAACGAGGTGGAAGCCGTCGGTCAAAGTGTCCGCGTGTTGCGCTGTCTCGGTCATGTACCGAGTGTCATGCGCGGTGGGCGGCAGAACCACCGGGCTGGCTGGACACCCTCAGGTAGTGCTAGCCGCCATTACCGCGGCCTCACCCGAATTCGATCACCTGGCGCACCGCCCGGCCGTCGGCGAGTTCATCCATCCCGTGGTTGATCTCGTCGAGGGTGATGGTCGCCGAGACCAGCGACTCGACGGGCAACCGGCCCGATCGCCACAACTCGACGAAACGGGGAATGTCGCGCGCCGGCACCGCCGAACCCAGGTAGCTGCCGATCAGCGACCTGCCTTCGGCCACGAACCCCAACGGGGACAACGTGATCCGCGCATCTGGGCGCGGCAGGCCGACGGTGATGGTGCGGCCGCCCGGCCCGGTGAGCGCGACGGCGGTCTCCAACGCCGCGGGATGGCCCACCGCCTCGATCACCACGGGAGCCTTGATCCCGGCCTCGACGGCTTCATCCGGGGTGTACACCTCATGCGCACCGGCAGCCGACGCGTCCGCGAGCTTGTCGGGTAGCCGGTCCACCCCGACCACGCGCACATCGTCGTGAGCCAGGGCGGTGAGCACCGCGGCCATCCCGACCCCGCCGAGGCCCACCACCACCACGGTCTGGCCGGCTCGCGGCTGCCCGGCGTTGAGCACCGCACCGCCGCCGGTGAGCACCGCACAGCCCAGCAGCGAAGCCACCGTCGGCGGCACATCCGCATCGACGGGCACCACCGACCGCCGGTCCACCACGGCATGCGTGGCAAACCCCGACACCCCGAGATGATGCAGAACCGGTTGCCCGGCCCGGTTCAGCCGGACCGCACCGCTCATCAGGGTGCCGGCACCGTTGGCGGCACTGCCGGGGATGCAGGGCGCCAAGCCGTCGGTGGCGCACGCCGAACACTCACCGCAGCGGGGCAGGAAGGTCATCACCACCCGCTGGCCGACCGACAGATCGGAGCTGCCCCCGACCTGCTCGACCACACCGGCGGCTTCATGGCCCAGCAGCATCGGCATCGGCCGGACCCGGTTGCCGTCGACGACGGACAGATCCGAGTGGCACAGCCCCGCGGCCTCGATGCGGATGAGCAGCTCACCCTCACCCGGTGCATCGAGTTCGAGCTCGGCGATGTGCAGCGGAGTGGAGTCGGTGTAGGGCCGCGAAAGCCCGATCTCGTCGAGCACTGCACCGCGAATGGAGATGGTCATGACTTTGCCTCCTAACTACGCCTAGCCTGCCGCACCTGCCAGACTGCAGCGCATGGACACCAACGAACGCGCCTTGACCAGCGCCGACTTCCCGGTGCACTGGCCGGTGCTGACCCGCTGGACCGACAACGACATGTTCGGCCACCTCAACAATGCGGTGTACTACGCGCTGTTCGACACCGCCATCAACGCCTGGATCAACACCAGTACCGGCGTGGACCCGTTGACGGCGCCGTGGCTGGGAGTGGTCGCCGAGTCCGGCTGCCGCTACTACGCCGAGCTGAAGTTCCCCGACCCGCTGATGATCGGCCTGGCCGTGGCGAAGCTCGGCCGCAGCAGCGTCACGTACCGACTGAGCGCGTTTCAATCAGGGGCAGGCGAAACCGACCAGCAGCATCCGGTGGCCGCCGTCGGGCACTGGACCCACGTGTACGTCGACCGCACCACCCGCCGACCGGTGCCGATTCCCGACGTCATCCGTGCGCTGTTGGAGACCGCGGAACGCGATTAGCCACACAACCCCTTCAGCGTGCCGTTGAGCGCGTCGATCTCCTGCAGCCGCGCGGCCTGGGCCGGGTCCGTGTTCAGCGCGCCCGCCGTGGCGGCGGCACCGAAATCCATCAGGGCCTCACCGAACTTCTGCAGCGGTTCGGCCAGCTCAGCCGGGGTCGCCGGCGCCAGGCGCGCCAGCACGTACTGCCCGCCGCCGATCAGCGCCACCCTGGCGTTGGCCGCCGCGGCGAGCGCGCCGGTGACATCTCCACCGGAGGTGGCCAGGTTGGTGTTGGTGGCCACCCCGGTGCGGACCGTGGCGTACGCCGCGCAGGCGGTGTCCTTGGCCGACGCCTGCTGCTCGACGGTGTACTCGGGGACGCGCCCGGACCGCCACCAGGTGTACACCGACACCACCAGCGCGACAGCGGCCATCACACACGCCAACGCGGCCAGAATCACGGCGCCGCGCGATCGTTGCATGCCGTAGATCGTAGAGTTTGCCCATGCGGAGCGGTCGGTGGCTGGCGGCAGCGGTCTTCGTGCTGGCCGGCGGAGTGCTGGTCTTCGGCGCCGGCGCGGCACCCGCGTACGCCGAGCCACCGGCCGATCAGGACCCCGATCTGGTCGGTACCGCCGCCACCGGCCCGGTACCGCCGCAGCAACCGTTCTCGGTGGGTGACACCGCGGTCGATTCATTCGGCGGATTCCTGCCCGACGGAGTGCAAATGACCGCCTTCGACGTCGCCGACCCGATCATCGGCCGGTTGGATCCCGCGCTGCTGTCGGCGGTCCAGGAGGCCACCCGCGCCGCGGCCGCCGAGGGCGTCGAGATGCGCGTCAACTCGGGCTGGCGGTCCCGGGGTTTCCAGGAGCGGCTGTTCGACGACGGCGTGCGAACCTACGGAAGTGTCGAAGCGGCACAGCAATTCGTGGCTTCCCCGCAGACCTCCGCGCACGTCACCGGCAAAGCCGTCGACATCGGTCCACCGGAGGCGGCAGCGTGGATGTCACGCAACGGGCCGCGGTTCGGGTTGTGCCAGGTCTTCGCCAACGAACTGTGGCATTACGAGCTGACCGCCGACGGCCAGGGTGGGTGCCCGCCTATGCGACCGAACGCCGCAGGGTGAGCACGGTGATCTCACTGGGCGCGAACACCCGGAACGGCGGCCCCCAGAACCCGGTGCCCCGGCTGGTGTAGAGCTGCGTGCGGGCGCCGTGACGGCTCAGCCCGTGGACCACCGGCTGGTCAAGGCGAACCAGGACGTTGAACGGCCAGATCTGCCCGCCGTGGGTGTGCCCGGAGATCTGCAGATCCACGCCCGCCTCGACGGCCGCGGCCACCTGTTTGGGCTGGTGGGCCAACAGCAGCACCGGCGCCTGCGGGTCGGCGCCGGTCAAGGCGGTGGCCAGGTCGGCGCCGTGCCCGTCGAGTCCGGAGGCGGCGGCGGTGCGGTCGTCGACGCCGGCGATCACCAACGTGTCACCGCCCCGTTCGACCGTGATGTGCTTGTTGTGCAAGGCATCCCAGCCGATTCGCTGGAAGTGGTCGAGCCAGCCCTGCGCCTCGCTGAAGTACTCGTGGTTGCCGGTGACGTACACCTTGGCCAGCCTGCTGCGCACCCGGGCCAGCGGGGCAGCCTGCGCCTCACGGACCTCGACGGTGCCGTCGGCGACGTCACCGACATGGCAGACCACGTCGGCGTCCAGTTCGTTCACCCGCTCGATCACCGCCGCCGACCACGCGGCGCGGTCGATGGGCCCGTAGTGCGTGTCGGTGATCATCACGACACGCAGCCCGTCGAGCCCGGGCCCGAGCCGATCCAGCAGCACCTCGACCTCACGGGTGCGCGGCACCCGCATCGCCTCCCGGTTTCCCCACACCAGCAACACGGCCACCACGACCAGCACCGCGGCGGCGACCAGCCGTGACCGCACCGGGTCCGCCACACCCGCCGCAAACAGCACGGCACCGAGCACCTGGCCGATGACCGACCACACGAACAGCACCCACGCCGAGCCCAGTAGGACGTCCCCGGTGACCGCAGCCCAGTCCAGGTGCCGGCGGCCGTGCCCGAGTGTGGTCATGACGGGCAGCGCGACGAACATGGCGACCAGGACCAGGGTGCCCGTCACCACCACTGGGACAGGCCATGCGGCCGCGGGCGACAGAAGCGTCCACCAGGGCACCCCGAGCAGGATCGCCATGACGGTGAACACGATGGCCAGGCGCCGCCACCGGCGGCGACCGCGGGTTCTGGGCGCGGACTCGGCGCGGGCTTCCGACATTTCCGCCAGCGTACCGACGGTCAGCGGCCGCTCACCGGCGCCAGAAGTCGTATTCGTCACGCCCGGGCCGAAAGCCGGCGGCGGACACGATGTCCACGGCGACGTCGAAGTGCTGGCCCACCCGCAATGGCACGTGCGCGTCGCTGCCGAACGAGACGGCCCCGCCGCCCTCCTGGTACCACCACCGCATCAATGTCGCCGACGCAAGCGGGCTCGCGGTGTTGAGCTCCAGCGCCCGGCCCGAGGATGCCAATGCGCGGAACACCGCGCGGTACTCCTCCTCGTAGTCGGCTTCGACGTACTGCCCCTCAGCGCTAGGCCAGTAGCGGCGCGGATAGTCGCAGTGCGCGAGGACCTGGAAGACCCCGGAGCCCTCGACGAGATTCACCAGTTCGGCGAAGTAGTCACGCACCACATCGGCGGCCGGGCGCAACCCGAAAACACGGTCGGTGTAGACCAACCGACCGTCATGCACGATCGAGTGCAACGAGCCGAGCACCCGGTCGAACTGCGCCTGGCGCAGCACAGCCGCGACACTGCCGGCGAAGTGGTGCGGCTCGCCGGCCTCGATCCCGGTCAGGATGCGCAGTTCGGGGAACAGGTCGCGGCACTCCTGCACGCTGGCCAGGTATCCGTCCAGATCGATGGGCGAAACCCTTTCCCGCCAGACGATTTCGCCGTGCGGATGATCGTCGGCGCCCCATTCGGTGAAGTCGATGTGTTCGGTGAAGGCGACGGCGGGCAGACCTACTTCGACAGCACGCCGGCAGGTCTGCTTCATCGACGCGTGGATTCCGGTATCCCACGAGAATTCCGAGTGCACGTGATTGTCAGGAGGAAGCATCAGTGCGATCGTGCCATGCGTGAAGACACTGATCGACTTCGACAATGCCGTCGTGGTGGCACTGCCGGTACTGCCGGGCTTCGGCGAGTCAGGCCCACGCGTGTGCATGCTCATCGAAGGGCCGCAGGGGTGGGGTGAATTCAGCCCGCCCCATGACGCCGATGACCGGCACGCCGCTCGGTGGCTCACCGCGGCGGTCGAGCCAGGCACCGTGGGTTGGCCGGATCCCGTCCGCGGCCGGGTTCCTGTCGCGGTCGCGGTGCCCGCGGTCGATCCGGATGTGGCGCGCGATCTGGTGGTGTCATCGGGATGCCGCACCGCCGAAGTGACCGTCTGGGCGGGCAGCTTCGACGCTGACTGCTCGCGCGTGGAGGCGGTGCGCGATGCGCTGGGACCCGAGGGCCGGATTCGTTGCGTGGTGCGGGGCGACTGGGACGTCGAGGCCGCGGCGTCCGGGATAGCCGCCCTCCTCGGTGTCGCTGGCGCGCTCGAATATGTCGAACTCCCGGTGGACCGGGTGGATGAACTCGCCCAGGTCAGGCGCCGGGTCGATGTCCCGATCGCCGTCGACGTCGCCGGCGTCGAATCGTGGTCGACGCTGGGCGGTCACGCCGATATCGCCGTGTTGAGCTGCGCCGCCCTCGGAGGCGTGCGGCGTTCTCTGCGCGCCGCCGAGGCAACCGGCCTGCCGGGCGTGGTGCGGGCCGGGCACCAGTCGAGTGTCGGTTCGGCCGGTGCGGCGGCGCTGGCCGGAACCCTGCCCGAGCTGCCACTGGACTGTGCGATCGGCCGTCCGAGCTGGGTGACCGCCGATGTGACCACCGAAACGCGCGCGCTGGTGCCGGTGGATGGCTTCGTACCCGTCGCTCCCATGCCACCGCGACCGGAACCCGAACTGCTGGCCCGGTGGGCGCTCACCGACGGCAACACCATCCGGTGGTGGCAAGCTCGCCTCGCCCGGGCACGCTCGTTCTTGTGAGCTCGGTACAACACCGTCGGGGCCCACGGACTGCGCACTAAAGTCGACACAGACCGCAATCGAACGGACCGCCATGGACGAATACGACCCTGCAGCACTGCACCTGCGTATCGCCGACCTGGCCCGCGAGTTGCACAACTGGTCCGGCGATGAAGGCAAAGTCGTCACAGATGAGCTCGTCGCGCAGGCCGTGAAAACCGTGCCTGGTGCCCAGTACGCCGGTCTGACCGTCGTCAGCCGCAAGCGGGAAGTGACGACGCAGGCTTCCACCGACCGTTATGCGCGCATTCTCGACGAGGTCCAGCAGCGGTTCCTCGAGGGTCCATGCCTGGTCGCCGCCTGGGAACACCACACCGTGCACGTCACCGACCTCGCCGAGGACCACCGGTGGCCCAGCTACCGACAAGCCGCGCTCGACCTGACACCGATCCGGTCGATCCTGGCCTTCGAACTGTTCACCAGCCGGCAACGGCTCGGTGCGCTGAACGTCTACGCCGACGCTCCGCGGGCCTTCGACAGTGACAGCGTGGACGTGGGTGTGGTGTTCGCGACGCACGCCGCGCTGGCCTGGGACAGCGCGCGCCGGGAGGAGAACTTCCGCAGTGCACTGATGAGCCGCGATGTGATCGGCCAGGCCAAAGGCATTCTGATGGAACGGTTCCGTATCGACGCGGTGAGCGCTTTCGAGCTGCTCAAGAAACTCTCGCAGGAGTCGAACACCGCCCTCGCCGAAGTGGCACACCGGGTCACGGAGACGTCGGCGCCGGATTGATCGTGGCCTGGGCGGCAGCTTCAGGACGCTCTCCGTTCCCGCACGGCACCGGCTGCGCTGCGCAGGGCGATGGGAACCTCGCCCCCGAGCAGCTCGAGAAGCCGCGCCAACAGCTCGTCGAGGTGGAGCCCGACAGTGGTGATCTCGTCCACCCCGAAACTCGCGAACAGCAGGCTGGGTTGGTCCACCACCAAGCGGGTCTCGCCGGCCCGATCGAGGTGGATCACCGTCCGCAACGGAGCGTGCAACATCACCGCCGGATCGTGCCGGAACATCCGTTCGGCGATGACGTGATTGCCCATCAGGTACTCGGTGGCTTGCCCTGTCGACGGTGAATCAGCCAGCGCCGCACCGATATCGCCGCGGTAGTACCGCATGAATCCGTGTGGTGCACTGTCTTCCGCGGCCATCACCGCCTCGTTCCAGGTGTGCGCGGCGGCGAAAGCGGCGTAGTCCACGATCGGTACCAGACGCTCGTAACGGCTCCGCACCTCGTCGTAGGAGCCGGGGACGACCACGGACAACCGGCGGGACAGGTGCTCCACGGTGGATACGTGAGATTGCATGGTAACCAGCCTCGCGTGCCGACCGGCGCGGCCACCACCGCGCTGCCCACAATTTCCAGGTAGTGCTAGCCCCCAAAACCGCGTGACAGCGCAAGGTCGCCCGTGGCAGGGTGGCGCCGGTGATCAGCGCAGACCAACAGGCCCGCCGAAGCCAGCGGGCGACTCAGGCAGCGGTCGACGCGGCCCGAGTTCTCGGGGTGCATGTCGACACCGGGGTGGTACTGCACGATGTGTTCTCGGTGGTCGTGCACCTGAGGCCTGCTCCCCTCGTGGCGCGGGTCCAGGTGGTGATACCCCCGGGCCTGACACCAGAGTCCCAATTGCGACGGCAGCAGCGCGAACTCGATGTCGTGGCGTGGCTCGATGAGCGGGACGTCCCGGTGATCGCTCCGTCCGCCTTGGTACCGCGAGCACCGGTGCGCCACAACGGCTTCGCGATGACGTTCTGGGACCTCGCCGACCTTGCCGACGACCACGCACCGTACTCCGGTGTCGATGTGGCCTACACCGCCGAACTGAACGCTGCGCTGGCGCGGTATCCCCACCCGCTGCCGTTCCTGGCCCCGTTCAACGTCGGCGTGCCCGGCATGCTCGCCGCACTGTCCCCCTCGGACCTGCTCACCGATGCCGATATCGCCCGTGCCCGAACCGAATACGAGACCCTGCGGCCGGCGCTGTGCGACGCTGCGGCGTTCAGTCGCGCCTTCCCTGGCATCGACGTACAGCCGCTGCACGGTGACGGCCCGTCGCACAACGTCATTCGCACCAGGAGCGGCATCAGATTCTCCGACTTCGAGGACGTCACCTGCGGTCCGGTCGAGTGGGATCTGGCGATGATGGGTCCCGACGCCAACGGTGCTTACGACGCAGCGGCGCGGCGGGTGGGTCTACGGACCACCGACCCTGGGATCCAGCAGGTGATGGATGCGGCCCGCACGTTGCAGTTCATCGCGTGTGCGGCGCTGATCCCCGAGCTGCCGGTGCTGGCGCAGGGGTTGGCGCCTGCAATCGAGGTATGGCGCGCCGGCCCGCCCTTGACCGGACTGTCATGAGCCCGAACCCAGCAGGATCTCGGCCAGACGGGTGGTGGTCTGCATCCCGTCCTCGAAACCACCGTCACCATCGAGGGAGTTCATGATCGCCAGGGTGTACCGCTGGCCCGGGCCGGCGAAACCCACGCTGTTGACCACCCAGCCGCCCTGTTCCGGTGACCATCCGTTCTTGTTGCCGGGGGCCATGTCGGGCCCCGCGCCCCAGACTCCCCACTGTTGGTTGGCGTCGACGCCCTGCATCTCGGCGACGATCGCGGCAGTCTGCGCTGCCGGCAGTCTGCCGAGGGTGTAGTTCATCAACCGGTCGAGGTCGTCGGCGGTCGACTTCTGGAAACCCCAGTCCGGGTAGGTGTCACCGAAGCCCGGCTGCGGTCTCAGCCCGGTCATCCCGTAGGCCGGGAAATTGCGGTTGAACGCCATGTGGTCGGCGCCGCCGAACCGGGCCCACAATGCGTCCGCGGCATCACTGTCCGAAGAGTGCATCATGTCGGCCATCAGCTGACGGTCTTCTGCGGTGAGGCTGATCTGCCCTGCGGTGGCCCGGGTGAGCAGGTCGACCACCATGGCCAGTTTGATGGTCGATGCGGTCCAGATCATCGCCCCCGCCGCGCTGTTGCGGTGAGCCAGTCCCGTCGTCCGGTCCCGCAGCACATAGCCGACGGTGCCCGGCCGGGTTCGGAGGTACTCATCGGCCTGGGTTATCCGGGCGGCGAAATCCGCCCGGGCGGCCGGTGTCGGCGCGACGGCGAAAAGCACGCACATCAGCACCACCAGGAGCACCCGCCTCATGCGTCGACTGTCCCAGGCCGGGCGCTCACCGGCCGACAGGCGCGCTCATTCGACCGTGAAGTGCAGCTCTCCGACTCCGTCGATCCCTGCGTCCACTCGCTGGCCGCGGTCGATCCGCCCGACGCCCGACGGGGTACCCGTCATGATCAGGTCCCCGGGCTGCAGCGTGACCGAGGCGGACAGGTACGCGATGACATCGGCCACCGGCCAGATCTGGTCGGCCAGGTCACCTTCCTGTCGCAACTGATCATCGACACTGATCCAGATCCGGCCCCGGTCCGGGTGAACACCGGCCGCCGGCACCAACTCCGACACCGGGCCGGAGGCGTCGAACCCCTTCGACAGATCCCACGGCCGGCGCGCCGCCTTGGCGGCGTCCTGCAGATCACGGCGGGTGAGGTCGACCCCGACGGCGTAACCCCAGACATGCTCGAGGGCGGTCGCCGACGGGATGTCGGCCCCGCCGGCACCTAGCGCCACCACCAGCTCGATCTCGTGATGGAGATTGGCCGTCTGCGGCGGATAGGGCGCGACGCCGGCCGGGCCACCTTGATACCCCTCGGTCACGGTGAAGACGGCATCGGCCGGCTTGGCGAAGTAGAACGGCGGCTCGCGGTCGGGGTCGGCGCCCATCTCGCGGGCGTGGTCGGCATAGTTGCGTCCGACGCAGTACACCCGCCGTACCGGGAACCGCTCGGTCGAATTCCGCACGGCGAGGGTCGGCTGGGCGATGGTGAACATAGGGCTACCTGCGACTTTCGCTCGACTTCAGATTGAATCCAATTGTGCCGTACCGGGTGTCAGCGCCCGCCGGCGGCCTTCTTTTCACGCCGATTCAAACCCGTAGCCATCCGGCAATTCCCCGTTAACGTCGAATACCAGGATCTTGCAACCACTTTCGAGGGGGAAGTGTCGATGACTGCTGCCACCGATGATGTTACGGCCACCGCTGTGCAGATTTCGCCGCTGTCCGGCTGGACCGGAGCCCTGATCAGCGGGGTCGATCTGGCGACACCGCTGACCGAACCCGAGAAGGCGGCGATCCGCGCCGCGCTGCACAAGTGGAAGGTGGTGTTCTTCCGGGATCAGACCCTCGATCACGCTGCACAGATCGCGTTCGGCGCTCAGTTCGGCGCGGTGACACCGGGACACCCCTACGAAGGTGACTCCGCCCCGCCCGGTTTCCCGCAGATCCACACGGTCTCACCCGCTGCCTACGATCACCGGTACGGCACCAAGTACCGCAAGCGGCAGAGTCCCAACGGTCCTGGTTGGCACGCCGACGTCACACCCCTGATCAATCCGCCGTCACATTCGATCCTGCGCGCCGAGGTGGTGCCACCGTTCGGCGGCGACACCCAGTTCACCAACGTCGCTGCCGTGTATCAGGGCCTGTCCGAGTCGGTCCGGGAGTTCATCGGCGAGCTGCGTGCCGAACACCGGTTCGGCACGCACGTCGGCGCCGACCGCAGCTCGGAGAAGATCGGCGATCTGGTGCGCTCCAATCCACTGGCTTCGGTGCACCCCGTGGTGCGGATCCATCCCGAGACCAAGGAACCGGTGGTCTACGTCAACCCGTCGTTCACCCGGGAGATCGTGGATCTGTCACCGCGCGAGAGCCGGCACATCCTGGATCTGCTGTTCGAGGAGATCGCCCGCCCCGAGTACTCGGTGCGGTTCAAGTGGGAGCCGGGCAGCGTCGCGTTCTGGGACAACCGGGCGGCGCTGCACCTGGCCCCACGCGATTTCGAGCACGTCGACGGCGACCGGGTACTGCACCGCATCACGCTGGTCGGCGACATCCCCGTCGGCCCCGACGGCCGTCAGTCGGAATCGATCTCAGGCGAGTTCTTCGGAGCAGCCTGACATGGCCACGGTGCTCCCCCGCGCGCGCAGCGCAGCGGTGCTGGTGGACCCGCGTGCGCTGATCAGCAAGCGGCAGCGGCGCCAGCTGGTGCCACGCTGGCTGCAACGCCTGTTCGGCCCGGTCCTGCTTGTCGCACTGTGGCAAATTCTTTCCACCACAGGTGTTTTCGATGAGCGGACCGTCCCGCCACCCACCCGGGTGCTGGCCGCGGCGGTGGACCTGATCGCGGCGGGTTCGCTGCAGGAGCACCTGGTCACGAGCCTGCTGAGGGTCGGCTACGGCGCGGTGTTCGGCATCGCCCTGGGTCTGGTCCTGGCACTGATCGCGGGGCTTTCCCGGATCGGCGAGAACTTCGTGGACGCCAACATGGAGGTTCTGCGCGCGGTACCGAACTTCGCGCTCGTTCCGTTGCTCATCGTCTGGTTCGGCATCAGCGAGGTCCCCAAGATCACGCTGATAACCCTCGCGGTGGCGGTCGCCATCTACATCAACACCTTCAGTGCGATCCGCAGCGTCGACGCCGGCCTGGTCGAGGCCGCCCGCTCGTTCGGCGCCGGGCGGGCCGAGCTGATCTACCGGGTCATCATCCCCGGTTCACTGCCCGGGTTCCTGGTGGGCCTGCGGCTGGCCCTGACCGCCTCCTGGCTGTCGCTGATTTTCGCCGAGACCATCAACGCCAAGAAGGGTCTGGGCCGCATGATGACCGACGCCCGCGAGTACTTCCAGATCGACGTGGTGTTCGTCCTCATCGCGGTGTACGCGATCCTCGGGCTCACCTCGATCCTCATCGTGCGCTTCCTGGAGGCGCGCCTGCTCACCTGGAGACGTGCGTATGACGGCGACTGAAACGCTCACCGAGACCGTCGTCATCGCCCGCGATGTCCGGAAGTCGTTCGGCGAGAACGTTGTTCTGGACGGACTCGACCTCGAGATCCGGTCAGGAGAGTTCGTTGCGCTGCTGGGCCGCAGCGGGTCGGGCAAGAGCACCTTCCTGCGGGCCCTCGGCGCGCTGGACGCCGAGTTCACCGGTGACGTCCGGGTTCCGGAACGCCGGGCCATCGTGTTCCAGGATCCGCGGCTGTTGCCATGGCAGCGGGTGCTGACGAACGTGACCATCGGCCTACCCGCCTCGGCGGCGGTACGGGCCAAGGCCCGCGCGGCACTCGACGAGGTGAACCTCGCCGACAAGGCCAAGGTCTGGCCGCGCACCCTCTCCGGCGGTGAAGCGCAGCGAGTCGCACTGGCGCGGGCCCTGGTTCGCGAACCACAGCTGCTGCTGCTCGACGAGCCGTTCGGCGCCCTGGATGCGCTCACCCGCATCAAGATGCACGGCCTGCTGGTCGACCTGTGCCGCAGGCACACCCCCGCGGTCCTGCTCGTCACCCACGACGTCGACGAAGCCATCTTGCTGGCCGACCGCGTCATCGTGCTGACCGATGGCGTCATCTCCCTGGATGTCGACGTCACGGTGCCCAAACCCCGGGCCCGCGACTCACACGAGTTCGCCACCCTGCGCCGGCAACTGCTCGCCGAACTCGGCGTCACCGGCGAAATCCAACTCTGAGGACAACCCCATGTCATATCTGAAAGTGTCTGCCCTGCTTGCTGTCTCGCTGCTCTCTGCAGCATGTGGACTGTCCGATGACGGCACGGAAGAGGCCATCGATTCCGTACAGATCGCCACCAACACCGACGTTCCCGCAGGCACCGCGATCGTGGTCGCCGAGCAGAACGCCACCCAGTCACTGCCGTGGAATCTCGCCGACGCCGGCAAGGACGCCCCCTACAGCGTCGAGTTCGCCGATTTCAGCGGCGGCGCGGCGGTGATCGAAGCGTTGCGTTCCGGCGCCGCGGACATCGGCTCGATCGGCGAAGCGCCGGTGCCGATCGCAGTGGACAGCGGTGTCACCGATCTGGTCACCATCGGCCTACAAGCCAATCCGGGCACGAGTGGTGGTTACTACCTGGTGGCCAAGCCCGACAGCGGGATCGACTCCATCGAAGACCTGCGCGGCAAACGGGTGGCCTACCCGCCGGGTTCCGGCCGCCATATGGTGACCGCGGCCCTGTTGAAGAAGCACGGGCTGGACCTGCGCACCGATGTGCAACCGGTGGAACTGGCCGGCGCAGAGGTGGTTCCGACCTTCGCGGCCGGTGCGGTCGAGGCGGCGATCGTCCTGGGCAACCAGTACTACCAGCTGGGTGAACCGCCGATCCTGGGCGACGGCACCGGAATCAACACCGGTATCCAGAGCCTGATCGTCCGCAAAGACGTTCTCGATGACCCCGCCAAGGCCGCGGCGATCGGTGACTACGTGGGACGCGCTGTGGCAGCCAACAATTGGAAGGACACCCACGCCGACGAGTGGATCAACGCCTATTACGTCGAGCAGCAGGGCATCACCTACGACCAGGGCAAGAAGCTCTACGAGGAGGACGGGGTGGCCTCCTACTACCCGATCGACGACGAGTCCACCGCCCTGTTCCAGACGGTCGCCGACGGGTTGCACGAGACCGGCACCACCAAGACGTTGGTGGACGTGACCCCGTACGTCGACGGCCGCTACAACGACATCGTCACCGCCCAGAACGAGCTCGACGGTGTGACACCCAAGCCGATCAACCAGTGACAAGGAGACCAGCCAGTGACCCAGGTAGCCCACACCGCGCAAGCCGTTGACGTCCGACCCCAATCAGGGTGGACCGGAGCCGAGATCCGGGGCGTCGACCTGACCCGGCCGCTGGATTCCGCGCAGACCGCGGACATCCGCGCCGCGCTGCTGAAATGGAAAGTGGTGTTCTTCCGCGATCAGTTCATCGACCACGACGATCACCTGCGTTTCGCATCGGCCTTCGGCGCACCGACACCGGCCCATCCACTGTTCGACTCGATCGCCGACGCGAACTACCCGACCATCTACCCGATCTTCCGGGACCGCTTCAAATCCCGCTACGGCGCCACCCGGGGATTCGACAAGCCGAACTGGCATGCCGATGTCACCGCGGCGGTCAACCCGCCGGCGGCCTCCATTTTGCGGGCGGAGGTGATCCCGCCCTACGGCGGTGACACCCAATGGTCGAACACCGTCGCGGCCTATGCCGGCCTGTCCGCACCGGTGCAGAGGCTGGCCGAGACACTTCGTGCGGTACACCGCTTTTCACCCCCGGACGGAACCACCGCCACCGAGGACTATCAGCGCCGGGTCAATCAGCGGCCACTGCTCACCGAGCATCCTGTGGTGCGGGTGCACCCCGAGACCGGTGAGAAAGCCCTGTACGTGAACCCCGGTTTCACCACCCACATCGTCGGCGTCTCACCACACGAGAGTCGGCGGCTGCTGGGCCTGTTCTACGACGAGCTCGCCCGGCCCGAGTACACCGTCCGGTTCAAGTGGGAGCCCGGCAGTATCGCGTTTTGGGACAACCGCTCCACCGTGCACCTGGCGCCCAGCGATCTGACCACCGACCATGACCGCCGGCTCTACCGCATCACTCTGGTGGGCGACATTCCGGTGGGCCCGGACGGCGAACCGTCGGTGGCCCTGGACGGGGAACCGTTCGAAGCGATCTGAGGGCTCACGCCCGGTGTCGGACGCAACACCGGGTCCCGGCCGTCAACGCAGCTGCGGCAGCACGTCGCGCTGCCAGGCGGTGAAGAACCCCTCGATGTCGGGCCCCACCTGCTGCACGTACACCTCGTCGGCGCCGGCGTCGACGAACTCCCTGACCTGCGCGGCGTGCTTGTCCGGATCACTGCCACAGGTCACCGACTCGGCCACCTTGTCCGGCGGCACCAGTGTCATCGCATCGGCGAAATCCTTGGGGGACGGCAACGTCTGGGCCAGCCGGCCGGGCAGTTGTTCGTTGGCCCACAACCGATGGGCGACCTCGAGCGCCTTGTCGGCGTCGGCGTCCCAGCTGACCTTCGTCCCGGCTTGCACGGGTTTGTCGCCACCGCCACCGTCGCGGAACTGCTTGATCAGGTCGGCGTCCGGCATCGTGGTGCAGTAGCCGTCGCCCACCCGGGCCGCGAGGTCAACGGCCTTGGGCCCGAAGGCCGACACGTAGATCGGCACGGGTTCGTCGGGCACGGTGTAGATGCGCGCCTCTTCGACGTCGTAGTACTCACCGCGGTGGCTGATCTTCTTGCCCGTGTGCAGCCGCCGGATCACCTCGATGGCTTCCTCCAGCATCTCCAGGCGCACTGCCGGGGCCGGCCACTGGTCGCCGAGGACGTGCTCGTTGAGCGCCTCACCGGTGCCCACCCCCAGGACGAAGCGGCCGTTCAGTTGAACGGCGGCGGTGGCGGCGGCCTGGGCGACGATGGCCGGATGCATGCGGATCAGCGGGCAGGTGACCGCGGTGGACACCGGCAGCGACGTCACCTGCGAGAGTGCACCGATGACACCCCAGACGAACGCGCTCTGCCCCTGCTCGTCGTTCCACGGGTGAAAGTGATCCGAGATCCACAGCGCGTCGAACCCAGCATCCTCGGCGCGCTTGGCCTGGTCGATCAATTGTGACGGGGTGTACTGCTCACACGACAGGAAGTAACCGATCTTCGCCATGCGTGCCTATTACCCGCATGGCCGGGGCCCACACGTCGCTAGAACGGGCTGCTGTTCGACTGCCGCTTGGCGTCCTCGGGCCGCGGGCCGAACCGGCGGATGTAGTCGTCGTGGATGTGGGCGTCGCGTTTGCGTTTGATCACGTCGACGAGGTTGGGGTCCAGGCCGTGCTGCGCCAGCCGGTGCCGACGCCACACCTTGTTCAAGGCCAGCGCCATCAGCAACGCCCAGATGTAGATCGGCGCCGTCATCTCCAGACGCACGTAGAAGGACGCGGGGATGAGCCAGATCGGTCCGAGCACCAACAGTGGCGGGATGGCGAACCGGATCATGTGACGCCTGACGGCGCCCTGGCCGGCGAGATCCTCGGCCACCCATCGCTTCATGGAATCCGGCAACCGCTTGCCGTAGGAGAAGGCGATGTACTGCCAGACATTCGGTTTGTCGGCGGTCTTCGGTTTGTCGGCGGACATGGTGCTCCTGTGTCGTCGGGTCTAGTTTTCCAGGGCGCCGGCCGCGAGTGCGGCGGCGTTCACCCGGGTGAGGACGCGGTGCAGTTGCTCGAGTTCGGCCATGTCGACCCCGAGCCGGGCGATCACGGCGGGCGGGATGGCCACCGCCCGCTCACGCAGTTCCACCCCGGCCGCGGTGAGTTCGACGGCTGTGGAGCGCTCGTCGGCGACGCTCCGGGTGCGCGTGATGAACCCCAGCGCCTCGAGGCGTTTGAGCATGGGAGAAAGGGTGGCCGAATCGAGCTGCAAGGTGGTGGCGATCTGCTTCACCGACAGCGGCCCCGGACCGTCTTTGCGGCGGTCCCAGAGTGCGAGCATCACCAGATACTGCGGGTGCGTGAGACCCAGCGGTTCGAGCAGTGGACGGTAAACCGCAAGGACCGCGCGATTGGTGACCGCCAACGCGAAACAGACTTGCTGTTCGAGTGCGAGGGGGTCGGCCTCACGTACGGTCTCGATCGTCACGCTTAGATAGTACACTAATTGTTAGTGCCCTAACGATCTACGTGCCCAGCTCTCCCGAGATCCCACGTTCGATCTGAGCCCGCGCCCGCTCCGGCAGTACCACCAGCCCCTCCAGCTCTCGCCTCGCGAGGCCGTACGCCCGCTCGCGTTCCTGTTGCGTCGCCCCGTCGTCGGTGGCCATTCTCAGCAGGTTCTGCGCGCGCGCCACCCGCTGCTGGTCGTCCTCGGCGAAGTAGCTCCGCTTGCGGCGCGTCGCTTCGGCCTCGGCGACAGCGAACGCGCTGACGTAATCCTCGACCGCGGCGCGGTACTCGGCGGCGGCATCACGGTCGTCGAGCAGCGCCTCCGCGGTTGCGGGCCGCAGCAGATCGGCGCGCCACTTGGCCCGGTGGAAACGCTCGGTGACGGGCTCGGACATGTCGGTCATCAGCGGATAGTCCAGCAAGGTGACCGGGTCGAGCTCGTACTCCAGCCATCTGGTGTCGGTGCGATCATGCTCGCCGATCGTGCGCTGGATCGCGCGCCAGCGCGCAGCCTGGTTGGTCGACCCGGTTTCGGCGACCACGGCCGGGGCCGGTGCCGTCCCCTCCGGATCCGTCGCCTGTCTCCGGAATCTCGAGACGGCCTTCGAGCCCGCGAAGATGACGCCGATCAACGGAACCACGATGATCAGCAACTCGATCAGCCGGATGACCAGGCCCACTCCTCCAGGATGCCACCTGGTGCCGGCCTGCAACCTGATGTCAAGATGCGCGCCTGGTCGACGTCAGCCCAACGACAGCAGCGCCGCCTCCAGGGTGGGGTGCACATTGAGTACGTCGTCGAGCCCCACCAGCTTGAGCGGCCTGCTGGTCGCCGGACCGTCGGCGACCACAGCGAACCCGGCTTGCTCGCCGATCTGTTCCTTCGCCTTGACGAGCACCGTCATGCCGGCCGAGGCCAGAAAGGTGACCTTGCTGAGATCGATGACGAGCGCGCGCGGCGAGCCTGCCAGCGCGGTGCCGAGGGCGGTGCCGAGCAGCGGCGCGGTGAGCATGTCGACCACGTCGTGAACCTCCACCACTGTGATGCCCTCCACCACGTGTTCGTGCACGGCGAAACCACCGGATACGTCGTCCGTCATCACCTCTCCCCACGGTCGCCGTGCCTACCGTGCAGTATCTCAGCACACGGACCTGATGGGAGTATTGGGGACATGGACGTCCGAGCGCGCAACAACGTGCACGTTGTGGGGCGCGACGACGGGCCGACCATCGTTCTCGCGCACGGCTTCGGCTGCGATCAGAACCTGTGGCGTCTGGTGGTACCGAGGCTCGAGTCCGAGTTTCGTCTGGTGTTGTTCGATCATGTCGGGGCGGGATCATCGGATCCCGACGCCTGGGACGCCGCGCAATACACAACACTGCAGCGCTACGCCGACGACGTTCTGGAGATCGTGGACGGGTTGGGGCTGCGGGACGCCGTGTTCGTGGGGCACTCGGTGGCCGCCATGATCGGTGTCCTGGCCGCTGTCGCCGAACCGAGCGCCTTCCGCGGGCTGGTGCTGCTGACCCCGTCGCCCTGTTACCTCGATGACGACGGCTACCGCGGCGGCTTCTCCCGGCGCGACATCGACGAACTCCTCGAGTCGATGGAGAGCAACTACCTGGGGTGGGCCAGCGCCATGGCGCCGGCCATCATGGGCACCCCCGATCGTCCCGAACTCGGTGACGAGCTCACCGACAGCTTCTGCCGGACCGAACCGTCGCGGGCGCTGGCCTTCGCCCGCACCACCTTCCTGTCCGACAACCGAGCCGATCTCGCCAAGGTGCAGGTGCCCACCCTGGTCGTGGAATGCTCTGACGACACGTTGGCCCCCCGTGAGGTCGGTGCCTACGTCCGCGACCACATTCCCGGTAGCGAGCTGGTGACGCTTCAGGCCACCGGCCACTGCCCCCACCTGAGTGTGCCTGAAGCCACCGCGGCAACGATCGCCGCCTTCGCCCGACGCGCCTGATGTCCGATGCGGCGCGTGTGGACCTCGGCGACTTCTTCGACAACGCTCCCTGCGGGTTCGTCACCGCACAGCCCGACGGCCGGCTGACCGACGTGAACGCCACTTTGACAAGGTGGCTCGGTTTCACACGAGAGGATCTGCTGGGCAAGCGTTTTCCCGATCTGCTCAACGGCGGCGGGCGCATCCACTACGAAACGCACTTTGCGCCACTGCTCCAGATGCGGGGAGAGCTCAGCGGGATCACCGTCGATCTCGTGGCGGCCGACGACAGCCGTTTCCCGGTTTTTGTCACCGCCAACGTCAAGTTGGGCCCGAACGGTGAGGCGGTGGCCCTGCGCATCACCGTGCAGGATGCCCGCGAACGCCGTTCCTACGAACGCGAACTCCTGCACGCGCGGCAGCGCGCCGACACCGAACGCGAACGGGCACAGGTACTCGCCGACACCCTGCAGCGTTCCCTGTTGCCGCCGAAGCTGACTCCGCCCGACGGGCTCGACGCCGCCGCTTACTACCACCCTTCGTCGGGAGACGATATCGGCGGCGACTTCTACGACCTGTTCCCGCTCAGCCGGCATCGGTGGGGCTTCTTCCTCGGCGATGTGTCGGGCAAGGGTGCCGGGGCTGCTGCCGTCACCTCTCTGACCCGCTACACCCTGCGAGCCGCCGCGGTCTACGACGACAACCCGACGAGGGTGCTGGCCAATCTCAACGCGGTGCTGCGGCCCGAATTCTCCACCGCGGATCCCCGGTTCTGCACCGTCATTTTCGGTGTGATCACGCCCTGCACAACGGGTTTCGATATCGACCTGGCCTCCGGTGGCCATCCTCCCGCCCTGTTGCTCACCGCAGACGGACACGCCCGCCACGTCGACCTGGCCGGCGGCCAGGGCATCGGCCTGTTGGACACGCCCCGCATCGTGGCGGCGCCGCTGCACTTGTCGCCCGGCGACACCCTGGTGCTCTACACCGATGGATTGACCGAAGCCAGAGTGGACGGGACGGGCCGGTTCGACGACGAACACGCGCTGTTGCGGTTCGCCGCCGAGCACGCGCCGGCCGCCGCGGCGGAGTTCGTCACCCTCACCCGCCGACTCCTGGCGAGTTTCGGTCAGGGGCTCGAAGACGACGCAGCCGTTCTGGCGCTGGGGGTCCCGCCGAGCCGGTGACGTCGGGCACAATCAGGTGATGGCCGATGTGCACCCGTTCCGCATCTCGATTCCCGATACCGTCTTGACCGATCTGCAAGGGCGGCTTCGCAATACCCGCTGGCCGGAGCCGGAACCGGTCGACGACTGGAGCCAGGGCATCCCGTTGGCCTACACCCGCGAGTTGGCCGGGTACTGGGCCGACGGCTACGACTGGCGAGCCAGGGAAACCGCACTCAACCGGTTCGAGCAGTTCATCACCGAGATCGACGGCGTCGATATCCATTTCATCCACCAGCGCTCGCCCCAACCGGATGCCTTCCCGCTGATCATCACCCACGGGTGGCCGGGCTCGGTCGTCGAGTTCCAGAAAGTGATCGCCCCCCTCAACGACGCCGGCTTCGATGTGGTGTGCCCGTCGCTGCCCGGCTACGGCTTCTCGGGTAAACCCACCGCCACGGGCTGGGGGGCCGAACGGATCGCCGCCGCCTGGGAAACTCTGATGGTTCGGTTGGGCTACAACCGCTTTGGCGCCCAAGGCGGTGACTGGGGCGCGGCCGTCACCCGCCAGATCGGACGCAACGTCGGCCATTGCGTGGCGATCCACACCAACATGCCGATCGGCAGTCCGCCCGCCGAGGTGCTGGCCAACCCGTCAGAGGAGGACAAACGGGCCCTGGCACGCGTGGATCACTACCGGAAGTGGGACTCGGGCTATTCCAAGCAGCAGTCCACCCGGCCCCAGTCCCTGGGATACGGTCTGGTGGATTCCCCGGTGGCACAACTGGCCTGGATCGTCGAGAAATTCTGGTCCTGGATGGACTGCGACGGCCACCCCGAGAACGTGCTCACCCGCGATGAGTTGCTCGACAACGTGATGCTCTACTGGGCCACCGCGTCGGGCGCCTCCTCGGCACGGCTGTACTGGGAGAGTTTCACCAGCTTCGGCGGTGGCGAACCGGTCCGGCTGCCCACCGGTGTCGCGGCGTTCCCGAAGGAGATCCTGCAGGCACCCCGCACGTGGTGTGAAGCCAACTACGCCAACATCACCCGTTGGACCAAGATGCCCCGCGGCGGTCACTTCGCAGCGTTCGAGCAGCCGGAACTGTTCGTCGACGACGTGCGGGCGTTCTTCGACAGCGTCCGTTAGACGGCCACTGCCCCCGCGGCACGATGCTGTTGGTGCACCTCGTTGAGGAATTTCGCCGCTTCGACCGAACACCGCCGGGCATGTGAGCTGTCCACCAGATCGAAGGCATGCCCGGCACGTGGAATCTCGCAGTACTGCACCGGGTTCCGCGACGTCGCCCGCAGCGCATCCCGGAAGGCGCGCGCCTCGTCGACGGGGATGACGACATCACTGTCGCCGTGGATGAGGAAGAACGGCGGTGCGTCTCGATGGATCCGGGCCATCGGTGACGCCGCCGAGAACACATCAGGGTACCGTTTCTGCTTGCGGCCCACCACAACTCGCTCCAGGAAGCCCTGGAAGTTCTCCCGCGCAGCCGTGGACCGGTCCTGCCAGTCGTACCGTCCGTAGATGCCGACCACCGCGTCCACCGACGTGTCGGCGTGCTCCAGCAGTTCGCCCCGGAACGCCGGGTCACCCGGGGTCAATCCGGCCAGCGCCGCCAGATGCCCGCCGGCCGAACAACCGGCGATCGCCACGAACCGGCGGTCACCGCCGAATCGGTCGACGTTGGCGCGCGCCCAGGCGATCGCGGCATTGACGTCGGCGATGTGCCGGGGCCAGCGATGCACGGGAGACACCCGGTAGTCCATTGTCAGACACACCCAGCCCTGCTTGACCAGGTGATGCAGCAGCGTGTGCCCCTGCAGCACGCGCGTGCCCTGCACCCAGGCGCCGCCCGGTACGAACAACAGCACCGGGGCCGGGCCCGGTGGCAGGTCGGGCCGACGCCAGACGTCGAGCAGCTGCGCCGGGTGATCGCCGTAGCGCACGGAACTGCGGTAGAGACAGCGGCGCCGCTGCGCACTGGCGCGAAGAAACGGCGGGACCCGAGTGCCGCGGGTCTGCTCCGCCAGGTCCACGGCAGTGTCGATCACGGCCTCCGCGTCATCGGCCGGGGCCGCCGCGGCACCGGATCGGCGGTGGATCGCCGCCCGCATCGCCGTCGGGGCGTAGTGGCCGCCGTAGAGTGCCATCGCCGTCAGACCGGCGAAGGGCTCGAGGTGTTTTCCCACGACCGGCAATGACGAGTACAGCCGCGTCGAGGCCAACACGAGGTCAAAGGGATGCAGTGATGGAAGAGCCATGACAGCTCCTTCCCGCAGGAGGCAGTGTGACGCCGCCTGGCTGCAGCGTTGGCCCTGGCTACCCGTGTTCGCCGAAACTCAAACCGCAAAGCCGTCACAATGCCGTCCACCCTCGGAAACGCGGCCGTTACCAGCCGTAACGACGCCGTGACGGCCCACCGGCAGGACCAGAAATGGTCCACCGCCAGGGTCGTGATGTGGACTTGTCACCTCTGCCCGGACTGTTGTCACCGGTGCCCGAACGGCGCGGCCTGGCCCTGCTCGAACTCCTGACCGCCTCCGGCGGTGTCACCCACGGTGAGCTTCGCGCCTTGGACGCGCGCGGTGACCACGTCGCGGTGGCCGCCCTGGGCTCCGGCCGCGCCGCCGCGACGACGCGGCATGTCCTGACGGCCGGCGGCCATCGCGTGGGCGAGTTACGCATCGGCGTCGGACGGGTGTCGGCCCACACGGTCACCGCTCTGACGCCTCATTTCGCCGCGGTCGCCGAGGTGGTGAGCCACCGACTGCGGTTGGGCCTGACCACCAGGGAGCACATCATCCTGAGCGCGCTGGCCGAGGGTTACACCAACGCCGAGATCGCACAACGGGAGTGCGTGGCCGTTCGCACGGTCACCACCCATGTGGAAGCCATCTTTCGCAAGCTCGGCGTCACCAACAGAGTCCAGGCGGCTCGAGTGGCCATGGACTGCGCCTTGGTGCCACGTCAGAGGTTCGGCGTGACGCCCGCCCACGGCCTGGCGGCCTCGTAGTTGGCGGCGGCGCGCAGCACGTCCGCATCGCCGCGGTGCCGGCCCGCGATCTGCAGACCCACCGGGCGTCCGTCGGCGGTGAAGCCGGCGGGTACCGAGATGGCCGGGGTGGTCGTCATGTTGAACGGGTAGGTGAGCAACCAACCGAGCAGCCTGCGTTGTAGCGATTGTCCGTCCAGCCACTCCGGCGCGAACCGGTCCAGGGGGAACGATGCGGTGGCCAGGGTGGGGCTGACCAGGAGGTCGTAGCGGCGCATGAAGGCGCTGAAGGTATCCCACATCCGGCCGCGGAAGGCTTCGGCCCGACCGATCTCGACAGCGGTGAGCGCCTCGGCCTGGGCGAAGATCTCGATCAGGTTGTCGTCGACCTGACCCTGCATCGACTTCCAGTCGAGCACGTCGTACTCGCAGGCATAACCGGGCACCCACAGCGCTTTCCACATCGCCTCCTCGGGGTCACCCCAGTCCGGCGTCGCCTCCTCGACCACTGCGCCGAGCGATTCGAACACTTTGACGGCCTCGGCGCAGACGGCTGCGACCTCGGGGTCCACCTGGCCCAGGCCGAGATCGGGTGACCACGCCACGCGCCAACCCGCGATGTCACCGTTGACGGCCGCCGCGTAGTCGATCCCGTCGGCGGGAACGCTGTTCGGGTCGGAATCCGACGGCCCGGCCATCACCGAGAACATCAGCGCCGCATCGGCGACCGTCCGGGTGATCGGCCCGTGGAAGATGTGCGTGTAGTGCCTGCCGTCGAGCAGGGTGTGTGGGATCCGGCCCAGCGAGGGTTTGAACCCGACGACGCCGCACAACGCGGCGGGAATGCGCACCGAGCCGGCGCCGTCGGCCCCTTCGGCCAGCGGACCGAGGCCGGCGGCCACCGAGGCCGCCGCTCCCCCACTCGAACCGCCCGCCGTGTGGCCACGCGTCCACGGATTGTGAGTCGGGCCGTACAGGTGGCTGTCGGTGCCGCCGTAGTACCCGAATTCCGGTGCGTTGGTCTTGCCCAGGAACAGCCCGCCGGCTTCTTTCATCCGCGTCACCACGGTGGCGTCGTGTGTTCCGACGGTGCCGCCCAGGGGTTTCAACGAGGAATCGAAGGGCAGCCCCGCCATGGTGGTCAGACCCTTGATGGAGAACGGCACGCCGTGCAGCGGTCCGCGGGTGGTACCCGCGGCCAGTTCGGCCTGCAGTTCGGCGGCATCGGCCAGCACCTGATCCCGATCGAAGTGGATGTAGGCGTTGAGTTCGGGGTTGACGGCCTCGATCCGGTCGGCGAACGCGGTGGCCACCTCCGTCGGTGACAGCGACCCGGCCCGGATCTGGCCGGCGAGTTCGGTGGCAGGAGTCCAGCACAGTTCGCTAGCAGACATCGGCACAGCGTAGGAATTACCCGCGGCCCCACGCACCGGCGAAAATACGTATTCGGGACCACCTGTTGCGCGGTCCCACACACCTGGATAACGTTGCGCCTACCGCATGGGTTGCTTTATGTGCAACAGGAGCGCTGCATGACTGGTCGCAAGGTTGTCATCATCGGCGCGGGAATCGTCGGGACGTCGCTGGCCGATGAGCTGACCTCCCGCGGCTGCACCGACGTCACCGTCCTCGACCGCGGTCCGCTGTTCATCACCGGCGGCTCGACCTCCCACGCGCCCGGGCTGGTCTTCCAGACCAACGGATCGAAGACCATGAGCGAGTTCGCCCGCTACACGGTCGAGAAGTTCGTCGGCCTGAACGCGTTCAGCCAGGTGGGCGGGCTGGAAGTGGCCACCACCCCGGCCCGCTGGACCGACCTGCACCGCAAACTCGGCTGGGCCAGATCCTGGGGCATCCCTGGGCAGCTGCTGGACGCCCAGCAGTGCGCACAGCTTTATCCACTGCTCGACACCGACCGCATCCTCGGCGGTTTCCACACCCCCACCGACGGTCTGGCCAAGGCCTTGCTCGCCGCCACCGCCCAAGCCGAACGCGCCGGCGAGAACGGCGCGCGGTTCGTCGGCAACCAGGAAGTCTCCGACATCCTGGAACGCAGTGGCCGGGTGGTCGGTGTTCGCACCACCTCGGGTGACGAATTCGCCGCGGACGTGGTGGTCTCGGCCGCCGGGTTCTGGGGTGCGCAACTCGGCGCGAAGGTCGGCCTGACGGTGCCATTGGTACCGATGGCCCACCAGTTCGCCAAGACCGGCCCGGTGCGCGGCCTGCGGGGGCAGGATGAACCGGGCATGCCGATCTTGCGTCACCAGGACAAGGACCTGTACTACCGCGAATACGGCGACCGCCTCGGTATCGGGTTCTACGGGCACCGTCCGATGCCCGTGGACATGCGGACGTTGCCCACCGACACCGCCGGCCAGCCGATGCCGTCGATGCTGCCGTTCACCGAGGATGACTTCGCCCCGGCGTGGGCAGCCAGCACGGACCTACTCCCGGCGTTGGCCGATTCCACGGTCGACGAAGGCTTCAACGGGATCTTCTCCTTCACCCCCGACGGCTTCTCGATCATGGGCGAACACCGCGACCTGGCCGGCTTCTGGGTGGCGGAGGCCGTATGGGTGACCCACTCCGCCGGAGTGGCCAAGGCCATGGCCGAATGGATCGTCGACGGGACTCCGCGGACCGACGTCCACGAATGTGATCTCTACCGGTTCGAGGAGTGCGCCACGAGCCCGGAGTTCATCCTCACGACCAGCTCGCAGGGTTTTGTCGAGGTCTACGACATCATCCACCCGCATCAATACCGTTCCGAGCCACGCGATCTGCGGGTGAGCCCGTTCCACCGGAGGCAGACCGAACTCGGCGCCTTCTTCTTCGAGGGTGCGGGTTGGGAGCGACCGGCGTGGTACGACGCCAACGCCGCACTGGTGACCGAATTGGCTTCCCAGGGTGTCGCTTTCCCCGAACGTGACGAGTGGTCGGGCCGGTTCTATTCGCCGATCTCGATCGCCGAGGCCCGGTGGACCCGCGAGCACGTCGCGCTGTACGACATGACGCCACTCACCCGCTACGAGGTGAGCGGCCCCGGTGCCTGCGCGTTCCTGCAAGCGCTGACCACCAACAACGTGGACAGAAAGCCCGGCGCAGTGTCGTACACGCTGATGCTCGACGAAACCGGGGGTATCCGAAGCGATCTCACAGTGGCGCGCCTCGATGCGGACCTGTTCCAGGTGGGCGCCAACGGCCCGCTGGACATGGACTGGATGCTCCGGCACCTGCCCGCCGGCGGCGTCACCGTGCGCGACATCACCGGCGGCACGTGCTGTCTTGGAGTGTGGGGGCCGCGGGCCCGCGATCTGGTGGCACCGCTGTGCGCGGCCGACATCTCGCACCAGGCCTTCGGCTACTTCACAGCGCGCCGCACGTTCATCGGGCCGGTGCCGGTGACGATGATGCGAGTTTCCTATGTGGGCGAATTGGGTTGGGAGATCTACACGTCCGCCGAGCACGGGCTCACGCTGTTCGACCTGCTCCACACCGAAGGCCGACGGCACCGGGTCATCACGGCGGGCCGGATCGCGTTCAACAGCCTGCGGATGGAGAAAGGCTACCGGTCCTGGGGCACCGATATGACCGCCGAGCACCAGCCCGCCGCGGCAGGTGTGGGTTTCGCGGTGTCGGACCGCAAGGCCGACTTCCTCGGCAAGGCTGCACTGGACAGATCCACCGCACCGGCAGAGGTGCTACGCAGCATCGTCTTCGACGACCCGCACGCCGTGGTGCTGGGCAAGGAGCCGGTCAGTATCGACGGGTCCGTGGTGGGGTACGTGACCAGCGCCGGTTATTCGGCCACCATCGGCCGCACCATCGCCTATGCCTGGTTACCCGCCGGGGTGGCTGCCGGTGATGCCGTCAGCGTCGCCTACCTGACCGACACCTACGCCGCGACGGTGGCCACTGAGCCCGTGGTCGACCCCGAGATGACGCTGATCCGGCGATGACTCGTCACCTCGAAGGTTGATGATGCTTACACTGGGACCCGCCATGGCTGCCGAGAATCCGTCCGAGAAGAGCCCGGCAGCCGTACAGTCCGTGGACCGCGCACTGATGGTGCTCGAGATCCTGGGCAAGCTGGGTACGGCCGGTGTCACCGAGATCGCCGCCGAGCTCGGAGTACACAAGTCCACGGTCTCTCGGCTGGTCGCTGTGTTGGAGTCCCGCGGGTTCGTCGAGCAGCTCTCCGACCGTGGCAAGTATCGGCTGGGCTTCGCGATCGTCCGGCTGGCCGGGTCCACCAGCGCCCGGATGGACCTGGCCAAGGAGAGTCAGCCCATCTGTGATGAGCTGGCCCAGCAGAGCGGGGAAACCACCAATCTGGCGATCCTCGACGGCGACCGGATCATCAACATCGTCGAATCCCACGGTCCCGCCGAGATCACGCTGCGTACCTGGGTGGGCCAGAACTGTCCGGCGCACGCCACCTCGAGCGGTAAGGCACTGCTGGCCGCACTGCCGCCGGCCGAGGTCCATGAGCGGCTCGGCTCGCAGCTGGCCAAGTTCACCGACAACACCATCGGCGACGAAGCCGAACTGGCCGCTGAACTCGACCGGGTACGCGACGCCGGCTGGGCCAGCGTCTGCGAGGAACTCGAGGTGGGTCTCAACGCCATTGGCGCGCCGGTGCGCGACGGTACCGGCAAAGTGGTTGCCGCTGTGAGCGTTTCGGGTCCGGCGTACCGGTTGAAGCCGGCCCGGTTCGATGAGGTGGCCACCATGGCCGTGCTCGCCGCCGCCCAGATCAGCCGAAGACTCGGCCACCTGGGCTGACGTCGCCGGCCCTTCGCGACCCGGCACACCTGTTTTGACTCATTCCGCCCATGCGTGGACTCGCAATGTTGTTTAATACGCAACGCGTGCGCAATTCGCAACATGCAGAGTTGGGGCCAAGCCGGCCACACCACGACGCAAGGAGCCGATATGTCGCTCGACACAGGCGGTGCCGCCGAGTCCGCGGACACCACCGACCTCAGCGAAACCGGGCCGCGGCAGGCTCATCCGCTGGCACCGATCACCGCCCCGGTGCACCCCAGGGATCCGAACCCCGGCCGTGACTGGGTGGTTTTCGGCGTGACCGGAGCCTTGTCCATCGGGTTTGTGGTCTGGGGACTGATCGATACCCCCAGCTTGGCGTCGGTGACGGCCGGCACCAAGAACTCATTGATCGAAGGACTGGGCTGGTTCTTCGTGCTGGCCGCGAGTTTCTTCGTCATTTATGTCCTGTGGCTGGCTGCCAGCAAGTACGGCCGGATCCCGCTGGGCTGTGATGACGAGCGGCCGGAGTTCCGGACCACATCGTGGATCGCGATGATGTTCAGCGCCGGAATGGGCATCGGCCTGATGTTCTGGGGCGTGGCCGAGCCGCTCAATCACTTCGTGACGCCACCGCCGGGCACCACCGAAGCCCAGTCCGACGCCGCGTTCCAGACCGCGATGGCCACCACGATGTTCCACTGGGGGCTGCATCCCTGGGCCATCTACGCGGTCGTCGGGCTCGCCATCGGCTACGGCATGTACCGCAAGGGGCGTTCCCAGCTGTTGTCGGCGGCATTCACCTCACTGTTCGGCGACCGCGCCAACGGCCCGGCCGGCAAGGTGATCGACATCCTGGCGATTTTCGCCACACTGTTCGGCTCGGCCGCGTCGCTGGGACTGGGCGCGCTGCAGATCGGCGACGGGCTCGAGTTCAGCGGGTGGGTGGGCACCGTCGGGACGCCGATCCTGGTCAGCATCATCGCCGTTCTCACCGTCGCCTTCATCCTCTCGGCGGTGTCGGGCATCGCCCGCGGTATCCAGTGGCTGTCCAACATCAACATGGTGCTGGCCCTGACCCTGGCGGTGTTCGTCTTCGTGGCCGGCCCAACCCTGTTGATCCTCAACCTCATTCCGAGTGCACTGGGCGACTACGTCCAGGATCTCGTCGGGATGAGTACGCGTACCGACGCCAACGGTGACGCCGAGTTGGCCGCATGGCTGTCCGGCTGGACCATCTTCTACTGGGCGTGGTGGGTGTCGTGGACACCGTTCGTCGGCATGTTCATCGCCCGCATCAGTCGCGGCCGCACCATCCGTCAGTTCGTCACCGGCGTGCTGCTGGTCCCGACTCTGGTGAGCTTGGTCTGGTTCTCGGTGTTCGGCGGTTCGGCGATCGAACGTCAACGCAGCGTGGGCGACATGGTGGGCCAGGACGGGTCCGTCGACAGCACCGGATCGCTGTTCACGCTGCTGGACACGATGCCCCTGGCCGGTGTCACCACAGTGCTGGTCATGGTCCTCGTCGCGATCTTCTTCGTCTCCGGCGCCGACGCCGCCTCGATCGTCATGGGTTCGCTGTCCGAGCGGGGTGCGCATGAACCGCGCCGCGCCACCGTGGTGTTCTGGGGGTCGCTGACCGGGGCCGTCGCGGCGATCATGCTCATCATCGGCGGGGGCGGAGCGGACGCATTGACGGGACTGCAGAACCTGACCATCGTGGCGGCTGTGCCGTTCGTCCTCGTGATGGTCCTGCTGTGTGTCGCGCTGTACAAGGACCTACGCAACGACCGGATCGTCGTGGTGAACCGCCGCAGCACCGAACTGGTCGAACGCGCGGTGGTCACCGGTGCCGGGCATTACGGTGACAACTTCGACTTGGTGACCCGGTACCACAAACTCGACTCGACGCCCCCGAAAGAGGGCCGCTAGCACCCGTTTTCAGAGATCGTCGGAGCGGCCGTCGCAGGACGCACAATCGGCCTCGTCGAAGCCGAAGGAACCGCAAGAGGGGCAGATGAAGTCGAGCATGGGAACCGCCTTCTGAGCACGCTGTGAACTGGGGCGCCGGTCGGCTCCGGCGTAGCTTGCCTTTACCCGACGGTGCTCGTGGTGAAACACCTGCTTTTCCCGGGACGAAATGGGGGTTGCTGTGTGGCGCCGGAGATGATTTGCTGACACCGAGGCGCCGGTAGCACGAACCTAGAACAGCCCTGGGTGTGCACGGCGCGGGGCGCGGCCTGCCGACAAGGGGGTTACCTGTGGAAGACCTGCATTTCGACAGCACGGACCTGGCAGAGACCGAGGAATTTCTGATCAAGGCCTATACCACCATGCGGATCGGTGGGCGCAGTGACCACGCTCGCACCAGGATTGACCGCAAGTGGCTCGGGCCTGTCAGCATGGACACCCTGTCGTTCGGCTTCGACATGCAGTTCAACGTCCGGCCGCTGAGAAAGGTCACCATCGGGCGGGTGCACTCCGGCAGGATCGAGTCGCGGTTCGCACAGGTTCGCGACGTGTTCGGTCCCGGTGACACCATACTGATTGCTCCGCCGGATGAGCCCTATGCCGGTCAGGTTTGCCACGCGACCTACGACGCCACCATGTTCGACACCGAACACCTCAACCGCGTCGCCTCACCCGCTGCTGGGGCCGAAGGCACGAACGTGTTACTCACAGGGCACCGGCCGGTGTCGAAAGAGGCCGGCGAGCGGCTGAGCGGACTGATCGGTTATCTGCGCGACAGCGTGCTGGCCAACCCGGACCGCCACCGCTCACCTCTCGTCGCCTCGACTGCCACAATGCATTTGGCGAGCGTGGTACTGGAGACCTTCCCCAACAATGCCCAGCTCGACACCACGGCCGCAGATCGCCAAGGCGTCAAGGCCGCCGTGCTGCGCAGGGCCATCGCGTTCATCGACGACAACGCCCACACCGACGTCTCGATCGTCGACATCGCCCGGCACGTGAACATGACACCGCGCGGGGTGCAGTACATGTTCCGCCGCGAACTCGACTGCACGCCCATGGAGTACACCCGCCGGGTTCGCCTCGGCCACGCCCACCGCGAACTGACGGCCGCCAGCGCCGACACCAGCACGGTGGCTCAGATCGCCACCCGCTGGGGCTTCGCCCACAAGGGTCGATTCGCCCGGAGCTACCGTCAGGCCTACGGGAGATCGCCGCACGAGACACTGCTGGGCTGACACCTCACCGCGGAACATCCGGCGGGGTGATCGATCGCGGTGAGAGTCCGAGCCCACGAACGTGTTCGGCGATCTCGCCCAGGTTCGTCACCCAGACCTCGTCGTGCTCGAGGACGTAGCGCATCAGGTCGTCGAGCTCGGCGGCCCGGGAGGGGCGGCCCGACAGGAACGGATGGTTGGTCAGCACCCAGCAGCCGCCGGCGCGGCGCAGCCCGTCGAACTCCAGCTGCCACAGCTCGCGTGCCTTGCGCGGACTCTCGATCAGTCCGCTACCGCTGATATCGGGCAGGAAGCAGTACTGCTCCCAGTCGTCGAGCGCCCACTGGATCGGAATCTCCACCAGAGATACGCCCGGCGTCACCGCCAGTTCGTAGGGCGCATCGGCGTCCATCAGGCTGGAGTCGTAGAGGAATCCACGGTCGGCCAGCAATGCCGGGGTGCGCCACGACAGGTCCCACATCGGCGCGCGATATCCCACGGGCCGTACCCCGGCGACCTCCGCCAACGCCGCCAGCCCGCGGTCGATGACGTCGATCTCCTGCTCGAGGGTCAGCTGGGTGGGCTGTTCGTGCAGATAGCCGTGATGGGCGATTTCGTGGCCGGCCGCAACCACGCTGCGGATCGCCTCCGGATAGCGGTCCGCGGTGTGCCCGGGCACGAAGAACGTCGAACGGATCTGGTGACGCTCGAGCAGATCGAGGATCCGCGGAATCCCCACCAACGGACCGTAGGCCTGATGGCTCATCACACTCATCCGGGCGCCGACGCTCTCGTTGCCCCAGAGGACCGCCGATTCGGCATCGACGTCGAAGGTGAAGGCGGCGGCCGCGGTTTTCCCGGCGGGCCAGCTGAATTGGCTCATCACCCGACCATAAGGGTGATCAGCTCGTAGGCGATGTTCGCGCCGGCGACGGCGGTGACCTCGGCATGGTCGTAGGCCGGAGCCACCTCCACCACATCGGCTCCCACGATGTCGAGCCCACGCATGGCCCGGAGCACCGCGATCAACTCCCGACTGGTCATCCCGCCGATCTCCGGAGTACCGGTGCCCGGCGCGAAAGCCGGGTCCAGCACGTCGATGTCGATGGACACGTACACCGGGTGCGCACCGACCCGTTCCAGGACCCGCTCGATCACCCCGTCCACCCCGATACGGTCGATGTCGCGGCAATGCACCACGGTGAAGCCGAGTTCGGCGTCGTCGAGCAAGTCCGCCCGGTCATAGAGCGAGCCCCGGATGCCGACGTGCGCGGAGTGGTCCTTGACCAGCAGCCCCTGCTCGGCGGCGCGCCGGAACGGGGTGCCGTGTGTACACGGCGCGCCGAAGTAGGTGTCCCAGGTGTCCAGGTGCGCATCAAAATGGACCAGCGCCACCGGGCCGTGGATCTCGTTGGCCGCCTGCAACGCCGGAAGCGCAATGGTGTGGTCGCCACCGAGGAGCACGAATCGCTGGGCGGGACGGCCGATCACGCCCAGTATCCCGGTGCGGATCTGATCGACGGCCTCGCCGATGTCGAAGGGGTTGGCCACGATATCGCCGGCGTCTACCACCTGGGCGGCCGCAAACGGTGCCACATCGAGCGCGGGGTGGTACGGCTTGAGCAGGCGCGACGCCTGCCTGATGGCCGACGGGCCGAACCTGGCACCTGGCCGGTAGGTCACTCCGCTGTCGAACGGGACTCCGACGACGGCGACGTCGTAGTCGCCGACGTCGTGGCGTTGCGGTAGACGCGCGAACGTGCCCAGGCCCGCGTACCGCGGAACCTGTTGCGCATCAACCTGTCCGAGAACACCGGATTCCGACCGTACGTAGGGTTCGCTGGGCAACACAATCTCCTTCTCTAAACCCGGCTGCGGGTGGATCCGCCGTTGCACGAGATCACCTGACCCACCACAGCCTCGAGCTCGAAATCCGACAGCATCTCGACGGCGGCGGAGATCTCGTCCGCGATGCCGATGCGACCCAACGGGATCGCTGCCGAGTAACGCTGGTGGATGACGTCGAGTCCGACACCGGCGGCGTCGGCGTCGATCTGCAGTTGCGGGGTGTCCACCACACCGGGCGCCACCGCGTTGACGATGATGTGCTCCGGCGCCAACTCCCGGCCCAGCGTCTTGACCAGAGAGATCAACCCCGACTTGGCTGCTGCGTACGCGGTGGCCTCAGGCCAGCCCGTCACCCCCCACTCACTGGCGATGACGACGATGCGCCCGGCACCGGCGGTACGCATGTACGGCAGCACCGCCTGCACCAGATGAAAGGTACCGCCGAGGTTGGTGTCGACCACCTTCCACCAATCGGTGTCGTCGTGCTCGAGCAGGGGCCCCATGGTCATGTACGCATGGTTGGCGACGAGGATGTCCAACCGGCCGGTGGTGGATGCCACTTCGCCTGCGATGCGGCGACATTCGTCCGGATCGGAAACGTCCCCTGCCGCGGTCACGCCGCCGACCTCGGCGGCCAGGGCGTCCAGTTCGGCTGTGTCGCGCAGGTCGTTGACGGCGACGGTGGCGCCGGCGGCGGCCAGCCTTTTGGCGTGCGCCGCGCCCATCCCCTGCGCCGCTCCGGTGACGAGCGCGACCCGGCCGCGCAGATCGGTACTCATATCACCGCTCCCGAGTTGACGTTGACCACGTCGCCGACGCTGAAAGTGGCATCGCAGACCAGGTATTCGACACAGCGCGCCACTTCACCCGGCTTCGTGAGCCGCCGCAGCGGTAGCGTCGCCAGGTAGTCGGGCGCCCGCCAGGGTGAGTCGGCCGCCAGCAGCGGCGTATCGGTGGGGCCGGGCGCCACGGCGTTGACCCGCACTCCCCTGTCGGCCACCTCGGCGGCGAGGCTGCGAACGAACCCCAGGATGGCGCCTTTTGCCGCGGCGTAGTGGGCGTCCTGGTCGCCTCCGCCGACGGCCAACTCACTGGCCACCGCAACCAGGCTGCCCCGGCTGCCGATGAGATCGGGCAGCGTCGCCCGCGCGACGTTCACCAGTCCACCCAGGTGCACCCGCAGCATCCGCCGCCAGGCCGCTGTGCTGATCTCGGCGACCGGGGCCATCTCGTAGTAGCCCGCCGAGGTCACCACCGCACTGACCGGGCCCAGGCTGTCCCGCAACTGGGCCACGGCGTCGGCCACCGCGGCGGCATCGGAAACATCCACTGCCCAACCATTTTCAGAATCCCGGGGGTCGAGGTCCAGACAGCCGACGGTGAACCCGCGCGATGTCAGCGCGTCGACCACGGCGGCGCCGATGCCGCTGGCCCCACCGGTGACCAGCGCGACGCGGCGCTCAGTCACCGGCCACGGCCCGTTGCTCGTCATAGTCGTCGGTGGGCGCGGCGATCCGCGACCGCACACTGGCCAGGATCAGGGTTCCCAGCACCGCCAGCGCTGCGACACCGATCCACACCGACCAGTCCAGGAAACGCTGCTCGAAAGCGGCTCTGGGCCAGGCGATGTTGAGGAACTGCAGCACCGCCCACACCACCGCCACCACGGCCACCGGCACGGTGAGCCCGCGCAGGTTGAACGCGGCGGGCTGCCAGGCGCGGCGGAGCACCACCACCAGGAAGCCGATGAGCGGGAACAAGAAGGCGAGATAGAAACCGCCCGCGGTGAAGTTGACCATCAGCGAGTAGACGTCACCGGCGACGATGCTCAGCAGGAACAGTCCCGCCCCGATGACGGTGGTGACCAGGATGGCCACCACGGGGATCCGGGCCCGGCCGCGCAGCTGCACCAGGGTGCCGGCCGCCGGCAGTGCGCCGTCGCGGGCGTAGGCCCAGATGACCCGCGACGCCGAGGTCTGCAGCGCCAGGAAGCTGGCCAGGAAGCCGATGACGAACAGCACCTCGACGGGTTTGGCGATGCCATGCCCCAACGCGGTGGTCAGTGTCTCGTACACCGGGTCGGCCACCGCGCCTTCGGCCACGGCGTCGAGATCCGGGATGGCCAGGATGATCGCGAGGCTGGAGTAGCCCACCACCAGGGCGATGAACGCCAGGGAGAACAGCACCGCCTTGGGGAGGTCGCGGCGGGGTTCGTGGACCTCTTCGGCAATGGAGCCGGCACTTTCGAAGCCGACGAAGGACCAGCCGATGAACGCCACCGCCATCAGGAACGGACCACCCAGGTAGCTCCACGTGTCTGATGAGACTCCGGGGCCGGACCCCCCAAATTCGAACAGCACCGACAGAGAGTTCTGCCGGTGGAACAGCAGCAGCCAGGTGCCCAGCACCACCGAGCCGATCACCTCGGCGATGATGCTGCCGATCATGAAGACCTTCAGCGCGCCACGGCCGATCAGGTTGACGGCCGTGCCGGCCAGCAGGATGGCCAGTGCGATCAGGGCGAGCGTGCCGCCCGATGGTTCCTCGACGCCGGCGATGTTGGCCACGAACCCGGCCGCTCCGAGCGCGACCGTGGCCATGGCGATCACCAGCGTCCACATGTAGACCCACCCCGCGAACCAGCCGTAGGTGGTGCCCAGCAGCCGGCGCGACCACTGGTAGATCGAGCCTTCCAGGGGCCAGCGCGACACCAGGGTGGCGAACACCAGCGCCACCAGGAACTGACCGGCGAACACCAGCGCGAAACCCCACCAGAAGCTGGGGCCCGCGGACGCGATCGCCAAACCGAAGATCCCGTACAGGGCGACGATCGGCGAGATGAAGGCGAACGCGAAGGCGAACGCCGACCACAACGAGAACTCACGGCGCAGCTGCTGGGGCTGCTCGAGGGGGCTGACCGCTGACGACATGGCAGGAACTATCACGCTCGACGTGCGCAGACGCCAGGGCATCGGGCGAATACGCAGAGATCGCACCGTGGCGGGGTGCCGGTATTGCACGATCGCACAACGACGCGGCCCGTTGATGTGACGCTGACGTTACGCTCGCCTGATGTCCGACGCCCGCCCGGAGCAGGCTGCGCCGACGCTGCGCGACCTGCTCGATGCGCCCGGACTGGGGCTGTCGGTGCCCGACGGCGAGACCCAGGATCTGGACCGGGCCATCAGCTGGGCCCACACCACCGAGATGCGGGATCCTTCCCGCTATCTCCGGGGCGGCGAATTGGTGTGCACCGTCGGGCTCAGTCTGCAGACGCCGCAGGACTGCGCGGTGTTCGCCGAATCATTGGGCCGGGCGGGTGCCTCAGGGGTGTGCTTCGGCATCGGGGACGGCCACGACGACGTGCCGGCCGCGCTGTTGCTCGAGTGCCGGCGCCACGGCTTGCCGATTCTGGTGGCCCCGCCCAGTGTGCCGTTCAGTCAGGTCAACCGGTTCGTCGCCGAATTCTGGTTGGGCTCCGAGATCGCCGTGGCACGGGCCACCAATGCCCTTGTGCCCGAACTGCTGTCGTCGCTGCGGCGTCACGAGTCTGCGCGGCAGCTGCTCGACGGCGCCGGCCAGATCCTGGGGTGTTACTTCCTGCTCGAGCCTCCGGGAACCGGCGATGGCGAAGGCGTGGAGGTCGACGTGCCGGGCGTCGGCACCCTGGTGTGGGTGGGCCGCGGCGACCGCCCGGAACCGGCCCTGCTGAACCTCATCGCCCGGTTCGTCCGTGCTGCCCAGGGTGAACGCGATATCGAGGCCGCCCTTGCCCGTGAGCGGGTAGGCCAGCTGTTGTCGCTGGTGGAGCGGCGCATGCTGCTGCCGGATGCGTTGAGTCAACTGTTGTCCTGGGCCGGGTTCACCGCCGGGGAGCTGAGTTGCTCGGCGTGGCCCGCGGGCGCCGGTGCGCTGTTATCCATGGCGTTTCCCGAGGCGTTGATCGGCGACGCTCCCGATCTGTGTCTGATGCTGACCGTCGGTGCGCTCGAGACCTCCGAAGAACTCGCGCTACCGTCCGGTCATTCGGCCGCGGTACCGCTGACCGATATCGGGTCGGCCATCGCCCAGGCCCGGATTGCGCTCGATCTGGCGCAGCACCGCGGGGGCCGCGTCGGCCCGGATCAGCTCAGCACGCTCGAGAGCCTGCTCGAGCAACTGCCGAACGCGGCGCTGGCTCCTTTCCGTCAGCAACTGGTCGATCCGCTGGCCGACCTGGATGCCCACCGCGGCACCCAGCACATCCGCACCCTGCGGGTGTTTCTCGCGGCCAACGGGTCGCTGAGCGAAACCGCCAAAGAGCTGTACCTGCACACCAACACCGTTCGGCACCGGCTGGCCAGGATTCAGGAGATCACCGGCCGAGATCCTTTGCAGCACAACGACTTGACTGCATTCGCCATCGGGCTGAAGGCTCACGACCGCGACCCCGAACGGCAGTCCTGACCGCGAAATGTGAACGGCGAATTCCACGTCGTCTGATCGTTCACCAACGGTGTGTATAACGGATGGTTATTCGGGAATGACTAACCGGTGAACAGCTGGCGGAATCGGTGAGGCGGGAGTGGCGATGAATCCTTTTACAGTGGCCGTTCGAGGGGTGACGAAAGCGGCAGACGCCACCACCGCAGCGGCCGGCGCCATCAGTGGCGCCGCCATCAACGGCGCAGTCGGCGGAGTGCGCGGCGTGGCGAGCGGGGTCCGCTCCGGACTCAGCAGCGGTAGCCAGTCCTCAGCTGCGGCGGCGCTGACCATCGGCGCCATCGGCGCGGCCGGACTCGTCGAGTGGCCACTGCTGGTCGCCGTCGGCGGTGCGGTTCTGGTGGTGCATCAACTGAGCCACCGCGTGGACGGCGGTGCTCCGGCGAGCTCACCGGCCCCGACCCCCGCTGCGGCGCCCACCTTGTCGTCCGTGCCCACCGCTGCCCCGACCGCTCCGCGTAAAACCGCCCCGCGCCCAACGGCATCCACCCGTAAGCCCGCAAGCGGGGCCCGCAAGTCCACCGCTGCCCGGCGCTCCTCCACCACTAAGTGAGGGCACTGCTCGGGCGCCTGTTCGACACCGCGGTGACGGTTGCCGCCGCCCCTGTCGTGCTGACGGCTGCCTGCGCCAGCACCGGTCTCAAGCTCACGTCCTCCGCGGCAGGCACTCTCAGTGACACCTTCTCACCGAGCCTGAGGGCGAGCGCAGCGGCGGTCAAGGAGGTCCTCGGCGGATCCCCGGCACGCAGGAGATGGCGCAACGGCGACCGGTACTGGATCGAGGTCCGCGGACTGTCCCCGGACAACAGTGGCGCTCTGGTCGAGGCGATGCTTGCCGAACCCGGCGTCACCTCGGCACGCCTCAACCACGCAGTCCACCGCCTCGTGCTGACGGTCGACGACTCGACGCCGGCTATCGACCGCTTGTGTCGGATCGTGGACGAGTTCGAGGCAACTGACGAAGATGCGGTGCGCGCGACCGACCTGCCCGGCGACGGCGTGGTGCTGGCCGGCCGGATACTGACCGCGGCCGCGAACGGGGTCGGGTTGGGCGTCGCGACAGCGGGCCGGCTTCTGCCGTTGCCCGCACTGCCCGCAGGGCTGGTGTCGGCGGTGACGGTGGTCGATTACCAGCCTCGGTTACGTGCGCTGGTGGAGCAGCGCCTCGGCGACACGGCGGCGGACACCGCGCTCGGGCTGGCGGCGGCCTCGGTGTACACCTTCACCCAGGCACCGGCGTCGCTGGCGGTCGAGTTCTTCCGTCACCTCAGCCAGGTGGGTGAGCTCGTCGCCGCCGCACGGGCCTGGCAGGACCTGGAACCGGACCTTGCCGCCCGTGCCGAGGCCCCCGACATCGACCCGGTTCCCGAACGTCCCTGTCCACTGCCGCCCGGACCCGTCGAACGGCACGCCGGGCGCAGTGGTGTCGCCCAGGGCGTCGGCGCCGCTGCGGTAGGCCTGCTCACCGGAGACATCAACGCCGCCGGTACCGCAGCTGTCGTTGCCGCACCGAAGGCGGCCCGCAGTGCGCGGGAGGCGTTCTCGGCCACGCTGGGCCGTGGACTGGCCGATCGGCACGATGTGGTGGCACTTCGGCCCGACGCCCTGCGCCGCCTCGACCGTATCGACACCGTGGTGATCGACCCGCGGGTGTTGCTGACCGACGAGCTGCGGGTCAGCCAGCTGCGCGGCGTTCCGCAACACGCCACCACCGAGGTGTGGCAGTGGGCGCAGCAGCAGGTGCAGCGCGGCGCCCTCGGCGCCGGCTGGCATCGCGCGCCGGTCACGGAGAGCACCAAGCCGAACGGCAACGGACCCGGGCAGGTGTTCATCCGGCACGCCCATCATCCGCTGGCCGCTGTGGCCATCAGTGAGATCCGGCGCGCCGATGTCGAGGTGATGTCGGTGGCCGGCGACGAACTCGACGAACTGCGGTCATCGTTCGACGAGCTGTACCCGGTGGAGGGCTCCGTCGAGGCCGCCCTGTTCGGCGCCGTGCACTCGCTGCAGGCCGATGGCCGCACCGTCGCTGTCGTGTCTACCGTTGCCGCCCAGGCTCTTTCGGCGTCCGACCTGTCGATCGGCGTCCTTGCCCCGGACCGCCCCCCGCCGTGGCGGGCCGACCTGCTGGTACCTGACATGACGGCGGTGTGGCGCATCATGCGTGCCATCCCAGCCGCGCGGAAAGCCAGCCGCCGGGGCACGGAACTGGCCACCAGCGCCTCGGCACTGGGCGCACTGCTGATGGTGCCAGGTGTGCGTGGCCGTGGCCCTGGACCGGTCACGGCCGGCGCGGCAGCCGGCTTACTCACCGGAATGTCCTTGGCACGAGGCGTCCTGAGCGACGAGCCCCCGGAGCCGGCTCCCAGCCAGGATTGGCACGCGATGTCGGTTGATCAAGTGCTGCAAGCACTTCCCTCCCCAGACCACGAGGAACCTCACCAGCGGTCGAGGCTCGCCGCGTCGGTGAGCCTGGCCGGGCGGGTCACCGGACCGGCACTCGGGCTGGCCGGTGAGATGGCCACCGCGGTCCGCCACGAACTGTCCGATCCACTGACCCCGATCCTGGCCGTCGGCTCCGCCGCGAGTGCCGTGCTGGGATCCCCGGTTGATGCTGTGCTGGTCGCGTCGGTGCTGACCGGAAACGCCATCTTGGCAGCGGCCCAACAGTTGCGGGCGGAACGCTTGCTGCGCCGGATGCTGGCCGTGCAGGAGCCGCAGGCCCGTCTCATCGTGGGCGACGGATTCCGCAGTGTGGAGGCCGAGCAACTGAGCCGCGGGGACCTCATCGAAGTCTGGCCCGGTGAGGTGGTCCCCGCCGATTGCCGCATCGTCGAAGCGCACGATCTCGAGGTCGACGAATCCGCACTGACCGGCGAATCGCTGCCGGTCGTCAAACAGGTGCAGGCCACCCCCGGTGCGATAGTCGCCGAACGCGACTGCATGCTCTACGCCGCCACCACCGTGGTCAGTGGTACCGCGGTCGCCGTGGTGACCTCGGTCGGCGTACAGACGCAGGTCCGGCGCGCCGCCGCAGTGGCTCCCGCGCACGGGTCGGCGGTGGGCCTGCAGTCCCAGTTACGCGAGCTGACGAACCGGGCGCTGCCGATCAGCCTTGCCGGTGGTGCCGTGGTCAGCGGCCTCGGGCTGCTGCGCAGAACGCCTCTGCGGCAAGCAGTTTCCGGCGGCGTGGCCGTAGCGGTGGCCGCCGTTCCCGAGGGTCTCCCCCTGGTCGCCACATTGGCCCAACAGGCCTCGGCCCGCCGGCTCACCAAATCCGGTGCCCTGGTGCGGACGCCCAAGGCGGTGGAAGCGCTCGGCCGCGTCGATGTGGTGTGCTTCGACAAGACCGGCACCCTCAGCGAGAACCGCCTCAGGGTCTCGCAGGTGGAAAGCTTCGCCGATCTCACCCGTGAGCAGGTGCTCGGCATCGCGGCGCGCGCCACCCCGCCGAAGAACGGCGGACGCCACGAGCACGCCACCGACGCCGCCGTGGTCGAGGCGGCCGGGGCAGCCCACCTCGACGCCGGCGAGGTCGACGCCCACTTGCCGTTCCGGTCGGGGCGACCGTTCTCGGCGACCCTGATCGGCTCCGAACTGCTCCTCAAAGGAGCCCCCGAGGCGTTACTCGCTGCGTCCACCTCGCGCGAGCTGGCGATCGGGGAGACAGTGCATCAGATGGCCGGTTCCGGGTTGCGCGTCATCGCCGTGGCCCGCCGCACCGTCACCGCGCAGCAGGCGAAGGCCGCGCGAGACGATGACGACGCGTTCACCGAGCTGTGCGGCTCGGGGCTGGAGATCGCGGGTCTGCTCGGACTCTCGGATACCCCACGCGCGGAATCCGCGGCGCTATTGGCCGCCCTGAAGGAGCAGGGTATCGGCGTCCGGCTGATCACCGGCGATCACCCGGTGACCGCAACGGCCATCGCCGCCGAGCTGGGGCTGCCGATGTCGGCCGGCCAGGTGATCAGCGGCACGGAATGGGAAGGGCTGTCTCGGCGCGGGCAGGAAGCTGCCGTGCGGGACACCGTGGTGTTCGCGAGGATGACACCCGAGCACAAGGTGCAGGTGGTGCAGACCTTGGAGCGCGCCGGGTTGGTATGCGCCATGGTCGGCGATGGTGCCAACGACGCCGCGGCCATCCGTTCGGCCACCGTCGGAATCGGGGTGGCCTCTCGCGGCAGCGACCCCGCCCGCACTGCGGCCGACGTCATGCTGCTCGACGGGCGCATCGGCGCGCTGCTGGATGCTCTCGAAGAGGGGCGGCAGCTGTGGCGCCGGGTTCAGGCCGCGGTGTCGGTGCTCCTGGGCGGCAATGCCGGCGAAGTGGCGTTCGCCATCATCGGTTCGGCGCTGACAGGCCGCTCGCCGCTCAATGCTCGACAGCTGCTGCTGGTCAACATGATGACCGACGCGCTCCCGGCCGCCGCACTGGCGGTGAGCCCGTCGATCGACACCAGCGGCGGCGGGCACGGTCCGGATCAATCGGCGTTGTGGCGAACGGTGGCCATTCGCGGTACCACCACCGCCGCCGCGGCCACCACCGCCTGGCTGCTGGCCGGCTTCAGTCTGCGACCACGGCACGCCTCGACCGTTGCACTGGTCGCGCTGGTGTCCACCCAGCTGGGGCAGACGCTTTTGGACTCGCACAGCCCGCTGGTGGTGGCGACAGCGGGCGGTTCGCTGGCGACGCTGGGCGTGCTGATCAGCACCCCGGGCGTCAGCCAGTTGCTGGGCTGCACGCCTCTTGGGCCGCTCGGATGGGCTCAGGCCTTGGGCACCGCGGGGACGGCGACCGCCGCGGCGTGGGTGGCACCCCGGGTGCTCTCGCGCGTGCAGTCGTCGATGTCGACGACTCCGAGCCGCCACAATGCGGCGTACAGCTCGCGCAACGGGATTGCGATGAACCTGGCCACTACGGACACTGGATCGGACGAGCCGCTCGCGACGGATGTGGTGGACACGTCCTCCACGGTCCGGACACCGGACGTCCTGACGCCCAACACGCCATGACCGAAAGGCAACAAATGGCCGAATCCTCGTCGAAGACGTCGCACCGCGAGGCGGTGCAGAAGGTCCGCGACGCGCAGTCCTTCGCAGTGGATCTACCGGTCGTGGGCCGGGTGCGCCTGCCGCGTCCGGAGCAGCTGGCGTTCTACGGGGCGCTCGGTGTGCTGGCCGCCGTGGAGATCATCGAATGGCCGGTTGCGCTGGTGCTGGCGACGGGCCATCTGCTGCTGCACGACGAGCACAGCCGCGTCGCTCAAGAAATCGGCGAGGCTCTCGAAGACGCCTAAGCGGGCTCGCTGACCGGCTCCGGGAACCGCCGCGTCAGTGCGGCGAGCATCCGGTCGAGTTGCTGGATGTCGTTCTCCAACTGACGGATCGTCCGCTTGATCTGATGGGCATCCGGCTGGCCGGTGGAACTCGCTGCGGTGAGTCGCCTCACCAGTGCGGCGATCTTCGCTCCGGTTGCCCGGCGTTCCTCACTCAGGAGCCGGCGCATCGACTGCGCCTGCAGCACATCGGCCTGAGCATCGGAGTCCTCGCTGAGCATCTGGTCACGATAACGGCGAATCGGTACGCCTGCGTAATCAAACGGCGTCGGCGTCGCCGGCCGTCGCCGTGAAGCAGTTCCGGTAGTCACTGGGTGTGGTCCGGAGCTGTCGGGTGAAGTGGTGCCGGAAGGTCACCGGCGACTCGAATCCCACCCGCGTGGCGATCTGCTCGATCGACAGCTCTGATGATTCCAGCAACGGCAGGCTGGCCTGGATGCGCTGCTCGATCAGCCATTTGATGGGTGTGGTGCCGGTGGCTTTCGCGAACTGCCGCAGATAGCTGCGCCGCGACAGCGCCGACCGGGCGGCCAGGTCGTCCAGCGAGATGGGTGAATCGAGGTTCTCCAGCGCCCAGGCCATTCCCGCGGCGATACGCCCGTCGGTGGACGGCTCGGGCACCGGTGTCTCGATGTACTGCGCCTGTCCCCCGGCCCGGTGCGGTGCGACCACCAGCCGCCGCGCCACATCGTTGGCGACCTTGACCCCGTGGTCACTGCGCACGATGTGCAGGCACAGGTCTATCCCCGCGGCGCAGCCCGCACTGGTGAGCACGCCGCCGGCGTCGACATACAGCGGTGACGGGTCGACTTCGATCTGGGGATAGGACTGCTGCAACAGGTCCACGTAGATCCAGTGCGTGGTGGCTCGTTGCCCGTCGAGCACGCCGGCCGCGGCGAGCGCGAACGCTCCCGAACAGATGGACACCAGCCGGGCGTTGCGCTGCTGGGCGGCGGTGATCGCCTCGATGAGTCCCGGCGAGGGAGTCTCAGTGGCGTCGCGCACGCTCGGGATGATCACGGTGTCGGCGTCGGCCAGGTCGTCCAGACCGTACGGCGTACGTACCGTCGCGCCGCCGAGCATGCGCACCTCGGGCGCTTCGGCGCAGAGCTTGACGGAGTACCAGGGGCGGGTGATGCCGGCGGAGAAGCGCTCGGACAGCTCGGTGATCCCGAAGATCTCGGCGGGCGCCCCGGATTCGAAACCGGACATGCCGTCGTACGCGAGGATCGCCACGGAGTGCATGTCACTATGTTAACGAACAACGGCGCTAGTGCCACTGTTGGCCAACGCGGATATCCACGAACATCGGAGACATGTTCTACAAGAAACCGACAAACTGGCAGAAACTCCGCCGTCGCCGGGGCATGCGAACCGTCGCCGCCTTCCTCGCGGGCATTCACGCGGCCAACGGCATCGCCCACGGGGTGACACCCCCGCCCGACTCGGCGGCGCGTCACCCGTGACCGTGGAGAAGATGCACGCGTAGGCGGCGCCGGCGTGGATCAACTCCACACTGGCGGCGCAGGTGCCTACCAGGTCCAGACGGTCGGGTCCACCGGCGGGTAGGTCATGCAGACATCGGTGCCGTGGGCGACGACGCCCTTGTTGTTGAAGAACAGCTTGGCCCAGTTGGGCCAGTTCCACGCCAGCGTCTCGTAGAAGGCATTGGTGGCGGTTTCTTCCGAATATGCCCGGCGCCCCGCGTAATCCATGGAGAAGAACCAGGTGATGCGGTCGCGGGCCCACTTCTGCACATCGGGGGACTTGTTGTTGTAGTCGATGATGTAGCGCTCGTAGTACACCGGGTTGGTGTCGCGTACCGCGGCCATGTACTGGTCGACGGTGCAGGTGGTCTTGAGCATCCGGCTGGGGATGGGGTACTCGTCGGTGGCATCGGCGGCCGCCGGCGCTGCTGTGGTCACGAAGCCAACGGCCAAGGCCGCCAACAGGAAACGCTTCATCGCTGACTCCGTTGCTCGGCGGCGCGCTGCAGGACGGGCAGCTGGTCGGGGCAGTAGATGGGGATGCCGGCGCCGACGAACTGCCAGGCCTGATCAGTGGTGGTGCCCTTGATCAGCTGGTCGTGGACGAACTTGGCCGAGGCGAAGGCATCCGCGTCGTGGCCGTTGCGCAGCCGCTTGCACATCAGCTTGCCGATCCAGGCGTTGAAATCCTTCTGCCCGTAGATCCCGAACGTGTGCAACTGCTCGGCGAACGCCTCATCGGGATCGGCCTGCGCCACCGGTGCAGCACCCATCAACAACACCACGGACGCCGCAACGGCCACCGAGAACCTGCGAATCATCATGAACTCTGCACCAACTCGCGCTTGGGCCACGGCTCGGGTCTCGGCCGCATCCGGACGTTCTGCGGCCACCAGAACCACCGCCCCAGCAGGGCCGCGATCGAGGGGGTCATGAAGGAACGAATCACGAAGGTGTCGAACAGAAGTCCGAGACCGATGGTGGTGCCCACCTGGCCCATGATGGTCAGGTCGCTGACCGCCATCGTCATCATCGTGAAGCCGAACACCATACCCGCGGCCGTCACCGTCGAACCGCTGCCACCCATGGTGCGGATCATGCCGGTGTTCAGGCCGGCGTGTATCTCCTCTTTGAGCCGGGCCACCACCAACAGGTTGTAGTCGGCGCCGACGGCCAGCAGGATGATCACCGCCATCGGTAGCACCATCCAGTGCAATTCGATACCGATCAGGTGCTGCCAGATCAACACCGAGATACCGAACGAGGCACCGAGCGACAGGATCACCGTGCCCACGATCACCGCGGCCGCGACTACCGCCCGCGTCAGGATCAACATGATGATGAAGATCAGACAGATGGCGGCGATCCCGGCGATCAGCAGGTCGAAGGCGGTGCCGTCGGCCATGTCCTTGAACGTGGCCGCAGTGCCACCGAGGTAGATCGTCGAACCCTCCAGCGGGGTGCCCTTGATGGCCTCCTTGGCGGCCTTCTTGATCTGGTCGATCTTGGCGATGCCCTCGGCGGTCATCGGGTCACCCTCGTGGGCGATGATGAACCGCACCGCATTGCCGTTGGGAGAGATGAACTGCTCCAACCCCTTTGCGAAGTCCGGGTTGTCGAGAGCCTCCTGCGGCAGGTAGAACGAGTCGTCGTTGCGGGCGGCGTTGAACGCGTCACCCATCTCGGTGCCGTTCTCCTGCATGATCTTCTGCTGTTCCTGCATGCCGGCCTGGGTCTGCTGCATCGTCAGCATCATCGTTTTCATCGACCGCATGGTGTCGATCATCGACGGCATGATGGCCAGCATCTGCGGCATCAGCGCATCCAGGCGCCGCATCTGCGGCATCAACTGCTCCATGTCGTTGGTCATGACGTCGGTGGCGTCGATGACGTCGAACACCGAGCGCAGCGCCCAGCAGATCGGGATGTCGTAGCAGTGCGGTTCCCAGTAGAAGTAATTGCGCATCGGCCGGAAGAAATCGTCGAAGTTGGCGATGTTGTCACGCAGCTGCTGGATGTCGCCCACCGTGACCTCCATGAGCGACACCATTTTGTGAGTGGTGTCGGCCATTTCGGTGGTGATGCGCTGCATCTCGGTCATGGTGTCGATGTTGGTCTGCATGGTGTCGGCCTGCTTGAGCATGTCGGCCATCATGTCGTCCATGTACTTCTGGTTCAGGGTCTGCAGTGTGCCCTGCTGGCTCATCAGATACGGGATCGACGTGTTCTCGATCGGCTTGCCATCCGGACGCGTGATGGTCTGCACCCGCCCGATGCCCTGTACGCCGAACACCGCCTTGGCGATCTTCTCGATCACCAGCATGTCGGCGGGATTACGCAAATCCCGGTCGGTTTCGATCATCAGCATCTCGGGGTTCAACCGCGCCGGCGAGAAGTGGCGTTCGGCGGCGGCATAACCCAGGTTGGTGTTGATGTCGGACGGTAGGTACTGCCGGTCGTTGTAGCTGGTCTGGTAGCCGGGCAGCGCCAGCAGACCGATGAGCGAGGCGGCCACCGAGGTGATCAGGATGGGCCCGGGCCAGCGCACCACGGCGGCACCGATCTTGCGCCAACCCCGTTTGCGCATCGAGCGTTTGGGCTCCAGCAGGCCGAAGCGGCTGGCGATGGTGATGAGTGCGGGGCCGAAGGTCATGGCGGTGAAGATCAGCACCAGCATGCCGACGGCCAACGGCACGCCCAGGGTCTGGAAGTAGGGCAGGCGGGTGAAGCTCAGACAGAACGTCGCGCCGGCGATGGTCAGGCCCGAACCCACGATCACGTGCGCCGTGCCGCCGAACATGTTGAGGTAGGCCGTTTCCCGGTCCTCCCCGTTGCCTCGGCCCTCCTGGTAGCGGCCGATCAGGAAGATCGCGTAGTCCACCGCGATCGCGATCGCCAGGGTGGACAACAGCCCGGTGGCGAACACCGACAGCCCGATGACGTCGTGATAGCCCAGGAAGGCGACCGTTCCCCGCACCGTGGCGATGCTGATGCCCACCATCACCAGCATCAGCACCGTGGTGATGACGGAGCGGTAGATGATCAGCAGCATGACGATGATGACGGCGAACGTCAGCATCTCCACGGTGCGCAGGCTGTTGTGGCTGGCTTCCTGCTGATCGGCCGACAGTGCCGCGGCACCGGTGATGTAGGTCGAGACCCCCTCGGGTGCCGGTGTGCTGTCGATGACGTCGCGCACGGCTTGGACCGACTCGTTGGCCAGCGCCTCGCCCTGATTGCCGGCGATGTTGGCCTGCACGTAGACGGCCTTGCCGTCATTGCTCTGCACACCTGAGGCGGTCAGCGGATCGCTCCACAGATCCTGCACGTGTTCAACGTGTTTGGTGTCGGCCTGGAGTTTGCGGATGATCTCGGAGTAGTACTGGCGGGAGTCGTCGCCCAGTGGCTCCTGGCCCTCCAGCACGATCATCACCGAGCTGTTGGACTTGTACTCGTCGAACACCTGACCGGCACGCTGCATCGCGATCACCGCGGGCGCCTCGTCCGGGCTCATCGACACGGACCGCTCTTCACCGACTTGCTCGAGCTGCGGTACCGAGATGTTGAGGAAGGCCGCGATGGCGATCCAGATCAGGATGATCGGGACGGACAGCTTGCGGAACAGCCGGGCCGGCTTCTCGAAGTGGAAGTGCCGCTGCTCGGCCACGCGAACCGGGCCGGTGGGCGCCTCGCTGGAGTGCGCGCTCATGCGGACTTGTCGATGCAGAAGGTCTGGGCACTCACGCCGTCGACGGTCCTCTCTTCTTTCAACTCACCGTCGACGATGATCCGGCAGGTCAGGCTGCTGCCCGTACCTTGAGCCACCACATGCGCCATCGCCGATGGGTTGGTTGTCTCCAGCCGGACCCGCCACGGCAGCGCCGCCCCGTCAACGCGCTGGGGCTTGCCCTCCAGATCCATGTAGTTCACATCGGCGGTTCCGCCGGCGCCGTTGATCTCGTATTCGACGACTTTGGGCTCGAAGGGCTCGGGATCGTCGGCGAAGTTCACGGGAGTGACCATGGGCGGTTCGGAGGCGAAGAACCCGCGGACCCGGTCGACGGTGAATCCGGCGATGAGAACCACCACCACGATGAGCAACGGCAGCCACGCTCGCCTGACCACCTGCATACCCGCGCCCCTTTGCGGCCGAACGATCGTTACGACTTGTCCTTAGTGGGGCTAAACGCTATCCACACGGCTATCTTTTTACAAGCCGAGCGGCTAAGTGTGCGTGGTCACACCGCGCCCGGGGTACAGTCGCGCAGATTGACTTCTGCGGCTGAGGGTGACGGCAGCAGGAAGGGGGTAGCGCATGACCAAGACGGCAGCCAACCGCGGTTTCGCCCGTGAAAGGGTGCTCGACGCCGCCCTCGAGCTGTTTGCCAAACACGGGGTGCACGGGACGTCGCTGCAGATGATCGCCGACCGCTTGGGCGTCGGCAAGGGTGCGGTGTACTACCAGTTCCAATCCAAGGACGAGATCGCCCTGGCGGTGGTGCTACCGATCTTCGAGGACATCGAGCACCTGATCCGCATCGCCGAGTTGCTGCCCACCCAGGACGCGCAGCGCGATGTGGCGATCAGCGGTCTGGTCGAACTCGCGATCCGGCACCGGCGCATCTCGTCGCTGTTCTACGGCGACCCGACGATCCATCAGATCGTGGAATCGCATGAGGAGTTCCAGCTCATCATCGACCGCTTTTCCGCTCTGCTGCTCGGCCCGGCTCCCGATATCAGCGCCCGTGTTGCGATGTCCATGACCACCGCCGGAATCTATGCCTGCGCAACGGATCCCGCCCTGGCCGATGTCGGCGACGCCGAGTTGCGCCAGATACTGCTGGAGTGCTCGAAGCGCTGCGCAGGACCCTAGCGCTCAGCCCCGGGTCTCGATCACCTGCTGGGCGACCTGCACCAGCGGGGTGTTGCTGTCTTGCGACAACTTGCGCAGCAACTCGAAGGCACGGACATCGTCCACCCGGAACCGCTCCATGATGATGCCTTTGGCCTGGCCGATCCGGTCCCGGGACGCCAGCGCCGAATTCAGGTGCTCGCCCTGCCTGTGCGCCATCACCGCTGCCGCGGCGTGCGCGGCGAGGACGGCCCCGGTGGTCACCGAGTCCATGCTCCATTCGGTCGGCTCGAATCCGAACAGGTTCAGCGCCCCGGCCGTGCGCTGCGAGGTGTACAGCCGGAACGACAATCCGCTCAGCACACCCAGTTTCGCCACCGCGGCCGAATACGCCGGCCACCGCGACTCCTCCCGGAAATCGTCGGTGCGCACCACCACGTCGTCCAGGGCCGCGGACATACACGGACCCTCCTGGAGAAGGTGCTGCAGTTCGTCGAGTTCGTGAGGCAGGTCGGTGGTGGTCGCGTGGGATTCGAACGTGCCGCCCTTGCCGATGAGCAGGATCCCGGCGGTGTCCACCCCGGGGATCAGCTCAACTGCGGCGGACGTCACCTCGGCGAAGATGTCCTCGGCGCTCTGGGGAACCGCGACGGCGCGCGCCAGTTCGGCCATCCGGACTGCCAGATCGTGGCGTGCGTTTTCGACCACGGTCACCAGGCTGCCCACCCCAACCAGGTTCCAAACGACCTCAGGGCAGGCGCCTGGTGGTCATCAAGCCTTTGGTGAGGTCGCGGTAGAGCTGCTCGACCATGGACCGCCGCCGAAGCGGTGGGCTGTCGGTGTGCGCCTCCTCGGCGACACCTTTGATGACGTCGGCGAGCGCTTCCGTGGACGACCACTGCGGAATCCAGCCGAGCTCGCGGCGTGCGCGCGAACTGTCCAGCAGGGGGACGGTGAACGCCAGGTCGAGCCAGCCTCGGTCGATCGGCTGCAGCCGCGCGCGCCAGCTGAGGTCGACCACTGTTCCCAGAATCCCCGAGGGCACTTGAACGGCTCTGGCCCCGAGCAGCTTCGCAACGGTGTCCCGGGTCACGGGCGGATCCGCGGCCAGGTTGAACGGCCCGCCCGCGCGACGCTCGATGGCGCTGACGAATGCGCTGGCCACGTCGTCGGCGTGGATGAGGGGGATGCACAGGCCACGATCCAGGGGCAGCACGGGCAGCAGCGGGATCAGGCGCATGGGCACCCATCCGGGTAGGGCATACCGCATCAGGCCGCTGGCCGCCGCGCGCTGGACGATGAATCCCGGGCGCATCCTGGTGATCAACACAGCGGTATCACCATGCTCGCGCTCGTAATCGTCCAGCTTCGCCTCGGCCGCGGCTTTGTCGCGGCTGTACGGCGAGGTCCGGATCCCGGTGGTGGGCCAGGTCTCGTCCACCCGCTCGCCGTAACGACCCGCGGCGTACGTCCCGACCGAGGACATGTGCAGGAGGTGGGGCACCCGGACCGCGTGGGCCGCCTCCAGCACCGCGGTGGTCCCGCCGACGCCCAGCCGCGTCAGGTAGTCGGTGTTCCGGGTGGGCTGGAAGCCCCAGGCCAGATGCACCACCGCGTCGGCGCCCTCGAACACCTCCCGCAGATGGCCGGCCGCCCCGTCGCCGGCAAGATCCAAGGCATACCAACGCGCTTCGCCGTAGATCTCGTCAGTAGGTCCACGTGACTCAGGGGGCCGCCGCACCACCCCTACCAATTCATGGCTCTGGTCGGATGTTCGCAACGCCCGCAGCAGCGCCGTCCCTACGTTGCCGGACGCTCCGGTGATGACGATCCGCATGGCTTCGTTTCCCGTCTACTGATTCCCCGAGGCGGGTTGCCACGACGCCGGCGTTCAAACGCCGTTTCAGCGGTCGCGCTGTGGGTAACTCCTGTCAATGACGAAGCTGCGCAACGATCCCCATCACCACGGCGTCGACACCGCCGGTCCCTTCCCGCCGGTGACCCACGACCATCCGGTGTCCGCTGCGGGCCGGCGACTGCTGGCCGTCGACCAGCTCGGCAAACGGCGTGTCATCGAAGTGCGCACCGAGCACAAGGGGGTCCTGGCGGTCGGGATGACACCCGACGGCCGCCCGTTCGCGGTGAGCAATCTGTGCCGCCATCAGTTCGCCAAACTGGGGCGCGGTCGTGTCACCGACGATGGCCGCCTCGAATGCCCTTGGCACCGAGCCGATTACGATGTCGACACCGGCGCCATGTGCTCAGGCCCCAAGGGACGTGTCTTCGGATTCAAGCCCTATTCGGCAGCTGTCTGCGCATTCGGCAGGATCGCCGGACTGCGAACCTTCCCCGTGGAACTCCGCCACGGAGCCATCTGGTTGAGCGAATGAAACCCGACATCCACTGGGAATGCGTGGTGGTGGGCGGAGGCGCAGCAGGGCTGAGCGCCGCCCTGGTACTGGGCCGAGCGCGGCGCCGGACCCTGGTGCTCGACGCCGACGAGCAGAGCAACCGGGCCGCCTCCGCGATAGGTGGACTGCTCGGACACGACGGCCGCCCGCCCGAGCAGCTCTACGCCATGGGCCGCGACGAACTGTCCCGCTACCCCACGGTCGAGTACCGCCGGGCATGGGCCCGCGAAGGCGCGCCCGCCGACGGCGGCTACTCACTGACCCTGGACACCGGCGAGACGGTGTATGCCCGTCGGGTGCTGCTGGCCACCGGGATGGATTACGAGCCGCCCGACATCCCCGGGCTGCGTGAGCTCTGGGGGACCTCGGTCTTCCAGTGCCCCTTCTGCCACGGCTGGGAGATGCGGGACCGGCGCCTGGCCGCACTGGCCAACGGCGACGAGGGCGTGCACGCGGCGCTCATGCTGCGCGGATGGAGCAATGACGTGGTGCTTCTCACCGACGACGCGGCCCAGCTCAGTTCGCAGCAGATTCAACTGCTGAACTCCGCCTCCGTCCGGATCGAACGGAGGCGGATCGCGTCGCTGCTCGGCGCCGGCGGGAGACTCACCGACGTCGTGTTCGTCGACGGAGATCGCTTGCCCCGTGACGGGCTGCTGGTCGAAGCCCCTCTGCGCCAGCGGTCCAAACTCGCCGAACAGCTGGGTGCGGTCTGCACACCGGGCCCGTTGGCCGCCGACTCCTTGGGTGTGGACCCGCTGTACCGGACGAGCGCGCCGACGGTGTTCGCCGCAGGCGACGTGTGCACGGAGCAACCGCACGTCGCGGGCGCGGTCGCCGCGGGCTCACAGGCCGCGATGATCATCGTCCAGAGCCTGCTGGCCGACGAATTCGGCCTGCCGTACCCGCCGTCCTGACTCCTCAGAGGCGGCCCACCGCGTACGCCGCGCCCTGGCTGACCTGACCGTTGAGCGGGTAGAGCGCGTGCGACACCGTGGGTCCGCCACCGAAGACGCCCTCGCAGATGGTGTCGCCGGGTGCGCACAGGTCCAGCGTCTTGTCGGTGTAGGCGGGCCCGATCTCGATGGTCGGGGCGTTGAAGCTGCGCAGGAATTCATTGGAGGGTTTGCCGAAGAGCACCACGGCGGCCACGTTGTCGGCGACGTCCCCGGGCAGCGGCGGCGGCACCAGGTCGGCGGGGACATCTGCGGGCACAGCCGAGGAGGTGGTGAAGCCGGTCACCGCCCCGCCTTGTGAGTAGCCACCCAGAATGAGCCTGGTGTCGGGGCAGTTGGCCGCCATGTACTCGATCCGGGCTCCTTCGTCCCGCACCCCGGCGGTAACGCTGCGGACGATGTCGAAGCGGTCGTTGAAATTGCCGCTGGCCGGGTAGTTCACGGCATAGACACCTACCGAGCGGCCGCCGGCCTGGTTGCGCACGGAATCCACGAACGCCTGCCCGATACCACCGACTCCCGGGGCCTCCCCGGTGCCGCGGGCGAAGATCACCTCGGCATCAGGGCACGCCGGTTCGGCGGCGGCCACCGGCGCCGACAACCCCGCGACGGCCCCCGAAAAGCCCAGCGCTGCAGCCGCAACGGCACGCGTCACAACCCGACTCTTCATGGGACAACTCCTTCTAGCGGCAACGTCAGCGACGTTTGCCGCTAGAGCCATCAATACCCGCGGGAAGGGGGTCTTAACCGATAGTGTCACAACGGTGTCCGCCCGGGAGCTGATCGTGCTCGGTACCGCCAGCCAGGTGCCGACGCGACACCGCAACCACAACGGCTACCTGCTGATGTGGGACGGCGAGGGACTGCTGTTCGACCCCGGGGAAGGCACCCAACGGCAGTTTCTCTTCGCCGGAGTGCCCGTCAGCCGGGTAACCCGCTTGTGCCTCACCCACTTTCACGGCGATCACTGCCTGGGCGTGCCCGGCGTCATCCAGCGACTGTCCCTCGACGGGGCACGGCACCAGGTTCCGGTGCACTTTCCCGGTTCCGGGCAGGAGTACTTCTCCCGGCTGCGTCACGCCAGCCAGTTCCACGACACGGTGGACGCCCCCGCCGTGCCGGTCTTCTCCGACGGCCCGGTGGCGACCGGGGAGTTCGGTGTGCTGGAGGCCCGCGCGCTCGATCACGTCGTCGACACCATCGGCTACCGGTTGACCGAACCCGACGGCCGCAGGTTCGACCCCCTGGCGCTGGCCCGGGCCGGGGTGTCCGGACCGGCTGTGGGCGAACTCCAGCGCCGCGGTTCGGTGCAGATCCAGGACCGCACAGTGAAATTGGCCGATGTCACTGAGCCGCGGCGCGGCCAGCGGTTCGCGTTCGTGATGGACACCCGGTTGTGTGATGCCGTGTACGCCCTTGCCGACGGGGTGGACCTGCTGGTGATCGAGTCGACCTTCCTGCACGCCGAGGCCGACCTGGCGGTGCGCTACGGACACCTGACGGCACGTCAAGCGGCCCAGGTGGCCCAGGCCTGTGGTGTCCGGCGGCTGGTGCTCACCCATTTCTCCCAGCGTCACCCCGACAGCCGCGCCTACCGGGACGAGGCCGCGGAGGTTTACGACGGCGACCTCGTCATTGCCGACGACTTGTCCAGAATCGCTGTCCCGCAACGGAACTGATGCTGCTCAGAGCCGGCTGACCGCGTACGCCGCACCCTGGCCCACCATGCCGTTGACCGGGTAGAGCCGGTGAGCGGCTCGAGGTCCGGCGAGCACCCCTTCGCAAACGGCGTCACCTGGTGCACACAGCTCCAGTGCCTTGGAGGCGTACCCCGGTCCGACGGCCACCGAGCTGACGCTGTATCTGCTGACCAGCTCACCGGCCGGTTTGCCGAAGAACACCACCGCGGCGACGTGTTCGGCGACGTCGGCCGGCAGCGGCGCGGGCGCTCCGGTGGGCACCACTGAGGACGTGAGCATCCCGGTCAACGCGGCGCCTTGGGAGTAGCCGCCCAGGATCAGTCGCGTGTCCGGGCACGCCGCGACGATGGACCTCAAGTGCGCGGCTTCGTCCCGGATACCGTCGGCAACGGTGGCCGCGATCTCCGGTCGGTTCGAAAAGTTGCTGCTGGCAGCGTAATTCACCGCATACACGTCGACGGAGCGGCCCGCGGCACGGGCGCGGACGGCGTCGACGAAGGCCTGCCCCACACCCCCGACGCCCGGCGGCTCACCACTGCCGCGGGCGAAGACGATCTCGATGTCCGGGCACGGGCCTGCCGACGCCGGTTGAGATGCCGGACCCAGCAGCACCGCACCGGCACCGGCCATCGCGGCGACGAGCGCTCGACCTCTCACGCACACCCTCCCCCGGTGACAGAAGGCGACGACTCCGTTTGCCCCTTTCAGGATAAGTGAGGACCCTGGACTTGCGGCAAGACCGGGGTGGTGAGAGACACTCGCTGGTCGGCGTCAACCGCCGAGGATCTAGGAGTCAGGTGTCAGACCACCAATACGAAAACGAGCTGCAGGCCGAGCAGAGCTATGTGACCGAGCTCTACACCCGGCTGGACACCGAGCGCGCCCGCCTGAAGGAGAGGTATCGCACGGCACTTCGCGGGCCCGGCGACGACCGGGAGGGCGCCACCCTGCTGGAGCGCGACGTCGAGGTGCGCGCCCTGGCCAAACAACAGCAGCGCCTCGAGGTGGCCGATCACGGGTTGTGCTTCGGGCGGCTCGACACTGTGGCCGGTGAACGGCTCTACATCGGCAGGCTCGGCATCCTCGACGAGCGCACCGACCATGATCCTCTACTGCTCGACTGGCGTGCACCCGCGGCGCGGGCGTTCTACGTGGCTACGGCCGCGAACCCGGAGGGCATGCGCCGCCGCCGGCAGTTCCACTCGCGTGGTCGCCGCATCGTGGACTTCACCGACGAGGTGCTCGGCCGCCCCGACGCCGGAGACGGCAGCCGCGACAGCGACGCCGCGCTGCTGGCCGCCGTCAACGCACCCCGCGGCGAGGGGATGCGCGACATCGTGGCCACCATCCAGGCCGAACAGGACGAGATCATCCGGCTCGACCATCCCGGTGTCCTGGTGATCGAAGGCGGTCCGGGAACGGGTAAGACCGTGGTGGCCCTGCACCGGGTGGCGTATCTGCTCTACACACAGCGGGCCCGCTTCGAGCGCCACGGGGTGCTGGTGGTGGGTCCCAACGAAGCGTTCCTGAACCACATCAGCCGGGTGCTGCCGTCGCTCGGCGAGTCGGACGCGGTGTTCATGACCCCCGGTGATCTGGTGCCCGGTCTGCACGTATCCGCCGAAGACCACCCGGACGTCGCGCGGATCAAGGGTGGGTTGCCGATCCTGGACGTGCTGGCCGCGGCGATCGCCGACCGCCAGGAGCTTCCGGCCGACCCGATCCCGATCGAGCTGACCGACACCGAAGTGCGGATCGATGCCGCGACCGCCGAGTGGGCCCGGCAGGAGGCCCGCGACAGCGGGTTGCCGCACAACGATGCGCGGGCCAAATTCCGCGAGATCATCGTCTACGTGCTCACCGAGCGGGCGACCAGCCGGATCGCCCGGGGCTGGTTGAGCCGCGAGGACAAGAACGCCTGGGAGGATCTGCGGTCGGATCTGACCGAGGAACTCGACGACCATGAGCAGGTGAGCAAGGCGATCGACGAACTGTGGCCGATCCTGACCCCCGAGTCGCTGCTGGCCGGGCTGTACTCCTCACCTGAACGGCTGGCCGCGGCCGGCGCCGATCCGGCGCTGTTCCGCGCCGACGGGCACGCGTGGACGATCTCGGACGTCCCGCTGCTCGACGAGCTGGTCGATCTCCTGGGCCGCGACCGCCGGGCCGAGGCCGCCGCCGAGAAGGAGCGCGAAGAGGAGGAGGCCTACGCCGCGGGTGTGCTGGACCTGATGATCGACCGCGAGGATCTGATGGACGACGAGGACCACCTGCTGGCCTCTGATGTCATCGACGCCGAGAAGCTGGCGGAGCGGTTCACCGAGCGCGACAACCGGGAGTTGTCCGAACGTGCTGCCGCCGACCGGGATTGGACCTACCGGCACGTGGTGGTCGATGAGGCCCAGGAGCTGTCCGCCATGGACTGGCGGGTGCTGATGCGGCGCTGCCCGAGCCGGTCGTTCACCGTGGTCGGCGATCTCGCGCAGCGCCGGTCTGCCGCGGGGTCCACCTCGTGGGCCACCACCATGGAGCCGTACGTGGCGGACCGCTGGGTCTACAAGACGTTGACGGTGAACTATCGCACCCCGGCGGAGATCATGGCCGTCGCCGCGGCGCTGCTCGCCGAGATCGCGCCGGACGTCGCTCCCCCGGAGTCGGTCCGCGCCTCGGGCGCGCAACCATGGTCCCAACAGGTCGACGCCGACCAATTGGTCTCCGCCATCGAGGACTTCACCCGGGACGAAGCCGAGCGCGACGGCACCAGCGTGGTGATCGGCCCGCACGGTCTGCCCGGTACGGTGCCGGCCGCAGAGACCAAGGGGTTGGAGTTCGACGCGGTTCTGGTGGTGGAACCGGACGCGATCCTGGCCGAGGGCGCGCGCGGTGCGGCCGAACTCTACGTCGCTCTCACCCGGGCCACCCAACGACTCGGGGTGTTGCACACCGGTGCGCTGCCGTCCTCGCTGAGCGGGCTGGCTACTTCCAGGCGAACACCGGCTGCTCGAGGTCACTGACCGGGTCGGCGCGGCCCTCGAGGCCGAGCCAGCGCAACTGCAGCAGCACCGCTCCCGTCGGGGCGTGGATCAGGTCGCCTCCCAGGGGGATCTGCACCACCGGCCGGGGACTCTCCGGGATGTCGATGAACCGCGGGGAATCCCCGCGCTGCAGTTGATGCAAACCCACCCGGTACACCGCCACCACCTCCGCGGGTGACGGTTTCGGGTCCAGCCGGCCGCCACCCCAGAGGACCACCGGGGTGATGACGTAGCCGGACCGGGTCGGATAGTCGTCGAGCAACCCGAGCACCGTCGACTCGGGCAGCCGGACGCCGACTTCCTCGTCGAGTTCCCGCAGCGCGGCGTCCACGACGGTCTCCCCGGGGTCCAGCCGGCCGCCGGGCAGCGCCCATTGTGCGGCATGTGAACTCAGCCGAGACGCCCTGCGGCACAGAAAGAACGCCGCTCCGCCGGAGACATCCACCATGCGTCCGTCCAGATTGGCATCCGGCATCGGTCGCCCGGCGATCCAATCGTCGACGGGCGCGGGATCCACCCGGTCCTCACCGACCTCGGAATCGACCAGGACGACCGCCACCGCGGCATGGCGTTTCGTCGGATCCGTCACCACACGGCGTTGGTGCCCGTCGAGATGGCCCCGGATCCGCTCCCGCAGTGCGTCGTCGTAGGTGATCGTCACCCATCGACCATAAGCGGGCCGATTTCACCGCTGGTCGTTGAGGCGGGCAATCCACCGCTGCAGGCTCCGGACGAAGGAGCGCGGAACGCGGTCGGGATCCATCAGGTCGTTCTCGGCCAACAGGCTGCCCTCACCGGCGACCGTGCGCTCGGTGAAGCGGCTCAGCGTCCTGCCCCTGCCCTTGAGCGCCTCGATGGCCTTCAGCAGCGAGCCCTGCTCCGCCACGGCACGTTCGAACTCCTCGAGCGGAACGTCCAGGTGTTCGGCCACCAGGCCGTTGCGTACCGCGGCGATCGCGGCGCTGACGTTCTCGTGCCCGTCGTTCCCCGGGTGGGCCTCGAATGCCACATCGCATTCGCTGTCGAAGCCCAGGGAGCGATTGTTGAGGTTGGACGAGCCGATCCGGAGCAGCTGGTCGTCGATCACCATGACCTTGGAGTGCACGTAGATCGACTCACCGTGGGTGGTCACCGGCCAGTACACACCCAGACGCTCGTGTTTGTCGGCCGACCACAGCACGTGCAGCATGCGGAAGCGGGCGCTGTCCATGGCCTGCTCTTCGAGCCGGCTCTCGGAGTGCCGTGGCATGACGATGACGACCTCGGGGCCGTCGGGCTCCTGCAGCCGGACCGCGAGTACGTCGACGATCTTGCGGGAGGCCAGATACTGGTTCTCCAGATAGATCGCCCGGTCGGCGACCGCCAGCGCCGCCAGGTTGAGAGCTTCCACCTCGCGCGCCTCGGACTGGCCTTCGAGCTCCGGCTTGGTGCGGGCGATGCCCACCTCGATGTCGCGCATCGTCGGTGGCAGATTGTCCGGCCAGACCGTGTGCGTGGCGTCCACCGGTTCGAGGGCCACCCCCGTCGCCGCATGCCAGCGTTCGCGGGCGTGCTCGGCCAGGGCCCGTGCGGCGGCACCGTCCACCGCTGCCACCACATCGTGGCGGGGACCGTACGCATGACCGACGTTCCTACGGAAGACGTTGTGGTGCAAGTGCTCCCGGGTGTCCCAGCGGTCGACGGTCAGATCGATACCGCCGCAGAACGCGATCGCGTCATCCACCACCACGATCTTCTGGTGCGGCACGGCACCTGTCGGGTGGACACCGTCGACGGCGAACTGCAGCCGGTCGCTGCTGAGTCGGTTCATCAGCGCCACCGGGGTCACCGCACCCCACATGGCCTCGAACGCCGAGATCAGCCGCACGTTGGAGCGCAGCAGGTGGATCTCCAGGTCGGGTCGGATCCGGACCAGGTAACGCAGCAACGTGCCCAGCGGGTTGGGCCCGGGCAGCGTCTTGCCGCCACGTTCGAGCAGCATCCTGGTGTCGAAATCCCAGCCGATGAGCAGAATGCGGCGCTGTGCCTGCAACATGGCCGCTTTCACGTGCCGGAAGTAGTCCTGCGCGTCGATGATGCACGCCACACGGTCGGCGTGTTCCACGCGCCAGCACGTCTGGCCTGCGACCAGCAGGCGACCGTCACGCATCTCGTGTATCTACCACAACGAAGGGTCGTCGAGAGCGCGGCGGAAGGCGCCGGCGGATGTCACGGTCGCTCCCGCCGCGCGCACGCGGTCGGCCAGGGCGCTGTCGGAGGTCACGACGGTCGATTCGCGGGGATCGTCTTGGGCCTGCACCAGCCGCACGATTTCGTCGTCGGCGGAGTTGGGAGCGGCTCGAGGCGCGTAGGTGACCTCGATGGTCGTCGACACGATGGCGGACGCGGGTGGGCGCTCGAACACCACGGTGACGGGGCCGGATCGCGCGGCCGCCCACCGGTCGAGCAGTGCGACAAGGTTCACCATGGCGCCGTGGCGGTCCTTCCACCAGCCGTCCGGCCTGCTGCCGATCACGTTCATGCCGTCGACGATCCAGCGCACGATGCGACGCTACCGGGGCCGGATTGCGTGAGGGCGGCGAATCTGAGGCAGGCTGGTACGCGAGATGAGTACTCCCCTGCTCGGCGATCCGAGCGACCTGTCCGCCCTGCGCGCCTTGGGCACCGACGCCGACGAGCTGTTCACCACGTTCGCGGCCTGGGCCGAGGGGAACGGCACCACGCTGTACCCGGCGCAGGAGGAGGCGCTGATCGAGCTGGTCAGCGGCGCCAACGTGGTGCTGGCGACGCCCACCGGCTCCGGTAAATCACTGGTCGCCACCGGTGCGCAGTACGCCGCACTCGCGGCCGGGCAGCGCAGTTTCTACACCGCCCCCATCAAAGCGCTGGTCAGTGAGAAGTTCTTCGCGTTGTGCGACGTGTTCGGCGCCGCCAACGTCGGGATGCTCACCGGGGATGCGGCGGTCAACGCCGACGCCCCGATCATCGCCTGCACCGCCGAGATCCTGGCCAATATCGCGCTGCGCGAGGGGGCCGATGCGCCGATCGGCCTGGTGGTGATGGATGAGTTCCACTTCTACGGCGACCCCGACCGCGGCTGGGCCTGGCAGGTGCCGCTACTGGAACTGCCGCACGCCCAGTTCCTGCTGATGTCGGCCACCCTGGGTGATGTCACCTTTCTTCGTGAGGACCTGACCCGCCGCACCGGACGCCCGACGGCGCTGGTGGCCGGGGCCGAGCGGCCGGTGCCGCTGTTCTTCTCCTATGCCACCACCCCGATGCACGAGACGATCCAGGATCTCCTCGACACCCAGCAGGCGCCGGTCTACGTCGTGCACTTCACCCAGGCCTCAGCGCTGGAACGGGCGCAGGCGCTGATGAGCGTCAACGTCAGTACCAAGGAGGAAAAGGCGGCCATCGCCGAGCACATCGGTGGGTTCCGCTTTTCCTCGGCGTTCGGCACCACGCTGTCGCGTCTGGTGCGCCACGGGATCGGTGTCCACCACGCCGGGATGCTGCCGAAGTATCGCCGTCTGGTGGAACAGCTGGCCCAGGCCGGCCTGCTGAAGGTCATCTGCGGTACCGACACCTTGGGCGTGGGCATCAACGTGCCGATCCGCACGGTGGTTTTCTCGGCCCTGTCGAAGTACGACGGCACGCGCACCCGGTTGCTCAATGCCCGCGAGTTCCATCAGATCGCCGGCCGCGCCGGGAGGGCCGGTTTCGACACCGCGGGCACCGTCGTGGTGCAGGCGCCCGATCACGAAGTGGAGAATCTCAAACAGTTCGCGAAGGTGGCCGACGACCCGAAGAAACGCCGAAAGCTGGTTCGCCGCAAGGCTCCTGAAGGCATGGTGCCGTGGGGCGAGTCGACGATGACCCGGTTGGTGGCGGCCAGCCCGGAGCCGTTGACCAGCAACATGCGCGTCTCCACCGCCATGATCCTCGATGTGGTGGACCGTCCGGGTGACCCGTTCGTGGCCATGCGCCGGTTGCTCACCGACAACCACGAGCCGCGCAAACGCCAACTCCGGCACATCCGGGAAGCCGTCGGCATCGCGCGTTCGTTACTGCAAGCCGGCGTGCTGGAGAGGTTGGCCGAACCACTTCCGGATGGCCGGCGGTACCGGCTCACGGTGGACCTGCCGCCCGATTTCGCCTTGAACCAGCCGCTGTCGACCTTTGCTCTCGCCGCGATCGATGTACTGGATTCCACCTCGGAAACCTTTGCGCTGGATGTGGTTTCGGTGATCGAAGCCACCTTGGAGAATCCCCGGCAGATCCTGGCGGCCCAGCTGAACAAAGCCAGGGGCGAAGCGGTGGCGGCCATGAAGGCCGAGGGCATCGAGTACGACGAGCGCATCGAACTGCTCGACGAGGTCACCTACCCCAAGCCGCTCGAAGAGCTCCTCGGCCACGTCTTCGATGTGTACCTGCAGACCAATCCGTGGGCGGCTGACGCTCCGCTGTCGCCGAAATCGGTGGTGCGGGAGATGTGGGAGCGGGTCTTCACCTTCAAGGAGTTCGTGAGCGTCTACGGGCTCACCCGTTCCGAGGGCGCAGTGCTGCGGTACCTGTCCGACGTTTTCAAGGCGCTGCGCTCCGGTGTGCCCGCGGCCGCGCGCACCGAGGAGGTCACCGATATCGTCGAGTGGCTCGGTGAGCTGGTCCGCCAGGTCGACTCCAGCCTGCTCGACGAATGGGAGCAACTCACCGACCCGGATCAACCAGTTGATGCACCGGTGGCGATACCGGCCCGCCCACGCCCACTCACCGGAAACGAACGGGCCTTCACCGCGATGGTGCGCAACACGTTGTTCCGCCGGGTCGAGCTGTTCGCGCGGCAGCGCTGGGACGAGCTGGGTGCTCTCGACGGCAACAAGGGGTGGCCGGCTGAGAGCTGGGAAGCGTTGGGCAACAGCTACTTCGATGAGCACGAGTTCGTCGGCACCGGCGCCGATGCGCGCGGCCCGGCGCTGCTGATCTTCGACCGTCAGCCGGGCCACTGGCGGGTGCGCCAGATTCTCGACGACCCCGCCGGTGACCACGACTGGGGCTTCGAAGTGCGCGTGGATCTGGAAGCCTCCGATGAAGCGGGCGAACCCGTGATCGAACTGGTGGATGCGGGCCGTTTGGATTGACCCTCCGCCTACCATCGACTACATGGCTGATGACCTCGCGATCTCCGACGTCCCGTTCACACACGACCCCTGGGTGGCCGCGCGGAACCGCTACGACGCCATGCCCTACCGCAGAGTCGGCACCTCCGGTCTGCTTCTGCCGGCGATCTCGCTGGGCCTCTGGTACAACTTCGGCGACAACAGGCCGTTTGATGTGCAGCGGGAGATCCTGAGGCACGCGTTCGACCGCGGGATCACCCACTTCGATCTGGCCAACAACTACGGCCCGCCGTACGGTTCGGCCGAGGAGAACTTCGGCCGGATGCTGCGGCGCGACTTCAAGCCCTACCGCAACGAACTGATCATCTCCACCAAAGCGGGCTGGGACATGTGGCCGGGTCCGTACGGTCAGCTCGGCGGCCGGGCCTACGTGCTCGCGAGCCTCGACGAGTCCCTCGACCGGCTCGGCCTCGATTACGTCGACATCTTCTACTCACACCGGATCGATCCGGTGACCCCGCTCGAGGAGACCATCGGGGCACTCGATACCGCTGTGCGCGCGGGAAAGGCGCGCTACGTTGGCGTTTCGTCGTACTCGCCGGGCAAGACAGCCGAAGCCGCGGCCATCGCACACCGGCTCGGAACTCCGCTGGTGATCCACCAGCCGTCGTACTCCTTGCTCAATCGGTGGATCGAAGGCGGGTTGACCACCGAACTCGCCCACGCCGGGATGGGGGCCATCGCGTTCACGGCGCTGGCGCAAGGGCTGCTGACGGACCGTTATCTGGACAAGCCCGCCGGTGACATCGACCGGGCCACGGCGCGTCCGACTTTCGACGACGGTCTGGTCACCGATCAGGTTCGCGAACAACTGCGCGGCCTGGCCGCGGTCGCCCGGCGTCGCGGCCAGTCCCTGGCGCAGCTGGCGCTGGCGTGGGTGCTGCGCGACCCTGCCGTATCGTCGACGCTCGTCGGCGCCTCCAGCGTCGCCCAGCTCGACGAAAACCTGGGCGCTCTCGACAATCTGGAATTCACTGCCGACGAGCTGGCCGAAATCGACCGCTATGCTTCGGATTCCGGTATCGACCTGTGGCGGGAGAGCTCGGACATCTGATCTGCGGTGAACTCCTCTCGACTCAAGGTCCTCGTTCCCGACCAGCTGGGCATGCGTGTGCTGGGCTCGGCTGCCACGATCGAGCCGGTGCGGTACGACGCCGGTGAGCCGTGGCCCGCCGACCACCTCGACGCGACGGTGGTGGTGGTCGGCTTGGACCACGCGGCTACCACCGGCGCACGCTTTGCCGATCTGCCGCAGCTGCGGCTGGTCCAGACGCTGCACGCCGGTTACGAACTGTGGCGGCCATACGTCCCTGACGGGGTGATGCTGTCGAATGGTCGTGGCGCACATGGCGGTTCGACCGCCGAGTGGGTGGTGGCGGTGCTGCTGGCCATCTACCGCGAGCTCCCGCTGTTCCGGGAGCGGCAGTCCGCAGGTGTCTGGCAGCCGAAGTACACCGACACGCTGCTCGGCAAGCGCGCCGTGATTCTCGGAGCCGGGGACCTGGCGACAAACCTCGCCGCGCGGCTGGCGCCGTTCGAGACCGAGGTGGTGCTCGTCGGCCGGACGGCCAGACCCGGCGTGCACGCTCTCAGTGAGGTCGACCGGCTGCTACCCGAGGCTGACATCGTGGTGTCGATGCTCCCCGACGACGCCTCGACCCGTCACCTGATCGGCGCCCGGTTCCTGTCCACGCTGCGGGACGGTGCCGTCGTGGTGAACGCGGGCCGGGGCAGTGCCGTGGACACCGACGCACTGATCCCCGAGCTGCGTTCGGGGCGGTTGCGTGCCGCCCTGGATGTCACCGATCCCGAGCCCTTGCCCGCCGGGCACCCGTTGTGGTCGGCGCCCGGTCTGCTGTTGACCCCGCATGTGGCCGGCAGCACCGCCGGCGCCGCAGAACGCGGGTATTCGGTGGCACTCGAACAGATCAGCGCCTACGCCGCTGGCGGCCCGCCGCCGAATCTCGTCAGCACCTGAGCATCACAATTCCTGCGCCAGCACGACGGTGTTGCCGTCGGGGTCGCGCAGGGTCGCGATGCGGAACTGCTGGGTGGGTACCGTCTGTGCCTGCGGGACGTCGAGACCGCGATCGGCGATCTCGGTGAGCTCGGCATCCACGTCGTCGACACCGAGTGTGACGCTGCCCGCTCCGGCGTGCCCGGCGTCGTCGATCAGCTGGAGTCCACCGCCGCCGGGGAAATGCCACTCCACGTCATTGGGCATCGGCACCCGGTCCGGTTCGCGTCCCAGCAGAGCGGTCCACCAGACCCGCGCCGCGGCGAGATCAGCCGACGGCACAACGGCGTACGCAGTGGTGACAGCCACGGTTGCCTCCCTCCGATTGGCGGCGCCCAGGCCGCTCCGTCACAGGGATAGACCCGGGCCCGCTGCGGTTCTCATCGCGGGCCGGTTTTCGCCCGGCGCGTGCGCCAGTCCGCATCGGGCCGCGCCGCGGCGGGCTTGAGGTTGCCGGTCAACTTCCGGATCGTGTGGATCTCCTCCTCGCGGTACGGCCGGCCACCCGGGTACACCAGATCGTGGAACCACTCGCGCGGCGGCGTCGTATACGGGCGGTCCCAGGAGTCCCACGGCAGATTGGTCTGTGTCTTCCCGGTGATGAATCCCCAGTTGTAGGCGGCGATGTGGTGACGCTGCATGATCGGCAGAATTGTCTGCACCGTGCTGCCCAATGACCGGGCCATGTACTCCGTGCACAGGATCGGCCGCCCCAACGGCGCGAGTTCGGCGATTCGTCGTTCGAATCCCTCGGGTTCGGCATAACTGTGGAAAGAAATGACGTCGGAATTGTCGAGCTGAATCCGGACGATCGGCGTGCGGCGCCTCGCGTCTGCCCATTCACCGTCCCAGACACCGCTGGTCAACGGCTGAGCGGCATTGACCGAGCGCGCCCATCGAAAGACCTGCGGCAGCAATTCGGCGACCAATTCCAATTTGTCCCGGCGCTCCACCTGACGGTACTGGTCGGCGGGATTGTCGGGTTCATTCCACACGTCCCACCCGAGAACCCGTTTGTCATCCCGGAATTGCGTCATGACGCCCACCACGTAATCGCGCATCGTGTCGATGTAGCGGCGGTCGTCCAATCGTTCCGCTCCGGGGCTCTGCACCCAGCCGGAGTTGTGCACACCGGGCCGGGGCGCGCGTTGCGGCCCCAGTTTCGGAATCGGATCCCAGCACGAATCGAACAGGACGAAAAGAGGTTTGATGCCGCGGCGGTCTGCGAGGCGGACGAATTGCGCCAACCGGCGCGCAAAACCCTGACGGTCCTGCGTCCACAGCTGATCGTGCAGGAAGACACGAACGGTGTTGAGACCGATCAGCCGCGCCAGGCGCAACTCCGCGTCGATGCGACGGGGGTCATAGGTCTCGGGCTGGAACATCTCGAGCTGATTGATCGCCGTCGACGTGATGTAGTTCGCACCGACCAACCAGCCTTGAGCGCGGTACCACCCGTGTGCGCGTTCCGGCGACCAGGGGCCCGGGTCGGCCGCCGCCCTGGGGGCAAGCGCCAGGGCGGCGGGGACGGTTGCGACGAGCGGCAACTTGAGCAGGGTCCGGCGGCGCAGCTGGTTGACGTGACCGTCTCCGGTGATGTGCGTGAGCTCGCCTACCAAGTTGGCACCCTTCGAGATTCGTCGTTATCCGACCTTTTCCGAGCACGACGAACCCTCCTGCCATACGCACGTCGACGTGCAACGAGGAGGATCGTCACGTCCGATCCCGGACAAGTCGTGGCATACCGTCAAGCGGGTGTCGCCACTGCGACTTCGCGTACCCCCGCGCCGCAATCCCTACACGGGACCCGGACGCCACCCCCCGACGGTCATCTTAATGTCGCCACGCCCGCACGGTTCGTTACGCCCGCCGGCCAGTTGCGAGGATTCGCGATTTCCGGTAATGGGCCCAGTTGAGTTGTCCTACCTGGCTTTTCGCGAGACGACCAGCACTTTGACGACACCGTCAAGGCGTTTGCGAGGCCCGGGCGCGTTCCCTCACCGAAGCCACCACACCGCCGTCGTTCACGATGTCGGTGCCCGTCAAGTAGCCTGCCCTGGCGCTCGCGCAAAAGGCCAGCAGGTCGGCCATCTCCTCGGCGGTACCCCAGCGCGGCACCGAAGCATCGGCCACCATCGCGCCGGCGCCGGCCTGCTCTTCGAGCCGACCCATCTCGGTGTCTATCGAGCCCGGCGACACCGAGACGATGCGCAGCCCCCGCCGGGTGAAGCGCTCGGCCTGCGAACTGGAGTACCACTTCACGAAGCTCTTGCTCAGCGCGTACGCGAGGCCGGACCGCGCCTCTTGCGGAACGACGGCGCATGCCGACGCCATCGCGTCCAGGAACCGGCCCTCGTCGTCGAAGGCCAGCGGGAACTGCGCGGTGGGGACCAGGCTCTCCGGGATCAGGTGTGCGGCCATCGAAGCCACGTTGACGATGGCGGCGCCCTCGGCCGCGATGTCCCGGAACGCCTCGTTGACATTGAGCGTGCCGACCGCGTTCGTGCGCAGTACGTACCCGGCGTCGCCCATGCTGGGACTCACCCCGGCCGCATGGATCACCGACACCAGCGGGCCGAGCCGGGCCGCGCTCTCGAGAAGGCCGGTGACCGCCGCGCGGTCGACCACATCGCAGTTGATGATGGTCGACGCCACTCCCTGTCGCGTCAGTTCGGCGAGGGCACTGTCGAGCCGGTCCTGCCGCACATCGCACAGCACCACATGGTGATCGCGCCCGATGACCTTCGCCGTCGCCAGGCCCATCCCGCCCGCACCGCCAGTGATGACCGACACCTGTTGCATGACCCGACCGTATCGACCCCCGGGTTTCGCCCGCGGGGAAACGCGGTACGTGTCTAGCCAGCGGAACACCGACAAAGGAAGACTGTCGATCATGAAGGCACCTGTCACCCCGGAAGCCGAGAAAGCCGTCGCCGACATCGCCCGCCGGCACGGCCTGTCACCGGATTCGGTGTTGGCCATGCTGGTCGCGGTCCAAGCCGGCGGCGGCACCATGGCCCAGTTCTCCATACCCGAGCTCGGCGGGTCCGGGCAGTGGATGCGTGGTGGGATGACGATGGTGGGCGACATGTTCGACCACGCACTCAAGGCGCGGGTCGACGCGTTGTGCAACGAGCTGGCCCAGCTGCTGGCCACCACCACGGTGTTCGCGGCCTTCCCGGCCGGTGCGGGCACCTGGTGGCCCGCCGAGCTGGGGGTGCCCAGCTCCTCAGGTGGCCAGAACGATGCCCGGTATGCGGTGTTCCCCAGCACCCGCCGCCTGGCGATCCAGTTCAACGGCGTCACAAGGGTTTTTGACACCGGGGACCATCAGATCGGCGGCGTGCAGCAACAACAGGGCAGCGGCCCCGGGACGCTGAGCTTCACCAGCCAGTTCGGCACCTTCGATGTGTCCAGCCTGCGCGAACTCGGCCCTGCGCAGAGTTCTGGACCTCCCCCGGCGCAAGCTCCGGCGGCGGCCCCACCTCGGGCCGGGGGGCAAGGAGACTCGGCGACCATCATCGCGGCCATCGAATCGCTGGCCGACCTGCATCAGCGAGGCATCCTCACCGACCAGGAGTTCGCCGCGAAGAAGGCCGATCTACTCGACAGACTCTGAAAGGGCTGGAAGTCGGCGGCCACGAGGCAGCGGGCTAGCTGCCCCTACAACTAGCCCGATGCGCTCGATGACGGCGACCCCTCAACGCCGAATCCGCCGCCGAGAATGATAAACGATGACGTACACAAAGGCATCCGAAGCAGCAAATCCCGGCGGGTACTCTTCCTGAGACAGTGACGAGGGAGGATGACAAGGGAGGATGCGGTGCCCAGCAAGTTGCCCCCGGGGCGGCACCGATTGACCCGCGAAGAGGTTGTCACCGATCAACGTCGGCGTATCGTCGCCGCGCTGGGCGAGGTGATGGCGGTGAAGGGCTACGCCGGCACCACAGTCGCCGACATCATCGAGCACGCCAAGGTGTCCAAGCAGACCTTCTACGAGCAGTACGACAGTAAGCAAGCGTGTTTCCTCGACGCTTTCGCCCGCATCCACGACCTGTTGTCGGAGTCGTCGTCTGCCGTGCCGGGATCGGCCACCGCGCTCGAAGTGTTCGACGCCGTGCTGCGCGAATATCTCGACACCATCGCCCGTAACGCGCCGATGGCGCGGCTCTACCTGATCGAGGTCTATGCAGCGGGGCCAGAGGCGTTGCGGGTGCGAATGGCGTTACAGCAGAACACCGTTGACGCCCTGGCGGCATTGGCCGGGGCCGAGTCCCGGGAAGGTAAGTTCGCCTGCCGGGCGTTGATCGCCGCGATATCGTCTCTGGTCACCCATGAGCTGGCCTCGAACGGGCCCGCCGGGGTCCGCGATCTGCACGCGCCTCTGATGGGCTTCGCCGAACGGCTGCTGGGCAGCTGAGGGTTCAGACCCTCGGCGTTCAGGAACGCAGCCGTGTCGTAGTAGGTCCTGAAGGCACCGATGGTCACAGCCGGCCCTTGAGGATCAGATTCCAGTAGATCTGCGCCAGACCGAAGCGGTCGAAAGCCCACGCGGTGCGACGCGGTTTGAGCGGGTCCAGTGCCCGCGGCAGCGCCGACACGATGCCGGCCCGGTTGAATTCCGCGGCAATCAGGCGATGCGCATCGGTGGCCACCGGCGCGACCGTGTACCCGTCGTACTCGTCGAGCCGTGCACCGCGACGCGCGGCCACGATGTTGTCGACGAGGGTCGCCACCTGGCGGCGAAGCGCGCCGCCGGAAGGGTCGGTCTCCACCGATGCGCAGTCGCCCACCGCCCAGACTGCTGCGTGCGTCCGATGCCGGAACGTCTTGGGGTCGACATCGACCAGCCCGTCGTCCCGCGCGGAGAGCCCGGATTCGGTGACCCATCGCGGCCCTCGGAACGGGGGAACCAGGTGCAGCATGTCGTAGGGCATCTGCTCGGTGCTGTTGTCCGCACGGGTCAACGTCAGCTCCCGCTGCTGCGGGTGCACCGCCGACACGGCCGTGTCCCACTCCACGTGCACGCCCAGTTCGCGCAGGAGATCACCCAGTCGCGCGTCGAGGTCCGGGACTCCGAGCAGCTGTGGGCGGTCGACGATCAACGAGATGGTGATCCCCCGCGGTCTGCGCTTCCAGTGCGCGGCCGCGAGGAACAACGGTTTGAGGGTGGTGCCGGTGCAACTGACCGGGGGTCGGGGCACCGTGAACACCGCGTGCCCGGACGCCGGAACCGTCCGCACCAGCTCCCAGGTCTTCTCCGCGCGGTTGAGGTAGTTGCTCGCCACGAACGGTGTGTCGAGTGCGGTGTCGATGCCGGGCAGCGCTTCATCGTCGGGCACCAGGCCCGCGCCGAGGACAAGATCGCGGTACTGATAGCTCTTCCCGCCCGCACACCGCACCGTGCCGCGTGCGGCGTCGACGCCAATCACCGAATCTCGGATCCAGGTGCACCCGCGCGGCGTCACCGACCGCTGCGTGCGCTCGGCGCTGCGCATCGAGGCCTGACCTCCGCCGACGTAGGACAGCAGCGGCCGGTAGGTGTGCACACTCTGCGGTTCGATGACACCCACGGCGCCGAAACCCTTCCGGAGCAATCGTGCCGCCGCACTGATTCCGGCGTTGCCGCCACCGATGATCAACACGTCGAAGGATTCATCGGTGGGGTGCATCACTGAGCTCTACCCGCTATCGAAGGGCCTCACCCGCGCGGCCAGGCGCTGGTGCAGTGCGGCGGCCCGCATCGTGAGGTGGTTTCGCTCCGCGACGTTCTGCGCTCGGGCGGCGGCCTCGGTGTAGAGCCGGGCCGCGAGCGCGATGTCCCCGGCTTTCTCGTGCAGATACGCCGCCGACGCGGTGTGCCGCGGCAGCGTCGGGTCGAGGTCGGCGAGCGCGGCCAGGCCCGCCTGGGGTCCGTCGGCCTCCCCCACCGCGACTGCGCGATTGAGCCGCACCACCGGGCTGTCGGTGAGCCGGCTCAGTTCGTCATACCACTCGACGATCTGCACCCAATCCGTCTGGTCGGCGGTCTGGGCATCGGCGTGGAGGGCGGCGATCGCCGCTTGGGCCTGGTATTCGCCGAGCCGGTCCCGCGCCAGGGCAGCCTGCAGAACGGCGACTCCTTCGGCGATGAGATCGGTGCGCCATCGACTGCGGTCCTGCTCGGCCAGTGGGATCAGGCTGCCGTCAGCGCGGGTGCGGGTGGGGCGCCGGGCATGGTGCAGCAGGAACAATGCGAGAAGCCCGGCGACTTCCTCGTCGTCGGTGCGCGCGGCGAGCTGGCGGGCCAGCCGGATCGCTTCCGCGGCCAGGTCCACATCGCCGCTGTAGCCCTCGTTGAACACGAGGTACAGCACTCTCAGCACGGTGCGCAGGTCACCGGGTCGATCCAGCCGGACCGCGCTGACGGTCCGCTTGGCCCGGCTGATCCGCTGGGCCATCGTGGCTTCGGGCACCAGGTACGCCTGCGCGATCTGGCGGGTGGTGAGCCCGCCGACGGCGCGCAGTGTCAGCGCGATCGCCGACGAGGAGCTCAAACTCGGGTGAGCGCACAGGAAGTACAGCTGCAAGGTGTCATCGGCAGCCGCGGCCGGACCCGGCGCAGGCTCCTCGGCGACGTGCTGTTCACGGCGACGCCTGGCGACGTCGGAGCGGGTCACATCGAGGAAGCGCCGCCACGCGGTGGTGACCAGCCAGCCTTTCGGATCGTCAGGCACCCGCGTCGGCCATGTCTGGACCGCGTTGAGCAACGCTTCCTGAACGGCGTCTTCGGCGGTCGCGAAATCGGCCCCGCGGTGGACGAGGGCCGCCAGCACGCCGGGTATCAGGTCGCGCAGCGCAGCCTCGTCCACCGCAGTGTCGGCCATCTACTCGCTGACGGTCGGGGCGGCGGTCATGAACGGGCGGACCTCGAGCCACTCGTGGATCGGCTTACCGCCCGCCCCTGGCGCGGCGGAGAGTTCGCCGGCCAGCTCGAACGCCCGTTCCTGGGAGTCGACGTCGACGATCATGAAGCCCGCGATCAGGTCTTTCGTCTCGGCGAAGGGGCCGTCGGTCACGGGGGGCTTTCCTTGCCCGTCGTGACGGACCCACGCTCCTTCGGCCGAAAGGGCCTGGCTGTCCACATATTCACCGGTGCCCTTGAGGCGATCCGCGAAATCCTCCATGTACTGGATGTGCGCCGCGATCTCCTCGGGTGTCCACTGGTCCATCGGCACATCGTTGACCGATGCCGGCGCCCCGCGGTAGTGCTTGAGGAACAGGTACTTCGCCATGGATGTCTCCCTTTCGGTGTCGTGACCGCTTGTCGGTCACATACCCCTGGGACGGAGCGGCCATGACGATATCGACATCGGTGAAGCCGATTCTCGCGTTTTGCCCACTGAGCAAGGCGGGTTGAATTCTCACGAGTCCGTGTCCCACCCTTGCTGACATGACGGACTCACCGCCGCCGCACACCGGCCTCGCAGAACGGGACGTGCTGCTGGGGTTCCTCGACTACCTGCGCTCGTGCGTCATCGGCAAGGTCGAGGGTGCACCGGAGCCTCAGGTCCGGACCCCGGCTGTGGATTCCGGCACGAATCTGCTCGGACTGCTCAAGCATCTGGGCTACGTCGAGCGCTTCACCTTCTTGGGCGAAGCGGTGTCGGATTGGCCCTCGACCTTCCACGCCCGGGACGACGACACCGTCGACAGCCTGATCGAGGCATACCGGACGGCCATCTCCGCGGCCAATCACGTCATCGCCGGCTGCGACGACCTCGAAGCCCCGGCCGCGCGCCCCTCCCGAGGCAAGACGCCACCGTCGATGCGGTGGGCGTTGGTGCACATGGTCGAAGAAACAGGTCGGCACGCCGGCCACATGGACATCCTGCGGGAACTGATCGACGGCACCACCGGGCGGTAGGTCACCCGGTTGCGCCGTCGACACGCCCCCGCTCGCCTGTCCCTCAGAGGCGCTGTGCCGCAGCGGTTTTGAACCGTCAGCTGCGGCGCGACACGGCCAGCGCACCCGGACCGGTGAAAACCAGGAGCAGGAACACGAAGCAGAACAGCACCGCGGTCTCGCCGCCGTTGACGATCGGCCAGAAGCCTTCGGGGAAGTGCCGCCAGAAGTAGGCCACCGCCATCATGCCGGAGGCGACGAAAGCCGCTGCGCGGGTGAACAGGCCCAGGGCGATCAAAGCGCCCAGCACGATCTCGAGCGCGCCGGCCCACCACATGGGCCACGCACCGAACGCGGCCGGCGAGCCCTGCGGCCACCCGAACAGTTTGGCCGTGCCGTGCATCGCGAACAGCAGGGCCACCAGGATCCGGAAGACTCCGAGAGCCACCGGGGATTGTGACCGCAATCGGGCATCGAGCGTGGTGGCTGTGCCGGTGGTGTCGACGGACATGCGTGTTCTCCCCTTGGGTGTGCGTGTGAGCAGACGAAAGGTCCGGCATCACAGTTCGTTTCTGCGGTCGCCGCGATGCGACCGAACTGCCGTCCTCCGACAATCGTCAGCAGCGCACCCTCCGGTGTCACTGCTCTCATAGACGATTCACATGTCGACAGACCCGCACGTCACGTGGATTCGGTTGATGTGAAACAGCTCTCACACCGGCGCCGTTCGTGATCGCCGAGCCGGGGTCGCGGCAGCGGTCCGGCGGCCTATGAAATGTCTATGAGGCCGGAGTCGAGCGGCCCGGCACGCGCGACAATGGCAGCGTGACGTCTGCGCCGGTGAACGAACAGGGCCCCCGCCGCGCCATCCTCGGGCAGTTGCCCCGGATGTACCGCGCCGACGGGTCGGCGATCCGCGTGCTGCTCGTCGACGACGAACGTGCCCTGACCAACCTGATCCGGATGGCTCTGCAGTACGAAGGCTGGGATATCGACGTCGCCCATGACGCGGCCGAAGCCGTCGAGAAATACCACGCCAACACGCCCGATGTCCTGGTGCTGGACATCATGCTGCCCGACACCGATGGGCTGGGCGTGCTGGCGCAGATCCGGGACTCGGGCACCTACACACCCACCCTGTTCCTGACGGCACGCGATTCGGTGTCCGACCGTGTCACCGGTCTGACCGCGGGCGGCGATGACTACATGACAAAGCCGTTCTCACTCGAGGAACTCGTCGCCCGGCTGCGCGGACTGCTGCGCCGGACCGCCTACCTGACTCCGAGCAATGAGGAATCACTCAAAGTGGGTGATCTGTCGCTCGATGCCGCGAGCCATCAGGTGACCCGCGGCGGTGAACCGATCGCTCTCACCTCCACCGAGTTCGATCTGCTGCGCTTCCTGATGCGCAATCCCCGGCGGGCGCTGAGCCGGCGCGAGATCCTGCAGCGGGTGTGGGAGTACGACTTCGGTGGCAGATCCAGCATCGTCGATCTGTACGTGTCCTACCTCCGCAAGAAGATCGACACGGGCCGCGAACCGATGATCCACACCGTGCGCGGCGTCGGCTACATGTTGCGGCCGCCGCAATGATGCGTATCTGGCGCAATTGGACTCTGCTCCGGCAGCTCGTCGTCGGTGTGTCCGTGGTGGTGATGCTCGCCCTGGTCACCGTCGGCACGATGTCGGTGGTGAGCCTGCGCGCATCGGTGCTGGGCATCATCGACAGCCAACTGGCCGGGGCGGCCGATGGCTGCAGTCAGTCGGTGGCCAAGTACCGGAGCACCCCCGGGCCCACGGGCGAACTCCCCGCTCCTGGCACCATGAAGCCCCTCACCAACCTCGTCGGGCAGGCGCCCGGCAACGTCGTCGCGCGCATTCAGGACGGCAGGGTGGTGGATTCGGCGTACTTCTCCGACGGCGAGGCCGAGCCCGCACCACCGTCGGCCGTCGCACAGATCGCGGAGATGTCGTGGACCGGTGAGCCGCCGCGCAGCGTCGAGCTGCCCGGCCTGGGTTGGTACCGCATGGTCGGACGGCCCGGCGACGGTAACGAGATCCTGGTGACCGGGGTGTCCCGCACACCCGCGTGGGAGGCGATGGTCCGCGAGACCGCGATCGTTTCCGGGCTGACCGCGCTGGCGGTGGTGATCACCGCGTTGAGCACCGTCGCTATCGTCCGGTTCGCACTGCGCCCGCTGCGGCGGGTCGCCGCGACGGCCGCGGAGGTGGCCTCGCTGCCCCTCGATCGCGACAACCACGCGATCACCCCCCGGGTTCCGGCCGTCGACACCGATCCCCGGACCGAAGTGGGGCTCGTCGGCGACACGCTCAACCGGCTGCTCGACCACGTCGAGCGGGCACTGTCGGATGTGGCCGCGTCGGACCGGCGCATGCGCCAGTTCATCACCGACGCCAGCCACGAACTGCGCACTCCCCTGGCCGCCATCCACGGCTACGCCGAGCTGACCCGCCAGGACAGCTCGGTGCTGCCCGAGATGACGGAGTACTCACTGGCGCGCATCGAGGCCGAGACCCGCCGGATGAGTTCGCTGGTCGCGGATCTGCTGCTGCTGGCGCGGCTCGACGAGGGCCAGGATCTGGACGCAGGCGAAGTCGACCTCGCCGAGCTGGTGGTCGACGCGGTGAACGACGCGGCGGTCTCGGCGCCGGCACATCAGTGGTCGACCCAGGTGCCCGATGCGGCGGTCTGGGTGCGCGGCGACCGGGCGCGGCTGCACCAGACCCTGGCCAACCTGTTGTCCAACGCGCGGGTGCACACCCCGGCGGGCACCGCCGTGCGAACCACCGTGGCCACCGGGCGAGCCGACGATGGTGTCGCCTATGTCGAGGTGACGGTGACCGACGACGGGCCCGGGATCAACGAGGACCTGTTGCCGCATCTGTTCGAGCGGTTCGTCCGTGCCGACAAGTCACGCTCGCGGGAGGCGGGAAACTTCGGCCTGGGTCTGTCGATCGCCGCGTCCATCGTCGAAGCGCACGGCGGAACCATCGAGGCACAGTCCGGGGCCGGCATGACCACCTTCAGCATCCGGTTGCCCACGGTCGCCGTGGAGGAGACCGCGCCCGTGGCCGCGGCGCGGTGACCGGTACCCAATTCTCGCGATATCACACATTCGCCTTGATGCCGGTATCTTCAACGCCAACGAACGGCAGAGAAGGTAACGATGTCATTTTCAATTCCGGCGGGCGGCGCCGTCGGCGTGCTGCTCATGACAGTTTTCCTCGTAGTGGCCATCGCGTTCGCCACTGCCGTGTGGGTGTATCGCGACGCCCACGCCTCCGCCAAGCGGGGCCGGCCGGTGACGTCGAGGGTGGGCTCGTTCCACCTCAAGAAGCCGGTGGCCTGGTTCGTCGCCTGCCTGCTGCTGTGGGAGATGGCCTTCCCTCTCTACATGGACAGCCGCCACCCCGCCTGAATCTTCAGACGAAGACCTTCCCGGGGTTCAGGATCCCGTGCGGGTCGAGGGCGTGCTTGACGGCACGGTGCATGCCCAGCACCACGGGGTCCAGTTCCCTGCTCAAGCCGCCCATCTTCAGCAAGCCCACGCCATGCTCGCCGGTGACCGTTCCACCGAATTCCAGCGCAGCGTCGATGATCTCGGTGAAAGCCTCCTGGGCGCGGACGCGAGCCTCGTCGTCGCCACGCGGGGTGATGAGCAGCGGATGCAGGTTGCCGTCGCCGGCGTGCGCGATGTTGGCGATGGTCACACCGAAGCGCTGCCCGATTCCCTCGATCCGCGCCAACATCTCGGCGACGTGGCGCTTCGGCACACAGACATCCTCGGTGAGGACAGGACCCAGCCGCTCCATCGCCGGATACGCCAGCCGTCGGGCCGCGAACAGGTCGTCGGCCTCCTGCTGATCGGTGGACACCGCCGACCAGGTGGCACCGGCCGCGTCGAAACACGCCAGCATGGTGTTCGCCTCCTGCTCGCCCGCCGGGTCCGGACTGTCCACGCGTCCGAGCAGCACCGCATTCGCCTCGACGGACAAACCCATGTTCTTCCACGCGTCGACCGCGAGAAGACACTGCCGGTCGACCAGTTCCAACGCTGAGGGCGTCAGTCCCGCCGCGGCAACAGCGCTGACCGCCCGTCCCGCATCGACGATGGAGTCGTAGTAACCGGCGATGGTGCGCTGCGGCCCCTGCAGCGGCCGCAGTCTCACGGTCACCTCCGTGATGATCCCGAGCGTCCCCTCAGAACCCACCATCAGTCCGGCGAAGTCGTAGCCGGCCACCCCTTTGGCGGTCTTGCGTCCCAGGCGCACGATCTCGCCGGTACCGGTCACCACCTGCATCCCCAGCACGTAATCGCGGGTCACCCCGTATTTCACACAGCACAGCCCGCCGGCGTTGGTGGCCACGTTTCCGCCGATCGTCGACCACGGCGAGCTCGCTGGATCGGGTGGGTACCACAGACCGTGTGTCGCGCTGGCAGCGCGCAGGAGGTCGTTGACGACGCCGGGTTCCACCACCGCGTACCGCTCGAGTTCGTCGATCTCCTTGATCGCGGTCATTGCCTCCAGGGAGACGACCACGCACCCGTCGGTCGAGTTGGCGCCGCCCGACAGGCCGGTTCCCGCACCTCGGGTCACCACCGCGGTGCGGTGATCGATGCAGGCGCGCACCACGGCTTGGACCTCTTGGGTGCACGTCGGGCGCACCACCGCGACCGGCGTCCCGTGTGGGGCCCATTCGGCTTCGTCGTGTTGATAGGTGGCCATGACGTCCGGGTCGAGCAACAGCCGGTCGGCCGGGACACTTCGCCGCAGGGCGTCGATCAGGGGGTGGTCAGCGGACACTCTCCGACCGTAGTCCGACGCCGAAGCAGGGCCGTCACGCGTTCCGTACGACTCGGGAACAGTTCAAACCGCCATGGTGAAAAGTCGTGACGGTTTCGCTCTCCTGACCCAGCATCGAGGTGCACCTGGCACATGACCATCTGGCTGGAGTTCCCGTATGCCCGCGAGTACCCCGGTCCTGGATGCGCGGGTCGCCCATCAGGCGTTCTCGGTCTCCCTCGACGGTCTCGGGCGGGCGTTCACCCAAGGCAAAGGTGCGTCGCGTCCGGTTCTGCGCGACGTGACCCTGGAGATCGAGCCACGCGAAATCGTCGCCATCCTCGGAACGAGCGGCTGCGGTAAGTCGACCCTGCTGCGGATCGTCGCCGGGTTGGACACCCCGACGGCGGGTGCAGTGCGCATCAACGGGACACCGGTCACGTCCTACGACCCGCGGTGCGCCGTCGGTTTCCAGGAACCACGACTGCTGCCGTGGCGCACCATCGCGGCCAATGTCGCGCTGGGACTGCCCAGGAACACCCCCGCGGCGGCCGGCCGGCAGACGGTGGCCACCCTGCTCGAGCTGGTCGGCCTCGCCGAGTTCGCCGGCCATCGCCCGCGCGAGATCTCAGGCGGTATGGCGCAACGCACCTCACTCGCCCGCGCGCTGGCCCGCAACCCGGGGGTGCTGCTGCTCGACGAACCGTTCGGTGCGCTCGACGCGCTGACCCGGCTGAAGATGCAGGACCTTCTCCTTGATGTCCACGCGGCCGCCCCCGCGACGGTGCTGCTGGTCACCCACGATGTCGACGAGGCACTGCAGCTCGCCGACAGGGTTCTGCTGATCGGCCATCAGGACGGCACGGCCGGGGCGTCGATCCGCCAGACGATCGTCGTTCCCGGCGATCGTCCACGAGACCGCGGGTCGGCCGAACTCGCCGAACTCCGCGGCCGGCTTCTCGACGGCCTCGGCATCGACCGACACACCGCCCACTGACGAAAGCAGCGCATGAAGATCTCAGCATTCGCCTCGACACTCGCGACCCTGGCCCTGCTTGTCAGCGGGTGCGTCTCCGGCGAGAACCAGAACACCCCCGAAACCGGGGACGACGCAGCCTCTCTCGAGGGTCAGGAACTCAACATCGACTTCGCCACCTACAACCCGCTCAGCCTCATCATCAAAGACCAAGGCTGGCTGGAGGCACAGGGCGTCGACGTCAACTGGGTACAGTCGGCCGGTTCCAACAAGGCCAACGAAGCCCTGCGGGCCGGCGCGATCGACGTGGGCTCCACCGCCGGCTCAGCAGCACTGCTGGCGCGTTCGAACGGCTCGCCCATCCAGGTGATCGCCATCTACTCGCAGCCCGAATGGGCCGCACTTGTCGCTCCCCCGGGCAGCGACATCACCAGCGTCGAGCAGTTGGCGGGCAAGAACGTCGCCGCCACCAAGGGCACGGACCCGTATTTCTTTCTCCTGCAGTCCCTGGAGGCACACGGATTGAGCGCCGACGACGTGACGGTGCAGAACTTGCAGCACGCAGACGGTTGGGCAGCGCTGCAGAACGGTTCGGTGGACGCGTGGGCCGGGCTCGACCCCATCATGGCCGGCGCCGAGGAAACCGGCGCCACGTTGTTCTACCGCGATATCGACTTCAACAGCTACGGCTTCTTGAACGCCCGGGAGGACTTCCTCGAGAACAAGCCCGAATTGGCCCAGCTGGTGGTCGACGCTTATGCCGCCGCGGCTGATTGGGCGGCGGCCAACCCCGAGCAGACGGCACAGATTCTCGCCGACGTCGCCGGCCTCGACCTGCCGGTTGCGCAGAAGGTGATCAACGAACGCTCGAACCTGGACGTCGATCCCGTACCCGGTGAGACGCAGCTGGCCGTGCTCGAGAAGATCGGCCCGATCTTCGTGGACCTCGGTGACGTTCCGAATCAGCAGCAGGTCGACGACGCACTGGGTTCGATCGTCAATGACAGCTTCGTGAAGCAGGCCGACCCGGCCCGCGTCCAGCACGCCTCGTGACCCAGGCCACCTCCGCTTCAGTCGAGCCGGCCGGCAGGGCGCAGGGTTCGGCGGTGTTGTCCCGGTGGCTCCGCGTTGTGGGCGGCTCTCTGCTGCCGGTGGTCATTCTGGTTGTCTGGCAGGTTGTTTCGACGAGTGGGCTGGTGCCGCTGTCGATGCTGCCCTCCCCGTCGATGGTGTGGCTGGCCGCCGTGGACCTCAGTGAGCGCGGCCTCTACGGGCACTACATCGCCATCTCCACGCAACGCGTTCTGCTGGGATTTGCCATCGGGGCCGCGGTCGGGCTGGCTGCAGGCGCGCTGGTGGGGCTGTCTCGGCTGGCCAATATCCTGCTGGCACCGTCGTTCGGCGGGATCCGTGCCGTGCCGTCACTGGCCTGGGTGCCGTTGCTGATCCTGTGGTTCGGTATCGGCGAGGAATCCAAGATCATCCTGATCGCCATCGGCGCGTTCTTCCCGGTGTACACGATCGTCGGGTCGGCGCTGCGGCACGTCGACAACCACCTCCTCGAAGCCGGCCGGGCGTTCGGCCTGCACGGCCTGCGCCTGTTCGCCACCGTGCAGCTGCCCGCGGTGGTGCCCTCGACCGTCTCCGCGCTGCGCCTGGCGTTGGCACAGTCCTGGCTGTTCCTGGTGGCCGCCGAACTGATCGCCAGTTCGATGGGCCTGGGTTTCCTGTTGCTGGACTCCGGCCAGAACGGGCGGATCGACCGCATCTTCCTGGCGATCATCTCGCTGGCTCTGCTGGGAAAGCTGACGGACTCGATTCTCGGTCTCTTCGAGAAGTGGGTGTCGGATCTCACGCTCCGTGACCACTAACGCCTGATTGAGCTGCAGGTTTCGAACTGTTCTCACCGACGTGGCACGAGTAGATTTCTCATCTACGCGGCAAATCCGGAAACCACACGGTTGTTCACGTTCTGCGCTCGTAGCGACGAACGGGTGAGGCCTACGACTCATCGAAACCGAACTCTCCCATTCGGACCGTAAGCATCTACGCACGATGCCTGCTGCGGTGTAGTCGACGTCGACCTTCCCAGCGCTACCTCTTTGGCAACGTGACGTTCCCATCAGGTCACAGTCTGATCACGAAGCGCGTCCTCGCTTATATATATGACGGATACATCAGGTACGTAGGTGATGGCAGATCGCGAGCTTTTCCACCACGAGCCACCGCAGAACGTTGCCGACCCCGCCGATGAGTTCGGCCAGTCGGGCGTCGCCTACCGAGGGCTTCGCGACCTGGTTCGCCAAGGACAGTTGCGTCCCGGCAAAGTATTCACCGAAGGTGCCGTCGCGGCCTCGCTCGGTGTAGGCCGAACGCCCGTGAGAGAGGCGGTGACACGACTTGCGCAAGAAGGGCTCCTTGGGCGCTTGCCCAAGCGTGGTGTCTTGGTGAAGTCGCTCGACGTCAACGACGTTCGAGATTTGTATGAGGTTCGGCGGGCGCTGGAGAGCATTTGTATCCGGAAGGCGGCCGCCCGTTTGCCGCCGCAGACTCTGGAACATCTGGGCGAGTTGCTCGGCGAGGCGGAACGCGCTGTCGCAGCGGGCATCTCGTGGCGGGACTACCGGGAGCACGACCTTCGCTTCCACAACTCCATCTGGACCGCGTCAGGCAACGCGCGAGCCCGCGAGCTACTCCAATCGACACACGATACGGTCATCCTGGATCCTCTGTTCGAGCGCTTCGCCGACATGCCAGGACAGCAGCTGCGTTCGATCGACGAGCATCGGCGAATCCTGGACGCTCTGGCCTCAGGTGACCCCGACGCTGCGGTGGCTGCCATGACTATGCACGGTGAGTCCTACACCCGCGAACTCGTCGCGCGCCTGTTCGGTGACCAAACCGGAAAGGGACGGGATGTTTGAGTCTTCGGCTCTTGAATCACCGCCACAGATCCGCCTTTCCGGCGTCAGCCTCGAATATCGGCCCTCAAGAGCGCAGTCTGTTCTTGCTGTCGACGGCGTAGATCTCGAGGTTGAAGCGAACCGGTTCGTCAGCATCATCGGGCCCTCGGGATGCGGCAAGAGCACCCTTCTCAAGATCATCTCGCGGGTCGTCTCCGCAAGCCGTGGATCCGTCCAAATCGATGGCGTGCCGGTATCCGATGTCGATGGGGAAGGAGATTCGCGGCCTCGTGAAGTCCGACTTTCTCGATCAGGGCTGCCACTCGTTCTTCGTGCGCAGGAGAGAGGTGCTTGTGTTGGACCTCAAGGGGTAGCCGGACGTTTCTGCTGACATTTCGCCACGGCATCAGTAACGGTTGTTGGAACATGAAGCTCAATCGGCCGGCGAAATTGTTCTGTGCATGCCTTTGATCCTTCCATCACATCGAGGAGGCCGTCCTGCTTTCCGACGAAGTGGTGGTGATGACCGGCCGCCCAGGGCGCGTACTGAAGGTGCTGCCAGTGGGAGTTACCCCGCCCCCGTGATGCAGATTTTTCCTCAGCCGCCTCAGGCGCTTGAACCGCCGGCCCAGAGCCGCAACCGGACGCGCTGGCGCATTCCGCCGGAGAGCTGAACGTCCGGCGCCCAGGAGAGTGCACGGCGTTCGAGCAGGGCAACAAGCCTCTAGGAAAGTACCCCGAGGCAACTGACGATCAGTAGTGCAGCGAACATCGTGACGGTGTCGAAGTTGTTGATAGCCCGGAGGATCACGAATCCCAGGCCCTCGTCCGCACCCACGAACTCTCCGACAATGGCGCCAACAGTCGCTAGGGAGATCGACACTTTCATTCCGGCTAGCAAGGAAATACTCCCACCTTGACCCGATTTCCGCGAAGACTGCGGTCGGAGCGGGGATGAGATAGGTCGGCACACGAAATACGCGAACAGCAACTTCTGTTGTGATTTGGTTCGGATTTGGATTGACGCCGAAGGTGGTGATGGCCGCGGTGATCGCCTTCTTTCCGATTGTCGTCAACATGGTCCTCGGTCTGCGATCGGTCAATCCCGAGATCGTCCAGTATCTGCGGACAGTCGGGGCGAGTAACTGGGACGTTTTCAGGAAATTGCGCGTCCTCAGCTCGCTGCCGTACTTTAGCTCTGGCTAGGGCACTGGTAACACAGCCGGCCATCCTGCTGTATGGATGAACCCTTCGGCGCCGTAGACGAGATAACGCGCGAGGTCCTCCAGGAGGAACTCCTGCGAATCTGGCAAGCAACGAAAACCACGATCATTCTCGTTACTCAAAGATTGGCGCCAGCGCGGTCTTGGGGATCGACTGGGTGGCCACGAGCAGTGGCATGAGAGCTTCTTCACCGAACTTCGTCATGGCGACCGGGACGGACAAGCCGATCCCGGCGACAACGGCGAGGGCGAAGCCGCCCCAAACCTCGAAAGCCGTTGCGGGAACGTGGGCAGTGACCGCGAGGAGTGCGATGATCAGCGCGAAAGGCTTCCAGCCCATCAGTTGTCTCCTCGCGAGTGGTGCGCCTGCGGGTGCAGAAGCTGCCTGAGATGAGCGACCATCTTGTGGAACTCGGGTCGTTCGCGTACAAAACAACTGCTCGCGCTCTTGGCAGCAGTGGTGCTCACAGCACTCACCGCCTGTAACTCCCCAGCGGGGGAACCATCTGGCGGGTCCGCGGAACTCATTCCGGTGTCGCTGCGCCTTGATTGGACATTCGGGGGCCCAGCACACCGGCTATATCGTCGCCGCTGAGCTGGGATACTACGAAGAGGCGGGCCTCGACGTCACTATCAAAGAGGGGGAAGGATCCGCCGTCACCGCCCAGTTGGTCTCGAGCGGACAGGCTGACGTCGGCGTCATATCGGCGGGGGAAGTGCTCGCCGCTATCTCCAGTGGATTGGATCTACGCGCGGTCGCAACAGTGGTCCAATCCAGTCCCACCGCGGTACTCTACAACGCAGATGCCCGGCAGCTACATTCCCTGCAAGACCTATATGGACTCGACCTCGGCGTCGTAACCGAGAGCTCTCAGTACAAGGAGTGGCGCGCTGTCGCATCCTTGAATCACCTTTACCTGTCGGAGATCAATGAAGTCGCCGGCGGGCAAGCGGTTCTACAGGCCTTCATCAACGGAAGTGTTGATGCGGCCCTGGGCTGGACCTTCCTGGATGCTGTGGTCGCACGAACACAAGACGTCAACGTCCAATACCTCCTGCTGAGTGACTTCGGCTTGACAATCCCCAACTCCGCTCTGGTTGCGAATGTGGGTTTCCTGGAACAGAATCCGGAGGTCGTCAAGCGCTTTATTGCCGCAGCCGAGCGTGGCTGGCAGTACACGCGAGATCATCCAGACGATGCGTTGGCGTTGTTCTTCGGGGTTGCGCCGGAAGCCGACGTCGAGTCCAACACGGCCCGCCTGCCCATATTCTTGGACTATCTCGGAGACGACTTCGGTGCCTTCAACACGGAGAACTGGCAGGCACTTTACGATCTCTATGAGTCCGAAGGCCTTTTGAAACAGGAGATCGGGCTAGAAGGCGACGCGTACGATTCGCATTTTCTTCCTTGACCGGTCCTAGATCCTCAGCGGTGGCTTCGAAGTCGGCGCAGCGACAATGGAACTCCTCGAGCAACTCGATGGTCACGAAATGTCCTTCCCACAAAGTTGGACCCAGCGTCGGTGGATTTGACCACGGCGGCTGACACGGCATGGACACCGACGTCGAAGAATCTGTGCTGCAACACCCTCGCACCGACGCCGGATGACAGCTGTGGGGTTGGATGAGACACCTGTGACCGGATCGCCCTGAGGTGAGCCGGTTGTAGCGGTCAGTCGTTGTGGGACTCTGTTGCCCGAGGGCTCGAGCGGAAGAACCAGCAACGACATGGCGACGAATGAGTGTCCATGGCCATGAAAAAGTACCCACTGGTGGCCAGGTCGAGGTATCCGTTTTTGGCCAAGTAAAAGTATCCACCCCGTGTTCGTCGTGTCGATCAGGAACTGCGGGCCCCGATGGTGACGGTGAAGGCGCCAACCAATCGCCATCACCACCGGGGAGTTCCATTGAAGTCTGCGAGGGACCGTATGGACATCATTTCTGCCTATCACCAGCTCGGGTCGTACCGAGCCGCCGCCGCGGAGTGCGGCACCACCCACCGCACTGTCAAGAAGGTCGTTGAGAAGTTTGAGGCCGACCAGGCCGGCATGCCGCCGCCACCGCGGGTCGAACGGGCGCACAACTACGATGCCGTGGCCGGTCTGGTCGCCGAACGGGTGGACAAGTCGAATGGTCGCATCTCGGCCAAGCGGCTACTCCCGAAAGCCCGCGCGGCCGGATACACCGGTTCCGACCGCAACTTTCGCCGCCTGGTTGCTGAGACGAAAGTGTTGTGGCGCAGCACCAATCACCGCGGACGGCGCCCAGCGGTGTGGGAACCGGGTGAATACCTGGTCATCGACTGGGCCCAGGCCGCACCGGGACTGTTCCTGTTCTGCGCGGTCCTCGCGTTCTCGAGGTGGCGCTTCGTGCGCTTCGCCACCAACGAGCGGGCGTCCACGACGCTGGGGTTGATCGCCGAGGCCTTGGCCGCTGCCGGCGGCGTGCCCGCGAAGGTGCTGGCCGATCGGATGGCATGCCTCAAAGGCGGCGTGGTCGCCAACGTCGTCGTTCCCACCCCGGACTACATCCGCCTGGCGTCCCATTACGGGTTCGCGCCCGATTTCTGTCACGCCAGCGACCCGCAGTCCAAGGGCATCGTGGAACGCCTCTGTGGGTACGCCCAGGACGATTTGGCCGTGCCCTTGTTGACCGAGGCCGCCGTCACCGGCACGCCGTTTACATTGCGTGATGCGAACGTCGCCGCGATCGCGTGGTGCGCCGAGGTCAACGCCGCCATCCATTCTGAGATCTGCGCAGTTCCCGATGAGCGTCTGATCATCGAACGCGAACTGCTGCAACCACTCCCATCTCTGAGAATGCAGATCGGGGCACCGACGGTGCTGCGCAAGGTCGACCGCCTGTCCTGCATCCGATACGGGTCGGCCCGCTACTCGGTGCCGACTCGTCTGATCGGGTCCACGGTGGCCGTGGTCGTCGACCACGGTGCGATCGTCCTGCTGGAGCCCGCGACGGGGGTGGTCGTGGCCGAACACCAACTCGTCGCCCCAGGCGGGACCTCGATCCTCGACGAGCACTACGACGGACCGCGCCCGGCACCGAGTCGCGGGCCGCGCCCGAAGACCACGGTGGAGAAGCAGTTCTGCGACCTCGGTGATGATGCGCAGGCGTTCCTCGTCGGTGCTGCGGCGATCGGCAACACCCGACTCGGGTCGGAGTTGGAGATTCTGCTCGCCCTGGGCGCGGCCCATGGGACCGACGCGCTGATTGCGGCGTTGCACCGGGCAGTGGCGTTCCGCCGGTTCAGAGCCGCCGACGTGCGTTCCATCCTGGCCGCCGGCACCGGCACCCCGCAGCCCCGCCCGGCCGGGGACGCCCTGATCCTGGACCTACCGGTCGCACCGACCCGATCCCTGGACGCCTACCGGATCACCCCGGCCGTCGCCGACGGCGAGGTGATCCCGTGACCAAGACCCCACCTATCACCGACACGGAACCTGTTGCACCACCGTCAGTTCCACCGCTGGCCGCCGACCTGGACGCCGGATTGCGGCGGCTGAAACTCGCCGCGGTGCGACGCACCGCACCGGAGGTGTTGATCACCGCCAAGACTCAACGCTGGACCCCCGAGGAAGTCCTGCGCACGCTGGTCGAGACGGAGTTGGCGGCACGGGACGCCTCCAACATCGTCAACCGCCTCAAGGCCGCCGCCTTCCCCGTGCCCAAGACGCTGGAGTCCTTCGATGTGGCCGCGTCCTCGATCCAGGCGAAGACCTTCGAGTACCTGTCGAGTCTGGAATGGATCCGGGCGCAACAGAATCTGGCGATCATCGGACCCGCCGGGACCGGCAAATCCCACACCCTGATCGGGTTGGGGACCGCGGCGATCCACGCCGGGCACAAGGTCCGCTACTTCACCGCCGCCGACCTGGTGGAGACTCTCTACCGAGGCCTGGCCGACAACACCGTCGGCAAGATCATTGAATCCCTGCTGCGGGTCGATCTGATCATCCTCGACGAACTCGGCTTCGCCCCCTTGGACGACACCGGCACCCAGTTGTTGTTTCGGCTTGTCGCCGGCGCCTACGAACGCCGATCGTTGGCCATCGGATCGCACTGGCCTTTCGAACAGTGGGGCCGATTCTTGCCCGAGCAGACCACCGCGGTCAGCATCCTCGACCGGCTCCTGCACCACGCCACCGTCGTCATCACCGACGGCGACTCCTACCGCATGAAAGACGCCCGACACCGGAAGGAGCAGCCCCCACCAACCTAGGAACTACCGCACGGGGTGGGTACTTTCATCTGGCCACCAGCGGATACTTCAACCTGGCCATTGACACGAATGAGCGCCGGTGGCACACCCCGGTACGGGACCGCACAGACTGGCCGGGGAACATGCCACTAGGGAGCGCTCAGGAAACAGCCGAAGTGTGCCGGCACCTGGAAGTCACCGAGTCGATCTGATGCCGCTGGGTCGCCCAGTACGTCGTATGACGGCCAGCGAGGTCAAAGGACTCGAAGGACTCGAAGCCGAGCGTTGGCGGATCCGGAAGCTGATTGCCAACTGAGCTCTCAACATCGACAAAGTCGGATTCTTGCGACAGAACGCATGGATCAAATCGCTTGGCGGCCGCCTGCGCGACGCTCTGCTCAGCCGCCGCACCCTCCCGCCTGGGGTGTTCCACCGCTTACTGCGTCGAGTCAAGATCGCCTCTCGAACAACGACGATTCTCCCGCTCAGGGTCCGGCTCCAGCATCGACAGACCGCCCCACGTCCACGCGAGGCCAGCGCCATACCGAAAACACAGCCGCACCTGCGCTAGACCAGGCTCGTCACCAGAAACCCACCATCAACCGGCAAGGTCACTCCCGTGATGTAGCTAGCTGCCGGAGAGGCCAGAAAAGCCGCCGCATCTGCGATCTCGGCGGGGGTGCCCCAGCGCCGTAGTGCGGTCTTGTCAACCATGATCCGCGACCTGTCGGCATCGTCTTGGAGCGTCACAGTCATGGGTGTGATGATGTAGCCGGGTGCTACGCAGTTGGCCCGCACCCCCTCACGGCCGAGCCGGTCTGCCAACGCGCGTGTCAGGCCCAACACGGCAGTCTTGCTCGCCGTGTACGCCGGAAGCGAGCGCGATCCGTTATAGCTCAGCATTGACCCGACAGTGACGACGCACCCCCGTGACCGGCGTAACCGGTCGACCGTGGCTTCGACGGCGCGCAGCGTCCCGATGAGATTGACGTCGACCACATCTGTGAACTGCTCCTCGTTCCACTCCTGATCCGGATGCGAGATACCCGCGGCGGTCACCAGCACATCAAGTTCGGCGTACTCGGCGAGGGCCGCGTCAAGTGACTCACGTACGCGTACATCGGCACGGACGAACTCAATCCGCGGATGCGGTGGCGCTCCGGGCTGCTCACGTGAGCCGAGAGCCACGACATCGGCGCCGAGCTCGGCGAACCGTACCGCGATCTCGAGGCCAATTCCCGATGTGCCGCCTGTGACCGCGATGTGTCGATCAGCGAAAAGGTTCGAGCGAAAGGCTGAGGCCTCAGCAGACCAAATCATTGCAGAGCTTCCCTTCCATTGGGGCAGTGCCGATCGCCTACTGTCGACGTCACCGCCAAATCGCACAAGAGGTGTGATTCAGCAAGACCGACCAGACCAGTCAACTTGCTGCGCAGAGAATCCCGCACCGCAGCTGCTTGGTTCGCCAACTCAAGCGCGCGGACTGCTGGCGTGGAATTGAATCGGCTCGAGGGTCGGAATCTCATGCACTGCAGGAAGGACCTCGCGGGCGAACAGATCGATACTGCGGGCGGAGACGTCAACCGGCATTGATCCGAATCGACCGGAGAGGAGGAACTCCTCGGGATGAAACGCGTCGCACAGAGCCTGGATTCGTTTCAGACATTCCTGTGGGGTGCCCCAGATCGAGTTCTTCATCCACGCGTTCGCGCGAAAGTCTGACTTACCAGCTTCGGCCGCGTAGTGCTCGTAGCCCTTGAGGTCGGCGAAGTGGGTGCCGGAGAGCTCGTAGTTGAGCTCGGCAGAGGTTACGTACTCCGGGATGAATCGCCGGGCTCCCCGCTCTGCTTCCTCCGGGTCCTCGTGGCAGTACATGTGAAGGTGGATCTTGGGCCGAGCCGGCTCGAACCCGGCGTCGGTCCGCGCTTGGGCGAACGCAGCCAGCTCGCCGGTGTACTCCTTGAAGTCCTTCTGCGGAATGAGTAGTGGGCGCAGACCCAGTGATGCGCCCACTGTGGCAGATGTGGGGCTTCCCCAGGAGAAACACATGTCGTCGAGGAGCTGCGCAGCGTCGCGCGGGCGGGGCCTCATCGTCGTCCTTTCGAAGCGGAAGTACGTGCCCTCGTAGGAGAAACACTCCTCCTCGATCGCCTTGCGGATGACCTGAACACCTTCGATGAAGCGCCCCCGCGATTCGTTCTGATCAACCGAGAGAGCCGCGAACTCACGGCGCCCAAGCCCACGCCCGAGCCCGATGAATGCCCGCCGGCCCCGCAACAGATGCTGCAACACAGTGATTTCCTCAGCCACGCGCAGAGGGTTGTGCCACGGGACGACGATCACTTGCGTGCCCACATCAATCCGAGATGTGGCCCCGGCGATGAAACTGAGCGCCTGGAGCGGATTGGGAATCATCGTGTAGGGCGTTACATGGTGTTCGACTGCCCAGAGGGAGTCGAAGCCTTGATCCTCCAGTTTCAGGACAATGTCGATCTCCTCCGCCCAGATACGGGCATCGTCAGCTGGATCGAGTGGCAGCGCCGTCTCACCCCGCTCCATCTGGAGATACCGCCCCCAGTCGGGAAAATTCTGCACTAGCCACGAAATACCGACGCGCATAATCAGCCTCTCAGATAGCGCCGCGCCGTCTTGGGCGCGACCGCGCATGAGCCAGAAGGTCTCAGCACCCAGGATTTGCCGGCTTCGCCCACCCGGATGCTCCTGCACAGCAGTCCCCTTGGGCTGCAACAAATATCGCTTCGTCCCAACGGTGCGCGCCCATTATCTGCCCAACAGGCAACCGCCTGTCAAGGGGCTATATACAGGTTGTGTATTTTTTGTTCATTACTTGCGTAAAGCCATATATGGGGCAAAGATCTTGTCATGTGTGCGTCATCGCCCGGTCACCACCGGTCCAACACCGAAACCGCGCAGACAGGCTCTGCGATCCACGCGGAGCAGGCGTATGAGCAATTGCGCTCGCTGGTGCGATTCGGCGAATTCGAGCCGGGGCAGCTCTTGAGTGAGTCCACACTCATCAAGCGACTGGGCTTGGGCAGGACACCAGTGCGCGAAGCGATTCTGCGGCTGGTCCACGAGGGTCTGCTGGTGCGCGGTCCCGAGCGAGGGCTATCGGTCAATCTGCTGGGCCCCGTGGCGGTGCGGGAACTGTATGAAGCCCGCGAAACGCTGGAAGTCTTCTGTGCACGTCGGGCCGCCGAACGTACCGACTTCGACCGCGGTTCACCACTGGGCCTGGCACTGGACGAAGGCGCTCAAGTCGCGTCCCACGGCGTGTCCTGGGCCGAGTACCGTCGGCACGATCAGCGCTTCCATACCGCCTTGGCGGAAGCCGGCAACAACGCTCGTATTGCCGGGATGCTGGCTAGCATGTTCGATGCGGCAGTCCTCGACCCCTGGTTCATCCGGATCGGTGGCATCGAAGGTCAGATGGAGCGTTCGGTTCGCGAGCACCGAGCCATTGTCGACGCGATAGCTGGCCGCGACCCCGACCTCGCCGAGAAGGCCGTGCGAGAGCATGCCGTCTCCTACCGCCGCGCTCTGGCCGAGCACCTGTTCAACGGCCACTGAAACCACTACAAGAGTCATACGTACGGGTTCGCCGCTGTGCGACTCAGCGTATTCAGCCCCGCGCCAGAGGATCTCGCCTGCATGTTGGGGACGGCGAGGATCCACCGGAGCCATTTTTGCAAGGAGTGACCATGGGACGATCCGACTACGGCCACAGCCAGCCCGTGGCCATCGTCACCGGCGGGGCCTCGGGTATCGGCGAGGCTGTCGTGGCTGCGCTCGCGAGTGACGGAGTGCCCGTGGTGATCGGCGATACCAATGAGTCGAACCTCGCGACGCTCGGGGACAGGTACGGCGACCTGGTGCGGTGCGTATCGTGCGACGTGCGCGATGAGAGTCAGATTGAGAGTCTCGTGGAGGTTGCATCGACCTTCGGGGACCTGACAATGGCTTTCAACGTTGCCGGCGTCGGGGCTCCGATGGTCCCCTTCGAGCAGCACACCGAAGCGGATTGGGATTTTGTTGTCGACATCTGCCTCAAAGGCGTGTTCTTGTCCATGAAGCACGAAGCCCGGTCGATGATCGACTCCGGAGTCGCAGGCAGCATAGTGAACTTTGCTTCGGTGAACGCAGTCATGCCGATGTTCGGAGGCGTTGCCTATGGGGCAGCGAAGGCAGGTGTCGTGATGCTCACCCAGTCAGGTGCTCTTGAGTGGGGACCTCACGGTATACGCGTCAACACCGTATCTCCGGGCGTGACCATGACGCCCATGAACAAGGGGATCGACCGGGTCCCGGGTCTGCGCGAGGCCTACTTGGAGCGTATCCCCATGAATCGAGTGGCCGAGCCCCGCGAAATGGCCGATGCAGCACTGTTTCTGGCTTCTCGCTGCGCTGGATACATCTCCGGGATCAACCTGCAGGTGGATGGCGCGTGGGGTACTACATCGTATCCAGATATGCGGCATCCGGCACGGGCCCTGCGGTCCTGAGTTCACACGCTGTCCCCGAACCGGAAGGGAGCCCAGTGCCAAGAGAGCACGCTTACGACACCGTAATTGTCGGCGCCGGCAGTGCCGGGTGTGTTGTCGCTGCACGTCTCACCGAGGACCCTGACCACCGCGTCCTCTTAGTAGAGGCGGGTCCGGACAACCAGCACCCGGAGGTGCTACGGCCGACATCACTGCGATCACTTTTCGGCACAGAATTTGATTGGGACCACTCAACGACGAAGCAGCGCAGCGTCGCAGGACGCGCCCTTCGCTGGCCCCGCGGGAGAGTCCTGGGCGGTTCGTCCTCCATCAACTCGATGATCTACAGCCGAGGCAACAGAGCCGACTACGAGGCTTGGGGCAGCGCCGAAACCCCCTGGAACTACCATACTTTGCTTCCGTTCTTCAAAAAGAGTGAGGACAATTCGCGGGGTGCCTCCGACTACCACGGAGCCGGCGGACCGATGCGCGTCGAATGTCTGCCCCAGACCCACCCTGCAAGCGCACGTTTCGTCGAGGCGGCGGTGCGCGCCGGGCACATGTACAACGATGACTTCAACGGTGCAGACCAACTCGGGGTGGGGTACTACCAGTACACGAGACGCAATGGCTGCAGAGAGTCAACAGCGACGGCGTTCATCGACCCCGTCCGACACCGAGACAACCTCCACATCATGACTGGCTGGGAAGCGGAGCGTCTCGAACTCGCTGGCAGTCGAATCACCCGCGTTCACGTCACCTCGAAGAGGGACGAGAGGCGTCGCGTCGAGGGGGCACAAGTTGTTCTCGCCGCCGGGGCCGTGGGCTCTCCGCTGCTCCTGATGCAGTCGGGTATCGGCCCCCGAGTAGAGCTGCAGGAAAATGGGATCGAGGTACTCCACGACCTTCCGCGCGTCGGCCGGAATCTGGCCGATCACCTCGCAGTGACGGTCACCGCCGGGCCCGCTGCCATGGCCGGGCCGACCGACCAAGGGCCGCTGACGAGCGGGATCCCGGAAAGCGGCGGGTTCTACAGTACGAGAGGAAGCACCGCTCCAGATATTCAATGGCTGGCAGTGCCAGGACTGGATCAGGACGCACCGGACGTCATCGTAACCCTGGTGGATGTGAAATCCCGGGGGGCGCTAAGTCTGCGACGCAATGGCCCGTCAGACGTCGTGCCACAGATCAACCCCGGCTACTTGAGCGATCCGGCAGACATGAACGTTTTGCTCGCCGGTGTTCACCACACCCGTGCACTGCTCGGACTACCAAGCATCGCCGACGCGACGGACTGGGTTCGGCGCAATGCTGTGACTCTTTACCATCCGGTGGGTACGTGCGCGTTCGGCGACGATCCAGAGCACAGCGTCTGCGACCCGACGCTGAGGGTTTGGGGAATCGACAACTTATGGGTGGTGGACGCCAGCGTCATGCCCAGCCTCCCCCGAGGCAACACAAATGCCCCCGTCATCGCCATCGCCGAGCGTTGGGCAGCGCTGGCGTCGACCTGAGCCGACTCCCATCCGATCATCGATGGCAGAGGCCGTTGAAGTCGCTTGATCTTCCTACTCGAAGGGCGTCGTAGCACGCGAAGACGCAACCAACCAGAGGATTAGGACGCAATAATGTCGAACGGATATCCGCAGGACATCGCCATGCCAAGTCGGCGAACAGTGTTGAAGTTGGGCGCTTTTGGGGCACTGGCGGTCGTTGATCTGTGTGGTCCCAGGACATAGCTGACGCATCGTTACCGGGACATGGTTACCGTTTGTGCGGGCGGTGAGCGTTGAAGTTGCGGATGGGTTTGGTCGATGTCGATGATCCTCGACCACGACGGTGACAATGGCGCCGGCGTGTGTTCGCCCCACTCGAAGTCGCTGCCCCGCGACCATCACCACACCATCCTTCGGAACTCGCCGCTGCACGCTCTGGGGTCCCGCCGGTGGCGGCGCCGGCAGCGGTGACGACGCGGGACGAGCCCGGCTTTTGGATTTCACTGCTCAACAGCGTCCGGATGACCGGCGGCACGCTGCTGGTCGCACTCGTGGGAGGCACTGCGGTGGCGTTGCTCATGAGCTATCCTTTCAGGGGCCGCGGTGTCGCAAGAACATGGTGTTCGCGGGACTCTTGGTGCCTCCCACGGCGGCTTCGCTGATCTAGAAGACGACGATATTGGATGGCAGCTTCGGGCTAGCCAATTGGACGGTCGGGCTTCTTGGCTTGGGGCCAATCGATTGGGTCGCCCGGTTCCCGATGTCCAGCATCATCACCATCGGCGCTTGGCAGTGGCTCCCCTTCACGATGATCATCGTGCTCGCCGGTCTGCAGACCGAGGATCAGTCCGCCAAGGAAGCCGCACCGATCGACGGCGCAACAGAATCGCGGATATTCTGCACCTTGACTCTGCCGCACTTGCGACCGTTCCTGGAGATCAGTGCGCTTCTGGGTGGAATCTTCATTTCGCAGAGTCTTGATCCGATCATGCTTGTCACTTTGGGCGCAGGCAATACTGAAACAGCACCATTCAAGCTCTACAACCTAGCTTTTCGAGGTTTTGACATTGGTTTGGCCTCCGCATACGGAGTGGTGATCGTCATTCTCACGCTCAGCGTCTGCTTGCTCCTCCTGTGCGCGCTGATCAGCATCTTCAAGGAGAGTGTCTGATGAATCCCAACGGAGCGGTCGGTCGGATCCGTCACCTCCTCATCACCTGGTTGGGCTGGGTCGTCGCTTTGGCGTTCTTCACCCCGCTCATCTGGGCGCTTCTGTCGAGCTTCAAGACCAACGCCGACGCTCAGACGGACCCTCCCACCTTCTTTTTCGCCCCTACCGTCGAGAATTACGAGAACGTACTGTCGGGCGAGTTCTCGCACTTCTTCATCAATTCGGTGATTATCACGGTGACGGCGACGCTGGTCTGCCTGGTCGTGGCATACCCTGTGGCTTACGCACTGGCGATCCGGCCCGTGAAGCGTTGGCGCGACGTGCTTTTCTTTCTGATGTCAACACGCCTGATGCCAGTCGTCGGGGCCATCGTGCTGCTGTACATTCTCGCAAAGAACCTTGATCTTCTCGACAGTCGGGTGACTCTGATCATTCTGTACACCACGATGAACCTGCCGATCGCGGTGTGGTTACTTCGTGCCTACATCCGCCAGATTCCGGTCAGCATCCTCGAGGCCGCACAGCTCGACGGCGCTTCCCCTCTACGTGAACTCACCCGGATCCTTTTACCGATGACGCTGCCTGGCCTCGCCGCGACCGGCATGCTGTGCACGATCTTCTGTTGGCACGAATTCATGATCGGCGTCAGTCTGACCACCTACAGCGCTGCGACGCTGCCGGTTTACCTTCCAACCTTCGTCAGCGGACGCGGCCTCTATATCGCCGAGTTGAGCACCGTTGCCGTCCTCATGACGATCCCTGTCCTGATCGGGGGCTGGCTTGCCCAGCGCCGAATCATCCAAGGCTTCGCCTTGCTCGACGAACACTGAGCAGGCAGCCAGAGTGGACACGAGCGGCGGGCACACTTTTATCGGTGTACACCGCACCACAGTGTTGGGCATTCCCGTCAGCTACGCGAGGCCAGAAGGCAATCCCGGCTACATCGCGTTGTGGCTGTCGCATCTGTCGGCCTCCCAAGGGCAGGCTGACTTGATGCTGTCGACGCTCGCGAGAAATGGAGCCGTGGCAGTTTCTTTTGAACCGCCACGGCACGGTCGCCGTGCAGACTGTTCGCCCGGTCAACTCGTGGCCGAGGTGATGTCAGACTTCCGCCAACGGATGTGGCCGCTGCTCGGCCACACGGTCCTGGAATGCCAACGCGTGGCTGACTGGTCTGTGCGAACCTTCGGCGACATACCTCTCGTTGCGGGCGGTGTGTGTCCATGGGTGGGGACGCGGCGTTGGCGTTCGCCGGTATAGATACGCGTGTTACGCGGGTCGCCGGCATCCTTTCCACACCCGACTGGCGCCGGCCGGGGATGCGCCGCCCGGGTGGGCGCGGTGAACCGATCGACCAGGGCGACGCCGACCACTACGCCCGCTGGTTCTTCGACAGGCTCGGTTTACTGACCAATATCAAGAGGTACGGGCGAGACATGGGCCTCCAGCTGCAATATGGCGGACGTGACGAGCACATCACGGCGACCTTGGCGGAAACCTTCGTTGCCCGTCTCGACAACGTAGGCCATTGCGCCGAAAGGGATGTGATCGTGCACCGCGGCCACGATCATCTGACAGGGCTACAAGCCACGGAGCTCTACCGCATCGCAGCAACCTTTCTGCTGGGCTGACCCAACGGATCAAAACCCCTGTGTGCCAAGGTATATTCACTTGGATATAACACCGCAGAAAGGAAGCACATGTCCACGATCGTGCGGCTTGATTCCGGGCCGAGGCTGAGTCGTGTTGTACGGCACGGAAATACGGTTTACCTCAGCGGTCTCACCGCAGACGACTATTCCGTCGATGTTGCCGACCAGACACGTAGCGTTCTCGCCAAGGTGGATCACTACCTGAACCTCGCGGGAACGGACAAGAGCCATGTGCTGAGCGTGCAGATCTGGCTCAAAGACGTACTGGCTGATTTCGAGGCAATGAATGTGGCCTGGTCGGAATGGGCAGATCCCGCGGCGTTGCCTGCGCGAGCGACCGGCGAATCAAAGCTCAGCCACGAGAACTGTCTTGTGGAAATGATCGTGGTCGCCGCCATGGGAGACGGCAACTAGGGGGCAAGCGACTTATGTAGTGCAGGGCGGTGTTTCGCCAGCACTTCAGATACCGGCCGTCATTAGACGCTTGCCATCAGCAACCGTCGACAGCTTGCAAGGACGATTTTGTGTGGGCCTAGCGATGGACCGTGCCTGGGGGGCGCGCCAAAGACTGCTCACTGCCGCCCCACTGACGGGAAACCTCTCTACGGCGATCGTCACCGCGGTTCGCTCGGGTGAGCGACCATCGAGGTGAAAGTCAATCGGGTTGCACAGCCGCGCCTCGGTCTGCCCGCTGTCCCCAGTCGGGCTGTCCGATCGTCGGCGGCCGTAGCGCCACCTCGAGCAACGGTTCGGGAGGTTTCGGGTCGTGAGTCGGCACGCAGATCACCAGGCGACAGCGGATGGCGCCAGTCTCGACTCACTCAGCACTTCAAGCACGTATTCTCCCCCGCCATGTGCGACAGCCGCGCACTTCGTCAGCAGAACCCGCGGAGCCCGGGCTGCAGGGAACTCCTGCAGCCCGGGCCCCGGTAACGGGCAGGATGCCAGGGCACCCCGTCAATCACGCCTCTGCCGCAGATGCTCACGCAGTGTGGTGCCTGCATAGTCTGCGCGGAAAAGCCCGCGCTCCTGCAGGACCGGAACCACCGCGCGCGCGAAATCCTCGAGCGTTCTGGGCAACACGTTGGTGCTCAAGATGAACCCATCCGCGCCCCACCTCTCAAACATCGTCTGCATCTGATCGGCGACCTGTTCGGGCGTGCCGATGAGCTCCGGACCCAGATCATTGATCGCGAACCGTCGCGCCGCCTCGATCACAGTGAGCCCGTCCTTTTCCATAGCGGTCAAGAACACGTCTGTGGCGCCGCCTTTGGGAACGCCGTCGAGAGGTAAGTCGCCGACCTTGGCATTGGGCGGCAGACGGTCGAGGTCGATACGCGTCGCCAGTCCGGTCCGGTACAACGCTGCCTCGTCGTCGACAAGCGAAAAGATGTACTCCCGCTTCTCGTGCGCGATCTTTTCGGTCTCGCCAACAACGACCTGCACCGACGGCAGAAGGAGAACATCGCCGGGCTGCCGTCCCGCCTTCACGAGCCTCTGATTGATGTCATCCCTGAAGGCTCGCATCGACTCTTCGGTTCGCTGGTAGGTGAACACAATCTCTGCGCACTTCGCCGCGAAATCACGGCCACGGGGGGACGAGCCGGCTTGCATGATGACCGGATGCCCTTGAGGGCTGGGCGGCGTCGAGATCGGCCCCCGGGTGCTGACGTATTTTCCTTCATACTCGAAACTCCGCAGTAAGAAGGGATCGATGAACTTCCCGGCGGATGCATCCGCCACATAGGCTTCAGGAGGGAAGCTGTCCCACAGCTTCAGGCACGCCTCGACGACCTCTTCGGCTCGGTCGTATCTGTCTTCCTTCGGGAGCAGCGCCGGCATTCCGTGGCGCTGTGCCTCAGCATCGAAGGCGCTTGTCACGACGTTCCACGCCATCCGGCCGCGGCTCAGCACGTCCAGTGTCCCCAGCGCACGAGCGATACCGTACGGGTGGAAAAAGCTGGTCGAGACAGTGATTCCGATTCCGACTTTCTCTGTCGCAGCGGCGATCATCGCTGCGAGCGGGACCGGATCGAGCAGATAGATGTCTCCGCCCTTACGCGGCGTCACGGTCCCGTACAGCGTCTGCGCATCCGCGAAGAAGATGGCATCGAACTTCGCGCGTTCGAGGGTCTGGGCCATCCGGGCCCACCATTCACCGTTGAGGTAGTCATTCTCAGCCCAAGGATGAACCCAACTGCTGACCTCAGGCCCAGTCGTCATGACTGTCATCAGGTGCATTTGGCGTTTGCTCACTCTGCTGATCTCCGATCCGTCGTCGTCGTTGTTCACTGCTGTGGTCCGCGCTACCCACGCGCTCCATGTCGAAAAAGGGGTCCTATGAGCATTGCTCGTCACGGTGACGCAACCGTTTGATCTCGCCACTGCTGGGGTTCGCTACTCTCAGCGACGGGCGGGCGTCTCACCCTGCGGGTATCGCAAACCGCCCAGCGATCTTCAGTCCGAATCCCCGCATGCTGTCCGGCACTACCGCATCCTTGGTCATCAGTCGCATGCCCCGGACGCCAAGATCCGCCAAGATTGCTGCAACGATGCTACTTTCACGGCACTCCGGTTCGCAGCCGGGTGACGATTCTTGAGCTGTGGGCCGTCGAACCGCCGCGTGCTGCGAATGGCATTGCACAACTGAGGCCATACCAGTTGCCGGTCTGTCCCGACGCCGAAGATACACGATAACCCCGGTGCCGTCGGCGGCAATCATCTCGAGGGCTTTATCCAATCGCGCGTTGCACTCGCAGAGCAATGAGCCCAGCACGTCTCCGGCGATGCACTCGTTCTGTATGTGGACGAGTACCCCACCGGAGATGGCCTCGGCGGTAGCGAGATCACCACAGGTGACGGCCAGGTGTTCGGTGCTGTCGTCGACCGACCGATACGCCACTGCCGTGAAATCTCCGAACTTGGTGGGCAAGAGGGCTTTCCCACTACCCGCTACAAACTTCTCGGTACGACGCCGGTACCAGACGAGATCGGCAATTCTCAGGAACGGGAGTCCGTGATCGGCCGCGAACTGCCTCGATGCCCTGCTCACCATAGGTGCACCGTCTTCGCCCACCAGCTCGGTGACGGCGCCGGCAGCTCCGCATCTAGCGGCGCGCGCCAAATCCATGGCAGCCTCAGCGGGAGAAGCGCGTGCCAGAACGCCGCCGGGCTCACTGCGTAACGGAAAGACGTGGCCTGGACGACGAAAGTCTCCTCTAGCGGAGGTGGTCTCCGCGATTGCACGCACTGTGGCAGCACGTTCAGTTGCCGAGATCCCGCCAAGGGTTGTCACGTGATCGACCGATATCGTGAAAGCTGGCGCGCAGGCGCTCGTCGGACGTGTCACCATCGGCGGTAGGTCCAGGCGGTCGGCAGTTTTCGGCGGCACAGAGACACAGATGATTCCGCTGCCATTTCGCAGCATGAATGCCATCTGCTCGCCAGTCATCTCCGCTGCCGCCACCACGAGGTATCCCTCGTCGCGCCGTTCCCCGTCGTCCGCCAGTACGATGGCTCGCCCGCTGGACATCGCAGCCACAGCTCGCTGAACAGCCTGACTGATGGTCTCGGGCGCCCGAGGTGCAGATGCAATCGATGCGGAGTGATACATCAATTCGGCGGTCACGTTGCATCCGCCAGGTACTCGGCTGCGGCGTACCTGCCGTCGTGGAAGATCAGGGGCGCGCGACCATTTCCCGACAACTCGAGCGTCGTTGCCCTCACGACTACGATGTGGTGGTCGCCGCCCGGATACTGTGCCTCGATGGTCCCCTCGCACCACAGCACTGCCTCGTTGATCCGGGGGGCCCCGTTACGTCCCGGCGTCCACCCCACACCGCGCCACTTGTCCGTACCACTGCGTGCGAACTGTCCCGACAGATGGTGCTGGTCCGTTGCCAGGATGCTGATGCACAGCTCGCCCGCCCTCTGTATGCGCGGAAATGTCGTGGACGTTCCGCTAGGACAAAACATCACCAGGGGCGGGTCAAGCGACAGGCTAGCGAACGATTGACAGGTCATGCCTACTGGATCACCGGCGAGCCCCTTCGCGGCCACGACGACCACCCCGGAAGCGAAGGTCCCGAGCGCCCGTCGGAATTCGGCAGGTTGACTCGGATCGAGCTCTTCGCCAGATCGATCCGATGCACCCATAATCACGCCAGTTTCTGCGGTCCGGTTCGGCACACCCCGACGTGAAGCGCCGGGGCAGGCTGCCGATGCACTTGGCGTTGTCACTGCGCAGACTCCTTAACTCACAAATCGGCGATGTACGAAAGTTTCTGAGTCACACCGACACCGGATGCTTCCCGCAGTTGTCGACTCACGCGAACCATGCCTCACGGAAAGCCTTGAAGCCGTTCAACGAAAACCCGGTGTTGGCCGCCTTCAGCCCGCCGAGCTTCTTGCTGTGCCCGTCGACGGTGTACGGGAATCCCCAGATGATGGTTCCGCTGTCGTCATAGAGGATCTGCTGGAGCTCATGTACGAGCTCGCGACATTTCGCCTTGTCCGGAGTTCCCTGTGCCTCTTTGTAGATTGCTTGCCAACGGGGATCCGACCAGGCCGTTGAGTTGTACGCCGCCCCGGTCACATACTTGCTCGAGAAGAGCTGCATGATCGGCCCTCCGGCATCAGCATCCTGGGAGAAGGTGAACTTGCCGTATCCCGCATTGAGGTCGGTGACACTGAGCTGCTTGATGTTGACCGTGACGCCGGCACCTTTGGCTTGTTCGGCAAAGGCCTGCGCCATGGGGATGTACTGGCCGTCATAGGGGCCCGTCGCCAGCTCGACAACAAGGTTCTCATGCCCGGCTGATTTAAGAAGTGAGCGTGCGCGATCGAGGTCTTGCACCCGTTGCGGGATGTCCGAGGCATACAACTCATCGGCCGGGCAGTACAGATCGTTGCCCACTTGGCCATATCCGGACAGCACCGTTTCCACCATCTGTGGCCTGTCCACGATGTACTTGAATGCCTGCCGCACGCGAACGTCGTCGAACGGAGCACGATCGACGCGCATAATGATCGGATCCGTCGAGTAACCCTTCCCGACAAGAAGCCCCAACGAGGGATTGGAGCTCAGCGCTGCCGTTTGTGAAGACGAGATCAACGGCATGGCGTCGATCTGATCGGAGAGCAGCGCGTTCATCCGCGCAGTCTCGTCGGCAAAGCCGCGGCACACCAACCCGTCGAAATACGGTTGGCCCTCGATCCAGTAGTTCGGGTTCTTGTCGAACACGCTCTCCATACCGGGTGTGAAACTCTTGTACTTGAAAGGACCTGTGCCTTGGGGGTTTCTGATATCAAAGTCGGCCGGGAAAATGAAGATGCCATTGTCACCGCTCAGCGTCTCGGTGATGAAATAGTTGGGCTCACGCTGTGGAATGCGCACGGTGCGGTTGTCGAGTTGCTTGGCCTGCGCCAGATCGAGACCGGCAAGCCCTCTTGCAAGAAACGATATCTGCGGATCTGCCCATTGGCGCAGTGAATAGAGGAGGTCGTCGGCCCCGAGGTCTTTACCGTGGTGAAAGGTCACCCCGTCACGGAGGCGGATGAGCAAGGAGTTTCCGCCATCCTCGACGTCCATCTGTTCGGCGAGCAGTAGTTCCGGCTTGAAGTCGGCGTCGCGAGCCAGCAGAGGGTCGTAGAGGGCCATCGCACGTGCATAGTCGACGAGCCCTTGGGCTTGCAGTGGAGACAGTGATTCATTGGTCGCCGCACCTGAAAAGCCCACGCGGAAAACACCTCCGGCCTTCGGAGGACCGGAGACGTCAGTCGTCCCGGCCTGTGGGGTATTGCCACAAGCGGCCAGCGTCGGGCCCAGGGCCACTGCTCCAAAACCGGCCATCATGCCCACCAGGACGTTTCGGCGACTCAACGGTGCATTGTGAAGTCTGAAATTCATCTGAAATCCTGTCTACGTCGTATAACAAGGTCGGTCGAGAGGTCGCGGTGAGTGTTGGATGTCCTCAGTGAAGAACGTCGAGGCTTGATTGTGTTGTGGGGATCGAGGGGGTGCGCTCGATCAGAGTGCGGGTGTAAGCGTGACTCGGAGCGGCGAAGACACGATCGACTTGACCGGACTCGGCCACTCGTCCGTTTTGGAGCACAAGGACTTCGTCTGCCAGCGACCGGACCAGCGCCATGTTGTGGGTTACGAAGAGCATCGTGATCTCACCACTTACACACAAATCGCGTAGCAGACGCGCCACCGAAGCCTGTACGGATACATCCAGCGCGGAGGTGACTTCGTCACACACCATTATCTCGGGCCGCACGACCAGCGCCCGCGCGATTCCCACTCTCTGCCGCTCGCCCCCACTCATCTGTCCCGGGTACTTCCGCCGGCTGATCGGCGAGAGCGAAACCTGTTCCAGCACAGTGGTAACCCGGTGATCAATCTCAGCTCGCGATGCAGTTCGATCGAACGCACGGATGCTGTCACTGAGTGTTTGCTCGACAGTCTTGCGTGGGTTCAGAGCGGCAGCAGGGTTCTGGAACACGTACTGGATCTTGCGCAGAAGTCGACGGTCCCTACGACTCCTGGTCAGATCAACCACCTCATCGTCGATCAACAACGATCCCGCGGCCGCCGGCTGAAGCCCCGCAATCGTCCGTGCGAGAGACGATTTTCCGCTTCCGGACTCGCCAACAATGGCGGTGCATCCTTGTCGCGGTAGCTTCAGGGACAGCTGGTGAAAGATCGGACTTCCGTTGCCGTAACGAATGGAGAGACCCTCGACGAACACCTCTGCGCCGGAGGCAACTTCGGGCCGCCGTGAGGCGTTCCCGCCCGTGTCCGTCACGCCATCGCCAGCGTCCCCAGAGCGACGGCGTTTCGGCGCGTTGGCTCCACTAGGGCCCGCCAGATGGCAGGCCGACTTGGATGTCGCGCGGTCACCGTGACCAACGAGTTTCGGTCGCTGCTCCAGACATACCTCGATGACTGCGTCACAGCGTGGTGCGAAATTGCATCCGGGGTCGCGGTCATTGGCCGTTGTCGCACGGCCGCGTATTCCCAGGGGCAGAGCCGGAGACTCCACTCGGGGAACGGCCGCGATCAGTCCTCGACTGTAGGGGTGCTGTGGATGGCTGATCACCTCGCATCGGGGCCCGTGCTCGACAACACGGCCCGCGTACATCACCGTTATAGATTCTGCGATCTGGTTGACCACCGCAAGATCATGAGAGACGTAAAGCACTGCCGCCTTGGTTTTTTCCGCGAGATTACGCAATGTTTCGAGAACAAGGTGCTGTGTCATCACATCGAGTGCGGTGGTGGGCTCGTCGAGCACCGCCAGTGCGGGTTTGCCCGCGAATGCCATCGCCAGCAGGAGGCGCTGTTGTTGCCCACCGGAGAGCTGATGGGGACGGCGGCGTAGAAACTCTCGTGAAGACGACAGTCCAACGAGTTCGAGCGTCTCGCCGAGAACACCCTGTTTACCATCCAGGCCGAGTTTACGTTCAACCTCTCGGAGCTGCGCTCCGATTGTCATCAGCGGATTGAGCGCACTGCCCGGGTCTTGTGGCACATAGGTTATTCGAGAGCCTCGAAGTCGAGTGAGCTCACGCGTCGACAAGCCGACAATATCGCGGCCGGCAACCCGGATCACGCCCTCTGTGATGGCAAGCCCGGGCCGTGTGTAGCCCACCAGTGCATGCGCCACCGTGGTCTTGCCTGAACCTGATTCACCGACGAGACCGGCGATCTGGCCAGCTGAGACTTCAAAGCTGACACCATCGATAATCGGCTGCCCGGCCAGTGTGCGTACCGTCAACCCTTCGATGTATACACCGTCCGCTCGGTCACGCGTCGCACCTACGCTGGTCCGCGTACTCACGCAACCCCCAACTCGAGCTTCTCAACGGTGAGATCATCAGTGGTCGCCGCCGCGGCCCGTGCCAAGCCGTCGGCAACCATGTTCATGCCAAGGGTGAGCACCGCAATGAGGAAAACCGGCGCAATCACGCCCCATGGCTGGAAAGTCAGACCTGCCATGTTCTCGTTGATCATGAGCCCCCAGTCGGATCGCGGGGGTTGCACTCCGAATCCGAGAAAAGCCAGGGCTGACAACGTGGCGATCGACCAGGTGAACCTGAGTCCCCACTCTACGAGGATGGGACCAGCTGCGTTGGGAAGAATCTCATTGACCAGGATCCTGTGCCGTGAGACGCCCATTCCCCTTGCTGCAACCACGAAGTCACTGGCATTGATGCGTCTGGCGACTGTGGCCATCACTCGTGCCACCTCAGGAAGATGGCCCACCGCCACCAGTAATGGCAACAGCCACAGATGCGGGCCCAGAACCGAGACCATGAGAAGCGCGAATACGATATTGGGCAACATCAGGATGCAATCGGAGAGCCGGGCAACTGATTTGGAGATGACGCTATCGGATGTACCGATGTAGAACCCGAGTGCAGATCCGAGCCCTACACCCAGTACCGTCGCGACCAGAGCAAGAAGCAAGAGCAGCGCTCCGCCATGCAAGGTCCGGCTCAGGATGTCGCGGCCCAGAGTATCGGTTCCCAAGAGATGCTCACCGCCGGGCTTGGCGAATGGCGCACCCGAGATGGCGTTGGGATCGTCGAGGGGCATCGCAGGGCCCAGTACCGCAAGGAGGACGACTGCAGCGACTAAGACCAGGCCGGCTTGGGTGGAGCGACGCCGCACCGCACGACCAGTGATCGCACCAACCGCGCCGAACAGTCGTTGCCTCGGCTTCTTTGAACGCGCAGCGAGCGCGTCGTTCGGCGAAGAGGTATTCGCAATGGTCATTGCCATTCACCTTTGGGATTGAGAGCTGTCGACACCACATCTGCAGCAATGAAAAGCAGTACGTAGAGAGCGGCCAGCCCCATACAGACCGCCTGGATAACCGGAAAGTCTCGGGTTCCGACCGCATCGACAAGTGCGAGTCCGATGCCAGGAAAGTTGAACACGCTCTCGACGACGACCGCTCCTCCAGCGAGGTAGGTAGCAGTCAGCGCGAGGGTCTGAACAGTGGGGCCCAGGGCGTTCGGAACGGCGTGCCGCACCACCAATCTGACCGGCGATACGCCCCGGAGGCGCGCAGCAACAACGTAATCGCTTTCCAGCACTTCCTTCATCATCACTCTGGTCATGCGATAGATGTACGGCGTGACCATGAGCGCCAACGTCAATGCCGGTAGCGCGAACGACTGCCACTGCTGCAGAGGCGCAACCCCTGGTGTCAGAGTCGACACGGCGGGCAACCACTGAAAAATGCCGGTGGCGAAGATGACGATGAGCAGGACACCGAGCACGAACTCGGGGATTGCCGACAGGACGATGACTGCTGGCGTCATCGCCTTGTCGACGGCTCCCCCTCGACTCAGCGCTGATATGCAGCCCAACGCGATCGCGCCCGGCGCGCAGATTGCGGCAGCAAGCACCAAGAGCGCTATCGAGTTCGCCAATCGAGGACCCATTAGCGTCGCCACCGCAGAGTCTTCCGGGGCGGAGCCACGGGCCAACATCGCCGTCGACCGTCCGAAATCCCCCTTCATAGCCCCTGACAACCACGTGGTGTACTGGTCAACCAGCGGTCGGTTGAGATTCAGCTCTTGCTGAAGGAACTCAACTCGTTCCGGAGTTGCTTGCGGCCCAAGTGCGGCTCGCACCGGATCCCCAGGCAGTAGGTGTGTCGCGCCGAAGACCACTATCGATAGGAGGAGCAGACAGAAGACACCCCACACCAGGCGAGCCCCCACGTAGCGGACAGACGGGGGTACGCGGGGCTTGCTCGACACGGACGCGACATCGGCGGAGAGCGGTACGGTCACCGCGCCGCCCTTCCGCTGAGGCCGGGACGCAGTGCGGCGACGGCGTGCAAAGTCCGCCCCGCCGCCCTCCGCCCCTCCGGCACGGTGGTGCAGCCTTCGGTATTGACACAATGCTCCGGCCAAGCCAGCCGTGACTGTCGGTTCTCAGCTGGTTCGTAACAGGCGCAGACGACAGTTGCCCGCCCGTGACGGGCGTGATTGTGCTGACCTGCAAGTGTTTTCGCGCCGGCGCGGCATCCATGTCCTCTGAAGCGAGGCCGATTGCCTTCGGTTGCGGTCAAGATAGGACACGTCCTTTGTGTGTTGTTGCTCACTCAATTCAGAGGAGCATGCCATCGCGGCGCCATAGACGTCAAGGGTCATTCATGAATGTACGCACAGACGTTTATGAACGTATGTGAACTTTGCTGCGCTCTTGTTAAATTACGTCACTACGGTCGAACATGACTTTGGCGAGGCGAATGTCGCCGAGCTGTCCTGTCACACGTTCCGCTGGTATCCAAGCGCCGCTTGAGGGCTAGCACTACAAGGGGCAGACGACACCGCAGATTCCAGGAATTGCGGAGTTTAGTAGCTCCCGATGCCGTGTCGGTCCGCGCGGATAGCGCATGTCGCCGGCGGTCACCAGCAATCGCCGAACCAGCGTGCAAATACTGGGCGGCGCCTCTGCGTAGGTGAGCCGGTGACTGTCTTCTGAGAGTTGGAAAGAGGCGCATGGCGGCCCCGACAGCCACAACACTGCGAACCGTGACAGGGGGCCCGGAAGCACCGCCACACCCCAACCGCGCAGCCCGGTGCCCCTCGACGCCGGAATTGACCGCACCCCTGATCTGTCCGAGGGCGGGGGGCGCGGCCCATGCCGACCGGTGGTGTACCGGCGCGCCGTCTCCATCGGGGGCAGTCGTGGCCTTCGCCGGACCCACTCTGTACCGATCACATCGGCGGGTAATGCCTAAAGGCGCTCAGAGGTCGTTAGCACGCGTGCGCCGACGATCGCGACCAGCACACCTAAAGCGAAGGCCGCGGCCATTCCGCCACCGCGCAGCCACGACGGCGGGACCAAGTCGAGCACCGTCAAGTCGCCGCCTACCGCCACTTCTTGTGCCGAAGACCCCGCGGCTGAGCCGGCCGTGGCGGCGCCACGTCCGGCGACCACTTTGGACACGTTGTCGGTGAACCTCTGGAGGATTCGTCCGGCTACCTCGACCATGACACCGTTGCCGAACCGCGCCGGACTTCCGGTGACCTCGTAGGAGGCAGAAACGTACATGCGACACGCTGTTTCGTTCACAGCCTCCAGTCGAGCTGACACCGTAGCCGAGGCAGTGCCGGTGCCGGATGATTCCGCGCCTTTGGCATCGATGGTCATCGTCCACGAGGACTCGTCACAGACGGTCACCGTTCCCCGGCCCCGGTACTTTACCTGGATAGGACCCACCTTGACGGCGACCTTGCCGGTGAAGTCACCGCCGTCAACGCTGTCGAGGTGGGCCCCAGGTAAACATGGCACCACCTGTTCGAGATCGCTGATGACGCTCCACGCGTCCGCGATGGAGACGCCCAGGTCGAAGGATTGCTCAAAATGCATCATTGGGAGTGTCCTTCCTGGACTCGGAGGGCCTTCACTGCGTCGACGATGTTCTGATAGCCGGTGCACCGACATATGTTCCCGGACAAAACCTCCCGTATATCACCGTCGTCCAGGTCTGCCAGTGTCTCCCATTGGGACAGCAACGTCATGAGGAAGCCACTGGTGCAGAATCCGCATTGAAGGGCGTGCTTCTGGTGAAATGCCTCTTGGATCGGGTGGAGTTTCTCGGGGTCATCGGTCATCGATTCCACTGTCTCGATCGAGTGGCCGTCTGTCTGGGCGGCGAGTATCAGACACGAGCGCACTGCATCGCCATCGACAATGACAGTGCAGGCGCCGCAGGCTCCCTGCTCGCACCCGACCCGCGTACCGACGAGGCCGAGTTCGTGTCGGAGGTAATCGGAGAGCAGCAGTCTGGCCTCGACTTCGCGCTCGATGGAGTTGCCGTTGACGGTATGTCGGACCTTATGCTTACTCACGGTGTGTCTTTCACTCGTCCGGCAGCGATTCGCAAGGCTGTTTCTATTTGTTTCTTGATGACGTGGAGCTTGTAGCTGCCGGTTCCGTGCACGGTGTCAGGTGGTGACATGTCCGCGACGGCGGCAGATGCAGCTTGTGTACCAAGCTCCTCACTCCACAGCGCGTCGATCAGCAGAGCCTCCGCCTCTTCTGCCCGAACGGGCGATCCTGGGGCCCCTAGGAGAGAAATAGCCGCACCGGTTACCCGGTGATCGTCACCCATGGTGAGGACTACAGCAGCGCCGCCGATCGCGTAATCACCTCCGCGACGGGCGTATTCAGTAAACGCCGATCCAGATTTCTCCGGCAGCGGCGGCACCTGCACTTCCACGAGAAGTTCGTCTGGCTCCAGAGCGGTCTCGAAGGGACCCAGGAAGAAGTCTGACCATGTAATCTCGCGCCGCCGTGAAGAATTCGCTGCGATGAACCGTGCGTCGAGCGCGGCCATCAGGGTGGGCAGTTCGGCCGACGGGTCGGCGTGGCTCAGTGAGCCGCCGATCGTCCCACGGTTGCGGACCTGAGGGTGCGCGACATGCGCAATACCCTCGGTGAGCAGCGGCCAGAACTTGTTGATCACAGGCGATTTCTCGACCATCACGTGTCGGGTGAGCGCACCGATACGTCCGCCGTCGTAGGTGCGCCGGATGTAGGAAAGTTCTGTAAGCCGACGAATGTCGATCAGTGTCTCAGGGCGCGCCAAACGAAGATTCAGCATCGGAACCAGAGACTGTCCCCCAGCGATGACTTTGGCATCGTCGCCGATTTCGGCTAGCAATGCCAAGGCTTCCTCCAGATCGCCAGGACTTTTCAGTTCAAACGCAGCAGGTTTCACGGATGTCTCCTGGACGGACGGGGGCAGAGCCTGGTGCACGCGCCGACGGCGATTCCGGCAACGAAAGCGACACCCGCTTTCGTCCATGTCGATCGAAGACCACTGGCGTGGTCAGGGTCGAGTTGGCGCAAACGCGGGCCTGGCGCTGCCCAGGTCTCTTCGCCCCAGGAATCAGCAGCGGTCTCGATGGCGGTGAGCCAGGCCGACGTCAGATGTTCGGGAAACACGCCTTCGCGGGCTGTGCTGATGATGTCGCACCCAACGCTGATCGAGGTGGCCCCGGTCGAATCAGTGCTCAAATGAGTGACGATCGATGCAGAAAGGCGTTCACCCAGCGATGCTGCCGACAAGCTGTATGTCCGCTGATAGTCGACTTCATCTTCGTCCAGAAGTCGAAGGAGCCCATGCCAAACTCGGGCCTGGTCAGTGGCAAAGCTGACTTCATCGGCGGCGCCTCTCGACCGCTCCACCGTGAATCCGGTTCTGCAGAGGAGAGCCGGTAACTGTGCTGTTCGTTGCCAGACGAGTTCTTTCGGAGCGGCCACACTGCCGGCCACTTGGGAGTTGCTGGTGGTAGTCATCGGACAGGCTGAACTCCGTCGGCAGCCCGGTGACTCGCTGATTCAACCACTGCAGCACTCACGGTATCGATGGCATCAAGCACAGCGTGAGTTTGGATCGGCAGTTCATTGAACTCGGCGCCGACGGCATCACTGACCGCGTTGGCGATGGCCGCAGGAGCGCCCAGCGTGCCGCTTTCGCCTACCCCCTTGACTCCGAGGTGTGAGCCAGTGGTCGGCATCTCGAAAGAGCTGATTCGTATCTGCGGCACATCAGTCGCGGTCGGCACCAGGTAGTCCATGAATGAGGCGGTCTGTAACTGCCCGGCCGGGTCGTAGGCGTGTTTCTCGTAGAGCGCGGCACCGATGCCCTGCACCACGGCGCCACGGATTTGTCCCTCGACGATCATGTGATTGATGACCCGACCGCAGTCGTCCACCACTGCGTAGTCAACCACCTCAACGTGTCCGCTGGAGGGATCGACTTCCACCACGGCGGCATGCGTGGCGTAGGAGTACACGACCTGGGGAGGTTCGAAGAGCGCGCTCGCTTCGAAAGCGCCGAAGCGCAGGGCGAGCTCTTCATGAGAGATGCAAGGAACGGAATCGTTTTGTTGCGGCCGCTTCGCAGTCCACGAGCCGTCTACGAGGTGCGCCTCATCGACGCCTATGCCCAGGGCGGACCGCAGTGCTTCGTTGATCTGGTCACGCAGCGCCGCGGCCGCCTTCCATACTGCGCCGCCGCCGGACACCATGCTCCTGCTGGCACCGGTTCCGTTACCCACCAGCCCTGCCACGGCCGTATCGCTGCGCTCGACAATGACTTGGCTTGGCGAGCAACCGAATGCGTGGGCGGCTATCTGCCCGAAACTCGTGGCGGAGCCATTTCCTACACCTGGCAACGTGGTCCACAGTCGCAATGTCCCTGCGCCATCGAAGGTCACATGGGCCGAATCATCACCGCGGGTTCCCATCATCCCGCGCGCTAGATATTCTTTGCGGTTGACGCCGGTGAACTCGACGAATGACGCCAGACCGATGCCGGCCAGCTTGCCTCGAGCGCTTGCTTCGTGCCGCCGACGCCCGAAGTTCTCATAGCCGATGAGACTGAGCACGGACTCGAGTGCTCGTGGATAGTCACCGTTGTCGTAGAGCCTGCCTGTGGAGGCTCTATACGGCATCTCGTCCGACCCGATCATGTTGCGGCGCCGAACTTCAGCCCGGTCCAGTTGCAGTTCGGTGGCGAGGATGTCGATCAAGCGTTCATGGCTCAGAACTGCCATGGGGAGGCCCACGCCTCGATACGCTCCCAATGGACACTTGTTGGTGCACACCGCGCGCGTGCGATAGCTGTAGGCAGGCACACGATACGGACCGGGAATCATCGAGGGCGTTCCACCGGCCTCGAGCAGTGGCCCATGAGATTCAGTGGGGTACGCACCGATATCGCTGAGCACGTCAGCTGCCATGCCCAAAATCTGGCCATCCATGGTTGCGGCCAGTCTTACTGTGACCGATTGATCTCGCGCATGGCTTGACGCAGAAAGGTTCTCTGTTCGGTCCTCGGTCCAGGCCACAGGGCGGCCGAGCCGGAGAGCAAGGTAACTGACAAGTATGTCTTCTGGGTAGACGTGCCCCTTCTGTCCGAACGCTCCACCGATGTCCGGCGACGTAACGCGGACGAATGCGGGTTCGATGTCGAGCACCTGGACGAGCACGTCTGCGAGGCGATGGGGCACCTGCAGCGATGACGTCACGCGTATACCCGGCCCCTCGGGTACCGCCAGCACACCGCGCGGTTCCATTGGGACCGCAGATACCCGTGCATGTCGGAATGTTCGCTCGATGACCACATCAGCTGAGGTGAAAGCGCCGTCTACATCACCGTGGCTGTAGTTCCGGCTGAGCAACACGTTGGAAGGAACGTCGTGAAGCAGAGTGGACCCATCAGCGGCGGCCTGCTCCGCGTCCAGCACAACCGGAAGGGGCTCCATTTCGACGATCACTGCCTCGCAGGCGTCTTCCGCGAGGTAGGGCGAAGTGGCGACCACGGCAACGACCGCCTCTCCCGCGAACCGCACCTTGTCTCCAGCGAGCGCATAACGCGGAACGTTGATGACATCGGCGTTCTCTACCGGCGGCACTTGCGGTTTCACTGGCAAGTCGGCGGCCGTCAGAACGCCGATCACACCCTCCATAGCGCAGGCGGCGGAGGTATCGATCGAACGGATTCTGGCGTGAGCGAGAGATGACCGAACCAACTTCAGGTGCAGGCAGCCGGGCGGTGCAAGGTCGTCGACAAATCGAGCATGCCCGGTGAGCAGCGCTGCGTCCTCAGTCCGCAACACATGGGCACCGATAGGCCCGTCGCCGATGATGGGCGTAGTTCCAGTCATACGGATTGACGATCCGATCCGACACCTGAAACTCGGGCGAGGAAGTCTCCGAGGCCGATCCCGGCCACCCCGAGCCGCTGCGCGTTGAGGCCGTTCTCTCGCAGTGGAAATCCAGTAGCGATTTCGGCCAACGAAACCAGCGCACGCATGGCTGGTACTTCCACCTTGGCCAGATCTGCCAATGCAATCATGGGAACGAGTCCGAATCCGATGTCTTCGTGGATGTAGCGGTGGTCCAGACTCGGCGGCGCCATGATTCCGGCGTTGGGCGCGCTGAGAGTGATTGCAACGTCCGAGCGGCCGGTTCTCCAGGCTTCCGTGCTGGTATATCCCGCGGAGTAGAAGAAGTCGATGAAGGAGTCCAGTTCCACACCGAAGGCGGCACCGATCTGCAACCGCTCCGCATCGATCGCGTCGATCACTCGGCCTACCGCCGGACTGTGCCCCTCTGCATAGTAACGGAATGCTTCGGGCTTGGACTCGATCCAGCCGGCATTGAGGAGCATCCCCGGCGAGTGCATTACCGCGTTGTGGTTGCTGAGGCTGGTCGTCAACACTGAATCAACGATGTTGAGATTGTCGATCAGCGAGGCATACCGACCGAAGAACTCGGCGACGCCCAGCGATTGAGTCGGAAGTACGCTCGCGAGCAGACGCTCCGCCCGGCGCCACAAGGTGACGTGCCCGGGGCTGGTGATGCGGCAGATATAGGGCAGCGTGTGTGTCTCCCCCACAGCGACTTCGAGCCCTGGGCGGCGTGACCGCAGCACTCGATCGACGAGAAGGGCGCCTCCGGTGTGCCCTGGAGCCAGCAAGATCGAGTGTCTCGCCTCGATGACGGGAGCCAGCGCTTCGGCGTAGAACTCCAACCCCGACGTCGGCAGCATGATGAGCAGAGTTTCGGCGGACGTGACAGCAGCCCCGATATCGGTGGTCAGCGCATGAATGGGCACAATGCCGTGCTCGACACCTTCAGCGGTGAAGGAGATTCCGCCCTGCTCTTCATACCTTCTCAGGCGGCCCGGACTACGGTTGAACAACGTGACCTTGTGTCCGGCCAGAGAAAGCCGTGCAGCGGCTACCGAGCCGCCGCTTCCCGCACCGATGATGCAGATGGACTCACGCATGGAATGTTCTCCGCTCCAGGGTGTATGCCGTCACTTTGTCGGTGTCGACGTCGATGCCCCATCCCGCAGCGGAGGGCACGTCCACGTTCCCGTCACGCAGCGTGAAGGGTGCGACGAGCACGTCATCGGTATAGACAGCCTGGGCGAATTCGGTCGGCCGGTTGCCTTGCAAGCCGGTGATGGGGATGACGCAGCTTTCAGCAAGGCTGTATGACGATGCTGCCAAGTGAAGGTTGGCCAGATTACCGACCCCGCTTTCCCCTGACCCATTGACGTTGGACCCCAGTCCCGCCGCGAAGGCGACCGAATCCATCTGACGCGCGGCGAGCAACCCACCCGCCTTCGAGGTATAGATCGAAACCAGATCGGCGGCGGCCCGCCGGCTGACGTCCATCACATCGCGTGCTGTCCAGGTCGTCTCGTCTGCCATCAACGGCACGTCGAGTTTCGGCGCCAGCTTCTCCATCTCCATGATTCCGCGAACCGGCTGCTCGACGTATGCGAGATCGCAATCCTCGATCTTGCGTATTACGCGAAGCGCCTCCGCCGCTGATTTCCAACCGCCGTTGGCGTCGACGCCGATACGTAGGGCCGGGCCGAAGGCCTTGCGGACATTACGCACGAACCGGACGTCCCGGTCGGCATCCTCACCCGTCTTCAACTTGACGCTGACGACCCCTTCGGCAAGCACCTGTTCGATCTCTGCGAGCGCCTTGTCCTCATCCATCAACCCGATGCTGTGAGCAACCGGGATACCGGTTCGGCAACGGCCACCCAACAGCTCATAGACCGGAACACCACGGCGCCGAGCAGAAAGATCCAGCAGAGCTTGCTCGAGTGCGGTGCGTGCATAGTGGTGGCCGCGGACTGCACTGTCGACAGAGCCCATCAAAACAGGGATGTCCGTGAGAGATTGGCCCAACACCAGAGGTGTGTAGATGTGCTCGACGAGCTCAGCGACCGTGCCTGGCGTCTCGCCGTAATACCGGTTGTAGTCGCCGCCCCACTGGGCCAGTGCCGTCGCTTCGCCCCAACCGCTCACGCCGGTATCGTCGGTCAGCTCCAAGAGAAGCCAGCTACCGAGATTGGCAGTCAGGGAGGCCCAGCGCTGGGGACGACGCATGGGAAGACGGATGAGGTGACAGTTGATTTCGACGATCTTGATGGCATGGTCGGTCATGTCAGCCCACCCGATGCAGGCGCTCAGCGTCCATGACGTCAGAGAGCACCTCTGCGCCGTCGTGACCCACGTGAACCATGTCTTTGATCTGCATACCGAATTGCCCAGGAAGGTAGAGCAACGGTTCGATGCCGAGAACCATGCCTTGTTCGATCACTTCATCCGTGTAACGCCCAAGATACGGATTCTCATGGAGGTAGACGCCAATACCGTGTCCCACAAAGCTGATCGGGTCATAACCGAGAGTTGAGAAGCGTTCCAGATAGTTGCGGTAGATACTGGCGGAGCTGGCACCTGGCCTGATCTCCGCCAACGCCTGGCGCCGACAATCCACCAGCACGTCCCATACCCGTTGCTGCTCCATAGTGGGCTCTCCGACGACAGCGGTTCGACAAATCCCGGCGTGATACCCGTCGATCACGCCGAAGACCTCGAAGCGAATCAGGTCGCCGGCCTCGAGGCGACGGTCGGTGGGACCGACATTCGGAAAGAAGCTCCGCTCCCCCGTGGCGCACACCATACCTCGCTGTTTCTGAACGCCGTTCTCGTACAGCGCAGCTATCACATGGCCCGCCAGGTCCAACTCGGTATGCCCTACCTTGACCCGCTCAAAACCGGCCGAGATCGCGGCATCGGTGGCCCGGCTGAGTCGACGCAGTAAATCGACCTCCCGATCGGTCTTGATGCGTCGACTTGCGGCGAGGATGTGCTGCACCGGCACGAATCTGGTTCCTGGCAGCAGCTCTTGTAGCCGTGCAAAGTCCCGCGCCGGCAGGTAATCGGTTTCGATCCCGATCCGCCTTCCGGCCATCCCGGCTTCGCGCACCGCGACGGCCAACTCCTCCATGGCGTTGTCCGCGAACTCCTCCCAGACATGGATACGGCTGTCGGGCAACGCGGCACGAACAGTCGTCTCCTCCATGTCCACGCAGAGAACCGAATACTGACCATCCGCCCGTAGCAACACCGCGGCGTGACGCCACCGCAGAGGCTCATGTGACGGGACAACAAATCCTGCAAGGTAGGCGAAGTTCTCCGGGGAGATCGCGATAAGGCCGTCGATGCCACTTTCGCCGAGTTTGGGGGCCAACGTGACGGTGATGTCGTCGTTGATAGTCATTCAGCCTGCGCTGCTTTCATTTCGGTGGTTCGGTACACGTCGATTACTTCAGCCGCAAAACGCTTCAAACTGTGAACCGTTTCAGCGGGGTTGCCGGTGAACGAGCATGCCCAACCACCGGCACCGGCTTGAGCCGCGGCCGTGACCCGATCGAGGAGTTGATCCGCAGTGCCTACGGCGATCAAGCTCTGAACCGCCCAGGCCGGCATCGGCTCCGCTGCGGCCTCATCGTGTGCACGCATGATGAGTTCGTCGTCAAATCCAAGTCTTGCCAATACTTTCGGATGTGTGGTCGACATGAGCACGCGCGCGAACTTCGCCGCGTGAGCGGGCACCTCGGCGCCTCCATCGAGCACCTCGGCGACCTGCCAGGCGGTGTACTCAAAACTATCCAGGTTGCGCTCGCCGGCGCCTTCGGAGATGACGTCGCGGGCCCACTGGATACCCTCGGCGGTGAACAAGCCTTCGACGAGGATCCCGTCGGCATGCCGGCCCGCTTCTGCCATCGTCTGCGGTCCCCTCGTGCCCACCAGGATCTTGGCGTCCGGAACAGGCTCCAGCTCGATCCTCACGTCGTCCAGGACGAAGTCACTTCGAGGATCACGATACGAAACTGTCTCCCCCGCAAGCAATTTCTTGATGACAGCCACAGCAGCGCCGATCTGTCGCGACGAGTTCCGCATGCTCAAACCCAACGGCTTGAGCACGTGGTGCGGGTTGGAGGCTCCGAGCGCGAAACGCCAGTCAGTTCGACCGGTGAGATGCCACACGGTGGCGAGCGACCGCGCAACTTGCACTGGGTGCCGGGCAAACGGGTTGGTCACTGCCAGCCCAAGTGGCACATCGACTTCGTTTGCGAGCTGAACCAAGGTGGCGAAGGGGTCACAGCGTAACGACTGGTCGGGGATCCACACTCGGTCGTACCCGGCTCCCGCTGCAGCCCTTGTCATCTCGACCAAGGCCATCGGGTCGTAGGGGGGCAAGAGACAACAGCTGAACTCCATCCGCCGCGCGCCTTGGCTCATATCACCATGATCACATAGACCTTCCTGTACGTCAATGTACGCTTATGTATGTCTAGACGGTTAGAAGGCGGCGCAGACCTTCGAGCAAGTCGGCGTCGGAGGCGGACAGCGAGATCCGCACATAACCCTCACCGCAGCGGCCGAAAGTACTTCCAGGAGCCACCGCAACCTTGCGATTGGTCACAGCGTCGGCGCAGAAGCTCGCCACATCGCTACACAGGTGGGATACGTCAATCCAGAGATAGAACGCGCCCTGTGGGCGCACGTAGGCAACGCCGAGTTCGTCGAGGAAATTGCATACATGGTCACGACGCCGTTGATAAACCCGCGCGTTGGCTGTCAGTTGCTCTTGCGGCCCTTCGAGGGCCGCCAGCGCTCCCCATTGCGCCGCTGCGTTGACACACGCTACAAGCGGCTCCTGCAGTTTGGCCAGTGTCGAACCATCACCTGGAGGCGACGCGACGTACCCGACTCGGAATCCGGTCATCGAGTAGGTCTTCGAGAATGTGAAGCAAGACAGAACCCGTGCTCCGGGGTCGAGCGACGCGGGTGATATGTGGTCCGGCTCGAACGTGATGGCGTCGTAGCACTCGTCAGATATGATCCACAGATCATGATCACGAGCCAACCCGAGTAACTGTCGTAGAGTCTCGGAATCGAGCACGGTGCCAAGCGGGTTCGAGGGCGTGTTGATGACGATCGCTCTCGTGCGCGGACCGATCCGTGCAGCAATCTGGTCAACGTCGGGCAGAAAGCCGTTCTCTGGGGACAATTGGTAGAAACTGGGCTTGACACCCAGCAATTGGGTCAACATGGCGTAGTTCGGCCAGCCAGGGTCCGGGAGCAGGACTTCGTCGCCTGGAGACAGAACCGCAATGAAGGCGTTCAGCAGCGCCTCCATACCCCCGGCGGTCACCACGACATCGTCGAAGGACGCGGGTATGCCGTTGAGACTGTTCAGCTTCCTCGTGATCGCCGAACGCAGCTCAGGAAGTCCTGCGTTGGGTACATAACGAGTAGCTCCGTCAGCCAACGCCTTGCGGGTGGCGTCGATGACATGGGACGGCGTGTCGAAGCTGGGTTCACCGACATGAAGTCCGATGACGTCGGGCCCCGTCGCCCACGCCAGATCCATGATCTGTCTGATCCCAGAGCGCGGCATGTCGACGGCGTGGGTAGACAGGCCTGGACCGGGAAGCGTCGTTTCAGAGCTCACTGCTGAATCGCCTTCAGTTCGAGGAACTCCTCGAATCCCCATTGACCGCCCTCGCGACCGAGTCCCGACTGTTTGAAGCCACCGAACGGTGCCCGACCGTTCCAGGCACCACCGTTGACCTCAACCTGCCCTGCTCGTATCCGGCGCGCCACATCGATGGCTGCCTCAGAGGTGGCAGCCCAAACGCCCGCTGCCAGACCGTAATCGGTGTCATTGGCCATTCGGACACCTTCCGCCTCGTCTTCGTAGGTCAGAATCGCCAGGACTGGCCCGAATACCTCTTCACGGGCGACCGTCATGTCAGAAGTGACATCACTGAGCACCGTAGGAGCGACAAAGAACCCGCGTTGTGGCGGCTCGGGTGCCGTGGCTACCAGCCGGGCACCTTCTTTCAGAGCACCGTCGATGTACCCTAGAACGCGTTCCTTCTGATTCGCACTCACCAGCGGCCCGAGAGCAGTCTCGGGCGCCATTGGATCTCCCACTGTGAACTCTGGCAGAACGCGCGCAACGACCTGCTCCACCTCGGCCAACGACTCGCGTGGCACAATCATCCGCGCCAGTGCCGTACACCCTTGGCCCGAATTCGAGAAGCACTTGGCAAGACCGTCGCGCACAGCACGTTCCAGATCAGCACCGCGCAGAATCAGGTTGGGCGACTTTCCGCCGAGCTCGAGCGATACCTTCTTGATCTGCTTCACAGCCAGTTCAGCGATGCGCTTACCTGCTCTGGTGGACCCCGTGAACGAGACCATGTCGACGTCCGGGTGGGTCACCAGAGGTTCTCCCGCGGTAGGACCGTAACCCGAGATCAGATTGAACACACCCGGCGGAAGGCCCGCATCGCTGATCGTCTCCGCAAGCACAAAGGCAGTCGATGGCGCCAATTCGCTGGGTTTGAGCACCACGGTGCAGCCGGCGGCTAGCGCCGCCGCCACCTTGATGACTACCTGGTGAAGCGGATAGTTCCAGGGCGTGATGCAGGCAACCACACCGATGGGCTCACGGAAGATGCGCGAATTCGCCACCGTCTCTTGCTCGAACGAATACGAGCCCGCTAGTTCCGCATAGAACTGTGCATTGGCGATTGGCATTGACGCTTGGATGTCGAGGCTTTGCTGCAGCGGCATCCCCAGCTCTTCTGTGACGAGGTTGGCGATCTCGCGCTTCCGACCGAGGAGGTGATCGGCAACCCTCTGCAGTAATTCAGCTCGTTCCTTGGGCGCGGTGGCTGCCCACGAGTCGAAAGCACTGCGCGCCGCACGTACTGCCCTGTTCGCATCTGCGCTGACGCAGGACGGCACAGTCGCAACCACCTCTTCGGTGGTCGGATTGACAACCTCGATTACCTCCGTCCGTGATGGCAAGCACCATGCACCATCGACGAAGATCTGGCTGAAGGTTCGGGACAAGGGGATCTCCTCGAGACAATTGTTGAACGAAATGAGCTGTTTTACGTAAACACTGGCTGGGAGCCGCTCTCGCGAGATGCCGCCCATCTCCTAGAACGTGGCGTGCAGTTCATGGGAGATGTCGCGGGTCGATGTATCGAGGCGACGATAGAGTGCATACATCGGGTCGTAGATCTCAGCGTGCGCAGGGACCGGCTCCACGACGTGTCCCGTTCGGCCCCACTCTCCGTCACGTGCCAGCCCCACTGCGCGAGCCGCGACCAGAGCGTCCCCGTACGCTGCGCCAAGCGTGACAACAGGCATCTGCTGTGGGGCGCCGAGTACATCTGAAACGATCTGGGTCCACAGCCGGCCCCTCGTGCCGCCGCCCACGGCGACCAATCGTTCCACTCGAACCCCACTGTGCGCCAGCACTTCCAAGACGTGACGTGTCGACATGGCGATCGACTCGAGCACGGCTCGATAGATGTCAGCCCGACCGTGTGCAAGCGTCAACCCGCACATCACCCCCCGGGCGTCGGGATCGTGGATGGGCGACCGCTCACCAGAGAAGTAGGGCAAGACGATGAGCCCACGGGAGCCAGGGGGAACCCGTTCAGCCTCACTGAGCAAGGTGGCGTAGTCGGATGCTCCTGTGAGGTCACGAACCCAGTCTGTCAGCGCACCGGCGGTGGACGTAGCGCCACCGACATGGTTGCGGTCTGGGGCGGAGCCCGGCGCCGACCAGAGGCTCGGGCTGCTCACTGATGTTGATGTCACGGCACTGATCGACATCGTGGTGCCATAGGCGAGCATGCAGTCGCCCGGCTGCTCTGCACCACAGCCGATGTTCTCGGCCCAGAAATCCATGGTTCCGGCAGCAACAGGCGTTCCAACAGGAATACCCGTGTCATCACTGGCCTGAGGGCTGACCGTGCCCACAACGTCGTCGGGCCACGCCAGCGTGGGAAACGTCAACGCGGGGACCAGTTCTCGCGCCCAGTCAGTATCCCAGCTGTGACGTTCTAGGTCATAGAACGGGTCGTACATGCTCGCGGTTGTATGGTCCATGACGTAGGCGCCCGTGAGTCGGTGCACAACAAATCCACCCGATGTGAAGAAGGTCCGAGTCTGCTCCCAACACTCGGGCTCGTGATCGCGTAGCCAGAGCATCTTGGGCCCCACTGACTGTGAGGTGAGGGGGTGACCTGACGGACCTTCGATGCGGGCGCGGTCATACTTGCCATACAAACCGTTGATCTGCTGTGTTGCGCGCGTGTCAATTCCGTAGGAGATAGCCTTTCTCAGTGGGACACCGGCATGATCAGCTGGAAGCAGGCAGGGCCCGAGACCGCTGACGCAAACCCCTTGCAAGGACACGCTTTCAGCGTGAAGTAGCTCCTGTGTAACGGCCTTGAACTCACTCCACCACTGCCGCCAGTCGTGGTCGACGAAACCCGGTGCAGTAGGCAAGAGCTGATGCCGTCGTTCAGCGACAGCGAGGACGTGTCCGGTGACAGAGACCAGCGCGGCTTTGGTACTGGAGCTGCCGATGTCCACACCGAGAGTTGCTCGTTGTGTCATCGGACATCCATTCTGTGTGACACCGAGCCTGAATCAAGCTATGCGGCGGCCGTTGACAGTAGGCGGGTGCACTTGTCGCGATCACTGTCGTGGACAGCGGCGGCGAGTCCGCGAACTGCAGCGGACGGGTCGGGGCGATTCCAGACGTTTCGGCCGACCACTACACCGGCGACACCAGTCTCCATCCAAGAAATGAGGTCGTCTGCGAGCTTCTCTGCGTCTGCAGGATCGCCTCCCAAGACGAATACCGGCACAGGGCTGCGTGAGACGATCTGGCGTAGCACGACTGGATCCTTCGGGGCGGGGATCTTCAGCAGCGATGCTCCAAATTCCACTGCGACCCGGGCACTGTGTGCGATCATCTCGTCAGTCATATCCGCGTGAGCGCCCCAGAACGCAGGCTCCACCATCAGGGGCAATCCCACTTCTTGGCACTCCTCTGCCGCGACAGCGATGACCGCAAGCGAGTCGGCATACCCGGAACGGTCACCGATACCGATGGGAAGGAGCACTTTGCCGGCTGTAGCGCCGAGCCGTACCGCGGCATCTGCACTCAGTACACGACGTTGCCCACTGAGAGTCTCGGTCGTGGCCGGGCCCGCGCCGAAAAAGGGTGCATCGAGCGCGACCACCATGCGCGGAGCCCCCGGGAATGACAGGGCTTTCGCGGCGTGCCGGGCCAGGCCCGGGCCGAGGAGTACACCGTCAGCACCCGAGCCGGCGAGCGCGGAGAGCATAGCTTTCGGATCCTCACCGCCCGGAACCAATCCATTGGAGCCGTGATCGAATGCCACGATCACACTCTTGGAGGTACGTGGATTGAGAAGTTGAGCTGCCCGAAGACTGGACCCGAACATAGTCTTCCTTCCTTATTCTTAGAGGGTGATGGCGTGAGGATGACGGTCCGTCCGCAGCCAGATATGCGAGTACTCGACGCAGCCATGTCCCTCGGCGAAGTTGTACTGCTTGAACTCGAGTATGGGGAAACCGACCGGCACGGCGAGCAGTTGAGCAATCTCGGCCTCGGCTGCTGCAGCCACGTAGAAGCGCTCCGCTGACGTGAAGGTGAGATTGAACTTGCTCTCCAGCAGCTCGTAGAAGGGGCCCGATTCCAGTTCGTCCACTGAAAGGTCGTTGATCCCAGGGGCGGCAGCAAGAAGAAGCTGAGATTCCAGAACTGCGTCCGGCCCTTCAGCCAGCGAACGTAGGCGCCGCAAGCTGAGGACCTCGCCTCCCGGGAATGAGCCTTTGGGCGGAGCAATGTCCACCCGTTTGGCCAGCAGCGTGGTGGTGAGATCAACCCCCTCTTGCAAGAGCTGAGCGCCGCTCGACGACCCAGCCTTGGTGACCGGCACGGATGGCCGCGCTCCCGACTCTCCAGTGACGAAGGTTCCGCGGCCCTGAACTTGGACGAGAAGTCCCTCGTCGACCAGATCCTGGACCGCGCGCCGCAATGTGCCGCGAGCGACCCCGAGGTCCGATGCCAGTTCATCCTCGGCGCGAAGGCGATAGCCGGCCGGCCACAGGCGGGACTTAATACGGGCGCGGAACTGCGTGGCGATTTGAACGTAGATGGGTTCAATCGCGTTGCGATCGATCTGGAGTTCCTCCTGCGACATGCAAAGACCCTTTCACATATGTACAGTAACGTCAACAATCATTCATAGACGTCTTATCCTGACGACGGCTACGCTCACCTCGCTACTACCAGAAGTGCGCTGCGCCTATTCCGGAATCTAGTGGGGAGGCTTCGTGATCCGTAGGCTGGTTGCCGTTTCCGATGACCCAAAGGCCGAGCAATGCGTCGTTGCACTCGGCGAGGCGCTGATTCGATTGACCAGCGGTCGCCGTACTCTTCGAGATACGCAGGAATTGCAAGTCGACGTCGGCGGCAGCGAATTGAACGTCCTGACGGCGCTCAGCCAGCTCGGCCACCGCGCTCGTTGGGTTACGTATGTCGGCGCCGACCCCATGGCTCTGCGGATTATCGAACACGCCCAGCGTTTCGGGGTACAAGTCGCCTCGAAGTCACTGCGCGACACCCGGACTCCTCTGTACTTCGCAGAGCTGGGTTCTCCCCCTCGATCGGCCACGATCACCTACGACCGTGCCAACAGCGCCCTCGCCTCATCGTCCCGTCTTGTGTTCGACTGGCCGGCGTTGCTCAGTGGCGCTAAATGGTTCCACTCCACTGGTATCACTTTGGCTCTTGGCTCTTCTGCCAGGCAGGAAACAGTAACCGCGTTCAAGTACGCGCATGAGAAGTCGATTCCCACAAGCTTCGATCTCAACCACCGGGAGCAGTTATGGTCCTGGACAGAAGCACACACGCACTACCTGAATGTGCTCTCGGCGACGGACGTGCTATTCGCTTCGCCCCAGGATCTACAGCACCTCACCAAGACTCGGAAGGAAGGCAGGGATCTGATGATCCACGCCTGCCGCGAGTTCGAATTGCGAGCCGTCGTCGTACGAACGTCCACACTCAGTCCATCAGGAGGTATCGCGGTGCAGACAACCGTGTGCGCAGACGGTGAATTCGTCACCAGCGGCGTCCACTCAGCAAATCCTGTCGATCCCATCGGCAGTGGCGACGCCGCGGCCGCCGCGTTCCTGGCCGCAGCGCTCCAGGGCGAGAGCTGGGACGTGATGGCTGAACGTTCATCCTGGGCATGCGCAGACAAACTCACTTTCCCTGGTGACACGTGGATGACGACTCCGTTCAGCGGTGCACCCGTGGTCGACAGTCGCTTGGTGAACCGGTGACCTCCATGCGAACCCCACGAATGATTGCAACAGAGGCCGTCTTGAACAGCCGTGTCATGGCTATCCTTCGCACCCTCGACCACACTTCGACGCCCGCCATCGCCAAAGCCCTTTCCGCGGGCGGTATCACCGCCATCGAAGTGACCGTACAGAGCGAAACAGCCTTCGATGCAATACGGACGATCAGGGACGCTGAGCCTGCGAGCGTCCAGGTCGGCGCGGGCACGATTCTCACTGAGGAACAAGGGCGCCGCGCGATTGCGGCCGGGGCATCCTTCCTCGTCAGTCCCCACCTGGATCTCAATCTCTGGGCCCAGTTTGACAACGACGAAATTCTCTATGTGCCTGGCGTTTCCACACCCACCGAGATACACGCCGCGTCCAGATCCGGGTGTGACCTGGTGAAGCTCTTTCCGGCCGGGGCTTTCGGCATCGAGTATCTCAAAGCGCTACGGGGGCCTTTTCCCGCAATGCGATTCCTCGCCACCGGCGGCATCAGTGTGGAGAACGCAGACCAGTGGCTATCAGAAGGCGCCTCCGCGGTGGGAATCGGCGGTAACTTGGCGCCCAAAGGGAACCCGAGTGACGAGGAGCTTCGAGTGCTGACCAACCGTGCCAGCAGGCTCATGAATCAACTCAACAGCCGGTCGTGACCACCGGATGCGGTGGGTCCGTCGCGCGTCGCAAGGGACGCGGAGCCCTGGGTAGGCAGGCGGCCCAATTGCGTGGTGCCGTGTGTCTTCGACTTGACCAACCGAGTCCTCCCGCTAGAGCACCCGGTTCACCCGAAGCGGCGAGCCGGTTGACATCAACGCCGCGACGAAACGCCAGTAGTGCAAGATGAAACGGAGCCCGACGCGTCCGCTGACACCCCATACGTCTAGTCGGAGCTCCGAATCCCCAATCGGCCAGGTGCACCGCATCAAGTGGCCGACCTCTCCCACAGGACACGCCATTGGCGCCAACACACCCACGGGTTCGGTGAAGCAGGCCCCCGCCGCGGCGGTCGCGGTCGCCGGCGCATTCGGATGCCAAGGCCACATGTGAGAACCATCAGTCGACGGCGGTAACACCCACGACCGCCGCTGCTCGGCCCGATGAGGACGTGAATCACTTGATGCTCTCGCCATGCGACCAGCTTTCCTCAATTACGCGGGCACGCTCCGGGCACCCGTAAGTCCCTGGGCTCCGACGGCGTGCGCCTTCCGGTCAGGGGCAATGCCCTCCGAGTTCAGACGCTATAACCGCGCAGTTCGTCCGGCCCGTAGTGAATTGGCTTCCGGAACCGCAGAGCCCGCTAACCGCGTCGGGGCCAGACAGACCGCAACGGGGGCGACTTCCGCCGGCCGCTTCGTGCGCACTGCGCAGGGGTGTCAGGGCCACTGGCGTCTAATCGGCTTTTATCCTCAAGAGGGAGCTGGTCGGCATCCTGACGTGCGCTTCGCTCTGCCCATCTGACTCCGCGCTCTCTGCGAAACGCGTCGTAGGCAGCAGCGATCTGCTCGACCGATGCATCCGGGTGGTCATCGGCAACAGCACACACAGCCGCGATGATGTGGGGGCTGAGCCTGCAGCCGTTCTCCGGACGGCGACCTTGCGTGAGCGCCGCCATCAACACATTCTGGAAGTATTCACAACTCTGCGTTGAGTCCGGAAACGGCGGTTCGCCTGGCGCACTGCACATTCGACTAAGGTCAACCTCTCATCGGCAAACTGCACTTACCGCTTGCCCAAGCCGCGAGGGCGAAAGCTTTGTCGACGGAACATCTTTCTTTACGCGGGTGAACCGCACCCGCGCGTCGCGGCCACGGTCAGCACCACAGAGTCTGTGCGTGTCGACCGCCCGAGGGTGCTGCTTTCGCGGTATCCTGCCAGCACCCCAGCGGTCAAGACGCGATGAGGCTTGGGCTGAAGCAGCAGGACCACGCCATGGCTGCGCTGCATCCGGCAGCTCGGCCTGGGGCAGCCGGCCGAGGTCACATGCCGCCATTCGGCAGCACCGCGACCTTCAGCGCTTCACCGCCAATCGCACGTTGAAACGCGCGGTCGGTATCAGACAATGGGAACCGATCGGTAATCATGTCGGCAGCGGCGACGCGCTTACTCGTGATCAACTCCAACGCCAAGCGATAGTCAGCAACTGTGCCGCCCACATTGCCGAGGACATCTATCTCGCCGTAGTGAATCGCGTTGAGATCAACGCCGGCCTTGCCGTCGCCACCAAAGCCGGCAAAGAGATTCAGGCGACCCCCGCCCTTGCGTGTGCAGTGGATTGCCTCGTTCACCAAATCGCCGTAGCCGATGCACACAATCGTGTGGTCGGCCCCATTACCGTCGGTTTCCTCGAATACCACATCTTTCAAAGTCTCCGCGGTCGGATCCACAACGCGGGTGGCGCCTATCCTGGCAGCGAAGTCACGACGGACAGCGGAGGGTTCGCTCATGATGATTGTGGTAGCGCCTGCCAGACGCGCCAGCTGCACGTGAAACAGACCAATTGGACCACCCCCAAGCACCAAAACGCTCTGGCCGATCCGGATATCGGACCGGCGATGTCCGTGAACAGCGCACGCCAGCGGTTCTGCCATGGCCAACTCTGCCGAACTCACTCCGGAAGGGGCCGGAACTAGCCGGCCTGCCTGCACCGCGGCAGCCGGAATCAGTGCGTACTCGGCCAATCCCCCGGCTATTCCATACCCCATGACCTTCAGATTGGCACATAGGTTGAAGCGGCTACGCAGGCATTCGGCACAACGGCCGCAGGGCAGCCACGGGATGACAGAGACTTTCGTATCTTCCGCCAGAAATACGCCCTCGCCGGCCTGTGCAACGGATCCTGCGAACTCGTGGCCGATGACAGCCGGCCATCGCACGCCCCCGGTCTTCTGCCCCAGATAGATGCGAACATCCGAGCCGCATAGTGTGACCGCCTCGACCTTGAGAAGCACCTCTCCAGGTCCAGGTTCGGGAGTTGGGATCTCTTCCACCGACATATCATTGGGGGCACGCAGTACCGCTGCCAGCACGGCATCTCTCCTTCGTAGTAGATGTGCGCCGTTACTTGGCGTCACTCTTGGAAAAGCCCTTCATCAAGGGCTTTTGAATGAACAAGCCGGGAATCAGGATGGGAAGTGTCGCAATCACCACCACCGCAGAGAGTTGTCCCCAGTAGAGCCCTCGGTCAGACAAGAAACTGGTCAGATACACCGGCAGCGTTGCGGCGTCATAGCTTGTGAGGCTCACTCCGATGAAGAACTCGCTCCACGCGAAGACACCGCACAAAGTTCCAATAGCGGCCAAACTCGGAACGACCATCGGAAGCACAATGCGAAGGGCAACTTGCAAATTGGTAGCTCCATCCACGGCCGCTGCCTCCACGATCTCCTTGGGCACGTCGTTGAGATAAGCCCGCAGCATCCACACCGCCAGAGGCACATTCATGACGCCGTACAGCCAGATCAGAGTCCACAGAGAATCGAGCGCGTCCAGGGATTTCACCAGCATGAAAATTGGGACGATAACGCCGGCAACCGGCAGCATCCGGGTTGAGACTACAAAGAACAGTATGTCCTTGGACTTACGAACCGGCCGAATGGTCAGAGCGTAGGCTATCGGAAACGCCAGGACCATGGAGACGACCGTTGCGCTCACTGTGACGATTACGGAGTTCTGAAAAGCAATCGAGAACTGAACCCCTTCAACGACATTCAGATAGTTATCGAGTGTCGGCGTGAAGATCACGGTTGGCGGATCTGTGACCGCGAGCCGCTCAGGCTTGAGACTGGTGATCCCTATCCACAAGATAGGAAGGAAGAACAGGATCCCGAGAACCCAAGTGACCGCAGTCAGCGCTGCTCCACCTGCACGTTCGACATTGGAGGTTTTTAGGGCCACGGTCACTGGTCCTCTCGGATCGACTTGACCGCCAACCGCAACAGCAGGAGCGTGACGGCGATGGTGATCATCACCACGATGACGCCGAACGCAGCCGCCAGGCCGATGTCGAACGACTTGAACGCGAGACTGTGCAGTTTGTAAGCGGCGGTCGTGGTGGCATCTCCAGGTCCACCCTGGGTGATGAGGAAGATCGGGTCCAGCAACTGCGAGATGAAAAGCGCTCCAAGCAACGCAGTCACTTCGATGTGTGGCCGTAGGTGAGGCAGTGTGATGTGCCAAAACACACGGAAGGGGCCGGCGCCATCGGTCATCGCGGCTTCCTTCGCACTTTCATCTTGATTCTGGAGTCCGGAAAAGATGATCAACATCGCGAAGGGAGCCCACTGCCATGTGGTCACCACGACGATGACCCCCATGGGGTATTGAGCAACCCAATCAATGTTCGTCCCGAGCAGGAAACCGACAAGGCCGTAGCTCGGATCGAACATGGTTGTCTTCCAGGTCAACGCCGCAGCAGAAGCAGGGACCAAAAAGGCGGAGAAAATCATCGTGCGCACAACGGCACGACCGCGAAATCTCCTGTTGAGCAATAACGCCAGTACCAAACCGACCGTTACGGACAGAAGGAGTGCCACCACTGTCATGCGTGCGGTGTTCCACAGAGATGTTCCTACTCCGTCCAGCTTCAGAACGGTGAGGAAGTTGTCCAGGCCCACAAACTTCCGCTCGCCTGGAGTCATCAAGTTCCATTCGTGCACGCTGTACCAGAGCGTGACCACAAAGGGCACTTGAGTTGTGACGACCATTGCGATCAGTGCGATCCAGCCAAGCGGCGAGAGCGGAAACCTTCCGTCCCGCGCCGCCAGCCGCTTAGCAGAGGCCGATGTCCGTTCCAAGCGAGGCGCAGGCGGGGGACTCAGGTCTAAAGTCATGGTGTGCGACGTCCTTTGGTTTCCGGTCAGCCCTTGTACAGGCCGATCCGTCTCATCGTGTCGGTAGTCGTCGTCTGAATCTTGTTGACAGCCTCATCGGCTGTCTGACTGCCGGCAATGGCGGCCGCGATCTCCTGCGAGAATGGGGTGTAAACGTCTGCCCACTGGGCGAACGCGAAGTAGGCCGCAGGCAGGTCCGGCGGAGCGCTGGGCTTCAGTACCGCATCTGGACCAACCTGCTCGATCTGCGACAAGGTGGTCCTTGCATACGGCGCCGCGTCAAGATAAGCGGTGTTCTCGTAGGTCGACAGCCGGGTTCCCGGCGGCGTATGCTCCATCCCCAGTTCGTCGCCCACCTGTTGGATGTACTCGCGAGACGTCGCCCATTTGATGAATTCCCATGCAGCATCTTGATTTTTCGATGCTTTCGGAATAGCCAAAGCCCACGACCAATACCAGCCACCAAAGGGACTCCGGAAATGTGGCGCGGGGGCGTAGCCTATCTTGCCGGCAACCTTGGACTGATCCGCGTCTTCGAGGGTATTCGCTGCAACAGTTGCGTCCATCCACATCGCCGCGTTACCTTGCGACATCGTCGCGAGGCACTGCGTAAATCCGGCGCTGGTGATACCGGGCTGCCCTACCGTCCGAGCCAGGTCAACGTAGAAATTGATCGCTTCTCGTGTTTCGGGCTCAGTGAAGGTGGGCTCCCACTCTGGAGTGAAGACTCTGCCGCCGAAGGCATAGATCACTGCAATCAGCGGCACCTGGTTCTCGCCAGCTAGGCCCCGCAAACACATCCCGGCCATATCCGGTGAGTTCAGTTGTCGCGCCATGGAGGCAACCTCCTGCCAAGTCGGCTCCTCCGGCATGCGCAACCCCTGTCGCTCAAAGACATCCGTGCGGTACATCAGAAAAGCGGACTCGGCGTATACCGGTGCGGCGTAAATGCCCGCATCATCGGAGAGTGTGCTCATCACCGAGGGGATTAGATCGCCGGCGTCGTAGGCGGGATCGGCTTGCATCCGAGGCTTCAGATCGGCCAACCAGCCGGCCTCCGCATACTGCAACGCCTCGTAGGGGCCGACGGCGATTACGTCGAATTCGCCCGTTCCAGCAGCGATGTCCTTGGTGACCTTCTCGCGTAGCTGCGTTTCCGGCAACGCCGAGAACCGCACCTCTGCATCCGTGAACAACTTCGGCGTCATTTGCTGCAGGTCTTGCGTCACCGGGTTGCTGACATTAGCCGTCGTCAACTGTCCCAGCGGTGCGTTTCCACCCCGACCCGCACAGGCGGCGACAGCCGGGGCAACGGCCAACGAAACGCCGGTCAGCGCCGACCACTGTAGAAACCTACGACGCGACAAATCGGCGGTGCGTGGTTGCATGTCAATTCTCCTCAGCCAAGGCCTCTAAGCTCAAACGCCGATCCAGTAGTTATCCTCACCACACTAAGCAGGACGACTATAGACGTCAAGTGGACTACTAGGTACGTATATATACGAATTGGCACAGTCGTGTTCGGCAGGGGTTCATCCCCCTAGCCGCGCCCCGGAATCCCGCTCGAAAACGTGAACTTTGTCCGGATCGACTGTGATGCGCACCCGTCCGCCTTTCGAGGCATGGCGGCCATGGTCCACGCGGACCACCAGTTGATTGTCGTTTCCGGTGTCGCGACAGCGACCGTAGACAAATGCCTCCGCGCCAAGCTCTTCCACCAGCGACACTTGAAGTTCGAGGTGAGGTTCGTCGGCGCCGGCGGGGCGCCAGGCTTCCGGCCGGATTCCCAGGACCGCCTTGTCACCGGCAGCGGCCGCGACGGCACGAGGAAGCCCGATCCGTAGGGGCCCTACGTGCGCCACCGACTCTGTGATGCGGGCTTCAATGAGATTTATCGCCGGTGAGCCGATGAAACCGGCCACGAACAGGTTCGCAGGTCGGTTGTAGATGCTGAGCGGATCGTCGACCTGTTGAAGCCGGCCGTCCTTCATCACCGCGACACGACTACCCATCGTCATTGCTTCAACTTGATCGTGAGTCACGTACACAGTTGTGACGCCCAACCGTTGCTGCAGTTCGGCTATCTGACTCCGGGTCGAGACTCGAAGCTTGGCGTCGAGATTCGACAGTGGCTCGTCCATGCAGAAGACCTGAGGCTGACGCACGATCGCTCTGCCCATCGCCACGCGTTGACGCTGGCCGCCGGACAAGTTGCGCGGTTTGCGCTCCAGGAGGTCGGACAGTCCGAGCAACTCCGCGGCTTCACGAACCCGGGACAGACGCTCCTCTTTGGATTGCCTCGCCATCTTCAACGCGAAACCCATGTTTTCCGCAACGGTCATATGGGGGTACAGCGCATAGTTCTGGAACACCATCGCAATGTCACGATCACGGGGCGCAAGGTGCGTCACTTCTCGATCACCGATGTGGATCTCCCCCGAAGTCACTGGCTCCAACCCCGCCAGCATCCGCAGAGATGTCGTCTTTCCGCATCCGCTCGGACCTACCAGAACCATGAACTCGCCATCATTCACCTCAAGGCACAGGTCCTCGACAGCGGGATCAGAAGAGTTTGGATATACGCGTTGGGCGTTGCGGTAGCTGACAGCGGCCATTGTGGATTCCTTCTCGAGTTGCAGTGGCGATGGGCGAACACCTGTGTATTGCGAAGTGCATGTCGCGGCAGGCCCCGTGACTCGTACGCAAGATCGCGACGGTCAGGCCGAACGGTGATAGGTGTGGGTGGGCGTAGTGGGCCAACGGATGCCCGTGGGCACAGCGCTGGGTTGGCTCCGACTCCCCGGAAGTTGTTGTGGTTCGCAGGATCAGATCTTTTGGTACGAACGGGACTCCCAAGTTCGACGCGAAGACGTTAGCGCTTCGGCGCATCACCACCCGCCACCCGTCTCGCATTGTTCGCATTGTCAGGCAGAGCGCCGGCCGCACCGGATCCGCTCGGGAGCAACGGAATCGCGCAAACCAGCGCCGTCGGTGGCTGATATGACCCCCAACCGTGGACACGCGCTGGGGCGCGGCCACGGGTACTCGAGTACGCCATCGGGCATAGGCACACAGGCCATCGTGACATGGACGACACTGTACGTCAATGTATGTTACTGTATGAATATGCGGCGCCTTTGCCATGGCGCAAACCGAGTGCGCAGGGGCGTTTTACGTCCAACTAGTCTATCTGCGAATGAGATTCGGCGCGCTTCCAGCAACGACGTTCACCCTCGGCCAGACACCCCAGCCGGGTGGGGTCGACCTGTACGAGAGTATTCATTTATAGACGTATTTTTCGTTTGCGCGAGGGTTTCCACTATTTTGCGGGCCGGAGTTTGCCCAGACGGAGTGAACGAGCAACCGCACAGGCCGTCTACCAGGCGCGACGCCACCTACCCATCGCCCTATTTGCCGGTTCGGCGCCTGGGCGTGAGACACCCGATTAGACATGGAGGACCCGATTTCACCAGCTGCCGGTTCTCCAATCGCCGCGGGCGGCCGGGCGCCGTGAAACCACTCCCCGCCCGCCGCGGACTACCCACCCCACTTGTCATCTGGCTGGTGGGCAGCATGATCTACGCCGCAGCGGTAGCCCAACGCTCGACCATTGGAGTGTCACTCGAGGCCGCCGCGCATCGCTATGGCGTATCAATTGCCGCACTCAGCCTCCTACCCGTAACACAACTCCTCGTTTACGCCGTATTGCAACTGCCGGCCGGGTCGATGCTCGATCGGTTCGGCGCTCGACGAACTCTCACTATTGGAGCGTTTGCCATCGCTTCGGGTCAGCTTGTACTGGCGTTGAGCAATGACCTAGTGACCGCTTGTGCCTCCCGCATCTTGGTCAGTGTGGGCGATTCTGTGGCCTTCGTCAGCGTGCTGCGACTGGTCATACTGAGGCTCCCTGCGCCTAAAGCCACGTTGCTCGCCCAGCTGACCGGCGCTCTTGGGCAGATCGGTGCTGCGGCGGCAGCCGCCCCCTTTCTGCTCTTGCTTCAAACCTGGACCTGGTCACCGGCTTTCCTCATGGCGTCAGGCGTTGGTGTATTTGCAGCATTCGCTGCGTTCATCGCCATCCGTGAGGCACCGCCAAGCGACTACGTTGAAGCACAGCTTCCCGTGAGAGCTCTGTGGCGAGACCCGGGGGTACGACTCGGATACTGGACTCATTTCACCATGACATTTCCCACCACGGGTTTCCTGCTGTATTGGGGTATGCCTTTCCTTCTTTCTTGCGGCTTCACTCCCAGTGGCGCCGGTACTGTCATCAGCTTCGTATCGGTCGCGGGAATCGCCGCGGGCCTGACAATCGCAGTAGCCATATTTAGATGGCCAAATCGAGGTTTCCTCATATGCGTCTCCGTCAGCATCGTATGCATTGTCTTCTGGTTGTCAGCCCTGTCTACGCGTACAACGCCGAACTGGCTGGTGGTTGCAACCGCCCTCATCACCGGTGCCTGCGCGCCGTGCGGAGTGGTGGCGTTCAAGTTCCTCCGACCGGCATATGCAAACCGAACCTCCAGCTTGGCAACCGGTTTGGTGAACAGCGGCGGTTTCACCGGCTCGTTTCTCGCCATCTGCGGCGTTGCCTTCGTTAGCGCAGCTGGAACACGAGCGGGTTTGACGGAACCGATGCGTGTGGGCCTCGCCGCTCAACTTGGGTTCTGGGCGATCGGGCTCTGGCTCATGTTGCACAACTTCCGCGAGTTTCGACGGCGTGTGAAGTCAGACGCCGGACACTGATTCGCTGAAACGGCTTCTGTCCCTCATCCGGTACAGCCATGGCGCCGCGGTAAACGGCGGTCGGTGGTGACAGTTGTCAGCTCTTAAGCAGCGTGACAACTGACAGTTGCCCGGGCGACGCGTTTCCCACGCCCTCTCACCGACGTGGCAGTAGCGAATTCCTCCATCCAAGTGGCAAAACCCAAAACCGCACGTTTGTGCGGTTTGTTCACTTCTTGGGTCAGTTAGCTAAACGAACACCACGGCAGAAGGACCGCAATCCTTTAGTGCCGACCAACGGCGTGGCATGTAGTCCCCTTCAGCCCGCAGAGTTGGGCCGAGAAGGGCATCACCGGCCAAGCTCGGCCGGTCCTCGCTTCTCCTGACGCGCGCCGACGCCGTCGTCCTCTTGAGACGATAAACCCAAAGCATCGCCCAGGAACCCCTGTTGACGACGGTCGAAAAGTAGGCCAGAAGCGACGGGGTGGTTTCTAGGCGTCGTCGCAACACTTCCCTACATTCTGGAGGTTGTGTTGACATCACGTCGTCGGGTGAAGCCGGGGCGTCGTCCGCTGTCGGCCAAGCGTCGGCGGATCATGCAGTGCGGGCTCGGGGGTGGAGCATCCGTGCCGCGGCCGGCTGCGCGACTACTTCCCCAAGGGCGTCACGACCTGCTGGCAATCGAGGACGAACTCAACCAACGTCCCCGACAGGTCCTCCGAGACCGTTGTCCCGCGGATCTTTTTGCCGCCCTGCTAGCGTCAAGCGGTCCGTCGGTGTTGCGACGTTGACTAGAACCCACCTTGCCGCGCTCTGGTCAGTATTCAGCTGCCGCCGACAAGCGACGCGGCGAGCATGATCGGCACACCGAGTCGACATGACGGCGCGCACACAGCGAGCCTAGATCTGCACACCCCCATTGGGACTCAGGACTTGCCCGATGAAGAAATCCCCATACTTCGAGGCCAGGAAGGCGACCACCGCACCCAGCTCTCGTGGATCGCCCAGCCGCCCGGCCGGAACGGTTGCGAGGTAATCCGGACTCCGGTCATACTCGCCCAGCATCGGCGTGTCGAACGGCCCGGGCGCGACGGCATTCACATGAATGTCACATGGCGCCAACTCTTTTGCCCATGACTTGGTGAGGCCGATCACCCCCGCCTTGGATGCGACGTACGCACTGGCCCGCTCACGCCCTCCGAGGCCCAGCTCGGAGGCGACATTGATGATCTTCCGCGGGGCCGCAACAACAGACTCCATCATGTGCGCGGCCACAGCCCGTCCGCACAAGAATTGCCCCTTGAGGTTGACGTCGGTAACCCGGTCCCAGTCTTCGGTGCTGGTGCCGACGAGTTCAGCATCGAGACCGATACCGGCATTGTTCACCAGAATGTCGATCGGTCCCAGCGCCGCGACCACCGCTTGCACCATGGTGTCAACATCGGCCGGAACTGACACATCACCGAAAAACGCCCCTCCGCCGACCTCCTCGGCCAGTTCGAGCGCCGAGGCTTCGGCGGCGACATAGTTGATGGCGACCGCGGCACCGCATTCGGCGAGGGTTCGGACGGTGGCCGAACCGAGCCCGCTGTTTCCGCCGGTGACTAGGGCCACTTTGCCGGACAGGTTGATTCTCACGCGGGCTCGGGAAGCGCCCCGGCTCGGTTGACCAGCAATCGCAGAGCAGACGACGGGTTGACCAGTTCCCCGGCAAGGATGTCCTCCTCGGTGAACCTGGCACCGTAGATGGCCCGGTCGCCAAAGCGATCGTGGTCGTAGACGGCGAAAATCGAGCCGCCGTCAGCAATTGCGGCGTCAGGGTAGGATACGTCATCGCGTTCATCGAGGAGCAGCTTGTGAGGCCAGGTTGCGCCGTCGTCGTCACTCAATAAGGCGGTCAGGTGGCTGCGTCCTTTCCACGCCTTCACATTGCCCTGCCCATCGATGTCGTCGCGGTCGCTGCGTTCGGCAAAACCATTGTGATTGAGCATAAGCAGACGACCCGACGGCAGCCGGCGGATGTGGAATCGCGAGCACGGCCCGTCGATGTGACTACGCCGGCCCGGCCCCCAGGTGCGGCCGCCGTCAGTCGAGATACTCTCGCCGATGCCGTCGTAGCAACGGACCAGCATCCACACTGTCCCGTCTTGCTTTTCGACCACCATGTGCTCATCGAATTGCCGGTTGGGCACGTCAGCGCCGCCGCGCAGTGTGAACGTCTGCCCCGAGTCGGTGGAGACGTAGACATTGGAGAACATCTCGTTCTGCAGACCGTGATCTTCAGTGGGTGGATGTACCGACCACAGTGCGGTCGGGAACAGCCACTCCCCCGATGACAGCACGGTCGGCTTGTTGGCCATCAAGCCGTTGCCGATGCGGCGCGGTTCTGACCAGGTGGGCTGCTCGTCGTCCGGGTTGGACGAGATCGCGAACCATGCGCCCACTCGGCCGTCGTAGAAGTCGTAACTCTGGTTCCAGGTCAGCCACAGGCGGTCCTGAGGGTCACGCCACAGACAAGGGTAGTAGACGCGAACTCCCGGATCGGGGTGGGCGACGATGAAGCGTGGCGATTCCCACGTGGCTCCGTCGTCGTCGCTAATGGTGACGACGACGAAGTTGCCGCCTGTCTCGGTGGTCATTCCGGAATACCAGTCGGCGTACAGCCGGCCACCGGCAGTGCGCTCCACCGACGGAATACCCTGCCAGAACCGATAGGCGTCTTGGTATTTCGGCTCGGATGGTCGGTCCAGGATGGCGGCGGGGGTCATGGATCCGTGAGTCATTGTGAGGCCTCGCTGGCGTGTCGGCGTATTGATGCGCGCCAGGCTAGTTAGCGTGGCGTTAGTCCGTCAAATCTGACAGACGCTCGCCATTACGTAGACCCGGCTGTCCGTTGTCCATCCAGACGAGCAGCCGTTCGAACACCAACTCGTTTCCGTCGATGAATTTTTCCGCCGAGCGCATCATCGTGTCGAAGTGCTCACGCATCGCCGCCTCAGCCCGCATCGGATTACCGGATTCGATTGCCAGCAGGATCTTTTGGTGCTCCTCGATCACTGTCTCGTTCTGGCGCTTGGAGCCCAAAATAATGTCAAGCACGGCTTCCACGCCGTTGAGCTGTGGCGCCAGGACCACCCCGGCCAATGTGTTGAACATCCGGTTAGTGGTCATGGAGGCGACGCACCGGTGAAACATCAGGCCAGGCTGGCTCGACATCGCCGCGCTCCCCACCGCCGACCGATGTTCTGCGAGATGGACTCGCAGTGCATCGATTTGGTCGGGAGTGGCCGATTGAGCGGCTGATGCGGCAATCGCACTCTCGACCACCTGGCGGGCATGGAGCAGATCGAGCAGGTCGCGCATGTCCTTGATGTCCACCGCGCGCTGCAGGCTGGCCGACGCCCGCGCTGAAAAGGCGGCTTCCCGAGCGCGTTCCCGCCCGGCGGCGGATAACACGCGACCCTTGGTGCCAACGGGAACCGTCCAGCCACGCTCATCGAGCTCGCGTAACAAGCGTGACACCGAGGACTCGCTGGTGACGATTCCCGCGCGCTCCAGTGCTTGCCGTGCGAAGCGGGTGCCGATAGGCCCCTCAAGCGACGACATCTCGTTGAGCAGCGCCAGCAGCGCGCCTTCTCGATTTCGCATCGCATCTCCCTTGCACCGCCAACTGTGAACAACGTTACCCGAGCATCACCAGATCGGCAGAGGCTTGCCAGCGACGCAATACAACTAGCATGTCAGGCGCACGTTAATCACATTTGACAAACGCTGGTTGGTGGTGGAGGGTTCTCGAAACCGATCAACGGGCGAGAGGTGAGCGGCACGATGCTTGACCAAGGCAGCATGACGCAACGAGTGGTGGTAACCGGGGCAGCCGGCGGCATCGGTCGAGCTATCACAAGTCGCCTCATTGAATCGGGATGCCGGGTCCTTGCAGCCGATATCGATGAGGATCGCGTCAAGCGTCTCCCCGCTTCGGATCTGTTGAGCACCACCTGGGTCGACATCTCCGACCCCGCCTCGGCGCAGACGCTTGCCGCCACCGCTCAGGACACGCTCGGCGGTATCGACGCGCTGGTGAACAACGCGGGTATCGACGCTCCCCCCGGGTTGGCGTGGGAGATCACCGAGGACCATTGGCGTCGCCTCATCGACGTCAACCTGAGCGGCGCGTGGTGGTGCACTCAGGCAGTGCTACCGGCGATGCGGGCGCAGAAGCGTGGGCGAATCGTCATGATCAGTTCGCTGGCCGCCCGGCTGGGCAGTGACCGCTATTCCCCGGCTTACGCGGCGGCCAAAGCCGGAATGTTGGGCCTGACCGTCGGGCTGGCTTCGCAGCTGGAGGCCGACGGGATCCTCTGCAACGCAATAACTCCCGGCGCGACGGGCACCACCGGCACTCCCATGACATCGGCCGAGGAAGAACATCTACGCGCCACTTTCCCGCTGGGTCCGGGCGGGGCGGAGCCGATAGCCGAGGCGGTTTGCTATCTGCTCGGCAGCGGCGGCGACTGGATCAGCGGCACCACCCTCAATGTCAGCGGCGGACAACTCCGCGGCATCTAAGCACCGAACTCGTCGAGCCGAAAGGACACAATCATGCGCATCGGCAAACCCGTTGTCAGTTTGCTGGCGGCAGGAGCCCTACTTCTGGCCGGCTGCGGCGCAGGCAACCAAGGGGGCGGCTCGGCCGCGCCCGGCGACACCCTGCGCGTCCCGTTCAGTTTCGACATGCAGGTACCCGACCCGGATGTCTTCTTCCAGGCCGAGGGACTCAACGTCACCATGGCCGCCTACGAAGGTCTGCTGCGGCACACCCCGAACGCTGAAAGCCCCGACATCGAACCGTGGCTCGCCGAGAGCTACACCGAATCCGACGACGGCCTGTCCTACACCTTCGAGCTCCGCGAAGGCGTGACCTTCCATGACGGCACCCCACTCGACGCCGAAGCGGTCAAGTTCAGCTTCGAACGACGCAAAGCAATTAACGCCGGACCAGCCCAATCGCTGTTCGCGTTCGACTCGGTGGACGTGGTGGATCCACTCACCGTGAAGATCAACCTCACCCAACCAAGCAGCGAATTCATCCCGTTCCTTGCCTCCGCGTACGGCCAGAAGATCCTCAGCCCGACCGCAGTCAAAGAACACGAGACCAACGGCGACATGGCACAGGAATGGCTGTCGACGCACTCCGCCGGCACCGGCCCCTACGAAATCTCCAGCTTCTCCTCCGGTGGGTACGACCTGACCGCCTACGAAGGCTACTGGGGCGACAAGCCCGGTTTCCCCAAGGTGCGCATTTCCATCGACCCCAGCTTCACCTCCCAGGTGCTGCAGCTGGAGAACGGCAACCTCGACGTCCTCACCCACGGCGTGCCTACCGCTGACCTGACCCGGCTGCAGGACAAAGGGTTTGCCATCACTACCGAGCCCACCTTCAACCGGGCCACCATCTTCCTCAACCCCGACACCCCCGCCTTCAAAACTTCCGACGGCCGCAAGGCCATCGCCGCGGCAATCGACCGGGACGTCATCGTCGAGCAGGTCTACGGCGAGTACGCCGAGGTGGCCGATGAGATCCTCATGCCCGGCATGCTGCCCGAGGGAACCGGTCGCTTCAGCCTGCAGCATGATCCCCAGCGCGCCTCGGCGTTCGTGTCGACCCTCAGCGACGCGGACAAGACCATCGACATCGCCTACCTGTCCGACGACGCCGACAACCAGCAGGTAGGGCAATTGCTGCAGGCGCAGTTGCAGGCCGCTGGTCTAAACGCCACCTCACGGGCAATCACCCAGCCAGAGAGCTTTGAATACCCCACCTCGCCGGAGCAGCGGCCGGACATGCTCTTGGTGGGCGGTATCTCATCTGATGCAGCGCACCCGGATCCATTTCCCCGGCTGTTCTATGCCCACGACGGCGGGCTGAGCTATTTCCAGCCGCAGGAGGTCAGCAAGGCCGACTCGCTGCTGGATCAAGGCCGCAACGCGCGCGACATCGACGCCGCTTTGCCGTTCTATCAGCAGGCCGCCGACATCTACGCAGCCAGCGGACTCTACATCCCATTCACCGACCGTCCTGAAGTGATCGTCACCCGACCCGGCATCACCGGCGTCGAGCACGAATACAACGCGGTCTCAGCAATCCGGCTGGCGTCGCTACAACCCACCGGGTAGGCATCGTGATGGAACTTGACAATGCGGCGTGTGAGGTGCATGGGCTTCGGGTCAGCCTCAGCGGGAACGAAGTTCTGCACGGCATCACACTGAACATCGCCCCGCGCGAGATCGTGGCGCTGGTCGGGGAATCCGGGTCCGGAAAGTCGGTCCTGGGCGCCACTTTGATGGGCCTGCTTCCCGAATCAGCGGACCCTCACGTCGCCGGCCGCGCCGCGGTCGCGGGAACGGACATGGTGGCTGCCCGCGACGCCGAGCGCCGACAGGTCCGTGCCGGCGCGCTCGGCGTTGTGTTCCAAGACCCGATGTCGTCGCTGAATCCGACCATGAAGGTGCACCGCCAGATCGCCGAGGCTGCCGGCGACAAGTCGGCTGTATGCCGGTTGCTGGAAGCTGTGGGGCTCGAGGCCATCGTGTCCCGCCCGGACGCCTATCCGCACGAGCTCTCCGGCGGGCAACGCCAGCGGGCCATGATGGCGATGGCCATTGCCCGCGATCCGGCCCTGGTGATTGCCGACGAGCCCACCACCGCCCTCGACGTCACGGTGCAAGACCAGATCCTGAAACTGCTACTGCGCCTGCGGGAGACGCAAGGGTGCTCCTTCCTGTTCATCACCCACGATCTGGGGGTCGCCGCTGAGATCGCCGACCGAATTGTCGTGATGCGGCACGGTGAGATCGTCGAAACCGGCTCGGCCCGTGATGTTCTCACTGCTCCACAACACGACTACACGAAATCTCTACTGGGCTCCCGGTTGACGCTGCAGACTAACCGCACCCGTCCGCTTCCATCCGGCAGGGGGACCGCCGTGCAGTGGCCGCAGCAGTCGTCGACGACGCCGTCAGGACACATCAGCGCTGACAACGTGACTCTGCGTTACCGCGGGCGCGCTCAAGCCGCGTTGGACGCCGTGTCCCTGCGCGTCGACGCCGGCCAATCTGTCGCCATCGTCGGCGAGAGCGGCTCCGGGAAATCGACCCTGCTGCGGATCATGGCCGGATCCCTGACACCGACCTCGGGCACGGTCACCCGCGAGGGGACCAGCCAGGTGGTCTTCCAGGACGCGGCAGCTTCGTTGACGCCGTGGATGTCGGTGGGCACCCTGCTACGAGAACGCCTACGCAACGCTCGTGTGCCACGAGCTCAATGGGACACCGAGATCAGGCGCGCATTGAACGTGGTCGGACTGGAAGAGTCGATGGCGGCGAAGAAGCCACGGGCGCTGTCCGGCGGGCAGGCCCAACGCGCCGCGCTCGCCCGCGCGGTGGTGGTGCCGCCCCGCGTACTGCTGGCCGACGAGCCGACCAGCGCACTGGACGTCTCACTGGCCGCCAATGTGCTGAACCTGCTGGGTAATCTGCGCCGCGAGTACAACCTCGGTTTGGTCTTCGTCACCCACGACCTGGCGGCCGCCCGCTTCATCGCCGACGACATCGTGATCCTGCGTAACGGCGCGGTGGTAGAGCGTGGAACAACAGTGGAGGTGCTGCACTCCCCCAGCGATCCCTACACCGCAGCCCTGCTCGCGGCGATACCGGGCGCCACACCGGCTCGGGAGGAGGAACTCCGATGACCGACATCACCGCTGCCGTCCCGCGCAGCCGGGTGAGTTCGCTTGTCCGCCAGAAACACAACACCCGCGACCTCTTCCTGATGAGTGTGTTCGCCGCAGTGGTGATCTTCGTGCTGGGGTACAACCTGCTGGGGCCCGTCGACCCCACCGAACCCGTCGGCGCGGCGTTCCTGGCACCCAGCGTCGAGCATTTCGCCGGCACCGACGCCGTGGGTCGCGACGTGTTCGCGCGCATCATGGCCGCTGCTCAGCTCAGTCTGATCGCGGCCGTGGTGGTCATCGTGGCCAGTGTGCTGGTTGGGACGGTGATCGGTGCAGTGGCCGGAGCAGCGGGTGGCATCATCGACTCGATTCTGATGCGCTTCACCGATCTGTTCCTCTCGTTGCCCGCGCCTGTATTGGCGATCGCGGTTGCCAGCGCATTCGGCCGCTCGTTCGAGATCACACTCTTCGCCGTCGCAGTCGTGTGGTGGCCCTTGTACGCGCGCATCGTCCGCGGCGAGGTGCGCGCAATGCTGGCCCGGCCGCACGTCGAAGCGGCCACCGCCAGCGGCACCGGCCGGGTGGGTGTGGTGCTGCGGCATGTGCTGCCGGGCGCCATTCCGCCCGTGGTGGTGGCGATCAGCCTGGACATCGGCATGGTGTTCACCACGCTGGCCGGGCTGTCGTTCCTGGGCCTGGGCTCCCCGGAACCAAGTCCTGAGCTTGGCGCCATGGCCGCCCAGGGGATGAGCTATCTACTGAACAGGTGGTGGATTCCGGTGATGCCGGCGCTGATGGTGTTCGTTCTGGCCTATTCGGCCAACCTTGCCGGCGACGGCCTGCGTGACATCCTCGGGAGGCGATGAGCCATGGTCAAACTCATCGCCAATCGTGTGCTGGCACTGGTATTCGTGCTACTCGCGCTCACCGCGCTGCTGTTTGTTCTTCAGAACTTCTCCCCCGTGAACCCGGTGCGGGTGCTGCTCGGGCCGCAAGCCTCCGAAGCTGCGCAGCAGGCCACGGCCGCGCGACTCGGTCTCGACCGGCCCATCTGGGAGCAGTACGTCAGCTACCTGGCCAACGTGGCGCGAGGCGACTTCGGCACCTCCACGCGGACCAACGCGTCAGTGGGCGCCGATCTGATGATGCGCCTGCCCGCCACCGTGGAGCTGCTGGTCACCTCGATGCTGATCATGATCGTCCTGGCCGTCGTGATGGCCTACACCGGCGCGGCCCGCTGGAAGATCGGCGGACTGGTTCGCGGTGCGCTGACTGCGCTCGGGTCCGCCCCGGCGTTCCTGCTCGGTCTGCTGGCCATCCTGTTATTCTCCAATCAGCTCGGCGTGTTGCCCGGTAACGGCCGCACCTCGTTCGGGCCCGCAGCGAATGGCTACACCGGATTCGTCACCCTCGACGCTTTGCTGATGGGCCGATTCGACATCTGGTGGGATGCAGTGCTGCACCTCGCGCTGCCTGCCACCTGTATCGCGCTGACATCGGCTGTCGCCGTCGGCCGCGTGCTGCGCGGCGGGCTCCTGGACAGCTTCTCGGTGCCCTACACCCGCACCGCGTTCGCCAAGGGCCTGACCCGCTCCGAAGTGATTGTGAGACACAGCTTCCGCAACAGTCTCAACCCCACCTTGTCGATGCTGGGACTTCAGTTCGGCGTGCTGATCGCCAGCGATATCGTGGTGGAACAGGTGTTCAGCTGGCCCGGCATGGGCTCCTATCTGGCGCAGGCCATTCCTGCCAATGATTTCCCCGCCATCGCGGCGATCACCCTGCTGCTCGGCATCGGGTTCGTATTGGTGAATCTCTGCGTCGATATCGCCCAGATTCTTGTTGACCCGCGCATCCGTGCCTGACGAAGGAGTCCGATGACTCAGCTGTCCGACTACCCCCGCGACCTACGCGGCTACGGGGCCACCCCACCCAACCCCAACTGGCCCGGCGGCGCCCGGCTGGCAGTGCAGTTTGTCATCAATCTGGAGGAGGGCGGCGAGAATTCGGTGCTGCACGGGGACCGGCAGTCCGAAGCATTCCTGACCGAGGAACCGACGTCGCCGCTGGCCAACATCCGCAACATCAACGTGGAATCGCAGTACGAGTACGGCACCCGTGTCGGGTTCTGGCGTCTGCAGCGACTGTTCGCCGAGCGCGGGCTGCCCGTGACAGTGTTCGGCATCGCCGCCGCGCTGCAGCGCAACCCGGAGATCGTCGCGGCGGTGCTGGAGCAGGACTGGGAGATCGCCTCACACGCCCTGCGCTGGATCAACTATGCGGAGATGAGCGAGGACGACGAGCGGGCGCACCTGAGGCAAGCGATCGCCTTACATGAGCAGGCCACCGGCTCCCGCCCCACCGGCTGGTACACCGGCCGCATGAGCGTCAATACGCGCCGCCTGGTGGTCGAAGAAGGCGGCTTCGACTACGACTCAGACTCCTTCGGCGACGACCTGCCCTACTGGGTGAACGTCAACGGCACTGCCCACCTGGTCATTCCGTACACGTTGGACAACAACGACGGCCGCTACGTCAACACCTATGGCTTCCAGTCGGAGAGCTTCTCGGCCTACCTGGGCCGCGCTCTTGACTTCCTGCTGGCCGAAGGAAAGCACCAGCCGCGAATGATGAACGTGGGTCTGCATCTGCGGTTGTCGGGCCGGCCTGGCCGCGCCGCCGATCTCGAGCGGTTCCTGGACCGAGTAACCGAGGCAGCACAACGTTCGGAGGTATGGGTGGCGCGCCGCCTCGACATCGCCGACCATTGGCGTGAACAACACCCGGCTGAGCGTTACCTGCCCGACGCCAAAGATCTCCGCCGATGACCATGCTGTTGCGCGGGTTGCGGCTTATCACCGACGGCGGCGCATGGCCGGTCTTGAAGGACATAGCACTATCCGACGGGTGCATCACCGCGGTGGAACCCACCGGGGTGCTGCCTGATGAGGGCGAGGTCATCGACATGGACGGCGCCCTGGTGCTGCCAGGTCATGTCAACGCCCACGCCCACAACCACGAGCTCTATCTCAAGGGCACCGGCTGGGGACTGCCACTGGAGCCCTATATCCTGGCCAACTCCCCACACGCCCCACTGGGCAGCGGCCTCGACGATGACGCCCTGTACGACCGGACGCTGGCCAGCGCGCACGAAATGATCCGCAACGGCATCACTTCTGTCGCCGATGACGTGATACACCCTCGGATGACACCCGAGGCCGTGTCGGCCGTACTGCGCGCCTACGACGACAGCGGCATGCGCGCGACGGTCAGCCTGATGGTCGAGGACAGCCCGTGGCGGCGCAGCATTCCGCTGCGCGGTGCGCCCGCGGATTTCGACGCGACGCTGGACCGGCCCCCCCACACCCCCGAGCACGCGGTAGCGCTCTACCGCGATCTGTTCGAGCAGTGGGCACACTCAACGCGCGTGCAACTGATGGTGAGCCCGTCGGCCCCGCAACGGTGTTCGCCACAGTTCCTGCACCAGCTGGTCGGTCTGGCCCGTGAGTACAACGCTCGGTTCCACGTACATATCCAGGAAACGCTGGCCCAACGCGCGCACGGCCCGGCGCTCTTCGGGGGACGGTCGATGATCCGCTTCATGTTCGACGAAGACCTCCTGGGACCGGAAACCATGATCGCGCATGCCATCTGGATCGACGACGCCGACATCGCCGCGATCGCCGAGGCCGGCGCCACCGTAGTGCACAATCCGGTCAGTAACGTCAAGCTCGGCAGCGGAGTGGCTCGGGTCCGTGACCTACTGGATGCCGGTGTCAACGTCGCGCTCGGCACTGACGGTCTGACGTGCAATGACGCGCTGGATATGTTCGAGGTGAGCAAGGCCGCAGCAACCCTGAGTTGTCTGGCCTCCACCGAACCACAGGCCTGGTTGACGCCCTCCGAAGTACTGACTGCGGCCACCCGTTCAGGCGCAAGGGCCATCGGCCGGCCAGATGACGGCACCATCACACCAGGCGGCGCCGCCGACCTGACATTTCTCGACCCGGCGAGCTACTCGTTCGTCCCACACAACGACGTCATCAGCCAGACCATCTACTCGGCGCGCAGCAGAGATGTCACCGACGTCATGGTGGCTGGACGATTCCTGCTCCGAGACGGCCGGCACGCTGACCCGTCGGTCGCCGACACCAAGCGGCGCGTGGTCGCCGCTGCCGATGAGTTCTGGACCGAGGCACGGCCATCGCTCATCGAGAATCACCGGCTACAGCCCTACGTCGATGCCGCGTATGCCGAAGCCGTCAAGACCGTGGCCAGCGACCCCGCCACCCCGTACCGGTTGATCCCCCCCGTTCAGCGATGAGCATTGATCTGTTGTGCGTCGGGGAGACCATGGCGATGATCACCCCGGTCGATCCCCAATCGTTACGCACCGCCACCAATTTCCGTATGCACGCCGGGGGCGCCGAATCCAACGTCGCCATGTACGCCGCACGCGCCGGCATGACGGCAGCGTGGCTGAGTCGGCTCGGCGCCGATCCCATGGGATCCCGACTACTAGACGCTATCTCCGCGTCTGGGGTGCTCGTCGAGCATGTGGAACGCGTCGCGACCCACCCAACCGGGCTCTACCTCAAATCCGTCGAGGACGGTTGCACGCAGGTCTTCTACTATCGTCGCGGCTCAGCTGCCTCCACCTTGGACCCCGAAGTGCTCAGCCGCGTCAACCTCAGTGATATCGGCGTGGTGTTGTCTTCTGGCATCACCGTCGCCCTATCCGAATCATGCCATCGGCTGGTCGACGCAATCGCCCACTCCCCCGCTCGCTTCGCCTTTGACGTCAACTACCGCCCGACTCTATGGCCCGCCGCCACCGCAGCCGCGGTGCTGCGACCGATCGCCCAGCGCGCCGACATCGTATTTGTGGGCCTCGACGAGGCGAACACGCTGTGGCACAGCACAACCCCTGATGACGTTCGGGATCTCTTTCCCGACGTCGCCCGTGTGATAGTCAAGGACGCCGACGTCGGCGCCACCGAGTACAACGACGACGGCTGTGTCTTCGCGCCGTCACCCGCCGTTGAAGTCGTCGAAGCCGTCGGCGCCGGCGACGCGTTCGCCGCCGGCTACCTGACAGCCGACTTCGACGGGCTAAACGCCTTGGGACGGCTGCAGCGTGGGCACCAGTTCGCCGCGCGCGCACTGACCACCACTGCCGACGTCGCCGATCATGAGGAGTACCGATGACGTTCGATGACATCTTCACCGGTAGCCGGGTGATGGCCATCTTCCGCGGCCTTTCTGTGGCCAAAACGCTCGACCTCGCCGAGCGAGCCTGGGATGCGGGCGTCACTGTGCTCGAGGTGACCGTGCAGGATGCCGAAGCGATCGACGCGCTACGCGCGACGGTCGAGGCGGGTCGCGCGCGCGACCGAGTGGTCGGGGCAGGCACCGTCACCTCGGTAGGAACAATGCGCGCGGCGCTCGACGCTGGCGCCGACTTCACCGTCAGCCCTGCATTCAATGCCGACCTGGTCGACGCCCACAGCGAAGTGGGGATCCCGCACCTGCCGGGGATCGCGACGCCATCTGAACTCGATGCCGCGCTGCGGGCCGGATGCTCATGGGTCAAGGTGTTTCCGGCCGCACCCTTGGGTCCCGGCTGGTTCAGCGCGATGCGGGGGCCGTACCCGCAGGCAAAATTCGTTGCGACAGGGGGCATCATGCTGACCGACTGCCGGACTTACCTCAACGCCGGTGCCGACGTCGTCGGTTTGGGCACTGCCATCGCGGCCAAGGATGCCGCGGCGCATATTCGGGCACTGATCGACGAGGGCTGACCGTCGCAGTGTGTCAGGTTTCTGCAGCGCGAACATGATCGATGCACCGCGCACCGTCGGTGGGGGGTTGGTCACCTGCTGCGGTGTGTGTGGACTTGTGCGGATCGATACCGATGACGATCATGAACTTGGGTTCCCTTCGCCGAATGGATGGGAATCCGCGGCGGACAATCCGACTTCAAGTACCTCTCACAGCAGCCTGCGGTCACGCCTGTCTTCAGTCACACCGCGAACGCAGACCGGAGGGGTGACACACCCCGCCAGGGTCAACCCGCACCGTGGGCGACAGGAATTACGTGAGTCATTCCTCCGGTCTGCTACGACACGCTACGGGCTGCAATTCCACTCACCATGCCGTGACACCCGTATAAGTCGGGAATTACGCGACGGCGGGTGAGGAATACGTGACGGACAACCCCTCAAAACTGGGGAAATACATCACCGCTGACACTGTGGGCGGTGGTCATCGCGTCGATTCCTTTGCTCGCGAACTGGACGATGCCGAAGACCAGTAGCGCTGCCCCAATGATCCCGAACAACAACCCGAGATACATCGCGAGTCCACCAAGAAGCGCACCCACTGGGAGCAAGATCAACCCGACGACGCCCGCGATTATGAGGGGTAACCCGCGTCGTGGAGGCGTGACGTCACCACCGTTCGCCGATGCCACGGATTGCTCGTATTGCGACGACGGGTTTGTCATCTGTTCCCCCCGGTGGATACCTCGACTCCTTAGTTGCCAGGAATATAGCGGTGCGCTCTCCCCGCCGTTACACGTCGCCGCAGAGATATTTGAAAACGTCAGAAGTTTGACCCCATCAGCCCGGAAGTGAGTGGCGCAGCAGGTGGCTCAGGCTCGTCGTCGGATGATGGAAAGGCCTCTATCGGCCGCAGCACGACGTAGAGCCACATGATCACCGCGTGAAGTGGTCAGGACTCACGCCCAGGCGCTTGCGGATGCTCTTCTTGGACTCGACCACGAGCACCTTGCCCTTGATTCCGAAGTTATGCCACATGGCCTCGTTCAGGACTTCAGATAGGAACGGACAGCTGCTGAAGTGCGTGATGATGCCCAGCTCGACGCCGCGTGAGTAGAGATAGATCATTTGCGAGCGGAGGTTGTGGCTCGTACTTTTTCCTGGCGTGCGCGGTGGCGGCGTGATGCTGCACCTGTGGTGGGTCACGTGCCGAGATGCTCGAGGTAAAAGACGGCGACTGCAAGAACGGTGGGGCTCGGTGGTGGGGTGAGGGCGTCGCGAGTCATCAAAGGTGTTGCGTCCGGGCTGGGGATGGTCGGGGGTTATCTGGTGTGGTTGGCCACCGTCATGCTGGTGGTGGCGGCGTTTCCGGTGGAAGCCTGGGCCGCCGCCGGCGTCACGGGGTTAATTCTTCTTGCGGTGACGGCCTTCTGGTTTGCTCGTTGCAGCGCTAATGCAGCAGTGCGACGGGCACTATGGTGGTCTCCGGCGTTGCCCGTGCTGGCGTGCGTGTATCTGACGGTTGTCGTGCTCACGTGAGCGCGAAGGGCGTCTTCACCGAACGGCGGTGAGCACGACGTATCGGCGTAGATGTGCAGTGACGATGCTGTTGCTCGTTTGGAGGAAGGGTTTCGATGGATGGCCAGCATCACACATTTCATGCGTCCTGGTCGCCGGAGGACGGCGAGTACGTCGCCCTGGTCGATGAGTTCCCCAGCGTGTCGTGGCTCGCGCCCCAGCGCCGCCGAGGCAGTCGCCGGCACCGAGAGCCTCGTCGCGGACATTCAGACCGACATGCTGCAGGCCGGGCAGTCGCCTCCTCGGTCGCATTTCTAGCGCGGGTAGCTAACGGCGCCTGGATTGGCGACGACCTTCTCTCCGCGCCGCAAGCGTTCAGAGAGGGCGTCGCTGCCACGGAAAAGCCCGTTGGCAGCTGGCACTGCCAACGGGCGGGTTCCCGCAGGAACGTGTCTTGGCGACAGACCGAGTGTAACGTCGCGCCGCGCAACTGATGTCGAACTTCGGCACCGCGGGTCGCCGCCGGGCTGCGCACGCCGCACCGAACGCCCGCGCGCCGTCTTAGTTGAAGCGGATTCCTTTCGCGCGCAACCTCCCGCAAGGGCCTGTGGTGATTAGGACTAGCAGTCAAATTCCAGATTCATGAGTTGGCAGCGGGCCTTGCCCGACTTGGCCACTCAGCTCCTCACAAACTGGACAACGTGAGCGAGGCCGATGACCCGCAGCGCTCCTGACAAGGCATCAGCGAGCAGTGTTCTCTCGGATCGGCGTGCGCGGCATTCGTTCGAGGTAGTTCCGGGCCCAATTGGTCGGAACAGCGTCTCACGGCGAGCCGGTGAAGGCGCAACGGGTGGCTGCCGGGAAGGGGCGCGTGAATGGTCACGCCGAGGCGCAACTGAAGACAAACCGGTGCGCAACGCCGGAGCGGGACCCACTGCGCTAGCCGGCCGGCGTACCGGCGTCTGACACGTTCACCCAATTCCGCAGCAGTGATCATTCCACGGGCGTACGCGAGTTGATCGGCACGCGTGACAGCAGTGCTGCTCGCACCTGCTAGCCCGCTGCTTCGGCGCGCCGCGCATATTGCCTTGGCTCTGCGCTTCCCCTCCTCGTATCCGGTCATCGCCTATTACCTTCCCTTCGCTTCGTACCGTTTCACCCCATGACACCGCCGACAGATCCAGACCCGAAGCCGGCCCCGGCGAGGAAGTAGACGATGGCGATCTCCACGAGTTCAGTGCAATTCTGCCTCGTCGGAAGATGGGAACTCGGTGTCTCGGCCCACGTCTCGGGTCCACGGGTCCCCAGCCCTGTCGACGATAAGGCTTCGGTCCATGGCCCAGTCCTTGTCAGGGACGCCAATGAAGAGCGCGGACACATCTGCCCACCGCCGCCACGTCCGACGTGACGCAACGACGGGTTGACTCGAATGACATGAATGGAAACCACCACTCATGACTGGTCCCGTTCCGAAGGCAACAGCCGTATCGCGATTACCGCGGCGCCCTTGCGCATCTTGGCCAAGCCTCTAGTCTTCTCCACTTGCGACTTCTCGCGTACCACTCCGTACACGCTCTACTAGTAGGTCATTCTAGCCATTGATCTGCCCCGATGTCGGCGACTCGGGGAGCAATCACGGCTGTCGATGACCGCGTTAAGAGACAGCTGCAGCCGGCGTGTCAGCCCATCGTGATGAAACGGGAAAATTCGCGTTTCGTACCGACACAAGATCGATGGGATGCATGGCAAGGAGGTGACGGACGGCAAAACTGCTGATGTCGAACTGCGCTGCCAGACGGCTGACTGTGGCGGACGGTCGAAGACCTGCTCGTCGCAACGCGGAAGCGTCAACAGATTCGAGGTCTATGCCGGGTAGGTCGAGGTCGTTGACGATGCCTAGAGGAGGACACCAACTAACGGGCTCCCGAATTCCTTGCTCAGTCAGGAACGCGCAGGCCTCGCGCTCCAATCGCTCTGCAAGACTAGTCGACAGCCAGAACGGAAACGCTCTGATCGCCTCCACATTCGATCGAACCTGGTCGATCCGCAACGGAGCTCGGCGGTCATCTATCGCTAGAGCGCTGAGCCGCTCGAAGAGGTATGCGCGAGCCGCGACTGCTTGGCGGCGCATCCGAGTCTGACCATGGCCTGTTTCGCAACAAATCTCAGCCCATGCGTCATCGCTCAAGAGATTTCCATAGTCGAGATCACGGCGACGTTGATACTCGATTGGCGAGCCGTTCGAGCAAAGAAAGTCGCTGAGGCGTGTGATTGCGGCATAGACAACATCTCCCCTGGGGGCCTCGTGCAGCTCCTGGAGACTCATGCGAATGCGATACGGCGGAACGTTCAGCCCGATTGCCCGGAGAACCTGAGGTACAGGCGCGGCGGTTCCCACGAGAAGCAGTGCCGCAGCCATCATCTCGCGGTGGCGGGGCCGAACGACCTGCCTAGGACCCATCAGCCGGACGGTCCACGGCGGCCATAACGTCGCGGCTACGCGAGGCACAAGATCACCGAGACGAGTATGTGCCTTGCTTGGCAGCCCAGGATTGACCGTCGTTGCGCGGCATCGCAGCGACGCAAGCGGACTCAGGAACTTTCCGTGCGCCTTGATTAGTAATGCACCCATCAGCTCGTTGTCCCGGCTCAGCTCGCGCTCAAGCCCATGGCGGATTCTGCCATCCCCGGTGACCACAATTCGCGCGCGTTCGGCGGCCGCATCTATGGTCGGTTCGTTCACTACGGACAGTGCCCACGCTACAGCCGCCGCCATCTGAAAGGAGGCATCAGGCGGCCAAAGAAAGCAGGGATTGCGCGGAAAATTGTGCTCCTTTAGCCATGAACGAAGCGGAGCGGACGCAATTTGCGAAGCCGTCTGCTCCGTTACGTCCTCCAAGCCCTTTCCGGCCGCATACGAGAAGTATCGTGCAATCAGAGCCTTCAGGTCGGCGAGCGCCCGATGCGCTGAGATCGGTCGGTCCCCGTACACCGGGAAGTTGGCTCGATCGTCGTCGATAATTCGCAGAATTAGGTCCTGCGCGGTTACGACGTCGGGTCGAGCCGCGAAGGTTAGCTCTGCAGCCGCAGACAGGTTGTGCGCACATGCGGTGGTCCTCGGGATGGCACCCGAGCACCTACCTGGGATTGGAACCGAGCTGTAGGGCTCAAGGACTTTTCGTTGCCGGCGCCCACATTCCGTACATGAGTCGGCGAGAAGGATCTCGTGTGACACACATGCGAAAGACCACCCGAGGCGCCAGCTCAGCTGCCACCGGCCGGCTGTCTCCCCGAGACATCTTGGACAGTACCGAGACCAGCTCCTGACGCCGAAGGGGAATGCCTTGTCCAACGTTGACGTGCCCGGGACGATCCGTAGCGCGGTCCCGTCGAACCGTTGGAGAGTCAATCTTGTTGATACCGTGGTATCAACCCCGGTCGCTGTCGCAAGCGCGATCTGCTCGTCCTGACTCAGCGAGATCAGCCATTTTGGCGGGTTCTGACACCGCAGGCCGCACGCCTCGACCAGATCCCCGAACGGAACGTTGTACCGATGGGCGGCGGTGTACTCCAACCAGGAGTCGATGGCCTCCCCAGGCAACGGAGCGACGCGCAGCGGCAGCGTACGGGTCATAACGCCGATTACCCTGCGCAAGCGGCACGTTCATAGTGTTGAAGCAGCGGCTTTGAGCGTGGTCGAGAACCGTGAGCTCGCAGTATCTCCTGGTAAGCAAGCTCGGCGGCACTGTCGATCTCGATAGAGGCGAAGAGTTTCTTGGTGAGCCTCTCGGTGCCATCGATGATGGCCGCGGCGCAGGCGCGCCGGATGAGAGTCATCATTGATCCGATGTGCCCGGTGGTGCGGTCGTGAAGATAGTCTGCATTCTGCAGCAGAACACCTTTAGCTGAATGGGCCAGCACGATTTCATCTTCGATGTTCACCATCAGTTCCGCCCAATCGTGGGTGCCCTTCGCATAGGCGGAGAACGGCAGCGTTGTCGTATTGCGAAGCGTCTGGGCGAGAGGTTCTTGAATGGTCCCTGCCTTCAAGATCCCCCGCTCGGCGATACCGATGCCCGCCATCACGATGGTCACCGGGAATTCGTTCGCGATGAACTTAAAGTGATTGTTGATCTCGATGCCGCCGTCGCGCTGCCATTGCAGGAAGTGGATGTCGTCGACGATCAGCAGTCGGGTTTCGCACAACCGGATGAGTTGCAGTGCGCGCCGGCCGTACTCGTCGACGTCGGTGGGCCGCCGTCCGGGATGGCCGTAGAAGTCACACGCCGCGCGGTTGAACGCGGTCATGCCGGTATTGCCGCGCATCCCAATGCGTAGTACAGAATTGCGTTGGTCGCCGGCCGCGGTGAGTTCGCCGTGGCGCTTGATCTGGAGTTTCTGGAATGCACGCCCGACGGCGAATAGGGTCTGTGACTTGCCGAGGCCGGGATTACCGTCAATCGCGACCGCATCTTTGGTACGCCACCCGTCTTTGGTGTCGGCTTCCAGAATGATCTGGAGTTTGCGCTGCACGGCCTCGCTCTGCGGCGTCTTGAAAAGGCGCATGTTGTTATGCCAGTCGCAGCGCCGAACGAGGTACTCGTCGGCGGCGTCCTCGCTGAGGTTGTGGATTCTTCTGATCGAGAGCTGTTCGGGGCGTTCGCGTTTGGGGGCGTTCACATACTGGTTCCATCCTTCTTTGCCGGCGAGGGTGACGTTGTCCAAGCCGGCCATGGCGGTGTCGTCAGTCATCAGAGGTCCTCCATCACGCGGTAGTCGGCGACGGGTCCGTCGTCGAAGGTGTCCTCGTCGTCGTCGTCCAGTTCGTCTTCGAACGCCTCGATCGACGTCATCGGCGGCGCGGCTGCCGTCTTGTCGGCGCGGCGCTTGAGCTGCTCCCGCTCCGCGGTTGCCTTCTCTAAATCCGCTGCAAGCGCGGAGGTTTCGCGGGCCAATCGCAGCGCAGCCTTGCGCGCATCACCATCAAGGGCCGGGTCGAGGTGTTGGCGCTTGAGGAGCGCGGCCAGCGCCAACCTTTGGTCGACCGGACCTGTTCCGAGCCGCACCAGGGCTTCGGCGAACTTCAGCCCGTCCTCGGCCAGCGGTAGCTCCATGGCTTTGGTCATGTTCCAGTGCAGCGGTTGCCAGTCATGGGTGAACTTGTCGTCGAAGAAGTAGACGGTGCGGACGTCGTCGGGGTTGACGTGGATGGGCCACCGGTGCCCCTTGGCGGGATAAGGGCTGGGCTCCCCCGTCCGGTAGCCGTCGAGGATGTCACCTGAGTAGATGCGGTTGGCGATCTGGAACCCGGCAGCCTGCCGGTGTCGCCATTTCACGTCGAGAAATTGGTATGCCAGCGAGGGGTCGCGGGGTGCCTCGATGAACCCGGCGCGGGCGATACCGTGGGCGTACATCCGGGCGGGTGACATGCCTAAATTCCAGATGCCGGTCTCGCCGATACCGTCGTGGGGTTTGTGGTGATAGTAGACGGCGATCCACTGCCGCAGATGCGCTTCCATCTCGTCGATGAAGAAGGTGGCGTCCTTCTCCGGGTGGATGCCGCGCGAGTAGACGTCTGAGCCCTTGTAGCCCGGCAACTCCTGCAACCACCCAGCACGTAGCGTCTCGAAGAACCGTTCGACTGGGCCTTTGTCGTAGGGCACCCCTAGGCGCGCCGGTGCGATCGAGGTACCTATGGCCCGGCACACGCTGTGCAGATGCGCCCCGACGAAGATCTTGGCGTGATCGACAACGAGGTTGTCGGGGAAGATGGCGGGGGTGGCCGCGAACACGCTGCCGGAGTCGAGGTGGCCGTGCTCGACGAGGATGTTGCGCGGCTGGCCGTGCGCCGGCCACAGGGCCTCCTGCGGCCATCCTGGTCCCGCTGGCTTGGGATGGAAGCATTCGTAGATACAGGCAGCGGCGTCGATTGCCCGGGTGGTCGGGGTCAACCGCAGACCGATGATGCATCGGCTGTACCAATCCATCACCACGGTGAGGTCCAGGCCCACCCAGCGCAAGGTGGCACGGTCCATGGCGTACACGTCCAGCCGTGTGGTGTCGATCAGGACATACTCGCCGGGGCGTGTCGGCACCAACATTCCGTACACACCTTGCGGTCTGCCGGCGACGTCGCGGATGTGCTTCGCGGATCCTGTGAACAAAGGCTCGGACCTGTCCTCCAGCACCAGTATTCGGTTGGCTGTGGCGTCCGAAGGCAGTTGAATGCCTTCGAGCCCGAACCGTGCGTTCGCGCGGGCATTGGTGTGTGCGATGACCAAGGTTTTGGTCGGTTTCGACATGTAGGTGTACTCGGCCTTGACCTCGCGGGCCGTCTCCAGCCAGCGTCGATCCTGGCGGCTGCCCAACCCGGGTGCGACGGCCCGCTTGGGAATCAGCCCGGCCTCGCCGAACCGTTGATACTGGTCACGCCACCGGTACAGCGTCCGTGGGCTCACCTGCATCTCTTCACACTTGGCCGACACACGTTGTCTCATGGGTAGACCGGGCCGGTAGGCAGCGCGCGGCTCCCCCGGGGCCGCCGTCTCCGCACTGCCCGAGCGATAGCCGGTTTGCAGTTCCCGGAGGTGGGCAGCCTGCTCCCGCGCAGTTCGGCGGTCGGATTCCTGGGCAGCTTCCCAGCGCACGCTGACCGGATCCTGCTGCTCGTGATCCAGGGGCATGAGGTCCTCGCCGAGGATGCAGGCTCGGCTGGAGTACAGCACTTCGACCATGGCGAACCGGTGCACACTGTCGGCGCGGAGGTCTTTGGCGGCGACCTCGGCGATCCATTCGTCGCAGTACAGGGCGACAATCTCGAAGTAGTCCCCGTCCCAACGGAACCGGGTGCCGTTCCCGATACGGACTGGGTCAGAAGCCATCAGATGTGTTCGGCTTCGTCGGAGGAACGAAGTGTTTCAAAGAAGGGTTCGACCGCCGTCGCCCTGTGAGTACCCATCGTGGGCGACGCGGGCAGCAGGGCAATCCCTAGTGCTGTGCAGGCGCTGCGGAAGGTGGCGCTGATGAAGATTTCGCCGTGGTCGACAGGAGGTGGCGTGGTCATGACGGAGTCTCCAGAATTGTGGTGGGACGGAGCCGTTCGGCGACATTGAAGGTCAGGTCGTGACACCACAACAAATGCAGGAGTGAGCTACGCACCAGCCGGGCATCGTGACGAGCGAACAACAGTTCTGCATCGTGGAAGGCCAGAGCGGCCATCTCAGGACAACGTTGGCGCATCTCGGCAACGATGTCCTGGTTGATCAGCCAATCGCGGCGATACCCCGAGAGGAACCGCACGTTGTTCAGCAGATCGTGGGATGGCTCGGTGAAGATCAGGTACGACCAGCCGATGGCCTGCACAACCTTTCGGGTCCACGCACACAAGCGTTGCGTCTTCTCGTGTTCGAGTCGTTCCGCCCGTACAACGTCGACTACTACGGGGCCCTCGTCGGTGCCCAGTAGGTAGTCGAGTGTGTGGTTTACCCATTTGTCGCCGACGTGCGCGTGCAACAGGAATGGTTGAGCGACAATGTGATGCACCGTCGGGTCAAAGTCGGCGATCATGAGTGCCGCCTTTTCCAGACGCGACTCATGCGGCACCAGGTCGCGCTCTGTGGCCGACCAGTACTCACCGGAATAGTGACGTTGCCCCTTGTACCAACGGAACACCCGCATCGGCCGGCCCTCATAGAGGTCGCCGGCAACCGCCGTCACGGCTTCCACGGACCGGTTGTCACCCACCGCGGGTCGAAACGTCAGGACCGCAGTGTCGACGTCAACAACAATGTCGCTAGCCATCGTGACACCTCATGCACAAGCATGTCGATCCAGTGTGTCACCAGGATAGGCGCCACACAATGGCGCTCGAGGCAATGAAATGCCCTGTGAATGATGCCAATTCCAACTTACGGCGGTGTCGTAACATGCGATCCGGCTGAAGATTACCGTAGGCGGTAAACTTTCCACCGGCGGTAAACTGCCCAGGTATAGACGCAGGCCGAGGCGCGTAGTCCAGCTTCCCGACATGCGAACGGTGAATGCCATCGTTGCCCGACAGAGGCTCGTTAGCAGTGATGCAAAGCAGAAAGCCACTACCACCTATTGAGACTCACCTAGCGCCACCGCACCGCCGACGACGGCACGCCCACCCCAGACCCCTCCCGCTCGGTGAATATAAGCATGACGGACGGGGACGTCGTCACCGTCTGCGTCGCGACGTCCACTGTTCACGCGCCCTGCGGAATGCATCGTCGTAGACCGCACACACTTCAGGTGTCAGTAGGTCACGGACCGGGTCGTGCAGTCGCAGGAAACCACCTCGACGGGTGGCCAGCATCGTTGACTCCAACCTCGCCACGGCTTCGAATACGCTTGGAGCGCCTAGAGCTTCGATCGCCAACGTGACGGGGAGTGCGGTACCGATGAGAGCGTTGTCGCGACTACTGAGGCAGAGGTCTCTGCAGTCCGTGTGGTACTGCAGGACTAACCCCAGTAAATAGGGATCCTTTCTCGCGTCAGCACTCGTGCCTGAAGCAATCCAGCGGACGAGGCATTTGAGGTCTCGGATCACCGACACTGCATCTGGCTCGCGGCCCCCGTAGACCACGAAGTTTGTGGGCTGGCCCGCCAGCAACGCATTGATCGCGGCCTGGGCCGAGAGAAACCTGTGAGCCGGCGGGAGATCCACCGGCGCGATCTGGGTCAGATCAAATCCACATGGCTCCACCGGGTGCGCCGCCTTGACCCAACAGGCGCAGTGCCCAGGAGCCGGAATGTACGCCGCTGGGTGCGCCCGACGGCGTTGATAGCCGTCGCAGCGAGGACATCGTTCTATCAACATGGCGTGGTGTCTGATGCAGGCGAACGACCAATTCAGTCGCCAGGACAGTAGCCACCGGCCGCCGTTGTTGCGGAGACAATGTGGACAGAAGCGGGAATCTGCACGCCACCCCCACGGTGACGCTCGCAATTCACCAAGACTCGCCGTGCCAGTTGCGCTGCCTTGACCCTGTTGCTTCGGAGTCATCCCGTCAACGATGCTGATGCTCGCACCTGTTGCGGTGGCGATCTTCTCGCGCTCACTCCTGGTCACCGAGTACAGCCATGAAGCCGAGCCCCGGGGTGCCATGTCACACCAATTCGTGATGTCGCCGAGGACGACTTCGTGACGCGAGGCGGTGGACTCGAGCCAGGAGTCGAGTGCTTCACCCTCAACCGGGGTGACCCGAAGCGGCAGGGTCCGCACTGTCATAGGCGACATCTCCAGGCACTCCCGTCTGCTGAACCGCAGCAGACTGGCGACGCCACAACGTGTCGGCTTCTGATACAAGTTCAGCCGGTGCAATCCCATCAGTTCAGCGCAACTCCAGTATGTCCTACTAGTAGTGCTCCTCGGAATAGCTAGCTCCGCGCACCGTTGGCGAGGAAGTCTCAATTACCGACGGGATCTGCGGCTCGTGGTGCGACCTCGCTATGCAGACGCGTCATCCTCGCGGAAATTGAGCCAGCTGAACGACGACGTGTGGTCGGGCCGGATTTGAGGGTTCTTGCGGCTCCGCACTCAGCCACGGCTTCTCGCGGCGTGCTGTTCGAGAAACTGTGAAATTGCCTCACTACGAACGTAAGGAGTCGGCACTTCGCGTCCAGACAATCGGTAGGACGCACGCGTTGACTTCCGTACCGACCGCTTGATCGCCTGCGCGCTAACGACCACCTTCTTCACAGGGAGTTAGGTTACGGCGCTGAGCGGAATCAGGTATGCGGTCACGCATAGTAATGTCCCCGTGGTGGCCGACGGACTTCGGCGCCAGCGGGCCGCGGCGAGGCTCTCCCCACTGCGTTCGTCACTACTAGTAAAGCCCTCTTGCCACTGCGCGAAGGTATGGGTTGGTAATGCGGCGCTGTACGAGTGCTGCCACCGGCGAGTGCAACTTTGGTCCACCAGGTACCTGGTCGCGAGAAGGTGATCACCTCAGCATGCACCATCTCCGTTGCCGAATCGACGCTTACACCGAAGTACTTCTCCTCCGACTCTGGGTGCCCTCGAGGGTTCCGTAAGCGAACCCACGCCGAGTCGGCTGTTCAACAACGTAGACCACCCGGCACGCCGCATTAAGTGGGCCAAACCCCAACACGACGAACGCCCCTGCTTCCACCAACGGTGCCGAAGGGCGCAACCTGCAACCCGGATTGACGGTGCGCCTCCCACTGCATCAAGCTTGGCTACCTCACGAAACGCTGGCTGCCAGAACCGATGAGCCCCCGACGTCGCCTGCGGTGGTAACCACTAGGAAGCAGACCGTCAATGCCTGGATCGTCAGCTTCGCGGCCGTCGCGGCATCGTCGATCCCCCCTGGCGCAGAGCTGAGCTCAGGTGGTCTACATACCGCGTCCGGGCCTGAGCACGGGCGCGGTCGCCGCGACCACGCCACTCCGCGGCCGTCGACGGCTCGGCTTCATCGACGGGATTAGCGTGGCACTTCTCAGCGCACATGTCGCTGAGATTTGCGGCCTACCGGAAGCTCCAAACAGTGGGCCCTTCCCAGCTCCGTAGATGACGACTGTCGGCTTCCAATGAGCCTGTCCGAGCGGATCGTAATCTGAACTGCGCCGGACCGTTTGCAGTGAGCCCTAGCAACCTCGCGGGCCGCCGCGGCACGCATGAAGCCCCTCGAACCAGATCACATATGGGCGGACACCTCGCCGTGCCGGCAGTTTTCACACCGCGCCCGTGCGCTCCATACAGCGTCTGGATCATGGCCTGAGAACGCCGACCGATCATCTCGTTACTCGAGCAGTCCGAACTCCCGCGACAGCGGGTCACTTGTGCATCGCCCTCTAGCCACTCGAACACCTGCGTCAGATTCGCTGCATCGCACCGAGTTTCATCAGCAGTTTTCCATAATAACAACAACCTGCGAGATCCACCTCTCACCTTAGGCAGGGCAATGAATGGCGCTGTTTGACGATTAGGATATTGACCTGAGTATGCGACTGAAGCGCATTATCGAACGAATCGACCTTGATTTCCCTCAGGTCACATACGTCGGCCTAAAACGCGGCCTCGGCTAGAAATTTGGACCCCAACGCATGCCGAATTGCGACGCTTCCGGCAAACTACACATACACCAATTACCGCAACCGGTAACTTCTAGCACGTACATCTGACGATCCACGGCGCCCCTTCTACACCGCACCTAGGTAGGTAATCGACTCTGAAAGTATTGCGCGCCAACTGCGCAACGCCCCTGTTGCGGCCGGGCGCCACCGCGCGGCACCTCTCATGCCACACGATCTAATGTGCTACTAGTAGTGCATGACAGCTAACCTGAATCGACGCCAGTCGCTACTACCACGGCCCGTTTCAGTTCAATACCGAGTCAAAAGTTGATGAAGAGAATTTTGTTGAGACCGAACGCGCGGGGCGGTGAAAATGCGAACGCCCGACATCCGGCCATACTGCACTTTTCCTTGCGCCTGCGTGACTTGCTTGCCACACATGCGGCTCGCAATTTGGAAACCGGCCGCTCACGACGTGTCAATCCGAAATCACTATCCGAGATCTTGATGGACCAGAACCACGGACGGGGTGTACGCGGCCTCTCCCAGAGCCAGCTCTACAGACTCGAACACGGAGCAGCGAACCCGAACATCGAGGTGGTGTACGAGATCGCCAAGGCGTTTCGGGTGTCACCCCGATCGTTTCTCCCCGACGACATGGCTAACTACCACCAGGAGAGCCAGGACCAACAATGACGACCAATTATCAACGCAGTGTCGTTGCCTAACAGGAGTATTCGATGGTTTCAGACGACGACCTCCCCGAGGCCACGGAACCTCACGGCGCAGCGTTGCGAGCGATCCTTTCCCGGATTCCCGCGCGGCGAGGGCGATGGATTGACTGCGGACCGGGTTGGTTTGCACTCATCACCGAGGTGCACGAGGACTTGCTGGCCCTGGACCCCAGCTACGTGGTTCTTCAGGTCAAGGAGAAGTACGGCGTCCTGCGGTATTACGCAGGCTCAGCTAGTACCGATCCGTTGGTTCAAGAACGATTCTCCGCGGTGCTCGACATCGCCGAACGTTGGTCGATGACAATCTGCGAGATGTGTGGCAAACCCGCGCGGATGCATGTGTCAGACGAGCCCTACACGTGGTACAAGACCATTTGCACTGCCTGCGCCACCAACATGGCGGCAGGAGGCGGCAGGGTCTACCGCCCGTATGACACAACGCCGATGTAGCGAAGAGTCAGTCGGTACGATGCGTCGGCGGGCAACAGGAAGGGATGGACGCCCATCGCCAAGCCGTCAGGAGGCTTCGAACCGGCGAAATAGGACATCCCACAGAGGCGCAGGCCCGGCCCTGATGTAAGCGCTCCCGGATTGAGCAACAGAAGCCCGCCGTTTCGGCTCCCTACTTGATGCCCTCGACCAACTCCGAAGCAGAAACCCCCAGCGCTGCTGCGATATCGAAGACCCGCTCATGAAGGAGACCCCGGCGGCCATGCTCGACATCTACCAACACGTTGCGCGATACCCCCGAGCTCAAAGCGAGCTGCTCCTGAGTGAGACCCCGCTCATGCCGCAACTTCTGTATCCGTCTTCCCAGGCGCTGGCGACGTCTCTCCCACGCGGCGACCCGTTTGGGGTCATTCTGGCTAGGTCGCGTGGGCACGCCTACCAGTACGGATGCGCCGGCCAGAAATGTCTGCCCTACTAGTGGGTCAAAATCACTAGCTCCTCACTCCGCAACTCTGATCAGAGTTCGAGTAGTACCTCGATATGGAAAGATCGGCAACCACTCGGTTTGCGCATGCCCAGGGCCTCACTGGCGTCAAAGTCGGGAGCCTGTCCCACAAGTATCAGCTGTGTACGGTCGCGCCCAACGATGTCGGGCATGAACTCACCGATGGCTATTGCGGTCCCGTGGCTGCCCAGTCTGACTGTTCTAGCTGCTCGGCCGCTCCTAGGGGCAGCGACGGACCGGCCACAACTGGCAGCGGGAGATCACCGCAGAGTACCCAGAGACGATCATCGTGCGACCACCACCTCGTAATCAATCCCCTCGACGGACAGGATGTGCTCTAACTGCGCGCGCTTACCCGGCGGAACCACGATCACCAGCAGACGTTCCGCGCGACTGACTCCGACGTAGAGAACTCGTCGCTGCTCGCTATTCAAGCCACTCTGCCAGTCGTCTAGGACATGCGACTGGCCGGCGCTGCCCTTCGACAGCGCGATGATCACCGCCTGGAACTCGTCGCCCTTGACTCCGTGTACATGTCCCCATCGAAGTTCGTCGGCGGGAAAGTCCGTCAAGGCTCCCACGGTTCGGCTCTCCCAGTACTTCCATACCGGCGCTGGGATAATTAGGCGGCGTCCAAGGTTGGCAACGAGACCAATAGAGGCTCCGACCGCGTAGTTCTCGATTGACTGCCGCACAAACTTTGTGCATGCCGATGCGTCTGTCCACGTGTGGGACGCTCTAAGCAAGGAGCTAGCAGCGACTCGGAGCGATTCGCTAGTTCTGCCTAGGTGATCTAGCTGCTCGGCTCGGCCTTCAACCGCGGCGACCGACGGCCAGTCAAACTGGTTAAGGATAAACGACTCCACTCGACGAACTGCTCGAACTCGACCCAATACATCGGTCCCCGAGCGTAATTCGATCAGGCCGACTAGCAGGCTCTCCATCTGCGAAACACCACGCGGCGCCTCCCTTCCTGAGCGCAGCAAGCTTCGGGCATCAGACCTCCGGTGCGCCAACACCCGCGTCGATTGAACGGAGATTCCTTGCTGTTGGACTAGCTTGTAGGCCGCGGCGCCCGCTTTGAGTCCGGTGCCCACTACAACGAAGATGCGGTCGGGGCCCCCAGGATGATCGGGAAAGGGCATTACCTCCTCCATGCCAACATTTCTCAGGCTGTTGATCAGCCCGCATATTGCAGGGGTTGACCGGTAACAAGTTGTGAGTGACACCCGCTTTTCTTCGGGAATGGACTCCCTGAACCCCTCGTAGAGCTCGGAGTTGGTTTGCCGAAACTCGTAGATCGCTTGATCCGGATCAGCCACTGTTACGACATGGATGCCCGCCTGCAAAAGACACTCGACGATCGCGTGTTCAACTTCGTCGCAATCTTGAAATTCGTCGATGATGACCTCGCTGAAACGCCTCGCCAGATGCGGTAGAGGTGAAGCATCTTGTTTCAACACTGATAGCGCGCGGCGGCGCGCCTCAGCCGTGTCGTAGACAAGCGACGCGTGAAGGCCCACAACCCGTTCGGCGCCTCTTTTCGCAATATCGTTCCGCGACCAATCTGATAGCTTGTCCCACATCGTTTTCTCCGACCTGCTGAGCCGGGCCACGTCAACATTTCCCCAGCTACCCCTATCGAAGACAAACTTCGACAAGGGCACACCGGCACCTCCGGAATTCGGCCTCACCTGAGACATGCTGTCCCGCAGGTCGTCCCAGGAGATCAAATAAGTCGGCGGTCTGCCGAACGACCGCACCGTCGCTGGCGTGACCACATATCGGCGGAAGAATGAGTCGAAAGTACCTACAAAATTCGGCGGTTCAAGAAGAGAAGGAACATCGCGGCACCGTAGTCGAGCGACATCAACAGCCGCATTGGTGAAAGACAGCATGGCGGCTGCGCGGCCCGAAGCAGCATGCTGCCGTAACCGAGCCACTACGGTACGGGTCTTGCCCGATCCGGGTCCTGCTTCGACCAGCCGCACCTCTGGCTCTAAAGCTCTGAGTTGCTCGCTATTCAGACCAAGCGCATTGATGCTGTCACTCATAGCCCTGCGAATCCAGGTGTGCAACAGCGTCAATTGCTTGCCTCAGGTATTCGGGAACCACTACCTCGGTGTCCTTACTGCCTTCGAGGGCTTCTGCAATGACATGCGCAAAGTCCCCTTTCGCGACATCGAGGTACACCTCTTCTTGAGCGGATTCCGCACGAATTGCTCTCGCGAACAATTCCGCCCGCTGATCGTGATCTAGGTCCTTCGCCTTCTCCGCAACGTTGTCCCAGTGGTGTTTCGAGTTAGGATGAAGCTTTAGGAAGGCAGTACGAAGTACATTCTCATTCCCGGCTAGGCGGAACATCTCGGCTTCGAGGGTCGTTCCGCCGACCACGACTATCAACCTCCCGGCGACTACGTCGCCGTCGAAAGTGGCTTCATAGTGGCTTTTCCGCGTGTCGCCTGCGTGCGTGTGATCGCGGTCGGTTACGACGACCACCCGATCCACACGGGGGTGATCACCGTCCAGAAGGACCCGAAGGTACGGTTCGAAGTCGACACCCTCGATGTTTATCAACGTGGCGCTTTTGAACTGACGTAACGCTTTTCGAACCTCAGCGTCGTCTTGGTCGGGTCTTGTGGACGTCGGCTTCCCTGCTTGAGGTGCCGCCTCGGCGGCTTCCGCATCGACGTCTTCGTGGTCATTACTCGAAGCACCGGCTGCGCCGCTTTTCTGGCCTGTTAGAGGCACCGTCGTCAGGTGACGCTCGGCGCAAACTGGCAGTACCAGCATCTCCGCGATGCCTTCGACTAGGATGATGTCGCGAGCGAATAGCAGCGCTGAGCGGGTTGAGTTCAGGTATCGGTCAACCTTTCGTCGGTCGGCGACTTTAAGCCCAAGGCCCCCGATGGCTGTTGCCTTGGTGCACCAATTCGCATGTTCGCCGTAGCGGGCTATCACGACCACGTTGTTGACCGACACGGTGCTGGCCAGAACTGGCGAGTGAGTTGTGACGACAACCTGCACTTTGCCGACGGCATGTGGGCCGGGCATGGATTTGCCACTGGACCTTGCGTGGCTGTGGAGGAAATCGAGCAGGACCAGTTGCAGTTGCGGATGTAGGTGAGCTTCTGGCTCCTCGACCAAAAGTAGAGTGAGGTCGCTGTCCTTCGCGCGTACCAGCTGGAGGACGATCATCGCGATGTAGAGGAGATTGGCGTAGCCAAGCCCGGTCGCAGCGATATCGCCGATGGGAACCTGTCGCTCCGCGAGTTGAATACGCAGAAGTCGAGCAATTCGTCGCAGTTCTAGCGTCCGTTCGTTGAGCTCGATGACGTGTTCGCGGTTCGGTGGCGTCGTCCTCGCGAAAAAGCTCTGGATCGCTTCTTTGGTGGTCACGGCCAACCGATGCTCGGCGATCTGTTTCAGCGCACCATTCGCCGTCTCGACGAACTCACGCTTCAGATCTTCGTCGGTCCCCACCAGTATCCGCAGTACGTCGTACAGCAATGCCTGATCTCCACCATCGAGGTCACGTACCGCGTCCCGCAGCGGTGGCAGGTAGACATGCGCAATTCTTCGCCGCAGGGCGGGCTCCGGATCGTCGAGCCTCGCGTCACCCACTCCCCAAGTCAGAATGCTCCGACGAGGCACCTCCGCGTCCGTCGCGAAGCTCGCTGTGTAAACCAGCTCTTCGTGGGCATCCACGAGTTGAGCAAGATAGACACCCTTTTCGTCATCTGTGAGCTGCGAGTACCGCGCCGAGATATCGACTGGCGTGCCGGCATCTAATCCGTACGACAGGTCCCTATCTGCCGCGAACCACGCCGTTTGGCGGCCGGAGGCCGGAAATGTAACGAGGCGCAGAGCATCGATGAGCGCCGTTTTGCCCGATGCATTTTCACCCACGATCACCGTGAGGTCTGGAGCGAACCGCACTGATGTGTCGCGACAAGATCGGTAACTGCTGAGTGAGATTTCTGCCAGTTGCATGCCAGTTCCAATCCAAAGCCAGACCTACAAGACGTTGACACAACCTTTGCCGCTACGAAGTTGTGGTCGTAAAGCGTAAACGTTGCTGCCGACAACTGGCCGCTACCGCCAAACGCTAGCCACAGTTGCGTCGGCCGGGGCTGACCTCGAATCGACCCGATCCATCCATGACGAGCTGGCCTGTGCCCCTGCGAAATGTCCCAGTGACGACATCTCAAGATTGTGAGATGCGCTAACGAATTGCCAAACCCGTGAGAAATTGCCATCTCTTGTCAAACCAAATGACGAGTTGTCACGCAGATTGAGAACTGACAGTGGGCCATCACGAAGTGGGCGTGACCCGCCTTTCGCCTTAATGTGATCTTATTTTGTCCTTATGTTTCTTAGATTCTGATGTACGGTGGGGTTCCCGAGCCGATTGCCTCAGCAATGACGGAAGGAACTCGACATGCGAAACGAACCCGCACGGATCGTTCTGGTGACCGGCGCCTCCCGGGGCATCGGCGGCTCGGTGGCGCGGCGCCTGGCCGACGCGGACACCCACGTCATCGTCAACTACCGCCGAAACGCCCGGCGCGCGGAAGCCATCGCGGCGATGATTCGCGATGCGGGTGGCCGTGCCTCGACTCTGGCGGCCGACATCTCCGACGAAGCCGACACCACCGCGATGATCGGCGACATCGCGGCCCGCTTCGGGCGGCTGGACGCGGTGATTCTCAACGCCTCGGGCGGCCTGGAACTGGAGGCAAATCCGGGCTACGCCTTGCTCGACCGTGATGCCCAGCGCCGCCTGGCCTTGTGCGCCATGTCGGTGATGCCGGCCGGCGGACGGATCGTCTTCGCGACCAGCCATCAGGCCCACTTCTTCCCCAACAAGGCCGTGCCGAAGGGCTACGCGCCGGTGGCCGCGAGCATGCGCGCGGGCGAAACAGCCCTGTATGCAATACGTTCCGTTTTTGCCCGAGCCGGTGTGCACTTCACCGTGGTGTCCGGAGATATCGCCGACGGCGACGACTTCGCCGCTGCGATCGTCAACTGCGTCACCACCGCGAACCCGCCCGGCGTTGTCTACGTGGGCGGGGCCAACTACCTCATGACCGCTTGACCGGACCCTTTCCCGGCAAGCGGTGCGTCAGCGCCTCTGATGGGGAGTCGACACCGCGCTGACGCCGGGTTCTTCGGCGAAACTCGGGGGTGAGCGCAGTACGAACGCGTTGTCCGACAGTCACTTCCACTCAGCGAGACCGAGCCGCCGGTCCGGGCTTTCTGAGCTACGCCCCTGAACGCTCCAAAGCACGGCGGAATTCGCTCGGGTTGACACCCCGGACCCGTTTGAACGCTGCGCTGAACCCGAACGGATCGGCGTATCCGACTGAGCCGGCCACGTCAGCGATGGTGGCGGTGCCCTGCTCGAGCAGGAGATCCGAGGCGAGCGTCATCCGCCAGCGGGTGAGGTAGGTCAGCGGGGGTTCGCCCACCAATTCGGTGAATCTCTTCGCCAAGGTGGACCGGGAGACCCCGGTGCGATCGGCCAGCGACGAGACCGTCCATTGCGCGGCCGGATCGGCATGCAACAGGCGCAGCGCATCGCCGACCACCGGATCCCGCTGCGCCGCCCACCAGGCCGGTGGTTGCCCGCCGGGCCGGTCGAACCATTCGCGCAGCGTGCACACCAGCATCCAGTCCAGCAGTCGGTCCAGCACCACCTGCTGACCGGGGATGTCCAGCGCCACCTCCGCGGCCAGGTGATCGAGTACCGCATCCCCGGTGCCCCCGGCACCGACCCGGAGGACGGTAGGCAGGGCGTCCAGGAGCGGCCGGCTGATCTCGCCGCGCACCGGGTAGGCGCCGACGATGAGTGTGGTTGCACCGCTGATTTTTTGAGCGTCATCGGCCCAGCCCAGGCGGTGCCGGGTCCCGCCCTGCTCGGGGGTGGCGCAGAACTCACCGCACGCGATGGGCTCCGCCGGGGTACCGAGTTCGTCGACGAACATGAACGTCGTCGGCCCGCGCACCACCACGGTCTCGCGCTCGCCGAGGGGTTCCGGCGGCCCCTGCTCGGGCACGATCCAGCCCGTGCCGCCCAGGACGGTGCACAGCGTCAGCGGTGCACCGTCCACGAAGTGCAGCGCCCACGGCGCCGTCAGGGTGGTGCTGCCGAACAGCGAGCCATGCGCGCGAACCCCACGGCACAAGTCATCGAACACGTCCATACCAACCTAGGTTAGACGAATGGACAGGCAATCCGGCCTTTCACCTATGGAAGAGTCCGAGAACTGTGGGTTCAATGGGGGTCATGACCAACAACACCACCCTCGTCCTCGGCGCCACCGGCAAAACCGGCCGTCGGCTCGCACCGCGGTTACGGCTGCGCGGCACGGCCGTGCGCGCCGCCTCCAGATCCAGCCAGACCTCCTTCGACTGGTCGGACCCGGGCGGCTGGGACGCCGCACTGCAGGGCGTTCGTGCGGTGTACATGGTGGCTCCGCGCGATCCCGGCCCGGCGCACCAGTTCGTGGCACGCGCCGAGGCCGCCGGTGTGCAGCAGTTGGTCCTGCTGTCCGGGCGCGGTGCCGACACCTGGGGCGATTCCTCGTTCGGATTGGACATGCGTGGCGCCGAGGAGGCGGTGCGTGCCTCCGCACTCGACTGGACCATTGTGCGGCCCAACAACTTCAACCAGAACTTCGACGAGGAGAACTTTCACGCCCCGCTGCTTCGCGGGGAACTCGCCCTGCCGGCCGGCGAGGTGCCGGAGCCGTTCATCGACATCGAGGACGTTGCCGATGTCGCTGCCGCGGTCCTGACCGAGCCGGGCCGGCACAGCGGCCAGGTCTACGAGCTGAGCGGTCCGCGAGCGCTCACCTTCGCCGAGGCCGTCGAGCTGATCTCACGGGCGTCGGGGCTGTCGATGACCTACAAGCAGGTCTCCCCTGCCGAATACACCGAGCTCCTGGCCGAGGACGGCGCAAGTGAGGAGGACGCCCACCACGTCGCCGAGATGTTCGTGTTGATGGAACAGGGGCTGATCGCCGCGCCGACGGACGGCGTGGCCACCGTGCTGGGCCGCCCGCCGCGGACTTTCGAGGATTACGTCGTGCGGGCCGCGGCGGCGGGAGCGTGGTCACGGTGACCGACACTTCGCTGACCACCCAGGATCTCGAGTTCCTGAGGCGCCCGCTCTACGGTTTCCTGACCGTGGCGCAGGGGCCACGCCCACCGCAGCCTCGTCCGGTGTGGTTCGAAGCCACCGAGGCCGGCACCGTCCAGCTGTTCACCGGTCCCGAGACCGTCAAAATCCGTCGGCTACAGGAAGATCCGCAGGCCTCGCTCGTCGTTGCCGCCCCCGTCGGCGAGCGGGAACGGTGGGTGTCGGTGGCCGGGCGCACAGAAGTGGAACCCGCGGGCGCCCACGAGCTGGCCGCCCGCCTTGCCGCGCGCTACTGGGACCTCGACGACCCGGGCCGGGCCGAGGACCTCGCCGAGATCCTGGCACAGGATCAGGTGCGCCTGATCATCCACCCGGACAAGGTGAGTCGCTACGCCATGTAGGGGCGGCCGGAAACGGTGCTGTCGACGGGCCCGGTGCGATATGGCAGTGGGCATGCCGGAACCCTGCGCCCCACCGACCGCATTCTGATTCCCCCGGCAACCGGGCGACACGCGTCGCCGGTGTGGGATCGGTGGTTGCAATGGCAATCCGCGGGTACGGCCACGGCGTTCGACGCCGCCGTACCGTTGCGGCGCTGAGTTTCGCCGGCGGGCAGGATGGCAATCATTGCGCATGGCCATCACCGAATCCCGCGAGACTGTCATCGAGGCGACCCCCGACGAGATCCTGGACGTGCTGTTCGACCTCGAGTCGTTGACCGAGTGGTCGTCGGCCCACCAACAGGTCGAGATCCTCGAACGCGACGCCGACGGCCGCCCCAAACGGTCGCGGCAAGTGGTCAAGATCGTCGGGGTCACCGACGAACAGGTGCTCGACTACTCCGTGCACGACGACGGCGTGAGCTGGACACTGGTCAGCTCGAAACAGCAGAAGGCGCAGGAAGGCCGGTACACGCTGTCCGCCGACGGGAACGCGACGCGGGTGCGGTTCGACCTGACCGTCGACCCGATCGTTCCCCTGCCGGGTTTTCTGGTGAAGAAGGGCGCCAAAGGCCTGATGGAAACCGCCACCGACGGCCTTCGGGACCGCGTGCTCGCTGTCCGGCGCGGCTGAGGGGCGACCCTCGGCAGGGTCCCCGTCCTTCGTCGCCACTGCTGGCGGTGTGTCAACAGCTACACAAGAAGCGCACGCAAAGTGTCTTTCGAGACATTGAATGCGCTACCCCGGTGTGTCGACACTCATAAAGGCGTCCTCGAGCAGAGCGCCTCACGCCAGGAAGGACAGACCCATGACCCAAGTCGCCAGCGAGGTCGACACCACCACCCCGGTGGCACACCGCGACATCGTCAACCCGGCCACCGGTTCGGTCATCGACACCGTGCCAGAGCTCGGCGCCGAGGCCATCGATGCCGCGGTGGCCACTGCCAAGACCGCCTTCGAGACGGGGCCGTGGCCGGCCATGACCCGTAGCGCCAGGGGCCGTCTGCTGTTGAAGATCGCCGACGCCATCGAAGCCCATTCCGAACGGCTCTACACCCTCGAGGCGCTCAACAACGGGCGGCCGATCACCGAGACTCGCGCACAACTGTCCCGGGTGCCGGAGTGGTTCCGCTACAACGCGGGTCTGCTGGCAGCACAACGTCCTGCCGTGTTGCCCGGCGACGGACCCTATCTGACCTACCAGCAGCGGCTGCCACTCGGCGTCTGCGGCATCATCACCCCTTTCAATCACCCCCTGCTGATACTGGGGCGCAGCGTGTCCGCGGCGCTGGCCAACGGCAACACCGTGGTGGTCAAACCTTCGGAGCTGACACCGCTGACCACCTTGGCGCTGGCCGACATCATGACCGGCGCGGGATTGCCCGAGGGGGTGCTCACCGTGGTCACCGGCGCGCGGGAGGCCGGTGTCCGACTCACCGAGCATCCCGACGTCGCCAAGATCACCCTGACCGGAAGCACCGAGGCCGGCCGCTCGGCAGCACTGGCCACCGCGGCCCGATTCGCCCGTGTGACAGCCGAACTCGGCGGTAAGACCCCCGTGGTGGTCTTCGATGACGTGGATCCGGTGGCAGCCGCCGAAGGTGCCGCGTTCGCCGCCTTCGTCGCCGCCGGCCAGTCCTGCGTCGCAGGCTCCCGGTTTCTGGTGCACCGGGGCATCTACGATGCCTTCGTCGCTGCCCTGACCGAACGGGCCCGCGCCATCCGGGTGGGCGACCCCACCCTGCCGGACACCCAGATGGGTCCGCTGATCAGTGCTCGCCAGCGGGACAAGGTGCGGGATCTCATCAACATCGGGGTGGAGGAGGGCGCGCGGCTGGCCGCGGGCGGGGGCGTTCCGGAGCTGCCGGATACGTTGCGGGACGGTTTCTTCCTGCAGCCGACCGTCCTGGCCGATGCCTCCATCGACATGACCGTCGCGCTGGACGAGATCTTCGGGCCGGTGGCCGTGGTCATGCCCTTCGACGACGAGGACGACGCCGTTCGGATGGCCAACGACAACCGGTTCGGCCTCGGTGCGGGCGTATGGACCCGCGACATCGGCCGTGGGCACCGGGTCGCCGCACGCATCGTCGCAGGCATGGTGTGGATCAACGACCACCACCGACTCGAACCGTCGCTGCCCTGGGGTGGGGTCAAAGAGTCCGGCACCGGTAAAGATGCCGGATCGGAGTCCTTCGACGACTTCTCGTGGATCAAGACCATCGTGGTGCGGACCGCAGCCGAACCCGTCGACTGGTACGGCGGCCGCGAGCAGGGACGGTTGAACTGATGAACTCCCCGACAACCAACACCGGGTGGCGCACCGAGATCACCCGAATCCAGTGGCTGGTACTGGCCGGCACCACCTTGGGCTGGGGCCTCGACGGTTTCGCCGCCAGCCTCTACATCCTGGTGCTCGGACCCACCATGGGAGAACTGTTGCCCAACAGCGGCATCGAGGTCGATCCGGCGGCCATCGGCTACTACGGTGGTCTGACCGTCGCACTGTTCCTGTTCGGCTGGGCGGTGGGCGGGATCATGTTCGGCGTACTCGCCGACTACTTCGGCCGTACCCGGGTGCTCTCCGTCGGCATCTTGACCTACGCCGTCTTCAGCGCCCTGGCCGCGTTCTCCGAAACATGGTGGCAGCTCGGGCTTCTGCGGTTCATCGCCGGTGTGGGCTCGGGTGTCGAGGCACCCGTGGGCGCCGCCCTGATCGCCGAGACCTGGCGCAACCGCTACCGCGCCCGGGCCGGCGGCATCATGATGGCGGGCTACGCCGGTGGGTTCTTCGCGGCGGCCGCCGCCTACGCCCTGCTGGGGCACTACGGGTGGCGTCCGATGCTACTGCTGGCCGGCCTGCCGGCGCTGCTGGTGTGGTTCATCCGCCGCTACGTTCCGGAACCACCGGAGGTGGCGGCGAGCATGCAGGCGCGCAAGAACCGGAAACGCGCCGGTGCCAACACGTCTCACGATCGCTTTGTCCTCCGCCGCCTGTTCGCCCCGCCGCTGCTTCACCCGATGCTGGTGTGCACCACGCTGGCCACCGGTGCGTTGATCGCGTTCTGGAGTGTCAGCACCTGGTACCCACAGGTCATTCGCGGTGTCACCGCAGCCGAGGACCTGGCCCGTGATGTGGCCGATCACCGCGTGGCGATGGCGGCCATGCTGTTCAACGCCGGCGGCATCCTGGGTTACGCCTCGTGGGGGTTCCTCGCCGACGCGATCGGGCGCCGCAAGTGCTTCATGGTGAGCTTCACCGTCGCCGCGGTCTCCGTCGCGTGGGCCTTCCCGTTCGACCGCAGCTACACCGAATTGCTGATCGCCATGCCGTTCCTCGGCTTCGGCCTGTTCGGGGCGCTGTCGGGAACCTTCATCTACGGACCCGAGGTGTTTCCGCCCAGCGTCCGTGCCACCGCCATAGCCACGTGCAACAGCGTCGGCCGCTTCGTGACGGCCCTGGGCCCGCTGACCGCCGGCGCCATCGCCACCTCGTGGTTCGGCGGCAACCTCGGCCTGGCCACCGCATCGGTGGCAGCTCTGGGACTGGTCGCCGTCATCGGGCTGGCCTTCGCCCGAGAGACGCAGGGGCAACCACTTCCGACCGATCCCGAGTCGGCCACCACTTCGCACAACGAGAAGAGCTCATCGTGAGTCATTACGCCAAAGCCTCCGCCATCGTCATCGGTGGGTCGATCGGCGGCCTGACCACCGCGCTGCTGCTGCGGGATCTCGGATTCACCGTCGATGTCTACGAGCGCACCCCCACCGCGCTCGACGGTCGAGGCAGCGGCATCGTCCTGCAGCCGGACACCGTACGGTGGTTCACCGAACGCAGCACCCAGAGCCTCGATGACCTGAGCACAGCGACGAATGTCGTTCAGTACCTGGATCGCTCCGGTGAGGTGGTGTTCCGCGAACCGTGCACCTGGACCTACACGTCGTGGGGCACCTTCTACCGGGCCCTGCTCGCCGATTTCGGCACCGAGCGCTACCACTACGGTGAGTACGCGTGCGGGTTCGATCAGGACGACACCACTGTGACGGTCCGATTCGTCAGCGGCACAACGGCGTCCGCAGACCTCGTGGTCTTCGCCGACGGCGTGACCTCTGTGGCCCGGGAGCGGTTCGACCCCGAGGCGCGACTGCGTTACGCCGGTTACATCGGATGGCGCGGCACCGTCCCGCTGCGGGAGCTCACCCCGTCGGCGCGGGATGTGCTCTCCGACGCGATCACCTACGACGTGGTTCCGCACTCCCACATCACGATGTATCCCATCCCGGGCGAGGACAGCCTGGCCCTGGAGGACCGGCTGATGAACTACGTCTGGTACCGCAACGTGCCCGCCGGTGCCCAGCTGACCGAGATGCTGCTCGACAAACGGGGGTTCGCCGGATCGGTGTCCGTGCACCCGGGGCAGGTGCAGGACCGCTACGTCACCCAGATGAAGGCGGACGCGGCCGACCTGTTCGCCCCCGCGGTCGCCGAAGTGGTGCAGTCCACCGAACAGCCCTATCTGCAGGTGCTCTCGGACGTGCGCTCGTCCCGGATGGCGCTGGGACGGGTTGCGCTCATCGGTGACGCGGCCTGCGCCTCCCGGCCTCACGCCGCCGCCGGTACCGCGAAGGCTGCCGCGGACGGCTGGACCCTGGCGGCGGCACTGCAGGAATCCGGCGGTGACATCGCCGCGGCCCTGACCAAGTGGGAGCCCGCCCAGCTGCAGCTCAGCGACTCGCTGCTGCGGCGGGTCGTCGCGATGGGCGACCAGTCCCAGGTCAGCAACACCTGGACCCCCGGTGATCCCGACCTGCGATTCGGCCTCTACGGCCCAGGACTGTGACCATGACGCATCTGTTCACTCCGCTGACCCTGCGGGAGATCACCTTCGCCCACCGGGCCTGGATGTCGCCGATGATGCAGTTCGCCGCCGTGTCCGCCGGACCCGCAGAGGGCAGCCCGACAGACTGGCATCTGCAACATCTGGGATCCCGGGCGGTGGCGGGCGCGGCACTGGTGATGGTGGAAGCCACCGCGGTCCACCCCGTGGGACGCAGCAGCATCTACGACCTGGGGCTGTGGAATGACGTTCAAGCGAACGCTTTTCGCCGGATCACCGACTTCGTGGCCGCGGCGGGGTCGGTGCCCGGCATCCAGTTGGTGCACGCCGGGCGCAAAGGATCCACCGGACGACCATGGCCGGACGAGCACGGCGCCGATGATCACCGTTGGCCCACCGTCGGACCCAGCGCAGTCCCCTTCGGGCGCTTGCCCAGTCCCACTGAACTGGATGTCACCGAAATCGCCGAGATTGTCGACGGTTTCGCCGCAGCAGCCCGCCGTGCCGCCGGGGCGGGATTCAAAGTGCTCGAACTGCACGGCGCCCACGGCTATTTGATCCATCAATTTCTCTCGCCATACTCCAACACCAGAACCGACGCCTACGGCGGCGTCCTGGCCAACCGGCTCCGGTTCGCGCTGGAGGTCGTCACCGCGGTGCGCCGCAACTGGCCCGAGGAACTACCGTTGTTCTTCCGTGTCTCGGCCACCGACTGGCTGGGCGGCGACACCGATGACCATCGGCCGGGCTGGACTGTCGCCGACACCATCGAACTCGCCGGACAGCTCAAGGACCTGGGGGTAGATCTGATCGACGTGTCCTCGGGTGGATCGGCGCCGGATGCACGGATCCCGGTGACGCCTGGCTACCAAGTCCCGTTTGCCGCGCGCATCCGCAAGGAGATCGAAATCCCCACCACCGCAGTGGGTCTGATCACGGAAGCAGACCAGGCCGACGCCATCATTACCGGAGAACAGGCCGACGCGGTGTTCCTGGCCCGAGTTTTGCTGCGCAACCCGGCGTGGATCCGTCAGACCGCCGACCACCTCGGCGCAGCTCTGCGCTACCCGCCGCAGTACAGCCGCGCGTACGGGTAGCCGCGCTGCGGTATGGATACATCCCCTTACTTTGGCGGCTTTGCATTTGGCCGATCCGCCAACACAATTCGCTTCGGCCGCTAGCATCATCCCCGCGGGTGAGGCGGTCAAAGGGGGGACTCATGGCGCAGACCTCGGTGTGGTGGGGTGCCGGTGTGCTGACCGCGGGAGTGTCCGCGGCCCTCCTGACCGGCGCGGGCGCGGCGACCGCGGACACCGGGGTCGGCGCAGACGCCGGCACCGCGAACGTCTCCGCACCGGAACACACCCGCGACGGCGCTGCCGACGCACCGGAGGCGGACCGAGGAAGGGATCCGGGACGCCGCACCGCCCGACGCGGCGACACAGGTCAGCGCAGTGACACAACACAGCGCAATGACACAAGAGAGCCTCGGGATACTCCGAACCCGACCCGCGCGCATCGCGAGAAGAACTCGGAGGCAACCGCTTCCCGCGACGGCAAGGTGAAAGCCAAGACCTCCCGTCGGCCGGCCGCGGAAGCCGACCCGGTACGGAACCACCAGCCCACTGCCCCCGTCCCCGGCGTCGGCGACCCTGCGTCGGTGCCGACCATCCCCGACGTCGCTGACATCCTGGGCCCCTTTCAGCCCGACTACCCGCCGCTGGTCCGCACCGTCGGGTCGGCAGTCTTCAACGTTCTGGGCGCGGTGGTGCAGGCGGCCGACGGTGCGCCGGTGGTGCCACCGTCTTTGCGGGACTCGGTCCGGGTCAGTAGCTCCACCCTGGCGCTCACACCCGGTGACGAACTGGATGCCGACTGGTACTTCCCTACCCAGGGCGCGCAGCCGGAGCGCCTCATCTACCTGCAGCACGGCATTCTGGCCACCGCCCCGATGTACAGCTACACGGCGGCCTATCTCGCCGAGCGCACCAACAGCGTCGTCGTGGCCACCACTGTCACCTCCAACCCGTTCGCCGACGGCGGTATGTGGCTGGGCGGCGACACGATGCACCAGGCGGTGGCGCAGCTGTTCCTCGACGATGACCGCGCAGCACTGGCCGCGAGCCTGGCCAGCGCAGCGCTCGAGGTCGGCGCGCCGATCCTGACTGTTCCGAAAGACGTTGTGATCGTGGGTCATTCGCTGGGCGGCGGGTTCGCCCCCGGCGTCGCCGGCCACTACGCCGAAGCCCTGGCGGCTCGCAGGGCAGACGGCCGGAACGACGAGGACACGGCCAACCACCTGGCCGGGGTGGTGTTGCTCGACGCCGTCCCATTCGTCCCGATCCTGCCGGACGCGATGGACCGCTTGGCGAGGTTGGAATACAGCCACAACGGCGACCCCGCCGACTACGTGCCGGTCTACGAGATCGGTGCTCCGCAGAACTTCCTGAACGCGCTCAGCGCGGTCAACGATCAACTCTCGGAGGCGCGGCCCGGGAAGTTCAATGGCGTCGTCATCAACGGTGGCGTCCACATGGACGGCATGCTCGGCGGCAACCCGCTGATCCAGGCCGCCGCTTACCTCGTCGCGGGCATTCCGCAGCGCCAGAACCCGTCGGCAGTGCAGTTGCTCATGGCCGGCTGGATCAACGACATGTTCGACGGCGGCATCGACCCCGCCACCGGCCGGTGCCTGGGCGCCGACTGCCGGGGGGAGTACGGCGAACCGGGTGACACCCTCGTCCTCCCGTCTGAGCACGGATCGGCAACGGCCCTGGCGATCGGCTCCGGTACGCCGTCCGACCTTCGGGTTCTGCGGTCAGCGGTGTGACGCCCACCGCTGCCGCGGGGAATAAAACCGTCGTCGCCGTTGTTGGGCACCGCGTGACTGACAAAGCTGAACTGAGCCCCACCGACTGGGTCCGCGAGCAGACCAAACGCATTCTGGAGCAGGGCACCACCGACGGCGTCGAGGTGCTGGACCGGCCCATCGTGCTCTTCACCACCACCGGTGCAAAGTCCGGTAAGCAGCGTTACGTGCCGCTGATGCGTGTCGAGGAGAACGGCCGCTACGCCATGGTGGCTTCCAAGGGCGGCGACCCCGCGCACCCGTCCTGGTACTGGAACGTCAAGGCCAACCCGTCGGTCACGGTCCAGGACGGTGACAAAGTGACCAGCGGAACCGCGCGGGAGATCGAGGGCGCCGAGCGTGAGCACTGGTGGGCGCTGGCCGTCGAGGCCTTCCCGCCCTACGCCGAATACCAGACCAAGACCGACCGGTTGATCCCGGTCTTCGTCGTCGAATAGGCCGTCTACAACCGCTCGGCGACCTCCGCGAGCCGATCGAGCGACCCCTTGAGCTTGTCGCCGGTGGTGGCGCGGGCTCGTTCCATGCGCGCCTCGTCGGTCAGCCTCGACCAGTCATAGGTGTGGGTGACCCGGGTGCTCTGGTCGCTGAGCGGTTCCAACTCCCATCGCCACAGATGCCCCGGCGGCGGGCTGTCCGGCTCTGACGGCTGCCACGCGATCCGCCGGCCTTCCTCGAACTCCACCACGTGGTTGTGCCGTTGGGCGCCCGTGGTGATGGTCGTGACGAAGACGTCCCCGGTGGCAGTGACCCGTTGCCCCGGGGCGGCCTCGTCGAGGTTGTCGTTGGCGTCCCACTCCGGTTGCCGCGCGGGATCGGCGATCAGGTCGAATATGGCTGCGGCCGGTGCGTTGACATCGCGGCCGACGCTGACGACCCGCGTGAAATCACCCATGGACAAAACCGTACGGCGTCGTCGGCGACCGCCCCCGGCCGGCACACCCCAGTCGGATCTCCCTTGACCTCGGTGTCACTTAGTGACACAGTGTGGTTGTCGTCCAGTGACAGGGAGGAGGCATCGTCATCTCTACCAGCGACCGGCAGGCGCAGGCACGGCTGGAAGTGTCCCGGCATGCCTGCGCACTGTTCTGGGAACGTGGGGTTTCGGCCACGAGCGGCGACGACATCGCTGCCGCCGCGGGACTTTCCACCCGCACCATCTGGCGCTACTTCCGTTCGAAAGAAAGCTGCGTCGAGCCCGTGCTGGCACTGTCGGCGCAACGCTTCATCACATTGGCACAGCTTTGGCCCCCGCAGTTGTCGCTTGCCGAACACATGGCCGCCAACATGGCCGACCACCCGTTGACACCGCAGGAACTGGCCGATGAAGTCAGCGCGTTGCGCATCGCGGTGATGTCCCCGGAGGAACCCGCGCTGCGTACCGCCTACCTGATGGTGCACGACGAAATGGAGCGAGCCTTCGTTCCCGTGATCGCCCAGCGGTTGAAGCTGCCCGAAGACCACCTCACCGCCCGGCTGTGCGCGGCCGCGGTCACGGGCGCCTTCCGCGTCGTGGACGAAGACGTCGGCCGCCGGGTCATCGTCAACAAGGAGAAGGTGTCCCAGCAAGAGGCACTGGACCTGGTCGACCGGGCCATCCGCGACGCCACCAACGGCAGGCTCGGCGGACCCGTCGAAATCTGACCAGACAACCGACAGCACAAGCCCATCACACACTGACCACGATCCGGCGAGAGAGCACGACCTCGCCGGCGGGGTTAACCCTGCCCCCGACCAGTTAGGACTTCCATGAACCTGCCCCGGCACATACCCGACGAAGATCTCTTCAACCCGCCCACCCGCACCGGAGCGGTGATCTCCCCCATCACGAAAGTGGACCAGATCCGCACACCGCTGCTGGTGATCCAGGGCGCCGATGACGCGCACGTGGTCCACGCCGAATCCGACAACCTGGTCAATGCGTTGCGTGCCCGAGATGTCAACCCGGAGAACGTGAACGAGTGGCGCGCCATGGCCCGATTCCTCGGCAAGCAGCTGGGAGGGCGCGTATGAACACCGAGGAACGTCAGCCGAAACCGACACTGCTGCAACAGATGGGCGGCGTGTCCGGCCTGATCTACGCCAGTGTCCCGAGCCTGGTTTTCGTCGCTGCGGACGCGGTGGCCGGACTGCACGTTGCGGTCGCGTTGGCCGTGGGCGCCGGCGCCGCCACAGCGCTGCTGCGGCTGGTGCGCAAGGAGCCGTTACAGCCTGCCCTGTCAGGGTTGCTCGGCGTCGCGCTCGCTGCCTTCATCGCCTACCAGACAGGTTCCGCGAAAGACTATTTCCTGGTGGGCATCTGGATGAGCTTCGCACTCATGGTGGTGTTCCTGGTATCCATCGTGGCGCGCCGGCCGCTGGTCGGTGTCATCTGGGGCGGACTGAGCGGTCATGGTCAGGGGTGGCGCGCTCACGGCCCGTCCCGGCTGGGCTACGACATCGCCACGCTGGTCCTGGCGGCCGTGTTCGCGTCCCGGTTCGTGGTGCAGAACTGGCTCTACGACGCGGACGCCACCGGATGGCTGGCCTTCGCCCGAATTGCCATGGGCTACCCGTTGACAGCCGCGGCACTGGTGGTCGTGGTCTGGGCGATCCGCCGCTCCGAACGACACGCCCAGGCCCTGGCCTGACACCTGTTGCCCCGCGGGCGGCCTACCGCGCTGCCTGTGACAGCACGTCGTCGAGTTCGACCAACAGCCGGTCGGCGTGCGCGGTGGTGAACGGCAGCGGCGGGCGGATCTTGAGTACGTTCTCGTGCGGACCTGACGCGCTGATCAGAATGCGACGCTCACGCAGTTCGTTGACAACCCATGCGGCTGTCGCGGAATCGGGTGCGCCGCCATCGACGAACTCCACCGCGGTGAACAGACCGGCGCCTCGAACACCGCCGATACCCGGGTACCGGCCCGCGAGTTCTCCGAGGCCCTCCAGCAGACGCCGGCCCGAGCGCTGCACGTTGGCGAGCAGGTCTTCATCGTCGATGACGTCCAGTACCGCCGTGGCTGCGGCGATACTCACCGGGTTACCGCCGAAAGTGTTGAAATAGCGGATGTCGCGGCCGAATCGATTCATCACCTCGTCGCGGCCCACCACGGCGCCGATCGGGACGCCGTTGCCCATCGGTTTACCGAGTACCACCAGGTCGGGTTCCAGACCGTGGCGCTCGAATCCCCACCACACTGAGCCGAGGCGGCCGAAGCCCGGCTGCACTTCATCGGCGATCCACAATCCGCCCGCCTCCCGGACCGCGCGTTGCGCAGGCGCCAGAAGCCCGGCGGGGTCGGACTGCACTCCATCGCTGGACAGGATGGAGTCCACGATCATCCCAGCGAATCCGACGCCGCGGGAGTGCAATTGGACGATCGCGGTGCGCACCCGGTCAGCGAATGCCTGGGCCACCGTCGCGGGATCGTCTCGCTGTGTGTCGGGGGCGGCCACCAGGGCAACGTGATCACCGATGCGGTTGTTGGGGCCCAAACTGGGAGAGATCTCCGCGGCCGCGCTCGTGGTGCCGTGGTATGCGTGTGATGTGCAGATGATGCCCTGCGCCCCGGTCTCGTAACGGGCGATCCGCAGGGCCAGATCCACCGCCTCACTGCCGGTGCAGGTGTAGACCACTTTCGACAGCGGGTCGGGAAAGAGCGCGAGAAGCCGTTCGGAGTAGGCGATCACGGGTTCGGTCAGGTAGCGGGTGTGCGTGTTGAGGACCCCGAGTTGCGCATCGACCAAGCGCCGCACGTGCGGGTGGCTGTGTCCGACAGCCGGCACGTTGTTGTACGCGTCCAGATATTCGTTGCCGTCTTCGTCGTAGAGGAACACCCCTGCGCCACGGGCCGCCACCACCGGATGCCGGTAGAACAACCGGTAGCTGGGCGCCAGTACCGCCTCCCGTCGGCGGATGAGCTGCTGGGCAGCGCGGTCCAGGTGGTCGAAATCGGACCCGTCGAAGGCGTTCGCCATGTGTTGGGTCTTCGCGGTCACGTTTCTCCTAGGTGTTGTGTCGCTGGGTCAGGTGAGCTGTGCGGACTGATACACAGAGGCGATGGTGGAGTCGCGGAGCCGGCGGGCAGCGACTGCGGCGTCGATGTCGACCTCGACCAGGCGCACGGTGTTGGGTGCCTGCATCTGCGCCAGGACGTCGATATCGACACCGATGACCGTTCCTATGGTGGCGTACCCACCGCCGGTGACTCCGTCTCGTAAGAGGCAGATCAGTTCCTGCCCGCTGGGGACCTGGATCGACCCCACCGGATAACCGAGATCGACGACATTGCTGGGATCATCGCCTGCCCCGAATGGCGCCTCGCGCTCGACGAACTCCAAAGGCGTTCCGCTGAGCCGGTATCCGACGCGGTTCGCCTCGGTACCGATGGTGAAATCCGTTGACAACATCTTCTCGACACTGATGTCGGTGAACCGGTACCTGCACAACCCCAGGACAACACGGATCTCCTGGTGATCGGCCAGTGCCGGGCGGGCGGCCGGGTCCACCGAATACCCGAGGCGCGGGTGAGGGCCGTACTCGTCGGCACACCTGAGCACGTCACCAGCGCGCAGCTCGCGTCCGTCCACTCCACCGATACCGGACGGCAGGTAGGTGGACCTGCTCCCCATCACCTTCGGCGTGCCGATGCCACCGCGCACGGCGATGTAACTGCGGGTGCCGTTCAGTGTCGGACCGACGGTGAGTGTCTGGCCCGCCCGCACTGGAAGCGTCGTCCACGTGGGCATCGGTGCGTCATCGACCCGCAGGTCCACTTCAGCACCGGTCACCGCAACAACGGTGTCCCGGCGGAAATGCAGTGCCGGACCGGTGAACACCGATTCCAGGGTGGCCGCTCCCGGATCATTGCCCACCAGAGCGTTGGCCACGTGATGAGAGAAGTAGTCCATGGGTCCTGACGGAGGCAGGCCGATGGCGAAATAGCCCTTACGGCCCTGGTCTTGGACCAGCGTCTGCAGGCCGGGGGCGACAACCTCAAGCATGTGCCAGCTCATCGAGCAGGGAGCCGTTGTAGGACAGCGGATCGTCGAAGAACTGGGCGAGGGCGAATTCCACCGGTGTCCGCCGGTAGCGATAGGTGCCTTCCTCCACGTCCGCGCGGATCGCGTCGTACTCTTCCGGCCCGATGGGCCGATACTTGACGATCATTCCCGCTTTGGCGAGCACCGGATCGTCGACGAAATCGGGTAGCTTCTGCGACAAGTCGAACACCGGTGTAGCCGCGCGCCCCAGCAACTGGTAGCCGCCCGCACCGCGGGCCGGGTAGATGGTGGCGAATGCACCGCCATGTCCGAGGGCGCGTTCCGGGGTGTCGGTACGTGGGCGGACGTACTTGGGGGCCTGCAATTGCATGTCATCCGGCACCAACTGCATGGACTCCGCGTTGCCCGGCACGAAGCACATGAAGGTGACGATGAACGGATTTCCCGAGTGCGCGGCGATGAAATCGTCCGTCGAGCCGAAACCATTGATCCGACTGATGTATTCGAGATCCGTTTCGGTGGCGGATTGGTGCCGGTCACGGAAACGCATCAGCGTCTCGGTACTCCACGGATCGTTGTAGAAGATCGGAACCTCGAGGATCTCGGTGTTGAGCACGACATCCGTCGTGTCACCCAGACTGCGGTGTAGCTCGAGAATCGGTTCGCGCAACGATCGCGGGTCGCACAGGTCGGGGTCCACCCGCACCATGTAACTGGCATTCGACGGGCAGATGTCGACGATACCGTCGATCGCGAGGTCAGCCAGGGCATCGGTGATCGCCTGAATCCGCAACGCGCCCGACAATGACATGTGTTCGGTGAGTTCGACGAAGACGAACTCTTCACCACCGAAGCTCAACCGTGATCCGTCAGGCAGATCGCTCATTGCCGGTCCTCGAATGCGGAGCGCACGTCAATGTCGTTCTCGGCCAACACCCGACGGATCGCGGTGGCAACGGCCACCACGTTCGGCCGGTCGCCGTGTACACACACCGTTTGAACCGGCATCGGAATCTCGCGTCCGGACACGGTGAGCACCGTTCCGCGTGCCATGCGAAGCGCTTGCTGCGCAACGACTTCCGGATCCCTTGGCCCCGGTCGAGGCTCGATGATGTTGCGGCCTTCCTCGCTGAAATCCAGGTCGGCAGCGTTGTCGGCGATCACCGGCAACCCTGCGATACGCAATGCGTCGGTGCCGGGGCCGGGCGCCAGCAACAGCGGAATGCCCTTCTGCAAGCCCTGCAACGCCTCGCCGATGGCCACTGCCCGCTCTGCGCTGGTGACGATCGAACCGTAGAACGCGCCGTGCGGTTTGACGTGGCTCAGCGTCACCCCGAAGCGACTGGCGATCCCCATCAGCGCACCGACCTGGTAGAGCACATAGTCGACGGCGTCGGTGTCGTCGATGACGATCGGCCTGCGCCCGAAGCCCAGCAAGTCGGGGAAGCCGGGATGCGCGCCGATGTTCACTCCGGCCTCGACCGCCATTTCCACCGCACGGTTCATGGTCGATGGATCACCGGCATGCCACCCGCACGCGACGTTGACGGTGGTGACGAGCCGGACCAGTTCACGATCCTCACCGAGGCTCCACCGGCCGAAGCTCTCGGCGATGTCGGCGTTGATGTCGATGGTGGTCACGGTGGTGTCCTCTCCTGCCGTCATTGCTGTTCCTGAACGCACCCGGGCAGCCCGGACGGCTCTTGCACTTCAGTGACATCGCCTTCACGCCAGCCGCTGTCACAATCGCCGCGGGTGTAGCTGCGCCTCCATTCGGGCTGGGCAAAGGCCGAGACATCACCCAACGGTGTCAGTCCCGTCATCGGTTGCCCGGTCTTGGCCGCTTCGAGTGAACTCTGCGGAAGCAGATCCTTCTGGAAGATCTCGGTGACGAACGTGTCGGACTCGTTCGGGAAGAAATTACAGCCGTCGACGAATTCGACTCCGGGACAGGGCTTCGCGGTCTCGGTGGTCACCCACGGCAGCGGCATCTCGATGTTGTGCGGCACCGAGTCCGGGCCCTCCTCCAGGATTCGCAAGCCGATGCGCATCGCCACGCCGGCCTGGGCCGGCGGTGACCCCGAGGACACTCCCGGCCAGCCCTGGCTGAGCATCTTGCGGAAGTAGTTGCCGTTCTCACCGGTCACCGGCACCTGTTTGCCGACGGCCTGCAACGCCTTGATGACACCCACTTCCCCATCCTGCGACCAGACCCCGTCGACGTCGGGATGGGCGGCCAGTGCCTTGGCGGTCTCCTGCTGGCTCACCGCCGAGTCCCACTTGCCGTAATACTCGGAGACCACGGTGATACCCGGGTGTCGATCGAAGACCGCCTTGGCGGTGTCGTAGTGCACCTGATCCGTCGACGTCCCCGCAACTCCCCGGTTCATGAAGATCTTGCCCTCACCGCCAAGCATCTCGACCAGCGCTTCGGCCGTCTGGGCTCCGAAGAAGGCCGCACGCGGATCGTCGGCCTTGGCTCCGGTGATGAATGCGACGTTGTAGGCGCAGGGTTCACGCACGGTCGCGTCGTAGGCGATGAAGGTCACGCCACGCTCACAACCCTGCCTGATCGTCGGATTCAATGCCGTCGGCGACAGCGGATACAGCACCACCAGTTTGGCCTGGGCGGCGATCATCGACTGCAGGTCGGAGATCTGCTTGGCGATATCAGTGCCTGAAATCTGCTTCTTGACCACGTACTTGCCGGCGTACTCCGGCGAATCAACCACTGCCAGCGCCAGATTGGCGGCTTCGTCCTGCCAATTGTTACCGCTGTAGGACAGATCGAGGAAGATCTTGTCCCGGCCGGCGTCGGGGTCGGCGCAGGAGGCCAACGTCAGCGCCGTCACCGCCGCCATCGTCGCGGCCGCGCATCTGACGAATGTGCGCTTGATCATGCTGGTTCCTTCCCCATCATCTCGAACTCGCGTGGCCACGTCAGTCCCGCCTACCCGCCAGGCGGGAGCCCAACAGAGCCACAACGATGACGGCGCCGTACACGATCTGCTTGTATCCCTCGGCCAGACCCGTCGCACTGATGTCGATGCCGAGCAGTGTCAGCAGCAGCACACCGGCCAGAGTGCCGCCGTAACTTCCCGAGCCACCGCGGATGGACGCACCGCCCACGACGACGGCCGCGATGCTGGGCAGCAGCCACGGTTCGCCCACATTGAGGTCGGCCCCCGAGGCGTAGCCGAGCAACATCACGCCTGCCAGCCCGTACGCCCCACCGGCGACCGCGTACACCGCCACGGTGGTACGCCCCACGTCGACCCGGGCGTTCCGGGCCGCCGCGACGCTGTTGCCCAGGGCGTAGGCGCGCAACCCCAGGGTGGTCTTGTGCTGGATGAACAGACCGGCCAGGGCCACCACGATGAACAGCCACACCGCGACAGGTACTCCGATGACCGTCGTGTCCTGACGGAACAACGCCGACAGCATCTCTGGCGAACGCTGCGCCGGGGCGCCCTGGGCCACACCGAGCAACACCGACCCCAGAATGGTGCCCACCGCGAGTGTGACGATGAAGGCCGGGAATCCGAATGTGCTGATGATCAGCCCGTTGACGGCACCCACAGCTGCACACGCAACGACGGCGATCAGCACCGCGGCCGGCACCGGCAGGCCGGCCCCCCACAACGAACCCGTGAGAAAGGCGCCCAGGGCCACCGCGGAGGCCACTGAGAGGTCGATACCGCCGGTGAGCACCACCAGTCCCTGGCCGAACGCAACGACGGCGAGAAACACACCGAGGATGACGACGTTGACCACCAAGGACATCGATGGAAAATTCTCGTTGGCCAGGCGCGACAGTGGCAGGCACAGCAGAAGCAGGGCCCACACCACCACCACCTGGCTGCGCCACCACTGCCGGCGCGGCGCACGGGCCGTCGTGCCGGTGCCGAGTTCGGCGGACGACGCCGCGGATTCAGTGATTCCAGACGTCATCGTGTCAGTCCTTCCAGGACGCCGGCGGAAGCGCGCTTGGTGGCCACCCGCACGGTGACCAGGGGGATGGCCAGTGCGAGCAGGATCACGGTGCCCTGCAACGCCCCCGACCAGAAGTCTTCGACCCCGGCGGCGAAGAGCAGCTTGGGCAAGGCGATCAGGCTGCCGGCCCCGAGCATCGCGGCCACTGCGCTGCCCGATCCACCTCGGAATCCGACCAGGCCGACGGCCATGGCCGCAAAGCACGTGAGCAGGAACGGGCGCCCTGAGTTGGGGTCTCCGGACGCGGTGATCGCGGTCAGGTAGAGACCGGCGCCCGCGTAGAGTCCGCCGGCCAGGGTGTAACACACGATCTCCACCCGCCCCGTCGGTACGCCCGACATCCGGGCGGCCTGACGATCTGCTCCGAGGGCGAACGCCGCGACACCGACCGGCGATGTGCTGAAGACCCACCAGGCCGCGGCGAGTGCGAGCAGGACAATCGACGCCACCGGCACGGGTCCGAGAGGATCGGTGAGCGCGAGCGCGAAGGACTCGGGCACCTCACCCCCGGGGGCCGGTAACACCACCAGAGCGATACCGGTCAGCACGATGAAGGTGCCCAGGGTCACGGCCAGCGATTGCAACCCTGCCCGCACCACCAGCAGTCCGTTGATCAGCCCCACGAGCAGGCCCACCGCGATGACGCCGAGGATGATCAGCCAGATGGCGTCTGGATGGTCGGCCATGGTGGTGGCAGCGATGACATTGGCCAAGCTGATGGTGCCCGCGACCGACAGATCGAAACCACCGGTGATCAGGACCAGTGTGGTGCCCACCGCGGCGATCGCCAGTGGTGCCATCAGCACCACAAAATTGTTGAAGGCGTAGCTGTTTCGTTCGAAGGGTGTGACGAACAGGACCGCCCCGTAGCAGACCGCGAAAACCATTGCCGCGATCAGCGTTTCGCGGTTGGTGGCCACACTGCGCCGCGTCAGGGTCTCGACGATGCTCATCGTGCCACCTCGGCACCACGTCCGAGGATGCTGCGCATCACGGAACTCTCGGTGAGGTCGTCACCCGCGTGTTCGGCCACGATCCGGCCGCCGTACACCGCGCATACCCGGTCACACAGCCCGACCAACTCCGGGATCTCTGTCGAATAAACCAGTACGGCATGTCCTTTGGCCGCGAAGTCTCGTGTCATCTTGTAGATCTCCAGTTTCGTCGCGGCGTCGACACCGCGGGTGGGATCGAACAGCAGCAGGCACTTCGGTGCCTGCGCGATCGCTCGCCCGAACACCACCTTCTGCTGGTTGCCTCCGGACAGGTCGGCGATGCGCCGAGCCAGCATGGGCTGCGGCAAATTGACCTCGCGCGCCACCTGACCGGCCAGTTGCTGCTCGCGTCGTCGGGACAACACCGCGGCCCGGGAGAACTTCGAGGTCAGCGGTAACGTGAGATTGAAGTCCGACCGCATCTGCAAGAACAAGGCCTCGCTCTTGCGTTCCTCGGGTACCAGGGCGAAGTCCACATTCCCGGAACCTGATGTCACGGAGACAGATCCGCGTCGCGCCTGCATCTCGCCGGCCAGTGCGTAGAACAACTCTCGCTGGCCCTGGCCTTCCAGTCCTGCGACGCCCACGATCTCACCGGCGCGCACTTGTAGCGAGACACCATCGAGTCTGGTTCCGGCACTGAGATCGGACACGTCCAGCACGACGTCACCGGTGCGCTCGCACGGCTTGTCGGGGAACGCATGGTTGAACGATCGGCCGATCATCTGCTCGACGAGTTGATCCTCGGACAGTTCACCTTTGGTGAACACGGCGACGGTTCGGCCGTTGCGCAGTACGGTCCCGGTGTCACAGATCTCGGTGATCTCGGTGAGTTTGTGGCTGATGTAGATGACAGCCGCACCCCGGCCGGTGATTCGACTGATCTGACGGAACAGCCAGGCCGGATCGGGTAGGGCTGCGGTGGGTTCGTCGAGCACCAGCAGCGCCGGCGAAGTCGACAGTGCAGCAATGATTTCCACCTCCTGGCGGGCAGCGAGGCTCAACTCACTGATGAGTGCCAGCGGTGAGATGTGCGAGGCCTCCCACTCTTCGAGGCGTTCGGTTGCCGTGTCGATCAACGCGCGTTGGGACACCATCCCGAACCGCGTCGGCAGATTGGGCAGGCACAATTTGGTGGCAACGGTGATGTTCGGCGGTGCGCTCAGTTCCTGGTAGGCCATCGCCAGGCCGATCTCACGCGATGCTGCCGGCGAGCCCAACTGCAGCGGACGGCCCGCGACCATCACCCGGCCCCGGTCGGGTTCGACGATGCCCGACAGGACCTTCATCAGCGTCGACTTTCCGGCACCGTTCTCACCCAGCAACCCGTGCACCTCACCCGCCTGCACTGACAGCGAGACGTCCGACAGGGCGGCCGTGGCGCCGAATCGCTTGCTGATGCCCTCAATTTCGACATGCGCCATGTCAGTTTCTCGTCTCTTGTCGCGAATCGTCACGTCGGCCGCACACCGCGTGCAGATGTTCCGACGCGGTGTGCGGATCGATCTGGACCACACGATGCAGGGCCGGCAGGGTGTGTTGCATCCGCATCGCCCCGTAGGCGGTCGGATCTGTCTGGCCGCGCAATCCCCAGGTGAGGGCTTGCACGGCAAGGCGGGCTGCGGCCAGCGGGTACGCGACCGTCAGCTCGTCGTCGGTCAGCGGTGTCACGCTGTGGTAACCGGCGATCACCAGTCCCATCGCCCACAACGGATCGTCCTTGCGGAGCATCGCGTACGCGCCGGCGATGGCGGGTTCGGCCACCCGCACGGTGTAGAGCGCGTCGTTGAAGTCGAGAATGCCCACCACGCGCTGCGCGCCGTCGGCGTGATCCACCAGTACGTTGTTGTCGTTCAGATCGTTGTGGACCGTGGCCGCGGGCAGACTGCGCAGCAGTGGCTGCACGCGCGTGAACCAGCTCAGTGCGATCCGCGCATCGCGTGCCCCGGCCAGCGTGGGGTCCACGCTCAGGCACTCCTCGATCACCTCGGCGGAGCGCGTGACATCCCAATGGTGGGTGACGTGCATCGACGGGGATTCGAAACCGTCCAGTGCCTTCGTGATTCGGGCCGCGGTGGCGCCGATGTCGCGCAGCAGTTCCTCGGAGTGCTCTTGCACGCGCACCATATCGGTACCCGCCACCCAGTTCAGCACCGTGAGCAACCACCGATCGGTGCCGACGTCGATGCCGACGTCGAGATGGCCATCGACGGTTCGCACCAATGTCGGTACCGCGATTCCGATCTGGCGGTCCGCGATATGGAGCAGGATGTCCTTCTGCCACTGCAGCTGACCGTCGCGGTCGGCTTTGGTGCGCAGCTTCGCCAGGAACTCGCGGCCGTCGGCGCTCGACACACGGTAATTCCGGTCCAGTTCACCGCCGAGGAAGGCCAAGTCCGTGTTCGGCAGGCCGTACGAATCGGACAGCGCAGCTGTGACGATCTCCGCTGCCGCGACGTCGATGTCGGCGGGCTGAACGCTGGGCTTGGGCATCGATCTCCTTTGTGGCTGCGCCTACGGAACTCACGGTGGGCGGCACTGCAACGTGTCCTGTCCCACAATTCAAAAGTGTCACTATGCTGGCGTCAATACGCGGATCGGCGCTGGATAGTGCAAGATTGAGTGCATATTGCACAATCTGGCGCATTCGAGCCGCTTCGTGTTTCTCGCTCGTTACAGGCGCGTGAGGACGACATCTCGGAGAGGAAGCTGCGTGACCGCGGAGGATCAGACCACCCTGTTGATTCGGTCCACTGCACGACGGCTGTTGAACATCCGGCTGTCGTCGATCGTCGAACGCGCAGTGGAACAGACCATCCACGACGAGCCCACCTATTCCGGTGGACCCGTCAGCCGAGACGATCTCGGATACCACATGGACCGCACCATGCGTTTGGCGCTGACCCGACTGGTCGGTGACGACATACCTGGTCCGCTGCAGTCGGCGGCTCTGGAGGTGGGACGCATCCGGGCGCACCAGAATGTGCCACTTTCCAGCGTCCTACACGCGTTTCGCATCGACCTGAAGATGCTGTGGGAAGCCCTCATTGCCGAGGGACGCGACCTCGGCGTGGATACCCGGGCCGACTTCCTGGAACGTTCATCACTGATGGTCTGGGAAGCCATCGAAGCCAACACCGAAGAGGTCGTGCGCGGCTACCAAGTGGCACAGGGCAATCGCGAGGAGATCCGCTCGGCAGCATTCGAGCAACTGCTTCTCGACGGCGACCTCCACCAGTCGGCGGTCGAAGATGCCGCCCGCCTGCTCGGAGTTCCCGCCGCAGGGCGCTACGTTTGCCTTGTCGGGGCGTTCTCGATACCACGCCCCGAACTCGTCGCCGAATGCTCCGAGCGACTCGAAGCCGGCGGCACCGAGTTCTACTTCAACTGGTTCGCCCAGGAGCTACGCGGCATCATCCATGTCACTGATCGGCACCCCGACGTCAGTTCCGACCTGGGTCCACTGGACGAACACGTCTGTGCCGTGATCGATGCCGACGGCCTCGCCGCGGTACCCAGAGCCGTTCGCCTGGCAAGGATGACGGTCGAAGGTCGCACCGATCCGGGAGTGCGGCGGGTTCGCGACAATTGGCTGCACGCTGTCACCGCCGCCAATCGGGAGCTCTCGGATGCACTGCGCGAAGCCGCTTTTCGTCCTCTCGACCGGCTCACCCACCATGAACGCACCGGCATCCTGGAAACCGTCGGAGACCTGGTGGCCCACGGGGGCACCATCGCCGACATCGCGGCGCGCACATATCGTCACCGCAACACCGTGCGCAAGCGGCTGCACGTGTTCACCTCGCTGACAGGCTTCGACCTGGCGGAGACCACCGATCTCGCGACGGTGGCCCTGGCCTTCACCATCGAGAACTCAGAATCCGGCACCGGCCGCACGAGGAGACCCTGAGCCCCCGCAGCTTCAGGCCCGCAGATACGTCAGTACCGCCAGTACCCGGCGGTGTTGTGCCCCGTCGGGCGGCAGCCCGAGTTTGGCGAAGATGCTGCTGATGTGTTTCTCCACGGCACCGTCGCTCACCACCAGCGTGCGGGCGATGTTCGTGTTCGACCGGCCCTCGGCCATCAGCGCGAGTACCTCCTGCTCGCGCGCGGTCATCTGGCGCAGCGGGTCGTCGCGGCGCCGCCGCACCAGCAGCTGGGCCACCACGTCGGGGTCGAGCACCGTGCCGCCCGAGGCCACTCGCTGCACGGCGTCGAGAAAATCCGCGATCGCCGCCACCCGATCCTTGAGCAGATAACCCACGGCACCGGCACCGTCGGCCAGTAAGTCGTCGGCGTAGGACACTTCGACGTACTGCGAAAGCACCAGCACCGGCGAACGAGGAACGCGGCGGCGCGCTTCGACCGCGGCACGCAGCCCCTCATCGGTGTGCGACGGCGGCATCCGGACGTCCACCACCGAGACGTCGGGCCGGTGCGCCTCGATGGCCTGCACCAGTGCCGGGCCGTCACCGACGGCGGCCACCACGTCGTGGCCATTCTCGGTCAACAGCCGGATCAGGCCCTCCCTCAGCAGCACGGCGTCGTCGGCGACCACCACTTTCAGCACGGCAGCTCCACCCCGATGGTCGTCGGTCCGCCGGTCGGACTCGTCACGGTCAGCGTGCCACCGCCCGCCCACACGCGGTCGGTCAGGCCCGACAGGCCGTGACCCTTGGCCACATGTGCGCCACCGTTGCCGTCGTCGACGATCTCGACGCCCACGCGGCCGGGCCCGTGCGCCACGGTGACCCAGCAGTTCGCCGCCCCGCTGTGCTTGGCCACGTTGGTCAGCGCCTCGGCGACAGCGAAGTACACGGTGGCCTCCACCGAGGCGTCGAGCCGGCCGGAAGGCGTGCCGAGTTCGGGATCGACCACCAGCTCCACCGGCACGGTGGATCGAACAGCCAGTGCCGCAAGCGCACTCGGCAGGCCACGATCGGTGAGCACCGGCGGGGCGATACCGCGCGACAGTGCCCGCAGCTCGTCCAACGTCTCCCGGGTCTGGGTGATCGCCTCGTCCAGGGTGTCGCGCAGTGCACCGGGGGTACCGTCCAGGTGCTGACGGGCCCGGCCCAGATCCATTGCCAATCGGACCAGCCGCTGCTGGGGTCCGTCGTGGATGTCGCGTTCCAGCCTGCGCAGCGCCGTCGCTTCGGCGGAGGCCGCCGCCGCCTTCTGCTCGGCCAGCACGGTGATGGTCTGGCGCATCTCGGCCACTCCGGTGAGCAGGACACGGCTGAAGGCCGCCGACAGCACGGCGCAACCGCGCACCACGAGCGGCAGGGTGAGCAGGCAGAGCAGGCCGACGGCAGTCTGGAAGCCGATCCGGGCGATCGCACTGTCCCCCAGTCCGATCAGCTGCGCAAGCGAGGTGTTGTCCGGGCCGCGCGGGATGCTCCAGTCCCACGCGACGGTCAGCGTGCCCGCGACCGCCACCGCCCACCAGCTGATGACCACGCAGAAGGTGGCGACCGCGAGCGGGAAGTGCAGGATGCCGTGTGTCAGGTCCAGCCAGAACTGGCCCTGGGTCAGCGGGGTGACGAGCCGTTTCCAGAAACCGGCACCTCGTGGGGCCGGCTGGTAGACGGGACGGGTCCTCGGCCGGCGCAGGACGGCCGGGAAGCGCAACCGTTCGATGTCGGCGAAGAGCCGGGCGACGAACAACGTGGCGACCAGCACCGGCAGCCCGATGACCACCACCAGCATGCCCAAACCCGCCGCCAACCCGGTCACCAGGACACTGAAACTGATTGTGGCCAGCGGAAATCCGAGCAGAACGTAACCGGTGTCGATCCCGAGCTGGCGGAGTATGCCGACTCGCTGCGGTTGCGCGGTCAGCGCGGCGACGTTGCTCATGCTCTCGACGCTAGGCATCCGTCGGCTCCACCCCCATCCCGTACGCCTGCGTCTTCAGGGTAGGGCGGTCCCTACCGTCTCGCACCGACTTGGCGCCGTCGCCCTACAGTTCGACGACGCGCCCGCTCTCGACCAGCCACCGGCGATCCAGCCGGACGTTCTGCAGCATCCGGCGGTCATGGGTCACCAGCAGCAGCGCACCGTCGTAGGTCTCCAGCGCTTGCTCCAGTTGTTCGATGGCCGGCAGGTCGAGGTGGTTGGTCGGTTCATCGAGCACCAGGGCATTGGTTCCACACGCCTGCAGCAGTGCCAGGCCCGCGCGGGTGCGCTCACCGGGTGAGAGCTCGCCGACCGGGCGTTCCACATGGTCGGCACGCAACCCGAACTTGGCCAGCAGAGTGCGTACGTCGGCGGTCGTCCACGTCGGAACCCGCTTCTCGAAGGTGTCGACCAGCCGCGCGTTGCCGGTGAAAGCGCTTCGCGCCTGGTCGATCTCACCGATCGCGACGTTGGCACCCACACTGGCGCGACCCTCGTCGGGGCGCTCGCGCCCGAGCAGCAGACGCAGCAGCGTCGACTTGCCCGCTCCGTTCGGGCCCGTGATACCGATCCTCGCACCGGCATCGACCTGCACCGACACCGGACCCAACGTGAAATCGCCGTGGCGTACCACCGCATTGTCCAGCGTCGCCACCACCGCACTCGACCGGTCCGCGGCCCCGATGGTGAACTGCAGTGTCCATTCTTTGCGGGGCTCGTCGACCTCCTCCAGGCGCGCGATGCGACTCTCCATCTGACGCACCTTCTGCGCCTGTTTCTCGCTGGACTCGGTGGCGGCGCGCCGCCGGATCTTGTCGTTGTCGGGAGCCTTGCGGATGGCGTTGCGTACACCGTGGCTGGACCATTCCCGCTGTTTCCTGGCGCGCGCCACCAGGTCGGCCTTCTTCTCGGCGAACTCCTCGTACTGCTCGCGGCGGTGGCGCCGGCCGACCTCGCGCTCCTCCAGGTAGCTGTCGTAACCGCCGCCGAACACGGTGGTGGTGTTCTGCGCCAGATCGAGTTCCAGGACTCGAGTGACGCTGCGCGCCAAGAACTCCCGATCGTGGCTCACCAACACCACCCCACCCCGGAGTTCCCGGACCAGACGCTCCAGGCGATCCAGTCCGTCGAGGTCGAGATCGTTGGTGGGCTCATCGAGCAGTACGACGTCGAACCGCGACAGGATCAGCGCCGCCAGTCCCACCCGCGCCGCCTGCCCGCCCGACAAGGCGGTCATCGGAGTGGACGCCATCGCAACGTCCAAGCCCAGGTCGGCCAGCACCGCGGGCATCCGTTCGTCGAGGTCGGCGGCCCCGGCGGCCAGCCAGTGATCCAGGGCAGCGGCGTAGGCGTCCGTTGCCGCGGCATCGTCGTCCGCCAGTGCCGCGGCTGCCTCCTCCATCGCCTGCGTCGCTGCGGCGCATCCCGAGCGGCGTGCGATGTAGGCGGCGACGGTCTCCCCGGCCACCCGTTCGTGCTCCTGCGGTAACCACCCGACGAACGCGTCGGCCGGGGCGATGCTGACCGAGCCGTCCAGCGGCTCCAACGCGCCGGCCAGGATCTTCAGCAGGGTGCTCTTGCCTGCACCGTTGGCGCCGACGACGCCGATCACGTCGCCCGGGGACACGGTCACGTCGAGCCCTTCGAACAGGGTGCGGTGGGCGAATCCGCCGGCCACGTTCTTCGCGACGAGCGTTGCAGTCATGGACCAATGGTCTCATCGCCGGGCCGGGCGGAAATCCATGTGTGACGGAACCCTGACCGCGGTGCCCGCCGTGGCGCGCGGTGAGCCTGAGCGGGTACAGGAACTGCATGGAGTCTGCACACGCTGTCATCTCCGGCGCCGGGATCGCCGGACCCGCACTGGCTCACCAACTCACCGCTCGCGGTTGGCGATGCACCGTCATCGAGCGCTTCCCGGAGCGTCGCGACGAGGGCCAGAACGTCGACATCCGGGGCGCTGCCCGCGAGGTGGCCCGCCGGATGGGCGTCCTCGATGACATCCGCGCCGCCAACACCGGTGAGATCGGCACCCGGTTCGTCAGATCCGACGGCACGGCGGCGGCCTCGTTTCCCGTCTCCGAGCCCGGCGGGAACGACGGTCCGACAGCAGATCTGGAGATCCTGCGCGGCGAGCTGTCGCGGATCCTGATCCAGCAGACCACCGGCGCCGCCGACTATCTGTTCGACAGCCAGATCGCCGACGTCACCGATCACGGCGACCGCGTGACCGTCGCCTTGCGGGACGGCACCGCCCTGGACGCTGATCTGCTGGTGATCGCCGAGGGCCTGCACTCGCGCTCACGCCGATTCGTCGACTCCGTGGACGTCAACGACCTGGGCATGTACTTCGCGTATGTCACCATTCCGCGGCGCCACACCGACGACCGCTGGTGGAACTGGCAGCACGCCGACCGGTCTCGCTCTGTCCACCTCCGGCCAGACAACCTGGGCACCACCCGTGCGATCCTGACGTTCTTCTCCGACGTCCGCGGGTTGGAGGACCTGCAGCGCACCGACCTGATCACGCTTCTGCAACGCACTTTCGCCGGAGTCGGCGGTGCCGCGCCACGTGTGCTGGCCGAACTCGAGGCCGGCGCGCCGATGTACTTCTCCGCAGTCGGCCAGGTACGCACGACGTCCTGGAGCAAGGGCCGGATCACCCTCTTGGGCGATGCCGCCTTCTGCAACGCGACGTTCGGCGGCGCCGGCACCAGCTTGGCCCTCATCGGCGCGTACGTCCTGGCGGGGGAACTCAGTGCCGACAACAACATTCACGACGCACTCGGGCGGTATCAACGCGCAATGACGCCCTTTGTCGATACCACCCGATTCGTCAGTCCCCGGCTGCTGCGACTTGCCAACCCACGCACCCACACCGGCATCGGGTTGCTGCACGGCGGCGCCTGGCTGGCAGCCAGCCGCTTCGGCAAGGCTGTCGCCGCGCTGACCGGCACCGGGTTGGCGAACCTCGGCGGCGACGGAATTCCGTTGCCCGACTACCCTATTGCGGCCGCGTCATCCTGAACACCGATTCCGGCGCGATCTCGGAGTAGTTGGCGGGGCCGCCACCCCGCAGGATCGGCCGGGGTCCCGCGGTGTCATAGATCCCGTCGACGATCCACTCCCGGTCGATGTGCACGGCGACCACCTGGCCGAACACCATCCAGGTATCGATGGCCGCGCCCTCGGTGTCCTGGAGCTGGATGAGTTGCGTGAGTCGGCATTCGAAGTTGACCGGGCTTTCCAGCACGCGCGGAGCGCCGATCAGTGTCGACGCCACCGGCGTCAGCCCACCGCGGAGGAACTCGTCGTCGCCGGGCGCGAGTGTGGCCGACGTCTCGTTCATGGCCACCGCCAGCTCTCGAGTGGCCAGGTTCCAGACGAACTCACCCGTGGCATCGATGTTGGCCACACTGTCCTTCCACCCCACCGAGGCGAAGCCCACGATGGGCGGGCGGTAGTTGAACCCGTTGAAGAAGCTGTAAGGAGCCAGGTTTCGCACACCGTCGGTATCGTGCGTGGAGATCCAGCCGATCGGACGGGGCCCGACGATCGCGTTGAACGGATCGTGGGGCAGCCCCGGCCCGTCGGCGGTTCGATAGAAATGGGCATCGGAGCCGGCCATCACACCTCTTGACTGTCGCGGTGAACAGGGGCCGAAACTACCACCGTCGGACAGGTACTGCTACGACGCCAGACCCGCGCAGGATTCCAGCGCCGGGGGTCCGGACGGGGCTTGCGTGGCGCAGACCCGGCGGTCTCGCCGGCGCCGGACGATATCGGTCAACGTGCCGACACCGATGGCCGCCCAGATGAAGTTGGAGGCCGCACTCGGCCACGCGCCGTACAGCGTTGCGGCGATGCCACCGAGCATGCCGCCGACTGCGTTCAAGGTCGCATAACGCCAGGAATGTCCGGCCAGCCAGCCACGGCTCACCGCCAGGTATGCAACGAAAGTGCCTACCGTCCCAACCCATCCCAGAGCTGCCGCAATCATCCGTCCGCCTTCGAGCCGTTCCCGTTCGACGAAAGTATCGCTAGCAACTGGGTTAAACACAATTGAATACTTCTGCAGTGGCAGTTTAGCCTTTGTGAATGGAGATCGATCCGCGCCGACTTCGTTACCTCCTGGCCGTCGCCCGGACAGGAGGCGTTCTCGCGGCGGCCGACGAGCTGCACATGACCCCTTCGGCGGTATCCCAACAGATCACCCGCCTCGAGAAGGAAACCGATCGGGTTCTGGTGACGAGAATGGCCGACGGTTCAGCTCTGACCCGGGAGGGCCATCTGCTTGCCGAGGCCGCCCTCGAGGTCGAGCGGACGCTGGCGTCGGTCCAGCTTCGGCTGGAACAAGGAGATGCCGAGATCCACGGTTCTCTGCGTCTCGGCGGGTTCCAGAGTTTCCTCTCGGTGGTGGTCGCACCGGCCTTGGCGGAATGGAGGAGTGCGCTTCCGGGTGTCCGGATCGAGGTCTTCGAGTCCGAACGTGACCCTTTGATGCGGGCGATGAAGGACGGCGAACTGGACGCTGCCATCATCGAATTGGACGCGGGCGACTCCCCCATCCGGCTTCCGGCGGGGATGACGGAAGTGCCGTTGCTGGACGAACCCTGGAAGTTGGTGGTGCCCGCCGGCACCCTCGCATCCGATGTCGCCGAACTCGGCCGGCTGACCTTGCCGTGGTTGGGAGTGGATGCGTCCGGCGCCAGTGCCCGCGCTGTCAGGCGGCTGCGCCGCGCCGTCGGCATGGACCAGGCGGTGGTACATCGGTACTTCTCCATACAGACGGCGCTGGCGCTGGCGGCCGCCGGCGAAGGCATGGCACTGGTGCCCCTGCTCGCCCTGCACGGCATGCCGTTGCAGGGGGTCGAGACCCTGGACGTCCCCGGCTTGGGCACCCGGCGGATCGTGCTCCGCAGCTATTCCCGCGGCACGCAGTTCGACAACCTGGTCACTGCGGTGACGGCGTTGATCCAGGAAGCTGTGACCAACATCATCGAGGGATAGCTGCGCCGCCGGCCGCTACCAGCCCGCGTTCTGCGCCAGATCGATGGCGTACTGGTTGACGAAGGTGCCCGCACCTGGGGCGCCGCGGCACGAGCCGTCCGATTCACCGGGACGTTTGACCCACAGGAAGGCATCGATCTGAGGATTCCCGGTGGCCGTCGTCGGCGCGACGCCGAGAGCACGGCCACTCGGGTTGCACCAGTACAGGGGGTCGCCCTCCACGGGGCCGACGCCGTTTCGCGAGGTGTCGATCACGAAGGGCTTTCCGCCCGTCATTCCGGAGATGGCCGCACCGTAGCCGGCCGATTCCTCGGTGGTGAAGAAGTTCGCGGTGTTGAGGCTGAAACCGCGTGCCTTCTGGATGCCCACCTGGTTGAGTCGGCCGGCCATGACGTCGGCGGCCACCCAGCGGGAGTGACCGGCGTCGATGTACACGGCGGTGCCTGGGTTGCGGGTCAAGCTGTCGACGGCATAGCGGATCAGGTCGTAGCGCTCCTGCTGCTGAGCGGGCGACAGGCAGTCGGCCATGGCCAGCGCATCGGGTTCGAGGATGACCGCGGCCGGCCCGCCGCCGATCGCGCCCGCGACGCCGTCGATCCACCCTCGGTAGGCGTCGGCTGATCCGAAGCCGCCTGCGGCATAGCTCCCGCAGTCACGGTTGGGGATTCCATAGAGCGCAAGGATGGGCATGGTGCCGGCGGCTTGCGCGTCGGCGATGTACTTCGCGTCCACCGACGGTGTGGAGAGGTGGTCCATCCAGTACGCCGTCGGAGTGTTGACCACCGCGGCCAGCTGCGGGCTCGGATTACCCTGTGCGGCGCGGATGCCCTTCGAGTTGGGGTTGACGTAGAAAGGACGCCCGATCAGCGGGTTCGCGTCGCTGACCAGGCGGATGGCCGGACCCGGGCCGACGTCCGCGGATTCGGGGGCGACACTTTCGGGAACGAAGCCGAGGCCGGCAACCGCCGCGGCGGTCAGGAAGGGGGCCACCCATCGGGCCACTGCGCTGACAGTTGAAGGCATCACGCCATCGAAACTTAGCGGCGCTTTGCATCGAGCGCCAACTGCCGGGTCTGCGCTACCGCCTGGCCCTGCGCCACGTCCACACCGACGCCCCCGCGATCGACACGGCGAGCATGAGCACCCACGGCCACCACCCGTGCCGATAGACCCATCCGGCGATGGCACCCTGCAGCCGCCCGGCGGCAGCGATCACCGGATCCAGGGGATCACCACCGGCGGTGAACAACTGCACCTCGTAATAGCCGTAGTAGGCGACATAGAGGCCGACCAGGATCAGCACCACTCCGCCGACGCGGTTGACGAACGGCAGGATGGTCTTGATGCGGTCCGTCAGTGCCGTGCCTGCGAGGGCGACGGCGACGGCCAGCGTGCCGACCACCAGCGCGAAGCCGGCGGCGTACACCGCATAGATCCCGACTCTGGACAGCACCGACGCTCCGCCCACTGCGGCTCCTGTCACCGCGAGAAAGGGCCCCACGGTGCACGACAGCGACGCCAGCGCGTAGCCGATGCCGTAACCGAACATCGAGCCCAGCCGCGACGTCGGCGCCCCTGACGCCCGCCCGGTCACCCGGCTCGGTATCAGCAAGGCCAACTCACGTCCGCTGACCAGCCAGATGCCCAGTGCCACAAGGACGATGCCGATACCGACGGTGACGAACGGCACGTACCGCTGCACCGTCGAAGCCAGGGAGACGGTCAGCAACCCGAAGACTCCGAACACCGCGAGAAATCCGAGCGTCATCGCCGCCGTTGCCGCCAGGGCGCGGGCAAGCGCGCCGGGGACGTTGCGTCCGGTACCCCGCACGACAAGGGTGAGGTAGGCGGGCAGCATGGCGAAACCGCACGGATTGAGCGCGGCCACCAGTCCGGCGGCGAACGCCAGCCCGATCAGATCCTGCTGCACTCGGCGCCGCTGCTACGCGGTGAGCGCGGCCACCCGCTGCTGCAGTTCCTGCTGTGGCATCGCTGCGGTCGGGTTGTTGACGAAGGTCGAGGAACCATCGGGCCGGTAGAACACATACGCCGGCTGCCACGGCACGTTGTAACGGGCCCAGATCGATCCGTTGGCGTCGTTGAGGTTCGTGAAGTTCAGGTTGTATTTCGACACGAAGTCCTGCATGGCCCCGACATCGGAGCGCGCGGCCACGCCAATAAAGGTCACGTCGGGGTTGGCGGCAGCAACGCTGCTCACCGACGGCGCCTCGGCGTTGCAGAACGGGCACCACGGCGTCCAGAACCACAGCACGGCCGGTTTACCCTGCAGCGACGCTCCGTCGAACGGGGCACCGGACAGCGTCGTCCCGGCGAAGTCGAGGCGATCGTCAGCAATCGCTGCCGGCGGGCTGACCAACGCCAGCATGAGCACCGCGGCGACCGCACCGACGAAGAAAGACCTGCTCAGGCGCAGTAGTTGATGGATCATGACGGCTCCTCCGCATTCGGGCTGTGGCACGGATAGCCCGCTGAGGCGCTGTTCAAAAGCCGCGTCACACGGTTCCTCGAGCGGCCCATGCCGCCGCGGTCACGGTGAACGGCCCAGGACCCAGGTGCCGGTGCGCCGCAGCCTTCAGGCGGGCGCGCCCGTTGTCATCGAGTCGCGCAACGTATTCACCTGCCGGGCCCACACCGTAGGTATACGGTTCCCACCACTGCTCGAAGGTCGGATGCACGACCTCGACCGTGATGAGTTCTTCTCGCACAGTGTGCAGGCCGGCCGCGTCGAACAGTTGCCCCAGATGACCCATCCGTGCCCCGGCCAGCAGCGCCTCGTCCTCGGCTTCCGGGTCCAGCGTGTGCACCGCGGTCCAGAACGGCGCCAGCGCGCCGGTCGGCCCATCCCATAAGCAGGCGGCAACGACGCCGCCGGGTCGCGTCACGCGGGCCATCTGCCGGATGCCTTGTAGCGGATCGGTCATGAAATGCACCACCAGCTGCGCGAGGGAAGCATCAAAAGCCGCAGTGTCGTAAGGCAATTCCTCGGCGGTGCCTCGTCGCACGTCGAGGTCGGCGAAACGCGCCCGGATCGCGTCGACAAACGGCGGAGAAGGGTCGATCGCCGATACCCGGGCGCCCACCGAGAGCAGATACGCCGTCAGCGCGCCGGGCCCGCAGCCCACATCGAGCACGTCGTCGCCCTCGCCGACACCGGCGAACGCCCCGAAGACTTCCGCCAGTGGTTCTGCATACCGGCCCATGAAACGCCCATAGGCCTCCGGCGGGACGAGGAAGCTCATTTCGGGATGCTACGTCGCCGGCCGCGGCCTCGATCTCGATCGGCGCAACCCTCGTCGATTCCGAGGCCCTGGGAACCTCGCGTTAGGGTGCTGGGGTCGGCCGCAGCGAACAAGCCGATAGAAAAGATGAGCACAACCATGACTGCACCACCAGAATCGTCACCGCTCGAAGCGCGGGTCGGCCACTACTACCAGATGGACGGCACCTACCTGGTCGGCCGCGAGAAGGTGCGCGAGTATGCCCGTGCGGTGCAGGACTACCACCCCGCGCACTGGGACCTCGCCGCAGCTGCTGAGCTGGGGTATTCGGGCCTGGTGGCGCCGCTGACGTTCACCTCGACGCCGGGTATGGCCTGCAATCGCCGCATGTTCGAATCGGTGGTCGTCGGTTACGACACCTACCTGCAGACCGAAGAGGTCTTCGAACAGCACCGTCCCATCGTGGACGGCGATGAACTGCACATCGACGTCGAGCTGACGTCGGTCCGCAGGGTGGCCGGCCGGGACCTCATCACTGTCACCAACACGTTCACCGACGCAGCCGGCGAGGTGGTGCACACGCTGCACACCACCGTCGTGGGCGTCACGGCCGACGACATCAATCCGGCGACCATGACCGCCGTGCACAACGCGATGATGCATGACGTGGACATCATGGCCGTGGCCGATTCCGATGCCGCCTACCACAAGACGGTGCGCCCGGCGGGCGAGGTCCGCATCGCCGAGGGAGGCATGACCCGTACCCCGGGGACACCCTCGTTCGAGGATGTCAAGGTCGGCGACGAGCTACCGGTGCATCACACCCGCCTGTCCCGCGGTGACCTGGTGAACTATGCCGGCGTCGCCGGTGATGCCAACCCGATCCACTGGGATGAGGACATCGCCAAGCTGGCGGGTCTGCCCGATGTGATCGCTCACGGAATGCTCACCATGGGGCTGGGCGCCGGCTTCGCCTCCGCGTGGTCCGGGGATCCTGGTGCGGTCACCCGCTATGCGGTGCGGCTGTCGCAGCCCGCAATCGTGTCGGCCAAGGAAGGCTGTGACATCGAGTTCAGCGGTCGGATCAAGTCATTGGACCCACAGACCCGGTCCGGGGTGGTGATCGTGGCCGCGAAGTCCGCCGGCCGCAAGATCTTCGGCCTCGCGACGATGAACGTCCGTTTCCGCTGAGAGGTCGGCTTCACACCGCTCAGTTGCGCACACTCGTGTCGACGTGCGGCACCTTGACATTCGGAACCAGAAGGTCCCGCCAGGGGTTGTTGCCGTCTCCGTCGTAGTAGCTGGAATCACGGTCCCGCCCGCTGTATCCGTTGTCGTGATCGTCGGCCTGCGCCGGTCCCGCGAAGCCGATCACGGCTGCGGAGAACGCGCCGGCGATGACTCCCATCAATCCGATCTTCTTCATCGATCTCGCCTCTTCCCTCTTCACCTCAGTCACGGGCAAAAGTCCCGCAATACTTGGTGAAACAGGAGGCCGGACGGGTTGATTCCACCTGCCATGGTGATCCAGCGCATCCCGCGCCCCGAGGCCGCCTGCGGCGATGAGTTCGCCGATGTGCCCGGGTCTGTACTTCCGACAGCGTCACCTCGACGGGAGGAAAGAACATGACGGCCAGCTATACCTTCGACGTCTTCTCCAGCCTCGACGGCTACGGCAGCATCAGCGGAGGCGACTGGGGCGGTTACTGGGGCAAGCAGGGTCCCGAGCTACTCGCCCGCCGTCTCGAGCTGTACAGCACCGAGCAGCGAATGGTGTTCGGAGCGAACACCATTCGTGAGTTCATCGACATGCTGGCGTCGAGCACCGAGGAGTCCGAGGTGCACGACCCATGGGTCTCCCGCATGCGGAACATGCCCGCGACGGTGGTCTCGACGACCTTGCAAGGGCCGCTGGACTGGCCGGAGGCCACGGTGATCGGTGGCGACGCGGCAGACGTCGTGGCCCGCCTCAAAGCCGAGTCCGACGTGCCGTTGCGCTCGCATGGAAGCCTGGCGATGAACCGGGCCTTGATGGCCGCCGGCCTGGTAGATCAGCTACAGGTGACGATCTTCCCCGTCATCACCGGCCAGACCGGGGACAGCCCCATCTTCGCGGGTGCGGCGGACTTCGACCTCGAACTCCTCGAACACCGCACACTCGACGATCACATCCAGGAGCTGATCTACCGGCCGACCCTCCACCCAGCGTCCTCGACCTGATGGTTGCGCGCTCTGCATACTTTCGGTGCGAAGTGGGTATCTGCCCGCTGTGCCTCACGTCCGCTGTCGCCGATGACCGCCCCCGAGCGAGACGCCGGCGGACTGTTCGCGCTATCGCCGTCTCCGCCGGCGACACTGCCCCTGGAGTTCGAATTCCCGGCGCAGGCACAGCATCTGGCATACGTGCGGCACACCGTGACCGAGTGGCTCGACGGTATCGGAGTCAGCGAACAACTGGCCGCTGACATCCTCCTGGTGGTCGTCGAGGCGTGCAGCAACAGCATCGAACACGCCTACCGCAACCAGGACCCCGGAATCGTGCGGGTGTCAGCCCAACGCGAGGGCAACGCCGTCTGCATCACCATCGACGACCACGGCCACTGGAAAGCCGAGCTGATCCAAGAACGCAACCGCGGGCGCGGTATGCCGCTGATGCGGGCGATGAGCACGCGATTCGAGCTGAGCACCGGCCCGAGCGGAACGACGGTATCCATGGCGTTCGACGTGCCCCCGCCACTGCGGAGGTAGACCTCGCAGCGCAGAGCGTCAACCCAGGCGTTCCAACGCCGCCGTCACCGTCGGCGCGAAATCCAGCACCTCACCCAAACCCACGATCTCCATGGGTCGACGGGTCACCGGTCCGTCGGCGACCACCACGAACCGCCCCGCCGAACCGAGAGCCAGCTGGGTTTCGACCAGGATCTGCATGCCGTTCGAGGCGAAGAACGTCACCTCGGTCAGGTCGATGATCAGGGCGGCGGGTCGTTGAGCCAGCGCCTCATCGACTCGGCGTTGCAATCCTGGGGCGGTCAGGATGTCGACGTCACCGGTGCATGCCACCACAGTCGCACCGTCGGCACGGTGCAGCGTGAACGAACTGTCCGAAGCCACTCAAACCCCACTAATCCCCGCAACCCAGATGTAGACGCGACGTGTGAGGCTGGAGCTGAACCCGAACGATTTTTGCGCTTGATGGATAGTACCCCGCATGGCCGATCGATTTGACGCGGGCGAAACGCGTCCGTCAGGCACCTTGGAAAGGTGGCACCAGCAGCGCAAACCTGCTCTGTGACAACGTGATCCGCGACAGCACGGCCGGCAGCACGAGGAGTTGCTCTCGGCATCAGATGCCAACCCGCCCCAGGCCCGTGTAAAGCGGGCCGTGGCGGGTAGCAAACGTGCAGGCACTGTGGCGGTCCGGACCGCTCACACTGCTCAGTCCCCGGCAGTCAGGACGGCGGCTGCCGGGGACGCCCCAGACCTGTACACAACCGACTTCCCGCGTCTCGGCGTTCCGGCGGAGGCTACGATCTCCGTTACGCGGGTACGTGCAGACATCGAGCCAGGTCAGGAGGCAGAAATGGACCTTCGGGAGGGTCGCCCCGACGAGTTGGACCGGTTGGACAGCATCTCCGAGGCCATCGCCTCGCTGAACTCCGTGCTCGACGCCGCCGAACCCCTCGACGTAGCGCTCGATCAAGTCGCCCGACTCGCTGCCGAGGCCATACCCGATGCCGACGCCGTGTCCATCAGCGTGCTCGACGACCCGGCGCCGCGCACCGCGGCGTTCACCACCGAGGACAGCCTGCATCTCGACCGCGCCCAGTACGGCAGCGGCTACGGACCGTGTCTGGATGCTGCCGAGACCCAGCAGCCGGTGCGGCTTCGCCTCGACACCCTGGAGCCCGATCGTTACCCCGACTTCCACGCGGCCGCCAGCGCCGCCGGGATCAACGCCAGTCTCAGCGTGCCGTTGATCGTGGAACAAGTCGGCCGGCAACCCGAGCTGGTCGGATCGCTGAACATCTACAGCCATTCCGCCACCGCATTCGACCCGTTCGACGAGCGGCTCGTCGGGCTCTACACCACGACTGCGGGTCAGGCCATCACCCAAGCGCGCCGCTGGCAGGCGCTGCGCGCCGAAGTCGACCAACTCTCCCGCGCCCTGATCTCTCGTGCGGACATCGATCAGGCCAAAGGCGCGTTGCGCGCCATCCACGGCTACTCCGAGGACGAGGCCTTTCAGCAGCTGGTCACCCAGTCTCAGCACCGCAACATCAAGGTGCATGCGTTGGCCCGCGAGTTCTTGCAGTCGCTGCGCACCAGCGACACGGCGCAGTGACGTCCGACAGACGCCTCGCCGATCCGCGTCAGGCCTGCGCGTCGGCCTCCTCGGTGCGCCCGGCCATCATGGTGTAGTCCTCCTGCACCGTTTCGCCTTGCTGGTTCGTGATCCGGCTTCGGATGGTCAGCACATCCGCCCCGAAGGCCTGCCGAAGCGAGTCGAGCCGGATGTGGCAGTACAACCTGTCACCGGCCTTGATCGGCCGGTGAATCGTCAGGCCCTGCTCGACCTGGACCAGCTTCTCCTCCGTGATCGGAATGTTGGCGTGTTCGAAGAAGGCCATCTGCGCCTTCAACCCGAAGATCGCGATGAACGTGAGAGGCGCCAGGATCGCGTCGTGCCCCAGCGCGCGAGCGGCGTCGGCGTCGAAGTAGGCGGCGTCGTCGTTCTTGACGGCTTTTGCGTACTCACGGACCTGGTCGCGGCCCACCTCGTAGTAGTCGGGGTACGTGTAGGTCAGGCCGACGATGTCCGGTGAGAGGGCCATACCCCCGAAGCTACGCGGGCCGGGGTCCGGCGGCGTGGTTATGCGCAGCGTGCCGCTCGACATCGGCGGCTCTTACACTCTCGGGCATGCCAGTCGCGCTGGACCCTGGGGCCAGGCCGCACGCGGAGGAGATCATCAAGAAGTCGCGCTTCGTCGCTCGGCTGCGCTACGTCGATGACACGACGGCGGCTGACGAGTTCCTGGCTCTCGCCCGGGAGACAGATCGCGACGCCGGGCATCACTGTTTCGCCTACATCATCGGCGACGAGCCCGAGAGTCGGGTCGAGCGGTACAGCGACGACGGCGAGCCGGGCGGGACAGCGGGTCCGCCGATTCTGAATGCCTTGAAGGGCCGGGACCTTCTCAACGTCGTCGCCGTGGTGTCGCGGTACTACGGGGGAATCAAACTCGGTACCGGCGGGCTGGCGCGGGCATACTCCGGGGCTGTCAACTCGGCGCTGGAAGGCGCGGTCCTGCGGCCGCGGGTGCGGTCGCAGGTATTCCGCATCGCTGTTGACCACGCAACAGCCGGCCTGGTGGAAGCGGAACTTCGAGGACGCGGATTCGAAGTGGCCGATGTCCGGTACGGGGGTCAGGCGGAGATCACCGTTGTCTGTGCCGAGGGGTCGAAACTCGAAGCGGCGCTGTGTCAGCTCACCTCCGGAACCGCCGAACCGGCTCATGTCGGTGACGTGTGGCGGTGATGGCGCCCACGGAGGGGAAGCCGAGGTCTGGGTGGTCTCTGTCTCAGTATTGGTGCACTCCGCAGGCGCAGTACATGTTTCGGCACGTGAAGCACGCGGGCATCGCGCTGCAGCGCGGGCAGTCGCAGCTGACCGGTTCGGTGTGGCGCGCGGTGTCGACCGCCGGGTAAGACTCGCCGCAGTGATAACACGGCGGCCGGGCGTCGTCGAGGTCCGAGCCCTCGGTCATGCGCGGACCACCATCAGCACTGCCATCCCCAACAGCACCAGGCCGCCGAACAGGTCCGTGCGGATCCGCACGGTGCTGGCCATCACCCGGCCCGCGGCCAGTCCCACCATCGACATGATCAACGTGGCGCACCCGCAGACCACGGCCACCGTCACCGGCGAGGCACCCACCACACCCAGGCTCGCGCCCGCGAACAGGTTGTCGAGGCTCAACGGCAGGGGCAGCCCCAGAATGGCCAGCGGGTGGTCCAGTTCACCGGACTCCTCCGTGCGCATGGCGTGCACCACCAGGTAGAGGGCGTAAGCACCCAGGGCGGCGGCCCCGGCGTACTCCGCCACCTCCCCGATGTAGTCGCCCACGACGTTGCCGACCCAGACACCGATCAACGGTGCCAGTGCATCGCACGCACTGAACACCAAGGCGGCCTGGATGATTCGTCGCCATGGCGGCTTCGTGGTACCCAGTCCGAGGGAGGACTGGAAGTTGTCCAGGCTCAGGACGAACGCAACCGGGATCAGCGCGAGAAGTGAATTCACGCTCCCACCTCCAAAGACCTAATACGGTGCGGGTGCGGCCGCGGAATAAGTTCACCGGGGTGCCCCGTCGCGTCGTTGGCCGCAGCCACCGCCGCGGTGATGAGCCCGTGGTCGGTGGAGAGGTGACAGACCGGATCGGTGCGCGCGGCATCGCCGGTGAGCGCAAAAGCCTGACAACGACATCCACCGAAGTCGATGCCCTTGCGGTCGCAACTGCGGCACGGCTCCGGCATCCACCCGTCACCGCGGAACCGGGTGAACAACGGTGATTCGGTCCAGATCCAGTCGAGCGGATGCTCGCGCACGCTGGCGCGAGGCAGGTGGCGGCTTCGGGTGAGTTCCTGGGCGGCCGGGCACGGCAGCGCATCCCCATTGGGCACCACCGTGAGCTGACGGCGGGCCCAGCCGTCCATACACGGTTTGGGGTACCGGCTGTAGTAATCCGGGATGACGTAGATGACCTCCATCCGGTCGCCCACCCGTTCCCGCGCTGCCCCGACGACCGCGCGCGCACGTTCCAGCTGGTCCCAGCTCGGCAGCAGTGCAGTACGATTGCGTCCCGCCCAGCCGTAGTACTGCGTGTTGGCGAGCTCGATCCGGTTGGCCCCCAACTCTTCTGCCAGGTCGAGGATTCGCCCGATGCGGTCGATGTTGTGGCGGTGCAGCACCACGTTCAGCGTCAGCGGCCAGCCCAGTTGTTTCACCAGCCGCGCGGCGGCGAGCTTGCGGTGAAAGGACGTGGTGCCGGCGATCCGGTCGGACAGCGCCTGCTCGTCGGCCTGGATACTGATCTGGACGTGCTCCAGGCCCGCGTCACGCAACTGCCCCGCCCGGCGCTCGGAGAAGCCGAGCCCACTGGTGATCAGATTCGTGTACAGGCCAAGCTGATTGGCGCACCGCACCAACTCCACGATGTCGTGGCGCTGCATGGGCTCGCCGCCGGAGAGGTGCACCTGCAGCACTCCCAGCGCCGCGGCCTCGGCGAACACCCGTCGCCACTCCTCGGTGGTCAACTCCTGCCGGAACTCGTCGAGCGCAAGGGGATTCGAGCAGTAGGGGCAGTGCAGCGGGCAGGCGTAGGTCAGCTCGGCGAGCAGGGCGAACGGTCTATCCACAGGAAACCTCCAACCCGTGTTTGGCGATGAGATCGGCCAGGAACCCGTGGATGTGCGCCTCGGTGACGTCGGCGTACCGGCTCTGCAGCTCGGCCCGGATCTCGCCGACGGTTCGCCGGCCGTCGCACAACTCGACGATCGCGGCGCCGGTGTCGTTGATGACCCAGACGGTCTCGGGCGAGAGCAGCGCGTGTTGTCCGCGTGTGCCGTCGAACCTCAGCCGGACGTGCGGCGCCAGCCGGGGCCGCGCGGCGTCGTCAATGCTTGCCATAGGCCTGATCGATCGCGTCGAGCATGCTCCACAGCACGTCGCACTTGAACGACAGTGCCTCGAGCGCCGCCGCCTGCGTCTGCGGGGTGCGGCAGTGCGTGCGCACCACCTGCAGACCGTGTTCGGAATCGCGGGGCGCCTGCACGAGCCGGGACCGGAAGTAAGCGAGCCCGCGGGGATCGATCCAGGTGTAATGGCGCTCGAACGCGGCGAGCCGCTCCGCCATCAGGTCGGGGGCGAACAGCTCGGTCAAGGACGAGGCCACCGCCTCGACCCACGGCCGGGTCCGCGCGAAGGTGACGTAGGCGTCGACGGCGAATCGCACGCCGGGGAGCAGGTGTCGCTGGTCTTCGATCTCCTCCCGGGTCAGGCCGACGGCCTCGCCGAGGTGTAGCCAGGCTTCGATCCCACCCGACCCCTCGCCCGCCCCGTCGTGATCGATGATGCGCTGGACCCAACGGCGTCGGACCTCGCGGTCAGGGCAATTGCTGAGGATCGCCGCATCCTTGCGAGGAATGTTCACCTGGTAGTAGAAGCGGTTGGCCACCCAGCCGCGGATCTCCTCGCGGCTCGACTGTCCGTCGTTCATCCGGCGATGGAAGGGATGCTGGTGGTGGTAGTGCTCGGCGCGGGCGCGCAGCGCCTCCTCGAAGTCCTCGGGTGCCGCCACTGCCGTCATCATCGCTCCTCAGATGTCCAGCTCGAGGCCGTCCACGGCGACCTCCATGCCGTGCCGGTCGAGGATCCGTCGTTGTGGCGAGTCCTCGAGCAGGATCGGGTTGGTGTTGTTGATGTGGAGGTAGACCTTCCGGCGGATGGGCAACGGCGACAGCAGTTCCAGGCTGCCACCCACACCGTCGATCGGCACGTGGCCCATCGCGCGAGAAGTCTTGCGGGCCAGCCCGAGCCGGGGCATCTCGTCATCACGCCAGCAGGTCCCGTCGATCAGGAGGCCGTGACAGCCGGTCAGTTCCCCGAGGATCGCCGGGGTGAGCTGCTGTACGCACGGCAGGTAGACCAGGCTCCGGCCGGTGTGGGTGTCGGTGATGCGGTAACCGACCACGCGGCCGTACGTCGCGGCACCTGGGAACCGCACCGGCTTGTCGGTGGGAACGTCGAATGCGCGGTAGGACAACCCGTTTCCCAGTGACACCTCGGCGCCGGGCAGTACCGGTTGCCACTTGACCGGACAGTACGCCTCGAGCGTCTTGAGCACTCGGGTGCCCGACATCAGCGTCTCGTGCACCGACTCGGTGGCGTGCACCTCCAGTCCTCGACCCTCGCGCATCAGGAGAAGGCCCAGGGTGTGGTCCAACTCGGCATCGGTGAGCAGCACTGCCTGCAGCCGGACCACCCGGCCGTCGTCGGGATGTAGCTCGGCGAAGTTCTCGATCTGGGACTGGATGTCCGGTGACGCGTTGAACAGGTACCAACGCAGTCGATCCGACGTGACCGCGATCGACGATTGGGAACGGCGTCGGGCCGGCCCGGAGCCGGCCCGCACCGCACGACACGGAGGGCAGGTGCAGTTCCACTGTGGAAATCCGCCGCCGGCCGCCGATCCCAACACGCGCACCCACACGACTGGGCCTGCCGCCCCGCGCCCGCAGCGACTAGTCGGCGCCGCGCCAGATGCCCGCGTATGCGGTCACCTCGGCGGACACCCTGATCTCGGTGACCGTGGGCGGCTCCCACTTCTGCAGAGTGCTGTCTTGCTCCATTGCTGTTCTCTCTCTTTCGTGTTGGTGGGATCAGTCGGGGAGGGCGAAGGCGATCAACGCGCTGCCGTGGCCTGCGCCGAGCATTCCGGGGAGGATGCCCTCGAGCCAGCCACCCCAGCCCACCGGCACCACGACATACTGCTTTCCGTTGACGCTGTAGGTGGAGCAGCTTCCATGATGTCCGCTGCCACAGTTGAATTCCCACAGCTTCTCCCCGGTGTTCGCATCCAGCGCGGCGAACTCACCGGTCGGGGTGCCCGCGAACACCAGGTTGCCCGCAGTGGCCAGCACCGACGCGGCCATCGGGTGCTTCAGCCGCCAACGCCACTTCTCCTCTCCGTGTGTGTCGAAGGCACTGACCGAACCCGCCATGTCGTCGATGTCGACCTGTACGGCCGCGCCCCAGTACGGGATGCTCTCTTTGAACTCACGCCGCCGACGGGTGGCCGTGGCGCCGACGTCGGCGACTGGGACGTAGAACATTTCGGTCCTCGGGCTGTATGCCGCGTGCGTCCACTCCTTCGCCCCGGCCGGACCGGGATAGAAATGAACGGGCTCGCCCTCCTTGTCCGGGTACCTACGCGGGGTCACCTTGCCGTCGCGGGTGATCACACCCCAGTCGATCCGGTCTACGAACGGAGTGACGTGCTGCAACTCGCCGTTGGTGCGGTCCAGCACGAAGAAGTAGCCGTTCTTGTCGAAGTGGGCGAGCAGCTTCTTACCGTCGCGCTCGAAGAGGATCATCTCCATCGTGGAGTCGTAGTCCCACAGGTCGTGCGGGGTGAACTGGTAGTGCCACTTGATCTCACCGCTGTCGACATCGAGTGCGACCACGCTGTCGGTGAAGAGGTTGTCGCCCTCACGCACGGCACCGTCGAAATCAGGAGCCGGATTGCCGGTGCCCGCGTAGTACAGATTGGTCTCGGGGTCGAAGCTGCCGGTGACCCAGTGGTTCGCCCCGCCGCGCGCCCACGCCTCGCCGTCGGCCGGCCAGGTCTCCGAGCCCGGCTCACCCGGCTTCGGCACGGTATAGGTGCGCCAAAGGTGCTCGCCGGTCTTGAGGTCCCAGCAGTCGATGTGCCCACGCACCCCGAATTCACCGCCCGAGCTGCCGGTGATGACGGTGTTCTTGACCACCAGCGGTGCGAGCGTGGCGCTTTCACCGGCACGGACATCGCCGATCGTCTTCTGCCAGATGGTGTGTCCATTCGTGGCGTCCAAGGCGATCAGGTGGGCGTTCGGGGTCACGAAGAACACCTTGCCGTCGGCCACCGCGCAGCCGCGGTTGACGTTCCCGCAACAGAGTGAGACGTCAAAAGGTGTGGCGTGCTTGTAGCGCCATAGCTGTTGGCCCGAGGTCGCGTCGAGCGCCCAGAACCACCCGTCCCAGCCGGTGACGTACATGACTCCATCCACGACAAGCGGGCACGTCTCGAACGCATAGGTCGAAGCGCCTGCCATGTGACCGGAGGCGCCGGCCTGGAACATCCAGACGGGCCCGATGCGCTTGACGTTGTCGGTGTTGATCTGGTCCAGCAGGCTGTACCGCTGGCCGTCATAGGCGCCGTAGTAGGTGAGCCAGTTGTGCGACTCCGAACGAGCGTTGAGTAGCCGCTCATAGTTGACGCTGGTCGCCACCGCGGGAGCGGATCCGGGGATGGGGCTCAGCGCTGACTGCTGGATCGCCTCTCCGGCGTCCACGTAGTCGACGGTCATGGTTGTTCCTTCCTAGGGACGCGGCTGATCGGGACGGTCGAGACGGGCCTCGGGCGGCACCTCGCCGAGAACGACGATGGCGGCGGTCAGTCCCCGTCCCTCGTCGTTGCCTCCCGGTGAGCTGTACCAGTAGTAACCAGGACCATCGAGGTTCAGCTTCGCCTTGCCCTTCGAGTGATTCAGCAGCCAGATGAACTTCCTGTCACCGTTGCACGGGAACAACGCCGCGTGGGTGTTCTTGTCATCGTTGATGACCGTGAGCTCGATGTCACCACCGTGGGGCATGACCAGAATCATTGGATCCCAGACGAGTTCGTCCTCTTTGATCCGGATGGTGGCTTCCATGATGCCGTCGGCACGTTCGGTGGCTTGGCCTATGGAACCGGTACCCAGGACCCGGCCCAGAGCGGCGTGATTCTGCCTGTCCAAGCCGAGCTCATGCAACAGGTCAGGGTGTTCTTGAGCGATCGTCATCGGATCTGACCTCCTTGTGGTCACGCTGTCGGTTGGGCTGCGAATTTTATTGGCGCAGCGCAGGATTGCCGCCCGCGCACGTGGTGGGGCCTGCAACACCCGGTACTGTATTCCGGTTCGTACCCGGCGTACAGGCATGACCGCCGAGGCGTCACACCGCGCCGTTCGCACGGCGGATCGTGCCGTTCGTGGTCAGGCCGGGCCGAACAGGTCGAGAGTCATCACCTTGTCCCACGCGGACACGAAGTCGCGGACGAACTTCTCCCGCGCGTCTTGGAAGGCGTAGACCTCCGACAGCGCGCGCAACTCGGAGTCGGCGCCGAACACGAGGTCGACACGACTGGCTGTCCACCTGAGCTCGCCGGTGTGGCGGTCGCGACCGTCGTAATCGCCGGTGGTGCGGGGAACCCATTCGGTATTCATGTCGAGGAGATTGACGAAGAAGTCACTGTTCAGCTCACCCGGTGTCGAGGTCAACACACCCAACGGCGATCGGCCGTGGTTGGCGCCGAGCACCCGCAGGCCACCGATCAGCACTGTCATCTCGCGTGCGGTCAAGGTCAGCTGGCTCGCACGATCGATGAGTAGATGTTCTGCCGGCAGCCGGGTGTGGGCGTCGACGTAGTTGCGGAAGGCGTCCGCGGTCGGTTCGAGCGCCGCGAACCACTCGACATCGGTCCACTCCTGTGTGGCGTCGGTACGTCCCGGCCGGAACGGGACCTCGATGTGGTGACCGGCTCTGGCGGCGGCCGCCTCGACCGCTGCGCAGCCGCCGAGGACGATCAGATCCGCCAGCGAGACCCTCCGGTCACCCTGTTGAGAGTTGTTGAAGCGCTGTTGGATTCCCTCCAGCGTGGCGAGCACGGGGCCCAGGCTGTCGGGATCGTTGACCGCCCAGCTGCGTTGCGGTTCCAGGCGGATGCGGGCGCCGTTGGCGCCACCGCGTTTGTCGCTGTTGCGGTAGGTCGAGGCCGACGCCCACGCCGTGCCGACGAGCTGCGATACCGACAGCCCGGAATCGAGGAGCTCCGTCTTGAGCACGTCGATGTCGTGGGCGTCGACGAGTTCGTGATCGACCTCCGGCACCGGGTCCTGCCAGATCAGCCGCTCTGACGGGACCAGCGGCCCCAGGTAGCGCTGGATGGGCCCCATGTCGATGTGGGTTAGCTTGAACCAGACGCGTGCGAAGGCGTCCGCGAGCTGGTCCGGGTTCTCCAGGAAGCGCCGCGCGATCGCCTCGTAGCGCGGGTCCTCCTGCAGCGCCAGGTCGGTGGTGAGCATCGTCGGGGCATGGGTCTTGGCCGGGTCGTGGGGGTCCGGCACGGTCCCGGCCCCGGCACCGTTGCGCGGCACCCACTGCCAGAGCCCGGCGGGGCTCAGTGCCACCTCCCACTGGTAGCGGAACAGGGTCTCGAGGAAGCTGTTGTCCCACGACGTCGGGGTGGGTGTCCAGATCCCTTCGAGCCCACTGGTGATGGTGTCGGCGGCGTTGCCGGTACCGAAACGGTTCACCCAGCCCAGGCCTTGTGCCTCCAGCGGTGCGTCCTCGGGCTCGGGACCGAGCCAGGTGCCCGCATCGGCCACCCCGTGCGATTTGCCGAACGTGTGGCCACCCGCGATCAGTGCGACGGTCTCCTCGTCGTCGAGTCCCATCCGCCGGAACGTCTGCCGCATGTCACGGGCGGCGGCCCTCGGGTCCGGCGACGTGCCCGGGCCCTGGGGATTGACGTAGATCAGTCCCATCTCCGCGGCCGCCAGCGGTTCCTCGAGATCCCGGACGCCACTGTGCCGTTCGTCGGCGCACCAGGTGTCCTCGGGACCCCAGTAGGTCTCGTCGGCCGCCCAGACGTCCACCCGGCCACCGGCGAAGCCGAATGTCTTGAACCCCATCGATTCCAGTGCGCGGTTGCCCGCGAAGACCATCAGGTCGGCCCAGGAGATCTTCCGGCCGTGTTTCTGCTTGACCGGCCAAAGGAGTCGCCGCGCCTTGTCCAGGTTCCGGTTGTCCGGCCAGCTGTTCAGCGGCGCAAACCGCTGCATTCCGGCACTCGATCCGCCACGTCCGTCACCCACGCGGTAGGTGCCGGCGCAATGCCAGGCCATCCGCAGCACCAGCGGTCCGTAGTGACCGAAGTCGGCGGGCCACCAGTCCTGTGTGGTGGTCAGCACCCGGTCCACGTCACGGGCCAGTTCATCGAGATCCAGTGCCGCGAAAGCCTTGGCGTAGTCGAAGTCCTCGCCCCACGGATCAGGGGCGCGGGTCAGGATGCTCAGGTCTACGCGGCCGGGCCACCGGCCGGGCTGACCGGCCGGAGTGCCGCGCCGCCGCAGCGCGACGACGGTCTGGTCGTAGGTCCTGTCGACGTAACTGTCAGGGTTCCCAGGCATGGGACTCCTTTCCGAATCTCACACGCCCAGCACGTGCCGTACCCCGCGAGCGTTGCGCCGCGACACCGGCACCACCGTGTTGGCACTGTCGTCCATGACCAGGACCAACTCACCCCGGTCCCGGCGTTCGACCTCCCGGACACGGCTGAGGTTCACGACGTACTGGCGGTGTACCCGCATGAATCCCGAGTTGGCCAGTTCATCGTCGAGTTTGTCCAGGCCCGACGCGGCTGCCCGCAGCCGGCCCTGATCCGTGGACAGCCACACCTCGTTGCCGTCCGATTCGGCCAGGGTGACCTCCGCCAGCCGCAGCAACACCATCCGGCTGTCGCGGATGCCCACCACTCGGCGCGGCGGGCCTTGAACATGCGGGCCCACCTCGGTATCCGGTAGTGCCTCGCCGTCGGCAGCTCCGAAGGTGATCAGGTGTCCGATCAGGTTGCCGTACTGGAAGACCGGCCGGATTCGGATCGGCGACGGCTCGTCGGCGAGGTGAGTGAAGATCTGGGTGCTGCCGACCCAATCCGGGTGCTGGCCGGCCTGCTTGCTGGCATACCGGGCGGCGTCGACGAACGCGGGTAACCGTGGATTCCACCGCACCGCCGGATTCACCGCCGCGGCGTTGCCGGGCACGCCCAGGAGCACACTCGCCGTGTCGTCGGCGATCACCACCTTGCCCGCGGTGTCGACCACGGCCAGCGGCTCCGTGGACCGCATCCGGGCGTGGTTGTACGCGGCGAGCAGTTGCGTTCCACTGTCGCGGGCGCGCATGCGCAGACCGCTCTGGGTGTGAGCGGCGGCATTGGACAGCCACCCCCGCGCCGACGCCGGCAGCTCACTGCGCCAGCAGGAGATGTTCAAGACCGCGATCGGTTCCTTGTTCACCACGTCGCGCACAGCGACGGCGACGCACGTCCAGTCGTGAAAAGCCCGGCACCAGTGTTCTTCCCGCCGGATCACCACGGGGTGCTGCGTTCCGAGCGCGGTGCCCATGGCGTTGGTGCCCACCGCGCTCTCGGACCAACAGAACCACGGCGCCAGGCTGGCCTCGGCGGCGATGGAGCAGGTGGTCTTGTCACCCCACTCGGCCAGGATCCTGCCGGTCGCGTCGGCGACGGTCACGATGCCACCGAAACTGGCCACCTCGTGGACCATGGCGGCGGCACGGAAACCGAGCTCGGTGAAGATGACATCATGCTCGATCGAGTGGGCGACTTCCGCAACCGCCGCCGGTGCTTCGGACAGATACGGGTCCACGCGATACAGATCGCGGCAGCGATGCCAGGAGATCGCGACTTCGGGCCGCACGCCGCGGATATCGTCTTCCCCTTGCACAAAGCGTTCCCACGCACCGTAGATCGCAGCCGCGTCCGCACTGCGGGACACCGGTTCGAGTCGTTGCACACCTGTCATGGAGAACCGCCTTCGGCCGGCTGGACACTGCGGGGGCACCTCACCGACCACTCGTCACGTTCGCCTCGATCTTCACATATCTTTGCGCACTCCAAGGCTTTTCGGTGAGCTGCCTCGGCACCGGAGGTGCCGCACGCCGCCAGGCCTGAACCGTGACGGCGGCGTGACACCTTTGCCGCGAATTCGGCTCGCGCGCTGGAGAATATGCTCACGCGCGCACGCGTTGTTGCCGCAGACAGCGACGGCCGCCGGCGGGCAACTTCTCCAAGCGCCCGGACCGCGCCATCGATGGGCAGTTGTGCACCAGGCGATGGCTTCGGCGAACGCCTCTGCCCGGCAGACCGTCACCGGCACGGTTAGCGGTTGCCTCACGCCCCTGCCGTTCCTCTCCGCACTGCCCGCTCGGGGGGGTGCCATGCGTTTGCACAACGCGGGCGTCGGGCCACGCACGCCACTTCCCTGCCGGCGAGGGGATTCCCGGTGCACTCGCAACGGTTGTGCGTGCCGAGCCCGCCGGCGCACACTCGATTCCGATGCTGATCGACGGTCACAACGATCTGGCCTGGGCGATGCGCCAGTTGTACGGCAACAACCTCGATGCCGTTGACCTGACGTCGTTGGTGCCCGATCTGCACACCGACCTCGAGCGGCTCCGGGCCGGCGGGGTCGGCGGGCAGTTCTGGTCGGTCTACGTCTCACCGGAGCTCTTCGACGGGCCGGCGGCGGTGACCGCAACACTCGAACAGATCGACTTCGTGCGGCGCCTCGTGACCCGCTACCCGGGCCGACTGGTGCTGGCGACCACCGCGGACGAGGTGCAGGCTTCCGGAGACCGCATCGCTTCGCTGTTGGGGATGGAAGGCGGCCATTGCATCGACGGGTCACTAGGGGTGCTGCGCGCGATGCGCGCCTTGGGCGTGCGGTACCTGACGCTGACCCACAACAAGAACGTGCCGTGGGCCGACTCTGCGACCGATTATCCTGTGCTGCACGGACTCTCGCCCTTCGGGGAGGCCGTGGTACGCGAGATGAACCGGCTCGGGATGCTCGTCGACCTGTCGCACGTGTCTGCCGACGTGATGCGGCACGCACTGCGCGTGACCGCGGCGCCGGCGATCTTCAGCCACTCCTGCGCCCGTGCGGTCTGCGACCACCCGCGCAACGTGCCCGACGATGTGCTCACGGCCCTGGCCGCGAACGCCGGCGTCTGCATGGTGACATTCCTGCCCGCCTTCCTCTCTCCGGCGGTCGCGCAGTGGCATGTCGAAGCCAACGCCGAGGCCCGGCGCCGCGGGCTGCACAAACACGACCCCGCCTACGACGCCCTGATGACACAGCTGGCCAGACAGTCGCCACCGCCGGTCGCCACGGTGGCCGACGTCGTCACGCACATCGAGCACGTTCGCGAGGTCGCCGGCATCGACCACGTGGGTGTCGGCGGCGACTACATGGGCGGCGAGGCCATGCCCGAAGGGCTGGAGGACGTGTCGGGGTATCCGAGGCTGTTCGCTGCCCTCACCGACCGGGGATGGTCGCGCGCCGACCTGGACAAGCTGGCCGGCGACAATATCCTGCGCGTGCTCCGGGCGGCCGAACAGGTGGCCGACGACCTCACCCGCCGAGCCCCCGCGCCGATGTTCTCCTGAGCAGGTGTTGTTCCACGATGTCGGCGCCGCGGCGTACTCCGCCGGTCGCGGCGAAACCTTCCGCCACCGCGGACGCCCCGTCGGTCATCGTCATCGCGTCGTTGATCGCGGCGCGCAGCCGCGGCGTCGTTAGCCGGCGCGCCGGTAGCCGAATACCGCAGCCCGCGACCTCCACCCGCCGCGCGACCTCGAACTGGTCGCGTCCGAAAGGAACCACGCAGACCGGGATTCCGCGGCTCAGGGCTTTCTGAGTGATTCCCATACCGCCGTGGGTGACGACACAGACCGCGCGTTCCAGCAGCAACGAGTGCGGCACGAACTGCGTCAGGGTGGCCCCGGGCCGGCGCCAGGCGGCGCCGACCGGCCGCGTCGGGGACGTGGCCACCAGGTGTAGCGGCTCGCCGTCGAGCGCTTCGAGGGCGGTGTTGACCAGCCTCTCGTCGGCTTGCGGCACCGACGACGTGGTGACCAATACGATCGGGTCGTCGATCTCGTCGAGCCACGCCGGCGCTTCGGCCCCCACCGGATCGAAGGACGCCGGACCGATCAGTTCCACCGACGGACCCCAGTCGGTGTGCGGGTACTCGAACGGCTTGCCGGTGGCAACCAGCACAGCGGGTGCCCGGCGCAGCAGCGCGTCGGCGGACCGCACCGCCGGCACACCGAGGGCGGCCCGGACCGGGTCCATTCCGTCACGGAAGGGCTTGTCGAACACCCTGCGGGTGACCAGCCCGACACCCCAGTCGCGAATCCGTCCCAGCGGACCCGGCCACGGCCTGGCCCCGGCGCCGAACGGCGGCGAGCCCGGTGAGCGCAGGTACGGCATGAACGGCGAAAGGACCACCGATGGAATCCCTTTGGCCTCGGTGAAGGACATCGCCCCCCAGCAGTTCGAATCCACCATCACCAGGTCCGGGGAGACATCGGCCATCGCCCGTGCGAGATCGCCGACCTCGAAAGCGGCGCGCCGGGCGAGAACCCGGACGGTCTCGGTGGCCGCCCGGAGCACACCACCCTCGGTGGCGTCGTTGTGCAGCGCTTCGATCCGCGGATCGACCGGCTCGGCGGTGAACCCTTGCTGGCGGCACAGGTCTACACCGCCGGCCAGGGTGCGCAGGTGGATGTCGTGGCCTCGGTCCGACAGCTCGGCGAGCAGAGCACAGAACGGGTACAGGTGGCCCAGTGCGGGCGAGGTGTAGGCCAGGATCACCGACACTGCGCACCCACTTCATTCGTGCTTGGTTCGGTGGCTGTACCAATCCGGGCGGGCGCCGGCCCCGAATACGGCAGTGATACCTGCCCACAGGGGCGTCCGGATTTCGATGAGCGGTGGTGGACATGCGCGTGGCCGACAGCCCGGAATTGGTGGTACTCCTCGATGACGAGGGTCAGGACATCGGTTCGGCTCCCAAGTCCGAGGTGCACCACAGCTCGACCCCGCTGCATCTGGCGTTCTCCTGCTATCTGTTCGACGACTCCGGGCGGGTGCTGCTGACCCGGCGGGCACTGCACAAGCGCGCGTTCGCCGGGGTCTGGACGAACTCCTGCTGCGGGCACCCCGGCCCGGGCGAGTCCCTGCCCGACGCCGTGCACCGGCGGGTGCGCGAGGAGCTGGGCGTCGGCGTCGACCGGTTGCGCTGTGTGCTGCCCGACTTCAGGTACTACGCGGTGGCAGCCGATGGCGTGGTGGAGAACGAGGTCTGCCCGGTGTTCACTGCGCTGGCGGTGGGGCCGGTTCGCCCGGCGGCCGCCGAGGTGATGGACCACGCCTGGGTGCCGTGGGACGAGCTGTGCACCGCGGCCGCCCTGGGCTGGGCCATCAGCCCGTGGGCGGCTCTGCAGGTTCCGCTGCTCGACAAGGCAGGAGCGGGGCGCCGCCGGTGAGCGCCCGAGGCCGACAAGCGTCATCGAGTCACCCCGCCTCGCGCCGGAGCCGGGCTGCCCACGCCTTACCGAAACCCACGGCGGCCACCGCCACACGCCGGCGCCGTCCCACCCGCGCCCGGCGACCGAAGATCTCGAAGTCGATCGCTTCGATCCGGGCCAGGATGTCGGAGTACAGGGTCAACGCCGCCGAGACACAGGCGCGTGAACGCGGCGCCAGGGTGTTGATGCCGGGACGGGCCTGGGCGTAAACCGCCCGGGTGATCGCGTGCTGGTCGGCCAGCGCGGCGCGGACGCGGCGGTCGGTGCGCTGGTGCCGCTGACACCACGTCAGGAGTTCCCGGTCGACGCCGTGGGCAGCCAACTCGTCGGCGGGCAGGTACACCCGCCCCCGGCGCAGGTCTTCGTCGACGTCGCGCAGGAAGTTGGTCAGCTGGAAGGCCTTGCCGAGCGCCGCGGCGTACGGCGCGGCGTCTTCGCGGGGACCCACGCTGCCCAGCACCGGCAACAGCTGCAAGCCGATCACCTCTGCCGATCCGTACATGTACCGCTCCAGCGCGGCCCGGTCCGGATAGTCGGTCACCGTCAGATCCATCCGCATCGACGTCAGGAAGTCGTCGAACAGCTCCCAGCCGATGTCGTAGGTATGCGCGGTATGTGCGACGGCGGCCAGCGCCAGATCGTCGGCGCCGAGGGCTCCGCCCGCCAGGACAGCGCCCAGCCGGTTGGACAGGTGTTGCAGCTGCTGGCCGCGTTGGGCCGTGTCGAGATCGCTGTCGAAATCGTCGAGGATGTCGTCGGCGCTTCGGGCGAACCCGTACAGGGCGTGCACCGCAGGACGCTGTTCCGGTGCCAGCAGCCGGGTGGCCAGGAAGAACGTCTTGCCGTGCTGGGCGTTGAGGGTGCGGCAGTACTGATAGGCCTCACGCAGGTCGGGTGCCCGGATACCCGCCGCGTCCAGTTCGGAGCTCATCATGGGCGCAGCCTCGGCTCACCCGGCTGCACGTCGACCTGCTCACTGATCCTCACACCCCGACTCCTCGTCTTTGTCGACTCCGTCAATGAGCATTCGGAACCCGTGCCGGATCGGATCGGTTCAGGGCTCTACAGAGTTCTCCGCGACGGGCGGCCCAAACTCATTCCGGGCGGGCAAACCGCCGCAACGGCCTCGGTGACCACCAGTTCCACCTGCCCAGCAGATGCATGAATGCCGGCAGCAGCACCATCCGCACCAACGTGGCGTCGACCAGGACCGCCAACACCAGGCCCACCCCGAACATCCGCATGAACGACACCTGGGCGGCGATCAGGCCGGCGAAGGAGATCGCCATGATCAGCGCCGCCGCGGTGACAACCCGTCCCGTGTAGGCCAGACCGAGGATCACGCTGCGGTCTTGATCGGCGACCGCGCCGGCACTTTTCGACCAGAACTCGCGGATACGGGCCAACAGGAACACCTCGTAATCCATGGACAGCCCGAACGCGATGCCGAACAACAAGACCGGAATGGTGGCCACCAATGTGCCGGTGGGTGTCGTCCCGAACGCGCCGAGGTGGCCCTCCTGGAAGATCCAGACCAGGGCACCGAAAGCCGCGGTCAGCGAAAGGGTGTTCAAGACAAGCGCTTTCAGGGGCAGGACAACGCTGCCCGTGAGCACGAACAGCACCACGAAGATCACCACCGCCATGAGGGCCAGCACCAAGGGCAACCGTGAGGCGATGGCCTGCACGCTGTCACGGTTGGTCGCGGCCGCACCCGTGATGACGACGTCACGCCCCCCGGGGCCGGTCAGCGCGCGCAGAGTGTCCAATTGCGTCTCCGACGCCTCCGAGAACAGCGGCGCCGAACCGGCCACCGTCAGGTAGGCACTGCCGTCCCGGACGTCGGTGCCACCGGCCCGAGGACCGACCTGGCGCCCTTGCGCGAACGTCCCGGTGGGCGCATACACCGCCACGACCCCGGGCACCCGCGACGCCGCGGCCGCGTAGCGCTCCCACTCCGCCGGAGTCAGTCCCCGCGCATCCGCCACGACGGCGACGCTCTCGGTCCCCGACTGGCCGGGGAACTGCGCCCGCAGCACGTCACCCACCTGGTGTGCGGACGCCGAGGCAGGCAGCACACGGTCGTCGGGATTGCCCCAGTTGGCGCTCAGGAACGGCAGGCCTGCAACAACGAGAAGCGCGGCGCCCGCCAGGCCCAGGACCCCCGCATGGCGGATGACGAACGCGGTGCTCCGGTGCCAGAAATTCTGCTCGGGGCGCCGGCCGCGGTGGCGGCCCCGCGGGGTGCCGATGCGGGCGCCCAGGACAACGATCAGCGCCGGGGTCAGCACCAATGCCGCCAGCGCGCACAACATCACCGTCGCGACGCCGGCGTAGGCGAACGACCGCAGAAACGGTATGGGGAACACCACCATCGTTGCCATCGACAGGGTGACGATCAGCGCCGAGAACACGATGGTGCGTCCCGCCGTACCCATCGTGGTCCGCACCGCCTGGTCACGATCGGCGCCGCCGGCGATTTCGTCGCGATAGCGACTGAGGATCAGCAGGGTGTAGTCGACCGCCAACGCGAATCCCAATGCGGTGGTCAGATTCAGCGCGAAGATGGACACATCGGCAAACACGGTGATGCCACGCAGTACCGCCAACGAACCCGCTATCGCGGCGGCGGCCACCACCACCGGCAACGTCGCCGCGAGCAATCCGCCGAATACCCAGACCAGCACCAGCAGGCTGAGCGGCACGGCGATGGATTCCATGATCAGCACGTCGTGCAACGTCTGGTCGGTGATCTGGGCGAACACCATTGCCGATCCCCCGGCCTGAACCGTCACCTCGGGAAAGTCGGGCAGCACGTCGGCGTTGACGGCCTCGACGAGACCCTGCCCGTATCCGGGCGCTCGGCTCTCACCCCCGCGCAGGTCGGCGACGATCAGTCCGGTCCGGCCGTCGGCGCTGTAGAGAGCGTCGGCCACGGGTGGCGGCGAGGTCCACGGGGAGATCACGCCGATGACGTTCTGGCTGTCCTCGATCAGTTCCACCATCCGTCGCCCCGCGGATTGGGCGTCGACGCTTCGAGGTCCGTCGCGATGGCTGACGACCAGTACCAGCTGCACATCGCCTTTGCCGAAGACCTCCGACAGGAGGTGATTGGCGCGCGCGGATTCCGCCGCCGGGTCCTGGAAACCACCTGCGGTCAGATGCGCGACGACGGGCACACCGAGGACTGCGGCGGCCACCGCCGCCAGGGCGGCGACGACCAACACGCGTCGGGGCACATGGAGAGCCCACCGCGCGAAGTCCTGCACCCTCACTGCGCGCGGACCGCCTGAACCACCTGGCTCTGGTTGAACCGCCATTCGTGGACGACTCGAAGACCGAGTTGCGGCGGCTCCCTGTGGTAGTCGGTGACAATCCACACCACCGAGCAGCTGCGCAGCGCGTTCACCTGATCATCGGCCGGAAGTCTCGAGCTGAACAGCGAATCATTGTCTGTGGCCTCCTTTTTCGACCCGACGTCGACCAGGCCATCGCGGTGCTGCAGCCGGGTGCCGTCGATGCCATCGGCCGCCGACGCACTCATGGCGCCGTCGAGCAGCAGGCAGTCGCCGGGGGCGGCACGCTCCGCCAGCAGGTCGGCAACCTGGCTGTAGTCCGATCCGTACTTGGCGAACGGTGAGCGCTGGGCAAGGTAGTTCGGCACCGCCGCCACCCCGATCAGCACGAGAAGCGCACCGACGCGCCAACCGTCGCGGCCCACCACCACGACACAGAGCCCGATCAGCAGTGCCGCGGCCGGGGTGGTGAACGCCAGATAGTGGGGCTGATAGATCGGCCGCACCACCACCGAGTATCCGACGAGCACCGCAGTGGGCAGCACAATCCAGGCCGCTGACACCTTCACCAGAAGCCGCGGATCCGGGCCGATATCCGCCGCACGGCGTCGCTTCCACACCGCCAGGGCGGCGAGGATGACGATGACGCTGATCAAGGGAACCACCCGCGCCCACGCCTGCATGGCCACCGCCAGCTGCTCGGCGGTGAACGCACGCTGGTCAGGGCCCACCGCGCGCACTCTGTCCGAGTACACCGAGGGGAAGTACTGCTCGGCGAAGATCTGCCCGGCCGTCGCTGCGCTGATCGGCCAGATCCAGCTGACCTGCGACTGCTGAGGTAGCAGCGCGATCATCAGGGGCACGACGGCCAGCACCGCCGCGGCCGTGGAGGCCACCCACGCGAGCAGCGTCCGGCGCGGCGGCGCCATTCCCGCCACCGCGACGGCGTGCGCCGCCAGCAACAGCACCACCACCACATTGGCGATGATGGACAACGCGAGTGCCAGACCGTAAGCAACCCAGAGCCCTCTGGCGCGGCCGCGGACCGCGGCGACGAGCAGCACCGTCAACCACACCGCACATGCCATGGTGAGGGCATAGGGCCGGGCTTCGACGCCCGCCCAGGTGGTGCGCGGCAACAACACGAAAACCACACCGGCGCAGATACTTACGGACCGACCGGAGAGTTGCCTTCCCAGCACCACCACCCCGGCGGCTGCCGCGCCCACCATCACCGCGCTGGGCAACCGCAACCACGCCTCACCCGGCGGCGTCAGCAACAACCAGCCGTGCATCGTCAGGTAGTACAGGGCGTGCACGGCATCGACGTGCTGCACCAGCGCCCAGAGTTCGGCCAGCGGGCGGCTGGAGGCGGTCACGGTTGCCGCCTCGTCGACCCACAGCGACGGGCGCCCCACCCCCACCACACTCACGACGAACGCGAAGACCCCGATCAGTAGGGCGTCGGCTCCTCGTGCTGCAGCGCCGCCGATCGGTTCTCCCCCATCCGGCCGCACCTCATCAGCATTACAGACCGGCATCGTCGCTTCCGTCGGACCCGCAGGCTCACGTCCTGAGCGCGCCGCCGTTCAAGGTGCGGCGTGGCGACATGCCGTAGGTCAGCCGGTAGTAGTGGGCAAAGCGACTCTGGTGCGCAAAACCCCACCGGTTGGCTATCTCGGCGACGGTGCACCCCTCGGGGCTGGCCCGCTGCAGATCCCGGTGGGCGTGATCGAGGCGCACTTTGCGCAGGTACTGCATGGGGGTGCAGTCGAGGTGGCGCCGGAACAGGTACTGCACACCGCGTGGGGTCATGTGCACATGAGCAGCGATATCGGCCAACGACATCGGCAGGTGGGCGTTGTCGTCGACGAAGGTGATGGCCCGGCGCAGGGCGGCGGTGGAGGCGTCGTGGCGGTCGCAGTGGCTTGGTTCGGGCTGAGCGGTGCTGGGGAATGCCGCCAGGACCAGGCTCGCCAGCATCTGCGCGCCCGTGTCGGCGACCAGCCCGAACTCGTCGACGCCGGCGCCGGCGAGGGCGTGCTTGCGGAGATAGTCGATGAAGGCGCTCAGGCGCGTCCCCGCTTCGGGTGAGAGGGGTCGGTGGCTGGTCAGTCGCACCGAGCGCTCGACCGGCCCCGCCGACGGAGCTGCGATGCGGTCGAGTTGCCCGGGCTCGAGCATGGTGGCGTCGTAGCGGGTGTGGTGCAGTTGTCCGCTGTAGGGGCTGTCCGGCGGGGCCAGCAAGGCGATGTCACCCGGGGTCAAGACGTCCTCGACCCGGTCGAAGCGGGTGTCGAGGCTTCCGGAATGGATTCGGCACACGCAGATCCGCCCCAGCGGCTCGACGTAGAAATCCATGTCGAAGTTGAAATCGAGTTCGTCGACATTCACCGGTCCCATCCAGTGCCGTCGTATCCGCGTTTGCGGCGCCGGGTGGTGCCCGCCGATCTTCAGCCGGGTGTATGCCTTGACGAGGAAGTCCTGGGTCTCGGACAGATCGGTACTGTCGAAGCTGAGATCATCCACAACTGCACCCTTCTCGCAGTCTGCGTCCACGCCGAGCATCCCCCTCGAGGCGCACCAGGTCCACCATCCCGCCAGACTCTTAGGGAAATGTCATCACCGGCGCGCGAATGACTGCAGATGAATCGAAGTGGTTGCGCTGCAGGCAAACCGTGATGATGCTGGTCGCCATGCTCACGATGGCGCGGCCTCATCGTGCCCGCAACTCAGCGGTGCGGGTCGCCCGCAGGCAGCCACACTCCGGGTTCGGTCAGTCCCGGTACGTCGACACCCGCCGTGAAGGCCTCGATCACGGCATGTACCAAGGGGTTCGGCTCATCTTGGCGCCACACCAGGGACCACGTCCACATCGGGCTCGGGTGCTGCACCGGCCGCCGGGTCAGGTCCGGCGGCGTTGCGTCGTTCTGGCCCTTGGGGTTGTTGAGTAGCGGACGCCGGAGGCGCCGGACGTGGTCGAAGAAGGTCGAGCCCGTCACTCCCCCGTCCTCGACCCGAACCACCTGCGCACCCGATGCCGCGGCGAACTGCTCGGCGAATCTGTTCCACGACGACCAGCTCGACTGGTCGGAATCCACCAACACCGTCAGATCCCGTGCGTCAACGGGTGAAGAATCCGGCCCGGCACTCAGCGCGTAGAGCCGGTCGGCGCCGGCCAGTCGCGCCTCGAGTGCCAAGGCCTGCAGGTCCGCATGCTCGACCCAGCAGATCGCGAGGTCCAGGCTGCCGTCCGCGACGCGGGCGGCTTGGGCATGCGAAGGCATGACCCAGGTGTCCACCCGCAACTGCGCCACACCCGCGGCCCGCTCGGCCCAGTCCGTGGGGCACCACTGTACGCACCCGATGCGGACGGGCTCCGACGTCGCCAGACCCTGGGCCTGGCGCCGCAGCTCGTCGGCCTGGCCGATGAGGGCCCGCGCCCGCGGCAGCAGCGCCGAGCCGGCGGCCGTCAGCGCCACCGAGCGCCGGTCGCGGTCGAACAGCTGCACCTTGAGGTCGCGCTCGAGCGCCTTGATCTGTTGTGAGAGTGACGGTCCCGCGATGCGCAGCCGTTCGGCCGCGCGCCCGAAGTTCAGCTCGTCGGCCACCGTGACGAAGTAGCGCAGCTGTCGCAGCTCCACACCGGTCAGCGTAGTGCAGTAGGAGCTTGTGCCTACCAGTAGCGAGGTGATTGGTCCCTGGGCCGGGGATTGCCGGCCGGCTGACGGCGCGTTCTGCGGTGCAACACCAACTGAAAGGAACACGGACATGACATCTGCACCCCGCGTCGCACTCATCACCGGCGCCTCACAAGGAATCGGCGCCGGTCTGGTGGCCGGCTACCGCAAGCTCGGCTACGCCGTCGTGGCGAACTCCCGCACCATCGCGGCCGCTGACGACCCGATGGTCCTGGCCGTACCGGGTGACATCGGGCAACCCGGTGTCGGCGGGCGGATCGTCGACGCGGCGATCGAACGCTTCGGGCGGATCGACACCCTGGTCAACAATGCGGGCATCTTCATCGCCAAACCGTTTGTCGACTACAGCGACGACGACTATGACGCCATCACCGGAGTGAACCTCCGTGGGTTCTTCGAGCTCTCCCGTGCCGCTGTGGCCCGGATGCTCGAGCAGGGACCCGATCCCCGGGGTGGCCACCTGGTCACCATTTCGACCACTCTGGTCGAACATGCCAACTCAGCGGTGCCGTCGGCGCTGGCCTCGTTGACCAAGGGTGGTCTGAACGCGGCGACCCGTGCGCTGGCCGTCGAATACGCCACGCGCGGAATCCGTTCCAACGCAGTGGCTCTCGGAGTCATCAAGACACCGATGCACCAGCCGTCGGAATACCAGGCCCTGGCGGCACTGCACCCGGTGGGCCACCTCGGCGAGGTAGCCGATGTCGTCGACGCGGTGCTCTACCTGGAGAACGCGCCGTTCGTGACCGGCGAGATCCTGCACGTCGACGGCGGCCAGAGCGCGGGGCATTGACATGTCCGCCGCGGAGATCCTCGTCAGCGTCCTGGACGAGTGGAAGGCCGGGATCGACACCCACGATCCCGGCCGGGTGGCCGCCGCGTTCACCGAGGACGTGGTGTTCCAAGGCCTGCGCCCCTACGGCGTGGGCAGACACGCGGTCGCCCAGTACTACGGTTCTCAACCCGAAGGGATGACGGTCGCCTACCGGGTCCTCGAAAGCCGTAGTCCGGCAGATGATGTCGTATTCGGTTATCTGGCCGCGACGTTCAGCTACCCGGACCGGCCCGCAGTGGAGCTGGCCATCGGCGTGGTGCTCACCCGGGTTGGCGGCCGGTGGCAGGTGGCCCAGTACCAGGCGTCGCGGGTGGTGTAGAGGTGACAACCCTCCTTCGGGCCCTCCGTCAGCCTTGATCGTGCGGCAGTTCCCGGAACGGCCGGTCATGGTAGGGATCGGGCTCCCTGGGCAGACCGAGCACCTTCTCGCCGATGATGTTGCGCTGGATCTGGTCGGTGCCCCCGCCGATCGAGGTGAAGTAGGCGTTGAGAGCGCGGAAGGTGGTGGCGTCGCCCAGTGGGTGCTCGGGGCCTTCCAGCATGGATTCCGGACCTGCCAGGTCGGTGTACACCCGTGCTGATTCATGCAGGATGCGTGACATCGCGATCTTGCTGAGTGACAGCACCGACAGGCGCTCGGCTTGGCTGGCGGTCGACTTCGACCGGGCGAGGTTCCAGCGATTGACCGCCTGCAGCGCTTCGATACGGGCGATCGCCTGGCGCAGAACCGGATCGTCGAAGCGGCCCAACCGGATTGCCAGATCGCGAAGGCTCACCTTGCGTACGTCGTCTTCGGTGGTCGCCCTGCCGCGGTCGGTGCGGGCCGAGCCGCCCATGATCGCGCGCTCCAGGCCCAAGGCGAGCTGCAGCGTCGCCCACCCCGCATTGACATCGCCGATGCGGTCGCTGTCGGCGACTCTGGCGTTGTCGAGGAAAACTTCGTTGAACTCGGACTCACCGGTGATCTGGTGTATCGGACGCACGGTCACACCGGGTTGTTTCATCGGCAACAGGAAGAAGGTCAGTCCGCGATGTTTGGGTACATCGACATCGGTTCGGGCAACCAGCATGCCGTAGTCGGCCTTCTGCGCAAATGAGGTCCAGACCTTCTGGCCGTTGACTATCCACTGGTCGCCGTCACGCACAGCGCGGGTGCGCAACCCGGCCAGGTCCGAACCCGCGCCGGGCTCGCTGTAGAGCAGGCACCCGCGCAGCTGTCCACGTAGGAAACCACCCAACAGCCGGGCTTTCAGATCCTCGGATCCCGCCGCGTGCACGGTGGCCGCCCACAGGTTCATCCGGTCCTGTCCCGATCCCGGTGCGCCCACTCTCTCGAACTCGGCTCGTACGGCGCGTGATTCGTCCTGACCGAGTCCGCGGCCGAACCACCTCGGTTCCCAGCTCGGAGCAGCCCAGCCCGCCGTGACCACCCGGTCCAGCCAGTCGGCCCTGTCGAGCGCGGGGTCCCAGTTCTGCTGCAGCCAGGCACGTACCTCGGCGATCACGCCAGAGGTATCAGGGTCGGACATGCGGGCCTCCTGTGCTGCTTCGCTGCAGATAGGTTTCACGGTGCAGCACCGGATCGCCCAGCAGTTGGGCGTCGGTGCGCGCGCGGCGCAGGTACAGATGTGCGGGATGCTCCCAGGTGAACCCGATCCCGCCGTGCACCTGAATGCCCGTGGCGGCAACGCTGAGGTATGCCTCGGCGCAGTACGCCTGTGCCAGAGCAAGATCCGCACCTGCGCCGGGGCGCTGCCGGTCGAACGACTCGGCGACGTGCCGGGCTGCGGATATCGCCGATTCGGCTTCCAACAGCATGTCCGCACACATGTGCTTGACGGCTTGGAAACTGCCGATCGCCCGGCCGAACTGGAAGCGGGTCCTGGCGTGGTCGACGGCCAATTGCATGGCCCGGCGCGTGCCGCCGGCCTGTTCGCTGATCAGCGCCACCGCTGTCAGATCCAGGGCGGCAGCCAGGACCGAGGTCCCTGTTCCCGGCGCCCCCACCGACCGAGCGGGAGTGTCTTCGAGAACGATCGAGTACTGTCGCCGGGTTTGGTCGACTGTCTGCAGCGGCGTCACCGTCAGTCCGGGTGCGTCGGGGTTCACCCGGAAAACCCCTGGCCCGTCCGGGCTTTGCGCCAGCACGTAGATGACGTCGGCACTACCTGCGTCCAGCACATAGGACTTCTGACCCGTCAGCTGCCAGCCGGGGTCACCGGTGCGGACCGCTCTGGTGCCGATGCAGTTGGGCCGGGCGGATGCCGGTAGGACGGTCTCGGCGAACGCAACGGTCGCGATCACCTCCCCTGAGGCGATGCCGGGCAACACGGACTGCCGCTCCCGGTCGTCGGTGCTGCAGTTCAGCACGTGGGTACTCAGCACGGCGGTGGCCAGGAAGGGGCCGCCCATCAGGGCAGCACCCATCTCCTCCATGACCACACCCATGGCGACGTGCCCCGCGCCGGCACCGCCGAACTGCTCATCGATCAGCAGGCCCGGTAGTCCCATCTCGGCCAGATGCCGCCACAGCTCGCGGTCGTGTCCGGTGTCGGTGGCCATGGCGGCGCGGACCTGCGCCTCTGAGCAGTGCTTGGCCAGCAGCTCGCGCGTCGTCACCCGCAGTGCATGCAGTTCTGCGTCCAGAGCAGCCGTCATGATCTTCTCCTCGGATGGCTCGACACGAGATTAACAGACGGATTCCGGCTGATATCCGCGGAAGCCGGTCGTCACTGCAGCGGGGTGGCGGCACCGGCCATTGCCGCGCGGACCAGGTGGTCGCGGAATTGTGGTAGCCGCGAACGCATCTGGGCCCGTAGCTCCCGCGGCGTCGTGACGATGTGGTTCTGGATACCGCCGATCACCATGTCGATCATCAACGTCGCGGCGGCGGTGGACGGAACGTCACCGCGTTTCAGCGCGCGCCGGCCGATCCGCCGGCCTGCCAGGACGAGGGTGCGGTAGTAGTCATCCGAGGCATCGCGGACCTCGGGGTGATGCAACCGGTCGATGAGCACCTGATGCAGCAGATTGCCGTACGGGCCGGTCAAGTGCGCGATGTACAGGTCCGCCATCGCCTCGAGGTCTCGCCGCGTGTCACCGGTGTTGATGTCCTCGAAGTACAGCGAGCGTGCCACCAGGACCTGCGCCAGCAACTGCACCCGGGTCGGCCAGCGCCGGTAGATGGCGGCCTTGCCGACCCCGGACTGACGGGCCAGCGCATCGACCCGGAAGCCATTCCAGCCTGCCTGCGAATACAGCGCAGCCGCCGCGTCATAGACGCGGTTCTCGATCTCCGGGTCGCGGGGGCGGCCCCGGCGACCGCTCTCCGATGTCACAGCCATCAACGCATCGTGGCACTTGCTCCGGTGATGCCGCAGAACAACCCCTGCCCACGAGCCGCCCGCACTTCGCCTCGAAGGAGGGCGCGCCGTCGTAGGGTCAGCATGGCCGTACCACCACCACGCAGACGGGAGTGTCACCACCATGAGCGCACCGGACGACTGGAACACGCAGATAATCAACGAGTTCCGGGCCAATGGCGGACGCGTCGGCGGGAACTTCGAGGGTGCCCCGATGGTCCTGGTGCACCACACGGGCCGCAAGACGGGTAAACAGACCGTCACGCCGATGATGTACCTGCCGGATGACGACAACCCGGACGTGATCTACGTGTTCGCTTCCAAGGCCGGGGCGCCCACCCACCCCGCCTGGTACCACAACCTCACAGCGACGGGCAGCGGTGAGATCGAACTCGGTACCAGCACCCACACCATGGCCGTCACCGAGATCACCGGTAGCGACCGTGACCGCATCTACGGTGAACAGGCCCGCCGCTACCCGGGCTTCGCCGAGTACGAGAAGAAGACCGCCGGGGTACGCACCATCCCGGTGCTGGCACTCACCAAGACCTGAACGCAGGCACACCGCCGGTCGCGCTTCCTGGCCCCGGTCACACGGATTGCGGGTGCACTCCCAGGGCGTCGTAGATCCCGGGTAGTTCGGCCTGCGCCTCCGGCAGGAAGTAGAAGACCACCCAATCGTGGATCAGGCCCTTGCGCAGGACAAACGTGACATTGCTGTCACCGGCGGCCTTCTGCTGCAACCTCAGGGTCTGGAACGTGATCTGGTCCAACGAACTCGAATACACCGTGGTGGGCGGAAGACCGTCGAGGGAGCCGAAGACCGGGCTTGCCAGCGGATCGGTGGGATCGAGGCCGGCGAGCCAGGCGACGCGGTTCTTTTTGCTGACCTCCGGGTCCAGGAGCGGGTCGTCGAACGGCAACTCGGTGTACGGGTCGTTGCTGTCCAGTGACGGCGACAGGAGCACGAGCCGACTGGGCATCGAGTCGGACTCCGCCTCCCCCTTCCTGATTCGCGCGGCCTGGAGTTGCAGGGCCGCCAGCGAGATGCTGCCCCCGGCGGAGTCACCCAGCACACTCACATTCGGGGCGCCGTACGCGCGAACTTCCGAGGCGATGCGGTTGGCCATCACCGGGACGACGGTCGCGGCGGTGCCGCCCTTGCCGATGACGGGATACACCGGCACGACGACGGTGGCGCCGGTGTCCCGCGCCAACTGGTGATAGGTGAGGTAGGTGAAAATGTTTGCCTCCGAGGTGAAGCCACCGCCGTGTACGGCGATCACCCGCTCGCCTGTCGGCGCCTCCGGTGTGATGACCCACTCGTCCCACGTGGCCCCGCTCGGCTCATCGACATACTGCCGTTTCGTGACATCCGTGCCCGGCATCAAGAACGTCGGCGGCGTTCCGTCGGTGAGGAAGGGAATCTCGAAGGACGGGGATGCGAGATTGAAGGGAATGCCCAGCGCCTCCGTCACCGCAGTCACGACCCGCAAGCCTGTGACCAGAACCTGATGAGCAAACGAGGGCTGCCCTGTATAGGCGTCTTCCCAGTCGGGGGCAATGTCGTAACCCGGGGTGGGCGTCCGTGGAATGGTTGCGGCGTCAACGGCACCACTGGCCACCTCCGATGCGGAGATCCGCTGCGCAGCAGGCGCATTGCGGTCAACAGCCTCGCGGCGGGCATGAGCCAGCATGCTCAATTCGACCACCTCGCGCAGAGGTGCGGGGTCTGGAGCTGGGTCGGTCAGCGCAACTGGCACCTCATCCACCTGCTCGAGAACAACCTCCGTGCCCGGTTTCGGCGACGGCAGGTCACGGCTGCTCTCACGGTCTGAGCGACGGTTCTCCGAGGCCGTTGGGCGCTTGGCGCTCTCGGACGACGTCGACGTATCGTCGTCCGGGCGGTTCGCACCCGAACGCACCGTCTTCCCGGAGTGCTCACCACCGTCGTCTTCTGCAGAAGAGCGCTTCGCCGGTCCCGCACCGTTGCGCGGCTTGGATTCATCTGAACGCGAAGACGTTTCGCGTTCAGATGCAGATTCTTTGGTCGAGGAATCGGAGTCCGCCCAGGAAACGGCGGTCGCGGTGTAACCGCCCACTACGGCAGTACCGATGCCCAAGAACACCGCGAGGGCACCCACGCGGCCGACGTGTAACACCTTCTGAGCCGACTCCCCCAAGACCTTCCGGTGGCCGGTCCGGTTCTTCTTCAATGCACTGGTCACTTCGCCCCCACTGGCTTCTGATCCATGACACTGCCGGACGCTCGACGCGTCAATGGGTATTTCGGACTATGTTCTGGCCAGTGCAAGCACCCAGGATCTCGACGAATTCGAGCTCTGGTCACTCCGGCGTGGTGCCATGGCCGTCGAGCTTGCGCAGCACATTGTCGGCGATGGTGGGGTCCATCCCGTGCTCGGTGCGCGCCGAGAGGATGACATCGCGGGCGGCGGTCAGGACTTCGGCTTCCAGTTCGGCGGCTTGTGCCCGGCACCCGGCGTCTTCGTCGCTGTGCGCGGCGTCGGGTTCCTCGAAACCCATCCGCCGCCACACCTTGTTCATGTTGTCCGCGGCTTCCCGGGCGACCCGCTGGTCGACATCGCCGCGACGCGTGAGGTCGTCCAGTCGCTGCATTCCGGCCCGGCGGGCCCGAGCCGTCAGCTCGCGCTGCACGTCGGCCGTTTCCTCGGGCGGCACCTGAACGCCGAGGCGGCGGACGATCCACGGCAAGGTCGTGCCCTGCAATGCCAACGTCACCACGATCACCACGAACGCGATGAAGATCAGCCGGTCCCGCTCGGGGAAGTCCATCGGAAGGGCCAGCACCGCTGCCAAGGTGACAACGCCGCGCATCCCGGCCCAGGAGGCGATCAGGCGTTCCTGCCACCCGGCCGGCTCGGCTTCCGGGTTCGACCGCGCGTGTAACCGTTGATCGATGGTGCCGACGACGAAGATCCAGACGAACCTGATGACGATGACGACAGCGGTGACCAGCAGGGCTTGTTTGACCAGATCGCTGAGATCGCCCGGAACGGCAGCCGCCACCGCTCGCAACTCGAGACCCACGAACGCGAACGCCGCCCCAGTCACCAGTAATTCGAGGATGTCCCAGGCGGTTTCCGAGACCAGCCGGGTCTGCGCGGACTCGGCATCAGGGTGCCTACTCAGTGCCAACGCCAGCGTCACCACAGCCAACACCCCACTGCCGTGCGCCACATCAGCAATCCCGTACGCCGCGAACGGCATCAGCAGCACCAGGGAGGTGCCGACCGGATGAGCGGGCAGTTTTCCGAGCAACCAGCGCACACCCACAGCGAGAATCAGCCCTGTGGCGACGCCCACCGCCACCGAAAGTGTCAGGCTGCCCGCCGCGCCCCATGGTGACAACGCACCCGTGACCACTCCGGTGACCGCCACCTCGTACAGCACCAGCGCCGTCGCATCATTGGACAGACCCTCGCCTTCCAATGTGGTCCGCAAACGACGTGGCAGACGCAGTTCGCGGACCGCCGACGTGGCGGCCACCGGATCCGGCGGCGCCGCCGCCGCGCCCAACGCCACCGCCGCCATCAGCGAGGCGCCGGGAACCAACGCATGCACCAGGACACCGACGGCGAAGGCCGTCACCAAGACCAGGGCGACAGCAAGCAGGCCGATCGCCCGGCGGTTGTCGAGGAATTCACGCCACGACGTGCGCCGTGCGGCCGCGAACAGCAACGGCGGCAGCACCAGCGGGAGAATCAGATCCGGACTGATCGACGGCGCCGGCATACCCGGGACGAACGCCACCGCCAGTCCCGCGACCAGCAACACAACTGGATACGGCAACTTCAAGCGCGTCGCCAGCGGTGCCAGGAACACCGTCGCGACGAAGAGCGCCAGAAGAAGCGTCAGTTGCTCCATGAGCACCTCAGCACCCCTCGCAGATACCCGCCGCGGCGAACGACAAACGGAACCTGGGCAGGGCCGTCAGCTCAGGGAAGTGTCGTTGATCGTGTCGAAGACCGCCTCGAGCAGCCTCTCGAGGTGCTGGGTGTTCTTCGCGTTGAGCGCGCGAGTGCCTACCACCCGCCGCATCAGGAGCACCCCACTGATCACCGACAGCACCAGATCGGTGCGAACATGGCGCCCCGGGGTGGGAAGCTGGCGCGCCAATCGCCGCCCGACGTGCCGCTCGATGGCGTCGCGGACGATCTCCGCCGCGCGTGGATTCGATGCCGATCTCAGCATGATCAGGAACGGTGCGAGGTCATCGGTTCCGGGGTCGGAACGGCTGACCAGCGCACTGGCGGCCGCCCGGCCTGGCGACTGACCGCCTTCGGGGATGATCGTCGGCGGCGCGAAGGCGGTCTCCACAGCCTCGGCGAACAACTTCTCCTTGGACCCGAAGTACCTGTTCACCAGCATGGCGGTGACACCGGCATCGCCGGCGATTTCGCGTACACCGACGCCGTCGAAGCCCGCCCGGGCGAAATTACGGACAGCCGAGTCCAGGATCGCCTCCCGGGTGGCGGCAGCGTTACGTGGTCGATACGGGCCGGCAGCCATTCCTCGAGGCTAGGGGAATATCGCGTGCGAAGTCTACGTCTGTAGACGTATCCGAAGTCTACAAGCGTATACAAGGAGTTTCGCCATGGACATGGGTTTGACCGGCAAGCGCGCGCTGATCAGTGGTTCCAGCACAGGGCTCGGTCAGGCGATAGCCGAAATGCTGGCAGCAGAAGGCGCTTCCGTTGTTGTTCACGGACGAGACGAGGCGCGAACACACGCTGTTGCCGACCGGATTCGAGCGCGCGGTGGCAGCGCCGTTCCGGTTCTCGGCGATCTGGCCTCGCCCACTGAGGCCGCCGCGGTCTGCGAAGCCGCCGGCGATGTCGACATCCTGGTCAACAACGCCGGCTATTACGACGGACTTTCGTGGTCGGAGTTGTCCGATGAACAGTGGGCGGGCATCTATCAGGCCAACGTCATGTCGGCAATCCGCCTGATCCGCCACCTGGCGCCCGGCATGCGCAGACGCGGGTGGGGCCGCATCATCCAGATCGGCGGCGGGCTGGCGCTACAACCCGCCGCAATGCAACCGCACTACAACGCCACACTGGCCGCCCGGCACAACCTGACGGTGTCCCTGGCGCGGGAACTGGCCGGCACAGGCGTCACCGCCAACATCGTCGCCCCGGGGGCGATCCTCACCGAGCCAACCCGCGAGATGACGATGCGGGTCGCCGCTGACCATGGCTGGGGCCCGAGCTGGGACGACATCGAGGCGGCCGCCTCCGCCGCATGGTTTCCCAACGACATCGGCCGGTTCGGCCGACCCGAGGAGGTGGCCGCCGCCGTGACCTTCCTTGCCGGCACGCATGCCGACTACATCAGCGGCGCCGATATCCGCGTCGACGGCGGTGTCGTACGGACGGTCTCCTGAGGAACACCATCGGCAGCAGCGGCTGGTCGTGCGGGCGATTCTCGCGGTACAGGGCACGATTGGACGAATGGACGTTCTGGTGGTCGGAGCCGGCCCCGCGGGCATGGCGTTGGCGGGGGCGTGTGGGCGGCTCGGATTGGTCACCGGATTGGTCGACCCTTCCCCGGAACGTCCCTGGCTGGCCACCTACGGGATGTGGAGCCGGGAGCTGCCGACCGATCTGCCGGCTGCGGTGGTCGCGGCCCGAGCCGCAGGCCGGGCGATCGCGCTGACGGAGCACCACTTGGGTTGGGAGTACGCCGTCCTGGATGTGCCCGCTCTCCAGGCGCACCTCGCCGGTCAGCTCACCGGCGTGCACCTCCACGCGGGCCGCGCGGTCGGGTCACCGGAGCGTGGCGTGGTTGCGTTGGCCGACGGGTCGCATCTGAGGGCCTCGGTCGTCGTGGACGCCGGAGGCCGGGCGCGCCCGCTGGACCCGACGCCGTCGCGCCGAATACCCGCTGAACAAACTGCCTACGGTTTGATTCTCGACGAACACGCCGCCGCACCACTGATATCCGCCGGCGAGGCACTGTTCATGGACTGGCGCGCCGATCACGGGGAGACGGGGTGGCCGACGTTCCTCTATGTGGTTCCGCTGGGCGGAGGCCACGTGCTGGTGGAAGAGACGTCACTGGCTCGACGGCCGGGGCTGCCACTGCCGGCGCTGCGCCAACGCTTGCACGCCCGGCTGGCCCACCACGGTGTTCCGGTCCCGAAAGACGCACGAACCGAGCGGGTTTCGTTCCGGGTTGATCACCCACGGCACCATGGTCGCGGGGTTCTCGGGTTCGGTGCGGCCGCCCCGTTGATCCACCCGGCGACCGGCTTCAGCCTGGCCGCGTCCCTGCGGCTCGCCCCGCAGGTTGCGGATGCGCTCGCCGCACACCTGCCGGGCGAGCCGGACCGGGCGCTGGCCGCGGCCCAGGCATCCGTCTGGCCGCCCGCCGCGCAGGTCATCCACCGCTTCCGCCGGATCGGCTTGGAAGCACTCCTGCGGATGCCTCCGGCCGATGTCCCTGGATTCTTCGAACAGTTCTTCGCCCTGCCCGACTCGGACCGGTGGACCTACCTCACCGCCCGCGACGACGTCCGCGGCACCGCCGCGGCCATGAACTCGCTCTTCCGTTCATCGAGCGGCCGATTACGTCGCCACCTCGTCACCTCGGCCGTGCGCCGCCCGGTGCGCAGCAATGACGGATGAAGGTCCGGGCTCAGCGATGGAAGCGGGTGGTCGCCGACAACTCGGCCCGGGGAACAACAAGACCGTTCACGGGCGCGCTGTCGTCGGCGTAGCCGAAGGATATGCCCAGCAACAACTTCCGGTTCTCCTCGACACCGAGTTCGGCCCGGACGGTATCGGCGTAGAAAGACAGCAGACCCTGAGGGCACGACGCGATCCCGTGCGCTGTCATCGCCAACAGCAGCGTCTGGGTGTAGATACCCACATCGGCGGCGATGCGGACCTCCGCGGTATCCGGTGCGAAGATCATCGCGACGTGCGGCGCGTCGTAGAACCGCAGGCTCTTCTTGTTGTAGAAGTCCAGTAGCTCGGTGTCTTCTCGCGCGATACCCAAGGTTTCGTAGAGTTTGGCGCCGAATTCCTTGCGACGACTCTGGTGCTCCCCCTGGTACATCTGGTCGTTGTACGGGAAATCCAACGAGGCCTTGTTCGCCTTGTCGGCAGCCACGATGGCGTCGGCGAGGCGCTCTCGGGCGGCGCCGCTGACCACCTCGACGTGCCACGGTTGGGTATTCGAGTTCGACGGCGCATGGCTCGCCAGCTCGAAGACCGTCCGGATGGTGTCGGCAGGAACCTCGTCGGGCCGGAATGCCCGGGTGGCGCGGCGGCTGCGGATCACCTGACCGACGGACTGGCCCAGGGTGGGGGTGTCGACCATCTCCAGCCTTTCTTATGTAGACGTTTCCGTTTACTTCTGAGCCACACTATCGGGTGTGCCCGAGAAAGTAAACGTCGGCGTGTACTTTGTCTGTATGACCGAGACCAGGGGCCGTGGCGGGCGCGAGCGCATCGTGGCCGCGGCCACGCGACTGTTCGAGGCGCAGGGCATCAACGCGACGACCATGGAGCAGATCGCCGCGACAGCGCCGGTCTCCAAGCGCACGCTCTATGCGCACTTCCCGGTCAAGGACGACCTCGTGGTTGCCTACCTCCGGCACCTGGCCGACGCCGGACTCACCATGGAGGGCCTACTCGACCGTGCGGACGTCCCGCCCCGTGAGCGCATCCTGGCGCTGTTCCGGATTCCGCCGTCCGACGGCCCGGTGCGCGGTTGCCCCTTCACGGCAGCCGCAACCGAGTTTCCCGACCCAGCGAGTCCAGCGCACGCTTACACGCGTGATCGCAAACGTGACTTCACCTCACGGATTGCCGACCTCCTGGTGGAACTGGGCGCGCGCGATCCCGCGCAGCTGGCCGAACAACTGGCCATCCTGGCCGACGGCGTGGCAGGCAGGGCCATGGTGTTCAACGACCCGGGTCGCGGCGACTTCGCGCGGGCGGCGGCCGAGACGCTGCTCGAAGCCGCGCTCACGCCGTAAGGGTCCTGAAGAGCCGGGTCGCACCGCTCCGGCGACGCATCGAGTGCGACTCTCACGCCGATCTCTGGGTGTCCAGTGACTCCTCGGGGAAATCCGTTCCGCGCGAGAGCGTTTCGTTTGCCCGGATGTCGCCGAGGGTCTGCTCGAGTGCGGAGGTGGCGGCGACTCCTGGGACATGGCCGCGATCACCGCGCGGACACCGCGCCGCGGGTCTCCCGGTTGCGCACCGTCCTGCCGGATCATCGCATCGCGGACCTGCCTGAGCATGGGGTGGTAGTCGGGGATCGTCTCCTCGATCGGCTCCTGCGCGAAGCCGGCGTAGGCCCGGGTCCGAAACGCTCCCGGTTCGACCGCCATGACGTGTATTCCCTGTGCGGCCACCTCGGCGCGCAGCGACTCGGTGACGGCCTCGACGGCGAACTTGGTGGCGCTGTAGTAACCGAATCCGGTCACCGCGGTCAGCCCGGCGACCGAGGACACGTTGATGATCCATCCACTCCCACGGGCACGCATACCTGGCAGCACGGCGCGTGTCACCGAGAGCACGGCAAAGAAGTTCAGTTCGAACATCGCACGCACCGACGCCTCGTTCATGCCCTCGATCGATCCGTACCGACCGCGCCCGGCGTTGTTGACCAGCACATCGATGCCACCGAAGTGTTCCTCGGCGATGCGCACCGCGTCCTGCACTTCTGCAGGGCCGGTGACATCCAGCTTCAAGACCAGCACGCGATCGCCATACGCGCCTGCCCACGTGTCCAGCTCCTCCGGACGCCGGGCGGTGAGCACCACCCGGTCCCCGGCTTCGAGCGCCGCATCGGCGAAGGCCATCCCGAACCCACCCGGTGTGCCACCGGTGATGAACCACCGTCTGGTCATGGCTCGATCACCAGCCGACTGATCAGCGCCCCTTCCAGGGAGAACCGGAAGTGCAGGTCGGCGGTGCCGCCGGGAAAGTTCCCCTCGAGGTGCTGTACGACATCGACCGACGCCGCATCGGAGGTTGTGGCACTGGTGAATTCGGTGGTGTAGGTGTACTCGGTGGCCGAGTCGGTCAGCCACGACTTGATCTCGTCGCGTCCGACATGGTCGTGTCCCTCGTCGGTCACCACAGCGTCGGGGGCGAATGTGGCGAGCGCCCTGTCATCCTCGCCGGCGGCGTGCGCAGCCGGATACGTCGTGATCGTCTGCGGGAGTGCATCCCATTCGGTGGGCACGTCCACTCTGTTGTGCGGTGTCATGACCCCACGGTGAGGTCTCCCGCAGGGGGAGAGTCAAGCTGACATTGTGAGAGCGCCGCCGACACGGGTATACGCGCACGATGATGATTTCGGGCGACGACGTTGCTCAGCTGCTCGACGCAGGACCCAGCGCGGTCCTGGTGCTCATCGAGGGGCGAGCCGAGGTGATCGGCAGCGACGAACTCGACACCAGCGACTACCTGGGTGCGCTCGAGGTCATCTCCCGGAGTGCACTGCTCGACCGCACCGGCGGAACGGACCTCACCGAGCACGAGCTCAGTGAGCAGGCCGCTGTTCTCGATGCGGCAGTGTCCGAACTCGGCGGCTGACCGGTCAGGCCAGACCGAGTTTGGCGGCCAGGTCCAGGACCGCTTCGGCCCGGGCCCGGGTGGGACCGACGCTGCCGTCGTACGCGCCGGCGGGTGCGTCCAGCCGCGCCAGAGTGCGGCGCGCCTCGTCGATTTCCAGCGGCGAGGGACTCAACAGATTGTTGACCGTCTCGGCGTGCGCGGGATCCAGGCACAGCCGTGCGGTCATCCCGGCGGCTTTGGCGACAGCCGTATCACGGGCCAGGTGGTTGGCGGCGGTACGCAGGGTCGGTCCGTCGATCGGGGCGGGCAGCCGGGCAGCGCGGCTGGCGATCACCAGCCTGGCCCGCGCGTAGGCCAGCACCGCCGGGTCACCGCTCATCCCGGTATCGCGGCGGAAATCACCGACCCCGAAGGCGATCCGGCAGCATGCCTGAGTCCGTGCGATATCGAATGCCGACTCGATGCCGAGTGCCGATTCGATGAGGGCGACCACCGGCGTGCCGACAGGTAACCGGGCGGTGGTTGCGGCGATGTCGTCGACCGATTCGGTCTTGGCCAGCATCACACCGGCGAGCCCAGGTGCGTCTGCCACGGCGTCCAGATCCGCGGCCCAAGCGGGCGTACTCACGCTGTTGATGCGCACCCACCCGCGCCCGCCGGCGTGCAGCCATTCGGTCACCGAGGCGCGACCCGCCGTCTTCTGGGAATCAGGCAGGCCGTCTTCGATGTCGAGGACCAGGGCGTCGGTGTTGCCCGCGGCTGCGGCGTCGAACGCGTCGGCGCCATCTGGGACACCCGGTTGCAGCAGCCACGTCCGGGCCAGCGACCAGTGCGGCTTACGGATGCGCTCCGCTACCTGCGGTGAAACCACGCTCACGACCTCTCGCTCGACATTCGTGGTGTCGATCGTCCGGTCGCGGCAGTGGGATCGCCAGGTTGTGCACATTATGTTCACGAGAACTGCCCTCGTATGGTTTGACGATGACCGACGGACAGCAGCTGCGCGTCGCAAGCCTGCACCGCTACCCGGTGAAGTCGATGCTCGGTGAGACGGTCGCCGCGTTGAACGTCGGCTTCGGCGGAGCCGAAGGAGATCGGCGCCTGGCGTTGATCGACCAGGAGACCGGGCGGGTGGCCAGCGCCAAACAGGCTCGCCTCTGGCGCCAGCTTCTCAAGTGCACCGCCAGCATCGACGGCGGACGCGTGCGAGTCCGGCTGCCCGACGGGACCGTCGTGGCGCCCGACGAGGACGGTTTCGCCGAGGCGGTCTCCGAGCTGGTGTCGCGGCCGGTGAGGGTGGCCACCAGCCGCCCCCCGGGTGTGAGCCTGGAACGCGCCGACCCCGAGCAGGTTCTCGATCAGGGACTGGACGCGGTGGTGGACGCTCCGCTACTGGAGCTGGCCGAGGGCACACCGGGCGATTCATTCGTCGACCTCGCGCCACTGCACGTCATCACCACCGCAACGCTGGACCGGATCGGCACCGAGGCAGCGCGCTACCGGCCCAACATCGTGATCGCGACACCCCCGGGCTTTCCCCCGTACACCGAAAACGATTGGACTGAGCGCACTTTCGCCGTCGGTTCCGTGGAGCTCAAAGGTATGGGGCCCACCCCTCGATGCGTGATACCCACCCTCGAACACGGCGAGCTCGACCGTGCGACACATGCGCTTCGCACCCCGGCGGCGGAGAACCTCGTCGACTCCTTCGGCTTGGGACGGCTGCCCTGCGCCGGCGCGTACCTCGAGGTGGTCACCGAGGGCACGATCGGTGTCGGAGATCGGTTTTCGCAGCACTGATCGACCGCCGAGCGGCGTCCCGGTCTCACAGCAGCGAGAAGGCCAGGATCAGGCCCAGTGAGACCACCGAACAAATCGAGGGGCCGGATTTGAAGAGCCAGGTACTGATTCTGCAGAGCCTGCTGGGGTTCAGCGTCGGCCAGATGCGGTAGCCGCCAGAACAGTACCCTGGATCGCCATGGCGACCTTCGGCTCATGGCCCACACCCATCACCTCTGAGCTCGTGGTGCGCGCCGCGGCCGGGCTCGGCGGCGTGAGCCTGCGCGGTGACACCGTCATCTGGTCCGAGCAACGGCCCGAAGAGGGTGGCCGCACGCAGCTGGTCCAGCGGACGCGCGACGCAGCGCCAGTCGACTTGCTGCCTGCGGGAGCCAACGCCCGCACTGCCGTCCACGAGTACGGCGGTGGCGCGTGGTGGGTCGGAGGTGACACGTTGTGGTACACCGACTGGGCCGACCAGCGCCTGTACACGATCACCGGGGCGGCGGATCCGGTGCCGGTGACCCCCGAGCCCGAGGTGCCCCGCGGTGAGCGCTGGGCCGACGGGTGCGTCACTGCGGACGGGCGCTGGGCGCTGGTGGTGCGCGAGCATCATCCCGCCGGTGGCGGCCCAGCCGAGGTGGTCAATGAGATCGTCGTAGTCGATGCCTCGGGCCGGCTCGCCCCGAGGGTCCTGGTGACCGGTCCCGACTTCGTGTCCGACCCCCGGATTTCCGCCGATGCCGGCCGACTGTGCTGGTTGCAGTGGTCACACCCCGACATGCCCTGGGACGGCACCGAGCTGTGCGTGGCGGAGCTGCGCGACAGTGACACCGGTCCGCTGCTGAGTCCCCCTCGGGTGGTGGCGGGGCGCCCGGCCGGCGAATCGGTGAGCCAGCCCCGCTGGGCCGACGACGGTTCGCTCTGGTTCATCTCCGACCGGTCCGATTGGTGGAACCTCTACCGGTGGGTGCCCAACGCGGACCGGGTCGAGGCCATGGTGACGATGGACGCCGAGATCGGCGCACCTCAATGGGTTTTCGGTCAGTCCCGCTACGCCTTCCTCTCAGAGGGGCGCACCGTCTTCGCCTTCTCGCGCAACGGGCTCGAGCACCTGGCGATTCGCCTTGCCGACGGTGCCGTGGTGGACCTCGACGTGCCCTGCACCTCGATTGCCTCCGTCCAGGCCGAGGGTGACCGGGTTGTCTTCGTCGGGGCGTCGGCCGTCACCGAACCGGCTGTGATGTCGGTGGTCGTCGACCCCACGGGCGAGGCCACGGCCGGCGAGATCCTGCGTCCACCACGCGATCTGGGGCTCAGCCAGGATTGGTTCTCGGTGCCGGAATCGATCTCGTTCCCGACCAGTGGCGGCCGCACCGCCCATGCTCTTTTCTACCCACCGACAAATCCCGACGTCGAGGCCGAAGCTGGGGAGCTTCCGCCGCTGCTCGTGCTGATCCACGGTGGTCCGACCAGCGCGGCCCGGCCGATGCTGCAGCTGGGGGCGCAGTACTGGACCAGCCGGGGTTTCGCGGTGGTCGACGTCAACTATGGCGGGTCCACCGGGTACGGCCGTGCCTATCGTGATCAGCTCCGCGGCCAGTGGGGAGTCGTCGATCTCGACGATTGCGAGGCGGCGGCCCGGTGGCTGGGCGAGCAGGGCCGCGTCGATCCGGCCAGGCTCTGTATTCGAGGCGGCTCGGCGGGTGGGTACACGACGCTGGCAGCCCTTGCCTTCCGCGACACTTTCGCGGCGGGCGCAAGCCATTACGGCGTCGCCGATCTCGAAGCGCTGGCCACCGAGACCCACAAGTTCGAGAGCCGCTATCTCGACGGCTTGATCGGACCGTACCCTGCACAACGCGATCTCTACGTCGAGCGTTCACCTATCCACCACGTCGACGGCTTCGACCGGCCGCTGATCGTGCTGCAGGGCCTCGAGGACGAGGTGGTGCCGCCCAACCAGGCCGAGATGATCGTCGACGCTCTGCGCACCAAAGGTGTGCCCGTGGCGTACGTCGCGTTCGAGGGCGAACAGCACGGGTTTCGCCAGGCGGCCAACATCCGCCGAGCTCTTGACTCCGAGTTGTCCTTCTACGCGCAGATATTCGGCTTCACGCTCCCCGACTCCGAGCGCATCGAACCCGTACCCGTGCAGAACCTGTGACCGCTTGCCGGCTGGGCCTTGGGGGTGCTCACGCCGCGAGGACGAACGAGAGAAAGAAGCCTCCGGCGGTGGCGAACGCGTTCAACGGCCGCCCATGCTCGAACGCCTCCGGCATCAGGGTGTCAGCCAGCGAAGCGAGCACTGCGCCGCCGGCAAAGGCGAGCGCAACGGCCAGGACGTGCTCGCTCAAAGCGCCCGCGGTCGCGCGCCCGGCGACCACAGCACCGGCCAGCAATACCGCACACGCCACCCAGGTCAATACGATTGTGCGCGTGCGGGTCCCGGCCTCCCGCATCGCGACGGCACTGACCAATGCCTCGGGCAGGTTGGAGAAGAAGATGGCGGCCAGCAGCGACAGCGATGCACCGCCGACCAGCGACACACCCAGCGCCACGTTCTCCGGCACACCATCCAGTGTCACCGCAGCCAGCAACGCCAGCCCGACCCCGTTGCGCGCCCCGGATGCAGCGACCTCCCGCTCGTCGGGGCCGGATTGACCACTGATGTAACGGTCCAGCGCGGTGTCCACCACGACGAATGTCGCAGCCCCGGCAAGTAGACCGAGCCCCGAGGGGACAGCACCACCCAACGTGAAAGCCTCTTCGAACAGCTCGAACGCCAGTGCCGAGATCAGCGCCCCGCTGGCGAATGCCAACAACACCGCTGTGACCCTCTTCGGCGCGTCCCACCGCACCCCGACCACAGCACCGATGATCAACGCGCTGGATGCAGCCAACCCGTACAGCAGTGCCAACCCCACGATGGTCTCCTCCGCCCGTCCCTTCTCACGGCGCCGGTCCGGAAGCCGTCGTCATCGCGCTTCCTGGGTCAAAGCCGTTGTATATCCTGATTTCTCGTGACGTGCGGCCAGCAGTGGTCAGCTCTGGCGGTCGCGCACGTTCTGCGTGGCGTGCTGGGCATGACCTTGGACGTCCTGCGCCGCGGACGTGCCCTCCTCTTTGACGGTGCCCGCAGCCTCGGTGGCGGTTTCCTTCACGGCTTGCGCCGCTTGCTGGGCGGGCTCTTTCAAGTGGTCGACCGCCTCTTTGGCGACGTCGGTGATCTCCTGCTGCAGGGGCTGGGCCTTTTCCTTGACGGCCACCGCGGCCTGCTGCTCCTTCTCACTGGCCGGGAAGAGCGCGGCCACCAGGAGTCCGGCGCCGAACGCCACCAGCCCCGCCGCCATGGGGTTGCCCTGCGCTTGCCGGCGCACGGCGCTGGGCGCCGACTGTGCGGTTTCGCCGGCCGACGCCAGCGCCGACTGCGCAGAATCGGTCATCGACGACGTGTTGTCCTGAACGGAACCCATCACCCTCTCCCGCAGGCCGCCGACCGCGCCGGTGACCTTGCCCACCTTGCGTTTGGCCATCGTGCTCGGCTTCGCTTCGTACGCCAGGGTGTCCACGTCGGCGCTCAATCGTGAACGCGTGCGCTCGATTTCAGCGCGGATCTGGTCGGGGTCATTGCTGGTGGTCATCGGGTCTCCTCAGGTCGGGGGGTGAGTGCATCGGGGATGCGTTTGACGGTGTCGGTGGTCTGCGGCAGTCCCTTGGCGGCAGCCAGGGCAGACCGTCCCATGACGGCCAGGACGGCGGCGATCACAGCCCACACGAGCATGACCACCAACGCTGACCAGCCGTGTCCGATGAGATTGCCGAGACTCCACCATGCGGCGACCGACAGGAACAGCAGGGCGAAGTAACCGCCAAGGGCGGCACCGGCGTACATGCCGACGCCTTTCCCGGCACGGGAGGCGGTCTGCGTCGCTTCGGCTTTGGCCAGCGCCAGCTCTTGGCGCACCAACTCCGAGAGGTCGCTGCTCACCTCACCCAGTAGTTCCCCCAGTGACGGCGCGGGCGCGTTGGGGTCGTGCGGATCGCGGTAGGGCGCACTCATGGTGCCAGGTTCCGGCCGCTGGATTCTTCGCGATATCCCGGTGCCGGCGGCGGATAGTTCGTCGGCGGCGCCACGCGGGGCGTCGGATCAGGCCGCCGATACCCGCTCGTGTCGTAAGCCGGTGCCGGCGGATAGGCCGGAGCCGGGGGGACCGCGGTGGGGGCGACGGGTGCCTGACGGTTGAGGTCATACGGCTGAGGGCGGGTGGTGTACTCCGCCGGGCTCGAGGTCAATTCGCGGCTTTGTGAAGACGGCGCGTCGTTGGCTGCTTTCAAACCTCGGCCCAGCCGGCCCACCAGGAAGCCGGCGGCTGCCGCCGCGGCCAGGAACGCCCCGGGCCGTTGGCGGGCAAAACGGGTGACCTCGTCCAGGACATGTCCTGGTTCGCGATCCTCCAGCCAGGACGCCACCGCCTCCGTGCGCTGGCCGGCCTGCTGCACGATCTCGGCTGCCATGCCCGATTGGTCGGAACCCCGGACCATGGCAGTGAGTTCCTCGCTGAGCCCGCGGAGCCCGCTCGCCACCCGTTTCTGCTGCTCGGAGGCTTGCTGAGTGAGTTCGCTGCGGGTCTGGTGCACCAGCTGCTTGACCTGTTGCGTCGCTTCGGAGGCTACTTGGGTGGCCTGCTCGCCCGCTACAGCGGCGACATGTTGTCCCGCGTCGCGAGCGGTGTTGGCGACCTTGCCTGCCTGATCCTGGGCCACCTCCGCGGTGGACGGCTCGGCGGCCGGGGCCCTGTGCTGAGGATTGCCCGTCGGGTACCTGCCGGCCAGCGGGTCAGCCCCGCTCGATGCGGGTCGATCACTGGGGTAAGACATAACACTTCCTTCATGTTCAGATGCAGATCGGGGGTGCCCGTCCGGGCACCGCCGCTTGAGTTCGGCGTGCTGCGGCCTGAGCTCGACGCCCGTGGCACACCTGAACTGTTGGCAGGACTACCCCCGCGATGCGGGAGGAAACGAATGCGATTGAGCGAACACAAAATTGCGCTTTCCCAGCGGCGTCACCCGGATGTGAGCAGTTCGAATTCAAACGCGTCTCGGTGTCATCTCGGGGGTTGGCAGTTCTGGCGGCTCGACGGCGGCTGAGCCGTCGGGCGGCCAGGCGGCGGTTGATCAGGCGTCACGCTGGGCACTTAGTTCGCATGACTGATACGGAACGCAACCCCGGTCCCGACGATCGGGAGTTGTTCATCGTCGATACCCTGGTCGAGGCCTTCTCCGATCTGATGGCCGCCGACCCCGACGCGTTTCGGACCAAGTTCCGCAAGATGGCGGCCGACCCGTTCGCCTTCTACCGCGGCAGCGCCTGCCTGTTCTACGCCGACGTGTCGGTGCGCGAGGACAGGTGGGCAGACGAGCACACCAGCCGGGTCTGGATCCAAGGGGATCTGCACGCGCAGAACTTCGGCACCTACATGGACGGCTCCGGGGTGTTGATCTTCGATGTGAACGACTTCGATGAGGCCTACGTCGGGCACTTCACCTGGGACCTGATGCGATTCGCCGCGAGTATCGCGCTGATATGTTGGCAGAAGGCACTTTCCGATCAGTCGATCACCATGTTGATCGAGACGTTCGTGCGTTCCTATGTGCGCCAGGTGCGGTGGTTCGTCGACGTCGAGGATGACTCCACCTTTTCGCTCAACCTCCTCACCGCCCGTGGCGCCGTGCTGTCGGCTCTGCAAACCGCCCGGCTCTCCACGCGCGCCGAGATGCTCAACTACCTGACCGTGGTCGACGAGTTCGACCGCCGTTTCCGCGAGCTGCCGGGTGTGGTCCGACTCGTCGACGACGAGCGGGCGAAGGTGGAGGCGGCATTCACCCGCTACCTCGAGACCATCCCGGAGGCCCACCGGTTCCGTGGAATCGCCTACGACATCAAAGATGTCATCGCCAAGACCGGGTTCGGCATCGGCAGCGCCGGCTTGCCGGCCTACACCGTGCTGATCGAGGGATTCAACCAGGCGCTCGACAATGACGTCGTGCTGTCGATGAAACAGGGCAACGTGGCCGCCCCGAGCCGCGTCGTCGACGACGCGGAGGTGCACGACTACTTCGAGCACCAGGGCCACCGCACCGCGGTCTCCCAGCGCGCGCTGCAGGCACACGCCGATCCGCTGCTCGGGTACACCGACATCGACGGAGTGGGCTTCGTGGTCAGCGAACTCTCACCGTATGAGGCCGATCTGGATTGGAGTGAGCTGACCGAACCCGACGAATTGGCCGAAGTCATCGGCCAACTCGGCCAGGCCGTGGCCAAGGTGCACTGCGTGAGCGATACCGACAGCGACCAATCGCTGGTCGACTTCCAGACCGAGAACGCGATCATCTCGGTGATCGGCGACGACGAAGCCGGATTCATCGCCGACATGGTCGAATTCGGACTGACGTACGCCGCTGTGGTGCGGGATGATCATCGTCACTTCGTGGAGGCGTTCCGGGAAGGCCGGATCCCCGGCGTCACCGCCACGTGATCCCTGTCAGGGCCGACTGACTATCGCTGGACCTCGATGGTCACGTCGAACCCGTCGGGCTGCGCCCGGATGACATCGGCGCCGGCGGCGTCGAAGCGGCCGATCCACACAGCTGCGGGAGGGCAGCGCAGCTTTGCCGGTCTCGTTTGAGCCACCGATACTCTGGGGTAACCGGTGGGCTCAGCGTTGACCCCGCTCGCCCGGTTCAAATCCGACTCGAGGAGACTTATGCGCCTGCGGTTGCCGAATCGGGCCAGGACAAGCACGGCGATCGTCTGTGTGGCGCTGCTGTTGAGTGGCTGTGAGGCTCAGGTCTGGGGTACGCCGCCCACCGCGGGCAACACCCCGCAGGCACCAGTCACCCCCCAGGCTTCCCTTTCAGCGCTGCCGGCAGCCCCACCCGCCCAACCGACGGCGTCCTTTGACGGACTCGACGCCCGCGTCCGTCAAGCCACCGCCGACGCAGCCCGGTCCGGTGCCGATATCGAGATCGTGGTGTTGGACCGCGACACCGGCCAGATGGTCTCCAACGGAGCTGATCAGCCGTTCCCCATCGCGTCCGTGGTGAAGCTCTTCATCGCCGATGACCTGCTGCTGCAGGAGTCGGAGGGCAAGACGAAGCTGTCCGATGCCGACCGTAAGTCACTCGACATCATGCTGCGCTCCTCCGACGACAGCGCAGCGCAGAACTTCTGGGACCGCAGCGGTCAGAACGCCGTCATCGCGCGCATCAAGGCCCGGTACGGGTTGGCCGGCACCACGGCACCCTACAACGGGCACTGGGACGTCACCCAAAGCACTGCAAGTGATCTCGTCCGCTACTACGACATGCTGCTGGACGGAACCGGTGGGCTGCCCCCCGAACAGGCCGACGTCATCGTCAGCAACCTCGGGCAATCCACCCCGACGGGGACCGACGGTTACCCGCAGCGGTTCGGCATCCCCGAGGGGCTCTATGCCGAGCCGGTTGCGGTCAAGCAGGGCTGGTTCTGCTGCTGGAACGGCGGCAACCAGTTGCACGTGTCGACCGGCGCGATCGGACCCGAACGGCGCTACGTGATGGCGATCAGCTCCCTCGATCCCACCGACGCCGCCACTGCCCGCCAGAACATCACTCAGGCCGTCCGGACGATGTTTCCCGGCGGGACGATCTGACGCCGTCGGCCTCCCGAGTTGCCTCCGCCCATTCTCTGCAGCTCAGGGGACGTCGGCCGCGGCCGACGAGCCGAGGTGCAGCGGCGTGGCGAAGGTGTTCCGATGGCTTCCGGCGACCAGCACGTCCTTGGCCACCGCTTGCCATGCAGCGTAGTGAGGCGCACCACGGTGACCGACCGTAAACGCGTCCTCGTCGGTGTAGATCTCGTAGAAGTAGAACCGCGTCGGGGTCTCGATGTCGCGGTGCACGTCGAACGCCAGGCAACCGGGTTCGTCCCGCAACGACGCCTCGGCGTTGACGGTGATGGCCGCCAGGAATTCGTCGACCTTGTCTGGTTTCACGTCCACGGTCACGAACAGGGTGTACATCGATCACTCCTCGATCAGGGGTGCGACACCGGCTTCGGCGGCCAGGGCGCTGAGTTCGGCGATGGTGGCATCGGGCAGCGTGATGCTACCCGCGGCGCGCTGCACCGCCCGGTTCTCCAGTTCGCCGGGCACCAGGATCTCCGCGCCGGGCGCCGTCGGGCACGCCTTGACCGTGTCGATCAACTCGTCCATCCGGGACTCGAACTGCTCGCGCGGCATGATCGCCTTGATGTCGATGGCCATCACCAGATGGCCGCAGCCACTGCGCTTGTCGGGAACATAGGGGCCGACGACATCGGTGGCAGACGAGCTGCCGGTGAGGACTCCGGACAGCACATCCATCATGAACGAGATCGCATACCCCTTGTGGCCGGCCATCGGCAGGATGACACCGTCGATAGCCGCCTGGGGGTCGGTGGTGGGGATGCCGGAGGCGTCGATGGCCCAACCCTCGGGCAGCCGCTGGCCACGTTCCTTGGCCGCGTAGATCTTTCCGCGGGCCACCCCGGTGTTGGCGATGTCCAGGACGACGGTGCCGTGCCGGCCCGACGGCACCGCGATGGACCACGGATTGGCGCCGATCATCTTCTGGGTGCCGCCCCACGGCGCCATCGCCGGGCTGCCGTTGGTGGTCAGGATGGCCACGCAGCCCCGCTCGGCGAGCAGCCGCGTCCAGTAGGCCGCGGTCCCGAAGTGGTTGCTGTTGCGCACCGCAACCACTCCGACGCCGAATTCGGTGGCCGCGTCGGCGGCCAGCCCGATGGCGTGGTTGGTGACCACCTGCCCGATTCCGTCGGCGCCGTCGAGCACCGTGACAGCCGCGAACGTGTTGAGCATCCTGGGCTGGGTGAGCGCCTTCATCGCACCCGAGCGCACCCGGGCGACGTACCAGGGCAGGCGCAGCATGCCGTGCGACGGGTGACCCCAGATGTCGGAGGTCACCAGCGATTCGGCAACCAGCTCCGCGTCACCCCGGGGTACACCGTGCGCCTCCAGGATGTCCGCGCCGTGGTTCATCACATGCTCGGCGTTGAATTGACGCGCCGCGAGTTGAACGTTCACCGGTAGAGCTCCTCCAGTCGTTGTACTTCGCGGTCCACGACGGGGACCACGGCTTGCCCGCGCAGCAGCAGCTGCAGCTTCGCGGTTTCCTCGATCTCCTCCAGCGCGTCGGCCGCCGAGGCCAGGTCGGCCCCCGCCACGATCGGGCCGTGGTTGGCCAGCAGCAGCGCGTGGCTTCTGGTCGCGGCCAACTCGGCGACCTCACCGAGGCGCTGGTCGCCGGGTGCGTGGTAGGGCAACAGCGGCAGCCGGCCCACCCGCATGGCGTAATACGCTGTCAGCGGCGGCAATACGTTGTCCCGGTCCACCTCGGCCAGACACGACACGGCCACCGAGTGGGTGCTGTGGGTGTGCACCACCGCGCCGGCATCCGGCCTGGCGCGGTAGAGCGCCAGATGCAGGAACGCCTCCTTGGTGGGCTTCGGTCCGCCGAGGTGGTTGCCGTCGCGGTCGACCCGCGACAGTTCACCGGCCCGCAGCTTGTCCAACGCCACTCCCGTGGGGGTCATCAGGATGGTGCCGTCGGAATCGGCAGCGCTGAGGTTGCCGGTCCGGCCGAAGGTCAGTCCGCGCTGGAAGAACGACGCACCCAGTGCGACGATTTCGACGTCGACGGCGCTCATGCCAACACCTCGCTGGTGGCAGCGCGGACCAACAGATCGGTGGCTCCGAAGTTACCCGACTTGAGCAACAGTGACACCCCGTGATCGGCGGTGCTGCACCAGGGCACACCGCGGTCGGCTTCGGCGTCCACCACGACGGAGCGCAGGCCCAGGGCGTCCACCACTGCACCGGAGGTCTCGCCGCCGGCGACGACGATGCGCCGCGCCCCGGCATCGACGGCCGCTCTGGCCAGCGCGCCCATGGTCGACTCCAGTTGATCGGCGACCGCGGGGTCGGCCGGGCCGCGTTCCTCCGCCGGCGCCGAGGAGTAGATCAACACCGGTTGCTCACCGAGGTTGCCGCGCAGCCAGTCCAGCGCCGGCGCCAGCAACTCGCCGGGCGAGGCCACCGTGCGGGGGTCCAACCGGTACGACGCGAAATGTCGGCGGGCGTGGGCGACCTGGCCGAGCGTGGCTTTCGAGCAACTGCCCGCGAACACCACAGTGGGCGCGTCAGGTGCACGCACCGGGGCGGTCGGGGCGTGTGCGCCGTCGTTCTCCACGAGCACCCGGCCCAGAGCACCTGCCAGACCGGCGCCACCGGTGACCACCGCGAAACCCGACACGGCATGGGCAACGACATCGAGGTCGGCGTCGTCGAGGGCGTCGACGACGACATGGCGCCGCCCGGCTTGCGCCAACGCGGACTGCACCGCATCGACGCCCCGTCGGAGCTGTTGCCACTCAATTGATCCCACCGAATGCGGGGTCTGGGCCGCCATCAACCGGACCACATTGGAGTCGGTCATCGGGGTCAGCGGGTGATGGCGCATCGACGATTCCGCCAGCGGGACGTCGCCGACGAACAGGTTGCCTTGATACACCGTGCGGCCGTGCTCCGGGGTGGCCGGGCACAGCACGGTGGTGGACTCCCCCGCGGCATCCAGCAGCGCGTCGGTGACGGGTCCGATGTTGCCGGCCGGTGTGGAGTCGAAGGTGGAGCAGTACTTGAAATACACGGTGTCGACACCCGCCTCGGCGATCAGCCACTCCCGGGCGGCTAGCGACATCTTCACCGCGGCCTCGGCGTCCAGGGCCCGGGTCTTGAGCGCCACCACCACCGCGTCGCAGCGCTCGATGGCCATGTCGTCGGCCGGCGGTCCGAACAGCAGCACTGTCCGCAGACCCTGCCGCCTCAGCGCCGCGGCCACGTCGGTGCCGCCGGTGTAATCGTCGGCGATGCAGCCGATCTTGGGCGTGGTCATGACTGTGCCAATCGTCGGGCAATGGCCCGGGCCGCGTACTGCGGCGGGCTCACCACCGGCAGACCCGTCTTGGCGGCGAGTTCCTCGGCGGCCGGGCTCAGTGAATACTGCGCGATACAGAGCATGTCGAAAGACCCCTCCGCGGCGTCCACACCTTCACTCAGCGCGTTGACCAACCCCGCCAGGTCACCGGCCGAGGCCGCCTGCGCGGCGCCGTCACAGAACACTGGAACCACCTCGACGTCCGCGCCGTGCACCGCGTCACCCAGCCGGGTGGTGGTGTCGGTGGCGGCGGCCCGCAGCGAGGCCAGTACCGCCACCCGGCGCGGGGCGCGGGCGGCGATCTCGGCCATCATGTCAGCATCGGAGGTGAACACCGGTGTGGTGAAGAGCTTTTCCGCAACCGGCTGGGTGTCGCCGTACATCGAGCAGACCATCAGCACCGCGTCTGCCCCACCGTCGACACCATGGCGGACCAGGTTCAGCATCCGGTCCCGCAGGGCTGCGCTCATCGATCCGAGTTCGTCGGCGTCGGAACCGAGACGGTCGTCCAGCAGGTTCCAGACGCGGGCGCCGGGGATCTCGGTCTGCAACGCCGACGCGGTCGGGGTGATGGATGCGGGCGTGGTGTGTACGACCGCGATCAACGGGGGCTGCACGTCAGCGTTCGCCGATGGTGCGTGCGACGGCGGCTCCGAACTCCTTGGTGCCGGTGTCACCGCCCATGTCGGGGGTCATGGTGCCGGCCTTGATGGTGGCTTCGACGCCACCTTCGACCAGTTCGGCGGCTTTGAGCAGCGTGGCGTCGTTGTGCCGGGCGCCCAACCACTGCAACAGCATTCCCGACGACAGGATCATCGCGACCGGGTTGGCGATGTTGCGCCCGGCGATGTCCGGTGCCGAACCGTGCGCGGCCTGGGCCATCGCCTGGTCCAGCGACGCGTTGATCGACGGCGCCAGACCCAGTGATCCGGCCAGTTCACCGGCGAGGTCGGACAGGATGTCGCCGAACATGTTCTCGGTGGCGATCACGTCGAACTCGTTGGCGCGGCGCACCAGATGCACTGTCATGGCATCGATGTGGTAGTCGTCGACCTCGACGTCGGGGTAGTCCACGGCGATCTCGCGGCACACGTCGCGGAACAGGCCGGTGGTCAGGCGCAGCACGTTGGCCTTGTGCACGATGGTCAGTTTGTGCCGGCGCGCTTGCGCCAGATCGAAGGCCACCTTGGCGATGTTCTCCACCGCGGAGCGGGTGATGATGCCCATCGCGATCGCGGTGTTCTCGTCGGGCATGAACTCGCCGGTGCCGGCGAAGGTGTTGCGGTCGGCGTAGAAGCCCTGGGTGTTCTCGCGCACGATCACCAGATCGGTACCGGGCACCACGGCCTTGGCGCCCTCGAAGGACTTCGCCGGGCGGATGTTGGCGAACAGGGCGAAGTGCTTGCGGATGGTGCCGCTGGGGTTGAGCTGCGACTTGAACGGCTCGGGGTAGGCGGCGCTGTCATGCGGGCCCAGCAGCCAGGCGTCCATCTTGGCCAGCGCATCGAGCGTCTCGGCCGGGGTGTGGCTGTTGTGGGTGTCGATGGCGCTGCGACCCAAGGGCAGGGTCACCCATTCCGCCCGCGGCGCACCAGCGGCGGCCAGCGCCGCGTCGATCACCTCGACAGAGGCGGGCACGATCTCCGGGCCGATGCCGTCACCCTCGAGCAGGCCCAGGCGCAGTGTCTTGTCGGTCATGTCGATCTCCTCGTGTCGGTCGGCGTCAGCCGACGTTGGTTCCGTGTTCTTCGTCGATACGTGTGGTGACGCCGGTCGCGACGATGGTGCGGTCGGCGTCGATGGAGGCATATGTCCAGAAGATGTGCAATTCCTCGGTGTCCGAGTCGTTCTGGAAGAAGTGCGGGATGCCCGCGGGGATGAACGAGGTGTCGCCGGTGCCGACCGGGTACAGCTCCCCGTCGATGTGGGCCACGGCGCTGCCCCGCAGGATCAGCACCGACTCGTCGCAGTTGTGGAAGTGTTCCGGGATGGCCGCGCCGGGCGGGAACATGGTGATGCCGTTGAGGAAATCCCTGGCGCCCACGCTCCGGGTCACCATGGGCAGGGTGCGGGCACCGCCTACGCGCTGGCGCGGGGTGATCTCGGAGGGCCGCAGGATGGCGGCGGTACGTACGGAAGCGTCGGTCATGAACTGTCCTTCTTTCACTCGGAGGCCGGCGCCTGGGCAGCTGGGGCGTTGCACGCCCACCAGGTGCGGACGTTGACGAACTCCCGGATACCCGGTGCCGCGAGTTCACGACCGTATCCGCTGCGTTTGGTTCCGCCGAACGGCATTCGCGCATCGGAGGCCACGATGGAGTTGATGAAACACGCCCCGGACGTGATCCGCCGCCCCACCTCGATGGCCGCATCGACATCGCGGCTCCACACGCTGGCGCCGAGCCCGAACGGGGTGTCGTTGGCCACCGTGACGGCCTCGTCGGCGTCGGCGACCGCGATGATGGTCGCCACCGGTCCGAACACCTCCTGGGCATACACCGACATGCCCGGCCGCACCCCGGCGAGAACCGTTGGCCGGTAATAGAACCCGTTGCTGTCCTCGACCGGCCCACCACCGCAGAGCAATTCGGCGCCCGCGTCGAGCGCCGCCTCGACCTGCGCCGCCACCCCGTCGCGTAGATCGCGCCGGGCCATCGGTCCCACATCGGTGCCCGGCGCCTCGGGATCACCGAGCACCAGGCTCTCGGTCTTCTCGACCACCAGGCGGGTGAACTCCGCGGCGACGGCCTGTTCGACGATGAACCGTTTCGGGGAGATGCAGCTCTGCCCGGCGTTGAGGAACCGGCCCTTCACGGCCAGGTGGGCCACTTTCTCCAGGTCGGCGTCGGCGAGCACCACAAACGGATCGGATCCACCCAGTTCGAGCACCGACTTCTTGATCTCACGTCCGGCGATGGAACCGACTGCGCTGCCCGCCCTTTCACTGCCGGTGATGGTGACCGCACCCACCCGCGGATCGGCGATCAGGCGCTCCGTGGTGGCGGGCACGTCGGCTTCGGCGACCAGCAGGGCGGTGAACAGGCCCTCCGGTAGCCCGGCGGCGATCAGGATCTCCTGGCAGGCCAGCGCGGCACCGGTGGTGTTCGGGGAGTGTTTGAGCAGCGCGGCGTTACCGGCCATCAGAGCCGGTGCGGCGAAGCGGAACACCTGCCACAGCGGGAAGTTCCACGGCATCACCGCCAGCACCACGCCCACCGGTTCGTAGGACACCCAGGACCGGTCGGCGGAGGTCTCGTACACCTCGTCGGCCAGGAAGGTCGCGGCGTTGTCGGCGTAGAACTCCAACCCGGTGGCGCACTTGTGCACCTCGGCGACCGACTCCACCAATGGTTTGCCCATCTCGCGGGTGACCAGCAACGCCAGCTCGTCGGCACGCTCGCGCAGCACTGTCGCCGCCGCGCGCAGCACCTCACCTCGGGCTTTGAAATCTTCAGCTGCCCACGCGACTTGAGCTGCCGCGGCAGTATCGAGCGCGGTGTCGATGTCGGTATCCGACATCACCGGGTAGCTGGCCAGCGGCGCCCCGGTGGCCGGGTTGACGGTTTCGATCATGCCGGTGCCAACTGCTTCTGGGGGTACAGGAAGATGTTCTCGGGATCGATGAGCAGGTCCACCTCACCCTGGTGTCCGGGCTTGAGGCAATCGGCGGCGATGGTCGATTCGCCCACCGAGAGCAGGTACTCGTATTTGGACCCGACGTACTGCACGCTGTTGACGTTGGCGCGCACCACGTTGAGGCCGTCACCCGGGATATGGCCGGCGGCGGCGATGTTGACCCGTTCCGGGCGCACCGCGACGGTCACGGCGTCACCGGAGCGCACGTCCATCCGCCCGGTGGCGTGGACCAACTGCCCGGTGGCATCGAGTTTCACCTTGGCGTCGCCCGGGCTGACCTCGATGACGTGTGCGTCGAGGAAGTTGCAGTTGCCGACGAACGCGGCCACCTCCTGGGCGGCGGGCTGCTCGTAGATCTCTGTGGGCGTGGCGATCTGGACCATCCGGCCCTTGGCCATCACTGCGATCCGGTCACTCATGGCCAGGGCTTCCTCCTGGTCGTGAGTGACGTAGATGGTGGTGATGCCGACCTCGGACTGCAACGCCTTGAGCCAGGCGCGGGCCTGCTCACGCAGTTTGGCATCGAGGTTGGACAGCGGCTCGTCGAGCAGCAGCAGCCGCGGCGAGTAGACCAGCGCCCGGGCCAGCGCGACACGCTGCTGCTGGCCGCCGGACATCTCGTGCGGGTACCGGTTGCGCAGATGCAGCAGGTCCACCTTCTCCAGCGCATCGTCGATGAGCTCGTTGCGGCGCTCCTTGGTGACCTTGCGCAATTTCAGTGGCAGAGCCAGGTTGTCGGCGATGGTCATGTGCGGCCACAGAGCGTACGACTGGAACACCATGCCCAGATTGCGGCCCTCCGGCGCGACGAACGTGTTGTTCTTGGAGCTGAAGAACACCGTGTCATCCAGTTCGATGCTGCCCTCGTCCGGGGACTCCAGGCCGGCGATGCAGGCCAAGGTGGTGGATTTTCCACAACCGCTTGGTCCGAGCAGGGTGAAGAACTCCCCGTCGTGGACCTCGAAGTTGATGTCCTGCAGGACTTTGTTTCCGTTGAACGTCTTGTTGACGTTCTTCACGCGCAGATCAGGCATTGGAGGTGTGACCTTTCAGGAGGCGGGTGGCAATGGCGACGAACACGAGGGTGATGGCGATCTGGATGGTGGCCAGAGCCGCGACGGACCCCGCGTTGCCTTCCGCCCAGAGTTGAAGTGCCGTCGTTCCGATGACGCTGGTCTGCGAATTCGCCAGGAAGACGGCCGGTGAATACTCCTTGATCATCGTGACGAACACGAGGATCAGGGCGCCGGCGAAGGCCGGCAGGATCAGCTTGCCCAGCACCCGGGTGAAGGTGCGAAACCAGTCGGCCCCGCTGACCCGGGCGGCGTTGTCCAGTTCCTCGCCGATCTGCATGAGCAGCGGGGAGATGTTGCCGTAGGCCGTGGGCAGAGCACGCAAACCGAAGGCGATGACGAGGATCCAGATGGTGCCGCTCAGCAGGCCCGAGAGCCAGCCGGGTGAGTACGCCAGGGCCCAGAAGAAGCCGATACCGACGATCAGGCCGGGCATGGCCTGCGGAGCCAGGGCAAAGTATTCGACGAGCTTGCCCGCCTTCATCTTCGAGCGCCGGGCAACCAGTACCGCCAGGGTGCCCAGGAGGCTGATGACCACCGCGCCCACCAGGGCGATGACCACACTGTTGACGATCGACATGTAGTAGGAGGTGTAGCTGAAGATCGGCTTGTAGTTGTCGAACGTCAGCGTGGAGAACGGCGACTTCAGCGGGGTGAGCACCAGCGTGAACGACCGGAAGATCAGCACCGCGATGGGCAGCAGGGCCCCGAAGAACAGGTAGACCGAGATAAACACGAACGCGACCCACTTGATCCAGCCCAGGTCGAACGTCCGTGGCCGGGTGGCTTTACCGCGCACCGAGACGAACCGCTGCGAGTTCTTCAGCAGCTTGGACTGCACCGCCACCAGCAGCACCGTGACGAGCAGGATCAACACCGAGGCCGCGCCGAGTACGCCGTAGTCCGGATCGATGGACTGCAGACCGTTGGTGTAGAGGAAGGTGGAGAACACGGTGATGTCGGCGGGCTGACCGTAGAGCAGTGGGACCGAGAGGGTTTCGATGGACATGCTGACGATCAGCACGGAGCTGTAGACGATCGGCGGGCGCAGCATCGGCACCACCACCGACCACAGGATGCGCAGCGGTCCGGCACCGCAGACCCGGGCGGCGGACTCCAGCGAGTTGTCGGACTGGTTGAGCGCCCCGACGCAGAACGTGAAGGCGATGGGCGCCAAAGCAACTGCCTCGGTGAGCGCCATACCGGGAATCGAGTACAGGTTCCACGGGACGAAGCCGAGCAGCTCGCGCATCTGCACGCTTGCGAAGCCGGCCGGGCCGTAGAGCATGATCCAGCCGAAACCGAGCAGCAACGACGAGATATAGAACGGCCAGCGCATCGAACCGCCGACCAGACGGCCCAACGGTAGCTTGGTCCTGGTTACCACGATGGCCATCGGCACGGCGAAAAGCTGCGCCAGGATCACCGTCAGGCCGGCGAACAGGATGGTGTCCAAAATTACCGTGCCGAAGTCGGCTTCGGTGAACAGCCGCACGTAGTTCTCGAGGGTAAGCAGGCCGCCGACCTCGTAGAGCGGGCGGTCCACCACCGACTGGTAGACCGTCGGGATCACCGGCGCCAGCACGAACACCGCGAGGATGATCAGCACCGCATACTGGATGAAATTGTCGCGGCCGATGTTCCGGAACCGCCGGTAGCGTGGGCTACCGAGCTCTCCTGGGGTGGGACGGACGAACCCGGTGTCCCGAGATGTGGTGAGTGTCATGGTAAGTCGCTATCTCGGCTCAGCCGGCTTGCAGGGAGTCCCAGCGAGCGGAGAAATCGTCGATCTCCTCGTCACTGGCCTTGGTGTAGGGAACGAAGATCATCCGGTCCGCGCCTGCGGACTCGAGCACGTCGTAATACGTCGCCACGCCGTCCTCGGCACGCTCAACGCCCTCGCGGTAGGACGTGAGTCCGCCCCGGGACACGGCGGTTTGCCCTTCCTCCGAGAGCACGAAGTCGAGGAACAGCTTGGACGTCGCCTCGTGCGGGGCGCCCGCGGCGATACCGATGCCGCGCCGCAGCAGCGGGGTGCCGTCGGTGGGAAACACCACCTTGATCAGGCCGGCGGTGCGCTTCTCGGCGGTCAACGCCGGTGAGCCCATGAAGAATCCGACGGAGTACTCGCCGGAGGTGACCTTTTCGACCATGCCGCCGGTCGAGGTCTCGTTCTTGGCGTAGGGCAGGATCTTCGCGAAGTCCGCCCACGCCGCCTCGGGATCGTTCTCGACGAACGCACGGGTGACGGTGAAACCGAAGGCGCCGGACGGGTTTCGCACCGCGATCATGCCGTTGAACTCGTCGGGGTCGGCCTCGATCTTGCTGGCGAGGTCCGCGATGCTCGTCGGCGCATCTTCTTCGGAGATCAGCGCGGAGTTGTAGACCAGCGAGATCGGGTCCACCGACAGCGAGTACACGTTGGGCATCGGCTGCGCGAAGTCCGGCAGCGAGCTCAGCTCCGGTGACACATAGGGCACCAATGTGCCTGGGCGGTCTGCGAAGTCGGCCCAGGCGTCGGCGGCGTTGCTCACCACGATGTCGGCGGAATCCTGTCCGGTGGCCTGCTCGGAAAGCACCCGCTGGAACACCTCATCGGAGTCGAGGTTGGTGGCGTTGATACTGCCCACCCACGGGAACTTCTCCTGGAACGCGTCGATGATCGGCGCCCAGCTCTGCTGGTCGGTGTTGGAGTAGATGGTCAGAGAGCCGCCCTCCTGTTTGGAGGCCTCGACCAGTTCGGAGTAGCCGGCGGGGTAGTAGTCCGGCAGCTCCGGTTGGACGTCGGAGTAGTCCGCTGCGACGCCGCACGACGTCACCAGGCACGCGGTTGCGGCGGCCGCGACCAGCGCGGTGATCCGGCCGGTCCGCGAACGCTGGCGACGCGCTCTGAGGTTGATGGACACGATTGAAACTGCCTCCCTGCTCTGGCTCACATCGCTGTGAACTGGCTCACGAATCCGGGTGTGAGTGAAGTCTGCGCCAAAATTGGTCGCCCTGTCAACCTGTTGACCAAAACATGACATGGAGCAGCGTCTGTACTGTTTTGCGAATCAGTACAATATGGCTCACGTCACAGCATCCGTCAAGATGCGACGTGGGGCCCGGATCCGACGTGCCGCGGCTGGGCTCCGCGCGCTTGTACGATCAGCGCAAACAGATCACTCCGGCCGTCGAACAGGGAGGTGGCGTGGCCCAACCGGCACATTCATCCGGCGGTCTGCTGTCGACCCGCGTGTCCCCCACCGCGCTGGCGATGCGGGTGATCGACCTGATCCGCCGCCAGGAGCTGGAGCAGGGCGCCCACCTCACCGAGCAGTGGGTGGCCGACGCGCTGGACATTTCCCGTACCCCCGCGCGCCGCGCGCTGACCTTTCTGACCGACATCGGGCTGGTCGAACGCACGCCTCGCCGAGGTTTCCATCTGGCCATGTCGGCGGCCGATCTGGCCAACGTCAATCTGTCGGGTGACGCCGACAGCGATGAGCAGCTCTACTTCCGCATCATCGATGACCATCTCGGCGGCCGGTTCACCGAGGACTTCACCACCACGGAACTGTGTCAGCGCTACGGGCTGACCACCCGCCAGGCCAATCTGGTGCTGGCCCGCATGGAGTCAGAAGATCTGATCCGGCGCCGTGCCGGGCGCGGCTGGGAGTTCGTGCGAACCCTGTCGACCACCGAGGCCCACGACCAGAGCTACCGGTTCCGGCTGATCATCGAACCGGCCGGGATCCGAGAACCGAGTTTCAGGGTGGATCCCGAGGCGTTCGCCCTGCATCGCCGACAACAGGAGTCGCTGCTGCACGGCAATATCGTGCTGCTGTCCCGCAGTGAACTCTTCCGCTACAACGCGAGCTTTCACGAGATGGTGGCGGAATGCTCGGGCAACGCCTACCTGGCCGATGCGGTCAAGCGCGTCAATCGGATGCGCCGAATGATCGAGTACAACCACCAGGCTGACCGCAGCCGCCTGGTCAACCAGGCGCGGGAACACCTACAGCTGCTGGACCTGCTCGAAGCCGGCGATCAGGACAAGGCCGCCGAGTTCATGTACACCCACCTCGACGTGGTTCGCGAACTCAAGACCGGGATTCCCCACCAGCACTGAGCGCGAGTGTGGACGTCCGCCACGGTCCGCCGCCATCTGCGTGTCTTAAGTCCACACTCACACCTCGGCCACACACGTGAGTGGTTGTACTTTTACGCCTATTAGTACAAACTGGGCTGCATGAGCTCGGTCGCCGCACTACACCCCGGTATCGCGGAATTGGTTCTCGGTGGCCAGCGGTATCGCTACGTCCCCTTGAACCGGGTCCTCGATCCTGCCGAGTTGACCAGCACGCCCTATGCCATCCGGGTGCTGCTGGAGAATGTGGCGCGACGGTCACCCGCCTCGCTCCCCGCGATGCTCGAACGGCTCCGCGACCGCACCCGGGCGTGCGAAGTTCCCCTGCAACCGAACCGAATCATGTTGCACGACACCACGTGTCTGCCTGCCCTGGCCGACTTCGCCGGGATGCGGGACGCGGTGGCCGAACTGGGCGGCGACCCCGCAGCGCTGCAGCCCGCGATTCCGGTGGACCTGACCGTGGACCACTCGGTGATCGCCGAACACCACGGCAGCAACGACGCCGTGGAGCTGAACCTCGCCATCGACTTCCGCCGCAACGAAGAGCGGTACCGCTTCATCAAGTGGGCGCAGAACACCCTCGACCACTTCGGTGTGATTCCCCCGGGCACCGGCATCATCCACCAGGTCAACATGGAATCGCTGGCCACTGCCGTCTGGATCGACGACAGCACCGAGATCCCGACCCTGCACCCGGACACCATGGTGGCCACCGACAGTCACACCCCGATGATCAACTCGATCGGGATCGTCGGCTGGGGTGTGGGCGGCCTGCAGGGCCAGGCCGCCATGCTGGGAGAACCGGTCACCATCGGCTACCCCAACGTGGTCGGGGTGCGCTTGACGGGCCGACTCTCCGCGGGGGTCACCGGCACCGATCTGGCGCTGACGCTCACCCAGATGCTGCGCGCACACGGAGTCATCGACAAGTTCGTCGAGTTCTACGGACCGGGGGTGCAGGCCCTGACATGGGCCGAACGCGCCGCCGTGTCGAACATGGCACCCGAGTACGGCGCCACCGTCGCCCTGTTTCCCTCCGACGAGGAGACGCTGACCTTCCTGGCCGCGACGGGCCGCACCGCCGAGCACTGCGAACTGGTACGCCGCTACCTGAGCGCCAATCACCTGTTCTGCGAGCCTGATTCACCCGAACCGGAGTACGACGAGCACCTGGCTCTCGACCTGGACACCGTGGAAACCACCCTGGCCGGTCCCCGGATGCCGCATGAGCGCGTCACCCTCGCCGCCGTGCCCGACTCCTTCCGGTCGGCCGTCGACACTTCCGCGGAGATCTCTGACATCGCCGATCCCGTTTTCGGAGAGCCGGTGCCGCCGGGTCCGGTGGCCGTCGCGGCGATCACCAGTTGCACCAACACCGCCAACCCCGCGCTGATGCTTGCCGCGGGAGTGATGGCGCGCAACGCGATATCGCGCGGTCTTCGCGCCAAACCCTGGGTGAAGGGCACCCTGTCCCCGGGTTCGCGGGTGGTCACCGAATACCTGACCGAAGCAGGGCTCCTGGACGCGCTGGAGAAGCTGGGGTTCAACACCGTCGGCTACGGCTGCATGACGTGCATCGGCAACTCCGGTCCGTTGTTGCCCCGCATGGAGGAACTGCTGGACGTGGGCGTCACCCCCGTGGCGGTACTCTCGGGCAACCGCAACTTCCCCGGCCGGGTCCATCCCCGGCTGCAGCACGGATACCTGGCCTCCCCACCGCTGGTGGTGGCCTATGCACTAGCCGGCACGGTGCTGCACGATTTCGCCCGCGACCCGCTGGGATTCGACGGCGGGGGCCAGCCGGTGTATCTGCGCGACATCTGGCCCGGCGACACCGAGATCGCCGAGCTGATCACTCGATCGCTGGACCCAGAAGCGTTCGCGCGCAACACTGCAGCCATCCGCCATGGCACCGAGGCGTGGCGGGAGCTCACCGGGCAGGACCAGTTGCGCTATCACTGGGACCCCGCCAGCACCTACATTCGCCGGCCGAGTTACCTGGACGCGATCACCCCGGACCCCGCGCCCATCCCCCCGGTGCTGGAGACCCGGGCGCTGCTTCAGCTCGGCGATGACGTCACCACCGACCACATCTCCCCCGCCGGAGCCATTCCCCGTGTCAGTGCTGCGGCCGACTACCTGCGTGCGGCGGGCACCGCACCGGGCGACTTCAACCAATACTCCACGCGGAGAAGCAACTACGAGGTGATGGTGCGCGGCGCCTACACCAACGCAGCAGTGCACAACCGGCTGCTGCCCGCCGGCACCGGGGGTAGCGGAGCGTGGGCGTACACCGAAGACCGTACCGAGATCCTGCCCGTGTACGACGCGGCCAAGACCTATCTGACGGCCGGAACACCGGTCGTCATCGTGGCGGGCAACAACTACGGCGCCGGCTCCAGCCGCGACTGGGCAGCGAAAGCCCCTGCGCTGCTCGGGGTTCGAGCGGTGATCGCTGGCGGCTTCGAACGGATCCACCGCAGCAACCTCATCGGGATGGGCATCTTCCCGCTGCAGTTCACTCCCGGTCAGCAGGCTCCTGAGCTGGACGGTTCGGAGACGCTGCGAATCCACGGCCTGGACCGGCTGCAGGTGGGGACGACGGCGGTGACACTCGACATCGACGGCCGCCGCACCATACCGCTGCAACTACGCATCGACACCGACAACGAAATCGAGTACCTGCGCCACGGCGGGACGCTTCCCTACGTCATTCGCAAGGTCCTCGGCGCCGCCACTCAGGAGACCTGATGAGATACGTCCGGGTGCACCACGCGGGCGCACCATGGTGGGCGACGTTGCAGGACAACACCGTAACGCTCCTCGACCGCGCGCCCTACGACGGGGCCGTCGCCACCGGAGTCGAACTCGACACCAAGGCCGTCGAGTTCCTGCCGCCGGTCACGCCGTCGAAGATCTACTGCCTGGGCCGCAACTACGCCGACCACCGCTCGGAGATGGGCTACCGGCACGACGGTTCTCCGTCGGTGTTCATGAAGGGCCCGTCGACGATCATCGGGCCTGGCGCCAGCGTCGTGCTTCCGCCCCGCAGCGTGAGCACCCACGTGGAACACGAAGCCGAACTCGCCGTGATCATCGGCAAGACCGCGCGATTCGTCAGCGCGGCCGATGCCGCCGAGCACATCCTCGGGTACACCTGCGCCAACGATGTCAGCGCCCGCGATCTGCAACGCAGCGATCCTCATCCGACCCGCGCGAAAGGGTTCGACACGTTCTGCCCCGTCGGCCCCTGGATCGAGACCGACTTGTCCCCCACGTCGACACTTCGGTTGCGCTGCACGGTCAACGGTGTCCTGCGCCAGGACGGGACCACCGCGCAGATGACCTACGACATCCCGTTCCTCATCGAATACCTCAGCGGTTTCGCCACATTGCACCCAGGTGACCTCATTCTCACCGGGTCGCCGGGCGGCACCGAACCGCTGCACCCCGGCGACCAGATCGACATCGAGATCGAGGGCATCGGCACGCTGACCAACCACGTCGCTGCCGGCGATCGCCCGTGACTGGTCGGGACTCCGGCGGGTAACGGTACGGCATCGAACCGATGGTGGCTGGTGAGTCACTTCGATCACATCTGCCACATTGTTAACATCGCTTCGTGTCGATCTCCCGACGTGACGCCCTGCGCTGCGCCACCGCAGTGTCGGCGCTGGCCGGGCTCGGTGCGGCAACGGGTGCCCGCACGCCGCCAGCGGCGGCCGCCGCTCCCACGCTGATCGATTACGCGATGCGCCAGATCCCGGCACAGGACATCCGAGCAGCCGGGCACGCCGGGGTGATCAACTACGTCTCCACCTCGCGACCGGGCTCGTCCTTCGGCGCCAAGCCGATCACCCTGCCCTACGCGCAGTCGCTGACCGCCGCCGGTTTGGTGATTGTCAGCAACTACCAATACGGCAAACCGGGCGGGACGGCGCCGTCGGACTTCACCCGCGGGTACCCCGGCGGCGTCGTCGACGCCAACACCGCTTGGCAACTGCACACCGCCGCCGGTGGCGGCCGGAGTGCACCGATCTTCTTCAGCGTCGACGACGACATCGACCGCGAGACATGGAACAACGTTGCGTTGCAATGGTTCCGCGGAATCAATTCGGTGCTCGGAGTGCAGCGCACCGGGATCTACGGGGGCATCAAGGCGTGCCAGTGGGCGGCGGCCGACGGTGTCATCGGCAGATCGCGTTCGCCCGGCCACGTGTGGGCCTGGCAGACCCGGTCCTGGTCCGGTGATCAGATATACCCCGCCGCAGTCCTCTACCAGCGCATCGTTGCCACTGCGTCGAATCCGGGGCCGGTGGTCGGTGGGATCGAAGTCGACGTCAATGATGTGCTGGCCCAGGATTGCGGCCAGTGGAATTTCCATCCCTGACTGCGAACCGCGCTGAGCTGCTCAGCGGCGCGGCGTCGTGGTGATGTGCACGTGATCGAAGTGGCCGTAACCCGATGCTTGCGGACCGGCCGGCGTGTAATAGGTGCCCCGCCAGATCACATCCTGCAGCCCGAACCGGGCGGCATTGCTCATCGCGAAAGCAAGGATCTCGTTTCCGAGCGCGATGCCCTCGGGGCTTTCGGGGTTGGGAATCATGATGTCGATCGCCAGGCCGCTGGGATGCCACGGTTTCGAGTCCGGCCGGACCCCATCGATGGCGGAGATCTGGGGAAACCGTGCGCTGACGGCTCGGGCGGCGAGGACGGTGTTGGGCTGCAATCCCGCCTCTGACGCGACGCCGACAGGCAAGGCCTCCGGGTTCTCCGCGAGCGGTGGGGCGACGTCGCCGGGCGGCACGCCGGGTCTGGCGGCGATTGGCGGCGGAGGTGCATTGTCGATCAGCGCTTGCTGCTGCGGTGTCAACGCCGCGTACTGCGCCTCCGCGGCGGCGATCTGACGCAGTAGTTCATTCAGCTTGGCTTGCAGTTCGGCGCGCACCCCGGCGGCCCGCTCGGCAGCGGCGCGGGCGTCGGCGGCCGATTTCTCCGACGCCCGGGCGGCAGCGGCCGCGCGCGCATGTGCTGATCGAAAGCCCTCCAACTGCGCGGCGGCCTCAGCGGCTACCGCCCGCTGCAGCGATAGCTGATCGATCAACTGTTGCGGCGAGGCTGCGGTCAGCACGGCGGCGAACTGACCGTCGCGCCCACTCGTGTAGTTCATCGCCGCCACCCGGTCGACAGCGGCCTGATAGGGCTCCAGCTGTGAGTTGGCGACGTCCAGGGCAGCCAGGTCGGCGCGGTGGCGGTCCGCGGCCGCCTCCTGCTCAGCCAGTTTGGCGTCGGCATCGCCCTGAGCGGCTGTGACGGCCTCCCGGCTCTCCAACGCCTGCTGGGACAACTCGTTGAGCTTGGACAGTGCGTCGGCCGCGGGATCCGCCTTGACGTCGCCCATCGCCACGGCGACCACCAACACTGCGGTCGCCAAAACGCACAACGTTCGCTCAAGGAAGTGGCGCACCCCGGTCACGCGGATTGTCACGATCCTTCGTTTGAGGACCGACCCTGGCCCGGCTGTTGATGTCCCGGGCAAGGCTACGAACTGACACCGACGATGTCCACTCCATGTCTGGCCCTGACCCGTCTGGTGCGGTAGTGGCCGAAGCAGACGCCGGCAGCGTCCGCACCCCACCGACTTTGCCGCCGACTCGCGACTATCCAGGGCGCCGATGTGACCCGTGGCCTAGCCGAAAGGTAGCGCGAGTCAGCCATCAGGCCAGCGCGCCTCTGCGGCAGCGGCTGCTACCTCGCTTCGGGCTCGCGGTCGGCCCGCTCCGCAATACTTCGAGGGGCAAGGAAGCTCCCGGGCCCCGCCAGCGCCACGTCGACCACGGCGTCCAGCCTCGCTTGCGGCACTCCCCCCGCGGCATCCACGGCAAGCCCCTGCCCAATCGTCACGGCGTAGCCCGCCAAGGCCGCGGTGTCGATGCCTTCCACCGACCGGGATGCATCCACTGTCTTGGCCAGTGCGTTCGCCACAGCGTCTCCGATGCCATGGCGATAATCGGCAAGCAGTTTGCGGTATGCGCGCGTTGCTCGGCCCGCAGGCAAGCCCGCCATGGATGGACAGACACCCCGGCTCGTTCCCTGCACGGACGGCCTTCACGGTCGAGCGCAGATACGACTCGAGCACCTCGTAGACGATGGGATACGCCAGCACTGCATCCAAATGCTCGTGGTACGAGCGCACGTACCGCTCCAGCGCACGGATGAAGAGTTCCTCTTTGCTGCCGACGACGTGGTACGGGCTCGGTTTGTTGATCCCCATCGCCGGGTCGGAGATCTACGTCGTGGCGGCAGTCAGTTCTGAGGCCCTGGGGTAGCCGCCGGCCGTCAGGCCAATGCCCCATTGTCACCGTGGACGAGACTGCTCAGCTCACTTCGTGTGGTGCAGTCCCGTCGCCGGATCGCGATCGGTGACGCAATACGGGACAACACCATCGAGTACGGTCCAGATCGGGTTCACCTGGACCACCCGCGCCCCGGCGGCGACATGCCGCTCGGTTTCCACCGCGCGATCCGAATCCGACACGGCCCAGTCGAGGTGGGCGCGCACCGTACCCGTGGGCTCGCCGAGGCGCTGCAAGATGATCCGCAGTGGGGCACCGGACGGGCGGGTCAGGAAGGCGTACTCGGACAAACCGGGCAGTGTCACCGATTCCCACCCGGTCAGAGCGGTCCAGAACGCCGACTCGGCCACCCAATGCTCCTGCGGGATGTCGATCGAGACCTGATCGACCAGGCTGGTGTGCCCGCCCGGCCATTGACTCGGCAAGGTGGGGTTCAGGGTTGAATCACCGATGAGCCGGAACGCCAGGCCGCCGGGAGAGCGGCCCACGACCGGCTCACCGCCCTCGGCGACGGTGGCGCCCAACTCTCGGATTTGTTCGGTGGCGGCACGGACGTCCGGGACATGCACGTCCAGCCGCAGACCGCTCGGTCCGGAGTCCACTCGTCCCGCGCTCAAGAAGCCGCCGTTCGGCGACAACGAGTATCCGGTCAGTTCACGCCACAACGCCACTCCGGCGTCGTGGTCGGTGTCGTCGAAACCGAGGAACGCACTCACCCAAATCATGCTCGGGGTCCTTCGTCGCTGTCAGCCACGACTGCAGATCTTCAGCGGCGACGCCGAACTTGGCCATCAAAAGAATCACGCTGCGCCTTTCCGCCGATGCCGGAGAATCGGCATCCGCACCGGCGCTCCGATCACTGCTGTAGTTGTAGGTCCTTATCTCATGCCGCGCTGGTTGCTGATCCCGATCCAGAGGTGCCGCACCTCGGCGTCCGAGCACACCACTTCGTGGAGCGCGAGATGCGCGGAGGGGATCTGTCATCGTTCGACCGGCCCTCGACCGTCAGCGCCCACGCCCCGCTTGGTGCGCCGCGTTGAGGAATGCCGCGGTGTCGTGGTTTGCCGTGCGCCGGGGCGCTTACCCCATGGGTAATTGCGGGAACGGCGCGATCGACGGACGCTGGCCACATGACCGAATCCGTACCCGCCTACGCCGTGGCCTGCCTGCGCGCCGTCAACTTCGGTGACGACATCATCCGCTATATGCGCGAAATCGATTCCACGATGGCCCCTTTCGGTGGCGAGTTCATCATCCACGGCGGCGATGCCGACGTACGAGAAGGCAACTGGGGTGACGGCACCCTGGTCGTGCTCCGCTTCCCCGACATGGAGTCCGCAGCGCGGTGGTACGACTCCGAGGAGTACCAACGCATCCTTCCACTGCGGACGGAGAACGCCGAGTCGATCACCGCCTTGGTGCAGGGCGTGGCCCCGGGACATACAGGCGCCAAGCGCGTCGCGGAGCTGCTCGAGGCGACGCCGCAGTCGTGAGCTCGGTCAGAAAGCTACACAACAGACAAGCATTCAATTCGACAGCGCCGCCACAAGACTCTCCAGGCTGCAAATGCTCAGCTGCCCTTGCGCCGCGGCACCGAAAGATACTTGTACTCGAGGAACTCGTCGATACCGATCTTGCCGCCTTCACGCCCCAGACCAGACTGCTTCACCCCGCCGAAGGGCGCAGCAGGATTGGAAACGACTCCGGTGTTCACACCCACCATGCCGACTTCGAGGCGCTCACTCAGGTCGAATGCACGATCGATGTCCTGGGTGAACACGTATCCGACCAAACCCCAGTCGGTGTCGTTGGCGTGGTTGACCACTTCATCTTCATCGTCGAACGGAATGACCGGAGCCACCGGGCCAAACACCTCTGTCGTCATCAGGTCGGAGTCGGCGGACACGTCCGCAAGGACGGTGGGCGGGTAGAAGTAACCCGGGCCCTGCGGCAGCTGACCGCCGGTCAGCGCCGTGGCGCCACGCCCGAGCGCATCATCAACGAGTCGTTGCACTTTGGCGCGGCCGGCCGAGTCGATCAACGGTCCCACCTCGACACCCTCGTCGAGTCCATTGCCCACCTTCAGTGCCGCCATCCGTGCTGCGAGGCGCTCGGAGAATGCCGCGGCGATGTCGCGGTGCACGTACATGCGGTTTGCCGCCGTGCAGGCTTCACCCATGTTGCGCATTTTGGCGGCCATCGCACCATCGACGGCGGTATCGATGTCAGCGTCGGCGCAGACAATGAAGGGCGCGTTTCCTCCGAGTTCCATCGACGATCGCATCACCGTGTCGGCCGCTTGCCGCAGCAGCAGCTTGCCCACCTCGGTGGAGCCGGTGAAACTCACCTTGCGGGCTTTGCCACTGGCCATCCAGCGTTGCACGACGGTTGCCGCATCGGTGGTGTTGACGACGTTGAGAACGCCCGCCGGAAGCCCGCTTTCCTGGAGGATTGCGGCCAAAGCCAGTGAGGTCAAGGGAGTCTGGGGCGCCGGTTTGAGCACCATGGTGCATCCGGCGGCGACTGCAGGTGCGATCTTGCGTGTTCCCATGGCCAGTGGGAAGTTCCATGGCGTGATGAGGACGCAAGGTCCGACAGGCTCCCGGGTGACGATGATTCGGTTCGCCCCGTCCCCGGTGGTGGTGTGGTCACCGGAGATGCGGACTGCTTCCTCGGAGAACCATCGCAGGAACTCGGCGGCGTAGGCCACTTCGCCTTTGGCCTCAACAAACGGTTTGCCCATTTCCGACGTCATCACTTGCGCAAGCCAGTCCTGCCGGGCCATCACCAGATCGTAGGCTCGGCGCAAGATTTCGCTGCGGTACCGCGGTGCAGTACGCGCCCAGGATGCTTGCGCAGCGACTGCGGCTGACAGCGCGTCGTCACCATCGGCCGGGCCGGCGTCGGACACAGCTGCGAGCACTTCGCCGGTGGCCGGGTTCTCCACGTCGAAGACATTTCCGCCGGCGGCTTCTCGCCAGTGGCCCCCAATCAGCAGTCCGGTGGGGATGGAAGAGACGGTGTTCATTGTCGTCGGTGCGGTCATGGGTGGGGCTCCTGTCGGCGACGGGGGTCAAGGATCTGCGCAAGGTGGGACGAGGCGCTCGGCGAGAAATTGTTGGTGAGTTGCCGGACTTGCATGTGGCAGCTGAATCCGTCGGTCAGCACCGCGGCGTTCGGGTCAGCCCTCAGTGCCGGCGCAAGCGCCTGTTCGGCAACGGCCATGCTGACGTCGAAGTGTTGGCGCTCGAAACCGAAGTTACCGGCGACGCCGCAGCATCCGGTTGCCTCACGGATGCGCGTGATGCCTACGGCTTCCAGCGCCCGGTGTTGCGTTGTGGCACCGAATACGGCGTACTCGTGGCAGTGAGTTTGGACGGTGACCGTGGACGGCAACGCCACACTCGGTATCCAGCCTCGGTGACTTTGCGTGGTGACTTGTTCGGCGAAGCTGCGCACGCGCCGCGCGACCCGGCGCGCGGCAGGCGTGTCGACCAGCTCGGGTAGGTCTTTACGCAGCGCCGCTGCACAGCTCGGCTCGGTGACAACGATCGGACGGTCTGTCCCGTCATCGAGAGCAGTGGCAGTGTGCAGGAGGAGTTTTCGCGCCTGCCGCAGCTGTCCGGTCGAGATCCAGGTCAAACCGCAACAGACATCCGTGCGAACCTCGGCACAATGTCCGGCGTCCTCGACGACCCGAAGCGCCGCTCCGGCAACCTCGGGCCGGAATCCCTTGGTGAAGGAATCCACCACCAGCACCACATCGCCGTTCTCCGTGCGGTAGGACTTGAGCTCGTCTTGGAGCTGACGCTTGGATGTGAAGCGCGGAAGAGGCCGTTCGGAGGTCAGCCCGCCGAGGCGCAGTCCGATCGAGCGCAGCGGACTGGCCAGAACACCGTTGACGAACGGCGCCGCCCGTGATGTCAGAGCCAGCCAGCGAGGCAGCCAACCCAACGAGTAGTGCGCCAGAGGGCGTAACCGCCCCCGGTAATAATGGTCGAAGAACTCCGCCTTGTACGTCGCCATGTCCACGCCGGTCGGGCAGTCCGACGAACAGGCTTTACAGGACAAACACAGGTCCAGTGCCTCGCGTACGTCCTCAGACGCCCATCCCTGCTCGACACTGCGCGCGCCGCGAACCATGTCCTGCAGCACCCTGGCGCGTCCACGGGTGGAGTCTTTTTCGTCGCCGGTAGCGCGGTAGCTCGGGCACATGACGCCACTGCCATGGGAACGACACCGTCCCACGCCGATGCAGCGCTGGACCGCTTCGGCGAATGCTCCTGCGCCAGAACCATTCACGTCGTGCAGGGCGAACGATGTCTGCCATGGCAGGTCAGGAATTTGCGCCAACGCCAGGTGCTCGGTGACCGGCTCCGGATCGACAATCATCCCGGGATTCAGGATGTTCGTGGGGTCGAAGAGATGCTTGAACCTGGCGAAGGCCTCCATGATGGCCGGGGAATACATCTCCGGCAGAAGGCCCGACCGTGCCCTGCCGTCACCGTGTTCACCCGACAGGGTTCCGCCGTGCTTGACCACCAGGCGTGCAGCCGCGGTGAGGAAGGTGGACATCACCTCCCGCCCCTCGGATGTGCGGGGGTCAAACGTGATGCGGATATGCATGCAGCCGGCCCCGAAGTGTCCGTACATCACACCGATCAGGTGGTGCTGGGCGAGCAGGAGCCGGAAGTCGGCAAGGTAATCGGCCAGGTTCTCCGGAGCGACCGCAGAGTCCTCCCATCCCGGCCACGAGGTGACGCTGGATCCGTCGGGCAACTCCAGGCGCGATGACAGGCCGGCCCCGTCCTCGCGAACGCGCCACAGCTTCTGCCGCTCCGTGGGGTCGCGGACTTCGCGGCAATCGAGAGCTCGCGCATTCGCGCGCAGGTCAGCTCGGAGGTTCTCTGCCTGGGCCCAGACCGTCGCTTCATCGTCCCCGTCGAGGTCGATGTAGAGCCAGGCGCGTCCGGTGGGCAGCGCGGAGACCGCATTCTGTCCGCGCCGCGCTTTCATCGTCGCCACGATCTGCTCGTCGATACCCTCGATCGCAGCCGGCGAATACTGCAGGATCGTCGTGACGTCGCGCGCGGCATCCACGATGTCGTCATAAGCCACGATCAGCAGCAACGCCGACGGCGGCATATCCACCAGCCGCATGGTGGCACCCACCACGATCGCGCAGCTTCCTTCGCTGCCTACGAGTGCGCGGGCGACATCGAAACCGTTCTCCGGCAGCAAGTTCGCCAGTTGATAGCCCGACACCTGCCGTGGGATGCGCGCCAACTCGAGGCGGAACTGCGGCATGTACCCAGCGGCAAGCGATCTCAGGTCGGCAGACAACTCACTGGCCCGCTCAACGGCGCCTGCATCATCGGGGTCGGTGGCCTGCAGTCCAGTTCGGGTCGCGGTGAGTCGTGTTCCATCAGCGAGCACCAGGTCCAGGGACACTACGTGGTCGCTGGTGCGGCCGTGGCGAACTGAGTGATTGCCGCAGGCGTCATTGCCGATCGAGCCGCCTACGGTGGCGCGATTCTTGCTAGATGGATCCGGAGCGAAGGTCAGTTGGTTCGCCGTCCTGCGCTGAACAGCTTCGGTGAGATCAGCAAGGATGACTCCCGGCTCGACGACCGTGGTTCGGCTCGTGTCGTCGACGGAGACGATTCGGTTCATGTGCCGCGAGAAATCGACTACGACTCCCCTGCCGATGGCGTTACCGGCCATCGACGTGCCACCACCTCGCGCGATGATGGGAACACCGGCACGATGGCACACCGCGACAAGACGGCTGACCTCACTGGGGTCGCGGGGAAACGCAACCGCCAGTGGCGCGACGCGGTAGTTCGATGCGTCGTAACTGTACTCGGCGAGACGCCTGCTGGCGGTGTCTATTTCGACGCCACTGGTAGCCAACAATTCGACGATCTCGGCGTGGTCTTGTAGCGCTGTCATCAGCGACGCCATCCAAGCGAGCAGCGCTGCGCCCGGCGTTCTTCGCTCAATGAAGCTCCTCGGCGAGAACGAACGCGAGATTCTCCAGCATGCGGTCAGCATCACTGATCGAGAACGGCAGCGGCGGACGCACTTTGAGGACACTGCCGCGTGGGCCCGATGCAGAGATCAGAATACGGCGCCGGCGCATGTGATTGACCACGCGCAAGGTCGCTTCTCCGTCTGGGGTGTTGGACTCACGGTCGGCCACGATGTCCACACCGATGAACAGCCCGGCTCCGCGCACCTCGGCGATCTGTTCGTAGTCGTTTGCCAGCCTGGCGATCTCGGTCTGGATATAGGCGCCGACTTTCTCCGCGTTGCTAATGAGGCCTTCGTCGTTGATCACGTCCAACACCGCCTGGGCAGCTGCGATGGACACCGAGTTGCCGCCGAAAGTGTTGAAATAGCGGATATTGCGGCCGAACTCCACGAGAAGCTCGGGGCGGAAGGCGGCGGCGGCGATAGGGATCCCGTTGCCCATCGGCTTGCCGGTGGTCATGATGTCAGGTACCAAACCATGCCGCTGGAATCCCCACCAGTGCTGACCGGTACGCCCGAAACCGGGTTGTACTTCGTCGGCAATGAACAGGCCGCCGGCATTGTGGATCTCGTCGACAACGGGCTGCAAGAAGCCCGCGGGGTCTGCGTAGATGCCGTCGGATGAGAAGATCATGTCGGCTATGAATGCCGCAACGCCGAAACCATGGCGTTCCAGATCGGCGATGGCTTCGGTGATTTCACGGTGCATGGCGGCGATCAGGTTGCCGTCTCCGCCGGCGCGGAGTCGGTCGGGTGCGCTGATGGTGCGCACGTGGGGCCCCAGCGGGACGCCGACGCCCAGCGATGGCGAGAAGGCCGACACGTCGGCGGTGAGCCCGTGGTAGGCGCCGGAGGTGACGATGATGCCCTGGTTTCCGGTGTAGTACCGGGCCACGCGCATGGCGAGATCGTTGGCCTCGGATCCGGTGCAGGTGTACATGACGTGAGCCAGTTCGGCAGGCATGGTGTCCAGGAACTGCTTGCTGAAACTGAGAATGGACTGCTGGATGTACCGCGTGTTGGTGTTCAGCGTGGACAGCTGCCGGTGCACGGCATCGACGACGTAAGGGTGGCAGTGGCCGACGCTTGCCACGTTGTTGTAGACGTCGAGGTAGTCATTGCCGTCGGCGTCATAGAGCAACGTACCCGCGCCGCGCACGATTTCGACCGGATCTTCGTAGAAGAGTCGGTAGCCGGGTCCGAGAAGACGGTCGCGGGCATCAACCTGTTCGCGGGTGTGCGGTGGCAGCTCGTCGATGCGTGACCTGTCGAACCCGTTCACCATCGGCTCGGACGCTTTGGGGGTGAAGGCCTTGGTCATCGTCATTCCTTTCCTGTCGGAGCAGCTGCTGCACCTGTAGATGTCAGCAGTGTCTCGACGGTGGGTGTGGCTACCGAGAGCGCGCAACGGAGCCTGGTCCAGTCGAGTGCCGAATGCGACAGTCCGTAGTCACGACTGTCGGGATGAACGGCTGCGCGCCAACTGAAGATCAACGCGCGCAGAAGAAGCCGCGCTGGACCGGCAATCGCCAACAAGGCAACGTCATGGTCTGCCAGTTGCCGCACAGAGCGGTATCCGCGCACGATGTCGAGAGCGCTGTCCCAGGGCCGTTTCTGGTCTACCCCGATCTGGTTGGCCACCGCGACGCTGAGCTCGAAGATCAAGGGGCTGCGCACCACGTCACCGAAATCGATTATCCCCGTGACAAATTGACTGGATGCCGGGTCGACTACGACATTGAAGGGACTGAAATCGCCGTGAATGACCTGCGTTTCCAAGGTTCGCAGCCTGGGCGCGACGACGGCCTCGAACTGGTCGAAGATCCACGTCGCCATGGCCACATCGTCGTGGTCGGTGACCATTTCCAGCAGCGGACGCATGTGCACGAAGTTCTTCAGATCCCAGATCAGTAGCCGGCTGTCTTCCGGGTGGCGAAAGTCGGTCAGTGCGGAATCCAGCCGGGCCAACATCGCACCGACGCTTGCGAACTGGGTAGGAGTGGGTTTCGCCGTGGCAAGAAGATCGCCTTCGAGGTAGCTCAATACTCGTAGGATGCGGTCCTGGCCGTTCGGATCGACGACCGTGGACTCGCGTTGGCTGTAAATGCCGCGAACAAGCCGCTGGGCCGGGATGGCTGGCGCGGAATCCTCGAGGTGCTGCATGACGGCAGACTGGAGATCGACGATATGGGCGGCCTCCGTAGCCGGAGCGATCTTGACCAGAAATTGCCCGCGTGCGGTGGCGAGGCGGAACGTGTCATCCTTCTCGGTGGGAATGCGGTTCAGCTGGCCCGTCAGCTTGTACAGACGGCGGAGTTCGGCTGCGACCTGCTCTTCGGGGAACTTCTCGGCGCTGGACTCCAGCGCGCTCTCCCGGGCGATCTGCGCGAGTTCATCCGAACCGGCGATCACGGCGTCGCTTCCTGCGTCAGTCCGGACTGTGTGGAATAACGCATCAGTGTTGGACAGCTGTCGACGGCGTTCGGCATCCGAGATCTGTTCCTTTGCGATCGGGGGGATACGTCAATCGCGATCGACGTGTGTGTCGAGCTGTGTTCGATCGATCTGCACCGACACTCGGCGCGGCCGTGTCAACTGTAGAACATTAGGGCAGGCGTGTCCAGGCCAAGGACACCGCTGACTCCGCGAGCGCTGAGCCATCTGCGTTGTTGAACAGTTGTACGCTGACGCTATGTCTGTGGCAGATCGCATCCAAATCGTCGGACGCAGCAGCGCACAACAGATTGCCGACGGCCTGATGGACATGATTCTCGAAGGTGAGCTCAAGCCCGGCGAGCGCATCAGGGAAAGTGTGATCGCCGATGACCTGGGAATTTCGCGTAACACGGTTCGCGAAGCCGTGCGACTCCTGCAGGGGACGGGCCTGGTTCGCTACGTTTTCAACCGTGGCCTCGCGGTCTGGGACCCTTCCGACGAAGAGGTTCTCGATATTTACCGCGCGAGACTTCATCTGGAGACTGCGGCCGCGGCGTCAATAGGGCCCGACACCGACCTCACCCCCTTGACTGCCGCGATGGATGCGCTGAAGGCTGCGATGTCGACGGAGGATCCGCGCACCATCGTCGAGAAGGATCTCGATATCCACCGCGCAATTGTCGGGTTGATGAACAGCCCGCGCTTGGACAAGTTCTATGGCGAGCTTCTCGGCGATCTCCGGTACTTCCTTCTTGTCTTGTCGTTGGATCACCATGAGTACGAGAGTGATTCAGCCCTGGAAGAGGAGCATCAGCGGATCGTCACGGCGTTCGCCTCCCGCGATCCAGAGCTGGCTCGCAGCACAATCGCCGATATCATCACGGAAAACCGCGATGAGGTACGCAAGATATTGGCCAAGCGTACGGCCGGCTGACACGCCAACCCGGGTTCGCGGCCCGCCCGCTATCCACCTTTGGTTCGACGCCCTCCGCGGGTTTCCTGGTGCCTGCGCCGCGCTTGGGCGCGGAATCGCGGGCATCAACTGTTCTCACGAGTGCGGTAACGGCCGTGGCCGTCGCCCATTTTCACTTTGTTTGTCTTGCGGACACCGGTCACCTGTGCTTAAGTTCTCCATGTCAACTGTTCAACAATAGGGCACGAGCCGCTCTCCGGTCGTGGGCCCCAGTTTGGAGAAACCTCACATGGCAGACGGCCAGCTCATGTTCGTCGCAGGCGAGCATGTTTCCGCCGCCAGCGGCGCGACCGAAGCGGTGATCAATCCTGCCAACGGCGAACAGATCGCCACGGTCCCCGTCGGCGATTCGTCTGACGTGGATCGTGCAGTGGCCGCCGCAGAACAGGCCTTCGACGGCTGGGCAGCCACCACCCCGGGCCAGCGGGCTGAGCTGTTACTGAAGCTGGCCGACCGGCTGGATTCGCACGCTGAAGAATTCGCACAGCTGGAGTCCCAGAACGTCGGTAAACCCATTGCGGTAGCCCGTGATGAGATTCCATTCGGCGTCGACAACATGCGCTTTTTCGCGGGCGCAGCCCGCGTGCTGGAAGGCCGGGCCGCCGGTGAGTACTCCCCCACCCACACGAGCATCATCCGCCGCGATCCGCTGGGGGTTGTGGGCAGTGTCGCACCGTGGAACTTCCCTCTGGTCATGGCAATCTGGAAGATCTGCCCTGCCCTGATGACCGGAAATACGTTGGTACTCAAGCCCAGTGAGCAAACCCCGCTGAGCACGCTACGGCTGGCCGAACTCGCTGCCGACCTGTTCCCGCCCGGCGTCTTCAACGTCGTCACCGGCCACGGCGACACCGTGGGCGCGGCGCTGACCTCCCATCCTCGGGTGAGAATGAGCTCGCTGACCGGTGACACCGCCACCGGCAAGGTCGTCGCCCGCGCCGGCGCCGACAATCTCAAGCGTCTTCACCTCGAATTAGGCGGCAAAGCACCGGTTTTGGTGTTCGACGACTGCGATGCCGATCTGGCTATCACCAAGATCTGCGAGGGCGGCTACGGCAACTCGGGGCAGGACTGTATGGCGGCCTCAAGGGTATACATCGCCGACGGGATCTACGACGAATTCGTCGCCGAGCTCACCCGAGCGGTTTCCAAGGTGGCCATGGGTCAGCCCGAGCTCGAATCCACTGAGATGGGCCCCGTCATCTCCGAACGACAGCGCGACCGCATCGCGGGCTTCGTGGACCGGGCGATCAGCTCCGGGCCCGCGGCACTGGCCGTCGGCGGGCTGGGCAGCGGCCCTGGCTTCTGGTACAGGCCGACTCTGGTGATCGATGCCGTGCAGGACTCCGAGATCGTGCAGAAAGAAGTCTTCGGTCCGGTGGTCACGACCACTCGCTTCACCAGCGAGGAGCAGGCCTTCGCCTGGGCCAACGACGTCGAATACGGCCTGGCAGCCTCGGTGTTCACCAGGGACGTAGGTCGTGCGATGCGGGCGGCCCGCAAGCTCCAGTTCGGCACAGTGTGGATCAACGATCACCTGCCGATCGTGTCCGAAATGCCCCACGGCGGCTTCAAGCAGTCCGGTCATGGCAACGACATGTCGATCTATTCCGTCGAGGAATACACCGAGATCAAGCACATCATGATCAACCTCGCATCCTGATCAGAACCGCCTCTCAGCACAAAGATGGAGTCCCCGCGATGACTGTCCCCAGCCGTTCCGTAATAGCGGTCAATCTGTTCTCGATGCTGCCCGGGGTGGACCCGGCGGACTTCGAGCGGTTCTCCACCGAGGTGGACCGGCCTACATGCCTGGCCCACAGCGACATCGTGCTGCGGTTTGAAGCGTTCCGCGTCGACGAAGCGCCTGATGGGGCGCCAGCGGACATCCTGGAGGTCATGGAGGTCAGCGACTGGGCGGCGTGGGAGCAGCTGCGAGACACCCACCCCACGTTGAAACCGGTCATCGACGGCTTCGACAAACTCGTCGACCCGGCCACCGTACGCACCTACTTCACCCACGCCATCTCTGGAGAACTTCAATGAGCGACACCACCACCTACGATGCGATCATCATCGGCGCCGGACACAACGGGCTGATCACCGCCGGATACCTCGCCCGGGCAGGCAAGAAGGTTCTTGTCCTCGAGGCCCGCGACGTCGTTGGCGGCGCGTGTACCAGTGAGGAACTGATTTCCGGCGCCACCTGGTCCTCATGCGCGTTCATCGCAAGTCTGCTGCGGCCCGAGATCATTGCCGATCTCGAACTCGAGCGCTACGGCCTCGAGATGTACCAGACCGAGGCCAATGAGGTCAGCATCTTCCCCGATGGCAGCCACCTGTTCATGTGGAAAGACATGGACAAGACCCTTAAGGAGATCGAGAAGTTCTCCAAGCGCGATGCCGGCGCTTTCCTGGACTTCGGCCTGCGGGTCAAGAAGTTCGCGTCCATCCTGACGCCGTTCCTGATGTCGCCTGCCCCCAGTCGCTCCCAGGTGCTGGCCGCGTTCGAAGCTGCCGGCGCCGAAGATCTGTTCAATGAAATGGTTCTGCTTTCGACAAAGGACTTGTTGGACCGATACTTCGAAAACGAACACATCAAGGGGCTTTTCACCTTCTTCGGAATGATCTCAGTCTGGGGTGGACCGTCCACCCCGGGTACCGGCTACGTCTACGGACACCACTCTGTTGGCGAGTTCAAGGGCACGCTCGGCCAGTGGGGCTTCGTCAAGGGCGGCATGGGTGGCATCACCCAGGCGATGGCCCGCAGCGCCGAGGCGCACGGCGCCGAGATCCGGCTGAAGTCGCCGGTGAAGCAGGTCGTGGTCACCAAGGGTCAGGCCACCGGTGTCAAGCTCACCAACGGTGAAACCATCTCGGCACGCACAGTCGTCTCCAACGCCGATCCCCAGCGCTCCATGCTGCAACTGCTGCCGGCCGGCGCCATCGATGCCAAGCTCACCGCAAAACTCCAGGAATACGACACCCGCGGCTCGATGGCCCGTATCCACCTTCTGATCGACGAGTTGCCCGATTACATTGGTTTCCCTGCAGGCGAATTCGGTCCGCAGCACCAGGCCCAAGCGATCCTCGGCGCCTCCATCGAGAACTTCGAGCGGGCCTGGGAGGCCGAACGCCGCGGAGAGATACCCGACGATTTCGTGATCGAAGCCGTCATCCAATCCACCCACGACGATACGCTGGCGCCCAAGGGAAAACACACCATGACCCTTGGCGTGCAACAACTTCCGTTTGAATTGACCGGCACCGACTGGGACTCGTTCCGCGACGAATGGGTCGACCGCGTGCTCGAGGTGCTGTTCCGCTATGCCCCCAACCTACGCGGACACATCCTCGAGCGGGTCATCATCACGCCGAAGGACCTCGAACGTGACTATGGCCTGACCGGCGGCAACATCTTCCACGGCGCGATGTTCTTCGACCAGCTGTTCAACAACCGCCCCACGCCGGAGCTGGCCGACTACCGCACCACCGTCGGCAACTACTACCTGTGCGGCTCGGGAACCCACCCCGGCGGCGGGGTGATGGGCGCCAACGGCCACAACGCGGCCCAGGTCGTCATCGCCGATCTCAACGGCACCCCCGCCCCCAGCGCCCGACGCGTCGGCCCAGCCCCCAAGGCCGGCGTCATCGACCGGGCCATGGAGACCGTGATGGACACCAAAGCCGGCAAGAAGCTCGGCTACACCGTCGCGACCAGCCCAGCGCTGCGCAAGGTCGTCAAGTTTGCCGCTCGAAGCAAGACCACCCGCTAACCTCACCGCAAAGGACCTGCGATGCTGCATCAGGATGACCCTCAACCGCTGGCCACCGTGAAAGACGCGCCAGACGGCCCAGCAGGCTTGGCACGCAACCAGATCGGCGTGCTCGGCATCGTATTCTTCGTCGTCGCCGCCGCAGCGCCGTTGACCGTGGTGGTGGCGCTGTTCCCGGTCATCATCGGCGCCGGCAACGGTGTCGGCATCGCTGGCGCCTTCGTGCTGGTGGCCGTGGTGCTGACAATCTTCGCCGTCGGTTACGTCGCAATGAGCAAACACATCACCAACGCGGGCGCGTTCTACGCCTTTATCACCCGAGGCCTCGGCCGACCACTCGGACTCGGGTCAGCCTCGCTGGCGATCTTCGCTTACAACGCCATCCAGCTTGGCGTTATCGGCGGCTTCGGTTACTACGCAGCAGAATTCGTTTCGAAACACAGCGGCGTACCGGTTCCGTGGTGGGTGTTCTCGTTCATTGCCATGGGGGCGTCGCTGTTCCTGGGTGTCCGCCAGATCCACGCCGGTGCGCGCGTACTCGCCGTACTACTGACCTTGGAGACCGCGATCATCCTGATCCTCAACATCGGTATCCTCTTCAACTCACCGACACCGATCAGCGACTACTCGTTCGAACCATTTGCACCGTCGGCGGTGTTCGCCGGCGCCATAGGGGTCGCGCTGATGTTCGCCCACGCGTCCTTCATCGGGTTCGAAGGTACCGCGATCTACGGCGAGGAAGCCAAGGACCCCAAGCGCACCGTGCCCCGCGCCACCTATGCTTCCGTGATCTTCATGGGCGTGTTCTACGCGGTTACCGCGTTCCTGATCGTCAACGCCGTCGGGGTGAGCAACGTTGTCGACCTGGCCGGAACCGAGGGCGGCAACCTGGTTTTCGCAGTCAGCGACAGCGTGCTTGGGCGCGTCGGCACCGAAGCCTTCCAGCTGTTGGTCATCACCAGCTTGTTCGCTGCCATCCTCACCTTCCACAACAACGTGGCCCGGTACCTGTATTCGCTGGGCCGCCAAGGGGTCATCTGGTCCAAGCTCGGCACTACACATGCCACCCGGCAGTCTCCCGCGTTGGCGTGTTACGTCCAGATCGGCATGGTCGCGGTCGTAGTCGCGATCTTCGCAGTCCTCGGCTTGGATCCCTACACCACATTGTTCACCTGGTGGACAGGCGTCGGCGCAGCGGCGATCATCCTGTTACAGACCATCGCCAGCATCGCGATCTTCGTCTTCTTCCGCCGCTCCGATGTCGACAAGCGGCCCTGGAACACTTTCATTGCACCACTGCTCGGTATCGCCGGTCTGCTGCCGTTCCTCTGGTACGCGGTCACAGGGATGGACGTGCTGCTCGGCGGCGGCGGCTGGCTGCAGATCACCTTCACCGCAATGCTGTTCGCCTCATTGGCTATCGGCGTTGTCGGCGCATACATCATCAAAGCCCGGTCGCCACAACGCTACGCGCAGCTCAACTCCACACTCGGCGACCGCGTTTGATGCAGTTGTCAGTACTGGCCCGGAGGGTGTCATGACACCCTCCGGGCCCACCTGTGAGTCGTCAATTTCAGCCCACTAGGGGCAACAGCGGAGTCCCGCTCGGCGCGGCTTCCCGATCAACACCCGCCTCATCGTTAACATCGGCCCGTGCAGGACTCACCGGAGAATCGTGGCCTTCGTCCGCCACGCCCGGTATCGAGGCGCGACGCGCTGCGATACGCCGCCGCTGCGTCGACGCTGGCGGGGCTGAGCGCGGCGTCCGCTGGCCTCGGCAGTCCCACGGCGGCAGCCGCCGCTCCGATGCTGATCGATTACGCCGCGCACCAGATTCCGGCCGAACACATCAAAGCCGCCGGGTACGCCGGAGTGGTCAACTATGTTTCACTGTCGCGTCCCGGCACCAACTTCGGCGCCAAGCCGATCACCCGGCCCTACGCCGAATCACTGGCCAGAGCCGGGCTGGTGATCATCAGCAACTACCAGTACGGAAAGCCGGGCGGCAGCGCACCGTCGGACTTCACCCGCGGGTACGCCGGCGGTGTCGCCGACGCCCGGGCAGCCTGGCAGCTGCACACCGCGGCCGGTGGCGCCCGCAACGCCCCGATCTTCTTCTCCGTCGACGAGGACATCAGCCTCGATACATGGAACAGCGTTGCACTGCAATGGTTCTACGGGATCAACTCCGTGCTGGGCGTGCAGCGCACCGGAGTGTACGGGGGCATCGATGTGTGCCACTGGGCGGCAGTCTCCGGCGTCATCGGGAACTCCCGCACCCCCGGACGCGTGTGGGCTTGGCAGACCAAGGCCTGGTCGGGCAATCGGGTTCACCCCAACGCCGTTCTTTACCAACGCATCGTGGCCACCAAGTCGAATCCGGGCCCGCTGGTCGGGGGCTACGAAGTCGACGTCAACGACGTCCTGGCCCAGGATTGCGGCCAGTGGAATCTGCATACGTGAGGTGACCGCCGAGGCCGGTCAGAGCGCCACCTTTTTCGCGGACGTGGAAGAAATCGCGCACCGACCGCGTAGATACCTAACATGACGACCTTTCACATCGGCTCCTACACCGTCAAGCGCGTTGGCTTCGGTGCAATGCAGCTTCCCGGCCCCGGTGTGTTCGGGCCGCCGCGCGATCACGACCAGGCGATCGCGGTGCTCAAGCGGGCGGTGGAACTGGGCGTCGACCACATCGACACCGCGCAGTTCTACGGCCCCAACGTCTCCAACGAGCTGATCCGCGAGGCGCTGTACCCCTACCCCGAGGGCCTCGCGCTGGTGTCCAAAGTGGGCGCCCGGCGCGATGGCGACGGCAACTGGATCGCCGCGCAAGAACCCGATGAGCTGCGAGCCGATATCGAGGAGAACCTGCACACCCTGCAGACCGACCGCCTCGCCGCGGTCAACCTGCGCATCCATTCCGGGGATCCCAACGCGGTCGGACCCGTCGACCGCGAACTGTTCGACCGGCAGCTGACCGCCATGATCGCCGCCCGCGACGAAGGCCTCATCGGAGGCATCGGTCTGTCCGGCGTCTCCGTGGACCACCTGCGGATCGCACTCGACCGCACCGACATCGTCACTGTGCAGAACGCGTACAACCTTGTCGACAGGTCGTCGCAACCGGTGCTCGACCTCGCCGCCGAACACGACATCTCATTCGTCCCCTTCTTTCCACTGGGTTCGGGCTTCACCGCAGACAACCCGGTGCTGGGTAACCCCGCTGTGAAGCGAGCCGCAGCCGACGTCGGCCGCACTCCTGCACAGATCGCTCTGGCGTGGACGCTGTCGGTGGCTCCCAACGTGCTGCTGATCCCCGGCACGTCGTCGGTGGCACACCTCGAGGAGAACCTCGCCGTCGACGACATCGAACTACCGGAAGGGTTCGCTCCGTAGCCGCGAGGTGCCGACAAGCATCGGGTGTGTCGTCACACCGCCTGCCTCACAATGCAATTGGCTGTGCCAACCGTGCATCAGGAACAGCGCAAAGTCACGGGCCGAGCGCGTCTGCTGCGTCGTCGCGGCACAATAAGGTGATGCGAGTAACCGTTCTGGGTACGGGCGCCATGGGCGCGGGTATGGCGCGATCACTCCTGCGCGAGGGGATCGCGGTCACGGTGTGGAACCGTACGGCAGAGCGGTCGGCGCCGTTGTCAGACGATGGTGCCGTTGTCGCGCTCGATCCGGTTGAGGCCGTCACCGGCGCCGACGTCGTGGTGTCGATGCTCTTCGACACGACAGCGACGCTGGAGGTGATGGCGTCGGTGTTGCCGACAATGGAGGACAACGCGGTATTCGTCCAGTGCGCGACGGTCGGTGTCGAAGGTGCTTCACGGACTGCGTCGCTTGCTGCCGAGCAAGGCGTCGCCTTCCTGGACAGCCCGGTGCTCGGCACCAAGGCGCCCGCGGAGCAGGGCAAGCTCGTGATACTGGCCTCGGGCGACCCCGCCTTGCATGACCGGGTGATGCCGGCATTCGACGCGATTGGGGCCAAGACGATATGGGTGGGCGATCAGCCCGGTCTCGGGTCGAGGCTGAAGCTGGTCTGCAACGCGTGGATCAGCGCTCTGGCCGCGGCCGTCGGCCAGTCTTTTGCTCTCGCCGAGAGCCTTGGCGTGGACCAGCAGCTGATGCTCGACGCGTTGGACGGAGCTGCGGCGGACTCGCCGTTCCTGCAGGCGAAGGGCAAGGCCATCTTGGAGTCGTCCTACGCCCCGCAGTTCAGCGTCGACGGGGTCCGCAAGGACACGGGACTGATAATGGACGCACTTGCTGCATCCGGACTTTCGACAGTACTGGTCGACGGCGTCCGCGCAGCTTTCGACGCTGCCAGCGAGGCCGGCCACGGCGACGATGACATGGCCGCGGTCTATTTCGGATTCTGATGTGATGCTCTCGACAACCGATCATGGGTCGGTAAAGTCGAGAACAACCATGGTGAACAAGCACAGTGTTCAGCGATTCGCGCTGATGCTCGTTGTTTTGGTGACGAGCTCTGTCCTCGGATCAGCTACGGCCATGGCCTCCGAGCTCAGCGCCTACCGCTGGGAGCGTCGTCCATTAGTTCTGTTCGCGCCTTCGGACAGCGATCCGAGGCTCGGCGAAACGCTGAGCCGCATCGAGGCCACCCGGTGCGACTTCGATGGTCGTGACATGGTGCTCGGCTCGGTGGTGGCCGACGGCACCAGCACTCTCGATGGTCAGCTCATCGACGCCGATGAGTCCCGACGGCTGGTGAACCAATATGCGATTGATGGCAATGCGTTCACCGTGCTGCTGATCGGAAAAGACGGCGGCGAGAAACTGCGCATCAACGGGGTACCAGACCTGCGAACAATTTATGCCGTGATCGATGGCATGCCCATGCGAAGCCGTGAGATGGATGCCGACCCGAATCGCTGTTGATGTCGGCGACGGTACGGTGACGTGCCGAAGCCAATACCTTGACCTGATGGGCAGGTGCCGGCCCCACACGTTCAGAGGCCATCGGTTCCGGCGGGGCCTTGTCGGCATCTCACTCGCATGCTCGGCGCTTCTCGCGGCGTCATGCGGAAGCCCCGAGCCATCCCCCACCGCAGAGTCAGGCGCCGCCAGTTCAAACGTCGTTCTCGTCAACCTCGACGATGCCCAAGAGGTGACCACCTGGACCACGGTCAACGACCCCGTCATGGGCGGTATGTCCACCTCGAAGATCACGTTCGGCGATGGTGGCCTCGTGTTCTCCGGCACCATCTCGCTGGAGAACAAGGGCGGGTTCGCTTCGGCCCGCAGTCCGCAGAACCCCGGTATCGGGCGACGAGCAGCCGGCGCGAAATCGCTCCGCGTGCACGCCCTGGGCGACGGTAAGACCTACCTGTTGAAGGTGGGCGCAGCAGGACAGCCCTGGTCCTACATCCAGCGTTTCCCCACCGAGGCCGCCGTCCAGCGGACCTACGAACTGCCCATCGAGGGCTTCGAGCCGGTTGGTATGCGCCTCGATCCCGCGCCCGACGCGCCACAGACCCTGGACCCTTCGAGCATCAGCCAGGTGGCGATCTACATTCTCGACAAACAGCAGGGCCCCTTCGAAATCACTGTCAGCGCAATCGACGCCACAGCCTGAGGCCCAAGTGACGAAGAGCGCCGCTCCTGTGATGAAGTCCTGGCCTCCAAATCAAAGAGCTCAAACGTCGTCGACCTCGATCGGCATTCACGTCGCCTTGATCAAGGCTTTGGCGGCGAGGTCCGCGGTGCCCGGCCCGGGTATTTGCCACCCACTCTGTCCCACAACGATTTCAGGGAGAACAGAGCTGTATGAGCAAAGGCCGCACGATCATCTGGCGCTGCGCTCCATTTTCCCGTCGCGCGCTTCTCCAGGGTCAGTGGTCGATTCCGAGGGCCCGGTAGATGGCCGTCGTGTACGCCGCTGCCCGCGGTGAGCCGCGGATGTTGCGGCCAATGTTGTTCATGACGGAGCTGATGGTCAGGCGGCGGTCGAGGTCGATGATCGCCATGGAACCGCCCCAGCCTCCCTAGAATGCGATGCGGCCGTTGGGGATCCACGCAAGCGTGTGGGAGTCGGGCAGGGCGTACCCGATCCCCCAGCGAAGATGAAGCCCGTTGACCAGATCGGTGCCGCTGGATTGTTCGTCGAAGACGAGGTCAACCGTGCTGGACTTCAACAGACTTCTCCCGGACAGCGCCACACCTCCACGAGACAGGGGGCCAAGACCTCAGTCACCGAGCGCGCGTTGCCGTGTCCGTTGGCCGCCCCCAATTCGGCTGCGCGCCAACGCGGTGTGTTGGCGACATCTGCGACCAAGGCGGGCGTAGACAACGTCTTGTAGGCAACGCTGTCAGGATTCAGGGCAGTCAGATCGACGCGCCCAGGGGGTGCGATGACGTCAGCAACCCGGCCGAGGCCCTCCTCGCGCACACCCAACTGGAAGTCGGCGCCAACCGGACCGGTCAGGTTGTCGCGGACGAAGTCGCGCAGCGACGAACCGGTCACCCTGTAGACGAGTTCGCCGATCAGGTGACCATAGGTGAGCAGGTGATAGCCCGACACAGACCCGGGGTCCACCAGGGCGCTTGGTTGGCCAACCTGGCGGCAGCCTCGCGCACGTCGTAGAGATCCTCGAGTCGCACCGGCGGATTCCAGCCCGAGACTCCCGAGGTGTGGGACAACAGGTGTCGAACCTCGACGTGCTGTTTTCCCCGAGCGTCGAATTCAGGCCAGTACCGAGCCACCGGTGCCACCTAATTGTCAAGGATTCGGACGTGGGCGCGACCGAGTACACCGGGGATGGCGTCGTCTTCAATCTCGACGGACCCAACGGGCGGAACCGGTTGCAGCGCGGACACGAGTTCGCCATCCGGGCGCTATCCACCACCGCCGACGTCGCGTTGACCGATCACCCGAGTCACTTCTGACGACATTCGCTCCTGGTGATGCGGGCATCGTTTCGACATCGAAGTATGTTGTCGTCAAGCATATTGAAGGACTGACACACCTGCAGGCGGCGGCCCCTGCCATGTGCGAGTCGTCCGCCGGCTGGTCGTCGACATCCTCGATTCGATCGGCAACACGCGATGCGAGACGCTCTCGACGGCTAGTGCGATCCGGGGTCGGTCATGATCTCCACCATGGCCGGTCCGGGGTGACCGAGTGCCTCTGCGATGACGGACCCAAGGTCGACCGGATCGGTGACACGCTTGCCGTAGGCGCCGCAGTCACGGGCCAGCGCCGCAAAGTTGGGATTCAGCAGCGACGTCTGCCAGACCGCATACTCGGCGCTGCGCTGTTCTTCGCTGATCTTGGCGAGTTCGCCGTTGTTGAGCAAAATGTGGGTGATGTTCATGCCGTACTTGACAGCTGTGGTGAACTCGGCGAGGTACTGGCCAAACCCACCGTCGCCGGTGACGGCGACGACCGGACGGTCCGGGGCAGCCGCCCACGCTCCCAAGGCAGCCGGGAAGCCGAAGCCGATCGAACCGAGATAGCCCGACATGAGAACCGCCTGTGACGTAGGTTCGAAATACCGCCCGAAGGAGTAGGCGTGGTTGCCCACGTCGACTGTCATGACGGCGTTTTCGGGTGCCAGCCCATTCAGCTCGTGGAAGACCGTCGCGGCGGACACCCGCCCGCTGCCCGGTGCTACAGCCGCACGTCGGGCCTTCTCTGTGCGCCACACTGCCCAGCGTTCGGCGATCTCCGGGCGTTGGTCGACGATCGCCGGGTGAACGCGCAGATACTCCGCCAACGCGTGGGCGGTGACACCCACATCCCCGAGTACCGGCACTGTTACGGGCCGGAACCGGCCGAGCATCAGAGGATCGGTGTCGACCTGAACCGTCGGCTTGTAGGGGGAGATACCGCTGTGATTGGAGAACGATGCGCCGAACACCAGCAACAGGTCGGCCTTGTTCATCATCCAGGACGCCACCGGTGTTCCGGAACGGCCGAGGACACCGCAGGCCAGTGGATGCCGGTCCGAGATCTGCCCCTTGGCCTTGAAGGTGGTCAGAACCGGGGCGTTCAGCCGTTCGGCGAGTGAGATAACCTGTGCCATATCTTGTTTCGCACCCGCACCCACCACGATGACTGGCCGGGCGGCAGTCTCGATGACAGCGAGTGCCTCGGCGAGCGCCTGTGCGGGCGGGCCCACCCGCAGGTCGGGCATCCGCCCAGTGGGGCCGGAGGCGGGCTGTTGCGGTGCCGCGAGCACCTGCACCTCGTCGGGCAGCACGAGGTGTCCGACTCCGCGCCCGAGTACGGCGTGCTTGAGTGCCATCGTCATCAGTTCGGCGTGGTCGGATCCCGAACGGACCATGGCCGAATAGGTGGAAACGTCCCCTAACGCGGCGAGTAGGTCGATGTCCTGGAAGGCGCCTTTGCCGGCAACGGACGAGTCCACGTTGCCCGAGAGTGCCAGTACCGGTGCGCGGTCGGCCTTCGCGTCGTACAGACCGGTCAGCAGGTTCGTCGAACCGGGCCCCGCGATGCCGAAACAGGCGGCGGGTCTGCCGGTCAGCTTGCCGTAGGCCGATGCCGCGAAGGCGGCCGCCCCCTCGTGACGAATGCCGAAGTAGCGGAGCTTGCCCTCGGCCTCCGCGCGGTGCATCGCCTCCGCCATGCCCAGATTCGAGTGCCCGACCATCCCGAATACCGTGTCGACTCCCCAGTTGGTCATCGTCTCGACCAGCACGTCGCTGACCGTACGCACGTGTGCTGCAGGCGCGGGCGTGCCTATGTAGACCCCGTCCGTGCGAACCTCGACAGGGTAAGTCGGGACATCGAAATCGGGCCCTCCCGCAGCTTCACCGGTGAACGGGTCGAAATCGAAGCCGTGCCAGGGGCACCGGATCTTTCCGTTCTCCACGGTGCCCTGCCCCAGCGGCCCGCCTTGATGAGGGCACCGGTTGTCAATGGCGCCGAACTCGCCGCGCAGTTTGGTCAGCGCGACGGACTTCAGGCCAACGGTGCACACCGTCACCTCGCCCTCGTCGAGCGAGTCGGAATTGATCGCTCTGTGCCACTGGACGTTCGGGCTGTAGCCGTCGGAACTCACAGCGGCACCACTCCCGCGTAGGGGACTCCGCTGAGATAGGCGAAGTCGCGATCGAACGTGACGAGGTCGTCGAGTTCGAAGTCGGCGAGGCGTCGGTGACCACATGCCCTGGCGAGAATCACCATCAGCTCGACGGTGGATTGCAGAAAGCGATGCAGGCGCTGCGCGGCCAGTTGCACGGGCAACCGGTCGCGCAGATGAGGCTGCTGAGTGGCGATCCCCACCGGACAGGCGTTGCTATTGCACGCGCGCATGCCGACGCATCCGATGGCCTGAAGCGCCGAATTGGATAATCCGATGGCATCTGCGCCCAGTGCCAGTGCCTTGACCATATCCGCCGCAGTACGAATTCCGCCGGTGACGGCCAGCGTGATGTCGTGGGCTGCACACGCTGTCAGGTGCCGCCGCGCCCTGGCCAGTGCCGGAATCGTCGGCACGGAGATGTTGTCGCGGAACAGAGTTGGTGCCGCGCCTGTTCCACCGCCGCGCCCATCGAGGATGATGTAATCGACACCGATCGCCAGAGCCGCGTCGATATCACGTTCGATCTGCTGCGCACTCATCTTGTACCCGACGGGAATCCCCCCGGACACCTCTCGCACCTGCGCGGCGAAATCGCGGAGCTGATCGAGCGAGGTCCAATCGGGAAACCGGGCGGGAGAGATCGCAGCGGCGCCCTCCGGCAGGCCCCGCACCTCGGCGATCTTGCCGGTCACCTTGCTTCCGGGTAGATGGCCCCCGGTTCCGGTCTTGGCGCCCTGACCGCCCTTGAAGTGAAACGCCTGCACCTTCTGCAGATGCTCGACATCCCACCCGAAACGGGCGGAGGCGAGCTCATAGAAGTATCGCGAGTTGTGCTGTTGCTCTTCGGGTAGCATGCCGCCTTCACCGGAACAGATTCCGGTACCGGCCAGCTGCGCCCCCGCGGACAAGGCGACCTTGGCCTCCTCCGAGAGCGCTCCAAAGCTCATATCGCTGACGAAAAGCGGAATATCCAGCACCAGCGGACGTTTGGCTGCCGGCCCGATCACGGTCTCGGTAACGACCGGCTCGTCCTCCAGCAGCGGCAACCGCGCCAGTTGCCCGGTCACCAGCTGGATCGAGTCCCACTTCGGCAACTCATCCCTGGGCACGCCCATGGCCGCCATCGGTCCGTGGTGCCCAACCCTGTCCAGACCGTGCTCGGCCAGCTCGTGGATGTGTGTGACGAACGGCTCGTCGGCGGAGTCGGCCGGCTTGATCCAGCGGCCCTGGTAGCCGTCATCCTCGTATGCCACCGGATTGGCGCGCTTGAATTCCGCCACCGACGACTCGTCCAGGTACACGGCGCCGTCGGACACCCAGGCGGGAAACTTGGTGAGTGCCACCGCCGGGTTCACGGGCGACACGCCCGTCTCGGAGTCGTAACGCCAACCGTGCACCCCGCACACAATCAGGTCACCGTCGACACGCCCGTCACCCAGCAGTGCACCGCGATGTGGGCACCGTCCGGTGAGCGCAGACACGCTCTCGCCTCGGCGGATGAGGACGATGTCCACACCACCAACCGAGACGGGATGCGGTCGGTCGGGTGCCAGGTCGTCCAAGGACGCCACCCGTAGTGCATTCGCTGTACCGATCTTCACAACACTCCTCGCCGGGGCTGGGCAACGGGATTGGCAGCCGGTCCCGAAACCCCAGCGAGGCTGCTCGGGTGTCTGTGCTCGCGTCTGTGCATGGTCAGGTCGCCGCCCACGGTACCGAGCATCACTTGGACGTTCTTGTAGATGGTCACTCACCTTTCTCGGAACCGCTCTGCAAGAGCAGTTTTCGACCCGCTCACGTCAGAGCGGTGGCAGCTGTTTGAGTTGTCGGCGCGAAGTTATGCCGAGTTTGCGGAAGATGTTTCGTAGGTGGGTCTCGATCGTGCGCGGGCTCAGGAAGAGTTGCGCGCCGACCTCACGGGAGGTCGCTCCGGTCGCGACGAGTCGCGCGATGGTCAGTTCTTGGGCGGTGAGCGCGCCGTTGGGTTGGGCGTTCCGTTTGCGTGGATGCTCGCCGGTGGCACGTAGCTCGCGGGCGGCGCGTGCGGCGAAGGGCTCTGCACCCATATCGGACAGGAGCGCGTGCGCGGTGCGCAGTTGTTCGCGTGCGTCGCTGCGGCGACCTTCGCGTCGTAGCCACTCGCCGAAGACGAGGTGGGTACGGGCGAGGAAGGCACCCATTCGGCAATTCTGCAGTCGCTCTATCGCTTCGCGGTAGCGCTCTTCTGCTTCAGATCCGGTGCAGGTCAACGCTTGGGAGCGTGCAGCAACACCAAGCGCCCATTCGGTGCCACAGGCGCGGGCTCTGGTGCTGAGCTCTTCCATTGCGAGAGAGGCGGATTCAGGATCGCCGGCGCGGACGGCCGCCTCGACGAGCTCGTGCAGCGCCTGCCACCTCACCGCCAGTTCGTACGAATCACTGGCGTAGGCAGCGGCCTTCTGCGCTCCCGGGTAGTCACCGCGGCCATTGTGGAGCACCGCCCTCGCCAGCATTGCTATCGTGGCGTCGGCACCCCCCGAGCGTTGCGTCGCGTCGGCGACACTGGTGGCGCATGCCTCGGTGGTCTCCGAATCAGTGCCACGCCAGGCATCCAGCAAGGTGTTCGCGTAGCTCAGCGGCATCGCGCCGGACACGGACGCTATCGCGGCAGCCTCGTCCGCAAACTCGGCGGCGCGGGACAGCTCTCCAGCGTAGATCCGTGTACACGTCGCAGTGACCAGCGCCCCGGGCAGTGTGGCGAGGGCACCGGCTTCGCGTGCGAGTTGCACGTAGCGGTCGGCCAATACGATGAGCAGCTCGTCCTCGAACAGTGCTGATGCGGTTCGCGTAGCGAGCCACAGCCAGTTGCCGGCATCGCCGGCCCGGACGGTCGCGACCGGGAACATATGTTCGCGGAACGCCTCCACCGCCTGCCTGAGGATGGGCGCACCGGATTCGAATCCACTGGTGTGTACGGCCACCAGCCCGCTGAGCAGCAGATCCGCCGGTCCTGGCGCCCCAGGCGGCGCCAACGCGGCCCTGGCGGCTTCGGCAACCTCACGTAGGCCGGGTTCGACACCCGGGCTCCCGGTGATGGTCGCCGCGTCGAAGGCCTGCAGGTAGGTCTCCCGAGCGAGCGAGGGATCCAGGGGGGCCAACATCCGTGCGGCGCTCAGCAGCATCCCCGGCACCTCGCTGCCTTGGGTGAGGTGAAATGTGATTTGGGCGCGAAGCAGTTCCAGACGGGCGCGTTGCAGCGCGTCCAGGTGCCCGGCGTCCACACTCTCGAGCAATTTCAAGGCGGATTCGGGCGCACCGGCACAGTGTTTGGCGTTGGCAGCATCCAGTGCGCGTCTCGCCCGGTGAGCAGGATCCGGCGTCAAATCGGTCGCCCGCTGAAGAAAGGCAGCCGCGGCGCAGAACCCACCCCGGGCCAGCGCGCGGTCGGCCGAGCGCTCCAGGTCCGCGGCGGCTCTTTCGTCGGTGCCCAGCACCGACTGCGCGAGGTGCCACGCGCGGCGGTCCGGGTCGGCCTGCGGGTCGGTGGCGGCTGCCAGTGCGGAGTGGGCCCGACGGTGCTCCGGTGCCGTGGCAGCTCGGTAAACCGCGGAGCGCACCAGCGGATGACGAAACCGGACTCGGGTGTCGATCTCCAGTAGCCCTGCGGTTTCCGCAGGCGCGGCTGCCTCGCGGTCGATCCCCAGGTGATCAGCCGCGCGCCACAACAGCGCCGCGTTGCCGGTGGGCTCGGAAGCAGCCACCAACAACAGCTGCTGCGTCTGCGCCGGGAGGCTGTTCGAGCGCCGCTGGAAGTTGGCCTCGATTCGGCGCGGGACGCTCATGGCGTCGGGGAGTCCGAAGCCACCAGCCAACTGCAGGCTGCTGGGCAGCTCCAGCAGCGCCAATGGGTTACCGCGCGCCTCGGCGACGATGCGGTCGCGGACCCTTCCATCGAGCGGTGCGCAAACCGCCGTGGTCAGCAACGCCCGAGCATCGGGCTCCCCCAGCCCGTCCAGGCGCAGTTCGGGCAACCCGGCCAACGGGTCTGCGTCGCTTTCGCAGGGGTCGCGCACCGCGAACACCAGCACCAGCCGTTCGGCCACCACCCGCCGCGCAACAAACGCAAGAACCTGGACTGACGCCAGGTCCAGCCACTGTGCATCGTCGAACAGGCACAGCATCGGCCCCGCCTCTTCAAGGAGGTTGAGAACGGCGAGCCCAACCAGGAACCGGTCGGGCGCAGCGCCGGCCTGGCGGCCCAACGCGATGCCGAGGGCGGTCTGCTGCGGTTCCGGCAGTGTCGCTATGCGGTCGAATAGCGGCGCGCACAGCTGATGCAAGCCGGCAAACGCGAACTGCGTCTCTGACTCGACGCCGACCGACAGTGCCACCCGCATCCCCGAGGCGACCGCGGTGTCGCGGGCGTCCTGCAGCAGCGCAGATTTTCCGATGCCCGCTTCCCCGCGCACCACGAGGACCCCGCTGCGACCCGCCGGCGCCGCGGCCAGGAGCTGGCCGATCGCGTCACGTTCTGCGCGTCGACCCAGCAGGCCTCCGCCTCTCCGCTCGGTCCGGGCTCGGCCCAGTCGGTCCTCCCCGCGCACCGGCGGTTGCTCCACCATCGTCACCGCAGTGCACTCTGTGTAGAGGGGCGAATCTCGAGGAGCGTCCGGGTCAGGCCCGGCGACGCGCCGAGCCCGATGAAGATCTGCCGCTCGGGCGGTGTCTCTGCGCGTGAATCGATCAGTTCGACGGACACGGCTGGCTTCCTTCTTGCAGTGGCGCCTATCCGTGCTGATCAGTGGGATTTAGGCCTTTGGCCGGCAGCGCCGCGCCGGTTACCGAAACGATACGAGACGGTCTGCTTGCCGTCAATACGGACCGAACCGTATCGCATCAAAAGTCGCCTCCTTTCGCTTACGGTTTGCGGTATGCCTGCGAACCGCAACGAGCAATCTCGTCGTGCCATCCTCGACGCGACCATCTCGATGATCGGCGAGCTCGGCTACGACAACATCTCGATCGAAGCCATCGCCAGGCAGGCAGGCGTGAGCAAGCAGACGATCTACCGTTGGTGGCCATCCAAAGGTGCGGTGATACTCGAGGCTGCAACCGAGAGCCTGAGCACGGTTGTTGCGCTCAACGACACCGGCGACGTCGTCGCCGACATCCGGAGCCAACTGACCGCAATCCTGGAGTTGATCACGACGACCGGCTTCGGACCCGCATATCGGTGTCTGATCGCCGCCGGCCAATCCGACCCCAACCTCCTGCGCGCCCTCTTCGACCAGATCATCGCACCCAACATCGAGGACTTCCGCGCCCGCGCCACCCTGGCACAGCAGCGCGGCGAGATACGCGCCGATGCCGACTGGCAGACCCTGCGCGACCTGCTGTACGGGGTCGTCGAGTACCGGCTGATTCATGCGATGCCACTCGAACCCGCATATATCGACGGCGTTCTGGAGATCGTGTTCGCGGGAATGCGCTGACGGATAGTCCGCTCGGCGAGCGGACAACGTGATCCGTTCCGCCGACGCCGCTTCATGAGCACACCGATGGGACCTCCGCGACGGTCCGGCGACTATCTAAGGGATTGTCACCGACGCGAAGGGGGCGCCGGCGCTGCTTACCTGATGGCACGGAAAAGGTCGGCGCTGCCGACTCGATCCCCAGCACACATACATGCAGCGAGACGCTGGAGACAACGGAAGCCAATCACCATGGATGAGATTCCAGCAGGACTATCGGCATTCTTGGCGGCTCTGCAAACACGCGATGCCACAAGCGCAACGGCTCAACTCGCTGAGTACGTGATATTCGAGAACCCGTTCGACGTCGAGCCTTTCGTCGGTCGCGAACAGGTCGCGAAGGTGGTGTCTCAGATCCTCGATGCCATCGATGAGTTCACTGTCACCGAGATCATCTCGGGTGACGGATATTTCGCGGTCGTGACCAATATCAAGACCGGCACCACGGAGATCGACGGTGTCGATCTGATCGGCATCAACGCCGAGGGCAGGGTCGCCTCGCTGTCAATCCACCTACGACCGTTGCGAGCCATTGTCGCACTTCAGAATCGCCTCGCACCTGCCATCGGAATGCCGATGCTCACACTGACCGAAGAGCAGTAGGAGATCGTCATGACCGACTTCGAACCGGCCGTACCTCCGGACATCGAAGGCCACCTTGCCCCCGCCCCGGACGAGACCGACGCCCAACTGGCGGCGCGGTTCGCGCGTGACGTGATCCCGCTCTTGGGCACGCTCTTTGGTGGGGCCATGCGAATGACCCTGCAGCGCGCTGACGCCGAAGACCTGGTGCAGGAGACCCTGGTGCTGGCGTTCGCGGGTTTCAGGACCTTTCAGCAAGGAACGAATCTCAAGGGGTGGCTCCTTCGCATCCAAGCCAACGCCCACATCAGTGGTCACCGCAAGCGGATGCGCCGGCCCACCGAGCTGCCCGTCGACACGATCTACGACTGGCAGCTGGTGGCCGGCGCCGAGCGTTCGCCGAAAGCACTTCGCTCCACGGAGGTGGAGGTATTGGAGTTGTTGCCCGACGACGACGTCAGGAATGCACTGGATGCCTTGCCCGTCGAGTTTCGGCTGGCGGTGTACTACGCCGACGTCGAGGGCCTTGCTTACAGGGAGATCAGCGCGATCATGTGCACGCCGCTGGGAACCGTCATGTCACGAATCCACCGCGGCCGATCCCAGCTGCGCGTCCTGCTGGCTGCCCTGGCCGCCGACCGCGGATACGCCCGAGTTCACCAGCAATCGGGGACACAGTCAGCATGAAGAGAAGGACACCGTCGAAATCGCCTGCAGTGCAATTGAATAATCGCCTGACGCGTCTACCGCTCTACGCGATGGCCATCGGCGCGGTGGTAGCCGCACTGTTCATGGGCACCGCCCCGGGACAGGCCAACGGGGAGCAGACGGCTTTCTCGATCGCCGGCTGTGCCGATGTCGAGGTCGTGTTTGCTCGCGGTACTTTCGAGGGCCCGGGCGTGGGCGAGGTCGGTGAGCCTTTCATCGAAGCACTGCGCCAACGGCTACTCGACCGCACCGTCGGCGTCCATGCCGTGAACTATCCGGCATCCTTACAGTTCAATCGCGCCGTCGAAGGCATCCTGGATGCCGGCAACCGCCTGAGCGATGTCACGGCCAACTGCCCCTCCACCGAGATCATCGTCGGCGGCTACTCTCAGGGCGCGGCTGTCAGCGGTTACGTCATCAGCGAGTCCGTTCCCGCCGGATACGCCCTGACCCCTCTACCTCTGAACGTCGCCGAGAACATCACGGCGGTTGTCCTTTTCGGTAAACCCGCACCGGAAATCCTGAGACTGCTGCAGCATGACGCGCCCCCCATCGAGATCGGCCCCTCCTTCAAGGACAGGACCATCGACCTCTGCGCCCCAGGGGATCCGGTCTGCGATTCGGGCGGCCTTGACCGCGGCGCCCACAGCGCGTATGCCGTCAACGGCATGGCCGCCCAGGCCGCCGAATTCGTCGTCGACCGCCTGCGAGGCCCCTGACGGAAACCCACCACGCCCGCCGCCTGCGTTTTCGATTCCCACGCCTTTCGCACACCGATAGGAGAACAAGCTATGCCAGCCATCACTGCGGACACGCTCACCTTGCCCCGCGTCCCCGTCCCTGGTCCCGCCACCGGCACGCTGCGGCCGGTGCGATCGGTCACCACCGCACCGGTCGGATTCGAGGGAGACGGGTTCCCCGTGCGACGCGCATTCGCCGGGGTGTCGCACACCGACCTGGACCCATTCATCCACATGGACCAGATAGGCGAGATCGATTGGGCACCAGGCGAACCCATGGGAACCCCATGGCATCCACACCGGGGCTTCGAGACCGTCACCTACATCATCGACGGCACGTTCGAGCACACTGACTCCCACGGCGGCGGCGGAACGATCACCAATGGCGACACCCAGTGGATGACCGCCGGCAGCGGAATCCTGCACATCGAGAAGCCGCCGGAGCACCTGGTCGTCTCCGGCGGGATGTTCCACGGTGTCCAGCTGTGGGTGAACCTGCCGCGCGCCAGCAAGTTCGTCACACCGCGTTACCAGGACATCCGCGCCAAGCAAGCCCGGCTGCTGTCCTCCGCAGATGGCGGCGCACTGTTGCGAGTCATCGCAGGCGACATCGCCGGTTACAACGGGCCGGGGTCGACCTACACGCCGATCACCGTCGTGCACGCGACCATAAGCGCCGGTGCGCGGTTGGAAATGCCGTGGCCGGCCGACTTCAACGCGCTGGCCTACGTGCTCGCCGGCATCGGAACCGTCGGTACTGCGGCACAACCCATCCACAAGGGCCAACTGACCGTGTTCGGCGCCGGCAACGCGCTGACCCTGGCCGCACAGCAGAGCCAACCCGCCGCCGAGCCGAACCTGGAGGTCCTGCTACTCGGTGGCCGGCCGATCCGAGAACCCGTGGTTCAGTCCGGGCCCTTCGTGATGAACACCCGCGAAGAGATCGTCCGAGCCTATGAGGACTACCAGGCCGGCCGATTCGGCGTCATCCCCACCGAACACGTACCCCACACCGGGTAATGGTCACAGCGGATGGGCACTCCGCGAACGCGGCACCACCACGACCTCGCGGAGCGCAAGCACGTCATGCACGAGACACCGATCGGCAACCAAACGTTCAGACCCGAAGCGAACCCCCGAGGGGTTTTCACCTAGAGAACAGAGGACCGCATATGGCATCAAATCGTTTGGGGCGTCGCATCTCCGTAGCGATTGGCGGTGGCGCCGTCATTGTGATGATCGGCTTCACCGCGTCGTGTAGCAGTGACAGTGACACCCCCCAAGAGTCGACCACTACTACTACCACCACTACGACGACGTCTCCGCCGCTTTCTCCCACCGAGAAGGCGCCCAACCCCAACGCGCCGGATGATCCTTTCACTCCTCCGGTCAAGGCGCCTCAGCCGACGGTGAAACACCCTGACGGTGACGGTCATTAGTCGTCATTGTCGATGAGACGAGGCGGGTTCGGCCGCTGTTCGGACTCGCACTGGGTTCGTACCGAAACCATGAAGGCGGCGCTCTTACAGAGCCACTATCGAACAGTGAGATGACACCCGTTCGGGCGCGGTCGCGCCGGACACTCCAGATGAGGAATCCCGCCATTACTGACACCATGAAGGCTGTCGTCCTTGCCCGTTTCGGCGGTGCCGACGCTTTTGAATTGCGCGCCGTCCCCGTCCCGAAGGTCCAACCCCGCCAGGTGCGGGTGCGCGTCCATGCGACCGCCGTCAACCCGCTCGACTTTCAGATCCGTCGCGGAGACTACGCAGACTACGTCCCTCTCCCTGCGATCATCGGACACGACATCTCCGGCGTGATCGAGGAAGTCGGATCCCACGTGACCGAGTTCCGCGCAGGTGACGAGGTCTACTACACACCCCGGATCTTCGGCGGCCCCGGCTCGTACGCCGAGCAGCACGTCGCTGACGTCGATCTCGTCGGCCGGAAGCCGCAGAATCTCAGCCACCTCGAGGCGGCGAGCCTGACCCTCGTCGGCGGAACGGTCTGGGAATCCCTGGTAACGCGAGCTCAGCTCACCGTGGGTGAGACGATCCTCATCCATGGCGGCGCGGGCGGTGTCGGCACGATCGCTATCCAGGTCGCGAAAGCGATGGGCGCACAGGCGATCACGACCGCGAAGGCAGGCGACCATGGGTTCGTGCGGTCTCTCGGAGCGGACGCGGTGGTCGATCACGCGTCGACGGACTACGTCGATGCCGTGGCCGAGCTGACGGGGGGCAAGGGAGTCGACGTCGTCTTCGACACCATCGGTGGCGACGCGCTCGCCCGCAGCCCGCTGACGCTCGCGGACTCCGGGCGCGTTGTCAGCATCGTCGACATCGCGCAGCCGCAGAACCTCATCGAGGCTTGGGGCAAGAACGCCGCCTATCACTTCGTCTTCACCCGGCAGAACCGAGGAAAGCTGGACGCGCTCACCAATCTGATCGAGCGCGGTCTGGTGAAACCGGTCATCGGCGCGACCCTGCCGCTCGCGCGAATGGGTGAGGCTCATGAGCTCTTGGAGAACAGACGGTCGTATGCACTTCACGGCAAGGTCGCGATCGACGTGGCCGGCGGCACAGTCGCCCTGCCCACTCCCGTCTAGCGGCCCTGCTGCAAGGGCAATCCCCAACCGCACACGCGTTGCCAGGTTGACCCACAGCCCCGCCGCGGCATTCGATCCTGCCAGTTCATATCTAGTGCTATTGTTTGACGCATCATGAATTTGCGCGCCAAAGATCCCGATGCGTCTTCGCCATCAGGCTCAAGAAACGCCCTGGGTGAGCAACTGTCGTTTGCGCTCTACGGTGCGGCGAACCGGATGGTTCGCCTGCACAAGCCGTTCCTGGAGCCGCTGGGGCTGACTTTCCCTCAGTACCTGGTCATCTTGGCCCTACTCGACGGCGCACCCCGAACTGTCGGCTCCCTCGGCGCTCGCTTGGACATGGACGCGGGCATGATCACGCCGCTGGTCAAGCGCCTGGAAGCCGCCGGGTTGGTGTCGCGTGAGCGCGATCGCACCGACGAGCGGCGGGTCCTGGTCGACTTGACCGCTGCGGGCCGTGAGCTCGAGTCAGCGGTACGCGGCGTCACCGACAAAATCAAGACAGCGTGCCAGCTCGACGACGCCGGCCTCCAGGACCTTCGCCGCACGCTCGAAGGCCTCGCACACCCGGCTGTCGACTGACAAACACCCAAGACAAAGGAGCAAGTATGAAAATCGGCATTGTTGGCGCCGGCAACATCGGCAGGACGTTGAGCCGCCAGCTGAGCGCGGCGGGTCATGAGGTCAAGATCGCCAACTCCCGCGGCCCGGAGACGATCGACCCCGAAGCGCTGTCCACCGGCGCCCGCGCGGTCGAAGCGGCCGACGCAGTGCGCGACGTCGAGGTCGTCATCTTGTCGATACCCCTGAATCGGATGTCGGCGTTCGCATCTACGCTGGCCGCGGCGCCGCCGGACGCCGTCGTCATCGACACCTCGAACTACTACCCCCTTCGCGACGGGCGGATCGAGGCCCTCGAGGACGGCCAGGTCGAGAGCGTGTGGTTGACCGAGCAGATCGGACGGCCAATCGTCAAAGCATGGAACGCCATTGGGTCAGCGTCACTGGCCGAGAAGGGCGCGCCCGCGGGAACCTCCGGCCGCATCGCCATTCCGGTCGCCGCCGACGACGCTGAGGCACGCAAGCTGGGAATGATGTTGGTCGATCAGACCGGGTTCGACGGCTTCGACGCCGGCACACTGTCGGAGTCGTGGCGCCAACAACCGGGCGCCCCGTGCTACTGCACAGACCTCACCAGCAGCGAAATGGGAGATGCGCTCGCCAGGGCCGAGAAGGATCGGCTGCCCAAGCGCCGCGACATCTCCATCGCGGCCATCGCCGAACGCGTTGGCGACGGCACGACCAATCCTGATTCGGAGTACGCCGTCCGACTGACGCGCGCGATCTTCCTGTGAGCGTGCACGTAAACCACGAACAGAGGTACCGACAATGACTGATAAGCCTGGCAACGTTGAATTTTCGTCCAAGGTCGGGGTGTTCTGGAACAGCGAGCCCTGGCCGATTCGCGATGCGCAGAACATGGTCCGCGAGATCGAGGCGCTCGGCTACGGGTCGGTGTTCATGCCCGAGGGCGGCGGCAAGGACGCCCTCGTGGAGTCCGCGGCCTTCCTGGGTGCCACCGAGCGCCTGGTGGTCGGTACCGGCATCGCCAACATCCACGTGCGGTTGCCCATGATGGCAGAAAGTGGCGCCCGGATGCTCACCGCTCTGTACCCGGGACGGTTCGTCCTCGGCCTGGGCGTCAGCCACGCCCCCTTCGTCGAAGGCTCCCTCGGCGGTGCTTACCGCAAGCCGCTGGCCATGATGCGCAACTACCTCGACGCCATGAACACGGTGCCGGCAGAGCTCGAGGCCGGCGCTCGGCCAACGCGTCTGCTGGCTGCGCTGGGACCCAAGATGATCGAACTCTCCGGCGAGCTCGCCGACGGCGCACATCCCTATCTGGTGCTGCCGGAACAGACGCGCACCACCCGCGCGATCCTCGGCGAAGCACCCTGGATCGTCACCGAGCAAGCGATCGCCATCGGCGGGAGCACCGACGACCAACTGCGGCGCGCCCACAAGCACTTGGAGCTCTACTCACAGCTGGACAATTACCGGAACTCTTGGCTGCGACAGGGATTCGACGAGACGGACCTGGTGATCGGTGGGTCGGAACGGCTGGCTCGCGCGCTGGTCGGTGTGGGATCCGCCGAGGAGGCTGCCGCGTCGGTCACCGCACATCTGGACGCGGGCGCCGACCACGTGGTTGTGCAGGTCGCCGTCGAGGCACCAACCGATGACCCGCTGCCCAATCTGCGGGCACTCGCCACAGCATTGAGTTTGTGATGCGCGTTGGAGTGACCTACCCACACACCGAACTGGGCGGAGACCCCGGGGCGGTACGCGCCTACGGACAGCGAGTCGAGGAACTCGGGTATAGCCACATCCTGGCCTACGACCACCGCTGATAGAGCCGGGACCCAAACTCGACGACGCGCGCGCCGTCGTCGCTCAGGCCGCCCTCGATGCCGGCCGCGACCCCGCGGCGATCAGAATGGAAGACCGCATCGTCGACACCGGCTACCTCGACACCACCCGTCTCATTGAGGTCCTTGCCGATCGGTCCCGCCAAATGGGCCGGTAGCGCTGCGCCGTCGACGAAGGCTCCAAGGCTTCCGAGTTGTGATGCGTCGCAGCGAACAGCCATCCACGTTGTGCGGGGCACATTCTCGGCAAGCAGCCGCATCCACACCAAGAAGTCCTCGACCCCTGTCTAGGACGGAGTTGTGAATTACGTTGACAGAGCCGGAATCCCGTTACCTGGAGTACTGGAATAGTGTCGACGCTGCCGCGCCACCACAACGAATTAGAGCCATCATCATCGCCACCTGGAATGTGGTGGAAACTATGACGAATCCTCAGCCGCAATATTCATTCATCGCAGCACGTTGCGCTACCGGTTGGCGTGCACAGCTGACTCACTGGCTACGACCTTCGCAATGTTGACACCCGGTTCAACCTCCACGCCGCGACTCGGGAGTGGCGATTCCTCAGTGAGGGTGACAGTCAGCCCGGCGTTCTGGTTGGGGCATCGCTCGACTCACTCACCGGGATCTTGCGTGTCTTGGAGCTTTCCGCTTTCGGCACGTAAACTCTGAGCACGCCGTACGCCAACGACGCCTCGACCTCGTCGTCCCGAAGGGGGCCTGGCAACGTGGCGCGGAACTCGAACTCACCGACCTTTCGTGTACGGCGGCGGAACAAACCCTCGCGTTTGCGCTCCTTCACCTCGCCGGTCACCACCAACTCATTGCCGTTCAGCGAGACATCGACGTCTTTGTGCCATACTCCCGGAAGCTCGACCTCGACGATGTAGGCGCTATCGGCCTCGATGATATCCGCCTCGGGTAACCAGGCGCCCTCACCCTTGACTCCGCCGAACACCGACTGTGCAAGCCGATCCATCTCCGCGTAGAGATTCTCGAATTCGCGCAACGGTCGCCATCTCTCCGCCTGGGCAGCGGAACGCTGCAGTGACTGAGTCATGTTGTTGTCCCTCTACGTTCGTCTGTGGTAGCCGAAGAATGCCCCAACGGTGCGGCCCGACGCTTCGCGCTGCCGGGACGATTTTGGGTGCGTCGTCTCACTCTCCCGGGTCAGTCACGACAGGTGCGGGACCGCCGGACATCAAAACACCAGTCGAAACATGGTGAGCACTCGATTCCAATGCTCCATCGAAGGGGTGGACACAGTCGGATCCACCAATCGACATGAGCGTGCCAGCGCGATACTCAACCCGCCGTACAACTCTGGCAGCAGCCGTTCGGTGTCAGCGTCGAAGTGGTTGGTCCCGCCAGGGACCACCTCGACGGAACGCGCTGCTTTGCGAAGCCGGAGCTGAATCTCAATGTGTTGCTGCGTAAACCGTGATCTTCGAAAGGCGGCTCTAACTAGGGGCGCGCTCTGCAACCAGGACCGCGATGTCTTCGGTCTTGGCTCCGCGGAGCACGGACAACTGGACCCGGTCGCCCGGTCTGGTGCTACGAAGCTCCGCTATGAGCTCCTCTGCCGTCGCGGTTTCCTCACCGTTCAAAGCGATGATGATGTCGCCAGGTCGAATGCCGGCCTCCGCAGCGGGACTTGGTGTCAAAACCTGCATGGCGACCACACCACTGGTGCGGCCGATTCCCAGTGTCCGCGCAATTTCCGGCGTCAGGGTAGCGGGCTGGATACCGATGAAGGAGTGGCGGGCGGTCCCGGTGGTCAGCAGCTGGTCCGTGACGTCGACGACAGTCGCGGCGGGAATGGCGAAACCCAGGGCTACCGCGCCCTCCGTCGGTGGAATGTAGGCCACGCTCATACCTACAACTTCTCCTTGCGCATCGAGTACCGCGCCCCCAGAATTACCCGGCGAGATGGCGGCGTCGGTCTGAATGAGATCTACCAGCGGTGCGCCGGTCGAAGCCGACCCGGGGATCTGGCGGTGTAGTCCTGAGATGATGCCGGATGTGACGGTGGCCGCGAATCCCAGCGGGCTGCCTATGACTACGGCGAGCTCACCGACGTGGGGCAGCGGCTCCTGAAACGTCGCTGCAGGCAGGCCTGTGCGGTCGACTTGGATGACGGCGAGGTCGGAAACCTCGTCGACGCCACGGACAGTTCCCGCGATCCGCCGCCCGTCGGCGAGGGCTACGGTGACCTCCCGCACGCCGTCGACTACGTGGGCGTTGGTGACGATCGTGCCGTCGGCCCTATAGACAATGCCGCTGCCCACGCCCTTCTCGGTGAGCACTGTGACGACCGAGGGTTCGACCCGCCGGACCAGTGCCGGTAGATCAGGGCCGGCCGCAGCCAACGGCGCCGTCGATACGGGGTGTGCCGCGGAGGGGGTGGTCGACCCGGAGTCCGTCGAGCCGGAGTCGGTCGAGCCACTGCATGCGGTGAGGAAAATGACCGTGCCAACGAGCAGCCGCAGTATCCAAACCGCGGGTCGTACGGTCGACGTTAGATGCATCAGCTCAGAGCCTCCCTATCGCTGCTGACTTCAGTGCCGGTCACCATGTGCCACTACTCCAGTGATCGCACTGCACCCCAATCAATTCTGATCTGTGCGCCATGGTGGTCACATCACGAGACAAACGTTGCACCCTACTGCCGCTTCCGACACGGTCCTGTGGGTCCCAAACCCGACGCCTGTACCTAGCTCCCCAGGCCGAAGAGCCCCGAACTGCTTGTTGGCGCGAATTGCCGCCGTAGATGAAATCGGCCGCTGGAGCCATGATTAGCCCTTTCCCCGAGAGCCTTTCGGTGGGCGTGCTGCCGTGTTCCTGCTCGCGAACCGGCAACGACCCGAAGAGAGGAGCTGGTTGATGTTGACGTCACTTTCCGGGGCAGGGTGTGTCTCGTCGGTTCTCGGTAAACGCTGTGCCCACTGAGCGGAGCCGCAGCGTCGTGCCGGCAGTTCAAAGTTCTCTCCACGGAGTGGACCTCCGAGGACGATGACGTAGGGCCCGTCGCGGTTCAAGCTAGTCAACACTTCGGTGCCCGCGACGACGGATGGGCCAGGCGTTTTCCCACCCAGAAGTGATTTCGCCAACCGGACCCCCTGCGACGCGCCGAGGGGACCAGCACAAACTCGTGATGCGACCCGGAGGTTGTCTTGTCACCAATGTGGGTTACCGAGTTTCGTGATTTCGTCCCCGCCGGGACCCAGACCGCCAACTGGACCATCACCCACCGCGACGAACCGTTAGTAGCCGCCGGCAAGGCGTTGTCGCAGAACGACATCGTGTGCAGACGGCAGTCGGCGATGATCATGACCGGGCAACCATGAGTGTCGACGACAGCGCCGGAGGATCGCGCGGCCGCAAACCCGTCGCCGGCGGCTCGGAGTCGCAGGAACCGGATGAGCGGCCGGTGGGCTTTCTGGAGCTGTTCTTCGACCTCACGTTCGTGTTCGCGATGTCACAGGTCACCCATCTGATGCTCCACGACATCTCCTGGCAGGGCTTCGGCCACGGTGTACTCGCCCTACTCGCCCTCTGGTGGGCCTGGGTGTGCTACGCCTGGCTGACCAACATGTTCGAAATCGCGCACGTGATCCCAACGACTCTGATGATCCTCGCGATGGCGGCGATGCTCATCGCGGTGATTGCACTGCCGACCGCATTCACCACCGGGGCCGTCGTTTTCGCGCTCGCATTGTTCGCCGTACGCCTCATCAACGCCGGCATGTTCATCGCCTCGGCATCCCGAGGCGAGGCTGAAGTGGCGTCGACGATCCGCCGACTGGTGCCCGGCCTGCTCGTCGGGCCGGGCCTGATCGTTGCCGGTGCATTTGTCGCCTCCCCCTACCGTGAGTTGCTCTGGGTCGCCGCGGCGGCGGCCGACTTCGGCAGTCCCTTGATAGCGGGCATCAACGGACTTCAGGTCGTGCCTTCGTATTTCATCCACCGCCACGGTTTGGTCATCATCATCGCGCTGGGCGAGACGATCATCTCGCTGGGAGCGGGCGCGTCCGAAAGCCTGCACCATCCAGGCGTCGTCGCCGCTGTGGTTCTCGGGGTGCTGATCACGGGCACCCTATGGTGGACCTACTTCGGCCTCACCACCGGCGCCGAAGAGCGTCTGCGGCTAACACCCGCTGCCGATCGGGCACGGTTGGCGCGCGACGCCTACAGCTACCTGCACCTGCCGCTCGTTGCCGGCCTTGTCTTTTTCGCCCTCGGGGCGAGGGTTTCGGTGGAACACATCAGCGAGCCGTTGGCGCCGCTGGCCGCCCTCGCCCTCACCGGTGGGGTGGCACTGTTCTACGCCGGGGAGGTGGCCTACAGATGGCGTGACCACCATCAGCTCACCGTCGATCGGCTCCTCGCTGCCGCCGCGTCTCTCCTGGTATTTCCGGTGGCGATAACTGTTCCGGCCGTGTCATCGCTGGCCGTTCTCACCGCGATCGGAGTCTGGCGTCTCGCATGGGAGCTGTGGCGGCGACCTCAGATTGGCACCGGTAGAGCGGGAACGTTGCGGTAAGGCAGGATAATCCGCATCGACGTCGTGAAATACTCCTCCGTTGTGAGGTCGTGAGACGGGAGCGAATGGGGATTCATTCGGTATCCATCATCGCAGCCAGTGCATCCCGAGATCGAACGGCATCGCCGGTCCGACTGGGACGGCCAGGTCGATGTCGATGATAGCCGGTGGGGTGGGCGTTCCCGCTGCGTCACCGACGAAGGATCAAACCCAGCTGCTGACCATCCTGGCTGCGGTGCCCCCACTACGTGGTGGTCATGCCAAGTCGGTCGCACCGACAACACGCTCCGCAGTCCTTCGTGGACGCCCGTCGGGCCATGAGCATCCGCCTGCGCTCAGTCAGCCCGCACGGCGCAGCGGCGTTCGACGAACTCAGTTTCTATCGCCTCATCGACGCCGCCCACGGTGATGGCGAGGTCGAGAGCTTTGTGCGCGAATGGCTGGGCACACTCCTGGATTACTACGAAAACAAGAACTCCGGCCTGGTGATGACCCTGAGCGATTACCTGGAGTGCGGTGGCTAGGGTGCGCTGTCGCTCGGCTCGACTGACGGTGATCCGGTTCGCCGTGGTGTCGTCGGCCTTCGGCACGTAGAGCGCACCCGCGCTGCCGGGACTCAGAACACCAGACGGAACAGATTGAACGCCCGGTCCCAGTGTTCGGGCGAGGGGTTGGAGACAGTCGGGTCCACTAGGCGGATCGACTTGGCCAGCGCAATACTCAACCCGCCGAACAACTCTGGTAGCAGCTCCTCGATCTCGTCGGCGAAGGTCACGTCTGCCGGCGGTTGCCGCACCGCCTGCCGCAGCAACTCTCTAATCTCTTGTGCCTCTTCGAGCTCGTCGAATTCCCGCATTCGTTCCTGTATGCCCCTGGTAATCGGAAGGTCCTGTGCCACAATGATGTCTCGTCCATTCCACCTGGCCGAGTTGCGTCCGGAGATGGCGATGTCATCGATCTCCTCGTCGATGAACGCCCGAAAGCGCTTTACGTCGTTTTTGTCGATCTTGATGCTGGCGGCGGAGCGGAAGAAACGTTGGAACACGGGAATTCCCGACGGATGGGTCACGCGCTACCTCCGGTCCACAGGATCAAACTGGTTCGACCCGCACTGATGTCAAATGCTGGCACTCTGTCGACGATCCCGAACCGGACCAGCAGATGCAATACCGTTGGGCCGATTCAGCCTCGCAGGTCATTGAGAACCCGCGCGAGGTTTGCCGGAGGCCGGCATCCACGGGCCGGGTAGCCGGTCTCGGAGCCGCCCGCACCAGCCAGTCGGCGAGGGCATCGGGTTCGAGTTGTGTCGGGAGCCAGGAGGCACGATCAGACCGCTGCCGGGCCGGCCCCTTGGGCCCGCAATAACCTAATGCGTCGCACAGTTGTGCACTCTCGGGCCGAAGTGCTCTGCGCGGTGCCGCCTGCAGAATCAGTTCGATCCGGTGGACAGGGGTGATCTGCCCGTTCAACCGGGAACTACGAAAGGCGGCCGGAGAATGAACCCAGCTCGGTCTATACAGTTGCCCTCCGGTGAGAAAATCGCCGCACTCGGCCAGGGCACGTGGCACCTTGCCGAAGCCCCTGGCCGGCGGGCGGATGAAATCGCCTCGATCCAGCTCGGTATCGACTTGGGATTGACCGTGATGGACACGGCCGAGATGTACGGCAACGGCGCGGCGGAAGTCCTTGTCGGCGAGGCGATCGCAGGACGGCGCGACGAGGTGTTCCTTGTCGACAAAGTGCTCCCGGACCACGCAACCCGAGAGGGTACGCTCCGTGCGTGCGAGGCAAGCCTAGGCAGGCTGGGTGTTGACTACATTGATCTCTACCTTCTGCACTGGCGGGGTCGCATCCCGTTGGCCGAGACAATTGCAGGCTTCGCCGAATTGAAGCGACACGGGATGATTCGCCATTCGGGTGTAAGTAACTTCGATATCGACGACATGATCGAATTGTCCGCCCTCCCAGGCGGTGACGAGGTCCAGACGAACCAGGTCCTCTATAACTTGACTCGCCGCGGGCCGGAGTACGCGTTGCTACCGTGGCTGTCCCAACATGGGATACCGGCCATGGCCTATTCGCCAATCGAGCAGGGGCGGCTGCTCGACAACCCGGCGCTGCGGCCGATTGCGCAACGGTATGACGCCACTCCGGCACAGATCGCCCTTGCGTGGGTGCTTCAACACGACGGGGTCGCCGCTATCCCACGCGCCCGAACCCTATCCCACGTTCGGCAGAACGCCGCTGCGCGAGACATTGAGCTGACCCGCAGGGACCTCCACGAGCTCGATCGAGCGTTCCCGCCGCCTACCCGTTCGCGCCCACTCGAAGTTCTGTGAACGAATCCGGCATGGCCAGTGTGAAAGTCGTCGGCACCGAGAGGGTTTGAGCGGCCTGTTCCGCGACGTCGCCGTTACCCAAGTCTTCCTCGGAGCCCACCGCCGGACGCGAAACGGATGACATCGGGCACTCGGTGGATGTCGCAGGCTCCTGCGCTGGACTTGACTGACTTCCGATTACAGCCGGAGGAGACGAAGTTAGCCAGAAGGGCCAAAGTAGGCGAGCCCAGTGATCGGTGACGCTGCTGTTGTGATGCAATAAACCCTCGTCGACCAACTGGCAGTGGCACCAACACGATTGATAGTGAACCTGTCGGAGGTCAGCGGTATCGACGCCGGTGGGCGTCGATAGCTTAGCTGCGCCGCCGCGGTCGCTGGCGAGGCGGACCACGCCTTCTGCTTGGTAGACGGGGAAGCAGGCCGCGTCCGCACTGCTCTCGCCGCGAAACAGGTAAACCGATCTGTTCGAGCTCGTCTGGTCGGTCAGTGAGGCGTTACAGAACTCGGGCTGAACAATGTGTACTTCTACGGCGGACTCGCACGCCGATGCTCGTCCCGAATGGTCCGCCTGGTTGGCGTTGTTGCGCTCTGCAGGGTCCCGGCTCAGGTCGCACAGTGTGCCAGCAGAACCGATGCACTTTTCGCATGCGCGCTCCACATCGGTGAGCAGCATGCCGGCGCCTATCTGGGCGATGACCTTGGACACGAATCAGGGTCTGGCGGTCCCAATCATCCTGTTCCACAACCCCTGTCGTGACGCCGGTCAGGGTCCTGGGGCCTGACGTCGCTGTTGGGCCTAGACCCCTTTCTCTTCCGGTAGCAGCGGCGCCCTTGTGATGCGGACAATTCGGGTCGCTAGGTGCAAGTTCAATCGCTCCTCGACATCCTGCCGGTCGCGGCCCGAGGTGTCGCGAATGCGGCCAATCCGATAGCGCCGAGCGCTTCTGCGGATGTTGAACGCCTCGTGAGCGTGATGACCAAGTCGGTCCTCTCGCGGACGTAGCTCAGAAGTGGACCCAACCACTCCATTACGGCGGCGACAGACCCGGCGCGATTTCAGCGCCGAACACCACGACGCCGAGCATCGGCGAAAGGCCCCGAATCCTGACCACCAGACATTGCGACGCTGGATGCATTCCGTTAACCCGCAGTTCGAAGCACTCATCTAGACATGTAGACACCACAGGAGCCTTGGGAAAGGGAACCATCGATGTCCGGACGAATTGTCACAGGAATCGTCGCCGTGTTGTCTGCGGCAGCGGTGACCGTGGGCTGCAGCAGCGGCCAGTCCACCGACTCCGCGCAGCCCGGCACCGTACGGCTGGCGGTCACCGATCTGCAGGGTCTCGAGGAGCTGCAGCGGGAGTTCGGCGCGTTCCAGGCAAAACTGGAGGAGACCTCCGGCCTGAATGTCGAGTTCTTCGCTGTCAACGATCGCACCGCCGCTGCGGCAGCGTTGCAGGCCAACCGGGTAGACGTCGTGTTCACCGGTCCCGCCGAGTATGTCGTGATCCACGAACAGACCGGCGCCGAGCCGATCATCGCGATCGAACGCGACCGCTACCGGTCCTGCCTCTACACCACCACCGCCAGCGGGATCACTGACATCCAGGACCTGCGCGACAAGAAGATCGCCATGTCCGACGTCGGCTCCACCAGTGGCCACCTCGGCCCGTCGCAGATGCTGGCCGACGGCGGACTCGACCCCATGAACGACGTGGAGATCCTCACCGTCGGCGACCTGGTGCACCAGTCGCTCAAGCGCGGCGACGTGGACGCTGCCGGAATCGGCTGCCACGACTACGAGGCGTCCATGGCGGAGGACGCCGACCCCGGCGCCTACCGCGTCATCGCCGAAGGACCCGTCCTACCACCGGATCTCCTGATGGGCCGTGCGGGACTGGATCCCGAGACCGTGACCGCCATCCAGGACGCCTTCAACAACAACTTCGACGCCCTGCTGGCGGCCATGCTGGAAGGCAAGGACAACGCCAAGTACGACGGCGCCACGCTGGTTCAGGTGACCGACCAGGACTACGACCGGGTGCGTTCGATGTACCAGTCGGTGGGCGTCAACGACTTCACCGAGTTCCTCGGCGACTGACATGGCATTCGCTACCTCCCACTCCGGGCCGGCGGAGGCGCAGGCCTGCGGCGCCGCCGCCATCGACGTGACGGGACTGCGGGTGCGGCACCGGCGCAGTGCCACAGACGCGCTGAACGGGCTCGACCTGCACATCAGTCCCGGCGAGAAGGTCGCACTGATCGGGACCAGCGGCGCCGGCAAGTCGACGTTGTTGCGCTGCCTGCTGCGGCTCATCGAGCCCGTGGCAGGTCGCATCACGATCGGCGGCACCGAGGTCACCGGGGCGCCGCGCCGTACGCTGGCCGCCGTGCGCCGCGACGTCGGCTTCGTGTTCCAGCGCTTCCATCTACAGCCGCGACTGACCGCATTCCACAACGTGATCCAGGGTGGGATGGGCCAGCACGGGTCATGGTGCGCATGGCCGTCGACCAGCCCCCGCGAGGTCCGCGACGAGGCGATGCAGAGCCTGGACCGCGTGGGCCTGGCCGCCTTCGCCGACCGGAGGGTCGACATGCTCAGCGGTGGACAGCAGCAGCGGGTGGCCATCGCCCGGATGCTGATGCAGCGGCCGCGGATCATTCTGGCCGACGAACCCGTCGCAAGTCTGGACCCCCGGTCGGCCACCGCGGTGCTGGACCTGATGGATTCGATAGCGCAGGAGCGCAAGGTCACCGTCGTCATGGCCCTGCACCAGGTCGAGCTGGCGCTGAGCCACACCGACCGGATCATCGGCCTGCGCAACGGCACGCTCGAGTTCGATCGACCCGCCCGCGATTGCGATGCGGCACAACTCAATCCGATCTTCGCCGAGCCCATCTCGTGAGCCCCGCTACCCTCCCCAAACACCAGGAACCGCCGGGCCGGTTCCGCCGGCCCAGCCTGCTGTCGCTGGTCATCATCCTGGTGGTCGGCGGCCTGCTGGTGCACGGCTGGTCCCAGGGCGCCGCGATCCGTCCGGATTCCCTGGCCACCGGGGTGTTCCGGCTCGGTGAGTTCGTCGACGACGCCATCCCGCCGGACGTCAGCCGGATCCGTCCCATCCTGGCCGCACTGCTCGTCACGGTCGAAATGGCCCTGCTCGGAACGATTGTGGGTGTTGTGCTCAGCTTGCCGCTGGCCGTGCTCGCCGCGCGCAACACCACCCCGCACTGGTCGCTGTACGCAGTCAGCCGCGGCATCATCACCGTCAGTCGCACCATTCCCGACCTGGTCTGGGGATTGATCTTCGTGATCGCAGTCGGCCTGGGACCAGAGGCCGGCGTCCTGGCAATCACGGTCGACGTGATGGGCTTCTGCGGCCGGTTCTTCGCCGAGAGCATCGAGGATCTGGATCCCGGACAGCTGGAGAGCCTGCGCGCATTGGCGGCTCCACGCTTCGGCGTGCTCATCGGCGGTGTACTACCGGGCTGCCTGCCCTCCTTCGTCACCACATCGATGTTCGCACTCGAATCGTCAGCCCGGTCATCGGTGGTGCTCGGCCTGGTGGGCGCAGGTGGTATCGGGATCGAACTGGCCACTTCGATGACTCTGCTGCGGTACGACGAGGCGGCCACCATCATCGGCTCAATCCTCGTGGTTGTTGTTGTGTTCGAACGGGTTTCCGCCGTGATCCGTCGGCGCGTCCTGGGTGGATAGGAGTAGCGATGAGCAATAGTCTGGAAATGATCAACCGGCACGCAGATCGCCCTGTCTATCGTCAGCTCAGTGACCTGCTGGCAGCGAGGTTGGCCGAAGAGTTCCGCCCCGGTGATCGGCTGCCCAGCGAGGCGGTGCTGTCGCAGGAGTTCGATGTCAACCGGTTGACAGTACGGCGCGCACTGGAGGAACTGAACCAGCTCGGGCTGATCGAAACCGTGCACGGCAAAGGATCTTTCGTCGCTTCGCCGCCGGTTCGTTATGACGTCTCGGCCGGCCGCGACGCCAGCTTCACCCGCAGCATGAGCGAGCTGGGCCACCGGGTGGCCATCGTGGTGCTGTCCAGCGAGACCGTCGCCGAACACCCCACGCAGACCGAGCTGCAGACCACCGGCCCTGTACTGGTGACAACCACCCTGCGCCTCGTCGACGACGAACCGTATTCGCTGTCGGTGACCGCACTCGGAATCGAACGGTTCCCGCAGATCGCACAGCAGTGGGCAGGAGAAGCATCGCTGTTCGACTTCCTGCTGGACACCTACGGCGTCCGGATGCACCGCGCCAACCGCACCTTCGCCGCCACGCTGGCCGAACCCGCCGAAGCCGAGTACCTGCGGCTGCGCATCGGCGGTGCGTTGTTGGAGATGGGCGGTCTCAACATCGACCAGGATGGCCGCCCAGTGGCTGTGGTGAAGCATCGTTATCGCGGGGACCGCGTCCAGTTCACGGTGGACCTCGGATGACCCCGGATGCACGTATGGAGGCCCTGGCCGTCGCCGACCCAATGGCCCTCGAACTGCTTGCCGACGACATCCTGGCTGCCGGCGCGGTGGTGTCGGTGACCACGGGCCCCGAATCGGTCACCACGCCGGTGCGGGTTCCGCTGCCCGGTTCGGTGTCCACCACCACTGTTCTCGGCCATGTCGCGTTGACTCGCTGCACCGTAGACATGGCGGGCACCCGCGGCGACGGTATCCGCGGCGGCTACGACATGGTTGGTGCGGTGGCTGCGGCCATCTGTGATGCCGAATGCGAACGCGGGGGGCCGATGTCGGCGCGGGTGGAAGCCCTGTGCGCCGGCGCCTTCGACCAGAAGGCTGATCGGGCGCGGGCACGCGCGACTCTGGTGGCGGCAACCCGGTTGGAGCAGGCGTGACGTGGCATGTGGTCCATGACGGGCGCAGCACCTTCATGGCGTGTATGCGAGCCTTCTGCACACCGGGCGCCGCGATCGAACTCCCTCCGGTCCCGCAGTTCAGCGCCTGCCGTGAACTCGACGGCGCCGCAGCCGTTCTGCTCGCGCTGCTGGATCCGGGCCTCGCCCTGGCCGTGGCAGGGAACTCCGAAGCGCGGCGGGTGGCCACCAGGGCTGCTGAACAGACTGGCGCTGCGGAGTCTGACATCGAGTGCGCAGATTGGGTTCTGGTGCACGGCCCGGTAGCCGACACCCTCACCCGCGCTCGCCGCGGTGAACGGCTGACCCCCGAGCAGGGCGCCACGGTGATCGTGGCAACCGCGGGCCCGGCAGTGCCGATGGTGCTGTCAGGACCGGGTATCGACGGCAGCACCACCGCCCACGTGCCGCTGGACGCTCTCTCGACGCACGCCTTCACCACCGCGAACACGTCGCCGCCCTGCGGGGTGGATGTGCTGATCGTGACGCCGCAGTACTTGATCGGCCTGCCGCGTAGCGTGTCGATCAGGTTGGGAGACAACTGATGTACGCGAGTATGCAGGAGAACGGCGCGCTTGCCGCCGCCCGGGAGATCGCGCGGGAGCAGTCGTCGGCGCAGGGCGCCACCAACACCGCGGTACTCGAACAACAGGTGTGCGCCGAGGCCGGCATCTGGGAGACCGCCGCAGCCCGTCGCGCGCTCAACCAGGCCGGCGGTGATCCCGCGCACGCCGTGTCGATGCTGCGCGTGTGGGCGGCCACGCAGCCGCACATCCCCTCGGTGACTGTCCAGCCCGGCGACACCGCCGTGGTCCGGCGGTTGTCGTCGGCATATCCGGCCGTCCCGGGCGGTCAGTGGCTGGGTCTGGCGCCCGATCTGATTCCGCGCAGGCTCGACTGGAACGATGGGCCCGCCGTAGACACCACCGAGCAGGCGGAGCGCCCGACGGTCACCGACGACGACGCACCGACACGCTCGGCGACGCCGCGGGTGCGGGACCTCATCAGCGGTGTACGCCAACCCACAGGCCCCGAGGAGGGACCCGGGCAGGACCCAGCCGACAGCGTGCTGGTGCCGCCGCTGTGCCGCGCCGACCGGCTGGCATTGCTGGCCCGGGGAGAAACCGGTGCCATGGTGGCCCTGGCCGCGCTGATGCTCGGGCGCCGGCAGGAAGCCGTTCTGGTGGAGCTCACCGTCTCGGTGGTGGCGATCCGAATTCCTCACCCCCGCACCGGGGTACCGTGTGCGGCGGCCGAGGTGCCCATCACCGAGGTGGAGGTGGTGCTGGACGCTGACGTCGACGGTATCCCAGGGCTGGCGATGGGATTCGGAGCGTCATTGGGCACCGTCGAGCGGCGGGCCATCTCCATGGCGCTGCTCGACGGCGCCATGCAAGCCGATGGGGATCTGCACCAACCACTGCTGCTGGACGACCAGACCGTCATCGGCGCCATCGACGGCCCGGCCACCAACGGGTTCGTCGAACACCTGCGGCTGCCCCACTACGCCAGCTTCACCGCATACCTGTCCGCCGTGGCAACGAACGAGGCGACGTGACCGACACTGCTCCGCAGACCGTGGCAGCACTGGCCGCTGCCCATGCCCACCCGGAGGCGTATGCCTACCTCGATGAGAACTCCAAACGCAATGTGCGCCGGGCGATCCTGAAAGCGCTGGCGATCCCAGGCTGGCAAGTGCCGTTCGCGTCACGCGAGATGCCGGTGGCTCGCGGCTGGGGCAGCGGCGGCCTGCAGCTGACGCTGTCACTGGTCGGGCCCACCGACGTCGTCAAGGTCATCGACCAGGGTGACGACCAGTCGGTGAACGCCACCGGCATGCGCAATCTAATCAGCGCGTCGGCACAGTGCCGCGCCACGACGCACACCACGGAGGCGACCATCATCCAAAGTCGACACCGGATACCCGAATTGGAGCTCCGGCCAGACCAGGTGCTCGTGCTGCAGGTGCCTCACCCTGAACCGCTACGGCGGGTGGTGCCCGACGAGGCGGCTGCCGTCGAGCACCATGCCCAACAGGACTACACCCCCGCATGGCTGGACCTCTATGACGGCCAGGCCCGCCTCGGCGGGCCCCGGACGGGCGCCGACCACCCGGTGCTGGTCGACGGCGGCAGGCTGATGAGCCCGAGCCCGATCCCCCGCCACGACGTCCTGCGCCTGGACCGGCGTCCCCACCCGATCCTGTTGGGCGCCGGGCGCCGTGCCAGACTGACTGCCCTGCCGCCCTACACCAGCGTCCAGGCGTTGGCGTTCGACGACATCCCCTTGCACGCCGAGCAGGCCGGAGAAGCGTGCGCGCGGTGTGCCAGCACGACCTCCTACCGGGTGCCCAGCGACGGGGCATGGCAGTGCACCGACATCGATGCCTGTCAGGTCCGGCGCGCAGCAGGCCGGCCGTGACCGCCGGCGCCGCCACCACGTGGCCACAGCAGACCACGCTGCTTCCGCCCGAGCCGGTTCTGTCGGTTCGCGGAATCTCGCACCGCTTCGGTCCGGGCTGCCCCCGTTGTGTCGAACTCACCGGGGAACTGGCCGGCACCAACCGGTGCTCGGCATGCGGATCGGTGACTGCCGTGCACGACGCGAACCTGGACGTCGGACCCCAGGAAGTGCTGGGTATCGTCGGCGAATCCGGTTCAGGCAAGACGACATTGCTGCGCTGCCTGAACCTGGACCTGACACCGGATTCCGGCACGATGACGTTGACGGGTTACGGCGATCTCTACACCACAGCCGTCAACCGAACCGAGATCCGGCGTTCTGCGGTGGTGATGGTGCACCAGAACGCACTGGCCGCCGGGTTGTATCCGGGTCTGGCCGCGGAATCCAATGTGGCCGAACGCCTTCTGGCTGGTCACGGCCGGGTGTTCGCCGACGTGCACGCCAAGGCGACTGCCCTGCTGGTCGAGCTGGGCCTGCGGCCCGAACGCCACACCGACGCGCTGCGTACCTTCTCCGGTGGTATGCAGCAGCGGGTGCAGTTGGCGCGGGCGTTGGTGGCGCCGCCGCAGCTACTGCTGCTCGACGAGCCGACCACCGGGCTGGACCCGTCCGTGCAGGCCGACCTGCTGGAGGTGGTACAGCGGGTGGCCCGGGCCCTCGGCTCGGCCACCATCGTGGTGTCCCACGACCTGGGCGCGGTCCGAGTGCTGGCCTCGCGGGTGCTGGTGTTGCATCACGGCCGGATCGTCGAACACGGGCTGACCGAACAGGTGCTCGAGGATCCACAACACCCTTATACCCAGCTGCTGGTCTCGTCGAGGCTAATATGACCGCTGCGATGACCACCGGGATCACCGCGCGCGGCCTCACCAAGAAGTTCGACGGTGCCGCTGTCCTGGACTCAGTTCATTTCGACTGTGCGGCAGGCACACTGACTGTCGTCATCGGTCAGCGCGGTTCCGGCCGCTCGACGCTGCTTCGTTGCCTCACCGGGGTCTATCGCCCCGACGCCGGTGCGGTCACCTACCGGCTCGCCGGCGACACTGTGGATCTGTCCACCGCCGACCCCCGAACGGCCGCATGGGTGCGGATGCATCACATCGCGACGTTCGACGGCGCGTTGGCCGCGCCGCCGCAACTGCCTGCCGCGGTCACGGTGGCGCGCGTGACCGGTTGCACCCGTGCGGCGGCGGCCGGGGCACTGGACCGCCTCGGCGCCGGCGCAGTCGCCCCGGTGGCCGTGGGACGGCTGCGGTTGCGCGATCGCCACACTGTGGCGCTGGCCGCGGCACTGGTGGCCGAACGCCAGTTCGTGGTTCTCGACGAGCCTGAGAACCACGTAGCACCAGAGGTTTTGGTGGATTGGCTACCACGTCTGCGCGACGCCGGAGCCACCGTTGTCGTCACGGCTGCACCCGAGAGTGCACTCACATCGATCGCGACCACCGTCGGTGAGTTGCGGGAAGGAAGGTTGACATGACAGAAACCGTGCTCGAAGGGGTCACCGTGGTCCCAGGCGGTGGACGACCCGTGGTGGACGACGCGGTGGTGGTGATCGACAACGGTCACGTCACCGAGATCGCCGCGGGTGCAGCCACCGCCACCAATCTGGTTCTCGTGCCCGCCGCCGTGGACCTACACCTGGACAACCTCAACGAGCGGCGACACCCGCGCGCCACGGTGTCCCTGGATCCCGCGGCGGTGCTCACCGTCCTGGACGCCGAGTGCGCGGCGGCCGGGATCGCGACGGTGTGCGTGGCCGCGCGCTGTGAGGACTCGCCACGCAAGGGCATCGCGATTGCCGATGCGGCCGCGCTCGCGGCCGTACTGGAGGACCTGGGCCCACATCTGAGCTGCGACTGGCGTATTCACGCGCGGGTGGAGCTCACCGACGACCGAGCGATCGACGCACTGCAGGCGGTACTGGCAGCGTCGTCGCGGGTGGCGCTGATGTCGATGATCGAGACCTCGGTGCAGCGCAGCCGGTTCTCCTCGCTGGCCGAGACGCGCGCGTTCTACGCCAAGGACTGGGGCGTCAGTGAAGCCGAGGTCGAAGCGGTCTTCACCGTCGATGCCGGCCGACTGGCCGCCATCGCCGACCGGCGTCAGGAGGTCAGCGCGCTGGCCCGCGCACATCAGATCGTGCTCGCCAGCCACGACGATCGCACTCCCGAACACATCGAAGAGGGACACGCCGCCGGTGCGTCAGTGGCGGAGTTCCCGCTGACCCTTGCCGCCGCCGCGCGGGCCAAGGAGCTTGGGATGACTGTGGTCCTGGGCGCGCCGAACGCGATGCGGAGCCGCTCGACGTCCACCGGCAACGTGCTGGCCGCCGACGCCATTGCCGCGGGAGTGTGCGACGTGCTGTGCTCGGACTACCTGCCGTCGTCACTGCAGGCCGCGCCCCAGGTGCTGGCCCAGCGCGGCGTGGTGGGGCTGTCCGACGCAGTGGACCTGGTGTCATCGAAACCGGCTGCGGTTTTGGGCGCACCCGCCACCACCATCGAGGTCGGCCGTCCTCTCACGGCGTCACTGCGGCGCTTGCAACCTGGCGGCGCGCACCTCGGGACGGCCCTGTGGCGCAACGGCCAGCAGGTATTCGGCCGTGGCGTACAGATGATCTCGGCCTGACCCGCTGCTGCGGCGGCCCCATCTCTGTGGCTTCTCAAACTCATGTCCACTGGCGGTTCACATCAGCGTGCTGTCGTAGCAGTCGGCAGCCGAGGCGACGTCGCCACCTGGCCGGCGTGGGCGTCGCACTCCAGCACGCTGAACCCTGGTTCACCGCCGCCACTTTCATACCGTTCGTCGGCCATGGCTGGGGGTGCGGGCTCACTACGACCTTGGTCGGGGCGCCGCGAGCTCTCGCAGTGACGACAAGAACAATTCGTCCATCCGGGGACTCAGTTCAGCCAAGGTCGCGGCGCTGGCATAACTCGCCGAGCCGAACACCCGCTCCAGTACGTCCGCCTCGGTTGCGGCGCCGATCGACAGGCACAGGCACCCTACGCCGTCGGCGCGCAACTCCTCGAGCGCCTTGCGGGAATCGGCTTCGGCATAACGTCCTTCGTAACCGTCGTCGTAAGGGAAGCCGTCCGACAGCACGAGCAGCAACCGATGCGGTGTGCCCGCCTGCGTCTTCAATATTTCACCGGCGCCGCGGATACCGGCGCCTAGTCGGGTATAACCCGACGGCTGCAGCTGGTTGAGGCGGGCCGGACCGCCTGCGCCGAACCGCTGCCCGAAACTCTTGATCACGGGCAGATGCACCGCGCTTCGCCCGTGTGAGCGGAAGCCGTACACCGCGACGCGATCGCCGAGGTCTTCGAGCGTCACGGTGAGCGTGGCTGCTGCACAGCGTTGATGTTCGTGGACGGCCCGCCCGTCGCCGTCGGCGTCGATTGCCGACCCCGAGACATCGACGAGTATGAGCACACCGAGGTTGCGGTCGAGTTTGCGACGCGCGGTGTAGACATGTTCTGGGGGTGAATGTCCAGAGCGCAGGTCGACGAACAGGTCGATCAGGGCCTCGACGTCTACGTCGTCACCGTCGGCGCGGGCACGCAGCACTTTCGGACCCAAGCCGACTCGGGCCAGCCTGCGCCGCAGCACGGCGTCACGCGCGGGACCGGCCATGCCTGACCCTTTCGTCGCCGTGACCGGGAAGTCGATGACGCGGCACCAATCCTCCCGATAGCGGTTACCGAAGACGTCCCATTCCGGATACCGGGCGCCACCTACTCCCATTGCGGCACCCGGGGTTTCGTCGCCGGTGAAGCGTATCGGGGTGGGCAAGGGCCGAGCGTTCACTCCGGCGCGCGACGTCCGCTTGATCGAACCCACCCCCAACTCGCCGCCGGCGCCCTCGCTCCCGGAAGAGCGAGAGGTGCCAAACAGTGTGTGCAGAAAGTTCGCGGGCGCCTGCGCGCCGAGCGGAACCTCGAACAGCTTCAGGATCCAGCTCTTCTCGGGCGGTGCCTCGTCGTCGCCTTCCTCCGTCTCGGACAGGTGGGCGTGCTCGACAGTCATCCGGACGTCGGCTTCTGCCGCTTGCGACCCCGCTTCGATCCGGGCGCGGATCAGTTTCGACGCCTTGATTGTGCCGTACCAGTCCGGCGCGACGTCGAGTTTTGCTCTGCTAGAAGCGATTTCGAGCGATTCTTCGGAACTGGCCGACCACGGCGGGTATCCCGGCCCGACGGCTGCCGCCAGCGGAACACTCCTGCCGAGTTCGGCGAGAACACGGTGGCCTTCGAGCGCCAGGTAGCGGCGTGCGAGCGCCGGGCGCACGCGCAGTCGCCTGACGTACCGGTCGTCGAGGCTGCCGGCACCGAGAAGAGCGCTCTGGAGCAGCACTTCGCGCCTCTGCCGATCCACGTCAGCGCTTGTAGATACGAAAATGACCTGCCCGTCGGTGTACGCGAACTCACCACCGGGGACCACGGCGATGTTGATGGGCCGCCCTGCGAGAAATGCGGCGAGGAGCCCGAAGTGTTGCAGTGCACTGTGTTTGGTCTTCACCGCCGCGGCAGGACCGCTTCGACGAGTTCGCCCAGGGCCCGGATCACGTCGGGATCGTCGGAGAGCACCTCGACCACGGCGGACTGGACGGCGTCGCGCAAACCGAGTCCTTCGGCGACGAGGCCGCCCGCAAGAATCAGCATGCGGGTCGACGCCACCTCGCTCAGCGCCGAGCTGTCCAGGTTCCGGATGGCGTTTCCGAGGACGACCAGCGACGCGGCGGTAGACGCATCGATTCCTGCTTCGCGGGCCACCACCTCGGTTTCGATCTCGGCAGCCGGGAAATCGAGGCTGATCGCGACGAAACGCTGGCGGGTCGAGTCTTTCAGGCTTTTCAGGATGCTTTGGTAACCGGGGTTGTAGGAGATCACGAGCTGAAAGCCGGGCGCCGCGGACAAGGTGGTGCCGAGCCGGTCGATGGCTAGCTCGCGACGGTGGTCGGCGAGCGGATGGATCACCACCGTCGTGTCTTGGCGCGCCTCCACGATCTCGTCGAGGTAACAGATGGCGCCGTCGCGCACCGCTCTGGTCAACGGCCCGTCCACCCAGACGGTTTCGCCGCCCTTGAGCAGGAAGCGACCGACCAGATCCGCCGAGGTCATGTCCTCGTGGCCGGCGACGGTGATGAGCTCACGGCCGAGTTCGTGGGCCATCGCCTCGACGAAACGAGTTTTTCCGCACCCGGTGGGTCCTTTGAGCAGCACCGGGGAACCCCGGCGCGCCGCCGCCCGGAAGATGTCGACCTCCATACCGGCGGCGCGGTAGAACGGGGACTGCGAACCCGTCTCGGCGGTCGACCGAAACTTACTGGCCGTCATCGCTGTTCGGGCGCTGAATCGGTACGACGGGCGGCATCTGCACCCCTTCCGGCAGCACGAGCTCCCCGTCGTGATTGATGTATCCCGAATGCTTGGTCGGTAGCGGCAGATCAGGATTGGGGCACGGTCGATCGGTGCCCTCGCCGCAGATCCCCGGGTTGAAGTACGAGCGCTTCTGCACATCCTCCGGCCACGGATCGCCCTGCATGCCGAGCCACGTCGCGGGGACGTTGTAGAAGAGAAAGAAGCAGGCGCTGACCCCTCCGAAAATGGCCAGGAAGCGGATGAACTGTTGTTTGACCACCCCGCCACGAAGGCTGTCGAGCCCGCGTTCGACCACCGTCCGGCCCCGGTCATCGGTGAAGAAACGCAGGCAGCACAGCGCCGCCTGGACGCCGCCCCACATCAAGCCCTCGTAAATCGGCCATTGGTAGTACGTGCCCGCGTTGAACGACAACGACTGGATGGCGCCGGGGTAGGAATAGAAGCCGATCGGCAGCATGACCAAGGCCTCCATGACGAAGTCGAAGACAAAGGCGATCGCATAGGTGACCAGGATCAGCCTCAGATTGCTGATTGCGGGCCAACGGTTCTTGATCTTTCGCATGAGCCAACACCCCACGATGGTGATCAGCAGTACGCCGTACATGTAGCCGGGGATGTTGGTCAGCAGCGGCTCGGGCACGGTATGGCCCGGTTCCTCGTGTGCCACCCAGCCCGGAATGTGTGGTGCCCACGAGCCCTGGTTCCAGAGCCAAGCGTTGTAGGTGCACCAGGTGCTGTAGTAGTTGAGCATCGGATCCTGGAACATCATCAGGCCCATCGACACCAGCAGCATGCCGTCGAGGGTGATGCGTTTCTCCCGCATCCAGGGCCGGATGAGGAAGAACCACAAGGCGAACGGCAGGCCGATCCAGAGCACGATGGCGTTGGCCATCAGCGGTATTTGCATGTACATCGGTGGTTCGCTCGGACCTCCCTCCACTGGCTCGAAGAAGGGGCCGGTGACCCACCGGATGAACACATAGACCGTGTACGCCAAGAACACGGTGCCGACCGTCGCCCAGAACTTGAAGGCGGCCGAGGACGACGGCCGCGGCCTCCCCAGGTCGGCGGTCGCGCCGACGGATTCGGTGATCGCAGACCTCTTGGATAGTTCACTCATGATCGGTTTCCCCTTGGCGATCGTGGCGGTGGTCGGCGGCGCGAGGCCATCCAACTGATGCGAATATACTCGTCGGTATCTCAGAGTCCAATAGGTTACTCAGATTCTGTGGCAGAATATCGTCATGGCGGAGCGCTGGACGCGAGAGCGCAGACTCGAGCACACACGCTCGGTACTGCTGGACGCCGCCGAAGAGGTCTTCGCCGAAAAGGGTTTCACCTCAGCCACTCTCGATGACATCGCGAAGGCTGCCGGATATACGAAGGGTGCGATCTACAAGCACTTCGCAGCCAAGGAGGATCTCTTCCTGGCGGTCAGCGATCGCTACTGGCGCCGGTACTTCGACAACTTCGCCGAGGTGATGTCGGCATCGACCGTCGTCGGTGAGCGCGAACTCGACGAGATTGCCCAGCGCTGGTGCCAGCTGAGCCGCGACCGCGGCGCCGAACATGCCGCCTTGGGGCTGGAGTTCACGCTCTATCTGCTGCGCAATCCGGAAGCACGGGACCGGGTCGCGGCCAAGAGATCCGAAGTCGTCGAAGCACTCGCGAAGTTCATCGTCGAGGGTATGGAGCGGCTGGGCGCAACGCTGCTCATCCCGCCGCTGACTTTCGCGCAGACGCTGGTGGCCACCAGCGACTCCGTCGTCTTGGGCAGCGTGCTAGACGGGGTGGACCTGTACCGGCCGATCGTGGAGATGTACACATCGGTCATCAAGCTGCCCAGCTGAGTGCCACCGCTAGCCCTCGAGACGTCGACGACCCGAGCCGGGCACCCGTCGTGGTCTACGTTGAATCACTGCGCCAGGTAAGTGGATTGTCCCGCAGCAATGTTGAGCGGCCCGTGTAACCGCATCGTTGTCCGTGTCAATGGGCGTTGGCTCGCCTGAGCGTGGCGGAGGCGGCACGAATGCAGAGCGCTCGACCGGCCGGCGAGGATCTGCGCAACCCGCCACGGTCGGACGAAGAGCCACTGAGCAGGGTGCGGCCTTGCCAGCTGCAGGGATGTCCGTTATGGATAGAGCTATGGCAGATCAATCGGCGGAGCTCGGCTCGTTCTTACGAGCGAGGCGTCAAGCGGTGACGCCGCGGGACGCCGGCCTCGTGCCTGGCGACGGTCGGCGGGTTCGTGGCCTTCGTCGAGAAGAGCTGGCTCTGCTTGCCGGGTTGAGCACCGACTACTACCGACGGCTTGAACAGGGTCGGGAGCACCGACCGTCGCTGCAAGTGCTTCGTGCGCTCGCACGCGCGCTGCGGCTCGATGCGCACGCGACTGCCTACCTCATCTCGCTTGTCCATCCCCTCCCCCTCGCGATGCCGGCTCATGCCACCACGGTCTCCGCGGGAGTCCGACTTCTCCTCGATTCCGGCTTGCGCGTACCGGCAATCGTCGTCGATCTGGGCCTCAACATCCTTGCGATCAACGCGGCTGGTCGTGCGATGTACAGCGGCTTTGGCGACACTGACAACCTTGCCCGCATGGTGTTCCTCGACCCTGCCGCCAGAGATTTCTACACGGATTGGCACCAGGTGGCCACCCAGGTCGTCGGCAACCTCCGTTCAGGCCTGACCCGATTCCCGAATGACGACCGCGTCGCCGAGGTGGTCGATGAGATCTCCGCTCGCAGTTCATTGTTCGCGGAACTGTGGGCGACCCACGACGTACGTCCGCGCGCCAGCGAGGACAAAGTGTTCCATCACCCGCAAGTCGGCGAGCTACACCTACACTTCGAGGCGCTCGAGGTAGCGGACGCGCCCGACCAGCGGCTGTTCGTTTACTGTCCGCGCGAGAACGGGCCGTCTCCAGACGCCGTCGCTTTGCTGGAATCGCTTACGACGGTGACCGCGCCGGCGTAGCCGCGCTGAGCTCGTCGATCTGTTCCGGTGTCAACTGCACTTCAGCGGCAGCCACATTCTCTTCCAGATGCGTGCGGCGCGATGTGCCAGGGATGGGAAGCATCGCCGGTGAGACGTGCAACAACCAGGCGATCGCCACCTGGCCCACAGTGCACTGGTGTGCCCGCGCGATGTCGGTGAGCGCTTGGTGGGCCGCGGCGAGCCCGCCCTGCGCCACCGGCGCCCAGGGAATGAACGCGAGCCCATCGCGTTCGCACACCTCCAGAATGTCCTTGGCGCTCCGGTCGATGACGTTGAATCGACTTTGGACACTGACGATATCGGCGATCTGCCGCGCCTCGTCGAGCTGCTCCACCGTGCATTGCGACATGCCGATCTCGCGGATCTTGCCTTCATCCTGGAGCGCCTTGAGCTCACCAATCTGGTCTGCCAGCGGCACTTTGGGGTCCACCCGGTGCAGCTGCAACAGATCGATCTGATCGACCCCCAAGCGGCGCATGCTCATCAATACCTGCTGCCGCAGGTATTCGGGTCGTCCGACCGGCGGCCACGCCGCCGGCCCGAGGCGTTTCGGCCCACTGTCAGTGTCGATGACATCAGGTCCGTTTCGGGTCAAGCCCGCCTTCGTCGCGATTATCACGTCATCGGGGTACGGGTGCAGCGCCTCATACAAAATCTGTTCGGCGACATGCGGGCCGTAGGAGTCGGCGGTGTCGATGAACTGCACGCCGAGGTCGACCGCCCGACGGGCCACGGCGATACATTCGGCCCGGTCCTGGGGCTCACCCCAGATCCCGCGGCCCGTGAATCTCATTGAACCGAAACCCAAGCGCGACACTGTCTTACCAGCAATAGTGATCGTCTGCGGATTCATGTTTTACCTCCACTTCACTGCGTTTCCATTGTGGTTCTCGGGCCCTCGTACTGCCGGTACGACCAGCCCCACCGCGACCACGGTAGGTGCCCTCCCGTGGGCTTGAGGGGGTAGTGATACACCCCCCCACTTCAGGAATAAGCTGACTGCCGCGCGCGATCAGGTCGCGAAACGACACCCGGTGGCCCCGCCGCTTTCGCTATTCAGTCACGCCCCGAGCGGCCGCGTCGAATTCACAGAACATCCTGGTGAAGTACTCGGGCTGCTCCTCGGCCACCCAGTGGCCGCAGTCCGGGACAAGCTGATCTGTCACCGAATCAGCGACCTCTTCACACATTGCCCGGAAGTTGATGGCGAGAGGCCCGGAAGCACCTCCCGAAGCCAACACCGGGATGGTGAGCTTGCCGCGTCGTTGCAGCGCGGTGCGATTGTCGTCGGCGTCGCGGTCGAGTTCCCGGTAGATCTCACACATTGCGCGCATGGCTCCCGGGGCTTCGAACGCGCGGGTGTACACGTCAAGGTCATCATTGGAGATCGCATCCGGTTGGTAGGTCAGTTCGTCGAAGAATCGGTTGATGTACCAACGTTCACGTCCGTGCGTGAGGTAGACCGCAATGTCCGGGTTGGCATGAAAGGAGAACTGCCACGCTGACTTCTGAGCCACTCGCCATTCGTAGTAGGCAGTGCCCGGCAGCGGAGCCTCCATGAAGGTGGCGCTCACGACATCGTCGCGGTACCGCAGCGCGAAACCCAGAGCCAGTGTCGACCCGAGATCATGGCCGACAAGCGAGATGGGCTCCGCCACGTTCAGGGTCTCGCGTACAAGACTGTGAATATCACCGGCCATGGTCCACTTGTCGTACCCGTCACGAGGTTTGTCAGACGCGCCTGCGCCGCGATAGTCGGGCATGATCACCCGATAGCCGGCGGCGGCCAGCGGAATCATGACCTTGCGCCACTCGTATCGCGTTTGGGGCGCGCCGTGGAGAAGCACGACGGTCTTGGTGGGTTCAGGTGGAGTGGCAACCGTATAGCCGATACGAACCGTCCTATCCGGGTCGACCCAGGCCCGACCGTGGTGGACATCGACATCGTGCCCTGTGGTCATGTTCTTTCGCCTCTCTTTGTGCATGCCCTATCGGCGGCCAGTGTCGCCCCGGCGTCCCCGCGAAGGGGGGGAACAAGTCGGCCCCCCGGCACGCCCGACTCACCGCTAGGGCCAACCACGATCCGACGGCGCCACCATGACATGCCGCTCTCTTATGCCGACCACCGCCAACGGATGCGACCACCGGTAACCCCGACCCGACAGCGACGCTAGGGCCCCGCATCAGCGTGACGTCGTCGGTGGTCCGGCAACCACGCGGGCCCCGGCTGAAGAACCGATGCGCGTTGACCGCGCGGCTACTCAGCACACGTTGCGCCGCAATCGCTTTCGCCACTGCATCACACCGGCCCGACAGAATAGCGCCGACAACACCCCCTCCCCTGGAACCGAACGAGCGCTTGACGCGCACTGGCCAGCACTTTGACCGTGGTGGACGCTGCGATCTTTCGGTGGGTTAGTTGGATCGGAAAGCGATAACTCCCACGGGCCGAGGCCGATGCCGCTGGCACCGGCCTAAGAGAACGGCCTTGGCCAGTCCGCCTGTCAGGTCGCTTCGCCACGATTACAGCATTGCGCAGATCTGTCGTCGGTTGCCGGTTGCCCATCACCGTGCCGACGCATCGGATCAGCTCGTCGTCGGATGACTCCGCCGGCTGAACTGGGAGCTCGACCCGCCCACTACGGTGGGTCGCCGACCGATTCACGGTGCCCTCCGACCGCGCCCACATTGGGGCGGTTTTGGAAACGGCGGGCGGTGACGTGGCCTATAGGGGCTGCGCGGAAATCAGCACCCGATGCCTGTTGAACGCGCAGAGACTGTCCCACTAATGGTCATCAGTGATGCATTTCTGCATCAGGGCGGTGCGATTGTGGCCGTTGACCCTCCGAGGAACCGTCACAACACTGAGTGTTGTCCACATCACGATGAGTCCGGATGTGCCCGCCGCACCGGGCTGTAGAAGGAGTTCCAATGAGCAAGATTGCCTGGATCGGCCTCGGCCACATGGGTGTTCCGATGTCACGCAACATGGTTCTGGCAGGACACACTGTGCGGGGCTACGACATCTCAGCGACTGCATGCGAAGCCGCCCAGGCCAACGGCGTCGAAATCGCGGACTCCATCGCCGATGCCGTGCGCGACGTCGACGCGGTCTTCACGATGCTGCAGTCCGCAAGGGTTGTCGAACAGGTGGTGACCGGGCCCGATGGCGCTTTCGCCAACATGCCCAAAGGCACTGTTGTTGTCGATTGCTCAACGATCGGAATCGACTCGGCTCGCACACTAGCCCAGGCGGCCAAGGACCTCGGGGTCGGCTTCGTCGACGCCCCCGTGTCCGGCGGTGTAGAGGGCGCTGAGGACGGGAGTCTGACCCTGATGCTGGGCGGTGACATCGACCACGTAGCGGCCGCAGAGCCGCTGCTGAAGTCGGTCGGCGAGTACATCGTGCACGTTGGTCCCAGCGGCGATGGCCAGGCAATGAAGGTCGTCAACAACGCAATGATGGCAGTCGGCATGGCGACTGCATGTGAGGTTTCCGTGCTGGCGCAACGACTCGGTCTCGACCCGCAGGTCTTCTTCAACATTGTCACCCGTTCCTCAGGCGACAGCTGGGTGTTCCGCAACTGGTTCCCGCTCCCGGGTGTCGTCGAGACGTCTCGGAGCTCCCACGGTTATGAGCCGGGTTTCATGATCGACCTGATTCATAAGGATCTGCGTTTGGCCACCGCTACGGCCGAGCACTTCGATGTTCGATTGGATACCGCGACCGCGGCTGCCAACCTGTTCGCTGACGCCTCCGCCGCTGGAGCCGGCGAGCTTGACTGCACCGCGCTGGCAGTCACTCTCGGCGCCCAGGTGGACAAGACCACCACCGTGTGACCTTGCTGCTGCCTACCCGTCCTTCTCGCCGGAGGACGGGTGGTGCCGCCCAGAACCGACGTCCCGAAAGAGATCCCACGAATGCCGTTTTTCGCCCTCACCTACCGATACATCGACGACGCAGACCTGGTGTCTGAGCACCGGCCAGAGCACCGTGCCTATCTGCGCGACCTCGCCGACGGCGGCCAGCTTGTCCTGGCAGGTCCCCTGGGTGAGCCCGGTCCTCCCGGCGGTCTACTCATCTTCGATGTCGAGAATGTCGCGCGCGTCGAGGACCTCGCCGACAACGACCCCTTCCATCTTCGGGACATAGTGCAGGAGAGGCTAATTCGGCCTTGGTCCCTGTCAATCGGCGAGGAGCTGCTCGCACCCGACACCGGGATCGCACCCTAATACCGACTCGAAGGCTCACCTGACAGCGACAGTCTGCTAAATGAGTTCGAGACCACGAGAATCGTCCCCCGGCGACACTACGCTGGGGGACTTCTCCCTTTGCTCAACGCGCTGAGTTGCTGGGTGAGCCAGAGCTACACACCGTCGGACTGGTCATGTCGGCGGCAGTAAATCCGCGCGGCGTCTGGCTGCCTCGGCGTGAATGGCGTCACGTACTGCTCGCACGGTGGGGTTGGTGAGATTCTCCCGCCGAACCGCGAGCGAGAAGCTCAGGCGAATGTCGACCTCGGCGGGCAGCAGTCTGATGAGTTCAGGATGCGGCTTGGCGAGAAAGGCGGGGAGGAGCCCGATCCCGCCGCCCGCCCGGGTCGCTTCGACGTGCGCAAAGATGTTGGTGGACATGAAACTTGCGGTCGCACCGGGTAAGTGACGGTCAAGATCCAAGTCCCCCACTTGGAGTAAAGAGTCCACGAAGAAGATGATGGGGTGCCGGCGGACGTCCTCAACGGCTTCTGGCGTCCCAAAACGCTGGAGATACTCCCCGGTGGCGTAAATGCCCATGGTATAGGCGCTGACGGTCTCGGAGACCAGGCGGCTGTTGACGGTCGCGCCGACGGCAATGGCAACATCGAATCCCGACTGCTGCAGATTCATTTGTCTTGTCGCCGTAAGTAGTTCAACAGACAGATCCGGATGCTCGATGCGAAGTCGCGCCAACGCCGGAGCGACGATGACCGTCCCGAATCCGTCAGGTGCGGTTACGCGGACCCTGCCTCGAAGCGTGCTGCTCTGATTGCCGATCGCTGCGTCCACGGCCTCTTGCAGTGACTCCTCGATCGCCCTGGCGCGGTCGGCAACCGCCTTACCGATGTCGGTCAACTCCCATCCCACTGCGCCGCGTTCAATCAGTCGCACGTCCAGCGCTTTTTCGAGGGCATGGATTCGACGCGACACCGTGGTGTGGTCGACTCCCAGATCCAACGCCGCCGACCGCCGGGTGCCCGTCCGAGCGATGGCACTGAGGTACCGGAAGTCGTCTGCCCTGATCTGTCGGAGATCGATCGTTCGCTTGATCTGGCTGGCTTCGCGGGCTGCGGCGCCGTCAGAAGACTGATTGCCACCCATGGACGCGCACTTTAGTCCTCTGGTCGCCGATCAAGTGCAAATCTGCACATGCCAGGCGCGAACCTGGTGGTTGACGGCGCAGTTCCACGCGCCGCATCGTGGAGTTCGGCATCACCACAGTGCGCCGGTTGCAACTACCGACCCGGGCCGGGTGATGCCACGACCGTGCTGATGTAGAGCAGGGCTTTTCCAAAAACTGCGAGGAGTTTCGTGATGACGTCCACATTGCCCTCATCGGGTTCGATTGCGCTACCTGAGGCACGCGACTATTTCATGTTTGTCGACGGAGAGTGGACCGCCGCGCTTGACGGGGCATGGACCGAGGTGACCACGCCCATCGAGCGTGGGCGTGTCATCGGCCGAGTACCCGAAGCGGGCGGCGCCGACGTGGATATTGCGGTCGCCGCGGCGCGCGCCGCGTTCCCTGCCTGGCGTGCGCAGCACTTCACCGCGCGGGCGCGGGCGTTGGGCCGCATTGCAGACGCGATCGAGGCGCGCAACGAGGATTTGGCCCGGCTGACCGCCCTCGACACGGGCAACGCGATTCGCACCCAAGCTCGGCCGGAAGCAGCAACTCTGGCCAACCTTTTCCGCTACTTCTCCGGCATCGCGGGTGAAGCCAAGGGTGTCGTTCTGCCAGCCGGCGACGATCAGCTGCAATACAGCAAGATCGAGCCGCTCGGCGTTGTCGGAGCGATTCTGCCGTGGAATTCACCTTTGATGATTGCCGGTTTCAAAATTCCTGCCGCTTTGGCGGTCGGCAACACGGTGGTGGTCAAGGCCGCCGAGGCTGCACCCCTCAGCCTGCTGCTGCTGGCGGAGATCTGCGCGGAGCATCTTCCGGCGGGCGTGCTGAACATCATCACCGGTCGCGGTTCTGTGGCCGGCGAGCGCCTGGTTCAGCATCCCGGTGTGGACAAAGTGTCCTTCACCGGCTCGACAGAGGTCGGCAGGCACGTGGCCCGGGAGGCCGGCGCTCGGCTTGCGCACGTCTCGCTGGAACTCGGCGGAAAGAATCCCTCCATCGTGTTTCCGGACGCCGCCGACGATGACGACCTGATCCCCAACTTACTGCTGTCGTCCCGTGTCCACCGGCAGGGACAGAGCTGCACCGCCGGATCGCGGTTGTTCCTGCACGCTGACGTCTACGACGATGTCCTGTCGCGGTTGGTCACTACCTTGGAAACGCAGGTCGTGGGCAACCCCCTTGATGAAGCGACCGATATCGGCGCGATCATCAACGACAAGCAGTTCGCCTCCGTCAACGGCTTCCTCCAAGACGGTTTGGCGACACCGGGTATCACGGTGGCCCTGGACGGTTCCCCCGAACGGCTGGGCCGCAGCGACGGATTCTTCATGGGGCCGACGGTGTTCGGCGGCGCGGATAACAACTGGCGCCTCTCACGCGAGGAGATCTTCGGCCCCGTCCTGGTCGCGATCCCGTGGCGCGACGAAGATGAAGTCATCAAGATGGCCAACGATTCCCATTACGGTCTGGCGGCCTACGTGTGGACCAACGACCTATCGCGGGCCGTCCGCACAGCAAACGCGTTGGAGACGGGTTGGGTTCAGGTCAACCAGGGTGGCGGACAGATGGTCGGACAATCCTATGGAGGCTACAAGCAGAGCGGTATCGGCCGAGAGGCGTCACTGGAGGGCATGCTGGCTGGCTTCACGCAGACCAAGCAGGTCAATATCCGCCTGAAAACGCCGTAACACCCACGCTTTTCGCCACTACGGAAACTTCAAAGCAAAGAGGTATCGACCTCTTACTGGCACATCGGAAGGGTCTTGATGAAAGCGGCTGTCGTGAACGCCAACGGTGGGCCGGAGAATATCCAGCTGACCGAGACCCAAGCAGCCCATCCGGGTGCGGACCAAATTGCGGTCGCAGTCGAAACCGCGGGCGTGAACTATCTCGACATCTACCAACGCAACGGCGCGGTGGCCGCCCCGTTCGTAGCAGGTGTCGAAGGAGTCGGTACTGTCACGGCCGCAGGCCTGGGCGTCGACCAGGATCTGATTGGACGTCGGGTCGGATGGCTCAGCGGGCCAGGACGTTTCGCAGAAGCAGTCATAGTCGACGCCAGCAGCGTCGTCGAGATTCCCGCGGACATCGCTACTGATGATGCCGTCGCTCTGCTTATGCAAGGTCTCACCGCCCACTATCTGGTCACCAGCGCCTACAGGGTCTGTAAGGACACCACGGTGTTGGTGCACTCGGCAGCGGGAGGAGTCGGGCGCCTACTGGTTCAGGTCGCTCACCATCTCGGCGCCACAGTGATCGCCACGGCCTCGACGTCGAAGAAGCGTCGCCTCGCCGTCGACGCCGGCGCCGATCACGCTGTCGAATATGACGGTTTCGCCGAAGTGGTCAACGAGATCACCCAAGGACGCGGAGTCGATGTCATCTACGACGGCGTTGGCCGCGATACGGTGGCAGCAGGGCTCACGTGCTTGGCAGTGCGCGGCACACTGGTGGTGATCGGCGCCGCCAGTGGCCCGCCCCCGGCCATCGAGTTCCCCACACTGGCTGCGAAATCCCTATCGGTGACTCGTCCGTCGATTGCCCATTTCACCGCAGACCCTGCTGAATTGGCCAGACGCGCCCACGAGGTGTTCGAGTGGGCGCGGTTGGGTGTCCTCACCACCGTCATCGCGGGCCGTTATCCATTAGCCGAAGTAGCGCGAGCACAAGAAGATCTGTCCTCCCGCTCGCTGGCCGGCAAGCTCCTCATAGACATCTCCTGACGCTCAACTACCCGCGGGCTGTGTGGCCGGACGACTTTCCCTGCCACACAGCCCGTCTCCAGCTCAACACAACCGTGGTGACCGGGTCAGGCACTACGCTCAGCGCGACCCCCACGGCAATGAGGCTCTGCGGTACGGAGCGAGCCGGTGGGCGGCACCTCGTCGTGGCGGCCAGCCAGGCTGCTCCGGTCTGTCCTAACCTGTTGCACGGGAACTCCGGCATCGCCGCCGTGTGGATTAGGCTTGGACGGCATCTCCCGGTACGCCGATCTCCGCTGCCGTCTCCGCCCGGGCCTGGCTGCACCGACACCGCCCCACCGGTTGCTCCACATCGCGTCATCGCGGGCACGTGCAGGCCGTCGGAAGGACACGACAGGCCACCCGCCGGGTATCCGAGACCACAGTTCGCTGAGCTGTTTGCCGGTCTGCACTCGGGTGATGATTGCTTCCTGCAATGTATTTGGGCAGTGTGATATGTTTCGCCGGCTTCTCGAGCACAGGGCGTTCATTGGAATCCTCACGCCAAAAGGGAGCGGGTGCACTTGGTGCGCCCGCTCCCTGCGGTCGATCAGCAATCTTCGTCAGAGTGCGACGCTACTGGTCGCCGCGTGAGGGCAAGCGCGGGCCTACACGCCGGCGCGATCGCCAGCTAGGTCCTCGCGATCGAGAGCCTGCAGGGAAACGCCTTTTGTCTCTTTGGCATAGAGCACCGCGCCGGCGGTGACAACGCAGGTCGCGGCGAGGTAGATCGCGATGGGCACGCCGCTGTCGAATTCTTTCAGCAGACTCACGGCGATGATGGGAGCCAGGGAACCCGCGAAGATGGACGTCACCTGTGACCCGAGGGACAGGCCCAGATAGCGCATCCGGGTGGGGAACATCTCGGCCATCATCGACGGCTGCGGTGCGTACATCAGGGCGTGGATGCCTAGCCCAGCCGAAATCGCAAGCACGATCAGCACCGCATTCCCGCTGGCCATCAGAGGGTAGGCGACGAAACCCCACAGTGCGCCCAGCACTGCGCCTGCCAGGTACACCGGCCTGCGACCCACTCGATCAGATAGCCGCCCGGCCAGAGGAACCAGGGCGAAGTGCACGGTGTGCGAGATGAGCATGTACCACAGAATGCGCTCAGTGCCTACGTCGGCAACCACCGCGAGGTAGGTGACGGAGAAGGTGGCCACCAGGTAGTACATGACGTTTTCGCCGAACCGGACACCCATTGCAGTCAAGATTGCACGCGGGTAACGCTTTACGACCTCGAAGACACCGTGGTGCTCAGCGGCCTCGGTGTGAGCGATCTCCTGCCGGGCAGCCTCGAAGACGGGGGCGTCGGACACTTTGGTGCGGATGTAGAAGCCGACGAACACGATCACAGCGGACAGCCAGAACGCGATGCGCCAGCCCCAGGCGAGGAAGTCAGCGTCTGACAAGGTAGACGTCAGGACGAGAAGCACAATGGTGGCGAGCAAGTTGCCACCCGGCACGCCGGCTTGAGGCCAACTGGTCCAGAAGCCACGGCGGTTGTTGGGGCTGTGCTCAGCGACCAGCAGTACTGCCCCACCCCACTCCCCGCCCAGAGCGAAACCTTGCAGGAACCGCAGGATGACAAGAAGCAGGGGGGCCCAAATGCCGATGGACGCGTACTCCGGGAGGCAGCCCATCAGAAATGTCGACGTGCCGACGATGGCGAGGCTGATCTGCAGAAGGTGCTTGCGTCCGTAGCGATCTCCGAAGTATCCGAAGACGACACCGCCAACCGGACGCGCGACGAATCCTACTGCGTAGGTGACGAAAGCGGCCAGAATGGCCGTGAGTTCGCTGGTGCCTGGGGCGAAAAAGATCTTGCTGAACACCAGAGTGGCCGCAGTTCCGTAGATGAAGAACTCGTACCATTCGACAATGGTGCCCGCCATGGCCGCTGCGACCACTCGCTTGAGCCGAGTATTGCCTTGATCTGAGCCGGCGGGCGCCAGCTCGTCTGAATGTTTCACCGTTGATCCTCCATGACGTGGGTTACTCCGCACCGCGAAAGTGACGCAGCGTGCCGGTAAACGCAGTATTCGGAACACGGGATGTGCTCCGCAACACACACCTCCGCGTCGGCTATGTGCAGAAACGCACCAGCGACAGCCGGCGCACTTTTGCACACCCGTGAGGCCGTTATGGCCATTGACCATGCATCGCGTGCACCGCAAAGTCATTGGCGACTAACAAACACCGGTCCGCTCACTCTTCGGTATCGGCGATCGCACATCAGGAGACGACTTGTCTGTCATCACGTGGGTCGGTCTGGGACGCATGGGGTTGCCGATGGCCTCGCTGTTGGTCAATGCTGGCCACGAAGTCCGCGGAGTCGAGATCAATCCCGCCTTGGCCGCAAGCGCCGCCGCCGAAGGGGTTGCCATGGTCACCTCGGCCGCGGAGGCCGTCGCCGATGCCAATGCCGTGTTCACCATGCTCCCCACCGGAGACCACGTGCGCGGATTGTTGTCGGGACCTGATGGGTTGTTCGCCCGGTCGGCGGTAGACACCCTCTTCATCGACTCGTCGACCATTGGCGTCGAGTCGGCGAAAGAGTTGCACGATCTCGCCGTCGCTAGCGACCGCCGTTTTGTCGATGCGCCGGTGTCGGGCGGCGTGCTCAAAGCAGCGGCAGGCACGCTGGTGTTCATGGTCGGCGGACGCGACGAGGACTACGCCCTCGCCTCGGGTTTCATCGAGCCGTTGTCGTCCCGGACTTTCCACACCGGCGGGCCCGGGATGGGCCAGGCCGCCAAGATCGTCAACAACATGATCGCTGCCGTATGTCTGGCAGGTACCAGCGAGGGTGTACTTCTCGCCGAGCGGCTGGGTTTGGACGCCACAGTGTTCTACGACATCGCGACGCGCTCCACAGCAGACAACTTTCCCTTGCGTGAGTGGTACCCGGTGCCGGGTATCGTTGCGACAGCACCGAGTTCGCATGAATACGCGCCAGGATTCACCGGTGCATTGTTGTTGAAGGATCTGTCGCTGGCGCTGCAAGCCGGCATGACCACCGACACTGATCTCAATACCGCGCACACGGTGCACACCCTGTTGTCGTCACTGGTGGAACGCGGTGGCGGCGACTATGACTGCAGCGCACTGTTTCCGTCGATCAGTGGTCGTCTGCCTGAGGAACAGAACCCCGTCAACAAGTGCTGATTGCCGCCCGCCGTCGTTCGCTGCCCGTCTTTGACCCTGAAGCTCAATTTCTACAGTCAACTCCGAAGGAGGACCCACCATGTCCGAAGGCCCTCTGCGCGACGTACTGGTGCTCGATCTCGCGCAAGCCTTGGCCGGCCCCATCGCTGCGATGATGCTGGGCGATCTGGGCGCCCGGGTGATCAAGGTCGAAAAGCCCAGACACGGTGACGATTCCCGAAACTGGGGACCTCCGTTCGTCGGCCCCAGTGACGATGCCGCCTATTCCACGTATTTCATGTCCGCCAACCGCAACAAAGAGTCGATCGAGCTCGACCTCAAATCAGACCCGGGCAAAGACGTGCTGCGCCGACTCATCCGCCGCGCCGACGTGCTGATCGAAAACTTCAGACCCGGCACGATGGACCGGCTGGGCTTTTCTGCAGAGATCATGGCTGCCCTCAACCCGAGACTGATTGTCCTGTCAATCAGTGGCTTTGGCCATGACGGGCCAGAAGGCTCGCGTCCCGGTTACGACCAGATCGCCCAAGGCGAGGCGGGTCTGATGTCGGTGACCGGCAGCACCGAATCCGGCCCGACTCGCATCGGGGTTCCGATGGCCGACGTGTTGGCCGGCGTTCACGGCGCTGCCGGCGTCTCGGCGGCACTAGCCGGGCGGGAGAAAACCGGTCACGGCGGCGTCGTTCGGACCTCACTTCTGGCCGCCGCAATCAGCGCGCACACCTTTCAGGGAACCAAGTGGACCGTTGGTGGCGAGGTGGCCGCACCGACCGGTAATCATCACCCTCAGATCGCCCCATACGGCAGCTTTCGGTGTCGCGACGGCTACGTCCAGATAGCCGTGGGCAGCGAGGCGATCTGGAAACGATTCGCTCCCGTCGCCGCTCTTGACAGCGGCGACTCCCGCTTCGCGGTGAACAGTTCACGGGTAGCCCATCGAGCCGAGCTCATCTCTGCTATCGAAGACAACTTCATCGCCCGGGACCGGACCGACATCCTGGCCGAACTTGCCACTGTCGGCGTGCCGGCCGGAGCCATCCGAACCATCGACGAGGTGTACGACTGGGAGCAGACCCGCAGTCAAGGTCTCCTGATCAACGTGCACCACAGCAAGGTGGGCGATATCGAACTCCCGGGCCCGTCCCTGCGCTTCGAGTCGGCAAGCGGCCACGCGCAGCTACGCACCACCCATGCCGCCCCACCTGTGCTCGGGGAGCACTCTGCGGCCATTCTCGACTGGCTCGCCGACACCGCCGAACAACATGGTGAACAGACTTTGCTCTCCGGCACAGCCGCCGTCTGAACGCGGCACGATGACCGTGCTCAAAAACACCCTGCCTGCGTCGGCGGATCACACGCCGGCTTCCACTATCGAAGCCGCTCAAGTAGAAAGCCTCTGGGGTGAGAGAAACGCTCAGGCGTCCGGTTGTCATGACGTGGAACACCATTGGCGCCGACTCGCTGGCCAAGAACGGTGTTCCGCCTGGTACTGCTGGCCGAGTTGCGCCGCCGTGAGCCACCGACAACGACGGTCAGCGCTCCGCCGGCATCGCGCTGCCGGAGGGCACCGGATTTGACGCGGGACCGCTGATGGAATCATGGCGTCAGCAATCGGTCGCACCCTGCTACGGCACGGATCTGACCCGCATCGAGCTGTCGGCCGCACTTGTAGCAGCCGAAAAGGGACGTTTGTCCAAGCGGCGCGACTTGGCGGTAGCGGCGTTTGCTGAGCGGATGGGCGAGGGCGCTGATCCGGACGCGGGGTTCGGTCTTCGCATCAGTCGTGCTTTGCAGTGTGGGGCTGGTCCATCGGTGCCATCGCACTTGTCGCGGCTCCGGTGGCGCTCCATCGTTCTCGACCAAATCTCAAGACCAGGAAGTCAACCATGAAGTCAATCATTATCGAGTTGGATGTAGAAGTACCGATGCGCGACGGCACCGTCCTACGGGCCGATATCTACCGTCCCGCCGACGCTGGCACATATCCTGTTCTACTGCAACGGATTCCGTATGACAAGCTCGGCCTGGCCGCAACAGTGTTGGCACTCGACGTGACGACTGCAGTCAAGCGAGGGTTCATCGTGGTGCAGCAGGACACTCGGGGCAGATTCGCCTCGGACGGCGAATGGCTCCCCTTCGCTTACGAACACACCGACGGCTACGACACCGTCCAGTGGGCCGCCGTGTTGCCCGGAAGCAACGGCAAGGTCGGGATGTTCGGCAAGAGTTACTCCGGACAAACCCAATGGGCCGCCGCGATGGAACAGCCGCCGGCCCTGGCGGCCATCGCACCACAGGTGACTTGGAGCGACCCCGACGACGGCATCTTCTTCCGAGGCGGTGCCATAGAACTCGGAAACAACGGGTACTGGGCTTTGGGTCAGTCTCTAGGGCAGCTACCGAAGGTAACCGCGCCGGAAGATCTCGAGGCGGCAATCCGCACCACCACCCGCGACTTTGACGACTTGGCGTCCAGAACGTATTGGGAATTGCCTGCCGGGTACCTGCCCGCCGTCATTCGAACAGGACTGCCAGACATCGGGATTCGACGTGCGCTCGACAATCCGGACACCGCCGACGAACTACGTGTCAAGGGCCACCATGACCAGGTGACTGTGCCGAGCTTGAACGTCGGCGGCTGGTACGACATCTTCCACCAGGGAACCCTGGACAACTACATGGCGATGCGCGAGCGTGGGGTGGCGACGAGACTGGTTATGGGGCCCTGGAACCACATGCACATGCCGGCTCTTCAGGCTGGCCACATCGGTGAGCGCAACTTTCGGTCGGCATCCGTGGTGCCGCCGGCACCCGGTGTCGCGAGTTTGACCGATCTGCAGCTGGACTTCTTCGATCAGTATCTTCGCGAGACGGCTGACACGGCAACCGAGGATCTCCCCGTCCGCATCTTCGTCATGGGCCTCAACGAATGGCGCGATGAGAAAGACTGGCCACTCGAACGGGCGGTTCCCACACCGCTTTACCTCCATCCGGCAGGGTCATTGTCCTTTGACCCGCCGGCAAGGAATGGCTCACAGACCGCCTTTGTCTACGACCCCTCCGATCCGGTGTTGACCTGCGGTGGCGGCCTAGTTATGAGCAATGAGTTCCCCCCGGGGCCGAAGGATCAAGCCGCAGTCGAAGATCGCGGAGACGTGCTGGTCTTCACTACTGCAGTGCTCGAAAAGGACCTCGAGATCACCGGCCGGGTGGAGGCTGTCATCCACGCCACGACTGATGTAACAACCACCGACTGGGTGGTTCGGCTCTGTGACGTCGATGAGGATGGACGGTCCTACAACGTTGTCGACGGCGTCACTCGAGCCCGCACCCAGCCCGGCAAGATCACATCGCATGCTGTCGATCTGTGGTCGACCAGTATCGTCGTCAGAGCCGGCCACCGGATCCGCGTACAGGTCACATCGTCGAACTTCCCGCGATGGGACCGCAACACCAATAACGACGATCCCACGAAATTACTTGTAGCGCATCAGATCGTCCACCACGATGAGGCCCATCCATCGCACATCGTCATTCCGGTCGTTCACTGAATCAACTTGGTTGGATCAGCCCTTTCGCGATGCCGAAACTGCCTGCCGCATTAGCGATGTCATATCGACATGCCCACTGCGTTGTTGCCGTAGCCAAATGATCGCACCGTCTCGTCGACGTGGGCTTCTCGCTTCCCCAGATCGCCGCGATGGGTGATGCCGACGACCACCCGGCGGCCGAACTGTGGCCCTTGACGATGAGCTGGCGGCGATCATCGAACGGCTGCAGCAGGCACGCACCGAACTGCGTCAGATCCTGGACCAGACGGCGCCGACCGACCTGGCGACGGAGTTCGTGTCACCGCACGCGGTCGCCGTTCGACGAAGTAGCCGCCGCCGTCGGGACTGACCGCATCGTGGTCGAGGGTGCCGTCTCGGTGAGCCGCAGGAATCCCTGGCTGTCAAGCTCGGACATCACGTCCGGCGAAGTGTGGGACATCGCCGCGAAGGGCCTGTTGAGCCTCGACGGCCAAGAACACCACCGGCAACGTCAACTCGTCTCGAAGGCCTTCACCTCCAAGGCAACCGCGCGGCTGCGGAGCACATGCGCAGACGTCATTGCCGATTCTCGAGGTTGTACAGCCACTCCCCAAGCCTGCCAACTACCCGGTGCCAGACGCGCCCGAGCAGACCAGGGAGACCCCCACGGGCGGTCGGCTCAACCTGGGACCAGGCGGGAGGGCGTACGCCCGTCCCCGCTATGAGATGCAAGCGCTCCGCTCTGTCTTCTGCCTCATGTCTGCTCGGGACGTAGTGACCTCCGATGAGGGACAGCGTGGGCCTGGGCCCGTCCCTAAGTCGTGTTCACCCGCGACGGAGGTTAGTCGGCACCGGCCAGGCGCGGCGACGGCGTGGGGTTCAGCTGGCTGACCGCGGCGTGGACGTCGGCATGCCAGAGCCACAACCGGTAGTTGGGCTCGATCTCGACGTAGTCCTCGGGCCCGTAGAGAATTCGGGTGGTCATGTCCACGCAGTACCGTTCCCGCCAGTCCCAGGGGGTCGTGCGGCCGTTTCTTGTCGACGATGATGGCCTTTGGTGTTCTGGTAGAGCTTCACGGCCATGCGGTATTCGTAGGCCAGCAGCGTGTCGGGGGTCTGCCCAGATGCCGTGACCGGCGGTCACGGCCTCGTCGGCCGCCCGAAGCAACAACGCCATCGTTTTCTCAACTCATGTTGAATGGGTACGAGCGGTCAGATATGTGGGCAAGCCCGGGATGAGATCCTCTGGCCGGCGAGCGGTCTGCATGACGGTGCGGTCGGGTCTGATCACCGCGGCCGCGCATCGACCTCGGTTGAGCCACCGAGCAAGTACGGTGCCGGGCTCGGCGACGTACACGGACGCACCACGCAGCTCGATCGTTGCGCGGTGGGCAGGGTCCAGGTGGGCGGTAGTGACGACGGCAAAGCCAATCCCGAGGACATCGTCAAGCCGACGACCGGACGGCTCTATAGTGTTCGGGCACAACGTGCCCGCGAGGCGCCGTGGCCGGCCGGCAGCTTGCACGAACGCCGATTTGCGCAGAGTGGGCGTTGTGGAGTCGACGACCCTGTCACGCACGCCGGGGATCACGCTCAGGCGCGGTAGCACGAAGCGGCGCAGAAGATTTCCGATTTCACCGCCTGCGGTCATGAACTGCCCGACCATCTTCGCCAGCCGAATCATCGCCCGCACGTGCGGTTTTCGTTCCTGCTCGTAGGTGTCGAGAGCGCCACCGGGTAGATCGCCGGACAGCACGCCAGCCAGTTTCCAGGCCAGGTTCATCGCGTCGCGCAACCCGGCGCCCATCCCCTGACCGATGAACGGCGGCGAGAGGTGGGCGGCGTCACCGAGCAGAAACACATTCCCCTGCCGCCACCGGTCGGCAATCTGGGCGCGGAAGGTGTACTCGGCGACGCGGATGAGTTCCAGTTGGTCGTCACGCACTGTTCCAGTCCAGGGAGCGATCAAGGGCTTGAGAGTGGCCGCGTCGGAGAAATCACTTGCCGTCTCGTCACTGAGGAGTTGAAACTCCCAGCGGTAGCGGGTGTCCCCGATTCGCATGTACGTCGCTGCTCGCGCGGGATCGCAAACCTGATGTACGCCGTCCCACTGACCCAGGTCTGCGGTGGTATGGACGTCGACCACCACCCAGCGCTGTTGGAAGTGCAGATCCGTCATAGTCGACCCGATCGCTGATCGCACAAGGCTGTTGGCGCCATCGCAGCCGAGGACGTAGTCGGTGTCGATGTATATCTTCGTGCCGTCGATACGGTCGCGGCACGTGAGTCGGAGACGGCCGTCACCGAGTTGCTCGAGGCCGGTCACTTCGGTATTGCCGCGCAGTTCAATCTCCGGATAGCGTGAGAGATTGTCGCGCAGTAGGGTTTCCAGTTCTGGCTGGTCAAACATGCTCGCCTGCGGGAAGCCGTGAACGCTCGGGGCGATGTCGCGACGGAACTCAGCCAGGACGCGGTGGCTGCGGTCGCGGAACTGCAGTCCCAGCGCCGGACGGGAGATGGCTGCAAACTGCTCGGCGACGCCCATCCGGGCGAGCACGCGAAAAACCTCGTCATCCAGGTGCACCGCACGCGGTTGTGGGTACACCCCATCCCAGCGGTCGAGGACCAGGTTGTCGATGCCGTACTGAGCCAGGAGTGTAGCGGCACAGGCGCCGGTGGGTCCCGCACCGACGATGACGACCGGTGCAGAACGAATAGCATTGTTTTGCTGTGGCTTCGATGCTGACGTAGGCGAGTGTGTCATCGGGTGCCCGGTTACTCTGCGGTGGTGATCCGGTAGGTCACCGCGTATCGAGAGAGCTCGCGGTCGACGTCCAAACGTTGTGACGGAGCGTTGAGGGTGACGGTGAGGACGGGCTCACCGTTGTCGATATCAGCATCGACGCTGACGCCGCGGTGCCCGGCGAGAGCAGCGGTGATGGCGCGGCGGGCGGCATCCATGCGCAGCGGTGGTTTATAGGGCTTGCCGATCGCGGTGACCGGGAGCGCATCCAGGACGGTGACCGTCCTGGGTGCGGCGGCGCGCTCGCCGACGTGCGCAGACGCCCACTGTTGCAGCGCATCACCGCTGGTATCGCACCCGGGGTGCAGCGTGACGTAAGCGACCGGGACTTCGCCGGCATGCGCGTCGGGCGCGCCGACTGCTGCCGCAGATGCCACTGCGGAGTGCGAGAGCAGGGCGTCCTCGATCTGTGCGGGGTCGATGTTGTGACCGCCCCGGATGATGAGGTCCTTGGCGCGCCCGGTGAGGTAGACGAATCCGTCGTCGTCGACCCAGCCCAGGTCACCGGTGTTCAGGCGCCCCGAGACCAGACTGCCCAGCCCGTCGACCTGCAGACCTCGTTCGTCACGGCCCACGACGTAACCTGCGAACACCGTCGGCCCATCGATGACCAGGGTCCCGGTTTCACCAGCCGGCAACTCCTCCAGGTGCCCCTGACCGTTGCAGTTGGCGGCGGCGATTCGTTGGTAGGGCAGACGTTGGCCCACCGAGCCTGAACGCGGATGATCTGGGAAGTTACGCGCGCTGGCGCAGGTGGCCTCGGTGAGCCCGTAACCTTCGACAAGTGTTATCCCGGTGTGAGATTCGAAATCCTTGCGCACGGCCGGCGGCAGTGCCGACGCGCCGACGATCGCCATCTTCATGCTCGAGATGTCGGCGTCAACCGGGCAGTGGGACAGGGCGGCGTACACGGTGGGGACTGCGCTCATGGCGGTGATCTGGTAGTGCTGGACGATCTTCCACAAATCTGCATACAGGGCGGGGTCCCGGTATCCCAATGGTCCCGCCCACACCACCTGCTGGCCGCGCAGCAGCGGTGCGAGCAGGGTCACCATCAGGGCATTGACGTGAAACAGGGGCAGCGCCGCCAAAGTCACGAAGTGCTGATCGCTGAGGGTGTCGGCGGCGGCGACCATCCAGGCATCGGCGACTTCGTTTGCGTGGGTGTGTGCGGCCAGCTTGGGCGTGCCGGTGGTGCCGCCGGTGTGGAACACGGCCGCAAGGTCACCCGGTTGAGGGTCGACACCGTGAAACGCTTCCCCGTCGTGACCGGCTGCCAGAGTGGTCAAGTACCCGACAGTGGCGCCCCTCAATGCCGGCGCAGGTTCACGGACGGCTGTCCCGGTGGGCGCAAGTAACAGCACGGTATCGATCAGCCCGCCTGTGGCCAGCTCCTCGGCCAAGGCCCAACTGGTGCCATCGAGTTGGGGAGCTGCAGTGATCAGGGTTCGAGCGCCGGTGCGCTTGACCAGCTCGCTGACATGCTCAACGCTCAGGCCGCTGTTGATGGGCGCGGCGATCCCGGCGAGTTGCGCGCCCAGCGTCGCACTGATCAATTCGTGGCAGTTCGGGGAGAGTAGTGCGACGACACTGTCACGGTCAACTCCGTTGGCGTGCAACAGGTTGGCGGTGCGGCGAACGTCGGCAGCCAGCTGAGCAAACGTCCGCGACACCCCGTCCTTCCAGCGGGTCGCGTCCGGGAGGATGGTGACCGCGGCAGAATCCGGCCACAAAGTGGCCGCGCGTTCCAGGATTTCAAAGGTCGTACCCGGCAGGCCGCGTTGGCTCAACGGCACACTTTCCACAGCGGCAAGATCCCCGGGGCCGGTGTAGCGGGGCCACAACAGATCTCCGGTCATGCGTAGATGACCTTCATGCGCTGAGTACCGAGGTCGAGTGCACCATCGTCGGTGCCGATCGTCGCCTCAACCACATCGTCGTGCTGCAGGTACTTCTTGTTTCCGGCCTGTCGTTTGAAGAACGCCTTCCATTTCACCGCCGGCGGGAGCACGGCACCGATCACCTCGATGGGCTTGGGCGGGGCACTCAATGCGGTGCCGGCCGGCGTTCCGGTGAGCACCAGGTCGCCGGCCGCGAGATCCTGGAACCGGCTCAGCGACTGCAACGCCTGTAGGGGGCGGTAAAGCATGTCGCCCTCAACCAGTGCGTCCTGTCGCACCTCGCCGCTGACACTGAGCTGCAGCCGCAGATCGCCGAACCGCGTGAGTTCCTGGGCATCGAGCAACACGAGTTCAGGACCGACCGGGGTGAACGTGGGGTAGGACTTGGCTTCGTAGAACTGGGTTTGCGGCAGTTGGATGTCACGGGCCGACACGTCGTTGGTGACAACAAGCCCCGCGACGTAGTCGCTGAGGTTCGACTCGGTCACGGTGGTGCCGACTGGCATGTCGCGCCCGATGACAAGGCCGATCTCGACTTCGTAGTCGAGGAACCGGACGTGTTCGGGCTTGATGATGTCGTCGAACGGACCGCTGATCGATGCCGAGGCCTTCCGGAAGAAGGTCAGCGGCACAGTCTTGGGGTCCATGCCGGAATCCTTGACGTGGGATTCGAAGTTGGTCATCTGCGCAACAACTCGGCACGGCCGGGTCACCGGCGAGATCAGGTCAAGGGAGCCGACGTCGACGGTGGTACCGGTGTCGGCGCCGTTCGCGGCGGTCGTGATGGCCGTGCGGTCGGCCAGCAGCGCTGCGGTGGTGAGGGCTGTGGTGCGGATCTTGACGGCACGGTCGTTGGTCTTGACCCACCAGCTGTCGGTGGTGCGGAGGATGGAAATGCTCATGAGCGTGCCACTTTCAGTAGGCCGAGGAGGCGGTGGAGGTCGAATTCGTTGGTGCGTGGCAGTGCGGTCAATATGGACAGGGCCTCATGGCGTGCCGCCCGGGGACTCGTCCCGAGGAAGTCGCTGGTGACCGGCGGTCCCCATTGAGACAGACCGCTGGCGGTGAAGGGCGCCCATCCCGGTTCGAGGGTGTGGTCGAACATGTCGCCGTCGGCGAAGTGCTCTACGAGAAAACCGTCGGGGTCGCGCCAGTAGTCGAAGAGCTGGCTGCCCTGGATATGTCTTCCGATGCCCCATGAGCGGAAGTAGCCGCGTTCGCGGAGGTACTCACCGCCGGCGGCGAGCGCATCCAGATCGCTGACCTGGTAGGCGGAGTGGACATAGCGGTTGGCCGGCCCCAGTGCCACGGCCAGTGTGTGGTGATCGGCGGGCTCCGACCCACGGTCGCAGCGAATGAAGCTCATGGTCGGGCCGCGCTCCCGTTGACCCGGGAAAAAGAGGAAGTCACTGACGATCATGCCGAGGTTGTCCAGGTACCAGTTCAGTGCCGCCAGGTACGTGGTGGACTGCAACACCACATGGCCCAGGCGCTGTACCCGGGCCGGGACCCGGCGGGGCCGCTGGGTGGTGTTCGTTCGAACGACGTAGCCGCCGGCGTTGATGAGCATGGGTTGCTGTCCGGGCAATGGGGGATGACTGTGGGTGCCTGCGACGACTCGGACCCGAAACCCGCTGGGGTCGGTGAGATGGACGGCCGATCCGCCGAGCGTCTCCGGCAGCCGCTGCACCCGTGCGCCGGTCTTCTCGGCCAACCGCCGCACATCGGCTTCGTCTGCGGCACGGAACGCGACGCCGGTAAAACGGGACTTCTCGCCGCGATGCAAGATCACGCACGGGGCTCCCGGGTCCGTCCCGCGTAACTGCAGTTCGCCGGGAGTGCGCAGCGCCACTTGGAATCCGAAGGCCCGCGCAAAGGCCTCGGCGCGCACCAGATCAGGCTTCTCGAATTCCAGCCACGCGATATCGCGCACTTTGATGATGGGGTTCTGTGCGCGTCCCGGATGTTCGCCCTGCAGCGAACCCTGCTCGCTGTGCAGCTCGCTGTGAGTACTCATCATTTGTGCGCCACCTCCCGCGCCCGAAGTTGAGGAAATCGTCACATACGACGTTATGCTCAGTCAAGCATCCTGACGAAATCGTCATCAATGACAGAACTGCTACATTGACCTCACATTCGAAGGTGAGGTGGTCATGAGTGAGCCGGCCGGCGCGGTGGTCAACCGGGTGCAGCGACGCAAGCAGCGCACCCGGGCCGCGTTGATCAACGCGGCGCAAGGTTTCATCGCCGACGGCAAGCTGAATGTGGCAGTCCTGGACATCACCCAGGCCGCCGACGTCGGCATGGGCTCGTTCTACAACCACTTCGACAGCAAGGAACAACTGTTCGCCGCTGCGGTTGCCGACGCGCTCGATGCGCACGGCGCGCTGCTGGATGTACTCACCGCTGGCGTCGAAGATCCCGCAGAGACATTTGCGTGCCGGTTCCGACTGACCGGGCGTCTATTTCGGCGCCGCCCCCAGGAAAGCCAGATCCTGCTGGCCAATGGGGTGGATTTGTTGTCCGCGGACCGTGGGCTGGCGCCCCGCGCGCTGCGCGACATCGAAGCGGCCATCCACGCCGGTCGGTTCACCGTCGAGGATCCGCAGCTGGCACTTGCCATCGCCGGTGGCGCCATTCTGGGTCTAGGTGCCCTGCTGCGGAAGGATCCTGGACGCGATGACGCCCGGGCCGCTGACTCTGTCACCGCAGACGTACTCCGACTGTTCGGAATGTCGGACAGTGACGCCGCCGAGGTGTGCGCCCGCCCACTGCCAGATCTCGACGCGGCTGCTGGACCCCAGACTACGACTTGAGGCCGATCGCGTCCGGACCACCCCAGGCCACCCGGCCGTCCAACCCGAGGTGGGCCACCGGCGCGTACTGGTTCGCACTAGGTGTCACGGCATAACCTCTACTGATTCACATCCTGGGCCGCCTGGGCATCGCACACGTCCGATGATTCCGAAAGCCTGTCGGGGCGAGCGGTGTTGGCCCTCCTTGGTGGTGCCACGATTGCGATTCTCCCTTTTCGGTATCGGGACATGTCCGCGCAGAAACGAACACCTGTGCACCGCGTCGGAATCGATGGGCTCAGTGCGGATAGCGTGGACAGCTCTCAGCCTCCGAGATGCATCAGCTGGGAACGTGCACCTGCAAGAGCACCGCGCTGTGATCACTCTCGGGGAGGCATTTTTCCACGCCGTTGGTCCTGCCCTGGCGTAGGCCGGTGCGAACCTGATCGCGCTGTCGAGGCTGCCGGCAACCCGGTACCTGCGCCACGCAGCACGACAGGCTAGATCGTGCCCTTCCACCCGACCGAGCAGTACAGGAGTCCTCGCCCGAAGACCTCGCGGTACTGCGGGCCCTACTCGACATGGCCTTACGGCCCCTCGCTTCTTCTGCGGGAGTCTCCCACGTCGGGCAGGTTCTGCTGGGGGCGTTGCGCTACCAACTCAACGCGCTGGAGACGGTCGTGGCGCTCCGGCGGTGGAGCTGATTGATCTCGAGCACAGGCTGACCGCCGGGGCCGCTTGACTGCCGCGCCAGAAATCCAGGGGCGTCCGCTACTCTGCCTGGCGGAAATATGGTTCGACCGTGCCACTGAGCTTGATGACCATGGGATTTCCGCGGCGATCCTTTGCGGTAGGGACTTCAACACGCACCCAACCTTCGGCCACGTTGTATTCGTGAACGTTGGTTTTCTCGGTGCCGTTGAAGCGGATACCCACGCCGCGGCGGAGAGCCTCTTCGCTGTAGAAAGCGCTGCGCGGATCGATGGAGAGGTGATTCGGTGGGCTGTCTGTGTTCTGATCCTCGGGCATGATGGCTTTCGTTGAGTGCTGCGTCAGGTGCTCGGATTGAGCCTCAAAGAATCTACGCGGCCCTGCGGTAGCGAGTTGCGCGTAGGTCTTGACGGGCCGCCTCGAATCAGCAGCGACGCCCCCTTCCCCCTGTGGCTTCTCATACTTCATGTCCACTACCAATCCCCTCGGCTGCGCGGACGGCAGCGTTCTCATCAGATGTCCACACCTCGAATTCTCACTTTCGTGTCCACCAGTTGGGAGACGCTGGTTGTCTTCACGGGACCCCTGTCATCCCCTTCCAGGCCCACGGCTCTCGATTGGTCGCGCGACGTGAACTCGATGGTCGAATCTCTTCAAATTTGATTCGGCTGCAACAGTTCTCAGGACCTGTGTGCGATCGCTGCGATGTCGTCGGCGGACCACCGTGATAGGTCGGTTTAAGACCGGGGCCGACTGACTGGAATGGCAACGGTGCTGCTCACACCACAGGACGCCCCACGCCCACGTCAACTGATCAGTTGATCTGATCTTAGATCACCCCTTCTAAACATCGCCGGATCCGCTTACGGTCAGGGCATGCCGTCAACTCAGGCTTCGCAAGAGTCCTTCACCCGATCGGCACGCAAGGCCCAAATCGTGGCCGCTGCGATCGACGTGATCGCCGAGGTCGGGTTCGCCCACGCGTCGATCCGCAAAATCGCCGACCGGGTGGGAATCGCGATGAGCGCAGTCCTTTATCACTTCGGCACCAAAGACAATCTCGTCGACGCCATCGTCGAGCACATGTACCGCACGATGCTCACCCAGCTCGCCCCCGCAATCGACGCCGAGCGCAGCGCCACCGGCAAGCTACACGCTTACATCCGTTGCAGCACCAGCTATTTCGGCACACACCGCACCGCCCTGAAAGCGCTGGCCTCACTCGGCACCACCTACGTACCCACCGATGGGCGCCGTTTCGAAGAGCTCGGGCTCAGGCCCGACATCGCCGAACAGCTCGCGATACTCGACCCCACCTCGATCCTGGCCGCCGGCCAACACGACGGCGAGTTCGGGGACTTCCCGCTGCAGTCCACCGCGATCGCACTGCGCGGAGCTGTCAACGGTGTCGTCGATAAGGTGCTCGGCGACCCCGGCTACGACGTAGGCAGCTACGCCGGCGACTTGATCGAGATCTTCGATCGCATCGTGGGCAGGTCGCGATGAGCACCGTCGCGATTGCGGCAGTCGGCAGCCACGGTGACGTCGCCCCGCTGGCCGGGCTCGGCGCCGCACTCCAACAGGCCGGGCACCGGGTCGTCATCGCCGCCTACACACCGTTCGCCGACCTGATCACCGAAGCCGGGTGCGAGTTCCGGGAACTGTCTGCCGATTTCACGCCAGGCACCGACCACGCCGGTGCCACCATCAAAGAGGCGTTCGCCGCGATGTTCACCCCGCGCGGCCAGCGCGAGACTGGCCAGCTCATCCTTGGTGCCCTCGGCGAAGCACCCGCCGACATCCTGCTGCTACCACCGCTGGCCGAACTTGCCGGACACCCCCTGGCCGAAGCCCGCGCCATCCCCTCGGTCGGGGTCCGGATGCAACCGCTGTCGCCGACCGCGGACCATCCCCCGAGCGTGCTGGGTGCCTGGTCACTCGGCGGAGTCGGCAACCGGATGGCCGCCGGGGCCGCGGTGTGGGCCATCGATCATGTCTACGGCGAGGTTGTCGCGCACTTTCGACGTGAACTCGGACTCCCGAAAGCCTCTGCACGTGCGCTTCGGCGTCGCCGCACGGACGCCGACTGGCCAGTCCTGCACGGCTACTCACCCACCATCGTGTCTCGCCCCGCGGACTGGCGGCCTGGTTTGCAGGTCACCGGGTACTGGTGGCCACCAACTCCTTTCCCATGGCAGCCCCCACAAATCCTCAGTGAGTTCCTGGCCGCGGGCCCCGCGCCGGTGTTCATCGGGCTGGGCAGCACCGTGGTCACCGCGGCGCGCGCTGAGCAGCTCGCCGACATCATCGCCACAGCGCTGCCGCAGGCCGGCGTGCGCGGCATCGTCCAGTCCGGGTGGGCCGGACTCGACGTCGCCGGCGAGAACATTCTCACCATCGGTGACACACCGCACGAGTGGTTGTTCCCGCAGATGGCCGCCGTCGCACATCACTGCGGCGCCGGAACCACCGCCGCGGCCCTGCGTGCCGGCATCCCCAGCATCGCCCTGCCCGGGCCCGCAGGCGATCAACCCTTCTGGGCGCAGCGTCTGCACATGCTCGGCGCGGCCGCCACACCCCTGCCCCAGCGCCGGCTGACCGCGCAGCGCCTCGCCGCAGCCATCCGCACCACACTCAATTCCACCGACCTGCCGCAGAACAGCCGACGTCTCGCGGACTGCCTCGCCGGCGAGGACGGCACCACCGCAGCCGTCACCGCCATTGAGCAACTCCTGTACTCATCCCATCGCTGAGAGGAACGGCCGACGGCCGCACAGGAACTCACGGGCAACGCGCTGCTGGCCGGGCAAAACCGACATAGTGTTTCGACACGTGACACGCGCGTTGACTTGTCCGCCGACAGCCGTAGTTAGGGATCGAAATAGGTCACGCAACAGAGCAACTGACTAGTGGTACGCGCTGCAAACTTGAAGGCCGCGCAACCGCACGGACACGTGGTGACGGCGTCGCCAGCAAGCATCGTCGTAGGAAACCCTAGGGCAGGCCTTTCCGTTTTCGAGGACCACTTTCGCTGCACAGAATTACTTCAGATGGTCTCCGCGCCATGCTGCCACCTCCACGTCTCCGTTCTTGAGCAAGCCGATGCCCTCGGACACGGGCTCCGTGCGGAATCACCGGGGCGGGCGCGACCTGGCCGCGGGCCGGGGGCGCCGACTACCGCTGACACCAGTCCGATGGCGCCGTTGGTAGCGCAGCGAGTGTCGCCCACGAAGGGTGCCTTCGTGGGGCGACATTGCGTGACGACGCAAGCTGGCGGTGGCCGCGCTTCACATCACGGTGCTGAGCCCCAGGATGATGGGCAGGGAGTTGACTGACGCGAGTGTCATTGCGCCGCTGTGGGTTTTGAGGGTTCCACGGGTGGAGAAGCCGAGCAGGGATTGAAACATCCAGAAGAAGTTGCTGCTGACGTGCGGCAGGAACAGTGCGCCCGATCCTGCCGCGAGGGCGACGAGGACCACGGGCACTTCCAGGGTGCCCGCGATCGGGGCGAGGATCCCGGCTGCGGTGATGGCGGAAACCGAGATCGACCCCAACGCGATGTGCAGGACTGCGGCCACCAACCAAACGAGCAGAAGCGGGGGCAGGAAGTCCGATCGGAAGGCGTTGAAGCAATTGTCGACGCTGCGGCGCCGCACCACCGCTGCCCTGGACTCCTCCACCCTGGGCTTGGGGCAGGCGATCAAGCACGCCCTGCGGTTCAAACCGCAGACCGTGGTGCTGGCCCTGGGCGGGTCAGCGAGCACTGACGGCGGCGCCGGCATGCTGGAAGCCCTGGGGTCGAATTCTGTGACCACGCAGGCCGGCCCCTTCGGGCCCGCGGGCGCACCTTGTCGGCGATCGGATACGTCGACACTTCCCGGGCGGTCAACCTCGACGGGGTGCGCATTGTCGTCGCCGGCGATGTCACCAACCCGTTGCTCGGACCCGACGGCGCCGCGGCCATCTACGGCCCGCAGAAAGGTGCCGGCCCCGACGACATCGCCTACCTGGAACAGGGCCTCACCAACGTCGCCAGAGTCATTGCGAGGCAAACGGTTCCGCACGGCTTCACCCTCGCCCTGACCCCGGGTGGCGGGGCCGCCGGAGGCGCCGGTTTCGCCGCCACCTTGCTCGGTGCGTCGATGACCTCCGGAGCGGACCATTTCCTCGACCTGTTGCACTTCGACTCCCGGGTCACTGACAGCGACATTGTCCTCACCGGCGAAGGCACCATCGACGAACAGACCCAGAGCGGGAAGCTCCTCAGCGCCGTCGCCCGGCGCGCTCACCGCACACCCGTCATCGCCGTCGCCGGCAGATGCACCTTGCCCCAGACCGAATGGCGTGCCGCCGGCTTCACCGAGGTGAGAACGCTCAGCGAATTCACCGCCCGCTCCTCCGTTGACGACCCGCACCACAGTGCCGAGGTTCTCACCTGGATCGGACACGACATTGGACGCCGCCTGGTGGTGATCTGACAGACCGAACGGTTTGGGAGAACGGCTATCCCCGATCAACCTGGTGGCCTTGACGAGACGCCGTTAGTGTTTACGCCGTGAGCGGCCAGCGGACCCCAGGTCGGGTACGCGCGGGAATCGGCGCGTCCATAGCGGTGGTGGGCGTACTGGTCGGACCGTCGTGTTCGCACCACATGACGGGCGGGTCGCCAATACCTGTGGAGCCGTCAGCGCCGCCACCGGCCCGCGCAGCAGTAGACGACACCGTCACCGCGGTATGGGCATTGGCCGATTCCTTCGACACCTTCTCCGGCGGTCACTGCGCCGGACGATTCACCAACGCTGGGATGCGCGATGGCGCAACGGTGCAGTTGCGCAGTCAGTCTCAGGGCGGCAGCGCCACAGCCACCGCCACAGCACGGACTAGGCAGTACCCGCCGAGGATCTATAACGGCGTCAGGGGCCGCTGGGTGGAGGACGACGGCCTCTACTGTGTCGTCACAGCGATATTCGCGCCGGCTACCCCCGACCCGGACGGGCACTACGTTGTGAAGTTCGCCGGTGGCAGCTGGGCCCACAGCGCGCGAGTCCGCAGTGAATTCTGGATGTACGACCCGATAAGCCCCCCTGGCTACGGAACGAGCAGCACCGTGCATCAAAGCTGCACCTCGCTGGCGGACCCTCCCGACAAACAATGCCCCGAGCCAGGCCGCTAGCCATCGAGCCAAGAGCGACGTCAGTTCTTCATCGGCGCCCACGCTGCTGCCCGGTTACCAAGGACAACTTCTCGACATACGCATCGTCATTACTCGACCGCACGCGGGACAAGAACGGATAATGGTTGAAAGCCCGGTCATTCAGCCCGTGTAGCTCAGGTCGTGCGGAGCAGCTACCGGCGGGATCAGTGCGACACCTTCTGTCGCACCTCGGAGAACGCCTCGGAGTCGGTGTCGTAGATCCGGACGATGGATTGGTCGCCGGGCTGCAGGAAGGTGGTTGCACCGAACGGGGTGTACTTCGTTGCCCCGATCCCGATGAGAACGTTGTGGGGGTGACCGCTGGCCGCCATCGCTGCGCCGACATCTTCAAGTGGGGTGTCCTCGGACCCCTTCTGATTGGCGAGCCGTTCGATGATCCAGTCGAGCAGCGTTGCGCCGTAGTAAGAGTAGCCCTGCAGCGGACTGTCGACGCCGTACGCGTGTTCCTGGCCGTCGGCGGTGAGTAGCGCGCATGCCAGGCGGAGGGTGGCGGTGGGGCCGTTTGGTGTCAAGTCAGAGATCTCGAAGAATTGCGCGGCAACGCCTTTGGACGCCTTCCCCCAGTTTTTCTTGTGGCTGATCTTCGGCGCATTGGGCCGTCGGATCGAGCAGTCGTTGAACGCGCCGAGGGCAAAGGGCTGCAGGCTCGTTACGGTGTCTCCTTGCCACGTGACCCGGCACGCCAGGCCGACCTCCGGTTCGATTTGCAGGTTCAGTGGCCCGTCGGTGGGGCCTGGGGGTGGTAGCTCGATGGTGTTGTGCGACAGCGGGAATTCACCCAGGAAGGTGTCGTTGTTGGGTGCGTACCAGGGGAAAATCCCCTTGGGTGCGGCTCCCTTGGAGGTGACGTTCAGGAAGTCCGCTGCTTCGCCGGCCTGCTCCAGGTGGCCTGCGAAGTTGCCGGCGACACCGATCCCAAACCATGTCCGCAGCTCGTCAAGATCAATGGTGATCATGTGCGGCGGTCGCTGGGTGGCGCCACTCATGATGCGGTGATGGCGTCGGCGACGGCCTTGCCGAGGGTTTCGGTGGTGGCGCTCCCACCCATGTCAGGGGTCAAGGTGTCTCCACCGCGGGCCAGCACGGTTTCGATTGCGGCGAGTACGGCGCCGGCGGCCTGGGGTTCGCCGAGGTGTTCCAACATCATGGAGGCGCACCAGATCTGTCCGATCGGATTGGCGATGCCGCGGCCGGCGATGTCGGGGGCTGAGCCGTGTACGGGTTCGAACAGGCTCGGGTATTTCCGCTCCGGGTTGATGTTGGCGCTGGGGGCGATGCCGATGGTGCCGGTGCAGGCCGGGCCGAGGTCAGACAGGATGTCTCCGAACAGGTTTGAGGCGACCACGACGTCGAACCAGTCGGGGTGCATGACGAAGTTCGCCGTCAGAATGTCAATGTGGTACTTGTCGACCTCGACATCGGGATAGTTGGGGGCCATCGCCGCGACGCGTTCGTCCCAGTACGGCATGGAGATGGAGATTCCGTTGCTCTTGGTCGCCGAGGTGAGGTGTTTCTTGGATCGGGTCTGGGCGAGATCGAATGCGAACTTGAGGATTCGGTCGACCCCGGTGCGGGTCATGATCGTTTCTTGCAGCACCGTCTCGCGGTCGGTGCCTTCGAAGATCTTGCCACCGACGCTGGAGTACTCGCCTTCGGTGTTCTCCCGCACCACGTAAAAGTCGACGTCACCGGGTTGACGGCCGACCAGTGGGCTCGGGACACCCGGCATCAATCGGACCGGCCGCAAGTTGACGTACTGATCGAAGGCGCGGCGGAATTGCAGCAGGCTGCCCCACAGTGAGATGTGGTCGGGCACCACCTCTGGCCAGCCGACGGCGCCGAAGAACAGCGCGTCGAAGTCGCGTAGTTCGTCGAACCAGTTGTCGGGCAACATCTTGCCGTGCTTGGAATAGTAGTCGGCGCTGGAGTGCTCGAAGTGGGTGAAGTCCAGTTTCACGTCGTACGCGGCCGCCGCGGCGTCGAGTACGCGCAGGCCTTCGGGCACGACTTCGGTGCCGATCCCGTCGCCGGGAATGACGGCGATCCGGTGGGTCTTGCTGCGATGCGTGGTCATGTTGGGGATGCCTTTCGGTGGAGCGGTGTTTCTAGGCTCGGTCGACGGGGTGTTTTGGTTCGCGGCCGTCGAGTACGGCAAGAACCTCGTGCGCGGCGGCCAGTCCGGCGCGGTTGCGCGCCTCGACGGTTTGGCCGGCCAGGTGCGAGCTGACAACCACGTTGTCTAGATGACGCAGAGGGCTGTCGGCAGGCAGTGGTTCGACGTCGACGACATCGAGTGCTGCGCCGGCGATCTGGCCTGTTGTCAGCGCTGTGACAAGTGCAGTCTCGTCGACGAGGGCACCGCGGGCGGTGTTGATGAGTACGGCGGTGGGTTTCATGGCGCGCAGGGTGGCGCTGTTGATGAGGTGGTGGTTGGTGGGGTCGGCGCGGGCGTGCAGGCTCAGGTAGTCGGCCGCGGTGATCGCGGTGTCACGGTCCACGAATTGAACGGATGTGTCGTCCGGGTCGGGATGTGCGGTGTGGACCAGCACGGTCATACCGAACGCAGCTCCGAGGTACGCGACGGCGCGTCCGCTGGGCCCGTAACCAAGGACGGCGAGCGTGGCGCCGCGCAGTTCGTGCCCGGCTTCTCGCGGCCAGCCTCCCGCGCGGACTCCATCAATCACGGCACGCAAGCGGCGCGCGGCGGTGAGCATCAACGCGAGGGTCATTTCGGCGACGGCATGGTGGTTGACGCCGGGGGTGTTGCATACCCGGATACCGCGCGCCGCGGCGGCCGCGACGTCGATCGAGTCGTAACCCACGCCGCTGCGGGCGATGACTTTCAGTTCACCTGCCGTGTAGAGCATCTCGGCGGTGACGGGCTCACTGGCCATGATGGCGGCGTCAATACCGTCGAACAGGGTGAGCGCTTCGTCGGCAGCTCGCTTGCCGGCCGCCGGGCGGTAGGTGACCTGATGTCCGTGACGTCGCAGCACGGCGTCCACCTCGTCCCCGGGACGCAGGTAGTCAGTGGTGACCAGGATGCGGGCCATCAGGCTTTTCCTTCTGGTTTGGTCAGACGAGAGATTCGTTCGGACAGTTGCGGCAGGGCCGCCGCCTGTGCGGCCGCGGCGGCCCTGTCCTCACGGATCGAGAAAGACTGTTGCGGCGATCAGTGCGACACGTGCGCGTTAGCGCGGGAGGGTGACGCCGACTCGGCTACGTCGTCTCCGGCAGTGGCTTGGTGCTCAGTCCCCGCGGCCAGTACATCGAGTTCTTCGTCCTCGATGTTGAACTCGATTTTCCCGGCGAGCACGTCGCGTGCCCGGTCGGCGTCGAAGTCGTTCTCCCACTTCGCGATCACGATGGTACCGATGGCATTGCCGAGAACATTGATGAACACCCGGCCCTCGTTCAGCAGCCGGTCGATGCCGACGATCAGCGCGAGCGCGGCCAGTGGAACGTGACCGACCGCGGTAATGGTGGAGGCCAACACGATGAAGGCACCACCCGCGATGCCAGCCGTGCCCTTGCTGGTCAGCATCATCACCCCGACCATGATGAGCTGTTCCTGCCACGACAGATCGATACCGACGGCTTGCGCCAGGAACAGCGACGCCATCGTCAGATACACCGCCGAGCCATCCAGGTTGAACGAGAAGCCAGCCGGAATGACCAGCCCGACAACCGGTTTACCGACACCGAGGTGTTCAAGTTTGCGCACCAGTTGCGGCAGGATCGCTTCGCTGGAGCAGGTGCTCAGCGCGATCAGCAGTTCGGTCTTGAGGTAGCGCATCAGCGGGATCAGACCCAGGCCGCAGGCCCGGGAGATCAGGCCCAGCAGTACGACCACGTAGACGATGCAGGTGCCGGTGAACAGCAGGATGAGGAAGCCGAGTTGCTGCAGACTGGAAGCGCCGTATTTGGCGACAACGGAGGCCAGCGCACCGAAGGTGCCGATCGGGGCCAGCCACATCACCCAGCCGACGATCTTGAACACCACGTGCGAGAGTGCCTGGATTGCCTTGGTGATTGGCGCGCTGGATTCGCGGGTGACGTTGAGTGCGCACCCGATCAGCAGGGACACCACCAGTGCCGACAGGATGGCGTGGCCGGTGATGGCGCCGAACAGCGATTCGGGGATCACGTTTGACACGAACTCGACGAATCCGACCTTCTCACCGGAATCGACACCGGGAATGGTGCTGGCATCGAGGCTGTTGACGTCGATGTTCATGCCCTTGCCGGGCTGGAAGATGTTGGCGACCGCGAGGCCGATCAGCATCGACACCAGCGACAGGACAAAGAAGTAGCCCAGGGCCTTGACGCCGATGCGGCCGGCGCGGCGCAGGCTGTCCATGGTGGCGATGCCCAAAGTGACCACGCAGAAGACCACGGGAACGACGATCATCTTGACCAGGCCGATGAACCAGTCGTTGAGCGGGGTGAGCGCCTTGCCGACCTCGGGGGCCAGCAGGCCGACGGCGATGCCCAGGACGGCGCCGAGAATGACTTGGAACCACAGTTGGCGGATCAGCGATCCGAATCGGGAGCGCTTTTTGGGTGGCGCTGCAGTGGTGGCGGACATGGCAAGACTCCTTCGATGCAGTTTGGTGTTTGCGGCCGTGATGCGGGTGGGCTGGGTGGCGGCCGGTGGCCGGGTAGCGATGAACTAACGCGCCGCCCGGCCACGACACCGGGGGCACCGATTTACGCGATCAGTGGAGTTCGCGCAGCACCTTGTAGAAGGCGCTCTTGGCTTCGAAGCCGATGCCGGGCACCTCGGTGAGCCCGACCCGGCTGTCGCTGACGACGGCGCCGTCGGCGAAGCCACCGGTGGGCTGGAATTCGCCGGGGTAGGACTCGTTGCCGCCCAGTTTCAGGGCTGCGGCGATATGCAGCGAGAACTGATGCCCGCCGTGGGGGATGCAGCGGCGCGAGGACCAGCCGTGTTCCTTGAGCATGTCCTGGACACGCATGTACTCGGTCAGGCCGTAGCTCAAGGCGGGGTCGACCTGGATGTAGTCGCGGTCCGGGCGCATGCCGCCGTAGCGGATCAGGTTGCGGGCGTCCTGGACGGAGAACAGGTTTTCGCCGGTGGCGATGGGGCCTCGGTACTGCTCGGAGACAATGGCATTGAGGCGGTAGTCCAGCGGGTCGCCGATCTCCTCGTACCAGAACAGGCCGTAGGGCTCGATGGCCTTGGCGTACTCGAGGGCGGTCTGCAGGTCGAAGCGGCCGTTGACATCGACGGCGAGGCGGGATCCGTCGCCGTCGAGGACGTCGATGACGGCTTCGATGCGCTTGAGGTCTTCGGTCAGGTCGGCGCCGCCGATCTTCATCTTGACCACCGAGTAGCCCATGTCGAGGAACCGGCGCATCTCGTCCTGCAGGTCGGAGAGCGTCTTGCCGGGTGCGTAGTAGCCGCCGGCGGCGTAGACGAATACCGAGTCGTCGGGCTGGCCGTCACCGAAGCGGTCCGACAGGTAGCGGTACAGCGGCTTCTCGGCGATCTTGGCGGCCAGGTCGAACAGCGCCATGTCCAGCACACCCACCGCGACCGAACGCTCGCCGTGGCCGCCGGGCTTCTCGTTGTTCATCATGAACGGCCACGCCTTGGTCGGGTCGATGTTGCCGGTCTCGTCGACCAGGCTGTCCGCGTCGGCGTCGAGCAGCCGGGGGATCATCCGGCGGCGCAGGATCTCGCCGGCGGAGTAGCGGCCGTTGGAGTTGAAGCCGTAGCCGACCACCGGCTCGCCGTTGCGCACCACGTCGCTGACGATGGCCACGATGGAGCAGTCCATCGAGCTGAAGTCGATCCAGGCGTTGCGGATCGATGAGCTGATCGGGACGACGCCCTCGTGGATTGACATGATCTTCATCGGTGCACCTCCCTTGTAATTTATAAGATGTGAGTTGTAACTGATGAGCGATGCTAGACTCCCTGTGACCGCCAGCACAAGCCCAGCTCGTGATCGCGGTCATACATCGAGGTCAGAGAGATGAGGCACATATGACGGCGCCCGGAACCACCAATGTGTTCTCCAGCAAGGCCGACGTGGCCTACGCCGAACTGCGCCGCCTCATCCTCAACGGCGGCCTGCCCGCCGGATCCCGCCTGGCGCAATACGAACTCGCCGAGCAGTGGCGCATGAGCATCACCCCACTCCGCGAAGCGATCCGCCGACTCAGCGGCGAAGGCCTCATCGAAATCGACAACCACAAAGACGCCCGCGTCTCGGCGATCGGCGCCAATGAAGCGCGTCAACTGTTCGAAGTACGACTGGCCTTGGAGCCCGCCGCGGTGGCTCTCGCCGCCGAACGCCGCACCGACGACGACGTAGTCCTCATGAAAGCCGCACTGTCGCAGCTGGTTCCGGTCACCCGAGAATGGGGCGAAGAGGGCCTCTGCGCCCACAGCGCCTTTCATCGCACGCTGTACGCGGCCTCACACAACGACGTCATGATCAAAACCCTCGACGACCTATGGGCGAAATCCGACCGCTACCGCCGACTCGGTCTGATGCTGCCCGCCGGAGAAGAACCGCGCACCATCGACTTCAACCAGCACCATCAGATGCTCGAACTCGTCGTCGACCGCGACATCGCCGCCGCCCACGACCTGGCGCGCCTTCACATCGAGAACAGCCTGACCGCATCGGCGATCGACGCGCTCGAAGACGAATTGCAGACACGCCAATCCGCAACCGCGTAACTGCAGTGCCTGTGACCTCCCGACTTTGTGAGCCCGAACAAGACTGACGACCATTCGCAGAAGCCACGTCAGGCAGGCGCCCCCGTTCTGGTTCCAGCGCGAGATGCTGATCGCTGCGAGGTGCCAGGCCGCACAGCACCCTCTCGAACCGCCTAACGAAGCCGCCGACGCGCGGTGTGCACTACCTCACCGCAACGGCTCGCGAGGCATTGGGCCCCGACCGCGCCGGATCTAGCACCCCTGTGCGCTCTCCGCTTGGTCTCGTCGCTGTCGTGCGCGTACCGAACTATGGTTTATCGCTCTAATTCTCTGCAGTGCAATGCATCTGAGTCCACTGGTCTGACCTTCCGGATCTAGGACCCGGCGACCGGAGAGGGATGCGATTCTCACTTAAATGGCCCATCGAGTGGACATTCAGAATGAGAATTGGACATCAAACTTGAGAAGCCACACCCCCGCCGACTGTGGCTTCTCAAGGTTATGTCCACTCGGCACAAAGGTTTGGCCGTTCACCGCCTAAACCGTCAGGATCTGATAACGCGTATCACTTCTCGTCATGTGACGCGCCTGCCGCTTGGCATCCCGGCTCCATCAAAACTATCTGTGGCGCATGATGTTTGATGCCAGAGCAGGAACTACCGCGTGCAATCTATCCGCGATGGAACCAGAGTCGCCAGCGACCCTTTACCGGCACTGCCTTCCTCAATGTAATCGGCTCATGTTCAACCGCAGCGCACGGTGGGTGCGCGCCCGCCGGAACTGGTCGTCGGCGCCGGCTCACCGAATCGCACTGCCCCCGTTACGTCGATTCGCGACCAAAGACGTACCGGTCGAGGGGTATGAGCGGTAGCGACCCGCAGTGTGCGATTCGGCGCCTCGAAGGCGACCGCTGTCTAACGATGGCGACGATCGACGCGGGGGCCCATGCGAAATCACCGGATCAGCGGCGATCGAGCCCGCCGCGACGAGTGCCGGGGCTCCGTGCCTGCGTACTTCCGATCACCCGATCGAGTGCGAACTACCCGTCACCAACAACACCCAGTCGCGGCCAGTCAGCCACCAAGGCTGGAACCCGACGGGCAGGTCAGGTCACGATGTCACCAATTCGTGCAGCAAATCCGAACCAAGCGTTGTAACACTGACCCGGTTCTGCTGTGCGTCAGAGCGATACGAAGTCGGCGTGCCACCTGATGCCCCCGCGGATAGAGGCGGACCCGCTGGCAAGGCTGGAACCGTCTCGTGGTTTGGCTCAAAACCCCCAAATGGCGGCCAGACGGACCCTATGTACGTCAGCTCGGTCGTTCACTCCATTGGCTCGGGCGTAAATGTGACGTCGACACCGCCCACGGTCATCGTCACCTGACCTTCAATCACCATCACCTGCGCCGCAAACCGTCGGTCAACGGTCTGGGCCAGCTGCTGCACCGGTGCATGCGGTATCTGCACCACCGACAGGTTCTTCCATGTCGACACTTTGGGGCCGACGGTGCGCCACCAGGTAGCCGCGCCGGCCGCGAACGGGAATAGCAGCACCTGATCGGCCTGGCTGGCCGCCTTGCCCAAGACGCGTTCATCAGGCTGGCCGACGTTGATCCACTCCAGGATCCGGCCCGTATAGTCGGCGAGCCGCAGGTCCGGGATCCCCGGGGTGGACAGGCCGGCCCCGAACGCCAACTCACCGTCGACGTCGCTGAGCCGGTGTGCGCGCAGCCCAAACGCCAACAACCGCACCACCATCCGCTCATCGGTCTCACTGGGATGACGGGCCACGGTCAGCGCGTGATCGGCGTAGTAACCGTGATCGACATCAGAGACGCCGAGTTCGACTTTGAACACTGTTGCAGAAAGAGCCACGCCATAGTGTCCACCCTGATGGTGTTCCCCGAGCAGTCAGGCCGCTTCGAGTGGTCAGGCCGCCGCGCCCGTCGCCAGATCGAGTCGCCACCGATAGACGCCGGACTCGCAACCTTGCAACAACGCCTGGTGAACCGCGTGGACAATGGCCCGACGCGGCCCCGGCTTAGGCAGCTGCCGCGGGGGGACGCCAGTCGCACGAGGCCGGCGACGTATCACTTTGTCACGGGCAGGATTCGGCCATTTTGCCGTCGGGCTCGGGTTTGCCGCTCCGCAGGATGAGGGCGCAGGCGAATGCGCCCGCTACGAAGATTGCACTGGAGCACCAGAAGGCGACGGCGTAGCTGTGGATCGCACCGTCGATCTGGATGGCTGGACTGGTGGCGTCCCTACCGGCCAAGTAGCGGGTGAGCGCGGAGGCGGCTAGTGAGTTCAACAGCGCGATACCGATCGATCCGCCGAGCTGCTGGGCGACGTTGACACTGGCGGAGGCGATACCCGCATCGTGCGGCGCGACGCCCGAAGTTCCGGCATTCATCGCCGGTGCGACGATTGCGCCGATGCCGATCCCGAAAAGCATGAGCGGGCCCAGAAGGTTTGCGGCATAGGTACTTTCCGTACCGATACCGCTCAGCCAGGCCATCGCGCCGGCCGCGGCGAGCATGCCCGCGAACACCAGGGGTCGCACGCCGACGCGGGGGTAGAGCTGTGTGGTGCACACCCCTCCGGTCACGGCCAGGGTGGCGACCATCGGCAGGAACGCGACACCCGTGGCGACTGGTGAGTACCGCAGGATGTCTTGCATGTAGTAATTCAAGAACAGGAACGCGCCGAACAAGCCGATGCCGGCGATGAAGATCGCGAGGATGGAGCCGCCGCGGTTTCGGTCAAGGAGCACGCGCAGCGGCAGCAGTGGGTGGGCGGTGCGGGTCTGCCACCAGACGAACAACGCGACCAGCAGTGTGCCCCCGGTGAGGAATGCCCAGGTCTGCGGGGCGCTCCAGGGGTGGGATTCGACGTTGGAGAAGCCATAGACGATGCCGACCAGGCCGGCGGAGACGAAGAGGGTGCCGGGCAGGTCCAGTGTGGGCCGGTCGCGAGTCTTGGCCTGGCGCGGGATGAGGGTAACGGCGCCAATGAAGGCGAGCAGGCTGATGCCGACGTTGACGAACAACGTCCAGCGCCAGGTGAGGTACTCGGTGAGTACGCCGCCGAGCAGCATCCCGATGGCCGCTCCGGATCCCGAGATCGCGCCGAACACCGCGAACGCGGCGGCGCGTTCTTTGGCGTGGGTGAAGGTCGTTGACAATAGGGAGAGCGCGGCGGGGGCGAGCATCGCGGCGGCGACGCCTTGCAGGGCCCGCGCGGTGACGAGGACCTCGAAGTTTTTTGCGGCACCCCCGAGTGCGGAGGCGCCGCCGAATGCGAGCAGGCCGATCAGCAATATCGCCCGGCCTCCGAGCAGATCGGAGACGCGACCGAACAGCAGTAGCAGGCTGCCGAAGGCGAGCGAATACGCCGTGACGATCCACTGCCGGTCGCCGAGTGAGAAGCCGAGGTCTTTCTGAGCGTCGGGCAACGCGATGTTCACGATCGTGACATCGAGGACGTCCGTGAGCTGAGCCAGACAAATGACGGCCAGGATCCACCAGCGTCGGACGTGGCGCTGTCGAGGCTGGCTGCCGGTGTTCGCCATCGGGGTGGCCATAACGGTGTCCTTTCCCGACGAGTTGGCCGGCGTGTGACGGCACGCCGGCCATGCACGTCTTTGAACGCGGCAGACAGTGGTGCGAGTGAGAGGGGTGTGTCAGATGAGTGGCTGGCCGTCGCGGAACAGCCCTCCGGTGGGACCATCGGCCCCGAGGGTGGCGGCCCAGACGACCCCGCGGGCGCTTTCGGCGGCAGGTCGGTCGGTGTCGTCGTCCTCGCGTTCTGGGTGGGTGGCGGTTTCACCGGGGTCGACAGCATTGACGAGGATCGCGGTAGCGGTGAAAGCACGGGCGAGCGCAGTGGTAAGGGCATTGAGCATGTGCTTGGCCATCGAATAGGCCGGCGCGCGCAGGCTCGCCCCGAGATCGAGGCCGGTGGCGAGCTGGAGTGCGGACACGCTGGAGACATTCACGATCCGCGCGGCGGGCGCATGGATGAGCAGTGGCGTCATCGACTGGACCAGGGCCCAGGGGCCTAGTACGTCAACTTCCATCGCTGAGCGCACTGCGTCGAGGTCGGCGTCGAGCGCGGACAGGGTCCGAAAGTCAGGCATGTCGCTCGCGTTGTTGATCAGGGCGTCGAGCTGGCCGAAGGTCTGGGTGAGGTAGTCGGTTGCCTCGCTCATGCTGGCCTGATCGGTCAGATCCAGGCGCAGGGCAGTCGCCGCGTACCCGTCCTGGCGGAGCTGCTCGGCCAGCGGTTCCGCGCGGGTGACGTCGCGGGCGGTCAGGATGACGTGGTAGCCGAGTTCGGCGAGTTGGGTGGCCACGGCGAAGCCGAGGCCGACGGGACGGCTGGTCCCGGTGATTAGGGCGGTCTTGGTGGTGATGGCGGTGTGCTCCTCACGAGCGAATGAACGAACTTAGTTCGTCTCGAATGAAGTTCTACGCGTCGAACTTTGTTCGTGTCAAGTTAAGGTGACCCGTGTGGCTTCAAACTCCAAGCACCGCAGTACCGCCCGACGCGAGGCTGACGATTCGTCGTCCGTGGCGCGCAAGCCGCCCATCACCATCGAGCGCATAACCGCCGCCGCGTTGCAGGTCGTGGCCACGCAGGGGTACGACGCGTTAACGATCCGCAGCGTGACTAACGCGCTCGACACCGGCCCGTCGTCGCTGTACGCCCACATCGTCACCAAGGCCGACCTCGACGACCTGCTGATCGGGCACCTGTGCTCGAAGCTGGTGCTGCCTCCGCCCGATCCAGCCCAGTGGCGCAAGCAGATCCGTGACGTATGCGTCCAGATCCGCGACCAATACTTGAAATACCCGGGCATCTCCCGGGCTGCGCTCGCCATGGTTCCGACCAACATCGACACCCTGCGGGTGAGCGAGGGAATGCTTGCCATCGTCATTGCCGGGGGCGTCGAGCCTCAGACTGCGGCCTGGGCCGTCGATGCCCTCTCGCTCTACGTCGCCAGTTATGCGCTGGAGAGCTCCATGATGCGCCGGCGGCAGAAGGACCGGAACGCCACCTGGGTCCTGAGCCAGGAAGAACTAGTGCGCCGCTTCGACGCGCTGCCCGAGGCCGACTTCCCGATCACCCGACGGTATGCGCACGAACTCACCTCCGGAACCGGACACGAACGCTTCGACTTCACCCTCGGGCTGCTCATCGACAACCTCGCCCCTTAGCCCAGGTGCCACCAATGGTCGGTCGGAATGCCGACCGGGACGGCGAGTTGAGCCGGGAAAGCGATCGGATACGTAAGCGCCTACTGACCGGATCCGCGGCGGGCGTGGCGGATCGCGGTCTGCGGATTGCCGCCGAGTGCGCCGGCCAGGACCGGTGGATCGGGTGGTCTGCGTGATGGTCTGCCAGGTGCTTAGGCGTGGAAAGAGCGAAGAGAGCCTGATCTTCTTGAGGCCGCCTCGCGGAATGTCTGGTCGAATGCCGAGCAGCCCAACCGATTACGTGGTGTTGATCAGTTACGTGATGCCGCGCATGACCGTGCGGCTGCCGATGTGCTTGAGGTGTGCGGTCCGCGACAGAGGCGGAGGTGGTTGGGGCGGTGCCGAGTCTGGCGAACAGCGTTGGGGCGTCGGTGGTGAGTTTCCGCAACTTTCTTCTTTCTTCTCTGTTGCTGACTCTGGTTGGGGTGAAAGGTTAGGTCGAGCCCTAGTCGATCCTCGGCCTAGGCGACGGATATCCGGTCCGGCGGGTCCCTCGGCCGGGACGCTCGTGCGGCGGCACCTTCGGCGCGTCCTTCAGCGACCGGCCCTTGCCCGCGACGGTGCTCAGGGCCCGACGGCAGCGGGGGCAGATCGGCTTGCCTTCGATGTCGACGGTCCAACTCTTGCCGCCGCCGGGGCAGGGCTTATCGATCATCGTGCCCACGTTACGGTTCGACGGCCCAGGATCACCACTCGTCGGAAACCAACAGGTACCGGACTTTGGCGCGTACTCGGCGGTTTCGTCGCGTGCCCGTGCTCTACGGACTCAACGCCGGACACCCCAACGCGATGCACATTGCAGTCGCGACCTCGACCGCCGTCATGGTTGCCAACGCCTCCATCGCCACCTTCACCAGTCGCGCCAGCGGACTAATCAGCCGCGATTACCTACTGCCTCTCGCCGTGTTCGTAGCGGGCGGGGCTGCGATCGGCGCTTTGGCCGCGACCCACGCACCGGATTCGGTCGTCCATGCACTATTCATCCTTACCTATCGGTGACCATCATCGACAGTGTGGCCCGCAGCGGCTTCCTCATGCGCTCCGGCGATCCCAAACCCCTCAGCAAGCGCGCTTCGACAGTCGGGGGCCTCGCCATCGGAGCAGTGGCGGCCTTCCTTGGAGTAGGCGGCAGCGTTATGACGGTTCCCCTCCTACGACGCCGACAGCTGCCCATGGCTGCGGCGACAGCAATGGCAAACCCGCTCAGCATCCCGATCGCAGTGGCCGGCACTGTCCTGTATTCCCTGCCCCCCGGTCACCCCCTGAACTCTGTGGGAGCAGTGGGGTTTGTCGATCTCATTGCCGGGGGCAGCCTCCTCGCAGCCTCGCTACCCACAATCGCACTCGCTCGAAGGCTCGTTCACCGTGTGCCTGACCGCGTTCACGCCATCGCTTACATTGCGTTGTTGACCGTTACGCTGGCCGCGATGATCGTCGTCTGACAACCGACCCGTGTTCGAAACGGCCTGACCGCAGTGGCCAATACGACGCACCGCCCAACCAAAAGAGGCTTTTCGATGCGGCGCATTGCGGAGATACTGAGCCAGCAGGAGCCGATGCAGTCGCCGCGGACTCGTGCTCCCAGTTACGGTGGCCACAACCGGAATTCTCACTTTCGTGGCCACTGCACGAATGTGACGAATGAGGTCCAACAGGTACTGTTCGCAGTTAATCGGGGTCGCTCAGTCGGTTTCGTCATGTGACACATCGCCAGCGGGACCGCACTCGTCTACTGACCGTCGCCCGCTCATTGCCGGAATCGGGCAGCGAAACCAGGCTCCGGCCGTCCACTGTCGGCCCCACCTCACGGGCACGTCCCATCATGAACAGCACGACCAACAACACGGCGGCCAAGCACGATGACACGCAGAACGTCCAGAACAGTGTGCGGGGATCTACCCCGGACGCAAGTACCGTGCCGCCCAGCCAGGGTGAGACGATGGCGCCGAGCCGACCGGTGCCGGTGGTCCACCCCAGCGCCGTCGCGCGGATCTCCACCGGGTAGGCGTTGGCCATCGATGAGTTGATCTGGATCAACGACGAGTGACCCCCATTCCCATGACTGCGATCGCGACGAGCAATGCCGCTGTCTGAGTGGGGCCCGTTGCGGTGAACGCGATTGCCGCTGCCGTGACGACAGTGGCGACCAGCGCGATCAGGCGGGTGCCGAAACGGTCACCCAAGTAGGCGAACAGGAACGACCCGAATACGGCGCCGATGTTGAAGGTCATCGAGAACTGCAGCGCCGAGCTCAGCGGATAGTTCAACTCGTGCATCAGCGCGGTCAACCAGGTGTTGAGGCCGTAGGTGGTCAGGATGTTGAGAAATGTTACGCACGTGAACAATCCGGTGAGAAGGACGAACTGCCTGGCGAACAGATCCTTCATCAGATGCGTCGCAGTGTCGGTCGTGGCCCGGAAATGACAGGACTCCGGCAGCAGCCACCACGCGACCGCGAGAATGCCCAGGGAACGAGCCATTGCGCGAACTGATTCAGCGACTCCCGGCGAATCCGAGGAGTGCACCCAGCTCATTGTTCCCGCTCATGTCAGCACCTCCTCTCTTTGCACCGTAACCGCCTTGACCGCCGGCTGGGGGAGGTGTGGCGCACCCATGAATACTCCTGCCTCCTCGATGCAGAGCGCCGACCCTAACGTCGGTGACAGGCCAGTCCAGACACTTGGGGCGTGCGACTACGAATGGAGACTGCATGGACTCCCGCCGGAGAGCTATCCCGATCACGATCCTGGCGATGGCCGGACTTGTCGTTGTCACAACCGAATTCATCATCATCGGTTTCCTTCCCCAGCTGGCCGCCGATTTCGGCGTCTCGGTCGAGCAGGCAGGCCTGCTGGTCTCGTTGTTCGCCTTCACCGTGGTGATCGCCGGGCCGGTCCTGACCCCTCGCCTGGCTCACCTTGACCGACGAAACCTGTTCGCGGCGATACTGCTTGTGTTCGCGGCCGCGAATACCGTTGCAGCCCTGGCCCCGAACATCTGGGTGTTCGCCGCGGCGCGCTTCCTCCCAGCTGTTGTACTTCCAGTTTTCTGGGGAACCGCCAGCGACACAGCGGCCACGATCGCCGGGCCCGGCCGGGAGGCGCGTTCCGTGGCCGGCGTGTATCTGGGCATCTCTGCAGCAATGGTCTTCGGCGTGCCTCTGGGCACGATCGCAACGGCATCGATCGGCTGGCGCGGCTCGTTTGCCTCACTGGCCGTAGCGGCGACGATCATGGCGGTGTGCATCAAAGCCGGTATGCCGCCGACACCGCCGAGCCCACGCCGACAAGCAGATTCCGTTGGTTATACGCTGCTCAAGGAACGGACGTTCCTCCACCACGTCACGCTGTCTGTCCTCATATTCACCGCAATGTTCACGGCCTACACCTTTCTTTCCGAGACGGTCAACGTGGTCATCGGGGTGGATACGGCGCAGGTGGGGTGGTGGCTCATGGCGTTCGGCGCGGTGGGACTGCTGGGCAACTGGCTCGGCGGTTGGGTCGCCGACCGACTGCCGATCGGATCAACCGTTGTCTTCACCACGCTGCTGGCCGCAGGTATGGCTGCTGTGACACCTCTGTCTTCCGTGGAGGTAGGTGTGGTGATCTGCCTCGGCATCTGGGGTATGGCCTACACAGGACTCTTCCCGGTCAGCCAGATCCGCGTGATGAAACAGGCCAGCAATGATCAAGCCCTTGCGGCCACGGTGAACGTGTCGGCGGCCAACGCCGGGGCAGGACTCGGCGCGGTGGTAGGCGGCGTGGTGATCGATCACTGGGGAATCGAGAATCTCGGCTACGCGGCAGCGGGAATCGCGATGGTCGCGGCCCTGTACGCCGTCGCGTTGGCTCGACTTCGGCAGAGAACGGGCCCGGCCACCGAAGTCATCGCCTTGCCGCAGACATCGTGACCGTGCGCCCCGAGCAAGAGATCACCGTCGAGGCGAGGGGGTGACCGGAGTATGCCGTCTCGACGTTCGCACGGCACAAGAGGCACATATGGCCATCCCGATCGATTGGCCCCCACGATGGCTACAACCACCTGGGCGCAGGTCGAGTTGGCGGTGCGGGCCCTGCTCACGGAGTTTCCGCTGATGCCGGCGACGGTGATCGCCGAGCGGGTCGCGTGGTCTGGTGGGCATTTCTGGTTCGCTGAGAATGTCGCCAGGATCCGGCCGGAGTACGCCCCGGTCGATCCCAGCGACCGCCTGGTGCATCTGCCCGGCGAGCAGGTGCACGGCGATCTGTGGTTCCCCGGTCACCTCGTCCCTGATCATGCTGGGGTGTTGCGGTCGTTTCCGGTGCTGGTGATGGGGGCCGCCTATTCACGTTTCCTGGCTGCGGTGATGATCCCGTCACGAGTCACCGGGGATCTGTTGGCCGGAATGTGGCAGTTGATCAACACCCAGATCGGTGGGGTGCCTCGGATCCTGTTGCGGGACAACGAGTTCAGGTAGCGCAGCAGATCTCATACGTTGACTCTCAGGCCGAGGCCACCTAAGCCCGCTTGATATAGAAGCGCCCCAGCCGCGGTCGAGCAGCTGGAGGCCTTCGTCGGCACCATCTAGTCGACCCACCACCGGGTGGTGGGAGATTCGAGGCGGGGTCCGATCAGCCTCGAATCTTTAGAAATGAGAATGGCAACTGCGCGAGCCGTAGGTGTCAGACGCTCGCGACAGCGCGGATCTGCCTCGGTGCGATGGTGATGAGAGCGCGGCCACAATGCAAGCCTCGTTCGACTGCAACAGGGCTCAGCGTCTCGTCGATGTACTTACGGCGTATCCGTCGCGTCCAGGTGCCTGTGGGGTCTGCCGAGACCGCAGCATCACCGACCACCCGTACCTGACGGTTCGGCCGTTCGCCATCACCATGTTGCTCGTATTCCGTGTCGATGACCAAACCCACTCGGGGGTTAGACCGGATGCGACTGAGGTGCGGGCGATCCAAATAGCTGGTGACGTAGAAAGCGTTGTCTACCCAGAGGAACCAGACCGGGGTGATGTGGGGGTAACCCGCTTCGTCGATGGTGGCCAGTCTGGAGACCAGATCAGCCGACAGCAGCTGGTTGATCTCGGCGTCATCTAGCGTTCTCATCAACCTGATGGTGCCAGCCCTAGGCGGACCTTGACGGGGGTTGAATTCGAGCGGATGCGAGGACATGACTTGATCGGCCTCAAACGTCTAGATACAAGACGGGCTTACCGTTGAAGGGGAGTCGTCGCTGTCGTTCTGGGAGGATCGGTCTGTGCTCACCAAGCAGGACTACACCGCACCTGAATTCGATCGTTCGGCGTTGGTGCTCATCGACGTACAGAACGATTTCGTCGACGGAGCATCCCCGGTCGAAGGGACAGCTGACCGCATCGACACCATGGCTCAGCTAGCTGCCATCTTCCGTGCAGCTGGCCGGCCGATCGTCCATATCGTGCGGCTATACCTGCCAGGGGGAAGTGATGTCGACTTGCCCCGACGCGCAGCGATTGAGGCGGGTAGCCAGGTCGCTGCCCCAAACACCCACGGGGCCAACATCCCCGAACCGCTCCTCCCGAACACAGAGGGCGTCCTGGACTTCGAATTACTACTCGCCGGGAGCGCCCAGCACCTTGGGGTCAATGAAGTCGTCATGTTCAAGCCGCGCTGGTCGGCGTTTTACCGCACGAGACTCGACGATCACCTACGCCAGATGGGCGTCACCACGATCGTTCTCGCCGGGTGTAACCTCCCCAATTGCCCACGCGCCACCCTGTTCGACGCCTCTGAACGCGACTACCGAGCAGTTCTCGTCACCGACGCCACCTCACAGGTGACGCCACAGCGATTAAGCGATCTCCAGCTGATTGGGATCCACCTGGCCACGACTTCTGATGTTCGAGAAGGGTTCGAAAGCGGTCGCAGTCAGACACTCACACAGTCAGCGAACCGGAGAACCCGAGACAAGAACTGATCGACCTCGAATCTTTTGATTTTAGACTGGAACTCCGCCCAAAAGCCGTTGCATTCGGTCGGGGCGGTTCGACGCGATCATGCTCCTCAGTGCGCCTGCAGCTGTTGTGTTTGGCCGTGTTGCTTGACGCAGCAACAACCCGTTCGGCAAGACACTAGCCGACCGTGAGCACAGCGCCAACGACCTCGCCGAGGTCGAACCTCTGCTACGACAGGCAGCCACCCACGAGATCGCCACGACGCGTCCGCTGTCCGAAGTGGTCGATGCCTTGGTCGATACCGCAGGGAGTCCTCAGCGTGGCAGGACGTGACGGCGACCCCGCTGTGCCACGCTGGTAGGCATGGTCGAGGTGTTGATCGCCGAACCGGGTGAACTCAGCGAGGCGCAACTCGATGCCGCGGAGACATTGGTGCGCAGCGCGTTCGGGCCCAGCTTTCGGCCTCACGATTGGCTGCATGCCGTGCAGGGCATGCACGTGTCCCTCATCGACGGTGAGACCCTCGTCGCGTTCGCCGCCGTCGTGGCCCGAACTCTGCACCACAGCGGTGTCGCTTTCGACACCGGCTACGTCGAGGGGGTCGCGGTCCGCGCCGACCAACAGGGCCGCGGACTTGGTCGTGTCGTGATGGATCACGCCGAGACGATCATCCACACACGCCATCAACTCGGTGCCCTCAATGCCGTCGAGACTGCAGCCGGCTTCTACGCTGCTCGCGGTTGGCAACCATGGACCGGACACACCCAAGCAACGAGTCCAGAAGGCGTAATCGACACTTACGACGCCGCTGATCGGATTTACCTTCTCAACCCCACCGAAGGAAACCACTCACTGGACACCGGCGCCGCTCTGATCTGCGACTGGCGGCCCGGAGATCTCTGGTAGAGCCACCAACGAGCAAGCTGTGGTCACGGCGTCCATCGACGCATCCGCCACTGTCTGCAACGTGGTTCCTTGTTCATCATCGGCCAGCCGGGCGTGCGCGGAGTTGATGACATCCCCTTGACCTCACTGTGTCTCGTCTTCGAATGTCCGGTGTGAAGCCTTGCGAGGTCGACTCCCACCTCGGTTGTCCCGGCACAGTGACGCCGCCCGGAGTGGACACCGGTCTACGCCGTTGGCGGGTCAAACGGTCTCGAGCTCGAAAACTTCTAGTTCGTCGCTACTAGCCTGGTTGTCATGGTGGGGACCTTGCCGGTGGGAATCCGGTGCGTGGTGTTCGATGTCGGTGAGACGCTAGTCGACGAGACTCAGCTCTGGACGGGGTACGCCGCACAGACGGGTGTTCCGGCTTTCACGCTGATGGGGGTTCTCGGTGCGTTGATCGAACGCGGCGCTGGCCATGACGACCTGTGGGCAACGCTCGGGATCAATCGACCGAAGAGCCCGGTGCCGTTTGATCGGATCGACCTCTATCCCGACGCGCTCCCCTGCCTGTCGATGGTGCGCGGGGCGGGCCTTTCGGTGGGTGTTGCAGGGAATCAACCCGAGAGCACTCAGGCGTTGCTTCAGGGCGCCGGGGTCCGCGCGGATTTCATCGCGTCCTCTGCTGAATGGGGTGTGGCTAAACCTGATTCGCAGTTCTTCGAGCGACTGGTCGATGAGTCGGGAGTGCCGGCCACCGCAGTACTCTACGTCGGCGACCGTCTCGACAATGACGTCCTGCCCGCGCGAAGCAGGGGCATGCGAACAGCTTTCCTACGGCGCGGTCCGTGGGGCCACATCCACGCCCGAAGGCCAGAGGCGGCACTTGCCGACATGCACCTCGAATCCCTCAACGACCTCACCGAGGCACTGCAAGCCACAGAAGCGGGTCGGTGACACAATCGTGCGATGACAGCTACCAGAGCTGCGCGCTACCAAAGACTCTCGGCATTCCTGGCGGCCCGCGGCGATGGTGAGCTCGCTGAGTTGGTGGGCACCGGTCGAATCATCAGCGTGGGTGTAGGTGGTGGGTCTGCGCTTGTCGACGTCGAGAGCGTGCCGGTGTTCACCAAGCGGATCCCACTGACCGACCGGGAGCGCGCCAACCCAGGATCCACAGCGAACCTGTTCAACCTGCCGATGTTCTGCCAATACGGCCTCGGCGGACCAGGTTTCAACGCCTGGCGCGAGCTGGCCGCCAACATCATCGTCACCGACGCCGTACTGGCCGGCGAGACACAATCGTTCCCGATCCTCTACCACTGGCGGGTACTCCCTGGCCGGTCGCCGGTCGCCGCCGAACACGCTGACATCGACGCCGCCGTCGCCGCCCAGGACGGTTCCCCCGCCGTGCGGGCCCGCCTCGAAGCGCTGGCCGAAGCCACGTGGAGCCTCGTACTGTTCTGCGAGTACCTCCCCCACCCGATCACCGACTCTCTGCGACAAAACCCGGCTGACAAAGCTGTCGCCGTCGAGCGGCAGCTCTTCGAGATCGTGACGTTCCTGCGGGACCGGGAGTTGTTGCACATGGATGGACACTTCGGCAACCTCCGCACCGACATGGAGCGGATCTATCTCAGCGACTTCGGGCTGGCGACATCGCCGCACTTCGACTTGTCATCCGCGGAGCGCGACTTCACTGCGCAACACGTCACGCATGACGCCGGCTACGCCGCCATGCGACTGGTCAACTGGTTGGTGACCGATGTCTGCGGAGTGCCCAGTAGCAACCCAGTCGCCCACAACGAGTACCTACGCCAGTGCGCTACCGGGCGTATACCGGGTGACGTGCCGCCGACGGTCGCCGCGATCTTGACCCGGCACGCACCCGCCGCCGCGAAGATGAACGCCTTCTACGGGAGACTGTTCCACGGCGACCTCCACGCCGAATACCCCGATCTATAAGGGGGATTGAGCCGACGCACCCACTCCTCGCCTCGTATGCGCCAGATTCTGAAATAAACAAGTCTTCCACCCGTCCGCCCATGCCCGTCGCAGGGAGTCGTTTCGAGTGCGTCTCAGTAAGCGGGTCGGTGTTCGGCCAGGGCGCGGAAGGCCTGTACCGGTGAGGCGGTGGGATCCTCGGCGAGAACCTGGATGCCGACATGGTTGGCGCCGGCCGAGAGGTGATCGTCGATCTTGGTGTAGATGGTCTCCGGGGAACCGTGCGCGACCAGGGCGTCGATGAGTGCGTCGCTGCCTGCTCCGGCGATATCGGCTTCGGTGAACCCGTGCCGCAGCAGGTTGTTGGTGTAGTTACGCAGGCCCAGGTAGGGATGCTGCACCGCGGATCGGCCGATTCTTCGCGCCTGGTCAACGTCCTGGTTCAGCACGACCTTGTGCTCGGGAGCCAGGAAGGCGTTGTTGCCCAGGGTCTCTCGCGCATATTGTGTGTGCGGGGGGACGGTGAGATAGGGGTGTGCCCCCAGTGTCTTCTCACCGGCCAGGGACAGTGTGTTGGTTCCCAGGGCGCCGATCAGGATCGCGCCGGCCGGCACCGCATTATCCAGGAGCGAATCGACGTAGTTGACCATCCGTTCGAAAGGCCGTTCGTAGGTGGCTCGCGTCTCGGGATGACCGAGACCGATGCCCAACAGCAGGCGGGGTCCGTGGCGGTCGACGATCCGGTGATGGTGACGGGCGATGCTGCGGGGGTCGTCTTGCCACATGTTGATGATCGCCGTCGCGATGATCGCGTTCTTGGTCGCGGCGACCATCTGCTCGAGCAGGTCCATGTCACCGACGGGGTCTGCGCCGATTCCCACCCAGATCGTCTGATAACCCAACTCTTCGAGCTCAGAGGCGTAGGCGATACGGGGAGCATCACCCAGTGCGGGATTGAGCCATGCTCCGTATGTGCCGAACCGCTCGTGTGTGTCGTTCATCGCGGCGGCGCGGTGGTGCTGAAGATCGGCCAGCAGATCTCGGTTGCGGTGAACCGGGCCGGATCTGTGGGAGTGCCGCCGAGATAGTGCTCGCGGATGGGCCCCTGGCTGCTGATCAGATGCTCGTTGACGTAGATGCCCAGGGCCGCGTAACTGCGGTCGATGCCATCGTGACCGCCCGGGTGGGTGAGCACCGCGAATTCGGCCCTGGGTAAGACCTCGGCGTGGACACCCTCGGGGGGATCTGCGGATGGTGGTGCTTCGACAAACATGGTTGCGCTGCCGCGCTGTTCGAGGAACAGCGCGCGGTCGTAGAGGCCGCCCGGCACCACCGCGGTCGGCGCGCCTGCTGCCATGGCGACGGCCCGGTGCAGGGTCCGCAGTGACGCCGTAAACCAGTCGTCGATCCCGGAGGTGTCGATGGTGGCGCTGACGGACCACACGGCGAGCGCCGGTTCGTGGCGCGATGTGACGTCCGTGGGAGTGCGCACGGGGGAGAGCAGTTCGCGCAGCGCACCCACGGTGTCACGGGTCCGCTGCAGCTGAGCCTCCATCTGTTCGAGATGAGTGGTGATGATGTCGGTGCGGGCCCCGGCGTCGTCGGTGCTCAGTAACGCCTTGATGTCGGGAATGGACATGCCCAGCGATCGGAACCGGCGGATGATGTGGGCGTGATCGACCTGGCTGGTGTCGTAGAAGCGGTAGCCGGTGTAGGGATCGATGTGGGCGGGTTCGAGAATGCCGATGTCGTGGTAGTGGCGTAGCGCCTTCCTACTCAGACTGGTCATCACTGCGAAGTCTCCGATCGAGACCTGTGCGCCCATGGCGTCCTCCTCTGCGTTTGCATCGCCTATGTGATGGGACACGGCCATCCTCAAGCCTCCCCCTGGGGCAAGGTCAACATCACGTCGCGGGTCGAACCTGGGGTTGACCTTCCCCTTGGGGCAAGTTTCATCGTGGGGTCATGACCAACACCACAGACTGGGATGCACTCCCGGACACCATAAAGACGTTCATGACTGCCCTCGATGCCCGTGAGGTGGACCAAGCGCTGGCCACACTCACCACCGATGCCGTGATAACCGACGAAGGCCATGACTACAAGGGACACGACGAGATCGGGGCCTGGGTGGCCACCGCGGCCGCCGAGTACACCTACACCACCGCATTCACCGGCGCGACCACCACCAAAGCGGGCGTCGACGTCGGGCAGCACCTGGAGGGCAACTTCCCGGGCGGGGTCGCCGACCTGCACTACCGCTTCACCCTCGACGGCACTGCGATCAGCCGGGTGGTGATCGAGCCATGACGCGGCGTTGGTTCATCACCGGAGGCACCCCCGGCAACTTCGGAATGGCGTTCGCCGAGACCGCACTCGAGGCCGGCGACCGCGTGGTACTCACGACCCGGCGCCCGCAGGAGCTGGCGACGTGGGCCGAGCAGTACGGCGACCGCGTACTCGTGGTCCCACTGGAACTCACCGATGCGGCGCAGGTACAGCGTGCGGTGCACGCCGCAGAGGAGCACTTCGGCGGCATCGACGTGCTGGTCAACAACGCCGGCCGCGGTTGGTACGGATCGATCGAAGGGATGGACGAGTCCTCGTTGCGGGCGATGTTCGAGCTGAACTTCTTCGCCGTGCTGTCGGTGACACGTGCGGTGCTGCCGGGGATGCGCGCCCGCGGCAACGGGTGGATCGTCAACGTGTCCTCGGTGGCCGGGCTTCTGGCGGCGCCCGGATTCGGCTACTACAGCGCGACGAAGTATGCCATCGAAGCCATCACCGATGCCCTGCGCGACGAGGTGGCTGCTCAGGGCATCTCCGTCTTGACGGTCGAACCAGGTGCGTTCCGCACCAATGCCTATGCCGGTTTCGCCAACGAGCCTGTCACGGAGACGATTCCGCAATACCACGACATGCTCGAAGAGGTCCGCGCCGCCTTCGTCGAGATGGACGGTGTGCAACCCGGCGATCCGCACCGCGGTGCCCGGGCGGTGATCGCAGCGATGGCTCAAGATCCGCCTCCACGCCGGCTGGTCCTGGGCAACAGCGGATACGACGCCGTGATCGATACGCTGGAGAAGAATCTGGCCGACATCCGGGCGAACGAAACACTCTCTCGCAGCGCCGATTTCCCCACCTGACAGGCCGCCCGAGCGAGACATACCCGACCCGGCCCGCCGATCTCACGGCGCCAGTTGACCGAGACCAGCGGGTCGGGTGTGGGCAAAGGGCATGCCTGCCAGGAAAACCCACCATTCGTGAGAGAACGGGAAAAGGAAGGCGACAGCGGTGGCGGAGACGGCGAAGCTGACCATGAACGCTTTGCGGCGCCCGATTGCGTCGGCGATGAACCCCCAGCTCACATAGCCGATGATGCCGCCGGCGGAGTCACCGGGCTGGGCTTTATGGCCGGCGGCGCGCCTGGCTTTGCGCGCGTCGATATTGCTGCGGACTTCCGGCGGTTCAGGGACGTGGCGCCTCATGAAGTACACGAGGAAGGCAGGGAAGACGGCCAGCCCGCCCTCGACGCGTTCGCAATCACCCTCCACGGCCGGATCATTCCGACTGGCACCTGACCGCTGCCAGGAACAGAGCCACCGTTTTCCGACAGACCCGCGGGGCGTTCGACGGGTGCGATCAGCGGCATGTGAACGTCTCAGCTAGCAGACCGGTCTGTGCCCGTGTGCGGTCGGTTTGGGTGGCCGGTGTAGTCCGGAAGCAGAGTGCGTGGGATCGGTCCCTTGTTGCGGCCGCCTTGTTGGGTCTGCTCCCAGCCGTGGGCAAGGATGCCGACCGAACGTGAGAGCACAAATAGCCCTCGGCCCAGAGGTGGCGGGAACCCCAGTTCGGCGTAGACGACGGCGGTGGCGCCGTCGATGTTCATCGGCACGGGCTTGGTCCGACCTTCCGCCAGTGCCGCTTCCAAAGCAAGTGCCGCGTGCAAGTATCGGCCGGACACCGCACCGTCGCGCCCGGCCTCGGCCACCAGGCTCAGGAGTGGGTCACGGCGGGGATCACGGGGATGGAAGCGGTGGCCGAACCCGGGGACATATCGACGACTTGCGCGGTATGCGGCGACGGTTCGGTCCGCAGCGGGCCGTAGCTGGGCCGCGTCCTCGGCCTCGGCGCAGAGGCCGGCCAACACTTCCATGCACTGCTCCCCCGCACCGCCGTGAACGTCACCGAGCATGCCCACGCCAGTGGCGATGACGTTGTTGAGTCCGACGCCGCATGTGGCGGCCATACGGGCCGCCGCGATCGACGGTGCCTGCGGGCCGTGGTCCACTGCTGAGACCAGCGCCGCGTTGAGGAGGCGTTCCTGCCATGGCGATGGCAGTTCGCCGCGGATCATCAGCCATACCATGGCGGCATACGAGGTGGTCGGGATGATGTCCTCGATGGCATAGCCGTGGTAGCGGATCACGCCCGGCGAGATGTCGCTGATGTCGGTTCGCCACCAGGCGGTGACGTCATCAATGGTGGTATCGGAGAGCGTCCGCGCGGTGTGGTTGGTTGTCATACCGCCTCCTGTGCGTTCAGTTCTGCGATCTCCTGGTCGGAGTATCCGAGTTCGGCCAGCAGTTCGCCGGTGTGTGCGCCCAGCGTTGGTGGTGGTGATTTCGGTTGCAACGGTTGGCCGTTGACGTGAAACCCACTACCCAACACCTTCACCGTCCGATCGGGAAGAACAACCTCGTGCACCAGCGATCGCTCGACGATCTGATCAAGTGCAAGGGAATCGGTGACGTCGAGGACCAGCCCGGCAGGCACACCGGCTTCATTGAACAGCGGTTCCCAGTCACGCGCCGATTTGGCCACCAACGCTGATTCCAGTTCGGCACGCAGTTCGGTTCTGCGCACCTTGCGGTCGTCGCGTTGAGCGAATCGAGGGTCGTCGATGAGGTCTTCACGGCCGATCAGCTTGCACAGCGTCTCGAACTGCTCCTGTTTGTTAGCGGCGATGTTCAGTGCGCCTGCACCGGTGGCGAAGGTGGCCGATGGAGCGCCAGTTGGATTCTCATTACCGTTCGGCGTCGGGGTGCGCCCGGCGATCAAATAGTCGGAGACCACCCAGCCCAGCGCGGTCAGCGAACTCTCGAGCATCGAGACGTCGAGGTAGGCGCCTTCGCCCGTGCGGCTGCGAGCGACCAGCGCGCCGTTGATGGCCATCGCGGCCGTCATGCCGCCGAGTGTGTCGCATACCGGGAAGCCGACGCGCAGTGGTGCGGTCTCTGGTGTCCCAGTCGCTGCACTCATCCCCGAAAGACCCTGGATGATCTGGTCGTAAGCCGGTCGGGTTCGCATCGGGCCGGTTTGGCCGAACCCAGAGATGGCGCAGTACACCAACTTCGGGTTCGTCGTCCGAAGGTCTTCCCACCCGTACCCCAGTCGGGCCATCACGCCGGGCCGGAAGTTCTCGACCAGCACATCGGCCTTGGCAACAAGCCGTTCGAATACCCGACGCCCTGCGTCACTCTTGAGATCGACGGTGAGGGAGCGCTTTCCGGCGTTCTGCGCCACGAAGGACGCACCCATCCGCTGCGCCGACAGCGACGGCTCGGCTCCCAACTGGCGCGCAAGATCTCCTGTTTTAGGGACCTCGACCTTGATGACGTCGGCACCCATCAGGGCCAGTTGGTAACTGGCGTACGGGCCGGCCAGGACGTTGGTGAGGTCCAGAACCCGAATTCCGTCGAGTAGTTGCATAGGTCGGACCTCCGTCGGCGCATTGACAGCTTCGCCTCTACGGTAACACGGAAAACCGTTCTATGGTTTATTTGTTCCATCTGATGGTTTACAACTGGACCCCTGCTGTCAGCGACTGGTTCCACAAAACCGTAGGGTGGGTGACACCCCCGAGCGTGCGAGATGAGGTGCCATGAGCGCAGAGGCGTTGGATCCCACCGAGAAGCCGGCGTCCGCCGACGCCGGCGTCCGTAGCGTCACGCGCGTCATCGATCTGCTCGAACTCTTCGACACCGCACACCCGGTCAGGACGTTGAAGGAGCTGGTCGAGGGCACGTCGCTTCCGAAGACGACTGTTGTCCGGCTGGTTGCCACCATGTGTGCCCGCAGCGTGCTCAGCGCGCGACCCGATGGCACCTACTGCCTGGGTCCGGCGATGCTGCGGTGGGTTCGCCTCGCCGGCAAGACCTGGACCCCGCCCGACGAAGTGGTCGCAGTGATGCGGCAACTTTCCGCAGACACAGGCGAGACCGTCAACCTCTACATTCGGCAGGGCCTGTCCCGCGTAGTAGTCGCCCAGTGCGAGAGCACCGCCACAGTGCGCTCCGTGATCCCCGTCGGGGTGCCGTACCCGCTCTGGGCCGGTGCAGCCGGGAAAATCCTGCTGATGTCCGCACCCGACCTCGTCGACGACGTGGCCGCGGATTCCCCCCACGGTCCCGGATTCGCCGAGACCCTGCGTACTGCGATCGAAGAAGGTCGCGTGCGGGGCTATCAGATGGTGCACGGGGAGCGCGAACTCGGCTCCACCGGGCTGTCGTTTCCCATCTTCGACACCCGCGGAACAGTGGTAGCCGCACTGACACTCGGCGGACCCACCGGGCGATTCACCGACGACCGCGTTCCGAGGTACATCGACTTCACCCGCAAGGCCGCCGAAACCATCTCCGAGATCGGGCTGCCCGGCCTGGACTGAGAACCCGGGTCGCCTGTCGGATGGGTTTCGCGTTGGCGATGCGCTGAACGTTCTCCGACGCAGCGAGTCGCTCTGTGAGAGCTGTTCGATCGTGCGCCGAGCCACATTGGCGACACCATCGAGATCCGCGATGGCGGCACCACCGGGAAAACACACGTCACCCACGGCCGTCGGCTCCAACGGTCGAAACGGGCCATGCTTGACGGGCCTTGCCAGCGCGAAAGCGCGAGCGAAAACCCGCATGTCGAGATCCCTCAGAGCCTCGATGTCGAGGGCCGCGCCGTCCAGCACAACGCCGGCAGTACAACGCGCCTTCGGTTGGTTGCGAGCATCTCCCCGATCAGCGCCCGGCATGGATCTCCTTCCATTGGCGATGCTTGCGTCCCCGCAAGTTGGATGGCCTTGCGGACGCCCAGGTTTTCACCCGCCACGCGTCCACACGGTTAAGGCGTTCCCGCTTATCGTGCGCACCGACCACCGGGCGCCGATCGCAGAGTCCACGGCGCCGAATTTCCCAATGGCCTCTATCACCAACGCTGTGCCGAGCTTGGCCAACTGTTCAAGCATCGAGGTCGAGCACCGATCAAAGCCCTCGATCGCGGACTGCCGTCGGTCATGGGCACCTTCGCCGCAACAAATATCGACCACTCTACGGTTTCTCTAGACCATTAGATGGTTCGTCGTGTAGCGTACGCCACACACCCGCAGTGATGAGGAGCACGCTATGAAGAACCTTCGATCAAAGGTTGTCGGACGGCTGACGTCGAACGGCGTCCTACTCGGCACCACCCTGGCTATCGCGCTGACCACGGCGTGCGCGCCCGGCGGCGGCGGGAACGGCGGAGGCGGAGGCGACGCGGCGAACTACCCCAGCCGCTCCATCGAACTCCTGGTACCGGCCAAGCCTGGCGGCGGATGGGACCAGACCGCGCGCGGCATGCAGCAGGTCGTGCAGGAGGCCAAGCTCACCGATCAGAGCATCGAGGTCATCAATCGGGAAGGCGGTGGCGGCGCCACCGGCCTGGCCGAGCTCACCAGCAACGACAAGGGAAACCCGAACACCCTGATGATCGGTGGGCTGGTGATGATCGGCGCGCTCAAGCAGGCGGGGTCACCGCTGTCGATCACCGACGCCACCACCATCGCCACACTGACCTCTGAAGCCGAAGCACTTGTCGTGCGCGCTGATTCGCCCTTCCAGACCATTACCGATGTCATCAACGCCTACAAGACCGACCCGAAGTCAGTGGTCTTCGGCGGAGGATCCGCCGGTGGCTCTGACCAGATCCTCGTCGGCCTCATGCTCAAAGCGGCCGGCCTCGCACCTAGCGATATGAACTATGTCGGCTACTCCGGGGGCGGCGAAGCCACGGCAGGAATCCTCTCCGGCGATGTCAAGGTCGGCGTATCGGGCGTCTCGGAGTTCGAAGGACAGATCGAGGGCGGCGAAATGCGCCTGCTCGCCATCAGCTCCGACGACGAGGTCACCGTTGCCGGCAAGCCCGCACCGACCCTCAAGAGCGCCGGCCTCGACGTCGACTTCGTCAACTGGCGCGCCATCTTCGCGCCCCCCGGCTTGTCCGACGAACAGGTCGAGGGCATCACCGCCTTCGTCACCAGGATTCACGATGCCGAACAGTGGAAGACGCTGGTCGACGAGCGTGGCTGGACCGACGACTTCCGCACCGGTGAGGATGCAGCCAAGTTTGTCTCCGATGCGCAAGACGAAACCGGCTCGATTCTCGAAGAGCTCGGACTGTGAGCGTTTCCAAGGACGGCATGTCCGATCACGACGTCGAGGGTGCTCCCCTCGATGGTTCCGATGAGGGCATTGATATGGAGAGCGACACCACTATCGTGGCCAGCTCACCCCGCGCTCCGGCTGTACTCGGGGTGGTCATCGTCGCGATCGGCGCTCTACTGCTTTGGCAGGCATGGGAAGTACCAGGATCAATGGCGCCACAGGGGCCACGCTTTCTGCCGGTGATCATCGCGGTCGCGTGGACCCTGCTCGGCGTCGCCTACCTGGCCGGCGCGTTGGCCGCACTGGCGGGCCGGCGCCACCAGCCGGCCGCCGAACGGTTCGACCACTTGTTGCGCGTCATCGTTCTCATCGGGGTGCTCGTCGCCTACGCCTACGCGATCGACCCGATCGGCTATCTGATCTCGACCGCGGTGCTGTTCGGAGTGTGTGCCGCACTCCTGGGCAGCCGCAGCCACATTCGCGACGCCGTGATCGCCGTAGCGCTCACCGTCGCAATCTACTTCCTGTTCAGCTACGGACTGAACATCTACCTACCACCAGGACTCCTCCCGCTATGACGGTCTTCGCCGATCTTCTCGGTGGCTTCGCCACCGTTTTCACCCCGACCAACCTGCTGCTGGCCGCGCTCGGTGTCACCCTCGGCACCCTCGTCGGCGTGCTACCGGGTATCGGACCCGCGGTCACCATCGCTCTACTGCTGCCGGTGACCTTTCAGTTCGACGATCCCGCCGGTGCGTTCATCATGTTCGCCGGCATCTACTACGGGGCCATGTACGGCGGGTCGACCACATCGATCCTGCTGAACACTCCCGGCGAATCCGCCTCTGTCGCAACGGCCATGGAAGGCCACCTGATGGCCAAGGCCGGACGAGCACGCGCGGCGCTGGCCACCGCCGCCATCGGCTCATTCGTCGCCGGCACCATCGCCACCGTGCTGCTCACCTTCGTGGCCAAGCCCATCGGCAAGCTCGCCGTCACCTTCACCGCGGCCGACTACACCGCCCTGATGGTTCTGGCCTTGGTCTCGGTCACCGCGCTGGTCGGACGCTCCCTGGTGCGCGGCCTGCTGGCGCTGCTGGTCGGCGTCACCCTCGGCATGATCGGGCTGGACTCACTATCGGGGCAGGCGCGACTCACCTTCGGCCAACCACTGCTCTACGACGGCATCAGTGAAGTCATCCTCATCATCGGACTCTTCGCCATCGGCGAAACCCTTTACGTGCTGGTCCGCGGCCGCACCAAACCCGGCGTGCTCGCACCCCTGGACCCACCGCAGAAGGGCGACATCTTCTGGATGAGCCGCACAGACTGGAGTAGGTCCTGGCGACCGTGGTTGCGCGGGACCGCCGTCGGATTCCCCTTCGGCGTGCTGCCCGCCGGCGGCGCCGAAATCCCCACCTTCCTGTCCTACACCTACGAAAAGAAGCGCTCAAAAGGTAAGGCACAGTTCGGCAAAGGCGCCATCGAAGGCGTCGCCGGACCCGAAGCTGCCAACAATGCCTCGTTCTCCGGCGTGCTGGTACCCCTGCTGACCCTCGGCCTCCCCACCTCCGCGACCGCGGCCGTGCTCATCGCCGCCTTCCAGATCTTCAACCTCCAGCCCGGCCCGCAACTCTTCGAAGAACAGTCCGGGCTCGTCTGGGCACTGATCGCCTCGCTCTACATCGGCAACGTCATGCTGCTGCTGCTCAATCTCCCGCTGATCCGGCTCTGGGTCAAAGTCCTACAGATTCCGCGCCCCGCGCTCTACGCCGGAATCCTCGTCTTCGCCACACTCGGTGTGTACTCCGTATCCGGCAGCGCGGTCGACATCCTCATCGCCTACGCCGTCGGCATCGTCGGACTGTTCATGCGGCTCTACGACTTCCCCATCGCACCAGTCATTCTCGGCGCCATTCTGGGACCCAACCTGGAAAACCAGTTCCGCCGCGCGCTCACCGCCTCCAACGGCGACTGGAGCGTGTTCGTCACCCACCCCACCTCCGCGATCATCCTGGCACTCGCAGTCGTCGCCTTCTTCGTCCCTTACCTGCCATGGATCATCAAACGCCTCAAAGGCCAGGAGACACGGGGCTCAGTCAAACTCGCAGTAGGAGACGACGACTGAATCGGCTGGCTCCACGGTGATTCACGAGCGGCTGCCCAGTCCAACAAAAACTGAACGGCAAAAACGTATTCAGAGGAACCACGTAGAACAAGATTTACGGTGAGGTACTGGCCTGGCACGCCGCCCCAGTTCCGATGGGGCTGCGGCCGGGTCTCTCAAGATCTCAGCGCGCTGGTGCTGCGTCACGACCGCCACGGCCCCCTTTTTCACTGGCCGAGGTCATAGTAGAGATGTTCCAGAGCTCTACTTCCTTTGCTGGCGGCGAGTGGATTGAACCTCGTTCAGAAAACCTGTTTCACGCCCACGATCGGGCGCCGCTTACCAAACCAACCCGGAACGTTCGAAAATCCCACTTACACGTCCAATTGGATATCGACTGGACATTTGAGTTGACAAGTGGACCTCAAACTTGAGAAGCCACAAGCAGCTTGTAGGTTCTCGCGGTTGGTGACATATCGCCATGCATTGACGTGCGCGTTCTGCGTTGTCTCACGTCGATTCCAACCGGCTTGTCTCATGGAGCCCTTCATTTCCTACAAATGCGCGGACTGTCCGACATGCGGGCCGGGTCAGCCGCGCCGGGCTGCTTCCTGCGCGAGTTGCACGCGTGAGGTGAGTCCGAGTTTGGTGTACACGTGCGTGAGGTGGGTTTGCACGGTACGCGGTGACACGAAAAGCCGGGTGGCGATGTCGTTGTTGGCAAGGCCTTCGCTGACCAGCCGTACGACATCGCGCTCGGTGGGCGTAAGCGAAGCCCAGCCGCTCGCGGGGCGTTTGCGTTGACCGCGACGGCGCTGGGCGTAGGCGATCGCCTCTTCTGTGGACAGGGCGGCGCCCTCGGCCCACGCGGATTCGAAGTAATTCTCGCCCAACGCTTCCCGTATTGCCGCCACCGGGAATTCGAAGAAGGCGTCGAATATCTTGAATCGGATCAGCCCACCACGTCGGCGGATAGCATCTGCGGCGCCGAACAGCCGCGCCGCTTCAAGGTGACTGCCTACACCGAAGGCAAGTACCGCGAGGCATTCGAGAGCTTCCGGAGTGGCGCCGAATGTCCCAGTGCTGGCGGCGGTCACGAGCGCGGCGTGCGCGTCTCGGCCGGCCTGCTCGGGCTCACCCTCGGTGATCGCCACGCCTGCGCGCGTGGCCAGCGCGAGCGCCAGGTGAAAGCCGCTTGTCCGCGCGACGGCGTCGTCGGCGAGATGCCGGGCCCTGGTCAGATCCCCGCGCGCCAGCGCCGCCTGAGCCGCGTAAGCAATCCAGATCGCCGCCAGCTTGGGCTGCAGACTCAGATGGGGCAAACCCGCCGCGATCGCGTTGTCGGCAGCGGCAACGTCGCCCTCGGCGAGGTTCGCGGCCGTCAACCCCACGTAGGCGAGGCCGGGGAAGATCCCACCAAGCTCCGTCGCGATCTCGACGGCCGCGTCGGCGGACTCCCGCGCCGCACTCGGGTCCCCGTGCCACGCCAGCATGACGGCCTGCAAGGACAGGCCGCAGCACACCCAGTACACGTCGTGGACCGCGTCGGCCTCGGCAATCACCTCGCCCAACTGGGCGACGGCTCCCGCCAGATCACCGGTCATCCCCTGTGCCACACCGAGACACCAGCGGCTCGCATGTGAGGAAAACCGGTCACCGATGGTGGCGGCGAGGTCGCGTCCTTCTTGCGCAGCGGCACGTATCGCGATCGGATGACCCTCCATGGTCAGCCCGAACGCCTGCCAACCCAGAATCTGGCTGAGCCGCCATCCGTCGCCTAACGAGCGGGCCAGGCCGATCGCCTCGGCGAAGTACGGCTCGGCCACGTCGGGGTCGTAGACCGCGACGCAACCGCAGGCCGTCAGGGTCCGGAGCAACAGGGCGGGGTCCTCGAGTTCCCGCGCGATCGCCAGAGCGCGGAGGGCGTGCTCCATGCTGTCGGTGGCGCCCATGTGCGCGTTGAGCGTGGCCTTGTCGGCAAGCGCCCGTGCGTGCACCGCCGGCGCCGCCACCTTTGAAGGGTCCGCGTGTCGGTTCGTGAGCGCGGCGTCGAACCAGGACAGCCCTTCCCGGATGCAGCCCCGTCCGAGCCACAGTGGCTGCAGCGTTGACGCGAGCTGCGACGCGAGCTCGATGTCGGAATTCTCTCGGCTCCACGTGAACGCGGCGCGCAGGTTGTCGAGCTCGGTGGCGGTCTGCTCGAGCAGCTGCTCGTGGCCGGTAGGTGCCGGGGTGTCGAGCATCGCCGCCAGGGCCGTGTAATGGTCGCGGTGACGGGCCCGTATGGCGTCGGCAAAACCGGATTCGCCGAGCTTTTCCAGAGCGTACTGGCGCACCGTCTCCAGCAGCCGGTATCGCGTTCGGCCACTTGCGCTTTCGGCCACGACCAGGGACTTGTCGACCAGCAATGTGAGCAGGTCTAGGACTTGGAAGCGTTTCACGTCACCATCGCCCGCGACCACCTCTGCGGCGTCGAGGTCGAACCCGCCCATGAACACCGCGAGCCGGGCAAACAAGATGCGTTCGGGCTCGGTCAGAAGTGCGTGCGACCAATCCACCGAGGCCCGCAGCGTCTGCTGGCGCCGCACCGCGGTGCGTGCACCGCCGGTTAGCAGCCGGAAGCGGTCATTGAGGCTGTCGCGGATCTCGCTCAACGACATGACGCGCACCCGCGCCGCCGCCAGCTCGATCGCCAGCGGCACGCCATCGAGGCGGCGACAGATCTCCGCCGTCACAGTGGCGTTGTCGTCGGTGAGGCGGAAATCGGGCCGGACCCGTCGCGCGCGATCGGCGAATAACTCGATGGCCTCGTCGGCCAGTGACAGCGACGGCACCCGCCAACTCACCTCGCCGGCCACCCCGATCGGCTCGCGACTCGTCGCCACGATCGTCACCTCAGGGCAGCCGCCCTGTAGGCGGACAACCAGCGCCGCGCACGCGTCCAGCAGATGCTCACAATTGTCCAGCACCAGCAGCAGCCGACGGTCGCCGACAAATCGGAGCAGTATGTCCATCGTGGAGCTGCCCTGCTGGTCAGGCAGGTCCAGCGCGCGGATCACCGCGACCGGCACCAGCTCGGGATCGGTGATCGGCGACAGATCGACCAACCACACCCCGCCGTCGAATCCACCGGCGACCTCGCCCGCCAGCTGCACCGCCAGGCGCGTCTTGCCGACACCGCCCGCGCCGGTGAGCGTCACGAACCGATTCTCGGCCAGGAGCTGCCGCACGTCGTTCAATTCGGCGGCGCGGCCCACGAAACTGGTGAACTGCGCTGGAAGGTGTTGAGCGGGAACGGTTTCAGATGCCCGCAGCGGAGGGAATTCGTTGCGCAGGTCGGGATGGCACAGCTGCACCACTCGTTCCAGGCGCGGGAGATCCCGCAACCGATGCGAACCAAGGCCGGTCAGCCAGGCGTCGGCAGGCAGCCGGTCCAGCACCAGATCTTCGGTGGTGCCCGACAGCACCGTCTGTCCACCGTGGCCCAGCTCGCGCAGCCGCGCGGTCCGGTTGATGGTCGGACCGATGTAGTTGCCCTCGTCCCGCAGCTGCACCTCCCCGGTATGCACGCCGATGCGCAGCCGGATCGGGGCCAGCGGTGCGCGCTGCAACTCCAGGGCGCACGCCACCGCATCGCTAGCCCGCGCGAACGCGACCACGAAGCTATCGCCTTCGCCTTGTTCGACCGGCCGGACACCGTGATGGGCGGAGATGACCTCGCACACCGTGCGATCAAGCCGCGCGATCGCGGCCGTCATCTCCTCCGGTTGGGTCTGCCATAGCCGCGTCGAGCCCTCGACGTCGGCCAGCAGCAACGTCACAGTTCCGGTGGGAAGCTCGCTCACGCCCAGGTCGCTCCAGTTCAACGGCTTCGTGTCCGCGCGTGGGTCAATCCCGCTCATGCTAGCCAGCATGCGGCGACCACGCGCCCCAAAACATCGGCGGAACCGCGTAGATTTGCCGCGCCGCAATGCGGACCTACGACCAACCCGCTCGCGCATTCACGCGTTCTGACCGACGATCTCGCGTCGGCGTCATCGGATAGTCGACTCATTCCAACCCGAGGAGACCACATGACCATCCACACCAAGACCGTCCACACCAGCCGCTTCAACGGCCTCGGCAATGAACGAGTTGACGACACGCCGGCGACGGTCGTGACACTGGACCGGGAAGCCGCGCGAGCCGCGATCAGCACGGCAGCCGCGCGGTTCACCGCGCTGCTGCAGGAGACCGACGACATCGAGCGCCCCGCGGCCGGCACCGACTGGACGGTCGCCGAAACCGCGGCCCATGTGTCCGTCGTGCTCACCGGGTTCAGCACGGCGATCACCGGGGAGCCGCAAGCGCTGACCCCGGAGCAGTACCTCGATGCAGACTTCCCGACTCGGCTGGCAGCCACCAATGCCGCCACCATTGCCATGGTCGACCACACCGACGCGGGATATCTCGCGGAGTTGATCACCGCTGGGACGCGAAGGTTCCTGGAACTCTTGGCGGCGGCCGACCCGCAGGTGCAATGCGAGACGCCGTGGTACGGCCCCGGTCGGATCCGCACCCTGGACTGTCTGACCGCCCTGGCACTCGGGGAATTGACCGTGCACGGGCACGACATCGCGACTGGGACGGGCCGGCCATGGCCGATCCCCGCCGAGCACGCGAAGCTCATCGTGGGAACGGTGTGCCCCGAGATGTCGCCGTTGGTGGTGCGGCCCGAGGCGGCACGCGGTGCGCCGGTGACATACGAGGTCCGGTTGCGCGGTAACGGCCCGCGCTACGTCATCCGGGTCGCGGACGGCGCGGCGGAGGTGCGGGCCGTCGGCGGACCGGTCGATTGTGTGATCTCCGCGGACCCGGTGACGTACCTACTGGTCGTCTACGGGCGGATGCGGCTCGGCCGAGCGCTTATGCGCGGCGGGATGCTGGCGCGCGGCCCCCGCCCGTGGCTCGGGCTACGTTTCAAGAACCTGTTCTTCAATCCGTGACGCCGTGATGCGCGCTGACGTTCCGACCTGAGGAGAACACGTTGACCGTCGACACGCAGTTCCCATCCGGGCGTCTCAATCATCGAGTTGAGCGCAAACGCCGACTCCCTGACGAAAACCCCTTCCAGACGCACTAAGGACCACGACCAAACCCTCCGGCCCCCTCAGCACCTCGCCGCCGCCTCGGTCTCCTGCAGGCCACACCCGTTCACTTGGCGGCTTCGGCATTCTGCAAGGTCTAGCGTGGGCGCAATGGGTTTGTTCAGTCATGAGGAGTTCCGCGACCCGGACCAGGGCGTTGCTGGCGGCGCTAGTGGTGGGGCCGTTGAGAGGGCTCGCGGCGCTGATGTTGACGAATTCGGGTCAGATCATCCCGTGGTCGTTGGTCCGGGGTCACCGCCCGAGGATGGTTCTTGCGGTCAGTTCGCCGTGCAGTTTCACGTGTCGACGTCGATGCTGCTCGGGTTGAAACGTATTGCTGATATGCGCGGGGTCGGCGTGCCGGAGGTGTGCCGGCAGGTTATCGGTGTGTTTGTCGCTCAGCAGGAGGGCGAATTAAGTGCGTTGCTCGCTGCTGAGGCCGAAGTGGCGGACTACCGGCCGAGCTTGGGTGACGCATAGGCGCACCCTGCTGGGGTGGATCACGCGGACAGTGTCGTCGGCCGCCCACTCAGATCGGCGTGGGTCCGAAACGCCCGGCACGCAGCTTCCGCGGGAGTGGTCCAATCCCCGGGCGCTGACCAGCGGCCGGCCACCAGTGCTACCGCTGGCTCGATAGGCGGAATCTCATTCAAATGTCCAATTGGACATCAAATGGACATTTCATTTGAAACTGGAGCAGGTTGTCGAGACGCAGTGAAGATCGACACGACTCGCCTGGGTACTTTGACAAGACTTCGGCGTGTCGCGGAGGCTTGTTAATCTACGTTGCAAACGCCTCGCTCCATGCGTCCGATAACGCTCTGCCGGCAGCGACGCACTACTACCTCACCCCGCCCCAAATCAAAGGCGCAGGGCCGCACTGGGTGTGTAGCTTTTCGTCACTATGACAGCCGACGTTAACGCGCCACCGTTTCATCGGGGTGCTGCACGGCTGTAACGGAGCGCGAGGAGTAAACATACCCGCGACTGTGGAGCGATGGCCTAAGGGGGGACAGGTTGCACTAGCTGCCCGCCGAGGCTCGCGGCCACATACCTAGGAGGCGTAACCGGCAGCCGCAGCGCTTACAGGGACTCAGCGGCAAGCGCCGCGGCCAACAGGATGAGGCAGCAGCCCGCGCCGCGATCGACCCAACGCAGAGTGCTGCTAGAGGGTCCCTTGACTCGCAATACGGAGCCCACGGCGGCATAGATACCACCCACGACGGCCTCCACGACCAGATAGGCCACACCTAGAGCGGCCATCTGGACGTGGCTGTTTGTGTCCGTGGCGACGAATTGCGGAAACAGTGCAGCAAAGAGCAACACTGCCTTGGGGTTCGTTGTTGCGGTCACGAATTCGTCAAAGGGTATCCGGCGGCGGTCTGCACGTAACCGTGCCGCTGTCTCAAGGTCAGCGGGTTCCGACGGTAGTGGCTGAGCGCGGATCGCGGCTACGCCGATGAAGAGGAGATAGAGAACCCCGACCCACTTGAAGACCACCAACGTCACCGGCGACGTTGCGAACACCTCCGCGAGCCCGATGACGACTAGGGCGATGAGCATGGCAAGCCCGGCGAGTCGAGCGACGATGCCTACACCCGCCCAGGCAAACCCGAATCGGATCGCGTTGCGCAAACCTAACAACTGGTTGGCCCCAGGTGTCGCCGAGACCAGTGCGGCCACCACGAGGAACGCGGCCCAGTTGACCACGTGGAGCGAGTGCATCGCCGCTCGGTCCTTTCGTCAGTTCTAAACTCCGGCAATCAGCCGGTGCCCATGCGGTGGCGCGTTCCACCATCGAACTCGGCCGGGACCGACTACCGGCGTTCCGTTCCTCCCCCTTGTCCCGCCGTGAGCGCGACAGACGTCCGGCATTTCACTTTCCGGGTAACCAAGGAGCGACCGACCTTTAAGGCTGCGATAACCGAAGTCGAGGCCAAAATAATTGGCGTTCGGCTAGTTCCGGTTGCTTGGGCGGAATTGCCGACCGCACGCAAGCGGTGTCTGGGTAGGTGCGGACCCTCCATTTCGGTACGAGGATCTTGACCGAATTGACAAGCGGCACCCTCGAATCGCATTGACCCAGGTAGATTTCAGGGCCCATACACACGACGGTGGGCAGCGACTTTCCGTTGGCTACGGCCAGCGGAGCCTGGCCAATGGTCGTTGCCGCGAATACTGCTCTCGCCGACATCGTGAGGATGACGGTGCGCTGCATGCGGCTCATCTGGCCGGAACGAGTGACAGGCTGACGACGACGCGGCGCCGGCGTCCGAGGTCGGTGTCGCTGGTCGCCGCCGCGTGTTGGCGCTACCGTTTCCCCTGCCGAGCGGACGGCAATCTTCACCTGCCCGCCCCCGGGAGGCACCGCGGCGGCTCTAACTACATGAAGCTCTTCAGTATCGTCGTACTCGGCAAAACGCAAAGTACGGGCCATCGGCGAACTCCAATGGATGACGGAGAGAACAAATTTCAGGATCGTCGGCCGCACCAGCGCGCTCCTAACTCTCGACCGAAGGCGAATCTGAACCTGCATTGGTCACCCCCACAAGACGCAGTGCACTACTCGGTGCCGCGGCATCTGCCCAGCGGTCGGGCTAGACATTCTTTTGGTTGCCGGGCGCCGGAGTCGACGGCCGACCCGATTCGGCCGCGACCACCATGAACACGGCCACGGCGTCTCTCCCCCGGGGTCGCAGGTATGCCCGTGCGTGACGTCGACGACATCATCGACGACCACGTCGCGGCTTCAGACAAACATCTTGCGATCAGCGGTGGTTCACCCGCGTGCGGTCCCGTCGGGCAGGTCAGGTGGGCGACCCGCATGTGAGCGCCTTCCGCGCGGATCACCCGACGACGGTGATGCCCAGAACGAAGTCGGTTTGCTCCAGCCCGTGGGTCTTGAGATTGAGTTCCAGCAGGCCGGCGTACTCCAGGGCCCGCGCCATTGACAGCGGACCGGCATCCAGCGGGCGCAGTCCCAGGCTCGCGGCGAACGCCGACACCTCGGCCTTCGCCTGGGCGTCGTCGCCAGCTAGGAACACGTTCAGCGGTCGATCCGCATCTGGGGGGGTTGCAAGAATCTCGGCGAATAAGGTGTTGAATCCCTTGATGATTCGCGTGCTCGCGGGAGCGGCCTTGGCGGTCTCCTGGGCGCCGGAGCTGTCGCCGGGAGTGACGAGGCCTGAGAGATCCGGGGCAAAGGGGTTCGTGATGTCGACGAGGATCTTGCCCGCCAGTGCCTCGCTGAACTCGCCGACCGCCGCCGCGGCGCTTGCGTACGGAACGGCAAGCACGACGATGTCTCCAGCCGGGGGCTCGCCGATCGTCCCGAGGGTGGCACCGCCTAGCCTGCTGGCCAGCTCGTGCGCCTTGGCCTCATCGCGACCGATGATCTCGACGGTGTTGCCGCCACCGAGGGCGCGACCGGCCAGAGCGCTGGCCATGCGGCCCACGCCGATGATGCTGATGCTACTCACTGAATGTCTCCTGCTGTTCTCGCTCGATGTGTGTGCCGCGGATTGGACCGGCTGAACCCGACACCTTCCACCATCAGGTTCGCAGCGCACGGGCCGCCTTCGCGTCGGTAGAAGTCCCTTACGTGGCAATGGCTTCCATTTCCCGAGACGGCGCGGATTCAGACGTTCATGTCAGACCACACCGTCTGCTGGAATGGGTCGCGGCCCAGACGGTACGAATCCGCATACCTCTTCGTCTCAGACGGGACAACGCCCCGGGGCGGGGCAACGGGATTGGCAGCCGATCCCGAAGCCCGACCGAGGCTCGGCCGTCGCGGCGCGCGTTGGTGGATGTTCACGTAGGTTGTCGCTCACTCCTGAAAGGTGCTCTGCGAGGGCAGTTTGCGTTCCGCCTCAGGTCAGGGTGGCGGCAGCTCCCTGAGTTGTCGGCGCGAGGTGATGCCGAGTTTGCGGAAAATGTTTCGCAGGTGGGTTTCGATCGTGCGCGGGCTCAGGAACAGTTGCGCACCGACCTCACGGGAGGTCGCTCCGGTCGCGACGAGTCGTGCGATGGTCAGTTCTTGGGCGGTGAGCGCGTCGGTGGGTTGGGCGGTCCGTTTGCGGGGATGCTCGCCGGTGGCGCGTAGCTCGCGGGCGGCGCGTGCGGCGAAGGGCTCTGCGCCCATTTTGGTCAGGAGTGCGTGAGCGGTGCGGAGTTGTTCGCGGGCGTCGTGGCGGCGGCCTTCGCGGCGTAGCCACTCGCCGTAGACGAGGTGGGTGCGGGCGAGGTAGATGCCCATACGGCATTTTCGTAGCCGCTCGATCGCTTCGCGGTAGTGCTTGTCGGCTTCCGCTCCGGTGCTGGTCAGCGCTCGGGAGTGCGCCGCAACCCCGAGCGCCCATTGGGTGCCGCTGGCGCGGGTTCTGGTGTCGAGTTCTTCCATTGCGCGAGAGGCGGATTCTGGATCGCCCGCGCGGGAGGCCGCCTCGACCAGCTCGTACAGCGCATGCCCCTTGGTCGACGGTTCGTAGGTGTCACATGCTTGAATCGCGGCCTGCTGCGCCGCCGGATAATTGCCCCGGCCGTTGTGGAGCACCGCCGTGGCGAGGATGGACGTTGTGGCTTCGATGCCGCGCGCGCGTTCTGTCGCCTCGCCGTCACGGGTGTCTTGCCGATCGGTGGCTTCGGAATCAATCCCGCACCACCCATCCAGGTACGTTCGGGTGTAGCTCAGAGGCATTGCGCCCGACGCTTGTGTTATGGCAGCAGCTTCGTCTGTCAACTCGGCGGCAAGAGCGAGCTCACCGGTGTAGACCCGCGCGAACGCCGACACGATGAGCGCTGCCGGCAGCGTGGCGAGGGCGCCGGCGTCGCGAGCTTGTCTCACGTAGCGATCGGCCAACGTGATGGCCAGTTCGTCCTCGAAGAGCGCTATTGCGGTCCGTGTGGCCAGCCATAGCCAGTTGCCGGCGTCGCCGGCCTGAACGGTCTCGACGGGGAAGACGTGTTCACGGAACGCCTCCAGTGCCCGCCTGAGGGCGGGCGCACCGGCTTCGAATCCATCCGTGTGGACGGCTACCAACCCGCCGAGCAGCAAATCCGCCGGCCCGAGCGGCGTCGGTGCGGCACGGACCGCTTCGGCGATTTCCGCCAGATGGGGTTCGAGGCCCAAACTTCCGGTGATGGTCGCCGCGTCGAAGGCCTGCAGGTAGGTTTCGCGAGCAAGTGAGGGATCCAGGGGCGCCAACATTCGAGCGGCGCCAAGCAACATCCCAGGCACCTGATTGCCTTGGGTCAGGTGGAATGTGATTTGGGCGCGGAGCAGTTCCCGGCGGGCGCGTTGCAGCGCATCGAGTTGGGCGGCGTGCACGTTGTCCAGCAGTGCGAGGGCGGTCTCTGGCGCACCGGCGCAGTGTTGGGCGTTGGCGGCATCCAGTGCGCGTCTCGCCCGGTGAGCGGGCTCCGGTGTCAGCTCGGTCGCGCGCCGAAGAAACGCCGCGGCGGCAGCGAACCCGCCGCGGGCCAACGCGCGGTCTGCCGAACGCTCCAGGTCTGCGGCGGCTTCTTCGTCGGTGCCCCGTACCGATTGCCCGCGGTGCCAGGCGCGGCGATCCGGGTCGGTTTGCGGGTCGGTGGCGCAAGCCAGGGCGTGGTGGGCTCGACGGTGCTCTGCTGCCGTGGCGGCACGGTAGACCGCCGAACGCACCAGCGGATGGCGAAATCGGACGCGGGTGTCGATTTCGAGCAGTCCTGCAGTTTCCGCGGGCTCGGCTGCATCGTGGTCTATCCCCAGATAGTCGGCCGCACGCCAGAGCAGGGCGGCGTCACCGGTCGGCTCGGAAGCAGCCACCAGCATCAGCTGTTGCGTCCGCGCCGGGAGGTTGCTCGAGCGCCGCTGGAAGTTGTCCTCGATGCGGCGCGGGACGCTCATGACGTTGGGGAGTTCGAACCCTCCAGCCAACTGCAGGCTGCTGGGCAGCTCTAGCAGCGCCAACGGGTTACCGCGCGCCTCGGCGATGATGCGGTCGCGGACCCCCCGATCAAGCGGCGCGCGCGGTGCGGTGGTGGTCAGCAACGCCCGGGCGTCGGCGTACCCCAGCCCGTCCAGGCGTACCTCGGGTAACCCAGTCAATCGGTCCCCGCCGCTTTCGCAGGGGTCGCGCACCGCGAACATCAGCACCAACCGATCAGCCGCCACTCGCCGCGCCACGAACGCAAGAACCTGCGCGGACGCCTGATCCAGCCACTGTGCGTCGTCGACGAGGCACAGCATCGGCCCCGCCTCTGTGAGGAGATTGAGGACGGCGAGCCCGACCAGGAATTGGTCTGGCGTGGCGCCGGCCTGCAGGCCCAGCGCGACACCGAGGGCGGTCTTCTGCGGCTCAGGAAGCGTCTCTGCGCCCTCCAGTAGCGGCGCGCACAACTGGTGCAAGCCAGCGAAGGCGAACTGCGTCTCGGACTCCACGCCGACTGAGGACTCCACCCGCATCGCCATGGAGATCGCGGTGTCGCGGGCGTGCTTTAACAGCGCAGACTTTCCGATGCCCGCTTCCCCGCGCACGACGAGCACCCCGCTGCGCCCCTCTGATGCCTCGGCTAGGAGTTGGCCGATCGTTTCGCATTCTGCGTGTCGACCCAGCAGGCCCAGACCTTTCTTCTCAGCCCGGGCTCGGGCGAATCCGTCTTCCTCCCGTAGTGGTGGCGGTGCCGACAGCTTCACCTCAAGCAGCCAGGGTGCGGCGTGTTGATCGGGTGGAAACGCTTCGTCTGGATCGATCGGCTCGACGGACACAGCTGGCTTCTTTCCCGAGGTGGCGCCTGCCCGTGCTGAACGGTGTGATCCAAGCCCTGGTCGGGAGCGCCGCGCCGACCACCAAAACGATAGGCAAGGGTAAGCCTGACGTCAATACGGACCGCACCGTATGCAATCCGCTTCGAAGCGCACCTGCGGTGGCTACGATCTCCTTATGCCTGCGGTCCGCAACGAACAATCGCGTCGCGCCATCCTCGACGCGTCCATGTCGATGATCGGCGAAGTTGGCTACGACACGATCTCGATCGAAGCGATCGCCAGGCAAGCAGGCGTCAGCAAGCAGACCATCTACCGCTGGTGGCCATCCAAGGGTGCGGTGATACTCGAAGCCGCGACCGAAATCCTCAGCACTGCCGTCACGCTTCCCGACACCGGCGACATCGTCGCCGACATCCGAACCCAGCTCACAGCGATCCTGGAGTTGATCAACACCACCGGCTTCGGACCGGCATATAGATGTCTGATCGCCGCCGGCCAGTCCGACCCCGATCTCCTACGCGCCCTCTTCGATCAGATCATCGCACCGAATATCGACGACTTCCGCGCCCGCACAACCCTGGCGCGGCAGCGCGGTGAGATGCGCGCCGACGCCAATTGGCAGACCATGCGTGACCTGCTGTACGGGGTCGTCGAGTACCGGCTATTTCATGCGATGCCGCTCGAACCGGAATATATCGACGGCGTTCTGGAGATCGTGTTCCAGGGACTGCGTTAACAGAGGATCCCCTCGACGACCGGCCACCTAGTCCGGTCAGCTGTCGTGGATCATTCCGCCCGATACCGCGTCGTATACCCCCCTCAGGCGTCGCGACGGTGGCCGCCGGGAACGACGTAAGGGATTTTCACCGACGCGAAGCTGACATCAACGATGCGAACCTGATGGCACGGAGAAGCCGGTCTTACCGACTGATCCGCAGCACAGACGCATCCAGCGAGACCCCGCACACAAACGGAAGTCAACGACTGTGGATGAGATTCCAGCAGGACTAACGGCATTCTTGACGGCTCTGCAAGCACGCGACGCCATAAGCGCCGCGGCCCAACTCGCCGATTACGTGATCCTCGAGAGCCCAATCGACGCGGAGCCCATCGTCGGCCGCGAACAGGTCGCGAACGCGGTCTCTCAGATCCTCGATGTCGCAGACGAGTACACGGTCACCCAAATCATCTCAGGAGATGGCCTTTTCGCGGTCGTGACGAATATCAGATGCGGTACCGCGGAGATCGACGGCATCGATCTGATCGGCATCAATTCCGGAGGCAGGGTGGCCTCACTGTCGATGCATCTGCGGCCGATGCGAGCCATCGTCGCCCTTCACAACCGCCTTGCACCTGCCACCGGAACGCCGGTGCTCACACTGACCGAAGAGCACTAGGAGATCCCGTCATGGTCACCCTCGACCCCGACACCATGGGGCACGCCGGTTCGGTTCCGGACGAGACCGACGCCGAACTGACAGCGCCGTTCGAACGTGACGTGATCCCGCTTCTGGACACGCTTTTCCGGGGGGCATGCGGATGACTCGACAGCCGATCCCTGCTGCGCGTCCTGTTGGCTTCCCTCGCAGTACTCCCGAACGCACCGACAGGCGGCGTAGCTGCGACAAGGCGACCCCTATGAGCAGAAAGGGCACACGCGTCATGGAGAGGCCATCGGCTTCCAATTCAGTTGCCACGCAGTCAAACACGCGTCTGCCGCTCTACGCGATGGCCGTCGGCGCGGCGGTCGCGGCGCTGGTCAGCAACCCTAACCCGGGACAGGCTTACGGGGCGCCCGTAGCGGCGTCGATCGCCGACTGCGCCGATGTCGAGGTCGTCTTTGCTCGCGGCACGTTCGAGAGCCCCGGCGTGGGCAAGGTCGGTGAGCCCTTCATCGAAGCCTTGAGCCAACGACTACCCGGGCGCATCATTGGCGTCTATGCCGTCAACTACCCGGCGTCCTTGCAATTCGATCGCGCCGTCGACGGCATCGTGGATGCCAGTAACCATCTGCGCGACCTGAAGGACAGGTGCCCCACCACCGAGATCGTCGTTGGCGGCTATTCCCAGGGTGCTGCCGTCAGCGGGTACGTCACCAGCGAGACCGTTCCCCCCGGATACGCCTTGACCGCTCTGTCTCCCGACGTCGCCGACAGCATCGCCGCGGTGGTCCTGTTTGGTAAACCCTCACCGGGAATTTTGAGACTGCTGCAACAAGACGCGCCCCCCATCGAGATTGGCCCCGCCTTCGTCGCCAAGACTATCGACCTGTGCGCGCCGCGGGACCCGGTCTGCGAATCGGGCGGCCTCGATTCTGCCGCCCACAGCGCGTACGGCGTCAACGGGATGGCCGGGCAAGCCGCTGATTTCGTCGTCGACCACCTACGCAGCCGCTGAGCGGAACCCGGCACAGCCGCCGCCTTCGTCTCCGAACCCCGCCCATTTTCGTCAACTGACAGGAGTAGACCATGCCCGCCATCACTGCCGACACCCTCACCTTGCCTCGCGTCCCTGTCCCCGATCCGTCCACCGACACGCAACGTCCGGTCCGGTCAGTCACCACCGCACCGGCCGGATTCTAGGGCGACGGGTTCCCCGTGCGGCGCGCCTTCGCCGGTGTGCCGCAGGACGACTTGGACCCGTTCATCCACATGGACCAGATGGGCGAGATCGACTGGGCTGCAGGTGAGCCCAAAGGCACTCCGTGGCATCCCCATCGAGGGTTCGAGACCGTCACCTACATCATCGATGGCGCGTTCGAGCACACCGACTCCCACGGCGGCGGCACGATCACCAACGGTGACACCCAGTGGATGACCGCCGGCAGCGGAATACTCCACATCGAGAAGCCTCCGGAGCGCGGTCGCGCGACCATCGATCTGCGGGACACCTCGGTGGCACAGTTCCACCAGGGCAGTGCTCGATACTCTCGGCGGCCAGAAGATTGGTGCGCGAATCTCTGTCGGCCATCAGGTTCGCAGCACGAACGCCACCTTCGCGTCGGTGAGAGTCCCTTACTTGCTTTAGCGGTGACTCTTAGTTCGTGTGGCCCAGACGTGTTCACCGACGCCACACCCACCCCGGCACAGTCGCGCCTGCCTATTTGAGGTGATGCACCTGCGTCACCTCGGCCCCCGGGTGCACCGGGGCGCGCCTCGACGGATTCTGGGGCATGGATCTGCACCCAGGCGTGAGCCTTCTGCAAATCGCGTTGCAAGGAGTGCAATTTCAGAGGCTGCCCTTGGCGAGCGGACCAGGCGGTCCGATCAGTCCTGGTGCGCAGATCCAATGATGCGCCGCGACGGCGGCAGCCGCTGACCATCTAAGGGACTTTCACCGACGCGAAGGCCGCGTCGGCGCTGCGAACCTGATGACTGCCTCAAGTCAGGCAGGGCATGCCTCGCAGCCGGTCCTCCAAACATCGGTACCAAACCCACTTGGAAGGGAATCTTCGTGACAAGCCAAGCTATCCGCGATCCGAAATTCGACCACCTGCTCACACCGCAGAATTCGGCCTTCGTCCTCATCGACTACCAGCCCATCCAAGTCAGCTCCATCCGTTCGATCCCGCAGGACGAACTGGTGTTCAACATCGTTGGCTGCGCCAAGGCGGCCGTGAATTACGGACTGCCAATCGTTCATTCCACCGTCAATATCCAGACCGGTCGGAACAAGCCGCCGATCCAGCCGCTCCTGGACGTCCTCGGCGACCATCCCACCTATGACCGCACCTCGATAAACAGTTGGGAAGACGCGGAATTCAAGCAGGCTGTCGAAGCCACCGGCCGCAGGAAGCTGATCATGACCGCGCTTTGGACGGAGGCATGTCTGACCTTTCCTGCCCTCGACGCAATCGATCAAGGCTATGAGGTCTACGTACCCGTCGATGCGGTGGGCGGCACCTCACTCGCGGCGCATGAGGCGGCGCTCCGCCGTATCGAACAGGCGGGCGCCAAGTTGATCAGCCGAGTGCAGATGTATTGCGAACTCCAGCGTGACTGGAATCGCGACGAAACGCTGACTGGTTTCATGGGTGTGTTCGACAGTTATGACGGGTTCAACCCGGAGAAGAACTTCAAGGGGTAAGCAATCCTGCGTCGCGAAAACTACCGACCTTTAGATCAGCCCAGCTCCTAGCTAGTTATTCGAAGGGAATCTCAGGTGACTGAATTGTTCATTGTCGTCGGCCTTGAAGCCAAGGAAGGCAAAGAGGACGAGCTGCGGCGAGACCTAGGTGCACTCGTCGCGCCCTCGCGTGAGGAGGAGGGCAATCTGGACTACGACTTGTACGAGGACATCGGCGAGCCAGGCAAATTCGTATTCGTGGAGCACTGGTCAAGCGAAGAGCTACGTAACAAGCATCACACCCAAGGGCCACACATCCAGCGATTCCACGCGAACGGTGTAGCAAACGTCGAAAGAACCGTTTTTGCGCACTTACTTCGCAAAGTAGTCTGACTGTCTGAAAGCTCGTCGGTAGCCTGTCGTTTGCTAACTCGGCTTGCGCAGCTGTCGACGACCGCGCTGCCGGGACGTCATCAGTATCTACGATCTGCTGACAGCGCAGAAGCTCCCGCATTGCGTGCCAGCCGACTACTTCACGCGAGCCGATGAGAGCCTCGGTTTGAACCTGCCACTGATCTCACATTTTTAGGATGCAAGAGTGGAACTACAAAACAGGACAGTCCTGGTGACCGGTGCCAACCGAGGATTAGGGGCGGAGTTTGTCCGCCAGTTGATCGAGCGCGGCGCCGCCAAGGTCTACGCCGCAACGCGACGACCGGAAACCATTGCCGCAGGCAACGCACGCATCGTGCCGACCTACCTCGACATCACCAACGACGCGACCGTAGTCGACGTCGCCGCCACTGCCACCGACGTCGACGTGGTGATCAATAACGCTGGCGTCGCCACCATGCAAAACCTCGTCACGGGTGACCTCGATGCCATCCGCCTCGAACTCGACACCCATTTCTGGGGCACACTGTCGATGACACGCGCCTTCACACCAGTTTTGGCGCGCAATGGCGGTGGCGCCATCCTCAACGTCCTGTCGATCGGATCCTTCCAAGTGTTCCCCGGCAACGGCGCTTACGCCGCCGCCAAGGCCGCCCAGTGGCAGCTGACCAACAGCACTCGACTCGAGTTGGCAGGCCAAGGTACCCAAGTTCTCGGGTTGCACCTGTCAGCCACCGACACCGACATGCTGGACGGCGTCGACATGCCCAAGAACAACCCAGCCGACGTGATCCGCCAAGCCCTTGACGGCCTGGAGTCCGGGTTGGATGAAGTACTGGCCGACGCTGAAACCAGGGCAGTGAAAACGCTGCTGGCCCAGCCGCCAGGGGCCATGTACAGCGGGGGTTAGCAGTAGTGGCGCCACCCAGCTTCACACCCCATGAACTCCTGCAGTGCAATGCCTTCCGAGTCTCGTCTGGGGTAGGTAGGTCGCCGATTGCGCCAAGAACGCCCGCGAGCGTGTGATCCGCCGACATCGGCCCCAGAACGCCAATCGCGGTGTGCAGCAGCTTTCACGCCAAACGAGTCATCAGAGACAAGCCACGTTTGGTGAGTGCGCCAGGATGGAGTCGTGGCATGGAGCACTCGCGAACTGGCCGAGCTGGCGGGCACCAGCCTTCGCTCGGTCCGGCATTACCATCAGGTCGGCCTGCTGCCCGAGCCGAAGCGTCGCAGCAACGGTTACAAGCAGTACGGCGTCGAGCACCTCGTGCGGCTGGTACGTATTAGGCGGCTGACCGATCTCGGGTTCTCCCTACCGCAGATCGCTGCGATGGGCGAACGCGACCATCATCCGGCGGACGCCCTGCGTGCACTCGACGCTGAACTGGCGGCGACGATGGTGCGGCTGCAGCGGGCACGTGACGACCTGGCCGATCTTCTCAAGCACTCGGCTCCGACCGACCTGCCGCCGGATTTCGTGGCGCCGGAGACCGCTGCGAGTATGACGGACGCTGATCGCAAGCTCGTGGTCGTGCTGAGCCGGGTGCTGGGGCCAAGCGGTCGGCAAGCCTATGCGGACATGATCCGCGAAACCCCCGACGATCCCGCCGCGAAGGAATTGGACACCCTGCACGCCGGCGCTGATGACGCGACCCGGCAGCGTCTCGCCGAGCGGCTTGCCCCCTACATCATGGCGGTGAGGGACGCGCACCCCTCACTCATCGAATCGCGTGACGACGCCCCGCGTGGAAAACGATTCGCCGACAGAGCGATCGACCAGGCGATGCTCGAGCTGTACAACCCGGCGCAGCTGGACGTGCTGCGCCGGGCGAGGGAGATCGTGCGGGGTCACGCGCCAACGGCCGGCAACGGCAAGGGCGCGAGGCGGTAGGTCGGCGGCTCGCTGCCGTGCAAGTGCCGGACGAAGTAGTCCCAAGTGCGGCGCAGGAAGTAATGCTGACGGCCAATCAATGCGTGCTCGGCGCCGGGGATCATGATGAGGTCGAAGTCCTTATCCGCTTTGATGAGCGCATCGACCAGCCGCATCGTCATGTAGGGGTGGGCATTGTCGTCGAGTTCGCCGTGGATCAGCAGCAGCTTGCCCGTCAGGTTGTCGGCGACGGTTGCGTTCGAAATCGCCTTGCGCCCGTCCTCAGTGAGGTCGCCGTGGTAGTGCTCGGCCCACATCGCCAGGTTGATGTTGTTGTCGTGGTTCCCGGACGTCGCGACGGCCACGTGGTAGGCCGCAGGATGTACCAGCACGGCGCGGGCGGCGGCGAAGCCGCCTGCGGACTGACCGGTGATGCCTACCCGGCTGGTGTCGAGCCACCGATGCCGATGTCCCAGTTCACGAATGGCGGCGACGTGATCGTCAAGGGCGCCGGCGTTGCCGAGGTCGCCGTAGGAGTGATCATGGAAGGCTTTGCTGCGCGCAGCGGTTCCGCGGCCATCGATCGCGACGACGGCGAAGCCGAGCGCCGCGAATGCCTCCGGCTCTCCCTGATGCGGCGGGTCGAACGACGGGCCCGCGCGGTGGACCTGCGGACCGGGATAGATGTGCTCGACAATCGGGTAGCGCTCCTGCGGGTCGAAGTCGTGTGGGCGCCAAAGCAGACCGTAGATCGGTGTCTTGCCGTCGGCGGCGGTGGTGCGGAAGCGCTCAGGTGGGTTCCAGCCCAGCGCTTCGAGGGCCGCGGTGTTTGGCGTCTCCAGCTGGACCACGATATTGCCTTCGGTATCGAGGACGGCGGATTGCGGCGGCAGGCTCGGCGAAGACGCCCGGTCGACGATGTAGCCGCCCCGAGGCGGGCTGACGGCGTCGTGGTCGAGGTCGTCCTCGGTGAGCCGGGTGAACCCGGTTCCGTCGAAGTTGATGCGGCAGATCTGGCGGGTGTACGGGTCGTCGGCGACAAGACCGCCTGCGACGAAGAAGACCTGCCTACGATCCTCGTCGACCCACAGCAGGGAGCGAACCAGCCACTGCCCCTGCGTTATCTGGGTGGCGTGCAGGCCATCGGCCGAGTACAGGTAGAGGTGCCCCCATCCGTCGCGCTGCGACCACCAGACGATCTCGCCGGACTCGCACACGTGCGCCAGCGGCGGATCACCGAGCTGCACGGCAGGGTCGACCCTCGTCTCGCCCGTCTCGGTGATCAGGGTGGTGGTCTTTCCCGTAGCCGGGTCGAGGCGGCGCAATTGCAGTGTGCGGGCGTCGCGGGAGTGCTGCAGGAAGTGCACCGAGTCCCCCGATTCTCGGGTCCACCACGCGTAGACCAGCGCTGTGTTGTGCATGATCGGGCTGGGCGGGTCCTGCTGGCGGACAACAGTGCGCTGGTGCACGTCCAGCACGTTCCACGTCATCGTCGCCGCCGCGTCCTCGCCCGGCATCGTGTAGCGCGTGCGGTGTTCGACAGGCCTGCCGCCGTCGGCGGGTGTCGACTCCACCAGCACCAGTTCCGGCAGATGGCGTTGATCGATGCGTTGCACCAAGATCCGCGTTGAGTCTGGTGACCAGTGAAAGAAGGACAGGGGGGGCAGTCCGAGGAGTCGGGTCAGGGCTGTAGCTCCGGTGGTGTCGGGCAGCCCGCCGTAGTCGAACTGCGGTTCGGCATCGTCGGTGAGCGCGAACTCCTGCTCGCCGTCCTCTGTGCGCGACGAATCCCCTTGCTGCTGTCCTGCAGTCCGTCGAACCCAGATGTTGCCGTCTCGGCGGAATGCGATCCACTGCCCATCCGGGGAGGGCACCTCGCCGGGGGCGCGGGGCGTTCGGCGGTCGGCCTGGAGGCCCGTGTCGTCGGACCACTCCCAGGCGGTTCCGAACGCTGTGAACCTCGCCGTGCCGTCGTCGCAGACCTCCACACCCGCGATCGGAAGATCGGCGCCGACCGCCGCCTGTTTGGTCTGCACTGACAGCGCGGCAGCCAGGCGGTCGTGGTCGAATGCGGGCCGCCTGCTGCCTTCGTCGGGGGCGACGATGACGTAGCGCCCGCCCACCTGATACCAGAAGTCCGCGCCGCCGGGAAGCCACTGAGGTTGCAGCGCACTACCGGGCACCTTCCTTGCCCGGTAGGGGGCAAGCATCTGCTCGGCGCGTGCGTAGTCCGACTCGGTCAGCGTCCTGGTGTCGTGTCTCACGCCGTCCATGCAACACCCGGACCTAGGGGCACAGTCAATCACCAAACATCCTGGGCGACTACCAGTCGCCAGGAGCGCCGATGCGCCTGCTGGCGCGGATGATCTCGACCTGCCTTCAGCCGAACTAAGACTCTCTGGCCCACAAAGTAATCGCTGAGCGCCCGAGTACCCGTCCGCTGGCGACAATCTTCCTCGGACGCGCCGTTTCCGGCGGGCCTAGCTTTATTGCACCGGCGCACTAGATCGAATGACGTTTGGCAAAGTCCCACGCGATAGTGCTGGCGTCAGGGCCGGCGTGGTCGTTGAATCGGCCCTCGCCGGACGGACCGGGCCAAGCATGACCCAAGCCCTCGACGCGGTACGACTCGGTGAACGGAAACCCGTCGGCAGCAGTGCGAGTGGTTCGCGTGTATGCGTGCGTGCCCGATGTCGATGGCACCACGTGTGTCTTCTCGATCATGCGCAGGTTGTGGTTGAGTCGGCCGTCGTCGATCAAGTCGTTGACAGCAGTCCAGTGCGCGACAAGACGGCCCCCCACCATCGGCGTGGAGCCCCAGCTCCAACCACCGCGCCCTCTAGCTCCGTGGCGACGGCGTAGCGCCCTAGAGCCAATCCCAGGCAGACCTTCTATTCGCAGATGACCCAAGCCTGCAACGGTAGACGTGACCCGCTGTTGCACAACGGAACCGAGTCACCGGCGCGGGTGACCGCGGAGATTCTGCGTCGGGGCCGATGCCACTGCTGTTGGCGTATTCATGACTTGGTCGCAGGTCGTCGGCGTGAGCGGCCGTCCGCGTCGTCGATTGGCAGATTTGAGACCAGTAACATCGCCAGGCCGGCAAGAGCCACGTCGACAGCGGCGTCGAGCTTGGCCTGCGGCACTCCGGCGGCAGCATCCACCGCAAGCCCTTGTCCGATGGTCACGGCGAATCTGGCCAGCGCCTCAGTGTCGCTGTTTGGCGCATCGTCAGCCGCCGCAAGGGCTTTGGCGATGGCTTCTTCGATCCCGTGGCGATACTCGGCGAGCAGCTGCGGTATGCGCGCGTTATTCGGCCCGCAGGAAATGCCGCCTTGAATTGACAGACATCCCAGCGCATTCCCGGCACGCACAGCCTTGGCGGTGTCACGCAAGTACGAATCGAGGATGTCGTAGGCACGGGGTTTCGAGAGCACCTGACGCAGATGTTCATGGTAGCGCTGGCCGTAACGCTTTAGGGCATGGACGAACAGTTCCTCTTTGCTGCCGAACACGGCATACATACTCGGCTTGTTGATGCCCATCGCCTCGGTGAGTTCGGCCAAGGACGCGCCTTCGTATCCGAGACGCCAGAAAACGTCGATGGCCCCATCGAGCGCCCGGCCCTCGTCGAACGAGCGCGGCCGGCCTCCCGCGTGCCGTTGCTCTGCACCCATGCGGGCCATTCTATCGCCGGATCCCCGCCCTCGTACCTATCGGTACAAAACTGGTATGGTCGTGCTGCAACCGATTGGTACAAAACTGGAGGGCTTCATGTCGGACCTGACCGGAAAGACCGCACTCGTCACCGGAGCTACATCCGGGATTGGCCTGGCCGCAGCACGGGCGCTCGCGAAGCAGGGGGCCTACGTCTTCCTGGTCGGGCGCCGCCAAGACGCCCTCGACGACGCCGTTTTCAGCATCGGCCCAGCTCAGGCCCAGGCCATTCGCGCCGACGTGACCCAGCAGGCCGATCTCGACCGTGTCGCGGCCACCATCGATGCCACCGGACGGCGGCTTGACATCGTCTTCGCTAATGCGGGAATCAGCGAGTTTGCGACGTTGGGCGGTCTCACGTGGGAACACCACAGGAAGATCTTCGACACCAACGTCGGCGGGGTGATCTTCGCGGTGCAGGCCGCCCTTCCGCTGCTGCGCGAGGGCGCGTCGATCATCCTGTGCGGCTCCAACGGCGACGTGAAGGCGGCTCCCGGGGCGAGCGTGTATGCCGCGTCCAAGGCCGCGATCCGGTCCCTGGCGCGCAGCTGGGCCGCAGAACTCGTCGACCGCAAGATCCGCGTCAACGTCGTCGCTCCGGGTCTCACCGAGACACCGGGCCTGGCCGGCCTCTTCACCGGGGCCGACGCCGCGCTGGCCGATTTGACCTCCACCGTGCCCATGAAGCGCCGTGCGCGCCCAGAGGAGATCGGCAATGTCATCACCTTTTTGGCCTCCGACGGAAGCTCCTTCATGACGGGCTCAGAGGTCTACGTCGACGGTGGCGTCAGTCAGTTCTGACCCGTTGAGCGCCGAAAGGAGTGCCAGACAAGTGACCGACACCGCGCAACCGCCCGCAGAGTCGAACCCGCCCACTCTGGCCGAGGACCTACTCCTCCTGCTGTTCCAGCCGGAGTCAGGAACCATCGCCGGGGAGACCACCCTGTATTACGTACTCGGCGCAGCGGTGCTCGCCGACATGGCACTCGGCGATGACATCGCGGCCACGACGGAACGCAATGGCACCGTGACCGTGGCCGCGGCAGAACGGGACCGACCGTCAGACGAACTGTTCCACTCGGCCTGGGAGTACGTGTCCGAACGACCGCGCGCAGTTCAAGCCGTCCTTGCCGCGGTCGGTCCGACGCTGCGGCGGCCCGTATTGGAGCGTCTGATCGCTCGCGGCGATGTCCGCGAGGAGAAGCGCAAGGCACTGGGCCTGTTCGCGATCACCACCCTGATCGACGGCGGAACCAAGCGACGCGCCGATCTCATGAACAATGTCCGTGCGGTACTCGTCGAACACGCCACGCCCACACCGCGTGTCGCCGCGCTTGCCGCCCTGCTCTGGGGAAGTGGCGCACTGCCGCAGTTTCATCCGGCGATTCCCTGGAACTCCGCTGTCATCGCCCGCGCGGAGGAACTCGGACGCGGCAACTTCGGCGCAGCGGCGGCCGGTGAGGCGGTGACACGCACGATGACCGCGATCGTCATCAACAGCGTCATCGTCGCGACCACGGCGCCCCGACCGCAATGACACAACTCCGACCACGCCCCCGCAACGCTGTGCTAAGGAAGGACCTTCCACTCCAATGACTCCCGACCCTTTGACGGTGTTGACCGAATTCCTCGACGGCGCCTTCGATCCTGACAAAATCGCGGAGGTTACCGAGCGATTGGTGGCCGACGACGCCACATACGTGTCGCTGACCTTCGACCCCGACCCGGGCCTGCACGAGATCATGCCGTGGGCCGGCACCAACCACGGGAAGTCGGCCTTCGTCGACAACTTTCGCGGTGTCAGCACGCAGTGGCGGCTCGAAGACTTCACGCCGTTGGACACCCTGGTCGACGGTGACAAGGTGGCGCTCTTCGGACGCTTCACCCTGCGATCGGTAACACTTGGCAAGGCGGTGACCTCACCCTGCGCCGTGCTGGCCAAGGTCAGCGACGGCAAGATCCGGTACTTCCAGTACATGGAGGACACATTCGCGACGGCACTCACGTTCCGCACATCCGGCACCTGGACCATCGACGCCGTGCCAGGCGCTGAGACCTTCGAGGTGTAGACGCGCGACGCGCCATACCCCCGCTTGAACGAAATCTGAGGAGTATCGATGCCGGGAATCGCTGATAAGGACGTCCGCCACTGGTTAGTCACCGGAGGGTCGGGGGGTCTAGGCCGTCGTCTCGTCGAACACGTGTTACGGCAGGGAGATCGGGTCACCGCGACCGTGCGTCGCGCCGGCGCGCTAAGCGACCTGGCCGAGGAGTTCGGCGGTCGCCTGAGTGAGCGGGTTCTCGATCTCACCCGGCTCGACGACGTCGACTATGTGATCCACCGGCTGATTGCCACTGATCCGGTGGACGTGGCGGTCAACAACGCTGGTTTTGCCGTGGTCGGCGCTGCGGAGGAGATGAGCGTGGAGCAGATCCGTGGGCAACTGGACGTCATGCTGATGGCGCCGCTGCTCATCACGCGCGCGCTTCTGGCGCCGATGCGCGAGCAAGGTGGCGGCAGGATCATTCAGATCTCCAGCATGGGCGGTCAGGTCGCCATTCCCACGCACAGCTCCTACCACGCCGCGAAGTGGGGTCTGGAGGGATTCACCGAGAGCGTCAATCAGGAAGTGTCCGAATTCGACGTTCACTTGACGTTGGTCGAACCTGGCGGTACGCGAACGGGTTTCAAAGATAACTTGACATTCGCTTCGGAGTTGGGCGTTTATCGCGGAACTCCGGTGGATCAGGTCAGACGCCAGCTTCAGGACGCCGGCGCGAACGCCTTGACCGGCGACCCGGACAAGATCGCCGCCGTGGTCTTTCAGACCACCCGTCAGACCGACCCGCCGCTGCGTCTGACCCTCGGCGAAGATTCTTACGACGCCGTACACGCGGCACTGACTGGCCGTCTGGCTGCCTTGGAGGATCAGCGCGCGGTGGCTGAGTCGGTCAGCTTCGGCCGCTGAGCTTCTCGTCGGCCAGGCCGTAGATACCGGGCGGCTGCGACGGCCAACTACGCCATCGGCGTTCACCCGACAACAAACGGGCCGAGGTCGCCAGGCGCTCCGGGGTTAGCAAAGCCACCATCTACAAGCACTGAACCGGCGGTCTCGACGTGGCAGCCGACGCCTACGGCCAGAAGGTGAGCGACGCGGTGCCGACGCCTCTGACCGGTGACGTGGTCGCGGACCTGACGAGCCAGATCGTTCGGCTCGCCGACTTCTACGCCACGCCCCGTGGTCGCGTGATCGCTCAGTTGATGGCGGCGGCCACCGGGGAGCGTCGGGGGCTGACGTGCTGAAGGAGAGGTTCTTCGCCGAGCGGCGACGCGCCGCCATTGAACTGGTGCGCGAGGGTATGGCGAACGGACAGCTCCGACCTGGCCTCGATCCCGACCTCTCCATCGATGTGTTGTTCGGGGCCATGGTGTTTCGACTGTTCAACGGCGAGGCACCCTTACAGCGCGAGGCCGCGCACACCGTCGCGAGGATGGCGATCCGAGCCATCATCGCCACGTGAGACCGAGGACTCTCGCGCGCCTGCAACCGCGCGGCGGGCCGGGGTCCAACCGTCACGCCACACAGGTCTGCCGAGCCCGAACTCCGGTCGTGATACTCACGGCTGATGTGCGGCACGGAGCCGTCGTGTCAAGCCGTCAGACCGGCTCGTGCGAGCCGGCTTCGGCAACGTGCCTCGATCAGACGACGGTGACTGGTGGACTGGCGAATAGCGTCCGGTTGCCGTCGAGTCCGTTGCGCAGGGCGTTCGCGACGTCGTCGTGCGGAGTGCCCAACCGTGGCAAGCTGACCTCGTCTAGGCGCCGGTAGTGCTCGTCGTCGAGTTCCAGCTCCAGTGACCGCAGGTACTCCTGCAGGTGCTCCACGGAGCGTGGTCCGACGATGGGGACGAGAGCCGTGTGCGCGACAGTGGCCCGGCGACGCAGCCATGCCAACGACACCTGGACCGCGGTGCTGTCGGTCTCGGCAGCGATCGCCAGCACCGTGTCCACCACGACGGTCTGCTGGGCGGTGTCCTCGACGGCGTCACCCCGACCGCTCAACCGCCCCGTCTCCCCACGCCGATACTTTCCGCTGAGCAGTCCCCCGGCAAGCGGGGAATAGAGGAGCACGCCGAGACCGTGCGCCGATGCCATCGGCAGAAGTTCCCGCTCGGCGCTGCGTTCGGCGAGGCTGTACTGGGTCTCGATGCCGACCAGCGGGCTCAGGCCGCGCAAATCCGTCCAGACCGCGGCCTCGGCCACCCGCCACGCCGGGAAGTTGGACAGCGCCCCGTGCAGGATCTTGCCGGACCGAGTCAGGTCTTCGAACCCCAACAGGATTTCCTCGATCGGGGTGACCTCGTCGGGGAAGTGCGGCATGAACACGTCCACGTAGTCGGTGTTCAGGCGGCGCAAGCTCCCCTCGAGGGATCGAATCATTGACTTGCGGCCGTTTCCGGTGGTGACGGGTAGGGCACGCTCCTGCCTGGTCCCGCTGTACTTCGTGATCACCACGAAGTCGTCGCGGCCGCTGCCGAGCAGTTCGCCGAGCACGGTCTCGGCTTGACCGTCCTGGTAGATGTTGGAGGTGTCGAACGTGGTGCCGCCGGCCGCCACGAAGGTCTCGAAGACGTTGCGCGCGGCTACTTTCCCGATACTGGCGTCAGACGTGCCGAAGTTGGCGGTGCCCAAGGCGTACTCCGAGACTCGCAGCCCGGTTCGTCGTCCAAAGGTTTGGTAGCGCATGCACACTCCTGAGGGTCGCCGGGCGGGGTACGCTGGCGACGGTACCAAATAAAACGAGGGGTTGTTCTTTTTCATGCCGAAGGTGACGCAGTCCCATCTCGACGCGCGGCGTCAGCAGATCGTGGACGCCGCCCGCATTCGATTCGCCGCCGACGGCTTCGCCGGCGCATCGCTGGCCGACATCGTCGCCGAGTCCGGGCTCTCGACCGGTGCGATCTATCGGTACTTCAGCGGCAAGGACGACCTCATCCGCGCCGTGTGCGAACAAGCATCTGGCGCCTTCCCAACCGCGCTCACCGCCGAGGCGGTGAACGGCTTTCTCGAGCACATCCGGGCGTTGGCCCGCCACCAGGGTCATGCGCGGCTGGTCGCCCAGATCTACGCCGAGGCAGCGTTGTCTCCGGCGTTGGCAACGATTGTCGCGCAACAGATTTCCGCGATGCGCGACGCTGTCGTCGATCTGCTTCCAGGAAGATCCGACGATCAGTCCGAGGAGATCGCCGAGGCGTTCGTGGCGGTCTGCGCCGCATACAGCCAGCAATTGGCAGTTCGAGGTGACGTGGACCCCGCCCCGTTCGCGAGGGCGCTCATGTCCATCGTGCGCGGATAGGCCGCCGTTCGCAACGCCGACACGGGGGCGCGGCGCATAGCCGACGGGACGCTCGTTTCCCGTCGGTTCTTTACCGTTGCGGCACGTGGTACCGTGCGAACTTCGACAGAACAGATGGGGCGTTTTGTGCGCAGCGGACTGCCGGAGCGACCGCCTCCGCCGCAAGGTCGTCGCTTTTTAAGCGCTCCGCAACTCAAAGTCGATCAGACAGCATCAGCCGCCTCCATGTGGGCGCGGGTTCCGGACACGACACCCATCCGGCGAGTTCGGAACGGGACGGCCGCTTGGCTCCGGTCGTGTCGAATACTGTTGCACGCGGTCGGCGACGACCTCAGGGCAATCCAGCTAGCGGATCGTGAGTCCTCGGTCGACGGGCAGAACGACTCCGGTGATCCAGGCCGCTGCGAGGGTCCCTATGGTCCGCCCATGACCAGTGCGGTGGCATCCAACCACGAATCTATCGATTCACCCTCATGCGGTTGCACCTGAACCGCAGCCTGCGACGGTTGACTCCCATTTTGCGCAGCTACTTTGACAAAGTCTGCCGGTAGAAGGCGCCTAAACCGAGCTTACGTGCTGTTTTGCACCTCTGATAGTCAGGCCCACTGACCGTGTTGTTTAACAACGGCTACACGCTTGTCAATCTTCACTGCATCTCGCAGTTGTGGCTTCTCAAGTTTCATGTCCACAGTCGTTTCCCTGACCTGCATCGTCGGCGGCGTTCTCACCCGATGTCCACACCGAGAATTCTCACGTTCATGTCCAGTGGTCAGCGAAGGCGCAACCCGCCCATGTGGCCCCGTTGTTCTGCGGCCTTGGAGCAGGCCTTCCGCATCTCTTTCTTGAAGTCGAAGGCCGCCGTGCAACAGGTTATTAGACGAGACTGCCGCCGACCTTCTCGACCCGGATGTGCGTAACGAATCTGGCTGGCGCATTCGGCGGAGGGAAGTGCTCGCTCGTCCCGAGCATCGCCTCAGCCAACTCGACGGACAGTTCAGGGGCCCCGCCCTCGACAACGCGCGCCGAACCGGTGATCGACAGGTACGGCGTCGCCTGTCCGTCAATTTTCGGACCGAGGATGGTGACGGCGACCCGCCCATCGCGGCGGATGTTGCGCGTCTTGCGGTACTCGTTGAGATGGGCGGCGACCAGTTCGTCACCTTCAGGTGTCGAGCGCAGCGCCACCCAGACCACTGAAACCTGTGGGCTGCCATCGGGATTGAGGGTGACGAGTGTCGCGTCAGCCCCGCGGCCTATGAGTGCGCGAGCGGATTCTTCAAGTTTCACGCGGTGTTCACCTTTCCTGTCACGTGGCTGCCGAGCAGCCAGTACCGACGAAGCGGCACGTCGTCGGCCAGCTCAGCACTGCGTATGCGGGGTATTCCTATACGTTTGAGTCCTCGCGCTCGAGGTGCCGGGCCCATTGATGCTGGGCGTCTAGCAGTGCCGAGCTAGACGATCAGGCCGCCGAACTGGCGGCGCCACTCGTGGTGAGGGTGTGTGTCGCCCAAGCGAATTCGGATCAGGGCCAGTGAACGTCAGATGCGGACATTGGCTTCATCCCAGCTCTCCCTTATCCGACACCTTGCACTTGAGTGCAACCGACTCCGTGACTAGTATGCACCCGAGTGCAATTTGGGGCAAGGCGACCGAGGGAGGTGGTCAAGGACGTGCATCCTGGACCGCCGTCGCCTCCGCCGAACCGGCGAGTTGTGAATACGAGAAGAGCCCTGTTCGAGGCCGCTGCAAAGCTTTTCGTAACTCAGGGGTATGAGAACACGACCATGGCTGACATCGCTGCGGAGGCCGGCACCTCCCGCAGGACGGCGTTCAACTACTTTCCCAACAAGGGCGACATCCCGATGCTGTGGGTCAGGCAGATGGCCGATATCGCCGTCGAGGAAGTGACGAACGCTCGCATCGAGGACGTTTCAGAGATCATTCGAGACTATTTCCGGGTGATCAGCCAGGCGATGGAATCTGAACCGGAGCTGAGTCGACAGATGATGCGGGGCTGGACCGCCGCGCTCGGGCCGGTCCTCTATGAGTCACAACTGTTGGATGACCTGTCTCCAGTCCTCAAGAACGGTCAAGACCACGGGCGGATCGGTCAAACCGTGGACGCCGCCGTGATGGCGCGCGCACTCAGTGATGTCGTGCAGGGCGCCGTCTTCAGATGGGTGCGGGAACCCGACACTGCGCTTCAAGAAGAGGTCGACATCGTAGTCACGCTCCTGCTTCGCGCACTCACGGCATAGTATGAATCGCCTACTTGCGTGAGCGGATGAACCTAGAGACCGAAACCGATTGAAACCGTGAACTTCTCGCGCGCGGTGCGGGCGGCGTTTGGCCGCTTGTGCACGACGACATTCATGCGATCGGTACCGTCGCTACCGCGCTGCCACCAGACCGTCGATCAGAAGGTGCCGCATTCGGTTCGCCTGCGCGGCGGAACCGCTCGCGATGGCGATTCCGATGAGGCTCGCCACGACGTCATCGGCGATGACGTCGGCGCGCAGGCTGCCGTCCTGGGCGCCCGCACGCAGCAGGGCCTCGACCGCCCCGACGATGCTCGTCCTCGTATCGCCGACGTCGACCGTACCGGAGGCGAAGATGGCACCGAGCGACTCGGCCATCCCCTGCTTTGCGGCGACGAACGCCGCGTAGCGATCCATCCATCGGCGCAATGCGACCAGGGGGGGATGGCGCTGCAGCAGCAGGCCGGCTGACGCAGAGACCTCGGCCAACTCGGCCTGGTACACGGCCGCGACGAGTGCCTCTCGGTTCGGGAAGTGTCGATACAGCGTTCCTATCCCGACACCGGCGTCGCGGGCGACTGCCTCGAGAGAAACGGGGGCGCCATCCGCGGCAGCGAACGCCGCGGTCGCTGCGGCGAGAATCCGCTCGCGGTTACGGTGCGCATCCGCACGCAGTGACGCCATAGCGGAGGGCCCTCCGTTTCTGCTACGGTCAACTAAACGGAGGTCCCTCCGTATGATTCCAGTATCGCATCAAGGAGCGCCATGATGGAAGCATCCCACCCGGGTGGGCTAGGCCGGATTGGCCGATTCGAGGTGGCCCGAATTGGCTACGGAGCCATGCAACTAGAGCCGCAGTCGACGTCCACCGAAGTGGCAGTGGCCCTCCTTCGTCGCGCGATCGAACTCGGTGTGAACCACATTGACACCGCATCCTTCTATGCCGACGGCGAGGTCAATCGCCGCATACGCATGGCGCTCGCGCCCTACCCCGACGAAGTCGTCATCGTCAGCAAGGTCGGCGCCCGCAGCGTCGCCGACGGCGGCGCGATCCCGCTGGCCGCCGCACAGAAACCCGCTGAGTTGCGCGCCGCTGTCGAAGCCGACCTCGCCCAACTGGGTCTCGACCAGATCCCGGTGGTCAACCTGCGACGCCTCGACCTGGGCCCAGGCTTGCAGGCCGAGGGTGACCAAATCGTAGACCTCGACGACCAACTCGCCGAGATGGTCACCCTCCGCGACGAGGGCAAGATCGGCGCGATCGGCATCAGCAACATCCCCCTCGATGTTCTTCGGCGCGCGCTCCCGGCGGGCATCGTCTGCGTGCAGAACTCCTATGGCCTGCTCAACCGATCACAGGAAGATCTGCTGAACGTCTGTGTCAACGAGGGCATCGCGTGGGTACCGTACTTCCCGCTCGGGTCGTCCTTTCCTGGCTTCCCCAAGGTGTCCGCCGACCCAGTGGCGCTTGCCATCGCGGATGAGATCGGCGCCACGCCATCCCAGGTCGGCCTGGCCTGGTTGCTCGCCCACACGCCGAATACCTTGCTGATCGCGGGCACCCGTTCGGTGGGCCACCTCGAGGAGAATGTCGGCGCAGGCGACGTCGTGCTGGACGAGGAGGCGCTGGCCCGGCTCGACTCCGCTTACAACCCGTCAACGGACCCGCTGCTCGGCGCCACGGGCATGGACGCTTTCCAAAAGAACTGAACCCCATCCCCTTTCCCGGTAATCCAGCCCCAGTTCACTGGTGCACATATCGATCCAGCGCGCCCACATAACCGTTCATGCGGCGCACTTGACTTCGGTAACCGAGGACGCCGTGCCGCTCGGGCCTCCCCTGTGCGTGCTAGTGGCCGTGGCCGCCCAATGACCGGTAAGCACTTCGGGGAGGTCTTGCGCCAATCGACGCGACGCAGTAGTAGTGTGGCTTCTCAAGTTTCGTGTCCACACCTGGCTGGCTGACCTGCGGCGTCAGCGGTGTTCTCACTCGATGTCCACCCTTCGTATTCTCACTTTCCTGTCCACTGCAACAACGGCGCGACCTTGAGCCCTGGGCTGCTAGCACCCCAGGGCTGGTGGGGCTCAATGTTCTCGAGGTCCTCCAGCAGTCCCGGATGGGTCGGTCGCCATCCTAGGACTGCGCGGGTGTCCCGTCCCTGCAGCAAACGCAACCGCAAGAGCCTGCTAGCGGGGCTGAAGCGGCGCCCGGAGGTGGCGCTGGGGGATATAGAGCCAGGGCGCGCCCGCACGGCTGGTTCAGCCGATAAAACCCCCCGACCATGGCCGGGTGCGTGACGAATACTGGTGCCAGTCTGATGAAGCATCCCGAAACCGCGCCCATGCTGGCGACACCCGGACGGCCCCCCACTCAGGTCGCCGACTTCGCCGTGGAGGCGGAGTACGACGGACAGCTTCTCTGCACTAGTCAAGAGCGACTCGCTCAGTGTGCGTGATCCCGGCGCCGTCAGCTGCTTGTGGCGTTGCGAAATCGGATCGAGAAAGCAGTCGGCACCCGAGTACGTCGCTGGCTGCATTCGCTGCGTTGATCCGGCTGCAGCGCGACGTCGCCGCTGACATCCAGGCGATCGGCACGCGGGTATGGGACCCGCTGGCCTTTGCCTGACGGCGATCGCCGACTTGTCGGATGAGGCTTGGGACGAATCGAAGATCTGAGCTAGCTAGGCCGATAGGCGGCCAGCCACAACCCCTACGGCATGCTCCTTCGATATCAGCCGAGGACTGCTTTCACCGCTTCCTTACCCGGTTCTGGATGACCAGGTTCGACCACCATGGAGTACGCGTGTGCGAGTGTTTCGAGAACTGCTGCACGGTCGGCGTACTGGTCTGCGCGCCCAACCTCCTCGCGGATCGCGTGAAACAGGGCCTCCGCGGCGGCGTGCCTCGCCTGTAGAACACTCATCTGCTCTCCTTCTGTGGCTGGCTCGCGGTGACGGTGTTAGGGATGGTGTGCCTCATGACATCCAGGAGTCGCTATTGGCGTGCCATTGCGACCCGGAAGCGTTCGTCGGGGTCGATGTAGTGGTCGGCGTCTTTTGCGTCCTCGCCGAGGTCGATGCGGACCCAATTAATGGTGCCGGTGAACCTGCTGGTGTGGGCGGTGTAGTCGGGGCTGACGGTGGTGCCTGTTTCGTTGCCGATGTCGGTGGTTTCGTCCCCGGAGAAGATGATGGCTTGGGTCTCGTCGACGCGCCCTTTGCCGGCCTCGGTGCCGTCGTAGTAGAGCGTGACGTCGCCACCCTTGCCCATGCCGCCGCCGTCATAGGTGAACTCCATGCGCACCTGGATCGTGCCGCTAGGGATTGGCTCGGCCGCTTGCACATCGAAGGACTTGATGCCCAGCACGTTGTAGTGGAACTTGGCCTTGCCTTCCGTGGCGTAGAGGCTCCAGCCGCCGAACCGACCGCCCTGGGCGATGATGACGCCCTCGGCGCCGTCGGCTGGCACCCCCACCTCGGCGGTGACGGCGAACGACTTGTTTTTCACGTCGAGCACACTGTTCTCTGAGAGCCGGCCCATGCCGGCGTACAACATCTGGGTGTTGCCCTTGATCAGCGTCGGCCGCCCGGCTTTCTCAGGGATGAAGCGCTCAAGCTGTCGGTCATCGAGCGGCAGCACGTTGTACTTGACCGCCTCAATCAGCCAAAGCCGCTGCAGCTCGTGCAACTTCTCCGGGTTCTCCTTTGCAAGATCCTTGGACTGTGTCCAGTCGACGTTGCCGTCGTACAGCTCCCAGACATCGTCGTCGAACGCCGGCACGGGCTCCTTACTGCTCGCCCAGGGCGTGCGGTGCTTGGTCACCGCGCTCCACCCCTTGTGGTAAATGCCACGATTGCAGAACATCTCGAAGTACTGCGTCTCGTGCCGCTCCGGGGCGTCGGCGTCGTTGAAGCTGTACAGCAGACTCGTACCCTCATACGGGCTCTGCAGCACGCCGTTGACCATCACCGGCTGCGGGATGCCCGCAGCCTCCAACACGGTAGGCGCCACATCGATGACATGGGTGAACTGGTTGCGCGTGCCGCCCTTGTCGTCAATCCAGTTGGGCCAGTGCACGATCGCGCCATTGCGGGTGCCACCCCAATGCGAGGCGACCTGCTTGGTCCACTGATAGGGCGTATCCATCGCCCACGCCCAGCCCACCGCATAGTGGCCGTAAGAGTTTTCGCCGCCGAACTCATCGAGCTTGGACGATAGGAACTCCGGAGTCTCCAGCTCGGGAACGCCGTTGAAACCGGCCATCTCGTTGAACGCGCCCTGCAGCGTGCCCTCCGCCGAGGCACCGTTGTCGCCGACGATCACGTAGACCAGCGTGTCGTCCAGCGCGGGTCCCAACGCATCGAGCAGCCGGCCGACATGGTGGTCGGTGTGCTCCATGAACGCGGCGTAGACCTCCATCTCACGCTCCAGCACCGGCTTCAGAGCGGCGTCCATGTCGTCCCAGGCCGGGATTTCCGGATGCCGCGGCGTCAGCACCGCATCGGGGCCGATGACACCCAGTTCCTTCTGCCGTTCAAAGGTGATTTCGCGCTGCTTATCCCAGCCGTGCGCGAACTTGCCCTTGTACTTGTCGATCCACTCCTTCGGCACGTGATGGGGCGCGTGCGTGGCACCCGGCGCGAAGTACATGAAGAACGGCTTGTCCCCCACCAACGCCTGCTGCTGGCGCACCCACGCGATCGCCTTGTCCGTCAGGTCCTCGGTGAGGTGATACCCCTCGGCAGGAGACTTCGACGGTTCGATCGGCGTGGTGCCCTCATACAAGGCGGGGTGAAACTGATTGTTCTCCCCACCGATGAAACCGTAGAAATACTCGAACCCACCCCCGCCAGTGGGCCAGGCGGTGAACGGACCCGCCGGGCTCGTCTGCCACACCGGTACCTCGTGACACTTGCCGAACTGCGCCGTGGAATACCCGTTGAGCTTCAGCGTGACCGCCAGCGGCGCCTTGGTGTTTGACAACATCGAGTTGTATCCCGGTGCAGCTGTAGCGATTTCGGTTACACCGCCCATGCCGGCCGAGTGATGGTTACGGCCGCTGAGCAGAGCCGCCCGCGTGGGCGAACACAGTGCGGTGGTGTGCAACCGGGTGTACTTCAGGCCACCCGAGGCGAGCTTCTCGAAGTTGGGGGTTTGGCACGGCCCGCCGAAGGCGCTGCTGGCGCCGTAGCCAGCGTCATCGATCAGGACCACCAGTACGTTGGGCGCGTCCTGGGGCGGGCGCACATCGCGGATCGGCGGATAGCTGGTGTCCGGGTCCTTCGCGTCATACGTGGCCAACCCGACATGCGGCACATCAGGGATCGGGAGGATCGTGCGCGAAACCGGGCCATCCACCATCACGAACGCCTCCATTTAACCGTTTCCCGACCGTTCACAGACTAGGAGCGAGGCGTCCCCGACATCGGCGAATACCACATGTTGTTTCCTGCAACTCGTGGGCTACAGGGGGAACGGCGACAGTTGCGATGGGGGCGCGAGTGCCTTCTCAAATCGAGCGCGGAGCATATCTTCGTCGACGCCGCCAGCAGAGCCGATGACCACGATCTGTGTGCGCGGTATCCGCCTACCCCATTCGTCACCGATGGAGATGTCGACGCGTTTGCCGACCACCTGAAGCACCGCCCTCCGCGTGGGCACGTCCGACGAATAGACGATGCCCTTGGCGCGTAGGACGGTCGCCGGAAGGTTGCGGGCGGTTTCCCGTAGTGATTCCAACAGGAGTGGCTGACGGGTCTCGTAAGTCCACGTGCGGAAGGCCGCCGTGTGGTCGTGCACGTCGAAACCGTGGCGACGAAGGTTGGCCTCGGTGTTGTCCGGATCGAAACGCCCGACCGACAGCAAGACCTCCGTCGGCACGTCGCCTCGGTAAGCCTCGACCAGCCGGAAACGGTGGAAGCGGCTGGTCAACCATTCGATGATCCGATCGATCCCGGCCCGGTCCACCAGGTCCACCTTGCTCAGGATGATCATGTCGGCGAAGGCCATCTGGCGGATCTTCAACTCCATCAACTCAGGAACCGCAAACACTTGTTCGGCGTCCACGACGCACATGATGCTGTCCATCCGGATGCGATCGCAGAAGCGGTCCGCGGTGAAGGTCGACCAGATGCCGGACGGCTCGGCCGCGCCGCTGGCTTCGAGCAGCATGTATTCGGGCCGTTCAGGTCGCTCGATCGTCGCCAGCACGGTAGCGGCCAAGTCCTCGCGGATCGTGCAACAGATGCAGCCGTTGGACAGACTAATGATGTCGCTGTCCACGCCGACGACCAGTTCAGCGTCGATGTTGATCGAGCCGAAGTCGTTGACCAGCACGGCCACCCGCAGACCATGACCGCCGCTGAGAATGCGGTTGAGCAACGTCGTCTTCCCCGAGCCGAGGAACCCGGTCAGCACGGTCAGCGGAATGACCCGCTGATCCGTCGTCATCTCGTGCTCCGGAATACTGTTGCCGCCCCGTCTGATTGGCGCACTGTCTCAGGGCGTCGCCTGTGGGCCGCGCATCTGCTCGAGGTCGATCGTGAAGTCCTTCGGCCATTGCGTCAGCAGGTCGCGGGCCACGTCGGGTGGGTAGTACTTAGTCGGGTCGATCTCGAGGTCTCGCGTCGCCTGCTCTTGCTGCTCCTCGCGCGGCAGCCGCGGGTTCGGGAAGGCGACCTTCGTGGGCGGGGCAACCCCCGCTGCCGCTGCCTTCTCCATCAGCTCGCCGGTTGCCGACGCCGAGCCCCCGGCGTCGGGCAGCGCGGCCATCCGCTGCCAGATCGCGTCCTTGGTCACGTTGAGCACCGCAACGTCCGGTGCGCCGAAAAGGAACAGTCCATCCCAGTGCGCGCGTACTCCGGCCACCGTCTCCGCGGTCGTGTCCTCGTCATAACTCAGGTGGGTGACCACACCGGCCCGCGGGTTTATCTGCTTCATCATGTAACCCACCGCGTAATGCGGCGAATGCGACGTGTCCATCGTGTAGGAGAAGATCGTCTCGGGTATGCCCATCTTTTGGAATTGCAGGTTCGGCAGGTCTTGCTGCAACTCGCTGACGAAGACGTCGACGCCTCGGGAGTACTCGATTGTCAGTTCGTCAGGACGCCCGTCCCCCGTCCACACGAACGACAGCCCGTTCCAGTCCAAGCGGTAGGCCGACGCCCCATCCTTGATGTGCGAACGCCGCCAATGACGAATCTGGACCCCGTTCTTGTCGTAACACAGCCCGTTATCGTCCCGCCAGTCAAACTCATTCACCTCCACCTCGTAGCCGTCCCCGATGGGAGAGGCGTCGAAATTCTCCAAATGCCAGCGCAGCATCTGCTTCATCCACGCGACCATCGCTGTGGTGCCCAACTCGGGAGTTCGACCCGAGGGCCCGTGAACGCGCAACGGTTTCCAACGCCCCGCCCACGCGGAGAACGGCAGCAGGTACGAGATGTCGTGGTAGTGGTCCACATGAAGGTGGGTCAAGAAGATGTCGTTCACCAGCGAGACAGGCACCTGCATCGCGCAGATATTCCGCAGGCAGCCGGGTCCGAAGTCAAAGAAGAAACGGTCGCCGTTGCCCAGCTCGACCATGATGCAGGTGCCAGCCTGGCTGCGCCGCGGCGGGAAAGGGCAGCTGCCAACGAATGAGATACGCATCTCGTCCTTGCCGAGCTTCTCCACGCCCGGGAAGTAGGTGCTGCGACTGATGACCGACGGCGTCGGCTTGTAGTAGGGCGGCAGCGAAATCCCGCCACCCGGCTTGGCACCGTAGGGGTTCGTCGGCACCGACGCTTCGTGCATTGGTTCGGTGGGATTCGCCGACGCTGCCACGCTCGGATTCTCGGGTCGTTCCATGGATCGCACCCCCGTTGCGAACACCTGCGTTTTCTAGCAAAGGCTCACCATACTGCTGAAAGATCGCTCACCAGGGGAAAATGGCGCGTCAAGCACCCACCGCGGTCGCCACCACAGCCCCCCCGCCGGTCGTCCCCGCAGCATAGAACCGCCCTCGACTCTCAGAGAGCGGGTTCACCCACCGTTCGGCTACGCGTGACCCCGCACGGAGCGATCCTTCTCGACCGCCCCGCCCACCTCGCAACGTCTCGGGCTTAGCCTCGCATGCCCATCGCATACTCGACGCTGTCCCGAATGAGTGTCAGTCGCTCGTCAAGAGGCTCCGCAGGGCCCTAAAATCTCACTTTCATGTCCAATTGGACATCAGGTGGACATTTCACTTGAGAATTGGACACAAAACTTGAGAAGCCACACTGGCTGTGGCTTCTCAAGTTTCATGTCCACCCCCGCTCGCCTGGCCTGCACTGTCAGCGGTGTTCTCACTTGATGTCCACACCGTGAATTCTCACTTTTATGTCCACACCTCGCTGACGCTGGCGTCGGCCTGCAAAATGTCTGCTTGCAGATCCTTTCCCATCAGGGCTCAATTCGTCACTGTGATAGACCCTGCGAGTATCTCGCCTGCGACGCAGAATGCTTCCACAGTGGCGCTCGGCAGTGTTCTTACGCCCCGCCTAAGGCAGTGGTGGCTTACACGACCCATGACTGCGGGTTGAGGGCCATCCGATGGCGCGACCTTTCCCTACTGGTTCGGCAATTTCCACTGGCGCCAAGGTCGTTGCTCCTACCGTAGCGACAGCCGAGGTCGGCGGCACGCGGAGGCACACGGTTAGGAGCACCGCAACAGCATTGCCCGCCGGTCGCAGGCGGCCCAGAGGATGGCGTCGACCCTCGTGAGCAAGCCCGGGCGCGAAGAGGCGGTCCCGTTGCGTTACCGTGCGCAGTTTCCAGCCACAGTGAGCGCCATCTCGCGTTCACCATCACATCTGACAATCACCCCGTGAAGCGTGAAGAAGAATCAATCGGACCCTCACCTCATTTGGTGATAACGAGCACAACCGGGGGGTCTTGCGCCGGCGGCAATTGAGATATTTCTTGGCTGACAGGGAGATTAAAATCGAGATCCCGTCGGCGAATGCCGATCCCTATGCGAATCTTCTCAAGAGCTACAAGCAGCGACGCGGCCGGGTCGGTCTTCGCCAGCTCATTCAGGTCGCGGTCCGGCGGGCTTGTCGACGACCAGTTCCTTTGCCCACCGGTAGTCAGCCTTGCCTGCCGGCGATCGTACGATCTTAGGGGTCCTCAGAAAGGCTTTCGGGATTTTGTATCGGGCGATCCGCTGACTGCAGACCTCGGCCAGGTCGTCATCGCCGACCGTTGCGCCTTCCGCAAGCTGCACGACCGCGACGACCTCCTGTCCCCAGCGCGGAGAAGGACGACCGACGACCACGACGTCGTAGATACCGGGGTGTGCAGCGACGGCGCGCTCCACCTCCTCGGCGAAGATTTTCTCTCCACCGGAGTTGATGGTCATGGAGTCTCTGCCGAGGAGCTCAATGGTCCCGTCGGCCAGGGCTATTGCGCGGTCACCGGGGATAGACCAGCGGGTGCCTTCGATGATGGGATAGGTGCGCGAGGTTTTGTCCTCGTCGTTGAGATATCCGAGCGGGATGCAGTCGCGCCGGGCCAGCCAACCTTCCCCGTCGCCGGACGCCAGCACGCGGGTTAAGTCGGCGGACACCACCGCAGTGTCTGCGGACGGGGAGAAGACGGGCGCGGAGGTGCCGCCCCTGATCGCCACCGTGTTCATCTGGGTGCCTGACTCCGACGAACCAACGGCGTCCACAACCATCACGTTCGGAAGCGCATCCATGATCCGGTCACGGATGGTCGGTGACAGTGCAGCTCCCCCATTGGTGATCGTCACCAGGTTCGACAAGTCATACTGGCCGGTCTCGATCTCATCGATTAGAGGTCGTGCGATCGCGTCTCCCACCACCGGGATGCTGACGATGCGCTCACGCTCGGCTAGGCGCAGTGCGGCACCTGGGCGAAGACGATCGACGTGATCGGGGATGACGATCCGGCCACCCATGGTTATCAGATAGAACGCTGCCCATTGGCCTGCGCCGTGCATGAATGGCGGAATCATCAGTAGCGACACCGCTCCGGCGGATTGGCCGGCACGCTCGGCGAGTTCGGCGTAAGAGGTGAGACTGTCGTTCGAGCCGAACGATCGACCGCCCATCGATGTCATGAAGATGTCGTGCTGTCGCCACATCACCCCCTTCGGCATGCCGGTGGTGCCCCCCGTGTATATGAGGAACAGATCGTCTGCGCTGGGTGTCGGTAGGCCGCCGGGGGGTTCGGGTGTCGTGACGATCGATTCGAAGCCGACCGCCCCGGCCAGCAGTGGTATTCGTGTGCCATCGTCGACCTGGATGAGAACTTGCAGATCGGGTAGTTGATCGCGAATGGCGGCGACGCGGGGTGCGAACTCAGCGTTGTAGACCAGAGCTTTGGCACGCGCATCCCGCAGGAGATAGATCAGTTCGTCTCCGGCGTAGCGGTAATTGACATTGAAAGGTGCAACGCGGGCGCGGTAGCTTCCGATCATGGCTTCGAGGTACTGATTGCCGTTGCGCAGGTACAGGCCCACATGGTCTTGGCCTGACTCGTGTCCACGGAGGTCGGCCCGCTCCGTATGACAGCCCATCCCACAGGCGACGAGAAAGTTGGCGACACCGTTGATGCGGGCGTTCATCTCGCGGTAGGTGAGGCGCTCGTTGCGCCAGACCAAAACTGTATGGTCCGGCACTGCACCCGCCACAGTCGTAAACACCGTCGACAGGTCGAACCGAGTGTTCTCGTTGGCCACGGGCCTACCTCCACTAACGATTCATCCAGCCTAGTCGCACTTCTTGGTCGCCGTGACCTTCAATTCAACTGCGGTACCCACACTTTCAGCCTTAGAACTGCCGAGTGCCACACCGATGGCGCAGCTTTAGGTGCGGCAGCCGCCACCTAACGCTCCTCTGACGCACACCATGCCAGAAGCAACCTGGACAGGTGTCTAGTTTACCCGCCATTGTCAGCAAGCGGCAGGCCCAGTTGAAGTAACCGCTCAAACCCGTTGTGTCGTAACCCTTCTGTCTGATGTACCAAGATCTAGGACGCAGGTCCGCCGCACCGCTGGACTTTTGTCAGACAGCCGTCTGGAAGTATCTCGGCGCGATCATCCCAGATGGCTTAGACGCGGGCGCTTTACGAATCGTCATTTCGATAACCTAGTCGGACAATCTGCTGCGAGACGCTTGCTAACAACCTGTAATCCCGCGGCGCTCTGCAACGCCACTGTATCGCAGCTCATTTCGAGTCGGTCTGCGCGGTAACCCCCGGGGCTTGAAGGGCTACCGATCGTCCGTACTCAGTTGGTTCTGCGCGGGATGGCCTGCAGCTGCATCACTGATGGCTCACTGAAGCTGGAATGACGACTGCGGATTCGTCAAGCCACTACACGCCGGCATCAGTTGTCAGAAGTGCACGTCCAGATTCTGCGTCACCAGTCTGCGCACCCCCCAGAAGTAGGTGAGCAACGGCATGGTGCACCACAGCACGTTGATGAGGATGAATTTCACCCACATCTCCGCCGGTGACGACATGCTTTCGAGATTGTTCGCGATCTCCACGCCGAAATAGACCGCGGGGAGCGTGACCTCCACGATCATGCCGGCCATGATGAGTGAGAGTTGAATGCTGGTGAAACGCCGATTGTTTCGGAAGAACTGAACCAGAGCGTAAGCCTCGAAGGCGCCGACGAACAAAGCGATCCACTCCAGACAGACGATGAGCGGATCACCGTTGAGGTAGCGGGCGTCCCCTCCGAGGAGGATTGGCGACCACATGTAGGTCCACAATGCTCCGTTCTCGACGCCCTCGACGATCTGATCGAAGAACAACAGCCAGGGCAGTTCCCAGATGAACCGCGGGATGAGCGCGATGAAGACCCATACGATGACCATCGCGCCCAGGCGATCACCCCTGGACCACCCGCGGCGATCCCCCACCCGGAACCAGGGCAGCGCCAGCGCGGTCACGAAACAGCCAACGACAACAACGACCATGATCGTCGACGCAACAGGCTGGGGTACTCCTGCGTGCATCTCCAGGTACCAGAACACCGGATGGATCGCGAAGAAGAACGCCAGCACTCCGAAGAGCGATTTCTGCAGCCCGGAGAAACCCCGCCGGTCGGCGGCGGCCTTCGCGTGGTCGTGTCGGATCATGTCGGCCATCAGGAGTGCCTCCGCAGGTGAGAGCGACCGGCGGCTACTGCCCGGGCGCGACGACGAAAAGAATTTGACGTCAACGGAAATGGATTGTCGGTGTGCAGAACGCCGAACGCTATCTTTTATATCACTCGTGATGTTATAACAGGTGCTAGTTTTTGAGTCTGCCCTGGATCCTCACTCGGCGCCGACTCGAAGGCAACAAGTGTCCGGGCGTTCGAGGGGTGACGGTGGCAGTTCAGTGGGGACGGACCACGAAGGTGCGTCTGTCTGCGGCGGTTCTGATGACCGCATGCATCGTTGGCGCGGGAATCACCTACATGGGATACCGCGGGGCCTTCACCCCAACCGCCACGGTCATGTTGGACTCACCGCGAGCCGGCCTCGTGATGGATCGCGATGCCAAGGTCAAATTTCTCGGCGTTCAGGTGGGCAAAGTCTCCCGCATCGCCTACACCGGCGACTCCGCCAGCCTGACCCTGGCGATCCGCAGCGACGAACTGGCCAAGATCCCGGCCAACGTGACCGCTCACATCGCAAGCAACACCATCTTCGGTGCCAAATCCGTCGAACTGCGTCCGGCCGCGGAGTCGTCGGCGAACCACCTCGAGCCGTACGCGCAACTGTCCGCCTCCGACGTCAGCGTCGAGGTCAACACGCTGTTCCAGTCACTGCTGGACACCCTCGACAAGGTGGATCCGGTGAAACTGAACGCCACCGTCACGGCCTTGGGAAATGGACTGCGAGGCAACGGAAATGCACTTGGGGATGCGCTGGCCACGCTGGATGACTACCTGGCCACCGTGAATCCGAGCCTGCCCGCCCTACAGGCCGATGTGCAGAAACTGACCACCACTGCGGACTTTTACAGCGACGCCGCCAACGACTTGGTGTCCACCCTGGGCAACATCCCGTCGATCAGCAGCACCGTCGTCGACAAACGTGACCAGCTCACCACCACCCTGTTGGCGACCACCGCCCTGTCCACCACCGGTGCCGACACCCTCGCGCCGGCCGAATCGGACCTGGTTGCGGCCATTCAGCGGCTCCGTGCCCCGCTGCGCGTGCTAAGCGAGTACTCACCCGAATACGGCTGCGTCATCACAGCACTCGACGACGCCTACAGGAAGTTCGGCCCCAACATCGGAGGCAGGGAGCCGGCACTGTTCGTCAACGCCGGGTTCATCCCCGGGTCCCCGGCCTACACCTACCCGGAGAGCCTTCCACTGGTCAACGCCTCCGGCGGCCCGAACTGCCGTGGCCTGCCCCATCTACCCACCAAGCAGGGCGGCGGGTCCTGGTACCGACCACCCTTTCTGGTGACCGACAATGCCTACGTCCCCTATCAGCCCAACACCGAGTTGCAGTTCGACGCCCCGTCAACACTGCAGTTCCTGTTCAACGGTGCCTACGCCGAACGGGATGAGTACTGATGCGCACCCGAGGAACTGGGCTGAAAGTCGCCGTCTTCACCAGTGTGATGCTGCTCGTTCTGGCGGGCCTTGTCGTCACCTTCGGCCAGTTCCGATTCGGGTCGGCCAACGTCTTTCACGCCGAGTTCACCTCCGTGTCCCGACTGGAGCCGGGACAAGACGTCCGCATCGCCGGCATCGCGGTCGGGACCGTCGAGGACGTCACCATCGACGCGCAGCACGCCACGGTCACCTTCACCGTGGACAGACGCCAACAGCTCTACGCCTCCACCCGAGCGGCAATCCGATACCAGAATCTGACCGGCGACCGCTATCTCGAGATCTTCACCGGACCTGGAGAGCTCCGAAAACTTCCGCCTGAAGCGACGATTCCACTCAGCAGTACCGAACCCGCGGTGGATCTGGACGCTCTGCTCGGTGGCCTCAGGCCCGTGCTCAAAGGTCTGGACGGAGCCAAGCTCAACCAGGTGAGCAACGCATTGATCAACGCGCTCCAAGGTAAGGGCGCCACGCTGTCGGACGTGTTGGCCAACACCTCCGACTTCACCCAGAACCTCGCCAGCCGTGACCAGCTCATTGGCGAGACCATCGACAACCTCACCACCGTCCTCGCCGCCGCCGACCAGAAGAGCGCCGACCTGGACACCAGTGTGGATCAGCTTCAGCAGCTGATCACCACTCTGAGCCAGGGACGCGAGCCCATCGCCGGCGCACTGCCACCGCTGGCCGCGGCTCAGCGGGATCTCACCGACGTACTGAGCACGGCCCGGAGGCCCTTCCAGGCTGTGATCGAGAACGCCGGGCCCCTTGCCACCGCGCTCGACGAGCGCAAGCAGGATGTCAACAACACAGTGGAGCCTTTGGCCGAGGACTATCTGCGGATGAGCGCCCTGGGCGCCTACGGTTCCTTCTTCAATATCTACTTCTGCTCGGTGAAGCTCAAGATCAACGGACCCGCCGGAAGCGACATCCTCCTTCCCGCGGTGAAGCCCCCCGCCTCCAACAACGGACGGTGCGACTTTGTCGAGTAACACGCAACGAGATCCCCTGCGCACCGGCATCTTCGGGATCGCGGTGATCACCTGCCTGGTCCTGGTTTCCTTTGGCTATCCCACGCTGCCGTTCTGGCTTCAAGGCCAACGCTACGTCGCCTACTTCGCCCACGCCGGCGGTGTCGTCGCCGGCAACCCGGTACAGATCTACGGCTACACCGTGGGGCACGTCGAGAACGTGGACCTCGACATCAGCAATCGGGCCGCCAAGGTCGGCTTCACCGTCGACCGCAAGATCCGCGTCGGAGACCAATCCCTTGTCGCGATCAAAACCGACACAGTCCTCGGCCAACGCTCCGTCGATGTCACGCCCCGCGGCGCTCGGTCGGTGACCACAATCCCCCTGTCGCGGACCACCACTCCCTACACGCTCAACAATGCACTCCAGGATCTGGGACACAATGTCGGCGAGCTCGACCAGGACCGTTTCGCCGAAGCGCTCGACACTCTGACTGCGGCAATGGGTGACGCCACTCCTGAGGTGCGAGCAGCATTGGACGGGATCACCGCCCTCTCGCGCAGTGTCAACGCCCGTGACGCCAAGGTAGGCCAGCTTCTGGCGCAGGCGAAATCTCTCTCCGAGGTGGTGGCCGGACGCTCGGCGCAGATCAGTACCTTGATCACCGACGGCAACTTGCTGTTCGCCCAGCTGGCCGAACGCCGGCAGGCCATCGATCAGATGATCTCCGGCATCACCGGGCTCTCCCAGCAGCTATCGGGATTCGTCCGGGACAACCAAGAACAGCTGGGGCCGGCACTGACGAAACTCAACCTGGTGCTCGACAACCTCAACCAGCGCCGAGAGCACATCGCCGCGGCTCTGACCCGATTGCCGGCCTATGCAACGGCACTCGGCGAGGTGGTCGGATCTGGCCCTGGTTTCCAGGCCAATGTCTTCGGGGTACCTCCCCCCACGATAGGCGGAGTCCTGCTCGATTCGTACTTCCAACCCGGCAAACTCCCCGACAGTCTCGCCGATTTCCTGCGAGGTTTCATCAGCGACCGCGCGATCATCAGGCCCAAGTCACCATGATCCAATCAAGTCAAAGCCTGCCCTGTCGGGGACGCATCCGTCTGCTCGTGCTGGTGACACTGGTCGGTGTCCTGATCGCGGGGGTGAGCACCGCATGGCCGCGGTCCGCGCCACTGATTGTCACCGCACATTTCCCGTCCGCCGTGGGTCTGTATCCGGGCGATGACGTGCAGATCCTGGGCGTACCGGTGGGGTCGATCAGCTCCATCACCCCCGGACCGGACAACACCGCGGTGACTTTCACTGTCCGGCAGAAAGTTCCGGTTCCCGCCGATGTCAAGGCCATCATCGTGGCACCGAACCTGCTTTCCGCGCGAGTGGTGGAGCTCGGACCGCTGTACGCCGAAGGCCCGCAACTGGCCGACCACGCTGTCATCCCGGCTGATCGCACTGCGGTCCCCATCGAATGGGATGACGTCAAGGACGAGCTCACCAGATTGGCCGCAACGCTGGGCCCGCAGGCCGGGAATCTGCAGGGTCCCCTCAGTGGCGCCATCAATCAAGCCGCGGACACCGTAGCCGGTAACGGTGAGTCATTCCGCACGGCGATCCGAGAGCTGTCCACAACGGCCGGTCGCTTGGGTGATTCACGGTTCGACCTGGTAGGCACCATCAAGAATCTGCGTACGCTGGTCGACGCCCTGTCCTCGAACAACGAGCAGATCGTGCAGTTCACCGGACACGTTGCCGCACTGTCGCAGGTCTTCGCCGACAGCTCCGCCGACCTCGACAGTTCTCTGGAAGCGCTCAATACAGCGCTGGCAGAGGTCAAGTCGTTCCTCGAAACCAACAACACCGTCATCGGCGCCCAGGTGTCCACACTGACCGAGTTCACCACGCTGCTGACCCAGCACAGCGAAGACATCGAACAGGTGCTCCACGTCGCGCCGAACGGACTGGCGAACTTCTACAACATCTACAACCCTGCCCAGGGTTCGATCGGCGCGATCCTCTCGTTACCCAACTTCGCGAACCCGGTTCAATTCCTCTGCGCCGGGGTGTTCGACGCAGCAGCTACACCGGAGTACTACAAGCGCACGGAGATCTGTCGGCAACGCATGGCGCCGGTGCTCAGAAGAATCATGATGAACTTCCCACCCATCCTGTTCCACCCGATCAACACCATCACTGCCTACAAGGGCCAGATGATCTACGACACCCCAGCCACCCAGGCCAAGGCCCAAACCCCAGTGTCACAGTTGCAATGGCAACCGCTGCCGGGATCCCCACCGTCGACCATGACACCGGACACCGACATCGCAGACCTGCTGTTACCCCCGGCGATCGTTCCCCCAGCCACGGAGCCCGGTCGATGACACCCACTTCACCGCGCGGTACGACACGACGGCTCGCCGCACTCACCGCAGCAGCCGCGGTAGTCAGCGGGTGCCAGTTCGGCGGGCTGAACTCCCTCGACATGCCCGGCACCGTGGGTCATGGCCCAGGATCCTTCACCGTCACCGTGGAATTGCCCGATGTCTCCACCCTGCCGCAGAACTCCCCGGTTCTCGTTGATGACGTGACAGTGGGCAGTGTGTCGGGCCAGCAGGTCCGACAACGGCCGGACGGCACGTTCTATGCGGCCTTGCAACTGTCGCTGAGCTCGGAGGTAGAACTCCCAGCCAACGCCACCGTCACCCTCGGTCAGACATCACTGCTCGGTTCTCAACACGTCCAACTCTCCGGCCCCTCAATGGACAAGCCCCAGGGGTTGCTCACCGACGGCGCCCTCATACCCCTGCAGAGAGCAGGACGCTACCCCAGTACCGAAGAGGTTCTGGCCGGGCTGGGCGTAGTGGTCAACAACGGAAATCTGGGTGCGCTACAGGACATCACCGATGAGCTGCACAACGCCGTGGCCGGACGCGCCGACCAGTTCGGCGACCTCGTCCCAAATCTGGCCCGATTCGCCGACGCAGCCAATCGCCAGAGCAACGACATCATCGCCGCCATGGAGTCCGTCAACCGCTTGACTGCGACGTTCGCGGCCAACGACACCACCGTCACGGCCGCGCTCGCGGCCCTGCCGCAAGCCTCCCGAGTCCTCAACGACAACGCCGAACGAATCGTCGACACCTTCGCAGCATTGCAGCGTTTCAGCGAGATCGCAGCGCGCATCCTGGAACAAACCAAGAACGACCTCACCGCCGACCTGGTGGACGCCTACGCCGTGATCAAGCCGCTCAACGACCATGCGCAACAACTCATCGACGCCCTACCGATCATCGCCACCTACCCGTTTCCACAGACCGGCATCAAGCAAGCGGTACGCGGGGACTATCTCAACGCCATCGCCACCCTCGACCTCACCACGCGACGGCTGGGCGAGAACATCTTCACCACATCGCCGCTGGACCCGAACATGAAACACCTCAGCGAAATACTGACGACCCCGGACTTCCTGATCGGGGAACAAGCCAACCTTTCCGGCCAAGCCGCAGACCCGTTCTCAATACCCCCGGCACAGAACGGACCCCGCTGATGCTGACCCGGGCGATCCGCTGGCAACTACGCATCTTCGCCATCGTCACGGTGTTCGCCATCGGCGCGGTGGCAATCTTCTACCTGCGGTTGCCTGCCGCCCTCGGCATCGGAACTTACACCACCACAGCCCATTTCGCGGCCAGTGGCGGACTCTATCCGCACGCGAACGTCACCTACCGCGGCTCCACCGTGGGCACTGTCACGGCGGTCACGCTGACCGACAATCTCGGCGTGGACGTCCACATGCGCTTGAATTCCGACACCGAGATTCCCGCGGACGTCACCGCCACCGCCAGAAGCGTGTCAGCGATCGGTGAACAATACGTCGACCTCGTTCCGCCCCCCGGCGGCGACTCCGTGGCCACGCTGCGCAACGGAGCGGTCATCGACCGCGCCCACACCCAGCTCAGCGGCGACGTCGCCACCCTGCTGCGCCAAGCGCAGAACCTGGCGGACTCCCTGGACAAGAGCAAGCTGGACGCCGTCCTGAACGAAACCACCATCGCGTTCGACGGCGCCGGACCCGAGCTAGCTCGACTCATCTCCTCGAGCAAAGATCTGCTCGACCAACTCAACGCGCACGGCCAAGACACCACGGCATTGATCGAGCGCCTAGGCCCCGTGCTCGACGCCCAGATCAGCAGCGGCGAAAACGTCACGTCACTCGCCGAAGGGCTGGCCCGGTTCACCACGGAATTACGATCAGCCGAGCCGCAACTGCGAACTCTCCTCGACACCGCGCCGGGAGCAGCCGACGCAGCCTCCGACGCCTTCAGCGGCATTCGCCCGTCCTTCCCCATGCTTGCAGCCAACCTCGCCAATTTCGGCCGCATCGGAGTCGTCTATCACAAAGCAATCGAGCAGACCCTCGTACTCCTGCCCGCAGTCACCGCAGTGCTCATCAGCGCCGCCGAACAGTTGCCCGCCGACGAAGGCGTGAAGGTCGATTTCAAACTCGGCCTGGGCGACCCGCCGCCCTGCAACGTCGGGTTCATCCCCCCGCCACAGATCCGCTCACCGGGTGACCAGACCTTGCGCGACCTACCCACGGACATGTACTGCAAAGTGCCACACAACTCATCATCGGTGGTGCGCGGCGCGCGCAACTATCCCTGCCAGGAGTTCTCCGGCAAACGAGCGCCCACCGTTGCCCTCTGCCGCGACCCGGCCGGATACATCCCGATCGGCAACCAAGCCTGGCGCGGACCGGCAGTACCCGAAGCCACGCCAATCACCGATCCTCGGAACCAACTGCCCTACAACAAGTTCCCCTACATCCCACCGGGCGCCGACTACGACCCCGGGCCCCCGGTGGTACAACTGCCCCCAGGAGTCGCACCGGGGCCGGGACCGGCCGAGTTCGCCCCCTACCCGCTGCCGGTGCCACCAGTCACACCGGGGCCGCAGCAGGCCCCGCTGCCCTATGCGCCCCCACCGGAGCTGTCGGTACCGCCCTACGGACAGAACCCGCCCACACCACCGGCCCCGCTACCCGCCGAGGCACCTGTTGCGGCCAGTCAGCAACCGACAGGCATCGCCGCCCCACAATTGTCCACCTATGACCCCACAAGCGGACTCTTTCAGGACGGGGACGGGCGAGTAGGGGTATTCGCCGCCGCCGACAAGACCATTCGACCCGCAGAAAATTGGCTTGAGCTGATGCTCGACCCGCGCCGGACATGACCACGCCGACGCCGCACGCCCATCCAGCCCGAGCCGCCGCCTAGGATCAATCGCGTGCCACCCCCGGAACCCACGCAAACACGATGACCGCGCCTCGACGGTCCCGGCGCAAGGGCCAGGAACGCGCAGACCGCACCCGCGAACTCGTCATCGAAGAAACCATCCGCTGCATCCGCGAAGAAGGCTTCGCCGCAGCCAGCACCCGACACATCATCGAACGCGCCGGCGTCAGTACCGGAGTAGTCCAATATCACTTCGGTGACCGAGACGGGCTACTGCGGGCAGTCATCGACCACGCCGTCAACGCGCTAGTCACATCCGTCAACGATCTCGCCGATGAAATCGAGGGCATCAACGACGCCGAACTCCGGATGACCACACTCGCCGACGCCGCATGGAAGACCTTCCTGAACCCAGCCAGCATGACGGCCATGGAGATACTGATCGCCACCCGCTCGATGCGATCCACCCTCGCCATCGAACAACTCGAAGCTCTTCAACCGGGCCTGAACCGCGTCGCCGACCTCATCGGCACACCCTCACCGCACGCAACCGCGATCGCTGATCTCCTCTGGGCTGCGCCAGTAGGCCTGATGGTCGGCCAGCTGGTCACCGACGTGCCACTGCCAACGCAACCCCAACAAGAAGCAATGGCGCAACTCATGATCGATCACCTGAAATCAAGCACCAGCCGGCCGGGCCGGGCAAAGCGTCGCTCGCGCTGACACCCCCAGAGCACCACGCGCGACAGCCCCACGTCGGGATCGGACAAGGCAGCGGCACCCAATACAGGATGGGCACCAATGAAGGGAGGCGCCCAATCACTTCGAAGTTGCAGCTCGTCCGCGGACCCGCCGCCGAATCGCAGTGTCCGGAAACGCACTACAGCTCAACGGGCGAGACGTCACCGCATGCAAAGGCCACCGCCAAGATACGCCATTGAGTCATACACCCCACTCCGGCACTCGCTCTCCATAATCCCGCTGTCTCGCTTCCTGTCTCGGATGGCCCGCACAGATTTCGCTTCCGTCATGTAGGTAACGCCATGCCGCTGTGACGTCCTGCCGGGCGAAAAGCCCCACTTTCATGTCCAATTGGACATCGTGTGGACATTTCGTTTGAGAGGTGGACATCAAACTTGAGAAGCCACAGTCGTCGTCGGCGGCGCCGCAGTGTGGCTTCCCAATTTTTCTGACCACCTCGGCTTCCCTGAAGTGCGCCGATGACAGCGATCACACACTATGTCCACCACCGGGAATCCCACTTTGATGTCCACTACATCAATAGCGGAGATACGGGCCTGCGAACCGTTGGTTCCTAGACACCTGCACCAAACTTCAATTCGTCACTGTGATGCAACTCCGCGATAACCGAGGCCCTAGGGCTCAGCCTATTCTTAAATGAGTGTTACGCAGCGTTTTTCGGCTTCTGTGTACACGGCGGCGCTAAGGCCTTGGAGCGTGCTCCGCTAGGGGCGGGGGTAATCCGACGTTGTGATCAGTACCTGGCGCGGTTTTAGGGATGTGCCACTGGCGCCAATGGCGCCGCTTCAAGGACGAAGGACAAGAAGTTGGGCGGGGTGGCCGCCGCCCAACTAACTGATCGAATCGACTCGGCCGAATCACACTTGCAGGCAGGACTTTCCGTCACGCGACGCCCTTCGGAGCCTTGAAGTGCAGATTTGGCTCGGAGCTGCTGACACCACAATTGTTTGACTAGTTCTGATTCCAGCAGAGCCGACGCTGACGCAGCCCGTCCCTATACGGGCGAAGCCGAGAGGTTTCACACGGTGACGGATCACCATCGCCCAGGAGTAGGCGCTACACCAGTGAACGCAGCGGCAGATCAGCCTGGCCGGGTCTGGCTGGTCCCCGGTACCTGCAACCGCGAATGGAGAAAGAAGCCAATGCGGGCATTCCGGTTACGGCTGATTGCCCCCTGGGACCTCGGCGCCGGCCAGGCCCGCGATCAGAAGGGCGTGCGCCGCGGGATTACCATCGAGCAGTCGGCTGGTGCGCGCCGTTATACGCCACTGGCCGTCTGAGCGGTGCAGGAGGAAATGGTTCACACTCGCCCGCCACACGGTGTATTCGGCCGGCGAGGTGCGCCAGGCTTCGAGGTCGAGCTTGTTCACGGGGGCCGATGCCTGATTACGCAGCAGAACCAACGATTCACAGATCGCGACGGCGTAGTCATCGGTGACAGTGACGACGGCCGGCCCTAGGAAGTGACAGCAGCCACCGGCCACCAATTCGCGGTGCGATGGCGAGCTGACCATGGCGTGAATGTCGCCGCTGGTGTTCATCCGCCAGCCTTCGACATAGTAGCTGCCGTCCCCTTCCCACAACGCCGACGCCCCGTCTGCGTCGGCAGCATCGACCCGCGGGCCGTAAGAAGCGATAAGCCGGCTGATATCGCGCTGGTCTTCCAGCTGCCGAAGCCGTGACTCCAACTCGGTTAAATCAGTGTTCATGAGCACCTCTCACTCGATGGTGTCAGCCAGGCCTCTGAGCAAGGACAGCTGTGTACAGTAGTGCTCGGACGAGCGAGCGGCGATGCTGCAACTCACCATCGTCGCCCCTGCGGTGCGCAGCTCGAGCAGTCGGTGGCGCGTTCCAGCAGGATCGGATTCGGGATCCATAGCGCTGGCGCTGGCCAGGACAATGTCGAACCCGCTTGGGATGTCGACGCGAGCAAGTAGTTGCGAAATCGCCGCACTATCCAGTCCGAACGGCATCCATCCGTCGGCGAGGCTGGTGGCGCGATGCAACGATGCCACTGACCGTCCGCCTACCCAAATAGGTACCCGAGGCTGAATCGGCCTCGGCAACACCGTCATTTGCGAAAACGAGTAGAAATCACCCTCAAAATCCGGCGTTTCAGTCGAGAACGCAGCCCTAAGCGCGCGCAAGGCGTCGTCTGCGCGAGCGCCACGCCGATCGAATCGCGCGCCGAGAAGCTCGAATTCTTCTGTTAAGGACCCTATTCCGACACCCAGGACCAACCGTCCACCGCTCACCCGATCTAACGTCCCGTATCGCTTCGCGATCTCCAGCGGATGGTGATAACCCAGGACCAAGACTGCGGTGGCAAGCCGGATCTGAGTGGTTCGTGCCGCAAGATATCCCAACGTAGCCAGAGGATCCCAGTACACGGCGCCCCGGACGTTGGCCACGCCGGCGGGAATCGCGACGTGCTCGGAACAGGTGAGGAAGTCGAACCCCAGTTGGTCGGCTACCTCGGCGATGCCGGCAAGGTCCTCGATGGACGCAAACGGCTCCCACTCCGAGGAAACACCGGGCACCTGCACAACGACCGGGCTTGACAATCCAAGTCGCATTCTAGCTGCGAAGTTTCATGAGTTCACGGATAGCCTCATGTGCGTCCAGCACCACGCGGGCACGGTCTGGCGCGCTGTTTGCCACCGCGCGCTCGGCGTTGCCACCCGCTACGACCACAGGTCCGTGAGCGAGACTGTCCAAACCTTCGCGAGCAACTTCGGTGGGAGTATTGACGAGCATTCCGGGAGCGTCGAAGTTCAGGCCGATGCGCTCCATCGCAGGAGTCCGGGTTACGCCGAGCACGAGTTCGAGCACATCGACATTGTGGTCTCGCAATTCCAGCCACAAACTTTCGGCGAACATACGTGAAAACGCCTTGGCGCCGGAGTAAACCGAATGCCTATCGGCGCCCATGTAACCCGAAAGCGACCCAACGATCATGATGGCACCGCGTCCGCGCGCCACCATCGGCCGGCCGAACAGCTGGGTCAGGGCCATCATGCGCGTTACGTTGAGGTCGATGACCTTCTGAAAGTCGACTAGATCAGCTTGCAGAAACGGCTCGTTGCACGTACTGGCGCCGGCGTTGTAGATCAGCAAGCCGACCTCGATGTCAGCAGTGGCCGTCGCAATCTTCTCCACCGAAGCCTGTTCGAGCAGATCGACGGAGAGCGTTCGCACCTGCACGCCGAGGTCGCGACACATTTGGGCGGTCTGTTCGAGCGGAGCCGGCTTGCGAGCGATGATCACCAGATCGAAACCGTCCTCAGCGAGCATCCGCGCAAACTCTGAGCCCACACCCTCCGAGCCCCCGGCAACAACTGCCCACGGCCCGTGCTTGGCCAAATCAGTCATGACATCCTATCCCTGGCGTAAAAAGCTGGACAAAGCCCGAATCGCGAGCGACACGAGGGCGCAGGACCAGCGGACTGGCCCAACCGACGTCGTGAAGGCATGATCCTGGCGTCGGTCGGGATGCGCCCACCGGGACGCTAGCGCGGTGACGGATCTTCTATTACCCAGTTCCCACTCAACGGACGACCGCACTCCTGGCCGTCCGCCACGAGCTTGCAAGCCTTGCCGGGCCCGTCTTACCCATCTATTTTGTTCGCCCCGCCTAGCCCTGCGACGAGACGTACCACCGAGTGATCGAGGAGGTGTGATGCGGAAGCCGTGTCCGCGCCATCAAAATCGAATGCATACTCGGTTTTATGACAGGAGGCTCCAGTGAGGTGAACGCGGACCGCCCACGCGCCGGCGATCGCGCTGCAGGCAGTGGCGGCTCTCGTCGCGCCTACGCCAAGTCGGCGGGGCGCAGAGATCAGATCCTCGCCGCAGTATTGCAGGTGTTCACGCGAATGGGCTACAACTCTGGCACTGTGCGCGCGGTCGCGACTCGCGCCGGAATGGCAGAAGCCTCAGTGCTGCACCATTTTCCGAGCAAGAGTGCACTACTTGCCGCGCTGCTTGAAGAGCGGGAAGTGCATACCCGGTCCAGCTTGGCAAACGCGGAAGATGCGCTCGAAGCGCTGCTTCTGGCCGTCGACTTCCAAGACGATCAAACAAAGGTCTACGCCGAGCTCTTCACCCGCCTCGCAGCCGAAGCGACCGACTCAGCCCACCCGGCCCATGAGTTTGTCTCCCGCCGATACGACACGGTGCGCCGCGACCTCACGGGCGCGTTCATCGATCTCAAGCGCGAAGGACGATTGCGGCCGGGAGTCATTCCCAGCAGTGCCGCGAAGCTGGTCGTTGCCGCTTGGGAGGGCTTACTGCTGCAGTGGCTAATCGACAACAGTAGCGTCAAGGTGCAACGCGAACTCCGCGTACTCATAGGGCTGCTTGTGGTGGTCGAACACCCTGAGCGGCAAACCACGCGATAGCCGCACGAATACGAGTTCATCTACCAACAGTTCCAATTCCGAGCGAACGGGCGCACCGTTTCGCGTTCAACATGGCTCCGCCACGGACGGCTGTCGCCGAATGGTCTCTATCGCCGCGGAATGCCGACGTGAGGGAGGACACCTTGAGCAATTCGATGAGTCGTAATGGTGGACGCGCGGTGGCGGTGACTGCTGTTGTCGCGATGCTCAGCATTCCAGGCGCTCCGCCCGCCCGAGCCCAATCCAGCGCGTCGGCCGCCACGGGATCAGCTAACGTGCTGAATTTCATGCCCTCGTTCAGCCACCAGGATTCTCCATGGGCCAACGGAACTCACACCGTTGAGCAGGGTTCGCGAAGCTCGCTTCCGCGCGATCACCCGGAAGCACCCCTTCGAGCGTCATCGGCTAGTGACTCGGCTATGGCCGAAAACCCCACCGCAACCTACTATTCGAGATCACCCCGGTACTGGACCATGGGACGCGCCTTGCACAGTTTTCGTGGGCGGCAAATTCTGCCACGGGCTTGAACTAGGAGAGCGTTCAAACGGCAGCGGGCTGCCGCTGGATGAGTGGTAGGCGCTCACTGCCGTCAAAGGCGCCTGTAGGTGGTGCGCCCCGCGTCGTGTGCCCACCCAACACCTAGTCCTTGACAAGCTTGCAAGGCTGACCGTGCGACCGTTGATTTCAACAACGCTGCAGCGCAATGATTCTCAAGAGCAGCTCTAGTGTTGGCTTCCAATGCGAAGCCACTCCATAAAGACCGCTCCGACGCCCCCTCTCGTCAGTCCGGAGGCATCGAAAATCTCACTTTTATGTCCAATTGGACATCGTCTGGACATTTCACTTGAGAATTGGACATCAAACTTGAGAAACCACAAGCAGTTATCCCCCGTGCGCCATATTGGTGAACCTCGAGAAATGCAGCTGGTGCGCAACGGTGATGGTCTTCGTCGGACCGTTGCGGTGCTTGCCCAGGATCACGTCGGCCTCACCGCCACGGGGGTCGTCGCGATCGAACGCATCGGGACGGTGCAAAAGAATGACCATATCCGCATCTTGTTCCAGCGAGTTGTGAGCTGAAATACCTTGTGCCACGAAGTTACTGGTACCCGGCACCGTGCCGTCGAACACGTCTTGCGTTCCGAGAGAAGAGATTTCGACGATCTCGTCCCAGTACACATCGTTGGTCGCAAGGTCATGGATGGTGCCACGATCGTCGAGAATGGCCGCAGCCCGGTGCAGGCGCGCCCGGCTCGGCGAATGCTTCCACATGGTAGAGCCGCAGAACTTGGTGCCCATGGACTCGGCGAACGCGCGGTGCGAGATGTTCTTGTCAGCCAACGCTGTACGCACCTGCGTCCATACCTCTTTGGGCACGGTGTCGGAGTTCGGATTCCCCTCCAGCGTATCGATCTCCGCGAGCACCTTGCTGGCGGCAACGCCCCGCGCACCGTGCACACCGACGTGCGTGACGAAACGCTTCTGGTTCTCCGCACCGTAGATGTACAGGTGCCAGCACGGACGATACCCCGCCTTGTTGGCCGGCTTGATACGGGCGAAGATGCCGCAACGCAGCAGCAGTTGCGCGACGTCATCGATCAGCCGCCGACTGGTGGAGGCATAGTAGATCCGGCCCTGCTTCGCCTTGGCATCCCAGCGCACCGATCCGTCCGTCGCCCACAGATGCCGCAGGAACAACGCCACCTGATCATTCGGCAGCGCGAAAACCTCAGCGGGAACGAACTTCTCGTAACTACGCTTGCCGAACAGGCCAAGTCTGTCGAGCCAGGCGGCAATGGGATTCCGCTTACCGTGCGTCAGCCGGTAAGGCGCGGGCATCCGCAGGCTCGTCACCCGAGCGGCCGGGTACTCGTCGCGCACCGCGGTGACACCGAAGTGCTTGGCGGCGTTGGTGACTGCGACGAGATTGGCCTCGTCAATGCTGGCGTAACGGATGGGTTGGCGCTTCACACACGACCCGTCACCGATCATGTGCGCCAGCATGATGATCTCGTGCTCGGCCATGCGCTGCGTGTGCACCGGCTCGGGAACGCGGCGCGGTGCGGCCAGCCGGTCACCGAGCTCGAGCTCACCCAGAGGGACCCAGCCGTCGAGCGTCATGAACGGGTGGTTGGCCGTGGCCTCGACCTCACGACCCGACGCCAGGCGCAGTCTGAAGACTTCCTTGTGGCCGCTGGCGAATACGTTGGTCATCGGCCGGGCCACCATGCGCTTGCGGTCATCCAGGGACCACACCAGCGGCCGCTCTCCGGTGGCCATCAGCTCACCGAAGGTGACCTCTGCGCCGGTGTCGGCGCGCAGGATGCGGGTGTTGGCCGTCATGCAGCCCGACTCGCGCAGGTCAGAGACCTGAGGGCGCTTGTCGGTGCGCTGCTCGGGTCCACGGTTCAGCTGGCTGATCGCGATGACCGGAACCTCGAGTTCTTTGGCCATCAGTTTGAGGTTTCGCGAGAACTCCGACACTTCCTGCTGACGGGAATCGACCTTCTTACCCGAACTCATCAGCTGCAGGTAGTCGACGACGATGAGCCGCAGATCCGCCTTCTGATGCAAACGCCTTGCCTTGGCACGGATTTCCATCATGGTGAGGTTCGGCGAGTCGTCGATGTAGAGCGGCGCCTCGGAGATCTCCGACATCCGCCGCGCCAGCCGCGTCCAGTCGTCATCGGTCATCCGGCCCGAGCGCATATCGCCGAGCTTGATCTTCGCCTCCGCCGACAACAGGCGCATGACGATCTCGGACTTGCTCATTTCCAGCGAGAAGATGACGCTGGCCATCCGGTGCTTGATGGAGCAGGACCGCATGAAGTCCAGGCCCAGAGTGGAGTTGTGGGTGGGGATCCTGCCGGCGCCGGCGAGGTACACGTGCTCGTCGTTGTCCACCTGCACGCAGCGCACGGCCACGCTGGGAATGCGGCGCACCGCGCCGACGGTGACCGACGGCGCCAGCACGGCCGCTCCCGCACCTTGCGCCTGAGGCGCGGTGACAATGCTGTCGGTGTGCAGCATCGAGGTGGTCTGCACGCCGTAGGCGGTGGGCCACTGGTGCTGCTCGTCGGCCACGATCACCGTGCCGTCGGAGAACTCGACCTCGTAGCAGGGCCGACCGAGCATGATCTCCGTGGCCGCGACCACACGCGTCGGCAGCCCGTCGGGACCCACCAACTCGTCACCGACGGCGACCTCACCCATGGTGGTCCAGCCTGTCGGCGTCGGCAGCGGCGTGTTGAGCGCCAGCGCCTTACCCACACCGGGCCGGGCCGCCACGATGATCATCTGCCCGGCGTGCAGGCCGTTGGTGACCTCGTCGAGTTCGGTGAAGCCGGTGGGCACACCACGCGCCAGGCCGCCGTTGGAGGCGATGGCGTCGATCTCGTCCATGGTCGGCTGCAGCAGGTCTTCCAGCGGCATGAAGTCGTCGGACGAGCGCCGCTCGACCACGTCGTAGATCTCGGCCTGGGCCCGGTCGACCACCTCGGCCACATCGGCACCCTCAGCCCCGGCGTAGCCGTACTGCACCACGCGGGTACCGGCCTCCACCAGACGGCGCAGCAGCGCCTTCTCAGCGACGATATCGGCGTAGTAGCCGGCATTGGCGGCGGTGGGCACGGTGGAGATCAGGGTGTGCACGTAGGGCGCCCCGCCGACGCGCTTGAGAAGACCGCGCCGGTCGAGTTCGGCCGCGACGGTGACGGCGTCGGCAGGCTCACCGCGGCCGTACAGGTCGAGGATCGCGTCGTAGACGTTCTGGTGCGCGGGGCGGTAGAAGTCACCGGGACGCAGGCGCTCGACCACGTCGGCAATGGCGTCCTTGCTCAGCAGCATCCCGCCCAGCACCGACTGCTCGGCAGCCATGTCCTGCGGGGGCTGGCGACCGAAATCCTCGTTCGGCGGCGGTGCATCCATATCGGGGTGCCCGAGATCGTCCACTACGGCCATGCCGCGCTCCCGCCTCCTCCCAGACGTTCTCGAACTTGCGTTCGACTCCATGGCGCCGACGGTAAATCACACCTCTGACATTCCCCCGGCTGACGCGGCGCCGTGACGCGCCCGCATGACGGTAGACGGTTGCTGGGGCGGGGTCCAATGAAGGTTGTTGATGAACCTGTGGAGCGAATGTGGATAGCCGTGGACAGTGATGTTGAGTGGTTGGGGAGAACTTGTGGACGAACATGGATTTTTCCGGTGTTACCGCTGATGAACGCACCATAGACACTTGCGGGTTCTGTGGATGGAAATCCGCCCGGCGTGTCGAGCCTGGTTGCCGTTTCGGGCGTGTTGTGTTGCCTGGTCTTGTGCGGAAAATGAACAGCAAGTTAGGTTCGCTGGATTCTTGCTCCTGCGGAGAGTTCGCCAGAGAGAACAGCAACGCCCCGGTGGGAGCCGTGGTGGCTCCGACCGGGGCGTATTGACGCGAGAGTTAATTCAAGCGGTCAGCTGGCGGCAACGACGTCCAACGAGGCGTTGGCAGTCACGTCGTGGTGCAGGCGCACCTCGACGATGTGCGAGCCGATGGACTTGATGTGCGCCTTGGGCAGGTGCACGGTCCGCTTCTCCAGGTTCGGCCCGCCGGCCTTCTTGATGGCGGACACGACGTCGGCCGGGGTGACCGAGCCGAACAGCTTGCCGGAGTCACCAGCGGTCTTGACGGTCAGCTGCACGGGGCCCAGCGCCTCGATGGCGGTCTTGAGCTCCTTGGCGTGATCGAGATCGCGCACGGCCTTGGTGTCGCGGGCCCGGCGGATGTCGTCAGCCTGACGCTGCGCGCCACGGGTGGCCACGATGGCCAGCCCACGGGGCAGCAGGAAGTTACGGCCGTAGCCGTCCTTGACCTCAACGGTGTCGCCGGCGGATCCCAGGTGGTCCACCTCGGCGGTGAGAATGAGTTTCATTGATTCGCTCCCTGTTGCCTTAGCGCGTCGACGACCCGAAGGGCAGCAACGCAACCTCGCGAGCGTTCTTCACAGCCACCGCGATATCGCGCTGGTGCTGAACGCAGTTGCCGGTCACGCGCCGGGCACGGATCTTGCCCCGCTCGCTGATGTAGGTACGCAGCAGCGCGGTGTCCTTGTAGTCGATGTTCGCGCCCTTCTTGGAGCAGAACACGCACTTGCGGGTCTTGACCGGCTTCTCAGGCGCCGGCCGCCTCTTGTTGCTGGACTTAGCCATGTTGATTCTCTTTCAGAAATGCTTCGAAGTTGTTGGGCCGGAACGGCTCAGAAGGGAGGCTCGTCATCGCTGCCGCCGAACGAACCCGATGCCGGGGCACTGCCCCAGGGGTCGTCGGCAGGGCCGGCGGACGCCGCGGCCGGACGGGAGTTCCCGCCTCCACCGCCGCCGAAGCCACCACCGCCACCGCCGCCACTGCGGCTGGCCTTGTTGACCTTGGCCGTGGCGTAGCGCAGCGAGGGACCGATCTCGTCGACCTCGAGCTCGACCACCGTGCGCTTCTCACCCTCGCGGGTTTCGAAGGAACGCTGCTTGAGCCGACCGGAGACGATCACCCGCGACCCGCGAGTGAGGCTCTCCGCGACGTTCTCGGCCGCCTCCCGCCAGATGTTGCAGCGGAGGAACAGCGCTTCGCCGTCCTTCCATTCATTGGTCTGACGGTCGAACTGGCGCGGGGTCGATGCCACCGTGAAATTGGCCACTGCAGCCCCGGACGGCGTGAAACGCAGCTCCGGGTCGGCGGTCAGGTTTCCGATAACGGTGATGATGGTGTCACCAGCCACTGGTGTCCTCCAGGTCCCTTGGATCCAAGCCGGATCGATGTTCGCAAAACGCGGTCGCAGGTCAACCTACGGCAGCGCTATGACGAGCACAGTCCTTATTTCAGTGCTTGTCGGTCCGCATCACCTTGGTGCGCAGCACCGACTCGTTCAGGCTCAGCTGACGGTCGAGCTCGGACACCGTGGCGGGCTCGGCCTTCACATCGACGACGGCGTAGATGCCCTCGGCATGCTTGGCGATCTCGTAGGCCAGGCGGCGCCGGCCCCAGATGTCCACCTTGTCGACCGATCCACCGTCTTTCCGGACGACGTTGAGGAACGTCTCCAGGGACGGGGCTACGGTGCGCTCGTCGAGAGTGGGGTCGAGAATGACCATGATTTCGTATGGACGCATGAGAAACCCATCACCTCCTATGGTCGTTGCGGCCACGGCGTGTCCGTGGCAGGAGGGTCGCCTGCGTCGGCAACCGGGCCAGGTTACCGGAAAGCCCCTGGTGAACAGAAATCGTGCGAGCTCACATGGTGGCGGTGGTGCCGCCGTCGACGTAGAGGATCTGCCCGTTGACGTAGTCCGAGGCCGATGAGGCCAGGAACACCGCCGGGCCGACCAGGTCCTGCGGGGCGGCCCACCGGCCCGCGGGGGTGCGGGCGCTCACCCACCGGTCGAAGTCGGGATCCTCGGAGAGCGCGTGTGTCATCTCGGTGCGCACATGCCCCGGTGCCAACGCGTTCACACAGATCCCGAAGCCGGCCCACTCCGCGGTCATCGCCTGCGTCAGCGCCCGGACCCCGCCCTTGGCCGCGGTGTACGGGCCCACGTCGCGGCGGGTGAAGTGCGAGGCCAGGGAGGCGATGTTGATGATCTTGCCGCCGGTTCCCCTGGCGATCATGCGACGCGCCACCGCACGCGCCACCACGAACACCGATGTCAGATCGCCGTTGATCACGGCGTCCCAGTCGGCCGACGAGACGTCCAGCAGCGGCCCCCGGCGTTGGATGCCGGCGTTGTTGACCAGGATGTCCACCTGCCAGCCGGCGGCGGTGAGCTGGTCCACACCCTCCTCGACCGCGGCCTCGTCGGTGACGTCGAAACAACACGCGCGCGCCCGGTGGGCACCGATCCGCTGCACCGCGTCCTCGGCGCGCGCCGGGTCACGGCCGTTGACGACCACCCGCGCGCCGGCCTCGGCGAGGCCGGTGGCGATGGCCAGCCCGATGCCCGAGCCACCACCGGTCACCAGGGCGGTTTCTCCGGTGAGGTCGAACAGGCCGGTCACACCACCCCGCGCTCGCTGAGATTGCGGAACAAGGCCGAGGTCCCGAACTCCCACGGCTCGCACTCATCGCAGGGCCGCACCCGGTTCACCAGGTGGCCGAGCTTGTCGGCGCCCACCACCACCAGGTCGTCGCGGTGATGGGTGAAACCCTGGCCCGGCGCATCACGATCCTCGACCGGGGCGAACATGGTGCCGAGGAAAAGCACTGCGCCATCGGGGTATTGATGATAAGCGCCCATCAACTGGCTCACGAGGTCCAAGGGGTCGCGGCTGATCTCGGTCATGGATGACTCACCGTTCAGAACGAACCCGTCGGTGCCCTCGACGCGCAGCGTGACGCGGGTGGAGCGCACGTCCTCCATGGTGAAGTGTCGGTCGAACAACCTGATGAACGGGCCGATGGCAGCGGAGGCGTTGTTGTCCTTGGCCTTGGTCAACAGCAGCGCCGAGCGCCCCTCGAAATCGCGCAGGTTGACGTCATTTCCCAGGCAGGCGCCCACCACCGTGGATGTCGACGAAATGAGCAGCACCACTTCGGGTTCCGGGTTGTTCCACGTGGAACCGGGGTGTACGCCGATGTCGACGCCGGCGCCGACCGACGCCATGGGCGCGGTCTTGGTGAAGATCTCCGCATCCGGACCCAATCCGACCTCGAGGTACTGACTCCAGGCGTTCTCGGCGACGAGCGCGTCCTTGAGCCGGTCGGTCTCGGCGGACCCGGGCGTGAGCGCGGACAGATCGCTGCCGACCCGCCCGACGAGCTGTTCGCGGAACTGTGCTGCGGCCGAGGCGTCCCCGCGGCAGCGCTCCTCGATGACCCGCTCCACCATGGAGACCGCGAACGTCACACCCGCGGCCTTGACGGCCTGCAGATCGATGGGGCTCAGCAGTCGCGGCACCCCTTTCTGGCGCCGCTCCACCGGGGTGTGGGCGATCACCTCCGCCAGCGAACCCAAGTCGGTTCCACCGCTGTGGCGCACGAACGCCGCCGGGTCGTCCAGCTCGGCGAGCGCACTCATGGTGGGTACCAGTGGGGTGAGATCCAGGACGCGGCCACCCCGCACCGTCACCACACAGGGGCCGTCCTCGGTGAACACCCGCCCCACCAGAACGGCCTGTTCATGGTCGACGGGCAGCAGTTGCTCGGCCGTGGGCGGCCACTGGACGGTCATCGCGGAACCTTTCATCGTCGGTGGAACACGGGAGCGCGCCTCTCGGCGAAGGCTTTTCGCCCTTCGGCGGCGTCCTCGGTGGCAAAGCAGATGGTCTGCAGATCCCGCTCGTAGATCAGGGCCTGGTCCTCGGACATCCCGGCGGCCGCGCGCAGGTTCAGCTTGGCGGTCTCGGCGGCCACCGGCGCGCGCGAGGCGATGGTGGTGGCCAGCTCACGCGCCCGCGGCACCAGGGCCTCGGGTTCGACGACCTCGCTGACCAGGTGCCAGTCCAGCGCGCGGGTGGCGTCGACGGGGTCGCCGGTCATCAACATCAGCGCCGCGTTGGACGGGCCCGCGGCACGGCTCAGGAACGCCGACATGCCGCCGCCACCGATCCAGCCGAGCTTGATCTCCGGAGCCCCGAATTGTGCGGTGGCCGAGGCCAATCGGATGTCACAGCTGAGGGCGGTCTCCAATCCCCCGCCCAATGCGTACCCGTTGACGGCGGCGATGGTGGGCTTCTGCGCGCGGCGCAACGCGTCGCAGTAGTCGACCCGGTTGCGGAAATCCCACGGGGTGGCATAGCCGTCGAGCGCGCGGATGTCCGATCCGGCACTGAAGGCGCGCTGTCCCGCACCGGTCAACACGATGGCCCGCACCGAATCACTGCTGTTGCACCACGAGATGGCCTCGACCAGGACGCCCGCCATCTCCGGTGTCATGGCGTTGAGTTTCTGCGGCCGGTTGATGGTGAGGATCACCACGAATCCGTCGTGTTCGACCAGGATCTCCTCTGAGGACGGGCAATCGGTCACGCCGGCTCCTTTGCTCGGGCCTCCAGCGAGGCGTCGTACAGATCGTTGATGGTGACGGCCAGGCGGGTGCCGTCACGGTGACCGAACACGCAGTCGCGCACCGCGTCCGCGCTGCGCTGCTGGAAGGCGATGGCACCGTCGTGGCGGGGGCGGATCCAGGCGTCGTCCAACGTGGCGCGGGTACCGGAGTAGAAGCCGTGGGCCGCGGCGTCGACACCCGGATCATCCCAGGCGGCAACAGAACCGGGCTGGCCCGCGTTGGCGACCAGGAATCCGCGCTGCACCTCAGGCCGCAGCAGCCACTTCACGTGCTCGAGCAGAGCGGCGTCGGGCCGGCAGCGCGCGGTGAAGGCGATACCGGTGCCGCCCAGGACAGAGCCGCGCCGGCCGCTGCGTCCGCGCGGCGCGTCCCCGAACCGCAGGGCGCCGGCGTAGTTCACATAACCGTAGACATGCGGGCAGTACCGGGGGCCGTCGGAGCCGGTCATCTGCTCCAGCACGGTGATGGGGTTGTGCGTTGCGCTGCCCGGATGCGCGGGAACGAAGTGCCGCAACGTTTCCAGGGCGGCGCCCACCTGGTCCTCATCGAGGAACTGCGCACCGGTGCCGGGCCGGGCGCCGTCGCCGACGGCAATGGCGCACAACGTCAGGAACAGGTGCGGACCGGTGGTGGGCACGACTGCGCGGACGTCGCGGGACAGTTCCACTGCCTCATCCCAGGTGTCCGGCAGAGGGATGCCGGTGTCGGCGCGTACCGACACCTGGGTGGCGGCGTCCAACGGCAAGGCCCACAGGGTGTCGTCCACGACGTAGGACTGCGCCGACGGGCCGGCGCTGGTGGCGCGCCAGGCCGCCACCTCGGCTGCGGTGAACAACTGATCGACCGGCTGCAGTGCGCCCTGGGCCAACGCTTCACCCAGGTGTGGATGGTCGAGCACGATCAGGTCGTAGCGCTGGGCGGTCGACCCGATGGGGGCCGCCTCGAAGCCCTCCAGAGGTTGCACGTCCCAACGGATTCGAACGTCGCCGGCGTCGGCCGCGGCCCGCAGCGCCTGGTAACCGCGGGGATGGTCCCAGGTCAGGCCCAGAAAACCGGTCACGAGCGCAACTCGACAGGCAGACCGTCCGCGGGCATGTTCTGGAAAGCGACCGGACGCGCGAACCGGGCCGCCGCGGCCGTACCCACCGAGGTGCTCCATGGCGCCGTGGTGGCCGGCCACGGCCCGCCGTGCTGCTGGGCGTCGCTGACGGTGACCCCGGTGGGCCAGTCGTTCCAGATGATGCGCCCAGCACGCAGGCTCAGGACCTCGAGGGCGTCCAGCGCCTGCCCGTCCACTTCAGCACCGCCCTGGAGCGTGGCGGTGAGGGTGCCGTCGAACAGTTCCAGGACGCCCAGCGCCTGGGCCGGGCTCCCGTACTGCACCAGAATCGATGCGGGCCCGAACATCTCGGTGGTGACCAGAGCCGGGTCGGCCAGCACCCGTTCTGCCGTGGTGGTCAGCAGCTGCGCGGCGGGCGCGTCTGCCGCCTTCGGGCCCACCAATGCCACCGCTACGTCGTCGCGACCGGCCAGCGCGGCCGAACTGGACTCGAAACCCGCGGCGATGCGCTTGTTGAGCATCGGGCCCACCGCGGGAAGCTGCACGCGGGCCACGAACTCGTTGGTGTCGGGCACCAGAACCACACCCGGCTGGGTGCAGAACTGACCGCTGCCCAAGGTGAAGGAGGCGACAAAACCGGAGACGATCTCGTCGGCGCGTTCCCGCCATCCGGCCTCGGTGACCAACACAGGGTTGGTGCTGCCGAGCTCACCGTAGAACGGGATCGGATCCGGTCGGGAGACCGCGAGGTCGAACAGAGCGCGGCCGCCGGCCTCGGAGCCGGTGAATCCGACGGCACGGATGCGGCTGTCCTGCACGGCAAGAACCCCGGCCTGCTGTCCTTCGATGAGTCCGAAGAGACCCGCAGGCGCACCCGCGGCCGCCAGCTGTTCGGTGACGATGCGGGCGGTCAGGCGGGACAGATCGGGGTGCCCCTCATGGGCCTTGACCACCACCGGACACCCGGCCGCCAGCGCGCTGACGGTGTCGCCACCGGCCACCGAGAACGCGAAGGGAAAGTTACTGGCCGCGAACACCAGAACCGGACCGATGGGCACGTGGGTGCGCCGGATATCCGGTCGCGGACCCATCGGCCAGTCGGGGTCCGCGACGTCCACCCGGGTCTGCAGCAACGTCCCCGCTGCCAGCTCGTCGGCAAACAGCCGCGCCTGGAACGTGGTGCGCCGCAGTTCGTTCCGGAGACGTCCTTCGGGGAGTCGCGTCTCGTGACCGGCGAGGGTCACCAGGTCGTCGGCATGGGCGTCCAGTCCGTCCGCGATCGCGGTCAGCCACGCCGCCCTGCGTTTGGCGGACGCGCGGAAAGCACCTGTACGCGCGCGCTCGGCGGCGGCCAGGACCACCTCCACCTCATCGGCGCTCACCGGGTCACCGAATCCAGGCAGTGCACGGCGTTCGCCGATTCCAGTTCGCGAATCTGCGTCGGGCTGAGCCCGAGTTCGTCGAGGATCTCCGCGGTGTGCTGGCCGTTGAGCGGAGCGGGGCGATACACCTCCTGCGCCTGCGCGGCGAGCCGGAACGCGAACCCCGGTGTGGTGACCGTTCCCTCGGTGGGATGGTCGTAGGTGACGAAGGACTTGTTGTGCTGCACCTGGGGATCGTCGAGCAGTTGCTGGTAGTCGTAGACCGGCCCCACCCACACCCCTTCGGCGCCCAGGGCGCCGATCCAATGCTCGGCGGTGTTGGTCAGCAGGTTCTCGGTGACCAGCGCCGAGATCTCGTCGCGGTGGGTGAATCCGTCCCGTTCGGCCTCGAACGCCAGGAACCGGTCGTCGCCGAACACCTTGGCGAGGGTGTTCATCTCGGCGAAGGCCAGTGCCACGAAATCGTCCGCGGTGGGGAAGATCCCGTAGGGCGCACGGATGTAGGAGTGCGCGTGGATCTGTGTACTCGGCTCTTGCCGGATGTGCCCGACGGTCGAGATGCTCAGCTCCTGCATCTGGGCCGCGATCACCGCGTCGAGCATGTTGACTTCGACCAGCTGGCCCTCGCCGGTGCGCTCGCGGTGAAACAGCGCGGCCATGGCACCTTCGAACGCCGAGTATCCCGTGAACGCGTCGGCCATGAAGAAGGGCGCGGGCCGGGGCGGTTCACCGTGCCGGCGGCCGCTCGCCAGCCCGCCGCTCATGGCCTGCAGCAACACGTCCTGGCCCGGCCGGGCGGTATAGGGCCCGGACTCGCCGTACCCGGACATCGAGATGTACACCAGGTCCGACTTGAGGTCACGCAGGGTGGGGTAGTCGACACCGAGACGGGCCGCCACGCCGGGGCGGTAATTCTGCAGAAAAACGTCGGCGCTCTTGACGAGCTCGTAGAGCACCTCCCGACCGGCATCGCTCTTGAGGTTCAACGACAATGAGCGCTTGTTGCGGTTCAGCGACAGGAAGGAGGCGTTGACCTGACTGCCCCGCGCGCCGCCCGCTGCCACATGCCGCTGCCACTCCCCTGTCAAGGGTTCGACCTTGATGACGTCGGCGCCGAGGTCGGCGAGCTTCTGCGCCGCCAGAGGCCCTGCCATGGCAATGGACAGGTCCAGGACGCGAATGCCCTCCAGCACTTTCATGGTGATGCTCTCCATCGACTCGGCTCGTGTGGCTGCCGCCACATTCGGATGTGGCTGATGTTAGCGCTGCCATCACGGTTGTCGCAACGGTGATGGCGCACGGTGCCGCCTCGCGACGGTGGCCGCAGGGCTTGATACGCCGTTCCTTCTGCCCCGAACCTGCTGATCACGCACGAAAGCAAAGACATGGCACACACTTTCAAGTCGAGCCGCACGCACGCCGCCGGCTGGCATGTTGCCTGAGATCCGATACCCCCACTGTTGACTCCTGTGAGTCAGACCACTACTGTCCCGAGTCATCGCTCACATAAGTTAGCGCTAACCATCCCGTCGTACGGAGAAAGTCAGAACGATGAATCGACGCGTGATCGACAAGAAGCGGTGGGTCCCCGTCTCCGCGAGTGCCGCCGGGACGGTGATCGAGTGGTACGACTTCTTCCTGTACTCCTCGGCCGCTGTGCTGATCTTCAACAAACAGTTCTTCGGCGACGTGAGCCCGACGGTGGGCACCATGATCGCCTTCGCCACGTACGCGATCGGCTTCGTGGTCCGGCCGCTGGGTGGCCTGGTGCTGGGCAACCTCGGAGACCGGATCGGCCGCAAACCGGTGCTGCTGCTGACGGTCACCATCATGGGCGTCAGCACCATCCTGATCGGCCTGCTGCCGAACTTCGACGCGATCGGGTACTGGGCACCCGCGCTGCTGATCCTGCTGCGCATGATCCAGGGCTTCGGCGCCGGTGCCGAATACGGCGGCGCGGTGGTGGTGGCCGGTGAGAGCGGCCGCAGCAGCCGCGGCTTCTTCACCTCCATCCCGGCCGCCGGCGTGGACGTAGCCATGATGCTCGCCACCGGCATGTTCGCGCTGTTCGCCCTGCTTCCCGAGGATGCCTTCCAGTCCTGGGGATGGCGAATCCCGTTCCTGTTCAGCGCAGTTGGTCTGATCATCGCTCTGTTCATCCGGGTGCGGATGGAGGAGACCGAGGATTACAAGCGCATCGAGAAGAAGGTGCGCAACCGCGACGAATCCCCGATGCGCCGACTGCTCACCCAGCACCCGAAGATGGTCCTCATCGCCGCGGGGGTGAACTTCGGCGGCTCGCTGACCTACATCTTCCAGACCTTCGCCCTGTCGTACGCCATCAACACCCTGGGGTATCCGACGGTCGCCTCCCTGGTGGGCATCATGCTCAGCGGCCTGATCGGCTCCATCGCCACCGTGTTCTGGGGCCGCCTCTCAGACCGGATTGGGCGACGGCCGGTGGTGATCGGCGGCGCACTGTTCCTGATCGCGTTCGTCGTACCGTTCTTCCTGATCATCAACCTCGGCAACATCGCGCTGCTCTACCTCGCGGTGATCGTCGCGCACATCGCCGACCGTGCGATCTTCGGCGTCCAAGCCTCCTTCTACGCCGAGTACTTCCCCGCCGAGGTGCGCTTCTCCGGCATCGCCGCTGCCCGCGAGTCCACCTCGGCGCTGGTCGGTGGGCCCCTGCCGCTGATCGCCACCGCGCTGGTGGCCGCCAGCGGTGGCAGCCCGTGGCTGGTCGCGGGACTGGTGGCGATCCTGGCCGGGGTGTCCGCGTTCTCGATGTGGAAGGCCCCGGAGACCAATCACGACATCAGCGGCTACGAAGCAGATCCGGCGCCGCCGTCGGGTGCAGGCGGCGAGACCGCCACGGACAGCACCGTGAGCGCTCGCTGATCTCACCGCAACCGGCCACGGCCCCCACCGATACGATCGCTTCGGCACCACCGGATGCCGACCGATCGATCGAAGGGGGCCGTGTGGCTGGGTCCACCCAGCGGCGCACTCGTGGCGCCTCCTCGACCCGATCCGTCACGATGCAGGAGGTCGGTGAGGCCGCGGGCGTGTCCGCCCAAACGGTGTCCCGGGTGCTCAGCCGCCCGGACCGGGTATCCGAGGAGACCCGGCAGCGGGTGCACCGGGCCATCGAAGAGACCGGCTACGTCCCCAATCTGGCCGCCAGCCACCTGGCCTCGAATCGCAGCCGCACCATCGCGGCCATCGTCCCGGTGATCTCGGCGTCGATCTTCTCCGACACCCTGCGCGCGGCGGCGGCGCGTCTGGGCCCGGCGGGTTACCAGATGACCGTGGGCTACACCGATTACGAGGAGGAGCGCGAGGAGGACCTGATTCGCGGCGCCATCTCCCGGCGCCCGGACGGTTTCCTGATCGTCGGCACGCTGCACACCGACCTCACCACCCGACTGCTCCGGGACTACGGCGCCCCGGTGGTCGAGACGTGGGACTGGAACACCGAACCGCTGGACACCCTGGTCGGCTTCTCCAACCGCGACGCGATGATCGACGTGGTGCGCTACCTCGTCGACAACGGCCATCGCAGACTGACATTCGCCGGCATCCTGCGACCCGGTGACGCCCGGGCCAGCCGGCGGCTCGAAGGATTCACCGCCGGGATGCGCGCCCTGCTCCCCGATGAACCCCTGCGTGTGGTGGACCTGCCCGGCCGGGAGGTGTCCATGGACACCGGGGTGGAGTTGCTCGACACCGTGCTGCAACGCCATCCCGAAACCTCCGCGGTGGTGTTCGCCTCCGACGTCTTCGCGGCGGCCGCGGTGCTGGCTGCCCAGCGACGGGGCCTGGTGGTGCCGGACCAGCTGGCGATCACCGGTTTCGGTGACTTCGAGATAGCCCGCCACCTCATCCCCGCGCTCACCACCGTCAGTGTGGACGTCAACGAAATCGGTTCGCGCGCAGCCGATCTCCTCCTGGCCCGGATCAACGGTGAAGCCGTCGACGCCACCGCCGTCGACGTCGGCTATCGCATTGTCGCGCGCGAGACCGCCTGACCGGTCGCGGCCACCGACCCTCCCGGATCGAAACTCACCTGGGACCGACCGGTGACGGGATGCGGGCCGACGGTGCCGACGACACCGTAGACCTGCGCCAACAACTCCGGGGTCAGAACCTCCGCCGGTGGGCCCGCACACACCGAACGCCCGCGATCGAGCACGTGGATGACATCGCAATAGTGCGCGGCCAGGTTCAGATCATGCAGCGCGACGACGGCCGTCACCCCCAGCCGGCGCGGCAACGCCAGGGCGTCGAACTGATGCCGGATATCGAGGTGGTTGGTGGGCTCGTCGAGCACCAGCAGACGCGGGTGCTGCGCCAGGGCCCGCGCGATGAGCACCCGCTGGCGCTCGCCGCCGGACATCAGCGCGAACGGCTGCCACGTCAGATGCGCGGCGCCCACCAGGTCGAGCGCCTGCGCGACGATCGCGGCGTCCGTTGCGTCGTCACGCTGGAACATCCGCTTGAACGGGGCGCGGCCCATCGCCACCACATCGTGGGCGCGCAGATCGAAATCACCTGCCGCATCTTGTAATACGGTGGCCACCCGGCGGGCGAGCTCCCTGCTGGACAGCTGACCGATCTTCACCCCGTCGACGTACACCTGCCCGGCGGCGGGTTTCAGGATGCCCACCAGCGCGCGCAACAGGGTGGATTTTCCGCACCCGTTGGGGCCCACCACCCCGATGACCTGGCCCGGTTCAGCCGACAGCGACACCGATTCGACCACCATGCGGCCGCCGAGGCGCACCGACACCGCGTCGGCCCGCAATCGCGCGGCGCTCACGCGGCCACCGTCCGGCGGGCATCCCGGCGGATGAGCCAGAGGAAGAACGGCCCACCGCACAACGCGGTGAGCACACCCACCGGGATCTCCTGCGGTGACGCCAACGTCCGGGCCGCCATATCGGCGATCACCAGGAAGGAGGCGCCCGCCAGCGCGGTGGCCGGCAGCGCCCGCCGGTGGTCGCTGCCCACGAGCAGTCGCACCGCGTGGGGCAGGATCAGCCCGACGAACCCGATGGGCCCGCTGACGGCCACCAGCACACCGGTGACCAGTGAGGTCACCACGAACACCTGCGCGCGAAACCGGTTGGCGTCCACCCCCATTGTCATCGCTGCCTCATCACCGGCCAGCAGGACGTTGAGGATGCGGGACTGCGCCAGCAGCACCGCCAGCCCGATCAACACCACCGACAGCGGCAGCCACAGGGAATCCCAGTTCGCCCCACCCAAACCGCCCAGCAGCCAGGTCAACACCTGGCGGGCCTGGTCGCCGCTGCTCGACATGATCAGCATCAAGCTGGTCACCGCCGACAGCACGTAGGCGACCGCGACACCGGCGAGGACCAGGCGGGTGGTGGTGATCTGGCCACCGGCGCGGGACAGCAGGTACACCAACCCCAGTGCCGCAAGAGCACCCAGGAAGGCGGCGACGGACGTCGAGGCGAACCCGAACACCGTCACCCCGGTCAGGATGACCGCCACCGCGCCCACCGAAGCACCGGAGGAGACCCCGAGCAGGAACGGATCGGCCAGCGGGTTGCGTACCAGCGCCTGCAAGGTCATCCCGACCACACCCAGGCCGGCGCCCACCACCGCGCCCAGCAGCACCCGCGGCCCCCGCACCTGCAGCACGATGGTCGCGTGATGCGTGGGAACAGGTTGTTGCAGAATCGCTTTGGCGACATCGGCCGGCGGGACGTTGATGGAGCCGATCGCCAGACCCAGCACCATGCTGGCGACCAGAAGGGCGGCCAGGCCCAGCATGACCATGGGGTAGGAAGCCCGCGGGTTCACAGCGGACAGTCCCCACACTTGCGTCCGGCGGCCGTGCGGTAGAACAGGCAACAGCTCCGCCGCTTGGGGGTGGTGATCGGTCCGATGACCCGGCCGAGCAGGGGCGGCTGCGCCAACAACGCCGACGCGACGGCATAGCAGGACCGGCCCCGGCTGGCTGACCGCGCCGAGAGCACCAATGCCGTGGCGGCGTTGCCCCACAGCAGACCATCGGCCATCTTGGTGGCGGTCCGCACGGTCTCGTGGAAGACTTCGAGCTGGCTGATGACGTTGTGCGCCAACAATTCTGCCACCTGTTCCGTGGTCGCACCCAGACAATCGGTGCCGCGCAGGTCCGCGAAACCCAGGACCAGCCTGCCGTCTGCGCCGGCGCCGTACCGCAGCCCGGTCAGGTCCGGCACGATGCGGCCGAAAGCCCACGCCCCCAGCGACACCGCCCACAGTCGTTCGGCGAACTCGTATTGCAGAGAGGACACCGCCACCCGTGACTCGGCGGTACCGAGCCGGGCGGCCACCGCCGTCAGCGTCCTGTCGAGGTCGAACTCCGGAACGGCCCCGTCCAGTCCGACTTCGAAGTACCCGCCGAACCGGGCGGCGCGGGTGAGCGCAGCCGCCAACGTCATTGGAAGCGGTCCGGATGCAACTGCGCTGCCAGCTTGCCCACCGCGTACGGCGCCCGAACCCCCATCACCGTGTCCTGCAGGGTCAGGTCGGCGAACCTGTTGTTCTTGATCGCCGGTACGTCGGCCAGCTCCGGCCGCGACCGCAGGAACTCCTTCTTGTTCTCCACCCCCGGCGCGCCGAAGTAGTCATAGATGACGATGACATCGGGGTTGCGTTCGATGACCTGTTCCCACGAGACGTCGCCGAACACCTCGTCGAGATCGGCGAAAATGTTGGTTCCCCCGGCCAATTCGATGAGCTGGGTTCCGATTCCCTTGCCGCCGGCGGTGAATGCCGAGTCCTCGCCACTGTCGTAGACGAACACCTTCAGCGGTGGCACGCCCTCGATGCCGGCGCGCGCGTCGTCGACGCTGCGTTTCATCTCGGTCGTCAGGCTCTCCGCGCGTTCCGGCACACCGAAGATCGTGGCGACCCGCTCGATCTCGGCGTAGACGTCATCCATCCGGACCGGGCCCGTCGCGCAGGCCTCCGGGCTGAGATACGTGGTGATCCCGGCATCGGCGAACGCAGCGCGGGCGCGGCCCTCCGACTCGGCGAACGCGCTGCGGTAGCCGCCGTAGACGAAATCCGGGCCCGCCGCCAGCAATTGTTCGAAGGAAGCGTCCTTGTCCGAGATCAACGGGATGTCGTCGTAGGCCTGCTGGTACTGCGGCAGCGGCGGATTGTCCGGGTAGACATTGCCCACCACAGAGTCCTGTAATCCGAGCGCCAGCATGATCTCGGTGGACTGCTGGAAATAGCCGACCGCCCGGGCCGGCGGCGCGTCGACGGTGACGGCCTCATCGCAGTTGTCGATGGTGAGCGGGAAGCCCTCTGCCGCTTCGGCTTTGGTGTCCGAAGCTGCCGAACTGCAGCCGGCGAGAAGCGCTACAACGGTGAGGATGGCACAGAGTGTGCGAACGGTCATGCGTGACTCCATCCGGGATGTCCTCGTCCCAGGGCAGGCTCATCCGGTGGAGGCAGTATCGGACTTCCGGGTTCGCTACCCGGTCACCGTGGCGGGACCGCGCCGGATTCACACCGGCTTCCTGCTTGTCCATCGGAGCCGATCGGTTGACCGGCGCTACCGACTTTAGCTGAGAGGAAGTCCGGCAACCACGAGGGTGGGTTGTCCGGAGCCCGGTCGAAGACCCCGCCCGACGGATCGTCGATACGGCCACGCCAGCGCACCAGGTCGTCGGCGGGGCGGTAGATCTGCCGGATCACCAGGACACAGAGCCCGATGACGGCGATGTCTCGCAGCAGGACGGTGGTGGTCAGCGCCTGCTCGGGCAGACCCTTGTTCTGCTCGCCGAACAGGAACAGCATGCGCGGCACCCACACCAGGGCGTCGATGGTCATCCAGGCCAGCAGGATCCTGCGGTGCGGGAGCGCGAGCACCGCCAACGGAACCAGCCACAGCGAGAACTGCGGGCTCCACACCTTGTTGGTCAGCAGGAACGCCGCCACCACCAGAAACGCCAACTGCGCCAGCCGGGGCCGCGTGGGTGCGGTGAGCGCGATGTAGGCGATTGCGGCACAACACAACACGAACAACAGCGCAACCACACTGTTGAGAATCGCCGGCGGCTCCCAGAAGCCGAGCTCGGTGTCGAAACCCCGCCAGCCGGTGAAGCTGCCGAACACGTTGTACAGCGAGTCCATGTCCTCACCGCGGCGGCTGTTGAGCCGGAAGAACTCCGCCCACCCCTGCGGGAACAGCACCATGATCGGCAGGTTGACCACCAGCCAGGCGGCCAGCGCCGCCGCCACCGTCTTACCGGCCTCGACGAGACGGCCCGACCGCACCGCCAGCAGCACGATCGGCAGGAGCAACAGCGCCGGATACAGCTTGGCCGCCACCCCGAGGCCGATCAGCACACCGGCCAGCACCGGTCTTCGGCGCGCCCACGCCAGCAGCCCACCCATGGCGAAAGCCGTTGCCAGCGCGTCGAAATTGGTGAAGATCTGGAAGATCAGCAGAGGCGAGCCGGCCACCAGGGCGGCGTCCCAGATGCGGCGTCCGGCCAGCATCGCGGTGGCCCACACCGTCGCCAACCAGGCCAGCGCCAGGCCGAACGCGGCGATGTTGAAGAACATCACCACCTCGGCGACACCGGAGAGCACCGGCCAGGTGACGGCCCGCGTCAGCGCCGAATAGGTCTTGGCCAGCGCCATCGACACGTACTGGTAGACGCCGGTGAGCACCGGATACTCCATGTAACGGATGGCCTGGGTGCCGTCGTACTGGGTGCGGGGCTGACCGTTCTCGTCGGTCTCCAGCCAGCTCGATTTGTACGGGAACTTGCCCTGGCTCAACAACTCCGCGGTGTAGAGCGGCACGGTGTCGGAATAACAGAGCGAGTAGTAGGCCCGCTGGTTCTCCCAGTTGGCCACGCGTTGATCGGCGGTGCCGGTGCCCACGGTCTGCAGACACGGCGATTTGGTGGTCCACCCCAGCGCGAGGAACACCAGGGCGATGACGAAGATGACCCGCAGCGGGGTGAACAACCGCTGCCTGCCGATGAGTGCATGCCGTCCGACCGGTCCCCCGACCACGTCGGACATGGCCGACACCATCACATCGTTGCGGCTGGGCAGGTCCCGATCGTCGGCACTGCGGGTATCGGTGGCCAACCGCTGCGGTGACACTCCCCCCGATTCCGTCACGGGGGCGGCGGGGGCACGATCGGTGCGTTGGGGTCGACCGGCGGGGGCACCGGAGCGCCCGGCGCGGCCGGTACGGGCGGAGCGCCACCCGGAACCGGAGCCGGCACCGTCGTCGGCGGACCCAGCGGGATGGTGATACCCGGCGCGATCTCGATACTGGGCTGGATCACCGTGCCCGGCTGCGGTGTCGGCGGCGCGGTCTGCGTCGGCCGCGGTGGCGGAGCGGCAGGCACCCCGGCGTACCCGCCGATCTCGGTCGGCTTCGGGAATTCCTCGTCGTCGGTGCCCTCGAGGGCGCCGTCCATCGTTGCCTTCCAGATGTCCGACGGCAGGCCCGAGCCGTACACCGGCGAGCCCCACTGGTTCTCCAGCGGCTTGGTGCCGTCGACGGTGCCCACCCAGACGGCGGTCGACAAGGACGGGGTGAACCCGACCATCCAGGCGTCGCGGTTGGCGCCGGTGTCGCCGAGCTGATTGGTGCCCGTCTTCGCGGCCGACGGGCGGCCGCCGGCCAGGTTGTGGCCGTTGGAATAGCCGGCGATGGGTTGCATGGCGGCGGTGACGTTGTCGGCGACGGCCTTGTCGATGCGCTGCTCACCCTCGGTGTCCTGGGTGCTGGCGTCAAATAGGACCTGGCCCTGCGCGTTGACCACCTTCTGCACGAAGTGCGGCCGGTGGTAGACGCCGGAGTCAGCCAGCGTCGCGTACGCCGAGGCCATGTCGATGACCCGGGACTGGTACTGCCCCAGCACCACGCCGTTGTTCGGCGGCCCGCCCTGGCCGTCCTCGCTCAAGGTGTGCTCGACACCGGGGAAGCTCTCGGCGATACCGGCCCGGTGCGCGGCGTCGGCGACGTCGGACGGGCCGTTCTCCAGCTCGAGCATCAGGCGGTAGTAGCTGGTGTTGAGCGACCGCTTCAACGCCTCGGCGATGTTGCAGGTGCCGCAGCTGTTGCCTTCGACATTGCCGATCTCGATGCCGTTGACGGTCAGTGGTGACGAGTCCACCTGATAGCCCAGCCCCTTGCCCTGCTCCAGGGCCGCGACGAGTGCGAACACCTTGAACGACGAGCCGGTGGGCAGCCCGGCCTGCGCGAAGTCGAAACCGTTGGCATCCGAGCCGCCGTAGTAGGCCTTGACCGCGCCGGTCTTCGGATCGACCGACACCACGGCCGACCGCATGTCCGGGTCCTGACCCTCGAGGGTCTCGGTCACCGCCTCCTCCGCGGCCGCCTGCGCCTTGGGGTCGATGGTGGTGGTGATCTGCAGGCCCTCGGTGTTGAGTTGCTGCTCGTCGATGTCGAACAGGTCCAGCAGCTCGCGGATGACCTGCCGCTCGATCAAACCGTTGGGGCCCGTGGTCTGGTTGGCCGAACCGGCCTGCTCCGGCGGGATGGTCGGGGGGAACACCTGTGCGGCGCGGTCCTCGGCGGACAGTGCGCCGATTTCGACCATGCCGTCGAGCACCCAGTTCCAGCGGGTGGTGGCGCCTTCCAGGTCGACGGCAGGGTCCAGTCCCGACGGCCGCTGGATCAGCGCCGCCAGCAGCGCACCCTCGGCCACGGTGAGCTGCTCGACGGGTTTGTTGAAGTAAGCCTGGGCGGCCGCCGAGACACCGTAGGCGCCGCGGCCGAAGTAGATGATGTTCAGGTACGACTGCATCACCTGGTCTTTGGACCATTCGCTGGACATCTTCGTCGAGATGACCAGCTCCTTGGCCTTGCGGATCACCCCGCCCACACCGGAGCGGGCGTCGCCGACCAGCGCGTTCTTCACGTACTGCTGCGTGATCGTCGACCCGCCCTGCAGATCGCCGCCGAACAGGTTGTTCTTCGTGGCGCGCAGGAAGCCGGTGAAGGAGAAGCCGGGATTGGAGTAGAAGTCACGGTCCTCGGCGGCCATCACCGCATCCCGCACCGACACCGGGATCTGGTCGATGTTGACGTCGACCCGGTTGCCTTCCGGCGGAACGATCCGCGCGATCTCCGAGCCGTCGCTGGCCAGGATGGTCGAGACCTGGTTGGTGCGGATGTCGCCGGGCTTGGGCACCTCGACGATGAAATACGCCATCCCGAACGTGATGAGCGGTAGCAGGATCAGGACCGCGGCGGCGGCGGCCAGGCCGCGCCGAACCCACTTCCAGTTGATCTGCGAGGGCTTCTTCGGCCCGCCGCCACCGCCGCCGGGCGGATGCGGCCCGCCGGGCGGCAGCTTCGGCGGCGGCGTCCCGTCGAGGGCGGCCTTGACCACGTCGATCGGGTCGCGCAGGCGGGGATCGGGTACTTCGCGCACCGGCGGGATGACCGAGGTGGGCCGCTGGTCGGGCCGCACGGCACTTCTGCGGTGTGGCTCCGGCTGCGCCGGGAGGCGGCTGGTTTCGGGCTCGGGTCGTCTGGCGTGCGCACCGTTGGCCGCTGACCCGCGCTGATCATCAGAAGCCGACCGGTCGTGCCGCCCCGGGTTACTCACTGGCCGTCCGCGCGCCCTTGCGCGCAGTTCGAGTGCGGGGCGCCTTCGGAGACTTCGGCGCGCCCAGCACGTAGGACTTGACCAGATGATTCCAACTGCAGGTTCGGCATACCTCCACCACATGTACCGAGAACTCTTCGTGCTTGGTCGCCAGTAGTACCAGTTCCTCGGCGGTACGAGCCGATCCCGACACCGGGCCCAGATGGTCACCGAACACCCAGGACACCAGCGTCAGCTGTTCCTTCCGGCAGATCGGGCACATGACGGAACTGGGTTTTCCGTGGAACTTCGCGGCGCGCAACAGGTAGGGGTTGGCGTCGCAGACCTCGGAGACGCCCGTGCGGCCGGAGTACACCTCGGCCAGCAGGGAACGCCGCCGAAGCGCGTAGTCCACCACCTGTCGCTGCAATCGCACGATCACAAGAGTACGTCGGCCTTCTGAGCACAGAGCCGCGACGGGCCTGCCCTGTGCACGAAACCGTGCATCCGCCCAGCGCTGCCGCATGCCATGACGCTCATCACCGCAGTTGTAAGCATCCGGGGGGACGAACTCTTACGATCATCGCGTGGCGACGCGTCAAACAGCAGGTACACGGGCCAAGGACAGCAACAGGAACGACACCTGCGCGGTTCTGGACAGTGCGCTGGCCGACGGCCAGTTGTCGATGGAGGAACACCGCCAGCGGGTGGCGGCGGCCACTGCCGCCGCGACCCTCGGTGATCTACAGGCGCTGGTGGCCGATCTGCAGATCGAGAACGCACCCGTCAAACTGCCCGACCTGAAGAAGCCGTCTCCCCTGCAGACTCCAGGCGCCGGCTGGGGTCTGCGGGCCGCGGTGGCGGCGGTGCTGGTGGTACTGGGCATCGGGATCGGCTGGGGGTTGTACGGCAACACCAGCTCGCCGTTGAGTTTCGAGACCGATCCGGGCGCCAAATCCGACGGCATTCCCGCCAAGGTGCTGACCCCGCCGCGGCAGTTGTTCTCCCTGGGCGGGCTGACCGGGCTGTTCGAGCAGATGCGCTCGAAGTTCGGCGACACCACCGGCTACGACATCACGATCTTCGAGGACTACGCGTCGCTGACCCGTCAGGACCCCACGGAACCGCGGCGCGCGCTGAGCTACTCCTACCGAGGCGGCTGGGATGACCCGTCGGAGACCACGGTGGGTTCCGACGAGCGCGTCGTGGACCTCGGTGCCTTCGACATCCCCGCGATGGTGGGCATCATCCGCGGCGCCCCGGAGACGCTGGGTATCGATCCCGCGGAGGTCGAGAGCACACACGTCAGCATCGAGGCCACCGACGACATCACCGCGCCGCCGGGCACGATCGAGGTGAGCATCTACGTGACGCCGGAATTCGGTAACAGCGGCTACCTCGAGCTGGGCGGCGACGGTGTGATCAAGCGGGTGTCCTACCCCAGCGAGTAGGCCGATCTTCACTCGGATGTTGCTCTGATGTAGCGGCGTATATATCGGCGCGATACTATTGCGCGAGGTGTCGAACCGCCGTAACGGACGAGCAAGGAGGTGTTGGCGATGCTGGAACTCGCCATCTTGGGCCTTCTTCTCGAATCGCCCATGCACGGCTATGAACTCCGCAAACGGCTGACTGGACTCCTGGGCGCATTCCGCGCCTTCTCCTACGGTTCGCTGTACCCGGCCCTGCGCCGGATGCAGACCGACGGGCTCATTGTCGAAGACGCTGCCCCGGAGGGAACCTTGAAGGTCCGGCGGGCCCGTCGCGTCTACCAGCTCACCGATGCCGGACGGCAGCGGTTCAGCGAGTTGGTGGCCGACACCGGTCCGCAGAACTACACCGACGACGGGTTCGGTGTGCATCTGGCTTTCTTCAACCGCACCCCGGCCGAAGCCCGGATGCGAATCCTGGAGGGTCGTCGTCGCCAGGTCGAGGAACGCCGGGAAGGTCTCCGTGAAGCCGTTGCGCGGGCCAGTAGTTCGTTCGATCGGTACACCCGCCAGCTGCACCAACTCGGGCTGGAGTCCAGCGAGCGTGAGGTGAAGTGGCTCAACGAGCTGATCGCCGCCGAACGCGTCGCCAACGGGCGCACCGATCAACCCTGAAAACCCACGGCAAGAGTGGTTCGTGAAGACGGACGCAATACGCAAGTTGAAAGATGAAGGGAAACGTCCATGACTGACCAGGACATCCGGGTCGCCATCGTCGGCGTCGGAAACTGCGCGTCCTCGCTGGTGCAGGGTGTGCAGTACTACAAGGACGCCGACGAGAACGCCAGCGTCCCCGGCCTGATGCACGTGAAGTTCGGCCGCTACCACGTCCGGGACGTCAAGTTCGTCGCCGCCTTCGACGTGGACGCCAAGAAGGTCGGCTTCGACCTGTCCGAGGCCATCTTCGCCTCGGAGAACAACACCATCAAGATCGCCGACGTGCCGCCGACCAACGTGACGGTGCAGCGCGGACCGACACTCGACGGCATCGGCAAGTACTACGCCGAAACCATCGAGATCTCTGACACCGAGGCCGTCGACGTGGTCAAGGCGCTCAAAGACGCCAAGGTCGACGTGCTGGTCTCCTACCTGCCCGTCGGCTCCGAAGAGGCCGACAAGTTCTACGCCCAGTGCGCCATCGACGCCGGCGTGGCCTTCGTCAACGCGCTGCCCGTCTTCATCGCCTCCGACCCGGTGTGGGCCGAGAAGTTCCGCGCCGCCGGTGTGCCGATCGTCGGCGACGACATCAAGAGCCAGGTGGGCGCCACCATCACCCACCGCGTGATGGCCAAGCTGTTCGAAGACCGCGGCGTGCAGCTGGACCGCACCATGCAGCTCAACGTCGGCGGCAACATGGACTTCCTCAACATGCTGGAGCGTTCGCGGCTGGAGTCGAAGAAGATCTCCAAGACCCAGGCCGTCACGTCCAACCTGCAGCGTGAGTTCAACACCAAGGACGTGCACATCGGCCCGTCCGATCACGTCGGCTGGCTCGACGACCGCAAGTGGGCCTACGTCCGCCTGGAAGGCCGCGCCTTCGGTGACGTGCCGCTGAACCTGGAGTACAAGCTCGAGGTGTGGGACTCGCCGAACTCGGCCGGCGTCATCATCGACGCGGTGCGCGCGGCGAAGATCGCCAAGGACCGCGGTATCGGTGGCCCCGTCGAGGCGGCCTCGGCGTACCTGATGAAGAGCCCGCCGAAGCAGCTGGCCGACGATATCGCCCGCACCCAGCTCGAAACCTTCATCGAGGGCTGAGTCTTCTGCGCCGAGACTGCGCACGCTGCGGGAATTCCCCGGGAATCCCGCACTGTGTGCAGTCTCGGCGTGTTTGTACAGTCAGAGCGTGGTCTCTGATGACGAGTTGCCGGGTCTCGACGAGTTCGCCCTGCTGCCGGAGAACGCCGAGCAGGCCGGGGTGTCACACGTGCCTCCGGTGCAGCGCATCGACGCCGGCGAGATCAGCGCACTGAAGTTCGGCGCCGAACCGCCGACGGTGGTGTTCCTGCACGGCGGCGGGCAGAACGCCCACACCTGGGACACCGTGATCGTCGGCCTCGGCGAGCCCGCCTTGGCGGTGGACCTGCCCGGTCACGGCCGTTCCGCCTGGCGCGAGGACGGTGACTACGGACCGAAACTGGCCGCCGAGAAGATCATTCCGGTGCTGCGCGAGCACGCCCCCGCACCCGCGCTGGTGGTCGGCATGTCCCTGGGCGGGCTCACGGCACTGCGGATCGCCGCCACCGCGCCCGAGCTGGTGCCGCGCCTGCTGCTGGTCGACGTCACCCCGTCAGCGCCGGAACGGCACACCCAGATGACCGAGGCGCAGAAGGGCACCGTCGCACTGGTGCAGGGCGACCGGACCTTCCCCAGCTTCGCCGCCATGCTCGAGGTCACCGTGGCCGCCGCCCCGCACCGGGACCGGAACTCCTTGCGGCGCGGCGTGTTCCACAATTCGAAGCGCCTCGACGACGGCACCTGGACCTGGCGGTACGACTCGTTCCGCAAGGGTGAGGGGTTCGAGGGACTCTGGGATGACGTCGCCTCGATCTCCATGCCGACGACGCTGGTGCGCGGGGCCAACTCGTTCTTCGTCAACGACGACGACGCCGCTCAGTTCGCCGCGGAGGCACCGGGGTTCCAGCGCACCATCGTGGTCGCCGATTCCGGCCACTCCGTGCAGAGCGATCAGCCGCGGCGCCTGATCGAGATCCTGCGCGAGGTACTCGCGTAGCGCACTACGCGTGATCCCCCGCCGCATCAGCGCGACGCTCGATGCGACCAAGGGGGAACCGCCATGACCACGATCGACATCCCGCGTCCCGACGCCGGGCAGTCCGAGTACGCGCGCGAACTGCGCCGCCAGCAGGACGCCGCCCGCGCCCGGATGCACGCCAGGAGCACCACCCGGATCACCAACACCACCGCCCTGGCCGGGCCCGACGGATTGGTGAAGGTCAACGAACTCGACCGCGTGGCAAAGCGGATGGATCGGGTCAATGCCTACCGGGACAACACCACACCGTCCGGTGCCGCACCCGAACTGGCCTCCGCCAGCGCCGGCGCCGCCGAAGCCCAGCTCGAGAAGATCATCAACACCCCCGATTTCCTCGAGGTGCGCTACCTCGACGAAGGGGTGGCCGCCGCCCGCTCGGTCGGTCGGGTACACGTGGTCGACGCCGCCGGACCGGCCGGCTTCGGCACCGGATTCCTGGTGTCACCGCGGCTGCTGCTGACCAATCACCACGTGCTGGGCAGTGCCGACATCGCCCGGCACAGCGCCATCGAGTTCGGCTTCCAGGACGGCCCGGGCGGGACAGCGGTCAAACCCACCCGGCTCGGGTTCGCACCCGATGTCTTCTTCGTCGCCGACCGTGACCTGGACTTCGCCCTGGTGGCCGTGGACGCAACCCCAGAAGTGTTGGCGCCGTTCGGGTTCAACCGGCTGACCGCCGCCCAGGGCACGGTTCTCATCGGCGAGTACGTGACGATCATCCAGCATCCCGGCGGCCGCAAGAAGCAGATCGTGCTGCGGGAGAACAAGGTGATCGACATCCCCGAGATCGCGGTCACCTACTCCGCCGACACCGAACCGGGCTCGTCGGGCTCACCGGTGTTCAACGACCAGTGGGAAGTGATCGCCCTGCATCACGCCAGCGTCCCGACCCCCGGCAACGAACAGTTCGCGTTCCTCAACGAGGGCATCCGGATCAGCCGCATCCTGCGCTTCCTCGACGGCCTTGCGCTTCCGGAGGGTCAACGCGCACTGCTGACCGAAGACCTTCCGAAAACGCCGATCGCCGGTCCGGTGGCCGCCGGGGTCGAGGTGTCGGCACCCCCGGCCACCGAGCCGGTGCGAATCACGGTGCAGTTCAACGGGAGTGTGGTCCGTGCCGTCGGCGTGGTGGAACCGGATCACGAAGCGATCGACATCGACCCGGACTACTCCAGTCGCGACGGTTACGACGCCGGCTTCCTGGGCGTGCCGTTGCCGCTGCCGGAGTCGACGGCGCCGCTGTCGCCCGAACTGCGGTACCACCACTTCAGCGTGCGCGTGCACACCGCCCGACGACTGGCGATGTTCACCGCCGTGAACATCGCCGGCCCGATCACCCCGATCGGCCGTGAACGCGATCGCTGGACCCTGGACCCGCGGCTACCCGAGGATCAGCAGACCGGGGAAGACGTCTACCGCAACAACGATCTGGACCGCGGGCACCTGGTGCGTCGTCTCGACCCGGCGTGGGGCCCGAATGCCAAAGCCGCCAACGACGACACCTTCCACTTCACCAACTGCGCGCCGCAACACCACGACTTCAACGCCGGCCAGACGAAATGGCTGGGCCTGGAGGACTACATCCTGACCAACGCCGACAACCACCGCCTGGCGGTCAGCGTGCTCACCGGGCCGGTGCTCGCCGACGACGACCCGCACTACCGCGGGGTGCAACTGCCCCGCCAATACTGGAAGGTGGTGTCGATGGTGAAGACCGACGGGACGCTCTCCGCGACGGGATACCTGCTCAGTCAGGCGGCGCTGCTGGACGGTGTGGTGAGCCATGAAGCGTTCTCGTTCGGCGCCTACCGCACCTTCCAGGTGCCGGTCGCCACGATCGCGACGCTGACCGGGTTGGTGCTCACCGACTACATCTCTGCCGATCCGCTGGCGCGGCTGGAGGCCCTGCCGCTGCCGCGGGAGATCCTGCGCGACGAGGACATCGTGCTGTGATCTTTTCGCCGACCTCGTTGCCCGCTGTTCACCGTTTGATTGCCCGCTGATTGCCCAGCGCACGTAACTTCACCCGAGTTCCGGCCGCCAGCCCCGGCCGATGTTTCCTCGGGAGGATCCGCAGCCATGGCAATCGTGCCGTTGAACCTGTTCGTCGCTCATGATGGGAAGTCGTCGCGGCAGCGCATCACGTGCCGCTACAAGTGCGGTGATCAGTGCGCCCACCCCGCGCCGAACAAGACCGAGAACGAGTACTTCGGCGATGTGGTGCGCCAGGCGATGTCACGGCGCTCGGTGCTGCAGGCCGGCGGTGTCGCGGTGCTGGCCGTCGGTGGAGGGTCGTTGCTGGCCGCCTGCTCGACGGACGAATCCCCCACCGCGGCAACCACATCCAATAGCGCAGCGCCGGCCGAACTGGAGCCGCTGCCGGGCATGAACTTCGCCGCCGTGGCCCCCAACAGCGAGGACGCGGTGGTGATCCCGGAGGGCTACCGCCAGGGTGTGGTGATCAGCTGGGGTGACCCGGTGCTGCCCGACGCCCCCGCCTTCGACGTCAACAACCAGACCGCCGCCGCCCAGCGGGGACAGTTCGGGTTCAACAACGACTTCGCCGGGCTGCTGCCCATCGAGGGGCAGCCGAACCGCTTCCTGCTGGTGGTCAACCACGAGTACACCACCGAGCAGTTCATGCACCCCGGTTACGACGCCGACGCACCCACCCGCGAGCAGTTCGACATCGGGGTCGCGGCCCACGGTTTGACCGTCGTCGAGGTGGAGCGCACCCCCGACGGCCTCAAGCCGGTGATGGGACGCTACAACCGCCGCATCACCGCCGACAGCCCCTTCACGCTGACCGGCCCGGCCGCAGGCACCGATTTCGTCAAGACCGCCGCCGACCCGACCGGACGCACCGTGCTGGGTACCGTCAACAACTGCTCCGGAGGTGTAACCCCCTGGGGCACGGTGCTTTCCGGTGAAGAGAATTTCAACAGCTACTTCGGTGCGCCCGAGGGCGCACCCGCCCCCGGTCCCGTCGAGGCCGACCGGCTGGACCGCTACGGCGTCAAACTCGAACCCACCGAACGCAAGTGGGAGAACTTCGACCCGCGCTGGGACGTCACCAAGGCGGCCAACGAGGTCAACCGGTTCGGCTACGTCGTCGAACTCAACCCGTGGGACCCGGAATCCAACCCGGTCAAACATTCGGCGCTGGGCCGGTTCAAACACGAAGCCGCCAACATCTACGTCACCGACGACGGCACCGTCGTCGCCTACTCGGGTGACGACGAGCGCTTCGACTACATGTACAAGTTCATCTCGTCGAAGAAGATCCAGCCCGGCAATACGCCCGAGGCACGCGCGGCCAACATGACCATCCTGGACGAGGGCACGCTCTATGTCGCGAAGCTGACCAGCGACATCCCCGCTGCCGAGATCGACGGCTCGGGCAACCTGCCGTCGTCCGGCTCCTTCGCCGGCTCGGGCACCTGGATCCCGCTGCTGCGCTCCGGCGCAGGCGGGCAGGCCGAGTCGCTGGTCGACGGGATCAGCCCGCAGGAAGTCGCCGTGTTCACCCGCTTCGCCGCCGACAAGGTGGGCGCCACCAAGATGGACCGCCCCGAGGACTTCGAGGCCAATCCCGTCTCGGGCAAGGTGTACGTCGCCTTGACCAACAACGACGACCGCGGCGCCGACGGCGAGCCCGGCCCCGATGCGGCCAACCCGCGCAACGACAACAAGAACGGCCAGGTCCTCGAGATCACCGACAACCACGCCGGCACCGATTTCACCTGGGATCTGTTGCTGGTCTGCGGCGATCCGGCCGCGGCCGACACCTACTTCGGCGGGTTCGACAAGACCAAGGTCAGCCCGATCTCCTGCCCGGACAACCTGGCCTTCGACAGTCACGGCAACCTGTGGATCTCCACCGACGGCAACGCGCTGGACTCCAACGACGGCCTGTTCGCCGTGGCGCTGGAGGGCCCGAACCGCGGTGAGACCAAGCAGTTCCTGACGGTGCCGATCGGCGCCGAGACCTGCGGGCCGATCGTGATGGACGACCTGGTGACCGTCTGCGTGCAGCACCCGGGCGAGAACGACGACAACAGCATCGACGATCCGCTGTCGCGCTGGCCCGAAGGCGGCAACGGCACCGCCAAGCCGTCGGTGGTGGCGGTCTGGCGCGACGGCGGCAACATCGGCGTCTAACTGCGATTTCGGCGCGCTCATAACCGCTGAGCGGTTATGAGCGCGCCGAAATCACTACGTTGGGGGACATGAGCCAACCCATTCGCATCGGTGTCCAGCTACAGCCGCAACACTCCCCCAACTACGGCCACATCCGCGACGCGGTCCGGCGTTGCGAAGACATCGGCGTCGACATCGCCTTCAACTGGGACCACTTCTACCCGCTCTACGGTGATCCCGACGGCGCCCACTACGAATGCTGGACGATGCTCGCCGCATGGGCCGAGCAGACCTCACGCATCGAATTCGGCGCACTGGTGAGCTGCAACTCCTACCGCAATCCCGACCTGCTGGCCGATATGGCGCGCACCGTCGACCACATCAGCGACGGCCGGCTGATCCTGGGCATCGGCTCGGGTTGGAAACAGAAGGACTACGACGAGTACGGCTACGACTTCGGCACCGCGGGCAGCCGGCTCAACGACCTGGCCGCCGCCCTGCCGCGGATCCGCGCCCGGCTCGGCAAGCTCAACCCGGCGCCGACGCGCGACATCCCGATCCTGATCGGCGGGCAGGGCGAGAAGAAGACACTGCGCCTGGTCGCCGAGTACGCCGACATCTGGCACGGGTTCACCGATCGCCACACCTACCCCGGTAAGGCCGAGGTGCTGGACCGGCATTGCGCCGACGTCGACCGCGCGCCGCAGGCCATCGAACGATCGTCTGGAGTCCCTGAGCGAAGTGTCGACGAGATGCTCGCCGAAGCCGACGCGCTGGTGGATCTGGGAGTGACACTATTGACGATCGGCGTCAATGGACCCGACTACGACTTGGCCGCGGCCGAGGCGCTGGTGGCGTGGCGCGACCGGCGTGTCGAAGGGTGAGTTCACACGGGTTAACAGTTGACAGCCACGGTCATTTTACCGTGAGTTTCCTGTGAACTTCCGTCCCATCTACCCGTTCACGTGCTGAGACGAATACAAGACAGTTAGTCTTGGCCCGGCAATTCCGGATAAAGCATGGGCGTGTCTGTCGAAATCACGGCAGAATTCACATGTGCTCATCTGAGCACCGGGGTTCGGGGAGATGCAGATGCCGAAGAAGTACGGGGTCAAGGAAAAAGATCTGGTGGTGGCCCACGTGGTCAACCTGATCTTGACGGGCAAATTACGTTCAGGCGATCGGATCGATCGCAACGAAATCGCTCATGCACTGGGCCTGAGCCGGGTGCCGATCCAGGAAGCAGTGGTGCAACTCGAGCACGACGGCATCCTCAGCACCCGGTACCACCGGGGCGCGTTCGTCGAGCGGTTCGATGAAGCGGTGGTACTCGAGTACCACGAGATCTACGGGATGCTCAACGGGATCGCCTCGGCACGCGCCGCTGCCGACCCCGAAGCCCGCGTGGTCCCCAAACTCGATGCGATGATGCCGGTGCTGCGAAGCACTTTTGCGGGACAGACCTTCAACGACGCGGGCTGGGAGTACCGGCGCACCATCTACGACGAGTACGCCGGGCCGCGGTTGCTGGCCAACATCCGCGCCTCCCAGTCCTTCATCCCCCGGGAGTTCTGGGGTGCCTACCTCAACTCCTCCTCGGAGATGCTGCCGCTGTATGAGCGCGAAACCGAGGCCATCCGCAACCACGACATCGAAGGGGCGCGGACCGCCAACATCGACCGGGCCAACCTCATGGCGAAGGTGATGCTGGACGAACTGCGCCGCCGCGGAGTGTTGGGCAGCGCGGCGATTCTCGCGGTCTGATCCAGCCGAAGCCGCCGTCTGCGCCAGGGGCGGCGTAGGTTGCTCACGGTGAGGTCTTACGCCGGCCGCCTCCTGGCCATCGTTGCCACCGTCCTGATCGTGTCCGGACTGGCGCTGGCACCGCCGGCGTCGGCCGCGGATCAATGCGCGCCCCCGGGTATCGCCAGCGCCAGCGCGCTGCCGACCAATCTCGCCGCGGCCGCCGCCGGTCCCGCCGAGGACAAATACACGACGGAGACGTCGGCGCCGTTGGACTCGATCGACGTCGCCGCGCTGGGCCTCGGCACGCCCGGCACGCTGACGGTCGGCACCCTGTCGGACGCGCCGCCGAGTATCTGCATCAACTCCGCGGGCCAGTTCACCGGATTCGACAACGAGTTGCTGCGTGCCATCGCCGACAAGCTGGGCCTGCAGATCAGCTTCGTCGGCACCGACTTCTCCGGGCTGCTCGCGCAGGTGGCCTCACGCCGATTCGACGTCGGTTCGTCCTCGATCACCACCACCGACGCCCGCCGGCAGACCGTCGGGTTCACCAACGGCTACGACTTCGGGTACTTCTCACTGGTGGTGCCCACCGGGTCGCCGATCACCGGGTTCTCCGACCTGGCCGCCGGGCAGCGCATCGGCGTGGTGCAGGGCACCGTGCAGGAGGCCTACGTCGTCGACAGCCTTGGCCTGGACCCGGTGAAGTTCCCCGACTACAACACCGTCTACAGCAGCCTCAAGACCCGGCAGATCGACGCCTGGGTGGCACCGTCGCAGCAGGCGGTGGGCACCGTGCAGGCAGGTGACCCGGCCACCATCATCGAAAACACCTTCAGCCTGGACAACTTCGTCGCCTACGCGGTGGCCAAGGAGAACCGGCCGCTGATCGATGCGTTGAACTCCGGTCTGGACGCCGTGATCGCCGACGGCACCTGGTCGCGGCTCTACACCGACTGGGTGCCCAGGGCCCTGCCGCCGGGGTGGAAACCCGGCTCCAAAGCCGCACCGCTACCTCAACTTCCCGACTTCGCCGCCGTGGCGGCGGAGAATCAGCAAGGCGCCGACCAACCGGCAGCATCGGCGCCGAAGTCGACACTGGCCCAGTTGGGCGACGCGTTCTTCACCTGGGAGCTCTACAAACAGGCGATCCCCGATCTGTTCAAGACGGGCCTGCCCAACACATTGATCCTGACCATCAGCGCCAGCATCATCGGTCTGGCTCTCGGCCTGGCGCTCGCCGTCGCCGGTATCTCCCGGTCGCGATGGTTGCGTTGGCCGGCACGGGTTTACACCGACATCTTCCGGGGCCTGCCCGAAGTGGTGATCATTCTGATCATCGGGCTGGGTTTCGGCCCGGTGGTCGGTGGGCTCACCGGTAACAACCCGTATCCGCTCGGTATCGCGGCGCTGGGCCTGATGGCCGCCGCCTACGTCGGTGAGATCCTGCGTTCCGGTATCCAGAGCGTCGAAGCCGGCCAGCTGGAGGCCTCTCGCGCGCTCGGGTTCAGCTATTCGTCGTCGATGCGGCTGGTGGTGGTGCCGCAAGGTATCCGGCGGGTGTTGCCGGCGTTGGTCAATCAGTTCATCTCACTGTTGAAAGCGTCGTCGCTGGTCTACTTCCTGGGACTGATCGCCAGCCAGCGTGAACTGTTCCAGGTGGGCCGGGACCTCAACGCCCAGACCGGCAACCTGTCACCCTTGGTGGCCGCCGGCCTGTTCTACCTGGCGTTGACCATCCCGTTGACCCACCTGGTGAACTACATCGACGCCCGGCTGCGCCGCGGGCGCACCACCGGCGAAACCGAGGACCCGCTGAACCCCGTGACGACCACCCAGGAGATGGTGTGATGGCAGAACCCGCGCCGGTCTCTCTGGCCGCCAACGACATTCACCTCGCCTTCGGACCCAACAAGGTGCTGCGCGGTGTCGACATCGACGTGCCCGCGGGAACCACCACCGCCGTGATCGGGCCATCGGGCTCCGGTAAATCGACGTTGCTGCGCACGCTGAACCGGCTCTACGAACCCGACCGCGGTGACATCCTGCTCGACGGCAGGTCGGTGCTCGCCGATGATCCCGACGCGTTGCGCCAGCGGATCGGCATGGTGTTCCAGCAGTTCAACCTGTTCCCGCACCGCAGCGTGCTGGACAACGTGATGCTGGCACCGCGCAAGCTCAAGAAGCTGCCCGCCGAGGCCGCCCGGGAGCTGGCGCTGCAACAGTTGGACCGGGTGGGGTTGCGGCACAAGGCCGACGTCCGGCCGGGCACGCTGTCCGGTGGCCAGCAGCAGCGGGTCGCGATCGCCCGCGCTCTGGCGATGGCACCGCAGGTGATGTTCTTCGACGAGGCCACCTCGGCGCTGGATCCCGAACTGGTCAAAGGCATCCTGGCGTTGATCGCCGACCTCGGGGCGGACGGTATGACGATGGTGGTGGTCACCCATGAGATGGGCTTCGCCCGCTCGGCCGCCGACGCCGTGGTGTTCATGGACCACGGCAAGGTGGTGGAAGCGGGGCCACCCGAGAAGCTGTTCGACGCCGCCGAGACCGACCGACTGCAGCGATTCCTGTCCCAGGTGCTGTGACACGTCAAATTTTTGCCGAATTTCGAGTTCCCGCGCAGAATGACAGCCGCTGACAGGTTAGACTAGCGAACTATGACAGAGAGCGAAGTCAGCGTCGCTGAGGTGGCCGACCTTGCCGAGGGTCTGCACCGCGCGTTGTCCAAGCTGTTCACCGTGCTCCGGCGCGGCGACAAGACCGCGGCCACCCCGGCCGACGACCTGACTCTGGCCCAACTGTCGATTCTCGTGACGCTCCTGGACCAGGGGCCGATGCGCATGACCGAACTCGCCGCTCACGAGAAGGTCCGCACCCCCACCACCACCGTGGCCATCCGTCGCCTGGAGAAATTGGGGCTGGTGAAACGCACCCGCGACCCCTCGGATCTGCGCGCGGTGCTGGTGGAGATCACCCCGAAGGGTCACGCCGAACACCGCGAGGCGCTCACCAATCGGTATGCCGCACTGGCCGCGATGCTGCGGGGCCTCAGCCCCGACGAACTGGGCGTGCTGCACCGGGCTCTGGAACCGCTGGAGAAGCTGGCCACCAACAAGACCGTCACCGAGACCAACCGGCTTCGCTAACCGAGCCAGTCCAGCACCGCGGCCGCCGTCCACGACTGCTGCATACTGCCCAGCGGTTCGCCGGTGAACGGTTCGTAGTACTCGGCGAACGTGCCGTCGCTGGCTTGACGTAAACCCTCGCGGCGCAAGCTGTTCGAGCGTTCAGCCCAACCCCTCCTGGCGAAGCACCACGCGAACAACCACGTCAGCACCGGCCACACCGGGCCCCGCCAGTACTCCCTGGGCCGGAAGTCGCGCGACACCGGTGACGTCGACGGGATGAGGGCGTACTTCAGGTCCGGATGGCCCCGGAACCGGGGACCCTCGAGCAACCGCAACAGCGACCGCTCCTTGTCGTGCGGCAGCCCGCCGCACAGCAACGGCGCGAACTGCGCCGCGGTCTCGGTGGCGATCCACCGCTGCGCGCGCACATCGTAATCCCTTGCCGCACCGGTTCTCTGGTCTGCCGTCTCGATGACGCCGGCGCGGAACCGCTCGGCCCACGCGTACAGATCACGGACGTCGGCGTGGGGACGTTTGTAGTCCTCGCCGATCTCGGCGAGCACGGTGCACGCGACCGAGAAGATGGCGGAGACGAACACGTCCTCCACGGCGAAGCTCATCACCTTCGGTAACAGCGCGTCGTCGTAGCGCGCGGCCTTCATCTCCTCGAGCAGCCACAGATAGCGGTCGTACTCGGTGTCGGACGGCCGCTGGGTGGCGTCGGTGTTGATCTTGTTGTCTTCACGTTGGTACTCCGGCACCGCGCCGGGAATCACGTTGGCGTAGGCTGCATCCCACCGCGGCGAGTTGTCCATCCCCGATTCCCAACCGTGGTACAGGGTGATGCGGCCGTGCTCGTCCTGATCGCGTGCCTCGGCCAGCCACCGGTGCCAGCGCACCAGGTCCGACCACCGGCGGTCCAGGAATGCCTCGGCCACCGCGCGGGTCGAGCGGCCGCGGGTCCTGGCGTGATCGAGGATGCGTTGCACCGCGATCGCGTGCACGGGTGGCTGGGTGATCCCGGAGGTGTGCCGGCTGCGTGGGGCGGTGGTGGCCAACGCCGAGCACGCCCACCGGGCCGGGCCGGGAAAGTATCCGTCGACCCCATTGGCGAAGACGATGTGCGGGATCATGCCGTTGGTCCACTGCGCCGACAGCAGTGTGTCCAGTTCCACCACCGCCCGCTCCACCGACAACGGCGCCAGACCGACGGCGACGAACGCCGCGTCCCAGCTCCACATGTGCGGATACAGCAGAGGGGCCGCCGTCGTCATCACCCCGAGGTCATTGCCGCGCAGCAGATAGGCGGCGCGGGCCGCGAGCTGCGTCGGCGCGAAGCTGGGGTCGGGTGCCACGGGTCCATTCTGCGACCCCCGCGCCGAGGGCGCTCGTTAAGGTGGGCCTCATGCCTTCTGCGCTCATCACCGGCGCCTCCCGCGGCCTGGGCGCCGCGATCGCCGACGCCCTCGCGCCCACGCACACCCTGCTGCTGGCCGGGCGCCCCTCCGCCGAGCTGGACGCCGTGGCCGCCCGGCACGGCGCCACCACCTGGCCGCTGGACCTCACCGACGAGGAGTCCCTCGAAGCCAGCAGTGAGGTGTTGGCCGAGCTGGACGTGCTGGTGCACAACGCGGGCGTGATGTACCCGGGGCGGGTCGGCGAAACCAGCGTCGACGAGTGGCGGGCCACCTTCGAGGTGAATGTGGTTGGCGCCGTTGGCCTGACGCTGGCGCTGCTACCCGCGTTGCGGGCCGCCGGCGGCCAGGTGATCTTCATCAACTCCGGATCCGGGCGCAATGTCTCTGCGGGTATGGCGTCCTACTCGGCGAGCAAGTTCGCGTTGCGGGCGTTCGCCGATTCGTTGCGTGCCGACGAACCCGGACTGCGGGTGACCTCGATCCACCCCGGCCGGGTGGACACCGACATGCAGCGCGACCTGGTCGGCTACCAGGGCGGCGAGTACGACCCTTCGAGATTCCTGCGACCGGAGACCGTGGCGCAGGTGGTGGCGCAGGTGGTGGCCACCCCGCCCGACGGGCACATGCACGAGGTGGTGCTCAGGCCTCGGTGAGCGCGAAGCCGATCGCCCTCAGCTGGGCGCGCATCAGCTTCTCCTGGTAAGAGGCGGGCAGCCGCTTCGGGAACAGCTGAGCGTGCACCGACAATCCATCGATCGCCGCGATGAGCAACTCGGCGATGTCGGCATCGGGGAGGTCACTGTTCAGCTGCCCGACGCTGCGCACCCCGGCCACCAGGACGCGGAGGTCGGCGAGCAGCTCCTCGGCGGCCTCGCGTTGGAACTCGCGCAGCGCGGGGTTGGAAAGCGCCCGGGGCCAGAAGGTGATCTCCATCGTGGTCTCGACGCGCCGGTCGGCATCCAGGGGGAGGTTCTGCATCAGCATCGCCCAGAGCCGGCCGAACTCGTCCTTGCCGCGCATGCTGTTCTCCACCCGGTCGCGGAATTCGCGGTGGGTCCTGACGAGGATCGACCGCAGGATGTCGTCCTTGTCCTGGAAGTAGTGGCTCAGGACGCCGTTGGAGTAGCCGGATTCGTGCGCTATCGCGCGGGTGGTGGTGTTGTCGAGGCCGACGCTGTCGATCACGCGGATCGCGGCACGCAGGATTTCTTCCCGGCGTTCGTCGTGGTCGACGATCTTCGGCATCACGTCCCCTTGCTGATCGGCTATGCCGAGTTTAGGGGTTGTCGAGATCGGGTGATCACAGCGCACCGTCACCGGCGCGCCCGACTGTCACCCAGGGTAGTGCAACCCGTTGTGGCTCAGTACCTTTCACTGCCCGTAGGCAAGGCGCGCGGCCTGTGCACCTACGGCTTCGAGGTCGTTGTCGGTCAGTAGCGCAGGCGCGCCCAGGCTGTGGGCGGCCAGATAGACGTCGCACAGCCACTCGAGCAGGCAGGCGTGTTCAACGGCCTCCCCGAGGGAAGGGGCGCTGCTGACCGCGCCGTGGTTGCGCATGAGCACCGTGCTGAATCCGCCGGCGATGGCACTGCCGACCGCCTCGGCGAGTTCATCGGAGCCGAACAGCAGGTAGGGCACCGTCGGCACCCGGCCACCGAGCCGGCGAAGGTTGTAGTGCACCAACGGCATCTGGTCACGGACCAGACCGACCGCCACCGAACTGCGACCGTGGGTGTGCACCACAGCGCGCGCTGCGTTGCGCGCGTAGATCCCCAGATGCAGGCCCGTCTCCGACGAGGGCCGGGCGCCCTCGAGTACGCGGCCGTGGAGCGAGAGCACCGCGATGTCCTCGGCTTGAGCGCTTTCGAGCCGCAATCCGGACCGGGTGATCAGCACGTGTTCGTCGGTGCGGATGCTGACGTTACCGGCCCCGGCGAGCGCCACGCCGTGGCCGGCCAGTTCGCGGCAGTGCGCGGCAACGTCGCTGCGCAACGCCTGGAGGTCGGTGGACGATTCCATGGGTGCTCGCTAACGGTGCGGGTGACGCTCGCGCAGCGCGCCGAATGCGCCGTCGAGACCGGTGAGCGCCATGTCGAGGTCGTCGTCGGTCATCGCCGCGGAGACGAACCAGTTGTGTTTCGGATGCACGTAGACGCCGCGAGCCTGAGCCTCGGCGCTGAACGCGGTGGCCAGCTCGTAGTCGGTATCGTTGGCGAACAACAGATTCGGCATCTGCGCGGGTCCGGTGTAGTGGATTTCGAACCCCCACCTCGTCGCACTGTCGGCGATACCCGTACTCAGCTGCAGCCCGAGTGCGCGCATACGGGCCACCGCGTTGCGGCTGCCCAGCTCGGTGATGGTCGCCAGGCCCGCGGCCATGGCCACCGCCCCCATCCAGAAGGAGCCGGTCACAAAAATGCTGCCTGCCGCGTCCCGGTAGCGATCGGTTCCGGTGACCGCCGCCAGCGGGTATCCGTTCGCGATCGCCTTGCTCCACGGGGTCAGATCCGGTTGCACGCCGAGCGGCTCCCAGCTTCCGCCGTGGTGCATCCGGAAACCGGCACGCACGTCGTCGAGGATCAGCGCCGCTCCGATGGCGTCGCAGTAGGCCCTGACCTCGCGTGCGAACGACGGGTCGACCAGTTCCTGGTCGAAGCCGGCATCGTGGCGGAACGGGCTGACGATGATCGCGGCGATGTCATCGGCTTTCTCCCCGACCGCCGCGCGGATCGATGCGATGTCGTTGTAGTCGTACTCCAGCAGATTGGCGCGGTCCTCCGCGGTGACGCCGGACGGAAAAGGCGTGCACCACGGTGCGGCACCGTGATACGCGCCCGTGGCCACGAGAATGATCTTGCGGTTGGTGTGGGCGCGGGCGATGGTGCAGCACATGGTGGTGGCATCGGTACCGTTCTTGGCGAACATCACCCAGTCCGCGTGAGCGACGGTCCGCACCATGGTCTCGGCCAGTTCGACCATGACCGGCGCAGCGCCGTTGACGCAATCCCCCTGTCGCCGTTGCTGTTCGGCAGCGTCCTCCACCGCCGGATCCTGGTGACCGAGCACCACCGGTCCCCAGCTGCACATCAGATCGACGTACTCGTTGCCGTCGACATCCCATAGGCGCGCGCCACGCGAACGGGCGATGTACTGCGGAATCGCCGGAAAGGCACGCATGTCGAGGTGCCCGTACATCCCGTTCGGCACCACGACGCCCGCACGGCGGCGCAACTCGCTGTCGACGCTGCGGTGTCGCAGGTCAGTGGTCAGGCCGAGATCGGTGGTCACAGTGTTCTCCTTCTCGAATGAAAAACTTGGCTCAAGCGTCGAGCACGACGCCGGTGCGGGTCGCGACGTGCTGGTCCACGTGCTCGCGGATGCGACTTGCGGCAGTGGGCTCGGCATCGGCGATGACCCGCAGCACGCCGTCGAGGTCCTCGATGCCGGCGTCGGAACCCAGGCCGGTCGCCACCAAAGCTCCGCAGGCACAACCGATCAGCGCGGCATCGGCGGGTGCACACCCCACCAGCAGTCCGGCGATCATGCCTGCGTTGAAAGAATCACCGCATCCGGTGGTGTCGACGACGGTGGTGGGCAACGCGGGCACCGTCACCGGCGCGACGTCGGGTTGCACGATGACGGCACCGTGGGCACCAACCGTGACGGCGACGGCGCCGACCCCGAGCGTGAGCAGGCTCTGCGCCGCGGCGACGAGATCGTCGATCCCGGTCAGTCCGCGCAGCTGCTGATCGTTGGGCATGAACCAGTCGACCAGCGGCAGCATCGGAGCCAGCAGACTCAGCGTCTCCGGTTTACCGGGATACAGCAGGTCCATGTAGGTGGGTGTGCCCGCCGCATGGATGGCTTCGAAAAGCGTCAGCCCCTCGGAATCCAGAAGCAGCGGAGTGGTTTCCGGGCCGCCGAACAGGACGGCATCGGCGGCCAGCAGGGCGGCTCGGTCGAGGTCAGCGGCCCCCAGGGTTGCCATGGCGCCCGGCACGTGCAGGGCCGGCCGCTCCCCGTTGGGCCGGATCGGCAGGATGGTCGACGAGGTGACCGCACCCGGGCGTGCAACCAGGCCGGTGGTGTCGACGCCGTGGACCTGCAGCTGCATGCCGAGCAGACGGCCGAGGAGGTCGTCGCCGATGGCGCCGAGCGAGGACACCGAGCACCCCAGCTTGGCCAGGTCGACGGCCGCGCCGCCGCCGGTTCCGGCCACTGTCACGCGGATCTCGTCGAGGACGACGCTGCCCTGGCCGGCCGGGATGCTCGCCACGGGCCGGCCGAGGATGTCCACGATGTGCGGGCCCAGCACGGCGACCTTGCCCAAAGTGTTTCTGGGAGAGGTGTTGTCGACCATTCGGCTACGGCTGACTGTGTGGCGCCGGCACGGGATCGAAGTCCACGACCACATCCCGCCGCTTGCGGTAGACAAGGAAACCGGCCAGGAAGGCCAGGGGGATCAGCCACGGAAGCAGGTTCGGGATCACGTCCTCCGTGCCCGTGAGCACCGAGTAGTTGGCAATGATCAAACCGGTGGCGGTCAACAGTCCCAGCGCGCCGATTGCCGGGGCCACCAACGTCTTCCACAGATGGCCGTCCTTGCGCCGACGGAAGAACACCACCACGGTCACGGCAACCACGCCCTGCATGGCGACGATGCCGACGGTGAACAGTCCACCCAGGCTGGTGTACACCCCGAGGTAGGGATCGGCGCCGACGGCCACGAACACGACGAGCAGGACGGCCGTCAGGATCGACATGGCCTCGCTGGCCCGCGCGGGGCCCTGATAGCGAGGGTGCAGGGATCCCAACACTTTCGGCATCGTTCCCTGGGTTCCCATGGTCTGCAGATAGCGGGTGGTCGCGTTGTGCAGCGCCACCAGCGACGCGAGCAGACTGGTGCAGAAGAAGATCTGCATCATGGCGGTGAGCCAGTCACCGCCCTGCTCGCCCGACAGCACGAACAGCAGATCTCCCTGCGCCTCTTCAGTGACGGGCACGATCTGACCGACGCCCACCGAGCCGACGATGAGCCACACCGTGAAGAAGTAGAACGCCGAGATAACCCCGACGCACAGGTAGATCGCACGCGGTACCGTCTTACCCGGATTACGGGCCTCGTTGGCGTAGATGACCGCCGACTCGATGCCGATGAACGATGTGAACGCGATCATCAGTGCCGGCCCGATGCTGCCCGAGAACACCTGCTCGGGCGCGAAGATCTCCGTGGGCAGCGCGGACAACCCGCTGTGCGCCAGGATCAAGATGTCGAGTATGACCAGCATCGCGAACTCGGCGAGAATCAGGATCAGCAGCACTTTCGCGCTCAGATCAGCGGCATGCCGGCCCAGCAACCCGACTATGAGCAGTGCGACCACCGAATAAACCCACCACGGCAGGTCCACACCGTAGTCCAGGGCGATGACGTCGACGAAATAGCCTGCGGCGGCGGTGATTGCGATGGTGCCGGAGCCGTAGGCCAGCGTGGTCGCATAGGCCGCACCCAATCCGGCACCCGGCCCGAAGCCGGCGTGGACGTAGCGGGCGAACCCGCCACCACCGGGCACCGCCCGGTTGATGGCCACATAGCCGGCCGCGAAGCAGCCCAGCACCAGGCCCGCCACCAGGAAGATGATGGGCAGCCCGGCGCCATTTCCAAGCGTGAACCCGATCGGGGTGTTGCCGATCATCGATCCCAACGGCGCGGCGCAGGCGACCACGAGAAGCGATACCTTGATCGGCCCCATGTTGGCCTTGAACTGCGCCGTCCCCGGGTTCGGGTCCGTCGATGAGGCCTGAGCGGCAGCGTCCGGTGCGGATCTTGACATATGTTGTCTCCCAGTGGAACTCACGGTACATGGGCAGGGGCGGCAATGGATGCGATCTCATCACCGAACGACCGCCATCGTGGCGGCAGCCTGAACAAGGCGGGTGACACGCGCACCCGTCAGGTCCGGTCGCTCAACGCTGACGACGTGGACCCGCCGGATCGACCCCGATGAACTGGGCCGCAACCGTGAAAGTTACTTTAGACGGACGTCCGAAATAGAACAACAGTTGGTTTGATTTGTAACCTGGGCGCAACGCGGGCGCTCAGGAACCGCGGCGAGCGCTCACCTTTGTACGCCTGGAACGGCGTGTCGACGTACAGACACGCGCGCTCGGCCTTGATGGGAGTGGCCGCGCTGGGGGTCAGTGGAGCAGGGCGTGGGCCGCGGTCTCGATCTCGCTTTCCGACAGCAGGATCGTCAGCGCGGCGTCGCCGAGCGGGATGAAGCTGTCGGCGCCGGCCACCCGGGACATCCGCCCGGTGAAACCGCCCTCGACGAGCGCGGACAGGATGCCCTCCCCCACGCCCCCGGTGTGACGGGTCTCGTCGACCACCAGGACCCGCCCGGTGGCCCGCGCCTCGCGCAGCATGTCCGACACCGGAAGGGGTGCCAGCCACCGCAGGTCCACGACGCGGGGCGCGATACCGGCCTCCTCGAGCCGGCGGGCCACCCGCAGACTCATCCGCAGCCCGTTGCCGAAGGTGAGGATGGTCAGGTCTGCGCCATCGCCATAGGTGCGGGCCCGGCCCACCCCGGCGTCGCCGATACCGCCGGGATAGGTGGCCAGCCAGCCGCCGTCACCGTCGTCGTACAGATCCTTGGTGTGGTACAGCGCAATTGGCTCCAGGTACACGCAGACGGCACCGGCCCGTTCGGCAGCGGCGACACACGCGTGCATCATGGCCGCGGCGTCGTCGGGGCGCGCCGGTGAGGCGATGATGACGCCGGGGATGTCACGGATGGCCGCAATGGAATTGTCGTTGTGGAAGTGCCCGCCGAAACCCTTCTGGTAGGCGTAGCCGGCCACCCGGACCACCATCGGATTGCGGTACTGCCGGTTGGAGAAGAACTGCAGCGTCGCGCCCTCCCCGCGGATCTGGTCGGCCGCGTTGTGCAGGTAGGCCAGGTACTGGATCTCCGGGATGGGCAGCAGCCCGGAGACCCCCGCACCGAGAGCCAGTCCGAGGATGGCCTGCTCGTCGAGCACGGTGTCGAAGACACGGGCCGGGCCGGCCTTGCCCAGCAGGCCCCGGGTGACGCCGTACACGCCGCCCTTGCGGGCGACGTCCTCGCCGAAGATCAGGGCGCCCGGATGGGTGGCCAGCACGTCCTGCAGCGCACGGTTGACGGCCAGGGCCACGGTCAGCGGCGTGTCCTCGGCACCGGAGTGCGCGGTGGTGGACGGGTCGGCGGTGGTGACGCGAACGGCCTCGTCCAGGGTGGCCTCCAGCGGTTCCATCACCGCCTTGGCCGAATCCAGGGTGGCGAGTTCGCTGACCTGCGTGGCGATCTCGATGACCTCGGTGCGCGTGGCCTCGTACCGCTGCAGTGCCTGCTCGGGGGTGAACACACCGGCATCCACGAGCAGTCGAGCGGTGGTCAGCACCGGGTCCGCGGCGTAGTCGGCGGTGATCTCCTCGGGCCTGCGGTAGGCCTGTTCGTAATCGGTGCCGGCGTGGCCCATCAACCGGACGGTGCGCAGGTGCAGGAACGCGGGCTTGCGATTGGCCCGCACCCACGCCGCCGCCTGGGTCGCCGCGTCGAACGCCGACGGGAGATCACAACCGTCACCGTGGAAGTACTGCAGCCCGGGGCGGTGGGCGTAGGTGTTGGCGATCCAGCCACGCGGTGTCTTGACGCTGATACCGATCCCGTTGTCCTCGCAGACGAACAGCAACGGCATCGGCAGACCTTGATAGGCCGCCTGCAGTGCGGTGTTGATGGCTCCCACGGCCGTTGAGTGATTGGCCGAGGCATCACCGAAGCTGCACACCGCCACGGCATCGGCCGGCCACGGGCTGTCCACGCCCAGCTTGCGGGCGCGGGCGATGGAGAACGCCACGCCCACCGCCCGCGGCAGGTGGGAGCTGATGGTGGAGGTCTGCGGGATGATGTTCAGGTCGTGACGGCCGAAGACCTTGTGACGGCCACCGGAGATCGGCTCCTCGGTGGCCGCGACCAGACCGAGCAGCACGTCGCGGACCGGGTCGCTGCCGTCGACCTGTTGTGCGCGCGCCACGTAGAAACCACCCGAACGGTAGTGCAGCAGAGCCGGATCCGTGGGCCGCAGCGCCGCCGCCACCGCGGCATTGCCCTCGTGACCCGACGACCCGATGGTGTAGAAGCCCCTGTCCCGGCCACGTAACCAGCGCGCCGCCAGGTCGAGGTGCCGGCTGGCCAGCTGGGCGTCGTACAGCGCCGTCGCCTGGTGCACCGTGAGCGCCGACCCGGGCCGGACCGGATCCGAGCCGGCCGGCCGCGGTGCGGTTCTGTGCCACCCGGGGACCGTGGTGGTGAAGTACTCGTCGACGGGCAGTGCCATCGGTCCTCCTCGGCTTGTCTGTCCGGGCGTGGGCTCAGCGGAACGCGGGACTGCCGGTGAGCGCCTGCCCGATGACCAAGGTATGCATCTCGGAGGTGCCTTCGTAGGTCAATACCGATTCCAGGTTGTTGGCGTGCCGCATCACCGGATATTCCGAGGTGATACCGCTGGCACCCAGGATGGTGCGCGCCTCCCGCGCGATGGCCAGCGCCTCCCGGACGTTGTTGAGCTTGCCGAGGCTGACCTGCTGGCTGGCCAGCCCCCCGCCGTCCTTCATCCGGCCCAGGTGCAGGGCCAGCAACAGGCCCTTGCCGTACTCCAGGGTCATGTTCGCGAGTTTGGCCTGGGTGAGCTGGAATTCGGCGATCGACTTGCCGAACTGTTTGCGCGAGCGCGAGTAGTCCAGTGCCGTCTCCAGGCAGTCCCTGGCGGCGCCGAGTGCGCCGAACACGATGCCGAAGCGGGCCTCGTTGAGGCAGCTCAGCGGGGCACCGAGGCTGGTGGCCCCGGGCAGGCGGGCGGACTCCGGGAGACGGACGTTGTCGAGCACCAGTTCGCTGGTGACCGAGGCACGCAACGACATCTTCTTCTTGATGGTGTGCGCGCTGAAACCGGGGGTGTCGGTGGGTACCGCGAACCCGCGGACCCCGTCGTCGGTGCGGGCCCACACCACGGCCACGTCGGCCACCGACCCGTTGGTGATCCACATCTTGGTGCCGCTGAGGATCCAGTCGTCGCCGGACCGTGTTGCGCGGGTGCGCATTCCGGCGGGGTCGGAACCGTGGTCGGGTTCGGTGAGCCCGAAACAGCCGATCGCACGCCCGGCGGCCATGTCCGGCAGCCAGCGCTGCTTCTGTTCCTCACTGCCGTACCGGTGGATGGCGAACATGGCCAGCGAGCCCTGCACACTGACCAGTGAACGCAGCCCGGAATCACCGGCTTCCAGTTCCAGGCAGGCCAGGCCGTACGCGGTGGCCGACGTGCCGGCGCAGCCGTAACCCTGCAGGTGCATGCCGAGCAGCCCCAGCTCGCCGAGTTCGACGGCGAGGTCGCGCACCGGCAGTTCGCCGTCTTCGTACCAGGTGGCGATATCAGGGGCGATGCGCTGTTTGACCATGGTGCGCACCGCCTCGCGGATCTGACGCTCCTCCTCGTCGAGGAGGCCGTCGATCCCGAAGAGGGTGTCGGGGGCGGCGGGTTCGGGAAGGCGGGACATAACGGGATCTCCTAGGTGTCAGCAGCAGCCGGTGGCCGGTGCTTGCGGCTGGGTGGCGGATGAGGGCAGGTGGCGCCAGGTGACGCCCTGGCTGGGTGGCGGGGTCTGCTGGCTGCGGGTCTTGACCAGCGGTTCGCCGTCGACCAGCACGGTGGCGATGCCCGGCAGGTCACCGGTGGCAAAACACTCCAGCCCGTCGCGGGCGCCGGAGCCCGTGATCGGGCCCAGCACAAGCAGATCGGCGGGCATGCCCACGGCCACGCGCCCGGTGTTCAGTCCGTGGGCGGCGGCGGTCTGACCGGTGGCCGCGGCCACGGCCGCCACCGGGTCCACTCCGCAGACCGAGGCCAACAGGCAGATGGTGCGCAGCATCCCGCGCGGGATCACCCCGGTGCCACCGGGGGTGTCGGTGCCCAGGGTCAGCCGGTCGAGGCGCCCGCGTCGCTGCAGTTCCTCGGCCACCAGCTTCGTCACGCGGTAGTTCATCGAGGCGCAGATCTCGAAGTGCGCGGTGTCCAGTCCGTCGATGATCGCGATGATGTCGTCGTCCGGGGCGGGGATGGGGCCGCCGGAGATGTGGCCCACGATGTCGGGACGCACGGCAAGCACCACCTCCCGGCCGGCGGGCCGGCTCGAGCCCGAGCGGGACACCCCGCCGGAGTGCATCTTGACCGTCATCCCGCGTTCGTGGGCCCAGCTGACGTAGCGCTGAGCTTCGCCGTCGCCCAACAGGTTCCAGTTGTAGAAGATGAACTTCAGCTGGTCGATGCCTTCACGTGCCGCCCGGTCGAAATGCTCTTCGGTCATGCCCGGCACCAGCAGCACGGTGCCGGCGTTGACCTTGACACCGGAGGGACGCATCCGCCCGGTGGTGTGCTTGGAGGTGATGGCGATGCTGAGCACGAGCTCGGGGGTCAGCTCGTCGAAAGCCAGTCCGGGGATGTGCAATTCGCCCGCCGACACCATCGAGGTGGTGCCACCCTGCAGATAGTTGCCGATCCAGCCGATGGAGTCCTGCGCCGGCGTCCACTCCCCGAACGTGGGATGGACGTGCCCGTCGACGAGTCCGGGCATGACCGTCAGCCCGCCCGCGGAGAGCACCTGGTCCGGAGCCGGATGGTCTGCGCCGATACCGGCGATCACCCCGTCCTGGATCACGAGTGTGGTGTCGCGGACGGGTGCCACAGCGGCATCGCCGTGCACCAACAGTCCGATGTCTTCGATCAGCAGAGTCGTCAAGCCGGCCTCCCAAAATTGGATCCGATATACAGTAACGCACTCACCCGGTGACGGTGGGGTGAACCCGGTTCCACACCGCCGGGACCGCGAACACCACCAGCACCACCACCGCGGCGCCCAGGAGATTCATCCCCAACCGCACCCCGCCCTCATACCACGGGAACACGTGCGGGAACTCGCTGATGACCAACAGCACCGGGGGCCCGGTGACCGCCCACCAGGTGTAGTTGACCGGCCGCAGCGCCATGGCCGTGGTGAACAGCACGACCGTGACGGCCAGCACCACGGCCACCGGCAGATGCGTCCCCAACAGCACCGCGGCGATGACAGTACCCACGGTGTTACCCGAAAGACGCTGCGCCAGGCGAACTCCCGTCTGCTCCGCGCCCGGCTGAATGGTGAGCACGACACATGTGACCAACCAGTGCGCGCCGACAGCCCCGGTGGGCAGCACGGCCGCCAGCGCGAAGGCGCCGGTGATGGCGACGGCCACCGCGGCGCCGACCCGCGCGGCGTGCGCATGGCGCCGCCCATCGGCGGCGGCCGGACTGTCGATGCCGGCCGGCAGCCGGCGACGCAACACCACCCACACACTCCAGGCCAGCGGCACCGCGACGGCGCCCACCAGATAGGCCGGCACCTCGGCCCAGCCGGCGGGCGCGCCGTGGAACCCCCCGGTGTCGACGGCGATCAGCACCACGGCCAGCGCCGCGGTGGGACCGACCAACCGCAGGAACGCCCCGATGACCGCGGCGGCCACCGTGGCGACGGCCAGCGCCGTCTGGTGGCCGCCCGTGAGTACCACCGCCACGGCCCCGCCCGATACACAGAGTGCCCGCGCACACACCGTCGCGGCCATGGCGCGCAACGACTCCGGCAGTGTGGGCACCGCGGTCAGCACGAATCCCAGTCCGATGGCCGACCCGAACTCAGCGTGTCCGGCCCACGCGGGCAGCGCCAGCCCGGCCCCCAGCGCCGCCCCGAGGGCGGCGGCCATCCCCCAGCGGCTCCGGCCCACCGGGCGCAACAGCTCGGCGGGCCGGTAGGGCGCCCAGCGGCTCACTCGTCCGGTGGTGTCGCCGCGTCCAACACCGCAGCTACGATGCCCTGGTAGCCGGTGCACCGGCAGATGTTGCCGGACAACGCCTCTCGCACCGATTCCTCGGTGAGCGGCTTTTCGGCGTCGGTGTCGCGCAGTAGTTCCAGCGACGTGACCAGGAACCCCGGCGTGCAGAACCCGCACTGCAGGCCCCCGTTGTCGCGCATGCACGCGCGCAGCCGCGGTGTCTCCTCGAAGTGGTCGAGCCCCTCCACGGTGCGCACCGACATCCCGTCGACCTGTACGGCCAGCGTCAGACAGGCGCGGGCGCTGCGCTCCTCGATGAACACCGAGCAAGCGCCGCACACCCCGTGCTCACAGCCCAGATGTGTTCCGGTCAAACCCAACTCGTCGCGCAGGAAATCGGCGAGCGTCATCCGCGGCGGTACCGAGCGACGGAACAAACGGCCGTTGACGGTCACCGAGATGGTGGGTCCCTCAGTGTCGGACATCGGTGAGCTCCTCCTGTCGCGCCCGGCCCTCGGCAGCGGTCAGCGCTTCCGCCAGGGCGGCGGCGCACAACCTCTGGGCGTAGTCGCGGTCGTCGGCGGCGGGGTCGGTCTGGGCCGCCCAGGTGTGCGCGAGCTCCTCCCACAGTGCGGTACTGGGACGCGCGGCAGGTGTCTCGGTGAACAGCAACGGCCGGTCGGCGGCAGACAGCACGGCCGCACGGACCTGCTGCACCCGGCCGTCGGCGTCCAAGGTCACCACCACGCCGGCACCGGCGAGGCCGTAATCACCGTGCTGATGGGCATATTCGACAAATCCCCAGCCCTGCTCGGGCCGGATGGCAGGAACGGAGATCCAGGTCAGCATCTCGTGCGGCTCGAGGGCGTTCTCGTAGAACGACACGAACATGTCCTCGGCCGGCACCTGCCGCCGGCCGGTGACCGCCGACTCGACGTGGAACGTGGCATCCAGCACCAGTGTGGCCAGGGGCATCTCGGCGGCGGGATCGGCATGGGCGATCGAACCGCCGATGGTGCCACGGTTGCGGATCCCGATGTGGCCGATGTATCCCGCGGCGTCGGCCAGCAGCGGCGCCCGGGCGGCGATCAGCGGATCGGTCTCGACGGTGCGGTGAGTCACCAGCGTGCCGACCACCAGCGTGTCCTCGTCATCGAAGACTCGGTCCAGCTCGGTCAACCGGCCGATGTCGATCACCAGCGTGGGCCGCGCCAGGCGCAGGTTCATCAAGGTCAGCAGCGACTGGCCACCGGCGAGCAGTTTCGCCTCCGGGTGATCCCGCAGCAGCTCGAGCGTTTCGGACACGGAAGCCGGCCGTATGTAGTCGAATTCGGCGGGTTTCACGACGCCACTCCCGCCAGCGCACGGCACAGGTCACCGGTGGAGATGGGTGTGGTGGCGGTGTGCACCGTGTTGCCCAGCGCGTCGTCGACCGCGCCCGCCAGCGCCGCGTACACCGCGATGGTGCCGCTCTCGCCGGCACCGCGCACCCCGATCGGGTTGACCGGGGTGTCGGCGTGCAGGTGGTTGACCCTCACGGCCGGCACGTCAGTGGTCAGCGGCAGATGGTAGGCGGCGAACGTCGTCGACAGCGGCTCTCCTTTGCCGCTGTAGCCCCAGTGCTCGAAGAGCGCGCCGCCGATGCCCTGGGCCACCCCACCGATGACCTGTCCCTCGACGATCTTCGGGTTGATCTCACGGCCACCCTCATGAGAGACGGCGTAGCGCAACACTTTCACGATGCCGGTGCGGCGGTGTACGCCGACGATCACCGCGTGCACGCCCATGGTCCACGTGACGGTCTTGGTGCGGTAGACGGAGGTGACGTCCAACGCGCCGCTGCCCTCGTCCGCGCCGGAAGCCGCCAGCTCCATCCAGGACAGTGCACGGCCGCCACCGTGGAACGCGCCGTCCCGGTACTCGGTCGACGACGTGCCCAGCAGCGTCGCGGCACGCTCCCTGGCCAGCTCGGTCAGCGCTTGGGCGGCCTGGTGGACTGCCGAACCGGCAAGAACCGCGGACCGGCTGGCGAACGTGCCGATCCCGTCGGGCAGGCGCTCGGTGTCCGACGGCAGGTACAGCACCCGGTCCATCGGGACACCGAGCGCGTCGGCGGCCACCTGGGCGAACACCGTCTCGTGCCCCTGGCCCGCCGCCGCGGCACCGGCGGTGACCTCGAAGCCACCGTCGGGCAGGACGCGGATCCGCGCGGTCTCGTGGGGGCCGCGGCCGGTCGCCTCCAGGTAGGAGGCCACGCCGTAGCCGATGCGGTGGTCCGGATACTGCGACTCGCAGGCGTGCACCTCACTGCGCGGCAAGGCCTCGACCACCGAGTCCAGGCAGGCGCGGTAGTCGGCACCGTCGTAGGCGATGGGCACCCCGTCCCGGTACGGGATGGGCCGCGGATACGGCATGTCGCTGTCGGTCAACAGGTTTCGGCGGCGAATCTGTTCGCCGGTCAGCCCCAGCGCCACGGCAGCCGCATCCAGTGCGCGTTCCAGGGCGAAGGTGGCCTCCGGCCGGCCGGCCCCGCGGTACTGCGCCACCAGCGTCTTGTTGGTCACCGCGGCGCGGCCCCGGATCCGGGCGGCGGGGATCCGGTACGGGCCCAGCAGGTGGATCGCCGTGTTCGCCACGATACCCGCCACCCACAGGCTGCCCGCGCCGACGTCGACCACAAAATCGTCCTCCCAGCACAGGATCCGGCCGTCGGCGTCCACCGCGAGCCGGGTGTGGTGCAGCTGATCGCGCGCCTGGGCGCTGGCCACCAGATGTTCCTGGCGGTCCTCCACCCAGATCAGCCGGCCTTCGGTGCGGCGGGCGAGGATGGCCACGACGATCTCTTCGCCGTAGACGTTGGCCTTGGTGCCGAAACCGCCACCGACATCGGGCACCACGACCTTGATCTCCTGGCGTGACCAACCGGTGACCCCGCAGACGGCGTTGCGCACCATGTGCGGCACCTGCGTGGAGGTCATCAGCTCCACCTGACCGCGCCGGGGGTCGTACTCGGCGCGCGCGCCGCGGCACTCCAGCGGTACCGCCCCGTGCCGGTTCATCCGGTACGTGCCGGTGACCACGGTGTGGGCGTCGGCGGCGGCTTCGCCGAACGAGAACTCCAGCCGGGCAACTTCGTTGGAGTCCAGGTGGTCGAACAGCACCGGTGCGTCCGGCGCCAGCGCGTCCGTCGCCTCCGTGACCGCAGGCAGTTCGTCGTAGCCGACCACAACGTTCTCCACCGCGTCCTCGGCGCGGTAGCGGTCGTCGGCGATGACCACCGCCAGCGGCTGACCGACATAGTGCACCCGGTCGTGCGCCAGGATCGGAAGGCACTGCGGTGCCAGCACGCAAGACGTGGCGGCGGTGAAGTCCGGATCCGGTGTGGTCAGGGACGGGATGGGCACACCGGCCAGATCCAGATCGCCGGCGAGGTAGATGCCGAGCACCCCCGGCATCTGCTCGGCCGCGGCGCGCTCGATGCCCGTGATACGCGCGTGGGCCCGCGTGCTGCGGACGAACGCGACGTGCGCGGCACCGGCGGCGTGGTCGGCCAGGAACCGGCCCTGGCCGTGCAGCAGACGGGTGTCCTCACGGCGCGGAACCGAGTTGCCGACATAACTCCCGGCTGACTGCTGTGCACTCAATGGAGCCGCTTCTCCCACTGCCAGAGCGCGATCGAGATGGCGAACGACACCGTGATGAGCAGCATGATGGTGGCCACCATGGACGGATAGTCACCGTGGCTGTACGACTGCAGCACCACGCGGCCCAAACCCCTTCGGGTGGCGAAGAACTCCGAGAGCACCACACCCACCACGGCCAGGCTGACGGCCAGTCGGATACCGGTCAGCAGCGGCCGCCTGATGGCGGGCAGAATGATGTGCACCAGTGTCTGCCAGGAGTTGGCCCGGACCGACCGGGCGAGCTTCCAGTAGACCCGGGGAATCTCCTGCACACCGGTGGAGACGTTGATCAACACCGGGAACAAGGCGAACAGCACACCCATGACGACCTTGGAGCCCGACAGGCTGAAGATCGGCAGCAGCACCGGGTAGAGCACGATCTTCGGGATGCCGTTGAGGATGATGATCAGCGGCTCCAGCGCGGTGCGCAACCAACTGAACAGGCCCAGCGCCAGGCCCAGCGATCCGCCGATGGCGGTGCCGATGACAAACGCCAGGAACACCGACTGCGCGGTGACGCGCATGTCGAACAGATAGCTGGGATCCGAGAGGTTCTCGAACAGCACGGTGACGGTGGCGGCCGGGGACGGGATGACGAACGTCATCCCGGAGACGACCTCCCAGATGAGGACCACCAGCAGTGCCAGCAGTGCCGAGCCGACGAACTGGCTCTGCAGGATCGAGCGCAGCCGCTTCGGCCGGGCCGGCGCGCCGGCGCTTGCGCGCGGCAGTGTTGCGGTCACAGGTTCCTCCCGCGGAGTAGGACTCGTTCGATCAACGTCAGCAGGACGGTGAGCAGACCCGAGAGCACCACCACGACAACGATGTAGGCGAACATCAGCTCGTTGTCGAAGATCTCGTACAGATAGCGGATGCGGTAGCCGAGACCGGCCTGAGCCGTGGTGAACTCCATGGCGATACTGCCGATCAGGGCGTACACCACCGCCAGGCGTAACCCGGCGACGATGAACGGTCCCGCGGCGGGAATGGCGATGGCGAACAGTGTCTGGCGCGGCGAGGCTTTCAGCGACCGTGCCAGCTTCATGTACACCGGCGGCATCGATTTCAGGCCCACCGCGGTGTTCAGTGCCATCGGGATGGCGGCCATGATGGAGGCCAGGATGATCACCGAGGTGGCGTTGATACCCACCAGCACGATCATCACCGGGTAGAACAGCACCAACGGTACGGCGTAGAACGACACCAGGTACGGCTCGAACACCCGGCCCACCGTCGGCAGCTTCCAGAACAGGAGTCCGGCCAGGAAACCCAACAGGCTTCCGGCGACGATGGACACCGCGACCTCCAGGCCCGTGCGTCCCGCGTCGGTCCAGAACTGACCTTCGGTGAGCAACGGTCCCAGCTCGGCGAAGATGGTCGACGGCGCCGGCAGCACACTGGCGTTCCACATGCCCGTGGCGACACCGAGTTCGGCGATGGCCACGAACACCACCAGGATCACGATGGTGGAGAACGCGCTGACCAGGCCGCGACTGCGCCATCGTGGACGCCGGCCGGGTTCCGGCGGACCGGTCGGCGTGGGCGCGGTTTCGGCGGGCAGGTCATCCTGCGCCACAAAGGACGTGGTCACGATGTGACGCTTTCCTGCTGCTTGAATCCGCGCATCGATTCCGCCTGCAACGAGGTCCAGATCCGGTTGTGCAGTTCGTTGAACCTCGGCGTCGAGACCACCCCGGCATCGCGGCTGTCGGGCAGGTCGATGTCGACCACATCGATGATGGTGCCGGGGCGGTAGGACATCACCCACACCTGCTGTGACAGCAGGATCGCCTCGGAGATGTCATGGGTGACGAACACGATGGTCTGCTTGGTGCGCGCCCAGATCTGACGCACCTCGGCGCCGAGGAACAACCGGGTCTGCTGATCCAGCGCGGCGAACGGCTCGTCCATGAGCACCACCTCCGGCTGCACCGCCAGCGTGCGGGCCAGGGCCACCCGCTGGCGCATACCGCCGGAGAGCATCGACGGGTAGGCCTTCTCGAACCCGCCGAGGCCCACCAGTTCCACCGCGTCCTTGACGCGCTTCTGACGCTGGGCCTTCGGGACGCCGATCATCTCCATCGCGAAACCGACGTTCTCTTCGACCGTGCGCCACGGCAGGGTCGAATCCTCCTGGAAGACCACGCCGATCTTCGGGTCGGGGCCGGTGACCGGGACCCCGGCCACGCTGGCCTTTCCGGAGGTGGCCTTCTGCAGCCCGGAGATGACCGCCAGCAGCGTCGACTTCCCACAGCCGCTCGGCCCCACGATCGACACGAAACTGGCATGCGGCACTTGCTGATTCACGCTGGCGACCGCGGTGACCTTGCCACCGGGGGTGTCGAAGACGACCGATACGTCGTCCAGTTCGATGCCTTGGGGTTCCATGTCGTGAGTCTCTCTTCGATGGCGGGTCAGCGACGTCAGAACGTCGCGCGGGCGTCTTCGGGCAGGTACTGCTGATCCAGCATGGTGGACCAGTCGACCGGCTGCTCGATCTGGCCGGCCTTGACCATCAGATCGGACAGGTTGTTCAGACCGTCGGCGTCGACCTTGAGCGAGTAGGCCTTCTCCATGTCCGGGGTGGCCTCGTACGCGGCCTTCATGACCTCGGGGCTGACGCCCACCAGCGGGCCGATCTCGGCAGCGGCCTCGTCGGGGTTGCTGATCACCCATTCGTTGAGCCGCTGCGCCACCGTGAAGAACGCCTTGATGTTGTCGGGGTTGGCGTTGGCGTACTCGGCGTTGACGGCCACCAGGTCGGCGGGCAGGTCACCGAGCTCGTCGCGGGAGTTCACCAGGACCTGGGCGCCTTCACTTTGCACCTTGTCGGCGATGAACGGCTGCATCGCCCAGCCGGCGGTGATCTGGTCGGCCTTGGCGGCGGTCCAGTTGTCGCCCATACCGCCGACGGCCTGGGCCTTGACGCCCAGCTTCTCTTCGAGGCCCTTGACGATCAGCTCGGTGGACGAACCGGCGGAGCTGAAGCCCAGGGTGGCACCCTCGATGCTGCGGCCGGGAGGGCTGATCCAGGAGAAGTCGTTGACCTGGAACCACGGTGCGATCACTTTGAGGTTCGAGTTCGGCTGCTGGGCCGCCAGAAGCACCGAGCTGTTACCCGCGATCGCCATGTCGGCGTCGCCGCTGGTGACCACGCGCAGGGTGTTGCCGCCGCCGCCGCCGGAGTAGAGGTCGACCGTGAGGCCTTCCTCCTCGAACCAGCCCTTGTTGATGCCGGCCTGCAGGATCGCCATGAACGGCAGGCTGTCGACGCCGGTGGCGGAGATGCTCAGTTCTTTGGTGGCAGAACCACCTTCGGCGGATTCGCCGCCGCCGGACTGCGGTGCCTGGGACTCGTCGGCACAGGCGGACAGGCCCAGACAGAGCGCGATCACCGCGAACATGGTGGTGAGGATTTTCAGAAACGAGGACATCGGGGGCCTCCCGGATCGGTACTGAATATTGGATACAACATACGGTTGGGTGTGATCTGCGTCAATGTCAGGCGACAGTAGCGCGTAGGTCACGTGCGCCGACCGCTTTGTCGGCGCATTGTCATCACATTCGAGAGTTCAAGCCCCACAGCAATTCCCAACATCGCCACCGCTGCGGTGTATCCGCCGCTGCCGCGATGCTCTCGGATTGGGACCGGCGACACCGGGTGTTCGTGGTGCGCCTTGTCGGGGGTGGTCAGTTCGCCGTCGGCGGGCGTCAGCGCCCGCTTCAGTGGGGGCGGTGCACCGGGCACCGCGCTGCCCGGCGCCGGATGACTCCGTGCACTGGGTCCCGCCGGCGAGGAGGTCACGATGCGCGGTCGACGATCTCGGCGAAGGTCCGGATGGTCGGTGCCCGGCTCTCGCCCGGGCGCACGAACGGCACGATGGACACCTGATCGACACCGAGTGCCTCGATCTCCTTGAGCCGTTGCGCGCACTCGTCCGGAGTGCCTGCGAGCGCGAACAGGTCGACCAGGTCATCGGGCACCAGATCGGCATGGGCCGCTTCGGGATTCATGTGCTCGTAGTAGTTGTACTGCTCCCGGATCCGCTCGATCGCGCGCTCCAGGGCCGGCTCCACCTTGGCCGGCAGCGGCCGGATCACCACTCGGGACACGTGCGCGCGCACCAGGTCTCGCGCCTTGGTCCGGTCTTCATCGATGGCAGTGGGCGTCCACAACACGATGTGGATGTCGTCGAGGGTCTTGCCGGCCTCCTTGGCACCCGCCTCGATGGTGCGCAGCGCGCCCTCGATGAAGTTGGGGGCGGTACCCACCAGGACGATCACCCCGTCGGCGATGCGGCCCGACATCTTCAGAATCTTCGGTGCGGAGGCCGCGATGTAGATCGGGATGTCCAACGGCGCGCTCAGATAGTTGAGGTGGTACTCCGCGCCGCTGGTGGCCTCGCGCACCTTCTCACCCCGGAACAGCGTGCGCAGCTGGGAGATGGACTCCTCGAGTTCGGCGAGCTTGAGCGGTTTGAGGCCCATGGTGCGCAGCGACGAATCCCCCGTGCCGATGCCCAGGGCGACACGTCCGCCGGTGAACTCCGACAAGGTGGCCCACGTCGAGGCCAACAGGGACGGGTGGCGCGTCACGGCGTTGGTGACACCGGTGCCCAATATGATCTTCTCGGTGCCCACGGCGGCGGCACCCATGACGGTCGACGACTCCCGCCAGATGTTCTGCGAATCGCCGAACCACGCGTGTTCGTAGCCCAGCGACTCGCTGAGCTGGACATATTCACGCATTGTGCCGGCGGGCTCCGTCGGGAAGAGCCCGACTCCCTTGCTCAACATCGGCAGTGCCTCTCTTGATCAATCGGGTGTGAGCTCTTCGGCCGCTCGTACCTCGCGGCCTCGACTCGCACTCTGTTGATCAATCGGGTGTGAGCTCTTCGGCCGCTCGTACCTCGCGGCCTCGACTCACACCTGGTTGGATAGTGTATCCAATCGTAAGGTTGGGTCGGCAGGCTCACAACCGGAACGCGAAGAAAAGGTGAATTTCGTGCGATTGGTCAACACCTTCACAGTCGACGCTCCGCTGTCCGTCGCCTGGGACACCCTCACCGACATCCCCCGCGTCGCCAGCTGCATTCCGGGAGCCACCCTGGAAGGACAGGACGGCCAGGAGTACCGCGCCCAGGTGGCGGTCAAGGTCGGCCCGGTGGGCCTGACCCTGTCCGGTACCGCCACCGTGGTGGAGCGCGACGACATCGGCCATCAGATGGTGGTGCGGGGCCGCGCCAGCGATCGCAAGGGCAACGGCACCGCCGAGGCCACGGTCACGATGGTGGCCGAGGGCAACGGCAGCACCTCCGACGTCACCGTGTCCACCGACCTCGAGCTGGGCGGGCGCATCGCGCAGTTCGGCAGTGGCGTCATCTCGCAGGTCAGCAATCGCATCCTGGGCCAGTTCGCCAAACGCCTCAACACCATGATCGCTGCGCCGCAACAGGATTCGCAGACCCCGGCGGCCGCTGCCGCGCGCCGAGCCGACACCGTGCCCCCGGCGCTGCAGCCGCTGCTGGCCACCTTCGTGGCCGGGGTGGCACTGGGGTTGGCCTTCGGCCGGCTCGCCCAACGCGTCCGCTAGCTCAGCGTCACAACGAGTTCCAGCTCCACACAGGCTCCGCCGGGCAACGAGGCCACGCCGATGGCGGTGCGCGCATGTGCTCCGACCTGCTCCCCGAAGACCTCGAGAAGCAGTTTCGACGCCCCGTCCACCACCGCGGGGTGGGCGTCGAATTCCGTTGTGGCCCGGACATATCCACGTAGATGAACCAGAGCGGTTACGGCGTCGAGTCCCACCGCGGCGTCGATCGCGGCCAACAGGTTCAGCGCGGCCGTGCGCGCCTGGTCCTGGGCCTCTTCGAGGGTGACGTCGGCGCCGACCACACCCCGCAGCGCGGGCGTGGACCCCACCCGGCCCGTGGTGCCGGACACCCAGAGCTGGTCACCACAGCGCCGGCTGGGAAAGTACGCACCTTTGGGCGCCGCGGGCGGGGGCAGCTCGAGGCCCCGTTGCGCCAGACGGTGGTGCGGGGCGCCCACTGCGGCATCGCGCGCCACTACGAAGCCTGCTCCGAATCCTGGCTCAACGCCACGGTGAGGTGCTGCACGGAATGCGCGCGGTGGGCGTTGTTGATCTCGACCGCGCGCTCGACATCGCGGGCGTCCAGGGCGTCCACCATGAGGTGGTGCTCGACGTTCACCCGGCTCAGATCCATCAGGTGCGCATACAGCGGCCGGTACGCGTCCGCGGTGTTCCACAGCTGATTGACGATTCGCTTGGTGCGCGCCATCTGGCTGGTCTCGAAGGTCAGGTAGTGGAATCGGCGGTTCGCGATACCGACGGCCACCAGGTCCTCGTTCTCGGCGGCCCGATCCATCGCGGCCATGCAGCTGCGCATCTCGTCGATCACGGCATCCGTCATGGCCGGCATGGCATCACGAATCAGTTCTTCTTCCAGGATGTCCCGCAACCGGAACACCTCGGTGAGCTCCGCGAGGCTCAGCTTGGTGACGCGGTACCCACTGTGCGGAACATAGGTGATGTACTCCTCGGCCTCGAGTGTCTTCAGCGCTTCCCGGATGGGGATACGCGAGACGCCGAACTGCTCGGCCACCGACTCCTGGACGATCCAGCTCCCCGGGGGCAATTTGCCGGTGGTGATGTCCTGTCGCAGCGCTTCGGCCACCGCCTGCTGAGCCGTCTTCGGCCGGACGAAGTCCGCCCGCGGCCCGGCGTTGCGCTCCGACCTGGTGTGGGCGCGCGGCGGGGTGGTGGAGGATCGCGGTGACATGGGCCCCCCTTTCGACATTGGATACTCTATTCGATCCGTCGTCGGAAGCGGTACCCAGCCGAATCACACCACCAGGTTCACCATCCGGCCCGGAACCACGATCACCTTCTTGGGTTCCGCACCCGCCAAGAACGCCAGCACCTTCTCGTCGGCGCGCGCCAGCGCCTCCACCGCGTTCTTGTCCGCGTCGGCGGGCACCGAGATCCGGCCCCGCACCTTGCCGTTGACCTGGACCGGGTACTCGACGGTGTCCTCGACGAGGTAGGCGGGATCGGCCACCGGGAACGGACCGTGCGCCAGCGACGTGTCGTGGCCCAGCCGCCGCCACAATTCCTCGGCCAGATGTGGTGCCAGCGGCGCCACCATCAGCACCAGCGGCTCCAAGGCCGCGCGCGCGGTGACCGCCTCCTTGGTGAGGTGGTTGGTGTACTCGATCAGCTTGGCGGCCGCGGTGTTGTTGCGCAGGTGCACATAATCGTCGGACACCCCTTCGATGGTCCGGTGCAGGATCCGCAGCGTGGCATCGTCGAGATCGGCATCGCTGACCCGGATTTCGCCGGTGGCCTCGTCGACCACCAGTCGCCACACCCGCTGCAGGAAGCGATGCGCGCCGACCACGTCCTTGGTGGCCCAGGGCCGCGACGCTTCCAGCGGACCCATGGACATCTCGTAGACGCGCAGGGTGTCGGCGCCGTAGTTGTCGCAGATCTCGTCCGGCGAGACCGAGTTCTTCAGACTCTTGCCGATCTTGCCGAACTCCTGGTTGACCTGCTGATCCTGATAGAAGAACTTGCCGTCGCGCTCGATCACCTCGGCCGCCGGCACATACGAGCCGCGCGAGTCGGTGTAGGCGAACGCCTGGATGTAGCCCTGGTTCACCAGCCTGCGGTACGGCTCGCTGGAGGACACGTGGCCCAGGTCGAAGAGCACCTTGTGCCAGAACCGCGAGTACAGCAGGTGCAGTACGGCATGCTCGACGCCGCCGACGTAGAGGTCCACACCACCCGGGTCACCCGGTCCGTGCTCGGCGGGCCGCGGGCCCATCCAGTACGCCTCATTCTCCTTGGCGCACAACTCATCCGGGTTCTGCGGGTCCGTGTAGCGCAGCTCGTACCAGGAGCTGCCCGCCCACTGCGGCATGACGTTGGTGTCACGGGTGTAGGGCTGCAGCCCGTCACCCAGATCGAGTTCGACGTTCACCCAGTCGGTGGCCTTGGCCAGCGGCGGGGACGGCTCACTGTCGGCGTCGTCGGGGTCGAACAGCACCGGCGAGTAGTCCGGCACGTCCGGAAGCTCCACCGGCAGTGACGACTCCGGGATCCCGTGCGCGCGCCCGTCGGCGTCGTAGACGATGGGGAACGGTTCGCCCCAGTACCGCTGACGGGCGAAAAGCCAGTCGCGCAGCTTGAATTCGACGCGGCCCTGACCGCGCCCGTCGGCCTCGAGGTGCTCGGTCACCTTCGCCTTGGCGGTGGCGACGTCCAGGCCGTCGAGGTAACCGGAGTTCACCAGCGTCCCGTCACCGGAGTAGGCCGCCTGCGAGATGTCCCCGCCGGACACCACTTCCACGATGGGCAGGCCGAACTCGGTGGCGAAGTCCCAGTCCCGCTGATCGCCGCCGGGCACCGCCATGATGGCGCCCGTGCCGTAGCCGGCCAGCACATAGTCGGCGATGAAGATCGGAACCTGCGCTCCATTGACCGGATTGACCGCGTACGCACCCAGGAACACACCGGTCTTGGTCTTGTTCTCCTGGCGCTCCAGGTCGGACTTCGCGGCGATCGCGGCGCGGTAGGCCGCCACGGCCTCGGCGGGAGTGGCGCCACCGTAGGTCCAGCGCTGGTCCACCCCGTCGGGCCACGTCTCGGAGACCAGGGTGTCGACCAGGTCGTGTTCGGGTGCCAGCACCAGATACGTTGCGCCGAACAAGGTGTCCGGGCGGGTGGTGAACACGCCGATGTCCCCGGCGGGTGAATCGAACTGCACCGACGCACCGACGGAGCGGCCGATCCAATTGCGTTGCATGGTCTTGACCTTCTCGGGCCAGTCCAGGTTCTCGAGGTCGTCGAGCAGCCGATCTGAGTAGGCGGTGATGCGCATCATCCACTGCCGCAACCGCTTCCGGAACACCGGGAAGTTGCCACGGTCACTGCGGCCGTCGGAGGTCACCTCTTCGTTGGCCAGCACCGTGCCCAGGCCGGGGCACCAGTTGACCATCGAGTCCGCCCGGTACACCAAGCGGTAACCGTCGATCACGTCGGCGCGTTCGCCCCGCGAAAGCTCCTGCCAGGATCTTCCGTCATCAAGTGTCCTTGTGCCGGAGTCGAATTCGGCAATCAGCTCGTCGATGCGGCGGGCGCGGCCCAGCTCGGTGTCGAACCAGGCGTTGTAGATCTGCAGGAAGATCCACTGGGTCCACTTGTAGAAGTCGACATCGGTGGTGGAGAAGCTGCGCCGGGCGTCGTGCCCCAGACCCAACCGGCCCAGCTGGCGCTTGAAGTTGACGATGTTGGCTTCGGTGCGGGTGCGCGGATGGGTACCGGTCTGCACGGCGTACTGCTCGGCGGGCAGGCCGAAGGAGTCGAACCCGAGCGCGTGCAGCACGTTGCGGCCCTGCATCCGGTAGTACCGCGCGTACACATCGGTGGCGATGTAGCCGAGCGGATGCCCGACATGCAGGCCGTCACCGGACGGGTACGGGAACATGTCCTGGACGAACATCTTGTCCGCGGGCACCGAACTGCCGTCCGCGGGCGCCAGGGAGCCCACCGGGTTGGGAACGTAGAAGGTGCCTTCCCGCTCCCAGGTCTCCTGCCAGTTCTGCTCGATCCGGCCCGCGAGGTCCGCCGAGTAGCGGAACGCAGGGGTGTCGTCGGTAGGACCGGAGGTCTCGGAAACAGGGGGGTGCGCCACGCTGACAGGGTAATAAGGCCAAGTCCGGGGGCCAAAAGCGCGTGGCGGGCCGGTGCCGCCGGTCACGGCAACGTATCGGTTCCATTGCGGACACATCAGCGCTTGATTCCAGCTCGATTCCAGCTCTGGCAAACCCGTCACGGTGATGGATACAGTCGGCGCCTGACCTGGGATGGCGGGGGCCATACCCACACAGACGGACCCGAAAGGATCGAGTGGCCATGTTCGACAGAGTCACCGCCCGCGCCGCCGGCAAGCGGGTGCTCGCGGGGGGTGTCGCCGCAGGTATCGCCGTGAGCCTCGCCGGAGGCACCGCAACCGCCGAGCCGACACTGCCGCTGCCACCGCTTCCGACACCGGCGACGATGATCGAGCAAGCCGGCGTCTCACCCGTCCCGGCCGGCGTGCCCACCCAGCCGGCCACCGCCAACGTCGCCCCCCAGGCGCAGTACGCCCCGCAGATCCAGCAGGTCGCCCAGCCCACGCTCGGTGCTCCGCGTAACGTTCCGTCGGCACCGGCCCTGGTGCCCGCCACCTCCGGCACCATCAAGGAGTTCCTCGCCGGCAAAGGCGTCGTCCTGGAGCCGCAGAACCCGCGAACCTTCACTGCGCTGCACATCACCTTGCCCATGCCGCCGGGGTGGTCGCAGGTACCGGACCCGAACGTGCCCGACGCCTTCGCGGTGATCGCCGACCGGGTGGGCGGCGACGGCCTCTACACCTCCAATGCGCAGGTGGTGATCTACCGGCTGGCCGGCGGTGCGTTCGACGGCAACGAGGCGATCACCCACGGCTTCATCGACAGCCAGCAACTGCCGAACTGGCAGTCCACCGACGCGTCGCTGGCGCCGTTCGGCGGATTCCCGTCCTCGCTGATCGAAGGCACCTACCGGCAGAACGACATGACGCTCAACACCTCACGCCGTCATGTGCTGGCCAGCTCCGGCGCGGACAAGTACCTGGTGACCCTGTCGGTGACCACCGCCGTCAGCCAGGTGGTGGCCGCCGCCGACGCCACCGACGCGATCGTCAACGGATTCCGGATCACCGGTCCTGCGCCGGCAGCGCCGCCGGCACCGCCGGCCCCGGTACCCGCGCCCGCGCCCTGAATTTTCCGGGCAGCGGCGTCACCTCGTAAGGTGAGCGCATGCTCATTGCCGGTGTGGTGTGCCTGTGCGCCGCGATTGCTGCCGCAGGCTCGGGAGTGTGGACGTTGACGCGACCGCGGACCGCCGACTTCACCCAGCAGGTCCTACGCACCGTGGCGCCGGTCCAGCTGGCCGCCGGGGTGATGCTCGCCGCCGGCGGTGCGGTGGCGCTCCTGGCGCCCGCGTCGACCGGGCTCGTGGTGCTGATCGTGTGTGTGCTCGGCGCGCTGGGCACCGTCATCGCCGGCTCGTGGCAGGGCGCGCGGTTCGCCACCCGCCCGCAGCCCGAAGCCGACTGCGGCAGCAGCTGCGCGTCCTGCACGCTGTCGTGCGCCAGCGGATCGCCGCTGGCCAACAAGGGCTAGTTGCGGCTGACGTCGATGGGGTGCGTGGCCAGCAGTGACATCGGCATCGGCTGGCGCCGCAGCACCCGCGCCCAGAGATCCACCCGCTGCTCCACCAAAACGTCAGAAGGCAACGCGGACAACACGATCCAGTCGTTGCGATCGATCTCGCCTTCCAGCTGACCGATGGTCCAACCCGAATAGCCGGCGAAGATCCGCACACCCTCGACCACCGGAGCCACCGTCTCGGGCTCGGCGTCCAGGTCCACCATCACCATCCGGCCCGCCACATGGCGCAGTCCCGGGACACCCTGGGGATCCATCCCGACCCGCAACGTGCCCAGGCACAGCGCGGCGTCACGCTTGACCGGCCCGCCGATGAACATGGTCTTCGGTTTGGCGGCCAGCTTCGCCCACTGCGGCAAGACGTTGTAGACCGCGGTCTCACTTGGCCGGTTCAGCACCACGCCCAGAGTGCCGCCGTCGTTGTGCTCGACGACGTAGATGACGCTGCGCCGGAACGTGGGCTCCAACAGATCCGTGTTGGCCAGCAACAACGTACCGGCGCGCACCCGGTGAGCCGCGGGTGCGACAAAATCCTCGGGGTCTTCCGACTGGGCCACCCGTCCATCATGGCACCAGCGTGCCGCCGTCGTGGCGAACCGAGGTCGGCATGACGCATATTTGTAGGCTGGTCCCATCAGGCAACCGTGCGCCGCAACGTGCAGGGGAAGAAGGTTCAGTGGTTGACGCGCGTGCCGCCGTGGCCGTGTGGCGTTCGGTGCGAGGCCTCCCGCAGTTCTGGCGGCTGCTGGAGTTGCGGCTGGCCAGCCAGTTCGGTGACGGGCTGTTCCAGGCGGGCCTGGCCGGCGCCCTGCTGTTCAATCCCGACCGGGCGGCCACTCCCTGGGCGGTGGCCGGTGCCTTCGCGGTGTTGTTCCTGCCGTACTCACTGCTCGGACCGTTCGCCGGTGCCCTGCTTGACCGCTGGGACCGGCGCTCGGTGCTGGTAGGTGCCAACCTGGGCCGGCTGTTGCTCATCGTGTTGGTCGGGGTGCTGCTGGCCGTCGGCGCCGGTGACATCCCCATCCTGTGCGGCGCGTTGTTGGTCAACGGGTTCACCCGGTTCGTGGCGTCCGGGCTGTCGGCGGCCCTACCGCACGTGGTGCCCCGGGGCCAGGTGGTGACGATGAACTCCGTGGCCACCGCCGCGGGGGCCGCAGCGACCTTCTTCGGCGCCATCTTCATGCTGGTCCCCCGGTGGTTGATCGGTGCCGACGACATCGGCGCCTCGGTGATCCAGTTCCTGGTGGCCCTACCGGTGGGGTTGGCGCTGCTGCTGGCCCTGCGGTTCCCGCCGTACATCCTCGGGCCCGACGACACCCTGCGCGCCATCCACGGGTCGGTGCTCTACGCGGTGTCGACGGGCTGGTTGCACGGTTTCCGCACGGTCGCGGGGGTGCCGTCGGTGGCGGCCACACTGACCGCGCTGGCCGCACACCGCATGGTCTTCGGCATCAACACGCTGCTGGTGCTCGTCATCGTGCGTCACACCGACATCCCCAGCGTGGAGGTGGCCGGGCTGGGCAGTGCGGCCACCTTCGTGGCGGCCACCGGGTCCGGCTCTTTCCTGGCGAACCTGATCACCCCGATGGCGGTGAAGCGCTGGGGACGGTTCACGACCACCAACGGCGCCCTGCTGTGCGCGGCGGTGATCCAGCTGGCCGGCATCGCGCTGTACCTGCCCATGATGTTCGCCTGCGGTTTCCTGCTCGGCGCGGCCGGCCAGATCGTCAAACTGTGCGCTGACTCCGCGATGCAGATCGACGTCGACGACGCCCTGCGCGGTCACGTGTTCGCGGTCCAGGATTCACTGTTCTGGGTGTCGTTCATCGTGGCGACCACACTGGCGGCCGCGGTGATCCCGGCCGACGGGTACTCCCCGGGTCTGGTGGTGGCGGGCTCGGCGGTCTACCTGCTGGGCATGGCCGCCCACATGATCATCGGCCGGCGATCCGCGGCCGGTTAAGGTGACGGCATGGCCGACGCGAGTCCCCTGATCGCCGAGCTGGAAGCCGAATCCGACGAGCTGGACGCGCTGGTGGCCGACCTTCCCGACGAGCGCTGGCACACCCCTACCCCGGCGCCGGGCTGGACCATCACCCATCAGATCGCTCATCTGCTGTGGACCGACCGGGTGGCGCTGCTGTCGGTCAGCGACGAGCCGGCGTTCGCCGACGTGCTCGCAGCCGCTGCCACCAATCCGGCGGGCTTCGTCGATGCCGGGGCCGAGGAGCTGGCGGCGACGGCTCCGGCGGAGTTGGTGAGCGCGTGGCGGTCCACCCGTGCAGCGCTGCACGCGTCGTTGCGTACCGTGCCCGCCGGACGCAAGCTGCCCTGGTTCGGGCCGCCGATGAGTGCGGCGTCGATGGCGACCGCGCGGTTGATGGAGACCTGGGCGCATGGCCTGGATGTGGCGGACGCGCTGGGGGTGGTGCGGGCGCCGACGGCGCGGCTGCGGTCCATCGCCCACCTCGGTATACGAACTCGTGACTTCGCCTTTACCGTCCATGGCTTGACTCCGCCGACGGAAACGTTTCACGTGGAACTTCGCGGGCCGGCCGGTGAGACCTGGGTGTGGGGTCCCGAGGATGCGGCTCAGCGGGTCACCGGGACGGCCGAGGACTTCTGTTTTCTGGTGACCCAGCGACGGCCCCGTGCGGCCTTGGATGTGACGGCCGTGGGCGCGGATGCGCAGACCTGGCTGACGATTGCGCAGGCCTTCGCGGGGCCTCCCGGCCCGGGCCGATGAGCGCACGCATTTGTACGCCTGAGGCGGCGCGTCGCTGTACAGACACGCGCGCTCGGCCGTAGGTCACAGGGGGGCGGCGTCGTCCGCGGTGCCGTCACCGTCGGCGTCGACGAGCTTGACGTCCCAGCGACCGTCGCCGTCATGGTCGACATAGCCGGTGCGGTGGTCGTCGCCGAGCACCCGGTCGGCCAGGCCGTCGCCGTCGCTGTCCAGCAGCAGATCATCGACGGCCCCGTCACCGTCGAAATCCACCATTGGACCTCCGGAGCTCTCCAGGCCGTCGAGGCTCAGCCAGCGCAACGGCCCGCTGCGGCCGGCCGGGTCGGCGGGCACCGCCCAGGTTCCGGTGCCGTCGTCGGTGAACCACGACGGCTGCCCGTCGAGGTCCAGCACAGCGTGATCGGCGACCCCGTCGCCGTCGAGATCGGCAAGAGCGTCGTCTTCGAGGCCGTCGCGGTCGAAATCCAGCGCCACCGCGTCGAACACACCGTCGCCGTCGGTGTCCACGTCCGGCAGGGCCGACCACATGGTGGCGGTGCCGTCATCGGCACCCAGGCAGTAATCCATACCCGTTAGTCGGGCTGCGACCTCTGCGGGTTCCCGTCGGCCTCCCACCACCGCAGGAGTTCGGCGACGGCGTCGTCGTGTTCGAGCGGGCCGCGTTCCATGCGCAGCTCCTTGAGATACCGCCAGGCCTGCCCCACCTGCGGACCCGCCGGGATGCCGAGCAGCTCCATGATCGCGTTACCGTCGAGGTCCGGCCGCACCCGGGCCAGGTCTTCCTTGGCCGCCAACTCGGCGATGCGCTGCTCGAGATCGTCGTAATTGGCCTGCAGCCGCGCCGCCCGGCGCTTGTTGCGGGTGGTGCAGTCGGCGCGCACCAGCTTGTGCAGGCGGCCCAGCAGCGGCCCGGCGTCGGTGACATACCGGCGCACCGCCGCATCGGTCCACTTGCCCGTCCCTTTGGAATCCGCGTAGCCGTGGAACCGCAGATGCAGATACACCAGCTGGGAGACGTCGTCGACCATCTGCTTGGAGTACTTCAGCGCCCGCATGCGCTTGCGGGCCATCTTGGCGCCCACCACCTCGTGATGGTGGAAGCTCACCCCGCCGTCGGACTCATGCCTGCGGGTCGCGGGTTTGCCGATGTCATGCAGCAGGGCCGCCCATCGCAACACCAGGTCCGGGCCGCCACCGTCAGAACCGGCGGGCCCTTCCAGATCCATGGCCTGCCGCAACACGGTGAGCGAGTGCTGGTAGACGTCCTTGTGCTGGTGGTGCTCGTCGATGGCCATCCGCATGGCGCCGACCTCGGGCAGCACCTGCTCCCCCAGACCGGTGTCGACCAACAGCTCGATGCCCGCCACCGGGTCGGCGCCGAGCATCAGCTTGTCGAGTTCCGCGGCGATGCGTTCCGGGGTGATCCGGGCCATCTGCGTGGCCATCTCCACGATGGCGGTGCGCACCCGCGGCGCCACCTCGAACCGCAGCTGCGAGACGAACCGGGCGGCCCGCAGCATCCGCAGCGGATCGTCCCCGAACGACGTCTCCGGCGCCGACGGGGTGTCCAGCGTCCGGGCCCGCAGCGCGTCCAGCCCACCCAGCGGGTCCAGGAACTCCCCCGGGCCCGCACCGGTGATCCGGACCGCCATCGCGTTGACGGTGAAGTCGCGGCGCACCAGATCGTCTTCGAGACGGTCCCCGAACCGGACCTCGGGGTTGCGCGACACCTGGTCATAACTGTCGGCCCGGAACGTGGTGATCTCCACGCGGACGCCGGCGCGCGCCGCGCCGATGGTGCCGAACTCGATTCCGGTGGTCCAGATGGCCCGATCGGATCCGGCCCACGGCCGCAGGATCTTCTGGATCTCATCGGGGCGGGCGTCGGTGGTGAAGTCGAGGTCGTAGGCGACGCCGTCCCCGGGCTGCGGGAGCCGCCCCAACAGCGCGTCCCGCACCGGCCCACCCACCAGGAAGAGTTGACGTCCGGCTCCGTCGAACAGCTCGCCGAGGGACTCCAACACCTGGGCATGCCCGTTCAGCGTGACCGCTGCACGGGCCAGCAGTTCGGCATCGGTTGCGACGTCAGGCACGTTCAATGAGCCTAGAGGGCTCGGCCGGTCCGTCCGCCACCGACCGGCGAGTGAGGCAAGAGGCTGACCTGGCGCCAGCTACTATCGCTTGGGTGTCGGACGGCGAACAGGCCAAACCACGACGGCGCCGCGGTCGCCGCCGGGGTCGTCGTGCCGCCGGTCCACCCCAAGCCGCGGCCGAGAACAGCGCGGCCCCCACGCCCTCACCTCCCGCGACGCCATCTCCTGAGCCCGAGGCCGCACCGGCCAAACCGCGCCGGCCGCGGCAGGCCCACAAGAACGCGGCCCGCCTGCGCACGGTGCACGAGACGTCGGCGGGCGGCCTGGTGATCGACGGCCTGGACGGACCCCTGGAAGAACAGGTGGCCGCACTGATCGGCCGGATCGACCGCCGCGGCCGCATGCTGTGGTCGCTGCCGAAGGGCCACATCGAGCAGGGCGAGACCGCGGAGCAGACCGCGATCCGCGAGGTCGCGGAGGAGACCGGGATCCAGGGCAGTGTGCTGGCCGCGCTCGGGAGCATCGACTACTGGTTCGTCACCGAGGGGCGGCGCGTGCACAAGACCGTGCACCACTATCTGATGCGGTTCTCCGGCGGTGAGCTCTCCGACGAGGACGTCGAGGTCACCGAAGTGGCCTGGGTGCCGGTCAATGAACTGCCCAACCGGCTGGCCTACGCGGACGAGCGCAAGCTGGCCGAGGTCGCCGGCGAGCTCATCCACAAGCTGCAGACCGACGGGCCCAACGCGCTGCCGCCGCTGCCGCGCAGCACTCCACGCCGGCGGCCACAGACGCATTCGCGTACCCGCCGCCGCCGGCCCGACGAATCCGCACCCGGCCGGGCGGGCGGTTGCGGGCCGAGCCCGTGACGCGCCGGCGTCGATGGCTGGAGAAGTTCTCTCTCACGGCGCCCCGGTTCGTCACCATCGCGATCCTGCTCGCCCTCCTCGCACTGCCCGCGGCGCTGCCGCAGGCCGCTGCCGGGGAACCGGGCTCGGCACCCTTCCTGGTGATCAACGTCGACCGGGTGACCCCGGAGACCGTCACCACCACCGGCGCGCCGGTGGTCACGGTGTCGGGAACCGTGGACAACGTCGGCGACCGGCCGGTCCGGGATATCGTCGCGCGCCTGGAACGGGCCCCGATGGTGGAGGACTCCAGCCAGTTGCGCACCGATCTCGGCGGGGAGAACGACCAGTACAGCGCGGTCGCCGAGTTCATCGACGTCTCCGAAGAACTGCAGCAGGGTCAGCGGGCTCCGTTCACACTGTCCTATCCCCTGCGCTCGGCCACCGAACCCGCGCTGAACATCGACACCCCCGGCGTGTATCCGCTGCTGGTCAATGTCAACGGCACCCCCGACTACGGCGAGCCCGCCCGCCTGGACGACGCGCGGTTCCTGCTGCCGGTGCTCGGGGTGCCGCGGGCGGCCGACAACCCCGACAGCGGTCCCGAGGGCGTCGGCGCTGATGTCGACGACGTCGTAGCCCCCGACACCTCCCGCCCCGTACCGGTGACGATGCTGTGGCCGATCGCGGACCGGCCTCAGCTGGCACCCGGGGTGCCCGGCGGCACCACACCGGTGCGGCTGACCGACGACTCGCTGGCCACGTCGCTGGCCCCGGGCGGACGCCTCGACACCCTGCTGGCCGCCGCGGAATTCGCCACCGGGCCCACCGTCGATCCCGGCGGCGAGGTCACCCGGGCGCTGTGCCTGGCCGTCGACCCCGACCTGCTGGTCACCGTCAATGCGATGACGGGCGGCTACGTGGTGGGCAACTCCGCGGATCCGCTGGCGCCACCGGGTCAACCCGGCGCCGGTCAGGCCGCCGCCACCGCGTGGCTGGACCGGCTACGGGAGCTGGCCCAGCGGATGTGTGTCACCGCCACCCCGTACGCACAGGCCAATCTCGACGCGGTGGACCGGGTGGGCGACCCCAACCTGAGCATGTTCGCCACCACCACCGTCTTCGATCTGGTGGACCAGATCCTGGGTGTCACCTCCACCCGCGGCGTGACCCTGGTGGGTGACGGCCCACTGACCAGCCGCACGGTGCAGCTGCTCACCGCACAGGGCCCCACCGTGGCCATCGCCGCCGCCGACGGCTTCGCCCAGGACGAGACCACCGGCGAAGCGGCCACCGCCGACCTGGCGCCGCGGCGGCTGTCCGGCCAGGTGGTCGCGATGCCGTTCGACCCGACCGTGGGCGCCGCGCTCGCCGGGCTGGGCGAGTCGCCGGCGGCGCCGTCGTACCTGGACTCGTCACTGTCGGTGCCGCTGGACCAGGACAGCGTGTCCCGACGCCAGGACGCGTTGTCGGCGATGCTGTGGCGGGGCCTGCATCCGGCGACCGAGCCGCGCGCCCAGATCCTCATGCCGCCGCTGACCTGGAACCTCAGCGCCAATGACGCGCAGGCGATTCTCACCACGCTGGCCACCAGCATCCGGTCCGGGCTGGCGGTCCCCCAGCCGCTGCCCGCGGTGGTGGCCCAAGCCGCGGCGGTGCACGGTCCGCTGCAGCCGGTGTCGGCGGCCGCGGACGGCAACGCCCAAGGTCGCATCGACGACGGCGTGGTGGGCCAGTTGTCCGGCCAGCTGCGCCGGCTGTGGGGTCTCACGGCCGCGCTGACCACCAACCCGCAGACCGGGCTCACCGGCGTGGCCTACACCGCCCCGCTGCGGGAGGACATGCTGCGGGCCCTGAGTCAGTCCGAACCCGCCCCGTCCCGCAACGACCTGGCGCGCCAACGCCTCGGCGTGGTGGGGGGCACCATCGAGGATCTCTTCGGCGCGGTCACCATCGTCAACCCCGGCGGTGCTTACACACTGGCCACCGAACGCAGCCCCCTGCCGCTGGCCCTGCGCAATGACCTGGCGGTACCGATCCGGGTGCGGCTCGACCTGGCCGTGCCTCCGGGTATGACCGTGGAGGACATCGGCGAGCAGGAGCTGCCCCCGGGATTCCTGCCGCTGCGGGTGCCCATCGAGGTGCACTTCACCCAGCGGGTGGCCGTCGACGCCTCACTGCGCACCCCGGACGGACTGCCGCTGGGCGAACCCGTGCGCCTTTCGGTGAACTCGAACGCCTACGGCAAGGTGCTGTTCTTCATCACGCTGTCCGCCGGTGCGGTGCTGGCGTTGCTGACCGGCCGCCGGCTCTGGCACCGGTTCCGCGGCCAGCCCGACCGTGCCGATCTCGATCGACCAGAACCGGGTCGCCCATGAGTGCCACGTCCGGCCGGCAGCCACCCAGGCGCATCCCTGCGCGTCCACCCAGGCCCACTCCCCCACCCCCGCGCAAACCCACTTCTGCGCGCGATTCCCGCCCGCCCCGGACCACCCGGCAGCAATCGGTGTGGGTGAAGCCCGGGCAGCGCACCAAAGCGGTGCGCGCCGAACTGTCCGATTCGGCGGTGGTGTCGCGGTCCTGGGGAATGGCGTTCGCGACGTTGATCAGCCGGCTCACCGGCTTCATCCGGATCGTGCTGCTGGCCACCATCCTCGGTGCCGCGTTGTCGAGCACGTTCACCGTCGCCAACCAGCTGCCGAATCTCATTGCGGCGCTGGTGCTGGAGGCCACGTTCACCGCGATCTTCGTGCCGGTGCTCACCCGCGCCGAGCGCGATGACCCCGACGGCGGCACCGGCTTCATCCGTCGGCTGGTGACACTGGCAACCACCTTGCTGCTGGTCACCACCGTGTTGGCGGTGCTCGGTGCGCCCCAACTGGTCCGATTGATGCTCGGGGACGACCCGCAGGTGAACGAGCCGCTGACCACCGCGTTCGCCTATCTGCTGCTCCCGCAGGTGGTCTTCTACGGGTTGTCGTCGGTGTTCATGGCAATCCTGAACACCCGCAACGTCTTCGGCGCGCCGGCCTGGGCGCCGGTGGTCAACAACATCGTCGCCATCGCGACACTCGGGCTGTATGTGCTGGTACCGGGCGAGCTGTCCATCGACCCGGTGGAGATGGGCAACGCCAAACTGCTGGTCCTCGGGATCGGCACCACCCTGGGCGTTTTCGCGCAGACCGCGGTGCTGTTCGTCGCGATCCGCAAGGAGAAGATCAGCCTTCGCCCGCTGTGGGGCATCGACGACCGGCTCAAGAAGTTCGGCACCATGGCCTCGGCGATGGTGCTCTACGTGCTGATCAGCCAGATCGGCCTGGTGATCGGCAACCAGATCGCCAGTACCGCAGCCGCTTCGGGTCCGGCCATCTACAACTACACCTGGCTGGTGCTGATGCTGCCGTTCGGCATGATCGGCGTCACCGTGTTGACGGTGGTGATGCCGCGGCTGTCGCGTAACGCCGCCTCCGGAGACACCTCCGCGGTACTGGCCGACCTGTCGCTGGCCACCCGGCTGACGATGATCACCCTCATCCCGATCGTGGCCGTGATGACCGTCGGCGGCACCGCGATCGGTAGCGCGCTGTTCGCCTACGGCAATTTCGGTTCGGTCGACGCCAATTACCTCGGCCTGGCGATCGCATTGTCGGCATTCACCCTGATCCCGTATGCCTTGGTGCTGCTGCAGCTGCGGGTGTTCTACGCGCGGGAACAACCGTGGACACCGATCGCCGTCATCATCGTGATCACCACGGTCAAGGTCGCGGCCTCCTTCGCCGCGCCGCACCTGACCGACAACCCGGACATGGTGGCCGGTTACCTCGGCCTGGCCAACGGCCTGGGATTCACGGCCGGGGCCGTGATGGGTCATGTGCTGCTGCGCCGTGCACTGAGGCCACGTGGTGGCAGATTGCTGGAACTGCCGGTGGTGCGGACGATCCTGGTGACGACGGCGGCCTCGCTGCTGTCCGGCCTGCTCGCCCACGCGGTCGACCAGTTGCTGGGCCTGGAAGCACTCACCACCAACTTCGGTGGCGCCGGTTCGCTGCTACGGCTGTTCGTGCTCGCGGTGTTGATGTTGGCGATCGTGGTGGCCGTGTTGCTGTGGGCGAAGGTGCCCGACGCGGTCGCCGCAGCCGCGGCGGTCAAACGTCGGCTCGGCCGCGCTCCTGCGGCGCCGGTACCTGCGGCGGCGCTGCCTGACTCGTCATCGGCCACTGCGCGGGTCCCGTACCCTGAGCACAGGACTTCGCCCGGATCGGGAGGACGGCCGGGCCGTCCCCCGGCCGGGCCTCGGTTCGGCGAGGACACGCCTTCGGCAGCGGCTGCCGCAGGGATGGGGAAAGGACCGACGGTGAGCGACGAGACCTCGGGCAACCCCGATGCCGGGGCCCCGACGACCAAGCTGCCCAGACAGTCAGCCGACGAGTTCCAGCCCGACTTCCACCCCGGGCTGGACCCCGATCTCGATCCCGGTGCGGGCGATCCGCCCGTGGGTACCGTCGCCCCTCCCGTACCGCCCAAACGTCCGAACGCCGACTTCGCCGGCGACCCGACACGCGAACCCATCGCCTTCGACGCTCCGCGCGAGCCGGCGCTGGACAACGCCGCTCCCGATGACGATGTACAGCTGATTCCCGGGGCGAGCATCGCCGGTGGCCGCTACCGGCTGCTCGTCTTCCACGGCGGCCCGCCCAATCTGCAGTTCTGGCAGGCACTCGACACCGCGCTGGACCGGCAGGTGGCGCTGACCTTCGTCGACCCTGAAGGCACGCTGCCCGACGAAGAACTCGAAGCCATCCTGACCCGCACCCTCAAACTCAGCCGAATCGAAATGCCCGGCGTCGCCAGGGTTCTCGACGTCGCCCGAACCGGTGCCGGCGGCATGGTGGTGTCGGAATGGATCCGCGGCGGGTCCCTGCAGGAGGTGGCCGACACCGCACCGTCGGCCATCGGTGGAGCCCGCGCCATCCAATCGCTGGCCGCGGCTGCCGAAGCGGCACACCATGCCGGGGTCGCGCTGTCGATCGATCACCCGAGCCGGGTCCGGGTGAGCATCGAAGGCGATGTCGCCCTGGCTTTCCCGGCCACCATGGAGGATGCGAGCCCCGAAGACGACATCCGCGGAATCGGGGCGGCGCTGTATGCGCTGCTGGTCAATCGTTGGCCACTGCCGGAGAGCGGCACCCCCAGCGGGTTGGCTCCAGCGGACCTCGATCCAGCGGGGAATCCGGTGGAACCGCGCTCTGTGGACAACGACATCCCGTTCCAGATCTCGGCCGCCGCGGCCCGTTCGGTACAGCCGAGTGGTGGAATACGCACCGCACCAACACTTTTGAACCTGCTGCAGCAGGCCACCGCAGAGGCCGATCGGACCGACCTGCTGGAACCGGTCCAACCCGTGCCCCCCGCGCGGGGCCTGGCGGCCCGCCTGACCGCCTCCGACGACCCTGACACGCAGAATCGGCGACGCCGCGGCGTGCTGATCGGACTGGCCGCCGGCGCCGTCGTGATCATCGTCGCCCTGGTGCTGCTGGCCACCGTGCTCAGCCGCATCTTCGGTGACGTGGGAGGCACCAGCATCGGCGAGCAACTGGGCCTCAATCCCCCGTCGGAGGAGAGCTCCAGCGAGCAGACGTCGACGACCCCGGGAACCGTGGTGCAGCCGGTCAGCGCCACGGTGTTCTCACCGGAGGGCGGCGCCGACAATCCCGACCTGGCGGAGCTGGCCATCGACGGTGACCGCGCCACCGTGTGGCCCACCGACACCTACTCCGACGCCGATCCCTTCCCGGGCTTCAAGAACGGCGTGGGATTGCTGTTGCAGCTGCCGTCGGCCACCCGGGTGGCGTCGGTCTCGCTGGGGGTCACCAGCACCGGCACCCAGGTCCAGATCCGTTCGGCGTCGTCGGCGAACCCGTCGAGCCTCGATGCCACCACGGCCCTGACCCAGCCGCAGACACTGCAGACCGGTGACAACACCATCCAGGTCAACGCGGCCGAGCCCACCTCGAATCTTCTGGTGTGGATCTCCAAGATGGGCACCACCGACGGGCAGAGCCGTACCGACATCAACGAGATCACGGTGCGCGCGGCGTCCTGACCTGTGCACAGACGGTGGCCGCGGTGAAGTGCCGTGCCCTGGGCCGGCCCATACTGTGCCGTCCGTGGCCCCGATCTCGCCAGAAACTCAGCGCACCGATGTCGAGCTGATCGCCGCGCACGCCGCCGGGGATCCCCGTGCTTTCGAGGAACTGTTCCACCGGTACCAGCGACAGCTGGCCCGGCTGGCGCTGCGGCGCACCCGCAGCCCCGAAGATGCCGCCGACGCCGTGCAGGAGGCGATGCTGGCCGTGCACAACGGCGCCGCCCGGTTCCGCCGACACGCCGCCGTCAGCACCTGGCTGCACCGGATCGTCCTGAACAAGTGCATCGATCAGCTCCGCCGCGGCGAGGACGTGCTCACCGCCTTGACCGATGCCGACCGGGTGAGCGCCTCGGACGTCGATGCCGCTGTCGTCACCGCGGTCTTGGTGCACCGGGCCCTGGCCACGCTGCCGCCGGAGCAGCGCGCCGCCGTGGTGGCCGTCGACATGCACGGCTATTCCTGCAGCGACGCCGCCAGACTGCTGGGCGTGCCCGAGGGCACCGTCAAGAGCAGATGCTCGCGCGGACGGGCCCGGCTGGCGGTGCTGTTGGCAGAGCTGCGCCCGGCTCACCGAGACGCCGCGTGAACCGCTGCTGGTGATGTTGGACACTTACCCGGGTGGGGACCTCAGCGGATCAGCCCGCCCACGCCGCCCGGCCGGCACGCGGTGGCGTGCGCCCGGCTGGGGTGGTCATCGGGATCGCCGCGATCGCGGTGGCCATCGGCGTGTCGGTTCCCACTTTGCTGAGCGACGCGGCCCCGGCCGCCGGCACCCTGACCACCGCACGCTCGCTCACGGTCGGTGTTCCTCGTCCGGTGATTCCGCTGTCGGGCGCCGAACTCGGCGCACTCCTGCACCAGCCGCCTGACCTGGGGTCCCTGCGGGATCCCTCGCGGCTGGCGTCATGTCTGAGCGGTTTGGGGTACCCCATCACCACAGCGGTGCAGGGAGCCCGCCCCGTCGAGATCAACGGCCGCCCGGCCGTCGTGCTGCTGTTGGAGTCCGAGCAACCGGGTGTGGTGAACGCTCTCGCCGTGGCGCCACAGTGCAGCGTGGCGCACACCGGGCTGTTCGCCGACACAACCGTCACCCGGCCGTGACACAGGCGGGAACACCCCCGCCTACGCTGTTGTTAACGAGATGCGGCGATCTGATCGCCGAACGACTGTGAGAAAGGCCCGCATGACTGACACATCGTCGAAGAACGGCCAGGCGCCGATTCATGACGTCATCATCATCGGCTCCGGTCCTGCCGGATACACCGCGGCTATCTACGCGGCTCGGGCAAACCTGTCGCCGGTGGTCTTCGAAGGCACCTCGTTCGGTGGTGCCTTGATGACCACCACCGAGGTGGAGAACTTCCCGGGCTTCCGCAACGGCATCATGGGTCCCGAACTCATGGACGAGATGCGTGAGCAGGCGCTGCGCTTCGGCGCCGACCTGCAGATGGAAGACATCGAGTCCGTCGACCTGGACGGGCCCGTCAAGACCGTCACCACAGGCGGCGGCGAGGTGTACCGCGCGCGTGCCGTGATTCTCGCCATGGGTGCCGCCGCGCGGTACCTGGGCGTTCCAGGCGAGCAGGAGTTGCTGGGGCGCGGTGTCAGCGCCTGTGCCACCTGCGACGGCTTCTTCTTCAAGGACCAGGACATCGCCGTGATCGGCGGTGGCGACTCCGCCATGGAAGAAGCGACCTTCCTGACGAAGTTCGCCCGCAGTGTCACGATCGTGCACCGACGGGACGAGTTCCGCGCGTCGCGGATCATGCTGGACCGCGCCGAGGCCAACGAGAAGATCAAGATCCTGACCAACACCCAGGTGGTCGCGGTCGAAGGCGAAGGCACCGTGACCGGGTTGCGCGTCCGCGACGCCATCACGGGCGAGGAGTCCACCCTGGCCGTGACCGGCGTGTTCGTCGCCATCGGCCACGATCCCCGCTCGGAACTGGTCCGCGGTCTCGTCGACCTGGACCCCGAGGGATACGTGCTGACCCAGGGCCGCACCACGGCCACGTCGCTGGAGGGCGTGTTCGCCGCCGGCGACCTGGTGGACCACACCTACCGACAGGCCATCACCGCGGCGGGCATGGGCTGTTCGGCCGCCATCGACGCCGAGCGCTGGCTCACCGACACTCCCGCCCCCTCCGAGACCCCCGAAACCCAGATGATTGGAGCACCCCAGTGAGCGCAGCAGACAGCAAGACGTTGACCGTCTCCGACGACTCGTTCGCCGAAGATGTCCTCAACAGCACCACCCCCGTGCTGGTCGACTTCTGGGCCACCTGGTGCGGCCCGTGCAAGATGGTGGCCCCGGTGCTCGAGGAGATCGCCGGTGAGAAGGCCGGTCAGCTCACTGTCGCCAAGCTCGACGTCGACGCCAATCCGGAGACGGCGAGGGACTTCCAGGTGGTGTCCATTCCCACCATGATCCTGTTCCAGAACGGCCAGGCCGTGAAACGCATCGTCGGCGCCAAAGGCAAGGCCGCGTTGCTGCGCGAGCTCGGCGAAGCGGTGTCCTGACAGCCTTCGGTCTCACCCGCTGACCCCAGGTAGGCGGCACGCGCGCCCGCCTGGCGTTTTCCGGAATCGGGCGCGGGTCTGAGAGAATACTGGCTAGTCTGCCTCGCCTGGTCGGCTGCTCATCGGCGGTCGAACCACCGTGACCGAAGGGCCCACACATGTCGACTCCGCGCCGCGCAGAAGCCGGTGACGCTCTGCGTCTTGGCGATCGTGGTGTCGCAGTGGCCGAAATCCGGGCGGCGCTCTCCGCGCTCGGGTTGGTCGAGAATCCCGACGACGACCTGACCACCGGCCGGCATGTCGCCCCCGATGTCTTCGACGCCGATCTCGACCACGCCGTGCGAGCCTTCCAACAGCGCCGTGGACTCCTGGTCGACGGGATCGTGGGCGAGGCCACCTACCGCGCGCTCAAGGAGGCGTCCTACCGGTTGGGGGCGCGCACTCTGCACCACCAGTTCGGCGCACCGATGTACGGCGACGATGTCGCCACCCTCCAGGCCCGCCTGCAGGATCTCGGTTTCTACACCGGCATGGTCGATGGCCACTTCGGCCTGCAGACCCACAATGCGCTCAGTTCCTACCAGCGCGAGTACGGCCTGGCCTCCGACGGTATCTGCGGCCCGGAAACGTTGCGCTCGTTGTACTTTCTGGGTTCCCGGGTCACCGGCGGCTCACCGCACGCCATCCGCGAAGAGGAGCTGGTGCGCCGGTCCGGCCCGAAGCTGTCCGGCAAGCGCATCATCATCGACCCGGGCCGAGGCGGTGCCGATCACGGGCTGATCACCCAGGGCCCGGACGGCCCGATCAGCGAAGCGGATGTGCTGTGGGACTTGGCAAGTCGGCTCGAAGGCCGGATGACGGCCATCGGCATGGAGACGTTCCTGTCCCGCCCGGCCAACCACAGCCCTTCGGATGCCGAACGCGCGGCCACCGCGAACGCCGTCGGCGCTGATCTGATGATCAGCCTGCGCTGCGCCACCCAGGCCAGCCCCGCCGCCAATGGCGTGGCCACCTTCCACTTCGGCAACTCGCACGGTTCGGTGTCCACCATCGGCCGCAACCTGGCCAGCTTCATCGAACGAGAAGTGGTGGCGCGCACCGGGTTACGGGATTGCCGGACGCATGGCCGCACCTGGGACCTGCTTCGGCTGACCAGGATGCCCACCGTGCAGGTGGACATCGGCTACATCACCAACCCCCGCGACCGGGCGATGCTGGTGTCTCCCCAGACCCGTGACGCCATCGCCGAAGGTATTCTCGCGGCGGTCAAGCGGCTGTATCTGCTCGGCAAAAACGACCGTCCCACAGGAACTTTCACGTTCGCCGAGCTGCTGGCACACGAAGCCGCGATGGGTCAGGCGGCCGGGCGCTTCAGCGGTTCGTGATCTGCGCCGTTTTCTGACTGACGCAGGCGCCGGCGGAGGCGCCCACCGGGGCCTGTAACTGCGAGCTCTCGAGCAGTCGCTCCAGCGCCGCTTCGACTTCGGCCTTCCAACCGAGCCCCTTGTCGAGTTCCAGACGCAGGCGCGGAAAATACCGGTGGTGGGACACCACCACAAAGCCGACCTCCTGCAGGAAGTCGGCCTCGATCATGCACTGATCGAATGCGCAGTCCCCCAGCGCGAGCACGGCGGCGTCCAGAGTGTGATCCGCGGTCGCCGGATCCAGCAGTTCGGCCGCGTCCGCGGTGCGGCCGAACGCCTCGAGGGCCCGCACGCCGCGGCGGACCATCTCGGTGACCACGTGCGCCACCAGACTGTGCGCCAACCCGTCGCTTGCCGAACCCGGCTCAACTGCCATCGATGTCAGTAGCACCGCGTCGGCGCTCACCGGTGCGGTGGGAAAGCGCAGTGCTCGTGGCACCGCATGCGGCGGGGCATAGAGCACATATCCCAGACATGGCAGTTCGCTGTCGGCGTCCTCGTCGGCCGGAACGGTGGTGGCGACCTGCCCGCAGGAGCCCCACTCGAGCATGACCATCGACAGCCACGCTTCTTTTTCGAATTCGGGATCGGTCAGGTGGTCTTCTCCCCCGACCGTCTCCGGGGCCACCTCCCAGAACACGCATCGCCGCGCGTGCTTGGGCAGCTGCTCGAACGCTTCCAGGCGTAGCGGCGATATTCGAGCAGACACTTAGTTTCCCCGGCCTTTCTGCGGTGCGGACATGCGCCCTACGACGTCGGCATCGCGACCGCCGTCACTGCCCCCTTGCGTGGGGCCGTGCGAGCCGGCCGACGAGTCGGACCATGTACCGAGCCCTTCCAGGATAGGAGAGAAGACCACTCCTCGGCCAGGAGCCGACCCGATCCCGCGACTCTGCTGGACATGTTGGCCAAACCGCAAGCAGTGCAACAGCTTTCCGTTGTACCAGCCCAACTCTCGGGCCCGGCGCAGAGCTGTCGTCACAGTGACGTTTCTACCTGGGGTGACCGGTCGCGGGTTTTCGGCGTTGTCACGACTTCGTTTGGCCCATCAAGTCGACGATCCGCTGCAGATCGTCCACGGATCCGAACTCCACCACGATCTTGCCTTTGCGCTTCCCCAAGCTGACGGTCACACGAGTGTCGAAGGTACCGGACAGCCGTTCCGCGACATCTTGTAGCCCCGGCATCTGGATCGGCTTGCGGCGCGGAGCCGCCGGGGACGGTCCGTCCCCCCGGTTCGCCAACGTGACGGCTTCTTCGGTGGCCCGGACCGACAATCCCTCGGCGACGATGCGTGCGGCCAGCTCCTCCTGCGCCTCGGCACCCGCTTCCAGAGCGAGCAGCGCGCGGGCGTGGCCGGCGGACAGGACACCCGCGGCCACCCGACGCTGTACGGCGATCGGCAACCGGAGCAGCCTGATCATGTTGGTGATCAAGGGGCGCGATCGTCCGATGCGCGAGGCCAGTTCATCGTGCGTGACCCCGAACTCATCGAGCAGCTGCTGGTACGCCGCCGCTTCTTCCAACGGGTTCAACTGCGCCCGGTGGATGTTCTCCAGCAGCGCGTCGCGCAGCATGTCGTTGTCGGTGGTCTCGCGCACGATGGACGGGATGGTGGACAGGCCCGCTTCCTGTGCGGCTCGCCAACGCCGCTCCCCCATCACCAACTGGTACCGCGCGGGTGCACCGGGACCGTCGACAGGAAGGGCGCGCACCACGATGGGCTGCATCAGCCCGAACTCTTTGATGGAGTGCACCAGTTCGGACAGCGCTTCTTCATCGAAGACCTGACGCGGCTGCCGAGGGTTCGGCTCGATGGCCGCCGGATCGATCTCCCGGTACACAGCGCCGGCTTCGTTGGCGGGAGCCGGCGGTCCCCCGATCAACACATCGGCCGCGGCGCTGCCCAGCTTCGGGCTCAGTGCATCACGCTCGCCGTCGGCCGGGCCCGTGGGGATGAGGGCACCCAGGCCGCGGCCGAGACCGCCCTTGCGTCGTGACGGCTGGCTCATGCTTGTCCCTTCGGTGAGGCGGCGCCGCGTTCAGCGAGCTCGCGGCTGGCGTCCAGATAACTCATTGCCCCGCGCGAACCCGGGTCGTAATCGATGATCGTCATGCTGTAGCCGGGGGCTTCCGACACCTTCACACTGCGTGGGATCACGGTGCGCAGCACCTTGTCGCCGAAGTACCGCCGTACCTCATCGGCCACCTGATCGGCCAGCTTCGTGCGCCCGTCATACATCGTCAGCAGCACGGTGGTGACGTTGAGGCTTGGGTTCAGGTGCGCCTTCACCATCTCGATGTTGTTCATCAACTGCGAGACACCCTCCAGCGCGTAGTACTCGCACTGGATGGGGATCAGCACCTCGGGAGCGGCCACCAACGCGTTGAGGGTCAGCAGTCCCAAAGAAGGTGGGCAGTCGATGAACACGTAGTCGAAGTCCGACTCTGCCAACTCGGCGAGCGCGTTCCGCAATCGGTTCTCGCGTGCCACCATCGACACCAGTTCGATCTCCGCGCCGGCAAGATCGATGGTGGCCGGTACGCAGTAGAGCCGGTGATTGTTCGGGCTCTGCTGCAGGGCCTCGTGTAACGGAATCTCGCCGATCAATACCTCGTACGACGAGGGTGTGCCGGACTGCCGACGTTCGATCCCCAAGGCGGTGCTCGCATTGCCCTGCGGGTCGAGGTCGATCACCAGAACCTTCAGTCCCTGCACCGCCAGCGCGGCGGCCATGTTGACCGCCGTCGTGGTCTTGCCGACGCCGCCCTTCTGATTGGCGATGGTGAACACCCGGCGCTGCAGGGGGCGCGGTAGGTGCTTCTGCTTGTGCAGGACATGCATCGCCCGTTCGGCCGCAGCGCCGATAGGGGTATCCGAGTCGCCCGGACTTGTCCCCCACGTTTCACGTGAAACATCAGTGTGGGACGAGCTCCCCGAGTGTGACACTGTCATCGACCCCTCCTGCCCGACGGCTTCCGCTGCCGGTCCTTGGACTCTGCTGCCCGCCGCGCGACGACCACGGTCGCCGGCGGATCTAGATACTCCCCGCCACATCTCATCACCTCTGCATCGACAATGCCCAACGAAGCCATCATCTGACCGTGCTCGGAAATCTCGGCTTCCGCACGATCCCCTTTCAGCGCGAGCATCATGCCGCCCGCCTTGAGCAAGGGCGCCGTCCATCGGGTCAGCTTGTCCAGGGATGCCACGGCCCGGGAGGTGACGAAGTCGAAGTCTGCTGCAGCGCGGACCGCCGGTTCCTCTGCCCGGTGCCGTGACACCTGGACCGTCGTCAACCCGAGCTCGTCGATCACGGCCTCCAGGAACACCGTCCGCCGGAGCATCGGTTCGATGAGCGTCAGGTCCAGATCGGGCCGCGCTATCGCCAACGGTATCCCGGGCAGCCCGGCACCGCTGCCGACATCAGCTCCTCGCGCATCCCGCGCGATCAGCTCGCCGACCGCCGCGCAGTTGAGTAGGTGACGGTCCCACAGCCGATCGGTCTCGCGGGGGCCGATGAGGCCGCGTTCCACTCCGTCGGTAGCGAGCATCTCCGCATAGCGTTGGGCCAGCGGCAGCCGTTCGCCGAACACCTCGGCGGCCACCGCTGGCCCCGTCGCCGTACCGTCGTGTTTCACGTGAAACATCCTCCCGGTTCGACGCGCTTGAATCTGAGAACTACATGGATGTAACTACGGTCAGTCGACGAGGATGACCACGCGACGCGACGGCTCCACGCCCTCGCTCTCGCTGTGCACACCCGAGACGGCGGCCACTGCGTCGTGCACGATCTTGCGTTCGAACGGCGTCATCGGAGCCAGCTGCTCGCGTTCGCCGCTTTCCAGTACCCGGCGGGCCACCTTGTCGCCCAGCGCGGCAAGCTCCTCACGACGCTTGCGACGCCAGCTGGCGATGTCGAGCATGAGCCGACTGCGCTCCCCCGTCTTCTGATGCACAGCGAGCCGGGTCAACTCCTGCAGCGCGTCGAGCACTTCGCCCTTGCGCCCCACCAGCTTCACGAGATCGTCGCCGCCGTCGATGCTCACCACAGCGCGGCTACCTTCCACATCCAGGTCGATGTCGCCATCGAAGTCCAGGATGTCCAGCAGCTCCTCGAGGTAGTCACCCGCGATCTCGCCTTCGGCGACAAGGCGCTCCTCGAGATCACCCGGTTTGCTCTCACCGTCAGCGGTCGCTTCCACCGCCGCATCCGTCTCGGTGTCGGTGGGCTGCTCGGTGATGTCGGCTTCAGTCATGTGTCTTCCATCCCTCTCAGTCACACTGTGGCTTCCACACGATGCCGGTGATCCTGCACAGCACCACAGTGTCGGTCTTTGAAGCTGTCCGGGAGGCCGTGCTCTGGCCTCAGCGGCAACTGATGATCAACGTTTCCGTTTCTTGGGTTTGGCTCCCGGCCGCGGCGTTCGGTTCTGGCCCGCGCCACTACCCGTAGCGGTGTTGGTCTTGGGAGCGCTGCCGTTGTCGCTCACCGGCTTGTCCGACGATTCTGCCGCGCCCTCGGCGGTGGTCGAGTCGGATACCTCACCCGAAGCGGTGGCCGCTCCAGCGGCGCCCGGCGACTTCTTCTTCGGCTTCGCACCCGGTGCCGGGGCGTTGGCCGCGCGACGCTCGATCGCCTCCTGCTTCTTGGCCTCTTCTTCCTTCTCGATGCGGCCGAAGACGATGTGCTGCTGGCCGAAGGTCCAGATGTTGTTGGCGAACCAGTACAAGATGATGGCCAGGGGCAGGAACGGACCACCGACGGTGACGCCGAGCGGGAACACGTACAGCGCCAGCTTGTTCATGATCGCGGTCTGCGGGTTGGCCGCAGCCTCCGGACTCTGCCGCGCAATGGAGGCACGGCTGTTGAAGTAGGTGGCCACACCGGCGGCGATCATGACCGGCACACCCACCAGGATCACGGCCACCCGGTTGAACTCGGTGAACGCGTCCAGACCCGTCGTCTGGATCATGGTGGCGCCCAGCGGCGCACCGAACAGGTTGGCGTCCAGGAAGTTGCGGACGTCGGCCGCACTGAAGAAGTAGTTCGCGGTCTGGGCGTTCTCGGCAACGGAGAGTTGCAGCTGCCCGAAACCCCCCTGCGTGCGGTTGAACGAGCGCAACACGTGGAACAGACCGATGAACACCGGGATCTGCGCCAGCATCGGCAGGCAGCCGAGAATCGGGTTGAACCCGTGTTCGCGCTGCAGCTTCTGCATCTCCAGCGCCATGCGCTGACGGTCCTTGCCGTACTTCTTCTGTAGCGCCTTGATCTGTGGCTGCAACTCCTGCATCTGCCGCGTGGTGCGGATCTGCCGGACGAACGGCTTGTAGAGAATGGCACGCAAGGTGAAGACCAGGAACATCACCGCCAGCGCCCAGGCGAAGAAGTTGGACGGCCCCAGCAGGAACGCGAACGCTTTGTACCAGAGCCACATGATCCCGGACACCGGGTAGTAGATGATGTCCAGGCTGAACCAATTAAACATACGACTCGTTTCTGCCGCCGGTCACGGCATCTGGGTCTGGAGCACTGTGATGGCGTTCGGGTATCGGGTCCCATCCTCCCCGATGCCACGGACCGCATTTCGCGAGGCGGACCGCGCTCAACCAACTCCCCCGGACGAGACCGAATTCGGTCAACGCGTCGACGGCGTATTGGCTACAGGTGGGCGTGAACCGGCACGTCGGTAACCGCAGCGGGGACACCGTGTGCCGGTACAGCTGAATGAGGAAGATCAACGAGCGGAGCGGGAGCTGTGTCGCGCGTCGTGTGCGAGTGCTCACCGGCGGGCGCCCATCACCTTGTGGGACCGCTCCAGGCCGTTGCGGAGTTGCTGCTCGAGTTGAGCCGAAAGAGCATGCGCGCTACTGGGCAACGCGCGGATGACGATCCGTTCACCGGGATCCAGGGTGTCGATGACATGCCGGGCCACGTGACGCAGTCGCCGTGAGACGCGATGTCGCGTCACCGCCGAACCGACCGATTTGGAGACGACGAGACCGACCCGGGGGCCGTCGGCGCTGCCCTCGTCCCGACGGACGTGGACGACGATGTCAGGCTGAACTGCCCGGACTCCCCGCTTGACGGTGGTGCCGAAGTCGGTGGACCGGGTCATCCGATACCGCGCGGGGAGCAACGTCCCGACTGCCCGTATCGGATCAGGCAGTCAGCGAACGACGCCCCTTGCGGCGCCGTCCGGTGACAATCGCGCGACCGGCGCGCGTGCGCATCCGAAGCCGGAATCCATGCACCCGTGCGCGGCGCCGGTTGTTCGGCTGGAAGGTCCGCTTGCCCTTGGCCACGGCTGTCTCTCCTTGTTGCGTCTGGCCACCGACACTCCACCTGCGTTTGCAGGCAAGCACGATGGCCGTTGGTAAGCTCATGCGTCTTGCTCGTAACCGGCGCGGTTCACACGGATCGACAAACCAATCCGGGTTCGCTGCCGTGCCGCCGACGTTCGGGCGACTGTTCGAGGGTACTGACGTGTTTGCGCTGGGTCAAACCTGCTCGTACAGGGACCTCTGCCGGCCCTGAGGGAGCCGCTGAGTACCGAAAACACCACCTTCACAACGGTCCCCGCCGGTCCCGCGCCGGCACGCTGCCGGAAGCTTTACGGAATGTTGTAGAACGGTTGGCACCCTGAGATAAAACTGTTAGCTTCTGCCAATGCCGTTTCCGACCGGGACGGCCCCAGACAACGAAGCGAGGATCCCGGGTCGTCTACCTCGCGGACGTCTCCGCCCTGGTCAACAGCCGGGCCCGTCTGTGAATCGAACCCGCGTCCTGTCGCCGCTAGACTGCCAGGCGAGGACAACCGTCCTGTCCACATCTGTGGATAACTTTGTGGACAGTTTTGTCGGCCAGGTGAGTTTCGCGTGAAAGTTGGGAAGTTTGAGCCAGGGGGGATCTGTCG